>JAGOQJ010000018.1 GCA_017991595.1 Candidatus Didemnitutus sp. | reverse complement strand
TGAGCCTGCCCCGATTTTCTGGACACCCGCCATCCGACCACCGTCAAGATGAGCGAGGCATCCATGAGCACTTCGTCTCCTTCCAAGCTGCCGCGTCGGCGGCGAACCTTCAAGCCAGAGTTCAAGGCCGAGGCCGTGCGGCTCGTCTCGGCCGGCCGGCCGATCCGCCAAGTCGCGATGGAGCTCGGCGTGTCCGAGAGCTCGCTGAGCGAGTGGGTCAAGCAGGCCCGAATCGACCGGCGGGACAGCGGCCAGGGCGCGCTCTCCACCGACGAGCGCGCCGAACTGACGCGGCTGCGCCGTGAGCTGCGCGTCGCGCAGGAGGAACGTGACTTCCTAAAAAAAGCGGCGGCGTACTTCGCGAAAGAGCAGTCGTGAAGTACGCCGCGATCAACGCGCACTGCGCAACGTACCCGGTGGCCCTCATGTGCCGGGTCCTCGAGGTGGCGCCCTCTGGCTTCTACGCCTGGCGTAAGCAGCCGACGCCTGCGCGCCGTCGTCGCGACCACGTCTTGGGCGTGCACGTGCGCGCAGCGTTCGCGGCGAGCCGACGCCGCTACGGGAGTCCGCGCGTTCACGCCGAGCTGCGCGCCGCCGGTCACCACGTCGGCCGGAAGCGCGTCGCACGGCTGATGCGGGAGGATGGCTTGGTCGCGCGGCCGCAGCGCCGCTTCGTTGCCACGACCCAGTCACGCCACGATTCGCCCATCGCGCCGAACCTCCTCGAGCGTCGGTTCGAGGTCGACGCGCCGAACCGGGTCTGGGTCGCGGACCTGACCTACCTCCGCTGCACAGCGGGCTTCGTGTACCTGGCGGTCGTCCTCGACCTCTTCTCGCGGCGCGTCGTCGGATGGGCGGTCTCGACGAGCCTCACCGCCGCCGTGGCAACCAAGGCGCTCCAACAGGGGTTGATCCTCCGGTCACCGCCAAGCGGACTCATCCACCACAGCGACCGCGGGGTCCACTACGCCTGCGATGCGTACACGACGCTCCTGGCCGCGCATCGCATCACGCCCAGCATGAGCCGCAAGGGCAACTGCTGGGACAACGCCGTCGCCGAGAGCTTCTTCTCGTCGATGCTCTACGAACTCGAACTCGGCGCGACGTGGCACACCGACGCCGACGTTGCGCGCGACGTCGGCGCGTACATCGAGCTGTTTTACAATCCGCGCCGCCGCCATTCGCACAACCGCTACCTCAGCCCCGTTGACTTCGAGCGCGAAGTCGTCCACCACAGAAGCACGTAACTGGGCTGTCCAGAAAATCGGGGCAACCTCACCTTGGCTACGGGCGGACCGGGAGCCTTGGTTACAAGCGGACCGGGAGCCTTGGTTCCAAGCGAACCGGGAGCCTTGGTTGCAGGCGGACCGGGAGCCTTGGTTACCAATAGACCGGCGGGCTCGGTAACGAAGGGACCGGCAGCCTTGGTGGGTCTTGCAGCCGCCGAGCAGCGCGTCCGGGAATGTCCGGATGCCGGACAGATGGCCGAATCTCGGACGAAGCCGGACAGACGCCGTCTGCGATAGCGCGAAGTTGGCGTTGGCAAGGCGCTTGCTGGTGCGGCCGAGGCGATGTCGCTCCCACGGCAGGTGTTGCCTGGTCGGTTCCTGATGATCAACCGGCGGTGCGTGCAGCGAGAACTCTTGCTGCGGCCGGACGAGGAGACCAACCAGACGTTCCTGTACTGCCTGGCGGTGGCGGCGGCGCGATACGAGATCGAGCTCATCCTGCCGTCGGCGATGTCGAACCATCACCACGACGTGCTGTACGACCGGCACGGGCGCGAGGTGGAGTTTCGGGGGTACTTCCACGGCCTGATCGCGCGGGCGATGAACTCGCTGCGAGGGCGGAGTGAGAACTTCTGGTCGTCGGATGAGCCGTGTGTGGTCGAGCTGGTGGACCCGGCGGACGTGATGGACAAGCTGGTGTACGCGGCGACCAACCCGGTGGCCGGGCTGCTCGTCGAGCGGGTGCATCACTGGCCGGGCGTGAACGGGCTGGGCGCGCTCCTGGCGGGGCGGACGCTGACCGTGAAGCGGCCGAGGCACTTCTTCCGCGCCGACGGCACGCTGCCGGAGGAGGTGACGTTGACGCTGACGATCCCGCCGGAGCTCGGGGATGCCGCGGTGGTGCGGCGCGAGCTGCGGGCGCGGGTGGCGGCCGTCGAGGAGGCCATGGCCGCCGAGCGGCGGCGGACCGGCGCGCGGGTGCTGGGGCGGCGGGGCGTGCTGCGGCAATCGTGGCGGTCGAGCCCGAGCCGGCCGGCGCCGCGAGGTGGCCTGCGGCCGCGGGTCGCCGCGCGCAGCCGGTGGCAGCGGGTCGCGGCCCTGCAGCGCAATCGGGACTTCATCGACGCCTACCGCGCCGCGCGGATGCTGTGGCGGGCCGGTCTGCCCGCGGTCTTCCCGCCCGGCACGTACTGGCTCGCGCGCTTCGCGAACATCACGGTCGCCGCCGTCGCGTGACGACCGCCCCGGTCCGCCGCCCAGCGCGTGCCCCCCGCACGCGCCGTCGCGGCGTGGCCGATCCGGCAGTTTCGCCGCCGCCGCGCCCCGTCGCCCCCGCCCCTCGCCCGGCCCGCCGCGCCGCCCGCGCCCTCGCTTTCCGCACGTGCCTCCAAAGAACCCCCGGTCCGGCCGCCCCCATCGACGCCTACCGCGCCGCGCGGATGCTGTGGCGGGCCGGTCTGCCCGCGGTCTTCCCGCCCGGCACGTACTGGCTCGCGCGCTTCGCGAACATCACGGTCGCCGCCGTCGCGTGACGACCGCCC
>JAGOQJ010000012.1 GCA_017991595.1 Candidatus Didemnitutus sp. | reverse complement strand
GGTCAGTCTCGTAGTAGTGGCTACTACGAGAGCGAGTTGTAGGCACTAGCCACCACTCTCAACAGAGCCTCTGCCAGACTACTGGCTACTACGAGCCGTCAACGGGGACGCCGGTCGGACGCATACTCACGGCGGCACCCTTTTCGGAAATCTGGGCGACGGCATCGGCAATCGCGAGCGAGGCGATGGTGGCGGGGAACTGCGAGGGCACGTCCGGATCGAAGCTCGCGGTCTCCATCATGGCTTTGGTCAGCAGTCCGTCGCGGTTGAGCGCGAGTCGCGTGAGAGCGGCGGCGTTGAGGTGCAGGTTGCTCGGGGCGGCACGGTAATCCTTGGCGTTGGTGGGCATGCTGAAGGCCACGCCCTCGGCGCTGAGATGCTGCGCATAACGCGGCGAAAGCTGGTAGCGCCGGCCGGCGTAGGTGATCATCAGGTCCTGCGGGGCGATGTTGTCGCCTTCGCTGTCCGGCAGCGGGCCGGGACCCACTTCGATGAACATCGGGTCGGTGCTCTTGTAGAACTCGTCCGCCGCTGCGGCATTGGCGTAACGGCGCAGGGCGAGCTTGCCGTTGAAGTTTTCCTTCACGTTGGACACGTAGCTGCCGCTGGAGCTGAAAAAGACGGGGAAGCTGGCGTTCGCCTGCGTGTCGACGAGCTGATGGCGGAAGAGCAGGGCGGGGGCCATGATCATCTTGCTGAAGATGATGAAGCGCCGTGCCGCGTGCAGCTGTCCGGCAACCTGCGCGAGCATCAGGTCGTAAGGGTTCACCTTGATTGCCAGGTTGTAGGCGGCATCGGCCTGCGTGTGATCGATTTCGAGGAGGTATTCGTATTTCGCCTTGGCGCTGATCTCGAAGAAGTAATTCAGGCCGCCGCCGGCGGTGGTCGAGAGGTAGCGGCGCGACGAAAACATCGGGGTGCTGTTTCGCGCCACGGTGATTTCCTTGAACTTGTTGAAGAAGTTCACGCGCGCGGTCTCGGTCACCTTGCCGTTGGCGACGACCCGCGTTTGCAGGAAGTCGAGTGTCTTGTAGTTGGCGCGGATCAGCCGCGTGACTTCGGCGTCGTCGAAGTTTCCGTCGGCGGTTGGTGTGAGGGTCTGGGTTTCGAACCCGCCGGGGAAGATGAAATAGCCGCCGGAAACCTTGGTGGCTTCGTCGGCGGCGGACAGGGAAAATGCGCCAAGGGCGCAGGTTCCTACGAGGACAAGGAGTCGCTTCATGAGGAGGGGCGTGGAGGGTGGCGTGGTGCGTCGCTGGCCCGGCGACGGGACAGAGGATGCCACGCCGCGCCATCTGGGCAAACCGATTATCGGACGGGGCGAAGCCGCGATCCGGCGTGGGGATGCCGTGCCGAAACGTTCTGTCTCGTGCGGCTGAGCGGCACGATGTCGGAGGCACGCGCGAAGAGCGGCTTCGGCCGAGGTTTACGCCACCGTGCTCGGTGCGACTTGGCCGACGCGAATGGCGAAGGAGAACTTCGAGCCCTGGCCGGGCGTGCTTTCGACCCAAATGTTGCCGCCCATCAATTCGGTGAGTCGCTTGCAGATGATCAGGCCGAGGCCCGTGCCGCCGTATTTGCGCGAGGTGGCGGCGTCGGCTTGGGCGAAGGGACGGAACAGCTTGGCGATCTGCTCGGCGGTGAGGCCGACGCCGGTGTCCTCGATGGTGAAACGGAGCAGCAGCTCGTCGCGCGCGTGGTCGGACGCGAGGGCGTCGAGGTGCACGGTCACGCCGCCGCGGCGGGTGAATTTCACCGCGTTGCCGACGAGGTTGATGAGGATCTGGCGCAGACGATAGACGTCGCCGGAGACGACAGCGGGGACGTCGAGGGCGATCTTGCTGTCGAGGGCGAGTTGGGCGGCGTCGGCCTTGGGGGCGAAGAACGCGACGACATCCTGCACGCAGTTGCGCGGGGAGAAGGGCGCGTGCTCGAGCTCGATCTTGCCGGCCTCGATCTTGGAGAAGTCGAGGATGTCGTTGATGAGGAAAAGGAGCGAGTCGCCGCTGCTGCGGATCAGATTCACGTATTCGCGCTGTTCGGCCGTGAGCTCGGTGTCGCCGAGGATGTCGGCGAAGCCGATCACGCCGCTGATGGGGTTGCGGATTTCGTGGCTGACGATGGCGAGAAACTCGCCCTTGGCGCGATTGGCGGCTTCGGCGGCTTCCTTGGCGCGGAACAGGGCGGCCTCGGCGAGCTTGCGCGCGGTGACGTCGTGGCCGACGGCTTGGTATTCGTGGATGCGGCCTTCGCTATCGTGGATTTCGCGCACGATCCACTGCAACCAGACCGTGCCGGCCGGGGTCGGAATTTCCTGTTCGAAGGTCTGGATCGCAGGGTCGCTGTTCCACGGCAGGCGGCTGCGGCTGGAGAGGCCGGCGAAGGGCGTGCCGAGCAGGTCGGCGCGCTTCTTCGCATAAAAGCGGCAATAGGCGCCGTTCACGAACGTCAGCGTGTCATCCTGCTTGTAGCGGCAGATGAGGTCGAACTGGTCCTCGACGATGCCGCGGTAGCTGGCCTCCACGCGTTGCAACGAGCGCGCCATGCGCTCGATCTGCCGCGCGAGCCCGATGATCTCGTCGTGGCCGACTTCGTCGTCCTTGGCGGGCGGGGCCGGCTCGTCGAGGTCCGTCTGGATCGAGCGGGCCTGGCTGCCGAGCGCGCGCAGGCGCGTGATCATGGCGCGGTCCCAGAGATAACCGCTCAGGACCAGCAGCACGCAGCCGATGATCGAGAGGGACACGATGTAGTAAGCCGTGCCCATGCGCTCGCGCAGGTCATCCTGCAGGATGATGGCGGCCAAGCCTGCTACCAGGCTGAGCACGAGCGCGTAAATCATCGAGGTCTTGCGGGAGCTGCTCATTCGGGGGGCGTCTGCGACGCAGCGTGGGTCAATCTCCGGGATGTGTCTAACCGTTTTTAACCTAGGGCTTTTCGGCCCCCTCGGAATCGAGTTGATGAAGCGGAGGCAACGTCTTGAGCCCGGGCCACACCAGCGCAACCGCGGCTGCGACGGCGATGGAGCCGAGGCCGCCGAGCGTGGCGGCCAGCACCGGGCCGAGCAGCGCCGCGATCAGGCCGGCGCGCAGGGCGGAAATCTCGTTGGAAGAGCCGATGAAGAGCTGGTTCACCGACGTGACCCGGCCGCGCAGAAAGTCGGGCGTCAGCAGTTGCACGACTGAGTGACGCACGACCACGCTGACGTTGTCGCAGGCCCCGCTGAGGAACAGCGCCAGCATCGACAACCACAGCGAGGTGGAGAGCCCGAACACGATCATCGCGGCGCCGAAGCCGACGACGGACCAAAGCATGACCAGTCCGGGCCGCCGCCATGGCTCCGAGTGCGCGACGACGAACGCCATGGTGATGGCGCCGAGCGCGGGCGCGGCACGCAGCCAGCCGAGCCCGGCCGGTCCGACGTGCAGGATCTGGTCGGCGTAGATCGGGAGCAGGATCACCGCGCCGCCGAAGATCACCGCAAACATGTCGAGCGTCATCGCGGCCAGCAACGGCTGGCGCCGCCAGATGAACCGGGCGCCGGCGAGCGTGCCCGTGTTTTGCCCGGCCGGCGGCGCGGACAACGGCGCGCTGCGCAGAGAGACGCCGCGCAACGCCCACGCGAGCGAGAGCGCGCAGACGACATCGAGCGCATAGACGAGCGAGTAGCCGGAGGCGGCGACGATCAGGCCGCCGAGCGCGGGACCGACGACCGTCGAGAGCTCGAAGGTGCTCGAGCTCCAGGTGACGGCGTTGCTGAGCGAGCGCGTCGGCACCAGCAGCGGCACGATCGAGCCGCGCGCCGGCGAGGCGATGACGCGCACCACGGCGTGCAGCAACAGCAGCAGATAGACGAGCGGCAGCGCGGGCTTGTCGAAGGTCAGCGCGGAGGGATCGACCTGTTGCTCGAAAACGAGCGCGATGGACCGCAGGCCGGCGTTGGCGGCGTCGAGCAGGGCGAGGCGCGGGATCGCCGCCTCGTAATGGCTGACGACGGCGAGCGCGAGCGAGAGCAGGCTGGTGACGGCCATGCCGCGCACGATGATCGTCCGGCGATCCACGCGATCCGCGAGCGCCCCGGCGGGCAGCACGAAGAGCAGCAGCGGGATGACATTCACCAAGCCCACGAGGCCGAGTGCGGTGGCGGAGTGCGTCCACTGGTAGATCTGCCAGGTGGCCGCGATGCTCACGGCCTGGCGGCCGACGTTCGTGAGAAAGTTGCCGATCAGGTAACGGCGGTAACCGACCTCGCGCAGCGCGGCGTAAGGATCGCGGGCGCCGTCACTCGTCATGGCAGGGCGTCCGCGAGGGTCGGGCCGGCGGTGGGGCGTGCGGGCCGGGGCTTCAACGCGCGAAGAACGGGTTGTAGCGCCGTTCCTGATTCAAGGTCGTCAACGGGCCGTGGCCCGGGGCGAGCACGGTGTCGGCGGGCAGGCGGAAGATTTTCTCCCGGTTGTTCGTCCACTGATCGGCGTAATGCTCCTGACTACCACCCATCGAGGCGGCGAAGATCGAATCGCCCACGATGGCGAGCGGCCAGGAAAGCCCGGTGATGTAGAACGTGGTCAGGCCCGGCGAATGTCCCCAGGTGAGAAGCGTCTTGATGGCCAGCTCGCCGAGGTGGAAATGCGCGTTCTCGGCGAAGGTCTGCGCGCCGGGGAAGGACGCCGGCTCGCGTTCGCTGGACCAGACGGGCGCGCCGGTCGCGGTGGCGAGGCGGGAAAGATCGGCGATGTGATCCTCGTGCGTGTGGGTGAGGAAGATCATGCGCAGCGTGAGTTTCTCCGCGGCGATGGTGTCGAGCAGGGCGGTGGCGTCGGCGCCGGTGTCGAACGCGGCGGCGAGACGCGTCTTCGCGTCCCACACGAGGTAGCTGTTCACCGTCATGTCGCCGTAGGCGGTGTTGAACATCGCGAAGCCGCGCGGGAAGAGCGGTTGCTCGGGATACCATTCCTTGCGCGCGAGCGAGAGCAGCGCGGCGGGGTTGAGCTGGAGGGCGCGCGCGACGGCGCGCAGCGGGCGGTCGCGGATCTCGCCCTTGTGCAGGGCGGCGAGCTCGGCGGCGCTGATGCCGGCCTTGGCCGTCAGGTCGGCATCGCTCAGGCGCAGGCCGCGCTGGGCTTTGCCGATGACGTCAGTAAAATTGTCCTCCAAGGGAATCCGTGGCATGGGCTGAGCATTCGCCGTCGCCGTCGCGCCGCAAGTGCGAAGCCGGCGGCGCGGCTGTTGACCTGTGGGGACGGGAACGCATGCTGGCGGCGATGAATCTACGAATCCTGGTCCTCCTGGCCTTGGTGGGGTGCGCGGGCGCAGTGGCGGCCGAAGCACCGAAACTGACTGCTTACGAGCGTTCGCAGGGATGGAAACTCCTCTTTGATGGTCGCGACACCTCGGACTGGCGCGCCTTCGGCGGCAACAAACTGCCGGCCAACTGGCAGGTGCGGGACGGCTCGCTCGCCGGGGCGGCGGGCGTCGCGATCGCCAGCGCGGAGGAATTCGGCGATTTCGAGCTGCAATTCGACTGGCGCGTGGCGCCCGGCGGTCGCGGCGCCGTGCACTTTCGCGCCGACGAGGAGGCCGCCACGCCGGAAGCGAGCGGTCCGGTGATGCTGCTGGCCGGCCACGGCGACGCGCTGGGCGGCAACGGTCTCCGCGCCCCCGATCGCGCGATCCCGCCGCAATTCGATGTTTGGTATCGGGCCAAGATCGTCGTGTTCGGCAACCAAGTGGAGTATTTCATCAACGGCGACCGGGTCGCGAGCTACATGCTCGACACGGCGGAGTGGCGCGCGGCGGTCGCGGCCAGCCCGCAGGCCAGCGTGAAGGATTTCGGCCGGTTGCGCGCGGGACGCATCGTGTTCACGGGCGAGGGCGTCGAGCTCCGCAACGTGAAGGTGCGCAGCCTCTGAGGGGGCGCGGCGGCGCGATCGCGCCGCCGTTGCGCACGGGTCCGAGCCGCGCGCCAGAAACCAAACAGGCGGCGCCTCGCGGCGCCGCCTGCTGGACACACACACACTGACTAAAATTCACTTCGGCAGTCCGACCTCGATGTTGAGCTTCTCGAGCGTCACGCCAAGTTGCCGGTCGTATTCTGCGACGGCGCGACGGTAGTCGGACTCGGCGCGGAGTTCCGCGACTTCGAGCGCGGCGAGGATTTCTTGCTGCTGGACGACGAAGAACGTGCTGCCGGTGCCGGCGCGGAGCCGTTTTTGCTCGGCGTCGAGCGCCTGCTGGCCGAGCTCGCGGGCGATGCGCGCGGCTTCGACGCGCTTGCGCGTGGTCTCGATGTTGGCGGCGGCATTGCCCACGGCGACGACGATGGATTGCTCGAGTTGCTGGAGATCGACCTCGGCCTGGCGGAGCTGGTTCTTCGCGACGCGGTAGCGGCCACGCTCGGAGGTGAAGGTGAGCGGGATGGTGACCTGCACGCCGTAGCTGTAGGAGCGGTAATCCTCGTTGCGCACCATGCGGCGGGCGATGCGGTCGTTGCCGTCGAGGCCGCTGTAGCCGTAGCTGCCGACGAGGTCGACGCGCGGGAGGATCTGGTTGCGCTGGTAACGGAAGTTGATGTCGCTGCGCTTCACGCCGAGCTGGGCCTGCTGGTAGTCGGGGCGCTTCTGCAGGGCCTCCTTGAAGTCCAGCGCGGCGTCGGCGACGGTGACGGGCAGCGTGGTCATGGGCTCGATGTCGAGATGCCAGTCGAGCAGGCGCGGCGAACGCTCGTCGGAGATGAGGGCCTTGAGGGTGTTCTCGGCTTCGCGGACGAGGCGCTCGGCGTTGAGGATGGACTCCTCGCGGTTGGCGAGGCGGGAGCGCGCGGAGGTGACGTCGAACTCCGACATGGCGCCGACGCGGAAGCGTTTTTCGTTCTCGCTGAGCAGCTGCGCGGCGAGCTCGCGGGAACGCAGTGCACTGCGCAGGTTGGCGTGGGCGAAGTTGAGTTCGTAGTAGGCGAAGGTGACGCGCGTGACCGTGTCGATGATCGACTGGCGGAAGGCCCACTCGGAGATCGCGCGGTTCGTTTGCGCGATGCGGATCTGCGCCGTGGTGGCGCCGAAACCGAAGCCGCGCAGGATCGGCTGGCGCGCGGACAGGCCCGCGAAGGTCTCGTAGCTCTCGGCGAAGGCCGTGCCGCGCGACTTCGCCTGCTCGGCGCCGAGCGAGTAGGTGAGGCCCCACGGCATGGTGCCGCCGAGCGCGAGTTCGAAGCTTTCCGCCTCGGAGCGGTTGGTCGTCGGGGCGATCTCGTCCTCGCCGTAGGAATAGGTGCCGGTCAGCTGCGGATCGAACAGGCCCAGCTCCTCCAGCACGCGGCCGCGGGCGATCGAGACGTTGAAAGCATCCGATTGGATGGTGAAATTCTTCGCGACGGCGCGGCGAATGGCGTCATCCAGCGTCAGCTTTTCGCGGGCCGCCGGCGTGGCCTCCGTTTGCGCGTGCGCGGCGAGGGAGAGCAGGCCGAGGGCGGTGGAAAATGCGAAAAGGCGCCGGAAATGCAGCATGGGGAAGGTGCGAGTGTGCCTGCTCATTTGCAACCGCTGTGCCAGCGAACGAATTTGTTGTAAGTCCATTTTATATAATGGCTAACATGTTTCTCTGCCGGGCGCGGCAACGGGGGCCCGTTCAGCAGCGGGATTAAGTCTTCCCAAAAATGGGAACGCTGGCGCGGCCAAATGAAAGGCCGGGCCAGCGTGTCAGGAACGCTTTGTGCGGGCGGTGGCGCGGCTCAGTCGGCGCCGGTTTGCTCGCGCCAGCCGCCGCCGAGGGCCTTGTAGAGCGCCACTTGGTTGCTCTGCTCGGCGGTCTGGCTGCGGATGAGGGATTGCTGCGCGGCGAAGAGCGCGCGCTGTGCGTCGAGTAACGCCAGATAGCCGATCTGGCCGGCGTCGTAGCGGGCCTGCGAGAGCTCGACCGTGCGCGCCGTGGCCGCGACGAGCGCGTCGAGTGCGGCGCGCTGGCGTTGCAGGCTGGCGGTAAGGGCGAGCGCATCGGAGACCTCGCGGAACGCGGCTTGGATCGCCTGTTCGTAGCGGGCCAGCGCAATGTCGCGGTCGGCCTTGGCCGTGCCGAGGTTGGCGCGGAGGCGGCCGCCTTGGAAGATCGGCACCGTCACCCGCGGCACGAAGCTCCAGACGCCGGTGCCGCTGTGGAACAGGTTCGAAAGATCGTCGCTCGCCGTGCCGACGCCCGCGGTGAGCGTGATCGAGGGAAAGAACGCGGCGCGCGCGGCGCCGATGTTGGCGTTGGCCGCGCGCAGCTGGTGCTCGGCGGCGAGCACATCCGGACGGCGCAGCAACAGCTCCGAGCCGAGGCCGGCGGCGACGGGCAGCAGCGCGAGTTTCTCCGCCTTGAAATCGGCGGGCAACAGGTCGGCTGGCACCGGTTGGCCGATGAGCAGGGCGAGGGCGGAGGTGTCGGCCGCGACGATGCCGGCATAGTTGGCGGCGCTGGCGCGGGCGGATTCGACGAGTGTGCGGGCCTGGCTCACGTCGAGCGAGGAGACGGCGCCGAGTTCGTGCCGGCGCTCGATCAGGCGCAGCGAGGCCTCCTGGCTGGCGAGGGTCGCTTCGGAGAGGCGCAGCAACTCACGGTCGGCACCGAGCGTGAGGTAGAGCTGGGCGACCTCGGCGACGAGCGTCAGGTGGACGCTGCGCCGGGTTTCCTCGCTGGCGAGGTAGCCTTGCAGTGCGGCGGCGTTGAGCTGGTGCACGCGGCCGAACAGATCGAGTTCGAAGTTCGTCGTGCCGATCTCGGCGCGATACGCGTCGGTCGTGGGCAGCGACTCACCGCCGGAGCGCGTGAGGCTGCCGGAGGCGGCGATCGAGGGCAGGCGGTCGGCGCGCTGGATGCGGTAGAGGGAGCGCGCGCGCTCGACGTTGAGGACGGCGACGCGCAGGTCGCGGTTCTGCTCGAGCGCGAGCGTGACGAGTTGTTGCAGGGCCGGATCGCGGAAGAAATCGCGCCAGCCGAGGTCCTCCGCGGGGTTGGGAGTGGCCGCAACTGCAGGGGACGAAGCTGCGGTTTGCGGCCACTCTTTTGGCACGGAGGCGCGGGCCTCCGGCAAGGCGGGCTCGAGAGTGGAGCAGGCGCTGGTGAGCAGCGCTGCGCCGAGGGCGAGCGGGAAAAGCAGGCGACGGTTCATGGATTTTGCGGCCGCTGGCCGAAGAGACGGAGGATGATGACGAAGAACAGCGGCACGAAGAACAGGCCGAGGAAGGTGCCGACGAGCATGCCGCCGAGCACGCCGGTGCCGATGGCGCGCTGGGCGCCGGCGCCGGCGCCACTGGCGATGGCGAGCGGGAGCACGCCGAGGCCGAAGGCGAGCGAGGTCATGAGAATCGGACGCAGGCGGTCGCGCACGGCGGCCATGATCGCATCCATCATGGCGACGCCCCTGGACATGTTGTCGCGGGCGAACTCGACGATGAGGATGGCGTTCTTGCTCGTGAGACCGACGGTGGTGAGCATCGCGACTTGGAAGTAAACATCGCGCTCCATGCCGCGCACGAAGTTGGCGAGCACGGCGCCGAGGATGCCGAGCGGGGCGGCGAGGAGCACGGCGGTGGGGATGGTCCAGCTCTCGTAGAGGGCGGCGAGACAGAGGAACACGATGACGAGCGAGAGCGAGTAGAGCAGCGGCGTTTGGGCGCCGGCGGCGCGCTCCTGATACGAGGTGCCGGTCCAGGCGATGGTCATGCCGGCGGGCAGGGTGGAGGCGATGCGCTCGATCTCGGCCATGGCGTCGCCGGAGCTCACGCCGGGGGCACCTTCGCCGTTGATGAGGAGCGAGGGCACGCCGTTGTAGCGTTCGAGGCGCGGTGAGCCGTAGGCCCAGCGGGCGTTGGCGAAGGTGGAGAAGGGCACCATCTCGCCGCGCGAGTTGCGGACGGACCAGCGGTGAAGGTCCTCGGGCACCATGCGGTAGGGTGCGTCGGCCTGCACGAAGACGCGCTTCACGCGACCGCGGTCGATGAAGTCATCGATGTAGCGGCCGCCCCAAGCTGCGCCGAGGGTGGTGTTGATCTCCGCGGGCGGAACGCCGACGGCGGCGGCCTTCTCGTTGTCGATGTCGATGCGCAGCTCTGGCGTGTCTTCGAGGCCGCCGGGGCGGACGTTGACGAGGAGCTTGCTTTGGCGGGCGGCGCCGAGGAGCTGGTTGCGCGCGGCCATGAGTGCGTCATGTCCGGCGCCGAGGGTGTCCTGCAGGTAGAAGACGAAACCGGCGGAGGTGCCGAGTTCGGTGACCGGCGGAGGCGAGAAGGTGTAGACGAAGGCGTCCTTGATCTGGCTGAAGTGCCGCATGGCGCGGCCGGCGATGGCTTCGGGCTGGAGCTCGGCCTTCTTGCGCAGGTCCCAATCCTTCAGGCGGACGAAGGCGAGGCCGGTGTTCTGGCCCGAGCCGGCGAAGCTGAATCCCTGCACGGTCATGAGCGCCTCGACCGAGTCCTTTTCGTTTTCGAGGAAGTGTTTCTCGACTTCCTGGATGACCTTCATCGTGCGCTCCTGCGTGGCGCCGACAGGTGCCTGGATGAGGGTGAAGAGCACGCCCTGGTCCTCCGCGGGGAGGAACGCCGTGGGCAGGCGCAGGAAAAGCACGACCATGACGACCAACGCGGCGAGGAACGACGCGAGGTAGCGTTTGCGGCGTCCGAGCATGTGGCGCACGACGCCTTGGTAGTTCGAGTTGCCGCGGTCGAAGAGGTTGTTGAACCACGCGAAGAAGCCGCGGTCGTGGTAATGGTGCCCCTTCTCGATGGGCTTGAGCATCGTCGCGCAGAGCGCGGGCGTGAGGACGATCGCGACGATCACCGAGAGCGCCATGGCGGCCACGATCGTGCCGGAGAACTGGCGGTAGATGACACCGGTGGAGCCGGTCATGAACGCCATCGGCACGAACACGGCGGAAAGCACGAGGCCGATGCCGACGAGCGCGCCGGTGATCTGGTCCATCGACTTGCGCGTGGCCTCGAGCGGGGAGAGACCCTCCTCGGTCATGAGGCGCTCCACGTTCTCGACGACCACGATGGCGTCATCGACCAGCAGGCCGATCGCGAGCACCATGGCGAACATCGTGAGCATGTTGATCGAGAACCCGAGCACCGAGAGCACGGCGAAGGTGCCGAGCAACACCACCGGCACGGCGATGGTGGGGATCAGCGTGGCGCGGAAATTCTGCAGGAACAGATACATGACCAGGAACACGAGGACGATTGCCTCGAGCAACGTCTTCACGACTTCCTGAATGGCCACGGAGACGAACGGCGTGGTGTCGAAGGGAATCACGACCTTCAGGCCCGCCGGGAAGGACGGCTCCAGCTGCTTCATCAGGTTGCTGACGTTGCGCGTGGTCTGGAGAGCGTTGGCGCCGGTGGCCAGCGAGACGGCGACGCCGCTGGCGGGCTGGCCGTTGTAGCGGCTGACGACGCTGTAATCCTCACCGCCGATCTCGACGCGAGCGACATCGCCGAGCCGGAGCGCCGAGCCGCCGGTGTTGCTCCGCAGCACGAGGGCGCGGAATTGCTCCGGCGTTTGCAGGCGGCCGCGCGCGCTGATGGTGGCGTTGAGCTGCTGGCCGGGCGCTGCGGGCGTGCCGCCGAGTTGGCCGACGGCCACCTGGGTGTTCTGCGCCTGGATGGCGGCGATGACCTCCGCGGTGGAGAGCTGGTAGGCGTCGAGTTTGTTCGGATCGAGCCAGATGCGCATGGCGTAGCGCGAACCGAAAAGCTGGGTGCCACCGACGCCCGGCACACGCGAGAGCGGATCGAGGATGTTGGTGGAGATGAAGTCCGAGATGTCCTCGCGCGTCATGCTGCCGTCCTCGGAGACGAAGCCGAGCACCTGCAGGAAGCCTTCACCGGTCTTCGTGACGCTGATGCCCTGTTGCTGGACGATCTGCGGCAACATCGGCACGGCGAGCTGGAGCTTGTTCTGCACCTGCACCTGCGCGATGTCGGAGTTGGTGCCGCTGGCGAAGGTGAGCGTGATGGACGCGGCGCCGTTCGAGGAGCTCGTGGCGGCCATATAGAGCAGACCGTCGAGGCCCTTCATGTTCTGCTCGATGATCTGGGTGACAGATTCCTCCACCACCTGCGCGGAGGCGCCGGGATAGCTGGCGTTGATCGAGACCGTCGGCGGCGCGATGGTCGGGTAACGGGAGATCGGCAGGCGCGAGATGGACAGCGCGCCGGCGATCATGATGACGATGGCGATGACCCACGCGAAGATGGGACGATCGATGAAGAAGCGGGCCATGGTGGTGACTCCTTAGTGGCGGGCGGGCTGGGCGCTCGCGGCGGTGGCTTCCACGGCCTTCACGGGCATGCCGGGGCGGATTTTCTGGAGACCTTGGACGATGACGCGGTCGCCGGCAGCGAGGCCACTCTCGACGAGCCACTGGTCGCCGATGGTGCGCGAGACGTGCACGGGGCGGAGCTCGACCATGCCTTCGGCGGAGACGATCATCGCGGTGGTGTTGCCCCGGGGATCGCGGGCGATGCCTTGTTGCGGGACCAACACCGCCTGCTCGCGCACGGCGGTGCCGATGACGGCGCGGACATACATGCCGGGCAGCAGCAGATTGTCGGGATTGGGCACGGTGATGCGGAGGGCAATGGCACCGGTCGCGGGATCGACCGCCACCTCGGTAAACTCGAGCTTGCCGGGGTGGGCGTAGCGGGTGCCGTCCTCGAGCATGATGGTCACCGGCGTCTCGGTGCGGGAGAGGGTGCCGGCGTCGAGCTCGCGGCGGAGCTCCAGCCACTCGCGGCTGGATTGGGTGACGTCGACGTAGATGGGGGCGAGTTGTTGCACGGTCGCCAAGGCGCCGGCTTGATTGGCGGTGACGAGCGCGCCCTCGGTGACGGAGGATTTGCCGATGCGGCCGGCGATGGGCGAGGTCACGCGGGTGTAGCTGAGGGTGACTTCGGCGCGGGCGACCGCGGCTTCGGCGGCGAGGATCTCGGCCTGCGCCTGCTGATGGGTGGCGACGGCGCTTTCGTAATCCTGGCGGCTGACCGCGTCGGTCTCGGCGAGGGCGGAGGCGCGGGCGGCGTTGAGGCGGGCGAGCTCCGCCGCGGCGCGGGCGCGGGCGAGCGCGGCCTTGGCGCTGCCGAGGTCGGCGCGCGGCGTGGAGTCATCGATCTCGTAAAGCACCTGGCCGGCGGTGACGTTGGCGCCTTCGGTGAAGAGCCGGCGTTTCACGATGCCGCTGACCTGCGGACGGACCTCCGCGATCACATAGGCGGCGGTGCGCCCGGGCAACTCGCGCGTGAGGGTGACGGTCTCCGGATGCAGCGTGGCTGCGATGACCTCGGCGGCAGGAGCGGCCGCAGGTGCGGTAGCCGGCTTGCCGCAACCAGCGAGCAGCAGGCCGGCCACGAGAAGCGCGGCGGCGGGCGGGAGAAGGAAGAACGCGCCGCGAACGCGGCGGGAGGATATCGAGTGCATGGGAAATGACGGGCGGACGGGATGAGACATCAGGAAAGGGACGCGTCGCGCGCGGCGGCGTCGATTTTGGTGCAGGCGTTGAGGAATTGGATGAGTTCCTCCCCGGTGAGCGGCGCGGTCAGTTGGTCGAAGCAATCATGGCAGGCGGCCCAACCGCGCTCGATCGTGCTGCGTCCCAAGGTGGAAAGGCGGATCCACACCACGCGCCGGTCCGTCGCGTCGCGCTCGCGCACGATGAGGCCGGAGAGCTCCAGCCGGGTGAGTGTGTGATTGAGCAGGGCGCGCGGGGTCTCGGTTTTCTCGGCCAGCACGGTGGTCGAGGCGGGCGCCGGGTCGATGCGGAGCAGCGCCGCCAGCGCGTGGAATCCTTCGAGCGTCAGACCCTGCCCGGCGAGGCGGGTGCGGAGGGCACCGTGGATGTTCTCGCCCAGCAGGAGCAGCCGCAGGATCGCCCGGTAGCGCAGTTCGTGCGGACCGCCCGGTTGAGGGGCGATCAGCTGAAGGGTTTCGCGGATGGAGGAGTGCGGATGCATGACGGAGGCCGTCGGGCGGCCGGTGGAAATTATCACCCGTCTCCCGCGGGCGGAATGACTTTGTTGTTTGCTCGCTGATAACCTCCGGTTAACAGTCGGGCGTGGAACTGAGACACCTGCGTTATTTTGCCGCCGTGGCGGACACGCTGAATTTCCGCGCGGCCGCGGAGCGGTTGCATCTGTCGACGCCGGCCTTGAGCAAGCAGATCAAGAATCTGGAGGACGAGCTTGGCGTCGGCCTGCTCGAACGCACGACCACCCATGTGCGGATGACTCCGGCCGGCACGGTTTTCCTCGACGAGGCCCGGCGCATCCTGGAGCAGGCGGAGCGGGCGATCCAGCTTGCGCGCGCGGCAGCGAAGGGCGAGCGCGGTCGGTTGTCCGTCGGCAACATGGGCCCGCTCACCGCGAGCTTCATGGCTGCGTGCCTCACCGCGTATTGCACGCGCTACCCGGATGTGGAGGTGAACCTCATCGACTTGGACCTGCCGTCGCAGCTGCACGCGCTGCAACGGCGCGAGATCCACGTCGGCTTCGTGCCCGCCCGGCTGGTGCCCGATCTGCCGGAGGGATTCGACCATCTCGCCGTGCTCACGACGCCCTTGGCCGCGGTCGTGTCCGCGCAGCATCCGCTGGCCGCCGAGCGGGTCATCAGTTTTTCCCAGCTGGCGCGCGAACGACTGCTCTGCATCAGCGGTGGTGCCACGCCGAATACGCACCGCGGCTACATCACCGAGCTCATGCGCAGCCGCGGACTGAAGCCTTCGCGCATCGTCGAGGTGCAGGGCTACGAGTCCTTGTTGGCGATGGTGGCGGGCGGCCAAGGCGTCTCCATCATCGGAGGTCGTCCCGGCCTGCTCCACGTCGAGGGCATCGCGATCCGTCCGCTCAAGGAGACCGGCGAGGACACGCTGCTGGAATTGCACGCCGTGTGGCGGCCGGACACGGGCGGGCGCATGGCAGAGAACTTCATCACCGAATTCCGCCGCGTGTCGCACGCCCGGCAGGAAGCCGCTCCGACCGCGTCTGCTGCGCGCCGGCGCACGAAAGGCTGACTGATGGAGCCCTCGCATTCCGACCTTGGCCGCCGGCGCCAGCGCGAAATCTATGTCGCGGGGGTGGGCGGACGCCGTCCGGCGGTGCCGGTGGCCACCGCGGAGTTGGAGGCCGCGGCCCGGCAGGCGATGGCGCCCGAAGCCTTCGCATACGTGGCCGGCGGCGCCGGACGCGAGACGACGATGGAGACCAACCGCGCGGCGTTCGATCGCTGGAAGATCGTCCCGCGCGTCCTGCGCGATGTCGAACAGCGGGACCTGACGATCGAGCTGTTCGGCCAGTCCCTGCCGTCGCCGCTGTTGCTTGCGCCGATCGGCGTGCTGGAGATGGCGCATCGCGATGCCGATCTCGCGGTTGCCCGGGCGGCGGCGGCTCTGCGCGTGCCGTTCATCTTTTCCAATCAGGCTTCGGTGTCGATGGAGACTTGCGCTGCTGCGATGGGCGAGGCGCCGCGCTGGTTCCAACTCTACTGGAGCCGCTCCGACGAGGTCGTCGCGAGTTTCGCGCGCCGCGCGGAGGCCTGCGGTTGCAGCGCTATCGTGCTGACGCTCGACACGACGATGCTCGGCTGGCGTCCGCGCGATTTGGATTTGGGTTACCTGCCGTTCCTGCGCGGACTGGGTATCGCGCAATACACCAGCGATCCGGTGTTCATGCGCGAGGTGAGGGCGATGGGCGCGACGGATACGGGTAGGGCGAGTTCTCCGAACGAGCCGGCAACGGATTCCCAGCGAAGAACGGCTCGTTCGGAGAACTCGCCCTACCCACCGAACTCGCCCGGCAAGGAGGCCCGGCCGCCGCTTTCCTGGCAAACGATCGCGGCCGCACTGGCGCAGAAGGCGAATTTTCCCGGCGGGCTGTGGCGCAACCTCGGCTCAGGCGAGCCGCGCGCGGCGGTGCAGCGGTTTGTCGGCACGTATTCGCGTCCGTCGCTGCGTTGGGAGGATGTGAAGTTTCTCCGCCGGCACACGAAGTTGCCTATCCTGCTCAAGGGCGTGTTGCACCCCGACGACGCGCGTCTCGCGGCCCAGCTCGGGCTCGACGGCCTGATCGTCTCGAACCACGGCGGACGGCAGATTGATGGTGAGATCGCGGCGCTGGATGCGCTGCCCGCCATCGTCGACGCCGTGGGCGGGCGCATGCCGGTGCTGCTCGACAGCGGCGTGCGCGGCGGCGCGGACGTGTTCAAGGCGCTGGCGCTGGGCGCGACGGCGGTCTGCCTCGGGCGTCCCTACGTTTACGGGCTCGCCTTGGCCGGCGAGCAGGGCGTGCGCGAGACGATCGCGAACGTGTTGGCCGAATTTGATCTCACGATGGGGCTCGCGGGTTGCACGAGCGTGCGCGAGATCGCACGCGATGCGCTCGCCGGTTGAGTAGGCTGTCTCGGCCAGCCGCCGTCAGCGGGCTCAGATGATCGGATAAGTGGGCCGCGGCAGCGCCGCGATGCGAGCGAAGATGCGGTCGCTCGCGATCTGGTAGCGCTCCTTGCCTGCGCTCGGGTCGTCGTATTCGGCGGCGGTGATCGGCCGGCCGAAGACGACGTCGACGCGCGTGCCGAAACGCGGGAACTTCGCGCCCTTGCCGAACGCTTCGAACGAGCCGTAGATGCGCGCCGGCACGACGGGCGCGCCGGTCTTGCAAGCCATGAGACCGACGCCCGCCTTCGGCTTTTGCAGGTGGCCGTCGGGCGAACGCGTGCCTTCCGGGAAAAGAATGATCCCGCGGTTGTCGTGCAGTGCCTGCAGGACTTTGCGGATGGCTCCGACATCGCCGTTGTCGCGGTCGACCGGGATGCATTCCACCCGGTCAAGCCACCAGCTGAAAACCTTGCCGCTCCACAGCGTCTTGCGGGCGAAAGGGCGCATCTGGCGCGGCACCTGGCAGCCGACGAACGGCGGATCGAGGTGGCTGGCGTGGTTCGCCGCGACGAGGAAAGGTCCGTCCGTGGGGATGTGTTCCAAGCCGGTCACTTCGCCGCGGAACCAAGCGTCGTGGCAGCCCTTCACCACATAATGGAAGAAGCCGTAGAACGGAGTCATTCGCGGTCGCGCGGGAGTGCAGGCCATGACGGGGCGGCTCAGGGCAATTTTTCCTGAATCAAGGCGGACATCTTCTCGACCACCTGATCGAGCGTCAGGTGGGTGCTGTCGATGTCGATGGCGCCGGGCGGGCAATGCAGCGGCGCGGTTTTGCGTGAGGAGTCGAGCTGGTCGCGAGTCGCGATCGAATCCTGCCGGCCCTCGGCTGCGCGGCGCTTGGCGCGCTCGGCCGGATCGGCATGCAGGAAGAAGCGCAGCGTCGCGTCCGGGAAGATGACGGAGCCGATGTCGCGGCCTTCCATCACCAGACCGCGGAAACCTTGGGCGCGCGCGACGTCGACCTGGCCGCGTTGGTAGCCGAGCAGCGCTTGGCGCACTTCGGGAATGGCGGCGTAGTGGGAGACGTGGGCGTTGACGTGTTCGCCGCGGATCTCGTCGCCGGCCGGCTGCCCGTCGATGAGCATGCGCGCGGACCGGCCTTCAAGCTGGGTGGAGAAGCGCAGCGCGCCGAGCGCGTGTTGCAAGGCGGGCAAATCGCTGTGCGGCACGCCGCGGCGGAGGAGCTCCGCCGTGATATGCCGGTAGAACGAGCCCGTGTCGACGTGCAGCAGGTTGAACCGGTCGGCGAGGATGCGCGAACTCGAGGACTTGCCCGAGGCGGCGCCTCCGTCGATGGCGATGATGAGGAACGGCGAGTGGCCCATGCGTGGCTCAATGTGAGCCAGCGTGCAGGCGGGCCAGCAAGTCAAAGAATGCGGGGAATGTCTTGGCGCACACGCCCGGGTCCTTGATCGCGAGCCAGGGCCGGCCGTCGCGGTGCAGGTCGTGGCAGCCGAGGATGCCGAAGCTCATCGCGAACCGGTGGTCGCCATACGTCTCGATCTCGACGTCCGAGCGCAGCGGTTGCGGGTGCACCTCGAGACTGTCCTCCGTCTCGATCACCTGCTGGCCGAGGCGGCGCAGTTCGGCGGCGGCGCCCGCGACGCGGTCGGTCTCCTGCTTGCGCGTGTGCGCGATGCCGGTGATGCGCGTCGGGCCGCTGAGGAGCGGCGTCAGCGCCGCCAGCGTGAGGAAGGTGTCGGAGAACGGGCCGAAATCGGCCGTCACGCCCGCGCGGCCGGATTCGCGGTCCCATTGCGCGATCAAGCCCTCGGGCGTGCGCGTGAACTTCACGCCACTCGCGCGCAGCACCTCGGTGAAACGGATGTCGCCTTGCAGGCTTTCCTCGGCCGGGCGCAGGCCGGCGAGCGTCAGCCGGCCGCCCGTGACCAGCGGCAAGGCCAGCAGGTAGCTGGCGGCGCTGGCATCGGGTTCGATCGCGTAAGTGCCGCCCGCGAGCCGGTAAGCGTGCGGCGCCTGCACTTGAAAGCAGCCCGGCGTGGGCTGAGCCACTGCGGGCTGGCCGAATTGCTCCATCATGCGCGCCGTGAGCTGAACAAAGGGCAGGCGCACGTGGCCGGCCGCCGCCAATTCGAGTGGCGCGCGCGCCAGTGGCGCGGCCATCAGCAAAGCGGAAAGGAACTGGCTGCTCTCCTGCGCATCGACCTCGACGCGGCCGCCGCGCAGGCCGCGCGCGTGGATCTCGACCGGCAGGTGACCGTCCGCGCCGAGGCAGCGCACCTCGGCGCCAAGTTCGCGCAGCGCCGCGAGCACGCCGCGCATCGGGCGCTCGCGCATGCGCGCGGTGCCGTCGATCGCATAGACGCCTTGGGAGGCGGCGGCACAGAGTGCGGTGAGGAAGCGCGCGGCAGTGCCGGCGAGTCCGGTGAAGATCTCCGCGCGCGCGGCGCGCAGGCCGTTTTCCTGGCCGCTGACGCGGAGCGTGCGGGCGCCGCTGTTCGCCTCGACCGTGAAACCCAGGGCGCGCAGTGCCTCGACCATGATCTGCGAATCGTCGCTGAACAGCGCGTCGGTGAGCGTCACCGGATGCGGGCAGAGCGCCGCGAGCAGCAGCGCGCGGTTGGTGATGCTCTTCGAGCCCGGTGGCATGACTTCACCGCGGACCGGGCGCGTGAAGGGACGGATGGGAAGCAGGGAGGGCAGGGAAGTCACGGGAGAGGGGAAAGGGCCGGGCGCGCTCACGGCGCCGGCCGGAACTGGTCGCGGTAGGCGCGCCCGCGCTCGAGGATCGCCTGCACTTCAAACCAATCGCGGTTGGCCAGCGCGCGCTCCATGCCGTGCAACTCCTCCTGATAGGAGCGCAGGGCCCGCAGCACTTCGTCGCGGTTCTGTTCGAGAATGGTTTTCCAGAGCTGCGCGTCGCTGCCGGCGATGCGGGTCGTGTCGCGCAGGCCGCCGCCGGCGAAGTTGCGCCAGCCGGGATTGCGCTTCGCGAGGGCGGCGCAGAGTGTCGAGGCCAGCATCTGCGGCAGGTGGCTGATGTGCGCCACGATCTCGTCGTGCACATCCGGCGCCACGCTGGCGACCTCAGCCCCGAGCGCTTGCCAGAAAGCGGCGACTTCCGTGGCGGCGACCGGATCGGTCTCCTCCGGCCGCGGCGTCACGAACACCGTGCGCCGGGCGAACAGGTCGGCCCGGCCGTGTTCCCAACCGGTCTTCTCGGAACCGGCCATCGGATGCGAGCCGACGAAGCGCGCGCGCGCGCCCAGCGCGGCGGCGGCGAGCCGGCAAATCTCGGCCTTGACGCTGCCGACGTCGGTGACGATCGCGCCCGGAGTCAGCGCCGGCGCGATTTCCTGCACGAGGGGCACGATGCGGTCGACCGGCGGGCAGACGACGACGAGCGTGGCGGCGCTCACGGCCTCGCCGGGGGTGTCAGCCACCGCGTCGAGCCAGGTCTCGCGTCGCAACGCGAGGCGGACTTCCGGCCGGCGGGCCCAGACGGTGATGTGCTGCGCCGCGCCGAAATGCCGCGCTGCCCGGGCGACGGAGGCACCGAGCAGACCGGGGGCGAGGATGGCGAGCTGGACGGGCATGAGGCCACGAAAACGCCTCGTCATCGCATGTCGAGCCCGGGACCTTGCAAACGCATTGCCATGACACGCAATCCACGTTGCACTATGTCGATACCCATGAATTTCGACAAGCTGCCCGAGCATCGTCGTAGTGCCACTGTTGCGCGCGCCCGGCGT
Source organism: Candidatus Didemnitutus sp. (assembly GCA_017991595.1). Classification (GTDB taxonomy): domain Bacteria; phylum Verrucomicrobiota; class Verrucomicrobiia; order Opitutales; family Opitutaceae; genus Didemnitutus. The sequence continues at coordinate 26,154 of JAGOQJ010000012.1, read as the reverse complement.
GTGCGCTGGATCGTGTTCGGTGTGCTGGTGATCGCGGCGGCGACTGCGGCCTACTTCCATCGGGAGGCGCGCAAGACCGAGCTGCGCGAGCAGCAACGCGCCACCATCGCCGCGCTGCAGGAGCAGCGCGTGGCAGCCGCGGCCGCGGTCGCCGAGGCGAACCAGTCCGAGCTTCCCCTGGCCGAGCGCATCGCGCGCACGGAGCGTCTGCTCATCATCCAGCGCCACATCGCGCAGGAATCCGGCCGCGCCATCACTTCCTACGTCGAGGATCTCCAACGCACGGAGGCCGAGCTCGACCGCCTGCGCGTGCAGGAAAAAGTCCAGCTGAGCCTCGAGCGCGAGAGCGCCGCCGTGGCCGCGGGCAACGCCGGGGACAACACCGCCGCCGCCGAGCTCTGGCGCGAGGCGTGGCAGTTGCAGCGCGACGTCAACCGCACCGGCGGCGGCGTGCGCAACATCGAGCGCGAGCAGCGACTCGAACAGGAGGTCGCGCGGCTGGCCGCCGAGCCTATTCAGAAAGTTTTGCAGGAAAAACTCACCGCGGCGCAACGCGCCGTGACGGACAAGCAGTGGGACGCCGCGCTGGGTCTCTACCGCGAGGCGCGCGAGCTGCAGGAGCGGCTCAATCGCGAGTTCCCGCGTTCCCGCTACTCCGATTTGGCCGCCCTGAGCCGCATCGACGCCGAGATCGCCTCGCTCAGCGCCGACGGTCTCGACGTCGCGATCAACGCCAAGCTGGCCGAGGCCCGCCAGCTCGCGCTCAGCGGTCGCCAATCCGAGGCCGCTGCCGGGCTGGCCGAAGCCGCCGATGCGCAGCGCACGCTGAACGAGCGTTTCGGCCGCAGCCGCTTCGTCTCGATGGAGCGTTTGGAGGAGATCGAATCCGAGCGCCAGACCACGCTGGCGGCCGATGCGTTGAAGATCGCGGTCACGCTGCGCGACCAAGCCGAGCAGCATCTGCGGCGGCGCGAAGTTTTCCAGGCCCAGCAATCCATCCGCGAAGCTCTGGCCCAGCTCGAGGAGATCGCCGCGCGGCTGCCGAAGGCCAAGGGCGTGGACGAGGCGATGCGCATGCAACTGGCGTTCCTGAACGTGCGTTCGGACGACCTCGCGAATCTCCAGGACCGGCTCTACGAACAGCTCGCACCGTTGCCCGGTCAAACGGGGATCGCGCTGCTGAGGGCCGAGGTGCTGCAGGCCGAGTTCACGCGCCTGATGAGTTCCAACCCGAGCCGCAATCCGGGCCGCACGCAGCCCGTGGATTCCGTCACGCTGGCCGAGGCCACCGAGTTTTGCCGTCGTGCCGGGTGGGTGCTCGGTTGGAAGGTGCGGTTGCCCACGCTCGAAGAGGTGCGCCTCGCCGGAAGCGAGGGCGCGGGCGTGTTTCAAAATCTCAAGGGCGGCCTCGCCGAGTGGCTGGCCAGCGAAGCCGAGGGCTCCAACGGCCCCGTGCTGAACGCGGAGGGCGTGGTGGAGCAGGCGGCGCGGAGCGAACGGTCGCGGCAGCGCGGCTTCCGCGTCGCGGTCGAGGTCGATCTCGTGAACCCGGCGTCCGCGCGCTGAGCGCGCTCAGGCCCGCGCGAGCCGCCGGATGCGCGCGAACTCCGCTGCGCGCAGCGGCATCACGGACAGCCGGCTCTGGCGCACGAGCGCGATCTCTTGCAGCGCGGCGTCGGCCTTCACCTGCGCGAGCGTCACCGGCGCCGGCAGCGCCTCGACCGGAGCGAGATCGACCGCCACCCAGCCGTCCTCGTCCGCCGTCGGATCGGGGTAGGCGGTGCGCACGACGCGCGCGAGCCCCACGACGGCCTTGGCGTCGCCGCTGTGGTAAAAGAGCACCTCGTCGCCGGTCCGCATGGCCTTGAGGTTATTGCGCGCGGCGTAATTGCGCACGCCGGTCCAGGCCGTCCGTCCGTCGCGGACGAAGTCGGTCCACGCGTAGTCCTCAGGTTCCTGTTTCACGAGCCAGTATTGCGTTGTCATGGGCGTCAAAGCGGTGGATTTTCGCGGCCATGGATGAGCCGCAGGATCCCGAGTTGATAAAGAAGGCGCAGCGGGCGCAATGGATCCTTTATGGAGTCATGATCCTTTTCCTGATCATCCCGTTCGTGTTGCTGTGGCTGATCCGGCGCGGAACTTTCGAGTAAATCGTCATGAACAGGACGCTGCTCGTCATCCGGCTGGTCTTCTGGGTCCTCTGTGTCGTGGGCGGCTGGCTCGTCGCCTACAGCATCAAGGAGTGGGATGATTACCGCTGGGTGGCGATGATCGTGGGCGCGTTGATTGGCGCGCTCGTCGTGCTGGTGGATGTATTGCTCAAGGGCTTCTCGCTCCGCGGGCTCTCGGCGATGACGTTCGGCCTCGGCGTCGGGGCGCTCATTGCGTGGCTCATCAGCACCTCGCCGCTGTTGGAGGAGGGCGACCCGCAGGTGATCTACCTCGTGCGCCTGACGATGTTTCTCGTCTGCACCTACCTCGGCACCGTCATCGCGTTGCGCGGGCGCGACGAGTTCAACCTGGTCATTCCCTACGTGCGCTTCGTGCCGCACGAGGTCGACGTGCCGCTCATCGTCGTCGACACGAGCGCCCTGATCGACGGTCGCATCGCGCGCGTGTGCGAGACGCAGTTCCTCGGCGCGGCGCTCGTCATTCCGACTTTCGTGCTGAACGAACTCCAGCAAGTCGCCGATTCCCCGGATCCGCTGAAGCAGGCGCGCGGCCGGCGTGGTCTGGAGGTGTTGAACGAACTGCGTCGCATCAAGCACCTCGACATTCGCATCCACCAAAGCGAGATCGCGCGCCGGCAGGATTTGGAGGCGAAGCTCGTCTTCCTCGCCCAGTCGATGCGCGCCAAGTTGCTGACGACCGATCAGAATCTCGCGAAGATGGCCCAGTTCCACGGCGTCTCCTGGCTCAACCTGCATTCGCTCGAAAAAGCGCTGCGCCCGGAGATCGTGATCGGTGAGAGCATCGAGGTCGATCTGGCCAAGCCCGGCAAGGACGAGGGGCAGGCGGTTGGTTATCTTCCGGACGGTTCGATGGTGGTGGTCAACCACGCCCGCGCCATGATCGGGCGCCGCGTCACGGCTGAGATCACGGGCGTGTTGCCGACGGCTGGAGGCAAGATGATCTTCGCCAACCTGCTCGGCGAGTCCGGCGTCAGCTAGATAATCCCAGCCACTCGCGCAGGTCGGCGGTGCTGCCGATCTCGCGGTAGAACTGGCATTCCGGATCGAGCAACCGCGCGTAGGCGGGCTCCGCGAAACGGCGGCAATGCAGCAGCACTTTCGCGCGTTGCCCCGGACCGCGCACGAGGCGGCCGAGGGATTGGTTCACCTTTTGCAGCCCGGGGATCTGATAGACGCGCTGGAACGCCGTCTCGCGTCCGAGCGCGCCGAGCGCATCGAGGCGCGCCCGCTGCACAGCGTTGACCTCGGGCAACGCCGGGCCGACGACCATCGCGTGCGAGACGCGTCCGCCCAGCAGATCGATGCTCTCGGCGAAGCTGCTGCCGAGCACGAGGAAGAGCGCGTCGGTGAACGCCAGTGTCTCCTCGACCCAAGCGGCCTGCGCCGCGAGGTCCGGCAGTCGCGGCTGCAACGCGGCCCGCAACACCGAACCGCCGCGCTCCAGCGCCGCGAGGACCGATTCCGCGTAGGCGTAAGACGGGAAAAACACCGCGACCGCCTGCCGCGAGGCGGCGTGCAGCGCTTCGATTGTCTCAGCCGTCGTGCCGTAATGCTGGGCGCGTTCACGCAGCGCCGTCGAGAGCCGCAGGTCCACCGCGACGTCGTAGGCGCCTTCGCGCCACGGCGCCACGGCGCGCAGGGAGGTGAAAGGCGTCGCTGCGCCGGCCGCCGCGCCGGGCGTCGGCTTCAAGCCGCACGACGCGGCGAACGGTGCGAAAGGGGCGAGCGTGGCCGACATCAGGAGCGCGCCGCCGAAGGTGCGCAACGTCGCGCCGATGGCGTCGGCGGCGTTCACGCAGGTGAATTCGAGCGTGCCTTCGCGGCGCGACCACAACAGGCGGTGCAGCTGCCGATCTTGGAGAAAATCGTGAAGGCGCACGCATTGCCACAACGTCTCGCTGTGTTGCGGACCGAGCGCGGCGTGGTCGAGCGGCAGCGTCGGGACCAGTTCCGCCAGACGTTCCAGTGCATCGCGGGCATCGGCCTCGTGCAACGGATCGAGCACTTCGCAGGGATCGACCGAGCCAAGCACGCGCGCCCAAGCTTCGACCGCGAGCACGAGGGCGGCCGGTGCGCGCTGGTGATCGAGTTCGGCGAGCAGGGCGCTGACGTCAGCGGCGTCCGCACTGTGCGAATACGCGTCGGCCACGCGCGCGGGCAGGTTGTGCGCCTCGTCGGCGACGAGCAGCGTGCGCGCGGCGGAGAAGCCGGGCTGGTCGAGGAAGAGGCCGCGGTTGTCCGGGGCGAAGACGTAATTGTAGTCGCCGATCCACACGTCGTTGAACGCGAGCGCGGTGCGGGTGATCTCGTAGGGACAGACGCCCGCTTCGCGCCCGGCGACGCGGAGCGTGTCGAGTTCGCGGGGCTGGGCCGGGTCGAGGTAGAAGCGCGCCAGTCCGCTCTGCGGCCAGCGCTCCACCGCCTCGGCGAGGAACCGGCAGCCGTCGCGCACGCAGTGAAAGACGTCGTTCACGCAATGCTCGCCCTTGTTGCGCACCTGCCAGAAGGCGAGGGCGGTGCCGCCGCCGGCGGGGTGCGCCGTCATGCGGCGGAGCGTTTCGACGACTTGGAGCTGACCGGTGGATTTGCTCGTCAGCCAGAGCAGACGATCGAAGCGTCCCGCTTGGAGCTGGCGGAGCGCGAACTCGAGCATGCACCCCGTCTTGCCGTAACCGGTCGGCGCTTCGAAGAGCACGACGGGCGCGCGGTCGAGCGCGGCGGCGAGGTCGGCTTGGATCGTCTCCTGCCCGGCCCGCAATTCCTGGAACGGTGGCGCGAAGACGAGTGCGCGGCGCCGTTGCGCGGCTTGGAGCTGCTGCTGCAGGAAGCCGACGACGGCGTCGAGCTGATGGTGCACCAGCGCCTCGTCGAATGGCGTGAGCGTCAGGGTCTGAGCGAGTCCCGAAGAGGCTTCGACGAAGACGAGTTCGGCGCGCGTATCCGGCAGGCCCTGCAGCCGGCGCAGCACGACGTAGGTGGCGAGCTGGAGGAAATACGCCGGGTAATCGGCGCGCAATTCCGGCTCGGCGGCGGGCAGCGGTCGGAGCACCGTCTTGATCTCGCGCAGCGTGGTGCCGACGATCTGGTCGATGCGTCCGCCGAGCGTGAGCGTCCAGCCGCGATGCATCAGGCGGCCCTCGATCGGCACCTCGAAGGCGAGGGCGGGAGCGGCGTCGCCCGCGGTGGATTTTTCGCGTTCGGCTTGGGTGCGGAGTTCGTGGTGCCAGTGTTGACCGAGCTGCGCGCGCCACAGGCCTGGCGAACCGCCGCCGCCGTCGCGCGGGCCGAGGGAGAAATCCGCAAACTCGCCCACGCTCAGGCTGGCGGTCTTGGCGGCGAGGGAGAATTGCATGGCGACGCGGCGGGCGGGACGGAGCGGCTCAAGCGAGCCGGATCTCCGTGTCGCTCGCGACCCACGCCACGAGGCGGCGGGTGAGGTGATCGAGCAGGTCGGGCGCGGGATTCTGCTCCGCGATGGGTTGATTGAGAATGTGCGCGGTGGCCGCGCGGTCGTCGGCGCCGAGGTGCTGCCACCAATCCTGTTTCACGGGATAACCCTCGTCGCGCAGGAAACAGTAAAGCGCCTTGAACCAGACGAGGTCCGGCCGGGCGCCGCCGTCGAGCGCCGCGAGCGATTGGCGCAACAGGCCGGCGAGGGCCGCACGGGACTCGTCGGGCAGCGGGTTGCGCAGGAGCAGGGCGGAGAGCGATGCGGCGGCTTGCAGGGCCGCGTAGGAGCGCCCGATGCCCGGGTGGCGGCGGAGGTGGCGGTGCTCCTTCACGAACCAGGTGCGGCCTTGATTCGTCGACTCGAGCGCGAGCTCGGCCTCGTCGAAGAGATCGAGCGGGGAGTTTTGCGGGGCGGTTTTGGTGGACACGCGCCGGAGAGCCGTGAGCACGCCGTGCGCATCGGTGAAGAGCTGCAGCGTTTCGAACGCATCGGAGCCCGAGAGCGAGCGTCCGAGCACCCAGCCGCTGGTCTGGAGTTGCTGGCCCGGCATGCCGCGCTAGGCGCCCGCGTTGCCGCCACCGGTCAAAGCCGCCTTGGCCGCCGTCGGATCGGACCACGAGGGCAGCACGGCGCCGCAGGAGATGACGACCTTCATCCCGTCGCCCACGGAGAGATCGAGCTCGATGAGCTCGGCGGCGGGCAGATACATGAAGAAGCCGTTCACCGGACTCGGACAGGTCGGCACGAAGACCGCCCAATGCGTGCCGGAGAGATGTTGATGCGGTCCGCCCTGCGCCGTGTTCGTGACGAAGCCGATGGTGTAGGCGCCGGCGCGGGGGAATTGCACGAGCACGACCTTGCTGAACTGCGCGCGGTCCTTCGCCCCGAAGGTGTCGATGAACTGCTTCACGCTGTTGTAGAAGCCGCCGATGGCCGGGATACTCTGGATGAAGCGCTCCGTCATCGCGCCGACGAACTGGCCGAGCAGCAGGCGCGAGAGATAGCCGAGCGCGGCGATGAGACCCAGAACGATGAGCGTCGTCGTGACGTCCCAGACGAGATTGGGCAGGTGGCTGAGTGCGTCGGGCAGGTAGGGCAGGAACAGCGGCGTGATGGAGCCGCCGACGAAGCTGATCACCAGCCGCAGGGCCCAGACCGTGACGACGAACGGCGCTACCAGCAGGAGACCGGTGAGGAAGGCGTTGCGAAGCGAGGCGAGACGGGTTTCGGCCATGATCGAAGCGCAGTGAAACACGCCGCCGGGCAGTTGCACGGGAAAAGTTTCCTCGCTCGCCCGACCGACTGGGGCGGCCCGGACGGTTCAGCGCGGGAGCTCGCCGAGCCGGCGCAGCAGCGTGTAGGGGTAGAGGCCGGTGCGGTGGCCGTCGCTGAAATCGAAGCGCAGCGCGTAATTGCCGACCTGTTCCCAGCCGAGCACCTCGACGCCGACGTGGCTCTTCGGTGCCTCGCCGCCGTATTGGTTGCCGAAGATGTCCTGCTCGCCCTTCACCTCGGCGCTGGGCGAAGCCGCGCGCAGCGTGGCGAACGTGATGTAGCTCTCCGTGGCATCATTCCAGCGGATGGCGACCTCGGGGCCGATGAGTTGGACGTCGACAGGTGACAACATGGCGGGCGGACTTGCGTCCACTTCCAAGGAAGTCCTTACCGCTGCGGCTCGCAACTGCTTTTCAGCGCGAGCGCTCCGCGGCGATAGGCGAAGGCGTCTCCACGCCGAGTTCGCGCAGGAGAAAGTCACGCAACGAGCGCGGCTCACCTGCGGCGGGCTGCAAGCCGAGCGAGGGCACCGCCGCGACGACGCGCACGCCGAGTTCGCGCGCGCGATCGACCAGCGCCTTCGCATGCAGCGGATGATGCAGGAATTCGGAGGCAGTGCGGGCCGGAGCGGCGTCGGCGTCGGACTGCACGAAGAACGGCGGGGCGCCCGCCTGCATCAGGCCGTGCATGTCGCAATCGGCCCGCACGCGCCGGCCGGCCGGTCCCATCACTTCATCGCGGGTGGCGAAGCCGTAGAAGGCCGGTGCGTTGTAGCGTCCGCCAAAGCGCGCGACCATGTCCTCGCCGAACAATTCCGCCCAGCGCGGGAAATCATAGGTGAACTGTGTGCTGAGCGCGCCGACGCAGACGGGGCGGCTCGATTCGCGCGCGACCGGGTCCGTGCTGCTCGGGTCCGCGAGATCGGCGTGGAATGCCAGCCAGAGCGACGCGCCGGCGCCGGCGGAGCTGCCAAACGTGGCGAGACGGTCCTTGTCGAGGTTCCACTCGGTCGCGTGGGCGCGGATGAACTGCACGGCGCGCGCGCAATCGCGGAGGATGTCGGGCAGCGCCGTGTCCGCCGACAGGAAGCGGTAGTTGATCGCGGCGAACGAGACGCCGGCGGCGAGGCACTCGCGCAACAACTCGCTCTCGCGGGCGCGGCTCTTGTCTCCTTGCACGAAGCCGCCGCCGTGGATGTAAATGACCACCGGCGCCGGGGTGGCCGAGTCGGCGCGCCAGAAGTCGAGCACCTGCCGGGGATGCGCGCCGTAGGCGAGATCGGCGAACGTCGGGCTCGGCGCGGCCGGCCCGGTGCGGACGGTCTCCGTCTCACGGGGATTCGCACCGGTGCGTGCGGCGCGCAGCTTTTCCCGATAGCTGCGCGCCTCCTCCAGCGAGAGCACGCCGTCGTGGTTGGCGTCGGCGTCAGGGTAGCGACGGAGCCAGTCAGCCAGTTGCGCGGCGTCGGGCGTTTGGGCGCTCGCGGCGAGGAATCCGCACGCGAGGAGGAGCAGGGTGGGCAGAGTTCTGAGCATAGAGTCAGCTGGGTTGGGGGACGGCCGCCGCTTCGCGGCGCAGTTCCCGCCGCAGGTATTTGCCGACGCCCGATTTCGGCAGCGAGTCCCGGATTTCGACGATTCTGGGCGTCTTGTAGGCGGCGAGACGTTCGCGGCAAAATGCGATCACGCTTTCCGCCGAGAGCACGGCTTCGTGGTGCGGGACGATGCAGGCTTTGACCGTCTCGCCCCGGTAGGGATCGGGCACGCCGATCACGAGGGCTTCGCGGATGTGCGGATGGGTGAAGAGCACTTCCTCGATCTCGCGGGGATAGATGTTGAATCCGCCGGCGAGGATGAGGTCCTTCTTGCGATCGACGATGGTGTAGAAGCCGTCGGCGTCGCGCACCGCGATGTCGCCGGTGTGCAGCCAGCCGCCGCGCAAGGCGAGGGCGGTCTCGTCCGCCTTTTCCCAGTAACCGCGCATGACCTGCGGGCCGCGCAGGATGAGTTCGCCGGGCTCGCCGACCGGCAGCTCGCGGGTGCCGGTCTCCGCGTCGACGATCCGGCATTCCGTGTCGCGCACGGGCCGGCCGATCGTGCCGGGACGGTTTTCCGGGCCGGAGTTGAAGTGGCTCACCGGGGAACATTCGCTCAAGCCATAGCCTTCGATCAGGCGCGCACCATCGGATAACAGTTCCTCGAAGCGCCGGTGCACCTCCTGCGCGATGGGCGCTCCGCCGGTGACACAGCAGCGGAGCGAGCGGAAATCCTCCGCGCTGACGCCGGGCACGTTGAGGAAACCGACATACATCGTCGGCACGCCGTGAAAGAAGGCGGGACGGTGGCGGCGGATGGCCGCCAGCGTGAGCGCGGCGTCGAAGCGGGGCAGGATCAGCAGGGTGCCGCCGCTTTCCAGCACCGAGAGCATGACGCAAGTCAGCGCGAAGATATGGAACAGCGGCAGGACGGCCACGGAGAATTCGGGCCCAGCGTCGCCGCCGCTGAGGCGTTCGCGCGTCTGGTGGATGTTCACCCAGAGATTGGCGTGGGTGAGCATCGCCCCCTTGGAGGTGCCGGTGGTGCCGCCGGTGTATTGGAGGCATGCGATGTCATCGGGTGCCCGTTGAGGCAGTTCGCCCGGCCGGCAGCGGAGCAGATCGCTCCAGCGCACGGGGCCGTCCGGGAGCCGCTCGAGCGGAGCGCCGTGCAACGCCGCGGCGAGGCGCGGAAACCCGTCCGAGGCATACTCCGTATCCTCTGTGAGGATCACGCGTTCGAGCGCAGGGCATTCCGCTTGCGCGGCCGTGGCCAGCGGGACCAGCCGCGCGTCGGCGACCACAATCTTGGCGCCGGCATCGCGCCATTGGTGGACGGCCTCGCGCAGGGTGTAGAGCGGACTCGTGGTGGTGACGATCGCGCCGGCGGACAGGGCGCCGAAGAAGGCGATGACGAATTGCGGGCAGTTGGGGAGCAGCAGCGCCACGCGATCGCCAGGGCCCACGCCAGCGGCATGGAACCCGGCCGCGGCACGGCGCACATGAAGCAGCAGCGTCTCGTAGGTGAGGCGTTGTTCGAGGTAGATCAAGGCGTCGCGTTCGGGCGCGCGCCGGGCGGAACGCTCCAGGAGGAGCGGCAGCGTGGAGGGCGTGGATGTCATGGGGTATAGATGATAAATATCACAAAAACGGGTTTGATGTCAAATGGGACTGAGTTCCATTTGGAATATTGTCGATATTTGGTTCACGGCCCTGCGCGGTAGTTCGCCGCAGGCGAATTAAAGTGATAATTATCATTTTATCTTGCCATGGTGTGGATCGCCCGGGCAGGTTGCCGTCACCCCCACGGAGGCGAGCTGCTGTGCGCCTCATATCCCCGAAGACCATGAATCACCCCGTCACCCAACCATGCCGCTTCCTTTTCCGGGGAGCGTTTCTCGCCCTCGTCGGCGCGGCCGGCGTCGCTTTCGGACAGGAAGCCGCGCGGCCTGCCGTCGCTCCCGAATCGGAGACCGTCGCGCTGCCCGAGTTCACCGTCACTTCGCGCGCCGCCAGCGAATACGCCGCCACGGAATCGACCACCGGCACGCGCGTCGCGAGCAAGATCCTCGACCTGCCGTTCGTGGTGAACACGGTGACGTCGCAGTTCATGGAGGAGTTCAGCCTGCTCGAGTTCGCGGAGCAGTTCGCCTACACGAGCAACTTCGTGGCGTCCGAAAACCTCTGGGGCGGCTACAACCTCCGCGGCTTCGCGGCGCAGCTGCAGTTGCGGAATGGGTTTCGCCGCAACGGGCTTTCCGATCGCGTGAATGTCGATCGCGCCGAGGTCATCAAGGGTCCGACCGCCGCCATCTACGGCATCACTACGCCCTCGGGCGCGATCAACCTCGTGACGCGGCGTCCGCAGACGAAGGAGGCCTATCGCGTTTCCGTCTCGGGCGGCTCGCACGAGTTCTGGCGCGGGGAATTCTCGGCGACGGGGCCGATCAGCCCGCACCTGTTCTACCGCGTCGATGCCACGCAGTGGACGCGCGATCCCGATCCCGTGCACAAGCGCGCGGAGCTCGGCACGGTGTCCGGCGTGTTGCTGTTCAAACCGAGCGAGAGCACGAGCCTCAGTCTGGAATACGAATTCCTCGAGCGTCGCGAGCAGGGCATCTCCGGTGCGGTGATGCCGAGCACGCAGGTGCCGAACGTGCAGGATCCGTATCGTGCCACCGGCGGCCTCTACACGGCCAACACCCGTCTCGCGACCGAGCTGTGGGACTACAACTTCCAAGGCCCGCGCAACTACTCCCACCGCAACATCCACAACGTCATCGCGTCGTTCGAGCATCGCTTCAACCAGAACGTCTCGCTGCGCAGCTCCGCGAACTGGTGGCGCCGTCTCACCGAACGCAACGAGGTCGCCTCGCGCAACGTGTATCGCCCCGATCTCAGCCCGGCGAACGGCGGCTCGATCTCCCGCGGCACGCCGCAATACCGCGCGATCACCGAGGGCGTCGGCGGCTGGCAGACGGATCTGCTGTCCCACTTCGAGACAGGCCCGGTGAAACACAAGCTGCTCCTGACGCTCGATTACGGCCGGCACACGCAGACCGATTCGAAGGCCTACCAGATGACCAACCTGACGGCGGGCATGCCGGGCCTCGGTGCCGCCGTGCCAATCAACGATCCGCGGCTCGAGTATTTCTCCAACTACCACGAGAACCCCGCGCTCTATAACAACGACGTCCCGTCGTTGCACACCGACCTCTTCATCGATGTCGTCGGGCTCTTCGTGAGCGAGCGCGCGTTCCTGCTGGACGAGCGCCTGATCCTGCTCGCCGGCATGCGCTACGACTGGGTGCGCAACGAGCTGGAGGATCACCTCGCGACCAACCCCGCCAGTCGCGTCACCGAGCAGGTCGAGCGCAAGCTCACCTACCAGGCCGGCCTCAATTATGCCGTCCGCCCGTGGCTGCGGGTTTACGCGAATGCGAGCACGTCGTTCTTCCCGCAGATCCAGGCGGGCAACGCCGTGGGCATCAGCCCGGTCGACGGCAGCACCTTCGCCCTGCCCAACGAAGAGGGGCACGGCGTCGATGCGGGCATCAAGGTCAGTGCGTTCGATGGCAATCTCTCCTTCACCGCCGGTTGGTTCGACATCACCCGCGAGAAGGTGGCGGATCGGGTCAACGCCGACACCAGTGCGGGCGCGCTTTCCGTGACCTATGTCTCCGGCGAGCAGTCGTCGCGCGGTTTCGAGAGCGATTTCAACTGGGTGGCGACGCCTGAGCTGCAATTCTTCGGCGGCTACGGCTACACCGAGGCGATCTACGACAGCCACCCGCTGCGCTGGCTCATCGGCTTGCCGCTGCGCAACGCGCCGAAGCAGACCGTCAGCCTCGGCACGCGTTACGAGTTCAAGGAAGGCGCGCTGCGCGGCCTCTACTTCACCGCCGGCTATCGCTACAACAGCGCCAATCCCACCAACCCCGCCGGCAGCGGACGCACGCTGACCTCGGCGCAGGTCGCCGCCGCCGCGGGCACGGCCGCGCCGTTCCTGAACAATCCGTTTCCCAACGGCGAGCTGCCGCGGCCCGATCTTGCTCCGGGCGCGGTCATCCCCAGCGGCACGCTCAATCTGCCCAACGGCATCGAGAACTACATCACACCGTCGTATCACACTGTCGATGTGGGCCTCGGTTACCGTTGGCGGTCGGCCGATCGCCGTTTCCGTCACCGCGTCCAGCTGAACGGCAAAAACATCCTCGATGAACGCTATTTCCTCGGGTCCGGCCTCGCCGCCGACGGCATGAGCTGGACGCTGAGCTACGACCTCGCGTTTTGAGTCCCGCCAACCAGGGGGTGGCTGGGCTCGGCGCGGGACGCGGACGACAGCAACCGCGCCCCGCGCCACGTCCGGCCGCCCCCCCGGCGCAGGAACCGTCTTTCCACCCCCTCGCGTGTGCGCCGGCCGGCATCGCCGACGCCGCGCGATCCCTCCGATGCCGTTGTTATCCGGAATCACATGAAGCTACGCTCCATGCCCGTGCGTCTCACGCGCGCACTCCTCCTCGGGACGCTCCTCGGCGTCGCGAGTTCCCCGGCCATCGCCCTCGACCCCAGCCTGCCGCCGTCGGGCAACTTCGACCTCACGAAGTGGAACATCACGTTGCCAGTCGACGGCTCGGGCGGGTTCAGCGGCACGCCGCTCACCATCCTGCCTTCGCAGCTCTCCGCCGGCTACGCCTACGCACCGTATTTTTATACCGGTGTGGACGGAGCGATGGTCTTCGGCGTGCCCTACAACGGCGCCGCCGGCGGCACGTCGTCGCACCCGCGCAGCGAACTGCGCGAGTCCAATCCCGACGACACGCTGCGCAATTGGAAACCCGGCGACTACAGCGGCACGCACATCATGGATGCGATCTGCGTTGTGGAGGACGTGGGCGACGGGAAAGTCTCCCTCGGCCAGATCCATGGCAAGGAGCCGAACGTTCCCGCCATCATCCTGCGCTTCGACAACACCGTGTCGCCCGCGCGCGTCTATTGCACCGTGAAGCGCAACCCCAGCTCGCTCTCGTCGCAGGACACGCTCTATTTCACCAACAACATCGCCGTCGGCGAACCGATCACGTATCGTCTCCGCATCGACGGCTCGGCCACCAGCTGCCTCTTCTCTGTCACCGTCAACGGCGTCACGCAGACGATCGACATGTATGCCAACAACTCCGATTGGGCCGACGTGACGTTCTACTACAAGGCCGGCGCCTACTACACCAATCCCGATGACGGCGAGACGGCGGTCGTGAGTTTCTATCACCTGAACGTCAGCCACGACGGCGACGGCCCCGCGATCACCACGGCCACACTGCCCAACGCCCAGCTCGGCGTTGCCTACAGCCAGTCGCTCGCGGCCAGTGGCGGCACGATGCCCTACACTTGGTCGCTGGTGGGCGGGGCTCTGCCTTCCGGCGTGAGCCTGAACAGCGCGGGCCTTATCAGCGGCACGCCGTCGGCCACGGGCACATTCAACTTCACCGCGCAAGTCAGCGACGCGGCGAGCGCCACCGCCACCCGCGCGCTTTCGCTCACGGTCGAGGCGGCGGCGACGCAGGTGGTCACTCCGGTGTTCTCCCCGGCGGGCGGCACCTACACCGCACCGCAGAGCGTGGCCCTCAGCACAGCGACGAGCGGTGCGCAAATCCGCTACACGATCGACGGCACGACGCCGAGTCCGACTTACGGCACACTCTACACCGGGCCGGGCACGGTCGGTGCGTCGATGACGATCAAGGCCATCGCCTACAAGAGCGGCCTGCTGGATTCCGCCATCGCCACGGCGACCTACACGATCACCTCTGGCAACGTCGTGCCGGCGATTGTCGAAGCCGAGGCGGCGACGGTCGACTCCGGTTACTGGAGCTTGGTGACGGACAGCGGGGCGTCGGGCGGCCAGGCGTTGCGCGCGGTGGTCAGCAGCACCGGATCTCCGCCGGCGGGGGGCGGGGCGGTCTATACGTTCACGCTGTCGAGTGCCGCCACGGTTTACTTCCATGCCAAGGGGCTCGCCGGCAACGCGAGTGCCAACGAGGTCTGGGTGCGGGTGAACAATGGCTCATGGACGAACCTGAACTTCACCTGGCTCGGCAGCGGCTACAAATGGAAGCGCACCTCCGCCAGCTTGGCGGCGGGCACGCACACGTTCGAGATCCGCTGCTGCGAGGCGAACACGCAGATCGATCAGGTCGCCGCGACCCTGTCCTCCAGCGATCCGAATTGAGCGCGGACTGATGCGTGGCGGACGTCCGATACGTCCGCCACTTTGCGGAAAGGCAAGGAAGGCAGGATCCGCGACGATCCCGTCTCTCTGCTGCCGTGGCCCGTTAGCGGGCCTTCTTCGTCCGCGGCGCCGGGCCGGTGGTCTCGCCGGGGAAAAACTGTGCGGCGAGCACCGTCTGGGTGAGATTCTCCGCGGCTTCGCCGCGATGTTCGATCAGCAGCATGGCGGCGGTCGTGCCGAGTTTCTCGGGATCGGCCGCGGCGCAGGTGATGCGGGGATGCTCGACGCGGCAGACTCGCGAGGCGTCCACGGCCGCCAGGCTGAAGTCGCGCGGCACCGCGTGTCCGACCAGGCTGAGGGCGCGGTGCGCATGGCGCGCGATGACGCCGTTGAAGCACAGGATGGCTGTGGGGGGATTGCGCCGGCGGATGAATTCCCCGAAACGACGGGAGAAATCGTCGGAGGCACCCGGGTCCGGCGGCAACGTGAGATGATCCGCTTCGTCGAGGGCCAAACCGCGCCGCGTCAAGGCCCGGCGGAGCGCTTCGAGGCGCTCGGTGTAGCGGCCGGAACCCTGGAAGGAATCGATCCACGCGAATCGCGTGTGCCCCAGCTCGGCGAGGTGCGCGACGAGTTGTTCAACGGCTTGGTCTTCGTTCGACAGCACCGCGTGGCAGAGCCCGGGATAAAGCGCGCTCACGGTGACGACACGCGGTGTGCAGAGGCGGATCTCGTCGAGGAAGCGCGGGCTGATCTCGCCGATGACGGCCACGCCGCGCGGTGCATCCGCGCCGCCGAGATGCTGGCGCAACGCTTCGCGATCGAGCTGGTCCTCGGCGCCGAGGAGCACGGTGGAGTGCCGGTGCTGCGCCAGCGTGCTTTGCAAGCCGTGCAACACATGGCTCGTGTGCGGGAAATTCGCCATCTCCACGAAATTCAGTCCGGCGCGCAGCACGATGCAGATCTGCCGCACGGCGACGCTTTCCGCCACCGCGCTGCTGTGCATGCCCTTGGGGTGATAGCCGCTCTTGCGCGCGTGCTCCCAGATCAGCTCGTAGGTGGCGGGATCGACGCCGCGCCGGCCGCCGTTGAGGACTTTCGAGACCAGCGCTTGGGAGAGGTCGAGGTCGCGGGCGATGCTGGTTTGGGTGACTTTGCGCGGTCGGCGAGGCACGCCTCTCATCGTGCGGTGTGCGCCGGAGCCTGCAAGCAGCGAGATGCCGAGGCGCGGAACGTGGCGGAGTGGGGGACGGTGCAAGGCAGCGCGCAGTCCGCTGGCTCCGCGCGGAGGAAATGGCGGCGCGTCTGCGGCGTTAACCGGCGGTTACTGCGGCGCGAAATTCAAAGTCATTCCCGCCGGGCTCGGACGTTGCTAGATTCGCGCCATGAAATTTTTCCTGCGTCATTCCTCGGCTAGGCGCGCCACCGGCTCGCTGCTGGTGCTGCTGCTGCTCCTGTGCGGCCTGTCGGTGCGAGCGGGGACGGACGTGGCACCGGGCGTGACGGGCACGCTGGTCGCGCCGACCGGAGAGTCGGTGCCCGGGACGCCGGTGGTGGTCGAGTGGCTGGCGCTCAATGCCGGTCCGGCCCCGGTGTCGTTCGCGCCGCCGCCGCGCATCGAGGCGCGTCTGACCCGCGGCGACCAGAGCTGGCTCGTGACTTTGCGCGGGCTCGAACCGGCGGCGGTGGAGCTCGCGCCCGGCGGGTTTCACCGTTTCCGCTACGAACTCGTCGTGCCGCACGATTGCAGCGGGTTGATCGTCTTGGAAACGCTCCTGCCCGGGCAGCCGGTGGCTCGCGCGGCGTGGCCGGTGGCGCCGCACGCGGTGGCGGAGGAGAAGGAGCCGTTCCGCAAGATGGCCGGGTTGAAGGCGGCGGCGGACGAGATCGAGCGCACCTTCCAGGGACGGCTCGCGGCGCACGAATCGATCTATTTCATCTATGGCGCGGACGCTCCGGCGGCGAAGTTCCAGTTCAGCTTCAAATACCGCCTGATGAATCTCACGGAGGGCGATGCCACGCGCCTGCCGCTGACGTTGCAGGCCGGCTACACGCAGCGTTCGCTGTGGGACATCAGCGCGGACTCGAGCCCGTTCTACGACACGAGCTACATGCCGGAGCTGATCCTCGAATCGCTCGCGCCGCTGCACGAGCAGCAGGCGGTGCGCTGGCTCGGTTATCAGGTGGCGTTCAAGCACGAGTCGAACGGGCGCGCGGGCGATATTTCCCGCAGCCTGAACACGGTGTATCTGCGCTCGGGGTTCACGCTCGGGCGGATGGACGACTGGCATCTGATCGTCGCGCCGGAAATCTTCCTCTACGTCGGTTCCCGCGAAAACAATCCCGACATCGCCGACTACCGTGGCTACGGTCAGTTGCGCGTGGCGCTCGGCCGTTACCAGAACGGGCCGGCGCTGATCTATACGGGGCATGTCGGGCGCGGGTGGGAGCGTTTCTCGCATCAACTCGACCTCACGGTGCCGTTCAAGACCTCGCTGCTCGATTTCGAGACCTACGTGCTGGTGCAGTATTTCAACGGCTACGGCGAAAGCCTGCTTTCGTATCGCGACAAGTTCGAGACCGTCCGCGCCGGCATCTCCTTCGTGCGCTGAGCCGGCGCAAAGCGTCCTGCGCGCGCCGGCGCCGGGTCGGAAGCGAGGATTGCCCCGCGTTGCGTCAGGCGGGGTGGGGCGGGGGCGGCGGTCGTCCGTTGCTGCCGTGAAAAAGAGGCCACCGTGTAAGCAACTGCCGCTCGGGACGACGGGATGCTCCGTTTTTACAATTCGGCGGAGGTTCTCGCCCCTAGACCGGGAGAAGTTCAGCCAGACCGGCTTACGGCGGATCGAGGCAACTCAGGACGACGGGCTGGTCTTCGGCGTCTCAGGGCAGATAGGCCACACGGAAGAACACGGCCTGTCCGGTGAGCGGATGCTCGTGAGTGTGGCGGGTGCCGGTGCCGAGGATCGTTTCCACGTCCGTCCACGTAACCAGGTCGCTGGAGCGCTGGATCGTGTAGGGTAAACCGGCCCGCGTCTCGAAACTGAAGGTGAGCGTGTTGCCGCCGGTGGCTTCGGCTCGGGGCTGCGGGTCGTAGGGCGGGCGAGGTTGCGACGCGGCAGGAGTGAAGTAGCCGCGGAACGTTATTGAAGACCCTTGGTTGAACGCGAAATAGAGCATGTTGCCCGGAACATCGACGACAAGATCATCAAGCAAACTCGTTGGCCAAGATTCAGTCATTTGGAACGCGTCAAGGTGCCTGATCACGTCCGTTGCAGTGCGTTCCACCATGTGAGGGCTGTCGTTTTTTCCGAAGACGAAACGAACATCCTCCAGCGAAGTGCCACCTATGGCCATGTAGGTGGCTAGAGCTTGCGGCCGGACGCCCGTCTGGGTGAACAGGGGCGTGGGGCTAACCCACCCGGTCGTTAGATTCACCAGCCAAGCGCTCGCCGCATCAGTGCCCTCGGGACGCAAGACGTGCGTGAACAGCGTCCCGCCAATGTTGAACACATCGCCGACCGCCGTTGCACTAGGCACTGAAATCCCAGTCGAAAGGTCCGACAGACCTGTGGTGTTGTTCATGAGATACAACACGCCGCTCTCTTTGAGTTGGATGGAAGTCCCGTCAGTGTAAGAGCCAGCGTCGATTTGGCCGCCGATGTTGGTGGTGAGGCCTCCCACTATATGCGACGTTTTCCCGGCGAAGCCGACTGAGCCGTCACTCGACCAACTCAGCGCAGAATTATCCGTCAACGCCAAACCGGTTATGAAGCTGCTGCTCATAGTAAACCAGTCGGGATCTAATTCAATTGGGACTATCGGGGCGGCGACCGCCGGATTGAAATTGCCGCGGAAGGCGTAGCCCGAGTTATTGTTGAATAAAAGAACGTAGAGTTTGCCGTTCGCTACGTCGACTACCAGATCCTCAAGCAGCACGGTCGGCCAATACTCCACTATGTCTGAATCGAAATACCGGGTTACGCTCGTTGTCGTGCGTTCCAGCATGTGCGAGCTGTCATTCTTCCCAAAGAGGAAGCGAACATCCTCCAACGAAGTTCCGCCCACGGCCATGTAGGTGGCAAGCGCGTGCGGCGTAACGCCGCTCTGGATGAACAATGGCGTGGGGCTAACCGTGCCGGTCGTGAGATTCACCAGCCAAGCGCTCGCGCCGTCAGAGCCCTCAGGGCGCAGAATGTGCGTGAAGAGCGTTCCGCCGATGTTGAATACATCACCCACCGCCGTTGCGCCGGGGACCGAAATCCCCGCCGAAAGGTCCGACTGACCTGTGGTGTTGTTCATGAGATACAACACACCGTCGTCCTTGAGCTGAATGGAAGTCCCGTTGGTGAATGAACCGGCGTCGATCTGGCTGCCTCCTATGTTCGTCGTCAGGATGTAGGACGTTACGGAAAGCGATTTTGCAACGAAACCAACAGCTCCGCTCGACCAACTCAGCGCATAATCGTCGGTCAGCGCCGCACCGGTGAGCAAGCTGGAGTCAAGCGCGCCCCAATCGTCCGTCGAGACGACGAACGGCACCCGTGGAACTGCGCTCTGCGCGCTCACAGCCGATGTAAAAGCCATCCCCAAGACCGCCGCGCCCACAAGCGAGCGAACCGATCGGTATAGCGCGCGTCCCGGGTTCATCTCCCAACCTGCGCTAAGCTCGTGAGTCATGACGCGCTCAGCCAAGACTGTTCGTGCAACGAGCGCAATGCCGGTCCGCGCCATGCCACGCCTTCGCGTCCACTACAGTTTGGGCTTCAGTAGTCGTCGCGTAAGTTCTGTGCTCCGACTTGGCCATTGCGTAGCGGCAGCAACTCAGGACGACGGGCTGCTCCAAGCCCCCCTCAGTGCAGATACGACACGCGGAAAAACACGGCCTGTCCGGTGAGCGGATGCTCGTGAGTGTGGCGGGCGCCGGTGCCGAGGATCGTTTCCACGTCCGTCCACGTGACGAGGTCGCTGGAGCGCTGGATCGTGTAGGGCAGACCGGCCCGCGTCTCGAAACTGAAGGTGATCGTGTTGCCGCCGGTGGCCTCGGCTCGGGGCTGCGGGTCGTAGGGCGACGACGGCAATGCGGCAGCCGGCGTAAAGTTGCCGCGGAAGGCGTAGCCACTGCCGTCGTTCAATACGACATAGAGCTTATTGTCGCGTGGATCGAAGGCGAGGTCGCTGTAGAACACGGTGTCCCACACGCCGACGAAATCGGACGGGACGCCGAATTGCCGCACGTCGCCCGTGAACGACACGTCGATGAACTCGGGGCGATCGGGCCGGGCGAACAGGAACCGGACATCCGCAAGCGAGTTGCCGCCCGTTGCCAAATAGGTGCCGAGCGCGGCCGGGCTCACGCCCGTTCGAGTGAACAGAGGTGTGCTGGTCGTCGTCCCGTTAGTCAGGTTCACGAGGTAAACCCTCGCGCTCGTCGGACCATCGGCCTTGAGCACATGCGTGTAGCGCGTCCCACCGATTTCAAACACATCCCCGACCGCGGTCGCACCCGGCACCGAGATGCCAGCCGCGAGATCGGACATGCCCGTGGCGTTGGCCATCAGATAGAGCACTCCCGAGTCCGTGAGCTGAATCGAGAACTCGTCGTTGAAGCTGCCAGCGTCCGCTTGCCCGCCGCCGACGTTTGTTGTGAATCCGAAAGGAGAATGCTGATTGTTTTTCGCAACACATCCAATGGCACCATCGGTCCACACCAACATGGAGTTGTTGTTCAGAGCTACACCAACGAACTCGCCAGAGCCCATTGAACCCCAGTCCGGGTCCAAATCGAACGCCCCAGGCGCCGGACTTTCTCCGAACACGGCCACGACAGCGGCAATCCCCAACACCGCCGCACCCAGCAGCGAGCGAATCGAACGGGATAGAGCGCGTCCCGGATTCATCTCCAGCCACCTGAGTGAAGCGCGTTACTCATGACGAAACCCAGCAAAGACGGATCCGCCTCCAGGCGCAATGCTGGTCCACAGCATGCTGGAATATCAGCTCTCGCCAATGCTGACAGGCGAGCGGCCCACATTTTGAGGCAACCGTTGAGCTAGGGCATTCCCGCCGAACGATAGACATCGTTTACTCGACGACGTTGCACGGCGACTCGCCTGTTTTCCTTTCCATCTATCGGATACCAAAGACTCTCAGCACGATCTACGGATTGAGGGAAAAGATGTTCAATGACGTTGTGGATGAAGTATCCGGGCGCACTCTGGGGAATTTGGTATGCGTGCCATGACTCGTATGGGCGGCGCCTAGCTGTTGATCGGGGGTCGTATTCCCAATACCGGAAGAACTGTTCATCGCCGAAGCAGAGCGCAGCGATCTCGTAATCACTCATGCACCCATTTACGCGTTGTAGTGCAAGAAGAACGTCCGCTGGGGCACAATCGGATTCCTCGTAAGAAAAAAGCCCAATAAACGGACGCTTCTGCAAGCAGCGCTTTCGCAACAAATGCGAAATCTTTGAGAGCTTATCGACGGCCGAGACCAACTGGGGACGTGAGAGGGAGGTCTTCACCTCAATCACTGCGCGCACGGAATCGGGCGTTAATACTACAAAGTCGCCATCTCGGAAAAGAATTGGAGCTGTGTCGTCGTAAACTAGGATATCGATCTGGGTCGAAGGCCCGTCGGTGGATAGAATAAATCCTGTCCCCACTGAGAGCGAAGCTGGAAGATAGCCGCGAATTACTGCCCTTAACGCACTTTCCTTCCACGCGCCATCAGATGGCCAATGCGCATTACCAATGAGTTGGCGGACCCGATTCTGAACAGCGCGGAGCTGTGCCGAAAGGTCTTTGAAGTAGGCTTTTGGATTCATCGCGCAGGATTCAGGTCCGATGCTGGTGGCACGGAGGTCTCGTCGTTACTGGTCACCGTAATTGATTCGATTGCTCGCGAGGCAGTGTAGCGCTGGCGCTCTTCGGGTGTCATTGAATTCAACTTTTGCGTCTCTCTGTATTCCTGAGCCTCGGCCAACAATGTGAATGACGCCTCGATGCCGCGGGACGCCACGATTTCTCGAATCTGCTCCAGTGGAACGCGGAAGAATTCCTTTCGCTGGTTGATCTTGTTGATGCGATGATCCGAGAACGCATCGTGAAGGGCTCCCTCGAGGGCCGGGGCGTCGTCACACGGGATGAGTGCATGCACATCGAAGTCGAATGGCACCGATGCGTCGCTTAGCTCCCAAATGCGGTCCATCGGCTCAAGTCGGCGCGTCATACCGATTTTGAACACCTGCTCGCCGAACGAGCCGATATTCGAGATGATGTAGACGTTTCCTTTCTTGGTCTGCTGGGCCATCGAGAGGGCTCGCTGGTTCTTCTCTTCGGCCTCGACCAATTTCTGAGTTAACAAGGCGATCTCTTCCTCCAGTTTTTGACGCTGCTGTGCGGTAGCCTGCTCCGCCTCGCTTTTCGCTTTGGCGAGCGCTCGTTGCAGTTTCGCCTCCTCGTCTTGGGCCTCGCGGATCGCCCGCTCGTATTCACGGCGCGCGCGTTCCTCTTCGCGGATCTGTTCCTTGATCCGACGTTGCTCTTCCCGCTCGCGTTGGCGCAGCTCGTAGGTGGCCACGGCCCATTTGAGTTCTTCGAGACGAGCGTCGAGATATGCCGGCAGAATACGGGCATTGCGGAACGCCTCGCCGTTGAGATTCACGATGTTGAACGCGTCGCGAATCTGCTGCTCAAGCGTGCCGATGTTGGTCGTTTCAGCCTCGGTCAGCAGGGCATCTACCCGACCGTTAAAGGCGTCGACGACAAACCGGACAGCGGTCTCGCGCCGATTGGCTTCGACGTAATCGCAGGTGGCGGCGATTTGTTCGGTGACCATCCGCTTGCTTTGCATTCGGGCGATTTCCAGGCGTCGACCGGCGTCTGTATGGCCATAGCCCGCTGCCAGATCATCAATGATGCTGTGTGTCGGCACGACGTAGCGGTCCCCGTAGCCTTCCACCAGGTTGCGGACGGCTTTAATCGCCTCTTGAAGGTGATCCTTTTCACGCAGCGCAAGGTATGCGTCGCCCGCGATCTTTTCTGCCTGCTTGTGTGCGTCGTCGATGATCTTGGCCGCCTTCTGTGTAGCGTGTTCGAGCAATTTGTCCGCTTGCGCGTGGAGTTCGGAGGCCTTCCGCGAAGCTGTCGCACGCTCCGCCTTCGCTGCTAGTTGAGCTGTTTCAAGCAACGAGGCTGCCTCAGCGCGCAGCGCTTGAGCTTCGGTGGCCGCCTCGGCCAGAAGGCGCTTGGTTTCCGTTTCCGCGTCGACCAACGAAGCGTAGCGTTGGAGCGCAGCGGAATCATCTCGGGCCTTTTGCAACGCGAGGTTCATCTCGCTCATGAAGCGGCGCGACTCTTCCTCATAATGTGACCGAATCCGGGCTTCTTCTTGCCGCAGCGCAACGTGCTCTTGGTCGATTAGTTTTTGGGCCTCCGCAACGCGGAGTTTAGCAGCATCGTTGGCGGCGCGAACGGTTGCCGCGGCCTCTTGTTTCGCTCGCTCGGCCTCCGCTTCCTTCTCGGCAATTCTTGTCGTCAGCGCTTTGTTGCGAGACGAGGCGACGCGCCACAGAATGAAAAAGACGAGTGCAGGAGCGGTGAAAAATGCGAGAATGACGAGGGTCGTGGTCATGATGTGAAGGCTTCTTCGATCGTCTCCTTTTCAATACGAATGGCAGCGCGTTCTGCGCTCACCCTAACAAGAAGGTCCGGGATGCCGGCGGTATCGGCAGTTACGGGGGCAATGTCTTTGAACGCCAGTGGCTCGATTGCCTGAAATGCCCCTGTCTTCCGTGAGGCTTTGAAGTCACCTCGCGGACTAAAGCGATCAAGGGTGTCGGAGGCGTCGGCCTTCTCGAAATCGATTCCGTCGAGAGCAGACCGGTCGATTGCGGCTGACAAGACCGGGACGGTGGTTCCGCCGTTGGTGGGAGCGCTGGCGGTAACCAGGATGCGCCGGATCGGCAGCACTGCGAACGCCTCGCGCGCGACCCGGAGCACGCCGCCGCAAAGGTAGTCCTGGTAGATCTCTTGGAACTGTTGTCGTGGCATCGGCTTCACCGCCAACTTGCCAGTCGCCGTTAGGCTCTTGGCTTCCGTAGGAACGACCTGTGTCCCTTTCATGGAAAGCACGCATTCCACCGCGTCAGCAGTGTGCATGGTGAAGTCCAACTCGGCTCCGAGGTCCGCCAGTTCCTGAAGCGTGCTGAACCGCACCAAGGCGTCGGTGTATGCAGCACAGTCCCTGGCGAGGATGCGACGGGCCAGAGCGACTGTGGACTGCCATTCCGTCACTGCTTCCCGATGGAGCTTTTGAGCGTCAGCAAATGCTTGAGCGTCGAGCGACTGTGCTTTTGTGACCTCCGCCTCCCGGAGTGCCGGGTTCGGATGAACGCGGACCGCGTGGTTGCGAAGGGCGTTCAATTCGCGGGCACGAGAAATAGTTGGGACTGCGGGCGGGAGGGCGCTGGCCAACTTGAGCCAGTCGACGGGCGCAGGGGCCTCACGATGAATTGAAAGAAGCACATCCACTTCGGCGAGGTGGCTCTGCCATGCGAGGAACGCCTTCTCTTTCTCATCGGCTTTTTCTTGGTCCCTGATCTGTCGAAGAAGATCGCGTTGGCGCCGGACGGCCTCCCGCTCTGATTGCTTTCTCGCACGGTCGACAGAAACGGCATCCCTGTTCCATTTGGTCATACAGTGAAGGCGGTGGGGGGGCTACGGCTTGCCGCGGGATCGGTCGCGAAGGTGACGGACGGAAGGCCTCAATCGGCCATGTTGTGATTGCTGAAAAGCACGACGCTCGAATCGCGCTTGAGAGACGCGAGAGGGACAATCCAGCGATAACGTTCAGGAGGAGTTGCTCGCGACGCGAATATCAGAACGTAAGCCGCATCCCGCGGCGGTTCGGCCGAGAAAGCCCCGTCTGCGTCTGTAAGCGTGGCTGGGGGAAGAGCAGGCTCGGTGTGCTGAATCTTTTCAATTTCCCGACGCCGCCAGCTCCGCAGGTCGGCCGCCTCTACTTCAAGTGCTGCGCGCTTGGCCTGATACTCGGCCTGTTCGCGCATGATCGTGCGTTCGAGCCAGTCGACCGCACGCGCATCTTGGTCGGGAGGCCAGTCGTTTTTGGCCCGCTCCCACGCGGCAACAGCGCTGCTAAACTCGGTCTCTGACTTGAAGTCACGTCGGGAGGGCTTTGGAGCCGAGAGCGCCGCAATCACCTTGGCCCGGCGCTCGGAGTATGCCTGCTGCCGTGCGCGAGCCTCGGACCTTGCCTCGTCGTAGTTTGCCGAAGCATCCGCTAGTCGGCTCGCGCGACTTTCCAGCTCTTGGGAGCGGCGCTGGTATTCCTCGCTTATCTTCGCGATGGGTGCGCCCAACGAGGTTGTGTAGGCCGCAAGTTCATCCTCGCTGAGAAAGTAGATGCGCGCGAGAGGCAGTTTTAGGCCAGTGCCACTGTTGGTGACGATGAAAACTGACCCACGCAGTTCTCCACCAATAACCTGCGTAGCGCCCCAAACGACCGAGATTATCAGTAGCCCGAACAGGATTGAATGCGTGCGCATGAGTCAGGGCGGGGGGCGTTCGGAAGCTCGAAGGGACGAGTCGAGTCTGTGCAGTCAGGGCAGGTGCAGCATGTGGATGAAATATCAAATGCCAAGCTCCCGGTTCTCTATAAGCACGCCTAGCGTTAGCATTCTGCCATTGTGCGGTTTCTCGGAATCAGGTTGCTGTAGGCCAGGCACGGCAAACTCGGTTCGTTTCATAGCCGTGCCGAAAAACACGAGGCCTCGCGTTGCACAAAGCCGAGCGCCGGAGAACATCTCCGGAGATGGTGGACGCATTCTCTTCTGTAATCGACGGACTCGTGCGGCTTGCGAGGTTGCAGGGAATCCCCGCGAATGATCTCGCTCACGCGTTCGCCGCAGCGGTCTTGAACCGTCATCGGAATCGGCAGCCCAGAGTGGGCCGGGATTGCCGGTGATCTCCGGCAGGATCTCGCCAAGACGGGCAGGTGCCAGCTCGTTGTCTGGGTGAGTCTGGCTACGAACCGCCTCAGCTTTTGGTAAATTGCTTACTGCGGCCGCGTGAGCGGGGTTCGGGTGTAAGGATTTCGTGCGCCAGTGTGTCGGCCTGAGCTGCCCCACTGTTTTTCGCAAGCTGCGTTGGCTCTGTCGATTCGAGGAACGGGCTCATTGCGCGTGTCGGGGTGGGTTGTGGGCCGACTGGGCGAGATCCGATTCCTTACAGTTTGCACGGTCTTCCCGGCCGACCCGGCTTGTCGGCATTTTGTGAATAAGAATCAGCGTTTTGCGCCGGCTTTTTACTTGCGTGTGGGGTGTAAAATGGGGAAAAAGGGGGCGTTCTGGGGAAGAGGTCACTGCGAGCCCTGGAACACACCCGTTTCATGGCGTCCACAGGCACAGTCTATTCCGGCCGTTTCGAGCACACGCTCGACGACAAGAATCGTC
>JAGOQJ010000005.1 GCA_017991595.1 Candidatus Didemnitutus sp. | reverse complement strand
ATAGAGCGCATGAGTATAAGGGAGCTTTACTGTGAGACCAACAAGTCGAGCAGTTGCGAAAGCAGGTTCAAGTGATCCGGTGGTTGAATGTGGAATCGCCATCGCTCATAGGACAAAAGGTACGCTAGGGATAACAGGCTGATCGCGCCCAAGCGTTCACAGCGACGGCGCGGTTTGGCACCTCGATGTCGGCTCATCACATCCTGGGGCTGGAGAAGGTCCCAAGGGTCCGGCTGTTCGCCGGTTAAAGTGGTACGCGAGCTGGGTTCAGAACGTCGTGAGACAGTTCGGTCCTCTATCCGCTGTGGGCGTTTGTGATTTGAGGGGTTCATTCTCTAGTACGAGAGGACCGAGAATGACGCACCTCTGGTGTTCCGGTTGTCACGTCAGTGGCAGCGCCGGGTAGCTATGTGCGGAAGAGATAAGCGCTGAAAGCATCTAAGCGCCAAGCTCATCCCAAGATAAGATCACAATCCGTCGCAAGACGGTGCAAGGTCCGGGTAGACCACCCGGTTGATAGGACAGAAGTGCAAGCGTAGTAATACGTTCAGCTTACTGTTACTAATGACCTTGCCGGTTTATGTAGACCCAGTTTCTAGGCGTTTATTTGACCTCCTTACACGCAGCTTGGCTGTCTGAACTTTTTATCAATTACTCCGGCTCCGCCGTGAGTTTCCTTTCCTGGTGACCATATGCCGGGGGTTCCACCCGTTCCCATCCCGAACACGGCCGTTAAGCCCCGAGCAGCTGATGGTAGTAGGACGTTAGGTCCCGCGAGAGTAGGTTGTTGCCAGGTTTTTGGCCCCGATGTTGCGAAAGCAGCGTCGGGGCCTTTTTTTATCTGCATGAGGTGATTTGCCTTCCGAAAGCATCGGCTTGCTTACCTATCCGCCGGTGCGCAAATACGCTCACTCCGATACGTTTAGGAAAGTTTGGCAATTATGCTGACTTTACGGCAGGTTCCACCCGAACCGTATGCGTCCGGCCGGTGACCTCATGGGCAAAAAGTATGCGTCCGGCCGGTGACCTCATGGGCAAAAATCGGTGCGGGTGGTAGAGTCGCGGGATGGGAACGATTGTAGCGGAGGTGGTCGAGGAGGCGGAGCGCGATGCCCGTGGACGGCGGCGTGTGTCGGCGAAGCAGCGAGCAGAGTATGTGCGTGCCTACGCGGAGAGCGGACTGAGCCAGGCGGCGTTCGCGAAGCGCGAAGGGCTGCGCTACCCGACGTTTGCGCATTGGGTGCAGAAGGCGAAGCGAGCGGGAGCGTGCGAGTTGTCGCGATCGGGCGCGGTGCAGTTTGCGCAGGTGCAGTTGCCGTCGAGCGCGGTGGCGATGCGAGACGCCGCGAGGGTCGAGGTGCAACTGGCCGACGGGGTGATCGTGCGTGGTGACGACGTGGAGAAGCTCGCCGCGCTGGTGCGGGCATTGCGGGGCTGAAGCGATGCTGGCCTTCCCTGCGGCGGTGCGGATCTACGTGGCGGTGCAGCCGGTGGACATGCGCAAACAATTTAACGGTCTGTGGAGCGCCGTGACGGAGCGACTCGAGGAGGATCCGCGCAGCGGGGCGGTCTTCTGCTTCATCAACAAGGATCACTCGCGGCTGAAGCTGCTGTATTGGGACGGCACGGGCGTGTGGGTGCTGGCGAAGCGATTGGAGAAAGGGCGCTTCTCGTGGCCGAGCCCGAGCGAGGCGCGGCAGAAGCTCTCGCTCGCGCCGGAAGCGTTGGCGCTTCTCGTCGGTGGGGTGGAGCTGAAGCACGGTTCGCTCAAAGCGTGGTATGAGCGCTGAGCAAAAATAATATAACGAGTGCGGAACTTTTGGTGTGCGCTCTGCTCTCAACGCGCCGACGTGAGTGCGGCCGCGACGAGTCCCGAGGAAGTGCAACTGCTCAGGCAGAAGATCGCGCGTCTGCAAGCACAGGTGGAGTGGCTGACGCGTCAGCTCTACGGTCCGGGCAAAAGCGAGAAGCTCGACCGCGCGCAACTGCTCTTGAAGTTGGCGGAGCTGGAAAAACTCACGGCCGCCGCGGAGGCGCCGAAGCAGACGATCACCTATGAGCGCACGAGTGCGCCGCGCGAGAAGCGCCCCCTCGCCGCGGAGACCTTCGCGAAGCTGCCGGTCCAAGAGACGATCGAAATCATCCCCGAGCCCGTGCAAGCGGAACCCGAGGCGTATACGCGCATCGGTGAGGAGCGGACCTTCGAGGTGGATGTGGTGCCGCCGCAGCTCTTCAAGCGCGAGATCGTGCGGCCGAAGTTTAGGCGTCGTGACGATCGCGAGCAGGCGCCGGTGATCGCGCCCGCTCCAGTGCGTGCCGTGCAAGGCGGCTACGCATCAGCGGGTTTGCTCGCGTGGATCGCGCTCTCCAAATACGTCGATCACGCGCCGCTCTATCGGCTCGAGCAGATGTCGGCGCGCTGGGGCGCGTCGATCTCGCGGCAGACGATGGCCGATTGGATTGCGGTCACCGCGCAGTGGCTGGAGCCAATTTATCGCCAGATGCAGGCGGAGCTTCTCGGCGGCGGCTATGTCCAGGCCGACGAAACGCCGGTGCGATGTAACGATCCGGATGAAAGACGCGGCGGGACAACTCAAGGTTGGCTGTGGGTGATCAGTCGTCCCGGCGGCGATGTCGTCTTCGATTGGCGACTGTCACGCCGCCATGGCGAACTTACCTCACTGCTCGGCGATTATCGCGGATTGCTCCAGTCGGACGCGTATGGCGCCTATCCTGCGTTCGCTCGCGAGCGCGAAGGCGTCGTATGGCTGGGTTGTTGGGCGCACGCCCGGCGCTACTTCGTTGAAGCGATGGCGGAATCACCAAAGGCCGTGAGCCTGGTGCTGCGATTGATCGGCGAACTTTACCTGCGCGAACGCGAATGGGATGCCGCGAATGTCGGAGCGGGCCGTGCCGCGTTGCGCCAGGAACGCTTGGCTCGCCCGCTGCGTTGGCTGCGGCGGCTCGCGATCGGCCTGCGCACGCGCCATCTGCCCCGATCACTCGTCGGCAAGGCCTGCGCGTATTTGCTCGATAACTGGGAGCCGCTCACTGCGCATCTGCGCCACAGCGAGAGCCGGCTCGACAATAACCTCGTCGAAAACGCGATCCGCCCCTCGGCCATCGGGAAGAAAAACTGGCTCTTCATCGGGCACCCCGATGCCGGCCAGCGCTCAGCCATCATTTACTCGATCGTCGTCTCCTGCCAGCGACACGGGAAAGATCCGTTCGCGTATCTGCGCGACGTGCTCACGCGCTTGCCGCGAATGACCAACCAAGGCGACATCGCAGCTCTGACTCCCGCTCGTTGGTCCGCCTCATGATGGTGACCACTACGAGGCAGAACTCGTAGGCAGTAGTCACCACTACGAACTGCACTGCCTCAGATCAGTCACTACCGCCTGTCAAGAGGTCGCCGGCCGGACGCTTACCCCGAACCGGCTGGCGCGGCTGCTGTAACCGGAGCGAGAGAGCGACGAGCTGAAGAAGATCGTTACCGATATGATTTTGAGCATGTGAAGGTCGAGGACGTGAACTCACAAAGCCGGTGAGGTGCGTTAACTCTTGGAAAATTATCCGGTGAGCGGAGCTAGGGCGTGCAGTCTAAAGCATGTGGCCGTGAGTAGCTACTACTACCGGCTTCGCAGCCGACGCGATGAAGCGCCGGTGCGCTCCTCCTTACGGCGACATTCGGGGTGCAGGAAACATCAGAACTGTCGGCGTTTGCTGTTGCTGCTCGCCGCGAGGGCATCGCCGACAAACACAAACGGATTTACCGGATGTATCGCGAGGAGCGCCTGCAAGTGCGCCAACGTCAGCGGTTCAAGCAGCGCCTCGTGCGCAGCAGCGAGTTGGCCAGACGCCGCAACGCACGACGCCGCCTCCACTTCGTGCGTGATTGGAAGGTGAACGGTCGCTCACGTGCATAACGACTCCACCCGCGAGTGCCTGTGGATCCAGGCCGACACGTCGCGGTCGGGTCCATGCGTTGCCATGCGTGCTGGACTTTGTCGCCTCAATCCACGGCAACTCTAGGAGCCTGATCGCGGACAGCGGTCCTGCGCTCGAGGGTTTGGCGCTGGAGCGCTGGGCGCATGAACATGCCTACATCATCACTTTATCCCGCCAGAAAAGCCGTCGCAGAACGGCTGTCTCGAGAGCTTCACGGCAAGCTCTGCGACGATCGACGCCTACCGCAACGACTATAATCTAAACCGGCCGCACAGGGCCCTCGGTGGGCTCACGCCGAGCGAGTTTGCGGCCCAAATCGCGTGAGCCCCCCATGGGGGCTCTTGGGGACCAGATCAGTCCTGCACTTGCGCGCGAATCCACCGTCAATAACCCACCCGCATCCTCACATTGATCGATGCCTCCACGCGCGAGGCGCTCTGCGTCTGGCCCGGGCACGGCATGAGCGCCGCGAAGGTTGTCGCTCAGCTCGAAGCAATTGCTCGCCACCGTTCGCTGCCGGAGTCGATCCGCGTGGATGATGGCTCTGAGTTTTTATAGACGCGGGATGGACGCCTGGGCCTCTCGCCGCAACGTGCGCCTCGACTTCATCCCCCCGGGAATGCCGCCCGAGAATGGCCACATCGAAAGATTTAGTGGCCGCGTGCGTGACGAGTGCCTGAACGTCCATCTGTTCTTCACAATTGCTGACGCGCAGCAGAATCGTGAAGCGTGGCGCACAGACTATAACCATCTCCGTCCGCCCAGTGCTTTGGCTTCGCTGCCTCCGGCAGACTTCGCCAGAGCACTGTGCAAATCACAGAAAACCGACCATCCCTGCCGAGGAAATTAGGGCCTCCAGTGTCCAGTCGACGGGGCAGGTCAGCCAACTTGGCTCTCTCATTTTGACCTTACAGCGACGGGGCGGGTCAGGGGTGATCACCACGAAACACACGAAATTGAGCGAACCAGCGAACGCGCGAGCCATGGGAAATGCCAAGGCGGCGGCGGGGGGCTTCCCGTCTCGCTTGAATGAAATTCATCACGGATTACCCGGATGCACGGATGGTTGGCGGACGGTGTGTGCGGAATTGAACCGCGCGATCGGTGCAGTCCTTGGGGAGATGGGGCGGTGCTTTTACTGTGGCGTGGCTACGGCGTGTTGCCGAGGAGAACGCGCTGGGGTTAACGCGTTCCACCTCAGTAGTCGAGATATGGGGCGAGCCAGCGCTCGGCTTCGGTGACGGCGATGCCTTTGCGGGCGGCGTAGTCGGTGACCTGATCTTTGCCGAGCTTGCCGACGGCGAAGTATTTTGAATCGGGGTGATTGAAATACAGGCCGCTGACGCTGCTCGCGGGCTGCATGGCGCAGGACTCAGTGAGCGTGATGCCTGTCTTCGCGGGCGCGTCGAGGAGGGCGAAGAGCGTCGGCTTTTCGGTGTGATCGGGCGACGCCGGGTAGCCAGCGGCGGGACGGATGCCGCGGTATTTTTCGCGGATGATGTCCTTCAGCGCGTAGTTCTCGAGTTTGCCGTAGCCAGAGAAGTCGCGCGCTTTCTTGTGCATGTATTCCGCGAGCGCCTCAGCGAGGCGGTCGCCGAGGGCCTGTGCCATGATCGCGCTGTAGTCGTCGTGCTTCGCGCGAAATTCCTGCGCGAACACCTCGACGCCGTGGCCGGCCGTGACGGCGAACCCGCCCAAGTAATCGATGCGGCCGCTGTCCTTCGGCGCAATGTAGTCGGCGAGGCTGTGGTTGTGCTGGCCTGCCGGTTTCTCGTTTTGCTGACGGAGAAAGTGGAACGTCGTGAGCAAGCGCGAGCGCGACTCGTCGGCGTAAACCTCGACGCTGTCGCCGACGCTGTTGGCCGGCCAGAAGCCGAGGACGGCTTTGGCAGTGTAGCGCTTCTCGGCGAGGATGCGTTGGAGCATCGCCTGTCCTTCGCGGTAGAGCTTGGAGGCTTCTTCGCCGACCTTTTCGTCGGTGAGGATGTCCGGGAAGCGGCCGTGGAGTTCCCAGGCGGAGAAGAACGGACCCCAATCGATCATCGCGGCAACGTCGGCGAGATTGATGCCGTCGCGCGGAATCGCGGCGTCGGGCGCGGCGCCGCGCGATAGCAGCGCGGAGGCGGCCTCGCGGGAGCTCGGCCCTCCATCGCTGGAGAACACGCGCGTGCCAAGGAACTCGGGGCGGGGGATGTCGACGACCGACCACTCGGTCGGCTGGGCGCGGCGGCGAGCCTCGGCGAGAGGGAGGAGTTTGCGCGCGGTGCGGCGGTCGCCGAACTCGACGCGTTGTTTCTCCTGCTTGTCCTGAATCTCGGCGACGAAGGCGGTTTTGTTGTCCGGACTGAGGAGTTGCGACACGACGCCGATGACGCGCGAGGCGTCGAGCACGTGCACGACGGGTTCCTCGTAATGCGGGGCGATCTTCACCGCTGTGTGCGCGGCGGAGGTGGTCGCGCCGCCGATGAGTAGCGGGAGCTTGAAGTCGAGGCGCTGCATTTCCTTCGCGACGTGCACCATCTCGTCGAGCGAGGGCGTGATGAGACCGGAGAGACCGATGATGTCGGCCTGCTTTTCCTTGGCGACGGCGAGGATTTTCTCGCACGGCACCATGACGCCGAGGTCGATCACCTCGTAATTGTTACAGGCGAGCACGACGCCGACGATGTTCTTGCCGATGTCGTGGACGTCGCCCTTGACGGTGGCCATGACGACTCGGCCGGCGGAGTCGCCGCGCGCGGCGTCGGTGGCAGCGGCGGCGGCGGCTTGCGCGGACGGGTCGGCCTCGCGGGCCTTTCGCGCGGCTTCCTTCTCGGCCTGCATGTAGGGCTCGAGGTAGGCGACGGCCTTCTTCATCACGCGGGCGGACTTCACGACCTGCGGGAGGAACATCTTGCCCGCGCCGAAGAGGTCGCCGACGACGCGCATGCCGTCCATCAGCGGGCCTTCGATGATGAGGAGCGGTTTGCCGTATTTCTGGCGCGCTTCCTCGGTGTCCTGATCGATCCACGCATCGATGCCCTTCACGAGCGCGTGCGAGAGGCGCTCTTCGACGGTGCCTTTGCGCCACGCTTCGAGGACTTCGATGTTCGCTTTCTGGTCCTTGACGGTGCCGGTGGCTTTCAGCTTTTCGCCGAAGTCGACGAGGCGCTCCGTCGCGTCGGGGCGGCGGTTCAGCAGGACGTCTTCGACGAGTTCGAGCAGGTCCTTCGGGACTTCTTCGTAAACTTCGAGCATCGACGGGTTGACGATCGCCATGTCGAGGCCGGCGCGGATCGCGTGGTAGAGGAACGCGGCGTGCATGGCTTCGCGGACGACGTTGTTGCCGCGGAAGGCGAAGGAAACGTTCGAGAGGCCGCCGCTGACGCGCGCGTGCGGAAGGTTTTGCTTAATCCAGCGCGTGGCCTCGATGAAATCGACGGCGTAGTTCGCGTGCTCCTCGATGCCGGTGCCGACGGTGAGGATGTTTGGGTCGAAGATGATGTCCTCGGGCGCGAAGCCGGCGGAGCCGACGAGGAGGCGATAGGCGCGTTCGCAGATGCGGATCTTGTCGCCGAGCGTGGCGGCCTGGCCCTGCTCGTCGAAGGCCATGACGACGACCGCGGCGCCGTAGCGACGGATGACGCGCGCCTGCTCGAGGAACTTGGCTTCGCCTTCCTTGAGCGAGATCGAGTTCACGATGCCTTTGCCTTGAAGGCATTTCAGGCCGGCCTCGAGCACCTCCCATTTGGAGGAGTCGATCATGAACGGCACTTTCGCGACCTCGGGTTCGGAGGCGCAGAGGTGGAGGAAACGCGTCATCGCGGCGGGGCCGTCGATGAGGCCGTCGTCCATGCACACGTCGATGACGTTCGCGCCGTTCTCGACCTGCTGGCGGGCGACACTGACGGCTTCCTCGTATTTGTTTTCCTTGATGAGCTTCGCGAACTTCGGGGAGCCGGCGACGTTCGTGCGCTCGCCGATCATCGTGAACGTGCCTTCGCGGTGCGTGAACGGCAGCGAGCCGGACAGCGCGAGTTTCGGGGCGAGAATCGTGAGCGAGCGCGCGGGTTTCGGGCGCAGCGCCTCGGCGATCGCGGCGATGTGCTCGGGCGTGTTGCCGCAGCAGCCGCCGGCGATGTTGAACAGGCCGTGCGACGCGAAGTCGCCCATGTAGCGCGCCATGTCGGCGGGCGTGAGGTCGAAGCCGGTCGGCGAAAGCGGATTGGGCAGGCCGGCGTTCGGGTAGCACGAGATGAACGCGTCGGACTTTTGGCCGAGTTCCTCGAGGAACGGCCGCATGAGATCGGGGCCGATGGAGCAATTGAGGCCGACCGCGAGCGGGCGCGTGTGGCGCACGGCGTTCCAGAACGCCTCGACGGTTTGCGCGGAGATCATCGTCTCGCCGCCGCGACCGACGGCCGCGGAGATCATCAGCGGCAAGCGCACGCCGTCGGTGGCGAAGACTTCGTCGATCGCGACGAGGGCGGCCTTGGCGTTGAGCGAGTCGAAGATCGTTTCGACGAGCAGCAGATCGACGCCACCCTTGATCAGCGCGCGGATCTGGCGCGTGTAATCGGCTTTGACCTGGTCGAAGGTGATGACGCGGAAGCCAGCGTCATCGGCGTCAGGCGAGTTCGACAGCGAGACGGTCAGCGGTCCGATGGCGCCGGCAACGTAGCGGCGGCGGCCGGTGGCGTTGGCGATGCGGTCGGCCCAGCGGCGGCATTGTTGCGCGGACTGAAAATTGATGTCGTGCGCGAGTTCCTGGAGGAACGGGTTCTTGATGACCTCCTCGTAGAACGCCGGGTCCTTGCGGCCGCCGCGTTCGCGTGGGTCCTCGATGAAGAATTCGCTCTGGCCGATCGAGGTGGCGGAGAAAGTGTTCGTCTCAATGATCTCGGCGCCGGCTTCGAGGAAGCGGCGATGGATGTCCTCGATCGTCGGCGCGAGCGTGAGGGAGTAAATGTCGCCGTTGTTCTTGAGATCCTTGGGCGCGTTGCGGAAGCGATCGCCGCGCACCTGCTCCTCGGTGTGACCGTAGCCGCGGATGGTCGTGCCCATGGCGCCGTCGATGATAACGACGCGCTCGGCGAGCGTGCGGCGCAGGGCGATTTCGGCGGCGGAGAGAGTGCGGTCGGGCGGCATGCGGTCAGTTCGTATCGATGCATCAAGATTTGTTGATATGAGAAAGGCAACCTTCGGAGCGATCCCTTCTCATCGATGGGGATTTTTTATGACAACCGCTACCGCACGTCAGCCGTGTTTGCGCAGCCCGAAGAGCGGGCCGCCTCGCTACGGACCACTCCTGGAGTGCGCAGCAGGTCTCTTGCAGGAAAGGCGCCGCGCCGCGGGTGAACGTGTGCCTGTTGCTTCGTGTGACACGGCATCGCACAGTGCCGGGCAAGATGTGCACAGGCTTTGATGTTGCGTGATGACGTGACGGGCGGATTCGCTCGCCGTTCCTGAGTTCTTTCTTCCGTCAACTTGGCAGACGCAGGGAATGCCGTGCAAACCGGCGACAGTTGCGCTGCGGTAACGCATGACGATCCTCCATCCCGCGCAGGGCGGGAACAAAGCCAATCGCCGGTTTCGCCGGCGGTGAAGGCAAGGGGAAAGGCAGCGCGCCTCAAGGGGCGCGCCCAGTGCGGAGTCCGAACATCTGGCTGCCAAGGCTCACCCAACCGACGACGCGTCGTGCGCACGCCGCCGGTAACTTCATCGCACAAACCCCGCTTGTCGGGGCTAATGAAGGGTGGGAGTGGAAACGTGTTTGGACTGCGCCGGCCTTGCGAGGCCGGTCATGCCGGGAACAGCAATCCCGGCGGCGATCCCGGCGGCGGTCTGCTCTTGCCTCTTGAGAAAGCAGACCATGTCCGCCCAACCCTCGGCGTCCCTCCGACGCCTCATCCTTGCCGCCGGCTTCGTGCCGGCGCTCCTCGCCGCGCAATCCGCCGCGCCGGTTTCGGCTCCGACGGAGCCCGAACAACTTGACGCCTTCGTCGTCAGCGCCACGCGCAGCGCGGCGCATGTGACCACACTTGGCACCAGCGTGGATTTCATCTCCGGGGAGGAACTCGCCCGCCAGCAACGCACGAGCCTGCGCGACGCGCTTGGTGCTCTCGCGGGGGCTCCCGTGATGGCCAGCGGCGCAGGCGGAGCGACCACGTCGCTCTTCCTGCGCGGCGCCAATTCCAACCAGACGCTCTTCCTCGTCGATGGCATCCGCTTCAGCGATCCCAACGCGGACTACTTCGTGGCGCTCGGTGGCATGCGCGTCGGTCCTTGTGACAGCCTCGAGATCGCGCACGGCCCGCAGAGCACGCTCTACGGCGGCGAGGCCGTCGGCGGCGTGGTGGCGCTCAGCGCGCAACGCGGTTCCGGCGCGCCGCAGCAGACGCTCGCGGTCGAGGCGGGTTCGTTCGGGACGATCCAAGGCGCGGTCAGTGCACAGGCCGGTGACGCGGAGAGCGCGTATTCGTTCTCCGCCTCGGGTGGACACACCGACAACGAGCGCGTGAACAACGATTTTGACAGCACGACCTACGTCTTGCGGCTCGATCGCCGGATCAACGACGCCATCGCCGTCGGTGCCACGTGGCGCGGATTCTACGGCGCTTATGGCTCGCCCGGTGCTGCGATCGGCTGGGGCGCCAACGATCCCGATAACCAGGAGCGCGAGAGCAACCAGCTCGCGACGGTGTTCGTGGCGCTGACGCACACGCCGCAGCTTTCCAGCCGTGCGACGCTCGGCGGCCAATACCGCCGCTATCTCGCGGAGAGTCCCGACCCGTTTGGCGATTCCGTCACGGAGATCACGAACCGGCGCGGTGTGCTTGATTGGCAGACCGTCTGGCAACCGACCGCGCTGCATCGCGTGACTGGCGGCTTCACTGCGGAGGCGAATGACACGCGCAACACCGGTTTCGGCGCCATCGACCGCAGCCAGCGTTTGTTCGCGGTCTTCGCGCAAGAGGAATTCTCTCCGAATGAGAACGTGTTTCTCACCTTCGGATTGCGTCACGACGACTTCGACACCTTCGGCGAAGCCACCACGGGCAAGGCGACCGCCGCCTGGCTCGTGAGCCAGAAGCGCGTGAAGCTCCGCGCGAGCTACGGCACGGGTTTCCGCTCGCCCAGCTTCCTCGATCTCTACGGCCAGAGCGCTTACTATGTTGGCAACCCCGATCTCGAGCCCGAAAAGGCGCGCGGTTGGGATGCGGGAGTCGATTATTATCTGCCCGGCGGGCGCGGCTCGGTCGGCGTCACGTGGTTCGAGCAGCGCTACGATAACCTGATTGTTTATGACTTCCTCGTGTTCCCTTCCACCGTGGTGAACGTGGATCGTGCCCGCTCGCGTGGCGTGGAGATTGCGGGCAAGTTCACGCTGCCCTGTGCGCTGGAAGCGCGCGTGGCCTACACGTATCTCGATGCGGAAAACCTGACACAGCAGACGCGCCTCGCGCGCCGTCCCCGCCATTCCGGGTCGCTCGATCTCTGGCACGATTTCGGGCGCTGGAGCCTGGGCGGCGCCGTGACCTTCGCGTGGGATCGCGAGGATGTGCACGCAGACACCTATGTGACCATCGACGCCGAGGCCTACACGGTTGCGCGGTTCTACGCCGCTTGGAAGGCCACGGATCGCCTGACGTTGAAGGCGCGGGTGGAAAATGCGTTCGACGAGCGCTACGACCAAGTGCACGGCTACCCTCAGCCCGGCGCTGGCGCCTACGGTGGCGTCGAGTGGCGCTTCTGAGCGTTTAAAGTTAATCGATCCTGCGAGGCGGAGCCACGGCTCCGCCTTTATTGCGTCCAGCGGGGGCTCAGGATTCGGGTGGTGGCACGGTCGGCAGCGCGCGGTGGATCGCTCGGGCGAGCTCCTCGATCGTGAAAGGTTTTGAGAGCAGCGAGACGCGTCCCAGCTTCTCAAGCATCGCCGGCGAGATGTGCGAAAAATAGCCGGACATGATGACGACAGGCAGGTCCGGAGCGAAGCTGCGGAGCTCGGAGGCGAGTTCGATGCCGCGCATCACCGGCATGGTCTGGTCGGTCAGCAGCACGCGGAATGCATGGGGATCGCGGCGCATCTCCTCGAGGCACTCGGTGGGGGTATCGAAGGGGCGCACGCGGTAGCCGTTGCGCTCGAGCGCGAGTTGCGCGAAGCCGCGCACGACATCCTCGTCGTCCACCACGGCGATGAGTTCGCCCTGCCCGCGTGGAAAGGGGCTGGCGCTTGGCGGCGGGTCGTGCGGACGCTCGCTGGCGATGGGCAGCAACAGCGTGAAGGTGGTGCCGCGACCGACCTCGCTGGCGACGCTGATCGCGCCGCGGTGGTGTTGCATGATGCCGTGCGCGACAGAGAGGCCGAGGCCGGTGCCTTGGCCGACGTCCTTGGTGGTGAAGAAGGGATCGAAGATGCGCTTGCGGGTCTCCTCGTCGATGCCGGTGCCGTTGTCGGAAAATTCGATCCGCGCGTAGTCGCCGGGCGGCAGCTTGGCTTGGAGCGAGGCGAGTTGCGTGGAGTCGAGCGAGACTTGGGCGAGCGTGAGGCGGATGGTGCCGCCGGTGGCGCGCAGGGCGTGCGCGGCGTTGGAGCCGAGATTGAGCAGCACCTGGTGCAGCTGGGTGGAGTCGGCGAGCACCCGGCCGCAGTCAGCGGCCACATCGATCTCCATGCGGATGTTGGAGGGCACGGTGGCCCGCAGGAAGCGCCGCGCCTCCTCGATGACTTGGGCGAGATTGACGGGCACCTTCTCGCTGCCGGTTTGCCGGCTGAAGGTGAGGATCTGGTCGACCAGCTCGCGCGCGCGCATGCTGGCTTCGCGGGATGAACCGAGGTAATTACGGCAGGTTTCGGGCTCCTCGATGGCTTCGAGCGCAAGGTCCTGATAGCCGAGGATGCCGGTGAGCAGATTGTTGAAGTCGTGGGCGATGCCGCCGGCGAGCGTGCCGAGGGTCTCCATCTTCTGGGCTTGGAAGAGCTGGCTCTCGAGCTGGCGGCGCATCTCCTCGGCGTCCCGCCGGCCGGTGATGTCCTGAAACGCGCCGTAGATCCGTGTAGCGCGGCCTTCCTTCATTTGGGCGCGGCCTTGGACGCGCACCCAGAGGTTGCGGGCGCGCGCGCTGATGAAGGGGAGCTCGAGGTCGAAACCGGTGCCGTTGCGCACCGCGCTCTCCATCGCCTCGGTGAGCGTGCGGCGTGCCTCGGGTGGGTAGAAGGTGAAGGAGCGCTCCAGCAGCGGCTCGAAGCCGAGCTCGACTTCGTGGATGCGGAACATCTCGGGGGACCACGTGAGCTTGCCGCTGAGCAGATCCCACTCCCACGCGCCGATCTGCGCGAGCCGGCCGAGTTGGAGCGACATCTCCTCGCCGTGGCGGAGGCGCTCCTCGAGTTCCTTGCGCTGAGTGACGTCCGTTTGCGTGCCGACCATGCGAAGGGGGTGTCCGGCGGCGTCGCGGGCGACGACCTTGCCGCGGCCGAGCACCCAGATCCAGCGGCCGGTGCGGTGGCGCAGGCGGTATTCGTATTGGTAGATCGGGGTGCGGCCGGCGAGGTGTTCGCCAATGGCATGCTCGACGCTGGCAATGTCGTCGGGATGTCCGAGCTCGCGCCAGATCAGGCCGCCCGGGAGGTCCGTCGCCGCGTAGCCGACGATCTCGGCATAACGGGCGTCGCGGTAAACCCGGTTGGCCGGGATGTCCCAGTCCCAGACGCCGTCGTTGGTGCCGGAGAGCGCGAGACGCCAGCGCTCCTCCGTGATGCGGAGTTGCTCGCGCAGCTCGGTGGCGTCGGTCACATCGCGGTCGAGCCCGACGATGCGCACGGGCTGCCCCTGCCGGTTTCGTTGCACGACGCCGTAGGCTTCGATGTGGCGGATGGAGCCGTCGGGGCGGGCGATGCGAAAGGTGCTGCGGTAGATGGGTGTGCGCCCGGCCAGCGCGTCGTTGATCCGCTCGTCGTCTGCCGGTGCATCCTCCGGCAGGACGCGGCTCTGCCATTCATCGGGCCGGCCGCTGAAGAGCGGACGTGTCAGACCGTAAATCTCGAGCATGCGATCGTCCCACATCATGTGCCGGGTGTTGATGTCCATCTCCCAGACGCCATAGCCGGTGGCGTGGATGGCGAGTTGGAGCCGATCGTTGACCAGCGCCAGCTCGCGGGCGCGGGCTTGCGGTTCCGTGATGTCGCGGTCCATGCCCACGACGCGGACGACTTGGCCCTGCTCGTTGCGGCGCACGAATCCATGGGACTGGATGTGGCGCTCGGTGCCGTCGGGCAGCACGATGCGGAACACGTTTTCGAAATGTTCGGCGCCGGCGAGTGCTTGCGCGACCTCGGCTTCGATCGCGGCGCGGTCGTCGTGATGGAGGCGTTGCAGCCAGGCGCCTTTGGTGCCGTCGAATTCCGCAGGCGTGTAGCCGTAGAGTGAGCATTGCCGTGGGTCCCAGTAGATGCTGCGTCCGGTCAGGTCCCAATCCCACACGCCGAAGCCGCCGGCGCGCAGCGCCAGATCGAGGCGCTCGGTGGTTTTCCTGAGCTCCTGCGTGCGCTCGCCGACAAGGAGCTCCAGCGTGGAGGCTTGCTGCTGCAGGCGGGCGAGCAGCATGTCGCGCGCGCTTTCGGCCTCGCGCCGGCGCACGTCGATGCGGTCCATGCGGCGCAAGGCGAAGGTGAGCATGCCAAGCACCGCGATGCCTTGCACGGTGGCGACGAGCACGCAGGTGTCGTGCAATTCCGGCGCGATGGGCACGAACCACCAGATTTGCAGCAGATAAAGCAACAGGGGCACGACCAGGCCGGTGCCGAAGAGTGGCAGGGCCAGATAGCCGACGGGATCCTGTCGCGAGAAGACGCGGGGCAGGCTGCCTTCGGCGCGCGCGGCGAGTAGCGCGGCACCGAGCGCGAGGTAACCCGTCGCGGTGAAGGCCGCCATGCGCGTGATGTCCGGGGCCGTCGCCAGTAGCGCGCTGGCGAGATGGATCGTGGCAAAGCTGATGACTGCCAGTCCCAGCCAGTTGGAAAGGCCGAACCAGTGCCGCCGTTCGTGAGCCAGCGCGAGGATGCCGAGCGCGGTGAACGCGGCTGCCAGTGCGCTGTTGAGGGGCAACCGCGGTGCGTTGCCCGGCAGGGTCGCATGCAGCGGCGAGGCGAGCCAGCCGGGTTCCAGGTTGAAACTCATCCGCACAATGGCCGCGACAGACATGGCCAGTGTGGCCAGTGCGAGCAGATGCCCGGCGGCCCGGGCGAAGCGGCCACCCGACCCATGCAACAGCAGCAACGCGAGGCTGCACAAGGCGAGGACGAAGGCCGCGTTCGGGCTGATCAGGCGCGGGTCGCCCGGCCAGCGGCGCAGCCAGGAAACCTCAAGCCACCAGCCCAGCATGCCGGAGAGGCCCAAGGCAAAAGTAGCGCCAGCGGCCACGCGGGCCAGGCGTTGCAGTGTCAGATCCGGAAGCACAGGAGCCCGCAGCATGGCGCCGCGGCGCGGCGGAGCAATAACGCTCCTGCCCGGAGGCGCGTTTTGCCGCCGCCGTTTGGCCCGTGCTTTTCCGCATATTTCCCTAAAGCCCCCGGCCGGCCCGCCGATTTAGCTTTCGCAGTCTATGAAAACTATCCTCGTGATCGGGTTGTTGGCCTTGGCCGTGTCGTTTTCCCCGCCTGTGCTGGCCGACGAGGCCGTGGAGGCTCCGGTGCCGGTGCGCATGGTGCCGCCGAAATATCCGATCCAGATGCGTCAGAATGGCGTCGGTGGCGTGGTGACGGTGAAGTGCACCGTCGATGAGAAGGGCAATGTGGTCGAGCCCACCGTGGAGAAGACGACGCACGACGCCTTCGTGCAGCCGGCGCTCGAGGCGCTGCGCAAATGGAAATTCAAACCTGCGAAGAAGGCCGGCGAGGTGGTCGCGATGCGGGTGACCATCCCCATCCAATTCACCTACGCCGACGAATAACCCCGGCCGAGACTTTCGCACTCCCATGAAGACAGGAACCCTCACCATCGGGCGCCGGATCGCGCTCGGCTTCTCCCTCGTGTTCGCGCTGGTCGGCGTGGTCGCAGCCATCGCTTGGTTCGCCTTGGGCGCGTCAGGACGTCAGCTCACCGAGTTTGCCGGCAGCGCCCGCGAGACCAACACCGCCGCCGCGCTCGCCGCCGCCATGCTGGAGGTCAAGTTGCAGGTGAACGAATACCTTGCCGCCAGCTCCGCCGAAGGCGCCACCCGCTACGCCGAGGCCAAGCAGAAACTCGATCGCGGCATGGCCGTGGCCACCGAGGTCATTACCGAGCCCACTCGCGCCGCCGAGGTCGCCGCCGCCGCCAAGCTTCTCGTCGAATACGACCGCGATTTCCAACAGGTGATCGGCGCCACAGCCCGGCTCGACGAGATCGTCGGCCGTCAGCTCAATCCCCAAGGCGAGGCGATCGTGCAGGGCTTGCAAAGGGTCCTGACCGACGCCCGCGGCAACGGCGACATGAACGGCGCCTTCAAGGTCTCCA
This sequence comes from Candidatus Didemnitutus sp., assembly GCA_017991595.1. GTDB lineage: Bacteria > Verrucomicrobiota > Verrucomicrobiia > Opitutales > Opitutaceae > Didemnitutus. Next base: position 187,024 of record JAGOQJ010000005.1, on the reverse strand, counting down.
ACGCGTTGAAGGCCTACTTCGAGTCCAGCAGCCTCGCCAATTCCTTCCTGCTCACCTCGCGCAACGACTACGCCGAAGGGGCGAAGAAGAGCGTGCGCGCCGTCGCCGAGGCGATCAGCCGCCTCCAGCAGGATCAGGCGGAGCTCGTCAAACTCGACGCTTCGCTCAAGGACGAGGACAAGGACGCCCTGCTCGTCACCCTCAGCAAGGCCACCGCCGCCTATGCGCAGGCGCTCGACGACATCATTGCCATCAAGCAGACGCGCAACGAGATCACCGCTCGTCTCAATGCCCTCGCCCCGCAATTCACCCAGGCCATCGTGCGCGTGAAAGACGCGCTGACGCAGTTCCAGGCTGAGCTCGAGCAGACGATGCGCGTCGCGCAGAGCCGCAGCGAGCTGCTCATGCTCGCCGGCATGGGCGCCGGCACGCTCATCGGATTGCTTTCCGCCTTCTTCATCATCCGCAGCATCACGCGGCCGATCTCCGCCATAGCGGATCAACTCGCCTCCGAATCCGCCCAGACCCACGGTGCGGCCCTGCAGGTGGCCGAGGTCAGCCAGGCGATGTCCGACGGCGCCAGCCGCCAGGCCGCCGCGCTCGAGGAGAGCAGCGCCTCGCTCAACGAAATGTCCGGCATGACCCAGCGCAACGCCGAGGGCGCGCAGGCCGCCAAGTCGCTCGCCGCCGAAGCCCGCGCGACCGCCGACGGTGGTGCGCGCGACATGGACTCCATGCGCGGTGCGATGAACGCCATCCGCTCTTCCAGCGCCGAGATCGCCAAGATCATCAAGACGATCGACGAAATTGCCTTCCAGACGAACATCCTCGCGCTGAACGCTGCCGTCGAAGCCGCGCGCGCCGGCGAAGCCGGTGCCGGTTTCGCCGTCGTCGCCGAGGAGGTCCGCAGCCTCGCCCAGCGCTCCGCCCAAGCCGCGAAGGAGACTGCCGCGAAGATCGCCGACGCCTCCTCCAAGAGCGAACAAGGCGTGCAGATCAGCACACAGGTTGCGGGCAGCCTCGATCTGATCGTGCAGAAGATCCGGCAACTGGACGAGATGGTCGGCGGCATTGCGCAGGCTTCGCACGAGCAGAGCCAAGGCATCGGCCAGTTGAACCAAGCCGTCGCCGGCATGGACCAGATCACCCAATCGAACGCCGCGCTCGCGCAGCAGTCGGCCAGCTCCGCCGAGGACTTGCAGGGTCAGTCCGCCCAAGTGCGCGCGGCGGTCGCCGAGTTGATGAAGATGGTTCACGGCACCGTGCCCCCGCAGACGGAGGCCGCACCGCGCGCCGCCGCGAAGGGCAAGCAGATCGTCAAACCGACCCTGCCGAAGGCGCCGCGCGCGCCACAGGAAACGGCCAAAGCTGCCGCCCGAGCCGCTGCGCCCGAGCCGGCGCACTTCATCGACGGCTAAGCCCGGCTACACGAACGGCACCGCCACCCATGCCCGCGCCTTCGTGCCGGGCATTTTCGTTTGGTCGAGCAACAGGGTAGGGAAACGAGTGCCACGACACGCGTGCGCGCGCGACCGAATAAGGCGGCACACGAGAATTCCGGCCGCCGCGCGTAAGCTTCTGCGTGCCGCCTCAAGCGGCCCCGCGACGGGCAGAGGCAGTCCAGCTGCGGGGCGCAATCGTGAACGGCGTCGGCAGGACGTCGCTTTCGCCACTGCGCAAACTGGGGGCAACAAAACGGAATCGTCCCCAGCAATCGCGCCGGGCGCCGAGCACCGTCGTCGGCCACCGCGGGCTGGCGGCGGTGAGGCGAGCACGGGAGCGCGAGGTCATGCCTCTGCATCGGCGCACGCGCGCAGTTCTTTAAGCATAGCGTGGGGCGTTTCACGGGGGAATTCCATGGATGATAATCATCATATGAGGAGAATCGGCTTGCTCTCGGGCTGTGGCTAATAAATATCAATCTGCGTTCTACCCCTCGGAACGTTTCACCCCATGAATCCCAACACCCGACCGCTCCCCGCGGTGGCGTTGCGCGCATCCGGCCTGTCGGCCTTGGCGTTCGCCACTCTTGTTTTCCCTGCTGCGTTCGCCCAATCGGCGACCGGCTCCGCGACCGCCCCGGCGCCGAAGGAGGAAGTCATCACGCTTTCCACCTTCCAGGTCACCACCTCGGCCGACAAAGGCTATCGGGCCGGCAACTCCGTGTCCGCCACGCGCATCGATACGCCGATCAAGGACATGCCGTTTTCGATCAGCGCGTTCACCGAGCAATTCATCAACGACATCGGCGCCCGCGAGCTGATGGACATCGTGGCCTACGCGCCCGGCGTCACGAGCGGCGCGAAGGAATTCACCCAAGGCAACAACCGCTACTCAATCCGCGGTTTCGACGGCGATGTCACGCCGCAGCGCAACGGCTTTGTCGGCAACCGCTACGTCGACGCCGGCAACATCCAGCGCGTCGAGGTGGTGAAAGGGCCGTCCTCGCTGCTCTACGGCCAGATCACGCCCGGCGGCACGGTGAACTACATCACCAAGCGCGCCAACTACCAGAACTTCGCCCTTGTGCGTCAGCAGGTCGGTTCGCACGACTTCCTGCGCACGGACATCGACGTGAACCACACCGTCGCCGACGGCCGCTTCAGCGGACGCGTGGTCGCGGCGTATGAGAAGGGCTTCGAGTGGGCCGAACTCGGCTCCTCCGAGTCGATGCTCGTCGCGCCCAGCTTCGCGTGGAAGGTGACGAAGAACTCCAACCTCATCGTCGACGCCGAGTTCTACCGCCGCAATGAGGACCCTCTCGTCGGCATGATGCCCAACCTCGCCGTGAGCGTCGCTGCCAACGCGTCGAACTTCCCGAATCTCTCCGACCGCGCCCGCGCGCAGGCCTACGTCGATGTCGGCAACCTGAACCTCGGCTTCATCGGCTATCCTCCGGTGGCGAGCACCTTCAACTACGTCGGCGCCGGCGACTACCGGCACTCCGATTTCGATTCGCTCAACGTCGAATACAACATCCAGCTCGGCACAAAGTGGAACGCCCGCGCCAACTACGGCTGGAACAAGTTCTACCTCGGCAACAAGCTCACCGGCCTCGCCGAGTTCACGATCACGCCGGCGGCGGCCTATCTCGCGACGAAGAACCGTTTCGATTACGTCGCCGAGCTGCGTGCCAATCCCGGCACGGTGCTGGCCGATCCGACGAAGACCGCCACGGCGCTGATGACGCGCCGCAAGCGCCTCGAGGAATCGTTCGGCCATTCCAATTCCTACCAGGCCGAGCTCGCGGGCAATCTTGAGTTCGGCGGCGTGACCGTGAAGCCGCTTTTCGGCGCCTTCCTCACCTCGCAGCGCAGTGGCGCCCGCCGGCGCGAGAGCAGCGCGGCTCCCGGAGCCGGCGTGCTCAATCAGAACACGACGAACACGCAGCATTTCCAGCCGTGGAACTACAACGATCCCGCGACCTGGGATCGTTCGCCTTACTACGACGAGACCGCACTGCCGTTCAACAACCTCCGCACCGGCAAGGGCACGGACAGCGCGCTCTACGGCGTGCTCAACCTCGGCTTGATGGAGGATCGCCTGATCCTCATCGGCGGCGCCCGCTACAACAAGACCGAGTCCGACGGCGCGAACATGCTGCCGACGCTCACCGGCGGCAACCCCGTGCTCGACGCCCCGTTCGAGGCCACGAAGACCACGCCGCAGTTCGGCGCTGGCTTCAAGGTGCGCCCCGACGTGCTGCTCTTCGCCAGCTACTCGGAGTCGTTTTTCATCGAGGAGCGCAACCTCACTCTCTTCAACCCCGCCTTCAACCCCGCCATCGCCACGAACGCCGCCACGAATCCCGTCACGATCAACGCGCCCGCGTTGCCGACCACCGGCAAGGGCTATGAATTCGGCGTGAAGACCGACCTCTTCGAGGGCCGCGTTTCCTCCACGCTCTCGTGGTTCCACCTCGAACGGCAGGACCGCGTGCTGCGTTTCCGCGAGACGGTGAGCACGTTCGAAGGACAGCAGTTCCCGACCATCACGCGTCAGGGCACGGTCGACGAGAGCGAAGGCTTCGAGTTCGAGATCACCTGGTCGCCGCTCGACAACTGGCAGGTTTACGCGACCTACACCGACATGGACATCCGCACCACGAAGGCGACGTTCCCGACCATCCCGACCTACTCGGCGGACCCGGCGGTGCAGGCCGCCTATGTGGCGGCCTACAACGAAGCGGTCGGCCTCATCCTCAACGCCGTGCCGGAAGGCTCCGCCGAGCGCCTCGCCTCGCTGTGGACGCGCTACACCTTCACCAACGACTCGATGAAGAACTTCTGGGTCGGCGGCGGTCTCGTCTATACTGGCGATAAGGCGCAGCGCACGGCGAACCCGACGCTCTTCTTCGAGAGCTATACGCTCTACGATTTGGCCCTCGGCTACGATTGGAAGGGCGCGGGCGCGGCCTGGTCCGGTTCAGTCTCGTGGAAAAACGTGACCGACAAGACCTACTATCCCGCCAACCAGGCGCGCGGTCTGCCCGAGCGCGTCGTGGTGAGCGTCTCCGCCAAGTTCTGACCTTTCGTTTCAGGTGCATGAACCGAGGCCGCCCAGGGGTGGGCGGCCTCTTTCTTTGGTGCTGACGTGACACGCAGGACGAGGCGATTCCTGCGTCGCTCCGCTTGCCTGTTGCGCGGGCGTGCCGCAGCTTCGTCCCTGTCATGACTGGCTATACGCGCGCGTTCTCCACACTCGGTTGTCCGGAATTTTCCCTCGTCGAGGCGCTCGCTCTCGCGGCGAAACACGGGCTCGGCGAAATCGAGGTGCGTGCGCTCGGCGGCACCGTCGATCTGCCTGCTTATTTTGCAGCACACTGCGGCACGCCGGCGGCGTTGGCCGAGCAGGTGCGCGCCAGCGGGGTGCGGATCGTGGCGCTCGATACGTCGTTCAAGCTGATTGGCTCCGCCGAGGCGGACCGCGCGGTGTTGGCGGCCTATCTTCCTTGGGCGGAGGCGCTCGGCGGCGTGCGGCTGCGGGTGTTCGACGGCGGTGTGCCCGGTGGCGGGAACGATCTCTCGCCGGCCTTCGCGACGCTCGAGTGGTGGCGCGCCGAGCGGGCGCGCCACGGTTGGAGTTCGCAGCTGATGGTCGAGACGCACGATGCGCTGACGTCCACGCCGGCGATTCTCGAATTTGCGCGACAGGCACCGGATTGCGGCGTCCTTTGGGACACGCATCACACGTGGAAGAAGGGCAGCGAGGATCCGCTGGCGACTTGGGCGGCGATCAAGGAACGGGTGGTGCATGTGCACGTGAAAGACAGTGTCAGCCGGCCGAGTGCGCGGCATCCGTTCACCTACGTGCTGCCCGGCGAAGGCGAGTTTCCGATGGCGCCGATCGCAGCGATGCTGGGACGGGAGTTTCGCGGCACCGTGAGTCTGGAGTGGGAAAAGCAATGGCATCCCTACCTGCCGCCGGTCGACGACGCGCTGCGCGTGGCAGCGGAGCGGGGTTGGTGGTGAAGCCGGCTTGGCGTTGCCTCGCGACCGCCGCGAGCGGTGAGCATAAATAAAAAGCCCCGCCGGACAGGCGGGGCAGGTGCAGATGGCGCGTTGGCGGGCGCTTACTTGACCGGCAAGAGCCGCAGGTCGGTGACGTAGAAATGCGCCCCAGTGGCAGCGTTATCGCTCGTGATGCGCAGCCGATTCACGGCGCCGGCCGGCTTGGTGAAGGTGTTTTCGCCGAGAATCTCCGGCTTGCCATCGGCGCCGACGCGGCCGAGGCGCAGTGTGATGCCCTCGCCTTCGGGATAGAAGTCGACGAAAATGCTCTCGGGCACGCCGGGTTTGAGAATGAGGCCGGTGTCGATGCGCTCGCCACGGGTGCCGAGGCGGAGCATGCCGCGCTTGTTGGACTTGATGTCGACGACGCGATCGGCGCCGCTGGAGGAGGTGCCGTCGAACAGGTAGATGCCGAGGTCGCCGTCGTTATCGGGAGCGAGCATCACGCGGAGCAGCAGGCGGCCGGCGACAACCGGCGCGAATTGCTGCCGGACGTTGGCGGCTTTTTCGGCGGAGGCGTCCTTGAGCTCGATCCAGTTGGTTTTGTCGAGGCGGGTCACCTGCACGGTGATGTCCTTCTCGGTCGCAGTGGTCTGCCACGGCTTCGGCACGGCGCCGGGTTTCCATTTGGCGGCATCGGTGCCGCCGAGGACGTTGGCGAGGGCGGCGAGCGGAGTCAGCGCAGCGAGCGCAATCAGGGTGACGAGGGTTTTGTTCATGGTCTTGGGGGGACGGTGACTTGGGTCGACGGAACAGGAAAATGGTGCCCGCGCGCTGGGCGCAGGCGGTTTCGGCGTCAGCGAAAATCGCGTGGTAAACTGAAACCAGGCGCGCGTCGCTCGCAAGCCGAGGTGACGGCACAGCGCGGGAAAGTCGGGCGCATCGATGACTGGAGGTGTGGCATTATGCCCCTTCCGCGCCACGGGCGCTGAGAGACGCAGGGACGCAGGTGAGGGCGGTGCGAGATGCTGCGGATATGGATCGGAGTCGCGATAGGCCGCGCGGTTTGCTGGCGCTCGCGGCGGGCGGTCGAATGGCAGTCCCCCTCGGCGGACAACGCCGGGGGAGCGCTGGAACTCGAAACGGGGCTCGCGTGCGAATTTCACCAAGTCAGCTCGACGAAGCTGGCCGGGTTGCCCGAGGTGTAGGAGCCACTGCCGATCTTGAAGTTGGCGACATTGGTCGCGGTGTAATCCGTGTAGATGACGACGCCGTCGCTGCGCGTGCTTTGGATTTCGAACATGGCGCCGCCATTGGTGATGTTCTGCGCGGTGACGGCTTTGAATTCGATGGCATTGCCGTAGTCGGTGCCGTTGGCGGAGAGGTTGGCGACGTTGTAGGCCGTGCTGCCGTTGCCGAGATCGTGGACGAGGCAACCGATGAGCTGGAGATTGTCGCCGCGGAGGTAGAAGCCGGAGTCGCCGCGCGCGTGGCCACCGACGGGCTCGATGCCGGAGAAGTCGGCGATGCAGTCGATGAACTTCACGTGGTGCGCGCCTTCCTTCACGTCGTAGCCGTCGTTGGCGGTGTTGACGGTGTGGCAGTCGCGGAAGGTGATGTTGCCGGAGGTGTCGGGCGTGGTGCTCGATTCCCAGTTCGACTGGGCGTCGCCGACATAGAAGCCCTCGCCGTAATCGCCGGCGGTCTGACCGGTGCCGTCGACACTGCAGGCGACGATCTCCCAGTAATTCGTATAGCGGCGGAATTTGAAGGCCTCCTGGCCGATGTTGGTGATGTCGATGCGCGTGGCGACGCCGTGGTCGGCATTGAGGCAATAGAAGCCCTTCATCGCGTAGTTGATGGTGAAATCGTCGAAGCGCCAGTAATCATGCCGCACGTCGACGCCGTAGCCGGTGGCTTGCGAGGCGGTCTGCACGGTGGCGTTGATGCCGCGCACGATGATCGGCGCCGCGGCGGTGCCGTGGGCGGAGGTCTTCATGTTGCCGGTGTGGGTGCCGGTGAAGTAGAGGATGTCGCCCGCCACGGCGTTCTGCATGGCGGTCTTGAGGTTCGAGACGTAGGCGACGTCGTGGACTTGGAAATCGTCGACGTAATACGAGGTGTTGAGCGGGGTGAAGCTGCTGTGTCCGCCCGCGCGGACGCCGGCGCCGCCCGCGGCCTGGAGTATGGAGGTGGAGTCGGTGATCTCCGCCTGCCAGAGCGCGGGCTCGGGATCGGCGTCCTTCCAGGCCTTGGCACGGAGATACGTGGGGTTCGTGCCGGCCGCGGAAAAGCGCAAGCGATAGTAAGAACCCGCGGTGTAGCCGGTGCCGACGGTGACCTCGGTGCTGAGGTTGGTCTGGCTGCCGGAGATGATTTTTTGGATCGTGAGCGTGACGGAGCCGCTGGAATTGTGGCGCAGGCGCGCATGGTAGAAATCAGTGCCGCTCGACTGGATGCGCACCGAAGGGCCGGCGTAGGCGTAGTTGGCGGTCGGCACGGCGCTGAGCGCGAGGCGCACCGTGGTCTCGAAGTTCGTGAAGCTCGTGCCGAGGCGGGCGAGGCGGTTGTTGACGGTGCTGAGTTTGATCTGGCCGCGGCTGCCGTTGGTGGAGAAATCGGATGCCGTGCCGCCGGAGACGGTGTAGGCCTGCGCTTGCGGCGTGGAGCCCCAGCCGTTGGACACGGTGCGGGAGAAGAGGTCGTTGGTGGTGGGGGCGGCGAGCGCGGCCGTGGCCGCGGTGAGGAACGCGAGGAGCGCGAGCGAGGGGCGGTGATTCATGGGGAGCGATGGTTGGGGCGTGGCGCGCGCCGGGATCGGACCGGCGCGCGTCACGAGAAGGGTTACTGGCGGGCGCTCTCCATCGGGCCGGTGCCGGTGGGGAGCGTCGTGCTGGTGTTGATGACGATCTTGTCGATGATCGTGCCGTCCTCGCGCATCCAGAGCGTGAGCGTCTGCGTGCCGGCGGGGAGCGTGATGGTGTTGTTGGCGCGTTTCCAACCGAGGGCGCCGGTGGTGGTGAAGTTCTGGTAGGTGGACGTGCTGCCGTTGACCGAGATGTAGATGGAGTCGTCGGAGCCGCTGGGGCCGTTGGCGCGGACATGCACGTAGAACGTGGTCGCGGCGCCGGAGGGCACGACGATCTGGTAGTCGGCGCGGGGTGTGCCGGTGCCGGGGGCGCTGGCGGTGGTGCCGGAGTTGGCGAGGGCTTGGATGGCGTTGTCGGAGGCCGCGCCGCTGGCGCCGGAGAGCGTGATGTCGGTCCAGTTTTTGCCGCCGCCGGCGGTGCGCGAGTTGGCATTCTCGGCCTCCATGACGACTTGGTCCGCACTCATGATGAATGCGCCCGTGCCGCCACCGGAGATGGTGTAGGTGGCGGTGGCGACGGCGGAGTCGGCCATGCCGCTGGCGTAGGCGATGGCTTTGAGCGTGGTGGTGGCGGAGATGTTGACTGCGCCCGAGTAAAGCGTGCCGGTGCTCGCGGTGGGGGTGGAGCCGTCGGTGGTGTAGCGGATGGCGGCGCCGCTGGTCGTGCTGGAAATCGTGACCGATTGTGCGCTGGAGTAGGTGCCGCCGGCGGGACTGAACGTCGGCGTGGCGACGGTGGGCACGGCGGTGCCGAAGAGGTCGAGCTCGTTGATGGAGGCCCAGGTGGTCGTGCTGCCGGTGATGCCGTCGACGACGAGGCGGACGTAGCGGCCGGTGGCGGAGACCGTGTGGGTGTAGCTGGTTGCGCCGGTGGATTGCTGGACGTTCACGACCGCGGTGCCCCAAGCCGAGGTGTTGTCGGAGACGTAGAGTTCGTAGTGGTAGGCGCGGCTTTGGTAGGGGTGGAGGACGATCTTCGAGAGCTGATACGAGGCGCCGAGATCGAGGACGACGGAGCGCGGGGCGATGCTGAGCGTATCGGGGCTGGCATTGCTCGCCCAACGTGAGCCGTTGCCACCGTCGGCCGTGACGCCGTCGTAAAGACACGCGGGGCCGTTCGAACCGGCGGTGTCCCACGGAGTGCTGTCGGGCGCGGCGACGGGGACGACTTCCGGATCGCCGGCGCTGATGGTGTAGGTGGCGGTGGCGATGGCGGAGTCGGTCATGCCGCTGGCGTAGGCGATGGCCTTGAGGGTGGTCGTGGCGGAGATGTTAACAGCGCCGCTGTAGAGCGTGCCGGAGCTGGAGGTCGGATTGGTGCCGTTGGTGGTGTAGCGGATGGTGGCGCCGCTGGTCGCGCTGGAGATCGTGACTGATTGTGCGCTTGAATAGGTGCCGCCAGCGGGGCTGAAGGTCGGGGTGGCGACTTGGGCGGGCGCGCTGACGACAAGGCTGAGGGCCTGGGTGTCGAAATCGCCATCGGAGTCCTGCACGCGGGCGGTGAAATTCGCCGTGCCGGCGGTGGTGGGCGTGCCGGTGAGCGCGCCGCTGCTGGAGTTGAGCGAGAGACCGGCGGGGAGCGCGCCGGTGGAGATGCTCCACGTGTAGGGGGCCTCGCCCGAGGTGACGGCAAGGGTTTGGCTGTAGCTCACGCCCACGGTCGCACCGGGCAGCGTGGTGGTGGTGATGTCTGGCGTGGTGTCGGCGGGCGGCGGCGTGGGATAGGTGTCGCCCGGGCCGCCGTCGAATTCGGGGCCGACTTCGCCGCGCAGGAGCGGGCGGAAGCCGCTGCCGCTGACTTCGCGTTCGTAGCTGCCGATGTCGCGATTGGTGGACGGACGCGTCAGGCCGCGGATGTCGTCGCCGGCGACGAGGGTGGTGTTGGCGGCGTTGAGCAGCGGGCTCGTGGAGGTGGGGCGCTTGTAGTTGTCGAAGCTCTCGGTGACTTGGGGCGACGCGCTGGATGTGTAGGTGCCGCCGGTGAGGCCGGTCCAGCCGTAGCTGCCGCTCGGGTGATAGATGTAATTCCCGCCTGAGCCGGCTGGAGTGAAGCTGTTACTGCGGACGATGCCGTTGCTCGTGCCGGAGCCTTGCCAAGCGTTGTTGTAGATCTGGACGCCGGTGGGGCTGACGGTGCCGGCGCTGCGATAGCCGAGGTTGATCTCGGTGCAGTCGACGAAGGTGTTGTTGTAGATCTGCGCGTTGTGCGCGGCTTCGTAGCCGTTGTAGCCGCCGGAGCCGTTGCCGTCGGTGTGCGAACTCTCGCCGCCCATCAAGCAGAGTGCGGCGCGGAGGTTCGTGCCGATGAGATTGATGAGAAAGTTATTCCGGACGACGTGGTCGGTGCCGATGATGCGGATGCCGGTCTGGTGCGAGTTCGCGGAGTTCATCAGGATCGAGCTGCCGGAGTAGTAGCCGCCGCCGATGATGTAGTTGCCCTCGACGAGACAGGCGTCGCCGTGGCGGAGCGTGAGCTGGCCGTAGCTTTCGAGGAAGGTGTTGTGGAGGATCTTGTTTCCTTTTGATTTGTTGGAGATGATCTCCATGTCGTTCGGTTTGGCGCCGTCGTTGCGCCAGATGGCGCGGTAGAAGACGTTGCGCTCGATGGTGACGTTCATGTCGTGCGCTTGGGAGGCGCTGTCGCCGATGCGGATGGTCTCGTAGCCGTTGCCGGTGGAGCCGGAGGCGTTGGAGGCCTCGCGGGGACCGAAGTAGCAATAACGCAGGACGTGGTTGCGCGGTGTCGTGATGCCGGCCTCGGAGGTGTGGCGTTTGAAGGCGACGGTGGCGTTGCGGTTGGGCTCATTTTTGCCCTCGAAGGAGCAATACTCGACGGTGTGGTTGAAGCCCTCGAGGTAGAGCCAGTGGCCGTAGTTGTCGCCCGCCGTGCAGTTGAGGAAGCGGACGTTGCTGATCGTCATGTGACGCGAGTTGGCGTCGGTCTTGATAATCCACACGGGTGTGTCGTCACCGTTGGCGAGCATGCCGCTGCCGCTGACGAAATCGAGGCCGGCGAGGATGATGCCGCGGCCCTGCAGAGTGATCTGCGAAGGGGCGGTGACGTCGACGCCTCCGGGCGTGGCGGCATAGACATAGATGGGGTTCGAGAGCGCGAGAGCGTCGGTCGAGATCGTGCTGACGAGGGTTTTGTTGAGTGAGCCGTAGGTGCCGCTGTTCAGCACGACGACATCGCCGGCGTTGAGCGACGGAAGGGCGTTGAAGTCGGCGGCGTTATTGACGGTGTGCGTGACAGCGAAGGCGGGTGAAGCCGACGCGAGCAGGAGCGTAGCCACGAGGAGGCTGCGGATTTTCATGGGGGTGGTGGTGGCGGTGCCGTCGGGACCGTTCGCGCCGTCGAGCGAACAGCTGGGGGGCGGTAACGCCAGTGGGGTGGGGGATTGGCGCAATGGGGAGATCGCGCCGGGGGATCAGCAGCCAGTGGCAAGATGTTGGTGTCCTCAATATGATAATTATTAATGAAAACAAAATGAGGAGTTCACCGGTGCGTGCAGCAGGGAGGTCCACGTCCGGGAGCCGCGTCCGGGTGCGACAACAAAAAGCCCCGCCGAGTGGCGGGGCTGAGAGGGATGGACTAAATGGGCGGTCAGGCTTGGCGCGTGCGGCGGCGTTGCCAGACACAAAGCCCGAGCGCAGCCAAGCCAGCGATGGCGGCGTAGGTGGAGGGTTCGGGAATCGGCGCGGCGGAGGCGATGTAGATGTCGTCGATGAGGAAGTCGGCGAGATTAGACGACGAAGTGTTGAAGCCAACGCGCCCCATGGTCGCATCGCTGCCGTCGCCGAGGGTCTGGATGGTGTAGCCGGAAGCGGACGAACCGGTGAGGACGTTGTTGATGTAGACGACGACGGAGTTGGCGGCGAGCGTGGCGCTTTGATAATTATCGGGTCGCGTGTAGGTGAGCGTGTTGGTGTTGTGGTCGTTAACCCAGATCTGGACGGATTGGACGGAGGCCGGGGCGTAGGTGGTGGTGTAGGCCGCGGAGCCGCCGATACGGAGTTTGAGGGTCGAGGTGGTGCCGTTGGCCGAGAACTCGAGGCCGAAGTTGCGACTGGCGTTGGCGTTGAGCAGGATGCCCGTGCCAGTGTTCCAAGCGCCTACGCCGAAGATGATGGGGTTCGTGCCGCTGCCCGTGCCGGAGTGGGCGTTGTTGAAGAGATTGAAGGATGCGTAGAGGGAGCCCACGGCTGAAGCGCCGACGTTATACTCGACCGCCCCTCCGGCGCTCGCCGAATTGTCGTTGAAGCGCAGCAGATTGTCCGTGCCCATCAGGCCGGATCCCGCCTGGACGGTGACGAGATTGGTGGTCTTGAGGGAGGAATCGGTCGGGGCGATGCCGATGGTGTCAGTATCGAAGGTCTCGTTGACGTAGACCGTCTGGGCCGACGCGGCCAAGGACAGAGCCATGATCGTAATCAGGAGGGAGATCTTTTTCATAGGGGAAGAGTTTTAGGCGGCGGTATGCGCGGCTTGGCGACGGCGCCAAGCGACCAAGCCGAGAGTCAGCAAGCCGGCGAGTGCGGCATAGGTGGATGGCTCAGGGATGGCGGTCAGGGACACGTTCACGTTTTGCAGTTGGGTCGTGTCCCACGTGCCGGAGTTGACGTGCAACAGAAGGGTGTTGAACGAAGTCACGGCGGAGCTCGTGTCATCCGTGTCGAAGGTAAAGGTGCTGCCGACACTGCCGCCGGTGAGCGAATAGGCGATGTTCACGCCGCTGGCGATGCGCGTGATGACGAGGCTGGCGGTGTAATTGGTGCCGGCCGCCAATGCGGGTGTGTCGGCGGGGCTGACGTTGGGGCCGCCTTGGGCCAGGGTCGTGAACTGGGTGCCTTCGGTCGCCTGCCCGATGAGGGCGTTGCCGGAGGAGACCTTGTCGAAGAGGGCTACCGGCGTAGAGTCAGCGAAATCGACGGAGACAGCGGCCATGTAGCCGACGTAGCCGACGAAGTTGGTGTTGGTGTTGGCAAAATTATTGGCGCTGATGGCCGTGCCGCCGGTGTTGTTGTGCAGGGCGATGCGGAAATTATTCGAGGTGCTCGTGTAGACCGGTCCCGCCATCTTGAATTGGATCGAAGCAGTGATGGAGTCGCCCACGGACGCTAGAGACTGCGTGGCGAAGGTGACTGCCAGCCCGCGGCCGCCTCCGATGGTGTTCAAGGTGAGAAGATTCGTGCTGTCGCCGGTCAGCGAGAGGTTACCGGTGCTGCCGGAGGAGCCGTAGTAGTTCAGGCCGCTCGAGCCGCCAACGTAGGCATTGGCGACGGGGGAACTCCAGGCGCTGTCATTGACCACGCTGACTTGCGCGTGGGCAAGGCTGGCGATGGCGCCGAAGAGGAGAAGGGCAGGGGTGAGTTTCATCGGGGCGGGGGTAGGGGAGGAAAGTCGAAGAATCGGAATAACTGTGTCCTCGATCGGGTGGTGCGGCTTAGATGGATGGACCGGGGCGCAGGGGCGCGGACAGGCGGAATCGCTGGGGGCGATGAGCGAGGGGTGACAGCACGGAGGGGTGACAGGTCAGACGGTAGGGGCGGCTCAGGCAGTGGCAAGGCGAAATATTATAACTATCAAAATTAGGTGGCCGAGGCGCCAGAGCGGCGCTTCGCCCCGATTGGCAGGAGGCGCGGGATTATTATTAATAAAAAGCCCGGCGCGAGGCCGGGCTGGGCGGTAAGGAGCTGGGAGGCGCGGTCAGCGGCTCTTGCCCGTGGTCAGGTTGAGCTCGCCGAGGAAACGGCGGATGTGCTCGCGGCCTTTATCCTTCCACTCTGGAAATTGGGACGTGAAACCGTGGTTACCGCCGGGGACAGTGATAAGCTCCGCCTTGTTACCGGTGGCCTTCAATTTCTCGTGCAGGGCCACGGCCTGGCTGTAAGGAACGGTCGGGTCGGCGTCGCCGTGGAAGGCGAGGATGGCCGGCATCTTCTCGTCGAGCTGATGGAGCGGGGAGAGCGCGGTGGCGTGATCGCCGAAGCGGCGCGGGGTGTAGCCGGAGAGCTGGGAGGTGTCGGATACGGCGCTGTAGAGGATGAGCGCGAGAGGCTTCTGCAGCGGGGCCTCGGACGGAGATGAGCCGGGGGGCGTGGCGGTGATGCCGGTCCAGAGGGCGACGTGGCCACCGGCGGAGGAGCCGCCGACGATGATCTTGGCCGGATCGATGCCGAGTTCGGCGGCGTTGGCTTGCACCCAACGGAGGGCGGCGCGGCCGTCGGCGACGGACTCGAGCGGAGTGGTCTTGAAGCGCTCGTTGGTGCGGTAGTCGGGGGCAATGCCCATGAAGCCGAGGCTGGCGGCCCACTTGGCCCAGGAGGCGGATTTCTCGGGCGTGCCACGCGTCCAACCGCCGCCGAAGAAGAAAATCAGGGCGGGCCGGCGGTCGCCAACCTGCCAGCCCTTCGGCTTGAAGACGTGGAGCAACATCTCGTTTTCGCCTTCGCGGTAGGCGAAGGTAGCGGCCCCGGGGATCGACTTCGGGGTTTCGGGCACTTGCGCGGACGCGAGAGCCAGACACGTGCAGGCGGTGAGGAGGACGAGGAGGCGTTTCATGGCAAAAGGAGGGAGGTTGGGCGCGGGCGCTTATTCGAGGGTGAGCTTTTGGTCGTCGAGCTGCAGGCGATCGGTGCGACCGTCGGGGCGCTTGATGACGAGGACGCCGTCGACAAGAGAGGCGTCGAGGCCGGCGGGTTGTTTGGAGTCCTTGGCGGGCCAGAGCACGGAGTAGATGGTGTGCTCGGTGGCGGCGGTCTTGGAGGTGGCACCGAGGTGGTTCTGTTTGAGGTTCCACTCGCCGGTGGAGGAGTAGTTGATCTGGCCGGGCGTGGTGTATTTCGAGTCGACCTCGACGGTGAAGCCTTCGGTGATCTTCACGTCGAGTTCGGTGGAAGAGACGATCTTGGTGGTGAGGGCCGCGGGGCCGTTGACGGTGAAGGCGAGGGAGCGGGCGGGCGCCCAGAGCAACTGGCGTTCGGTGTGGAGGAGCCAGGTGAGTTTGCCGGGCGTGGTGAGTTTGACCTGATCGCGGATGACGAGGTAACGCCCGTCAATGAGCACGAGGTCGCGGAGGACTTGGCGGACGCGGCCCTTGGGTTGGAGGAGCGAGTAGGCGGCGGTGGCGTCGCCGGTCGTCCAAGCGTAGCGCGGACCGTTCTCAAGGCGGGTGATGCGGCCGGTGGCGTCCTTGCTTTTCACCTTCTGGCCGAGTCCGTCGATGAGGACGGCGTTCTTGGAGAGAGTCTGGCGGACCCACTCGTTGTGGTGCGGGGAATTGTGCCACTCGCGGAAGCCGGAGTTGACGGCGAGGCCGGCGCCGTAGGCGTTCAGCACAAAACCGTTCTGGTGCGCGTGGCTGTGGCTGAAGGAGCCGTAGGGGCTGGAGACGAAGGTCACGTGGATGTCGTCTGCCGGCGAGCCGAGCGCGCTGTGCAGCGAGACCCAACCCACGTCCTTGAACCAGCGCTGCGCGGGCAACTCGGCGAGGGGCTTGGGCGCGGGCAACGGCAGGTGGGACGACGTGAAGTTGCGGATGACGAACTCGGCGGCGGTCGGGTAACGCCGGTCGAGGCCCTTCAGGCCGGCGTCGGCGGGACGCGGGCGCTTGTCCGTGCAGAGCTCGGCGTAGGCGCGCACGTAGCCGTCCTGTTGGACGCGGGCGAGGTGGAGGAGGAACTCGGCGACGCCGGACTCGAGGTTGAATTTGCCGGCGTTGGAGAGATCGCCGAAGGACGTGGCGAGGTAGGGCTGGACGTTGTAGATTTGGAAGTAGGGTGTGTTTTTCCAGAACGCGGTCGAGTAGGCCAACGGATCGCCGAGCGCGAGCAGGGCGTCCTGGAAGAAGCCGTGCTCCATCGTGCCGCGCCAATAGGCGACGCCTTCGGCCCAGCCACCGTCGTCACCGCCCCACGGCGTGAACTGATCGCGATAGAATTTGTAGGTGAAGGCCCACCACTCGCGCGCCTCGGGCAGGTCGTCCCAGAGTGCGAGCGCGGTGAGGCCGGCCATGGGCATGAAGCGCACGGGGTGACTGGAGAGCTTGGCCTCGATGTTATTGCGGCGGATCTGCTCGATGCTGCCCTCGCGCTTGGTCCACTCGACGGAGCGGTTGCCACGGGCGCGGAAGTGATCGAGGACGAGTTTCTTCTCTTCAGGCGTGAGCTGGTCGCGGATCTGGTCGTAGACGAGCGGCAATTTGCGCCAGAGGCGGAAGTGGCCTTCGTCGTTGTAGGCGATATCGGTGGCGCCAAGGACGTCGCCGCTGTGCCAGTCGGGGTCGAGGTGCCAGCGGCTGGAGGCGAGGAGGAATTCCTTGGCCTTGGCGAGGTATTGCTCCTCGCCGGTGACGATCCAGCACAGCGTCGCGGCCTCCGCTACGCCGGAGACGATGCCGCAGACGTCCTGCACGTCGCGCCACTTATCGGCCTTGTCGGAGGTGCGCTTGGAGGGCGACGGGTCGCCATAGGTGACGGGCTCAGCGGGAAAGGGCAGATGCAGGTAATCGCGATCGAAGTCCTCCTTGATGCGCGCGAAGGCGCGCGCGCCGTCGCCGGTCGTGCAGTAGGCGCGGAAGGCGTCGTGGCGTCCGGCGAGCACCATCGTGCGCGGGGCCTGCGCGGGGACGTGCGCGGCGGGGTTGGCGGCCGCGAAGGGAGCGGCGGCGACACAGAGGAGGGCGATGAGGTGACGGAGCATGGCGAAAGCAGAGGAAGACAAAACTCCCCGGGCCACGAGGCGGCCCGGGACGAACAAAAGAACGGCGAACGAATCAACCCAGCGCCGGGAGCGACCAGTGACGGATCTCCCAGTGGCCGAGTTTCGGATGAGAAAGGGTCCAAGCCCCCGCGGTTCCCTCGAGCACGCGCCACGGGGCGGAGGCGGCGGTGTCGTGCCCGACCCACGAGAGCGCGGCGACGAAACCCTTCGCGCCAGCGGCACGGCCGAGGCGCTGGGTCTTGAGCACGGGCGTGACGTGATACGGCGCGGCTACGTGTGCGCGTGGCTTTGAGTCGTCGAGGCGCGTGTCCCACTCGGCGCCGCCGGCGAAAGGCGTGAGCGGTTGGAGCACGGTGCCGCGATTATCGGGAGCGAAATAAGAAAGGGTGGGGGCACTTGTCCCCAAGCGCCCTTCCGGTGACGCGAGTTCAACCGGGCGGCTGGGGACAGCCGCCCCCACCTCTGGCAAGGGAAGCGCGTAGCCGCCGAGGCGGAGGACGCCGGGCGTGCGGCACTCGAAGTGGTGCAGTTGCAGGATCCAGCCGGCTCGCCACCACACGCCGGCTTCGACGCTGCAGTTCACCTGGTTGGTGCGGAAGCCGAGGTTGTAGCTGTAGAAAACATGTTGTTCGTCCATCTCTACGGCGACGGTCGAGTGGCGGCCGTAAACTTGGCCGCTGTCGAGTTGCAGCGTGAGCGCGGAGTCGAAGGACCAGTTGGTCTGGTTCGGAAACGCGCATGCGAAACTCACGCCGGTGCGGTAGGCTGACTTGCTCCACTTCCACGCGCCGTAGCGGAGGTTGAGGTTGGAGATCTGCGAGCCGGCGTTGAGGATCTCGACTTCGCCGCCGGTGCTGCGCACGACGAGGCCGGCGGGCGGGATGACGCGCGCGTGGTCGCCGAGTTCGGATTGGAGCGGCTGCTCGGGCTCGTTCCAAAAGGGATGTTCGGGCGGCAGGAGGAGCGGTGAGAGGCCCTTCGCGCACCAATAGACTGAGCCGGCGCATGAGTAGGTTTCCATCAGGCCCTCAAAGCGGTCGGTCCAGCCGATGCCGAGGCAGCCCTGTTCCTGCTGGATGGGTTTCGAGAGGAAGAAATCGAGGTTGCGCGTGCAGAGCCGTCGCAGGCGACCGACGGGGAGATCGGTGCAGTTCTCCGCGACGGCGAGGCCGAAAACGTTGAGGCAGTTGAACCGATACGTGATGGAGCGTCCGAAGGCCGGGTGCTCGCCGCTGGCGGCGAAGAAGTGCTCGTAGTCGGCCACGAAAGGCGTCGCCCAGTCGCGCCAGCGCTGGGCGCGCGCAGGGTTGTTGTGCCCGTGCAGGCGCGCCCACCAGAGACCGTAGAAGTGGAAGGCGTAGGCGTTGTAGTGGTCGTAGGCCTGATTGATGCCGTCCTCGAACCAGCCGCCGCCGCGGTGCATGAGTTCGAGGCGGGTGAGGAATTCGTCGACGATGGCGCGGTCGGTGCGGTGGCCGTAGCCGTGCTTCATGAGGAACTCGAGGATGTGCACCCCCATGAAGTAATGGTTGTTGTTGACGATGCCGTTGCCGCGCGCGGTGCCGAGCCAGCGGGCGACCTGATCCTTCTGCTCCGGCGTGAGCGGATCCCAGACGTGGGCGGGCGCGATCTGCAGCGCGATGGCGAGCAGGCCGATCTCGACGTGGTGCTGGTGGTAATTCGCGTCGGGGCCCCAGTAGTGCGGGCTGGCGGGATCGGTGCCGATGACGAGGCCTGCGCGGAACCACGCGGCGAGGCGCGTCCGGAGCGCGGCGTCCTCGGCGCGCGGCGCGGATTGCAGCCAGTGCACCGCGAGCAGCAGCGGGCGCGCGAAGGATTCCAAGCGGTCCGCCTGCGCGTCGTGGTCGCTGGCCGGACCTTGGATCGGCAGGTCGGCGCGGCCGGGGTGCATGAGCGCGGCGAGCGGCTCGAGCATCCGGCGCGTTTGGTCCTGCCAATGACGGTAAGCAGCGGGCAAATTCACGGTGTGCGGCGGTTGGGAGCTGGAAAACATGCCGGGATTTTCGGCTACGGGGTTCTCGATTTCCGATCGGGCAGGCGGGCCGGCGTTAACCGAGTGCGAGCGATCTTGAGTGCGAAGCGAAAATCCAGAATCGAAACACGAAACTCCTCAGGTCGAAGTGTCGTAGATGCGGAGGTCGATGCGGGCGTTGAGCGGGCGGCCCTCGGCGTAGGCGCGGAGGTTCTGCAACGCGAACTCGCCTGCGTCGCGGCGGCGGTCGGTGGTCGGGCCGGCGAGGTGCGGCGTGAGCGTGACGTTGGGCAGGCCGCGGAAGCCGGAATCGGCGGGCAGCGGTTCGACGGTGAAGACGTCGAGGCCAACCATGATCTTGCCTTCCTGCGCGACGCGGAGGAGCGCGGCCTCGTCGACCACGGCGCCGCGGCCGACGTTGACGAAAACGCCGCCGGGCTTGATGAGGCGGAGGTGCTTCTCGGTGACGCTGCCGGTCGTCTCGGGGATGAGCGGAGCGAGTTCGACGATGATGTCGTTGTCGGCGAAGAGCGCTTCGAGAGAGGCGGCGGGCTTCACGCCGTAGTCGCGCTCGGCGATGCCGTTGACGTCGGGCGCGTAGGCGCTGAGGCGGCAGCCGAAGGGCTGGAGCAGGCGCACCAGTTCGCGCGCGACCTGGCCGAAGCCGTGCAGGCCGACGCGGCGGCCGAAGAGGGAGGCGGTCTCGGTGCCGCCGTCCTTCCACGCGCCTTCGCGGTGCATGGCGAGCGTCCAGTAGGTGGCGCGGCGCAGGCAGGAGAAAATGTGGAACACCGCCCACTCGGCGACGATGCGGCTGATGGAACCGCCCCAGTTCGAGACGAGGAGGCCGCCGGCGATATGCTCGCGGGCGACGAGGCGCTTGATCGAGCCGGCGAGGTAGCAGACGTAGCGGAGGTTGGACGGCAGTTGGGCGGGGAGCGGCGGCGTCTTCCAGCAAGCGATGAGCACCTCCGGGTTGGCGGCGTGGAGGGCGGCGTGGAAATCAGCGACGCTTTGGCCCGCAGTGTCGTAGTGGCGGAAGTGCGGCGTGAGCGAGCGGAGTTCGCCCTGCAGCGGCTCGGGCAGGAACTCGCGCAGTTCCTGCGCAGTGATGGCGGCGAGGATGGACGCAGGGCGGCTCATGTCAGGCGGGAGGATGGCACTCGAGGATTGTGGCGTGAGGTCCGGGCTCGAAGAGGACCGGGCCGAGGCCGGCGGGGAAAAGGAATTTATCATAGCGCTTCAGGTGATGGATTTTGCCGCCTGCATCCACGGTGCAGGCTCCGTCGGTGACTATTCCAATATGGAAAGTGGTCTCGCTGCGGGTGACCGCGCCGCGGAGGTGAGTGCGGGCGACGCGGAAGCAGGACGTCATGTCCGGCCCGATGAGCGTCTCCTGCCACGAGCCGGCGCCGAGGTCGCGGCGCTGCGTGGGCCGGCCGCGGTAGCGTTGCTCGATCTCCTCGCGCGGGTGACGAGTGAAGTCGATGAGCGAGAGGGCGAAATCGAGGCCGCGGTTCATGAACCGCGCCGCCTCAGGGAGGACGTAGCCGCCGCGTTCGAATTCGTAGCGCACGACGAGGTCGCTTGGCTCCTGGATCTCGATCATGAACACGCCTTCGCCGAGGGCGTGCGGGAAGCCGCCGGGGATGAGGAAGGTGTCGCCCGGTTGCACGGGGATCTTCTCAAAACAGGCCTCAAGGGCGGCGACGTCCTGCGTTTCGATCCAGTGCTTCAGCTGTTCGCGGGTGGGCGGGCGCTGGAAGCCGACGTAGATGTAGGGATCGGTGACGCCCGGGCGCACGCCGAGGATGTGATACGCCTCGGTCTTTCCGCTCGGGGAGCCGAGGTGCTTTTGCGCGAACTCGCGCGACGGGTGGCACTGGAAGTGGAGCCGGATCGCAGAGTCGAGGAACTTGACCAGCAGCATGGGTGAGCTGCCGTGGCGTGCGACATGAGCGGCGCCGAGGAAGTAGTGCGGATCGGCGTCGATCAGTTCCTTGAGGTTGCGTGTCTCACCGCCGACGAGGACGGGCGAGATGCCTTCGTTGACGTGCTCGCGGCCCGGCACGATGGCGCGGGTGACGGAGCCAATCCAGTCCTCGGCGTAGTGCGAGTCCTGCGGGTCGGCCTTGCCGGCGATGCGGTCGAGGGTGGCGCCGCCCTGGTAAGTGCGCCAGACGCGATTCTGCGGGAGAAGGATGAGATGGCCGCGGTGGGTCATGTTCAGATCACGGCGCTGAGGCCTCCGTCGATGGTGAGGATCTGGCCGTTGACAAAATCGGCGGCGGGCGAGGCGAGGAAGACGCAGGCGCCGGAGAGGTCGGAGACGGAGCCCCAGCGGCCGGCGGGAGTGCGGCCTTTGATCCAAGTGTCGAACTTCGGATCGGCGGCGAGTGGCTCCGTCATCTCGGTGAGGATGTAGCCGGGCGAGAGGCCGTTGACTTGGATGTTGTGCGGCGCCCACTCGGCACACATGGCGCGGGTGAGCATCTTGAGGCCGCCTTTGGCGGCGGCGTAGTTGCCGGTGGTGGGGCGGGCGAACTCGCTCATGAGCGAGCAGACGTTGACGATCTTGCCGGCGCGGCGGGCGATCATGCCGGGGACGACGGCGCGGGCGACGAGGAAGGCGCTGGTGAGATTCGTGTGGAGGACGGCGTTCCAGTCGACGAGCGACATGGTGGCGAGCGGGCCGCGGCGCTGGATGCCGGTGTTGTTGACGAGGATGTCGATGGCGCCGAGCGCGGGGATGGCGGCGAGCACGGCGGCCTCGTCGGTGACGTCGAAGGCGCAGGCTTCCGCACTGGCGCCGGTGGCGCGCAAACCTTCCACCGCGCCGGCGAGGCGGGCGGCGTCGCGGGCGTTGAGCACGACGTGCGCACCGGCGGCGGCGAGGGCGCCGGCCAAGGCGAGGCCGATGCCCCGGGAGGACCCGGTGACAAGGGCGCGGCGGCCGGTGAGTTGAAAGGAAGGAGCGGACATCGGTCTCGTTGGAGCGAGTCAGCTCGCCCCCGGCGGGCGGGGACGAGGTGACTCGCCTCCGTCGCGGAACGGCGCGAGTGGCGCCGCTCCGGCGGAGAGCGAGGGTTCGTCAGAACCGCAAGTCGTAGGTGAAGCTGTAGCCGGTGTTCTGACCCTGGCCGGCGGAGCCGAACGTGTAGACCTCGTCCAAGAGGTTGGTGACGTTGAACTGGACGCGGTGGTTGTAGCGCTTGGAGGTTTTCCAGCGGTAGCCGATGCCGGCGTCCACAGTCTGGAAGGCGTCGTTGTAGATCTTTTCGCGTCCATCAGGAACGCGGACGGAGAGCCGGTTGGGCTGTCCGTTAGCATCGAGGCCGGAGATGGTGACGCGTTCGTTCTCCGCGCGGTCGGGGAAGAGGAGGAGACCGTTCTCGAGGCGGAGGTTGACGATCGAGGTGGTGCTCGTGCCGCCGGAGCTGGTGGCCGTGATGGTGATATTGCGGCCGGTGGAAGGATTGATGAGCGACTCGCTGTTATACTTGTAGCCGGCGGTGAAGAAGAGGCCCTTGAGGGCGCCGCTCTTGAAGTCGTATTTCATGCCGACACCGAGGGTGTGCTCGGGAGTGCGGCGGGTGGAGGTGCCGATAAGGTGGCGGGCCTCGGAATGGGAAATGACTTCGGACTTCGTCCAGCCGTAGCCACCGAAGATCTGGAATTCGCGGGAGACGACCCAGTTGAAGTCGAGTTCGATGCCCTTCGCGCCTTCCTCACCGGAGAGGACGTCGTAGGCGAAGCCGTCGGAACTGGTGGTGCGGCGGAGGATACCGGAGCGGACGATGTCGAAGTAGCTGGCGGTGAGGTTGAGCTTGCTCTCGAAGAGCGCGGCCTTGATGCCGGCTTCCCAGCCCTTGCCGGTCTCGTTGGGAACGTCGAAGGTGGTGCCGTCCTCGTTGATGCCGGCGCCGTATTGCGGGACGAAGGAGGTGCTGGCGTTGGCGTAGGCGGTGAGGCCGTCGACGATGCGGATGTTGGCGCCGATCTGGTAGGTGAGGTCGTCGGTCTGGCGCTCGGTGTTGGACTGCGCGAGAGGCGCGTAGCTGATGGCGTGGTTGTCCACGTAGTCGTAGCGCATGCCGGCGAGGAAATTCAGCCGGCCATCCATCATCGTGGCGCGTTCGCTGATGAAGATGCCGTAAACGTCGAGCGAGTTGTTTTGGTCCTCCACGATGCTGGTGTAAGCCGTGGGATCCATCTCGTAGGTGACGTAGTTGTAGTTGGGATTGGCGACGTCGAGGCCGTTGCTGAGGATGGTGGCAGGCAGCTGGGCGGAGGAGGCGTTGAACTGCTGGGGAGTCTCGGACTGGCGCTGATAATCGGCGGTGACGAGGAGCTTGTGCTTCACGGGGCCGGTTTCGAAGACGAAGAGGAGGTCGTTCTGCCAGCCGCCGCCGCCTTCGCCGTAAGGACGGAAGCGCGGGAGCCAGGAGGTGCTGCTGTTGTTGAAGGAAGCGTTGTTGGCGGAGCTGATGCGGTTGGTGACCGGATTGTATTGATCGCGGCCGCCGACCTCCTGGCGCTCGAGCTTGCGGTCATACCAGTTGGCGGAGCTGCGGAAGGAGATGTTCTCGCTGATGCGGTGCTCGAGCGTGACAGTGGCGGTGTTGACCCAGCGGCGGGAGTAGTTGAGCGGACCCTGGACGTTGAAGCCGAGCAACTCGGTGGCGAGGCGGTCGTAGAGGTTGACGCGCGAGGTGATGGGCAGGCCGGTGGAGGTGACGACGCGGAAGGGGTCGACGTTGCCCGTGGTGATGGCGAAGGGGACGTTGGCGTTGCCTTCCTCGTTGCGGACGAGGCGTTCGATTTCGAAGAGGACGCTGGTGTTCTGCGCGGGTTTCCAGAGCAGCTGCACGGCGCCGGTGGTCTGCTCCTTCGACTTGAAGGGCATGTCGTAGTCGCGCTTCTCGCCGGCGACGTCGACGCGGTAGAAGAGCTTGCCGGAAGTGCCGGCGGGGCCGGTGGCGGAGGCCTGGGCGCGGATGAGGTTGTCGCTGCCTGCGGTGAAGCCGAGGCGATACTCGGGTTTGGCCTTCGGCTTCTTGGTGACGATGTTGACGATGCCGCCGGGCAGGGTGGTGCCGTAGATGGAGGCGGCGGGGCCCTTGATGACCTCGGCGCGGTCGACGCTGACCTTGTCGATGAGGCCGATGCGGCGGAAGCCGTTGCGGAGCTGCACGTCGGCTTCGAAGCCGCGGACGCTGTAACCGGTCGAGATCGTCTCGTAGCCGATGACGTTGGAGGTGTAGGCGAATTTTTCGCCGAATTCCAAGGCGTTGAAATCGTCGATGAACTCGCTGGTGACGACGTTCACGGCGAAGGGCAGGTCCTGGATCTTGCTGGCGATGCGGGTGCCGGTGATGGATTCGGCGGCGACGTATTCGCTGGCGGAAGAAGAGGTGACGGTGAACTCCTTGAGCGTGACGATCTCGTCGTTTTTATCCGGGCTATCGTCGCTCGCGGGGGGAGTTTCCTGGGCCCACAGAGACGTGGCGCTGAGCGACAGGGCCAGAATTGCGAGCCAGCGGGGGTGGCTGGTGTTTTGGGTTTTCATGGTAGGGGGACGGATAACGGAGAGGTTTAACGGGCGGGGCGGCGGGCCTGCTTCACGAGCAGCCAGCCGATGACGGTCACGGCGGCGCCGCAGAAGATGAACGAGAGCCGGCCGATGAGCGGGTTGGGGATCAGCGCCATGAGCATCACAACACCGCCGTAGGGCAGGCACAGCCAGCCGATGAGCCAGGACTGCTTGTCGTCCGTGCCGGCCTTGCCTTCTTCCTTCTCGTAATCCACGGGGGTGGCGAGGTTGTGGCAGAACTTGTCGATGGCTGCCTTCTGCTCGGGGCGCTCGTGCTTGTAGAAAAGTTTCGTGAACAGGAACCACGCGATGCCGGCGGCGAGGATGGTGAAGACGCCGACGCCTTGCTCCCAATTCTGGCGTTCCCAAGTGGTGACGTCGTCGATCACGCCGAACTTCTGCGCGGCCCAGGCGACGTCGAGATAGCGCTCGGTGAGGTAGCTCACGATGAAGCACACGACGACGGTCGACCAACCGGACCAAGCTGGCGTGCGTCGGATGAGCAGGCCGAGCACCAGGGGCACGATGTAGGGCATCGACACCAGGATCTGGAACTTCAGCATCAGCTCGAAGAGGGTGAGGTCCTTCAGCGAACTGTAGAACAGCGCTACGCCGATCACGATGAAACCGAGGACGACGGTGGTGGCCTTGCCGGCGCGGAGCAGCTCCTGTTCGTTGGCCTTCGGGCGCAGGATGGGCTGGTAGAAATTCTTGATGAAGACGCCGGCGTTCTTGTTCAGACCTGCGTCCATCGAAGACATCGTGGCAGCGAAGATGCCGCTGACGAGCAGACCCAGCATACCGACGGGGAAGACCGTCTGCGCGATGGCGAAGAACGAGCCTTCGGCCGGTTCCTTGAGCGACGGGAAGGTGCTGGCGAGATCCGGATGCGTGATCGTGGCGATCATCGGCGGGATGAACCAGATGACGATGCCGACGAGGAAGAGGCAGGCGGCGAGGATGGCGGCCTTCCGCGCGTGGCTGCCGTCCTTGACGCAGAGGTAGCGCGACGCGTCGTTGATGTTGTTCGTCGAGAGAAACTGTTTGAACAGGATCGCGACGCACCAGAAGAGAAGGAAGTCGTCGTTGGCCAGCTTCTGCAGATTGAGCGTGGTCGGTGCTAGTTTGGTCATCATCTCCGACAGACCGCCGATGTGCGAGATGGCGAGCACCGTGGTGACGACCGTCACCGGCATGAGGATCAGCACTTGGATGAAGTCGCTGGCCAGCACGGCCCAGCTGCCGCCGAGCAGCGCGATCAAGAGCACCGCGACGCCCGTCACCGTGATGGTGATCCACACATCCATCTCGAAGGCCGCCGCGAAGAACACGCCCAAACCGTAAAGCCAGATGCCCGCCGTCAGCATCTGCAAAGGCAGCGTGATCCATGTGAAGGTCTGCTCGCTCGCGCGGCCGAAGCGCTGGCGCACCGCCTCCATCGCGGTGATGACGCGCAACTGTCGCAGCTTCGGCCCGAAGTAGGCGGCGTTCATGAAGAAACCGACGGCGTTCGCCACGTAGATGATGGCGATGGGCCAGCCGTCGTTGTAGGCGCGGCTCGCCGCTCCGGTGAAGGTCCACGCGCTGAAGGAGACCATGAACGCCGACCCGCCGGCCATCCACCAGAGCACCTGTCCGCCGCTGCGGAAGTAGTCGCTCACATTCGTGATGAAGCGCCGGAAGACCCAGCTGATCACGATCATGAAGACGAAGTAGAAGGCCAGGACGGCGTAATCGTAGGGTGTCATGGGGAGGGCAGCCCGACGAACAAATGATAATAATTATTAGCCGCCAAGCCTAAAAGGCTGTCGCAGGCAAAAAAATCAGCGCGCCGCCGGTCCCGTCGAGTCGCCCGCGAACAGTTGCGAGGGCAGGATCAAGTCGTGAAAACTCTCGTCATCGGCCCCGGTGGAATCGAGCACGAGCTTGGCCGCGGCGCGTCCCAGCTTCTCCGCGGAGCAGCCCGCGGCAGTGATGCGCGGCGTCTCCGTTTCGGCGGTGGGCGAGTAGTCGGCGGCGGCGATGCTCACGTCGCCCGGCACGGCGATACGCTCGCGTTCCAGCGCCTTGATGGCGCCCGAGGCGGTGCTGATGTTGTAGGTGATGAACGCGGTCGGAAAATCCTTGCGCCGCGCGAACGGCACCATCTGCAACATCGCCTCCACGCCGGCGGCACGGTCGCCTTCCTTGAGGAAGACGGCATAGCGCGGATCGGGCTTGAGACCGCAATTTTTCACGGCGGCGATGAAGGCCTGGTAGCGCGCCTCGTGGCGGCCGAGCCCGACGTTGCCGCCGAGCCAGCCGAAGCGCGTGTGGCCTGCCGCATGCAGATGACGCACGAGCGATTCGAGCGCCTGCGGCTCGTTGCCGACCACGGAATGGCACATGCCGGTGTGGCGCGCCGAGACCGCCACCAAGCGGCGCTCGAGCTGGCGCAGCTGGTTGAGAAAAGGCGCGGCGACCTCGCCGAAAAGCACGATGCCCTGCAGAGCGTGGCCTGTGTGGAAGAATTGCGCCAGGCGCTCCTTGGTGAGCGTGTCTTCCGAGCCGAGGAACACCGCCGCGAAGCCGCGCTCCGCGAGCGCCGAGTGGAGGCCGTGGAGCACATGGCTGAAATAGCTGCCTTGCGTGTGAATGTTCAGGCCTGCACGGAGGATGAAGCCCACTTGTCGCACACGCGCCTCGCGCGGCGACTGCTCGAATTTCATGCCTTTCGGCTGGTAGCCGAGGCTGATGGCGTGCTCCCAGATTTTCTTGTAGGTCTCGGGATTGATCCCGTCCTTCCGGCCGTTGAGCGTCAGCGAGACGAGGGCTTGGGACACTCCCAGATCCTTGGCGATCTTCTGTTGGGAGACCTTTTTTCTGGGGCGCATGTCCGGACATCCTCTGATAGTTATCATCGTTTTCAATCTAATATTAGCGCGATGGAAGGGCGACCGGCGCACTCCGGCTGGTGGGGCAGGGCGCTCCTCCTCAGCGGCGAAATGTGCCCCGTGCGGCATGGCAACCCGGCCACCCGGTCCTCGCGCCGGCGGCGTCACCTCGGCGCTGGACGCGGGCCGGGAGTGTGTGCATGGTGTGCAGTTTCCGTATGCAAAAATCCGCCCTCTTCGCTCTCGCCGCAGTGCTCGTCATCGGCACCGCGCAAGCCCAAACTCCCGCCGCCGCTCCCGCCGTTCCTGCGACGCCCGAAGCGGCTCCCGTCGCCGCTCCGGCCCCCGCTGATCCGGTGGTGATCTCCGCCGGCGCCATCGAAGTGCGCCGTTCCGAATTTGAGAACGCCATCCGCTCCCTGCCCAACGAGTATCAGCAATACGCGCTCGGCCCCGGCAAGCGTCAGTTCGCGCAGGACGTGTTGCGCATGAAGTTGCTCGCCGCCGCCGGCCGCGAGCAAGGCCTCGACCGCTCGCCTGAGATACAGACCCAGCTCGACATGATGCGCGACAACCTCGTCGCCAACGCCCTGGTCCAGCGCGTGCAGGCTTCCTTCACGCTCGACGAGGCCGCCCTGCGTCAGACTTACGAGGCCAACAAGGCCCAATACGAGAAGGCCAATGCGCGGCACATCCTGATCGCCTTCAAGGGCAGCCCTGCGGCCCAGCCCGGCAAGCCTGAGCTGACCGAGGAAGAGGCCAAGGCCAAGGCCGAAAACCTGCGCAAGAAGATCGAAGGCGGAGCTTCCTTCGAAGAATTGGCCAAGACTGAGTCCGACGACGTCGGCTCCGGCGCCAACGGCGGCAGCCTCGGCGAGTTCGCCCGCGGGCAGATGGTGCCCGAGTTCGAGCAGACGGCGTTCACCGCGGCCGTCGGTGCGGTGAGCGAGCCCGTGCGCACGCAATTCGGCTTCCACCTCATCCGCGTCGATTCGCGCGGCGCGGCCCCGTTCGAGGAAGTCCGTCCCACATTGGAGCGCGCGGAGCGCCAGCAGCGCGTGCAGGCCTACCTCGAGCAGCTCACGAACGACGCCAAGCCCACGTTCGACACGACCTATTTCGGCTCCTGATTTCAGTCGTCGTTTTCCGACGCGCAGCGGTCTTGCCGCTGCGCGTTTTTCGTTTGTGCGGGCGGAGATGCGGGTGGTGACGCGGAATGCGAAGTCGGCTATTGACAACGCTGCGGGCCGCCTACTTTTTGGCCCTTCCTTTGCGAAAAGGAGCCACGTTGCCCGGTAGCTCAGTGGCAGAGCAGGTGACTGTTAATCACTTGGTCGCTGGTTCGATCCCAGCCCGGGCAGCCACGCTATAACCCGCGCCTCCGCGGGTTTTTTGTTGGAGCGAGCGCAGGCGAGTTTGTAAAAACCGGCGTTTCCGCCCGGCCGGCGAAAGATTTGTTTGCTTCACCCCGGGGCGGTCGCTCAACTTCGGCCTCTTTTCCACTACGCCTGCCTCCAATTCCGGAGTCACAGGGGGAACGAAAGCTATGAAGAAATACCAACTCACCGTCACGGCCCGCGAGGGCACAGGTCGCAGCGCCTCCCGGCGTCTCCGTAAGGCCGACAAAATCCCGGCCATCCTCTACGGAAAGCACACCAACCCCGAAACTCTGGCCGTCAGCTCGCCTGATTTCGTCAAGCTTCTCAAGGAGATCGCCGGCCGCGCCGCGCTGATCGAATTGAAGCGCGATACCGGCGCCGCCGCGCTCTCCTTCCTCCAGGAAGTCCAGCGCGACCCGATCACCGATCGCTACCTGCACGTCGACCTTCAGGAAGTGAAGGAAAACGAGAAGATGGTGATTAACGTCGCCATCAGCATCATCGGTGAGTCCACCGGCGTGAAGAACGAAGGCGGCATCCTCGAGACCGCTTCGCACCGCCTCCGCATCCGCTGCTTGCCGCAGGATCTGCCGCCGGTCATCGAAGTCGATGTCACCGAGCTCAAGGTCGGCGAGGCCATCCACGTGAGCGGCCTGAAGCCGGTCGCTGGCGTCGAGTTCCTCGACGACAAGCACCAAGCCGTCGTCCTCTGCGTTGCTCCGCCGGCCGAGGAAGTCGCCGCCGTCACGCCCGAGGCCGCCGCCGCTCCTGCTGCTGGTGCTGCCGCCCCGGCCGCTGGTGCCGCCGCGCCCGCTGCCGCCCCGGCTGCCGATGCGAAGGCCACTGCCGCCGCTCCGGCCAAGGACGCGAAGGCCGCCGCCCCGGCCAAGAAGTAATTCCTTTCCCGCGATGCGCCGCCCGCGCGGCGTATTGCGTTGCAGCACGTTCTTTGAGTCATGTCCGTCACGCTCCTCGCAGGACTGGGCAATCCCGGTGCGAAATACGAAGGCACGCGCCACAACCTCGGTTTCACCGTCGTTGAGACGCTCGCTGCCGCCGAAGGGCTCTCGTGGAAACATGAGCCGCGCTTCGAGGCCGAAATCGCACGCTGGAATGTCCGCCCCGGCGAGACCCGCTGGCTCGTCAAACCGCAGACTTACATGAACGAGAGTGGCCGCGCCCTGCGCCGGCTGCTCGACTTCCATAAGCTCCCGGTCGAGTCCCTCGCGGTGGCCTACGACGAGATCAACGTCGACCTCGGCCGCGTGAAACTGTCGGTTGCCGGTTCCGCCGGCGGCCACAACGGCATCGCCAGCCTGCTCGAGCACCTCGGCAACGGATTCGTCCGTTACCGGCTCGGCATCGGCTTCGACCGCCCGTCCGGCATGGACCTCGCCGACTATGTGCTCGGAAAGTTCTCCCCCGCAGAAAAAACAATCATCGATCAAAACCTGAAATTTTTCGCCGAAGGCGCCCGCCTGCTCTTCACCTGCAGCCCCGCCGACGCGATGAATCGACTCAATCGCAGAGACCGCAATGAATCCCAACAAGCGTAATTATAAAGCCACCTTCATCCTCGATAACCGGGGCAAGGAAGACTCCGTCGACCAGATCATCGAAGGCGTGAAGAAGGAAATCGCCGCCGTGCACGGCGAAGTCACCGCCGTCGAGCAGCTCGGCCGCCGCGACTTCGTGCGCGTCACCGACGACAAGTTCCCCGCCGGCGTCTACGTGCAGGTCAATTTCTCGGCCCCGGCCGAGGCGACCGCGCAGCTCCACGAGCGCCTCCGCCTCAACGACAGCGTTTACCGCGCCCTCGTCGAAAAGGCCTAAGCTCAACCCGAACGCGCCCCGCGCTTCACCCCCATGGCCAATCTCAACAAAGTCATGCTCATCGGCAACCTGACGCGCGATCCGGAACTCCGGGTCACGCCCAAGGGCACCGCCATCTGCACCTTCTCGCTCGCCGTGAACCGCAAGTTCCGCGACGAGTCCGGCGCGGACCGCGAAGAGGTGACCTACATTGACATCGAAGCCTGGGGCAAGGCCGGCGAGAACATCTCCAAGTATTGCACCAAGGGCCGCCCGCTCTTCGTCGAAGGCCGTCTGCGCCTCGACCAGTGGGAAGACAAGAACACGAAGGAAAAACGCAGCCGCATGAAAGTCGTCTGCGAAAACTTCCAGTTCCTCGGCAGCGGCGGTGGCGCCGGTGGCCGCGGCGGTGAGGG
The DNA here is from genome assembly GCA_017991595.1 of Candidatus Didemnitutus sp. Taxonomy (GTDB): domain Bacteria; phylum Verrucomicrobiota; class Verrucomicrobiia; order Opitutales; family Opitutaceae; genus Didemnitutus. The sequence goes on along the minus strand of JAGOQJ010000005.1, from coordinate 155,917 downwards.
TGGGGAAGGCGGCGGCGAGAGCCGCGGCTACACCGCCCCCGCTCCCCGTGCCAGTGCCCCGAGCCGTCCGGCTCCGGCCCAGCAGGAGAATCTCGACGAAGACGTGCCGTTCTGATCCGCGGCCCGCGTTCACCCTTACAAGAAACAACCCAACAACGTCCGAAAATGGCTCACAGCGAAGTGCTCCTCCTCAAACCGGTCGACGGCCTCGGTGCCGAAGGCGACCAGGTCAAAGTCCGCGCCGGCTACGCGCGTAATTTCCTCCTGCCGCAAGGCATGGCGGTTCCTCTCACCGTCTCCAACCGCAAGCAGGTTGAAGCCCTCAAGAAGGCCCGCGGTCTCCGCGAAGCCAAGGAACTCAACGGCGCGCAAGAGCTCGCCGAGAAACTCAAGAAGGCCAACATCGCCATCGCCGTGAAGACGGGCGAGGGCGGCAAGCTCTTCGGCGCCGTCACCACGAACGACCTGCACGACAAGCTCGTCGCCGCCGGCATCGAGATCGAAAAGCGTCGCATCCACCTCGGTCAGCCGGTCAAGACTCTCGGCAAGCACGAGGTCACGATCAAGCTGCACCCCGAGGTCTCCGTCGAAATCTCGTTCGAAGTGGTGTCCGAAAACCCGATCATCCCGGTCGCGAGCGAAGCCGCGCCCGCCGAGAAGTCGGAGCGTCCCGCCCGTCGCACCCGCGAGCCGAAGGCCTGAGTTCCCGATCGAACGCCGTTCCCTTTGCAAAGCCGCGACGCGAGTCGCGGCTTTTTTCATGCCCTCGCGCGTGATCGCGACCGCACTGTCGCACGACGGAAAGCAGGCGGGCGCGATGTCCGGGCTTCTTCACAAGCGCTGTTCAAAAATTTGTGCACAATCCGGGATTGCCGGCATCGTCCGGGCCCGCAACAACTGCACCTTCGATGGTTCAGCCTGGCCCCGATAATCCCGAACGTCCGACCTCGCGCCGCAGCGCTTTGCGCGCAGAAGTGTCGGCCGCCTTGGCCGCCAGCGGCCGGGAGATGCCGTGGAGCGAGGAGGCGGAGCAGCACGTCATTGCCTGCTGCTTGCTCGATGGCAGCGACACCATCGCGCGCTGCATGGAGTCCCGCGTGTCGGCCGATTCCTTTTTCTCCGCGGCGAACCGCCTCATCTTCGAGACGATGGTCGATCTCTACCAGAAGTCGCCGCCGGTGACGCTGGAGATGCTGGCCGAGGAGCTGCGGACGCGCCGCCACCTCGAGGCGATCGGCGGCTTGCCTTATCTCATCCAGATCACGGGCAAGATTCCGACGACCGCGCACGCCGGTTACTTCATCGAAAAGGTGCGTGAGAAGCACCTGCTGCGCGAGTTGATCAAGGCGGCCACCGGAGCGGTCGAGCAGTGCTACAGCTTCACGGGCGGACTGGAGGAATTCATCGACCGCGTGGAGCAGGATCTTTTCAAAGTCACGCAGGATCGCGTCAGCGACTCCGCCGCGGAGATCAAGGACGCGATGAAGGACGCCAACACCGTCATCGCGAAGCTCCTCATGAAGAAGGGCGAGCTGACGGGCGTGACGTCGGGGTTCAAGGACCTCGACCAAATGACCTTCGGCTTCCAGCGGCAGGAAATGATCATCATCGCGGCGCGCCCCTCGATGGGTAAGACCTCCTTTGCGTTGAACATCGCGGAATCTGCCGCTCTGCCCAAAAAAGGCGATCCGGTGCCGACCCTGATCTTCTCGCTCGAAATGAGCGCTTCGCAGCTCGCCCTGCGTATGCTGTGCTCGCGTTCGCGGGTGAACTTGAAGCTGCTGCGCGACGGCTTGGTCAGCAAGAATGGCGAGGAGGTCAACGCCCTCGGTCGCACCGCGGAGGAGTTCAAGAAGGCTCCCATCCTGATCGACGATTCCTCCAATCTCACGATCATGGAGATGCGCGCGAAGGCCCGCCGCATCTACGCCCGCAAGAAGCTCGGGCTGATTATCGTCGACTACTTGCAATTGCTGAACGGCACCGATCCGCGCGCCCCGCGCGAGCAGCAGGTTGCCGAGGTCTCCCGCGGATTAAAGGCCATGGCCAAGGAACTCGACCTGCCCGTCCTTGTCCTGTCCCAGCTTAACCGCTCTTCTGAGAAGGAGAACCGCACGCCCCGTCTGTCGGACCTGCGCGAATCCGGCTCGATCGAGCAAGACGCCGACGTGGTTCTGATGCTGTCCCGCCCCAAGGATGCCGACGAAAAATTCCAAACTGCGGCCAACGCCGCGGACTTAATCGTTGCCAAGCAACGTAACGGCCCGGTAGGTGATTTGAAATTAACTTTCATTCAAGAAATTACGCGCTTTGAAAACTTCACTCCGTAGTCCGGCGTTCCGGGCTTTCGTTTACTTTTTTGTCCTTTTTGCCGGCGCGGTTGGCCTTTGGGCTCAACAGCAGCAGCCCCCCCCGGCCCAGATCGGCAAGCTCACGGTGAAGTTCGTCGGCGTGTCCAACGTCAGCGAGCAGGTCGTCCGCGCCAACATGTCCTTGCGCGAAGGCACGCCGCTCGACGAGTCGCTCATCGATCGCGACATTCGCTCCCTCTACCGCACCGGCTTGTTCGAGTTCATTGAGGTCAAGCGCGAGGAGCTGTCGGACATGGCGGTCAATCTCGTCTTTGAGGTCACGCCGAAATACCGCGTGCTCGACGTCCGTTTCGAGGGCAACAAGGCCTACAAGGAGCGCCGCCTCCGTCGCGAACTAAAGACCCTGCAGAACGGCCCGCTCGACGAGCGCCAGGTGAAGGAAGACTCGGAGAAAATCTACGAGTATTACCAGAAGAACGGCTACAACCAGGCCCAGGTCTCCTACACCATCGATCGCAACCGCAGCACCGGCTTCGGCACCGTCACCTTCAAGATCCGCGAAGGCGCGAAGGTGAAGATCAGTTCCATCCGCTTTGTCGGCAACGACCACATCAAGGCCCGCCGCCTCCGCAAGGAAATGGAGACGAAGAAGTGGCACCCATTCTCTTGGATCACCGGCGGCGGTCGCTTCAAGGACGATGAGTTCGACGAGGATCTCGAGAAGCTGCGCGATTACTACCGCGAAGAAGGCTACCTCGACGTCGAGATCGCCGAGGACAAGGTGACCTTCGACTATCCCTCCGCGAGCAAGCTCGTCATCACCATCCGCGTCGAAGAGGGCCGCAAATACCGCGTCGGCGACATCACTTTCAAGGGTAACAAAATCCATCCGTCGCGCCTGCTCGGCCTCGTCGTCCGCCAGCGCAAGGGCACCACCTTCGTGCCGTCCAAGCTCGATAAGGACGTGGAGAACCTCGAGGACTTCTACGGCCGCAGCGGCCACCTCGACACCCGCGTGCGCCTCAACCGCAAACCCAATCTCCAGACCGGCGACATCGACGTCGAATACGAGATCAACGAGAGCGAGAAATTCCAGGTCGAGTCCGTCAACATCGAGGGCAACTCCAAGACCAAGAGCATCGTCATCCTCCGCGAGCTCGTGCTCGGCCCCGGCGATGTGTTCGATTCCGTGCGCATGAAGATCTCGAAGGCGCGCCTCGAGAACACGCGTTTCTTTGACGACGTGAATGTGACGCCCGAGTCGACCAATATCCCCGGCCGTCGCAACCTGCGCGTCGCGGTCAAGGAGGCTCGCACGGGCAACCTCACCTTCGGCGCCGGCTTCAGCTCACTCGAACGCGCCGTGGTCTTCGCGGAAATCACCCAGTCCAACTTCGACCTGTTCAACCGGAAGTCCTTCTTCCAGGGCGACGGCCAGAAGTTCCGCCTGCGTCTCCAGCTCGGTTCCGAGTCGAGCGAGGTGGTGCTCGCCTTTGAAGAGCCATGGCTCTTCGAGCGCGAACTGGCGCTCGGCTTCCAGCTCTTCCGCACGACTTCCGAATACCAGAGCGCCTACTACGAGGAAATCCGCACCGGCGGTCAGATCTACATGCGCAAGCGCCTCTTCGGCCTGATCGAAGGCACGGCCACCTACACCTACGAAATTGTCGACATCGACAACGTCGACCCCTCGGCCCCTGCCGTCATCCAAGGCTTGGCTGGCCAGACCTCGGTTTCCAAGGCCGGCTTCGCCCTGCTGCGCGATACGCGTGACAAGATCATCAACACCACGCGCGGCAACCGCATGGAGCTCATTACCGAGGTCGCCGGTGGCCCGCTCGGCGGCGACGTCGACTACTACCGCTTGGAGTTCCGTGGCTCGCAGTTCTATCCGGTCTTCGAGTTTCAGGAGCAGGTGCTCGCCATCATCGCCCGCGGTGGCGTGGTCCAGGATTTCGGCGACAGCACGGACGTTCCTTTCTACGACCGCTACTTCCTCGGCGGACCGCAGACACTCCGCGGCTTCGAATACCGTGAGGTCGGCCCGAAGGACCAGTTTGGTGAGCCGCTCGGTGGCAAGTCCTACGGCTTCTTCTCCGCCGAATATTCGTTCGATATCGTCAAGCCGATCCGCTTCGCCGTGTTCTACGACGGCGGCTTCGTGAACCGCGGGGCTTACGACTTCTCGCCCGGCGAATGGAACGACAACTTCGGCTTCGGCCTCCGCCTCTTCGTCGCCGGCGCTCCGCTGAGCCTCGATTTCGGCATCCCGCTGACCGGCGATCGCTTCAACAAGAAGGGCAGCCAGTTCAACTTCTCCTTCGGCACCCGCTTCTGATTATCTCACCTCTCCAACAACCTACCCTTATGAAAAAGCTCATCCGCACCCTCCTTGCCTTGGCCGGCCTGACCGCTGCCTCGGCGCTGTTCGCCCAACCGGCGCTCAAGGTCGTGGTCGTCGACATGGCCCGCGTCTACGACACCCACTACAAGACCGAGGAAGCCAACGCCAAATTCAACGACGCCGCCCAGCGCGCGCAGGAGCAGCTCGATCAGCTCACCAAGCAGCTCCAATCCGCCGAGGAGGAATACAAGGTCCTCGTCGAGGAGTCCAACAGCACGATCAAGAGCCAGCAGGCCCGCGATCAGGCCAAGGCCGACTCGCAGAAGAAGATCGAGGACATGCGCCGTATCCAGGCCGAGGCTCAGAACTTCCGCGTCAACACCCAGCGCTCGCTCCAACAGCGCGCGAAGATCCATCGCGACAGCATCATGGACGAGATCATGAAGGTCGTGAACGACATCGCCCGCTCTCGCGGCGCGACTCTCGTGCTCGACAAGTCCGGCCCGAGCGTCTTCGGCGTTCCGGTGGTGTTGCACTCCGATCCCGGCTACGACATCACCGACGAAGTCGTGAAGGAAGTGAACAAGGACCGCCCGGCCACCGCTCCGGCCGCGACTCCCGCCAAGCCGGCGACCGCTCCGCAGGCGACCACGCCCGCGCCCGCCACGGGCGGCTTCACGGTCCCCGGGCTCACCGGTGAGCCGAAAAAGCCCTAACCCACACTTGCCAAGCCCTGTTCCCCGGAACAGGGCTTTTTTGTCGCCATGCAGGTTGCCTTCACCCCCGCTGAGATTGCCGGTTTCGTCGCCTCAGAGCGCTCCGCCGGCACCACCACCCGAACTATCTGCGATATCGCCTCGCTGAAGACTGCGCAGCCCGGCGATCTCTCCTTTCTCGGCAATCCGAAATACCGGGCCGATGTCGCCACGACGCGCGCCTCGCTCGTCTTGGTGCCGCTCGATCACGTGGGTGAGCCGCAGGCGGATCAGCAGTTTCTCTACGTCAAGAATCCCTCCGCGGCGCTCGCCCGGCTGTGCGCTCGCATCGAGCAGCAACTCTGGCCCAAGCCGGCGCCCGGCATCCATCCCACCGCGGCCGTGGCTCCGGGAGCGCGCGTGGCTTCGAGTGCGACCATCGGGCCGCTTTGCGTGGTGGAGGAAGGCGCCGAGATCGGCGAAGGCTCCCATTTGCAGGCTTCGGTTTTCGTCGGACGCGGGGCTCGTCTCGGTGCCGGCTGCTGGATCATGCCCGGTTGCGTGATCGCCGCCGCCTGCGAGTTGCGTGATCGCGTGCGGCTCCAGCCGGGAGTGATCGTCGGGGCCGACGGTTTCGGCTACGAATTCGTCAACGGCCGCCACGAGAAGGTGCCGCAGATCGGGCTCGTGCTCATCGAGGAGGACGTCGAGATCGGCGCCAACTCCACCATCGATCGCGCACGCTTCAGTCGCACCGTGATCGGGGAGGGCACCAAAATCGACAACCTCGTGCAGGTCGGCCACAACGTCATCATCGGCAAGCACTGCATCCTTTGCGCGCAGGTCGGCATCTCCGGCAGCACCACGCTCGAGGATTATGTCATTCTTGGCGGCCAAGCCGGCATCGGCGGGCACATCACCTTGGGCAAGGGCACCAAGGCCGGCGGCCAGACCGGCATCGCTGCGGATACACCCCCAGGTAGCTACCTGAACGGCACCCCGGCGTTACCCTACATGGTCGAGCGCCGCTTGCAGATCTTGCATCAGAAGCTCCCGGATTTGTTCAAGCGGGTCGAATACCTCGAACAACATCTGGAAAAGACTTCCGCCCCCACGCAATAACCGATACCCCCGCAGCGAATGAAGGACACGCGCCTCAAAATTTTCTCGGGATCATCCAACCGCTCGCTCGCGGAAGAAATTTGCCAGTCCATCGGCGTCCCGCTCGGCGAGGCGACCGTCACGTGCTTCCCGGACGGCGAATCCTTCGTCAAGATCAACGAGAACATCCGCGGCGCGGACGTCTACATCATCCAATCGACCTGCCCGCCGACGAACCATCACCTGATGGAGTTGTTGATCATGATCGACGCTGCGCGGCGCGCCTCCGCTGCTCGCATCACGGCCGTCATCCCGTTCTACGGTTATGCGCGGCAGGACCGCAAAGATCAGCCCCGCGTCCCCATCACGGCTAAGCTCGTCGCCAACCTGCTCACCGCCGCTGGCGCCAACCGCATCCTCACGATGGATCTGCACAGCCAGCAGATCCAGGGTTTCTTCGACCTGCCGGTCGACCACCTCTTCGCCTCGCCCGTGTTCTTCCAGTATCTGGCCATGAAGCGCACCCCCAAGCTCGTGGTCTGCTCGCCCGATGTCGGCGGCATGAAGATGGCGGCGGCCTACGCCGATTCGCTCGGCGCCTCCCTCGCGCTCGTGGCGAAAAAACGCGTCAACGCTACGACCGTCGAAGCCATCAACATCGTCGGTGAAGTCGACGGCTGCGATGTGCTGCTGGTCGACGACATCACCGAGACGGCCGGCACCATCACCGCCGCCGCCAAGATCCTGCGCGAGCACGGCGCCAAGAGCGTGCGGGCCGCCATCAGCCACTGCGTGCTCGGCGATGTCGCCTACGACCGCCTGAAGTCCGGCCACTTGGACGAATTGATCACCACCAACTCGGTGCCGGTGGACCCGCGCGGTCTGCCTATCACCGTGCTGAGCATCGCCCCGCTCCTCGGTGAGGCGATCGTGCGCATCAATAGCAACGAGAGCGTCACGAGCCTTTTCAAGATCAAGGGCTTCTGAGGCGGTTGCGGAACCGCTCGGGCTGGCTAGTGTCCGAGCCAACTCTCTCTATGAAAACCACCCTGGTTGTCGTCTCGCTGGCGGTTGGCATCGGTCTGCTGACCCTCAACGCTCAGAGCAACAAGTCGGGCCGCGCGTCGGAATTCAAGCAACCCGCACTGCGCGTCGACAATGCCCCTGTGGCCGAGGGCAAAGCCCCCGCGCTCACCAGTTACGCGGACTCGCTGACGGATGTCCGCTCGGCCGTCGTCTCCATCTACTCCAGCAAGATCGTGCGCCAACAGGTGCCCGAGATCCTGCGCCGCTTCTACGGCCGCGACCTGCCCGACCGCGAGCAGCGCCTCAGCGGCATGGGCTCCGGCGTCCTCATCTCCGCCGACGGCTACATCCTCACCAACAACCACGTCATCGAGGAAGCCGACGAACTCAAAGTCGCCCTCAGCGACGATCGCGAATTCACCGCCAAGCTCGTCGGCACCGATCCGAAGACCGACATCGCCGTGATCAAGATCGAGGCGAAGAAGCTGCCCTTCGCCACGCTCGCCGACAGCGACAAGCTCCGTGTCGGTGACGTGGTCTTCGCCATCGGCAACCCGCTCGGCATCGGTCAGACTGTGACCATGGGTATCGTCTCCGCCACCGGGCGCAAGAACGTGAACCTGCTCACCGATCGCGCGCCCGACGCCTACGAGGATTTCATCCAGACCGACGCCGCGATCAACTTTGGCAACTCCGGCGGCGCCCTCGTCGACGCCAAGGGCCGGCTCGTCGGCATCAACAGCGGCATCGCCACCACGAACCGCGGCAACATCGGCATCGGCTTCGCCGTGCCGATCAACCTCGCGAGCAATGTCATGGCCAGCCTCATCGAGCACGGCACTGTGATCCGCGGCTACATGGGTGTCGCCAGCGAGACGCTCACGCCCGACATCGCCGAATCCTTCGGCCTGCCGCGCGACACGCGCGGTGTGATTGTCACCGATCTCAGCCCTGCCGACGGCCCGGCGGCGCAAGCGGGTATCAAGCGCGAGGACATCATCACCGCCATCAACGGCCGCGCCGTGAATTCGCGCGACGATCTCCGCCTGCTCGTCGCCCAGACGCTGCCCGGCACCAAGGTGGCCGTCACCGTGGTGCGCGACGGCAAGCCCATCACGATCGACGTCACGCTCGGCACGTTGGCCGACGACAATCTCGCCGAATTGCTCGGCGGCGTGACCCTCGAACCACTGACCAACGAGCTGCGCCGCGAGTATCGCATTGATGCGCGCGTGGAGGGCTTGGTGATCACGGCCGTGTCCCCGCAATCGCCCTACGCTGGCGTCTTCCCGGTCGGTTGCGTGATTGAGCAAATCAACCGCGTGCCGGTGACGGATCTCGCGTCCGCCCGCTCGGCCATCCGCAACGGCCGCAACATGGCCTTCATCCATTATCGCGGCATCTACCGCTACCTCGTCTTCGAGGTGCGCTGAGGCGCTCCGCTTGCCGATCCATGACAAGGCGCGCCCGCGGGCGCGCCTTTTTGTTGGCTCAGCTTCCTGAGCGCTGAAGCGGCCTGCGCGCTTCGCGCGCGAGCTCAGCTGCCGGGCTTCGTGGCCGGCAAGGCGGCGAGCTCGGGGGGCAACTGGTCGGCCGGATAGGTCGGGTAGCTCATTTCCAGCAGCGAGATTGTCGGCACGCTGAACTTTGCCTGACCTTGGCTGCGATCGACGAGCACCGCGACCGCGACCGGCTGGCCACCGGCCTTGGTGATGATGTCGAGGCACTCCTGCACCCGTCCACCACGCGTGATGACATCCTCGACGACGAGGATCTTCTCGCCCGGAGCGATCGTGAAACCGCGGCGCATCACCAGCACGTTCTGCTCCTTTTCCGCGAAGATGAAACGCGAGCGCGCCTGTCGCGCGATCTCCTGGCCGATGACCAGTCCGCCCATCGCGGGCGAGAACACCGTGGTGAATTGCAGGCCGTCCAGCCGGGCCTTCAGCAGCGTGCCGAGGCGCTCGACCTCCGGCATGTATTGGCAGACTTGGGCGCACTGGAAGAAATGGCCGCTGTGCAGGCCCGAACGCAGGACAAAATGGCCCCGCAACAGGGCCTTGGTGCGCGTGAAGATTTCGATCACCTCTTGCTGGACATCCATGCCCGAAAACGTGTGGCAATCGCGGGCGAAATGGAATTCATTTCTCCCGTCTGTCGCCATGTCCACGCTTGCCGCACCCGCACTCGAGGATGAATTGGGGGACGTGCTGGAAAAGGCCGCCCGCCATGCGGCGCTGAGCTATGAAAAACTGGCGGCGGCGGCGGACGTCGATCTCTCCCGCATCCAGGATGCCCTCGATTATCGCCCGGATCTCACACCGGCCGAACTGGGGCGGCTGGCGCAGGTGCTGCACCTGAACGAGGTCGGTCTCTGCGCACTGGCGGCCAACGCCTATCCCCGTCCCGAGCTGTGCGCACTGCCGTTCAGCCTCCATCCGCTGCGCATGCCCTTCGGCATCGGCGTCGCGAACGCTTACCTGCTCACACAGGATGGTGTCACCGGGGTGCTCTTCGACACCGGCGCGAGCGGTGCGGAACTGCGCCGCGCCTGGCCGGCATCGATCAAGAAACTGGCGGCGGTATTCGTCACGCATTACGAGGCGGAGCACATCGGCGGGCTCGACGACATCATGCGCGACTTCGGGTTGAACCATTTCTACGGTCCGCCGACCGGTCGTTGGCCGCGCTGTCTTGCGCTCGGCGAGTCCCAAGCGGTGGAGGTCGCGGGTTTCGGCATCACGGCGTTGCTCACGCCCGGGCATGCGGCGGAGCACAACTGCTACATGGTGCGGCGGCGCGGCGCGGGTGGGGAGGCGGATCTGCTGATCTCGGGCGATCTGATCTTCGCGGGCTCGCTGGGCGGAGGCTATTTTTGCTGTCAGCGCCAGATGATCCACGCCCGGCGCGTGCTGGAGAAATTGCCCGACCACGCGCTGATCGCGCCGGGGCATGGACCTCTCTCGACGGCCGGAAACGAGCGTCGTTTCAACCCGTTCCTCGCCTGATCAGGCGCGCTGGACGACGGGCAGGAGCACGCGGAAGACCGCGCCGCGGCCCGGTTGCGATTGCACCTCGAGCCGGCCGCCTTGCAAGGTGAGCAATTCGCGCACGATGAAGAGACCGAGGCCAGTCGAGTCTTCGTCGCCGGTGGGTTGGGCGGAGAGCCGTTGGTTCGGAGCGAACATCTTGGCGAAATCCGCCGGCCCAAGGCCGGGGCCGCTGTCGCGCACTTCGGCGTAACCCCAGGCGCCGGTCTGACCGAGCGCGACGGTGACGGCGCCGCCCGGCGGGGTGAACTTGAGTGCGTTGCTGATGAGATTGTCCATCACTTGGCGCAGGCGATCCTCGTCGGCTTCGACGCGGGGTAGGGCGGTGGCCGCCGGCAGGATCTCGAGCCGTTGGCTCTTTTGCACGGCGACGGGCAGCAGGCTTTCGACGGCGGCGCTGCTGACGGCGGCCAGATCAATCTCCGCGGTGTGGAGCTGCAGGTTGCCGTCCTCGATCGCGGAGGCGTCGAGGAAGTCGCGCACCAGGTTGCGCATGCGCGCGGTGTCGGCTTGGATGCCATCGGCGAGACGGCGCACGGTGGAGGCGTCATCCGGGCTGGCGCCGATGAGGCGCGCCGTGGCGTTCAGCGCAGTGAGCGGGACCTTCAGATCGTGCGAGGCCATCTGCAGCAGGCGCGACTTGAGCCGCTCGGCCGCCTCGGCGCGGGCGCGGGCGTCCTCAGTAGCGGCGCGCATGCGGCGCTCGGCGCGCAGGCGCACCAGTTGCACGAGAGTGATCGCGCCGAGCAGCGTGACGGCGCCGATGCCGGCGGCGGCGAGCGCGAGGTTTTGCGAGCGGCGGCGGCTGAGTTCCGCGCTTTGCAATTCCTGCTCGCGCTTGAGGAGGGTGATTTCGAGTTCGCGCTGTTCCTGCCCGTAGCGGGCGCGCAACTCGGCCATGCGGCGACGGTCTTGGTCGCTGCGAATCTCATCGGTCACGCTGCCGAGCTTGCGTTGATACTCGAGCGCGGGGGCGAACTCGCCGCGGGCTTCGTGGGTGAGCGCGAATTCCTGATAGATGTCGACGAGCACCTCGGGGCTGGCCAGCGACTGGCCGATCTGCAGGGCCTTGTTGAGATGGACGAGGGCGTCGGAGGTGCGACCGGCGTTGCGGAGCACGCGGGCGAGCCGGCGATGGGTGTTGGCGATGTAGCGCCGATATTTGAGCGACTCGAAGGTGGTGAGCGCCTGCTCGAGGTAGGCGAGGGCAGTCGCGTAGTCGCCGCGCCCGTCGGCGGCGAGGCCGAGGTTGGTGAGCGTGACGGCGATCGCGCTGCGGTTGCCCGAAGCTTCGCGGATGCGCAGGACCTGCGTATGCAGCGCGGTGGCGCGCTCGTAATCGCGCTCGCTGAGGTAATGGTTGCCGATGCTGTTGAGGATGCTGGCGCGCATGTGCTGATCGCCGGCCTTCTCGGCGAACTGGAGGCCGAGGTCGAAGTGGTGCAACGCATCCTCGTTGCGACCGAAGCGCTGGTAGGTCATGCCTAGGCCGCCGTGCGTGCGCGCGAGTCTGGCGGGATCGTCGATCGTCTGCACGAGGCGGAGTTCCTCGAGGTGCGTCTCGATCGAGCGGGGGTAGTCCCCGATGTTCCAATAGATGCGCCCCATCACGTAGAGGAAGTCGACTTGCAGGCGGATGTCGCCGATGCGCTGGGCGCGCGCCAAGCCGTCTTTGGCCCCGGCGAGGCCGTCGCTGTAGTCGCCGCGCCGCCGCATCAAATTCACCATCTGCAGGAGGGCGCGCAGGATGTCGGGCTCCGTCTTGGCGTTGGCGAGGCGCTCCTGAGCGTTGACGAGGGGTTCGTCGGTTTCGGCGAAATCGGGGTCGCTCAGGTTGGCGGACGGGGTCTCGGCTCCGGGCAGGATTGCGGCCACGCAGAAAAAGAGGAGCGTGAACCAAAGGCACCGGGCGGAGTGTCGGCGTCCTGATGGCGGATCGGGGCGGCGTGCTTCAGGCGAGGTTCCCACGGGTGCAGCACGATTGGCAGGATTGATTCGCTCCGTCGAGCGCAGGATTGCTTATGAGAGGGAAGCGCAGGGGCGTGCGCGATGGCGAATCTGCGGCGTGGAGGACGGACGCGTGCCGCATCCACGACGGAAGCGTCACAACGCTGGCAAGGCGGAAGGTGTCGCACCAAGGCAACGATGTCGCTTCGATAGCAAAAGGGCCGCAGGGCAGTGTCTCACTGTAGAGCAGCGGATTTTTCCGGGGGAACAGATGGGGAAAGGTGTTGACACCACAGTCGCGTCATTAACTTTTGGCGTTCCGTTTTTTGGCTTCCTAGCTCAATGGTAGAGCAGCTGACTCTTAATCAGTAGGTTCGGGGTTCGAGTCCCCGGGGAGCCACCAAATTTGTTGTTTGCAGCCTCAGTCTCTTCAATGCGCAGCGCGCCTCGCCGGCGTAGCTCAACGGTAGAGCACCTGTTTTGTAAACAGGCGGTTGCGGGTTCGAATCCCATCGCCGGCTCCACTTCTGCCGGCCGCAATCCCCCTTTCGCGTGCCAGCCGTCTTTTTCCACTGCCTGGTGGTGTAATGGTAGCACAGCAGATTCTGACTCTGCTTGTCTAGGTTCGAGTCCTAGCCGGGCAGCCACGCGTATTTTGCACAAACCTGACCCCGCAATGAATGCGCATTGACACCCTAGAGCGATTTTCAAACAAAACAGCTCTTTCGCCGCACACACCTCTTGCCCCGCAGTTTCCATTTTCCTCTTTCGATTCGCCGCCTTACCTTCAAGGTGGCGCTGGCGCGTCCAAGCCTCGGCCTGATGCCGGCGGCCACGCGTTGAACTTCCGTTTTTTGCACCGCAATTCTTCGTCAATTAATCCCATCCATATCGCACCATGATTACTGCACACATGCCCCTGGCGTTTCTGATGAACATGACTCCGATGGAGCTCTTCAAGTATGGCGGCCCTATCATGTGGCCCATCTTGCTGACCTCGCTGCTCTCGCTCACGGTGGTCATTGAGCGCATCATTTTCATCATCCGCGAGAATGCGCAGCGCGATCAGGCGGCCATTGAGCAGATGCTGGAAAAGGTCGAATCGCGCGACATCGAAGGCGCGATGGAAATCGGTCGCAAGACGAAGGATTTCGTGGCCCGCATCCTGGTCTACGCCCTCTCGCACCGCGAGCACTCCCTGGCCAACGCCTTCGTGCGCGCCTCCAATCAGGAGCTCAACCGCTACAAGCAGGGCCTCACGATTCTCGACACCGTCATCACCGCCTCGCTGCTCCTCGGCCTTCTCGGCACGGTCACGGGCATGATGGAGACCTTCGGCGCCCTCGGTGCGGGTGGCGATATCGCCGCCAACGCGGCCCGAGTCATGGCCGGCGTCGGTGAGGCGCTCATCGCCGTTATGACCGGTCTCGCGATCACGATCATCACGCTGGTGCCGTTCAATTACCTGAACGCCCGCATGGAAGAGGCGCGTCACGAGGTGGAAGACGCTTCGAACTCGCTCGAGATCATCATCAACAAGCAGGAATCCGCGGTCCGCAGCTAAGCCCCCGCGGCTTCGCGCGAACCCGCGTCAACCTCAACCCTACGCACCATGCACGGCGGCGGCGGTGGCACAGGCCCAGGTGGAGTCAAGAAGGCACGTATCGAAATCGTGCCGATGATTGACATCATCTTCTTCCTGCTCGCGACCTTCATTCTCTTCACCCTCTCGCTGAACAAATCGGACGGCATCACGGTCGCTCTGCCGGCCGCCGATACCGCCATCGACCGCGATCCGGCCGGCACGGCCACCGTGTCCGTCACCGACGAGGGCACGTTGGCTTGGAACAAGGATCTGGTGACGCTCGACGAGTTTCTGGTCCGCTTGCAGCAGTTCAAGCAGGCCGAGCCCGAGGGGCGCATCCTGATCAACGGCGACGAGCGCGCCTTCTTTGCCCAAGCCATCTACGTCTTCGACGAGGCCCGCAAGGCCGGCTTCACCAAGGTCTACATCGAGACGCGGATGAAGCAGCAGTGAGCTTCTAAGAAAGCTCCTTCTCGTCCGTATTCTCCTCAGCGCAGGACCTCAACTTCCCATCCCACATGCAAGTCAAGCTACGGCCAATGAAGAAGGCACGCATCGAAATCGTGCCGATGATCGACATCATCTTCTTCCTGCTCGCCACGTTTGTGCTCTTCACCCTCTCGCTGAACCGCATCCGCTCGGTGCCGGTGGATCTCCCTTCCGCCCAGCCGCCGACCAACAGCGCGGCCAAGGAGGAACCGACCACGATCCAGGTTTCTGAAGGTGGCGCCGTGTATTGGAACCGTGAGCTGGTCGACGTCGCGGACTTGCCTGCGATGCTCGCCAACTACCGGAAGGAAGTTGACGATCCCAAGATTCTCATCGCCGGCGACGAGAAGGCCCGCTTCGGAGCCACCGTTGCCGTGCTTGACGAGATCCGTAAGGCCGGCATCGAGAAATTTTCGGTCGAAACCCGCACCCGCCCGACGGGCAAATAAGGAGCAACCATGCGCAAAGACCTCATCATCGGTGTGATCCTTTCCATCAGTCTCCACGGTCTGTTGTTGGGCGCCTTCAACCGCAAGGCTCCGCCCAAGCCCAAGGTCGTCGAGGAAGAGGTGAAAGTGGTGCAGATGGAGATGCCGGAAATCGAGCCGGAGAAGGAGGAAGTCGTGGAAGAGCTGGCCGAGGAGGCCCCCACGAACCAGCTCGCTCCGCCGATGCTCGCGGACGTTCCCTCAGTTTCCGTCACCGCCTTCACGCAGCCGCTCCAGCCGCCGCCCCCTCCCGGCCTCACCGCCGCCAAGGGCGCCATCGCCATCCCGGTGGTCAAGCCCGGCACCAAGCTCGGCCAAGGCATGAAGGATCTCTTCGACGTCGCCAATCTCGACCAGATCCCGGTCGCCCGCGTGCAGCCGGCACCTAATTATCCCTTTGAAATGAAGCGGGCCGGCATCTCTGGCACCGTCACGCTGGAATTCATCGTCGATTCCAAGGGTGACGTCGTCGCGGTGCAGATCATCCGCTCCTCCCAACGCGAATTCGAGCAGCCGGCCATCCAAGCGGTCCAGAAGTGGAAGTTCCGCGCGGGTCGCAAGGGCGGCCGGGCCGTCAACACCCGCTGCCAGATCGAGATCCCCTTCACCCTTACTGACGATTGATCATGCCGTCTTTCTCCCCCCACCTGCGTCGTCTCCTGCTCGTGGCGGCATCTGCCGCGAGCCTGACGCTGGCCTCATTCGCCCAGGAAGAGCGTAGCTACGCTTTGAGTGATGCCACGAGCGAAGTGCTCGGCACCACCTACAAGACCGCGGCCGAAGCGAAGAACTATGATGGTGCCCTCGCGGCCATCAACGGCCAGCTCGCCAAGGTCGCCGACCAAAACAGCTTCGATGCTGCCGTCCTGCTCCAGATCAAGGCGCAGACGCTGCTCCAGAAAGGCGACTTCAGCGCCGCCATCGACCCGCTGGAACGCGCCCTGCAATTGTCCGAATCGAAGAAGCCCAGCTACTTCGACGAACGCATTACGCAGGAATTTCTGTATTATTTGGCTCAATTGCACTTCCAAGAGGCCACGACGACCAAGGTCGCCGCGTCGATCGCCGGCCACTACGAGAAGGCGGAGCGCTTCATGGAACGTTGGATTGCCAACAACCAGAAGCCGAATCCGGATGCGATGCTCTTTTACGCGTCCCTGCTCTACAACCGCGCCATCCAGAACGCCGAGACACCCAATCTGGAGCCGATCAAAAAAGCCCTCGGAGTCGTTGACTCCGCGCTCCGGATGTCGACCCATCCGAAGGACAACCTCTACGTGCTGAAGCTCGTCTGCCTGCAGCAGCTTGACCGCAACGAGGAAGCCACCGAATTACTCGAGCTCCTCGTCAAACAGAAGCCCGACAACCGCACCTACTGGCAGCAGCTCGCCGCCCTCTACCTCGGCCAGCAGAAGGATATCCGTGCAATCATCACCTTCGAGCGCGCCCAAGCGAACGGGTTCATGAACGGCCCGAAGGACAACTTCAATCTTGTCGGCATTCACTTCAACCTCGGCCTCTACGATCGTGCGGCCGAGCTCCTCGAAAAGGGCCTCACGGATGGCACCATCGAGAACGAAGAGAAAAATTGGGAACTGCTGGCCTATTCCTACCAGCAGCTCAACCGCGACCTGAAGGCCATCGATGTCCTGAAGCGTGCCACCGAGAAATTCCCGGAGTCGGGCCAGCTGGAGTATCTCATCGCGCAAAATTACTACGGCTTGGACAAGGCCGAAGCCGCCCTTCCGCACCTCCAAGCCGCGGTGCGCAAAGGTGGCGGCGCCAAGCCGCATACCACCTACCTCTTCCTCGCGTTCATCGCGTATGAGCTGAAGAAATTCGACATCGCCCTCGAAGCCTCGGAGCAGGCCATCACCATTCCCGAAGGCAAAGCGGAAGGCGAGCGCATGAAGCAGGCCATTCTGGACCTGCTCAAGGAGCGCGAAGCCAAGATGCAAAAATCCTGATCCATCTAACGACACCCCCATGAACAAAGTCTACATCCTCTTGCCGGTGATCGGCGTGATCATGTTCTCGGTCTTCTACGTGAACTTTAATAAAGGTCACGAAGCCAAGATCGCCGAGGCCAAGGCCAAGATCGAAGAAGAGCGCCGCGAGAAGGCCAAAAAGGAAGTCGCCGCGCGCGAACAGGCGATCAAGGCCGCCATCGAGGCCGCCGAGAAGCGCAAGATCGAGCGCGAGCAACGCGAGCGCGCCGAGGAGGCCAAGAAGAAGGCCCGTCTTGATGCCGAAGACCGCCGCCAGAAGGCCTTCGACGACCGCAAGCGCACCAAGGATCAAGTCGAGCGCCTGAAGAAGGACGTCGAGATCGTGAAGGCCGAGGTCGCCAAGCTCGAGGACGAGAAGAAGAAGCACCGCGACGAGCAGGCCTTTCTCCGCACCTACGTGAAGCAGGCCGAGAGCAACGTGAAGTATTACTACGACCTGCTCGAGAAGATTAACGCGGCCGAGAAAGCGCGCGCTGAAGCCGCTGCTGCTGCCGCCAAGAAAAGCTAACCTTTCCGAAGGACACGCAACATGAACAAATTTTACATCATCGCTCCGATCGTTCTGCTGGGCGTCTTCATCTTTTTCTACCGCGGTGCCCTCCAGGACATGGCGGTCCGCGACGCCGAGAAGGCGCGCGTGGCGCAAATTGAGCAGCAAAAGGAAGACGCCCGCCGCAAGGAGGTCGAAGAGAAGGCCGCCGCTGACGCTCGTCGTCGTCAGGAAGAACGCGAGGCCGCCGACCGTGCCAAGGAAGAGAAGCGCGTCCGCGAATACGAGGAAGGCATGCGCTTGCTCACCGAAGAGGCGAACCGCTACGCCGCCGAGGCCGACAAGAACGCCAAGGACGCCGCTGAGCTGGAAATCCAATTGCTCGAGCTGCGCAATCTGCGCGACAAGACCAACCGCGAAGCCTTCGAATTGGCCAAGCAGGTCGAACTCGCCAAGGTCGACCGTCGCAATGCCGAACTCGAGATTCAGCGCATGGTCGACATGGTCGGTCAGCGCGTCGGTTCTAGCTCGCTCGCGGCGATGCCTCCTCCGCCCGCGCCGGCCCGCAAGTAAGCGCGCCACGCACGGTGAACTTCAGCCGCACCCGCGTGGTGCGGCTTTTTATTTTCCCGGGTGAGAGAAAGCAGAATCTGCTTGCTTCACCTGCGCGAAGACCTCTGATTGACCGCTCAATTCCGATTCGGGGCGTAGCTTAGCCTGGTAGAGCGCTACGTTCGGGACGTAGAGGTCGTGAGTTCGAATCTCACCGCCCCGACCATCGGCAAAAAGAAGCCGCTTACAAACGTAAGCGGCTTCTTTTTTATCCAAGCGCTGCTCTCGGCGCGGCTTCGGCGTGCGGGCACGGTGTCGGAGAGTTCGCAATTGCGCCCGACATTCGGGCTCAGCCGAGCCCGTTGCGCAGGCACCAGCGGACCAAAGTGGGAACATCGTGCAGTCCGAGCTTTGCCAAGATGCGCGCGCGGTGCTTCTCCACCGTGCGCGTGCTCAGTCCCAGTTGCGCCGCCACTTCCTTGGAGACCAAGCCACGCGCGACCAGTCGCACGACTTCCTGTTCGCGTTCCGAGAGCGCATCGGCGCCGAGGCGGGGCAGGTTGGGCTCCGCAGCCAAGGTGGGAATGGGCGGCGGCACGTTGGCGGAGAAAAACATTCCGCCTTCGAGCACGCATTGGACGGCTCGGTCGATCTGCTCCAAGGGCGAGTTCTTGTCCACGAAACCGGCGACGCCGAGCGAGACAAGCTCCGCGGGCAGCTGGGCTTCGGGGTGCGCGGTGAGCACGACGACTTTTGTCTCGTGCTTGTGGCGGCGCAATTCGCGCACGATGTCGCGTCCGTCCATGTCGCGCAGATAAAGATCTGCGATCAGCAGGTCGGGTGGGGCGCTCAGACAGGAGGCCAGCGCCTCCTTGCCGTTGCCGAAGTCGCGCAGCTCCTTCGGTTGAAAACGGCGCTGGAGCGCCTCCTTCAGGAGTTCACGGAACGTCGCTGTGTCGTCGACGAGCACGAAGCGCAACGCGGAGGACGCGGCGGGAGGGGGCATGACGAGTTCAATCACACCCAAGTTATACCCGGTCGCAAGGCCACATTGCTTTGCGTAGAATTACGCCGACTGAGGGACGTGGGTCACCCCTAGGCATCCGGCACTGAAGCCGCTACAATCTCATAGATCTACCCCCGTGAGATTTTCGTATCGTTGGCCACCAGCATGGCTTTCCGACGATGGCGTGAGCGGTGGCAGTTCGTCCCTTTCCCCTCCCAACCTGAACCAAGCCCTATGAAATTGCACCTCCGCCCCACCGTTTTCGTGGGTGTCATCCTTGCCACATCAACCGTTGCAAGCTGGGCGCAAGAAACTGCACGCCCTGCTCCGGCACCTTCGCCCACCCGCTCTCAGACCGTTGATGAGGAGAACGTCGTCAAACTCGACGCTTTCATCGTCACTGGATCGAACATCCGCCGGATCGATGAAGAGCGGGTAATGCCGATAACCGTGTATGACGTAGATGACCTGGCATTGCGCGGAGCGTCCACGCCCGTAGAGCTATTTGAATTTTTGCCTTCCGCCGGCGAGTTGCCCATCTCCGAGGAAGGGACACTTGGTGCTTCGGCACGTGGAGACGTCGCTTCTATCAGCATCCGCAGCGTGGGGTCTTCGAATACCCTGACGCTCGTCAATGGTCGTCGCATGGCCCCGCACCCAATCAGTCAGGCCGAAGGTGGCGTGCCCTCGCTGGCTGTGAACATCAACTCTCTGCCCGGTGCGGCCATACAGCGCATCGAGATTTTGCGCGATGGGGCCTCTGCCATCTATGGAGCGGATGCGGCCGCTGGCGTCGTAAATGCGTTGCTTGATCGCGACGCGGACGGCACGCGCTTGCAACTGCGCGGTGCCATCACCGAAGCGGGTGGCGCCGGCGAGCGCCGCGCGACCCTCTCCGATGGGCGCTATTTCAATGCGGGGCGTTCGAAAATCCGGCTGACGGTGGACTACTTCCATCGTGACCTGCTCATGGCGAGCGACCGCCATTTCGCGGCAGATGCCGACATGCGTCCGCTGATGGTGGCACCTTGGGATGGCGTGCCGGTGGTGACCGCGAGCGGTTCGCTTCGCGACAACGATCTAGACAACAGTTCTTCCACTTCGAACTTTGGCCATTTCATCCGCGGCAGCTTCCAGATTGTTGATGGCGAAACAAAGTTCATTGGTTCGCGTCCGGATGGCAATCGCGGTATCACGACGTCGACGACTCCGGGCTTAACGCTCACTACTAGGTCGAATACCACCACGGTCGGAGAGCCGGGAGAATTTTTCATGGTTCCGCTGGCCGATGGCGGCACAGGATTTCGACAGAGCACACCAAGTCGCAGCATCGAGAGTGTTGAGAGCAACTGGTATTATAATCTGAATCAGGATCGCCACCTGCTGCCGGCGACGGATCGCTACAATTTTGTTGGCGTGATCGATCACGAATTCAGTGATCGGTTGTCGGCTTTCGGCGAGGTGATGTATTACCATGCCGACTCGAAGGTCTACCGGGATCCCGCGGGTTTAGACGCGACGGATGATCCAGACATTTTTGTGCCGGCATCTAACTATTGGAATCCGTTCGGCACGCGTTTCTATCACCCCAACGGCGACCCGAATCCCGACGGCAGCCTCCGCGTTCGTGGCACACCCGCCGATATCCTGTTCGCGTTTGGCACGGGCGTGCGTCCCCGCGAGTTCCGGCGCAAGGAAGCGGAGGTTCAATCTCGCTCCGGGCGCTTGGTCGGCGGATTGCGCGGCAAGTTAGGGCGCGACTGGGAGTGGGAGAGCGCCGCGCTTTACGGCTGGGCGCGCACAAGCGATCTCGAACACTGGAACATTCGCGAGAGCCGTCTTCGCGAAGCGCTCGCGCGTAGCGACGAAACAGCCTTCAACCCGTTTGGCTACACCTTCCGGACCGTTTCCCAAGCTTCAGGCACAAATCCGGTGCTGGTGCAAATCAGCCAGCCTTACACCAATCCAGACTCCGTAGTGAATCCCCTCTACGATGACTTTCTCCGCACGGCGAAGACGTCCATCGCAACATGGGACGCCAAAGCCAACGGCCCGCTCTGCGAACTCTGGGGCCGCACCCTGCGGGCGGCGGTAGGCACGGAATTACGTTACGAGACCTATGCGGATTCGCGTCCGCCTTTCCACGGGATGAATCCCGCCGGCAGTTCGGTGGGCAATCCTTACCTGCGCGAAAACGATAACGATTTCATCGGGCTTAGTCCGAACATCGATCTCGATGCGAGTCGCGAAGTGATCGCCGGTTTTACTGAGGTGCTCGTGCCGATCTTCGCGCCGCGGCACCGCGTTCCGCTGATCCGTGGACTAGAATTCACTGCGGCCGCTCGCTACGAGCGTTTCAGTGACTTCGGAGACACGCTGAAACCAAAATACGGAGTAAACTGGCGTGTGAATAACTCGGTTGGGTTTCGCGCATCCTACAACGAATCGTTCCGGGCACCCAATCTTGTGCAGACGAACACGACGCCGCTGCAACGTTCCGTCACCGGAGTGAGCGACCCATATCGCTACGTTGTGACGAATAGCCTTTTCGACGGTTCGCGCACGCGCACCGTCTTCCGCCAAGGCAATGATTCACTCCAGCCGGAGGAAGCGGAGAACTTCACATATGGTGTGGTCGTCGAGGTTCCGTGGGTTCAGGGGCTTTCCTTCACTGCCGATTACTGGCGCCTGAAGCAGGCGAGCGTCATCTCCGCGCTGTCGGCCTCCGAACAACTGCGTCGTGACCGCGATGCGTTGGACGCGTTTACCGCTGCTGCGATCGCTGCGGGACAAAATCCCGATACGATTGATTCGCGCTCGGGCACTGCCGATTACGTTGGCAATCAGAAGGTGCGTCGTGCTCCAGTTACGCAGACGGACCGCGATGCTTTCGCTGCCTACAATGCGGCTAATCCCGGATCGCGTCGGGTCGCGGTTGGAGCCGTAATTTCCGTCATTGACGATTATCTCAATCTCGCCAGCCGCGACCTCGATGGTGTCGATTTGGCTGTGCAGTATCGAATCCCCCGTTCCCGCCTAGGCACGTTCACGCTCCGGGCAGAAGCGACGTGGATGAGCAAGTTTATCGAGCAGGTCGACGAGAACGCCATCGTGGAGGATAATCTCAATGAAAACGGTATCACGCGCTGGAAAGGCAATGCCAGCGTGACCTGGCGCATCGGCAAGTGGACCAGCGGCTGGTTCACCCAGTATGTGAAGGGCACGGTAGATACATCGGCAGCATTGGGCGCAGGTGGGGATAATCCCACCGATCCTGCATTGCTTGACGAGGTGGTCGCCGCTCTCGGCTATCCGAAATATTTTCACCCATTTAGCGATACCACTGGAGCCATCCGCCTCGGCTACCTTGTCGACGACTGGATCGTGCACAACGCCTACGTGCAACACCGCTTTGGCCGGCAAAAAGACATTCACAACAATGTCACTCTCCGCTTCGGCGTGAACAACGTGTTCGATACGGATCCATCTATTGCCGACGAGTCGCGTGGTTATCGCACCGGTGGCTCAAATCCGCGCGGACGCCAATTTTATCTCCAGATCACGAAAATTTTCTGATTGTTCTCTCACCAAGCCGGGACGTTGCGCCCCGGCTTTTTCAACTTCGTGATGAGCTATCGCTTGCTGCTGGGGTTCTGTATTCTCGCTTGTGCCTCGACGATCAAAGCGGTGCCGGTGCGGGTCGAGCCCGTCACCGAGCCGCACGGGATGGTGGTGGCGGCGCATCCGGAGGCGTCGCGCATCGGCGCCGATGTGCTCGCGGCCGGAGGGAATGCCATCGATGCCGCCGTGGCCGTGGCGCTCGCGCTCGGAGTGGCTGAGCCCTACGGCTCCGGGTTGGGCGGCAAACTGATGCTGCTCTATCACGATGCGGCGAGCGGCGAGACCTATGCGGTCGACGGGATGGATGCGGCGGGTTCGCGCCTGTCTCCGGATGCCTTCCGCGCGCTGCCCGAGCGCCAGCGCTCGTATGGCTGGACTGCGGTTTGCGTGCCGGGTCTGGCTGCGGCCTTGCACGAAGCGCATGCGCGTTGGGGCAGCAAATCTTGGGCCGAGAATGTCGCCCCGGCCATTGCGCTGGCCCGGAAGGGATCGTTGGTGCTGCCGAAGACCCACGATCTGTTCCAGGAGCGTCAGGCCAGCTTGCGCGCCGGGGACGCGGCGACGCAGCGCTTGTTCCTGCCCGGAGGCGAACCGCCGGCCGAAGGCAGCCGGCTGGCGAACGAGGAACTCGCCCGCACCATGGAGTTGCTGGCGCGGGAAGGAGCTTCGGGTTTCTATCGTGGCCGGGTGGCGGAAGAAATCGTTGCGGCCGCCCAAGCGGGCGGAGGTTACCTGACGCTGGAGGATTTTGCCCAATACCGGGCGCGCGTCAGTGCGCCGCTCGCGGTGGATTTCCGCGGCTACCGGGTGATCAGCGGTCCGCCGCCGACGAGCGGCGGTTCCCTGCATCTCGCTTTGCTGAAGGCGCTGGAACAGGAGGAGTTCTCCGGCGAGCTGCGTTCCGCGGAGAACATCGATCTCATCGGCCGGTTCTGGCGCGAGGTCTTGCCGCTCGTGCAGAAGCACATCGGCGACGCCGGGGACGGGCGCGCGGCCTTCGCTGAGTTCACCTCCGCAGCGTCCCTCGCATCCATTCGCGCCAAGGCACATGCGGCGCGTCCCGCGCCTGCAGTGGCGGTCAACCTCGTGGAGACGGAATCCGTCCACGCCTCAACCACGCATTTCGTCGTGGTCGATCGCCACGGCAATGTCGTCTCCGCCACGCAGTCGCAGAGTTTTCATTTCGGCGCCTGCGTGTCCGCGGCCGGTGTGGTGATGAACAATTCGATGAGCAACTTCTCGCTCAACGGCGCCAGCGGCCCGAACTCCGTGGCACCCGGTCGGCGTCCGCGCAGCACGATCTCGCCCACGATCGTCCTGCGCGAAGGGAAGCCGGTGCTGGCGCTGGGCATCCCCGGCGCCTCGCGCATCCCCACGGCGATATTGCAAGTCCTGCTTGATCGGCTCGTCTTCGGGCGCGCGTTGGAGGACGCGATCGGTGACACGCGTCTGCATTGGCATAATCCCCTCGGACGCGATCAGCCGGATGCGATCGAATGCGAGGCCTCCTTGCCCGACGAGACCGCCGCCGCGCTGCAGGCGCGCGGTTGGGTGGTGAGCCTGCGCGAGCCGCCTGGCACGGGCCGGCACTTCGGTGGCGTGACCGCGATCTCGCTCAATCCCGACGGTTCCCGCACCGGCTACGCCGACCCGCGACGGACGAACGCTGCTGTCGGTCACTGAGTTAGCAAAAGTGTTCCGCGTGGGACAGTGATATGTCGAGATTTCGCCTTCCCACCCCTGGGGGTGCTGTTACGCACATGATTTCCCATGCGGCTGTCACGTCCTTTCTTCATTTGCATCGCCACATTGCTTTCGGCCACCTCCGGCGCAGGCCAAGTCGGCGCCGGCAAAGACGCGTCGGGTGACGAACCGGTGAGGATGCAGGAATTTCGCGTTACCGGCACAAACTTGCGGCGTGCGGAGCAGGAGAAGGCGCTGCCGGTAACTGTGTTCACGGCAGAGGAACTTGACCAAGTCGGTTTGACTTCGATGAGTCAGGTCGTCGAGGCGCTCCCGTTCTCGACCAATGTCAGCATCAATGAGACCGCGACCGGACCGAACGATGCGCGCGGCGACGTTTCCACGATCAATCTCCGCAACCTCGGCACCGGCCGCACGCTCGTGTTGCTCAACGGACGTCGCCTCTCCGCCTACGGTGTCACGCCCGGCACGCCGCCGATCCAGTTCGTCAACGTCAACGCCATCCCGCTCGGCGCCGTGCAGCAGGTCGAAGTGCTTCGCGACGGCGCGTCCGCGATCTACGGCTCTGACGCAATCGGCGGCGTCGTTAACACGATCCTAAAGACGAATTATGATCGCTTCAACGTAAGCGCTCGTTACGCGTTCGCGACCGACGGTGGCAGCCCGCGCGAGACCACCCTCAACCTCGCCGGCGGGCGCCGCTTCAATGAGGACCGCTCCCAACTGACCCTCGTCTACAGTTTCTATCACCGCGATCTGCTGATGGCCACCGAGCGCGACTATGCAGCCGACGCCGACAAACGCGCGCTCGTCGAGGCGCCGTTCAGCGCGAATACAAACTTCAACAACCGCAATAGTTCGAGTCAGTTCGGCCGCTTCACCGCGGTGACCGACGCCGGCGCGGGCGTGTCGGTTCCGGGGGTCACCGCCGCCAATGGCCAGTTCTACTTCGATCCGGTGACGGGCGCGCGCGCGACGGGCTCGGGCCCCACCGGGTTCTACAATTCGCAAGCCGGCACGCAGCTGCTGCCGCGCGTCACGCGCCACAATCTTTTCGCCGCGTTCGCACACCGCTTTACGCCGACGCTGA
This sequence comes from Candidatus Didemnitutus sp., assembly GCA_017991595.1. Lineage (GTDB taxonomy): Bacteria > Verrucomicrobiota > Verrucomicrobiia > Opitutales > Opitutaceae > Didemnitutus. Next base: position 130,408 of record JAGOQJ010000005.1, on the reverse strand, counting down.
GTTCTTTCGGCGAGCTTTCCTACTACGAATCGCAATCCTTCGGCCAATTCGACGCCTCGCCCGTTTCGCTCGGGACGGACGGCGTCATCATCCCGAAGACAAATTATTACAATCCCGTCGGCACGCGCTTCTACGGACCGGGCACGGCCAATTCGGCCGGCACACCGCGCAACGTGGCTATTCGCAACTACCGTCTCGTCGAGATCGGGCCGCGCTCCTACGAGACGGATTCCGACAGCTATCGCGTGCTCGGCGGTCTGCGCGGCAGTTTTGCGGGCTCCACCTGGGCGTGGGAAGCCGCGGCGCTGCACATGCGCGGCGAAACCTACCAGGTGAATCACGGCTACATTTCCCAGAGCCGCTTCCAGCAGCAACTCGCGCTCGCGACGCCCGACGCTTTCAACCCATTCGGCGGCCCGAATCCGGAATCGGTGTGGCGGAACTTCGTCATCGATATCTGGGACCGCGGCGTCGGCACGCTTACCTCGCTCGACGCGAAGGCGACGGGCGAACTTTTCACCTTGCCGGCGGGCCCCGTATCGTTCGCGGGCGGCGGCGAGTTTCGCCGTGAAGCGATGAAACAGCGCAATGATCCATTCGGCCTGGCCGACGATGTCATCGCGCAGTCCGAGCAAATTGACGTGGATGCACAGCGCGACGTGCACGCCGTGTTTGCCGAGACGCTCATTCCGTTCGTCAGCCATACTCAGCGCGTGCCGCTCGTGCACTCGCTCGAGCTGCGAATCGCGGGACGCTTTGAGGATTATTCGCGTTTTTCCGCCACGAAACCGGGCTACGCACTCTCGTGGCGTCCCGTCGAATGGCTGCTCCTGCGCGCTTCCTACAATGAGGGCTTTCGCGCCCCGACTGTGGTCGAACTCCTTACGCCTGCGATCGGGCGACGCATCGATGGCCTCGTCGATCCCGCGCGCCCCGGCCAGCCTGACGCGGCGAGCAGCGTATCGAAGCGCATCGTCACGGGTGGCAATCCGGCCCTGCGCCCGGAAGAGTCGGAGTCGTGGAATTTCGGCGTCGTCATCGACGTGCCGGGCGTGAAGGGGCTTTCGGTCGGGGCGGACTTCTATCGTATCCAGCAATTCAATCAAATCGACAACTCCAGCGCCGTCGACGAGCTCAACCTCGACGCAGAGCTCTGGACGGTCGCCGCCGGCAGCAATCCGCGCGTGATCCGGACGCCGCGCACCGCGAGCGACATCGCCGCTGGCATTCCGGGCGTGCTCGTTGAAGTGCTGAGCACGTTTCAAAACCGCACGCTCCGCGAAGTGGCGGGCACCGATGTGTTCTTCAACTACCGCACGCCGCGCTGGTCGTTTGGCCGCTTCAATTTCAACGCGACGGTTTCCTACACAGATGAGCTGCGCACGATCGACGAGCGCGGCAACGTGGCCGAGCTCATCCGCAACAACGGCAACCCGCGACTGAAGGCTTCCGCGAGCGTCGCGTGGTCGCACCGCGGCTGGAGCGCCAGCGTGCTCCAACGCTACACGGGCGACTACCTTGCACCGGTGGCCTATACCGCAGGTGGCCAGCGGTTCGTGGTCGACAAGTATCCGGTGACAAACGCGGATGTCGCTTACGCGTTCCGCCGCGGCCCTCTCGACGGCACGCGCGTGCGCATCGGCGTGAACAATGTTTTCGACCGCGATCCGCCGCTGTATCCGGTGAATTCGAGCGGTTACAATCCCAGCTATTCAGATCCGCGCGGCCGCATGGCCTACGTGGACGTTTCGCATCGCTTCTGAGCGAAAGTCGCCGCGGTGCCCCTTCGCGAATCAAAAAAAACAACCCGCGCTGCACCGCGCGGGTTGTGAGGTGAAAAGATTCAAAAGCGCTTACTCGCGCCAGAGCTGGAGCGAGCGCAGGTAGTTGCCGCGTTCGTAGGCCTCGGGGTCCGGGCAGTTGCGCAGACTGAGGGCGCCACGCATCTCGGCGACGGAGTTGTATTCGAACTTCTCCATCCAGACCTTCAGCTCGGCGAGGATCGTGCCCAACGTGTCCGGACCGTCGCGCAGGAGCGCGGCGACGATCTGGATGGCGTCCGCGCCGGCGAGCAGCGCCTTCACGACATCGGCGGCGGTGTGCACGCCGCCGGAGCAGGCGAGGCTGACCTTCACTTGGTCGCGGAGCAGCGCGAGCGCCCGGAGGCGCACCCGCAGATCTTCCGGGCTGGAGAGGCCGAGCTTCGGCACGACGTCGAAGGTCTCGATGTCGATCTCCGGTTGGAAGATGCGGTTGAACAGCACCACGCCGTCGATGCCGGCATCCTCAAGCTGGCCCGTGAGGTGCACGGTCGAGGTGTAGAACGGCGAGAGCTTCACGGCGATCGGGATGCGCACCGAGGCGCGCACCGCGCGGGCGATGTCGAGCACGCGTTGCTCGACCGCTTCACCGGATTCATCCCGGCGCGTGGCCATGAAGTAGGTGTTGAGCTCGAGCGCGTCGGCACCGGCTTTCTCCATCAGGCGCGCGTAGTCCGTCCACGTGCCGAGATGCGTGCCGTTGAGCGACGCGATGACGGGCAGGTTGGTGGCGGCCTTGATCGCGGTGATGCGATTCAGGTATTCGTCGGGCCCGAGGAGGTAGTCATCGTTCTGCGGGAAGAATGACGTGGCCTCCGCGAAGGTGTCCTGCCAGCGCTCGATGTGGCGCGAGACGGCGACGGCGTTGCCCTCGATCTGCTCGGCGAACAGGGAGTGCAGCACGATCGCGGAGGCGCCGGCGTCCTCGAGGCGCCGGATGTTGTCCAGGCGCGTCGCGAGGGGCGAGGCGCCGGGCATGAGCGGCGTCTTGAGTTCGAGTCCGAGATAGCGGGTCGTGAGGTTCATGGGGCGGTCCTCAGTTGAGCGGTTTGACTTCGGTCGGGGCCGCCGGGGCGGCGGGTTTGGGAGCGGCGTTGGCCGCAAGCTGTTGATAGCTGGCGACGCGCTGGTCGACGGCCTTCTGGGCCTGCTCGGCGAGCATCGCGGCGCGCTCCGGGTTGGCCTTGAAGAGCACCTGGTAGCGCAGCTCGTTCTTCGTGTAGGCGCTGAGCGGCTGTTTCGGTGCGGCGGAATCCATCACGTTGACCGGCAGGCCCTTGGCGGCGCGCTCAGGATCGTGGCGGAAGAGCGGCCAGTAGCCGGTGTCGACCGCGAGCTTCTGCTGGTCGAGGCCGTTGGCGAGCGAGTAGCCGTGAGCGATACAGTGCGAGTAGGCGATGATGAGGGACGGGCCAGGGTGACGCTCGGCCTCGATGAAGGCCTGCACGGTCTGACTGTCCTTCGCGCCCATCGCCACGCGGGCGACGTAGACGTGACCGTAGTGTGCGGCCATCTGCGCGAGGTCCTTCTTGTCGGTGTCCTTGCCCGCGGCGGAGAACTTCGCGACCGCGCCGAGCGGCGTGGACTTCGAGCGTTGGCCGCCGGTGTTCGAGTAAACCTCGGTGTCGAGGACGAGGATGTTGACCTTGCGGCCGGAGGCGAGGACGTGGTCGAGGCCACCGAAGCCGATGTCGTAGGCCCAGCCGTCGCCGCCGATGATCCACACGGATTTCTTCACGAGGTAATCCGCGAGTTCGAGCAGGTGCTTGGCGCGCTCGTCGGAGGAGGCAAGGGCGGGGAGGAGTTTCTTCAGCGCCGCGACATGGCTGCGCGCGAGGGCGATGCCGGCGTCGTTTTGCTGATCGGCTTCCATGATGCCCTTGACGATCTCGGCGGGCAGTTGCGGCGCGAGTTCCTGGAGGAGGCGCAGCGATTGGACGGCGTGCTGGTCGACGCCGGCACGGATGCCGAGGCCGTATTCGGCGTTGTCTTCGAAGAGCGAGTTGGACCAAGCCGGGCCGCGACCGTCACGATTCGTCGTGTAGGGCGTGGTGGGCAGGTTGCCGCCGTAGATGGAGGAGCAGCCGGTGGCGTTGGCGACGAGCAGGCGGTCGCCGTAGAGTTGCGTGAGCAGCTTCAGGTAAGGCGTCTCGCCGCAGCCGGTGCAGGCGCCGGAGAACTCGATGAGCGGCTCGCGGAATTGCGTGCCCTTGACGGTGTCCTCGAGCAGTGCGGCGGGGGCCGGCGGGAGCTGGAGGAAGAAGTCGAAGTTGGCGCGCTCCTTTTCGACTAGGGGCTCGATCGGGGCCATCATGAGAGCCTTGCGGCTCAGGTTGGTCTTGTCCTTCGCGGGGCAGACCTTGTGGCAGAGCGTGCAACCGGTGCAGTCTTCGGGCGCGACTTGGATCGTGTATTGGTAGTTGGGTGCGGCGGCGCTCTTGAGCTTGGTGCTCTTGAACGTCTCGGGCGCACCGGCCTTGTCGGCGTCGGGGAAGGCGGCGCAGCGGATGGCGGCGTGCGGGCAGACCATCACGCATTTGTTGCACTGGATGCAGATCGACGGGTCCCAAGTCGGGATCTCGAGCGCGATGTTGCGCTTCTCCCATTTGGTGGTGGCGACCGGCCAGGTGCCGTCGACCGGGAACGCGCTGACGGGCAGCTCGTCGCCGCGGTTGGCGAGCATCATGGCGGTGACGCGCTGGACGAATTCGGGCGCGGCTTGAGAGACGACCGGCGGGCGCGAGAAGCGGGCGGTGACGGCGCCGGGGACGGCGATCTCGTGCAGCGCAGCGAGCGCGGCGTCGACGGCGGCGTTGTTCTTGGCGACGACGGCGTCGCCCTTGCGTCCGTAGGTCTTCTTGATCGCGTATTTGATGGCGGCGATGGCTTCGTCGCGCGGGAGGACTCCCGAGAGCGCGAAGAAGCAGGTCTGCATGATCGTGTTGATCTGGCCGCCCATGCCGGCCGCGCGGGCGACGGTGTAGGCGTCGATCGCATAGACCTTGAGCTTGAGCTCGATGATGCGGGCCTGGACCTCGCTCGGCAGACGGTCCCAGACCTTGTCGGCGGGCGTCGCGATGTTGAGGAGGAGCGTCGCGCCGGGGCGGGCCTGGGCGAGGACTTCCATGCGCTCGACGAAGGGGAAGTGGTGCACCGCCACGAAGTCGGCGTTGGCGATGAGATACGGCGCGCGGATCGGCTTCGGGCCGAAACGCAGGTGCGAGATGGTCATCGCACCGGATTTCTTGGAGTCGTAGACGAAGAAGCCTTGGGCGTTGAGGTCGGTGCCTTCGCCGATGATCTTGATCGAATTCTTGTTCGCACCGACGGTGCCGTCTGCGCCGAGGCCGAAGAACATCGCGCGGCGCGTGTCGTCGGTCTCGAGGTCGAACTTTTCGTCGTAGGGGAGGGAGAGCTTGGTGACGTCGTCGTTGATACCGACGGTGAAGCGCTTCTTGGGGGACTTGGTGGCGAGGTCGTCATAGACGGCCTTGGCCATGGCGGGCGTGAACTCCTTCGAGCCGAGGCCGTAGCGGCCGCCGGTGAGCTCGACCTGGCCGACGCGGTCGCTCTCGTAGAGCGCGGTGGCGATATCGAGGAAAATCGGTTCGCCGAGGGCGCCAGGCTCCTTGGTGCGGTCGAGGACGGCGATCTTGCGCACGGTCTTCGGAATCGCGGCAAGGAGGGCCTGAGCGTCGAGCGGGCGGTAGAGGCGGATCTTGAGGATGCCGGTCTTCTGGCCTTGGGCGTTCAGCCACGCAGAAGTCTCGGCGACGGTCTCGGCGCCGGAGCCCATGACGACGACGACGCGGTCGGCATCGGGGGCGCCTTCATAATCGAACAACTTGTAGCTGCGACCGGTGCGGACGGCGAAGGAATCGAACAGCTCCTGCACGACGGCCGGGACGGCGTCGTAGAACTTGTTGGCGGCCTCGCGGGCTTGGAAAAACACGTCGGGGTTCTGCGCCGTGCCGCGGATCGACGGACGGTCGGGCGTGAGCGCCTTGTTGCGGAAGGCCTCGATGCCGCCCGCGGGCAGGAGGGCGCGCAGGTCGTCGTCGGAGAGGAGGGAGATTTTCTGGACCTCGTGGGAGGTGCGGAAGCCGTCGAAGTAGTGGATGAACGGCACGCGCGTGCGCAGGGTGGCGGCGTGGGCGATGGCCGAGAAGTCGAGCGCTTCCTGCACCGAGTTGGCGCAGAGCATCGCGCAACCGGTCTGGCGGCAGGCCATGACGTCGCCGTGGTCGCAGAAGATCGAGAGCGCGTGGCTCGCCAGCGAGCGGGCGGTCACGTGGAGGACGAAGGGGTGCAGTTCGCCCGCGATCTTGTAGAGATTCGGGATCATCAGCAGCAGGCCTTGCGAGGCCGTGAACGAGCTGGCGAGGGCGCCGGCGTTCAAAGCGCCGTGGAGGGCGCCGGCCGCACCGCCTTCGGACTGCAGCTGGATGACTTCCGGGATGTGGTTCCAGAGGTTCTTGCGGCCTTGGGAGGACCACTCGTCGACCCACTCGCCCATCGGCGAGGAGGGCGTGATCGGGTAGATCGCGAAAAGTTCACTGAGCCGGTAGGCGACCGTGGCGACGGCCTCATTGGCATCCAGCGTGGCGGTTTGCGGGACAGGGCGGGAGATCATGGTGGAAAAAGTGCGGTTTGGCCGCGGCGCCTCCTTTTTAACCGTGCTGCACCCCGCTTACTGCGCATGACTTGTGCAATTATGCGCATGGTGTGAGAGCTTCTTATGCTCGCTGTTGAGCGCTCAGTGGCCGGGCACCAAGATACGCTTGGCCCATCCGGAGGGCGGCAGCTCCTGCCGGTGCTGCCGCGGAGGAGGCAAGGGAGAGGAATTTCCCCTTGCCAAGGGCGTTCCGGGTCTCTGTTTTGCTCCGCTCGTCATGCAAAAGACCAAAAAGTCCGTTGCCAAGCGCTTCAAGTTGTCCGCCACGGGCAAACTGATCCGCCGCACGCCTGGCTTCCGCCACCTGCTCGCCGCGAAAAGCACCAAGTCCAAACGCCGTGCTTCCCGCGACAAGCTCGTTGCCCCCGGCCACGCTGAGGCGCTCAAGCGCTGTCTGCCCTTTGGGCTCTAAAAGACAGCCGAAGCGAAAACCATAACTTCGCCAGGCAGGTGACCGTCCAACGAACCGACCTGCCGGCGACCCAAACACTAAGATAACATGGCTCGTGTCACAAACTCCCCCGCGTCGCGCAAGCGCCGCAAGAAAGTGCTGAAATACGCCAAGGGCTATTTCGGTAACAAATCGAAGCTGTTCCGCTACGCCAAGGAAGCGGTCCAGCACGCCTGGCAATACGCCTACATCGACCGCAAGAAGAAGAAGGCCAACATGCGTGGCCTTTGGATCGTGCGTCTCAATGCGGCGTGCCGCGAAGCCGGCATCAGCTACAGCCGCTTCATCGAAGGCCTCAAGGCCGCCAACATCCTGCTCGACCGTCGCCAGCTCTCCGAGATCGCGATCGCCGATGCGGTTGCCTTTAAGGCCCTGGTCTCCAAAGCCCAGGACGCGTTGAAGGCGAAGGCCGCCAAGGCCTGAGCAACACACACGCGAGCCAGCTAGAGGCTCGCCTTCGGTTTCACCAACCACTTCCCTGAAGGACGGGCTGCCCAAAGCGCCCGTCCTTTTTCTTTTCCGATGCAAGACACCCTGAACGCTCTCCTCGCCAAAGCGCCCGCGGAACTCGCGGCGCTGAAGTCGCGCGCCGAATTCGAGGCCGCGAAGGCCCGCTACGTCGGTCCCAACGGCGAGTTCACCGCCCTGATGAAGCAGCTCGGCACCGTGCCGAAGGAGCAGCGCCCCGTCATGGGCAAGCTCATCAACGAGGCAAAAGGCCAGCTCCAGGCGCAGCTCGACGCCACGCTCGCGCGCATCGCCGACGCCGAGATCGCCGCCCAACTCGGGCCCGCGGTCGATCCGACGCTGCCGTCGCCCGACGCCGGCCCCGGCACCTATCATCCGCTCACGCAGGTTCGCGAAGAGATGTGCCGCATCATGCGCAAGGCGGGCTTCACTGTCGTCGAAGGCCCGGAGGTCGAGACCGAGTATTACTGCTTCGACGCGCTCAACACCGCGCCCGATCACCCCGCGCGCGACGCGCAGGACACGTTTTATTTCCCGGAGGCGGCCCGCTTCGGCAACGTCTCGCGCAAAGTCGAAGGCGAGAAATACCTCCTCCGCACGCACACTTCGTCCGTGCAGATCCGCACCATGCTGAAGGGCCAGCCGCCCATCCGCGTCATCTCGCCCGGCCGTGTCTACCGTCGCGACACCACCGACGCCACGCACAGCGCCAATTTCCACCAGCTCGAGGGACTCTACGTGGACAAGAACGTCACCGTGCGCGACCTGAAGGCGATGCTCGACTACATCTTCGCCTCGCTGCTCGGCAAAGGCACGACGACGCGTTTCCGTCCGCACTACTTCAGCTACACCGAGCCGTCCTTCGAGGTCGACCTCTCCGCCAAGCACCTGCCGAAAGTGAACAAGGAATGGATCGAGATCGGCGGCTGCGGCATGGTCGATCCGGCGGTGTTCGAAGCCGTCGGCTACGACACCAACGTCTGGAGCGGCTACGCTTTCGGCATGGGCCTCGAGCGCCTCGCGATGCTGGTCTACGGCATCGATGACATCCGCTACTTCTACCAGAACGACGTCCGCTTCCTGAAACAGTTCGCCTGAACCGAACTCAACCACGAATGAACACTAATGGACACGAATCACGTTCCGGCGCGCAGCGCCATTCGTGTGAATTCGTGTCCATTCGTGGTTAACCTCTTTCTCCGTCTCTCCGTGAAGATTTCTCTGAATTGGCTCCAACAATACGTGAACCTCGACGGCGTCTCCGTCGACGAGCTCAAGCGCGCGATCACCTTCGTGGGCTTCGAGGTCGAAGGCGTCGCCACTGCCGGCCTCCAGCCGCTGCAGCATGTCGTCGTCGGCGAGATCAAGACGCGCGAGAAGATCCCGAACCTCAAGAAGGACATCTCGCTCTGCACGACCGATGTCGGTCCCGAGCACGGCGGCATCCGCCAGATCGTCTGCGGCGCGCCGAACTGTGATCCGGGCAATCGCGTCCCTGTCGCGCTGCCGGGCGCGGTTCTTCCCGGCGGCTTCGCCATCGCGCTGCGCAAAACCTACGGCCACGAATCGCAAGGCATGATGTGCGCTGCCGATGAGCTCGGCCTCGGCGACGATCACGCTGGCTTGCTCCTGCTCGATCCGGCGACGCCGATCGGCACGCCCATCAACGCCGTGCTGCCTCCGGGCGACACTGTGTTCGATATCGAGATCACGCCCAATCGGCCCGACGCGCTCAGCCACATCGGCATCGCGCGCGAGATCGCGGCCTGGTTCCGCAAAGATCTCTGCTACCCGCAGGTGAAGTTCCGCAACGAGACGCAAGGTTTCCGCGGCGACATCCTCAGCGACATCCGCGTCGAGGCCCCCGAGGATTGCCCGCTCTACGTCGGCATTGCCATTGCCGGCGTGAAGGTCGGCCCGAGCCCCGCGTGGATGCAGGAGCGACTCAAGGCCGTCGGCCTGCGCCCGATCAACAACCTCGTCGACGTCGGCAACTACGTGATGCTCGAACTCGGCCAGCCGCTGCACGTCTTCGATGCGAAGAAAATCGGCGGTCGCAAGATCGTCATCCGTCGCGCGGTCGATGGCGAAAAACTCACCACGCTCGACGGCAAGGAGCGCGCGCTGAACAGCCGCATGCTCGTCATCGCCGACGAGAAGTCTCCGATGGTCGTCGCCGGCATCATGGGCGGCGCCAACGCCGAGGTCGACGCCACCACGACCGACGTCGTGGTCGAAGCCGCTTACTTCCGCCCGCAGTCAATCCGTTGGACTTCCAAACGTCTCGGCCTCGCGTCCGACTCGTCGTATCGTTTCGAGCGCGGCGTCGATCCGCACAGCACGCTCGAGGCGGCTGGTCGCGCCGTCGATCTTCTCCTCGAGACCGCGGGCGGCACCGTCGTCGGCCCGTCGTTCAAGATCGGCGGCGAGCAGCCGTGGTCGCGCGAGATCAAGGTCACGCCGACCTACATCCGTTCGCGTCTCGGCTTCGACATCGCCGACGATGAGATCCGCAATTCCCTGAAGGCGCTCAACCTCGCCATCGTGGGCGAGACCGAGCTGGCCGACGGCACGCCCGAGTGGACGGTCGACGTCCCGAGTTACCGCGGCGATCTCGACCGTCCCATCGACCTCGTCGAGGAAGTGCTGCGCATGTATGGCACCGAGAAGGTGCCGCCGGCGCCGGCGGTCGGTCCGGCTCTGCCGGAGAGCGACGACGATCCCATCGCGATCTTCAACCGCAAGGTCACCGACTACCTCGTTGGCCAACATTTCCACGAGTGCGTGAACTACACGCTGCGTTCCGCGAAGGAGCTCAAGACTTGGGTGTCCGAGGCGGCGGCGCAGGAGCTGGCGCTGGCCAATCCGTTCGTTGAGGACCAGTCGAGCCTGCGCCCGACGCTCGTGCTCGGCCTGCTCGAGTCGCTCAAGCTCAACCAAGCGCGCGGCAACACCGTCTCGCGCCTGTGCGAGACCGGCCGCGTGTTCGTGGAGATGAACGGCACGGTGCACGAGTGCGTCGGCGTTGGGTTCGTCATCGCGCACAACCCGAAGGACCGCGCGTGGCTCGCGCGCCCCGAGCCGGATTTCTTCCAAGTGAAACGCCACATGGAAGTCCTGCTCGCGCAGGCTGGCCTCAACCTGAACGCCCAACCGCTCGTGCCGGTCACCGGCGCATTCTGGGGCTGGCAGGAAGGTCACGCCGCCGCGGCGGGCGAGATGAAGGGCGGCTGGGCGGCGCGCTTCGGTCTCCTCAACCTCGCGATGGTTCGCGCTGCAGGCGTCGAGGGCAAGGTCTGGGCCGGCATGTTCGCCATTCTGCCCGAGAAACTCTCGGCCGAGAGCGATCATCGCCGTTTCCAAAACTTCAGTCTTTTCCCGGCCGCGTTGCGCGACATCGCGCTCGTGGTCGACGCCACGCGTCACGCCGAGGAAGTGCGCCAGCAACTCCTCAGTGTTGCGCGCCAGGCGGCCACGAAGTTCGCGGTTGAGAGCGTCGATGTCTTCGACGTCTATCAAGGCACCGGTCTGCCCGAAGGAAAGAAGAGCGTGGCTTTCTCGCTCTCGTTCCGCTCCGGCGAACGCACGCTGACGGACGACGAAGTGAACGCCGCCTTCGCGGAAATCCAGAAGAAGATCGTCGCCGACGGCACGATGACGGTGCGCGCCTGATCATCCGGGCGGCGTCGCGGTCGGTAACGCCGCCAATCCGTTTCACTCGGGCCAGCCTTGAAGGCTGGCCCATTTTTTCGCTGTGGCGGTGTCAGCTGCCGCCGGCCCGGCTCACTCCTGCGCGACGAGCTTGCTGAGGAAGTCCCGCACGTCGGGTGCGACGCCTTTGTCGAGGTTGGGCACGGTGAGGTAGAAGAGCCAGATGACCTCGTTGCGCTGTGCCTCGGTGAGGGCGCGGCTCGTGCCGGCGCGGCCGAGCTCGAGCTGCTCCATGCCGGCGGACCAGCGCACGAGATACTCCGCGAGCTGAAACTCGAAGGCGGTGATCTCGCGCGTCGTCGTGTTGCGCCAGACGCGGAGGCGGGTTGGCGGCGTGCCGTCGTATTGCTCGAGCTTCAATCCCGGCACGGATTGCTCGACCTTGGCGGGGTTGACGAAGACGAGGGAGGTCGCGAGCGCCACGGGCTCGACGAGTTGCAGGTAGGCTTCCTGACGCGTCGGATCGGGGAACTCAAATTCCAACCCGCACGCCGGCTGCTGGCGGACTTGGCGGACGTTGGCGACTCGGCAGGGCAGGGTCAGCGAGTCTTCCCCGAGGTTGAGCGTGATCTGCCCGCTCTGGCCGCGGCGCACCGTATGGCTTTCCGGCAGGGCGACGCTAGCGCCGCCGCAGGAGACGTCGAGCAGCCGCACCTCGCGTCGCTGGGCGTCGAGCCGCAGCATCGCTTGCACGGGATAGCGCTCACCCACGGCGTAGCGGCTGGAGAGGCGCTGTTCCTTCTTGGCGAGGACCTCGGATTCGTTGGCAAAGATACGTTTGAAGAAGAGCACGGGAAAAGGCGGTAGGCGGCTCGCGGGACGGAGCCCGCCGAGCGGCGCGATTACTGCGCGAATTGCGCGAGGAATTCCCGCACATCCGCCGGCACGGCGGAGGCGAGATGCGGCACCGTCCAGCGAAACAGTGTCTGGATCTCGCGCGTGTGGCCCGGCGAACGCTTGAGGGCGGGCGCATCGTAGCCGTGCACCGACGGCGGAGAGTCTTCCAGCGTGTAGACGGCGAGCTCGCTGGAATGCGAGCTGCCGCGCGCGTAACACTGGTGCATGCGGAATTCGAAGGCGTGCGGCGCGCTTTCCGGGGTGGCGCGCCAGACTGTGAGCTGCGCGTCGCCTTCGCCGCAGTATTGCTCCTTGTGCTGGCCGGGTGTGTCCTGGCGGACCTGTTTTGCCGGCACGGGCTTGAGCGATTCGCCGATGGCGAGGGGCTCCAGCAACTGCAGGTAGGCGCGCTGCATGCCCGGCTCCGGTGCCTCGAAGGCGATGCCGATGGTGGCGTAGTCGCGCTGGCCCCGGTAGTGAGCGACGAGCCCGCGTTGCACGATGACGAAATTCTCGATCGTGATCGTGAGCGTGCAGGTGTCGCCGCGGTGGACGAGGAGCGAAGGGGAGACGAGGATGCTCGCGCCGGTGCTGGAGAGGTTGACGGCTTGCGCGCCCCAGTTGCGGCCGCGGCCATCCTTCGTCTTGTTCAGCTGGGCGTCCTCGTCGCGGCCGAGCGTGTTGAGCACCACTTTCAGCGGGAAGCTCGGGCTGACCGCGTAGCGCTGCGCGCGGCGATTTTCACGCTGTTGGATGGTTTCCTCCTTGAACCCGAGAATGCGACGGAAGAGCAGCACGGACCTGTGCTTAACCGCTCCTGCGACCGGTTCAAGCCCTGCTTCGTGGCGCAGGCCGGCGCTGTTCTCTGGCGCGGGGACGGAGACGATATTTGTGCGCGGTGCCGCCGCTTGCCAAGCGGGGAGACTTGGGCAGTGTGCCGGCATGAATCCCCATCAATACAGCAGCATGAACCGGAGGCAGGCTTTGAAGATCATGGGTGCAGGCTTGGTGGCGGCGACGAGCCTGCGGCTCGCTCCGACGGGTGAGGCGGCGGAAAAGTCCATCGCGACGGAAGCCACGGCGCTCGGTTGGGACTTGCCGAAGTTGCCCTACGCTTACGGCGCGCTCGAGCCGCACTTCGATGCGCGGACGATGGAGATCCACCACACGAAGCACCATCAGGCCTACATCACGAACGCCAGGAAGCTGCTCGAACCACACCCCGAGTTGCTCGCCAAGGGGCCCGAGGCGCTCGTGCGCGATCTCGCAAGCGTGCCCGAGGCGATCCGCACCGGCATCCGCAACAATGCAGGCGGACACGTGAACCACGCATTCTTCTGGAACATCCTTGCGCCGGCGGGCTCGTCTGCGCCGGGCGAAAAGCTGGCCGCGGCCATCGCGCGCGATTTCGGTTCGCTGGAGGAGCTCAAGAAGCAGTTCGCCGATGCGGCGATGAAGCGCTTCGGCAGCGGCTGGGCGTGGCTGAGCGTGAAGGGCGGCAAACTCGTCGTCCACTCGACGGCGAATCAGGATTCGCCCCTGAGCGAAGGGCTCGCGCCTGTGCTCGGGCTCGATGTGTGGGAGCACGCCTATTACCTGCATTACCAGAATCGCCGCGCGGATTTCGTGAACGCGTTCTGGAATGTGGTGAACTGGACGCAGGCCGAGGCCCATTACGTCGCGGCGGTGCGCGGTTGAACATGGGCGGCGTCGAGCAAGGGCTCCGCAAGGCGGGTGTCGCCGGAGCCCGCCATCACCTTTTCCTCTGTCGCGGGCCGGATTGCTGTGCACTGCGCGAGGGCGAGGAGACGTGGGACTACATCAAGTCCCAGCTCAAAGAGCACGCGCTGCCCGTCATGCGCACAAAGGCCGACTGCTTCCGCGTCTGCGCAGACGGACCGTGGCTCGTCGTCTATCCGGAGGGCGTGTGGTATGCGCAAGTGACGCCGGAGCGCTTCGACCGCATCCGTCGCGAGCACCTCGAGGGCGGCGTGCCGGTGGCGGAGTGGGTGAGGGCGGTTAATCCGCTTGCCGGCCCGGACGAAGCCGGTCGGGCATGACAATTCCCTGACAATCTCCTGACGCCCCGCTGACAACCGGCGCGGCGATTCATGGTTCAATCGCGGAGTAATCCTTCGAACCATGAAATCATTCTTCACCGCACTCTTCGCGGCTGCGCTCGTCAGCGCAGCATCGCTCGCCGCCCACGAAACCGAAACCGCTGCACCGGTGCGCCTCCAGATCGATGTCGATCGGACGGTGCTGCCGGCGGATGCCGCGCAACGCGCCATCGTGAAAATCCGCCTCGATGCCGTGCGCCTGCCGCGTCGGCACGAGCGCGCGCCGCTCAACCTCGCGCTCGTGATCGACCGCTCCGGCTCGATGCAGGGCGACAAGATCGAGCGGGCCCGCGAGGCCGCGCTGGAGCTCGTGCGCCAGCTTTCGCCGGACGATCTCGTCTCGCTCGTCGCCTACGATTCGGAAGTCGAGGTGCTCGTGCCGGCGGGTCCCGTGCGCGACGGACGCGCACTTGCGGCGGCCATCCGGCGACTCGAGCCGCGCGGTTACACGGCCTTGCACGGCGGCGTCAGCGCCGGCGCGGCGGAAGTGCGGCGACATTTGGGCGAGTCGAAGCACGTCCCGCGCATCATCCTGCTTTCGGACGGGCAGGCCAATCGCGGCCCCAGTGCGCCGGAAGAGCTCGGTCGCCTCGGCGCGGCGCTGCGGAAGGAGGGCATCTCCGTCTCCACCATCGGACTCGGACTCGGCTTCAACGAGGACCTCATGGCGGCGCTCGCCGCGCGCAGCGATGGCAACACCTACTTTGTCGAGCACAGCGACGACCTGCCGCGCATCTTCGCGGCCGAGCTGGGCGACGCCTTCAACGTCGTGGCGCGGCGCGTGGTGGTTGAAATCGAATTTCCCGCCGGCGTGCGTCCGCTCCGCTTCGTCGGCCGCGATGGCCTGATCCGCGCCCAGCGGGCCGAGCTCACGCTCAACCAACTCTACGGCGGCCAGGAAAAGTTCGCCCTGATCGAAGTTGAGGTCGCGGCTTCCGCCGCCGGTGCGGAGCGCGAGATCGCCCGCGCGCAACTGCGCTACGAGGACGCCCGCTCAGCCCGCCCGCGCGAAGCCCAGGCCGCCCGCAAGGTGAACTTCAGCGCGGAGGAGAAGGTCGTGGTTGCGTCCGCCAACCACCGGGTGCAGGCCGATTATGCGCAAAACGCGCTCGCCGAGGCGAAAGAGGAGGCGATTTCGCTCGTCGATTCCGGTCGGCGCGAGGACGCAGGCCAAGTCATGCGCGCCCGCGCCGCTGAGATCGCGACACTGGCCAAGGATTACGGCAACGCGCAGCTCGACGCCTATTCCGCGAGTGCGGCGGCCGCGGCGGCGCACGTCGAGCGCGAGGGATTGAGCAACGCCGCGCGCAAGACGCTGCGCGCCGAAGCCCAACAGGTGCGGACGCAGCAGGCCAACCCGTCCGCCTCGGGTCGTTGAGCGGCGTTTCGCTCCTTTTCAAGCGTCGCACTTTCCCTAGCTTCGCCCTGTGTCTCCGGTCACCCGCCGCATCCTGCTCTACTGGCTGCTCCTGCTGGTGCCCACGTGCGCGGTGGGCGTGGGCGCGATCCAGCTCCTGCGCCGCGAGCAGGCGCGGATCGCCGAGCAGGAAGGCTACGCCAGCGAGGCCCGGCGCGCGGCGGTCACGGCGCGCGCGGGCTTGATCGTCGAAAACGTGGAGTTGCTGGCCGGCGACGTGCAGGCCGGCCTGCTTGATGGGCTCGCCGCACTGCCCGCCCGCGACCTTGAGGCCGAGCTGACCGAGTGGAACCGGGCAAATCCTCTTGTGCGGGTGGCCTTTCGCGCGCGCAGCGACGGCACGGTGCTGCACGTGGCGGCGGCGGGCGACAGCGGAGAGGTGGCGGGATTCCGCCGTCGCGCCGCGGCGGCCTGGACTCCGGTGCCGCCGTGGCGCACGCCGGCACGCGCCGAGGAGGAATCGGTGAGCAAGGCGACATTTTCCGCCGGGTCGGCGACCACGGCGGCGAACAAGGACGAGCTGACGGCCCGCCTGCAGGCGACGGCAAACGTCTCCAAGTTGCAGAGCGCGCGCCGGGATGCCCAATCGGCGGCGCGGGCTCGGTCGATGGACTACGCCGCTCCCGCGGCCGCGGCGCCGCGTGTCGTGGCGGAGGAGAAAGATTCGGACGCGACCGAGGCGGCTCCGCGCGTGCTCCAGCGCGGCTGGATGCCGTGGAGTCACGAGGGGCGGCTGCATGTCTTCGGCTGGGTCGAGCGGACGGATGGAGTGCTCGGTGTGGAATTGGAACTGGCGGCGCTGATCGCCCGCCTCGGTGCGGCTTTGCCGGGCGAGACCGGTGCGGGCGAAGGCTTTGCTTTGCTCGACGAGCGCGGGCGAGTGATGCACCAGGTCGGCTTCGTGCCACGCGACCAGCTCGGCTTGGCGGAGATCCCAGTCGCGAACGAGGCGCTGCGCGGTTGGAAAGTCGTGGCGTATGTGGATGCACCGCTCGGTCAGCGGTCGGCCGGCACGGGTTTCCTCGTCCTCGGCAGCGTGCTCGTGGGCATCCTGCTGGTGGCGATCCTCGCGGGCGGCTCGCTGCTTTTCTGGCAAGCCCGCCGCAGCGCCGCGGAGGCGGCGCACAAGACTTCCTT
Organism: Candidatus Didemnitutus sp.; assembly: GCA_017991595.1. Taxonomy (GTDB): domain Bacteria; phylum Verrucomicrobiota; class Verrucomicrobiia; order Opitutales; family Opitutaceae; genus Didemnitutus. Next base: position 113,772 of record JAGOQJ010000005.1, on the reverse strand, counting down.
CGTCGCCAACGTCTCGCACGAGTTCAAGACGCCGCTCACGACGATCCGGCTCTACGCGGAGCTGCTCGAGAATGGCCGCGTGGCGGACCCGGAGCGGCGCGCCGATTACCTGCGCACGATCGGACGCGAGACGCAGCGGCTCGCGCGATTGGTGGGCAACGTGCTCGATTTCAGCCGGCTCGAGCAGGGGCGGAAGAAATTCGTCCGCGAAGCCTTGGATTTGCGCGGAGAGTTGGCGCGGCTAATCGAGACGCAGCAGCCGCGCTTCGCCGAGCTCGGGCTGGTGTTGCGCCCGGAGCTGCCGGACGGCGAGGTGGAGATCGCGACCGACCGCGATGCCGTCGGGCAGATCGTGCTCAACCTGATCGACAACGCGGCGAAATACGGTGCGGCGGGGGGCGAGGTCGTGGTGCGGCTGGCGAGCGGCGTGGGGCTGGCGGGCGTGCGCATCGAAGTGCTCGACCGCGGGCCCGGGGTGCCGGCGGCGCACCGTGAGCGCATCTTCGAGAAATTTCACCGCGTCGACGACGCGTTGACCGCGGAGCATGCGGGCGCGGGGCTCGGTCTGAGCATCGCTCGCCAGCTGGCGCGCGGCCTCGGCGGCGAGCTGCGCCATGCGCCGCGTGAAGGGGGCGGGGCGGCCTTCATCCTGGAATTGCCATGAAAGCGCACGTGCTGATCGCCGAGGACGATCCGAACATCCGCGCGGGGCTCGTTGCCACGCTCGAAAGCGACGGCTACCGCGTGACAGCGGCGGCTGACGGCGCGCAGGCACTGCGGTTATTTCCGCAGGAGAAATTCGCGCTCGTGATCCTCGACGTGATGATGCCGCGGATGAGCGGCTACGATGTCTGCCGGGAGCTGCGCGCGCGCGGTGAACGCGTGCCGATTCTGTTTCTCACAGCCAAGGGCGAAGAGGTGGACAAGGTCGTCGGGCTGAAGCTCGGCGCGGACGACTATGTGCTGAAGCCGTTCGGCGTGCACGAGCTGCTGGCGCGCCTCGAGGCGTTGCTGCGCCGGGCGCGGCTCGCGGAGACGCCCGCGGCCGGTCCGGCCTCCGATTTGCCGACCGTGTTCCGGCTGGGCGAGGCGCAGGTCGACCGTGCGAGATTCCGCGCGACGATCGCAGGGCGCGAGACGGCGCTGACCGCGCGGGAATTGAAGCTCGCCGAGGTGTTTGCGGCGCATCCGGGTGAAGTGCTCTCGCGGGACGCGTTGCTGAACGCAGTGTGGGGCGTGGAGTATTTTGGCACGACTCGCACGCTCGACCAGCATGTGGCGCAGTTGCGCAAGAAGATCGCGCGGCAGCCTGAGGAGCCGAGCGCGATCGTGACGGTGCACGGTGTCGGCTATCGCTACACCGGCGGCTAACGGCGGCGCGACAGACGACGGCGCGGGTCAGTTGTGGTCGATGCCGTCGTCGGGGAGGCGGCCTTGGAGCTTGCGGCGCAGGCGGTGGGTTTCGATCTCGGCGCGGAGCCGGCTGGCGAAGAGTTGCAGGCGGCGGTGCGTGTCGAGTTCCTCCAGGAGACGCTGCTTCAGTTGCGCATCTTCGCAGAGGTTGAAGACCGCGATGTCGGCGAAGGTGTCGAAATCGTCGATGGAATCGAGGAACTGCGTCATGCCCTTCGGCGCGGGCGTGCCGAGCCGGCGACGGACCTGCAGGAGGCGCATCACCTCGAGCCGCAGGATTTCGAGTTCGGCGGGCTGGCCGCCGCTCACCGACGCGAGCGGCCGGATGGCGATGATGCGGTAGGGCAGCTCGCGCACGATGGCGGAGATCTCGACGCGGCAGACGCCCTGAAGCAGGAGGTTGGAGGTGCCGTCTTCCGCGCCCTGGCAGGCGCGCACGATGCCGACGGCGGCGATGCGGTGGGGCGGCTCGACGGCGCCCGGCTCGGTCAGCCGGGTCTGATCCATCCGCGCGACGGCAAAGAGGCGGTGCGCCTGGAGCACGTCGCGCAGCATGGCGCGGTAGCGTGGCTCGAAGATATGGAGCGGGAGCAGCGACTGCGGAAAGAGCACGGTGTTGGGCAGCGTCATCACCGGCAAAGTCTCGGGCAGCTCGATCGATTCCATGACGGCTAAGGTAATGGGCATGACCAGAATCTCAACTGCCATGCGGGTCGGACCGTGGCATCAATTGACGACGCGGCGCCTTTGCGGAAGAATTTACCCATGCGAATCATTTCGTTTCCGACCGGGCGATGGGGGCTGGCCGCAGTCCTGGGCGCGGTCTTGCTGGCGACCGGTTGCCGTCGCGCCGATCAGCCCGCGGCCGTGGTGCCCGGGGTCGAAGTCATCCGGCTGGAGCCGCGTGCCCTGCCGGCGGAGATCGTGGCCTCGGGAGTGATCGAGGCCGTCGACAAGGCGCAGGTGGGTTTCCTCGTGCCGGGGCGCGTGTTGCGCGTGGCCGTCGAGGACGGTGAGAGCGTGGCCGCTGGGCAATTGCTGGCGCAACTGGACGACGCCGACTACCAGGATGCGCGCGTGGCCGCCGAGGCGCGGTTGGCCGAGATCGCGGCGCGGCATGAGCGGCTGAAGCAGTTGCGGGAATTGGGCAGCCTCACGGCGACGGATTTCGAGAAGATCGACGCGGCGCTGAAGGAAGCGCAGGCCGGCGCCGAGCTGGCGCGCCGGCGGGTGGATTACACGTTGCTCAAGGCGCCGTTCGCCGGCCGCGTGGTGCGGCATGGCGTGGCTGCGGGCACGGTCGTGGCGCCGGGCTTGCCGGTGGTGTCGGTGCTGGCTCCGGCGCCGGTGTGGGCGGTTTTGAGCGTGCCGGAAGTCGATGCGCCGCGCCTCCGCCCCGGGCAGGCGGTGCGCCTGGTCCTCGCCGCGACGGGCGGCTCCGAGGTCGTGGGCGAAGTCGAGACGGTCCTGCCGCAGGCGGAGCCGCTGTCCCGCACCTTTGCCGTGAAGATCCGTCTGGCGAACGACGACGGCGCTTTCCGTCCGGGCAACGTTGTCACGGCGCGCATCGCCGCCGGCGAAAGCCGTCCGGCGCTCTCGCTGCCTCCGGAGGTGATCCAGCGTTATCCGGATGGTGGGCTCTACGTGTGGACGGTCGATGCGAAGACGCTCACGGTGGCCCGCCGCATCGTCGGCATCGGGCGCGTGCGCGAGACGGAGGTCGAGATCGTCGCGGGGCTGGAGTCCGGTGCGCTCGTCGTGCGCGGCGGCACGGTGCCGCTGTTCGACGGCATGGCGGTCAAGCTGGCGCAACCATGAAGTCGCTCCTGACCTGGCCGCTGCGCCACCGGCAGGTGGCGATCGTGCTGAGCGTGATCGCGCTCGGCCTCGGGTTGCACTCGCTGCTCACGATGCCGCGCGAAGACACGCCGCGCATCACGGTGCACCAAGCGCTCGTGATTGCGCTCTACCCGGGCGCGAACGCGGCGCAGGTCGAGCAGCAGCTCACGCGGCCGATCGAGGCGTATTTGTTCACGTTCACCGAGGTCAACCCGGTGAAGACCCACTCGACCACGCGCGACGGTCAGGCGGTCGTGACGGTGGAGTTGCACGAGTGGGTGAAGGACAAGGAAGGCTTCTGGTCGCGCCTGCGGCTCGGCCTCGCGGAGCTGAAACAGTTGCAGCTCCCTGCCGGCACGCTCGGTCCGCTGGTGAATTCGGATTTTGGCGAATCCGTGGCCCTGCTTATCGGCGTCACTTCGCCGCACAGCACCTACGCGGAGCTGCGCCGCAATCTCGAGCGCATCGAGGATGCATTGCGCACCGTCAAGGGTGCCGGGCGCATCAAGCGCTATGGCGAGCGCCACGAGACGATCTACGTCGAGGCGGATTCGCACCGCATCGCGCGCTACGGCGCCGGCTTGCCGGAGGTGGTGGCGGCGTTGCGGCAGCAGAACGCGACTCCTTACAGCGGCACGATCAAGGCCGGCGCGTTGGAGGTGCCGTTGCACACGCGCGGGCGCTTCACGTCGGTGGAGGAGGTGCGCCAGCAGGTCGTTTTCACCAATCCCGTCACGGGCGTCGTGGTGCGCATCGGCGACGTGGCCGCGGTGGAGCGCCGCCTCGCAGATGCGGAGTCGATCCTGCGGCTCAACGGGCGCAACGACCCGGTGCTGATCCTTTCGGTGGAGATGCAGCCGGGGCACAACATCGTGAAATTCGGCCGCGAGGTGCAGGCCGCGCTGGACGGCGTGAAGGCCCTGTTGCCCGCCGACGTCGCGTTGCAGGTGATCAACGATCAGCCCGGCGTGGTGGCGCTGGCGGTGAACCACTTCATCCGCGAGTTCTTCATCGCGCTCGTGGCGGTGGTCGCGGTGACGCTGTTGCTGTTGCCGTGGCGGGTGGCCTCGATCGCCGCGCTGGCGATCCCGGTGACCATCGCGATCACGTTCAAGGTGCTGGAGATGCTCGGCGTGGAGCTGCACGAGGTGTCGCTCGCGGCGCTGATCGTCGTGCTTGGCATGGTGGTGGACGACGCGATCGTCATTGCGGACAACTACATCGAGAAACTCGACCACGGTCTTTCGCGCTGGGACGCCGCGTGGCGCGCGGCGCACGAGCTGGCGATCCCGGTCTTCACGGCGACGATCGCGATCATCCTGGCGTTCGCGCCGCTGGCGTTCTTCCTCACCGGCTCGACGGGCGAGTTCATCCTCGCGTTGCCAATCACGGTGGGCATCGCGCTGGCGACGTCGTTCTTCGTGGCGATGTTCCTGACGCCAATGCTGTGCTACGTCTTTATCCACCAAGGCCTGAAGGAGCAGGGCGGTGGCGTGGGTCACGCGTTGCTCGGGCGGGTGCAGGGCGTGTATGCGCGCGTGCTCGGTCCGATCGTGCGGCATCCCTGGCTGGCTATCCTCGCCGGCGTGTTGTCGCTGCCGGCGGGCGCGGCGCTGCTGCCCTTCATCAAGCAGAAGTTTTTCCCGGCGGCGGAGCGTGCGCAGTTCGTCATCGAGATCGACCTGCCGCTCGGCACGCGGCTCGAGACCACCGATGCGGTGGCACGGCGCGTGGAGGCGGCGCTGGCTGGCGACGCGCGGTTGACGGGGCACGCGACCTTCGTCGGCACGGCGGCGCCGCGGGTTTACTACAGTTTTGCCCCGGAGTTCCCGCGCGCCAGCTACGCGATGCTGCTGGTGAACACGCAGGGTAACGCCGAGACCGATGCCGCCGTGGCGGATTACGCGCGCCGGTTGGCGGGGCTCGACCCGGCGGCGCGCATCAACGTGGCGCGCTTCCAGCAGGGCGTGCCGACCGAGGCTCCGGTCGAGGTGCGGATCAGCGGGCCGGAGCTGGGCACGCTGCGGCGGCTCGGCGACGAGGTGCGCGCGATCTTCCTGCGCGCGCCCGGGGCGGAGCAGGTGCGTGACGACTTCCGGGACGGCTTCTCGCTCGACCTGCGTGTGAACAGCGAGGTGGCGAACCGGCTCGGCCTCAGCACCAGCGTGATCGCCGCCGAGGTGATGGCGGGTTTCCGCGGCGTGCCGGTGACGGAGCTGTGGGAACACGACGCGCCCGTGCCGATCGTGATGCGCCTCGAAGGCGAGCGGCGCCACGAGTTCACGGAGCTGGAAACTTTCATGCTGCGCGCGCCGCTGACGCAGGCCACCGTGCCGTTGAACCAAGTGGCGGAAGTGCAGCCCGATTGGAGCCCGGCCCAGATCGCGCGGCGCAACGGCGTGCGCACGCTCACGGTGTTCGCCCATCCCGCGCAGGACGTGCTGCCGTCGCAGGTGCTGGCGCCGATCCGCGCCGGGCTGGAACAGCTCCGGCTGCCTCCCGGCTACCGCATCGAGCTCGGTGGCGAATACGAGGGCCAGCAGGAGACCTTCGGCCAGATGTCCGGGGCGCTGGTCGCGAGCGTCGTGCTGATTTATCTGGTGTTGCTGTTTCAGTTCAAAAGCTCGCGCGAGACGCTGATCGTGATGCTGGCGATCCCGCTGACGTTCTTCGGCGCGATGGCCGGTCTCGTGCTGACGCGCAATCCCCTCGGGTTCACCGCCACGGTGGGTTTGATCAGCCTTGTCGGCATCGTGATCCGCAACTCGATCATCCTCGTCGACTACGCGGACGAGTTGCGCCGGCACGAAGGGCTCCCGGCGGGCGAGGCGGTGGTGAAGGCCGGCGAGCGGCGGCTGCGGCCGATCTTCCTCACGTCGATGGCGGCGGCGGTCGGTGTGCTGCCAATGATTCTCTCCGGCTCGCCGCTGTGGGCGCCGCTCGCGAGCGTGTTTTCGGTGGGCATCGTCTGGTCGATGCTCATGACCCTGCTGGTGATCCCGGCGGTCTATGCCCTGATGATGCAAAAACCGCCGCCGAACGCGCGGCCGGTCGGACAGGAGGAGTCATGAAAAACGTGTGGCGATGGCAATGGCTCGGACTGCTAGCGCTGGCGGCGCTGGCGCTGCCGGTGCAGGGTGCGGAGGCCGGGCTCACGCTCGACGAGGCCGTGCGCCTGGCGTTGGCGCAGAGCAAGGGCGCGCAGCTCGCGCAGTTGAAGGTCGACGAGGCCGGGCTCGGCGTGAAGCTCGCGCGCGAGCAGCGCTACCCGCGGGTCAACGTCCTCGGGCTCGCCGGACGCTACCACGAGCCGCTCGACGTGAAGGTGAAGGCCGGCTCGCTGACTTCGTTGCTCGACGGTGTGGGCACGGACCTCGGGCTCGGGCCGCTGTCGCCCACGCTCGGACAATTTCCTTCCACGGATCTGACGCTGCTGCGCGGTGAGCGGCATCAGTATCTGGCCGGAGTCTCGTTCCTGCAGCCGCTCTCGCAGCAATGGCGCATCGGTAGCGGACTGGCCGCGGCGCAGGCGGCGTTGGAGGCGGCCAGCCGGGAACGAGATCGCACGGCGCTGCAGATCCGGACGGGCGTGGAGCAGCTCTACGCCGGCATTTTGCTGGAGCGCAGCCGCGAGCGGGCGCAGGCGGCGCGCGTGGCGTTCCTGACCGCCAAGCTGACCGACGCGGAGAACGCGCACACGGTCGGCGAACTGCTCGATGATGCCGTGCTCGGCGTGCGCGCCGAGCGCACGCAGGCGCAGGCCGAGCGGGTGCGAAGCGCGCAACAGCGCGCCAAACTTACGCTGCAACTGGCGGACTTGATCGGCCGGCCCGGCGTGGACGATCTGCCGCTGGCGGGCGACCTGCCCGAGCGTCCGCCCGAGTCGCTGGAACACTGGCTGGCCCGCGCGGCGCAGAATCCTGAGCGCGTCGTGGCCGCCGCTGTGGTCAGACAGGCCGAGGCTGGCGAGCGTGCGGCGCGGCAGGCGCGCATCCCGGACGTGACGCTCTTCGCCAGCGCCTACTGGCAGGAAGGGCAGGCGCTGCTGCCGGCGCGCGGGGGCGTGGCCGGCGTGGCGTTGAACTGGGAAATCTTCGACTTCGGTCGGCGCAATTCCGAGGCGCGTCGCAGCGTCGTGCAACGCCGCCTCGCCGAGACCAATCGCGACCGGTTGGAAGAGGAGGCGGCGCGCGAGATCCGGGTGGCCTGGCAGGATCAGGTCTATGCCGGCGAACTGATCGCGTTGACGACGCAGACGCTGGCCTACCGGCAACGCGCGGCGGAGCTGGCGCGGCAGGCGGTGGAGCGGGGGCTGGAGCTGCCCACCAAGGCGCTCGGGGCCGAGGCGGATTTGTTGCAGGCGGAAGCGGAGGCGCTTGGGGCCCGCTTGCAGCGGCACATCGCGGTCCTGCGTTTGTGTGCGCTGACCGGCGAGCTGCGTTGAATGGTGGAGCGTGCTCGGGACGAAGGCCGGCGCGCGTTGCCGCCTTCGTCAGTGCGGGTAGAGGCCAATAGACCTAGAGCGCGTCTATTAATTATCCCAAAATGTGCATAGTCGTAAACGGTGGCTTGGTCTAGAGTGCTCGGGTGGCAACGGCTGAGCACCCCAAAAAACCGTTGGAATCGAGCTCCGAGCTTGGAGGGCCGATCCCCTATTTGGTGGGCTTGCTGGTGGGTGCGCTCGCCTTCGGGCAATTTATCTGTGGCACCACGAAGATCAGATTGAGGAGCGCGCTGCCGCGCAATTGACCAACACGGCCGGGCTCAAGGTCGGACAGATTGTCGGTTGGCTGGCGGAGCGCAGCGCGGATGCGAAGATCGTCAGCACGATGCCGGGATTGCGCGAGCGCTTGACCCGTTCGGCTGCCCCGACGTCGGGCGAGAGCGATTTTCTGGAGCATTACCGGTCGATCTACGGTTATGCGCGGATCGCGCTCTATGATCGTGCTTCCGGCGGGTCATGCAGACCGGCGAAGGCGTGGCACCGGAGTCCTTGCCGGCCGAGTGGCAGGAAAAGGTCGCCGCGGCGGTCGAGCCGTTGCGGTGGGACCTGCATCGCACGGAGGAGGGAACCATCCTGCTCGAGCATCTGGCGCCGATCCGCGACGAGGCGGGAAATTTCGCCGGCGTGGTGGTGCTGGCCTCGGACGCGCGCCGCACGCTCTATCCGCTCATTGAGGACTGGCCGTATCCGAGCACGACGGGAGAGGCGCTGATCGTGCGCCGGGAGGGCGACGACTTGGTCGCGGTTTCCAATTTGCGGGGCTATCCGGACGCGCCGCTCAACCATCGGCTGCCGGCCGATCCGCAGCGCTTGCTGGCCGCCAAGGCCCTCGCGGCGAACGCCAGTGCAATGGTGCGCGGGGCGGATTATCGCGGGCGGAATGTCTTCGGGGTCGCGCGGTCGGTGCCGGGCACGCCGTGGCTCTTGGTGGCCAAGATCGATGTGGAGGAGTTGCGCTCGGAATTCGTGCACGAGCTTTGGCTCGTGCTGGGGGCGGTCTTCTTCTTCGTGACCGGCACGAGTTGGGTGGGCTATGTTTTCTGGCGTAAGCGGTTTTTGTGGCGGCAGCGGGCGGCGGAGAATCAGGCGCAGGTTGCGCTCGCACGACTGGGCCTGGTGCTGCGGCATGCGAACGATGCCATTCTGCTGTGAGACGAGGCGGCCAATCTCATCGAGGTGAACGAGCAGGCGGAGGTCATCTACGGTTACTCCAAGGAGGAATTGCTGCGGATGAACGTGGCGGACATCCGTGCTCCGCAGACGCTCGCAGCGCTGGAGACGCAGCTCTCCCGCGCGCTGGCGGATGGCACCGTGTTCGAGACCTTTCATCGCCGGAAGGACGGCCGCACGTTTCCCGTGGAGGTGAGCGCCCGCAGCGTGGAGCTCGCGGGACGCCGGCATGTCTTCTCCATCGTGCGCGACATCAGCGTGCGCAAGGCGCACGAGCGCGAGATCGGCGGCTGGGACGGCTCTACCGCGGCCTGAGCGGAGTCAATCAAGCGATCGTGCAGTGCGGGGAGCGAGCGGTGCTCTTCCAAGCGGTGTGCAAGGCGCTGGTTGGTGGGGGAGGCTTCAAGCTGGCTTGGATAGCCTGGCCCGAGGTCGGAGCAACGGTGATCGAGCCCGTGGCACAGGCCGGCGAGGCTCAGGAATTTCTCGTGGGGCTGAAGCTGTCGATTAACCCTGCGGAACTCGGAGGCCGCGGGCCGACGGCGGAGGCGTTCCGCACGGGAGAGCCCCGGATCGTCGGCGATTTTTCCTCGGACTCTGGTCTGGAGCATTGGCGCCAGCGCGCGACGGAGTGCGGCATTCGCTCGATGGGTGCGTTTCCGATCCGTTTCGGCGATCGCGTCGCCGGCGTGCTCGTGGTCTACGCCGAGGAGATCGGTTTCTTCGGTGAACACGAGGTGCAGTTGCTCGGCGAGGCGGCGAGCGATGTCTCCTTCGCCGTCGAAGCGCTCGCCGTGCGCGCGCGGGGCCGGGAAACGGAGCAGCGGCTGCAGGCGAGCGAGGCGCGTTTCCGCCACCTCGTGCAGGCCACGCCGGCGGTGATCTATTCGCTGGATGCCGCCACGTTCGCCACCACCTACATCAGCCCGAACGTGCAGGACATCCTCGGCTGCACGCCCGCGCAGTTCGTCGACGGGGTCTCGTTCTGGGCCACGCGGGTGCACCCGGAGGATCTGCCAGAAGCGGTGGCGGCGATGGGTGCCGTGACTCAGCGGGACAAACTCACCCGCCACTACCGTTTCCTGCACGGCGACGGCTCCTACCGGTGGATTGATGATGAGACGCGCGTCATCCGCGACGCGGCGGGCGGGCCGGTCGAGATGGTGGGGTTCGTCGTCGACGTGACCGAGCGGAAGCAGGCGGAGGATTTCCTGCGCAAACTCTCTCGCGCGATCGAGCAGAGCCCGGTGTCGGTGGTGATCACCGATCTGACCGGCGCGATCGAGTATGTGAACCCGCGCTTCACCGAGGTGTCGGGCTACACCTTCGCCGACGTCAAGGGCCGCAATCCGCGCATGTTCAAGTCCGGCCTCACGAAGCCGGCCGTGTTCAAGGAACTCTGGGAAACGATCACCGCCGGCAAGGTCTGGCGCGGTGAGATCGTCAACCGCCGGAAGAACGGCGGCTTCTTCACCGAGCTGGCGATCATCACGCCGGTGACGGATGCGGCGGGGCGGCCGACGCACTACGTCGCCATCAAGGAGGACATCACGGCGCGCAAGGCGACGGAGCAGGACCTGCGCAAACTCTCCAGCGTGGTGGAGCAGGCGCCACTCTCCGTCGTGATCACCGACCTGACCGGCGCGATTGAGTATGTGAACCCGCGCTTCTCGGAAGTCACCGGCTATTCCCGCCGCGAGGCGCTGGGGCGGAATCCCCGCATCCTCAAGTCGGGCGCCACCGCCCCGGAGACCTACCGCGACATGTGGCTCACGCTCAGCGAGGGCCGCGTGTGGCGCGGCGAGCTGGCCAACCAGCGCAAGAACGGCGAACTCTTCTTCGAGGCCGCCGTGCTGGCCCCCGTCGTCGACCAGCACGGTCGCACGACCCACTACGTGGCGATCAAGGACGACATCACGGAGCGCAAGCGGACCACGCAGGCGCTCGAGGAAACGCAGGAGCGCTACCGGTTGATCGCGGAGAACGTGCGCGATGTGATCTGGCTCTACGACTTGGCGAGCGAGGCGATGGTGTATGTCAGCCCGTCGATCCGGTTCATGCGTGACTTGGGGCCGGAGCATTACATCGGCAAATCGATCGCCGAGATCGGACTCGAGCCGCGCGCAGACGGAGCTCGAGCAGCGCCTCGCGGCACTGGCCGCCGGCGACGAGAGCGCCCGCACCGGGCGCATCGAGGTCGACCAGGTGCTGGCCGATGGCACCACACTCCCGGTGGAGATCTCCACCACCATCCTGAGCGGGCCCGACGGCAAGCCGCAGCGCCTGCTTGGCGTGTCGCGCGACATGACCGAGCGCAAGCGCGCCGACGCCGCCTTGCGCCAGAGCCTCGAGCGCCTCGCGGAGGCCGAGAAGATGGCCCGTCTGGGCAACTGGGAACTCGATTTCGGTTCCGGGCTCATCGGCTGCTCGGAGGAGATGTTCCGCATCTTCGGATGGGAATCCGGCCGGACCGTCACGCTCGAGACGATTACCGAGCGTGTTCACCCGGACGACAAGGCGCGGGCGCTGGCCGCTTTCCACGAGGCGGCGCAGGAGCTCAAGCCGTTCAATGTCGATCACCGCATCGTGCTGCCCGGCGGTCGCGAGAAGATCATCGCGGTGAGCGGTCGCATCGTGTGCGGCCCGACTGGCGAGAAGCTCCGCATGCACGGGACCGTGCAGGACATCACCGAACGCAAGCAGGTGGAGGCGGAGCTGCACGAGGCGGTGAAGCAGCTCCGGCTGCTGCGGGAGATCGCTTCGGCATTGCAGAACCGCGACTGCGGTGCCTCCGAGATCCTCGAGCTCACGGCCCGCCAGCTCCCGGCGGCGCTGCGCCAACCCGAAGGAGCGCAGGTGGAGATTCATTACGGCGATCTCGTGCTCCGCACGGGGGCGGAGGGTGAGCGCGGGGCATGTCGTGTCCGCGGGCGGAGCGGTGCGCGCGATGCACGCGCAGGACGCCGCGCTGGTGGAGGCGATCGCGCGCGCGTTGAGCATCGGCTTGGGCGAGCGCGAGGCGTTCGAGGCGACGCGGCGCAGTGAGGAGCGCCTGCGGGCGATCTTCGACCATGCGGAGACCGGCATGTTCGAGACGACCCCGGACGGCGTCATCACGCGCGCAAACCGTTTTCTCGGCGAGTTGCTCGGGGTCGCGCCGGCGCAGCTGGTCGGCCGGCATTGGTCGGAATTCGCGGCCCATGCGCCGGCGCGCCGTGGTCCGGTGCCCGCAGAGCCCACCGAGATCCGGTGCCGGCGGGCGAGTGGCGAGTCTTTCTGGGGCCTGCTCAACAGCAGTGCCGAATCGGGATCCGCCGGAAGCGGCGCGGGTTGCATCTGCCTGTGGCAGGACATCTCCAGCCAAGTTAGCGCGCGAGAGACCTTGCTGCGCTTCAATGCCGAACTGGAGGATCAGGTCGCGCGCCGCACCGCCGAGTTGGCGGCACGCAACGGCGAGGTGCAGGCCTTGCTGGAGGCGATCCCGGATCTGGTCATGCGCCTGCGGAGCGACGGCACCGTGCTCAATTTCGAGCAGGCCCAGGGCCCTACGCCGCTCGCCGGTCTCACGCCCGAACAACCGACGGACTCCTTCCGCGATTTGCTCGGCCAAGCGAGCTTGGTCGGCGCGACCGCGCTCTCCGCCCGCTCCGTCGTGAGCGCGGAACTCGTGTTGCAGCCCGGGCTGACGGTCGAGCTGCGCGCCGCACCGAGTGGAGCGGACGAGTTTGTCGTCTTCGCCCGCGACATCACCGACCGCAAGCGGCTGGAGGAGGAGACCGCGCGGATGCTCGAGCGCGAGCGCCAGGTCTCGGAGATGAAGTCGCGTTTCATTTCGATGACCTCGCACGAATTCCGCACGCCGATGGCGGCGGCGATGGGCTCCATCGACCTGCTCCAGCATCACCTCGATCGGCTTCCGCCGGCGAAACGCGGCGAGTTGTTCACGCGGATCAACTCGTCCATGCGGCGGATGACCGAGATGCTCGACGACATCCTCACGCTGAACCGGCTCGACTCGCGCCGGATGGAGGTGCGGCTCGCCGACTGCGACCTCGATGCCGAGATGCGGCGCATCATCACCGAGATCGAGGATGGTGACCGCGGCGCGCACCGCATCGTGCTCGTCAACGAGGCGCCGCGACCCGAATTCCGCACCGATCCGGCGTTGCTGCACCACGTGCTGTCGAACCTGCTGAGCAACGCCGTGCGCTATTCGCCTGCGGGCACGACCATCACCGTCAGCCAGACCGCTGGCGCCGGCGGCATCGCGATCGCCGTGCAGGACCAGGGCATCGGCATCCCGCCGGCCGACCGCGAGCGGATCTTCGAGCCCTTCGAGCGCGGCTCGAACGTGGGCAACATCAAGGGCACCGGCTTGGGTCTGAACATCGTCAAGCGCATGGCCGAATTGCTCGGTGGCAGCATCGCGCTCGATTGCCCGCCTGAAGGTGGATCGCGTTTTGTTCTGACGCTCCCCGATTCCCTCCATTCCACGCCATGACCCTGCTCAACCCCACGACCATCCTCATCATCGACGACGACGAGCCCGTGCGCTTGACGTTGCGCGACATGCTTGAGCTGAATGGATTTCAGACCGTGGTCGCCACGAACGGGCAGGAAGGCCTTGAGATTGCGCGTTCCGTGCTGCCCTCGATCGTGATCACGGATGTCTCGATGCCGGCGATGACGGGTTTCGAGCTGTTGGAAAAATTCCGCCTCGATCCTGCGCTGCGCGCCATCCCGGTGATCGTCATCTCCGCCAAGGCCGACCGCGCGGCCATGCGCCAGGGCATGGAACTCGGTGCGGCGGACTTCATCACGAAGCCCTTCACCGAAAGCGAGGTCCTGCACTCGGTCGCCACGCGTTTGGAGAAGAAGGAGCTGCTGGACGAGCTCGACGCTTTCGCGCACACCGTCGCGCACGACTTGAAGAATCCGCTGGCCACGCTTTTCGGCCGGCTGGACCTGTGCACGATGACGCTCGGGCGGGCCGACGAGGCCACGTTGCGCCGCCACCTCAATTCGGCGCGGCACTCGGCCTCGCGTCTGGCCGAGATCCTCGACGAGCTGCTGATTCTCGCCGGCGTGCGCCGGCAGGCGATCGTGCCCGAGCCGCTGGACATGGCGGCGATCGTGGCGGAGGCGTTGGATCGCGTGGAGAATCTGCTGCGGGAGACGAAGGCGCAGGTGAAGATGCCGGACCGCTGGCCCGCCGCCCTCGGCCATGCCCCTTGGGTGACGCAGATCTGGGTCAACTACATCAGCAACGCCGCCAAATACGGCGGCGAGCCGCCCGTGATCGAACTCGGCGGCGAACCACTGGCCGGGGGCACGCGGGTGCGTTGGTGGGTGCGCGATCGCGGCCCGGGCCTCGATGCCGCCGCGGTGGAGAAGTTGTTCGTGCCTTTCACCCGCATCAGCAGCGTGCGGGCCAAGGGCCACGGGTTGGGATTGTCCATCGTGCGCCGCATCGCCGAGAAGCTCGGCGGCACCGTGGGTGTCGAGACCAAGCCGGGGGAAGGGGCGCGCTTCTGGTTCGAACTGCCGGTGCCCGGCCAAGCTGGGTCATCATGAGGATCCTCATCATCGAGGACGATCCGGGCATCCGCCAGACGCTGGTGGACGTGCTGGAGATGAACGGTCACGAGGTGTTGGCGGCTGCCGATGGCGAGACGGGTCTCGCGCAGGTGCCGCACCGGCCCGACCTCATCCTCTGCGACATCGGGTTACCCGGGCTCGACGGCTATGGCGTGATCCGCGCTATCCGCGAGTTACCCGAGGGAAAGGAGCTGCCGTTCATTTTCCTCACGGCCCGGGCCGAGCGGCGCGATCAGCGGCTGGGCATGGCGCTGGGGGCCGACGACTACATCACGAAGCCGTTCACCGAGCGCGAACTGATCGAGGCCATCGAGGCACGCGTGCACCGGCAGCGGCCTTTGCGTGAGAGGGTGGAGGCTTTGGTCAGCCAACAAAGCCATGTTGCGGGCGCCCGTTGGTCGCACGAATTGCTCACGCCGCTCATCGGCATCCTTGGTGGCCTCGAATTGATCGAGGCGGAGGTCGAGTCGTTACGGCCGCCCGAGCTGCGGGAGTTGCTGCAATTGATCCGCGCCGGCGCCGAGCGGCAGCATCGGCTCGCGCGTAAGCTCATCCTCTATTTCGAGCTGCTGCAGTCGCCTCCCGTCGTGCTGAAGACGGCCGAGCTGGCGCCGGTCATCCTCGCCGAGGCCCGCACCGCGGCCGACGAAGCCGGGCGTGCGAACGATCTCGACGTGCAGTGCGAGGCGGGCTCCGGTCGCATCGAGCCGCTGCTGGTCGCGCCGGTGTTGCACGAGATGGTGGAGAACGCCTGCAAGTTTTCGGCGCCCGGCACGCCCGTGACCGTGCGGGGGAGTTGCCACGACGGACGCTATCGGGTCGTCATCCGCGATCGCGGGTGCGGCATGACGACGGAGCAGCGCGCGGCCGTCGGGCCGTTCGTGCAATTCGACCGCGGCAAGCGCGAGCAACAGGGGCTCGGGCTGGGCCTCGCCATCGCGCGTCTCGCGTTGGAGCGCTGCGGCGGCTCACTGGTGCTGGATGACGTCCCCGACGCAGCCGGTGGACTGCAAGCGACCTTGGAGTTTGCGGCGCCCGGTGCATGAGCGGAAGTGGGCGCTGGTGTGCCACGGCAACGGCAGTGTGACAGAGAGATGGGACAGGCTGGCTCAATTATGGGCGAGGAGGCCGCGTCGTGGAGTGGTTGGATTGTTCTCTAGTTATTAACTGATAGTAATTTAAGTATTTTGTAATACGACGGCATGCGCCCTGCAAAAGAGGCGGCATGAGCAGAATTCTAGGCATTGATTTGGGCACCACGAACTCGTGCATGGCCGTCATGGAGGGTGGCGAGCCGGTGGTCATTCCGAACGCCGAGGGTGCCCGCACGACGCCTTCGATCGTCGCTTTCACCAAGACCGGCGAGCGCGTCGTCGGCCAAGCCGCGAAGCGCCAAGCGGTGACGAATCCGAAGAACACCATCTTCTCCGCCAAGCGCCTCATCGGCCGCAAATTCACCGAAGTGCAGGAGGAGGCGAAGAACCTTCCCTACAAAGTCGTCCCCGGCAAGAACGGCGACGCCTACATCGAGGTGCAGTCCGGCGACAAGACCGAGACCTTCGCGCCGCAGCAGATCGCCGCGTTCGTGCTCGGCAAGCTGAAGGCCGACGCCGAAGCCTACCTCGGCGACAAGGTCACGCAGGCCGTCATCACGGTCCCCGCTTATTTCAACGACGCGCAGCGCCAAGCCACCAAAGACGCCGGCAAGATCGCCGGCCTCGAGGTGCTCCGCATCATCAACGAGCCCACCGCGGCCTCGCTCGCTTACGGCCTCGACAAGAAGAAGGACGAGAAGATCGCGGTGTTCGACCTCGGCGGCGGCACCTTCGACGTCTCGATCCTCGAGATCGGCGACGGCGTGTTCGAGGTGAAGGCCACCAACGGCGACACCCACCTCGGTGGCGACAACTGGGACGACGCCATCATCACCTGGCTCGTCGACAGCTTTAAGAAGGAAAACGGCATCGACCTCCGCAAGGACGCCATGGCGCTCCAGCGCCTGAAGGAAGAGGCTGAGAAGGCCAAGATCGCCCTCTCCTCCGCCACGACCTACGACATCAACCTGCCGTTCATCACGGCCGACGCGTCGGGCCCGAAGCACCTCAACCTCCAGCTCACGCGCGCCCAGATGGAGCGGATCTGCGAATCGCTCTTCGACCGCTGCCTGCCGCCGTTCAAGAACTGCATCAAGGACGCCGGCGTCTCCACCGACAAGATCGACGAACTCGTCCTCGTCGGCGGTATGACCCGCATGCCTAAGGTCGTCGACATCGCCAAGCAGCTCGCGGGCAAGCAGCCGCACCAAGGCGTCAATCCCGACGAAGTCGTCGCCGTCGGCGCCGCTATCCAAGGCGGCGTCCTCAAGGGCGACGTCCGCGACGTGCTCCTCCTCGACGTCACGCCGCTCACGCTCGGCATCATGACCGCGGGCGACGTCTCCACGCCGATGATCCCGCGCAACACCACGATCCCGACCAAGAAGGCGCAGGTGTTCTCCACTTACAGCGACAACCAGCCCGGCGTCGAAATCGTCGTCCTCCAAGGCGAGCGCCCGATGGCCCGCGACAACAAGACGCTCGGCACGTTCAAGCTCGACGGCATCCCGCCCGCGCCGCGCGGCACGCCGCAGATCGAAGTCACCTTCGACATCGACGCCAACGGCATCCTCCACGTCACCGCCAAGGACCTCGGCACCGGCAAGGACCAGAAGATCACCATCCAAGGCTCCTCCGGCCTCTCCAAGGAAGAGGTCGAGAAGATGACCAAGGAAGCCGAGCTCAACGCCGCCGAAGACGCCAAGCGCAAGGAGGCCGTCGAGACCAAGAACCAGCTCGATACCACGATCTATCAGCTCGAAAAGACCCTGAAGGACTCGGGCGACAAGCTCCCCGCCGACATCAAGGGCAAGTTCGAGACCGCCATCGCCGACGCCAAGAAGGACCTCGAGTCCGCCGACGTCACGCGCATGAAGTCCGCGCTGGAAAATCTCCAGAAGATCGGCGCCGAGCTCTACCAGCAGGCCCAAGCCGCCGGAGCCGCCGCCGGTGCGGCCCCGGAGTCCACGACCACCGGAGACGAGCCCGCCTCCGAGCCCAAGAAGGCCAAGAAAGCCGACGGCAAGGTCGTCGACGCCGACGTCGAGATCGTCGACGAGGACAAGAAGTAATCCCTCTTTGCCGCGAGCCCGTGCCGCTTCCCGCGTCCGGGCCCGCGCCATTTCCCCAAACCAACTCAACCAACCACTAAACCAACATGGCTAAAGTGAACATCAAACCCATCGGTGATCGCGTGCTCGTGCAGCACATCGAGGAAAAAGAGCAGGTCCGCGGCGGGATCATCATTCCCGACAGCGCCAAGGAAAAGCCGCAGGAGGCGAAGGTCATCGCCCTCGGCACCGGCAAGAAGGACGAAAACGGCAAGGTCACGCCCTTCGAAGTGAAGGTCGGCGACCGCGTGCTCATCTCCAAATACGGCGGCACCGAAGTGAAGATCGAGGACCAGAAATACACGCTGGTCCGCGAAGACGACATCCTCGGCGTCATCGGCTGAACCGTCCCTCCTCAACTCCAACTTTCAACTTAAACTAATCACATGGCTGCCAAACAACTCCTGTTCGACGAAGCCGCCCGCCAGAAGGTCCTCCGCGGCGTCGAGCTCCTCTCCAAAGCCGTCAAGGTCACCCTCGGACCCAAGGGCCGCAATGTCGTCATCGACAAGAAATTCGGCTCCCCGACCGTCACCAAGGACGGCGTCACCGTCGCGAAGGAAGTCGAGCTTCCCGATCCCTACGAGAACATGGGCGCGCAGATGGTGAAGGAAGTCGCCTCCAAGACCTCCGACGCGGCCGGCGACGGCACCACCACCGCCACCGTGCTCGCCGAGGGCATCTACCGCGAAGGCCTCAAGAACGTCACCGCCGGCTCCAACCCCGTCTACCTGAAGCGCGGTATCGACAAGGCCGTTGAGGCCGCCGTCGCCGAGCTCAAGAAGATCTCCAAGAAGGTCAACGACCGCGAAGAGATCCGCCAGGTCGCCACCGTCTCCGCCAACTGGGACACCACCATCGGCGAGATCATCGCCGACGCCATGGACAAGGTCGGCAAGGACGGCACCATCACCGTCGAAGAGGCCAAGTCCATCGAGACCACCCTCGACGTCGTCGAAGGCATGCAGTTCGACAAGGGCTACCTCTCGCCCTACTTCGCCACCAACATGGAGGCCCAGGAGGCCGTCCTCGAGGACGCCTACGTCCTCATTCACGAGAAGAAGATCGCCAACCTCCAGGAGTTCCTCCCGCTCCTCCAGTCCGTCGCCAAGACCGGCAAGCCCCTCCTCGTCATCGCCGAGGAAGTCGAAGGCGAAGCCCTCGCGGCCCTCGTCGTGAACAAGATCCGCGGCACGATCAACGTGTGTGCGGTCAAGGCCCCCGGCTTCGGCGACCGCCGCAAGGCCATGCTCGAGGACATCGCGGTCCTCACCGGCGGCAAGTGCATCACCGAGGACCTCGGCCTCAAGCTCGAGAACCTCAGCCTCGCCGACCTCGGCAAGGCCAAGCGTATCGTCGTCGACAAGGAGAACACCACTATCGTCGAAGGCTCCGGCAAGTCGTCCGACATCCAGGGCCGTGTGAAGCAGATCCGCCGCCAGATCGACGAGACCACCTCCGACTACGACCGCGAGAAGCTCCAGGAGCGCCTCGCCAAGCTCGCCGGTGGCGTTGCCGTCATCAATGTCGGCGCCGCGACCGAGGCCGAGATGAAGGAGAAGAAGGCCCGCGTCGAGGACGCCCTCCACGCCACGCGCGCCGCGGTTGAGGAAGGCATCGTCCCCGGTGGCGGTGTCGCGCTCCTCCGCACCGCCAAGGCCATCGCCGCCCTCCAGCTGGAAGGCGACGAGGCCATCGGCGCCCAGATCGTGCGCCGCGCCATCGAGCACCCGCTCAAGCAGCTCTGCACGAACGCCGGCGTCGATGGTGGCGTCGTCGTCAAGGAGGTCCTCGCGGGCAAGGGCAACTTCGGTTACAACGTCGCCACGGGCGAGTTCGAGGACCTGGTCAAGGCCGGCGTCGTCGACCCGACCAAGGTCACCCGCACCGCGCTGCAGAACGCCGCGTCGATCTCGGGCCTGCTGCTCACCACCGAGTGCATGATCACGGAGATTCCTGAGAAGGAAAAGGCTCCGGCCATGCCCGCCGGCGGCGGCATGGGCGGCATGGACTACTGAGTCCGACCGCGAATCACTCGCTGAAAAACTTCAAGGCGCGCTCTCCGGAGCGCGCCTTTTTTGCGCTAGAATCAGTCGCCCTCTTGGGGTTCCTGCGCTCAAGAGCCGAACCTCTGCGATAACCCTGCCGTGGCAGCTGCGCGCACCTAGGCGGCCTGAGTAGCCTTAGGTTGCGGGTGATTTTCTTTCGTGACCTGACAGGTTGCGCGCATAGTGTCCCGGCGATTCTCGGGGCCACGGGAGGCATGAAAGGCCCCGATGCACTCCACGCTCCTTCGCGCGCTCGGCGCGCTTGTCTGTTGCCTGTTTCTCGCCACCTCGGTCTCGGCTCAGACCGACTCCGCGTCCGCCGCGCGCGAACGTATCGCTGAACTCCGTGCCGAGATCGCCCGGCACGATGAGCTCTATTTCAAGCACGCGGCGCCCGAGATCACCGATGCGGAATACGACGCGCTCAAACGCGAGCTGCGCGTTTTGCTTGAACAGCATCCGCAACTCTCCGCGGCGGACAGCGAGGCGGGCGCGGGCGTCGTGGGCGACGATCGCTCGGGCCGCTTCCCGACGGCGCGCCACCGCGTGCCGATGCTGGGGTTGGAGAAGAGCTACACCGAGGCGGAGCTGCGCAAATTCCTCGCGCGCGTCGAGCGTCTCGCGGGCGAGCCGGTCACTTGGGTCATCGAGCCGAAATACGACGGCCTCGCGATCAGCCTCACCTACGTGCATGGACGGCTCGTCCGCGCCGTGACGCGAGGCAACGGCAGCGAGGGCGACGACGTCACCGCCAATCTCCTCGCGTGCACCGACGTGCCGCGCGAACTTCCGGACACGCCGGATTTTCCGCGGCCCGATTTCATCGAAGTGCGCGGCGAGGTGTTCATGGCGCTGGCCGAATTTGAACGGGTCAATGCGATGCGACGTGCCGCCGGCGAGGAAGTCTTCGCGCATCCGCGCAACCTCGCGGTCGGCACGCTGAAGGCGACCGACCCGGCCGTGCTGCGCTCCCGCCGGCTCACCTTGGTTTGCTACGGTTGGGGCGGTTGCGAGCCGGCCGATACGGCGCCGGTCTCCCAGCGCGATCTTCTTACGCGCCTGAGCGCGGCGGGTTTTCTCGTGCCGCCGGCGCATGTCGCCTCGGGGGCAGAGACGGTTTGGCAGATCGTGCGGGTGCTCGATCGTGAGCGGGCGGAGTTCGCCGGTCCTCTCGACGGGGCGGTGATCAAGGTCGACGAGGTCGCGTTGCGCCGCCGACTCGGGGAGGCCGAGGCCGCGCCGCGCTGGGCCATCGCGCACAAGTTCGAGCCAGAGCGCGTGGAGACGCGTTTGCGCGCCATCACGTGGCAGGTCGGCCGCACTGGCATGCTCACGCCGGTGGCGGAACTCGATCCGGTGACTCTCGGCGGCAGCACCATCGCGCGCGCCTCGTTGCACAATCGCCGCGAGATCGAGCGGCGCGATTATCGGATCGGCGATCGGGTGCGGGTCGAGCGGGCAGGGGAGATCATCCCGCAACTGGTCGGCGTGAACCTCGCGGCCCGGCCCGCCGAGGCGGTGCCGGTGACGTTCCCGACGGCGTGTCCGGCGTGCGCGACGGTGTTGCAGCCGGAAGGCGAGGCGGGCTGGCGTTGTCCGCAGCGGGGCTGTCCCGCCCAAGTGAAGCGGCGGCTCGAGTATTTCGCATCCGAGGCGGCGCTGAACATCCGCGGCTTCGGTCCGACGCTCGTCGAGACGCTGGTTGAGCGAGGGAAACTGAGCGAGGTCGACGGGATCTATCGCTTGACGGCCGCGGATGTGCCGGCGCGGGTGCTGGAGCAAATCGAGCGCAGCAAAAGCGCCGAACTCTGGCGTTTTGTCGTGGGGCTCGGTCTGCCGGAGGTCGGCGGGGTCAACGCGCGCAAGATCGCCGACCGCGCCGGCAGCTTGGAGGCGCTCGGGCAGATGAGCCGCGAGGAGCTGGTGGCGGCGGGATTGTCGGCGGCGGTGGCCGAAGCCGTGGCGCGGGAACTCGCCGCGGCGCCGCTTCAGCAAATCTTGCGCGGCTTGTCGGCCGCTGGCGTGCAGCCGGCGCAGGCAGCTTCGGGCGGCCATCTGGCGGGGCAGTCGTTCGTCTTCACCGGCACGTTGCGCGGGTTGAGTCGGGAGGAGGCGGCGCGCCGCGTGCGGGCTGCCGGAGGCAAGGTGCAGGCCGATGTTTCCCGGACGACGTCCTACGTGGTGGCGGGCGAGGGCGGGGGACGGAAGCGGGACGAGGCGAAGCGTCTCGGCGTGCCGGTCCTCGCGGAGGACGAATTCCTGCGGATGCTCGAAGGGAAGTAGAAGGACGGGCGCGGTCGTCGTGCGCCGCGGGCGCGTATTTCGCCTTCGCCTCGGCGGGAAACGCGTGTTGGCTAGGGGAGTATGGAAGTTATTTTTCTCGGCACCGGCACGTCACAGGGCGTCCCCATGATCGCGTGCCCCTGCTCCGTGTGCCGCTCCACCGATCCGCGCAACCACCGGAGCCGCTCCAGCCTGCATGTGGTCATGGATGGATTGCACGTGCAGGTGGACGCGACGCCGGAATTCCGTCTCCAGTGCCTGCGGGAGAAGATCGAGCAGCTCGACGTGTTCATCCTCACGCACGGTCACGCGGATCACATCACGGGGATGGACGACCTGCGCCGCTTCTGCGACCTGATCGGCGGCAACGCGCTGACGGTTTACACGACGGACGAAGGCATGGCGCGCGTGCTGTCGATTTTCCCTTACGCGATCGCCGAGCGACCGGTGTCGAAGGGGTATGCGGCGTTCAAGCTCGTGGAGATGCCGGCGGCGCTCGAGCTGCCGCAGGGCACGATTCGCTCCACGCTGCTCCCGCACGGGGGTCTCAACACCTTGGGCCTCGTCTTCGAGGAGCGGTCGAGCGGCCGGAAATTCGTCTATTACAACGACTGCAAGCGCGTGACCCGGGAGGCCGTGGAGCTCGCGCGCGGGGCGGATGTCGTCGTGCTCGACGGGCTGCGACCGGAGCCTCACCCCACGCACATGAACATCGCCGAGGCCTGCGCCGCCGCCGCTGAGATCGGTGCGCCGCGCACTTACCTGACGCACCTGACGCACGCGATCGACTTCACGGAGTGGTCCGCGAAGCTCCCTCCGGCAGTTAATTTGGCCTACGACGGTCTGCGCCTGACGCTTTAAAAAATATGACAAGTGCCTGAATCCGTGCTTGCTGTAATTCAGACTTATTCAATGTAGTTTAAATAAATCGGCTATGAAACTCTCCAAACGCGGCGAATACGCCCTCCGCTCCCTGATCAACCTCGGCATCGCGTCCAAGGTGGAGCGTCCGCTGGTGCGCGTGACGGAGTTGGCCGACACCGAGGACCTGCCGGTGAAGTTTCTCGAGCAGATCATGCAGCAGCTGCGCGAGGCGGGTTACGTGACAGCTGAGCGAGGCAAGCACGGCGGCTACCGCCTCGCCCGACCGGCCAGCCAGATCCCGATCGGAGCGGTCATTCGCCTGATCGACGGCCCGCTGGCCCCTATCGGCTGCGTGAGCCAGACTGCCTACGAACCCTGCAATTGCCCCGACGAGGCGCACTGCGGCCTGCGGATGCTCATGCTCGATGTGCGCAACGCCATCGCGAACATCCTCGATCGCTACACGCTGGCCGACGTCGTCGAAGTCACCACCCGCAAGATGGTGCGCGACGGCGTGCCGCTGCCCTTCAGCGCCAAGCCCTTGCCGCCCGAGCGCAGCAACGCCCGCGCGGCCAAATCCGCCCGCGCCGCCGCGACCAGCCCGGCGGAGGGCGTCATCAATCAACTCCTCGGAGACTACGCGATATGAGCGATACCATCACTCCTCCCGCGCCCGAGCCGCTGCCGGATTGGCTGCGCCTCGTGCAGGAAAAAGTCGAATCCCTCCGCTACGGCGTCGTGCAGCTCGTCGTGCACGACGGCCGCGTCACGCAGATCGAACGCACGGAGAAGACGCGCCTCGCCTCCAATTGACCGTTTTGCCGCCCACCGTTTCCACGGAGGCGACCCGCTCCCACAGACCACCAACCACAGCCACTGACCCGACCACGGGAAGTTCCCATGCCGACTCCAGTCCACACCTCCCATGAGGAATCCTTCCCTCCGCACCTTCACCGTCGCCGTGCTGGCCCTCGGGCTCAGCCAGGCGATCGCACCCGCCGCCCGCGCGGCTGACGCCGACGAACTCCAATCGCTGCGCGAGCAGCTCCGCTCCCTCGAACAGAAAATTCTCGTGCTCCAGCGCCAACAGGAATTGCGCGACGAAGCCGCCACCACCGCGGCCAAGTCCGCTGCCAAGGTGACCGCCACCGACGGCCGCATCGAGATCGCGTCCGGTGACGGCGCCACCTCGCTGCGCCTGCGCGGCCTCGTGCAGGGCGATTACCGCTGGTATGACGCCGCCAACGATCCCAACGACACCTTCCTCCTGCGCCGCGCCCGGCTGATCTTCGAGGGCAAGTTCAACCAACGCTTCAGCTACGTCGTGCAGCCTGAGTTCGGCGGCACCATCCAGATCCTCGACGCCAACGTGAACGCCGCCTTCTCGCCCGCGTTCAACGTCCGCGTCGGCAAGTTCAAAACCCCCGTCGGCCTCGAACAGCTCCAGTCCGATCCGGTCGCGTTCTTCAACGAACGCTCCGTCGCCACCAACCTCACGCCCAACCGCGATGTCGGCATCCAGTTCCAAGGCGATGTGCTCAGCAAGACGCTGAACTACACCGTCGCGCTGCTTAACGGTGTTCCCGATGGCGGCAACAACGTCACCGGCGGCGCCGATTTCGATCGCGACAAGTCCGTCGCCGCGCGCGTGTTCGTCACGCCTTTTGCCAACGAGCCGGATTCGCCGCTCCGCGGTCTCGGTCTCGGCGTGGCCGTCAGCGTCGGCGATTATGCGACCTCCTCGGGTCGCACCGCCGGCTACCGCACGGACGGACAGCAGACCTTCTTCACTTACCTCACGAGCACGACCGCCGCCGACAATGTCAGCGCGGCCGGTCGCGGCGTCACCTGGTCACCGCAGGCCTATTTCTACCGCGGGCCGCTCGGCGTGCTCGCCGAATACGTTTCCTCCTCCCTCGAGGTGCAGCGCGGCTCGCTCGCCGTGCGCGAACTGACGAACGACGCCTACAACCTCACCATCGGCTACGTGCTCACCGGCGAGGATGCGTCCTACCGCGGCGTCACGCCGCGGACCTCCTTCAATCCCTCCGCCGGCACCTGGGGCGCCTTCGAGCTCGTTGCGCGCATCGCCGGCGTCGACATCGACGACGATGCCTTCACCGGCGGCGCGGCCGTCCGCCTCGCCAATCCCAACGTCTCCGCCACCAAGCTCACGGCTTACGGCCTCGGCTTGAACTGGCACCTGTCGCGCTCCGTGCGCGCGGGCTTCAACGTCTATCGCAACGAATTCGACCTCGCGCCTGGCGCCGCTCCGGCCGCCAACGCGCTGATCGTGGACGACGAGACCGCGTTCATCAGCCGCCTCCAGATCTCGTTCTGACCCCGTGCCTCCTCCGACCATGAAAACTCTTTCCCTGCTCACGCTCGCCCTCCTCTCCGCCACGTTCGCCGCCGCCAAGGACGTTGAACTGCTCAACGTCTCCTACGACCCGACCCGCGAGTTCTACGCGGAATACAACCAAGTCTTCGCCGCCCACTGGCTCGCCCAGACCGGCGCCAAGGTCACTATCAAGCAGTCGCATGGCGGCTCCGGCAAACAGGCGCGCTCCGTCATCGACGGACTTCGCGCCGATGTCGTGACGCTCGCGCTCGCGGGCGACGTTGATGCGTTGCACGCCGTCGCCAAACTCATCCCGGCGGACTGGCAAAAGCGCCTGCCGCACAACTCCGCGCCCTACACGAGCACGATCGTGTTCCTCGTGCGCGCGGGGAATCCGCGCGCCATCAAGGATTGGGATGACCTCGCGCGGCCCGGCGTCTCCGTCGTCACGCCGAATCCCAAGACCTCCGGCGGCGCGCAATGGAATTACCTCGCCGCCTGGGAATACGCGCGCCGCAAATACGGCAACGATGCGGCGGCGAAGGAGTTCGTCGCCCGGCTCTACCAGAACGTGCCCGTGCTCGATTCCGGCGCGCGCGGCTCGACCACGACGTTCGTGCAGCGCGGCATCGGCGACGTCTTCATCTCGTGGGAAAACGAAGCGTTCCTCGCGCTCAAGGAATTCGGGCGCGACAAGTTCGAGATCGTCGTGCCGTCGCTCAGCATCCTCGCCGAGCCGACCGTCACCTGGGTCGACAAGGTGGTTGAGCGCAAGAAGACCGCCGAGGTGGCGAAGGCTTACCTTGAATTTCTCTATTCCGAGCCCGGCCAGGATCTCGCGGGCAAACATTTCTACCGTCCCGCCGTGAGCGAGATCGCGAAAGCCAAATACGCCGCGGTCTTCCCGGCGATCGAACTCTTCACCATCGACGAGGCCTTCGGCGGCTGGACCAAGGCCAAGCAGACCCACTTTGCCGACGGCGGCACCTTCGACCAGATCTACGCGAAATAAATCCCGAACCCAAACCACGGCGCGTGCGACCATGTTCACGAGGGCACGCCGCACGCGCCCGCGGTCATCATGATCACCATGTCACATCCTCTCCGTCACGCCTCGCGGGCATCGCTGCCCGCCGTCGTGCCCTCGTCTTCGCTCGCCGGGCGCCTTTCGGCGCTCATTGAGGGCGCGCAGCAATCCGACTACCTGTTCGGTTCCTCGCTCGGACCGTTCTACGACGAACAGGCCCGGCAACACTATGTGCCGCACTTCGTTTATTTCGGCGCGCAGAGTTCGCTCGCATCGCTGCGCCTCGCTTTGCTCTCCGGCCTCGGGCGCCACGATTTGCCGGCGAGCCGGGCACTCGTCTCCTTCATCGAGAGCCTTGTGCGCCGGCCTGATCTGGGCGAGGGGCTCAACCTCTCCTTCTTCCCGGTGGTCAACGTCGCCGGGCTGCTCGGTGGTGCGGAGGAACGCGATCTCTCCGAGCAGGACTGGGCCGCATCGGACGCGCCCGAGCTCAAGCTGCTGAACAAGGACATCCACTTGAGGGGCTACGAAGGTTTCTTGCGCGTTGTCAGCTCACCGGATGAGGCGCCATCGGCCACGGTGCGCACGACGCGGGCCGCGGACATCGCGCGATCGGACGTCGAGTTGTTCAACTCGGACGACTTCGGCGGATGGCCGGTGCGGTTCGAGTCACCGGTCGCCGGCGTCATCCAGACCGGCCCGCTCAGCCTCGCTGCCGATCTCCCGTTCGCGCCTTTCGAGGTCGAGCTGGCGTTGCCGGGGCATTGGTCGCAACCGCAGGCCGACCGCGCGCTCGCGGCGATCCTGAAGCGGCTGATCGTCCATTATCGCGGTGTCCGCGCCTACGGGCAG
This sequence comes from Candidatus Didemnitutus sp., assembly GCA_017991595.1. Lineage (GTDB taxonomy): Bacteria > Verrucomicrobiota > Verrucomicrobiia > Opitutales > Opitutaceae > Didemnitutus. The sequence continues at coordinate 86,628 of JAGOQJ010000005.1, read as the reverse complement.
CATCTCTGAGCGGTCATGGTCGCCATCGCCCAGTCCTTCCCGCCCGTGCCTGACACGACCCGCCTCTCCGGCCGGCCGGAGAGATCTCTCACTCGCAACGACGGCTCGAATCGGGCCGAGTCGCTGCTCATGCTGATGCAGGACTTGCCCGATCGTTGCCGGCAGGTGCTCACCTTGCGTTTTGTCCATCGGCTCTCCCAGTCCGAAATCGCTGCTCGGCTCCAACTCCACGAGTCCGAGGTCCAGCGCCGCTTGGCCGCGGGCCTTCTCCGGGTCGCAGACCGCTTGGACGGAACCGGCCCGACCACGCAGTCCATGAACGACGCGAACTCCAACTCGGGAGGAATCGCATGAGCACGGCTGCAGCCGCGCCCAATCGGCGCATCCTGCCGGGCTTCGGCCTGTCGCTCGGCTTCACGCTGCTCTATCTCGGGCTGATCGTGCTGCTGCCGCTCTCGGCGACGTTTCTGAAGACGGCGGGCATGACCATGACCGAGTTCTGGGCGACCGTCACGTCGCCACGCGTCGTGGCTTCGTATCGGTTGAGCTTCGGAGCTTCGCTGTTGGCCGGCGGCCTCAATGCCGTCTTCGGTCTCGTCGTCGCTTGGGTGTTGGTGCGCTACCAGTTCCCGGGCAAGCGGATCGTGGACGCTTTGGTCGATCTGCCATTCGCGCTGCCCACGGCCGTCGCGGGCATCGCGCTCGCGGCGATCTACGCGGAGAACGGCTGGATCGGCTCGCTGCTCAAGCCGTGGGGCCTCAAGATCGCCTACACCGAGCTCGGCGTGCTTGTCGCGCTCACGTTCATCGGTCTGCCGTTCGTGGTGCGCACGCTCCAGCCGGTGATCGAGAACCTGGAGCCGGAGCTCGAGGAAGCGTCCGCCACGCTCGGGGCGACTAGGCTGCAGACCTTGCGCCGGGTGATCCTGCCGGAGCTGCTGCCGGCGCTGCTCACGGGTTTCGCGATGGCCTTCGCGCGCGCGCTCGGCGAATACGGCTCGGTCGTCTTCATCTCTGGCAACATGCCCATGCGCACGGAGATCACCCCGCTGCTCATCATCACCAAGCTCGAGCAATACGACTACCGCGGCGCCACGGCGCTGGCGGTCGTGATGTTGGTGGCGTCGTTCGCGCTGCTGCTGCTCATCAACACGCTCCAGAAATGGAGCAACTGGCGGAACCGCACCTGACATGGCCGGCCCTGCCACCACTCTCCGAGCTTCCGCCCCGGGCGCCACCGCCGCGCGCCGCGGCCTCACCGAGCCCGCCTGGCTGCGGTGGAGCCTGCTCGGCTTCGCGTTTCTTTTTCTCGGACTCTTCCTCGTGGTGCCGCTGGCGGCGGTTTTCACCGAGGCCCTGCGCCGCGGCGTGGGGGCGTATCTCGCCTCCTTCGGCGATGCCGATGCGCTCGCGGCGATCAAACTCACCTTTCTCACGGCGCTGATTGCGGTGCCGTGCAACCTCGTGTTCGGCGTCGCGGCGTCGTGGGCGATCGCGAAGTTCAACTTCCGGGGGAAAAGCCTCCTCATCACGCTGATTGATCTGCCGTTCGCCGTCTCGCCGGTGATCTCCGGCCTGATCTATGTGCTGCTGTTCGGCGCGCAGGGTTGGCTCGGTCCCTGGCTGCAGGAACACGACATCAAGATCATCTTCGCCGTGCCGGGCATCGTGCTCGCCACGATCTTCGTCACCTTCCCGTTCGTCGCGCGCGAGCTCATCCCGCTCATGCAGGCGCAGGGCAACGACGAGGAACTGGCTGCGCTCACGCTCGGGGCCAGCGGCTGGCAGACCTTCTGGCACATCACGCTGCCCAACATCAAGTGGGGCCTCTTCTACGGCGTCATCCTCTGCAATGCCCGCGCCATGGGCGAATTCGGTGCCGTCTCCGTCGTCTCCGGCCACATCCGCGGCGGGACCAACACCGTGCCGCTGCACGTCGAGATCCTTTACAACGAATATAACTTCGTGGCCGCGTTTGCGGTCGCCTCGCTTCTGGCCATCCTCGCCCTCGTCACGCTCGCGCTGAAGAGCTTCATCGAGTGGCGCGCGCACCGTTCCTGATCATGAGTGTTTCCGCTGCCAACATCCGCAAGACCTTCGGCGATTACGTCGCGCTCGACGACGTCAGCCTCCGCGTGCCCGGTGGCAAGCTCACCGCGCTGCTGGGGCCGTCCGGCTCGGGCAAGACCACGCTGCTGCGCATCATCGCGGGCCTGGAGTTCGCCGATGCAGGTTCGGGCGTGATCGCCTTCGACGACGTCGACGTCACCGCCGTGCCTGCGGGCAAGCGCCAGGTTGGCTTCGTCTTCCAGCACTACGCGCTCTTCCGCCACATGACGGTGTTCGAGAACATCGCCTTCGGGTTGCGCGTGCGCCGCAAGGACCGCCCTTCCAAGTCGGAGATCCGTGACCGCGTGATGCGCCTGCTCAAGCTGGTGCAGCTCGAGGGTTACCATGACCGCCTCCCAACCCAGCTCTCCGGCGGCCAGCGGCAGCGCGTGGCGCTGGCGCGCGCGATCGCCGTCGAGCCCAAGGTGTTGCTGCTCGACGAGCCCTTCGGCGCGCTCGACGCCAAGGTGCGCAAGGAGCTGCGCCGTTGGCTGCGGCGCTTCCACGAGGAAGTTCACCTCACGACGATCTTCGTCACACACGATCAAGAGGAGGCGTTGGAAATCGCCGACGAGGTCGTGATCATGAACAACGCCCGCATCGAGCAGACCGGCTCCCCTCAGCAGGTTTACGATCACCCGGCCACGCCGTTCGTTTACGAATTCCTCGGCAATGTGAACCGCGTGTCGCTGCCGTCCGTGGGCTTCGACAGTGCGATGGCCTTCGGCACCAACGGCGGTCGCGTCGCCTACGTGCGCCCGCACGACATCGAGGTGCTCGCCTATTCGCCCGACGCCGTCGGCGAGGTGGCGGTGGTTCGCGGCGTGCACGCCGCCGGGCCCGTGGCGCGCGTCTCGTGCGAGCGCACCCACCGGGCGGGCGAACTCATCGAGGTGGAGCTGCCGCGCTCCCGCTTCAAGGAGCTCGCGCTCGGTGCCGGCTCCGTCATCTCCCTCCGCGTCCGGCACGGCCGCGAGTTCGCGGAGGATTTCAGCATTTAACCCACAACCCACAACCCACAACCCACAACCCACAACCAACGATCACCATGGCTCGCATCCATAACGACATCACCGAAACCATCGGCAACACCCCGCTCGTGCGCCTCAACCGCACGGCGAAGGAGCACGGCGCGCTCGCCGACATCGCGCTCAAGCTCGAGTTCTTCAACCCGCTGTCGTCCGTCAAGGACCGCATCGGTTTCGCCATGATCGACGACGCGCTGAAGTCCGGCAAGATCGACGCCAGCACCGTCCTAATCGAGCCGACCTCCGGCAACACCGGCATCGCGCTGGCCTTCGTCGCGGCGGCCAAGGGCCTCAAGCTCATCCTCACCATGCCCGAGACGATGAGCCTCGAGCGTCGCAAGCTGCTCAAAATCCTCGGCGCCCGCCTCGTCCTCACCGAGGGCGCGAAGGGCATGAAGGGCGCCATCGCCAAGGCCGAGGAGCTGCAGAAGCAGATCCCGAACAGCGTCATCCTCCAGCAATTCGCCAATCCCTCCAATCCCGCCATCCACCGTGCGACCACCGCCGAGGAAATCTGGCGCGATACGGACGGCAAGGTCGACATCGTCGTCTCCGGCATCGGCACGGGCGGCACCATCACCGGCGTAGGAGAGGTGCTGAAGGCGAAGAATCCCGCGGTGAAGATCGTCGCGGTCGAGCCCGACGCGTCGCCGGTCCTCTCTGGCGGCCAGCCTGGCCCGCACAAGCTGCAGGGCATCGGCGCCGGCTTCGTGCCCGCCGTGCTCAACACCAAGGTCTACGACGAAGTCATCCGCGTGAAGGAGACTGATTCCGGCCCGATCTCGAAGCAGGTCAACCAGCAGGACGGCATCCCGATTGGCGTCAGCTCCGGCGCCGCCGTGTGGGCCGCGCTGCAACTGGCCAAGCGGCCCGAGAACAAGGGCAAGCTCATCGTGGCGATCATCCCGTCGAGCAGCGAGCGTTACCTCTCGACGTGGCTCTTCGCCGACATCGGCACCGAGAGCGACTCGATCGAGGATCTCGTGGCCCGCGCCTGAGTCGGCGGCCGTTTGGCTTCTGCCTTCACTTCCCGCCCGCCGACCGTCCGTCGGCGGGCTTTTTATTGGATCAGAACGGCCACACGGCCGGGATCACATAGAGCGCGATGATGAAGCAGATCACGTTGAGCGGCGTGCCGAATTTCACGAAATCGGCGAAGCGGTAGCCGCCCACGCCGTAAACGTAGGTGTTCGTCTGGTAGCCGATCGGAGTGGCGAAGGAGGCGGAGGCCGCGATGCACACGGCGATGACGAAGGGTCGCGAATCCACGCCCAGCGACGGGCCGACGCTCAACGCGAGCGGCGTCAGCAGCGCGGCGACGGCGTTGTTGGATAGCACCTCGGTGAGCAGCGACGCGATGAGGTAGAACGCCGCCAGCATGACGAGCGCCTTGTGCTCGGGCGGGACGAACTGCTGCACCAGCCCCAGCGTCCGGTCGACGAGGAAGGCGGAGGTGCCGGTCTCCTCCATCGCGAGCCCGAGCGCGAGCATGCCGTAGATGAGGAAGAGCAGGTTCCACTCGATGGCTTGATAGCCGTCCTTCGGCTTGAGGCAGCCGGTGAGGAAGACGACCACGCAGCCGACCAGGGCGGCGACCTCGATCTGGAGCAGGCCGAGGCTGGGCAGGAGGACGACGCCGGCGATGGTCGCGAGCACGATCGCGAGGTTGCGCGTCTGGCTGCGCGCCGGCAGCGGCGGCCGGTCGATCAGCAGCAGATCGGGATGGCCGCGCAGGGCCTCGATCGCCTGTTCCGTGCCCATGAGCAGGAGGATGTCGCCGAATTTGAGCGGGGTGTCCGGGCCCGATTCGCGCAACTGCAGGCCGGGACGGTGCACGGCGAGCAGGACGGAGCGGTAGCGCTCGCGGAAATTGACCTCGCGTGGCGTGCGGCCCACCAGGCCGGAATTCGCGCTGACGATCGCCTCCACGAGCACGCCTTCGTGCGCGGCAATCTGGGCGAGGCCCAACTCCTTCTCCGCCCCGAGATCGATGCCCACGACCGAACGCGCATGAGCGACGCCCTTGGGGCGGCAGGAAAGCACCAGGCGGTCGCCCGCCTCGAGCGGCAGAGTGGAGGCGTGGGTGACGTGCTCGACTTCATCGCGGACGAGTTCGAGCACGGTGATACCGTTGCCCGCCGTCAGGCCGATGGCGGCGGCGGTGCGGCCGATGGCCGGCGAGCCGTCCTGCACGAAGACCTCGGCGAGGTAGTCGCGGCGTTCGTCGTCGGCGAGGTGCGCCGAGCGGGATTCGCGCACGGGCAGGAGCCATTTGCCGAGCAGGGCCACATAGAGCGCGCCGACGGCGGCGAGGGGCAGGCCGATCCAAGCCAGCTCGAACATGCTCAGCGGCTCCAGGCCGCGGTCGCGCACGATGCCCGAGACGACGAGATTCGTGCTCGTGCCGAGGAGCGTGCAGCAGCCGCCGAGCACGGCCGCGAACGACAGCGGCATGAGGAAGCGCGAGGCGGGCTGATTGGCGCGCTTGGCGAGGCTCAGGATCACGGGAGTGAACACGACCACAACGGGGGTGTTGTTCACGAAGGCCGAGATCGCGCCCGCGCCGAGCATGACGACGAGGATGAGCGTGAAATAGTGGAAGCCCGCTGCGCGCCCGAGCAATGCCGCGAGGCGGTCGATGGCGCCGCATTTCACCAGTGCCGCACTCAGCACGAACATCGCGCCCACGGTGAGCGGCGCAGGGTTGGCCAGCACGCTGAAGGCGCGGCTCTCGGTCAGCAGTCCGCTGAGCACGATGATGACGAAGAGCGCCAGCGCCGTCACGTCGGGCGGGATCTTCTCCCACACGAAGGAGACGAAGGCCGCGCACAGCAGCAGGAGAACGAGCGCGATTTCCCAGGTCATCGGCTCAGACGCGGCCGGCACGGCCCTCGGATTGCTGATACCAGCGGTAGAACGCGATCGCGAAGGCCCCCATCATCACGAGCATGCCGCCGAGCTTCATCATGGAGCCGGCGAGCAGTTGGTCGTCCTTCGGGCTGAAGTTGTCGATGATGCGCGGGGCGAACTCGTAGGTGGGGTAGAGGATGTCGGTCGAGAACGTGATGTAGGCGAAGACCGGCGTCATGCCGATGGTGATGCCCACGAAGTAGAACATCTGCCACGCCGGCGCCGTCGGCGGATATTCGCGCGACGGGCTGCACACCGGCCACCAGAGGAAGAGCGCGGCGCCGAACATCGTGAAGTGTTCGAGGATGTGCACCGTGCGGTCCTGCAACGCCCAGTCGTAGAGGAAGGGGAAATGCCAGCACGACATCACCACACAGTAGATCAGGCCGCAGATGATCGGGTGCGTGAGCAGGCCGAGCAGCCAGCGCAGGTTGGCCTGTCCGGTGACGGGCCGCACCACCCAGTCGGGGAGGCCGAGTAACAGCAGGATGGCGGCGGGATAGATGATGAGCTGGTGCTGCAGCATGTGCGCGCTGAGGAGGAATCGCTCCGCGACTTGGTCCAGCGGCGAGCCCACGGCGAGGTAGAAGATCACGAGCGCCGAGTAGAACTTCACGGCGTGCGCGCGCGGGTAGGGCGTGCCCGGGGCGAGGCGTTCGCGCCAGGGACCGGTCAGCACGGCGTAGAGCCAGCCAAGCAGGGCGAGGCCTCCGATCAGGAAGGGCTCGTTGTGCCAGTGGGTCCAATCGATCATGCGGAGGGACAGTGTGGAGCCCGGGCAGGCTCTGGAAACAAAAAAGCCGCGCGGTCGGCGCGGCTTTGAGCGGGATTGGTCGGCGGGGCGGTTCAGTGCAGCATGCCGATGACCGAGGTCAGGGGCTTGCTGGCTTCGGCGCCGAAGAGGTGGAGCAGCGCCCACATCGTGCCGCCGGCGAGGACCATGCCGATGAAGAACAGGACCGTGCAAAACGCCTTATCCCACTTCAGGTGCATGAAGTAGAAAATAACGTAGAGGAACTTCACGGCGGAGAGCACGACGAGTCCCGTGACCACGAGCCATTTGGCGAACGGCAGGTAGATCAGCACGATCTCGATGCCGGTGATCACGCCGAGCAACATCGCGATCTGGACGTAGATGTGGAACTTGCTCGGCTCGTGATGGCCGGCGGCGGCCGGAGCGGTGGAAGCGTGAGCGGACATGGTGAGATTAGAGGTATTCGAGCAGGTAAACGGCGGTGAAGATCACGATCCAGACGATGTCGACGAAGTGCCAGTAGAGGCCGACCGCCTCGACGTCGATGGCGTTGCGCTCGCCGAAGTCGACGCCGTGGCTCGCGCGTCCGAGCCACGCCATGACGACACCCGCGCCGGCCAGAGCCAGCAACGGCATGAGGTTGCCGCTGAGGAACGCGCCGAGGGCGACCTCGCCCTTGACCAGGCCGATGCCGGCCGGGACGACGACGATGAAGGTGACGGCCATCGCCACGCAGACGGCGGCGACGTGCACGGCGGTCTTCAGGAATTCGCCCCAGCCGCCGCTGTGCGGGGAGGAGGACTTGAAGGAGCGGACATACATCAGGCCGAGGATGAGCACGCCGATGGCGACGTGCGTGCCGTGCGTGCCGGTGAGGGTGTAGAACGTCGAGCCGAAGAGGCTGTTCGAGAGCGTCATCTTCTTCTCGTGGACGAAGTGCACGAACTCATACACCTGGCAGCCAAGGAAGATGCAGCCGAAGAAGATCGTCGTGAGGAGGGAATTCCGCATCGATCGGAGCTGGCCGCGCTGGATGGCGTTCACCGCGAGCGCCATCATGAGGGACGACATGAGCAGGATGAACGTCGAGAACGACGTCAGCTCGAGGTCGAAGACCTGCGTGGGCACGTGGTTACCCGGCGGCGGGTTGATGCGGTAGACGAGATGCGTCGAAATGAGGGCACCGAAGAACATGCAGTCCGAGGCCAGGAAAGCCCACCAGAGGAGCTTCTTGTTCGGAATGCCCGTCGCGGTGGACGGATCGTGGTGATGGTCGATGGCGCCGGCGGAGGCGTGACTGCTCATGGGTAGGGAAGTGGTCCGGGGACGGCTTAGTGGCGCGAGATGGTCTCGTTGCCCTTTTCGTCGAGGTGGATGTGGTAGCCGCCGGGGCCTTCGAGCGCCCAGAGGTAGCAGCTGAGGAACAGGACGATGCCGCCGCCGATCGCGAGCGGGATCTGGCCGAAGGCGAAGGCGAGCGCGCCCACGAGGAGGCCGATGGAGGCGAAGAGCGGATACCACGACTGGTCGGGCATGTGGATGCCACCGTGCGCGGACTCGGCCTGCATGTGCTCGGCCTGCTCCTTGGCGATCTCCTCCTTGTGATGCTTCTCATACCAGTAGGCATCGCGGGCGTGGACCGTGGGGATGGCCTTGAAGTTATACTCCGGCGGCGGCGAAGGGATGGACCACTCGAGCGTGCGGCCGTCCCACGGATCGTTGCCGGCCTTCTCGCCCTTGAAGTAAGTGTAGATCAGGACGGCGAAGTAGGTGAAGATGCCGAGGCCGAGGAGGTAGGCGCCGCAAGTGGCGATGAAGTTGGCTTCGTTCCAACCCATGTTGGCATCGTAGGTCCAGGTGCGGCGCGGCATGCCGTTCAGGCCGAGGAAGTGCATCGGGAAGAACGTCGTGTTGAAGCCGACGAAGATGATCCAGAATGAGAGCTTGCCCCAGAATTCCGGCACGAGGCGGCCGAAGAACTTCGGGAACCAGAAGTGGATCGCGGCGAGCAGCGCGAAGGTGGCGCCGCCGATGAGCACGTAGTGGAAGTGCGCGATGACGAAGTAGGAATCCTGCTGCTGGGCGTCGGCCGGCGCGGCGGAGTGCATGATGCCCGAGAAGCCGCCGAGCATGAACATCCAGATGAAGCCGAGGGCGAACATCATGGGCGTGCGCGTCATGATCTGGCCGCCCCAGAGGGTGCCGATCCAGTTGAAGATCTTCACGCCCGTCGGCACGGCGATGGCCATGGTGGCGATGGAGAACGCGGCCGTGGCGACGGTGCCCATGCCGGTGGTGAACATGTGGTGGCTCCACACGCCGAAGCCGATGAAGCCGATGGCCGCGCCCGAGAAGACGATGATCGGGTAGCCGAAGAGCGGCTTGCGGGCGAAGGTCGGGAGGATCTCCGAGACGTAGCCCATCGGCGGGAGGATGAGGATGTAAACCTCCGGATGGCCGAACACCCAGAAGAGGTGCTGCCAGAGGATGGGCTGGCCGCCGTTGGAGGCTTCGAAGAAGTTCGTGCCGAAGTGACGGTCGAACATCACCTCGACCAGCGCGATGGCGATGGCGGGCAGCGCGAGCACGAGGAGGAAGCTGGTGATGAGCGTCATCCAGGTGAACACCGGCAGGCGCATCATGGTGAGACCGGGCGCGCGGAGATTGATGATCGTGACGATGAAGTTCAGCGAGGCCACGATGGAGGAGAGACCGAGGATCTGGAGACCGAGGATCCACAGGTCGGTCGAGGCATCGGGCGTGAAGACCTTGGAGGTCAGCGGGGCGTAGCCGAACCAGCCGGCGTCGGGCAGGCCGAAGGTGAACGTCTCGGGGAACACGTAGGAGAGCCAGCCGACGTTGAGGATGATCGCGCCGGCGACGAAGGTCCAAAGCGAGAACGTATTCAGGCGGGGGAACGCGACGTCGCGCGCGCCGATTTGGAGCGGGATGAGCAGGTTGAAGAACGCCGAGTTCAGCGGCATCACCGCGAGGAAGATCATCGTGGTGCCGTGCATCGTGAACAGCTCGTTGTAGAACTGGGCGCTGATGAAACGGTTGTTCGGCACGATGAGCTGTGTGCGGATGAGCAGCGCCTCGAGGCCGCCGATGAGGAAGAAGATGCACGCGAAGGCGGCATACATCAGGCCGATCTTCTTGTGGTCCACCGTCGTGAGCCAGCTGACGAGACCGGTCCGGGACGTCGGTCGCGGCAGGAGCTCGATCGGCTTCGGGGCGGCGTGCTCGGTGCCGTGGTAATCGGATTTAGCCAGTGCTTGGGCCATGGGAATAAAAAGTTGGGTGCGGTTGAAGGAGGGCGGAGTGGAGCGCGCTTATTTGAGGCTCTGCAGGTAGGCGACGAGGGCGTGGATCTCCTCGTCGTTCAGCGTGAAGAGCGGTTGGCGCGTCGCGGCGTCGACGTAGCCGCCCACATACATCTTGTTGCCCGGTTTGAAGTAGTTCGGGTCCTTGATCCACTGGAAGAGGCGCTCGGGCGTGTTCTCCAGCACGCCGGCGGCGATGGTGGAGCGGGAGCCGACGTGCGTCAGGTCGGGGCCGGTGATGCCGATGCCTTCATGGCCGCGGACCGTGTGGCAGCTGATGCAGGTCTTCTCCTTGAACAGCCGGCGGCCCTCGGCGATGAGCGCGGCGTTTTCGCCGGCCTCGGGGTGCTGTTTGGACTTCCAAGCGGAGAGGGGATCGGTGTCGAGGCTGCCGTTGGTGGAGGCCAGCGTGCTGCGCGGGCCGGTGGCGGGCAGCGAGGCGAACTCCATCCGCACCTGCTCGCCCTCGCGGCGGATCGCGGCGGCGGTGGCGGTGCGGGCGGCGGCCTTCTGGTTGTCGAGCCACTTGACGTAGTCGGAGGGCGAGAGCGCGATGACGCGGAAGCGCATGATCGCATGCGACTCGCCGCAATACTCGGCGCACTGGCCGTAGTAGTAACCGGGCTTGTCGGCCTGCATCCAGAGGAAGTTCGCGCGGTTCGGGATCATGTCGACCTTGCCGGCGAGTTTCGGGACCCAGAAGCTGTGGATGACGTCGATCGTGCGCAGGTGCACGCGCACCGGGACGTTGGCGGGGATGACGAGCTCGTTGCCGGTCACCAGCGTGGCCTCGCCGCCGTCGGGCAGCTGGACCTTCTCGCCGGTGTATTCGAACTTGAACCACCATTGGTAGCCGACGGCGTTGACATCCATCGCGTTGGCCTTCTCGGCCTCCGGCACGTCGTGGGTATACCAGATGTTCTTGAGCGTGGGGATGGCGATGATGACGAGCAGCGCGACCGAGGCGACGATGAGGCCGATCTCGATCAGCGGGTTGCCGTGGCCCTGCGGCGGCGGCTCGGCGTGCTCGTCGGCGCTGTTCTTCGCGCGGAACTTGATCTGCGCGTAGGCCAGCACGGCGCCCACGACGATGAAGATGAACAGCGTCACCCACACCGTGACCATGAAGACATCCCATTGCGCGCGGGCGACGGGACCGGCCGTGTCACGGGTCGACATGTGGCCGCTCAGGTTGAAGATATCCGAGCATCCCGTGAGGCAGAGCAGGCTCAGGAGGGCCAGCGAGAGTGCGCCAGCGGAAAGGAACGTGCGGTGAGCAGAGCGTGTGCGAGTCATGTGAGGTCGTTGGGCTCCGGCAGGGGAGGCCGGCGCCGCGGAAAGGCGGCCAGCGTTCGCATCTCGGAGCCCATTTCAACCGCAAAAAAAAGACAATTTATGCGTAGCGCGAATCTCCAAAACCCTTTTGCGACGGATATTAACCCGGCCTCGCCGGACATTAGCGAGCGAGTTTCTTGACCCAGGTCATTGCGCGTTTTCCCAACCTGTGCGATGATGCGCTCGTCTATGAAACACCACACCCTTGCTCTCTTCGCTCTGGCCGGCGTCCTCGCCCTGGCCGGCTGCGGTAAACAGGAATCCACCGCCGGCTCCGGCGCTGCCGCCACCACCGACGCGGCGTTCGCCACGCTCGAGTTCACGGCGAATGACAGCATGAAGTTCAACCTCAACCGCGCCGAGGTGAAGGCGGGCCAGACCGTGAAGGTCATCCTCACCAACATCGGCAGCATGCCCAAGGCCGCGATGGGCCACAACTGGGTGCTGCTCAAGAAGGGCGCCGATGTGGAGGCCTTCGACAAGGCCGCCATCACCGCTCAGGCGACGGACTACATCCCCGCCAGCTTCCAGGAGCAGATCATCGCCCACACCAAGCTGCTCGGGCCGAAGCAGACCGACGAGGTCAGCTTCACCGCCCCCAGCGAGCCGGGCGAATACGTGTTCCTCTGCTCCTTCCCCGCGCACTACCAGGCCGGCATGAAGGGTGTGCTCGTCGTCAAGTAAGCGCGCCATTCGCTTCCGCTTTCATCCAGCCGGGCCCGCGGGCCCGGCTTTTTTTGTGCCCGGCCGGCTTCGGGCCGGGTTACGGCTTCGGCCACCAGACGTAGAGGAAGAAATAGACCAGCACGCCGGTGACGCTGACGTAATACCAGATCGGGTAGGTGAAACGGGCCCAGCGCTTGTGCACCTCGTAGTTGCCCTTGATCGCGAGCCAGAAGGTGCGCGGCACGAGGTAGGCGATCGCGATCGCGAGCAGGACGTGCGTGATCAGCATCACATAATAGACGAGGCGGATCGCTCCTTCGCCGCCGAACTCCGTGTGGATCGCCTCGCCTGCGCCGGCCGCGGCGCCTTTCAGGGCTTTGTGCGTGACGTAGCCGACGAGGAAAATCGCCGAGACGACGCCGGCCGAGAGCATGGCCGCGCGATGGCCTTCGCGTTTGCCCTGCTTGATGAGCACGAAGCCGATCGTCATGAGGACGGTCGCGAGCGCATTGAGGCCGGCGTTCAGGGCGGGGATGTCGTCGAGGGACATGGTGGGAAGTGATTACGGGCGGCGCGCCGGCGTGGATTCGCGGTCAGGGCGCTTCAGAGCCGGAAAAACATGCGGTCCGCCACCAGCAGGCCGAGCAGCAGCGGCAGGTAGGCCAGCGTGATGTAGAAAAGCCGCCGGGCCTCGGTGTCGCGCCGTGCCGGATCGAGGAAGTGGAAGGCCGATTTCAGCATCCACAACCCGAGCACCACCGCGAACGCGAAGTAATACCACGAACAATAGCCGAGCAGCGTGGGCATCGCGCCCGCGACCATCAGCAGCACCGTCCACACGAAGGAACGCGTCGCCACCTTGCGTCCGCTCGGGTCGACGACCGAGAGCATCGGCATGCCGGCCGCCGCGTAGTCCTTGCGGTAAGTCCAAGCCAGCGAGAAGAAGTGCGGCATCTGCCACGTGTAGAGGATGGCGAAGAGGTTCCAGCCCAGCTCGGGATTCGAGCGGCCGGCCGCCGCCCAGCCGATCATCGGCGGGAAGGCGCCGCTGATGGCGCCGATCTCCGTCGACCAGCGCGACCAGCGCTTGGCCGGCGTGTAGATGGCAAGGTAAGCCACGATCGTCGCCAAGCCGAGGAAGGCCGACATGCCGTTCACTTGGCGGAAGAGCACGGCCAGACCGGCCACGCAGAGCACCCAGCCGAGCACGAAGGCGGAGCCGGGTTGCACCGTGCCGGTCGGGAGCGGGCGCCCGGCGGTGCGCTGCATTTTCGCGTCCGTGTCGGATTCCATCCACTGGTTCAACGCCGCCACGCCGCCCGCGCACAGCGCCGTGCCGAGCACGAGCCAGCCGGTGCGCAACCATTCCCAATTGGGCACCGCGGCCATGTAGCCGAGCATGGCAGTCGTCACGGAAAGCAGGCTCAGCCGCGGCTTCGTCAGTTCCAGGTAATGGCGCCACGTCGCCCGCGGGGCGGAGGAGGGCGGGATGGATTCGCTCGGGGTCATGCGCGGGGCGGTGGGGCCTCCATCGCATGACGATGCGTGAAAAACGTCACGAGGAAAGTGACGGCCAGCGTCAACGCCCCGACGATCACGTGCGCCGTGGTGAGGTAGGCGTCGCGCCCGCTCCAGATGACTTTCGCCCCAAGCAGAATCTGCAACGCCAGCAATCCCACGAGCCCCAGCCCCAGTTTCCGCAGGAACGGCGACACCGCCGCGTCGCGCCACAGCGCGCGGACGTAAAGGCTGATGATCACGGCCAACACCACCGCCATGACCCGGTGCAGGAATTGCAGCGTCACGCGGTAATCCCACGCCAGCGGCAGCCAGTCGCGCTCGGCGGTGGACCACGGGAAATAGGGGATGGCCATGCCCGCGTGGTTGTGGCGCATCGCCGCCGCGATCCACAGCTGGGTCAATAGCAGGAACAGGCTCCAGAAACCCAGCCGGCGCACGCATTCGCCCGGCGCGCCGAGCAGGCCGCCTTGCCGGTCGATCCAGGTGCGCGAGAGTCCCGCGGCGATGGCGAAGAGCACGCACACGAACACCTGCGCCAGCACGCCGTGCGGGATGCGCAGCATCTGCCCGAGCGTCATCTCGAAGCCCGGCACCGCCAGCGAGTCGAGCAGCACGCGCTTGCCGCCGATCAGGCCCTGCACGATCACGATCGCCAGCGCCCACCAGCCGAGCCGGCGCAGCCAGATGCGCTCCTCGCCTTTCCACAGCCACACGGCGAGCCCGATGGTGATGAAACCCATCAACGCCCCCGTCAGCCGGTGCGAATGCTCCGCGAACATCGCCACATCGGTCAGCCAGCCTTCGGGATTCACCGAGCCGTTCGACAACGGCCAGTCAGGGAACGCCATGCCGGCGCCGATGCTCGTCGTGAACGCGCCGAGCGTCACGAGGACGAAGACCCAGGCGCTGCCGAGCGTGGCAAACCAAGCCAGGGCGGGTTTGTAGTGAGACGTGCGTTGCATCAGGCGTGGACGGTCAGGGGAAAGGGCAAGTGATACTTGGCCGCGTGGAGGCGCAAACCTTTTGACAAAATCCGGCATTGGCAAATGGGTCAGGCCGATGATTCCGAGGTATTCGACGGCGGTGCGGCTGGCCGCATGCGCCCTTATGGCGGTCGTGGCGCTGGCCGGTTGCAGCCGCAACGAGGCGTCGTCCGCCGCGGATGACACCGAGCGCGACGTCGTCTGGAGCCCCGCGGAGGGCACCCCGGATGCCTACCGCGCCGCGATGAAGAGCCGCGGCTTCGAGCCGCGTTTCCCGGTCAAGGGCGAGATCCTCAGCGCCGACGTTCCCAACAAGGTCCTCATCGTCACGCACGACGAGATCCCCGGCTACATGCCGGCGATGACGATGGAGTTCAAAGTTTCCCACGGTGACGCCATGAACGCCAAACCCGGCCAGCGCATCCGCGCCGAGATCGTCGAGCGCGGCGCCGCGCCGGATTACCACCTCGAGCGCATCTGGCCCGACGATGCCGTGACCGTCCGAGCGCTCGACGCCGCCACGAAGGCCCTCGCGCAGGACACCGCCACGCGCGGCCGCGGCGTCTATCGCGAGGTCGGCGAATCCTCGCCCGACTTCATCCTGCTCGACCAGGAAGGCCGCACGGCCTCGGCCAACCGCTTTCGCGGCAAGCGGGTGATGATGAATTTCATCTTCACGCGCTGCCCGGTCGCGACCATGTGTCCGGCCTCCACGCAGAAGATGTCCGAGTTGCAACAGGCCGCGAAGCAGGCCGGCGTCACGGATGTGGAGTTCGTCTCCATCTCGCTCGATCCCGACTACGACACGCCCGGCGTGTTGAAGGATTACGCCGACGCGCGCGGCCTCGATCTTTCCAATTGGTCCTTCCTCACCGGCCCCGATGCCGCCGTGCGTCACCTGCTGGCCCAGCTCGGCATCATCCGCGAGTTCGAGGGCGGCACCATCAAGCACAACCTCGCCACGCTGCTCATCGACCGCGACGGACGCATCATCCATCGGGTCGACGGCAGCCGCTGGACGACGGACGATTTCCTGCCGCGCATGCAGCGCTGAACGCCACCGCCGGGCGCGCCACCGCGCCGGCCGGCTATTTTTCTTTTTCTCCACGATGAGCCAGTCCGCCAGTCCTTCCCCGTCGACCTCGTTCTCCCGCGCCCAATGGCGCGCGCTGCTCCTCATCACTGTGGCGGCGCTGGCCTTCTACGCGTTCATGCGCTGGCTGCCGATCGGCTCCAACCTCAACCACATGGACTTCCGGGTCGAGGAGAAGGGCGCGATCGAGTTTTGCGATCCGAATAGCCCGCAATTCATCCCCGTCATCTCCGCGAAATCGCCCGTGCAACTGAAGCTGCGCAGCGAGGTGCCGCCGACGCGCGGCCAGCCGGTGACTTTCACGCTCACCATGAGCACGGCGAGCGGCAAGCCCATCGGCCCGGCCGACCTGCTCGTGGCCCACACGCGCAAGCTGCACCTGCTCGTCGTCGATCCCACGTTGAACGACTACCAACACCTGCACCCTGAGCCGGGCCGCGAGCCCGGCGAATGGATCTTCCGCCTCACGCCGGAGCGCGCCGGCACATATCGCGTGTTCGCCGATTTCATGCCTGCCGCCACGGCGCGCGGTCTCTACGCCGCGGTCGATTTCGAGGTGCCGGGCGATGTCGCGCGCGTCGTGCGCAGCGTCAACACGACTGCGCAGGCGGCCGGTTTCAATTTCACGCTCGAGACTCCGCCGCTGCTCCAGGCCGGGCGCACGGCGGAGTTGAAGTTCCGCATCGAGAGCCCCGGCGCGACCAAGCGTCCCGTGCCGATGCAGCCCGTGATGGGCGCCTACGCGCACCTCGTCGCCTTCGACCTCGACCGCACGGGCTTCGCGCACCTGCACCCGAACGAGGCCGATCTCACGCACACGCCGGACGCGCTGCGTCCGGAGCTGACCTTCAAGGTCACGATCCCCAATGCCGGCCGCTACGTCGTGTGGGCGCAGGTGAACTTGGGCGGCAGCGACATCTTCGTGCCGTTCTGGATCGAAGTGTTGCCGTAAACCCGCCGCGTGGGGGGCGCGGGTTTGCTGTCGAGCCAGCGCGGACCGCGCGGGCTCAGTGCTTCGTCTTGCGCTCGAGCGGATGACGCAGCGTGGCCACGGCGCCGCCGCCTTCGCGCGCTGCGAGCGTGACTTCGCCACCGAGGTTGCGCACGGAGTGCCGTGCGACGGTCAGGCCCATGCCGACGCCGACGGTGTGCTTGGAACTGATGAAAGGCTCGAAGGCGTGGTCGGTGATCTCAGCATCGATGCCCTGGCCGCGATCCTCGACGTGCACCAGCAGCACGCGTTCCTCCTCGCCGTGCGGGACAACTTCGGTGCGCACGGTGATGCGTCGCTGGTCGTCGGGTGCGTCGTGGTAGCTTTCCCACGCGTTGATGAGCAGTTTCGCCACCGAATCTTCGAACACTTCCGCGTTCGTCTCGAGCGTCACATCACCGGCGGCGTTGTCGATCGTCACGGGCTGGTCGATGCGGTGCTCCGCCTGATAGCGGCGGACGCTGCCCTCGAGCAACTGCGGCAGCGGCGTGCGCACGAGCAGGGGCTTGTTCTTCACCACGAGGTTCGTGAGCTGCTTGATGATGGCGACGATGCGGTTGACCGCGTCCTCGAGGTGCTGCGCGTTCTTGCGCACAAGCTCGGGCTTCTCGTGGTAGGCCTTGATGAGATCGACGTAGCCGATGACGACGCCGAGCAGGTTGTTGAGATTGTGGGCGATGCCCTGGGTGACGGCGCCGATCGTCGCGGCGCGGCGGCTCTCGCCGAGGCGGCGCTGGAGCTCCACGAGCTCGCGGTTCATCGTCACGAAGCGCAGCTGCGTCTGCACGCGGGCGAGCGTCTCGTCGAGGTCGATGGGCTTGGTGATGTAGTCGACGGCGCCGACGCCGAGGCCCTCGATCTTGCCCTCCTTCGAGGTGCGGGCGGTGATGAAGATGACGGGGATGACCTTCGTTTCCGGGTCGGCCTGCAGGCGTTGGCAGACCTCGATGCCGTCCATATCGGGCATCATGACGTCGAGGAGAATGAGGTCGGGCTTGTCCGCCGCGACGAGGTCGAGCGCCTCGCGGCCGGAGAACGCCGTGGCGACGGTCATGCCCTCGCGCTCGAGCTTGCGCTTGAGCAGCTGCACGTTGATGGGCTGGTCGTCGACGACGAGGATCTTGGAAGCGGCCATGCGGGTGGGAGTGCCGCCACAAAAGCCCCGCGGAGGAGGCGACGCAAGCCCCGGTTAGATGCGCTGACGCAGCATCGCCACGGCCTCGGCCAAGCCGGCACGGGCCGTCTCGGAAAGCGCGCCACCGAGCGAGAAATCCGCTCCCGGAATCGTGAGCAACCAGGCGGCCGGTGCGCGGCCGTAGAGCGCGGCGGACAAGTGGAGCAGGGCCACCGGGGTGAGAGCGTGGTTGAGGTGCGTGGCCGGCGCCTCGGGCGTCCCCGCGGGCGGGGCGAGACGCGTGAGGCGCACCCGCGCGCCGGCGACCGCGGCGTCGACGAAGATCGCCTCCTCGGCGGCAGCGAGGTCGGCGGCGAGCTCAGGGACGAGTTCGTGCCGTTCCAACGCGAGCACGCCGGGCACGCACCAATCCGCGACCTGCTGCGCGACGAGCGGGCCAAGCCCGTCGTCGGCAAAGAGCGTGTTGCCGTAGCCGATGATCAGCAACCGCGAGGGCACGGCCGGGATGAGAACGGTGGCGGCCGTCGTGCCGGCGGATGTTCCTCCGCGGTTGAGGCCGGTCGGAATGCCCGTGGTGTTGGGGGAGAGCGGCATGGACGGCAGGTCAGTCACGGGCAACTTCGCGGAGCAGTTCGCCATTGGGGGCGAAGAGACGCACGAGCAGCGGCATCTGGCCGGCGGCGTGGGTCGAGCAGCTGAGGCACGGATCGTAGCAGCGGATGCCGTGCTCGATGCGGTTGAGGAGCGGCTCGGGGATGTCGGTCGTGCCGGGTTGGATGTAACTGCGGGCGATCTGCGCGACGGTGCGGTTCATCGCGAGGTTGTTGTGCCCGGTGGCGATGATGAGGTTCACCTTCGTGAGCAGGCCGTGTTCATCGACCCAGTATTCGTGGAAGAGCGTGCCGCGCGGGGCCTCGCTCACGCCGACGCCGTGGAGGTGATTGATGCCGGCGTCGGAGCGGATGTGGTCGCGCAGCAGGTCGGAGTCGTCGAGGTAGAGCTCGATGCGCTCCAACGCCGCGAGGATCTCAATGAGGCGCGCGTAATGGTAGAGGAACGAGGAGGTGACGGCGCCGCTGCGGCCGAAGGAGCGGAAGTGCGCGAGCTCGGCGTCAGCCTTGGGCGTGCCGATGAAGCTGCAGACGTTGAGCCGCGCGAGCGGGCCGGCGCGATACATGCCGCCGAGCGGGCCGAGGGATTTGTAGTAGGGCGACTTGAGGTAGGAGCCGTTTTGCACGGACTCGGCGATGACTTGCGGGTATTTGGCGGGATCGAGCTGGTCGGCGACGATCTGGCCGTTGCTGTCGGTGAAGCGCAGCTTGCCACCGTGGTGTTCCCATTCGCCGCGTGGACCGACGAGGCCCATGAAGAGCGAAGGGAAATCGCCGTAGGTTTCGATCTCGCGCTGATGCGTGGCGAGCGTGCGCTTGAAGAGATCGAGCGCGAGGCCGGCGGTCGTGAAGGCCTCGGGCAACCAGGCGCGGATGCGGTCGAGGCCGGCGCGGTCGATGCCGCTGCGCACGCCGCCGGGCACAGCCCAGGCGGGGTGGATTTTCTTCCCGCCGAGAATCTCGATCACTTCCTGGCCGAACTGGCGCAGCCGGATGCCGGCGCGGGCGAGCTCGGGGTGCTGCGCGATCAGCCCGAAGACGTTGCGCTGCGCGGGCGGCGTGTCCCAACCGAGGAGGAAGTCGGGCGAGCTGAGGTGGAAGAAATTCAGCGCGTGGCTCTGCACGAACTGGCCGAGGTTCATCAACCGGCGCAGCTTCTCCGCGGCGGTGGGCACGCGCACGGCGAGGATGGCGTCGCCGGCCTTCGCGGAGGCAAGCAGGTGCGAGACGGGGCAGATGCCGCAGATGCGCGCGGTGATGGCGGGCATCTCGGCGAGCGGTCGGCCTTCGCAGAATTTCTCGAAGCCGCGGAATTCGGTGACGTGGAACTCCGCGTCGGCGACGTGGCCGTCGTCGTCGAGACGCAGGCTGATCTTGGCGTGGCCTTCGATGCGGGTGACGGGGTCGATGACGATGCGACGGGTCATGAGGTGCGCGGGCGAGGGGGCGGAGCGCGGGGCGCTCAGCCGAATTTCAAGTGGGCGCCTTGCAGCGCGGGAGCGTGGTCGAGCAGGTGGAGGAGGAAGGCCTTGATGCGGTCCGCGGGCGGCGGGCAGCCGGGCAGGTTGTAGTCGATCTTGACGAGCGCGTGCACCGGGAGGACGCGCGGCAGCAGCGGCGGGAGGATGCCGTCGCGGCGAGGTTTCACGGGGTTGTTCTCCGCGGCCTCAACGTAGGCGCGTTGGAGGACTTGGTCCGCGTTTTTTGCGCCGAGGACATTGCGCATCGAGGGGACGTTGCCGGTGACGGCGCAGTCGCCGAAGGAGACGAGGATGCGAGTGTTCTTCCGGATGGTGTGGAGGAGCTCGACGTGGTCTTCGTTGCAGACGGCGCCTTCGATGAGGCAGAGGTCGACGCCGGCGGGATACTGTTTCAGGTCGGCGATGGGGCTGTGGACGAGCTCCACGCGGCCGGCGAGGTCGATCAGGAACTCGTCGAGATCGAGGAAGGACATGTGGCAACCGGCGCAGCCGCCGAGCCAGACGGTGGCGAATCTCAGGCGTTCCATTGTTTGGTCTCCCGGGCGTTGACGATGGCTTCGAGGCGCGAGCGGTCGTGCAGCATCTCGCCGGTGGCGGCGCCGCGGTAGAAGAGCGCGCCGGTGGGGCAGCCCATGACGCACTTGCCGCACCAGCTGCAGGTGTCGGAGTCGCCCCAGGGCTGGTTGAGGTCGGTGGCGATGCGCGAATGGCTGCCGCGGCCGGTGACGCCCTTGGTGGCGGCGCCTTCGATCTGCCAGCAGACGCGGACGCAGCGGCTGCAGAGGATGCAGCGGTTGTGGTCCATGCCGAAGAGCGGGTGCGACTGGTCGACGTCGCAGGCTGGCGTCTGGTAATCGTAGCGGACGTGGTCGACGCCGCAATCGGCGGCGAGCGACTGAAGCTCGCACTGGCCGTTGGCGACGCAGACGGCGCAGACGTGGTTGCGCTCGGCGAAGAGCAACTCGAGCGTGAGGCGGCGATAGTGCTGGAGGCGCGGCGAGTTGGTGGTGACTTCCATGCCTTCGGCGACGCGGGTGGTGCAGGCGGGGAAGAGTTTCGGCGAGCCCGCGATCTCGACGAGGCAGAGCCGGCAGGCGCCGACATCGCCGACGCCGTCGAGATGGCAGAGCGTGGGGAGCGCGATGCCGGCTTCTTGGCAGACGTCGAGGATCGTCGCGTCGTCGGGGGCGGTCAGCGGGCGTCCGTCGATGGTGAGGGTTTTAACAGCCATGGCGGGATCAGGAGTGCGGGGTGGCGGCGGGATCGGGTTGGAGCAGCGCCTCGTATTCCTCGCGGAAGAAGCGCAGCGTGCTGAGCACGGGATTGGGGGCGGTCTGACCGAGGCCGCAGAGGCTGGTATTTTTCACCAGGTCGCAGAGCTCCTCGAGTTTCACGAGGTCGGCGGCGGTCGCCTGGCGTGCGAGGATCTTCGTGAGCAATTGGTGCATTTGCACGGTGCCGGCGCGGCAGGGGATGCATTTTCCGCAGGACTCATCCATGCAGAACTCCATGTAGAACTTCGCGATCTCCACCATGCTGGTGGAGTCGTCCATCACGACCATGCCGCCCGAGCCCATGATCGAACCGAGCTGGCCGAGCGAGTCGTAGTCGACGGGCGTGTCGAGGTGTTGCGCGGGAATGCAGCCGCCGGACGGACCGCCGGTTTGCACGGCTTTGATTTTCGCGCCGTCGGGCGCACCGCCGCCGAGTTCCTCGACGATTTCGCGCAGCGTGATGCCCATCGGCACTTCGATGAGGCCGTTGTTCTTCACCTTGCCGGTGAGGGCGAAAACCTTGGTGCCTTTGCTCTTCGCGGTGCCGAGCGAGGCATACCACTCCGCACCGCGCGCGACGATGGGCACGATGTTGCCAAAGGTCTCGACGTTGTTGATGAGCGTGGGGTGGCCCCAAAGGCCGCGCTCGGCAGGGAAGGGCGGGCGTGGGCGCGGTGCGCCGCGTTCGCCTTCGATCGAGGCCATGAGTGCGGTCTCCTCGCCGCAGACGAAGGCCCCGGCGCCGATGCGCACCTCGACGTTGAACGAAAACGGCGTTTCGAAAATGCCGGAGCCGAGCAGGCCGAGTTGCTTGGCTTGCCGGATGGCGGTGTTGAGGCGCGCGATGGCGAGCGGGTATTCGGCGCGAACGTAGAGAAAACCCTGATCGGCGCCGGTCGCATAGGCGGCGATTGCCATGCCCTCGAGCACGAGGTGCGGATCGCTCTCGAGAATGCTGCGATCCATGAAGGCGCCGGGGTCGCCTTCGTCGCCGTTGCAGACGATATATTTTTTCGGGTCGCTCGCGCGGGCGACCGTGGCCCATTTCAGGCCGGTCGGATAACCGGCGCCGCCGCGACCGCGGAGGCCGCTCGCGGTGATGGCCGTGACGACTTCAGCGGGCTCGCGATCGGTAAGCACCTGATAGAGCGCGCGGTAGCCGCCGGCGGCGATGTAGGACTCGATGCGCTCGGGGTCGATGACGCCGCCGTTGGCGCGGACGATGCGCTGCTGCCGGGCGAAGAAGGGATGCGACTCGTCGCTGCGCGGGAGGTCGCAAGGGCCGCCCTTGAGTGAGCCGACGATCGCGGCAGCATCGTCGGGCGCGGCGTGTTCGAGGAGATGGCTGTGACCGTCCGGCTTATCGACGGCGACGAGCGGACCCTGGCCGCAGAAGCCCATGCAGCCGACGCGGCGGACCTCGACCTCGCCGGTGAGCCCGGCGGCGGCGACAGCTTGGTCGAGGTTGCGCTTGAGCTGATCGGACTGCGAGGAGAGGCAGCCGGCGGACATGCAGGTGCGCAGGCAGGTGGGCTTGCGGGCGGCGCGCTCCTTCTCGGCGATGGCGTTCAGGTGTTCGATTTGCATGGCGCGTTGAGGAGTTTGGTGACGGCGGCGACGGCGACGGCGGGGGTCTGCTTGGGTGCGACGGTGCCGTCGTAAACGACGGCGGGCGCGATGCCACAGGCGCCGATGCAGCGCGCGGTGAGGAGCGAGAGCTTGTTGTCCGCCGTGGTCTCGCCGTTGCGGATGCCGGTGTGCTGCTCGATCGCGGCCATGATCTTGTCGGCGCCCTTGACGTAGCAGGCGGTGCCGAGGCAGACGACGCAGGTGTGCTCGCCCTGCGGCTTGAGCTTGAAGAAATGATAGAAGGTCGCGACGCCGTAGACGCGGCTGGGCGGGAGCTTGAGCGCGCGGGCGACGTAGAGGAGGAGGCCGTCGTCGAGGAAGCCGAAGAGTTCCTGCGCCTTGTGGAGCACCTCGATGAGCGCGTCGCCGCGGAACTGCTGGCGCTTCATGAAGGTGTCGAGGATGACGAGCCGTTTGTCGCCGGCGGGGGCGGGCTGGGCGGCGGCCTTTTTTTTGCGTTCGATGCGGCGGCGGGCTTCGGTGACGAGCATGGGGCGGGGGGCCAATCCGGACCTCGGCGCACCGCCCTCGCGGTCCGCCTCGAACAGGACCGGCCGGGGAGAGTTGATTGACTCCGCGAGGATACCCGGACGCGAGCGCGCGGACTGAGCGCAGATTGTGCAAACCCGCCCGCGGATTGCTGCGCACAAGTTGAGGTGGCGCGGAGCGGTCCTAATGCCGCGCGACGCGGCGACGCGCCCGGCGCGGTCGTGCCGCCAAAATGTGCGCAGCGGGCGAAAGTGTCTTAAACCCGGCGCGGGCGGGCCGCGGCGCGTGTCACGGCTCGGATGCCGAGGGACGCACTTCCAACCGGAAGAACATGTGGCCGGATCCGGTGCGTGGCATGGTAGCCTGCCAGACTTCGTTGTGTTCGTCCGAAGTCTGCAGTTGCAGGGAGACGTTGCCGGAGGTCCAGGTCACGAGGTCAGATGAGGCGGCGACTTGGACGGAAATATCCTGACTGGTCTTCGGCCGGCGGAAGCTGAAGAACCAGTGATTCTCGTCGGCGCCCAATGTCAGCGAGTCGGGCGTGCCGGCCGACCGCGGATCCAAGCCAAGCGCATACTCCAGCAGATTGGGCCAGCCGTCGGCATCGGGGTCGGCGGCACCGCCGGAGATGGCGGGATTGGTCAGCTCGCTTTCCGTGAAGTAGGAGGCGAGCCAATCGACATGGTCGCCGTCAATCCGGAGCGAGAGAGTCTGTGCGGTGCCCCAGCCTTCCGCGTTCGCGGCTGCGAGGTGGACGAGATAGACGCCGGGGCGAGTCGGTGTGCCGCCGATCACTCCGGTCTGTGGGTCGACCGCCAGACCCGGGGGTAAGCCGTCCGCGGAGAACAGCTGCGGGGACAAGGTGGCTTGGATGGCATAGTGGAACGGAGCGCCGACCTCTCCGCTGGCCGCCGCGCCGCTGGAGATCGCGGGTAGTGGCGGGACGAAATCGTAGACCACGGTCACCTGCTTGGATTCGGGACTGGCGCCGGCGGAGGTCGCGACAACGACGAACTCGTTGCGGCCGGGCACCAGCGTGGCGGTGTAGCTCCATTGGCCGAGCGAGTTGAGGGGACTGGCGGCCTCGCCGTTGACGGTTACGCGTTGCATGCCCTGGGCGGCGAAGGCCCGGCCGGTGATGCTGAGTTGCTTGCCCTGCACGGTGGCGCCGGTGGCGGAAGGTTGGTCGATCAACAGCTCGATCGCGTAGGGCGCGGTGGTGGGCACCATGTCGCTGCGCGCCAGGATGAGCTGTCCGGCATAGGGAGTGGTGCTGGAATACGTGTTGGATTGCTGTTGCAGGATGGCGAACCCGTCGGTGCCCCAACGGATTGTTTTCCGCGTCGTCATCGAGCCGCTCACGGGCAGGCCGAGATCGCGCATCGCTGCCAGATAGTGGGTGTCGAAGCTCCGCAGCGTGGAGCCGATGACGGTATAGGCGCGTTGGCGGGTGGCCTCGAGTGCGGGTAGGCCGTAGGTGGAGGACAATCCCTGGAGCTGGCCGCGCAGCGTCATGGTGCTCGTGTCGACGAGGCGTCCCTGAGTGTTGAGGGCGAGGGGACCGGACGTGACGAAATCGACCGAGTAACCGCTGAAGGCTCCGCTGACGGCTTCCTGGGTTACGCCGCTGGTGGTGACGCGGAGCCGGGTGAGCTCGAAGCCGCTGGTGTAATCGTCGTAGGCGACGAGGGTGTCGTCGGTCGGTCCGCGTTCGACCCGGTTGCCGTCGTAGAGGCCGGTGCTGTTGGTGCGGGCAGTGGTATCGTCGAGGATCGAAACCCCGTAGTAGGGTCCGATCGACACCGCGATGGAGCGGGGCTTGCCGGGCAAGGTGACGAGGTCCGAGGCGGTGTAGCTGCTGCTGTAGCGGGGCGGCAGTGGAATCGAGAGGGCGACGGAGAAATCGGCCAGATTCACGCGCAGCACCTTGGCCACGTCGCCGAGCGCCACGTAGAGGAACTCGCCACCATCGGTGATGGCCAGCGAGCGCGGATTATCCCCGGTTAGCAGGGTGCGCAGGATCTTGCCGGTGCGGGGGTCGATCTCGAGCACCTGATGGGCGAGCGTGGCGGCGCCCTCCTTGCCGGTGCTGACGTAGATCAGGGGCTGGCTGGGGTGTGCCACGACATCGACGGCGTAAAGCTGGAGCGCGCGGGCGGTGTTGGGTTGGTCGGCGAAGACGACCGAGACGGGCAGCGTGGTGACGTTGTTGGTGCCGTTCTCGTCGATGGAGCTGGTCAGCGCGATGGCGTGGATGACGTTGGGGCCGTTGACGGTGGTGCTGAGCGCGAAGCGCACGGTGCGGCTGGCGCCGGAAGCGAGCGTGCCGAGGTGCGCGAGGAAGGAACCGGTGGTGGTCTCGAGGAGGGCGCCGTCCGCCTGCACGGAGGAGAAGGTGAAGCCGCTGGGCACGGTGAGACCGACCCGCACTTCAAGGGCGGGGTTTGGGCCGTGGTTGCGGGCGGTGATGGCGAATTCCTGGGCGGTGCCCGCGAGGATCTCACCGTTGTGGGGCGCGAAGGTGATCTCCACGTCGGCGGGTGGTGCGGTCGGGGCGATGTCCGGGTGGGTAAAGGTCACGATGGCCCCGGTGGCGAGGCGCAGCGCCAAGCCAGTCTGGCCCCAGCGCTTGATCTCGGTGATCGTGCCGAGTCCGCTGGGCAGCGGCAGCTGCCGCTGCAGGCGAAGCGTGATGGCATCGAAGATATACAGACCCGAGGTCGCATCCGCGGCGTAGAAACGGCGGCTGTCGGCGTCGGCCGCGACGGCCCAGCGCGAGATGCTCGTGGGCAGCGCCAGCTTGCCGCGGGAGAGCAAGGTCTGCCCGTCGGCGACGACACCGTTGGTGCCGATGACGTAGTCGCCTTCGCCCTCGATGGTGAGGTTGAAACCCTCGAAAGGCTTGGCGGTGGAGCGTTGCAGGGTGAGGACGCTGGCCTGAGCCGTCAGCGCGCCGAAGTCGTAGCCGGTGTCCGTATTGTTGTAGCCGAAGACCACGCCCGGGCGGCGCGACGGGGTGAGCGAGATCGTGTCGTAGGAGGATTGCTCGGCCACGAGTGCGCCGTCGCGGTAGAGGACCACGGTGGAGTAGGTGGAGGCGGTGTCGTCCTGTCCGACAACGATCGCGTTCGGCGCGCCCGGCACCACGGCGATGTCGTAGGGCGTGAAGGTTGAGGTGCTCCACACGCTGCCCGCGCCCATCTGGATGTTGCGCACGACCGATCCGGTCGCAAGGTCGAGTTGCACGATCTGGTTGCTCGCCCATAGGCCGATGTAGGCGGTGGAGCTGTCGTCGCTGACCGCGAGCGTGCGCGGATCGCTGCCGAGGAACACAGAAGGCGTGCGTTCGCCGGTCAGGGGATCAAGGGCGACCATCGTGTTGGTGAATCCTGCGCCGGCCTGGGCCCCGGCCGTGTAGAGGATCCGGCCGCGTTGCCGGTCGATGGCGAGACCTTGCGCTGAAGCGGCGAACAGCCGGTAAGTGCGGATCTCGCCGGTGCGAGCGACGAAGTCTCCCACCGAGACGCGCACCCGCAGTCCGTCGAGCGTGTCCGGCACCGAGAGTGAGAAAGACGCGGTGCCGGCGGCGAAGGTGCCCTCGACGGCTGGACCGACGGTCTCGCCGGTCCGCGTGCTCTCCCAGCGGGCCTGCACGGCACCGGCGAAGCCGGCGATGGTCTGCAGGTCCGCGTTACGTGCGACGACGTTGAGCGTGTAGTTCTGGCCGATGAGCGCCCACGGTGGCGCGGCGGAGAGAGTCAAGTCGCTCAGGGTGACATCTTGAATGGTGATCTCGGCTTCGTCCGGGGTGAAGCCATCCGCGGTCGCTTGCAGCATCACCGTCCTCTTGCCGGTGGCGGCGGCGTCTTCCATCGGGGCCAGCGGGAAAGTCACTGTGTTGAAACCTGCCGGCACCACGACGAACGGAGGCACGGTGAGCACTCCCGGAGCGGTGCTGGAGAGAGCGACCTGCAAGTCCGTCTGGAGCGAGCCGCCGAGGAGCAACTGCCCGGTCGCATTGGTGGCGTTCTCGGGAATCGCGGCCGGCAACTGCAGGGTCAGCGTGCGCTGGTCGTCATCCTCAATGCGCACGCTGGCGGTCTTCGTGATGTTCCACGCGGGTATGGAGACGGTGAAATTCGCCGAACGGGAACCGTTGATGGCACCGTCATTGACGGCCCAGATCCAAGTCTGCCGCGTCGTGGCGCCGCTGGCGATGGAGACCGAAGTCGTGACACTCAACTCGGGCGAGCCGGAGACGAGTGTGACCGTGACGGCATAACTCGCGGGCCGGCTCAGCGTGAGAAAAACAAGTCCGCTGCCACCCTCCGTGACGGTTGCGGGGACTTCGACGGTCAAGTCCGCCGTGTCGTTGTCGTTGATCAGCACGGCCGTCGCCGTCGACTGGAAATTGTCCGCGCTCGCCCGGAGCACGGCTTGGCGCGGACCTTGCAGCAAGTTGTCGTCGCCGAGTTCGAAGAAGATGAACCCGCGCGTGCTGCCGGCGGGGATGACCAGCTCCTGCGCGGATGGGGTGAGGATTGTTGCGGTGATGGTGACGAGCGTGGGGGTCTCGGCCGGTTGCGGCAGTTCCACGGCGGCGATCAGCACGCCGTCGCCTTCATAGATTTCGGGCGCGACGATCAAACGCAGAGGTTGGGCGTGCACGGCGATCGCGGTGGTCGTGGCGAAAGCAGCGACGAGGAGCCAGCGCAGGTCCCTCCGTGGGACGCCGGGGCGGGATTGGCACCTCGGCTGGATCGCGTTCGCGGCGACGGATGAAAACACGCAATGAAAGGCCCGGAGAAGGGAGTGCAGCATAGGGTCACTCGAACGACGTTCGCACCACTGGTGCGAGGGCCCGTGTCGTTGAGAGGAATGAGGGTAGTGACTTTCGCAGGGTTGTCGCAAGTCCGGGTGTGGGGCCTCGGGTGGCCAAAGCTGCGCAGATCTTGCCCGCGCCTCGTCGCGATGAGTTCAGCAACTCGCCGCGGCGCATCGCGGCGTGTGCGTCCCGCGGAATGCCATCGGCAGCGCTCCCCAGATGAGGCGCCGTTGTGCGGAATCATCGGAATCCAGCGCGCTGCTTGCGCGGCGCGCGTCAGGGCGCGGCGAAGTCGGGGAACACGGCGCCGACGGGGGCGGTTTCATAGGTCCAGCGGTCGGCGTCGTGCACGCGGATGAGGCAGTGGCCGGTCTCGCGGGTCACGAGTGTCTCGCGGAGGCGGCGGTTGTGCGCCTTGAGGTAGCCCTCGACGTCGCGCACGAAGCTCTGTGCGTAGGCGGCGCGGGCGTAGACGGAATCCTCGGCAGACACGAGATACAGCGCGGCGTCGGTGCGGCGGAGGTAGTTCACATCCACCGAGCCGTGGAAGTGGTGGTTGCCGTAATAGACATGGCTGCGCACGCGCTCGGGGAAACGCTCGAGAATGGCAGCTTGGTTTTGCGCGTAGATGTCCGCGCCGTCGGTGTAAACGAAGCCGCGGTAGGTGAGCTGGAGCGAGAGCGAGCGGGAGTTCTCGTCGCTGCCGTCGGCGTAGGCGTTGAGCACGAACCATTCGACTCCGCCCAAGGTGAAGCGGTCGCCGCTGCGGTAATCGCGGTAATCGTGCACCGCGCCGACGGGCAGCGCGGCTTTCAGGAGGTCGAGCCCGCCGGCGTGATCGTCGTGGTAGTGGGTGAGGAACAGGTGGTCGATGCGGGCGATGCCGTGGGCGGCGAGGAACGGCAGCAGGCGGCTCTGGGCAAACGACGCCTGGGCGCAGTCGATCAGCGCGACTTGTCCGTCCGGCAGCCGGATCAGCGTGGCCTTGCCGTGCGAGACGTCGAGCGACGCGATCAGCAGCGGCGCGGGCACCGGCGCCGCGCTCACCTCGACCGGAATCCTGACTTCGGCTCCGCCGGCGAAATCGATCCGCAACGGGTGCGTGCCCGCCGGCAAATCGGCGAGCGCTGGCGCGGCGATGGTCATCTGCACGGCGTCCTCCACCGGCGCGAACGGGACGAAACTCGGCGACAATTCGCGATCGGCGAGCGTGACGCGGGCGACGCGATGGCCGTTGCCGCGCAGCAGGAGCAGCAGCGGTTGCGGCGCGCGCAGATCGACGCGGGCGGTGCGCGGCGACAGCATAGGAAGTTCGTAGATGGGCATGAGCCCGCTGCCGGACGGCGTGCCGAGGCGCAGGAGGTCGGCTTCGAAGCGCTGTCGATTGGCGGCGAGCGCGATTTCGTTGTCGCCGGCGCGCAGCGTGACGATCCGCGTGACCTCGGACCATTCGCCCAGCGTCGAGTCGAGCCCGAGTCCGCGCGTGTGGCCGTTCACCGTGAGCTTGGGCCAGCTGGCGTCGGCGGCGGTGCGATAGCGGAGATGGAGCTCGTAGCGGCCGGCCGCGGCGACGTTCACCGTCCACGCGGCGTGGCCACTCCCGTCGAACCGCAGGGCGCGTCCGCCGCTGGCGCTGATCTCATCGAGCGAGGCAACCGTTTCGCGGACGCGGGCGCTCTCGGCTTCCCATGTGGTGGCGCCGACGGACGCGGCGGTCGCGAGACTCAGGCACAGAAGGAAAAGGAGGCAGCGGGGCGTGAATCTCATGGGGCGAGCGGAAGCGGTGCGGGTGGACGCTGGGGAGTTGCCGCGTTGCGTCGGCCTGCGAGCCGATCGCGGTTGGGTGGGGCGCCCGCAGACTAGCCAGCCCGGCGCGCGGGCGCAATGAACTCGCCGCTCCGGCGATTGAGACGATTTGCGTCGGCCCAGATCGATGCTGACGCGCGATTTTCCGCGCACGCCTCACGCCCGCCGCGTCGCGCAGGCGCTCAAGCCGTGCGACGGCGACGGATCACGACAGCGCCCAGCAGCGCCGAGCACCCGAAGAGGAGTGCGAACGTGGTGGGCTCGGGGATCGACGGCCCGCCCATGCTGATCACGACCTCATCGACGGTGAAAAGCGGCGTGCCGCCGCCATCGAGGGTCCCGACGGGAACGACCACGAGCATGGAATAGGGAGCCTCCGGCGTGTAGGTGCCGACGTAGGCGGCGAAATAGTCCGCCGGGTTGGTGAATACTCCGGGGTAAGTGAAATCGGTGACATTTTCGAACGAAGCCGTGATGGAGCGGAGAGGGGTGCCGTCGGGCAGCGACAAGCCCATCGAGCCGACGAGGTCGGGGTTGGTGGCCAGAAAGTGCAGGTCGTCCCGTTCGGATTCGGACTTGATCATCGTGATGCTCGACGGGGAGCCGTTGCTCGCGCTCGCGGCGAGGAAGTTGCCAGTCAGGCCGGTGCCCGAGACGGTGGCCCACAGCGGGCTTTGCGCGGCGTTCGATTCAGCCCAGAAATTCTGCCAAGCGATGAAGGAGGACGGCGCCTGATTCGGCAGCTCGTCGGACAGCACGAAGCTGAAGGTCACATTTTGGCCGGCGGTGTAGCCGTAGATCGAGTAGCGCGCCGTCGTGTGGACGGTGAAGGTCACTTGCGCCGAGAGTCCGGCGGTGAGGAATGCGAACAGCGCCACCAAGCGGCAACCATGAGCCTGCAGGAAGGAATTCATAGGGGCTAATAGCCCCAGTCAATCGCACCTGGGTCATTGATTGAAGCCTGCTTCTGCGGGCACCCCTTTCAGAAGCGGAATCTCTGAACCGTCCGATAATAAATTGCGCGTATCGGCCGCGGGGGATCGGCGGCCGTGTTGCGCGGCTTCGCGCCCGGGTTTTCGGGAGCAGCAAACGCCGCGTGCCTCGCCGCGCGCAACCGGCGGAGCGATCAGGCGGCGGCGCGGTTCTGGAGGTAGGCCTTGACCGTGTTCTTCATCAGCATCGCGACGGTCATGGGGCCGACGCCGCCGGGGACGGGCGTGATTTTTGAGCACAGCGGCGAGACGGTCGGGAAATGCACGTCGCCGGTGAGGCGGTAACCGGTCTTGCGCGAGGCGTCGGGCACGCGGTTCACGCCGACGTCGATCACGACCACGCCGGGTTTTACCATGTCGGCGGTGACGAACTCGGGCTTGCCGATCGCGGCGATGAGCACGTCGGCTTGGCGCGTGAGCGCGGGGAGATTGGCGGTCTGCGAGTGGCAGATGGTGACGGTGGCGTTGGCCCACTGCTTGCGCTGGACGGCGAGGAGCGCGGCCGGTTTGCCGACGATGAGGGAACGGCCGAGAACGACGACGTGTTTGCCGGCGAGCGTGACGTTGGCGCGTTGGAGCAGCTCCATGATGCCGGCGGGCGTGCAGGCGACGAAGCCGGTCTCGTCCTCTTGCGCGAGCTTGCCGAGGTTGAGCGTGTGGAAGCCGTCGACGTCCTTGTGCGCGGCGATGCGGCGGAAGACGGCGACCTCCTCGATGCCCTTGGGCAACGGGGACTGCACGAGGATGCCGTCGACGGTGTCGTCGGCGTTGAGCTGGTCGATGAGCGTGCAGAGCTCGGCTTGGGTGATGGTGACGGGCGGCAGGAACAGGCGGCTCTCCATGCCGATCTCGGCGGCGGTGGCCTGCTTCTTCTTCACGTAGGAAATCGAGGCCGGGTCGTCGCCCACGCGCACGAGGGCGATGCAGGGCTTGCGGCCGCTGAAGGTGGCGACTTCGGCCTTCAGCTCGGCGATGATGGTGGCGGCGACTTGATTGCCATCGATGATTTCCATGGGAGAAAAAAGAAGCCGGCCTCGCGGGGCCGGCTGAATTGTTTTGTCTGTCTTATTTGAGCTGGATCGATTCGGCGGCGACCACGAGGTCCTTCCCATCGACCGTGTTGCGGACGGTGCCGGTGACGACGACGGGGCGTTCGAGGTAGGATTCGAGTTTCTCGGTGAGGAGGAGGCGCTTGGTGTCGACGTAGGCGAAGCGGCGGCCGGAGGTGTCGGTGAGCTGGTAGTCGTAGGGAGGATTCGGATTGATGAGCGGACGGCGGGCAAGGACGAGGGTGCCGCTGAAGAGGCGGGGCAGATCGGCGGTGTTGCCGGTGGCGACAGCGCGGCCGGGGGCCGTGGTGGCGGGCGCGGCGACGGGCGGAGGCGTCGTGGGCGCTGCCGGCAGCGCGGGCGCGGCGGCGGGGCGGTTGGCCGTGGCGCCGACGGCGATGAAGCCCTGGAGTTTCTTCGTCACCTGCACCTGGCAGTAATCGCCGCGGACGCCGACGATGTCGGTCTTGTCGCCTTTCTGGGCGACGGTGAGCACGGCGGCGTTTTTCTGCGGCGCGGTGAGGAGGTTGGCGCCTTCGCGGACATCGAGGCTTTTGGTGATGTCGCGGGTGTGGACGAAGGCCTCGAACTGGCCCTCGACCTCGACGCGGCGCCAGCCGGCGGGAGCCTCGCCGACGCTGTCGGCGTTGCTGCCGCTCTTGAGGCGGGCGATGACGGGCGAGCTGGCGTCGGCTTGCTGGAAGACGGCGGTGTCGGCGGCGAGCGGCTCGGCTTGGAGCGCGAGGGCGCCGAGCGTGAGGAGCGGGAGAATGGCTTTAAGCTTCATGGTCGGAGGGAGTGCGCACCGCGCGCGGGCGGGGCGTGGCGAAGAGCAATGAGATTTCCTTCGTAGAAAGTTGTTTCACCCCGCGCAAAGGAATTCCTTTCAGCGGGAAGGCGCCGATCTGGTAGCGGCGGAGGCGTTTCACCGGGTAGCCGAGGGCGAGGAAGAGCTGGCGGATCTCGCGCTTCTTGCCGTGGTGCAGGTGCACGTCGAGCGCGGCGGATTTCTTATCGGCGGAGGGATTGACGAGGTTGGCGCGCTCGACCTTGAGCCACTCCTCCTCGACCTTGACGCCGCGGATGAGCAGGCCGAGGCGCGAGGCGGGGAACGGTTCCTCGAGCTGCACGTAGTAGCGCTTCACGACCGTGTTGGACGGGTGCATGAGCTTGTTGGCGAGCTCGCCGTCGGTCGTGAGGATGAGGAGGCCTTCGCTCTCCTTGTCGAGGCGGCCGGCGCAGAAGAGGCGGAGCTTGGCCCATTCGCGCGGCAGGAGGTCGAAGATGGTGCCGTCGACGGCGTGCGGGTCGCTGTTGCTGCAGACGAGGCCGCGCGGTTTGTGCATGGCGAGCGTGACCTTGGGCTGGGCGGTGGCGCGCACGGCCTTGCCGCGGACGCTGACCTTGTCGGTGGCCGGGTCGATCTTCTGGCCTAGCTCGGCCTTTTGGCCGTTCACGTAGACTTCGCCCGCGGCGATCAGCGCTTCGGCGGCCCGGCGGGAGCAGAGGCCGGAATCGGCGATGAACTTGTGGATGCGAACGGGTTCCATGTCTTCCCACCGTGGGCTGCGGGGCGGGGAGGGGCAACAGGAAAGGCCTCCAGCTTCGGGCGCGCTTCCAGCTGTGACAGCAAACGGGCTTGCCTCACCACTGCGCCCGCTCGCACAAACACAGTTTATCCATGCAAGTTGAACCTGCCCACGCCACGTTCACGAAGGACAACCCGTTCCCGGCTCGCTTGACCGAGAACCGCCTGCTCAACAAGGCCGGCTCGGCCAAGGACACGCGGCACTTCGTCGTGAGCCTCGCGGGCAGCGGCCTGACCTACAAGGCGGGCGACTCGATCGGCATCTACCCGACCAACCATCCGGACGTGGTCGCGGAAATCCTCCGCCGCCTGCACGCGACCGGCGAAGAGCCGGTCAGCCCCGTCATGCTCAAACTGGCCGCGCCGATCCCGTTGCGCGAGGCGCTGGCGACCCGGTTGACGATCGCCGGCCCGACGCGCAAGGCCATCGAGCTGCTCGCCGCCAAGACCACCGACGCCGCGGAAAAGGCGACGCTCGACGGCCTGCTCGCGCCCGAGGCGAAGGAGCGGCTGACGGAGTTCCTGCACCAGCGCGAATACGTCGACCTGTTGGCCGAGTTTCCCGGCGCGCGTCTGACGCCCCAGGAATTCGTCGATCTTCTGCGCAAGCTCATGCCGCGCCTCTACTCGATCGCTTCGTCCTCGCGGCCTTATCCCGACGAGGTGCACCTGACGGTTGCCGCCGTGCGCTACGAGACGAACGGGCGTCAGCGTTTCGGCGTGTGCTCCACCTTCCTCGCCGACCGCGCGGAGCTGCACCGGACGCCGGTGCCGGTGTTCATGTCGCAATCGCACTTCGGCGTGCCCGAGGACGGCGCGAAGGACATCATCATGGTCGGACCCGGCACGGGCGTGGCGCCGTTCCGCGCCTTCATGCAGGATCGTGTTGCCAGCGGCGCGACGGGTCGGAACTGGCTGTTCTTCGGCGATCAGAAGCGCGCCTGCGATTTCCTCTACGAGGAGGAGTGGCTGGCCTGGCAGGCGCAGGGCAAGCTCGCCCGGCTCGACCTCGCATTCTCGCGCGATCAGGCGGAGAAAATCTACGTGCAGGACCGCATGCGCGCGGCCGGCGCCGAGCTCTGGCAATGGTTGCAGGGTGGGGCGTATTTCTACGTGTGTGGCGACGCCAAGCGCATGGCGAAGGACGTCGACGCGGCCCTGCACGAGATCGTGGCCCAGCACGGCGGCATGGATGCCGCCGCGGCGGTCGATTACGTGAAGGCGCTCAAGAAAGAGCACCGCTACCTGCGCGACGTCTATTGATGACGCTGCGTCGCGAGGCCCGCGGCTCGCCGTGGGCACCGCACGGCGCCGTGTCCGAACGGGTCGACTTGGGGATTGCCCAGCGTCACGCGCGCTGCCACGTAGCTTGCCGGATTTACCCATGAGCCTTACCTACAACAATCGTGTGGCCCTCGTCACCGGCGCCGGTCGCGGCATCGGCAAAGCCATCGCTGAACTGCTCGCCAAGAACGGCGTGACCGTGATCTGCGTGAGCAAATCCGCCGCGAGCTGCGGCGCGGTCGCCGAGGCCATCGTCGCCAGCGGCGGCAAGGCCAAGGCCCTCGCCGTGGACGTCGCCGACGGCGCCGCGGTGAAGCAGGCCTCCGAGCAACTCCTCGCCGAGTTCGGCCACATCGACATCCTCGTCAACAACGCCGGCATCACCAAGGACGGCCTGATCTTCCGCATGTCCGAGGACGATTGGGAGTCCGTCATCTCCACCAACCTCACGAGCTGCTACCACTGGACGAAGCTCATCGGCCGTCCCATGACCCAGAAGCGCTGGGGCCGCATCGTGAACATCACCTCCGTCGTCGGCCTCATGGGCAACGCCGGCCAGGCCAACTACTGCGCCGCCAAGGCCGGCATGATCGGCTTCACCAAGGCCATCGCCAAGGAATTCGCGGCCCGCAACGTCACCTGCAACGCCGTCGCCCCCGGTTTCATCAAGACCGACATGACCTCCGTGCTCCCGCCCGAGGCCGGCGAGAAGCTCCTCAGCGTCATCCCGCTCAAGCGTCTGGGCGAAGCCGCCGACATCGCGAACATGACCGCCTACCTCTGTTCCGAGGAAGCCGGCTACATCACCGGGCAGGTTTTTACCGTTGACGGCGGCATGGTGATGTGATGCCAAGACACACTCACTTTTCACACACCCTCATTCACATGGCCGACCAGAAAACCATCGAACAACGCGTTAAGCAGATCATCGTTAACCAGCTGAATGTTAACGAGGAGCAAATCACCCGTGAGGCCTCCTTCCTCGACGATCTGGGCGCTGACTCCCTCGACACCGTCGAGCTCATCATGGCCTTCGAAGAGGAGTTCAAGAACGAGATCAAGGGCGAGATCCCCGAGGCCGATGCCGAGAAGCTCCAGACCGTCGGCGATGTGATCAACTACATCGAGCAGAAGGCTGGCGCTAAATAAGTTTCTCTTTCCCAAGGCGTTCTACCGACCGGCAATTCCGGACTGGTAGAACGCCTTTTTCTTTTCACTCTCCTGCGCTGAATGGAATCCGTCTCTCCGCACAAACGCGTCGTTGTCACCGGTCTGGGCGCCATCTCGGCCCTCGGCCATAACGTCGACGAATTCTGGGCCAATCTCCTCGCCGGCAAATGCGGCATCGATCGCGTCACGCTCTTTGATGCGAAAGACCACACCTGCCAGATCGGCGCCGAGGTCCGCAACTGGGACGTGAACCAGCACATGGACCCGAAGGAGGCGCGTCGTAACGACCGTTATACGCACTTCGGTTTCTGCGCCGCCCGCCAGGCCGTGGCGGATGCCAAGCTCGACATGACCAAGGAGGATGCTGACCGCGTCGGCGTGCTCATCGGCTCCGGCATCGGCGGCATGTGGACGATCGAGACCCAGCACAAGAACCTGATCGAAAAAGGCCCGCGCAAGGTCTCCCCGTTCATGATCCCCGCGCTCATCAGCAATATGGTCGGCGGCCTCGTGGCCATCGATCTGGGCGCGCGCGGTCCGAATTTCGGCGTCGTCAGCGCCTGCGCCACCGCCACCCACGCCATCGGCGAGTCCCTGCGCATGATCCGCGGCGGCGAGGCCGATGTCATGGTCTGCGGCGGCGCCGAGGCCGCCATCACGCCGCTGGCCTACGCGGGCTTCTGCTCGATGAAGGCCATGAGCACCAACAACGACAATCCGCAGAAATCCAGCCGCCCTTTCGACGCCAATCGCGACGGCTTCGTCATGGCCGAAGGCGCCGGCATCCTCGTGCTCGAAAGCCTCGAGCACGCCCTCGCGCGCGGGGCCCGCATCTACTGCGAACTCTCCGGCTACGCCGCCACCTGCGACGCCTACCACATCACTTCCCCTGATCCGGAGGGCAAGGGCCTCTCCCTCGCCATGAGCCGCGCGCTCAACGACGCCCGCGTCCGCCCCGACGAGATCGACTACATCAACGCCCACGGCACGTCGACGCCCTACAACGACAAGTTCGAGACCCTCGCCATCAAGAAGGTCTTCGGCGAGCACGCCCGCAAGGTCGCCATCAGCTCCACGAAGTCCATGACCGGCCACTTGCTCGGCGCCGCCGGCGGCGTCGAGGCCGTCGTCAGCGTGAAGACCATCCAGACCGGCGAGATCGCGCCCACCATCAATCTGGAAACGCCCGATCCCGAGTGCGACCTCGACTACGTGCCCAACGTGAAACGCAGCGCGAACGTCCGCACGGTCCTGAGCGACAACCTCGGCTTCGGCGGCCAGAACGCCGCGCTCGTCTTCCGGAAGCTTTAAGCCGTTCGCGGCTTGCTTGGGCCGGCTGGCTCCTGCATTTCATGGGGTGCATTCCCCATGAAAGCGCGCCCGCATCACCCGGTCGGAGCAGAGTCAGTCAGGAAAATCCTTGCGGCGCAGGCGTATAGGCCGGTGGTGTCAGCTGAAGACCTTGTCCCGGTCGCATGGGTCTCCCGCCCATGATTCCGGGCCGCATCCGCGACTTGCTGGTGCGCGAAGCGCACTTGCACCTCGGCCGCGAGGCGATTGCCCCGGTCTTGGTCGAACACGAAAGCCGCCTGCAGGAGTGGCGGGCGCGGAAGCCCGGTCTGTTTGCCTCCGCTGCGACCAAAGCCGCGCACACGGCGGAAGGCGCCGAGCTTGAGGAGGCCTTGGCCCTGCTCCGCACCGGCATCGCGCAACTCGATCGGGTGGAACCCCACATTCGCCGGCTGGTGCTGGAGGCGGCGGAGGACCATTGCCGCGAGCATCACCCCGATTACCTCCGCGCCCTCGCGATCCGCGAGCGCCGGGCCGATTGGGACCGCTGCCTGCAGCGCTTCGCCGAGAAGCTCTACGGCTTCACCCAAGCCTTGGGCAACGCGCGCAACATGGCCACTTCCGGCTATCACTGGGAGCGTCAGAACTATTCGCAATCCACCCTCCAGGCCTTCCTGCTCGCGATCCAAGCCGGGCGGCAAGTCGAGGATGAGGTCACCTTCGCGAACGACATCGTCGACGTGCAGCAATCCCTGCTCGCGCAGGCGAGCCTCCCGGCGACCGCTTTGCCCAAGCTGCGCGCCGTGAACTTTTCCCAGTGGGTGGCGATGATCAGCAACCTGCCGCTGGCGGAGGCGCAGGTGCAGTTCGACGAGATCTCCGCCGACGCGAAAAAACTCTCCGACGAGACGCTCCCGCAGCTCTACGCCCAAGCCCAGCTCGCCGATGCCAGCCAATCCGAGGCCTTGCACGGCTACGTGATGCGCGTGCTCGAATCTTTGCGCGGCTCCATCGGGTCCTTCGTTAACCCGGACGAGACCGAGGCCAACGTCGCCGACAGCGAACGCATGCTCGCCGAGCTCGCGCGCAACTCCGTGCTCGGGCGCCTGCCGACCTGAGCCCGTCGCGTCGCGCCATTGCCGCGGTCAGAAGCGTCGGGGATAAGTCTGCCCTGCCTCGTCGCGGAAAAGCACTCGGCCTTCGTCGATCCCGTGCAGCCAGATCCCGGGTGCGACTTCGTCGCCGACGTGACGCAGTTTGCCGTCGATCATCGCGCGTCCGTCCGTCCCTTCCTTCACCGCGGAGATCGAGAAAGCACGCACCGTCTCGAAAACGACCGTCATGTCGACCTCCGGCGTGGCCGGCCGGGTGGGGCTGGCCGCTTCGTCGGGAGCGGGGGCTCCGGCGACCTGCGAGATTTCCGGTCGCGGCGTTTCCACCGGGACGGCTTCCGCGGTCGCGACGCGGGGCGCGGGCGCGGCGGGTTGCGGCTCCACGGGTTTTCCCGTCGGCCAGAAAAGGTAAGCCGCAGCGCCCAGCAGAATCACAGCCAAGGCTGCACCGGCGATCAGCCCTCGCGACCGGCGCGGCGGCTCGATCGGCCCGGTGGCAGGAGGTGGCACATAGTCGATCGGCGCCGGCGCCGCGGGAACGAGTTCCGTGTCCTTGGGGGCGTTGACGGCTTTGCCTTTGCTCTTGGCCAGGGCGGCGGCGATGTGGCTCACAGGGCCATCAAGATGGGCTCGGGGCCGAATGGCTCAATCTCTTTGTCAGTCCGTGCGCTGTCCGTGCCCGCCGCTAAACTAATAGTCGTTCGGCGCCTTCGCCGGTGGATTGCCGAAGGGTGGGGCGCGTCGCTTTGCTTCGGCCAACACCATCACCCCATGGCCAAATCCCCAGCTGTCTCCCCCCGACTGAGTCTCACTGAAAGCGACCCTGAGCGCAGTCTCGAGTTCGAGTTCGTGCGCGCCACGGAGAACGCCGCCCTCAACGCCGTCCACTGGATCGGTCGCGGCGACAAGGAAGGGGCCGACGCCGCCGCGTGCGACGCCATCAACGGCACCTTTGACCGCATCGACATGCGCGGCGAGGTCGTCATTGGCGAAGGCATCAAGGACGACGCCCCCGGCATTTTCCTCGGTGACCAACTCGGCACCGGCAAGCCCGGTTCGCCGAAGTTCAACATCGCCCTCGATCCCATCGACGGCACGACGAACATCTCCAAGGGCATGCCCAACTCCATCTCTGTCATGGCCGGTGTGCTCGCGCCGGAGAAGGGCGCCGCCATGCTCAACATCCCGACTTTCTACTCCGAGAAACTCGCCTACGGTCCCACGGTCGCGGAAGCCATGCGCAAGGATCGGCGCCTGCGTTTCGACCTCGACACCCCGGTCGAGGAAATCGTCCGCCGCACCGCGAAGATCCGTGGCAAGAACGTGCGCGAGGTCGTCGTCGTCGTGCTCGACCGTCCGCGGCACGAGAAAATTATCCGCAGCGTGCGCAAAGTGGGCGCGGCCCTGCGGCTGATCGCCGACGGCGACGTCACCGCCGCTATCGCGCCTTCGCTGCCCGACAGCGGCGTCGATCTCTACATGGGCATCGGCGGCTCGCCCGAGGGCGTGCTCACGGCCGCGGCCCTGCGCGCGCTCGGCGGCGACCAGCAACTCCGCATGTGGGTGCGGGACGACGAGGAGCGCGTCCGCATCGCCAAGGACCCGGCGGCCAAACAGCTCAAGAAAATCTTCCACGCCGCGGACCTCGTCACCGGCAAGGGCGCCATTTTCTGCGCCACCGGCATCACCTCGAGCTGGTTGCTCCCCGGAGTGAAGGTCGTGGGCCGTCACGCGACGACCTATTCGATCCTCATGCGCGCCCGCAGCCGCACCATCCGCTACATTCAGGCCGTGCATGATCTCGACAACAAGACGATCTACCTGCGCAGCCGCGACCGCGAGACCTTGGTCTGAGGCCGCGCCTCGTCGCACGGACGGTTTTGGGGCGCTCGACGGGGCGGTAAAAAATCCAAATTCCCGTTGACGCGCCCTTTTGCCCGCCTTTTTACTGCCCGCTCGTTTTTTGTGGCTCGGTAGCTCAGTTGGTAGAGCAGAGGACTGAAAATCCTTGTGTCGTCGGTTCGATTCCGACCTGAGCCACCACTTTCAAGCCCGCTAATCTGAAAAGGTTAGCGGGCTTCGTGTTTTCCAGCCTGGGCTTTCGCCGGGCGAACCGCCGGTCAGGCGGGCAGGGTTGAGGCCTGCATCAGGATGGCCACGGCCTGCTCCAGCCCGCGCGCGTCCTCGTCGGTGAAGCGTCCGGTCTGCGGGCTGTCGAGATCGAGCACGCCGTAAAGCTGGCCTTGATGCAGGAGCGGCACGACCACTTCGGAATTCGAGGCGCTGTCGCAGGCGATGTGCCCCGGGAAAGCGTGGACGTCCGGCACGACCACGCTCGCACGGCGGGCGGCGGCGGTGCCGCACACGCCCCGGCCAAGGGCGATGCGCACGCAGGCGACCTTGCCTTGGAAGGGCCCAAGCACGAGCTCGCCGTCCTTCAACAGGTAAAACCCGGCCCAGTTCAAGTCGGGCAACGTCTGCATCAGCAGGGCCGACATTTGCGCCAGATTGGCCGTCCAATCGCGCTCGCCATGCAGCACCGCCTCGAGCTGGCGGTTGAAGGCGGCGTAGAACTCGGGCTTGGACGTGGCGGCGATGGCTTGGACGACGTGCGACATACCCGCAGCAAAGCGAGCCTCCGGCCCGGCGCAAGCGAGGCGACACGGTTTGCAACCGGCCGGGAATAAATCACGCTGGTCCGGCTCCCACTTGGCCCATGTCTGCGGATAAGTTCACGCAATTGGTCGATGCCCACTACGCGCCGCTCTATCGCTTCGCGCTGAGCTTGGCGCGCAACGCGGCGGACGCCTCGGACCTGACGCAGCAGACCTTCTTCATCTGGGCGCGCAAGGGCGAGCAGCTCCGCGAGACGGAAAAGGCTAAGTCTTGGCTCTTCACGACGCTCTATCGCGAGTTTCTGCGCGGGCGGCGTCGCGCAGGGCAGTGGCAGGCGCTGGACGATCTGCCGGTCGAAGAAGCCGAGCCGGCGGCGCCCGAGGTGGATCTCGTCACCGGGATGGATGCGGGGCTGGTGGTGGAGGCCCTGCAGGAGGTCGACGAAGTCTACCGCGTGCCGCTGACGCTTTTTTATCTGGAGGAACTGTCCTACAAGGAAATCGCGGGCGCGCTGGAGGTGCCGATCGGCACCGTCATGTCGCGCCTCTCGCGGGGCAAAGCTCACCTCCGCGCCGCGCTGCGGCGGCGGGATTCCGCCGCGCTGGCGGCCAAGGTGGTGCCGATCGATCTCGGGAGGAAAATCTCATGACGAACGAAGAGGCGAAATTCGTGTTGCGCGCCTATCGCGCCCATGGCGCCGACGCGGGCGATGAGGCACTGGCCGAGGCTTTGGCACGGGTCCGCCGCGATCCGGACTTGGCTCGGTGGTTCGCCGACGAGCAGGCCTTTGATCGTGCCGTGGCGGAAAAACTGGCCGCGGTCGCTCCGCCGCCTGAGTTGCGCGAATCCATCCTCGCTGGAGTGAAGGCGGGGGCGCCGCTCCGGGCGCCGTGGTGGCGGGCGCCGGCGTGGCTGGGCCTGGCCGCGAGCCTCGTGCTGTTGCTCGGCG
Source organism: Candidatus Didemnitutus sp. (assembly GCA_017991595.1). Lineage (GTDB taxonomy): Bacteria > Verrucomicrobiota > Verrucomicrobiia > Opitutales > Opitutaceae > Didemnitutus. The sequence goes on along the minus strand of JAGOQJ010000005.1, from coordinate 44,615 downwards.
TCGCGGGTTTTTGGACCACGCGCGCGAATGCGGCGAGCGAGGACATCACGGACTTTGCCGCCGATTATGTGGCGGACGGTTTTTTCCTCGGCGAACATGGCGCCGACATCGCGGAGCTGCGGGCGTGGTTGGAGCAACAAAAGGCGCCGTTGCCCACCGTGTTGCCCGAGGGCTTTCACCGGCTGCGCAGCCTCGGCTGCAAGCGCATCGATTACCGCGGCAAGCAGGTCTCGCTGATCTGTTTCGGCGACGGCAAGGAATACCACCTCTTCGTCGCGCGCCGGGACGATTTCCCGACGATGCCTGTCCGCGAGCGCCCCCAGTATTTCAAACGCAAGGGCTTCGCCGGCGCGGCTTGGTCCGATGCGCGGAACCATTACGTCGCGGTGACCGACGACTCGCTGCGGGCACTCCAGCAGTGCATGAAGAACGCCTGCCCTGAGTAAGCAGGGTGCGGTTGGCGACATCGCGGACGGGCGGTTGGGCTGCGGTGGCCGTCCGGCAGCCGAAAATAAATTAAATTTCACGTCCGGGATTAGGCAAAAAAGGCGCACGTCCCGGACCGAAAAAACGCGACTTACAGAGTCACTTGTAAAGAGAGGGACAGAGCGGCGCGCCCTGTAAAATGAGGGGCAAGAAAGCCGCTTGTCATGGGCGCTTTCGGACACTTTGTGCCCAAGCTCCTGTGAAGATTTCCGCCCACCTTTTTGCCTTCTGCCTGGTGCTCTGTGCCGCGCTCCCTGCGGCCGCCGGCGACCGCGCGGACACCTTGCGCGCGATCAATCTCGTGGAGAATCCCACGAACCACACGCGCCGCGGATCGAAGGGCGAACTCGGGCCTTACCAGTTCCGGGTGCAGACGTGGCGGATGCACACGCGCAAGCCCTTCAGCCTCGCCGTCGTCCGCGAACATGCCGACGAGGTGGCGATCAAGCACTACGAGTGGATCAAGCGCGGGCTGGTGGACTCCGGCATCGATCCCAGCCCCTTCAACATCGCGATGGCGTGGAACAGCGGTCTCGGGGCCGTGACCAACGGCCGCGTGCCGACGGTGACCTACAATTACGCCGAGCGGGTGCACAATCTCGTCGAGGCACAACAGCAGCAGCGTGCGGTTGCCGCGGTGCGCCAGCCTCGCTCCGCAACCCGCGTCGGCCTCGCTGCCGCGATGCAACTGCCCACGCCGCGCTTCAGCTTGGACGCGACGCCGCTGCATTTCCCGGCGGCCTCGGGCACGGCGCTCTTCGCGTTGAAGACTGAGCCGCAGCCGTCGGAGGAGCCGACCGTTTACACCGATCGAGCGGCGCCGGTTGCCGCGGTCGTCACCGTCGCGTCCGCACCCACGGGCACCGCGCATGCCTTCACACTGCCGGTCGCGGCCGCGCCGCGCATCGCGTTGCTCCAATGAGCGTCTGAAACATCACTTTTCTTAGGCCATAGTAAGGGCGCCGTCTCCGGGTGGGGACGGCGCTCCTTTTTACGCTCGGGCGAAGCGACGGTCGCAGCGTAGCGCTACGCTGCGGGTGCGGGCGCTTACTCGAGGAAGCTTGTCTGCTTCGGCGATTTGGCCGCCTTGCGGGCGTCTTCCTCGGAATTCAGGTGGCGCGGCGGGCGCGTGACGCGTTGCGCCACGGCGGACTCGCGATCGGCCACGACGCGTTCGCACATCTTCTCGATCTGCAGGTGCAGCCAATGCGTGGTCGGGCTGGTCTCGGTGTAGTCGGCGGGGCCGTAATGGTCGATGCGGCCGGTGTGGCGCAGGCGGTCGTTCTGCTCGAACTCGGCGCGCACGGCGGGGTTGTAGACGCCGTAGGTTTTGCCACCGCCTTTCTTCACGACGGAGAAGCTCGGGATGTCGCTCGGGCCGTCCGCGATGTAGATCATGTTCTGCAAGGGGATTCGCCGATCCTCCGGAGTGACCTTGGCGTTGACGTCGATCGCGGCGTTCCGGTTCGTGCCCTTGTTGATCTCGAAGATGGCGCGCGTTTTCGTGGTGTTGTCGATCATCATGCCGATCTGCGCGATCTCGGCGGCGGCCTCCAATGGGAATTCCTTCTGGCGGAGGAAGCCGGGGCGGAGCGGGTTCTCGATGAATTCGCAGGCCCAGATGCCGTCGACGTAAGGTGCGATGGCGCTGCCGCGGATCATCTCCGCCAGACCGGTGCTGACGATGTAATGCTCGAGCACGATCTCGTGCTTCGCGAACTCGGGCCTGGACTTCACCCACTGGCGCGAATTTTGGAAAAACTCCGGCAGGCCCGGGTAGAATTTTATCTCCGCACCGCACTCGCGCAGGATCTTGTTGTTCAGCCCGGCCATCGGGCCGGCGAGGACGTGCGTGAGCAGGTGGTTGAGGTAGCTGATTTCGGGCGAGATGTGGTAGCCGCGGCGGCGATAGTTCTCGGCCAGCGCGTTGGTCTCCGCCCAAAAGGTCGCCTCATCGACGCCGAACCGCCGAAAAAGCGGCGCCTGCATGTAGGCGGGAATAAGCGTCTTGTCGAAGTCCCAGATGCAGGCGATGATGTTTTGCGTGAAGAGCGGAGAAGCCATCGCGGAAAAGTTTTACTAGGCGGCCGGAGCCGGCCCTGATTGGCTGTCGAACCAAGCTGCTCGCCGCAGCTTACGCAATTCGCAATTTCCTCCGCCGTGCCCTCGCATGGATCAACTGCCCGACATCGCACCCTTCCAGCGCCGCCTCGATGAACTCGACGCGCAGATGGCGGAGCCGTCGTTCTACGCCAACGCGCGGCGGGCCGCCGAGATCACGCGGGAGCAGCAACGCACGCGTGCGTTGGTGGACGATTACCGCGAATACGAGCGGGTCGGCCGCGAGCTCGACGAGCATCGCGCGTTGCTAAAGGACGTCCGTGCCGATGCGGATCTGCGCGCGCTGGCGGAGCTGGAGCTGCCCGAGCTCGAGGCCCGGCGCGCCGCGTTGCATGAGCAGGTTTTGCGCGCGATGATCCCGCCTGAGCCGTCGGACTCGCGCAACACGGTCATGGAAATCCGCGCTGGCGCCGGCGGCGACGAGGCGAGCCTGTTCGCCGCGGAGCTTTACCGGATGTTCGTCCGCTACGCCGAGGGCCGCGGCTGGAAAGTGCAGCCGATGAGTTCGAGCGGCTCGGATCGCGGCGGGTTTAAGGAAGTCATCTTCCTCATCACGGGCACGGATGTCTACAAGCGCCTCAAATACGAGAGTGGCGTGCATCGCGTGCAGCGCATCCCGGTCACCGAGGCGAACGGCCGCATCCACACGTCCACCGTGACCGTGGCCGTGTTGCCCGAGGCCGAGGAGGTCGATGTGCAGATCGATCCGCAGGAACTCGACATCACCGTGCAGCGGGCGAGCGGTCCGGGCGGGCAGGGCGTCAACACGACCGACTCGGCCGTGCGCATCATCCACAAGCCGACGGGGCTGATCGTGTTTTGCGCCGACGACCGTTCGCAGATCAAGAACAAGGCCCGCGCGATGGCCGTGCTGCGCTCCCGCCTGCTCAAGCTCAAGGAGGACGAGGAGCGCGCGCGCTACGCCGCGCAGCGCAAGACGCAGATCGGCACCGGTGATCGCAGCGAGCGCATCCGCACCTACAATTTCCCGCAGAACCGCGTCACGGACCATCGGATCGGTCTCACGCTCTACAGCCTGCCGCAGGTGATGGAGGGCGCGCTCGACCCGTTGATCGAGGCGCTGCAGCGCGCGGAGTTCGAGGAGAAGCTCGCGGAGCTCACCGGCGGACCGCTGCCGGTGCGCGTGCGCGCGGGCGACGAGGATTGATCGCATGCTTACCGTCCTCGAAATCATCAAGCGCACGACGGATTTTCTCGCGAAGCACGGCGTGGAGAGCCCGCGACTCAACACCGAGCTGCTCATCGGCCACGCGCTCGGGCTCAAGCGCATGCAGCTCTACCTGCAATTCGAGCGTCCGTTGACGGAGACGGAACTCGCGAAGCTCAGGCCGCTCGTGAAACGCCGCAGCGAGCGCGAGCCACTGCAATACATCATCGGCACGGCGGAATTCTCCGGCCTCACGCTCAAGGTCGACCGGCGCGCGTTGATCCCGCGTCCGGAGACCGAGCTGCTGGTGGAGCTGGTGAAGGAGCGCTGCGGCCCACCGCCTGAGCGCGTGCTCGATCTGGGCACCGGCACGGGCGCGATCGCGCTGGCACTGGCGCGCGCTTATCCCGTTGCGGCGATTGTGGCGGTCGATGCGAGCGACGACGCGTTGGCGCTCGCGCGGGAAAACGCGACCACGCTCGGGCTCGCGGAGCGGGTGGACTTCAGGAAGTCCGACTGGTTTTCCGCGGTCGCGACGGGCGAGAGTTTCGGGCTGATCGTGGCGAATCCGCCTTACCTGACTTTGCGCGAAGTGGAGGAGGCCGAGCCGGAGGTGAAACGCTATGAGCCGCACCAAGCCTTGACGCCCGGGGAGCAAGGAACGGAGGCCTTGCAGACCATCCTTGCGGAGGCACGCACACGACTCGCGCCGGGCGGCTGGCTGGCGCTCGAGACGGGCATCGCCCAGCACGCGAGCTTGCGGGTGCTGGCGGAGTCCTGCGGCTACACGCAGATCGAATCGCGGCAGGATCTCACCGGCCGCGACCGGTTCATCCTAGCTTCGGCGTAGGCCGGGCATCACGAAGGTCGGCGTGCTGCTGCGCTTGGCCCAGACCGGGTCGTCGGAGAGGCGCACGGCGTCGGACACGACGCGCAGGGTCTCGCGCAGATGGACGTCGAATTTCGCGGCGGTGGCGGGATCGGCCGCGTCGGTGTCGCCTTCCGCGGCCGCGGGGTCGGGCTCGGGGGCAGGCGGTTCCTTCTCGGCGAGGACGGCGTCGAGCTTGATCTCGCGCTTGGGGAAATCGGTTTTCGCCATGGCGGCGTAGGCGGCCTCGAATTCCTTCGACTGCGCCTCGTTGGTCGTCTTTTCGCTGCGGCGCTGCTCGAGGTTGAGGGAAACGGTCTTCTGCTCGGTCTTGATCCGGAACCAGTCGATGTTGCGCTTGAGCAGGGCGAACTCGTCCAAGGACTGCTGGCGCTGCTGGCTGGCGCTGAGCAGCGGGGCGACGAAGGCTTGGTTGAGCGGCTTGCCCGCGAAGGGCGTGGAGTTGATCTCGTCCCACACGAGCGCGTTGGGCTCGCGGGCCTCGCCGATCTCGAGGAAGTCGTCGATGGAGGGGAGCGCGATGTCGGGCACGACGCCGCGCTTCTGGGTCGAGGAGCCGTTGGGGAGGTAGTATTTCTGGGTGGTGAGCTTGGCGGCGCCGGGTTTGCCGTAGTCGCTCGACATGCGGGGCATGTAATTCTGCATCTCGTAGATCGATTGCACGGTGCCCTTGCCGTAGGTGGAGCTGTCGCCGATGACGACGGCGCGGCCGTAATTCTGGAGGGCGCCGGCGAAGATCTCGGAGGCGGAGGCGCTGAAGCGCGAGGTGAGCACGGCGAGCGGGCCGTCGTAGAGGATGCTGCGGTTGTTGTCGCGGCCGAGAGCGACGCGGCCCATCGAGTCGCGGACTTGCACGACGGGGCCTTGGTCGATGAAGAGGCCGGTGAGGTTGATCGCCTCGGAGAGGATGCCGCCGCCGTTGCGGCGGAGGTCGATGACAAGGGCGGCGATGTTTTCCTGCTTCAGCTTCGCGATCAGCTCGGCCACGTCGCGGGAGGCGGTGGCGATGTCGCTGGCGTCGGTGTCGCCGGGATTCATGCCGCCGTAAAAGGAGTTGAGCGAGATGACGCCGACGGAGCTGACCTTGCCATCGCTGTCGGGCACTTCGTAGACGCTGGCGCTGGCGCGCGCTTGGTTGATCTTGATGACGTCGCGAGTGACCGTGACGAGTTCGGTCTTGGATTTGTCGGTCGCCTTGGCGGGCACGATGGTGAGCGTGACTTGGGTGCCTTTGACGCCGCGGACCAGTTGGACGACTTGACGGAGGCGCATGCCGACCACGTCGACGGCTTCGCTGCCGGCTTGTTGCACGGCGAGGATCTGGTCGTTGGGTTTGATCTTGCCGGTGAGGTCGGCGGGGCCGCCAGGGACGACGCTGACGATGTTGCAGACGCCCTCTTCGTTTACGCTGAGGACGGCGCCGATGCCTTCGAGCTTCAGGTTTATGTCGACGTTGAAGTCCTCGAGGCTGGGCGCGGAGAAATAGGCGGAATGCGGGTCGTAGAGTCGCATGAGCGCAGTAAGGAAGCGTTCCTGGATCTCGGGCGCCTGGAGCTCGGAGGTGTTCTTAAGGTAGCGGTCGAAGCGGCGGTTCATCACCGCCTTGGCTTCGTCGACGGATTTGTCGCGGAGGAGCTCATTGATGAGTTCGGCCTTGAGGCGGCGCATCCAGAGCTCGTCGGCTTCCTGCTGGTTGGCGGGCCAAGGAGCTTTGCTGCGATCAAAGGTGTAGGTTTCGTCGGTGGTGAGGTCGATGTCCTTGGCGAGTTGCTCGTGCACCCAGGTCACGCGGTTTTTCACGCGCTCCTCGAAGAGGCCGAAGATCCGGAAGGCCGCGTCGATGTTGCCGCGGTAGGCGAGATCGTTCTCCAGTTGCGGACCGTAGAGGCGGCGCAGGGATTGCTCGTCGGGTGAGGTGAAGTAAAGGCGCTGCGGATCGAGGAGCGCCATGTAGTCGGTGATGAGCTTGGGGTAATCGGTGTTGGCGACCGCGTTGCGGTTGAAGTGCATGTAATCAAGCATCTGCTTGAGCGTGCGGACCTCGTTCTGCATCAGCGGATTCGTGGCGAAGTTGCGGTCGGTGTTGGCAAACACCGAGGGCAGCAACACCAGGGCGCAGAGGGCGTGGAAAAGGGGGCGGAGACGCATGGGTGGGGATTAGTCGCGCAGGAGCGAAGATTGTTTCCTAATTCGACGAGCGGCGTGTTCCGCGCGACGAAGGGCGGGGGCGGCGGGAGCCGCAGGCAGATGGAAAGGGCGGGCGATCACCGGATCAGCGGCGGCTGAGCATGTCTTTGGCGTCGTCCAAAATGCGTTTTTCATCCTCAGTAAGAGCGCCGAAGCCGTGCGCATTTATCTTATCGAGGATGCGATCGACTTCCGCGCGCAGGTCCCGGCGGGTCGGCGTCTCGGGCTTGGTCTCGATCTTTGCCGGGGCTTCCGGTGCGGGTGCCCGTCGGCGTAACCATGTGGCGAACCCCACGCTTGGCTGCGAGGCGCGGTCCCAGCCCGCGGCGGCGTAGATGAAGCGGAAATAAACCCAAGCGGCCAGCATGCCGCCGAGATGCGCGGAGTGCGCGATAGCCGTGGGGAACAGCGCGCCGGGCAATTCGCTGAAGAACAAGCCGAGCAGTTCGAAGACGAGCAGGCCCCACGCGAGGAATTTCGGCTTCAGCGTGACGGGCAGGACGAAGAAGACGAGGAAGGTGACTTCGCGCTCGGGATAGACCAACGCGAAGAATACCAGCATGCCCACTACGCAGGCGGACGCCCCCACGAGCGCGCCCCCGCCGCCCAAGGCGCTGACGCCCAACCAGAGCACGCCGCCCAATACGGCGGCCGAGAGGTAGAATTGCAGGAAACGCGTGGTGCCAAGCAGCGGAGCCACCTCGCGACCGATGAGGAAAATGCCGAGGGCGTTGAACAAAAGGTGGAGCAGGTCGCCGTGGAGCAACACGTAGCTCGCCAGCGTCCACACCTTGAAGTGCCTCAAGCCGTCCAGCGACAGGGCGAACAGCGCGTCGAAGCCTCGGAAACCCAATTGCCCGAACGCAAACTGCAGGGCGGCGCCCGCCAGCGTGGCCGACAGGATCCAAGTCAGCACCGATGTCGTCTCCTGCGGGTAATCGGAGCGCATGTAGGATCGGTCGGACAGCATCTGGGCGGAAGTTATGTGCCCCGATTGCAAATACAAGCCCCGCTTGGCTCCGCCGGCGGCGGAGTGCGTCAGATGCCATGGGCCCGCTTGACAGAGGAGGCGATTGGCGTTGAATCGCCCGAAATGGCCAACAAAGCAGAAAAGTGGAAGGAAAACGCGGCGGGTAAATTCTACGTCGATCAGCAATGCATCGACTGCGATCTCTGCCGCGAAACGGCGCCTAATTTCTTCACCCGCCACGACGAAGGTGGCTACTCCTTCGTCCACAAACAACCGACCACCGAAGAGGAAGCGGCCCTTTGCATGGAGGCCTTGGAAGGCTGCCCCGTCGAGGCCATCGGCAACGACGGCGAGGAATAATCCCACCGCATCAGCCGCCGAATTCAGCTCGGCGGCTTTGTTTTACCCTTATGGTTAAGTTCAATAAAATTAAAATTAACCTGAGCAAAGGCGGGCTTTCGTTGGCGCGGGCGCTGTTTGGCGCAGGCATGTCGTCCATGCTTGCTCTGACCGCTGCGGCGCAGACGACGGATGCGAACGCGCCGGTCGAACTGCCGGAGTTCCCCGTGCGCTCGGAGCGCATCGCCAATCAGGAGCCATCGGCCACGATGGACATGCCGGTGTCGGCGTTGCGGTTCGAGCCGCGCGTCGACGTGCAGGGCCGCAACCTGGCCGAGGCGCAGGCGGACATCGCGATCAGGGGCGGCATCTTCGAGAACACCGGGTTCCGCCTCGGAGCGCTGGCTCTAGGCGATCCGCAGACCGGGCACTATTTCGCCGAGATCCCCGTTCCGCCGCGCATGTTGGGACCGGTGCAGGTGCTGACCGGTGCGCAGAATGCGATCCGGGGCTTCAATGCCAGTGTTGGCACGGTCGCTTACGCCTGGCGTCCGATCGCGTCGGGCGGATTTGTGTCCGTGGGCGCGGGACAAAACCACTTCAATCGTCAGTCCATCTATCTCGCCACGGCGCGGGAGTTGGAGGCGGGCGGGCGCACGGTCGGCGTCGACGTCGATCTCTCGCGCTCGGAGTCCGACGGCACCATGGACTACGGCGATCATGATTTCCGCCGGGCGGCGGTGCGCTTCCAAGTGCGAGGTGCGTTGTCCCAGACGGATGTGTTCGCCGGTTATCAGACGAAGTTCTTCGGCTGGCCCAACCTCTACACCCCGTATGCCGGTTTTCGCGAATCGGAGGATCTGGAAACCTTCCTCGTCGCGCTCAATCACGTGTGGCGCGACGCACAGGGCAACGAATTGGAACTCGGTGCCTACCACCGGCGTCATCGTGACGACTACGAGTTCAACCGCTTCGCGCCGAACACGCTGTTCGAGCACACGACCTGGGTTTACGGCGCGTCGGTGGCGGGGCGCGTGGTGCTCGGCGCTGCGGCCGTGCGCTACGGCGCCGATGTGAGCACGGACGACATCGATTCGACGGCGCTGACTTACGGTCGTTTCTCTGGGCGGTCGAATTGGAAACTCTCCCTCGTGCCCGAGTGGAGCCGGCCACTGGCGCAAGGCGACACACTGACGCTTCGCGCCGGCGCGAACTACGATGACTCGAACCGCCACGGGGCAGTCCTCTCGCCGATCGTCGGCATCGAGCGCGCAGGACACGGACGGCGTGTCTATCTTGAATATGCGCAGGCGGCGCAGTTCCCGACTTACACCGCGCTCAATTCCAACCCGACCGCCGGGCTCTTCCGCGGCAACCGCGATCTCGGGGCGACGCGCAGCCACAACCTCGAACTCGGCACCTCTCTGGCACGCGGCGCTTGGCAGGTTGAGGCGGCGGCGTTCCATCGTCGCGACGACGATCTGGTCGACTGGACTTTCCCTGGCGTGCGCACGGCCACGGCGCTCGATCTCGACACCTACGGTCTCGAAGTCGTGGTCGCTTACCGCTCTCCGCGCTTCGATGCGGTGGCGGGCTACCAATGGCTACGCAAGCGCACGGATTTAGACACCTCCGTCACGGGCAGTTACTATGCGCTCAATTTTCCGCGCCACCGCCTGACCGCGGCGTTCACGTGGCGGTTGGGCTGGGGCGTGGAGCTGCGTTTCGACAATGAAGTGCGCACCCAGGAGCGGAACGTCCTGCGCACGACCGGGGACGAGGCGCTGCTTTCGAATTGGGGAGTCTATTACCTGCCGCCGCGCTTGCGCGGTTGGGAATTCTCCCTGCTGGTCGACAACGTCTGGGACGACGACTTCCAGGAAGTCCCGTCGGTGCCCGCCTCAAGGCGCCAAGTCAGCGGCGGCGTGTCCTACCGCTGGTAACCAGTCGAATTACAAGCGCGCCACGGCTTTCCAGTGCGGCCGATTTCACTGGAAAATCCTTTCCGGTCGCCAATGTTTCGCGCTGTTTATTCCTCCCATGTTCATCTGGATCATCCTCATCATCGTCCCCATGCTCTTCGGCCTCTACGCGCAGATGCGCGTGACGAGCGCCTACAACAAGAACGTGCGGATTCCGTCGCGCGGACACATCACCGGTCGCGAAGCTGCGGCCGCGGTGATGCAAAGCGCGGGGGTCCGTGATGTGCAGATCGTCCGTGTGGAAGGCCAGCTCACCGACCACTACGACCCGATCAATCGCCGGCTCGCCCTGTCGGAGCACAATTACGACGGCACCAGTCTCGCTGCGCTCGGCGTCGCCGCGCACGAGGCCGGCCACGCCATCCAGCACAAGGTCGGCTACGGCATGATGAAGCTGCGCCAGACCCTCGTGCCGGTGACCCAGATCTCGGCGGGCGCCTCGCAGTTCCTCATCATCGCCGGCATCTTGCTCGGCGCGAAAGGCCTGGGCGGCATCTTCCTCACGATCGGCGCCGTCGCGCTGGCCGTCATCTGCTTGTTCCAGCTGGTGACGCTGCCGGTGGAGTTCGATGCGAGCCGCCGCGCCAAGCTCCAACTCGTGAACCTCGGCATCGTCGAGCGCGATGAGATGCCGCATGTCCACGAGACGCTCGATGCTGCGGCGCTCACCTACGTGGCCGCGTTCGTCGCGTCGCTCGGCAGCTTGCTGCACATCCTGCTCCTCCTGTTGGGCGGCCGTCGCGACGAGTGAGGTAATAGCACCGCGATTGCGCCCGAATCTCTCGACGCTGCGCCGAAGGGCGCAGCGTTTTTGTTTTGGCAGGCTACGTCCGCGCGCGTGATGCCCGAGGCGGTCGGGCCGACTTACGCTTGGCGGTAACCGTGCGGATGGCGTGAGTGCCAGTGCCACGCGGTGCGCACGATCGCCTCGAGGTCGGGGTGACGGGGCTGCCAGCCGAGTTCGCGTCGGATCTTCTCGCTGCCGGCCACCAGCACCGCGGGATCGCCCGGGCGGCGGGCGGAGACCTTGACCGCAATCTTGCGGCCGGTGACGCGCTCGGCGGTGTCGATGACTTCCCGCACCGAGAAGCCCCGGCCGTTGCCGAGGTTGTAGATGCGGTTGCCCTGATCGAGCGCGTGGAGTGCGAGAACGTGCGCGTCGATCAAGTCGAGCACGTGGATGTAGTCGCGGATGCAGGTGCCGTCGGGCGTCGGGTAGTCATCGCCGAAGATCGAGATGCTTTCACGCTGACCGAGCGCGACTTTCAGGACGAGCGGGATGAGGTGCAACTCGGGATTGTGGTCCTCGCCGTGGCGCTCGGTTGCGCCGGCAGCGTTGAAATAGCGCAGGCAGGCGTAACGCAGGCCGCGGGTGACCGAAAGCCAGTGGAGCAGGCGTTCGATGATGCCCTTGGATTCACCGTAGGGACTGCCGGGGATGATGCGTTCGTCCTCGTCGATCGGCATCTTCAGCGGATCGGCGAAGAGATTGGCCGTCGAGGAGAGGATGATGCGTTGCACGCCGTGGGCATCCATGGCCCGCAGGAGGTTCAGCGCGGCGACGACGTTGTCGCCGAGGTAGGCGAAAGGATCGCGCATCGACTCGCCGACGAGGGAATTCGCGGCGAAGTGCATCACGGCGTCGGGTCGGAAGTCGCCGATTGCGGCCGAGATGGCGGCGGCATCGCGCAGATCGCCGCGCACGAATGAGGCGCCGGGCTCGAGCGCCTCCTCGTGGCCTTGCTGGAGGTTGTCGAAGACAAGGACGGAGTGCCCTTGGCCGATCAGGGTTTCGGTGGCGACGCTGCCGATGTAGCCGGCGCCGCCGGTGACGAGGATCTTCATGGGGAATGCGCGTTCAGGGCGCGAGTTCGCGCAGACGCGCGGCGGCGGCTTCGGGCATGATGTCGCGCTGCGCTTCGCCAAGCATTTCGAAGCCGACCATGAATTTCTTCACCGTGGCCGAGCGCAGCAGCGGTGGATAAAAATGCGCGTGCACCTGCCAGTGTTCGCCGGGCGTGCGGTCGAAGGGTGCGCCGTGCCAGCCCATCGAGTAAGGGAAATCCACTTGGAAGAGCGCGTCGTAGCACCGGAGCAGCGCCTGCAGTGCAGCCGCGAGCGTGGCGACCTGCGCCGGCGCGACGTCGGTGAGGCGCGGCGCGGGGAAGCGCGGCAGCAGCAACGTCTCGAACGGCCACGTGGCCCAGTGCGGCACCACGACGAGCCAATCGTCGTTACGCCACACGACGCGCTCCTCGCGGCGGAGTTCCTCCTCCGCATAATCCAGCAGCAGTGGCCGGCCGTGCGCGTGGGCGTAGCTGCGCTGATGCCGATCCTCAAGCTCGGGCAGTGTGGGCAGAAAATCCATCGCCCAGACTTGGCCGTGCGGGTGAGGATTCGAGCAGCCCATGACGGCGCCCTTGTTTTCGAAAACCTGCACCCAACGGTAGCGTCGGCCGAGCTCCGCGGTCTGCTTTTGCCATGTGTCGATCACGGCCTCGATCTCCGCGGGTTGCATGCGGGCGAGCGTCAGGTCGTGGCGCGGGGAGAAGCAAATCACTCGGCACGTGCCGCGGACGGGCGACTGTTCGAAGAGGATGGATGAAGCGGGGCCTGCCGCCGTCTCCTGATCGAGCAGCGCGCGAAAATCGTTCTCGAAGACATAGGTGTCGCGATAGGCGGGATTGACCTCGCCGTTGGCCCGCCGGTTGCCGGCGCAGAGGTAACACGTGGGGTCGTGTGCGGGGCGGGCGTCGGCGGCAATGGCTTCCTGCTGCCCCTGCCAGGGCCGGCTGGTGCGGTGCGGCGAGCAGAGCACCCACTCGCCGGTGAGCGGATTGCGACGACGATGCGGAAGCAGGTTTGACGTGACCTCGTAATTTGGAGCCGCCTTAGGAGTTAGTCTGGGTCAAGAAAGGACCCAGACATGAAAGGCAAGAAGTTCAAAACCGAGGAGAAGATCCGGATATTGCGCGAAGCTGATGCTGGCGGGCGCACGATCGCGGAGCTGTGCAAGGAGAAGAACATCTCGGAGGTGACGTTCCACCGCTGGAAGCGCGAGTTCGGGATGATGGAGGTCAACGAGGCCAAGCGGCTGAAGGAGCTGGAGCGGGAGAACACCGAGCTGAAGAAGATGCTGGCGGACTCGCTGCTGGAGAACCGGGTGCTGCGCTTCGTGAACGAAAAAAATTATGAGCCCGGGGCACAAGAAGCAGATGGCGCAGGCGGTGCTCGCCGAGCGCCTGTGCTCCGGGCGCCAGGCGTGCCGGATCTTGCGCTTGGCGCGAGCCACCTGGTGGTATCGCGCCGGGCAGCGCAGCGAGCGCCAGCAGCAACTGGTGGCCCGCGTCCACACACTCTCCGAGCGACATCCCCGCTACGGCTACCGCCGGATTGCGGCGATGCTGCGCGCCGAGGGCTGGCCCGTCGGCCAGCGCTAGGTGCAGCGGCTGCGCCGGCTGGAAGGCCTGCGCGTGCCTCCGACCAAGCGCAAGCAGGTGCGACGTGGGCACTCGACAGGGCTGCCGACCCAGGCGACGCACCGCGGGCACGTCTGGACGTGGGACTTCATCGCGGATGCCACCGTGCGCGGCGGCGCGTTGTGGATGCTCACGGTGCTCGACGAGTATACCCGCGAGTGCCACGTCCTGCGGGCCGACCGGGCGTTAAAATCCGGCGACGTGATCCGGTTGGTGCAGGAAGCCATCGAGCAGCACGGCGCCCCCGAGTATATCCGCTCCGACAACGGATCGGAATTTATCGCCAAGGAACTCCAGCAGTGGCTGGCGGAGCAGAAAATCAGGACGATCTATATCGAACCAGCCAGCCCCTGGCAGAACGGCTTCGTGGAGTCCTTCCACGGTCGCTTCCGCGACGAGTGCCTCAACCGCGAGCAACTGTGGACCCTCACCGAGGCCCGCATCGTCATCGAGGACTTCCGCATCGACTACAATACCCGCCGACCGCACAGTCGCCTCGGCTACCGCAGCCCCGTGAATTACGCCGCCCAACTTACTGCTGTCCCGACTCCGGTCGGCCTGCGGCCTCCCTCCGTCGGGACAGCGCCAACGACAACCGATAGATCAACCCACAACAACATCCCGGACTAACTCTCGGAGTGGCTCGAAATGTTGAGGCCGGTCACCGGCGAAACAGGAATGGTTCAACGTCTTCGGCGCGGAGAACCGTCGCCCCGGCGAGTGGGGCCACTGGACCGGGCGCGGCATGAACTGGAACTCGATGTGCGCGCACTGCCACATGACCGGTTACCAGCGCCGTTACGATGCGGCGGCCGACAGCTACCGCTCCACGTGGGTCGAGCACGGCGTGGGTTGCATCCAGTGTCACGGCCCGACGACGACCGCGCATGCCAACAAGGCCAACCCGCCGCCCGGCGGCCCGCAGCCGCCCTTCTCCGGCGATCGCGCGAAGATGATGCAGACCTGCGCGCCTTGCCACGCGCGCAATGAATTGCTCACCGACCGCTTCCAGCCCGGCGATGCCTACCACGATCACTACCGCGTCGTGCTCCCGGTCGACGCGGCGACGTTTTATCCCGACGGTCAGCAGCGCGACGAGGACTTCAACTGGACCTCCGTGCTGCTCAGCCGCATGGGCCACGCGGGCGTCACCTGCCTCGATTGCCACGATCCGCACTCGACGAAGACGATCCTGCCCGTGACGGACAACCAGCTCTGCCTGCAGTGTCACGCGGCGCCCGGGCGGAAGTTGCCGAGCGGCGTCGTCGCCACCGCCATCGATCCGCTCGCGCACTCGAAGCATCAGGCCGACAGCGCTGGCAACTCCTGCGTCGCCTGCCACATGCCGACGACGAATTACATGCAACGTGCGCCGCGGCACGACCACGGCTGGCTCTCGCCCGATCCGTTGCTGACAAAGGAACTCGGCATCCCCAACGCCTGCAGCCGCTGCCACGACGACAAGGGCCTCGAGTGGAACATCGCCAAGGCCGACGAGTGGTATGGCACGAAGGTGCGGTCGCCGCCGCGCAGGCCGATGCGCCGCAGTCCGCGCAGGGGCTCGTGGATCTCCTGCGCACGGAGGACATCCCCGCGTGGCGCGCGACTTATCTCTCGTTGCTGCCGCAGACGAGCGGCGCGGCGCTCGGGCGCGACGTGGCGCGCGCCGCGCTCCAAGCCGCTGATCCGCTGGAACGCGCGGCGGCCGCGCGCTATTTCTCCGGCGCGCCGGACGCGGGCGAGCTGCTCCGCCCGTTGTTGCAGGATCCCGTGCGCCTCGTGCGGATCGATGCGGCGTGGGCGCTCTCGGCGCAACTGCCCGCGGATTCGCCGGCGCGCCAAGAGCTCGACGAATACCTTGCGCTCACGCTCGACCAGCCCTCGGGCCGAATGCGGCTTGGACAGGACAAGGCCAACCGCGGCGACCTTGTCGGCGCGGAGACGGAGCTGGCGATCGCGGTCCGCTGGGACCCGCACTCGCCGCCGATCCGCGAGGCGCACGGCTTTGTGCTGGCCGGGCAAGGTCGCGTGGCTGAGGCCGGGACGGAATTCTATCGGGCGGCGGAATTGGCGGGTGCCCGCGGCGGTCCGAGCGCCTTCCGCGCCGGGCTCGCGTTCGCCGAGGCCAATCGGATGACCGAGGCGGAAAACTCCTTCCGCTTCGCCGTGCACTGCGATCCTTCGCTCCACCGCGCTTGGTATAACCTAGGCTTGCTGCTCGCGCAGACGCCGCGCCTCGCCGATGCAGTGGAAGCGCTGCGTCAGGCCGAGCGCGCGGCGCCGATGGAAGCGGATTATCCCTTCGCGCTGGCGACTGTGCTGTTGCGCACCGGCGACCGTGCGGGCGCGCAGGCGACGGCGCAGCGCACGCTCAGTCTCGATCCGACGCACGCGGGGGCGCGGCAGGTGTTGCGCGCGATTCGCCCGTGAACGTGAGTTTATTTCTCAGCCGCCTTGTGTCGGCAGCGAGGTGGTCGTGACGCGCAGGCGGAGAAAGCGGCGCGGCGACTCGGTGAGTGTGACGGCGTCGGACACCGTGACTGACTCCCCGACGGTGCCGGGATTGGTGGCGATGACGGACCACGTGACGAGGTCGGAGCTGCCGAGCACTTCGTAATTCAAGTCCGCCGCGGCGCGCCGGAAGGTGAGTTGCAGGCGGCCGTCGACCGCGGCGGTGAGGGTGGGATTCGGCGCGGTGGCGCGCGGATCGGTGCCGAGTGCGTATTCGAGTAGGTTGGCCATGCCGTCGGCATCGGGGTCGGCGCCGGGCAGTTGTTGGTCGATGGGCAGCGTGCCGAGGTTGGCCAGCGTCCACGCCGCGTAAGGGTCCGCGGGCGCCTCGGTCGTGGCGGTGACGGAGCCGCTGGGCGCGGAGGTGAGGGCGAAGAGATTCGTCGCGGTGACGCGGTAGGTGTAACTCGTGGAGGGCGCGAGGGAGGAGTCGGTGAACGTCGGCGAGGTGAGGTCGGTGGCGACGTTGATCCACGGATCGGTGCCGGTGGTGGAGCGTTGGACGGTGTAATGCGTGGTCGTGGTGTCGCCGGCGGACCAGGTCAGCGTGATGGTGTTGGCGGAGACGGATGCGACGAGATCGGTGGGCGAGGCGGGCGGGCCGGCGGGCTCAGCGACGGCGGGCCGGACGAAGCGCCATTTGAAACGGTCACCGGTCTGCGTGAGACCTTCCAAGGTGTAGGTGCCGGCGACGCCGGGCGCGGTGGGCGTGGCGGCGGTGCCATTGTCCTTGAGGCGCTTGGCGGTGGTTGGGTGCTCGATGAAATACCAGCCGTGCTGATCGGCGACGAGGCGCCACTCGACGCTCGGGTCGGTCTGGCCGACGGTGCCGAAGGTGACAGTGGTGCCGTTGCTCGTGCGCAAGGGCCGGCCGTCGAGCGTGGAGATGAGGCGATGTGTGCCGGCGGTGAGTCCGGGCGAGAGAAACCATTGGGTGCCGGTCTCGGTGGCGTTGGGATCGACGAGCGCGGGCGCGGCGGTGCCGCCGGGATTTTGGGCGCGCTCGAAGACACCACGGTTGTGGATGTGATAGGCGCGATCGGCGAGGACGTCGGTGACGCCGTCCCAGCCGGCGTAGAGCGCGCCGAAGGGCGTGAGGCTGCCGTCGGAGCGGAGGGCGTTGGAGCGCGGGGCCTCGGCGGGGTCGGGCGCGGATTGGTTCACGCCGGGCGAGGCTTGGATGAAGGCGAAGAGCGAGTAGCGTTTCAGCCAGGTGAGCGCTTCGGCGCGCCACATGAATTCGGCGAGGAAGTTGAAGTTGTCGCGCTCGGTCCACGTGGCGGTGCCGGACCAGCGCACGGCGGAGAACTCGGTGAGCCAGACGGGGCGGCCGTATTTGTTGTAGACGCTTTGGAGGTGCGAGATGGCGGCGTTGGAGTCGGGCGCGGCATACCAGTGCACCGCCGTGTAGTCGCGGCGGTAGCCGAGGGAGTTCGCCAAGGCGTGGAAACCGGAGGTGCCGTCGAGCCACGTGCCGAGCGCGTTGGCGGGCACGGGGGCGACGAGCGGGACTTGCTGGGCTTCCAAGCGCGGCCAGCGCGCGAGGGCGTCGGCGACCGTCATGTTGGCCTGCTCGCTTTTGTCGGGCTCGTTGAAACCGAGGAGATAGACGGGCTTGGAGTTGGATTGGACGTCGCGCTGGATGTTGTCGATCGGCCCTTGGTTGGTGCCGTGCGTCCAGTTGAAATTGCCCCACTGCATCGGGCTGAAGGCGTGCGCGATTCCCATGTAGGGGAATGTATCGCTGGTCTGGCGGCCCCACGAGTAGCTCCAAGATCCGCCGAAGCGGCGGTAGAAATCCTCGATGAAGGTGAGGTCTGAGTCGGTGACGTAGGGATTGACGGAGGTGCGGATAAGGCTGTTGGTGCCGGCGATGCCCTTCTTGGGGTAGTGGCGCTGGAGGTTGGCGTTCCAGAATTGGAGCGTGAGGCTGTCGTTTGCGGGCTGGACGACGACGGACGCGCCGGCGCTGGTGCTGGCGTTGCGCGTTTGCAGGACGAGGCCGGAGTAGACGTTGACGAGGCGGAAACGCTTGGGCGTGGCGGTGTCGGCGGAGTCCTCGACGATCCACCAATCCTGATGGGGGAGAGCGGTGTATTCCTGCGCGACGACCGTCGTGCCGGCGGCGGTGCTGATGTCTGCGAGGGCGAGGCAGAGGCCGGTCGCGGGATGGCGGATGCGGTAGCTGCCGTCGCGGTAGTTGAGGAGCAGTTGCCACTCGATGTCCGTGGAGATCGGCGTGCCTGGCGGGGCGTAAACGATCTGGCCGTCGACCAGGCCGAGGCGCAGATCGGGGCCGCGGTTGCGGAGGCGGTAGGTCGAGTCGGAATAACGGTCCCACGTCTGGGCGGGCACGGCGGCGTCGATCGTCTCGCGTCCGAGCGCGTAGCCGCCGGTGCGGGGCGGGAAGACGAGCAGCTCCTGCAGTCGGGCGTTGGAGGCGCTGGTGGTGAGGAGGCGGAGCTTGGAGGTGGTGATGGGAGTGGTGAACTCGATGGCGCGCGCGACCTCGGTGTTGCCGGTGATGGCCGCGCCGGGGATGGGCAGCCAGTTGGCACCGTCGAAATACTGGAGCGTGAAGTCCGACATTGGCTGCGTCGTGAGGCGGTCGGGGTTGTTGGCGGGGTCGATGAAGCCGCTGTGGACGTGCGCGCTGCCGAGCGCGTGCGGGGCGAGCAGGTCGACCTCGATCCATTCGCCGGCGGCGGTGCTGGTGCAGATCCAGCGCGAGGCGTTGTCGCGGTAGCCGTCGAAGGCGTTCTTGGCGTAGCCGGCGCCGTAAGTGTTGTTCAGGACGGCGGAGCTCGAGGTGGCTGGGCGCAGGTAGGCGAGGTTGAGCCGCACGTCGGTGCCGAGCGGGAATCCCTGCTCGGTGCCGGCGACGAGATTGGGCGGAAAGAAAGCGAGCTCGCGCAAGGTGCGGCTGCCGCTGTCGGTGCTGTAAAAGCGGAACCGCGTGGCCGTGACCGGGGCGGTGAAGACGACGTTGACCTCGGGTTGCATGTTGCCCGTGACGGAGGAGCCGGGGATGTCGACCCACGTGAGGCCGTTGTGGTGTTGGAAGCGGAAATTGCCGTAGATTTGGGCGCCGGCGGCGGTCTCCCACAGCCCGAGATAGACCTGCGCACTGGCCACGGTGACGGGCTGCGGGTAGGTGATTTCCAGCCAGGTGGGGCCGGTCTGGTTGCCTGTGCGCCAAGAGTGGAAGTTACTGACGAGACCATCGACGGCGAAGTCCGGCTCGTAGGTGCTGTTTTGGACGCTCGCCGTGACGCGCTGGTATTTGGCGAGGTTGACTCGTGCCGGAGTTTGGGCGTCGGCGAGTGAGGTCGCCCCCGCGAGCACGGCGAGCAGCAGGCACCGAGGCAGGCTTCGGCGGGTGGGGGCAAACAGCATGGGCGAGGGGAGTGGGTTCGCAGGCTCGGGGCTGCGTGTCGGACGGGCAAATGCGCGGTCAGGTCCAAGTCATCGAGATGACAGGGCACAACAGCGCTTCGGACGGGCGGAAGGGAATACGGGTAGGTCGCCAGACTATCAAGGTGCCCCGATTCCCGCCCCCCCCCCATTGGCGTGAATCGCGCGGGCGAGCGGCGTTAAGTCTTCAAAAAACGGAATGAAACTGCCCGGTCCGACCATGCGAGGTTCGGATTGAACCCGCCCGTGCCTGATGATGTGCCGCTTCTCACGCTGGCGGAAGGGGAGGGATTCGAACCCCCGGAGGCTTGCGCCTCAGCGGTTTTCAAGACCGCCGCAATAGACCACTCTGCCACCCTTCCACGAGTGTGTTTCAGCTCGCAGCGTTGGCGGTTTTTCAACAGTGTCCAGCCTGCAAGTTCGCTGCGTCGGGCCAGACAGGCGATCACCTCCACTCATGGCTCCCGCGCGCGATTCCGTGGCCGAAATGCAGGGACTCTACGGTCCGTTCACCGTGGCGGAACGCGTCGTGCAAAAAATCTGGTTGCGGCAGGATTTCTCGGTGCAACAGGCGAGGCTGGAGGATGGACGCTCGCTCGAAATCCTCTCGCCGGGTCATTGGAACCTGATCGGCGGCCCCGATTTCCAAGGCGCGCGGTTGCGCCTCGGCGGCATCGAGCGCAGCGGGGATGTGGAGGTGCACTTTCACGCCGGCGATTGGGAGGCGCACGGGCATCGCGAGGATCCTGCCTACGCCAACGTGGTGTTGCATGTGCTGCTCTTCCCGCCCGGGCCGCGGGAAAAGCCGGTGCGGAATCCCGCGGGTGGAACGATCCCGGCCTTCGTGTTGCTGCCGCGGCTGCATCGCGACCTCGAGGAATACGCGGCGGACGACGCGCTCGAGGAGCTCACGGCGCGCGACGAGTGGACGCGCACGGCGGAGCTGGCGAGCCGGCCGGTCGGGGAGGTGCGCGAGTTGTTGCGCGAGCTCGCTGTCACCCGTTGGCGGGCGAAAGTCCACTCTGCCGCCCAGCGAGTGGCGCGGCTCGGTTGGGCGGCGGCGGCGCATCATACCGGCTTGGAAATTCTCGGCTACCGGCACAATCGCGTGCCGATGCTGATGGTGGCCGAACGCTGGCCCTTGGCGGCGTGGCAGGCTGGGGTCGATCTGGCGAGTGTGCACGCCAGCGTGGGCGACGCGTGGCGGTTGCATGGCGTGCGCCCGGCCAACCGTCCCTCGCTCCGTTTGGCGCAGTATGCGGCGTGGGTGCAGCGACGGACGGATTGGCCGGAGAGACTGGAACGATGGACCCGCTCGCTCCCGGAGTTGCCTGATGCGCCAACGGCGGATCCGGGCGGGTCGATTTTGCGGCGCGACCGGAGCCTCGGGGCACTTTCGGCGGACTTGAACCAGCGGATCACCGGTGGGGTAGTAGGAGGGCTGCGTTGGCACACCTTGGTGTGCGACGGGTTGCTGCCGCTGGCGTCGGCGCGGAGTGGGCGCGATTTGTCGGCGCTGTGGTTGCCATGGTTCCCCGGCGATGCGCCGGAGCGAATCGCCCGCGCGCTGCGCAAGCTCGGGGTGAGCGGCGGGCGCGATCAGCCGCATTGCCACGGTTTTGCACAGGGTCTGATGGCGTGGTTTCTACGCCGGGATGTTTCGCTGTAAGTGCCTGATGAATCGCAGGCGCCCGCGTCCGGCGGCGTGCTTGACAACAGTTTGCGCCGGCCCCTAATTTAATCCCCCAGCATCAAGTTCACTTTATTTGAGTGGGCCCTCGGGTCCGCTTTTTTTTTCCCATCAATCAATTATCATGAGTAGCGAAATCCTGTCCGTCCTCGAATACATGGAGAAGGAGAAAGGCATCCCGCGTGCCGATATGATCTCCGCCATCGTCAACGCGATCAAGACGGCCGCGTTGAAGGGCGTGAACTCCGGACAGGAACTCAAGATCGAGATTAACCCTAAGAACGGGCAGCTGAAGGCGTGGGCGGTCATGAAGGTCAGCGACTCCGTCGCCGACCCGAAGACGCAGATTCACATCGAGAAAGCTCAGGTGTTCAAGGCGGGTGCGGTGGTGGGCGACACCATCGAAAAGGAAATCGATCCCTCCTACCTCGGACGCATCGCGGCGCAGACCGCGCGCCAGGCGATCATGCAGAAGCTCCGGCAATTCGAGAAGGAGCGCATCTACGACGATTTCAAGGACTCCGTCGGCGACATCGTCAGCGGCACCGTGCGCCGCCGCGAGCGCAACGACCTGTTCATCGACCTCGGCAAGGCTGAGGCTGTCATGCCCGGCAAAGAGCAGGTTCCCGGCGAGGAATACGCCCCCGGCGAGCGCATCCGCTGCCTGTTGCTTGAGATCGAGAACTCCAGCCGCGGCCCCGAGGTCATTCTCAGCCGCGCGACGCCGAAATTTGTCCGTCGTCTCTTCGAACTCGAGGTCACCGAGATCGCGGACGGCACCGTGAAGATCGAGGCGTTCGCCCGCGAGCCGGGTTACCGCACCAAGATCGCCGTCACCAGCGCCGATCCGAAGGTCGACCCGGTCGGCGCGTGTGTCGGCGCCCGCGGCGCCCGCGTGAAGAGCATCGTGCGCGAGCTCGGCGGCGAGAAGATCGACATCATCCCGTATCACGCCGATCCGAAGGAGATGCTCATCGAGGCGCTGAAGCCCGCCGTGCCGCGCGAGATCGTGCTCGATGAAAAAAACAAGCGTATGCTCGTGAGGGTCGCCAACGAGGACCTTGCCGTCGCCATCGGCCGCAAGGGCCAGAACGCGCGCCTCACCTCCCGCCTCGTCGGCTGGCGTTTGGACATCGAGGAGTGGAAGGCCACCGCCTCGGATCCGCGCGCCCAAGCCATCAGCGCCCTCGTCGGCGCTTTCGGCTTCGAGCCCGCCATCGCCGAGCGCCTCGTCGCCAACGGCATCAACTCTCCCGCCGCCTTCGAAGGTGTCGATGCCTCCGACCTCGTCGACATGGGCTTCTCCGAAGACGAGGCCCAAGGCGTCATCGGCAAGGTCGCCGGCCCGCAAGCCTGACTTCCGCCCCGCGTTTTTGCCCCGCATTTCTACACTGACACACTGACCACTTAATGAGCGCCCGCATTCACGAGATCGCCAAACAATACAAGGTTGAGGCCAAGGAGATGCTCTCCTGGCTCAGGGAGCAGGGCTTTGTCTCGGCGGACACCAAGTCGGTTTCCAGCACGGTCAGCAAAATCTACTACGACGAGATCGAGAAGCACTGGGGCGCCAAGATCGCCGAAGTGGCGCCCGCTCCTGCTGAGGCTCCCGCTGCCGAAGAAATCGCCGCCGACGAGACGCCCAAGGTCAAGCTCCCTGCCGGCGTCTTCGTGAAGAGCGCGCAGGATGTCGCGCGCGAGAAGGAGGAAGCCGCTGCCGCCGCCGCCGCTGCCCGGGCCGCTGCTGCCGCCGCTCTCGTGCCGCCGCCAGCGCCGGCTCCGGTCGTTGCACCTGCGACGCCCGCGCCCGTGTCTGCGCCGAAGACTCCGCCGCTGCCGCCCGCCGTCACTTTCAAGGCCGCTCCGCCGCTGCCTCCGCGCGCTGCCGCGCCGGTGTCGCCGCCCGCCCAAGCCCCGCGGCCGGTTGCTCCGGCTCCGGTTGCCGCGCCGGCACCGATCCCGGCACCCGTGAAGCCCACGCCGCCGCCTGCGCCGATCGCGAAGGCCCCGGTCGCTCCGCCGCCCCCGCCGCCTGCTGCGCGCCCGGTGCCGCCGCCCGCTCCGGCTTTCAAGGCTCCGCCCGCGCCGCCAGCCACGCCGACGACCGCGTCCGTCACCGTCACCGAAGAAGGCGGCATCAAGATCATCCATCTCAAGCCGCCGATCATCGTTCGCGACTTCGCCGTCGCGCTCGGTCTCAAGCCCTTCAAGCTCATCTCCGAGCTCATGGAGATGAGCATCTTCGCGTCGATGAATCAGTCGATCGATGAGGCCGTGGCCACCAAGCTGGCCGAGAAGCACGGCTTCCTCCTCGAGATCAAGCATCGCGGCGAGGCCCAGCCGGCCGCGGTCGCAGCGAAGAAGGAAGACGACAAGAAGTCCAAGGAGGAGAAGGCGCGCGAGGAAGACATCAAGAACCTCGCCCCGCGTCCTCCGGTGGTCTGCATTTTGGGCCACGTCGACCACGGCAAGACCTCGCTGCTCGACGCCATCCGCAAGGCGAACGTCGCCGCCGGCGAGGCCGGTGGCATCACGCAGCACATCGGCGCCTATCAGATCGAGCACAACGGCAAGAAGATCACCTTCCTCGACACGCCCGGCCACGCCGCCTTCACGAAGATGCGCGCGCGCGGTGCCGATGTCACCGACATCGCGGTGCTCGTCGTCGCGGCCGACGACGGCTTCATGCCGCAGACCGACGAGGCCCTGAAGCACGCCCAGAACGCCAAGGTCTCGATCATGGTCGCGGTGAACAAAATGGACGTGAAGGGCGCCAACCTCGACCGCGTCAAGGGCCAGCTCCAGGAACGCGGCATCGCGCCCGAGGATTGGGGTGGTGACACCATCACCGTGCCCGTCGCCGCCATCAAGGGCCAGGGCATCACCGAGCTGCTCGATTACATTTTGCTCAACGCCGAGGTGCTCGACCTCAAGGCCAACCCGAAGGCCGAGGCCAGTGGCATCGTCATCGAATCCCAAGTCGACGTCGGCCGCGGTCCTTTGGCGACCGTCATCGTCCAGCGCGGCACGCTCCGCGTCGGCGACGCCCTCGTGTGCGGTCCGCACTGGTGCAAGGTCCGCGCGATGTTCGACGACAAGGGTGAGAACCTGAAGGAAGCCCCGCCGTCCGCGCCCGTGCGCGTCATCGGCTGGTCCGGCACGCCCGACTCCGGCATGAAGTTCACCGCCGTGAAGAACGCCCGCGAGGCGGAGAAACTGGCGGAGGAAGAGGAGCACCGCATCAAGAAGGAGGCCGTCTCGGCCGCCGCCACGCCGAAGGACACTTCCCTCGACGCGCTCTTCGCCAACATCGCCGCGACGCAGGAAAAGGTGCTGCGCATCGTCCTCAAGTCCGACGTCTACGGTTCGGTCGAGGCGGTTCGCAACGTCCTCGAAGGCATCAAGAGCAACAAGGTCAAACTCGACATCGTCGCCGCCGACGTGGGCATCGTCACCAAGAACGACGTGCTCATGGCCAGCGCCTCGAAGTCCGTCATCATCGGCTTCAACACGAAGCAGGAGAACGGCGTCACGCCGCTCGCCAAGCACCACGGCGTCACCATCGAGCATTTCTCCATCATCTATGAGCTCGGCGACCGTGTGAAGGAGCTGATGGCCGACCTCCTCGAGCCGGACCTGAAGGAAAACAAACTCGGCGGCGCCGAGGTTCGCCAAGTCTTCCCCATCTCGCACGGTTTCGTCGCCGGCTGCCTCGTCACCGAAGGCAAGGTCAACCGCAACGTCTCCGCCCGCGTCCGCCGCGGCAAGGAGATCCTCTTCGAAGGCAAGGTCGGCACGTTGCGCCGTTTCAAAGACGACGCCAACGAAGTGCGCGCCGGCCTCGAGTGCGGTATCCGGCTCGACGATTTCGACGGTTACCAGCCCGGCGACAAGATCGAGTGCTACGAGATCCAGAAGGTGCGCGCTTCGCTCTAATTCTTGATTTTTCGCTCCTCGATTTTCGACCTGCGAACCAAGCTCAGTCGGAAATCGAGGATTCGAAATCCAAGATCGAAAACCCGATGTCCAACCGTCTCCTCCGCGTCAACGAGCTGCTCCAGCGCGAGATCAGCGCCTATCTGCGCAAGCGCTACACCAGCGAGGCGACGCGCTTGACGATCTCGGGCGCGGATGTGACCGGCGACCTGCGCGAGGCCAAGATTTTCTACACCGTCGTGGGCTCCGACCCCGACGACATCGCGCGCGCCGGCAAATGGCTCCGCTCGAAGGTCGTCGAGATTCGTGGCGTGGTCGCGAAGAACGTCGTCATGCGTCACGTGCCCACGCTCACGTTCCACCACGACCTCTCCGGCGAACGCGCCGTGCGCATCGAGCAGTTGATTGACGAGATCGAAGGCAAGGGAGCCGGTCCGAAGGGATGAGCTACTACCCCGAATACGCGGCGCGTTTCCAGGCCTGCCTCGCCGAGTTGCAGGGGCGTCGCGTCGCCGTCATCGGGCACCAGCGGCCCGACGGGGATTGCGTCGGCTCGCAAGTCGCGCTGACCCGCGTGCTCCGGGCGCGCGGCATCGATGCCATCGCCATCAATCCCGACCCGGTGCCCCGGCGCATCAAGTTCCTCGTCGGCGACACGCCTTTCTTCCAACGCGACGAACTCGCCCATGATGGACGCGTGGCGGTCTTCACCGACTGCGCCGACCAAGGCCGCGCCGGCGACCGGATGCGCGAGCTCTACCCCGACGCGTTCGCGTGTTTCGATCACCACATCTCCAACGGGGGCTTCGCCCGGCACAATTTCGTCGATACCGCCAGCGCGGCCACGGCCGAGGTGCTGGCCGGATTCTTCCTCGATGCCGGGCTGCCTATCGACGCCGTCTCCGCGCAGGCGCTCTACACCGGCATCATGACCGATACCGGGCAGTTCCGCTTCGCCTCGACCTCGCAGCGCGTCTTCACGCTCGCCGGTGAACTGCTCGCCCGCGGCGCCAGCCCGGCCCGCGCCGGGCAGGAACTCTACGAGCGCGAATCCCTCGGCAAGCTGAAGCTCCTCCAACATTTCATCGGCTCCCTGCGGCTCGAGTGCGCAGGCCGTGTCTGTATCGGCGTGCTTCCGCACGGGATTTTCGAACAGGTCGGCGCCTCGGTCGAGGACACCGAGGGGTTGGTGGATTACGCGCGGTCGCTTGACGGCGTTGCCATCGGCGCGCTGATCGAGGAGCGCCCCGGCGTGATCAAGGCCAGCCTGCGCGCGCAGGATGCGGTCTATCGCATGGACTCCGTTGCCGCGCAGTTCAACGGCGGCGGCCACGCCAGCGCCGCGGGCTTGAACTGGCAGGGCTCGTTCGACGATTTTTATCCGCAACTCGTCGCCGCCTTTACCCGGCGCCTGCGCGAGGTGGATGCCCTTTCGCGCTCATGAGTCTGCGTCCACCCAAGGAAGTCGAGGGCGTGCTCCTCGTCGACAAACCCACCGGCATGACCTCGCACGATGTCGTGTATCGTCTGCGCCGGAAATTCCAGATCCAGCGCATCGGCCACGCCGGCACGCTTGATCCGATGGCCACGGGCTTGCTCATCATGCTCGTGGGCAAGGCGACCAAGATTTCCCAATACCTCATCAGCCTCGACAAGGTCTACGAGGGTGAAGTCACCCTCGGCGTGACGACCAACTCGCAGGACGCGGAAGGCGAGGTCATGGAGACGCGCCCGGTGCCGCCGCTGACGGAGGCCGATTTGCGTGCTGCGATGCAGGGCTTCCTCGGCGACCAATATCAGAAGCCACCGATGTTCTCCGCGGTGAAGATCGGCGGCGTGCCGCTCTACAAGCTCGCGCGCAAGGGCGAGGAAGTGGAGCGCGAGCCGCGGTTCATCCGCGTCGCGGCGTTCGACCTGCTGTCGTTCGCCTCGCCGAAGCTCACCTTCCGCCTCGCGTGCACCAAAGGCACCTACGTGCGCGTCATCGCGAACGATTTGGGTGAGAAACTCGGTTGCGGCGGCCACCTCTCGGCGCTGCGCCGCACGGGCAGTGGCATCTTCAACCTTGCCCAATGTCTGCCTTTGGCGGAGATCGAAGCGATGCCGCTTCCGGATCTCGAAAAGCGCCTGATCCCCATCCACGAGGCGGCGCCACGCGTGGCGTTGTGAAGGCGGCGGAGCATTTCGATACGTTGGAGCGGGTGAAGCTACCCGCTGGTCCGGTGCATCTCGCCATCGGGATGTTCGACGGTGTGCACCGCGGCCACCAAGCCGTCATTGGCGCCGCCGTGCAGGCGGCTCGTCGTCGCGGAGGTCTCGCCGGCGTGCTCACGTTCGCGCCGCATCCCAGCGTGGTGTTGCGGCCGGAAAATCCGACGCGCCTGATCTTCTCGCCGGAGGTGAAGCGGCACCTGTTGTCCGGTCTGGGCATCGATTTCCTCGTCGAGCATCCGTTCACGGCGGCGTTCGCAGACACGACGGCGGCGGGCTTCGTTGCGTTGCTCAAGCAGGCCTTGCCCGCGCTTGAGGCCGTCTATGTCGGAGAGAATTTCCGCTTCGGGCGCGGTCGGGAAGGGGACATCGCGTTGCTGATCGAGGCGGCTCGCGCGGCCGGGTTTGCGGTGAGCAGCGCGCCGCGGCTCAGCGATGGCGGAGCGCCGGTCAGCAGCTCGCGCTTGCGCGCGCTCATCGCCGCCGGTCAAATCGAGGAGGCGAACGTCTTGCTCGGTTACTCGTATTTTTGCTCCGGTCGCGTGGAGCAAGGAAAGCAACTCGGCCGCACGCTCGGTTTTCCCACCCTCAACCTGCGTTGGGCGCCCGATCTCGGGCCGCGCCACGGGGTCTATGCCGTGGTCGTGACCGACGCCGCCGGAGTGGATGCCCCGGGCGTGGCCAACTGGGGGCTGCGCCCGACGGTCGAATCCGCTCCGCCCGAGCCGCGGTTGGAAGTGCATGTGCTGGCGCCTACGCGTCTCACTTATGGGGATGCGGTGACGGTTCGCTGGCTGCGTTTCCTGCGGCCGGAGAGACGTTTTGCGGACGTCCAGGAGCTGCGGGCCCAGATTGAAATCGACAGTCGGAACGCTTTGGCGGCCTTGCGAAATCTTTCTGCGCAAGAACCACCAAAGAGCGCTTGACTCGCTAGGGTGCGATTCTACTTTTCGGCCTCTTTCCCAATTTCGGGGTGGTAGCTCAGCTGGTTAGAGCGTCTGCCTGTCACGCAGAAGGCCGCGGGTTCGAGTCCCGTCCATCCCGCCATTTAAGATGTTGATTATCAGCACTTGTGGCAAAATACCGCGCTAGGTTGTCAGTTGCCGTGGCAACCTAAGCATGAATCAGACGAAATTCGAGGTGCAGCGGTTCGAGAATCGCAATGGCACGATCTCCTGGCGGGTGTCCGGTTGGCTGCATGGGGTGCGCATCCGCAAGAATTTTCCGACGCGCGAGGAAGCGGCGGCCGAGAAACTGGCATTGGAACTGAAGGCGCTGCAGGTCTCGGCGGGGATGCGGCCGGCGTTGACGTCGCTCACTGACGTGCAGCTTCGGGAAGCGGAGGATGCGTTCCGGCGGGTGAAGGACAAACCGAAGTCACTGCTGTTTTATTTGGACTACGCGCTGACGAACTACCGGGCACCGGAGCAGGAGAAGCGATTGATCGAGGCGGTGGACGACTACATTGCCACGCGGAAGCGCGACCACGAGCGCCAGATCCTGTCCAAGCGCATGTTGGGTGCGCTGAGCTTCGAACTCGGACATCTGAAGAAGCATTTCCCGACGGGGCCGGTGTCGCAGTGCACGAACGAGAATCTGACCGCTTATCTCGAGCGCGGGAAACCGTGTCTGAAGACTTACAACAATCGGCGTGGGTTGATTTCGACGTTCTTCAAGTTCGCGTATCAGAAGGGGTGGGCGACGGGTAATCCGGTGGAGCGCACGCCGTATTATCGCATCAATCACCGACGCGGGTCGGCTGTTACGATCACGGCGGAGAAGGCGGCGGAGTTGATGGAGTATGTGGAGACATACCTTGAGGGTGAGTTGGTGCCGTATTTTGCGATCTGTCTGTTTGCGGGGGTGCGGCCGTGCATCCGTTACGGGGAAATTACCAAGCTACAGCCGGGGTCGGTGCGGCTCGACACGGGTGTGATTCGGATTGAGCCGGAAGTGTCGAAGGTGCGCATGCCGCGCAATGTGACCATTCAGCCGAATTTGGCGGCGTGGTTGCAGGCTTATCCCCTGAGTGAATTCAAGATCGTGCCGAAGGATTCGACGAATAATCGCCGACCGATCTTCGCGAAGTTCGGACTCACGCACGATGTGCTGCGGCACACGTTCATTTCGATGTTCGTGGCGAAGTTCCGGTCGATGGGGGAGGCGGCGCTCCAGGCGGGGAATTCGGAAACGATCATCCGCAAGCACTACCTTGATTTGAAGAGCAAGGAGGAGGCGGAGCGGTTCTTTGCGATTCTGCCGAAACACGGTGTGATTCCAGCCACGCCGGGAGGCCCGAGGGCAGATGCAGCCACGAACTCAGCCAGCACAACCAAGATGCCTACCGCCGCCTAAAGTTCTGGGCGGCGCATTACACCGTGCTCGGAACGTCGCCGAGCTGGTCGGCGGCGTCGTAGCCCTCGCGCGTCATCTCGAACACCTCGCCTTTATGGCCGACATCAGTGATGAAGCGCCGCCGGCGCAAATCCTCTAAGCCACCGACCCATTTCGCAACGGTGCGCGGATCGTCGTCTGGTATAACGGATTTTCCTCCGGCTTGGATGATACTGCCTCTCATGTGTCGGGCGTACAAGATCCGGCCTCCGCCCTTTGCGGTCGCCGCCAAGATTACTTTGGCCTCGGGTGACAATTCGGCAACGGTGGACTTTATCTTCGGCGTGGCCACGACGCCGTCGATCCCTTCCCGCCAGTCGGCGGTTCCAACCGACAGGGGCAGCGCGCGGACGATTTCGCGGAGCGCTTCGAGTTCAGACTTCGGCTGCTTCCAGACGTAGGTCTTTAATAAGGCGGGAATCTCGCCGGCTTTCCCGGAGGCCTCGACAAACTGAAGTGCGATGATTGCGAAACGTTCCCCTTTAGCCCGCTTCTGTTGTATGGCGTAGTTGATCTCCGTTTCCAGAAAGCCCTCGTCCTTGAAGGACGGGGTGATGAAGAAGACGACAGCGCAGGAATCTTCCATACCCTTCAATATCCCACGCTCAAGCGGTGTGCCGGCGGGCATCGCATCTTCATCCAACCACGGCGCGAATCCCAAGCTTTCGAGGGTCTGCTTGAAGTTAATAACCTGAGCCTTGTCGACGCCCTTGTGACTGAGAAATATCCGCTTCGAGTCGCTGTGTTTCATTTCGTATGCCTTGCCGCAGATGATACAGAAATTGGTTTCCAAACGATGCAGTTTGACCGTTTCGTTGCAGCATCGAAAGCGAACGATGTCGTAAGGCTCATCGACTTCGAGCGGCGGTGGTGGCGGCCGCGGAATGCTATTCTCCACGGTCACTTTGAACAGTCCTCCACCGGATCCAGAGAGCGATCGTTTCAGGCGGTCGATTTCCGGAGCTACAACCGTGCTCAACGCGACGGCCTGGGCATATTCAATTTGTTCGGGCGTGTGCCAGCAGTCC
The DNA here is from genome assembly GCA_017991595.1 of Candidatus Didemnitutus sp. Classification (GTDB taxonomy): domain Bacteria; phylum Verrucomicrobiota; class Verrucomicrobiia; order Opitutales; family Opitutaceae; genus Didemnitutus. Next base: position 13,810 of record JAGOQJ010000005.1, on the reverse strand, counting down.
TCCCCGCGGTGGCCGCAATGAGGACAGGCTGAAATCGGTTCATCGCTGCCTTCGCCTTCAATTATTTTAAAGTAGCGATTGCAGGAAGGGCACTCGCGCGAAAAGAAGCCGTCGGAATCTGTGGGAAAACTCAATTCCACTTGAGCGAGATAGGGAAGGCTGGCGCCGGTGGCAATCCCGGCGCTGGAAATTGACAAGGCCGTCGGAGCGTGAGGCCGGTTGACGTTCGTCAACCTAGGGATGGAGACGAAACCGACTGCACCTGTCATCACTTCGAGACTCACCGATGTCGTTGGCCTTCGGGTCAGCGGCATTTTTCCTCAAGGGAAGGAGCCGACGATTCGCACGCTGCGCGAATGGACCAAGTTACGACGCATCCCGCATCACAAGGTCGGGCATTTCGTTTATTACGATCCGGCGGAAGTGCTGGCGCATATTCAGACGAATCTGAAAGTTCCTGCCCGGGGGCAGTTCAGTTCGCGGTAAGGTCGTGGGGGCGGGGTGCTCGGGATAACGGGTTTTCTGCTGAGCTCTTCCGGAGGTAATCGATGACGTCGGTGAGGGGTCGGATTTCTTCGAGTGCGAGCCTGCGGGTGGAGCGTGGCCAGTGTCGGACCAGCGGTTTCATTTTCTCGCAGGCGCGTGACGCCGCGCGGAGTTCGCGCATCAGAGCGAAGCCCGCGACTTGCGAGGCTCTGCGGCGCGGGACCGCGGCGAGATTTTCACGGATTGTGCGGCGGAGTTCGCCGGCGCTGAGTTTTTGCGTTTCGGCCCGCGAAAGCCACCGCTCGATTTCGGTGGGATCGGAAATGGCCAGCGCGACTTCGCAATGATGGCTCCAGCTCAGTCCTTCATGGCGACATGAGACCGGAATGCGGGAGCAGACGAGTTTGGCGTTGGAGAGGGTTCCTGCATCGAGACCGGCGGCGAGGGCGTAGGCGGTGATTTGTCCGCGGCGCAGGCGGGGAGCGGAGGCGAGGAGATCGCCGAGCCAGGCGGTGAGGGTGTGGCGTTCGCCGGTGCTGGCGCGGCTGAGGTGGGTGAGGCGGGCGATCAGTTCCTGTCGGAGGGTGGGTGGGGTTTCGGGAGCGAGTGTCAGACCGAGACGTCCGGCGTGGGCGACGCCGGTGGGGAGCGCGGCGATCAGTTGCTGCAACTCAGTTTTCATCGCGCGTGGTTTCGTTCGCTAGGCCGAGGCGGCGGCGCATCGCGTTTACGTGTTTGCGGAAGCCTTCGGCGGTCATGCCGTGTCGCCGGGCGTAGTCGCGCAATGTCCGGCAGTCGAATTCCCCGAGTCCGGTCGCATGGATGAGCACGTCGACGGCCAGGTCACGGTTGTTCGTGCCGGCCAGTTCATAGACGAGGTCGCGGACGACGCGGGTGGCTTCGGTTCCGGTTGTTTTTGGCGCTATGTCCAAGGCGGAACGGAGCTCGTCCAGTATTCCTGCGGACGTGCAGTCGGCGATGATTTCGGCGACGGTGAAGCGGTCCGCAGTCGGAGCGCTGCCGATGCGGGCCAACGGATCGGGAGCGAAGCGCATCAGGGCGGGGCAGTCGGCGCTCGCTCGCGCTGGTGTTGTTCCCAGCGCTGACGCAGAAGAGAAAGCGTTCGTTCGCACTCGGACAGCTTCGACTCCACAAAGGGTGTGAACTCCTCTACGGGCCGTTCGTTCAGCCAGGTCGGAGCGCCGAGCAGCCAGGTGAGTTGCTCTGCGATCGAGGCCAGCTCATCGTCGAGATCGGCGGTGCCGTTGTTCAAATCCTCCAAGGTCTGGCGGGTGAGCGCATACCTCGGATCGGAAGGGGAGAGACCGTGGGCTTCCAGCGTTTGTTGGATGCTGTGGCTGACCTCGTGGCGCGTCGGCATGAGAAGTCAGTTGCGGCTCAGGTCGGCGGGCTTCCGCACCGAGCGGAGCGCGTCGGTGTTGGCGCTTTTCTTTTCTCGTGGGGCGCGGAGTTTCATGGCGCCGGCGTGCCGCGGCGAACGCTCGCTGACGTTGAAGCGTGCTTCGCGCTCGCCGATGCAGTCGAGGTAATCCTTCGCCAGCGCTTCTGCGGTGCGGAACTTGAACTGGAAGGCGATGAGCGTGCGGGTGTCGGGATCATTCTTGCCGGTCGCTTGGCGCGCAAGACGCGCGGCGGCGGCACAGAGTTCGTAATCGGCACGGTCGATAAGGACGGAGATTTGGGGCGTTTTCATGGCGTCGTTGGGTCGGGGTTTCATGGTGGGAGGAAGTTGCCGGCTGGCTCTGCCGACGGATGAAACGGTCGCCTGATGGCACCGGAGAGTGTGGCGCCATCCTACCTTTTGCCCTGTTTGCGGAATAGAATGCGTAGGCCGGAGATTAGAAAATTTGGGACGTTTCGGTGATGGCCAGAGTCTAGCGATTTCACGTGCCGTATGGGCATGGATTTCGGCTACCGATTCGCTCCATGATTTTGGGAGCGTGTTGTACGAGGAATATCTATCGTCGCGCAGTGCGATCTTTATTCCCTCCACGCTCGCGCAAGACTCACGGCGGAATTTCCAGAACTCGGTAAAGAGTTAGTATAACTACGTAATCGTAGGATAATTGATTATCCTACTCGAAACTGTTGTTGACCGATAGCCAAAATCCCCGCTCGTTACCCGAAGTATCCACGCCCAGTATTGGGCAAATCTGATTTTTTGCGTTTTTATCCGCGCTCGGGCCGGCCGGATGAAAGTGCCAAAAGTACTATTTATGCCTAGCCCCATCCCGAACGCGGCCGCGAATTTCGCGGCCTTTCGCTCAGCCCTCTTCCGCTTGGTCGCATCCGTTGCGATCTTTTGTTTCGTGCTGATATCGTCCGCTCCCGCGCAGGTTGCGTATTCGACCCCTGCTTCGGAGTTGACCTTCGATTTTAACCAAGGATTGCCGGCTGCCGCTGCGACACCTGCATGGTCAGACAATTCTACATTCCCGGGGTGGTATGCCTACCGGCAAAATGGAGGAACTCCATCGGAATATCGGAGAACGAATGGTTGGTCGGACAACCAGCATCTGTTTCATTGGCGCTCCAGTGCGACGAGCGGCAATGGTACGCTCGGAGTATTTCCCAAGATCGCTTGGGGATCAATGCACATGGTCCTCCGTTTGCGTAACAACTCCGGCGTAACGCTCACTTCGTTTACGTTGGCCTACACAGGCAAACAGTGGTGGACAAGCAATAGCGGTCAGCCGGGAGTATTGAACGTCACTTACCGCTTGTCGGAGCCGTCCGGAATGAATTTCGCGAACAATTCAGGCTTCACCTCGATTCCGTCGCTCGCCTTTACGAGTCCGGTGACCGGCGACTCCAGCCAGACCCGAGCGGATTTAGACGGCAATTCTTCGGCGAACAGAACCGTGCTCGAAGCGGTGACAATAACAGGCGTAAACTGGGCGCCTGACACGGATCTCTGGATCCGATGGAGCTATATTAACAACTCCAGCGTATTGGATCACGGACTAGGCATCGACGACGTAAAATTCAGCGCTGACGGTCCAATTCTTCTGGATGGTTCTCTCAGCCTCCATGGATCGCTGCGACTGATCAGCGATGGCAGCAATTACACGACTGCGACTCCGCGAACGGACGGAGGTCTGAATGTCGTTACAACCGGGACGGGACATCTGACTTTGAATCCGGGAGGAAACGTCGGGATCGGCACGGCGGCACCCTCTCACAAGTTGTCGGTGAACGGCGCGATTCGCGCCAAGGAGGTGATCGTCGATACCGGATGGGCGGATTACGTTTTTGAGGAAGGCTATCGGCTGGTCCCATTGAGTGAAGTGGAGGCACATATCAAGGCGCGCAAGCACCTGCCAGGTATTCCTTCAGCCGCGGAAATTGCCGCTGGCGGGTTGGGCATGGGCGAAATGCAGGCACTGATGATGGCCAAGATCGAGGAGCTGACACTGCATCAGATCGAGCAGGAAAAGCGTTTGAGCGAACAGGCAGTGCGCATCTCCCAGCTCGAACGGGAAAACGCCGCGCTCCGCCAACCCTGAGGCGCAAGTCCCATGAAGATGTTTCTTGGAGCCTTGATCGGTTTCGGGCTGGCCACAGCGTTGTCGGCTCAGGTCACGATCGAAAATGTGACCTACCCCAACGCGTCGGTAAAGTCCGTGCATTCCGCGTCAGCGATTGTAGCAAGGTCCGCGGTGTCGGTCGCTAGCGGCGCAGATGTGAAATTTCGTTCGCAAACGGCGGTCATTCTTCAGCCGGGCTTCTCCGTGGCAAGCGGAGGTGCGTTTCGAGCGTCGATCGTCAACGATAGCGATGGTGACGGAATGGACGACGATTGGGAGGTGGAGCACGGGCTCAATCCTACCAACCCCGCGGACGCAGCGACTGTCGTCGGTAACGATCTCACCTACCTCGATTACTACCGACTCGGACTGAATCCTCTCGGAAGCCCGGCTATAGAAACCGGCGACACTAACACGCCAGCCCTTCAGATACACCGCCCCACGAAATGAAAGCCTCTCGATTGCCATTGGGCATTCTGCCCCTCCCTGCCTGGGCCGAACGCGTGTTCGGTACAGCGATTCTACTGCTGGTTTTGTCCGGGCCGCTCGAAGGCGTAGCCGTCCAGCCGCCACGCGCAGAAGAAACCCCTTGGTCAGCGAGCAGCGGTGAGGTGCGCGGCGGAAAAGATGGTATCGCCATCCGCGCGGGGGTCTCGCTTTCGCACCAATTTCGTGGTCCCGGCATCAGGTTGCGCACGGTCTCCCGTCCCTTTTTTAGCGATGCGAGCGATGCGCAGCCTTCGGTAGAGTTCGGTCAGGCGAGTGTATCGTTTGTGCGCGGAAGCCACGGAGCAGGTCTCGTTCTGTTGGGTCAGGACGGGGCGGAGCTCAGGCTGGAAGTTCCGTTGGGGGGCGATGGTCGGAGCGCCGACCCGCTGGAGATTCTCTTCGTCGGCGGCAGTCAGGGAGAAGGCCTCGTCGTACGTGTCCACGAGCAAGCCGGTTATGTCGGGACCGCGCCGGTGCCTGATGCGGGGATGGACGTCGTCATCTCGGCCGGGGCCGCCATGGATTGGACCTTTACCACGTTGGAGATTTCGGAAGTTACTGATCCCGACGAGGCGATTAGGGAGGTGCTCAACCCTGTGGTCGCCAACCTGCGCGAGCCGGAGCATCCGAATACATCGGCTTCCGGCCGCGGCAGAGGTGGACCGACAGTGGTTGATAGTTTGGCCATGAGCGCAGAATTGAGGCGCTCTCTCTTAAACTTGGAGGCGGCTCGGCAGCCCGAAGCGATTCTCGAGAGCCTGACCGAGGCGCTGGGCGGCGGAGCGGTAGGAAAACTTAACCTGTCGATCCTTTTGCGAATGCTTGCGCTCGACCTTGCTCGGGAGCGCCAAGCTGCGGCTGCGCGCCGCGCGGCCGACGAAGCATTACGTGCAGCCGAGGAGGCGAGGCAATTGGCGGAAGAACGGCCTGCTCTTGTCGCAGAGGCGTGGCGAGCAACAGCGGAGGTCCAACGGCGATTTCGCGGGGACTTGAATGGCGCGAAACGCAGCCTTGAGGAAGCGGCCAGACGTGCGCCCGCGGACCGCAACGTGCGGACAGATTTGGCTAACGCCAATCGACGCCTGAAGAAATTTCAGAAGGAAGGTCGCCCGTGAATACGACGCCATGGATCCGCTTTGCGGGCATATGCCTAGTGTTGTGTTGCGTTGCATCCTCGGCGTGGGGCGTGGATCGTCGATCCGTGCCGGTGCGTTTCTGGGCTTCCGGAAATGCAGCGGATGTGGAAGACGAAGAGGAAACCATGGATGACCACTGGGGTAGTCTCAACGTCCAAATAAACGGCGTGGAGACCTATCCCGGCGCTGGCGACGGGGCTGTTTCGATCAGTGACCTTAAGCTTGCGCCAAACGAGCTGGTCTGCCGCTCCGGCGGTCGCAATTACAATACTGTGTTACTTGAACCAGGGAAGCTGTATCGGGCGCAGATTTCAACGGCGTGGGTGGATGCATTCGAGTTGTCGCTGGCCGCGCCGCCGGGATATCGGGTGGAAATCGACGGCCAGGTCCGCAGCCGGAAAAAATTTGAGGAGCTAATCCCGATTCCATCGTATCTCATGTGGGCCGAGATTCGCGTCGTGCCCGTCAACGATTTTGCGGGGCCGGCAGGTTTTGCCAGTCCGCTGGCGGATGGGCGCATTTTCTGGCAGGTGGCGCTCGGTGGGTTGTTAAACGGGAGCTCGGCAGGCGCGCTGACTTTGGTGGACGCCGGAACCGGCAGTTCGTGGCAAAGCCTGTTTAGTCCGGCTGGTCTCTCTTATGCTCCGACTTCGGATGAGGTCCACGTTCATTATGAAGACGGCCTCATCCGTCAGATCATTGCCCCGGCCGTCGTGGTCGACGTGGTAAGCTCGGCGCAGGACGAAGCACTGGGCGAGGATCAATTTGAACTCAGGTTCTACCATCCTCACCACAATCACGGTTCCACGATTCCGCGCCGTTTTCTGGCGGAACCTTCGGAAGAGGAAGAGGAGGATTTTCATCCCTTTCTCGTCTACCGTGTGGAAAAAGGCAGTTCGGCCACCGAGTTGAAAATCACGCGGGAGATGCGTGAACTGAGCAATCTGGCCGTGCCGATTGAGCCTCGTTCCATCACGAGCATCGCTCGCACCGGGAGCTGGCCGAGCTTCAGCTGGACCAAACTAGATTGGACGACGGAAGGCAATTTGCCGCTGGCGCAGACGGCCGTGGTGTTCTCTAGCAGCGGATCGACCCGAACCGAGGCTGCGACGCGAACCGCCGCGAACGGCTCCACCGCGCAAATCTCGTCGCAGACCTATAAAAACAAGGTCTGGGGGGACGCGGTTACTTCGCGCTCGGCGGGCACGACTGATCCAGAGAAAACGGATTACGAGTATTACGAGAACGTCGCTGAGGCGGGCCGCTATGCCATGTTGAAACAGTCTGTGCGTGCCGGAGAAGAATGGGAATTGTACGATTACTGGTCTACCACCTCCGCGGAGAATGATACCGGGATGTTGAAATTTCGCTATCGTCCGCACAATGGGTCAACCCTCTCCGCGCTTTCCGAAGGCGAGGAAACCTATTTCGAATACACGATAGACCCATTTGGGAGAAAGACCCGCCCTTCGCTCGTTCGAACAACGATCGACGGCGTGGTCGTCGGACGCGTGGAAACCAGTTACACCGACGACACGGCTGCAACGGACAACGGCATGCGTCTCGTGAGCGCGGTGCAGTTGGCTCAATACGCCGAAGCGGCGGACATCGCAACAGCTTCGCTGCAGACGACTACACGATATTATCGCGAGAACGCGTCATACTTCAGGGCGGATGGATCTCAATTCTACGACTCCCTGCTCCATTCGGTCACCCGTCCGGATGGCGTAAAGACCGTATACGCTTATCAGCGTGGCCAGTGGGAGGACGGTGTGTTCCTAAAAAATGGCGCCGGGGGCACCGAGATGCCTGACGCCTTGGACCGCGGTGAGCGTGATGCGAGTAGGTCGATTACGATCGTCGGCCTTTCCAGTGAGGTGACGGGTTCTGATGAACTCAATTCATATGATGGTTACGAGATCGACCCGATTCATATCGTTGCGAACAAATCCACCATGTCTGTTGAAATTCGGAATTCACGTGCTTTGGTGGTGCGCACGGAGAATCGTATATGGACCGGAACAGACTGGTCGCTGGTTAGCTTCGTCGATTACGAATATGCCGACAATGGCATGCTCACCTCGCGCAAGACGTCCAGCGATGCGACCTATAGCGCCACCTACAGCGGCGATCAAAAGCTTAGTGAAACGGACGAATCGGGCATCAGCCTCAGCTACCTCTACGATGCGGCCGGTCGCGTTTCGTCCGTCACGAAGGCCGCAGGGGGAACCCTCACTCATGCCCTGACCACGTCGTTCACATACAATGCCAACGGTCAGGTTCTCTCCGAAACGCTGTCCTCTTCCGGCACCACCGAGGTCATTGTGAATGCGCGCCGTTACGATGATGCCGGGCGCGTCGACAGGATCACCCCTGCGGGCCTTTTTCCCACGACTATTGCTTACGATCCCTTCGCCCGCACTCGCACGACTACCGCGCCCGATGGAGGCATTGTGATCCAAACTACGCAGCTTGATGGTCGCCTTGCTTCCGTCACCGGCAGCGGAACGATAGCGCGCTACTACTCCTACGGCGTGGAGACCGACGGACGGCGCTGGACAAAGGAGACGCACGGGGAACTGGGGTCGGACCGCTGGCAACAGGCGTGGGTGGACTGGCTCGGTCGTCCGGTGCTCTCTCAGCGCCCTGGATTCTCTCGATCGAGTCAACCGCTTATTGTCGAAGAGCGCTTCTACGACCCTATTGCTGGCCAACTTTCGCAGACGACGCGCACGGGTTACGCGCCCACCTGTTACAAGTACAATGATTGGGGGGAGCTTGTGCGTTCGGGGCTCGATATCAATGGTGGTGGTCTGGACCTTGTCTCCCTCGATCGAATTACCGATACGGAAACGATATTCAATTACGATGCCGTTGCCGAAATTTGGTGGCAGGAAGCGACGACGAAGACCTACCCCACCGAGGACTCAGACACGCCGCTCCCGCTCTCATTCGCTCGGGTGCAGCTGTCTGGCTTCAGCAACGGCATCCAATCACGAGTGGAAGTAACGGACGTGGAAGGCAATTTGACCACCACCGTCGTCACCGTCGATCGCGCTACGCAAACGACTACCCGCTCCGTTACGCGAATCGGTGTGACGGGTTCTGAGACCACTTTGGCGGTAGGGGGCTTGGAGAAGTCAGCCACTGGCCATGACGGTCTTTCGACACAGGTCCTCTACGATTCTCTCGGTCGACTTTGGAAGCGCTTGGATACGCGCAGTAAACCGACAGAATACGCCTATCGCAGTGGCACGTCGCTGGTCGCCTCCGTGAAAGATCCGGCCGGGAGCTTCACCGCACGATTCGTCTATGACGATAGTGGCCGGGTCTCGTCGTCACGTGACGCTGCCGGCCATTACACCTATTTCAGCCACAATGAGCGTGGGCAGCTTCTCCGCCAATGGGGTGGAGGTGCTTATCCGATCGAATATGGGTACGATGAGGTATTCGGCGACCGGACGACGATGAGCACTTTCCGGGCGGAGTCGGGGTGGAATGGTGCATCTTGGCCGACATCTATCGCAGGCACTACCGACACCACCACATGGACGTTTGATGAGGCTTCGGGAATGATGTGGAAGAAGACGGATGCTGCGGGAAAATCCGTCGAATTTGACTTCAATGAGCGGGGGCAAGTTCGCTCTCGAAAGTGGGCACGCATGCTCCCGATCCCAGGTTCCACCACGCGGGTTACGGCGACTTACACTTACCACGACGCCACCGGCGAACTGCTCGGTCAGACCTACAATGATGGCACTCCCGCTGTGGCGTTTACTTACACGCGAATGGGTCAACTAGACACCGCGAGCGATCATACGGGCACGTGGGACTACGTTTACGACGAGGGCAAGCCATGGAGGCAAAGCGCCGCCGTTTTGCCGGCGTTTTATGGCGAGCGGACCTGGACGCCGCAATACGAAGTGACAGGGCTTAAGGGGCGCTATCTCGGTTTCAATTTGGGCGCCAGCGCCGGTAGCAGTTCCGATCTGAAGCAAACCTACACTTACATGGGTTCCGGCCGGCTCGATACGTTGACTACGGGTCGTGCAGGCGTGAATACCCATGACCGAACGTTCGACTACGGCTATGAGACGAACGCCCCTTGGGTCGCGTCGCTTGCAATTGGCAGCAGCCACCAGTTCACCGTCACCCGGACATACGATGCAGAGCGGCCTTTGCTGGCCTCGATCGACACGCGCTGGGGTTCGGACTCGCAGGTAAAATATGCTTACGGTTACAACGCGCTCCGGCAGCGCACGCATGCGCAGCTGAGCGGAGAGGTGTTTAGCGATTACTACGTGGATTACGCCAGCGCTTCGGAGAAGGCGGTGACGCGTTACTTTGCCTACAACTCCCGTGGTGAACTCACGAGCGAGGTGATGCATCGCAAAGGTGCCTCCGAAACGCCCAATTCCGCTGACGAATTGCCCGGGCGGCGGGAGGAGTTTCGCTACGACGCAATCGGCAACCGGCTTACATCCGGGCAGACCGGAGCGGCGAGCACAGGTGACGAAACCTACACGCCGAACAACCTCAACCAATACACTCAGAAGGAAAACAAAACGGTTCGGGTGACGGGAACAGCAGCCACAAGCGCCAGCGTGGTCGTGCAGGGTGCCGCCACGACCCGCAAGCTGGAGCGAGTTTGGGCGGCCGACTTGGCGCCGGCTAACGCATCCAGCGCCGCCAAAGGTACCGTAAGCGTTTATTCCGCGCTGCGCGGTGCTTGGACCGGGACAGTCGATACCTACCGGCATTCCTCAGTCGACTTCTTCATCCCGGCCGCGGAGCAAGCGTTCGAGTATGACGAGGATGGCAACCTCGAACACGATTCGGTCTGGAGTTATACTTACGATGCCGAAAATCGGCTCGTGGCGATGGAGCATCGCAGCGTGCTCAATACCTCCGGTCCACTGGCGAATACCGACATGCGCCGTTTGGAATTCCGCTACGACTACAAGGGCCGCCGCGTGCGGAAGACCGTTTACGGTGGCTGGAATGGAACTTCGTTCGACGCCACGCCGCTTTCGGATACGAAATTCCTCTTCGACGGCTGGAACCTGATCGCGGAATTTAGTGTGGGCAGCGGAGGCGCCGTCACCCTTGCTCGGTCGTTCACTTGGGGCTTGGATTTGACCGGCTCGCTGACAGCCTCCGGCGGCGTGGGCGCGTTGCTCCAAATTCACGATCACGTCGCGAGCAAGACACTGCTGCCCGCTTACGACGGCAACGGCAACGTCGTCGCCCTGCTAAACGATTCCACCGGAGCCCTCGAAGCCATCTACGAATACAGCTCTTTCGGGCAGCTCGTCCGCAGCTCCGGCACTTACGCCGACGCCAATTCGTTCCGCTTCTCCACTAAGTTCACGGACACCGAGACCGACCTCGTTTACTACGGCTACCGCTATTACAGCACCACTCTCGGCCGCTTCATCAACCGCGACCCGATCGAAGAAAACGGCGGCGTAAATTTGTATTCATTCGTCCGCAATCGCCCAATCGGCCGAACTGATATTTTGGGTCTTAATGAAGCTGACCTATATGCTGAAGATCCAATTGTTAGGCCGCCATGGCTTGACGACAGCTATGGGGGGGACGATGGGGAAGAAAGTGGACGCTACAATCCCTGGGAAGATTTCGCAAATGACGACCCATTTCATTGGGATGATGTTCCAACCACTTTTATTAGTGGCGCGATTGATGCTGCAGCCGCGGCGCGCACATCTGACCTATTGTCAGGGCTCGCTCGAGGAGTGTTGATTCGAAGTGGCAGTTATCAAGCCGGAGGCATAACTGTTTCAAACAGCGGAAACACGGTGCTGCTACGCATTGCGTTGGATCGCATGAGTGGCCAGTGGATAAACATGGGGCCGCGCTTGCATGGCAACGATGGCGCGTGGCTTTCATACTTTGGGAACAAAGCCCCAAACAGCGCAGGCAACGGGTATGTTCCTGCCCCGGCTGAATTAATTGGGACTCGGGATTACTATCTGTTCCGGGACAAAAATGCTCCGGATAGCTTCAAGAGAGGGAAGGGGCCGAATTACTACACCGAGTATGGCCTGAAATACTACGATGCGTTTCAGAAATTGAAACAATGGGCCGGAAGTGATCGGCCTGCGCTCACGAGCTTTGTCGACAAGACAGCGGTAGCGCTTCAGGTGGCCCTTGAGCAAGCGTTGAGGGACAATCCATCGGTTGGCGCAAACCGCCAGCTCCTGCTGGAAGCTGCTTTCAACTCACACTCTGATGCCTATCGCCAAGGTGGCGCTGGTAATCTGAGCGTGAACGATCTGATAGTGGTCGCTTGGACAGCTCGCGGAGGCATGTGGGATTACCCCGGATCGAGCGCAAGGCAGACATGGGATTCACGCGACTGGATTATTCAAGCAGTAACGGAGGACTTCGGCGACTACATGGATAAGATGGGGAGCGATGCCTCGATGGCTGGCCACATCCGAAAGCCTTAACTCACACGAAAAGCCATGAAGAGTCTTTTATTGGTCTTGGGCTTGAGCATCACTCTGCTGTGTTCTTGCCACGGGGAAAACGAATCCACCATGAGTCACCAGTTTCCAACAGAAATTAGTCTTAAGTTCGGAATCGCTGACAGCGACAGACTTTGGGTGTTCGCTTCCAAGACGCCGCTCTACGATCCGGGTAAGCCCATCCAGATGGACTCAGAATATGTCTGCTACCAACTCGACTCTAGCGCGAGATTGCTGCGCGAAAGTGTATTGGGCATCGGCGCTCTCCGTGCGGTCGACATGGACGGAGGTGAAGGGCTCGCTTTGATTGTTGGTGGGCTTCAATCGGGAAATCCAAAATCGACTCTGTATCTGACAATTGATTCCGGGAAATCCTGGATGGCGGCCAAAGTATTGCCGGGGGCTGCCGTCGGCGCCGCGTTTTTTGGACAGCATAAGGTCGGTGTCTGGACGGAGAAGCAGGTTTTCCTGACGGAGGACGGTGGGCGCAGTTGGAGTGAAATTCAGTCTAGTGCGGTGCAACTGGATTTTAACCGGGTTAAGGTGCCGGTGGCTATCAGCGCTACTTCCGGCGTTCCGCTCGTTGGCATCGAATACAATAGCGATAGTCGCAAGACCTGCAGCCGGTTGGGTGTGTTGAGCACAAACGGCCAGTTTGCCGAAAGATTGCGCGTGGACGGTCAAGTGATAGACATGAGCCGCGATGGTAAGGGCACCCTCTGGTTATTGGTGCTCGAGGAAAGCGAAAAGCCGAAAACCAAGCTGCTCGCTGTAGATAATTTACTGGGAGATGTTCGCTCCCGGGTAGTCAGAGAAATCCCCGGTTCGATTCCTAAAGGAGTTTCCGTCATCGGCGACACGGTCCTGTTTCTGTATGCCAAATGGGTGGTGGGCTCTAGAATGCCGTTGGTCGCAGAGACAGGGGCTAGCACGGCCTTGAAAGATGAGGTTACGTGGCGAGTTGTGGATTTTGAGGGGCTCAAACCAAACGAGGTCTTCTTCGACCTCAACAAGGGTGTCTGGCTCTATACCAAAGCGGATAATCGTCTGAGCTATCAAAAATGGCGTGATTAAACGACAGATCCAAGCGGCAGACGGCGCGCCAGCGGCGAGCCGCTGTCACGCCGTCTGCTTCCTCCTCCGCTTGCGCTCCGTCCGGGGATCGGCTTTGCTGCGTTTCGCTGTTGTCCTTACCAGAGTTTCGCCGCCTTGTTCGATTCAATCTGCGCCTGAATTTTTGCAGGCAGACTGGTGAGAAAATCCAATCTCGTCTCTGCTTCGATCTGATCGACGGTGGTCAGGAAATATTTCAGGTCGTAGACGGCTTCGTTGTATTTCGGGTGCGTCTGGGGAAAGCGGAACGCGAGGACTTCCGGTGTCATCGAGCCCTCCGGAATGCGGATGACGATTTTGAAGAGCGCTTCGGGAATCGCGATGAGCATCTCCTTCTTCGCTTTCTCGCCGAGCCACGCCTTGGGTTTCTTGTTGGGGATGATCGGGCCGGTGACGATCCAGACGACGCCGTATTTGTCGGTATGCGTCCGACCGGCGTCCCCGTTGACGGCTCGTAGTAGCCAGTAGTCTGGCAGAGGCTCTGTTGAGAGTGGTGGCTAGTGCCTACAACTCGCTCTCGTAGTAGCCACTACTACGAGACTGACCA
>JAGOQJ010000011.1 GCA_017991595.1 Candidatus Didemnitutus sp. | reverse complement strand
GCGAACTTCGCCCTCGCGGCCACCCTCGGCAATCGCCGCCACGATGGTATCTTTGTGGACATCCAGCCCCACGAATTTATCTGTTTTCACGTGCTTGTCTCCTTCCTTGTTGGTTCGGTTGTTGTTCGTCCTTCAGCCACAACGCTGCGGCTCTGCGCCTCACCGCGTAACCCGCGTCTCCGGGGACAAGCACACCTTTTTAACGCTGCGTCTCGCACGCAGCTATAATGTCTCGGCGGAAGAAGGATGAGCGCGCGGCACCTCACACTATTACTCAGCATCACCACCGCCGCTTTATGGGCAGCATTCGCGCTGGTTTCGCGACATGGGCAGATTCCGCTCTTGGGATTCCTACCCGTTTCGCTTTGGAAGCCAGAGTTGTCGATTTGGTTTCTCGTGCCCATTGCGGCATTTTGCGCCCTCCCTGTTATCGCGTGGAAGAAAGAGTCGCTGGCCATCGCGTGGATGATTCCCTTCATTCCCATCGCTGGGACCGTCCTCTTTTTTCTGCGATTTGCATTCGGCATGTCGGACGCGTTCCGGTGAGCGAAGAGCCGTCCAGCAGCCACAGCAGCAACGCTCTAGCTCTCACCTGAACCGCCCATGTCATCTCCGCTCAACATGGCCCAGTCATTCAAAAGAGACGGCTTGCCCGCTCGGCGGGCGTGGCTGATCTGAGTCGTTCGGCAATACATGCAACCGATTTCCCCAACCCAATTTCAGGAGCTTACGCATTGCTTGATAGGTTTGCGCGTGACTCTCCCATGGCGCGGCAACCGAGCCTCCGTGCTTCTAGAGCTTGGCCGGCTGAGGAAGGTTGATGGCGAAGTGGGCAGAAGACCTGAAGGACTAGGTTGCGTGATGTTTGATTGGAACTGGCGTGTCGAAAAGCGGCGCTCGGTCGCATTCGGTAGTTCGAGCGGTGATCGTAAAATAAACTTTGGCATCGCAAGTTTGAAGGGGAGAACAATCGAAGCGATTGCTTTAGTAGGTCGCTTGCCGGAAGTTTCAGTTCAGCTTTCCGGCGGATTATGGCTTCACTCCTTTACTACGTCTGAAGGCCCTCCCGCTTGGCATCTCAAGCTCCTCGATGGTCGCTGGATATTCTACGATATGGGCCGAATCGTCCTCCACTCCCCGGTAAGCCCAACAAGTAGGAATGAGCAGCGGTGAGAGGACCCCGTCGCCGTAGAGGGCGCGCGGGTTTACTCTCCGCCTTATGAACACGAACGAACTGACCGTCGGCCTAGACCTTGGGGGCCGCCAAGGCTGACGCACTTGTCGCCGCCGGCATCACGCGTGCGTCCTCAGTGGCTCGGGCGAGATCCTCGCCGAGGAAGTTTTGCCCAACATCCGCGAGTGCCTCGCCGCCTGCGCCGCGCGCTATACGGGTGCGACGATCATCATGAAGACTGGCACGCATTTGCCGTGGGTCTCGCGGTTGCTGGAGCAGCCAGGCCACCGCGTGCTCGTGGCCAACGCCCGCAAGCTCCGCGCCATCTCCGTGAACCACACCAAGAACGACGCGGAAGTTGACTGATACTCACCGACTCAGCATGCGACCGGCGGTTCGCGGGTAGGGCGAGTTGTCCCCAACGAGCCGCTGCTCAAGCCGGCTCCGGCTCATTCGGAGAATTCGCCCTACCTTTTGCCGCGTTGCGATTCGGGCTGATTCTAAAGCAATCGGGCGCGAGCGCTCAGTTGATGTCCTGCCGTTGGCGCAGCTTCTCGAGGTTGGCCTTGATGGCGGGCGGGTTCACGAGGTCGCCGGCCGGGATCTGCTTCTCGGCGAGGAGCAGCGCCTCGAGGGCCGCGTCGTAGTTACCCAACGCAGAGTGTCCGCGGGCGAGTCCGTAGTGGACGGGCCACGTGTCGGGGTGCCGCTGCGCGTTGGTCTGGAAAACCTCCATCGCGAGTTGCGGCTGCTTGCTGGCGATGAGCTGGCGGCCGAGCGCGTGGAGCTGAAACACCGTGCCGGTGGCGACGAGTTCGTCGAGCAGGGGCTTGGCTTCGGCGGGACGGCCGAGCCGGGCGAGGAGCACGGCCTTGTTCGAGAGCGTCGGGAAGATGCGCTGGCCCGTGAACTGGCCGCTGATCGCGGTCTCCGCCCATTGGAGCGCGAGCTCGAGGTCGAGGTTGTTGTTCTGCAGATAGGTGGAGGCGATGAGCCAGTTCTGATACTGGAACTGTTTGTCGCCGCGGAGCTCCTCCTTGAGCGAGGCGACGACGTGGGCGTCGGTGTCGACGGTGATCGTCATCGGGATGCGCTTCTTCTCCCAGCGCAGCGCGAGGACGGCGGAGCCTTTCTTCACGTCGGTGAATTCGTAGGCGAGTTGCTCGGTGTGCGGCGCGTCCTCCCATTTCGTCTCGAAGCGCGCGGCGTCGCGGCTCGCATCGTAGAAGAAAGAGCCCCAGCTCCGGTGGTCGTGTGAGAGGATGACGGTGACCTGTCCGTTCTCGGTGGGCACCATGAAGAGCCCGTAGCTGCCGGCCTTGAGCGGCTGGCCGCCGATTTGCACGTCGTGGGCGACAGTGACGACGGTGTTCATGTCCGCTCCCGCGCGCCACGGGGCGGCGGTGGCGGTGCCGAAGCCGAGGTTGTTGAGCCCGTAGGGCACGAGCGAACCCCACACGGGGCGGCCATTCACGGATGGGCGACTGTAATCGACGGTGATCGGCGTGATGCCGACGGTCTGCATGACGGTGGCGCGCGGACTCGCGGCGGGGACCGCTACGGTGCTTTGGGCGTGCAGGACGGCGGTGGACGCCGTGCAAAGAACGGCGGCGAGGAACAGGGGTAATCTGGACATGCCCGCGCAGCGTGCCGGTGGGGCCGACGGCGGCAACGCCCGCTCGTCAGCCCGCACGGCGGGTGCGCCACGATTTCACCCGCTTGCGACGAAACGCGAACCAGGTGCGTTGTCGGTGGGCGCAGACGGCTCAGGGACGCTCGACCCGCACGCGCACGAAGCGTCGGGGCGTGGCCGCGAGCGAATCGGTCACGAGCACGCGTTCCCAAGTGTCGTCGAGGGAGGTCACGGTCTCGGTCGCACTCGCGTTGGTGGTCCAGGAATCGGGTTCGAGCGTGCTGGAGAATTCCACCACGTAGGTGATGCCGGGTTGGCTGGCGGCCTTGCGGCGGACGTAGAGCAGGGTCACGCGACCGTCGCCGCTCACGCCGATGGCGGGCAGACCGGCCGCGCCGGCGGCGGCGAGCACGCCGAGATTCGGCGTCGCGAGCGAGGCGGACTGGCCCGGTCCGGTGCCGAGCAGGTTGAAGGCGTATTTGAGCAGGTTGGGCACACCGTCGCCGGCGGGCGTGGACAGGGCGTGCATGAAGTAGCTGTTGAGGCGTTCCTCGGGCGTCGTCCATTGCACCAGCCAGCTGTCGTAACCGGTGAGCGTGCCGGGCTCGATGGTGAGCTCGAAGCTTTGGAACGCCATCGTGCCTTGGTTGCTCGCCATGATGTTGAGGACATAGGTGCCGGCGACGAGGGGCGTGCCCTCGAGTTGGCCGGTCATGAAATTGAAGTTCAGTCCCGACGGCAGCGCGACGCCGTGTGAACTCACCCAGCCGGCGGGCTCGGTGGTGAAAGTCCAGCTGAACGGCACGCCGACCCGCGCCGTGGCCTTGGCCGGGCTGGTGAACACGGGCGGCGGATAAACCTGATAGATGCCGACCGTGGCTTTTTCGCTGATGACCTCGCCACCGGGGTTGGTGATGCGGACGCGGTAGTGGGTCGTCGAGGTGAGCTCGGGCGTGGTGTAGGTGCTGGCGGTGGCGCCCTCGATTTTGGTCCAGGTGTATTCGTAGTCGGGCCACTGCGTGGTGAACCACTCGTAACTCAGGAAGTCGCCCGTGGCGGCGACGGAGAGCGTGGTGCTGAACGTCGTGCCGGCGGGGATGCTGTTGTTGCTGCTGGCCGGCTGCGTGGTGATCACCGCGGGCGGATGTGCGGCGGTGTAGGCGTCGTGGAGATCGGAGAGATCGCCGAAGACGGCGAAGACGACGGACTGGACGTCGCTTTCGCCGGTGGTGTTGGCGGCGTCGATCACGGCGAAGAGCTCATTCATCGAGTCGCTGTAATGCGCGTTGAATTGCGCCGGCGGCAGGCCGATCCAATCAGGGCCGTCCTGCAGCACGGTGCTTTTCACGGCGAGGATGCGGTGGGGCAGGTAGGCGGCGGGATCGTCGAGCCCGGGATCGGGCAGCTGGCGCAGACGCGGCAGCCCGATCCATTGCAGCGCGGGCTGGCCGGAGATGGGCGGCCCGCCGCTAAGGCTCGTCATGTGCGTGTAGGTGTTGGTGTTGAAGAGCGAGCGGTAGCGCTCGGCCTGGTCGGTGACGCCGGAGGCGTCCACGGGATGAGCCTCCGAGCTGTAGCTCGCGGCGCCGCGCAGGTCCTCCAACACCGGGAAATTGGTGCTGTAGCCCGACGAGTAGGCGGAGACGCGGGCGTAGGCGGCGTGGTAGCGGAGGATGGCCGCGTCGTAGGAGTCCTTGAGGGAGGAAGAGAGCGCGACGAGGGTGTCGTATTTTTGCTTCAGGCCCTGCGCCGCGGTGAGGCCGGCGGAGCCGCGTTGGGACAGGGCGGCGAGGAGTTCCTGTTGGTAGGTGGGAAAGCTGAAGGAGTGGCGGATGACCGGGGTGAACGTGGTGTCCGTGTAGTAACCGGCGCGGCTTTGGTAGAGGGTGTTGGTGTGGTCGACGACGAGGCCGGTGGCGCTGGCGAGCGCGGAGTCCCACGCCTGGCCGCGCGCGATCAGTTCCGCGAGGGCGCCCTCGGCGGCGACGAGCTGGGCGTCGAGGTCGGTGCGAACGGCGTGGATGCCGGAGCTCCACGCTTCGCCGGCGGCGGCGAGTTGCGCGAGTCGCTCCTGGGCATTCTCCAACGCGGCGGGGAACTCGGATTGCAGCTGCGCGTAGGTGGCGGCGTGGGCCTCGGCTGCCGGCTGGCCCATGCCGGAGTCGCTGAGCGCCGAGCCGTAGTTGAAGGGCAGGGGGAAGACGCCGCTTTCGACCAGCAAGTCGACGAGCGCGACGATCTTGTTTTGGTCGTTGTGCAGCTCGGTGTATTCGTCGGAGAGGGCCTCGGCTTGAGTGATGAGGCCGGAGAGGCCGGGCGCGGCGGCGGTCACGGCCACGATCCACGTCTGCAACGCATCGTGGCTGCCGAGCGTGCTGGCGTAGGAGGCGGTGGTGCCGAAATCGGTCGAAGCGCTGGCGCTGTGGCTGCCGATGAAGTAGGCGAGATCGGGATCGGTGACGGTGGTCTTCACGCCGGCGAGCAGGGTGGCCTGCATCTCGTCGATGAGGGTCTTGCGTTCGGCGATGGCGGCGAGGAGCGGCGGCGCTTCCGCGTCCCACCGCGCTTGGGCGGCGGCGCGGATGGCGGCCTGCACGCGGGCGGCATAGCTCAAGTCGTCCTCCTGATCCTCGCGCGGCACATTGACCACGGGAATGGGCAGGTCGGCGGGCGGGATGGTCGCGGCGGCGTTGGCGGCGGCGCGCTCGACGGCCTCGGCCTCGGCCTGCTGGGTGCGGAGGGTGTCGAGCTGGCTTTGCAGTTCGTTCAGCTCGTTGGTGAGGCGGTCGACGTCGGCCTGGACTTCGGGGCGGCGGCTTTCGGCCTCCTCCTTGGCGGTGTCGGCTTCGGTGTCGAGCACGGCGAGCTTGCCGAGGGCGGCGGCGATCTCGTCGCGCACCATGAGATTTTTGCGCAGGATGGCGCCGGTGTCGCCGAGCTCGGTGCCGTCCTCGTGATAGGCGGCGGCTTTGACCGCCTCGAGGCTGAGGGAGAGGGTCTGCTGCACGCGGGCGAGCTCGGGGAACGCATCGCGGGCGGCGGCGGAGACGGCTTGGATCTTAACCGTGCGGGGCGTGGTGAGGTGGGCGGCGTCCATGCCGAGCGCGGCGCGGCTCTCGTTGGTGAGGCCGTTGGTGAATTGATCGAAGGCGACGCTGCCGATGGCGCTGGAGACGCCGTTGGTCACGAGGGCGGAGGCGGCGGATTTGCCGAGGTTGATGCTGTCCGCGACGGTGTTGTAGGTCTCGATGCCCATGCGGATGGTGAGCTTCACGAGGTTCTGCTGCTGGATCGTCGCGAGCTTGCCGTCGGCGCTGGCGAGTTGCTGGCGGGCGGCGTCGAGCTGGCCGGAGTTGGTCTCATAGCCGCCGAGGAATTCGTCGAGAATGGCGAGCTCGCGTTGCGCGGCCTGCAGGTCCGCGCGGGTCCACTCGATCTCGCTGAGCTTGGCGCTGATCGCGCCTTCGTAGTTGGATTGGGCGGCCAGCGGGCCGGGCAGAATCCAGAGAAACAGGGCCCCGAAAAGCATCATCTGCGAACGCAGAGACGGACTCCGGAATGACCCGGGCTCCACCGGCCCGAGGTCGCCACCAGCCGCATGGCGTTTCATGCCGGGAGGATAGCAAAAACCCCCGCTCGGAACAATGAACCGGGCCTTCTATTACCGCGGTTGGACTACGACATTAGCGTTCGGCTCGGCGCCGCGGCACGGGACGGGGAAACTCGGCCCGGGCACTCGCGGTGCCTGCTTCACTGCCGGCGGCGCTCGATGTAGAGCCGTTCGACCTTGGTGCGGGCCCAGGGCGTTTTGCGCAGGAAGGTGAGGCTGGATTTTACGCTCGGGTCGAACTGGAAGCACCGCACGGGCACGTGTCGCGCCAGCTCCGCCCAGCCGAGTTCGGTGGAGAGTTCGGTGACGATGCGTTCGAGCGTGATGCCGTGCAGCGGATCTTTCGGGTGCGCGTCCATGCGGTCGGCCCTGACGGTCCGCGAGCGCGCCTCCGGCGTCAACGCCGGCCTGCGCACACCTGACTTGCGCAGCGGGCGGAAGCGGGCACTGTGACGCTTCCCCGCCGCCCTGCGCTTCCCCTGTCGGGCGGCAGTTACCGCAACCTTGTTCAACCGATGAAAAAAATCCTCGCCACCCTCCTCACCGTCGCGCTGCTCGCCTGCGCGACCGCAGCCTCGGCCAGCGACACCGCGCCGAAGTCCGTCATCCACGTCGTCACCGTCACTTGGAAGGCCGGCACCACGCCCGAGCAAATCCAAGCCGCGCTCGACGGCGCCCAAGCGCTGCCGGCGGCCTATCCCGGCATCGCGCGCGTCTGGACGAAGACCATCAAGGCGCAAGGCGAGCGCACGCACGCCATCGTGATGGAGTTCAAGGACGAGGCGGCGCTGAAGAACTACGCGAAGAGCGACGCGCAGCAGGCCTGGTATAAGGTCTACACGCCGATCCGCGAGCGGAGCACGACGTTCGACATCACGAACTGAGCGCGCCGCACGCCGGTCGCATTTTCCCGGGCCGCGCCGCGAGGCGTGGCCTTTTTCGTGCGCGGATGCGGTGTGGCGGTCTGTCCGCGCGCCGATGATCGGGTGTGCGTCTGCGCGATCTTCGTGCGTCAAGACGGTCACTCGCTGGTTGCGTCGCCGGGGCCGGTGGCGCAACACTGCGCGCTCGATGGCGTCGCAGCAGCCGGCTCCTTTCCGCTTCACGGGCCTCCGGGCCACGGAGTGGTTTCTGCGCGGGTGGACGGCGGCGGTGTTCTTCTTTCTCTACGCGCCTATCCTCGTGCTGGTGGCGTATGCCTTCAACGCCTCGCGCCTGAACATCGTGTGGACGGGCTTCACGTGGCGCTGGTTCGAGCAGCTGTTCGCCAACGCGCCGCTGATGCGCGCCGCCTCCAACAGCTTCGTCATCGCGGTGGTGACGACCGCGCTGTCGCTCGTGCTCGGCACGCTCGGGGCGTGGCTGCTGCACCGGTATCGCTTCGGCGGCGCGCGGATCATCCGCACGCTGTTCACCGTGCCCATGGTGGTGCCGGAGGTGCTGATGGGCATCAGCCTGCTCGTGCTCTTCGCCGCGGCGGGCGTGCGCCTGGGCTTCGCGACGGTGATCATCGCGCACGTGACGTTCTGTTTCCCCTTCGTGCTCGTGGCCGTGCAGGCGCGCCTGCACGACCTCGACCCGGCGCTGGAGGAGGCCGCGCTCGATCTCGGCGCGACGCCGTGGCAGGCGTTCTGGCGCGTGATTTTGCCCAGCCTGCGGCCGGCGATCGTGGCGGGCGGGCTGATGGCCTTCACGCTGTCGTGGGACGAGTTGATCGTCACCTTCTTCACCACCAGCGCGGCGTCGGCGACGCTGCCGGTGCGGATCTTCGGCATGGCCAAGGTCGGCCTCAATCCGATGCTCAACGCCCTGTCGGCGCTCTTCATCGTCGCCACGGTCGCCGTGGTGCTCTTCACGCATTACCTGCGCCGTTCCAGTCGTGCGCCGGCGTCGTCCTTTCGCTCTCAACCATGAAATCGTTCCGTCATTCCGTCCTCGCTGCCGTGGCGCTCGCCGCGGCGCTCGTGGGCTCCGCCAAGGAGGAGCTCAACCTGTTCGGCTGGTCCGAATACATCCCGCAGGAAGTGATCGATGGCTTCACGAAGGAGACCGGCATCGCCGTGAACTTCGAGACCTTCGCCTCCAACGAGGAAATGCTCGCCAAGCTCATCGCGGGCGGCGGCAACTACGACCTCATCCAGCCCTCCGACTACGCGGCCGAGGTGCTCGTGCGCCAGAAGCTGCTGGCGAAGCTCGACAAGAAGCTGCTCCCGAATCTCCGGCACATCGCGCCCGAGTTCACCGGCTGGCCGCACGATCCCGCGGGCGACTACACCGTGCCCTACATGGCCGGCACCGTCGGCATCGTCATCAACACCGAAGTCGTGAAGACGCCCGTGAAGGGCTTCAAGGATCTCTTCCACCCGCAGTTCAAGAACCGCCTCGTCGTGCCCAACGACAACCGCGAGATCGTGAGCTGGGCGCTGCGCACGCTCGGACTGCCGATCAACGAGATCACTCCCGAGGCGCTCGCCCGCGCCCGCCCGCTGGTCGCCGAGTGGGTGCAACTCGTGAAACTCTACGATTCCGACAGCCCCAAGACCGCGCTGCTGAACGGCGACGTCGATCTCGGCATCGTGTGGAGCGGCGAGGCCGCCCAGCTCTGGAACGAGGACAAGAAGTTCCGCTACGTGCTGCCCGAGGAAGGTGCGCACCAGTGGCTCGACCTCCTGGCGATCCCCGCTGCCGCGCGGCACCCGGCCGCGGCGCACCAGTTCATCGACTACCTCCTGCGGCCCGAGGTTTCGAAGCTCATCTCCGATGCGTTCCCCTACACGAACCCGAACCTCGGCGCGCGCAAGCTGCTCACACCGGAACAGCTCGCCAATTACGCGAGCTATCCCGAAGGCGCGACCAAGCTCGAGGCGTTCCGCGACATCGGCAAGGCGGCGAGCGAGATCGACCGCATGATGACCGACCTGCGCAGCCAGTGAAACGCGTCGTGCGCGCCTTCGTGCCCCTGAACGCCTCCCGTGTGCGGCCGTCCGGCCGCGCCTGCTGACCGTGGCGCTCCTGCCGTCCTCCTCCGTCCCGGCCGCCGCCGGCCGGCGTCAACCCGGCTGGCTGGCCTGGCTGCTGCTGTCGCCGATGCTCGTGTGGCTGCTGCTCTTCGTGGTGGTGCCGACGCTGATCCTGTTCGTCTACAGCTTCTGCCAGCGCGACGAGCTGGGGCGGCTCGTCTATTCGTTCACGCTGGAAAACTACCGCCGCGCCTTCGAGCCGACTTACGTGCGCGTCTTCGCGCGCTCGGTCGGTTACGCGGCGCTGACGACGGGGCTGTGCGTGGCGATCGGCTTCCCCGTGGCCTGGACGATCGCGCGCGCCCGCGAGGCGTGGCGGCAGAAGCTGCTCCTGCTGGTAATGATCCCGTTCTGGACGAGCTTCCTTGTGCGCACCTACGCGTGGATCACGATCCTGAAGCAGGAAGGCTGGCTCAACGGCCTCGTGCGCCTGCTCGATGTCGGCCTCGGGCCCTTCGACCTGCTCTACACGCCCACGGCCGTCGTCATCGGTCTCGTCTATGCCTACCTGCCGTTCATGATCCTGCCGATCTACACGAGCGCGGAAAAAGTGCCCGCCGACGTGATCGAGGCGGCTTACGATCTCGGCGCCGGTCCGTTGCGGGTGTTCTCGAGCGTGATCGTGCCGCTGACGCTGCCCGGCATCGCCGCGGGCACGCTGCTGGTGTTCGTGCCGGCGATTGGCATGTTCGCCATCACGGACTTGATGGGCGGGGCGAAGATGCCCCTCATCGGCAACGTGATTCAAAACCAGTTCATGCAGGCGCGCGACTGGCCCTTCGGGGCGGCGCTCGGCGTCGTGTTCATGGGCCTGTTCGCCGTAGCCTACTGGCTGCTCTTGCGCCGCCGCGGCGCGGAGGTCCTCGGATGAGCGCGAGCGTCGAGCTGCATGGCGTGCGGAAGCGCTTCGGCGCCGTCGATGTCGTCAACGACCTGCACCTGCGCATCGAGCCGGGCGAGTTCCTCACGCTCCTCGGGCCCTCCGGCTGCGGCAAGACCACGCTGCTGCGCATGATCGCGGGCTTCGAGACGCCCGATGCAGGCACGGTCTGGATCGACGGTGTCGACGTCACCGCGTTGCCGCCGTATCGGCGGCCGGCAAACCAGGTTTTCCAGAGCTACGCGCTGTTCCCGCACCTGACCGTGGCGGAGAACATCGCCTTCGGCCTGCGCATGGAGCGCCGGCCGGCGGACGAGATCGCGCGGCGCGTGGAGGAGGCGATCGCGCTGGTCGACCTCGACGGGCTCGGCGCGCGCCGGCCCGAGCAACTCTCCGGCGGGCAGCGGCAGCGCGTGGCGCTGGCGCGCGCCATCGCACCGCGGCCCAAGGTGCTCCTGCTCGACGAGCCGCTCTCCGCGCTCGACGCCAAGCTGCGCCGCGCGATGCAGCTCGAGTTGAAGCGCCTGCAACGCCAGCTGGGCATGACCTTCATCTTCGTCACGCACGATCAGGAGGAAGCCCTCACGCTGAGCGACCGCGTGGTGGTGATGAACGCCGGCCGCGTGGAGCAGCTCGGCCCGGTCGTCGATGTTTATCACCAGCCGGCTTCGGCGTTCGTGGCGGATTTCCTCGGGCAATCCAACCTGCTCGAGGCGACGGTGGCGGATCGCGACCTGCTCGGCGCGGTCGTCACGGTGCGTCTGGCCTGCGGCATCGAGTTCCAGATCAACGCCGCCGGCGTGCCCGCGAGCGCCACGCGCCTGCTCATCGCCGTGCGCCCGGAGAAGGTGGCGGTCTCGAAGCGCCGGCCCGAGGCGGTCAACGTCTTCGCCGCCGTGGTGGAGGAGGAAGTCTTCCAAGGTCCGACCGATTACCTCGAACTCGCCGCCGACGGAGGCTTGGAGCTCAGCGCCATTCTGGCCAACGAGAGCGCGCTCAACGAATCGATCGGTCGCGGCGACCGCGTCTGGTGCGCCCTGCACGCCAACGACCTCGTGGTCGTGCGCGCGAGCTGAGCGCGGTCAGCGACGGCGAACCAGCTTTGGCTGGAGCCGGACGCGAAAGCGGGTAGGGTGCGGGCATGATCGCGGCCGTCCAATTCAAGAATTTCCGGGCCCTGCGCGCGGCGAAGGTGCGCCTGACGCCGTTCAACCTCCTCGTGGGCCCCAACGGCTCGGGCAAGACCAGCCTCATCCAGGCGTTGCTGCGGTTGCGCACGCTGGCCGCGCTGCCCGGCGCGCGGGCAGGGGACTTGCCGCACCCGCGGACCGGCGGACCGGAGATCGTGTTCTCGTTCGCGCCGCCCTTCGAGCGCATCACGGTGCGGGCCGCCTGCGCGCACGACGAGATGGTGTGCGACACGCTCGTGGTCGACCACGGCGGCCGGCCGGAGGACGAGGCGGACTGGCAGCGGCTGCGCGCGCGCATCCTCACAGTGCGCGGTTTTCTCTTCGATCATTACGCGATGGCCGTGCCGGTGAAGCGCGAGGAGCGGCGCGAGCTCGCGTCCAACGCCGGCAACCTCGCCGCGCTTCTCGCCGACTGGCGCGAGCGCCACCCGGCGGCGCTCGCGGCGCTGGAGGCGGAGTTCGCGCGGATCGTGCCGGAGTTCGGCGGGCTGGATTTCCAAACCGTGGGCGAGCGCGTGGAGCTGCTCGGGCGCGTGAACGGCGAACGCGTGCCGGCGGACAGCCTTTCGCAGGGCACACTCTACCTGCTCGCCGTGCTCGCGCTGGCCTTCGCGCCCGAGCCGCCGGCGGTGGTTTGCCTCGAGGAGGCGGATCGCGGCGTGCACCCGCGCATGCTCCGCGAGGTGCGCGATGCGCTCTACCGCCTGAGTTATCCGCAGGATTTCGGCCTGACGCGCGCACCGGTGCAGGTGATCACGACTACGCATTCGCCGTATCTGTTGGATCTGTTCCGCGACCATCCGGAGGAGGTCGTGCTGGCGAACAAGCACGGACGGACGGCGAATTTTGAGCGGTTGTCCGAGCGTCCGGACCTGCGCGAATTGCTGGGCGAGGCGAGCCTCGGCGACCTCTGGTTCAGCGGCATCCTCGGCGGCACGCCGGACGAGGCATGAAGCTCGCGATCCTGAGCGAATCCCCGGCGGACGAGGCGGCGCTGCGGCTCCTCGTGGAGCACGTGCTCGGCGAACCGTTGCAACTCGTCACGCCCGCGCTGCGGGCGCGCGGCTGGCCCTCGGTCGAGCAGGTGTTGCCGCCGATCCTGCGCCACCTGCATTTCCACACCGATGCGCACGGGCTCGTGGTCGTGGTGGATTCGGACGACTCGCCGGTGCACACGGAGGCGCACGAGGCGCCGGGCTACCACCATCCGTTCTGTCGCGTCTGCCGGCTGCGCTCGGTCTTCCGGCGGACGTTGAAAAACCTGCCGCCGGCGCGCGGGCGCTCCGGTCCGTTGCGCGCCGTGGGCGTCGCCGTGCCGGCGATCGAAGCCTGGCTGCTGTGCGGGCGCGACGACGCGGTCACCGAGGCGGCCTGGGTCGCGGGGCAGGAGAACGGACGGGCGCCCTACACGCGGGCGGAGCTGAAGGCGCGGGTCTACGGCACGACCCGGCCGTCGCTGCCGTGGGAAACGAAGCGGGCGGTGGAGGAGATCGCGCGCCACCGGGGCGACGTGCGCCGGCTCGAGCACGATTTTCCGCAGGGCTTCGGTTCGCTCGTGCGCGATCTGCGCGCGTGGCGGCGGCCGGGTTGAACAGGGCCGTCCGGCCCTTGGCGAAGGCCGGCCCCGACCGTGCGGAAAGCCTTGCGGGGCGGACCCTGCGTTGCCCAAGCTGGGTGTTCCACCCCTGCATGAAATCCTCCCGACTTTCGTTTGCCGCCCTGCTGGGCGCGCAGGCCCAGGTGACGTTCAACGATTGTGCGGCCAAGTTCATGTTGGTCTCGCTCGCGCAACAACTCGCGGTCGGCACCAATCTGGACGCCAAATCCACCGTCTCGCTGATCGGGGCGCTGCTGGTGCTGCCCTACATCCTCTTCGGCCCCATCTGCGGCTGGCTGGCGGACCGGTTCTCCAAACGCGATGTGTTCAACGCGGCATTGCTGGTGCAGATCGGCGTCGTGGCGCTGTTGATCGTGGCGACGTCGCTGCAGTCGTTCGGCGGGGCGCTGGCGTGTTTCTTCCTGCTTTCGGTGCAGACCACGCTGCTCGCGCCGGCGAAGCGAGGCATCATCCTCGAATACTGCGGGCCGGCGCGTCTCTCGCGCTACGTCGGCTACATGGAGATGGCCACGATCGGTGCGATCCTCGTCGGTTCTTGGGCGGGCGGGGACATGTTCAGCCGCTGGCTCGAAGCCGGAGCCACGCCGTGGCAGGCGGCGACGAACATCTCGCTCAAGTTGGGCGTGCTGTCCCTCGTGGCATGGGGGGTGTTCCAGTTCGCCGCGCGCACGCCGGCGCAAGGCGGGCAGCCCTTCCGCTGGTCGCTGTGGGTGCGGCACTTCGCCGACATCGCCGAGGTGTGGCGTGAGAAGCCGCTGTGGCGCTCGGTGATGGGCATCTGTTTTTTCTACGGCATCGGCGGCTACATTTCCGCGCTGGTGCCGCAGATCGCGCAGGAGCACCAGCACAGCGGCGCGCAGACGGGGGCCGTGCAGGGCCTGATGATGCTCGTGATCGGTTTCGGCACGATCCTCGGCAATCTCTCCGCGGGACTGTTCTCGCGGCGCGGCATCGAGATGGGGCTGGCGCCCATCGGCGGCTTGCTGCTGGGCGGCACGCTTGCGGCGTTGAGCATCGCGACCCCGCCGGCGTCGTTCTCCGTCACGGGCGTGGAGTTCTGGACGAGCCCCTTCGTGGCGCTGCTGGTGGGCGCGGGTTTCTCGTCGGGCCTCTTCCTCGTGCCGCTCTACGCGTTCATCCAGCAGCGGGCGGGCGATCAGCGCCGCGGGCGCGTGCTCGCCGGCGTCAGCCTGCTGGACAGCCTCGCCGGGCTCGGTGCGGCCGGGCTCTACAAGGTGCTGGCGACGGACAGCGCCCTGCAACTCTCGACCGGCACACAGTTCATCGTGCTGACGGTCCTCACGCTGGCGATGACCGGCTACGCGCTCTGGCACCTGCCGCACCAGACGGTGTGCACGGTGATGCGTTTCTTCGGACCGTTCTTCTACCGGGTGAAGGTGCGTGGCCGGGAAAACGTCCCCGGCACGGGCGCGCTGCTCATCTGCAATCATCTTTCCTACGTCGATGCGGTCGTGCTGCAGATCGCCTCGCCGCGGCCGATCCGCTTCGTGGCCTTCGCGGGCCTCGCGAAGAGCCCGCTGCTGCGCTTCCTGTTCCGCGCGGCCGGTGTCATCCCGGTGGCGCCGGACAAGGCGATGAAGGGCATCCGCCTCGCGGTGGACGCCATCAAGGACGGCGAGCTGGTGTGCGTGTTTCCCGAGGGCGCGATCTCGCGCACGGGCCAGCTCATGCAGTTGAAGCGTGGCTTCGAGACGATCGCGCGCCAGGCGCACGCGCCGGTCATCCCCGCGGTGATCGACGGCCTGTGGGGTTCGGTGTATTCGTTCGCGGGCAACAAGTATCTCTGGAAGTCGCCGCGCCTGATGCCCACGCATGTGTGCGTGATCTTCGGCACGCCGATCCCGGCCAGCCGCATCGACCTGCCGATCGCGCGCCGCGCACTGCTCGATCTCGGGGAGGAGGCGTTCCAGCAACGCCCGCTGCTCCGGCGGCATCTCGCGCGCGAGTGCGTGCGGGCGCTGGCCAAGCGGCCGCGGCACCGCGAGATCGTCGATCGCACGGCCGAGCGCAAGGTGGTCACCTCCGGCCAGCTCCTCGCGGTGGCGGCGGCGCTCTCGCGCCATCTGCGCAAGCACGTGCCCGAGAAACGCGTCGGCATCGTCCTGCCTCCGGGCATGGGCGCGCACATCGCCAACCTCGCCGTCGCCTGTGCGGGCAAGGTGCCGGTGAACCTCAACTTCACCGTCGGCCGCGCGGCCGTGGAAGCCGCCCTGCGCATCGGCGAGATCAAGACCGTCATCACCGCCGACGCCATGCGGGCGAAGATCCCGCATTTCCCTTTCCCGGAGAACACGCTCGACCTGAAACAGACACTGGCCGCGATGGGCGGCAAGAAGGCCATCCTGCCTTGGCTGCTCGCGGTCTTCGTGCTGCCCAACCAGTGGATCGCGGACCTGCTCGGCTTGCCGCGTGAGGGCGACAACGAGGAGGCGGGCCTGCTCTTCACCAGCGGCAGCTCCGGCGAGCCGAAGGGCGTCGTGCTCACGCACCGCAACATCCTCTCGAACTGCGCGCAGATTTCCTCCCTCTCGATCCTGCCGGCCAACGCCATCCTCGTCGGCTGTCTGCCGGTGTTTCACTCCTTCGGCTTCACCGTGACGCTCTGGTATCCGATCCTCCGCGGTTGCGGGTTGGTGACGCTCCCGAGCCCGCTCGACACGCGCAAGATCGTCGAGGCCATCCACGAGGAAAAGGCCACCGTGCTCGTCGGCGCGCCGACCTTCATCCGCCCGTTCCTGAAGAAGGCGACGAAGGAGGAACTCAAGTCGCTCCACCTCGTCGTGACCGGCGCCGAGAAACTGCCGATGGATCTCTACGACGCGTTCCTCGCGCAGTTCGGCATCGAGGTGCTGCAGGGTTACGGCCTCACCGAGACGACGCCCGTGGCCAGCGTCAACCAGCACCACCCGCCGGTGACGACCTCCACCGCCGGCCATCAGGACGGCAAGCGCACGGGCGCCGTCGGCCGGCTCATGCCCGGCATGACGGCGCGCATCGTCGATCCCGACACCGGCGAGGAACTGCCGATGGAATCCACCGGCATGCTCTGGCTGAAGGGTCCGAACGTGTTTCCCGGTTATCTCAAGGACCCGGAGAAAACCGCCGCGGCGATCAAGGATCGCTGGTTCATCACCGGCGACCTCGGGCGCATGGACGACGACGGCTTCGTTTACATCGAGGGCCGCTTGTCGCGCTTCTCGA
Source organism: Candidatus Didemnitutus sp. (assembly GCA_017991595.1). Taxonomy (GTDB): domain Bacteria; phylum Verrucomicrobiota; class Verrucomicrobiia; order Opitutales; family Opitutaceae; genus Didemnitutus. Next base: position 34,267 of record JAGOQJ010000011.1, on the reverse strand, counting down.
AGATCGGCGGAGAGATGGTGCCGCATGGCACGATCGAGATGCGCATCGCCGAGCTTTTCGGATGGGATCAGAACGAGGGCCCCACGGCCGTCGTCACCGGCGTGCCCGATCCCGCCAAGGGAGAGGCGCTGGTGTTGCTCACGACGCATGAAATCACGCCCGAGCAGATCCGCTCCAAGCTGCTCGAAGCCGGCCTGCCCAACCTCTGGGTGCCGCGCCTCGTCCGCAAGGTGGAGAAAATTCCCATGCTCGGCACCGGCAAAACCGACCTCAAGGGCTGCCGCATCCTCGCCATCGAGCTGACGAAGGCGGACTTGTTCTGAAGCGCCTGCCACGCGGGCCGAACTGGCGCGCTGCGGCGGAGATCGTGACCTGCAGCGACCGTTTTCTCGGACGGCCGCTGCGGGTGCCGCGGAGCGTCAGATCGAGACCGTCGAGAACGCAGCGGCGTCCCACGCAGGCTGTCCGGCCTCGGCGGCAAGCTCGTTGAGCGCGGCGATTTCCGCGGCGCTGAAAAGCAGGCCGCCGGCTTTCGCGGTGTGTTGCGCCCAGGTCGCCTCCAGTTGACCGGGCAGCATGCACTTCTCGTTGCCGTGGCCGAGCACGTCGCGGATGACGGCCTGCACGTTGGCCTGCTGGTCGCGGTCCTGGGCGAAGGCGCCGCCGCTGATCGCATCGGGGTGGATCACTTGGAAATAGAAGCAGCAGGTGCCCTTCTCGCCAGCGGCTTCGGCCTGCGTCCAGCGGTTGCGCAGCGTCGGGAGCGCGCCGCCGATGAAGCCGGCGACGATTTCGTTGATGAGCGAGAGGCCGTAGCCCTTGTGCGCGCCGAAGGGCAGGAGGTATTTGGCCTGCTTCGGATCGGTGGTCGGCACGCCGTGCGCGTCGACGGCGGCGTCGGGCGGCAGGTTTTTGCCCTCGCGGGCGAGCTGTTGCACGCGGCCCATCGCGACGACGGACGTGGCCCAGTCGATCACGATCGGGTAGCCGACGGCGGCGGTGGTGGGAAAGCCCCAGGAGTGCGGGTTGGTGCCGAGGGTGGGGAATTTGCCGCCGAAGGGCACGACCTCGGCGAGCGCGGCGGTGCAGTTGGTGTAGGCGATGTAGCCGCGGCGCGCGGCGTCCATCACGTAGCCGCCGCCCCAGAGGTAGTGGAAGGCGTTGTCGACCGCGACGGTGCCGACACCGTATTCGTCGGCGAGGCGCATGGCTTCGGCCATGGCGCGGTAGGCGGTGGACTGGCCGAGCTTGCGGTTGGCGTTCCAGATCTTGGTCGCCTTGAACTTCGACGGACGTTCCTCGATCTGCGCGCCGGGCACGCAGCCCTTCGAGCCGGAGCCGAAGAGGTGGTCGAGGTGGAGGGCCTTGATGCCGTTGTGCGTGCGGATGCCGTGGCGCGTGGCCTCGGCGCAGAAACGTGCGCCCTCGTCGGCCTCGTCGGGCAGGAAACCGCGGTGGCGGTAGGCGGCGGCGATGAGCGCGTTGTGCTGGGCTTCGGGGACGATGTGGAAGGTTTCGGGCATGGCGAAAACAGGTGAGGGTGAGTGAGGCGGACGATCGATGAAGGGTCAGACGGCGCGCGCGATGGGTTCCTTGCCGGCGAGGAAACGCGTGAGGTTTTCCACGGCGCAACTGGCCTGGCGCTGCACGCTCTCGTGGGTGCGCGAGCCGATGTGCGGCGTCAGCACGGTGCCGGGCAGACCGAGCAGCGGGTGATCGGCGGGCGGCGGTTCCTGGTCGAGCACATCGGCGCCGTAGCGGAGCTGGCCGGCTTTGAGCGCGGCGACGAGCGGCGCGAGTTCGATGAGCTCGCCGCGGCCGGTGTTGACGATGACGCAGCCGGGCTTGAGCAACGCGAGGCGGCGGGCGTCGAGCAGCCCCTTGGTCTTCGCGGTGAGCTTGGTGTGCAGCGAGACGAAGTCGGCCTGCTGGAGTCCGGCGTCGAGATCCTCGCTGCGCTCGAGGCCGTGCCAGCGCGCGAAGTCCTCCTCCCAGTAATTGGCATAAACGAGCACGCGCAGACCGAAGGCGCGGGCGCGAATCGCGACTTCCTTGGCGATGCGGCCGAGGCCGACGAGGAGGAGGGTTTTGCCGCAGAGCTCGTTGCCGGTGATGCGCGTCCAGCGGCCGGCGGCGACATGGTTGGCCTCGACAACGAGGTTGCGCACGACGGCGAGGAGCAGCGCGAAGGTGTGCTCGGCGACGGTGGTGTGGTTGACGCCGGGCGTGAAGAGCACGGGCAGGCCGAGCTCCTTGGCGGCGGCGAGGTCGATCTTGTCGAGGCCGATGCCGTATTTGCTGATGACCTTCAGGCGAGGCAGGGATTTCTGCATCACGGCGCGGGTCATGGCGTCGTCGCCGCACAGGTAGGCGTCGAACTGGCCGGCGAGTTCGAGCATGCGGCTCTCGGGGAGCGGGCCGCGCTCGCGGACGAGCTCGAAGCCGGCGGCGGCGAGCATCTCGTGGTGGATGCCGGGCGTGTCTTGGAAGGACGTGGTGGTGAGAAGGACTCGGGTCATGGGGAAAGGGGGCTCAGGCGAACGGCAAGCAGCACATGCGCGGCGATTCCCGTGTCCAGCCTGTCATGGGTGTTGCGCCGCGGGGCGCGATGCGCTGAGGTGCGGCACGCATGAAAACTTTCGCCAACGCGACCCGTCTCTTGCAGCGCCGTCTGGGCGCGCGGGTGGATCTCTCGGAGGCCGGCCGCTGGGAGGCCTCGTTCGACAGCAGCAAGGTCTCGTTCCTGCCCGACGCCGTCATCACGCCGCGCGCGGAGCAGGAAATCGGGGTGGTGCTGGAGCTGGCGAACAAGCATCGGGTGCCCGTGACCGTGCGCGGTCGCGGCACGACGTTGATGGGTTCGGCGGCGCCAGTGCGTGGTGGCTGGGTGGTCGACATGACCAAGCTCACGCGGATCGAAGTCGATGACGAAGCCGGTCTCGCTGTTGCGCAGGCCGGGGCGACGACGCTCGCGATCCAGCAGGCGGCGGAGAAGAAGGGCTGGTTCTACCCGCCCGATCCGTCGTCGCGCGCGTATTGCACGATCGGTGGCAACATCGCCTGCAATGCCGGTGGCATGCACGGCGGCAAATACGGCGTGACGCGCGATTTCGTCGTGGCGTTGCGCGGATTCCTGCCGACCGGCGAATACGTGGAGTGGGGCACGGCGACGAAGAAGTTCGCCGCCGGCTTCAACCTGCGCGACCTGTGGATCGGCAGCGAGGGTATGCTCGGCATCGTCACCGGCGCCGTGTTGAAACTCATCCCGCAACCGGCGGCGCGCTGGACCCTGCTGACGTCGTTCAAGGACGAGGTGGCCGCGCTTCAGGCCGCGCGCGGGCTTTTCCGCGCGAAGATCCAGCCGGCGATCTGCGAATTCCTCGACCGCGAGAGCGTGCTCTGCGCCGAGCGGGCGACCGGCAGGACCGTGTTCCCCGGCCAGGCCGGCAAGCCGGTCATCCTCCTCGAGTTCGCCGGTGGCGTGGCCGAGGTGGACGATTTGAAGGCCGACGTGCTGGCGTGGGCGCAGACGAGCGCGCTCGGTTTCCGCGAGGCGCGCAACCGCGCCGAGGCGGAGGAACTCTGGGCCGTGCGTCGCAAGTGCTCGGGCGCGATGTTCGAGCTCGGCGACGCGAAGCTGAACGAGGACATCGTCGTGCCGATGCGCAACTACGTCGCCTTCGCGCGCTATCTCACGCGCCTCAAGCGCGCCTCGCGGCTGGCGATCCCGACCTTCGGCCACCTCGCCGACGGCAACCTGCACGTGAACATCATGTATCACCGCGGCGACCGCGCCGAGGTGAAGCGCGCCGAGGCGGCTGTGCGCGACCTGATGAAAACTGTCGTGTCGCTCGGGGGCGCCATCTCGGGCGAGCACGGCATCGGCCTCGCCAAGACGCCGTTTCTGCGCCTGCAACACTCGCCCGCACAGGTGAAGGCGATGCTCGCGGTGAAACAGGCGCTCGATCCGCACGGCATCTGCAATCCCGGGAAAATGTTCGACGTCGTGCAGCTGTGGAAATTCCCCAAGCTCGCGGTGTCGTTTCCGTGGGACCACAAGTGAGGCGCGGCCTCGCGTAGGCCGGGTCTCCGACCGGCCTTCGCGCCAGTCGTTGCTCGGCTTACGTGAACCGCGCGAGCCGCCGATCGTTCGCCGCGCGGCGGCATGCCGCATCGTGCCGCTTCAGCGTTTCTGCGCGGGCAGCGGCCAGTCGGGGCCGCGTCCGCTCCACGTCTGCTTCTCCACCGGCACGTGGGCGATTTCGTTGAATTGCTGCACGCGGGTCGAGCCGTCGGCGCGCACCTGGATCATCGTGATCGAGCAATTGGCGATCTCCATGCGCGTCCACTGCTGCGGCTCGACACCGAGCGCACGGCAGACGAACCAGCGGATGACGTTGCCGTGGCAGACGAGGAGTTCGTGCGTGCGGCCGCTGGTGGCGGGGGCGGAGAAATGTGCCCACGCGCCCGCGAGTTGCTCCTCGCCGCCGGCGTCGATCTGCGCGGGCTTCAATCCGACGCCTGGCGGCGTGATCTCGTTGAGGCGTGCATCGCGGCGGCAGGGCTGGCCGAGCCGCGCCGCGATGATGTCGCCGGTCTCGCGGGCGCGGGTGAATTCGCTGCTCGTCACCGTGGCGAACGCCACGGGCAGCTGCGCGAGCCGCTCCGCCACGCAGGCCGCTTGCTCCTTGCCGAGCGCGTTGAGTGCGTTGCCGACCTTGTCGTCGGCCTGCGCGTCGTAGTCGTAGAAGCCGTGGCGGATGAGGTAGAGCGTGCGCACGGCCGGCTGCTCCTGGGCCAAACCGGACAGCGCCAGACCGAGCAGCATGCCGCAGAGGAAAACGAAGCGGGAAAGGGGCATGCGCCACGCTCGCCGGCGGAGGCCGGGGCGGCGAGGCCAAATCCCGCTGCACTCTCGCGCCGACGCGTGCGTCGTCTTACGTGTGTCTTGTCGCGCCAATGCGCTGGAAAATTCCGCGCTGCGCGGCCTAGGCTCGCAACATGCCTGCCGCCTGCCTCATCCGTCACTTTGCGTCGCGCGACACCGAAGCCGTCGTCGCCCTGTGGCGCGCATGCGGCTTGGCGCGGCCGCAAAACGACCCGCACAAGGACATCGCGCGCAAGCTGCGGGTGAATCCCGAGTGGTTCCTCGTGGCCGAGGCGGACGGCGCGATCGTCGGCACCGTGATGGCCGGCTACGAAGGGCATCGCGGCTGGATCAATTACCTCGGCGTCGCACCCGCGCTGCAACGCGGCGGGCTCGGCCGGCGTTTGATGGACGAAGCCGAGGCGCGTTTGCGTGCGGCCGGTTGCCCGAAGATCAATTTGCAGGTGCGCCCCGACAACCGCGCCGCGATCGCGTTCTACGAGCGCATCGGCTTTGCGGTCGAGGGCGCGATCAGCCTGGGCAAGCGGTTGGAGCGCGACTGAGGCTGCGCGGCCCGGCGCGCGGCTGTTTCCGCACGCTGACCGTGCCGCCGTCGCTCAGGCCGCGACCGCCTCGTCCTCGCCGGCGCGGCGACGGTTGCTGACGTTGTTGCCGTCGTCGGGGTGCAGCCGCCAGAAGCTGAGCGACGACACGATCGTGACCGCGCCGAGCAGGCGGAAGGCCTGATGCAGCGCCGGCAGGAGGTCCGCCCGGTGCGCCTGCGGCACGTCGCCGAGGAACCACGCCGCCACGAGCGAGGCGAAGGCCACGCCGAAGCTCAGCGCCATCATCTGCGCCGTGCTCGCGATGCTGGTCGCCATGCTCGCCTCGCGGTCGGGGATGTCGGCGTAGACGAGCGTGTTCATGCTCGTGAATTGCAGCGACGAGAAGAACCCCTGCGTGAAAATCAGCAGCAGCAACGCCCAGAGCGGCGTGGCGGGCGAGATGAAGGAGAACACCAGCATCGTGACGCCGACCATCGCGGTGTTGACCATCAGCACCTGCCGGTGGCCGAAGCGCCCGAGGATCTTTTGCGCGAGCAGCTTCATCGCGATCGCCGCCAGCGCCTGCGGCATCATGAGCAAGCCCGCCTGCCACGGCGCGTAGCCGAGCCCGAGTTGGTAGAGCAGGGGAAGGAGGAACGGCATGCCGCCCACGCCGAGGCGCGTGACGATGCCGCCGAGCACGGCCACCCGGAACGACCGCACGCGGAACAGCGCCAGCTCGAGCACCGGATGCCGCTCGCGGCTCTCGTGCCACGCATAGCCGGCGAGCAGCACCACCGCCACGGCGAACATGAACAGCATCGGCCCGGCCGGCATCGAGTGCTCGCCGAACACCTCCAGCACATACGACAGCAGCGCGATGCCGCTGCCGAAGAGCAGGAAGCCCGTGCGGTCGAGCGGCGCCACGTCCGGATCGCGGAAGTCCGGCATGTGTCGCCGCACCAGCCACCAGCCGAGCACGCCGAGCGGCAGGTTGAGGAAGAAAATCGTCCGCCACGGCAGCCAGTGCACGATCACGCCGCCCACGAACGGCCCCAGCAGCGGGCCGAGCAGCGCGGGAATGACCACGAAGTTCATCACCGCCATCATCTGCGAGCGCGGAAACGTCCGCACCAGGGCGATGCGGCCGACCGGTGTCATCATCGCGCCGCCGATACCCTGCAGCACGCGCGCCGCCACCAGCATGGGGATGTTCAGCGCCAGCCCGCAGGCCAGCGACCCCAGCGTGAACAGCGCCACGGCCCACGTGAACACCCGGCAAGTGCCGAACCGGTCCGCCATCCAGCCGCTGATCGGGATGAACACCGCCAGGCACAGCGTGTAGCTCGTTAACACGGCCTTCAGACTCAGCGGCGCCACCTGCAGGCTTTCCGCCATGGTCGGCACCGCCGTGTTCAGGATCGTCGCGTCGAGATTCTCCATGAACAGCGCCGTGGCCACGATCCAAGGCAGGAAGCGCTTCGTTTGCGCCTCCCGCTTCTCCGGACTGCTTGGACTCACTTCGCCGCTCATTTTCTCCTGCTTAAGCGCGCCCGCCGCGGACGGCAAATCCCGCGTGCGTGCCAACCCGCCCGCGGGGTGCCTGCCGGCGGTTTACGCGCGGCCCTTCCGCCCGGGCGCAGGGTGGGGCGCGTTGACTGTGAATATCTTATTTTCCCGGGGGTGTTTTTACCGTTGCGCGGGCAAAATGCGCTCCCTGTAGTTTTCCGCTTTCGCTCAATGCATCTCCGCGCGCTCAAGCTCCACGGCTTCAAAAGTTTTGCCGACCAGACCAGGCTCGATTTCCAGCCCGGCGTGACGGCGATCGTCGGACCCAACGGCTGCGGCAAATCCAACATCGCGGACGCCATCCGCTGGGTGCTCGGCGAACAGAGCGCCAAGGCCCTCCGCGGCGGCAAGATGCAGGACGTCATCTTCGAAGGCGCCGACACGCGCAAACCCGCCCAGCTCTGCGAAGTCGCGCTCCTCCTCACCGAGTGCGAGAAGCAGCTCGGCAGCGAGTTCCACGAGATCGAGATCATGCGCCGCGTCTCGCGCGACGGCTCGAGCGAATATTACTTCAACGGCCAGCCCTGCCGCCTGAAGGACATCCACAAGCTTTTCATGGACACCGGCGTCGGCCGGACCAGCTACTCGATCATGGCGCAGGGCCAGATCGACCAGATCCTCTCGTCCAAGCCCGAGGAGCGCCGCGTGGTGTTCGAGGAGGCCGCCGGCATCACCAAATACAAGAGCCAGCGCCGCGAGGCCATGAGCAAGCTCGCGCTCACCGAGCAGAACCTTGCCCGCGTCTCCGACGTGATCAACGAGGTCGGCCGCCAGATCGGCTCGCTTCGCCGCCAGGCCGCCAAGGCCATCCGCTACAAGCGCCTCAGCTTCCGCCTCCGCCAGCTCGCGCTTGCCCACGGTTCCCGCCAGTGGGGCCAGCTCTCGCAGGCGTTGAACGAGTTCGAGGGCCGCGTCGCCGGCATGCGCGGCGATGCCGAGTCCCGCCGCGCCACGCTCGATGAGAAGACCCGCTCGCTCGACGAGCAGAAGTCCGCGCGCGCCGCCCTTCATCAGCGGTTGCAGGACACGCAGGCGATGGTTTTCGAGCTCCGCTCCCAACGCGAAGGAGCCGAGAACGCCGCCAACATGGCGCAGGTGAAACGCTCCGGCCTCGCCGAGCGCCTCGCCTCCGCGCAGGACGGCGTCGCCGAGCTCGAGATGCAGATCCGCGAGCTCGCCTCGCAGGTCGACACCGGCGCGCAGGACAAGCAGATGCAGCTCTCGCTCCTCGGCAGTTCCGACGCCGTGTTCCAGGAGCGGAATCGCGAGCTCGCCCTCATCGAAGGCGAACTCACCAAGTCCGAGCAGCAGCTCAACCAGGACAAATTCCACCTGCTCCAGCTCGAAAGCTCGGTCGCGCGCCTGCGCACCGACAGCTCCGGCCTCGAGGTCGACGCGCGCACCAGCCAGCACCGCTACGAGCAGGTTGCTGCCGAGATCGGCGAGATCCAAGGTTCGCTCGAAGCCGCCCGCCAGGGCCTTGGCGACGTCCGCACCCGTCTTGAAGAAGCGCGCGTTGAGCAGAGCCGACAGAACAACGAGGCGCAGGCCGCGCAGGCCGCCTTGCAGGAGGCCACTGCGAAGTTCCGCGACGCCCAGCGCCGCCTCCAGGAAATCGATCGCAATCTCGCTCAGAAGACCGCCCGCCTGAAGCTCCTCCAGCAGCTTCACGAGAAGTGGGAAGGTTTCGGCGAAGGAGCCAAGGCCATCCTCCAAGGCCGCTTCGCCGCCGTGCTCGGCGAGCAGAAGGCCACGCCCATCACGCAGGGTCTCGAAGTGAAGGCCGAGTTCGCCAAGGCCGTCGAGGCGCTCCTCGGCGCCTCGGTCGAAGCCATCTCCGTCGCCGACGTCGACACCGCGCAGAAAATCCTCGCGCAGCTGGAGAACGAGAAGATCGGCAGCGTGTGCCTCAGCCTGCCGTCCTTCGGCGCCACCGCCACCGCCGCTGGCGACCTGCCGGCCTTCCTGAAGCCGGCTACCGCTGCGCTCGTCCATCTCGACACGGATCACCCGGCCGCTTCGCTTCTCTCCGCCTGTTACCTCGCCGACGACCTCGGCGCGTTCCTTGAATTCTGGAAGGCGAATCCGACGTTCAGCTTCCTTCTCGTTGCCACGCCGAAGGGTGACCTCGTCGACCGTCGCGGCCTCGTTTACGGCGGCCACCACAAGAAGCCCGCCAACTCCATCGTGCAGCGTGAGGTCGATCTTCGCGAGACCGGCAAGGCCGTCATCGCCGAGCAGACCGCGCACGACGAGCAGCGCGCCCTCATCGAGCAGATCAACGCCGCGCTCACCGCCGCCGAGCAGGCGCTGGAGCAGAAGCGCAAGGATGTGCTCGCCGCTTCCCAACTCGCCACGACGCTCCACGCCGAGGAGAAGGCCGCCCAGCGCAACCACGACGAGATCGCCCACCGGCTGCAACGCATGCAGAACGAGTCGGCCACCGTGAAGCGCGACCACGAGGAGGCGCTCGCCCGCCACGCCAAGGCCCAGGCCCAGCTCGCCGAGGCCAACGCCGAGGTCGAGGCCCAGAAGCAGAAGATCGCGCAGGCCGAGTCCGCCATTGCCCAGCGCCGCGCCGAGCGCGACCAGCAGAAGGAATCCCTCGCCCAAGCCCGCCTTGAGCTCGCCGAGCGCCGCCAGAAGGTCGAAGTCCTCGACCGCGGACTCTCCGAGATGGAGCGTCGCCGCGTGCAGATGGCCGACCTCCACGACCAGCGTCAGATCGAGATCGAGACTTGGACCGAGCAGATCGCCCAACTCGAGCAGGAGACCGAGGGCCAGCGCCGCCGCGCCGAGGAGATCGCCATCACGCTCGGCATCGCGCAGCAGAACGTCGAATCCGTCCGCCAGGAACTCGCCACCGTCGAGACCGCGATCAACACCGTCGAGGCCGGCATGAGCACCATCCGCACCGAGGCGGAGTCCGCCATGGCCGAGCTCTCGCGCAACGAGGTGAAGGTCGCCGAGACGCGCGCCCGCGTCCAGTTCCTCACCGAGGAGATCACGCACGAATTTCAGGTCGACGTCGCCGCGCTCGATTGGAAACGCCTTCTCTGGCACGCCGACGACGAGCCCGAGGGCATCAAGGAACTCGATCTCGACGAAGAGGACGAATCCGGCAGCGGCGAGCCGTCGCCGGCGAGCAGCAAGCCCGCCGCCTTGCCTGCGCCCGCCGCGGTGAGCAGCGAGCAGGTGGCCGCGCCCGCGGATGCGTCCGCCGGCGAAGCCGGCGCCGTTGTCCCCAGCGCCCCCGCCGCCGAACCGGCCAAGCCCGCGCGCCGCAAAAAGAAGAAGGAAAACAAGGGCGAGCCGACCGAGGCCGACTTGGCCGCGCTCGAGAATACGGATTGGGAGCCGATCAAGGCCGAGATCGAGGCGCTCCGCCAGCGCCTCGGTGCCATGGGCGCCGTCAACCTCGTCGCCATCGAGGAATACTCCGAGCTCAAGCAGCGCTTCGAGTTCCTCAAGACGCAGGTCGACGACCTCACCAACGCCAAGGCCGCGCTCCTGAAGGCGATCGACGACATCAATCACACGTCGCTCGAGCAGTTCAAGGTCACCTTCGAGCAGATCCGCAAGAACTTCGCCTACACCTTCAACATCCTCTTCGGCGGCGGCCGCGCCGAGATCGAGCTCGTCACCGCCGAGGATCCGCTCGAGAGCGGCATCGAGATCGTGGCGCAGCCCCCGGGCACCAAGCTCAAGGGCATCACGCTCCTCTCCGGTGGCCAGAAGACGCTCACCGCCGTCGCGCTGCTCTTCGCGCTCTACATGGTGAAGCCCTCGCCGTTCTGCTTGCTCGACGAGTTGGACGCGCCGCTCGACGAGTCGAACATCCACCGTTTCACCAACCTGCTGAAGCAGTTCGTCGACAGCTCGCAGTTCATCATCATCACGCACAACAAGAGCACCATCGCCGCTGCCGACGCTCTCTATGGCGTGACGATGCAGGAGCGCGGTGTCTCGCGCACGCTCTCGATGAAGTTCGACAAGACCACCGGCGAAGCCGAGGCCTTGCCGGTCACCGTCGCCGACGCCGTTCGCAACGCCAAGCCCAAGGCCCACGAGGTCTGAGTCCGCGTTCGGCGCGTCGTCTGCGTCGCGCCGCTCCGCGAACCATTCCGCCGTTCGGACAGGAATTCCGCTTGGCGCCGTTGTCGCCGGCCGCAAATCCGTTCTTGCGGTCCGGGGCTCAGGCATAGTGTTAGCACCGTCTCTCTACCCCCATCCACCCCTGCAACTGATGAACTCATTGCGTCTGTCCGCGCTTGGCGCGTTCACCCTGCTCGTGTCCCTCGCGTCCGTGGCGGCCCAGTCCGCCCCGGCCCTCCGTAGCTACAACAGCTACTATTTCTTCGGCGACAGCCTCACCGACAGCGGCAACCTCTACGCCGCCACCGGCGGCGCCAATCCGCCCGCCGTCGTGCCCGGCACCGGCACCGGTTACTTCAACGGCCGCTTTTCCAATGGCGCCACCTATGCGGAATACCTCCGCCCCGGTCTCGCCAATCACATCACCGCTGCGGCCTCGGTGAAGACGAACCTCAACTTCGCCTTCGCCGGCGCCCAGGCCTCCGGCGCCGCCGCGCTCCCGCCCGCGCTCGGTCTGCAGGTCGGCCTGTTCCAGTCGCGCGCCATCACGCCCACGGGCAACGACGTCTTCGTGCTCCTCGCGGGCGCGAACGATTTGCTCAACGCCATCCAGGTGCCGGCCAACCAAAACGCCACCGCCATGACCGCCACCGGCGTGGCTGCCTCCACCGCGGTCGCCACCGCCGCGCAGAACCTCGCCGGCCTCGGTGCGAAGAACATCTTCGTGCTCAACCTGCCTGACATCTCGCGCACGCCCCGCTTCACCACCGGCACCGGCGCCGCCGGCGCGCTCTTCATGCAGAACGGCGTCCTCGCGTTCAACAACGACATCCGCACCCGGCTCGCCGCGCTCAATCTCCCCGCCGGCACGAACCTCACGCTCTTTGACCTGAGCGCCGTCTTCAACACGCTCATTGCCAACCCCTCGCTGTTCGGCTTCAGCGTCACGAACCAGGAATACCTTGGTGTGCTCGCCGCTGGCGGCACGCCCGGCCCGGTGGGCAACTACGTCTTCTTCGACGGCATTCACCCGACCACCAAGGCGCATGAGGTCCTCGCCAGCGCGCTCGTCGAGGCGCTGAACCCCGAGTTCGTCCTCGGCACCGCTGCCGTGCAGAGCACCGTCGTGCTCGCCTCCACCGACCTCGCTGCCGACCTCGTCGACGACCGCCTCTCGCTCATCCGCCAGGGTGCCCGCCGCGAGCGCGCTGACGGTTGGGTCAATTACAGCTACAAGGACGCCGCGCGTGATTGGAACGGCTACCAAGCGGAGTTCGACTATCAGGCGAGCGTCATCAGCGCCGGCTTCGATGCCCAGGTGTTCGACTCCGTGCTCGCTGGCCTCGCGGTCTCCGCCGAGACGGCTGACGTCGATCTCGCCGGCGGCGCCGGCACCTTCCGCCTCGGCGGCCAGATGGTGCACGCCTACGCCCATTGGGATGCGGGCGCGTGGTTCGTGCAGGCCGCGGCCGGCCTCGGCTCGCACGACCTCAGCAGCATCGTCCGCACCACCGCGCTCGGCGGCCTGCCCACTTCCGGCAAGACCAAGGGCAACCGCTGGACCGGCGCGCTCAAGGTCGGCGGCGAATTCGGCAACGAGAGCCTCCGCTTCACGCCCTTCGCCGGTGTTCGCTACGCCCGCGCCCGCCTCGATGCCTACAGCGAGAGTGGTGTCGGCGGCTTGAACTTCAGCTTCGACGGTCAGACCGCCATCAGCTTCGACGGCCTCGTCGGCGCCACCGCCGACTGGAGCGTCCCGGCCGGCGAGCACCCGCTCATCGTCAGCCTCAGCGCGCTCTACCAGAGCGATCTTGGTGACGACACCCGCGACGTTTCCGGTCGCCTCGCCGACACCGTTGCCGCCACCAACACGCTCGCGGCCGAGGACGGCCTCGGCGAAAGCTTCAAGCTCGGCGTCCGCGTCGCCGGCAAGATCGGCGGCAAGTGGGGCTGGTCCGCCGGTTACCAGGCCGAGATCCGCGACGACGGCGACACCGCCAGCCAATACTCGCTCTCGGTGCACACCGGCTTCTGAGCCGCCGACCAACGAGCGCCGTCGTAGCGCTCACTCTGCGAAGCCCGCGCGACCCGCGGGCTTTTTTCATGTTCCGAAGGCCGTTTTTCAGACGTGTTCGCCGGGGTTTCGCGCGGCGCTCAATCCGCATCATGACTTTACTCGCGGACCGAGCGCGCTAAATTGCTGAGCAATTTCCACGCACCTGCGGGCCACAGGCGCCAACTTTGGTTAGTTTTCACCGAAGGTCAGCCATGAGCCTGTCTCCCGATATTTCCGGCGCAGATGCCGTGCCGCCCGCTTCGAGTCCTTCCTTGGCATCCTGTGCCGGCATGGAACGGTTGGTGCGCGCGGTGCAGGATCTCTCGCGGGTCCGCAGCGTCGAGGAGATCCGCGAGATCGTGCGCCACGCGGCCCGGGAGCTCACCGGCGCGGACGGAGCGACCTTTGTCCTGCGCGACGGTGACCAGTGCCACTACGTCGATGAGGATGCGATCGCGCCGCTTTGGAAGGGGCAGCGCTTCCCCTTGCACACCTGCGTCAGCGGCTGGGCCATGACCAACCGTCGACCGGCGGTGATCGCCGATGTCTTCGACGATGTGCGTGTGCCCGTCGACGCCTACCGTCCCACGTTTGTGAAGAGCCTCGTCATGGTGCCGATCCGCACCGACGACCCGGTCGGCGCGATCGGCAACTATTGGTCCACCCCGCACCGCGCGACTGCGGAGGAAGTGCAGGTGTTGCAGGCGCTCGCCAACACCACTGCGGTCGCGATGGAAAACGTGCGCGTCTATCAGGAACTCGAGAAGCGCGTGCGCGACCGCACGCTGCAACTGGAGCACGCCAACGAGGAATTGTCCTCGTTCGCCGCCTCGGTCTCGCACGACCTCCGTGCGCCGCTCGCCGTCATCAGCGGTTACGCCGATCTGCTGCAGCTCACCAGCGCGGCGTCGCTTGATGAGAAGGCGCGGAGCTATTTGCAGAAAATCCCCGTGCACGTGAGGCGCATGTCGGCGTTGATCGACGATTTGATGCGCTTGGCCAAGATCCGCACCGCGGAGCTCTCGGTGACCTCGGTGGATCTCACGGCACTGGCCCGCGACATTGCCCGCCGGCTCGAGGCCGCCCATCCCGGGCATCCAGTCCGCTTCGTCGCTCAGGATCTGCCGCCGGTGAAAGGCGACGAGCCACTCCTGTGCATCGCGCTGGAGAACCTGCTCTCGAACGCGTGGAAATACACGCAGCGCACAAACGGGGCAACGGTGGTCTTTGGCGGGCGCGAGGAGTCGGATGGCACCTTCGGCTACTTCGTGCGCGACAACGGCGCGGGCTTCGCCGCGGAGGATGCCGGCCGGTTGTTCGTGCCGTTCCAGCGTCTGCATGTGGCGGCGGACTTTCCGGGCACGGGTGTGGGACTCACGATTGTGGCCCGCATCATCGAGAAGCACGGCGGTCGGGTCTGGGCCGACGGCACGCCGGACGCCGGTGCGACCTTCCACTTCACGCTCGGCCTGCCCGAGTAGGCGAGGCGTCCGCTGTGGGCGCGGCACGCCGACGGCATGCCGCGTTTTGCGCCAAGCGGTCATTGCCATGCTCCTGGTGGCCGGCATCCTCGGGTCACGTCCCGCGTCGCGGGGTGCGTCCGCCCTTCTCCCCATGTCCCAAGACCCCAACGCCGAATTCGACCACGCCGTGCTCGATCGCATCGAACAAAGCCCGCACGGGCTCATGCCCGTCACGCCGGCCTATCAGGATGCATTACGCCGGCTCTACGCCGCCCGGCAGATCTACGCCAACGCCGACCACAAGGACGGCCACGTCACCGCGCGCTCGCTCGCGCAGCGCCCGGTCTTCCATGCGACGAACCTGGCGGACTTCATCGCCGGCACGGTCGGCGAGGATGCGCTCGAGCCGAACGCCGCCATCTACGACCGCTACGTGCAATCGCTGCCCGCCGAGGCGCGTGCCCGCGCGGAGAGCTTTCGCGTGCCGGTGATCGGCAAGCCCATCCTGCACCGCGCCAAGCACGGTGCGACGACGGTGCACGATCCGCTGCACATGCTCTTTCTCGCGCCCGGTGCCGGCCCGAATCCGGGGCTGCCCGGCAATTACCTGCACGGTGCGCTGTTCCACGTCGGTCCCGACGAGGCCAGCGGCGCTTGGGTGCTACAGGTGCACGATGCCGCCGACGGCGGCGCGGAGTTCAAAACGCAAAAACTCGCTGACGCGCTCATGACCTTGCAGGACGTCCTCGCTTCCGCGCCTTTCCATCTCACCGAACTCGAAGCCCTCGGCTTCCGGATGACGTAGGCCGCCGCTGCGGCCGGGACTGGCAGGCCCGGTTCAACTGATCAGCAGCAAACGGGTTTCGCCGGCCGAGGTTGCCGGGGCGCGGTGGATGCACGGCGGGACGGGATTGCCCGGATACGCGATGGCGATGCGCCAGAGGTTGAAATGCCCGAACGAAAAAGGCTGCGCGCCCGGCGCCGCGGCGTAGTGCAGATCGTAACAGTGGTCGGCGAGAAATGCGCGGAAGCCCTCGTCGTCCGCACCGCCGTGGAGTTCGAGCAAGCGAGCGCGCGTCGCTGGATCGTCCACGCGGCGCACCGCCTTCTCGTTGCGCAAGCCTTCGCTCGTCGGGCCGAAATACGTGCAGAGATAGGTATCAGCCGGCACGGGCGCGCGGTCCGCGTGCCATGAAAAGACATCGGTCGCGACGATCGCGTGCGGCTCGTCGTGTTCGCCGCCGTTGAGGTAATTCAGCACCGGGTCGAGTTGCCGGTCGCGCAGCAGGCGGAAGTCGGCGAGCATGGCGTCGACCGCGAGTCGTCCGCCCGCGCTCAGCGGCAACGCCCGCAACTCCGCCTCGTCGAGCGCGTGAATGCCTTCCTCGCCGCGGGCCAGTCGCGCCGCCACCTCCGCAAAATCCCCCGGCAGCGCGCGCGGCCAGCAGAGCGCGTTCACGCCGTCGACCAGCGGGGTCTCGACGAGTTCGATAAACGAGGAGACTTGGCGGATGCGAAAGTATTCGGTGGACACTAGAAGCACGCGAGGAGACGCGAGTCATGCGCGGAGTGACCCATGCATTGCACAGATGCCCCGGATTGCCGAGCTGATTGCACTACGAAGAACACGAAGGCCTGAAATTGAACCACAAGGGACACAGAGGCACGGAGATGTGGCCACAAAGAGTCGCAAGAAGGTGCGAAGGTCCACGGGCTCTTTACTGTGATAGGAATCTTCGGGTTCGCTGCACGTGCTTCACCCACAGGATGATCCCGGGCATGAAATAGCCGTCCGAGCTTCTCAGCGGCGTGGACGTTTTCGGAAAGACCCACGCTCGGGCGTCGGCTTTAATTTTCGGGCTCTTGGCGACCGCCTGCAGTGAAGTGATCTGGTCTGCGTAGTTCTCCGCGAATTGCGTCGGGATCAGGGCCACAGCAAACACCATCGCCAATCTGGGGCGGCCATCAGGCGGAATGTCTCCGGCGTCAAGAATGGCCTTCGCCAGCGCTTCATTGACCGATACCAGCGCACGGGACTTGTCGGAGCAGTCCACCCAGCATTTCTTCGCCTCCGCGAGGAACTCCCGCTGCCCGAGCTGAAACCACAGGTCGATGCGTCCTTGATTCCGGGTTTGGTCGCCGCGTTTTACTTCGGCGTATTCTTCGAGCGCGGCGCCGCCGTATGTCCAAATCGAGCCTGCGAAAACGCTGACCAGCGCCCGCTCGTTATACCACCACGGGGCGTCTTTCACCAAAGCCCACTCACGGCCGAGTTGGCTATTGATTGCGCACCATTGCTCGAGAACCGGCCGAAGCGCTTTGAGGCGGGTGTTGGCAGAGACTCCCTGCATCGGTTCACTCTGCTGGGCGGTAGATTTTCACGAGTGGAATCAGGGCTCGGCCCCGCGGGTCGAAGGTTTCGTAGTGCTCCGTGACGAGTTGGGCGAGGTCGCTTAGATCGATCAGAGTGAGGGGAATGTTTGCTCGCTCGGCTTCGTATTTCGCCTCTTTGGTGAAGCCACCAGTGCTGACGTAGAGGCCCTTGTCGCCGGCGCGAAGACTGCCGAGGAAACTCCGGACTTCCGGTGATCCCATCGCGGATTTCGGTCGATGCTTTACTTCGACCTTGATGCGCGGCTCCTGGAGACCGAGTCCGTCTGGGGAGGCGAGCACATCGACTCCGCGGTCAGGGCCCTGCGGGGAAACGCGAGTTCGATAGCCCATCGCCCGGAGGATGGCGGCGGCGAGTTCCTGCATCTCCTTGTCGTCGAGCTCCAGAATCTTGTCCTGGACGAGCTCGATGGCTTCCTGCGCGGCGTCTTCGTTCGATTGCTCGAGTTCTGCTTTCTTGTCGGCGAGACCGCCGGGTGTTTCGGGGCTCTTTCTCCCTTTGGCCGCGGCGAGGAGGTCTACGAGAGCCTCATCAGGAATCATGAAGAGCGTGAGGGTGCTGCCGAGCGAGTTGCGGGTGGCGACTCCGAGGACATCACGGGAAACGCGATGCTGCCAGGTGACTTCGCGGACATGGGGGTGGTCCTTCCGCTTTGCGTCGTAGCGATAGTTGCCAGCAATTTCTCCGATGAGATACTCGCGTTTAGCAGTGTCAGCGGTGACCACGAGATCGCCCACCTTCAGCTCGCAGGCAAACCGCCAGAGGACTGAAGCTGTGTTTTGCACGGCACCCGGCTTGGAGGTCGAGTAAACCTCGAGAAGGCGCAGGCGGAGGTCACGCTGCGATGCATCCTTGATCTCGCCGGCCTCGGGCCAGCCGATCGTGACGAGACCCTTGGCGAATTCGTCAATGCGTTGTCCGCCTTCGCCCGCACGGACCATCCAGGCGTTCTTGCTCATGCGATTCTCCTTTGAATTTCTTCCCGCAGCTCACGAACAAAATTTTCTACCTCATTAAGGGTCGCTGTGGACTCCCCCATCATCAGCGCACGGTAACGCTCGGGGTCGATAGAGAAATCGAGTTCGTCACGTGCGCAGAGATATAGCTCCACCATGGCCGGGATAATCCGCCTCGCGCACTTGAATGCAACGTCTCGGCATTGCTCGATCTCAATCAGTCGCTTTTGGATCAGTGCACCCTTCGCTGAATGAATTTCCACGAGTCTTCTAGAATTTTCGGCCGACTGCTGATGCATGGCAGCGATCTGAGGATCTCGTGGTGAACTTTGGGTAAGAGCGGTGATGCGCTGCCCGATCTCTGCATTCTGACGCTCCCAAAACGCGATCTGATTGTCGGCAATATTAATGTCCTCAGTGGTGAATGCTGAGGGCAGTTTCGCTTGCATGACCTGCATTAGGGCAGTCGTAAACAAGCGACCAGCGGGAATAGCTGTCTCGATGGTCTTTTGTTCTGCGAAGAAGTGGAGCTTTGCGAGTGCGCTCGTGAACGCGGCCATTTCGTGAGGCGGCTCACCGTTTTTCGGCAGTGGACGATCAGGCAGCGTGGAAATGTAATTCACAACAGCTAGGGCCGAATCAGCAGCTGCTATAAATGCTTCCTGTTTAAGCCGAAATTTCCTTTCCCTGTCGGCTTCTCTTCTCGCGTTGTCGAGCTGGGCGAGGAATTGCGCTTGGCTCCAGTGAAGCGAAAGAAAAACACCTATTAAGGGGATGATTGCACCAAGCAGGGCGGCTGCTTGTGTCTCAGAAATCCAGCCGAACTTTTGTCCGATTAGGACGCCAGCTGAAAGAACTACTCCGACAATTAAGGTGAGTGTCACAATGAGAATTTTCATCGCACATAGGTGCCCGGGGGGCGTCTGATTCGAGAGCGCGGAGCAACGAGCCAGTCGAAGGGAGGAATTTAATTCGCAACTAGGCTGGGGCGGCAAGCCTTGGTCCCGTTGAGTCACGTCGATTGCAAGTTATGGGGCTCAGGTTTTTCGGCTGAAATCGATGATGAGAATCGGTTCGCCCGGTTTTTCCTCAGTTATGATTTCGAAAGTGCTCTTGGCTCGGGTCGCGCTCCAGCCCTTGGTGTCGAAAATTTCGAGATGAGCTGTGCCTTGCGTGCGGTAACGCCCTGCCCAGCCGGTGACGGGAGTGGCGGCGGAGGCTTCGATGCGAATGCTCTGCACCCGGATGGCGTCGGAGCCGACCTTGAATTCGTAGCGGTAGAAATTCTCCGCGTGGTCGACCGCGACCTTGCGATGCGCGGGAGCCTGGTCGGGCGCGCTGGCTTGCGCGCGTGGTGGGCGAGCGGGCGCGGTCTGGGGCTCCGACTGTCGCGGGGGCACGGTTTGCCGCGGGGGCTGGTCGGGAGATTTAGTCGTCGTGGACACCGAGGTGCCGGTCTGCGGGGCCGCGGCTTTGAGCTGCTCGGCGATCGGCGCCGGGATGAGCGTGGCGGCGAGGGTCATCGCCTTGCGGTCGGCGATGACGAGGAAGCGGTCGCGGCTGGCGTCGTAGGAGCGGATGACGACGTTCTTGAGCTTGCGGCCATCGGTGAGGTCGAGCCGGGTGTATTCCAGTGGCGTGGCAGAATCCTCGGCGGTGGAAATTGCCGAGAGGCCGAGGAAGGCGACGAGGAACAAGAGGGAGGTGCGAATGGAGGAGAGGTTCATGTCGCGATGAGGAGTGGAAGGCAGAGAACTGAGGACGGAGGGTGGAAGAGAGAGGGCGGAGGGTGGAGAGAAATCTTTCTCGTTCTCTTAATCGTTCCTCGTTCTCTCGGTTCTTGGATTTTTAGTAGCGGGCGAGGTGCGGAGCGAGAGAAGGAGTAGGATGACGAGGGACGAGAACGATTGAGGGCGGGCGGCCAGTGAGGGGGCGGTCACTCCTTGTGCGGCCAGTGGTCCTGCAATTTTCCAATCCAAGGGGTAAGACCATCGGTGCGGACCTTGGTGAATCGATCGAGGGCCACGGCCATTTCGTAGAGCTCGTAGTTTATCCAGCCGATCACCTCCAATACGCCGCGATGGCGCACATCGAGATCCGCCCAATGGACCACCCGCTCATGATGAAACACTCTGTTTCGCAGCAGCCTCACTTCCTCCAAGGTCCGTTTGATGCCCTTCCGCGAGTGTAGTGATTTCGGCATGCGCGGAAAAATGTAGCGGATACCAAAGGGGAGAAACCCAGAGCGCTGTTCGTAGTGTGCCTCGAACAGGCTGGTCCAGAAACCAAACTGCAGCTCCGCCACGACCCTGCCCGGCGTGATCGGGTGGTTGGCCGCGGTGATCTTTTCCTTGGCTTTGCCGATTTCCTCCTGACCCCACGCCGTGAGCGGGAAAGCCGCCGCGTCATACCAATCCTCGCGACCAAGTTTGGCGGTGAGATGCCGATGGAGACTGTTGCGCAAGGAGACCTCGCAGAGCTGCAAGGGGGAGTATAAGCTCTCGCAAAGAGCAAGATTCAGCAGGTAGCGGGATAATGATATTGTGGGACTTACGTCGTCTGCTGCATAGGCTTCCAAGCGTTCGACGGATAGGGCTGCAGCTACGTTTCTGAAAAATGTCGCTTGAACCTCTCCGGGCTTGGGCCGATATTCCGCGATGTAAGCCCCGAGTTTCCTTCTCCCGTCCTTTGCGACGGTGCCAGGGACCGGGGTTTCTTCTTTGGCGGGTTCTTCTGGGGACATAGAGGCGAGAAGCGCTCAGCAGTTCTGAGTTTCCCGTTGGCTTGGCCCCACCAAACGGACGTGCGCGGGGGAGTTTTCGCGAGCGGACGAAGTGCCGCAAGGCGTAAGTGTCTGAGGCGGGAGACGGAGGACGGAGCTGCGCTTGGAAGTCGATCTCCCGCTTTGGTCTGGGCGTGGGCGAGAGCAGTTGACGGATGGCGGCGAAGAGTTCGCGGATGGCACCGTCGTGCGTGGAGAGCTGGCGCTCGAGGGCGGCGAGTTTGGCGGCCAATTGGCGATTTTCGGTCAGCATCTCGCGCAGACGCACGAAGACGCGGATGAGCGCGACACTGACGGCAGCGGCGCGATCGGTGCGAAGCACGCTGGAGAGCATGGCGACGCCTTGCTCGGTGAAGACGCGAGCGGGTTTGCGTCGACCGCCGTGAGCAGAACTTGATGTGCCAAGTTGGAACATCAAGTTGGCCGTCTCTTCCGCGGTGAGGTAGAACGCGAAATCTTCCGGGAAGCGGTCAGGATGCCTGCTGGCGGCGCGATTGAGCTCCCGCGTTGTGGTGCCGTAGAACCGGGCGAGGTCGGAGTCGAGGAGCACGCGCTTGCCGCGGATGAAGAGGATGCGCTGCTGGATGCTGGCGGTGGGGAGGAGGTCACTCATGCCGAGAGCGCTGCGGCGTGGCCCCACCGGTAGCGCGCCAGAAAGCGTCGCGGTCAGTCGCAGACGCAGCAATCTGAAAACTCACGATGCGCGATTGGTGATAGGCGTCGTTGCGCAGGGAGCGAGGGGAGCGGTTCGTCGCGGGAGCGCGGGATGGCGGTCGGGACGACCGCCGCTACCAGAGGGCGGCTCGTTCGGAGAACTCGCCCTACCAGATGACTCGCCCTACCAGGGCGTGCGCCGGATCAGAGGATCAGGTCGGGCGGGACGTTGGCGAGGGCGTCTTCCATCGTGGTGAGGCCCATCTTCACCTTGAGCATCGAGTCCTGGTGGAGCGTCTTCATGCCGTTGCGCATGGCGACGCGTTTGAGCTCGGCGACCTCGGCTTCCTTGTTGATGGCCTCGGTAAGTTCCTCGGAGTTCGTCATCAGCTCATGGATGCCGACGCGGCCCTTGTAGCCGGTGCCGCCGCATACGTGGCAGCCGCCGGGCGCGGCCTTGTAGATCTCGTATTTCCCTTCGCCGAGGGCCTTGGTGAGGATATCGAGCTCGCGACCTTCGGGGGTGTATTTGACTTTGCAATTCTTGCAGGCGCGGCGGAGCAGGCGCTGGGCGCAGACGCAGACGAGCGAAGCGGAGATGTTGAACACCTCGATGCCCATCTCGGTGAGGCGGGCGACGGTGGAGGGCGCGTCGTTGGTGTGCAGCGTGGAGACGAGCAAGTGGCCGGTGAGCGCGGCTTCGACGGCGATGCCGGCGGTCTCCTCGTCGCGGATTTCGCCGACGAGAATGACGTCGGGGTCCATGCGGAGATAACAGCGGAGGGCGCGGGCGAAGGTGAGGCCGATCTGGCGGTTCATCTGCATCTGGTTGATGCCGCCGAGCGTGTATTCGATGGGATCTTCCGCGGTCTGGATGTTGATGTCGGGCGTGTTGATCTCGCCGAGCGCGGAGTAGAGCGTCATCGACTTGCCGGAGCCGGTCGGGCCGCAGTGCAGGATCATGCCGTAGGGCTGGCGGATGCAGTCGCGGTATTTCTGGAGGTTCTCCTCGGAGAAACCCAGCGCCGGGAGCGGCAGCGTGGACTTCTGCTTGTCGAGGATGCGCATGACGACCTTCTCGCCGTGGTTCATCGGGCCGGTGGCCACGCGGAGGTCGATGTCGATGTTCTTCTTCGTGTATTTCTTGAAGACGATGCGTCCGTCCTGCGGCAACCGGCGCTCGGAGATGTCGAGGTTGCACATGATCTTCAGGCGGGCGACCATGGCGCCGACGACCTGCTTGGGCAGGCGGAGCTTCTCGACGCACATGCCGTCGATGCGGTAGCGGACCATGAGCTCCTTTTCCTGGGGCTCGATGTGGATGTCGGACGCGCCGGCGATGTAGGCGTCCTCGATGATGCGGTTGACGAGCTGGATGATCGGCGCGGAGTCCTCCTTGTCGAGTTCCTCGGCCTTCACCTCGCTGGAGCCGCCTTCGCTGTAGGCGGTGCCGATGATGTCGGCGACCTCGGTGATATCGACGTCGTCCTGCTCGACCTTGGGGCCGGCGGCCTTGGCGTCCTTGAAGTGTTTCTTGATCAGTTCCTCGAGGTAGGTGGCGGGGGCGACGCGGACCTCCTCGAGGTGCATTTCGGTGGCCTGCTGGAACGACTCGCGCTTGGCGTAGTCGAGCGGATTGGCCATGAGCACGATGACGCCGTTGGTCCCGACTTTCTTGATGGGGAAAACCTGTTCGCGGCGGATGACGGCGTCGCCGATGACCTCGACGAGCTTCTCGTCGACCTCGCCGTCGTCGAGCTTGGTGACGAGGGGCAGGTCGGTGAACTTGGCGATAAACTTGGCGGTGTCCTCGGCGCTGAGCTGGAACTTCGGGTCCAGCATGCGCTGGATGAGCGAGGAGGAATACTCGGCGACTTCCTGCAGGACGGTGAGGTCCTTCTGCGTGAACTGGCCGTTGGTGCCGGCGGCGGGCTCCTTGTTGAGGACTTGGATGGCGCCGATGACGATGTTGGTCTTCAGCGGCACGGTGAGCATCGAGTGGACCTCGAAGCCCGTGTTCATGTTCTTCAGCGAGCCTGCCTCGGGACTCTTGTCGTGGAAGAAGAGGGGCTCGCCGGACTGGATGACCTTGCCGACGTTGCCGGTGCCGGTGGGCAGGCGCAGGGCGAGGAGCTTCTTCGAGGTGTCGCGGAATTGGATCTCCTTGTCCTTGTCCGCGCCCCAGAGGGTAGGGGAGTAATAGACGTGCTTGAAGGCGATCTCGCCGCTTTCGACGAGGTAGAGCGTCATCGACTGGGCCTGCAGGGCCTCGACGACTTTGCTCGCGGTTAGCTCGATGACCGAATTGACGTCCTCGCGGCTGGGCGCCGGCTTGGAGATAACCTTGATCAGCAGCGAACGCCGGAGCGTGCCCGTGAGAGTGCTTTGGTTGGCCATGGAGCGAGTCGTTGCCGGGCGGCCGGACGAGGGGAGGAGACTCGGCGCGCGCAGCGAAAATCGGCCTTGCACATAAGTCGGAATTTCCGCGTGGTCGAGGGCGAACTTCGCATGCTCGCCTGGCTCAATGACGTGTGGTTGAAACTCTCTCCCGGAGCGGTCGCGACCGACGCCGGCGAGGCCGGGGCGCGGGGCGAGCAGGCCGCGGCGGACTTCCTTCAACGCCGCCACGGCTTCACGATCGTCGCGCGCAACTGGCGCAGCCCGCGCGACCGGCGCGACGAGATCGACCTCGTGGCGCGCGACGGAGACGTGCTCGTCTTCGTCGAAGTGAAGGCGCGCTCCGCTGACGCGATGGTGCCGGGCTACTTCGCTGTGAACGAGCGCAAGAAGCGCGTGCTGCGACGCGCCGTGCACGCCTACCTCACCGCGTTGCCGGAGCCGCCGCGCACGTTTCGCTTCGACGTGGTGGAGGTGGCGCTCAGCGACCGCCTGCCGCCGCAGTGCCTGCACTTCGAGAACATCCCGCTTTTTCCCAAGGGCTATCACGTCGCGCGGCAGAGCGGCAGCCTGCCCGCCGCGGAACGGCGCGAAGAGCAGGAGTGAAGGATTCGCGTCGCGCGCCGCGTGCTTGACGCCGAGCGACGGACAACACCTCGCAGCACGAACCGGCTGGTGATTTTCCGTGCGATTGAGAGCGGCCGGCGCGGCGTGCGTCTCGGGATTTTATCGTCCGCGAAAAACGGCGACATCGTTGAACGCCGCCCGGGGGCTGTGTCATCGGACGTTTTAATTCCTTGGCGTGGCGCGCGAGGTGCACGAAATTGACCCGTCATGCCCGACCACGAACGGCATCCGTTTCTCCATGGCCTCAGCAAGCACCGCGGCGCCCCGCCGACGGTCGTCGTCATCTTCGGCGCGTCCGGCGATCTCACCGCGCGCAAGCTGATCCCGGCCATCTACAATCTCGCGCTCGACGGCCTGCTGCCGGCGGACTTCCACCTCATCGGCTACGGCCGCAAGGCGATCCCCGACGAGGAGTTCCAACGCGACGCCGCGGCGGCGATCCGCGAGTTCTCGCGGCGCGAGCTGAAGGACGAGATCTGGGCCGGCCTCGCGCCGCGCACGCTCTACGTCAGCGGCGGCTACGACGAGCTCGCCGCCTTCGAGCGCCTCGCGGCGCGCATCGCGGGCTTGGAAAAACTCGTCGGCCAAGAGTTGCAGACGCTGTTCTACGTCTCGACACCGCCCTCGGTCTTCACGCCGATCATCCGCAACCTCGGCGCCAGCGGGCTCGCCTCGCGCTACGTCGGCCAGCCGCACCAGTCGAAGGTCATCATCGAGAAACCGTTCGGCAAGGACCTCGCCAGCGCGCGCGAGCTGAACCGCGTCATCACCTCCGTCTTCGCCGAGTCGCAGGTCTTCCGCATCGACCATTACCTCGGCAAGGAGACGGTGCAGGACCTGCTCGTGCAGCGTTTCGCCAACGCCATCTTCGAGCCGCTGTGGAACCGCAATTTCGTCGACCACGTGCAGATTACCGTGGCTGAGGAGGTCGGCGTCGGCACGCGCGCGGGCTATTACGAGCAGAGCGGCGCGCTGCGCGACATGATCCAGAACCACACGATGCAGCTCCTCGCGCTCACAGCGATGGAGCCGCCCGTGTCGCTCGATGCCGAGGCGATCCGCGACGAGAAGGTGAAACTCCTCCAAGCCATCCAGCCGCTGCGGCTCGACGGCGCCGCTAGTGACGTGGCGCGCGCGCAATACACGTCCGGCCTGCTCGGCGGCAAGCCCGTGTCCGGCTACATGCAGGAGCAGGACGTCGCGGCGGATTCCTCCACCGAGACCTTCGCGGCGCTGCGCCTGCAGATCAACAACTGGCGCTGGCACGGCGTGCCGTTCTACCTCCGCTCGGGCAAGCGCATGGCGCGCCGCGTGACGGAGATCGCCATCCGCTTCAAGCGCGCCCCGGGCAACCTGTTCGCGGATTCCGACCGCTTCCAGCTCGCGGCCAACACCCTCGCGTTCCAGATCCAGCCCGACGAGGGCATGAGCATGATCCTCAACGCGAAGATCCCCGGCCTCGAGACGCGCACGCAGCCGGTGAAAATGAATTTCCGCTACGCCACCACCTTCGGCTCGAACACGCCCGAGGCCTACGAGCGCCTCGTGCTCGATGCGATGATCGGCGACGGCACGCTCTTCATCCGCGGCGACGAGACGGAGCGTTCGTGGCAGCTCGTCACGCCGATCCTCGAACATTGGAAGCAGGAGAAACGCGCGGGCCTCGACGCCTACAGCGCCGGCTCATGGGGCCCGAAGAGCGCCGCCGACCTGCTCGCCGCCCACGGCCACGTCTGGCGCGAACCCTGAGCGCCATGTCCGCCATCTTCCAAGCCCTGCCCGGAATGGAGGTGCCCGTCGGCGGCATCAACGCCGGCTTCAACCGACTCTGGGCCAACACCGACGTGCAGGACCAGCGCGCGATGCAGCTCAACCTCGTGCTGCATTTCGGCTTCAGCACGACGTGCCAGGATGCGGAGACGCAGTTCCGCACCACGGTGGAGTTTGCGCGCCGCTACCCGTGCCGCGTGGTCGCGCTGTGTCCCGAGCGCGACGAGTCCGCGCCGCGCGAGTTCAAGGCCAAGATCTACGGCGAGTGCTTCCTCGGCAAGGCGGGCAAGGACACGCGCTGCTGCGAGTTCGTGCTGCTGAGTTATCCGATGGGCACGCACGATTTCCTGCAGAACCAGGTGTCGATCTGCCTCTCCACCGACCTGCCGCTCTATTACTGGGCGCACCGCTTCTCGTCCAACGCGCGCCTCGCCGCCTACGATTACCTGCTCACGCGTTCGCGGCGCGTGCTCTTCGATAGCGCCGTGGTGCCGGAGGATGCCTTCACGTTCCCGTGGCCGAATCCGGCGGCCGTGCGCGATCTCGCCTACACGCGGACGCGTCCGCTGCGGCAGACCATCGGGCAATTCCTCAGCCGCTACGCGCCGGCCGACATCGTCGACGGCTTGCGCGCCGTCACGCTCAGTCACCGGGCGGATTACAGCGCCGAGGCCTTCGCCATGCTCGGCTGGCTGAAGAAGGGCCTCGTGCGCTGCGGTGCGAGTGCGGAGAACGACATCGACTTCAGCGTCTCGCCGCGTCCCTGCGATCACTGCTTCGAGATCGGCTTCACCTACCGCGATCCGCGGAAGAATTTCCGCTGGAGCGCCGATCTGCAGTCGCACCAAGCCGAGTTCGAGGGCGACCTCGGTCACGGCCGCACGACGCTGACCGCGGCGGCGCGCGTGCTCGAGCCGGCGGAAGCGCTGGCCGAAGCGATGTTCGGCTGAGCGCCGCTCCGCGCGC
This sequence comes from Candidatus Didemnitutus sp., assembly GCA_017991595.1. Classification (GTDB taxonomy): domain Bacteria; phylum Verrucomicrobiota; class Verrucomicrobiia; order Opitutales; family Opitutaceae; genus Didemnitutus. The sequence goes on along the minus strand of JAGOQJ010000011.1, from coordinate 7,128 downwards.
TGTGCTGCTGCGGAGGCATTGAGGTAGGGGCGGTGGTCCCTCACCGCCCTGGTTTCCCGCGTTGCCCGCGAGTCACGGCCACGAACATGCATCCATCAATGGCGCCTCGGAGAACCGTCACCACCGGTCATTTGTCACGCGATCACTTGTTCCTTGGCACGGGTTCCTTTCCCCGCTGACTTGGGCGCGGATGAAAGAACTCAGCTCCAGCTACGGTCGCGTGTTCATCGGTTCGAAGGAGGATTGTTTCCGCACGGCGGTGTTCCTCGCGGAGGGCCAGCGCGGGCGCAATCCGCTCGCGAAACACTTCACCTGGGCTCTCACCGGCGGCTCGACGCCGAAGGAATGGTATCAGTGGTGCGTGGCGAAGGACGCGCTTTCGCCCGGCTTGCTCGCCGCGACACATTGGTTCGTGAGCGACGAGCGCTACGTGCGCATCGACAGCCACGAATCGAACTTCGGCAACGCCGACCGCCTGCTGCTCAAGCCGCTCGGCATCCCTCCTGAGAAACGGCACCCGTGGTCGACCAACGTGCCGCCGGCGATGGCGGCGCTGGAGTTCGGTCGCATGGGCGCGCCGTGGTTCGGACGCAACCGCACCTTCGACGTGTGCTTCCTCGGCATGGGCGACGATTGCCACACGGCCTCGCTCTTCCCTGGCAGTCCGTTGCTGCGCGATGACGGCGGACAGTATTTCGCGGCGATCGACGTGCCCGGCAAGGGCTGGCGCCTGACGATCACGCCCAGCGGCTTGAAAGCGGCCGGGCTGGTCGTGGTGCTGGCGCTGGGCGAGGGCAAGGCCGAGGCGCTGCACCGCGTGCTCACCGGTCCCTTCGATCCGGCGAATGTGCCCTCGCAGATTCTGAAAACGTGCGCGCAGAACGTCGTGTGGCTCGTCGACGAACCCGCCGCGGCGAAGTTCCTGGAAACCTAAACGTAGGTGGCGAGCTTGCTCGCGCCGAAACGAGCCGGGCGCGAGCAAGCTCGCTGCCTGCGCTGAAAGGTCAGAGCAGCTTCAGGCCGAGCAGCGCGTGTTCAACGCGGTCGAAGGTTGGCAGACCCTCCGCGACGAAAGCGGCGCGGTAATCCTCGTAAGCGGGGCCGGCGTCGATCGCGATCGCGACGGGTTTGCCGGCCGCGCGGGCGAGCGCGGCGAGCTTGGCGGCAAATGCGCGCGCGCCTTCGCCGGAGGTGTTGAGCTTGCGGGTGAAGGGCACGAGTCCGACCACGAGCACCGCGCAGTCGCGCAGCACGATCTCGGCGGCGGCGAGGTAGGCGGCTTCCTCGGCCATGGGCGTGAGGTCGAGCGGCAGACGCGGGCTGACGAGCCCGGCCAGCGCGTGCGTGGCGAGCGCGGCATTCAACGCGGCGAGCGACGGTGCCGAGAGCGTGGCCTCGGGCAAGGCCGGACCGAAGAGGTCGCTCCCGTTGACACTCTCGAAGCCGGCGTTGCTCAGCAGCGCCACGGGCCCCTTCGCGAGATGCGGATACGCGCCCAGCCAAGCGAGCGCGGCGTCGAACTCCGCGATGGTGCCGGAGAATTTCACGCCGCTGCGCTCGAGGAGTGCGCGTTCGAGCTCGAGGTCGCCGGCCATCGCGCCGGTGTGGCTGGCCGCGGCGGCTTGGCCGGTGGCAGTGCGGCCGGCGCGGTGGAGCAGCACGCGACCGCCGCGTCGGGTGAGTGCGCGCGCGGCGGCGGCGAAGGGGGCAAGTTGGCCGGGGCCGAAGCCCTCGACGTAGCACGCGACGGGGCCGGGCGCTTCGGCGGTGGCGAACGAGGCGAGCACGTCGGCCATCGCGACGTCCATCTGGTTGCCGAGCGCGATGCCGAGGCCGAAGCGCAGTTCCGGCTGGCGCGAACGGCGGCAAAGCAGGAAGGCGCCGCTCTGGCTGAGCAGCGTCAGCTCGCCGCCTGCGGTGGCGGGCGCTGCGAGTTTTTCCACCGGGATGAAGGACGTATCGAGCGCGTGGGCGGGCGACCAGTGGCCGAGGAAATTCGGACCGAGCACGGCGGGCGTCCAGCGGCCCGCGGCGCGCGTCTCGCGTAATAGGCGTTGCAGGTGGGCACCGAGACCGGCGGTGTCGGCGCCGTCGCCGAGGCCGCCCGCGACAAGCGCGACGCAGGTGGCGCCGCCGCCCTGGGCGATGAGCGCGGTGAGCACGTCAGCCGCGGCCGGCGCGGGCAGGGCGAGGATGAGCAGATCGACCGGCGCCTCGCGCAACTCTGACACATCGGGCAGACACGGCAGGCCGAGGAAAACCTCGTGCGTGTCGGGATCGGCGGGTGACGCCGCGACGCGCGCGTCGGCGGGTTTGCGCGGCTTGATCAGCAGCAGGTCGCCCGGCGCGAGGTCGTAGCTGTGGAGATTGTCGAGGATGGTGCGACCGACGCCGCCGGGCTGGCTCGACACACCGGCGAGGGCGATGCGGCGGGGCGCGCGCAAGGCGGCGAGAAAATCCGCGGGCGGTGCGAAGCGCGGTTCGGGCGCGGCGGCGAAGCGGCCCACGGCGTCGAGCGGCCGCGGCGTGCCGGACGGATCGAGCGCGACGGGGTTGAGCTCGAGCAGCGAGAGGCCGCGCGCTTCGCAGGCGGCGGCGAGCCGCCACAGCGCGGCGAAGAAATCCTGCAGCTCCGCGGCGGTGGTGAGCGGATGCGCGTCGCGCAAGCGTCCGAGCCAGATGCGGCCGAGCAGGTGTTGCGCGAATTCGGTGCCCGCTTGCTCCGGCGTGACGACGTCGACCGGCCAGCGGCAGGGCGGGGCGAGTTCGGCGAGCGCGTTGGCTTGCAAGCCGCCGAAGCCGCAGAGGATCACCCAGCCGGCGTCGGTGCGGGAGAGTGAGACGAAGGCCTCGGAAGGCAGGTCGCGGCTGCGTTGGATCGCCACGCGTTCGCAGGCGAGGGCCTCAATCCATGCGTGGCCCTCGGCTTCCACACGCGCGCGCATCTGCGCGGCCTCTTGGGCGAGGCGTCCGGCGTCGAAGGGCAGGAAGCGCACACAACCAAGCTCGGACTTGTGCCAGAGCTCGTCGCCGAGCCCCTTGAGCACGATGGGTTCGCCCGGCGTGAAAGGGAGATCGGCTCCGAGCGTGCCGTGGCGCGGCGGGAACAGGCCGGCGTCGGCCAGCAGGACGTAGGCGACGTGCTCGGGGAGAAACGTGGAGGGCATGGCGGGCGTGGGGCGATCAGCGAGGAGGCGGGCCGATCTCCGGGCGGCCCGATTGCGGGGGCGACTATTTTCGGCCTGCCTGGAGGGCGGGCCTTGCCTTTGCGGATTTCGGGAGTGGGTTTTCGCGAGCGGGCGTGCAATGAGGGCGTCTCGGAGAGACGCCCCCACCGTTTTTAGTGGGCCGGCACGGATTCGATGGCGGTGTGGCCTGCGGCGAAGGCGGCGTGATTGAGCGGGAGAACGGAAGCCTTGTCTTTCAGGACGTGCGCGAGCGTTTCCATCAGCGCGTGGTCGGGGAGGAGTTTCACCGAGGCCTGCAGGGCGCCGAGGGCAACGACGTTCTTCACCATCGGCTTGCCGAGATCGGTGGCGATCTTGGTGAAGGGCACGCCGAGGACCTGCACGCCGGGGGCGAGCCCGGTCGGGGGCGTGGGGACGACGGTGCTGTCGTAGAGAATGATGCCGCCCGCGGTGACGGTGGAGGCGAACTTGGCGAGGCTCGGGGAGTTGAAGGCGACGAGCACATCGGGCTCGGGCGCGGCGGGGTTGAGCACCTCGTCGGCAGCGACGTGGACATCGGCGTAGCTGGTGCCGCCGCGGCTCTCGGGGCCGTAGGCGGGGATGTGCGTGGCGTCGTAGCCGAGCTCGATCGCGGCGCGGACGAGGAGCAACGCCGCGGTCTGCGCGCCGTCGCCGCCGGAGCCGGCGAACTTGAAGCTGAGGTCGCGCTTGGCGAGCTGCGCGGGCCAGGCGGCGCGCGTGTGCGCGGCGAGGGCCGGCTCGGCGCCGCTGAGGCCGAGGACGGACTCGGGCGTGTAGAGTGGGCGCGGGCCCTTGAACCAAGGCTCGGTGGTGGCGCTCGTGTCCTTCTTCACGCCGAGCGGATAGACCGGCTCCATCTGCTCCTTCACCCATTGCTCGGCTTCGACGGGCGAGAGCTTGAGGTGCGTCGGGCATTCGGAGAGGACCTCGATGAACGAGTAGCCGCGGCCTTCGAGCTGGAGCGTGAGCGCCTTCTTGATCGCCTTGCGGGCCTTGACGCGGTTCTTGGCGTCGTAGAGCGCGACGCGTTCGACGTAGATGGGGCCGTCGAGTTGGGCGATGAGTTCGGCCATCTTGAGCGGCTGGCCCATGGCGCGTGTGCGGCCGTCGGGGCTGGTGGCGGTTTTCTGGCCGGAGAGGGACGTCGGCGCGAGCTGGCCGCCGGTCATGCCGTAGATGGCATTGTTGATGAAGATGACGGTGAGCGGCAGGCCCATCTGCGCCATCGAGATCGTCTCGGCGAGACCGATAGAGGCGAGGTCGCCGTCGCCTTGGTAGGAGATGACGAGCGAGCCGGGCGAAGCGAGCTTGTGGCCGAGGGCGACGGCGGGCGCGCGGCCGTGCGCGGCCTGGGAGTTGCCGACGTCGAAATAATAATACGCGAAGACCGAGCAGCCGACCGGCGAGATGAAGATCGTGCGGTCCTGCGCGCCAAGTTCCTGGATGACCTCGGCGATGTCGCGGTGGACTACGCCGTGGCCGCAGCCGGGGCAATAGTGCGTGCTGTGGCCCTTGAGGCCCTGGCCACCGGAGTGGCGTTCGAAGGTGTCGTAGAATGCGCCGCTCATGACCGCACCTCGTGTCCTTTCAGGAGCTGTTGGAGAATCTCGTTCTGCGACGGCAGGATGCCGCCGTGCCGCCGCACGTGCTCGATGGGCGGCGGGTGGAAACCGGCGTGGCTGAGGGCGAGGCGGACCTCGTCCTCGAGCTGGCCCGGGCCGGCCTCGACGACGACGATGCGCCGGGTCTGCGGGAGCAGGTCGGCGAGCGCGCGGGAAGGGAAGGGCCAGAGCGTGACGGGACGGAACAGGCCGACCTTGACGCCATCGTGGCGGGCGGCCTCGACGGCGCCCTTGGCCATGCGCGCGGGCGTGTTGCAGGCGATGACGAGCGTGTCGGCATCCTCGCACTTGTAGAGGTCGGCGCGCTGCTCGGCGGCGGTGATGGCGTCGTATTTGCGGTTCAGGTGCTCGTTGTGCTGTTCGAGATCGGTCTCGAGGAGCTGGATCGAGGAGATGAGGTTGTGGCGGTGGCCGTGGTCGCCGGTGACGGCCCAGGCCGGGCGGCCGCGCTTGGTCATCTCGTGCGGCAGGCGCACGACACCGGTCATCTGGCCGAGGTAGCCGTCACCGAGGATGACGACGGGGATGCGATACTTGAACGCGAGGTCGAAGGCCTCGATCGAGAGGTCGAGCATCTCCTGCGGCGTGCCGGGGGCGAGGACGATGGCGTGGGTGTTGCCGTGACCGAGGCCGCGGCAGGCGAGCTTGATGTCGGCCTGTTCGGGTCCGAGGTTGCCGAGGCCGGGGCCGCCGCGCATGACGTCGACGAAGACGGCGGGGAGCTCGGCGCCGATCATGTAGCTGACGCCCTCGAGCATGAGCGAGAAGCCGGGGCCGCTGGTGAAGGTCATGCAGGGCACGCCGGAGCCGGCGGCGCCATACATCATGTTCACGGCGGCGGTCTCGCTGACGGCTTGGATGAAGGCGCCGTCGAGCTTGGGCAGGATCTTGGCCATGAGCTCGGCACCCTCGGTGGACGGCGTGATCGGGTAGCCGAACACGTGGCGGCAACCGGCGAGCAGCGCGCCGATGGCGGCGGCGTAGTTGCCCTTGAGGACCATCGGCTCGCAGGCGGGCAGGGCGATGACGGTGTCCTCCTCGTCGGCGGCCGGAGCGCTGGTGAGCGGCTTCGGGCCGAAGAGCTTCGCGGGGTCCTGCAGGTCGAAGTCGTCGTGCCCGTTGCACGAGGGACGGCAGCGGTCGGTCTCGGGCCGCAAGCCGAAGGGCTCGGGGCAGGCCTGCATGCACAGCGAGCAGCCGTTGCAGGCGTCGAGGTGGAGTTCGACAGGAATCAGCCCGGTCGCGGGATTGATCTCGCGACCGGGGGAGATGCAGTGCTTGGGACACGCATCGATGCACCGTAGGCAACCCTTGCAATACTCGGGTTGCAGGAACGGTTTGGGTCGAGCAATGGCGGACATGTTTCGTGGCCGGCGCGGACGACGTGAGTCGCGAGCACCGGAGGGGATTTTTTGTCATCATAGTCCCGGGTGGCTCGAATCACTGTGCATGCTTTGCCGGAGCATGCGCAGTGCTTGGGTTGGGTGGTTACGCCGAAAGGAGTAGAGCCCGCGGCGCGGTGCGGTGCGGGTGAAATGGGCCGCGGCAAACGGTCCGGGCGTGCTGCGCTCGGCGTCGGGCGGGCGCGCGCGCCCGGACTCGCTGCGGTGTCTTGGCACTTGTGACTTGCGGCGGGTTCATGCTTCCTCCGCGCATGCCTTGGATCTGGCTCATCGTCGCTGGGCTGCTCGAGATTGCTTGGGCGGTCGGCCTGAAGTTCACGCATGGTTTCACGAAGCTGTGGCCGAGTGTCGCCACGGTGCTGTTGATGCTGGCGAGTTTCTGGTGTCTGGCGCAGGCGGTGAAGGCGCTGCCGCTCGGGACGAGCTACGCGATATGGACGGGCATCGGAGCAGTGGGCACGGCGATAGCAGGCATCGTGTTGTTCAAGGAACCCGCGACGGCGGCGCGGCTCGTGTGCATGATGCTCATCGTGGCGGGCATCGTGGGGCTCAAATTCACGGCGACGGCGTCATGAGAAGGCTTCCGGTCAGTCGCACGCGATCGGGCTGGCTGCTGCTGGGCCTCGCGGTGGCGTTGGTGTGGTCGTTGCGGGCGGCGGAAGGGCCGGCGACGCCGCGGATCGAGGATTTCGGCTGGCTCGCGGGGCGGTGGGAGTCCGAGCGCAACGGTCGGCGCGTGAGCGAGCAGTGGATGGAACCGGCCGGCGGGACGATGCTGGCGATGAGCCGCACGGTGCAGGACGGTCGCACGCGCGAGTTCGAGTTCCTCGTGCTGGCGATCGATGTGGAGGGCGGCGTGACGTTGACGGCTGCGCCGTCCGGGCAGGCGCGCAC
>JAGOQJ010000004.1 GCA_017991595.1 Candidatus Didemnitutus sp. | reverse complement strand
GTGCAGGACAGGTCACGACGTCGCGCGGATTCTTCCATGTCCGGCAGGTTTGCCCCACGTGCCACGGCAGCGGCGCGCGCTTCGAGCGCGTCTGCGCCAAGTGCGACGGGGAGGGACGGCTGCAGGAGACGGCTAAGATCAACGTCCGCATTCCGGCCGGGGTCGACACCGGTTCCAAGCTGCGCTCCTCCGGCAACGGCGAGGCCGGTGTGATGGGCGGCCAGGCCGGCGACCTCTACATCGTTGTGCACGTGAAGGAGCACGAGGTGTTCGAGCGCCAGGGCGACGATCTCTTCACGGAGATCCCGATCAAGTTCACGCTCGCGACGCTTGGCGGCACCATTCAAGTGCCGACTTTACAGGGCAAGGCGACGCTGAAGATCCCCGCAGCCACGCAGTCCGGCACGACGTTCCGGCTCAAGGGGCGCGGCATGCCGCACCTGCGTGGCGGCGCGCACGGCGACCAGTTGATTCGCGTGCACGTGGAGGTGCCTTCTTCGCTCACCTCCGAGCAGCGGCGCAAGCTGGAGGAGTTTGCGCAGGCCTGCGGCGACGCGGAAGAACCGGTCGGCAAGAGCTTCTTCGAGAAGGCCAAGAAATTCTTCTGAGCGCGCGACGCTTGGATACGACAAAGCCCCGCCGAACAGCGGGGCTTTGTCGCGTCGTGAAGCTGACCTCAGACCGAAGGCGTCGTGGGCACTGCGATGGTCGGGGCGGCCGTGCGCGTAGCCGACACGCAACGCGGACAGGTGCCGAAGAACTCGACGAGATGCGAGAGCTCGGTGTAGCCGCGTTCGCGCAACATGCGCTCGATGCCTTCGACGGGGAAGTAATCCACGCGTTCCGTCCCGCCGCACTGGCGGCAGACGATGTGGTAGTGCTTGGCCGTGTTGCCGAGGGAAAGTTCGTAGAGGCTCGTGCCGTTGTGCAGGAAGCTGCGCCGCACGATGCCGACGCGTTCGAACGCGGAGAGGCAGCGATAGACCGTGACCAAGTCGCAGGGATGCTTGGTGAGCTGCTGGTGCAGCTGCTCGATCGGCACTGGCCGATCGAGTTGGGCGAGCGCCTCCAGCAACGCGATGCGGGGTTTCGTGATCCGGAAACCCGTCTCGCGCAAACGAGCGCAGCCGGCTTCAATGAGCGAGGTCGGCGTGGGAGCGGGTCTCACTCCGGCGAGAGGGTGGTTGGATTGGGTGGCAGCAATCATGGCCCGGGAAGAAATTGGGGAGTTCGACGGCTAATAGCGAGAGTAGTTTGCAATCTGCGAACTTCTCTCCAAGCGACCGGGAGAATTGTCGGGTCGAGGCCGAGGTCTTGCCCGGATAGCGATAGGTGCTCGACCAAGCCGGGCCGGAGTTGCGGACCCCCGGCAGCTGTGCTAGGGATTGCTGGCTAAATTGATGCAAGACTTGGAATTCAATGAAGTCATCGAATTGATCTGCAAGGAGGACGCGCGGTTCGACCGCAAGGCCTACACCTTCGTGCGGCAGGGCTTGGACCACACCGTGACTCAAATCCGCAAGCGCCAGCCGGAGCGCAGCGCCAAGTCGCAACACGTGACCGGTCCCGAATTGCTCGCCGGCATCCGGGACTTTGCGCTCGAGCAATACGGCCCTCTGGCCAAGACCGTGCTCAACAGCTGGGGCATCACGCGCTGCTCCGACTTCGGCGAGATCGTGTTCAATCTCATCGATTACAATGTGTTCAGCAAAACCGAGAGCGATCGGCGCGAAGACTTCTCGGATATCTACACCTTTGAGGACGCGTTCGTGAAACCCTATCAGCCGAAGCGTCCTCGCGTCCGCACCTCGCTGGGCGCCTCCTGAACCCGCGCCCTCGCGAATCCGACCGCCGCCGGGCTCGCTGACGCTCCCGTTTCCGCTCTCTTTTCATGGCTAAGCCCTCCGCCTCGTCCCGTGACCTCAACCTGCTCCGTTCGTTGTGGAACGAGCACATCGATCGCTACGTGCTGCCCAACGGCACGACCGTGCTCCTCAAACGCGACGATGCCGCCCCGGTCGCCTCGGTCCAGGTCTGGGTGAAAACCGGCAGCATCCACGAAGGCGCGCACCTCGGCGCGGGCCTGTCGCACTTCCTTGAGCACATGCTCTTCAAGGGCACCGAGCGCCGTGCCGGTCGCGAAATTTCCGCCACCGTGCAGGCGCACGGCGGCTACATCAACGCCTACACGACGTTCGACCGCACCGTCTATTACATCGACATCCCGGCGGAGCACACCGCCGTCGCCGTCGATCTGCTGGCCGACGCCACGCTCCGTTCGACGCTCCCGGCCGAGGAGGTCGCGAAGGAGAAGGACGTCATCCTGCGCGAGATCGACATGTGTCTCGACGATCCGGACCAACGCCTTGGCCAGGCGCTTTTCGAGACCGCCTTCCGCACGCATCCGTATCGCCAGCCGATCATCGGACACCGCGAAGTCTTCGCCGCCAACACGCGGGAAAGCCTGCTGGCCTACTACCGCGAGCGCTACGTGCCGAACAACCTCGTCGTGGTCGTCGTGGGGAATTTCGACCCGGCCGCGACCCGCGCTGCGATTGCCGAGCATTTCGGCGCCGCGCCCCGCCGGCCGCTGGCGCCCGTGCTGGTGCCGGACGAGGTGCCGCAACTCGCGCGGCGCGAGCAGCACCTCTACGAGGACGTGCAGGTGTCGCGTTGCGGCCTCGGCTGGCAGATTCCCGGGCTCACTCATCCCGACATGCCGGCGTTGGACCTGCTCGCGATGGTCCTCGGCCACGGCGACAGTTCGCTGTTGTGGCAAAGCATCCGCGAAAAGGCGCGGCTCGTGCACACCATCGATGCCATGACGTGGAGCCCGGGCACGAGCGGTCTGTTCTACATTTCCTTCCTGACCGATCCCGACAAACGCGCCGCGGCGGAGGCGGCCGTGCAGCGCGAGATCGGACGCATCGCCACGCGCGGCATCAGCCCGCGCGCGCTCGCCAAGGCCGTGCGCCAGGCCGTCACTGCCGAGGTCAACATGCGCAAGACCATGTCGGGCCAGGCCGGCCGGCTCGGCGCGGCGGAGGTCGTCATCGGCGACATCGATTACCCGCGACGCTATTTTGCGCGCCTCATGGCGCTGACTCCGGCGGACCTGCGGCGGGTGCTGCGCACCTACCTCGTGCCTGAGCGGCTCACCGTCGTGTCCTCCAACCCGGCCAACCAAGCGCCAGCGGCCGGGGCGGTGACGACGACGGAGGCTGCTTCGCTCGACTTCACCGAGCACCGCTTGCCCAACGGCGCGCGCCTGCTCCTGCAGCCGAACCGGCGCCTGCCCAACCTGCATCTGCGGCTCGCCTTCGCCGGTGGTCCGTTGTTCGAGCCGGCCGACAAGCGCGGCCTCACCGCGCTCACGGCGACGATGCTCACCAAGGACACGAAGCACCGTAGCGCCGAGCAGGTGGCGGCGGCGATCGAGGCGGTCGGCGGCACGTTCAACGATTTTTCCGGCAACAACAGTTACGGGCTCTACGCTGAGGTGTTGCCTGGCGACGCCGCGCTCGCGCTCGACCTGCTCGCCGAGGCGACGCTGCGCCCCGCCTTCAAACCCGCGCGCCTCGAGATCGAGCGCGAGTCGGCTTTGGCCGGCCTGCGCGAATCGCTCGACGACGTCGTGACCGTTGGGCGGCGGAAGTTGCGCGAGAAGTTCTTCGGCGCGCATCCCTTCGCGGTCGAGAGCACGGGCGACGAGGCGGGACTGCAGCGCATCGCGCCCGCCGATTTGCGGGCGCTGCACACGCGCCTCGCCGTGGCGGGCAATGCCGTGCTCGCGGTGGCGGGCGATTTCGAAGCGAAGAAACTGGTGCCGCAGCTGAAGGCGTTCCTCGCCCGGCTGCCCAAGGGAAAGATCGAGCGTCCGGTATGCAGCGCGGATTCCCAGCCGGGCGATTTCGAGACGACGATGCCGCGTCAGCAAGCGGTCGTTTTTCAGGCGTTCCCGGGGCCGGGCCTGTTGGCGGAGGATTACTTCACCAGCGAGGTCGCGGAGGAGTTGTTCAGCGGTATGTCCGCGCATCTCTTCGAGCGTGTGCGCGAGCAGAAGAGCCTCGCGTATTTCGTGCGCTCCAGCCGCGTGGTCGGACTCGATCGCGCCATGTTCTACTTCTTCGCCGGCACCAGCCCGGAGCGCCACCGCGAGGTGCTCGAGGAATTCGGCCTCGAGATCGCGCGGGTGCAATCCGGTGGCGTCGGGGCCGAGGAGCTGCGCCGCTGCCAGACCCGCCTAAAGGCTGGCAAGCGCATGGCGATGCAGACGAATTCCGCGCGGGCCATGCAGGCAGCGTTGAACGCGCTCTACGGTCTGCCGGTGAACGACTGGCGGCACTACGATGCGCGCATCGATGCTGTGACGGTCGACGCGCTGCGCGATTTCGCGCTCCGCTATTTCCAGCTGGCCCGGCGCACGCAAATGGTGGTCAAGCCCTGAAAAGGCCGATTTTTCGCGCCGGTGCGGCTTGCCATGCCCATCGTGTCCCGGCAAAAAACTCCGTCGTATGAAGACCAAATTACCCCGTTATCTTGCGGCCGGCCTCTGCGCCTTGGCCTTTGCCTTCGTGTCCGCCACTTCCTACGCTCAGGATGCCGAGAAGAAGCCGAAGGGCCCGAGCAAGGCTGACCTGAAGAAGTATGACGCCAACGCCGACGGCCAGCTCGACGACGCCGAGATGGCGACGATGAAGGCGGCCAAGGACGCGAAGAAGGCCGCCGACAAACAGGCCCGCCTCGACAAATACGACACCAACAAGGACGGCAAAATCTCGAAGGAAGAGAAGGCTGCCGAGGATGCCGACAAGGCCGCCAAGAAGGCGAAGGACGCCGAGAAAAAAGCCGATCGCGCCAAGGAAAAGTCGAAGAAGGACAAGTAAGTCCTGCTCCGCGCGACCAACTCCGACCCGGGCCTCCAGCCCGGGTTTTTTCGTGCCCCGTCACGGGACGGAGGCGGGCGCTCAGCGCTTTTCCGTCAGCCCGCCGCTCCACTTGAGCTTGCTGCGCATGACGGCGAAATGGGAATAGGTCTTCGGCTGCGCCAGCGCGAGGCGACGACCGGCGAGCGAGATTTCGATTGAGCTGCCCGTGACGACGGAGTTGCGCTGTCCATCCATCGCGACAAGCAGCCGGGCGTCGTCGGTGCGGTTCACCACCCGGAGCTTCACCGTGTCGCGGAAGATGATGCTGCGGTTGCTCAGCGTGTGCGGGCTGATCGGCGTCATGGCGATCGCCTGCGCGGCGGGATGGATGATCGGGCCGCCGGCGGCGAGGTTGTAGGCGGTGGAGCCGGTGGGCGTGGAGAACACGAGGCCGTCGGCGTAGTAGTCCGTCACGAGTTCGTCGTCCGCATAGACCTCAATGCGCATGAGGCGCGAATTGACCTCGTTCTTGATCACGACGTCGTTGAGCGCGACGTCGCGGCGGCCCGGGCCGATCTTGCATTCGAGGAGCGAGCGGTGGGCGAGCCGGTATTCGCCGCCGAGCAGTGCGGCGAAGTGTGTGCGTGCCTCGTCGGCGGAGAAGGCGGTGAGGAAACCGAGGCTGCCGCGGTTCACGCCGATGATCGGGATGCCTTCGCGTGCGGCGGAGCGCACGACGCCGAGCAGCGTGCCGTCGCCGCCGATGACGCAGACGGCGTCGCAGCCCTTGAGGTAGCCGCGCGGGAGCTTGCGCCCCTTGTTTAGCTTCGTCTGCTTCACGCCGGCGCGGCCGGCGATCTCGAGCAGCTCGTCCGCCAATTCGGCTGCGCCCGGACGATCCGGATTCACGACGAAGGCGAGGCGGCGAAAGGGCGACATGGCACGCGCAAGCTAGTCGGGACGCGGCAGGCTTGGAAACAGCAATCTCTGTGCACCGGCTGCTGTTAGGCGGGTTAATCGCTTTTGCGCAGACCCAGAAGAAACTCCCGGTTGCCGTCGGCACCGTGGACGGGGGATTCGCATTCGCCGTGGAGAGCGGCGCCGGGCAGCTCGCGCAGGGCGAATTCCTTCACTTCCGCCAGCACGCGGGCGCGGACCGTGTCGTCGCGGATCACGCCTTGGCCGCGATCAACCTCGGCCTTGCCGGCTTCGAATTGCGGCTTCACCAAGGCGAGGAGCACGCCGCCGGGGCGCAGGAACGGCCACACGGCGGGGAGCACATTGCGCAGCGAGATGAAGGAAAGGTCCATCACCAGCGCGTCGTAGCTGGCGCGCGGCAGGCTGCCGGGGGTGAGGTGGCGGGCGTTGACCTTCTCGAGGTTGGTCACGCGCGGGTCGCGTCTGAGCTTGTCGTGCAACTGTGCCGTGCCGACATCCACGCAGGTGGCGGACACCGCGCCGGCCTGCAGGGCGCAATCCGTGAAGCCGCCCGTAGAGGCGCCGACGTCGAGCACGTGGGCGCCTTGCAGATCGACCGGGAAAAGCGCGAGGTAGGCCGCGAGCTTTTCGCCGCCGCGGCTGACGAAGCGCGGCGGCTGGTCGATCGTCAGCTCGAAGTCCGCAGGAAATTCCTTGCCCGGCTTATCGAGTCGCTCGGTGCCGTGGCGCACGCGGCCGGACATGATCAACGCCTTCGCTTGCGAGCGCGAGGCGCTGAGGCCGCGCGCGACCAGCAATTCGTCGAGGCGTTGTTTCTTGCTCGCCATGCCGTCAGCGAAGCGCGCCGCGTGCGAGGCGTCGACGCAGAAGTCGACCGCGCGGGCTCACGGTTGGCATTGCGGGCACCAACAGCTCGTGCGGCCGCCGACGGTGGCGTGGCGGAGCGGCGCGTGACAGCGCGGGCAGTCGCCGCCCTTTTCCCAACGGTGATTGAACAGCCAGCTGGACGGGATGTGCACGTTGAGATCGGGCGGCAGCTTGCTTCCCACGCCGGCAATGGTGCGCAGCGCCTGGCGGGCGACTTGGCGGCACTCGCGGTGCAGCGTGCGTTGCGCCGCGGCGTCGAGCGAGCCGGCGGCCTGCTGCGGCGCGATGCGGGCGCGCCAGAGGATCTCGTCGGCCATCCAGTTGCCAATGCCGGGGAAACGCTCCTGCATCAGGAGCACGGCCTTGATCGGGGCGCGACGGCGGCGGTGGAGGAAATCTGCGACAGCGGCGGGCGTGAATTTGCCCGACAACACCGCAGGCGCTATTTCGGTCCACCACACGGGCGGCTGCGGACCGCGATGGAAGCGCACGGCGCCGAACATACGCGGATCCGCGAAAACCAAGCTACGGCGCTCCTGGCGCAGCACGAGGTGATCGTGTTTTCCCGGCGCGTAATCCGGCGGCTCGACCCGCAGCTCGCCGCTCATGCCAAGGTGCACGCCGAGCCAGCACTCCTCGTCGCAGCGGAAAAGCATCTGCTTCGCCGCGGCCTCCGAGCTGCGCAGGATTGTGCCGGTGAGCGCGCGCCTCAGCGTGTGTGGGGCGGCGTCGCGAAAGATGCGGGCCCGCTCGTGCACGAGCACTGCGGTGATCTTTGCGCCGTGGCCGGCGGCCCAGCGGCGGCGGTAGAACTCGACTTCGGCCAGCTCGGGCATGGCGCGCCGGTCAGTCCTCGGCGGCGACGACGGCGAGAATTTCCTTCGGCGTGACCGTGGCCGTGCCGCTCTTGCCGCCGACGATGCCGGCGGCCGTGTTGGCGAGCTGCGCGGCTTCCTCGAGCACGGCTCCGGCGCTGAGGGCCAGGGTGAGCGAGGCGATGATCGCTTCGCTCGTGCCGGCGATGTCGAAGACGGCGCGTGGCGTCGTGGGCACGACGCGGCCGGCGCGACCTTGGTGCGAGAGCAGCATGCCTTCCTCGCTCAGGGTGATGACGAGATGCTTCGGGCGGTATTGCTCGTAGATGCGCGCGCAGACTTCCGCGGCGGGGAAGGGTTGGTGCGCCTCCTGTTCGATGCCGGCGAGTTGGAGCGCCTCCTTGCGGTTGGGCGCCAGCACGTCGGGCGCGTGGAATTTCAGGCGGCGGCGCGGCTTCGGGTCGACGGCGACGAGTTTGCCGTGCTCGCGCGCCATGCCGGTGACCTTGGCGACGAGCTCGTCGGTGAGCAGACCCTTGGCGTAATCGGCGAAGATGACCGCGTCGCAGGCGCGCACGGCCTTGTCAAAGAGCGGCACGAACTCGCGGGGATCGATGGCGTAATCGTGTTGCGGCGACTCGCGGTCGAGACGGCAGACCTGCTGGCGGCGCGAGAGGACGCGCGTCTTCACGATGGTCGCGCCGGTGCCGGGCGTGGGGATCATCGCGATGCCTTTCTGCGTGAGGATGCCGGTGAGGCGCTTGCCCGCGTCATCGCGGCCGAAGAAGCCGGCCAGGGTCACCTGCGCGCCGAGTGCGGCGACGTTGAGCGCCACGTTGCCGGCCGCGCCGGCGGTGAAGGTGTCGTTCCGCACGTCGATCACGGGCACGGGCGCCTCGGGCGAGAGGCGGCTGGATTCGCCCCAGATGTCGTGGTCGAGCATGACGTCGCCGATGACGAGGACGCGCAGCTTGGAGATTTTCTTCAGCAGGGATTTCATGCGGTGGACAGGCGTGGTGGGAAAATCAGCGGATCTCCCAGCGGTAGGGATGCCGGGAGAGCGGGTGGGAGCCGGTGGCGGTGACTTGGACGACATCCTCCCAGCGGCAACCGCCGAGGCCGGGGTAATAGAGGCCGGGCTCGACGGTCACGACGGCGCCGGCTTTCAACTTGGCGGAGACGGGTCCGATGCGACCGGGATCGTGCACCGCGAGGCCGAGCCCGTGGCCGGTGCCGTGGATGAAACCGACGGAGCCGTTCGCGTCGCGCCGCGTTTCGTAGCCGGCCTCGGTGAAGGTCGCGTGGACGGCTTGGTGGATGTCGCGGCCGTCAACGCCGGCGCGGATCATGCGTGTGGCGGTGAGTTGCGCCGTGCGGACCGTGGCGACCATGCGGCGCTGCACTTCTCGCGGCCGGCCCTTGAGGTAAGTGCGCGTCATGTCGCCGTGGTAACCGCTGGCCTGGTGGCGCGGGAAAATGTCGACGATTATGAGCTCGTGCGGGCGCAGCGGCCCGGAGCCGCGTTCGTGCGGGTCGCAGGCCTGGTCGCCGCCGGCGATGATGGTGTCGCGCGCGTCGCCGCCCTGTTCCTTGATCGCGGTCTCGACGAGGAAGATCAGGCGCTCCGAAGTGAGCGGCTTTTGCTGGAAGAGCAGCGTGCGGCCCTTGATGCGGGCGCGGCGGAGCACGTCCTCGACGACCTTGAAGCCGACGCAGGCGAGGCGGTTGCCTTCGCGAATGGCCGCGGCCTCGGCGGGGGTCTTGATTTCGCGTTCCGGGAAGAGCAGGCCGTTGGCGAACTCGAGGCGCAGGCCGAGCGCGCTGAGTTTCATATAAAGCGCGGCCGGGAAGTCGTCGTTGACCCGGAAGGCGCGCAGGCGATGAGCCCGGGCGAGGCAGACGATCATCTCGGCGACGCCGGCCTGCGGGCCGAAGTCGCGGCGGGCGCGCTCCATCCATTCCTCACGGGAGAGCACCGTGTCGAACGCGCCGGTGCGCTTCACGCGGCCGAACTCAAGGGCGCCCTGCACGGTGAGCTTGCGGCCCCGGGCACCGAAAGCGACGAACGGGTCGTGCACCTCGACGCGACCGAAGTAGAGCAAATCGGGATTCGCGCGCGTGTCGGCGTAGAGCAGGGGAGACAGTGGCGTGGGCACGGAGAAGGAGGAGAACGTGGGATTAAGGGCTGGTGTCTAGCCCTGATTCGCGGCAAAACGCAAAAATGTTTTCCCGTCCCCTCTTCGCCTGGCTCGGTGTGGTGCTGGCGCTCGGCCTGTTGACGGCGTGCGGCGACAAAGCGGCGGCGCCTGCCACCCCCAAGACCGTGGACGACTACTTCCCCATCAAGATCGGCAACCAGACCGTGCGCATGCAACTGGCGGTGCTGCCCGATGAGTTGCAGCGGGGGCTGATGTTCCGCACGCAGCTCGGGCGCGACGAAGGCATGCTGTTCGTCTTCGCGCGCAAGCAGCCGATGAGTTTCTGGATGCGCAACACGAAGCTGCCGCTCGACATCGGCTACCTCGACGGCGACGGCGTGCTGCGCGAGATCTACCCGATGTATCCGCTCGACGAGCGGGCCGTGCCTTCGCGAGCGCGCGACCTGCAGTTCGCGCTGGAGATGAACCAAGGTTGGTTCAAGGAGCGCGGCGTGAAGCCCGGCGACAAGCTTGACCTCCACGCGCTGCGCGAGGCGTTGAAGGCGCGCGACCTGCGGCCCGAGGCCTTCGGGTTGCGCTGAGCGTCTGGCGGGCTGTGCGGTCGCCTGGCTGGCGGACCGCCGGAGCTCACTCCTCGTCCTCGGCCGGGTCCTTGCGGCGGCGGTCGACCTTCTCGACCTTGAATTCGTCCTTCGGGAGCACGTTGTCCGTGACGACGACGGCGACGGGCAGCTTCGTCTTCACCCAGAGTTCGGACTCCTTGAAATATTTCGCGCTGACGCTCTCGAGGGCCTCGCCGACGGATTTCACGGGCAGCATGCGGCCGCGCTTGGAGGCGTTGAAATCGTAGGCGCCCTTGAACAGGCGGTCCGACGTGGAGAAGGGGCTGGCGTTTTCCGGGATCTGCACGACCCAGCCGACCATGTCCTTCTGCGGCAGTTTGCCCTCGGGATCGGAGAGCATGATGACGAACTGCTTCTTCGGCGGCGGCGGTTTGATGTCCTCGTCCGCGGCGGGCTGGGTGACCTCGTTCATCGCCTCGACGATGTCGCGCAGGAGCTCGGGCTCGAGCTTGTGCTTCTTGAGGATCTCGGCGACTTGGCTGACTTCGATTTTGGCCATGGAGAAAACGGGAAAGGGTCCACGGATTACACGGATGCGCGGCGATGAGAAGGACAAATCTTGTCCGCCCGATTGCCCGCGCAGCGGCGCCCGCTCGACTTGGCGGGTCGCGGCCGCTTGAATCGCTCCATGGGACAAGACCTCGGCGAAGCTTTCGACGTGGTGGACGAGCAGGACCGCGTGATCGGCCAGGCCGCGCGCGGCGAGGTGCATGCTCGCGGCTGGCGGCATCGCGCGGTGCACATTTTCCTCACTAATCGCGCCGGACGGGTCTACCTGCACCAGCGGTCGCTGCGGAAGGACACGTTTCCGGGGAAGTGGAACTCATCGTGCGCGGGACACGTCGCGGCGGGGGACGATTACGACGCCACCGTGCCGCGCGAGTTGGAGGAGGAATTGGGGTGCCGGTTGGAACGCACGCCCGCGCGCTTGCTGAAACTCGAGGCCGCACCTGAGACGGGACAGGAATTCGTCTGGGTTTACCACGGGGTGAGCGAAGGACCTTTCACGCTGAATCCGGCCGAGATACTGCGCGGCGCATGGTTCAGCCCGGAACAGATCGATGCGTGGACGACGCGTGCGCCGGAGGATTTTGCGACCTCGTTCCTGCATGTCTGGCCGCGGGTGTGTCCACTGCTGGCGAAGGAGCGCCAAGGTTGATTCGCGCGGGCGGGTCGGGGGTGCGGTTGGTGTGCGGCGCGGTGGCGGAGCGCCTCGGCTTGCCTGGCCGGGATCGAACTCGGCGCAAAATGCCTCAGTGCGGGCGCTGCGCCTTGAGCCGTTCGAATTCCTTTTGGCTCATGAGCCGGCGCGGGAGGCGTTTTTCCGCTTCTTGGATCAGGCGATCCCAGTGCGCGTCGTTGCCGTCGAAGTCGATCCACGGATTATGATGCCCGGTTTTCTTGCTGAACAGCACATTGCCCCCGTGAAAGCGGACATTGATCTGCCACTTGGTGCCGTCGTCGTCTTTTTCCCACCAGCCGAATTCCATTAGCGGCAGTGTGTGGGGCGGCGCGGCGGCCGCAAGCGCGGCGTGAGCCTCCCGTTCGGCACCCGCGAAAAATCTCTTTGTAGTCTAATAGATGACAACAATCACCTCGCAGCTAGATGACTTGTAGTCTAATAGACTACAAACAAGACGGGCGATTTGCGCACGGAGGAGCGCGATTGCGGGCGGAGGCGTGCGGAGGAGCGTCCGTGTGGCTGGGGAAAGCGAGCGACGCTCAGTCGCGCGAGAGCTCCGCGGCGCGGCGGGTGGAGGCGAGGACGGTGTCGCGCACGGTGTCGCGGAACTGGCGGGCGGCCATCACTTGCAGGCCGGCGAAGGTGGTGCCGTTGGGGGACACGACTTGGTCGCGGAGGGCCTCGGGTTCGGCGGCCGTGTGTTCGAGGAGCTTGGCGGAGCCGATGATGGTCTCGCGGGTGAGGCGGGCGGCGACTTCCGGGGCGAGCCCGGCGGCGATGCCGGCTTCGCGCAGGGCGGCGGTGAACTCGAAGAGGAACGCGGGGCCGCCGGCACTGAGCGCGGTGACGGCGTCGAGGTGGCGCTCGTCGAGTTCGAGGTGTTGGCCGAGGGCCCCGAGGATCGCTTCGAGCGCGGCGCGGTCGTCTCTGGCCAGAGGCGCGAGCGAGCAGTAAGGCGTGATGCCCGCGCCGATCGCGGCGGGCGTGTTGGGCATTGTGCGCACGAGGTTGCGGGCGCGCGGGAAGGCTTGGGCGAGGCGCGCGAGGCGCTTGCCGGCGAGCAGCGAGATCACGAGCTTGCCGGCGGTGAGTTCCGCGAGCCGCGGATCAGCGGTGGCGAGGGATTGCGGCTTGAAGGCGACGACGACGATGCTGGCGTCGGCGAGCAGGCGCGGCAGGTCGGGCTCGAAGATGACGCCGGTCTCGGCGGCGAACTGGCGTGCGCTCGTGCCGGTCTTACTGGTGCAGGCGATGGCGGCGGGCGCGTAAACGCGCCGGGTCAGAAGGCCGCGCATGATGGCGGTGGCGAGACGGCCGGAGCCGAGGAAGGCGATTTGGGCGGGCACGGTGGCATCCAACCCGGCGCAGGGGCGGGTCGCAAGATTGTCCGTCCCGGCGTCGTGTCACACCGCCTCGCCGGAGAATTCGAGGAGTTCTCCGTCAGCGGTGGAGGTGAAGCGGCCGAGCTCGGAGGCGGGGAAGCTGCCGAAGTGACCCGGGTGGCAGCGGAGCAGGCCTTCGCGGGCGAGGCGCGCCATGCTGCGAAGGTTGAGGTCGGGGTCGTTGCAGAAGAAATGCGGGCGCGCCTTGTTGGGCCACATCATGCTGCCGCGGAGCACGTCGCCGATGAGAGCCTCGCCGTTGGCGAGCACGACCGAGCAGGAACCGAGGGTGTGGCCGGGCGTGGGCACGACGTGGCCTTTGATGCCGTAGGGTTCGAGGGAGAAGGGCTCGCGAAAGACGATGTCCGGCTCGAAGGCAGTGAAGGGCTCGTTAACGAAGGGGCGGATGAGGCGGCCAAGCTCGGTTTGCACGGCGAGCACGCCGCTGTCGCCGTGGCGCGCGAGAGGGGCATCGCCGGCGTGGATGGCGACGGGGCGGCCGGTGCGGGCGCGCAACTCGGCGGCGTTGCCGGCGTGATCGCTGTGGCCGTGCGTGAGCAGGATAAGCGCGAGTTGACGGGGCTCGACGCCGTGCTGCTTGAGGCCGGCGAGGATGCGCTTGAGGTCGCCCGGGGCTCCGGTGTCGACGAGGACGGGGCGTTCGCCGAGGAGGAGGTAGCAGTTCGAGATCGGACCTCGGAGGCGGACGAGCATGGGCGAAGCGGAAGGAGAAGGGCGCGCGCGGTGGAACGCGCGGCGCTCAGAACTTCAGGTGCTTTACCGTGAGACCCTTGTTGATGAGCTGCTTCAACGAATCGATGCCGATGCGGATGTGCATCGAGACGTGCGAGTCGTCGACCTTGCGGTCGCTCTCGGTGGTCTTCACGCCTTCGGGGGTCATCGGCTCGTCGGAGACGAGGAGCAGGGCGCCGGTGGGAATCTCGTTGTGGAAACCGGTGATGAAGACGGTGGCAGTCTCCATGTCGATGGCCATGACGCGGAGCTTCGCGAGGTATTTCTTGAACTCGGCGTCGTGCTCCCAAACGCGGCGGTTGGTGGTGTAAACGGTGCCGGTCCAGTAATCCTGCCCGTGGTCGCGGATGGTGGTGGAGATGGCCTTTTGGAGAGCGAACGACGGCATCGCGGGCACCTCCGGCGGGAAGTAGTCGTTGCTCGCACCTTCGCCGCGGATGGCGGCGATGGGGAGGATGAGGTTGCCGACCTTGGCGCGGTGCTTGAGGCCGCCGCACTTGCCGAGGAAGAGGACGGCCTTGGGGTTGATGGCCGTCAGCAAATCCATGACGGTGGCGGCGGTGGCGCTGCCCATGCCGAAGTTGATGATGGTGATGTCGCCCGCGGTGGCGCTCGTCATGGGCTTGTCGCGGCCGATGACGGGCACGTTGTGCCACTCGGCGAAGAGCTCGACGTAGCGGTCGAAGTTGGTGAGGAGAACGTATTCGCCGAACTCATTCAGCGGGACTCCAGTGTAGCGGGGCAGCCAGTCTTGGACGATTTGGGCTTTGGTCTCCATGCGAGGTGTTTTGCCCACAAAAAAATATCCGCGCCGGCGGTTCAGGCGAGGCTAATTTGACCGCGAGGCGGACGGCTGGGCGGACGCGCCAGCGCGGGAGGTGGCGAGGGCGGGCGACTCAGCGGGAGCGACCGCGCGGGACGAAGCCAAGCTCCGTGGCCTTGATGGTGTGCGAGAAGCGCTGGGCGCCCTGCTTGTCGGTGCAGGTGACGACCAAGACGCGATCCGCACCGGTGCCCGTAGCGTGCACCTTGACGAAGTTCTGGTCGCCCACGAGGGTTTCCTTGATGACGAAGGGGTCCTGCGCCTTGGGGCTGGTTTCGACTTTCCACGAGCCGGCGGCGAGCGGCGAGGAGGTGATCTCGTAGATCCAGGGGCCGTCGGGGGAGAGCTGGCGGCGGTATAGGCCGGAGTGATGCACGTCGCCCGTGAGGAAGACGACGCCGGTGATGCGGTTGTCGGCGATGAATTGCAGCAGCTCGTCGCGCTCGCGCTGGTATTCCTGGTGGCTCGAGCCGCCGACGGCGGTCTGCAGGATCTGCGTGCCGTTGCCGATGAATTTGAAGGTGGAGTGGCCGAGCTCCTTGGCGGCGAGGAGCGACTGCTTCAGCCACTCGAGCTGACGGCGGCCCCACATGCGCTTGTCGGTCTTCTGCTGGTCGAGCTGCGCGTCGTCGCGATGGAAGTAGTCGTCGAGCAGGATGAAGACCGCGTCGCCCCAATACCACTTGGTGTAGGTGCCCGGGTTGTCGCGTTCGCCGGAGGTTGGATTGAGCCAGTAGGACTGGAAGATTTTCAGCGTCTCGTCCTTGAACTCGTAGGACCAGTTGGCGTCGTTGGGGCCGTAGTCGTGGTCGTCCCAAGTCGCGTAGTGATGCATCACGCCGAGGAGTTTCTGCATCTCGGGGATGGCGCGGTCGTGTTGGGCGCGATACCAGAGGCCGCTGACGGAGCTGTAGTCGACATCGCGGTAATACCAGTTGTCACCGAGCCAGACCATGAAGTCGGCCCCGGATTCGGCGGCGAGTTCGAGGGTGCGGAGCGTCTTGCCGTAGGGCTCGCCGGGGCGATCGTAGCGCGGCTCGTTGACGTAGAGACAGGAGCCGACGAGGAACTTGAAATCCGGCGGCGGCGTGCGCCATTCCCAGAGTGTGGAGGTCCGGAAGGTCGTCGGGTAAGGGAAGCTGAGCGACTGACCGTCGAGGGTGACGGCGTATTCGTAAGCGGTGCCGACCTCGAGCACGCCGGGGCGGAAGTGGACGATCTGTCCGCCTGCGGGATGCACCGGCGGGTTGAGTTGCGTGAGGGTGCGTTTAGTTTCGGGTTGGCCCGCGATCCAGTAGTCGAGGCGCACGGATTCAGCGTCCTTCACTTCGAGCCAGAGGGCGACTTCGCGGTGCGTGCGGTAGCCGAGCATTGGTCCGGAGACGAGCTGGCCGGCGAAGGCGAGGGCGGGGAACAGCGAGGCGAGCGTCGCGGCGAGGAAAGAGGCGCGCAAGGACATGCCGGAAGCAAAGCAAGCTTGGGCGCCAAGGCAAACGCCGGCTGCGGTGGGCGGGCGATGAGGCGGAGGTGGCGCGACGCCCGTTGGTGGACGGGCGCGGGTCAAGCGCGCGGCTTCAGTGCGCCGCGAGCGTGTTCTGCGTGTTCAGGTGCTCGACGCCGGTGTATTTCTGCGACTGTTCGTCGGCGTGGTAGCTGGAGCGGACGAGCGGGCCGGATTCGATGACTCCGATGCCGAGCTCGAGGCCGAATTTCTTCCAGTGCGCGAATTCCTCCGGCGGGGCCCAGCGGGCGATCTTCCAGTGCTGCGGCGTGGGCTGAAGGTATTGGCCGATGGTGAGAATGTCGGTCTTGTCGCTGGCGATGTCGCGGATGCACTGCGCGATCTCCTCCTGCGTCTCGCCGAGGCCGAGCATGATGCCGGTCTTGGTGGTGAAGCCGCGGCTCTTGGCGTGGCGGAGGACGGAGCGGGACCGGTCGTAGCGGGCCTGCACGCGCACGGGGCGTTGGAGGCGTTCGACGGTCTCGACGTTGTGGTTGAAGATGTCGGGCTTGGCGTCGAGGACGATGTCGACTTGGTCGAGGTGGCCCTTGAAGTCGGGCACGAGGACCTCGATCGCGCACTGGGGATTCTTGTATTTCGTGGCGCGGATGGTGGCGGCCCAGACGCTGGCGCCGCCGTCCTTTAGGTCGTCGCGGGCGACGGAGGTGATGACGCAGTGGCGGAGGCCCATCTTGGCGACGGCATCGGCGACGCGGGCGGGCTCGCCGAGATCGTATTCGGTGGGGCGGCCGACCTGGATGGCGCAGAAGTTACAGGAGCGCGTGCAGATGTTGCCGAGGATCATCACCGTGGCCGTGCCGCGGGACCAGCATTCGCCGATGTTGGGGCATTGCGCGCTCTGGCAGACGGTGTGGAGCTTGTTGCTCTCGACGAGTTGACGCGTCGCCTTGTAGGCGGGGCCGGAGGGCAGCTTGGCGCGGAGCCAGTCGGGTTTGCGGGTCGTGGGCGTCATCGGAAGAGGAATGACGAATGGACACGAATGAACACGAAGGACAAGCGGCTTCTCCGCAGTGCCGCGCGCTATCGACGGTGCTTCAGCGGAGGGTGGGCCGGGTTAATCCGGGTTATGGCTCGCCGGCGAAAAACCGGGGCAGACGCTCCCAGAACTCACTGGCCAGCACGTTCTTGACTTCCGCCAAGTCGAGCGGGCGGCCGAGCTCGAGTTGCAGGGAAGTAACGGTGCCGTCGGCGGCCGTGATGCCGCAGGGGATGATGCCGGTGAAGGGCGTGAGGTCGGTGTTCACGTTGAGCGCGAAGCCGTGCAGGGTCGTCCACTGCTTCACGGCCACGCCGATGGCGGCGATTTTGCGCTTTTCGATCCAGATGCCGGTCTTGCCGGGGTTGCGGCAGGCGGTGAGGCCGAAGCGGGCGACGCTGGCGATCATCACTTCCTCGAGGAAGCGCAGGTAGGCGTGCAGATCCTTGCGTGGTTTCAGGTTGATGATCGGATAGCCGACGATCTGACCCGGGCCGTGGTAAGTGATGTCGCCACCGCGGTTGGTCGTGAAGACCGTGATGCCGCGGCGGGCGAGCTCGGCTTCGTTCCAGAGCAGGTTCTGTTCGGCGCCGCGGCGCACGCCGAGCGTGAACACGGGATCGTGCTCGGTGAAAACAAGCGTGTCGGCCGCGGTGCCGGCGTTGCGCTGGGCGACGAGTTCTTCCTGCCGGCGCCACGCGTCGCCATACGCGGTGCGGCCCCAATCGAGGGTGCGGGGAGCGGCGAGGGAGCCGGTAGTGGCGTGCGTCATGCGATGGACCCGGCGAAGGGTATCTCTACACGTAGGCCAAGCGGCGCGGTGCGCAAGCGGGAGAATACCGGTGCGGCGCGGCACGGCGCCCCGGCCGGGTCGTCATTTGTGGCGTGTGAGCCAGATCTTGGCGCCGCGACCTTCCTCGGAGGCCTCGTCGGCGATCCCCACGATGCGATAAGGATATTCGTTCACGTGAACCAAGCGGCCGATGGCGGAGACTTTGCCGAAGTGTCCTTGCCAGACGGCGCGGCTGATCACGGCGGCGCCTTCGCTGCCGCGCCGGAAATCCGATCCGCTGATCTTGCGTCCGAGGAGAATCGGTTCGTTCCAGCCCACGGCGGTGACGGGTGTCAGGTAGACCGTTTCTACCTGCAAAAGCCGTTCGCCCATCTTCACACTGTCCGCGGCGGCGGACGCACACAGGCCCAGCGTGAGGCAGATGATGGTGAACAGGGTGAGTTTCATGACAGGTCGAATGGATATATCTCTCGCAGGGCCGAAAGCCAGCTCCGTGGCATGCCGAATGACAGCGGTGGGGTCATCATTGTTTCCGGCGGCCCAAAAAAAAGCCGGGCGTCAGCCCGGCTTGGAAACAGGAAGAAGGCGCGCAGCGCGCCGAAGAGCACGCGCTGCGGGCTTCGCGTTGGAAATCAGGCGAGCTTGGCGCCGAGACGCTGGGCGGCGCGCACGAGGGCGTCGGCCATGTCGGAGGGCGTGATGGCCGTCTCGATGCCGCACTCCTTGAACACGGCGATCTTGGCGGCGGCGGTGTCCTCGGCTCCGCCGACGACAGCGCCGGCGTGGCCCATGCGGCGGCCCGCGGGAGCGGTGGCGCCAGCGATGAAGCCCGCGACGGGCTTCTTGCAGTGGGCCTTGATCCAGCGCGCGGCTTCGACTTCGGCGCTGCCGCCGATCTCGCCGATCATGATGATGCCGTAGGTCTCGGGGTCATCGTTGAACATCTTGATGACGTCGAGGTGCGAGGTGCCGTTGACCGGGTCGCCGCCGATGCCGACGGAGGTGGTCTGGCCGAGGCCCTTGGAGGTGAGCTGCCAGACGGCTTCGTAGGTGAGGGTGCCGGAGCGGGAGACGACGCCGACGTGGCCCTTCTTGTGGATGTAGCCGGGGGCGATGCCGATGCGGCAGCCGCCTGAGGAGTCCTTGCCGGTGCCGGGGGTGACGATGCCGGGGCAGTTCGGGCCGATGAGGCGCGTCTTCTTACCCTGCATGGCGCGCTTAACCTGGATCATGTCGCGGATCGGAATGCCTTCCGTGATCGCGACGCAGAGGTCGAGGTTGGCGTCGACGCCTTCGAGGATCGCGTCGGCGGCGAAAGGCGGCGGGACGAACACCGCGGAGGCGGTCGCGCCGGTGGCGGCGACGGCGTCGGCGACGGTGTTGAAGATCGGAACCTTGTGGGCGCCGTGCTCGAAGAACTGGCCGCCCTTGCCGGGCGTGACGCCGGCGACGATGGCGGAGCCGTAGTCGAGGGAGAGCTTGGTGTGGCGGCCGCCGAACTCGCCGGTGATGCCTTGGACGAGGACGCGGGTCTTTTCGTTGACGATGATAGCCATGGAAGTGAGCGGTAAGCGGTGGGCTTGAGCGGCGCGTTAGGCGACGAGTTTGACGATCTTCTGCGCGGCGTCGGCCATGGAGTCGGCGGACTGGATCGCGAGGCCGGACTCGGCGAGGGTCTTCTTGCCGGCGGCGACGTTGTTGCCTTCGAGGCGGACGACGAGCGGGATCTGGAGACCGAGCTCACGGGCGGCAGCGACGACGCCGGTGGCGATCGTGTTGCAGTCCATGATGCCGCCGAAGATGTTGACGAGGATGCCCTTCACGTTCGGGTCGGTGAGGATGATCTTGAAGGCCGCCTGGACCTGCTCCTTCGAGGCGCCGCCGCCGACGTCGAGGAAGTTGGCGGGGCTGCCGCCGAAGTGCTTGATGATATCCATCGTGCTCATGGCGAGGCCGGCGCCGTTCACGAGGCAGGCGATGTTGCCGTCGAGCGCGATGTAGCTGAGCGAATATTTGGAGGCCTCGATTTCCTTCGGGTCCTCTTCGTTGAGATCGCGGAGGTCGACGATGTCCTTGTGACGGAAGAGGGCGTTGTCGTCGAAGGAGACCTTGGCGTCGAGGGCCTGAACGGAGCCGTCGGGCGTCGTGATGAGCGGGTTGACCTCGACCATGGCGGCGTCGGTTTCCCAGAACATACGGTAGAGGCCGGTGATGAGCTTCACGGCATTCTTGAAGTAGTCGCCGCTGAGACCGAGTTGGAAGGCGAGCTGGCGGGCTTGGTAGCCTTGGAGGCCGACGGCGGGATCGACGAAGATCTTGAAAATCTTCTCGGGCGTCTCGTGGGCGACCTTCTCGATTTCGACGCCGCCCTCGGTGGAGGCGACGATGACGGGCTTCGAGGTGTTACGGTCGAGGAGGATCGCGAGGTAATATTCCTTCGTGATGTCCGCGGCCTTGGTGAAGTAGATGGTCTGGACCTTGCGGCCGGCGGGGCCGGTCTGGAGCGTCACGAGCGTGTTGCCATACATCTTGTTGGCGTAGTCGAGGGCCTCGGCCTTCGTCTTGGCGAACTTCACGCCGCCCTTGAAGCCGTCGGTGAACGTGCCTTTGCCGCGTCCGCCGGCGTGGATCTGCGATTTGACGATATACGGCGCCTCGCCGAGCGAGGAGAGGGCGGATTCGAACTCCGCGGGCGAACGGGCGGGGACGCCCTTCGGCACCGCCACGCCATATTTTTCGAACAAGGCTTTGGCCTGATACTCGTGAATGTTCATGGGAAAAGAGAACGTGATTTTAAGCCAGAATGACGCGCAAAAAGACACCAAAAAGATGACGCGTGGATTGCGGGAAATACGGCATTAGCGGAGGAGGCGCATACGCCACCGGGGCATAAGCCGGCTCCGTGTGCGCTGCGCATCCGCCGCCGGGCCGGCGATTTCCGGCGTTCGGTGCCCGCGGCAGTGTGACCGTGTCGGTGATTGCCATGCCCGGGCGGTCCGGCAACATGCCGCCATGCAATCGCATGAGTTGCTCAAGGAGGTGCTCAAGAAGACGAGCGCCAAACAGATCGCGGCGGACATGAACCTCTCGCTCTCCCTCATCTACAAGTGGGCCGAGCCGCCCGCCGATGAGACCGGCAGCGGGGCGAACAACCCGCTCGACCGCATCGAGCAACTCCTACGCATCACCCACGACGCGCGCATCGCCCAATGGGTGTGCGAACGCGCCGGCGGCTTCTTCATCACCAATCCGAAGCACAAGCCGCACGACTACAATCTCATCCCCACGACCAACACGATTGTGCAGGAATTCGCCGACATGCTCGGTGTCATCGCGATGGCGGCCTCCGACAACCAGATCACTGCGCAGGAAGCCAAGGCGATCCGGCGGCGCTGGGAGGATTTGAAGTCCGTCACCGAGGGTTTTGTCCACCACTGCGAGGAGGGCAACTTCGCCGCGTTGAAGCGCGACGTCGCCGCGCAGCAAGTCGGGCGCGTGGATTGAGCGCGTCGGATGCGTTCGGTGTCGCGTCAGGCGTCGTGTCGGGCGAATCGTGCCGGGGGCCTCACGACTGGGCGAATCTCGATTCGCTGCAGCGGTATGCGTCGACGCTCACGCTAGCTCCCAAAGCGGGCGCCGCTTAAAAATACTGGAGCCGTGAAATACGGTAGCGGCGGTCGTCCCGACCGCCACCGCAGATGCCCGTGGCGCTCGGGACGAGCGCCGCTACCTTTTCAGGCAGAGTGGCGCCGCCTCACTTCGCGAGCAATTGCTTCGCGAGGAACGTGGATTGGATGGAGGCCAGCTCCTGCAGGCCTTTGCGCGAGAGGACGAGCAGGCGGTCGAGTTCCTCTTGGGAGAAGGTCGACTCCTCGCCGGTGCCCTGCACTTCGACGAACTGGCCCTTGCCGGTCATGACGACATTGAAATCCACCGCGGCGTCCTTGTCCTCGACGTAGTTGAGGTCGAGCAGCGGAGCGCCGTCGAAGAGGCCGACGCTCACGGCCGCGACGGAATCGGTGAGCGGGTTCTCGGTGATGCGTTTGGCATCGAGAAGCTTTTGGATCGCGAGCCGGGCGGCGAGGTAGGCGCCAGTGATCGAGGCGGTGCGCGTGCCGCCGTCGGCTTGGAGCACGTCGCAGTCGATCCAGAGGGTGTTGTCGCCGAGCTTCTGCAGGTCGATGATGGCGCGCAGCGAGCGGCCGATGAGGCGTTGGATCTCGACGGTGCGGCCGTCGATCTTGCCCTTGGAAATGTCGCGGCTCTTCCGCTCGTGCGTCGAGTAAGGGAGCATCGAATACTCCGCGGTCAACCAGCCGCCGCTCACGCCCTGCTGGCGCATCCACGATGGCACCTTGGGCTCGATGGTGGCGGCGCAGATCACGCGCGTGTGGCCGAAGCCGATAAGGACGGAGCCGGACGCGTGCGGGGCGATGTTCGCCTCAAGCGTGATGGAGCGGAGTTGGTCCGGGCGGCGTCCGTCGGGACGCGAGAAGGATGACATGAAGGAGAGCGAACCGCGCCCGCGCGTGCGGGGCAAGGCTGGAGGTGGAAGGCGGCGGGGGCCTCAGCTCGGGTTGGCCGGCGGCTCGTCCTCCTCGGCGGGGATCTCGGGCTCAGGCGGCGGAGGGACGGCGATCTTGTGGCTGATGGCCTTGTGCGCGGCCTGCTCCTCCATGTGCGCGATCAGGCGGTCGTTGAAATCCTTCGCGGGATCGTGGCCCATCTTCTTCAGCGCCTGCACCATTGCGGCGACCTCGACGAGACGGGCGATGTCGCGGCCGGGGCGGACGTAGAATTCGATGTGCGGCACCTTGATGCCGAGGATCGGGTAGAAATTCTCCTCGAGGCCGGTGCGCTCCTCGATGACGTCAGGCGTCCACTCCTTGAGGGAAACGACCATGTCGATGCGTTTCTCGAGGCGGACGCTTTTGACGCCGAACATCTCGGCGATGTTGATGATGCCGATGCCGCGGCACTCCATGTAGCCGCGGTTGAGTTCGCGTGAGCTGGCGGTGAGCTCGCGCTCGTCGACGAGGCGGATGCAGGTGAGGTCGTCGGCGACGAGCGAGTGGCCGCGCTCGATGAGGGCGAGGGCACACTCGGATTTGCCGATGCCGGAGTCGCCGCGGATCATCACGCCGACGCCGCGGATATCGAGGGTGGTGGCGTGCTCCGTGCCCTGCGGGGCGAACTCGTTGTCGACGCACAGCGTGGCGGCGTTCACGAAGTTCATCGTGATCATCGGCGTGCGCAGGATGGGCAGGCGCATCTCCTCGGAGACAGCGAGCATCGGGTGCGTCGCCTGGTAGTTGCGCGTGAGCACGAGGCAGGGGATGCCGCGCTTCGCCATCTCGGCGAAGATCTCGATCTGCTGGCGCTGCGAGAGCGTCTTGAGGAAAGTCATCTCCGCGGCGCCGAGCACCTGGATGCGGCGAAACGCGAAATACTTGAAGAAGCCGGTCAGCGCGAGGGAAGGCCGGTTGATCGAGCCCTCCTTGATGAGGCGGTGCATGCCGTTCGCGCCGGTGATCAACTCAAGCTGCAGCTTGTCCTTGTAGGTCTCGTAGAAGTGGGAGACGGTGATGCCGTTGATGGCTTTGGTGGGCATGGGGAGAGCGGAGCGACCAGCGATCAGTTTTCAGCTCCGGTGCACGGACGCAAGACGGTGATTCGGGAACAGGCGCGCGGGTCGATGATGACGGCGCGCCGGACGCTCACAGGTTGAAATCCTGGCCCAGATAGAGTTCGCGGGCCTGCGGGTCGTTGATGAGGAATTCGCCGGTGCCTTCGGTCATGACCTTGCCGCGGTGGATGATGTAGCCGCGGTCGACGATGCGGAGGGTCTCGCGCACGTTGTGGTCGGTGATGAGCACGCCGATGCCGCGCTGCTTGAGTTCGAGAATGATCTTCTGCACCTCAGCCACGGAGATGGGGTCGACGCCGGCGAAGGGCTCGTCCATGAGCAGAAACTTCGGGCGCGTCACGAGCGCGCGGGCGATCTCGAGGCGGCGGCGCTCGCCACCGGAAAGCGTGTAGGCGGGCTGGTCGGCGAGGTGTGCGATGCTCAGCTCCTCGAGGTGATGCCGCACGAGCGCGGCGCGGTCGGCCGCGGAGACGCCGCGGAGGGTCTCGACAATGGCGAGGATGTTCTCGGCGACAGTGAGCTTGCGAAAGATGGAGGCTTCCTGCGGCAGATAGCCGACGCCGAGCCGGGCGCGGCGGTGCATGCGCAGATGCGTGGCGTCCTGCTGGTCGATGAACACGCGGCCGCCCGTCGCCGGCACGAGACCGACGACCATGTAGAAGGTCGTCGTCTTGCCCGCGCCGTTGGGGCCGAGCAGGCCGACGATCTCGCCGGCGCCGACGCGGATGGCCACGCCGTTGACGACCGTGCGCTGGCCGTAGGTCTTGATCAGGCCTTCGGTGCGAATCTCGGACTGCGGGGCAGGGGAACTCACGGTTGCTTCGGCGCCTCCGCCGCGGCTTCGATCGGTTTGCCCTTGTCGAAGCCGAGGTCCTTCACCGGCGGGCCGATGATCCGGACGTTCTTGCCGCGCACTTGGCGTTCGCCGCGGAGGAGCAGCAGCTCCTCGCCGGTCCACGCCCAGCCCACGCCGTGGTCGGTGACGGTCGGGCTTTCCGTGAGGATGATCTTGTCGTCGCCGGGCAGCACGACGGCGCGGCCGCAGGTGGCTTCGCGTTCGCCCTGGACGATGCGGACGTTGCCGGTGGCGACGAGCGACTTGAATTTTTCGATCTCGCCGATGGTGCCGCCCTTCTTGGGGTCGCGCAACGCGACGACTTCGAGGCGGTCGCAGGTGAGGCGGAGGTTGGTGCCGCTGACGACGACGTTTTGCGTGAAGAGAGCAGTCGTCTCGGTGTCGGAGCTGCGCATGTCGAGCTCCACGCTCTCGATGACGGTGGGTTGCGTCTCCACGGATTGGCCGTGCGCGCCCGCGAGGGCGGTGAGCAAGGCGGCGAGAGCGAGCAGGGCGCGGAGGGTCATTGCAGCAGGTTTTTCAGTTCGGCGCGGAACGTTACGCGCACGTTTTTGGCGATGGAAACTCTTTTCTCCCGGTGCTCATAGCGCCAGCTCTCGCCGGTGGCTTCGAACTGGTCGTCGATCACGCGGATGCTGCGGTCGCCGGTGACGACCTGCGGCTGCGGGAACACGCGCGCCTGCGGGCTGAGCAGCATGGTCTGGATGCGGTCGGTCTCGTTGCCGCTAAAGACCGTCATGGTGAGCTCGCGCACCTCGATCTCGGCCTTGCTGAGCATGCGGGCCTCGGAGCCGCGCACGAGCCAGGCACGGTAGCCTTCGGGTGTGAAGGTGGGCAGGCGGAAATTCACGATCGGCGCGTCAGGGGAAATCTCGGTGGCGACCTGCGCGCGCAGCGGCGCCGCGAGGAAAAGGGCCGCGAGCAGCGCGGCGCCGGCGATGAGGCCGGTGGCCGGCGACGCCAAGCCGGACCGGAGGCGCGTCGGCGCGGGGTGAAGCATGTTCAACAGGGGTCGCACAGGTTCACTTCCGACCGCGGGCGGCGAGGATTTGTTCGCACACTTCGCGCACGGCGCCGTGGCCGGCCGCACGCGGAGGCACGTAATCGGCTGCCTCGAGCGCGCTGGGCATGGCTTGCTGCGGTGCGACGCCGATGCCGGCCCACGCGATGGCGGGCGCGTCGATGTCGTCGTCGCCCATGTAACAGATCGCGGCGGCGGTTAGTCCGAGCTGCCGGGCGAGTTCCTGCAGAGCTTCGAGCTTGTCCGTGCGACCTTGGATGAGATGGGGGATTTGCAATTCCTCGGCGCGGCGGGTGGTCGCGCCGGAGGGCCGGCCCGAGATCCACGCGGTGGCGATGCCGGCGCGGCGCAGGCGCACGAGCCCCATGCCGTCGAGGATGGAGAAGGTCTTCGCCTCGGAGCCGTCCGACGAGATCTGCACGGTGCCGTCGGTCAGCACGCCGTCGACGTCCATGGCGAAGAGCTGGATCGCGCCCCACGGCAAGCGCCGGCGGCGCACGGAACGCGGGGAGCGGAGGGCGGGTTTGGATTTCTGGGCCACGGGTGACGCAGGTTGGTTGAGCGCAATCCAGACGCCAACCTGAAACTCCAAGCCCGCGCCCGTCGCGGCCCGCGTGGCGGTGTGCCGTTCGTATGTGGTCCGGGCCCGCTACTCGCTGTCCGGACTACGGACTAAGGGGCGTCGGGTTTTTCGCCGAAAGCCGGATCCTCGGAACAGATGAGTTTCACCTTCTGCTGCAAGTAAACGGGTTGGCCATCGACCCGCGGGATCTGGAAGCGTGCCTTGGCGAGGTGACGGATGGCGGGCAGCGCGAGCTGCTCATGTTTGAGTCCGAGGAACGTCGGATTCAGCGCCAAGCCCTCAGGGGTGACGATGCAGCGGATCTCGATCTCTTCGCTGATGCCGCTGCCCTTGAGCTCCTCGGGGTAAGGGATGCGATTGGCGTTCTTGCCCCGGAGCGGGAACCATTTTTTGACGTCGTTCCACGTGTGGATCTTGGCGGGCAGCCGGTCGGGACCGACGAACACCTCGCGTCCGAACTCGGCGTTGATCTGCTCCTTCATGCTGAGTTTGAACTGGAGGGGAATGGTCACGGTGCTGGCGACTGGACGGCCGTCCTCCGTCGCGGGTTTGAAGCGCCACGCCTTGACCGCCGCCAAGGCGGCTGTGCCGAAAGCCTCGTGCGTGGTCGACTTGACCGAGGCTTCAGTCACCGCGCCCTGCGCGTCGATCTGGGTGAGGATTTTGGCTTCGCCCATGATGCCCTGTTTTTTCAAGTCCTCCGGGTAGGCCGGAGGGTTGCCTTCAAGCACTTGGGGATTGGTCTTGGCAGCGTGCAAAGCCAGCACGGGCAGGCAAAGCGCGAGGGCGAGGAGAGCGGGGATTTTCATGGGGCAGCGCTTCAGTCATGCGCCAGAGATTCCCGTGCAGGCAACGGGAAAGGCCCGCACTCACTCGGATGGGGGAGAGGCCGGCCGCGTGCGGGGCATTTAAGCAGCTGCCTGAAGCGCGCTGGGCATGGCTTGCTGCGGCACGATGCCGATGCCGGGCGCATCGATGTCGTCGTCGCCCATGTAGCAGATCGCGGCGGCAGGCAGGCCGAGTTGCCGGGCGAGTTCCTGCAGGGCTTCGAGCTTGTTCGAGTGGCCTTGGTTGAGGTGAAGGTCGCGGCCCGCGCGGCGGTCTGCCGCTCGTGCGTGGCGCGAGCCCATGACTCCTCCCTCGGACTACAGACTAAGGGGAGGCGGGTTTTCGCCGGAAGTCGAATGCTCGGAGTAAAGGAATCTCACTGAGGTTGCCCTGATTTGACGGACACGGGGTTGGGGGCAAAAACTTGGCTAGCATGTTCGAATAATTGGAGGCTCTGGCTTGTTCAGATTTGTATTTTCAAATCGTGGGCGCTTCCCGGGGACTCTATCCGCTTTGGTTGGCCAAAATAGATCCATCCGAAGTGCGTAATTCTCGAACGCTCCGCGGCCATTCCTTGCCATGATATCGCTCACCCATGGCTTATCGAGAAAACTACGGTCATCAAAGCTCGCGTAGTAGAGATGTGGCACACCTCTTTCGCAGATGAACTCAAGTAAGTTCACCCCATGCATGGACAATAGATCATCAAAATACTCAGCAGACCGGATATCCGCGTCGCTCGGCTGATTGTTTTGGTAGTGGTTCGGGTTCGAGTTCGGATGGTTGTGGAAAATCGCGACCGCATTAGGCTTAATTGAGTTCAGTGACTCTTGGAATGCGTCATCGCGTAACCGAAGCCAAACTCGCGTTCCATCTGGCCCTTTGTTCCACCAAAGACGACTCACGCGCATGTTTGAGACGTATGCGACTACCAGCCATTCGTGCTTCTTGTATTTTAGGAATCCAGCGATTTTTGCGGGTGCTTCGAAAAATGAATAATCGACGGACAAAAACTCCCCCGCTGCCTTCATTGCGCTTTTCGCGTCACTCGCAATTTGCTCCGGCAATTCAGTAAATTTATATTCACGAAGGGCATGGTTTCGCTGCCTTTTGCGGGCTAACCTAGCGATTTCTTCTTCAGTAAGCGGGTGGCGATTAGCATAAATATGAGCCGCAAAAAAAGCGGCAACCATTGCTGCAATCCCTAAAAACTCTAGCATGGCTTTAGTTCACCCCATCCACGCCGCGATGGCGTCGATGATTTTTTCCTGGTCGGGGCGGTAGACTTTCTCGAGTTCGGGGGCGAAGGGCACGGGCAAATCCAGCGCGGCTATGCGGAGCGGGGCGGCTTTCAACGCGGAGAAATGTTTCTCGGTCAGGCGTGCCACGAGCTCGGCACCGAAGCCGTGCGTGCGGCGGCCTTCGTGGACGACGATCAGGCGGCCCGTGCGGGCGAGCGAGGCTTCGATGGCGTCGAGCTTGAGCGGCGAGAGTGCACGCAGGTCGAAAAGGTCGAAGGTGGTCTCGTATTCGTCAGCGAAATATTTCGCGGCTTCGGTGCAGTGCAGGACCATCTCGCCGTAGGTGACGAGCGTTGCGTAGTCGCCGTGGAGCAGGTGCTTGGGTTGCCAAACGGCGCGGTAATCCGAATCCCAGCGGACGGGATGCTTGCCGCGGCGGTAGAGGCCCTTGTGCTCGAAGACGATGACGGGGTTGTCGTCTTCGTAGGCGGCGAGGAGGGCGTTGAAGGCGTCCTGCGGCGTCGAGGGGTAGAGCGCTTTGAGTCCGGGAAAGGAGAGGAAGGCGGACTCCATTTCCTGCGAGTGGAACGAGCCGAAGGTGAGACCGCCGCCGCAGGGA
Source organism: Candidatus Didemnitutus sp. (assembly GCA_017991595.1). GTDB lineage: Bacteria > Verrucomicrobiota > Verrucomicrobiia > Opitutales > Opitutaceae > Didemnitutus. The sequence continues at coordinate 203,460 of JAGOQJ010000004.1, read as the reverse complement.
AAGCGGAACACGAGCGGAGCCTTCTGGCCGGCGCGGAAGTGGTAGGTGGCGGCGTTGAGGACGATCTGCGTGGTGGCGTCGGTGGCGAAATCGGCGAACTGAAACTCCTCGATCGGACGGTGCGCGTTCGTGGCGAGGCCGATGGCGTAGCCGGTGGAGGCGGATTCGCAGAGCGGCGTGCTGAAGACCCGCGGCCGGCCGAAATCCTTCAACAGGCCCTCGGTGACTTTGAACGCGCCGCCGTAGGTGCCGATGTCCTGCCCGAGCACGAGTGACTCGGGGCGCTCGGCAAGGATCTTGCGGAGCGCGCGGTTGATGGCGTGGGCCATGGTCATCGACTCAGGCTGAGCGCCGAGCGCGGAGAGCTGAGCGCTGGAGTCCAAACTCGGCACCCAGGGCAGCGGCGGGGCGTCGGGGGCGAAGAGATCGGCTTCCATGCCCGCGGGCGAGATGGGCGGGAGGGCCATGGCGGATTTGATGCTGGCTTCGACGAAGTCGCGGACTTGTGCGTCGATGGCGTCGAGTTGCGCGCCGAGGCCTTCGGCGGCGAGGCGGGCGCGCCACCGGGGCAACGGGTCGCCGGCGAGGATCGCGTCGGCTTCGCCGGGCTGCATGTAGTCACAGGTGTCGTAGGCGGCGTGACCGCGCAGACGGAAGGTGCGGGCTTCGATCAGCAGCGGGCGCGAGGTGCGGCGCGCGCGCTCGATGGCGTCGCCGAGGACGCGGAGGACGTTCTCGGGGTCGGAGCAATCCAGCGCGAAGCCCTCCATGCCGTAGCCGCGCGCGCGCTCCCAGAGGTTGGTGGAGACGAACTGCTCGCAGACGGGCGTGGAGTAGGCGTAGCCATTGTTTTCGATCACGAAGACGACGGGCACGCCGAGCAGGGCGGCGAGGTTGAGTGATTCGTGGATGTCCCCGGTGGAGCTGGAACCGTCGCCGAAGAAGGCGAAGCCGACGGCGTCGCGGCCGAGGCGGCGTTGCGAGTCGACGGCGCCGACGACGTTCGAGAGCATGATGCCGAGGTGCGAGATCATCGGCAGGCTGCGGGCGGCGGGATCGCCGTGGTGGATGTTGCCTTCGCGGGCCTTGGTGGGGCTGCCGCTGTTGGCGAAGTATTGCGCGAGGTGCTCGCCGAGCTCGCCGCTCCAGACGAGGTGGCCGCCGAAACCGCGGTGCGAAAAGGAGATCACATCGACGGATTTGTCGGCGAGAAGGGCGAGCGGGCAGATGAGCCCTTCGTTGCCCTGGCCGCCGGTGACGGTGCCGCGGATGAGGCCCTGGCGGAAGAGGTCGAGGATGCGGTTGTCGCCCGTGCGAGCGAGTTGCATCCAGGCGTAGAGGCGCAGGAGGGCGGTGGGGCGGTTGGCGGCGAGATCGGCGACGCGGAGATCGCGGGAGGAGAAGAGCGCGGGAGCCGGGGGGAACGACATCTTATGACAGACGGTGCGCCGGCGTCCGCGCGCGGCGAGGAAATTTTCGCGCGTGGGCGGGGCGAAATTTCGCCGTGCCGGGCTGAGCTCGTCCAGCGAAGGAACGCATTTCGTCGCGCCGCTTCAGAGGTGGGCAGGCGAGCGACGAACCACGCCAAAGCGAAGGGCTCGGCGGCTTGTGGTGACGCGACGGCGGAGGGAGGGGAGCGAAAGGCCTCGTGGCGCGGTCCGAGGCGCAGTCGTCAGAGCTCGAGCGCGGCGCCGGGCTTGAGCGGGACGACCTTGTGGCGCTTGCGTTTGGCGGCCTTGGCGAAGGCGGGCGCGTCCTGCGCGATGAGCGGCCAGGTGTTGTAGTGCATCGGCACGGCGACGCGCGGTTGCAACAGGTCGAGCGCGAGCAGGGCGTCGGCGGGCCCCATGGTGAAATTGTCGCCGATGGGGAGCATCGCCACGTCGAGCTTCGGGCGGCGGTAGAGCTTCAGGTCGGAGAAGAGCGCGGTGTCGCCAGCGTGGTAGAGATTCTTGCCGTCGGCTTGGATCAACAGGCCGCAGGCGACGCCGAGGTAGTGGTTGAGGCCCTCGACCTCGGTGCTGGAGGAGTGGAAGGCTTGCGTGAGCTTGACGCGGCCGAAGGGGAAATCGTGCGCGCCGCCGGGGTTCATGCCGTGGGTCTTCACGCCCTGCTTGGCGAAGTATTCGCAGATCTCGTAATTGGCGATGATCGTGGCGCCGGTGCGTTTGGCGATCGGCACGGCGTCCGCGCAGTGGTCGTCGTGGCCGTGGGAGACGAGGATGAAGTCGCAGGCGATGTCCTGCGCCTTGAGCGGGCTGGCGGGGTTGTGGTCGAAGAACGGGTCGATGACGAGACGGTGCGAGGAGGTCTCGAGGAGGAACGTGGAGTGGCCGCAGTAGGTGAGTTTCATGGGGATGGTTTCAGCCGAGGGTGAAAGCGGAGCGGAGAAAGTGAGGCACGAGACGGTGCGCGGACGCGCCACTCACTCGGCGACGGCGCGCGAGATCTGGTCGAGCTCGGCCATGACCTGGGCGCTCATGCGCTCGTAAACGGCGAGGGCGTGGAAGTTTTCCTGGAGTTGCGCGACCTTCGAGGCGCCGAGGATGACGGTGCTGACCTGGGGATTTTTCATGCACCAGGCGATGGCGAGCGCGGGCAGGGAAACGCCGAGGCCGTCGGCGACGGCGGCGAAGCGTTTCACGGCGGCGAGCTTGCGCTCCGTGCCGGGCCCGGTGAGGCGCTTGCGGAGCCACTCGAGGCTTTCGATCTGCAGGCGCGAATCGGGCGGGATACCGTCGTTGTATTTGCCGGTGAGCAGGCCGCTGGCGAGCGGCGACCAGATAGTCGTGCCCAGGCCGCGGGCCTTGAGGGTCGGCGTGAGCTCCTTCTCGAAGCGCGAGCGGTGGAAGAGATTGTATTGCGGCTGCTCGACGATTGGGGCGTGCAGGTGGTAGCGCTCGCAGAGGTCGCAGGCTTGGTTGATCTGCTCGGCGCTCCACTCGCTCGTGCCCCAATAGAGGACTTTGCCCTGCACGATGAGGTCGTGCATCGCGCGCGCGGTCTCGAGGATGGGCGTGTCGGGGTCGGGGCGATGGCAGAAGAGCAGGTCGACGTGATCGGTCTGCAAGCGGCGCAGGCTCGCCTCGCAGCCTTCGATGATGTGCTTGCGGGAGAGCCCCATCTCGTTGGGGCCATCGTGCTCGGCGCCGAAGTAGATTTTGGTGGAGAGGACGTAGCTGCCGCGGCGCCAGCCGGACTGCTTGAGAATCTCGCCCATGACGACCTCGGCTTGGCCGTCGGCGTAGCCCTCGGCGTTGTCGAAGAAATTCACCCCCGCATCGTAGGCGGTGTGCAACAGGTCGCGGGCGACGTCCGCCCCGATTTGGTTGCCGAAGGTGACCCAGGCGCCGAAGGACAGCGCGGAGACTTTGAGACCGGACGTGCCGACGCGGCGATAAGGCATGCTCATGCGCGGGACATTGAGCCGGCGCGCCGGATTTGTCTAACGCGAGTTGTCGGCGGCGAGAAATTCTCGGGCAGCAGCGAGGTCGTCCGGCACGAGGCCGTGGCTGGCGATCGCGGTGTGGAGCGTGACGTCGGCGCCGGCGGCGCGGAACATCGCCGCCAAGCGCGCCGGATGATCGCCGGGCACGATGGGGTCGTGTTGTCCGGAAGCGATGAGCAGGCGCTTGCCCGCGAGCGGCGGCACGGTGGCGGGCTCGAGCACCACCATGGGGCGGAGCAGCACGGCGGCGGCGAGCGAAGCCGGCCGGAGCAGGAGCAGCGTCGCGGCGACGTTGGCGCCGTTTGAGAAGCCCACGGCGGTGAGACGCGCGGGATCGAGGCCGTATTTCGCTGTGGCGGCGGCGATGAAATCGGCGAGTTCGTGCGTGCGGCGGATGATCTCGGCCGGATCGAAGACGCCTTCGCCGAGGCGCGCGAAGAAACGCGGCATGCCGCGCTCCGCGACGTTGCCGCGCGGGCTCAGCAACGCGGAGCCGGGCGAGAGCTGGCGGGCGAGCGGGAGCAGGTCGCGCTCGTCGCCGCCGGTGCCGTGCAACAGCAGGAGCGGCGGTGCGGCCGGATCGCGGGCGGGCTCGAAGACGTGGTGATGCGTGGAGATGGGCATGGAAGGGAAAATAATGCGGGAAAGGCGCAGGGCGGGCGCCGAGCTTCGCCTGGGATGCAAAGTGGAGGTTCGCGCAGGCGGGGTTCGGCGACCCCGCCCTACACTTGGCGGGAGCGCGGCGGGCGATTAATCGAGCTTGGGCAGGATAGCTTCGATCTCCGCGCGGTGCGGCTCGAGGCGCGGCGGCAGCGAGAGTTTCGTGCCAAGCGTCTCGACGGGTTCGTCGATGGCGAAGCCCGGTTGATCGGTGGCGATCTCGAAGAGCACGCCGGCCGGCTCGCGGTAGTAGATGGATTTGAAGTAGGCGCGGTCGATGACCTCGCTGACGTGATGGCCGTGCGCCGTGAGCAAATCGTGGGCGGCGAGGTGCGCGGCATCGTCGGCCACGCGGAACGCGATGTGGTGCACCGTGCCGGCTCCGTTCAGGCCGCGCGGCAGCGTCGGGTCGGTCAGCAGATCGACATACGTGCCGGGGCCGCCCGCAGCGGTGGTGTAGCGCGCGCGGTGGCCTTCGGTCTTGGCCAGACGATAGCCCATCGTGGTGGTGAGCAAAGCCGCGGTCGCGGACGCATCCGTGAGGGCGAGCGTGCTGCTGTGGAAGCCGCGGAGGGCGACTTCGGCCGGCACATCGGGCGATGGCGCGGGCAGGCGCGGATCGGATTCGGCGCTGGCGATCAGTTCCAGGCGCATGCCATCTGGATCGGCGAAGGGAAGGGCCGCTTCGCCGAAACGGGTCTGCACGGGCTCGACTGGGACGTTAAGTCGGGTCAGTCGCTCCTGCCAGTAGGCGAGGGAGCCGGCCGGGACCGAGAAGGCCGTCGCGTAGGCTTGGCCGGTGCCCGGGCGACCGCGACGCAGGCCGGCCCACGGAAAGAAGGTCAGCGCGGTGCCGGGTGAGCCGACATTGTCGCCGTAGTAGAGGTGGTAGGTGCCGGGATCGTCCTGATTGACCGACTTCTTGACGAAGCGCAGGCCGAGGACGCGCGTGTAGAAGTCCAGGTTGGTCTTCGGATCGGACGCGATCGCCGTGATGTGGTGCAGGCCGAGGAGGGAGGCTTGGTTATGCATTTCCGTTTGATGTTAAAATAATAGGAATTAAAAATCAGCCGGGAAGTCCGACCTTCTTGCAGAGACGACCGAGGTCGAGGAGTTCGGTGGAGGAAAGGCGGTTCATCTCGCGGGAGACGTTGGCGACGACCTTGGGGAAGAGCTCAGCGATGAAGTCGGTGCCTTGGGGCGTCAGCTTCACGACGACGAAGCGGCGGTCGGCCGGATCGCGCTCGCGGACGACGTAGCCGGCCTTTTCGAGATTATCGACGACGAGCGTGAGGTTGCCGCCGGAGCGAAGGAGTTTTTCCGCGAGTTCTCCCTGGCAGAGCGGGCCGATGTGGTAGAGCGATTCGAGCACGCCAAATTGGGTGACGGTGAGGCCACTGGGCAGCACGGCATGCACGCGGGCCGAGACAGATTCGGCCGCCCGCTGCAGCTTGATGAAAGTGTTCAGCGCGTTGATCTCTTCGATCGTTCCGTGGTGGCGTGTGCCCATGGACGCAGATGAAAGCAGTTAATGATTCGATGTCAAAATGAATTCTGCAGGGCGCGCGGTTTGAGGGGCGAGTCGGCTTATACCAAGCTAGAGGCCAGCTCGGAAAAGCGGCAGCGGTCTAGGCGAGTAGGAGGCGTCGTTCCTGACGGTCAGCTTGCCGTGGCGGTCGGGACGACCGCCGCTACCCGTCGATCGGCGCTACGGTAGAGTCCGCGCTGTCATGCTGTTGCTGGCTGCGGGTGTGGCCCGCTCCCAACTAGCCGGCATGGTCTTGGGGCCAAGTCGGGTGTGCGTCCTCTGGCTCCGCGCTTGGTCCAATCAGGCGCCGATCAGGCGTCGATTTTCTGGATGCGGCCGAGATGGCGGCCACCTTCAAAGGGCGTGGCGAGCCAGACGCGGACGATCTTGAGCGCTTCCTCCTCGGTGATGGTGCGCTGGCCGAGGGAGAGGACATTGCCGTCGTTGTGGGAGCGATTCCAGATGGCGACCTGCTCGGTCCAGCACAGGCCGCAGCGCACGCCTTTGACGCGGTTGGCGACAATCGCTTCTCCGTTGCCGGAGCCTCCCAGAACGATACCGCGTTCGAATTCACCGCGGGCGACGGCCTCGGCGGTCGGGCGGATGAAGTCCGGGTAATCGCAGGGAGCTTCCGAAGCCGTGCCGAAATCGCGCACCGTGTGCCCGTCGGCGAGGAGCATGGCCTTGATCTTCTCCTTGTAGGCGTAGCCGGCGTGGTCGGAACCGATGGCGATTGTGAATTTCTTCATAATTCTGGGCGGCGGTGAACTGGAGGGAATTGCGACTGTCGTTATCGGGGCCACTATTAATCCAGCAAACAAAATCCCTGCCATGTCGCGCCTCGCTCTTCTCCTCTGCTCGCTCGTTCTCCTCGCCGGGTGTGCTTCCACGCCCGAGCAGCGCATCAGCCGCCAGCCGGCTGAGTTCAACCAGTTGACGCCCGCCCAGCAGCAGAAGGTGCGGGCCGGCCAAGTGGACGTCGGCTTCACGGAATCGATGGTGTGGCTCGCGCTGGGCGAGCCCGCGCGCAAGCTGGAGCGCGTCACGCCCGAGGGCACCCTGCAGGTCTGGATCTACACGCGCAACGCGCCGCGCTTCAGCTTCGGCATCGGCGTGGGCGGTGGCGGAGGTCACACCGCGGTCGGCACGGGCGTGGGTGTCTCCACGGGTGGCTACGATCCCGAGGAAGTCATGCGCGTGGAATTCTCCGCCGGTCGCGTCGTGCGGATCGAAGCGGTCAAACGCTGAGCTGGCTCACGCCGCGGAGGAGGCTCGCGGGCGGCCGAAGCCGCGCGCGACGCGTCAGCTTTCCAAGGCGCGGAGAAACGCCGCGGTGTCGCTGAAATCCGCGAACGCAAAGCTGGGTGCGTGGGCCTGCAGCGTGGCGAGCGGATAACCGCCGGTGGCCACGGCGATGGTGCGTGCGCCGATGACCTTGCCGCATTCGATGTCGTGCGGCGTGTCGCCGATGACCCAGACGCGCCCGGGTGCGAAGTCGACGGCATGGCGTTCCTGCGCACGGCGCAGGGCGTGCGGACCGAGGTCGTTGCGGAGCGGGCTGTCGTCGCCGAACGCGCCGAAGGAGAAATAGTGCGAGACTTGGAAATGCTCGAGCTTGATACGCGCGCCGCGTTCGACGTTACCGGTCAGCAGCGCCTGCACCACGTCGTCGCGCCGATGCAGCGTCTCGAGCAGCTCTAGGATTCCAGGCAGCACATGGCCGGGACGCGCCTGCATCTCGCCTTGGAGCAGCTGGAGATAAGCCTCGAGCACGGCGTGGATGCGGACGGCGGTGGCCTCGATGCCGTGATGCTCGAGCATGCGCGCGAGGATCCAACGGTCGGTGCGGCCGGCCACGTCGATGCTGTCCATGTCGGCTTCGCGTCCGTGCAACTGGGCGAACGCGCGCACGAGCGCGATGATACCCGCGCGGTTTGTGCGGATGAGCGTGCCGTCGATGTCCCAGAGGATCAGTTTCTTCATCGGAGCAGGGGACTAACCACGAATGCCCGCCGATGCACACGCCGAAATCAAAGGCCGGGGAAACAACGGCTGTCGTTCGATGCGGGCACAGTTGCGCCCGGCAGTGAACAGCGACCGGAGGCGCTGCGAGGATGAACGCGCGCCGCCGCGCGTGGGAGCTTCACTCGCTCGCGGGCACCGTGGGTTTTGCTTCGCGCCGCAGGGCGGTGAAGGCCGTGCCGGCGAGGATGAGGGTGGCGCCGAGCAGCTCGTGCAGCGCAAAGTGTTCGCCGAAGAACGCGACGCCGCCCAGCGCGATGCCGAGCGGCACGAGCATCTGGATGAGCGAACCCTCCGCGACGGACAGATCGCGGAACGCGCGCGTCATGGTGAGTTGTCCGGCGCCGGCACACAGGCTGGCGAGCAAGAGGACCGCCCAAGCGAGCGGCGGGAGCGGCGCGTAGGTGAGGATGGCGGGGCCGCCGCAAAGCAGCAGGCCGTAGGTGCACTGGGCGGCGAAGATCGTCGCCGTGTGCTCGGTGCCGTGGAGCTGGCGGATCGTGATCACGACATGTGCGGAGAGCAGCGCGGAAACCACGGCGAGCAGATCGTAGATGCCGGGCGAGTTGGCGGCGGAGAAAACGTTGGTGATCAGCGCGAGACCGGCGAGCGCGGCCACGGCGCCCACGAGCACGGCCGGACGGAGCTTCTCCTTGAGCACCCAAGCGGCGAGCAGCGCGCCCCAGATGACGTAGGTGTTGTTGATGAAGGTGGCGCGTCCGGCGCCGAGCTTCACCACCGTGAGGTAGGTGAGATAGACGCCGGTGCCGCCGATGAGGCCCCGCTCGATGAGTTTGCGATTGGTGAAGAGATGTCGCGGCTGGAACTCGCGCCAGTAAACGCCGCCGATCATGCCGAGACCGATGACGAAGCGGGCGCAGGAGATGAGCCAGACGTTGGCCGAGCCCAGCGTGCCCAGCGCGCGCACGAGCAGCACGTTCGCCGTGAACGAGGCGGCGGACGCGAGCATGAGGAGCAAGGCGCGGCGATGATGGACGGCCGAGATGGACATGGCAGGAAAACTAGAACGCCGCGCGGGAAGGCGCGGCGGCAATGCTGGAGCGTGACTAGGACGCAACGATAAGGCCGGATGCTAGGACGCATGCGGCAAAGTCGCGCGCGTGGGGCAGGGCGAGTTCTCCGAACGAGCCGGTGTGCGCCGAGGATGGCTGGGCGGCTCGTTCGGAGAACTCGCCCTACCTCTTCGAGATCAGCGGGAGTGGAGGGCTGGCATGCTGACGGCGAGGGTGGCTCACTGCTCGGCCTCGCTCAGCGCCGGGTGGCCTCGACTGCCGGCCACAGTCGCGCGCTCGCGCGGCGGTCAGAGCGGCTTCAAGCGCGAGGCGTCGACCCACTCGTTGTGCTCTTCGCCGAAGGCGTCGAACTTGATCAGATAAAGACCGGGCTTGATCGCCTTGATCGTGCCGGGATGCCATTGGCCGAGGTAGGGCGAGCGCAGGACGTTGAGGTGGGCACCGACTTTCCACTCGGCGTTCGCGGCGGGAGGCGCCTCGTTCGGAGTCGTGGCGACGGTGGTGCCTGCGGCCGGGCTCGTGGCGGGGACCACGACCTGCAGCACGCATTTCTCGACGCCGCTGCTCGTCAGCAGCGACGCGGAACCCGAACGCGGTGCGAAGCGGATCGGCGCTTGCTCGCCGAGGGGCGTGCGCTGGGCGCTCGAAATGTTTTCGCGCGAGGCGACGAGCAGCGGCGCGGTTTGCGCGGCGGTTTTGAGCACCACGCGAACCTCGTAGTCCGCGAGCGGCACATCGCTGATGATGCGGCTGGCTCGCGCCCAGTTGAGTGCCCGCGTGTGGACGACGGGCGCGGACGGGGTGCCGTCAAACAGCGGAGACGTGGGCGTCAGGCGCACTTCGAGTTGCGCGTTGTCGGGCAGCTTGTCCGCCGAGCGTCCATCGCTGCCGATCCATTCGAGTTCAACGGTGCCGCCGAACCACGCCGTTTCATCGGAGTCGGGCTTCTCGGCGGTGATTTTTCCGGACATGCGCAATACGAGTTGCGCGGTGGCGCCCTCCGTGGAGTCGAAGTCGCTGTTGTCTTCTCCGCGCAAATAGAGCGGCAAGCGGTAAGGGCGGCCGCCGACGTTCACGGGCCAGATCGCGTCGCGGAGGCTGAAATTGCCGGACGGCAGGCGCACGGAGAACGTGCCGTCGGCCTTGGTGCGGGAATCGAGGCTCGAACGCTGGCCGGCGTCGGTGGTGCCGAAGATTCGCAGCTGCACGCCACCAAGTGGGCGTCCGTCGGCCCGGGTGGCGCGCCCGGTCAGGTAGCCGGGCCTCGCGGCAGCGTCCTGGGCGCTGAGTGTGAGGGGAAGAAGAAGGACGAGGGGGAGGGCGAGACGGACGAACAGGTGGAACATGGGCGCGCAAAGCAACGAAAACGCCGGCCGCAGGCAAGCGAGGAGCGTTCGTGGTGACGCGCGAGTGAGCTGCGCGGTGGTAGGGCGAGTTCTCCGCACGAGCCGGTGTGCGCCGAGGATGGGTGGGCGGCTCGTTCGGAGAACTCGCCCTACCTCATGAGATCACAGCGCGTGGAGGGCGCTTTTGCTCACCGCGAGTGCGGCTTCCTTCACGGCTTCGCTCATTGTCGGGTGGCCGTGGATCGTGCGCGCGAGGTCCTCGGCGCTGCCGCCGTATTCCATGTGCGCGACGATCTCGCTGATGAGTTCGCCGGCGTTGTGCCCGAGGATCTGCGCGCCGAGAATTTTGTCGGTCTTCGCGTCGGCGATGATCTTCACGAAGCCGTCCGTCGCGTCCGCGGCGATGGCGCGGCCGTTGGCGGCGAAGTTGAACTTGCCGACGTTGACCGCGAGACCGCGCTTCTTCGCCTCGTCCTCGCCGAGGCCGACGGAGGCGACTTCGGGATTCGTGTAAACGATGCCGGGGACGAGGTCCCAGTTGATGTGGCCGGGCTTGCCGGCAATCCATTCGGCGACGGCGACGCCGTCTTCCTCGGCCTTGTGCGCGAGCATCGGGCCGGCGATGACGTCGCCGATGGCCCAGATGTTCTGCGCGGACGTGCGGAGGTGGTCGTCGACTTTTACGCGCTTCTTCTCGTCGAGTTCGACGCCGGCTTGGTCGAGGCCGAGGCCGTCGGTGTAGGGGCGGCGGCCGACGGCGACGAGCACCTTGTCGGCGGCGATCTCAAGTTTCTGGCCTTCGCGTTCGGCGGTGAGAATGCCGTTGGCATAGCCGGTCACTTTCGCGCCGACTTCGATCTTCAGGCCCTGTTTCTGTATCAGGCGCGTGAATTGGCGGACGATGTCGTCGTCGAACGTCGCGATGATCTTCGGCAGAAACTCGACGACGGTGACCTCCGCGCCGAGGCGCGCCCAGACGGAGCCGAGTTCGACGCCGATGACGCCGCCGCCGACCACGACGAGTTTCTTTGGCACTTCCTTGAAGGCGATGGCGTGGTCGCTCGACACGACGCTCTCGCCGTCGAACTTCATGAACGGCAGCTCGACGGGCGCGGAGCCGGTGGCGATGACGAAGTGTTTCGCGGTGAGGCGCTGGCTTTCGGCGCGAGCAAGCTCGCTGCCTACGGGAGCGACTTCGATCTCGGTCGGGGACACGAACGATGCGGTGCCGGTGAAGACGGTGATCTTGCGGCCCTTGGCGAGCATCGCGACGCCGCCCGTGAGCTTGGTCACGACGGCGTCCTTCTTCTTCATCATCTGCGTCAGGTCGACCTCGACGCTGCCGAACTTGATGCCGGAGTCGGCGGCGTGGTGCTTGGCCCACGCGACGTGCTCGGTGGCGTGGAGGAGGGCTTTGCTCGGAATGCAGCCGACGTTGAGGCAGGTGCCGCCGAGCGCGGCGCGTTTGTCGACGAGCGCGACCTTGAGGCCGAGTTGCGCAGCGCGGAAGGCGCATACGTAGCCGCCGGGACCGGCGCCGATGACGATGAGATCGAAAGATGTCATGGGTGAGGGGCGATGGGTGATGGGTTGAAGGCAGAGGGCGTGGGCCGATGACCCATGCCCTCTGACCAATCACCCTAGCTTAGGCGCCGAGGACGAGGCGGGCGGGGTCTTCGAGGGAATTTTTCACCGACACGAGGAAGGTGACCGACTCCTTGCCGTCGACGAGGCGGTGGTCGTAGCTGAGGGCGAGATACATCATCGGGCGGATGACGACCTGGCCGTTCACCGCGATCGGGCGCTCCTTGATGGCGTGCATGCCGAGGATCGCGCTTTGCGGGGAGTTCAGGATGGGGGTGGACATCATCGAGCCGAAGATGCCGCCGTTGGTGATCGTGAAGACGCCGCCCTCGAGGTCGGGCAGGGTGAGCTTGCCGTCGCGGGCTTTCTTGGCGGCCTCGGCGATGTCCTTCTCGATCTCGGCCATGCTCTTCTTGTCGCAATCGCGGATGACCGGGACGATGAGGCCCTTCTCGGTCGAGACGGCGACGCCGATGTCGAAGTAGTGGTTCTGGATGATGTGGTCGCCGTCGATCTGCGCGTTGACGCCGGGGACGTCCTTGAGCGCCTGCACGACGGCTTTCACGAAGAAGGACATGAAGCCGAGCTTCACGCCGTTCTTCTTGGTGAACTCGTCCTGATACTTCGCGCGCAACGCCATGATGGCCGACATGTCGGCTTCGTTGAACGTGGTGAGCATCGCGGCCTGGTGCTGCGCGGCGACGAGGCGGTTGGCGATCGTCTGGCGGAGCTTGGTCATCTTCACGCGCGTCTGCTTCGCAGCCGCGGGTGAAGGGCGAGGGGCGAGAGGCGAAGGGGTTTCGGCCGGCTTCGCGGGCGCGGCGGCGGGCGCACCCTTGTCGGCGGGCTTGGTCTCGGTGGCGGCGAGCATGTCGCCCTTGGTCACGCGGCCGGCTTTGCCGGTGCCGGCGACGGTGGCGGGATCGATGCCGGTCTCGGCGGCGAGGCGACGCACGGCGGGCGACTGCGCGGTGGCATGCTCGCTCTTGGCCGGGCCGTTTTCGGCGGGCGCGGCCGGAGCGGCGCTGGCGGTGACGCTCGGGTCGATCGTGGCGACGACGGCGCCGATCTTCACTTCGGTGCCGGGTTCGACGAGCAGCGTAATTTGGCCGGCGGCTTCGGCGGTGCCTTCGGAGGTGATCTTGTCGGTCTCGAGTTCGAAGAGGACCTGATCCTTCTTCACGACGGCGCCAGGGGCGACGTGCCACTTGGCGAGGATGCCGGAGGAGATGGATTCACCCATCGGGGGAATTTTGACTTCGATAGACATGGGGAAGAGTGGTGAGTGGTCAGCAGTGAGCGGTGAGCAGTGCGCGGGTGAGTGCGATCAGAGCGTGAAGGCGTCCTTGAGGAAGGAGGCGAGCTGGGCGCGATGCTTGGCGAGCAGGCCGACGGCCGGCGAGGCGGCGGCGGGACGTCCGGCGTAGGCGGGCTTGCGGCCGAAGATCTCCTCGAGCTGCGGCATGATCCAGCGGCCGGCGCCGGCGTTCTCGGGTTCTTCCTGGCACCAGACGAGTTTTGCCTTCGCGTATTTCTTCGCGAGTTCGGCGAGGCGCTTCGCGTGCAGCGGATAAAGCTGCTCGACACGCACGATGGCGGTGGTCGCGGCCTTGTTCTTCTCGCGGTAATCGACGAGGTCGTAGTAAACCTTGCCGGAGCAGAGGATGACGCGCTCGGCCTTCTCGACGGTGTCGTCGAGGATCTCGTCGAACTGACCCTGGGTGAAGTCGTCGAGGCGCGATGTCGCGGCCGGGTGGCGGAGGAGCGACTTCGGCGACATGATGACGAGCGGCTTGCGGAAATCTCGGCGCACCTGGCGGCGCAGGAGGTGGAAGAGCTGCGCAGGCGTGGTGCAGTTGGCGACTTGGATGTTGTCCTCGGCGCAGAGCTGGAGGAAGCGTTCGAGGCGCGCGCTGGAGTGCTCGGGCCCTTGGCCTTCGTAGCCGTGGGGGAGGAGGAGCACGATGCCGCTGTTGCGCTGCCACTTCGATTCGCCGCTGGAGAGGAACTGGTCGATGACGACCTGCGCGCCGTTGGCGAAGTCGCCGAACTGCGCCTCCCAGATGCTGAGCATGTCGGGGTAGTCGAGCGAGTAGCCGTAGTCGAAGCCGAGCACGGCGTTCTCGGAGAGGAGAGAGTTGTAGACGCAGAAGCGCGCCTGCTTCGGGTCGAGGTGCTTGAAGGGCGAGTATTTCACGCCGGTCTCGACGTCGCTCCAGACGGAGTGGCGGTGGCTGAACGTGCCACGTTCGCAATCCTGGCCGCTGAGGCGGATGGGGGTGCCTTCGAGCATGAGCGTGCCGAAGGCGAGGGCTTCGCCCATGCCCCAGTCGAAGGGGCCGCCCTGTTTGTGCGCCTCGGCGCGCGTGTCGATGAAGCGCTTGATCTTCGGGTGGACCTTGAAGGTCTCGGGCACCGTCGTGAGGCCGGTGAAGACCTGGTCGATGAGCTTCGCGCTGACCTTGGTCTCGATCTTGGCGAACGAGTAACTGGGCTGGAACTCCGCGGTGGAGCCCTTGAACTCGGCGTGCGGCTCGGCCTTGCGCTTGGCGGCGCGCGTGGCTTCGCGGGCCTTGGCTTTCTCGAGGTTCTCCTCGAGGGCGGCGGTGTATTCGGCCTTGATGCGGTCGCCTTCGGCGACGGTGACGCTGCCTTCGCGGGTCAGTTGCTCGGTGTAGATGGCGGAGATGAGCGGGTGGGCGGCGATGAGTTTGTAGAGGCGCGGCTGGGTGAAGGACGGCTCGTCGGTCTCGTTGTGGCCGTGCTTGCGGTAGCAATACATGTCGACGAAGACGTCGCGGCCGAACTGGACGCGGAACTCAAGGGCGAGCTGCGCGACGAAGCAGACGGCCTCGGGGTCGTCGCCGTTCACATGGAAGATCGGGGCCTCGATCATCTTCGCGACATCGGTGCAGTAACGCGTGGAGCGCGAGTCGTGGGGGTCGGTGGTGAAGCCGATCTGGTTGTTGATGACGAAGTGCAGGGTGCCGCCGGTGCGGTAGCCGGGGAGCTGGGAGAAATTGAGCGTCTCGGCCACGATGCCCTGGCCGGCGAGCGCGGCGTCGCCGTGGATGAGGAGCGGCATGACGCTGGTGCGCCGTTCGAGGTCGTTGCGGATGCGCTGCCGCGCGCGCGCCTTGCCCTCGACGACGGGGTTGACGATCTCGAGGTGCGAGGGGTTGGGAGCGAGACGCACCTCGACGGTCTGGCCGCCGGTGGTCTTGAGGACGGCCTCGTAGCCGAGGTGGTATTTCACGTCGCCGTCGCCGGCGACGGTGTCGGGGATGTAGTTCTCCGAGAATTTTTCGAAGAGCTCGTCGAAGGATTTGCGCAGCGTGGAGCAGAGGACGTTGAGGCGGCCGCGGTGGGCCATGCCCATGACGATTTCCTTCACCCCGTGGTCGGGACAGGCGTCGATGATGGCGTCGAGCGCGGCGATGATCGTCTCGCCGCCTTCGAGCGAGAAGCGCTTCTGGCCGACGTATTTCGTGTGGAGAAATTTCTCGAACAGCTCCGCCTTGTGCAGGCGGCGGAGGATGCGAAGCTTTTGCGCCTTGGTGAACTTGGGCTTCATCCGGGCCGGCTCCATGCGGTCCTGCAGCCAGCGGCGGATCTCGGTGTCTTGGATGTGGACGTATTCGACGCCGACGCTGCCGCAGTAAGTCTCGCGCAGGGAGGCGACGATGTCGCGCAGCTTCATGCGCCCGCCGCCGAGGTAGTGGCCGACTTCGAACTCCGTCTCGAAGTCCGCCTCGCTCAGACCGAAGGCCTCAAGCGCGAGGCGCTTGGACGGGGCGGGCTTTTCGGCCAGCGGGTTGAGGTGCGCGTCGACGTGGCCGATGGCGCGGTAGTGGTAGATGAGGCTGTCGACCTGCGACTGCTTCGGAATGCACTCGCCCGGTGCGCCGGCGGTGCCGCCGGCCAGCGTGCGGCCATCGGCGCCGAGCGTGAAGCCTTGGAAGAAGGCGCGCCAGGAGGCGTCGACCGACTCGGGATCGGCGAGCCAGCGTTGATAATACTCGTCAACGATCGCGGCGTTGGCGCGTTCGGAGAAGTTCACGGGATTCATGGAGGCAGAAGGGGAAGACCGGCCGGTTGCGGGCATTAAGACCGTTTATGGCAGGGGACGTGGAACCGAACACCGGCACCTCGCCAACTCAACCGTATTGGGGCGCGTTGCTAGAGGAAAAAATCGGTTTCATGCGCCGGGGCTTGCTCATTAAATAAACTTAAACACGCTCCGGGCGTATGTCTACGCAAGCGCAGGTCAGGCAGGCTTTGCAGGAATTCGACGCGGCGGTGAAGCGGGGCGACGGGGCGGCGATCTCGGGCGCGCTCACGCAGCTGGAGGCCTTGCTGGCGGCGCATCGGGCGGAGTTGTCTCCCCAGCTGGTGCACTTTCTGGAGGGGCGGAGTTATGCCAAGGCGCTGTTGTATCTTGGCGGCGAGAGCGGCTTTGCCCAACCCGCGAGCCCGCCCGGAGGCTGCGGGGGCGGCGGGCATCGGCACTGAGGTTGGGAAGGCTCGGGCGGAGTCCGCGGGAGGCTGCTCGCCGTGGCCGGGACCGCCTTGATCGACGAACTGCGGCTTGAATTCCCGGCGCTCTCCGTGCCACATGAACCCGATGTCAACCGGCAACAAAATCCCGACCGATGGCGGTCAATCTCTGGGGCAGAACCCGTTTGGCGCGTTGAGCGGAACCGGATTGCCCGCGTTGCCCAAGGCTCCGGCGGGCGGGCCCGCCAAGATTCAGATCGCGGCGCCGGCCAAGAACCGTGGCCGCGTCGACATCAAGCGCACGACGGCCGGGCGCGGCGGCAAGACGGTGACGCTGGTGACGGGGTTCGTCGGCATCGGGCTGCCCGAGAAGGAATCGCTCTGCAAAAAGATGCGCAACGCGTGCGGCTGCGGCGGCACGGTGAAGGACGGCGACATCGAGATCCAAGGCGACCAGCGCGACAAGATCGCGGCGATCCTGAGCGAGGCGGGTTTCCGCCCGGTGTTCGCCGGCGGGTGACGAGGCGCTGGCAAGAGTCGCGGCTAATCTGCGTCCGGTCCTAGTGCGAGGCGAGGAGCCGGATCGAGAAATCCTCTTTGCCCTTGGGTTGTAGGGGCGCAGTCTTGCTGCGCCCTTTGTTCCGCCAGCGAAAAAACTCCGCACTCCATGCCGGGCGCATGTCCGTCCCGGGTGCGGCGTATTTCGTGACCGGATGCATCGTCGGCCGCCAGTCCGTGCTGGCTGTGCCTGTGATTGCGCATGCGATTCGCGCGCACTGGAAAGAATCTGACGCTACCGGCGATACCGCTACGTTTGCGGCCACGGTCATGCCGGATCACTTCCACTGGTTTTTCCAACTGGGCGAGCGTCTGACGCTCGGGCGCGTTTTGGCGAAATTCAAGGTGCGGACCAAAGCCTCGCTGCACAATGTGAACGCCTCATGGCAGCGGGATTTTTTCGAGCATCGCCTGCGGAGCGCGGACTCAAGCGAAGAATACGGCATCTACATCTTCATGAATCCCTACCGGGCGCGCTTGGTGACAACCGACGCGACATGGCTGGGATGGCATTGCCCGGACCCATCGAGGTTCCGGTTTACGATGTTGCTCGATGAGGTTGGATGCCCGCCGAGGGAATGGTTGGAGTTGCCGGAGCGCGAGGATTTGCACGTCGGCGAGTGACGGGCGCAGCAAGACTGCGCCCCTACAACCGAAGGGCAGCGGGAGAGCTTTGGCTTAGCTCATAGCGTGCGTAGGGGCGCAGTCTTGCTGCGCCCTTTGCTCGCTCACTACTGCTTGGCCTTTGGTTTGGCGGCGCCGGTGGCAGGGGCTTCGGATTGCAGGCCGGGGAAGGCGGGCGGGATCAACTGGGCGTCCCACGCCGTGCGCAAGGCTTCGAGGCGACGGAGTTGCTCGGGCTCCTTCTGCGCGAGGTCGCGCGTTTCGCCAATGTCCTTGCTCACGTTGAAGAGTTGAGGCGCTTGGTCCTTGCCGGTGATGACGAGTTTCCAGTCGCCGCTGCGGACAGCGTAGGCGCCGCGATCATACATGCGCAGGTAGATGGCTTCGTGCGGCGGCGTGGTGATCTGGCCGTTGACGTAGGGCAGGAGATTCACGCCGTCGAGCGGACGCGCGGGGTCGGGCTTCGCTCCGGCGACGTGCGCGGCGGTGGCGAAGATATCCAGCGCGGACACGGGATGATTGTAGTCCTGGCCGCGCGGGATCCGGTCCGGCCACTGCACGGCGAAGGGCACGCGCCAGCCGCCATCGTAGGGGCTGCTCTTGCCGCCGCGCAAGGGGTGATTGTTTGACGCGTTGTCGTTCGTGGGGCCGCCGTTGTCGGAGAGGAAGAAGACGAGGGTGTTCCGCTCCAGCCCGAGTTCGCGCAGGCGGGTGAGCACGCGGCCGACGCCGTCGTCGACGGCGCTGACCATCGCGGCGTAAGTGCGGCGCTTGGGATTCTGGATGTCAGGGAACCGCGCGAGGTATTCGTCCGGTGCCTGCAGGGGCGAGTGCGGGGCGTTGTAGGCGAGGTAGAGGAAGAAGGGGCGCTCGCGGTTGCGCTCCACGAAATCAACGGCTTCGTCGGAGAATGCGTCGGTGAGATATTTCGTGGTTTCGACGGTCTGATTGCCGCGCGTCAGCTTGGTGCGGTAGCTTTCGCCTTCGTTCTTCGCGTCGCGCGGATCGTCGATCGTGAGGTCGGCCGGGAAATAGCGTTTGCCGCCGCCGATCATGCCGAAGAATTCATGAAAGCCGCGGCGCAGCGGGTGAAAATCGGGATGCGCGCCGAGGTGCCATTTGCCAATGAGGCCGCAGTGGTAGCCGGCCGCGCCGAGGACGTCGGCGAGCGTGCGCTCCTCGCGCGCCATGCCGACGCGGGGATCCTGCGGGGCCCAGCGCGGATTGCGCTCGTGGCCGAAGCGCTGCTGGTAGCGTCCGGTGATCAATCCGGCACGGCTGGGCGAGCAGACGGCGTAGGTGACGTAGCCGTTGGTGAAGCGCACGCCGTTGCGCGCGATCGAGTCGAGATTGGGAGTGGGGATCTGTTTGCCGCCATTGAAGCCGACGTCGTTGTAACCTTGGTCGTCGGTCAGGATGACGATGACGTTGGGGCGGGCGGGCGCGGGCCGCTCCGCGGCGCGCAGCCGGAGCGCAGGCAGGAGGAACGCAGCAGCGACGAGACCCACGAATAGCTCACGGATTGGGAAGGCGCGCGTGTGTCCGAGACGTCGGTGCGCGCGTGCGCCGGCAAAATGCGGAGCGGTCTTGTCGCCGCGTGCGGCGCAGGGTGAGTCGGACAAGCGAAGCGCGGGACGGGGAAGGGCAATCACGGGGAGGTGGGATCGGCGCAGCGTGGGGTGGAGGACGCAGCGTGCGGAAGGGGGCATGAACATACTCCCCTTGGCTCCCGCCGGCCAGTCCCTCAATGGAGGGAAAGTGTGCGGCTGATGGTGCGCGTGGTCGCCGGATCGCAGGGCGCACGAACGCGGTGTAGCGCGTGCGACGGGGCTGCTTTTAGGCGGCCAGGCCGGCCGCGAGCGCGAGCGCGCTTTTGGCGCGGTTCATGATGTAGAGGTGGTAGCCGGGCGCGCCGTTGGCGAGCAGGCCGCGGATCTGGTCGAGCGCCCAGTCGATGCCGATGATTTCCACGACGTCAGGAATCTCGGCGGCCGCTTCGAGGCGGGCGACGAGCGGCGGGGGCAGGTGCGCGCCGCACATCTCAGTGAAACGCTTGATCTGCTTCAGCGAGAGCACGGGCATGATGCCGGGCAGGATCGGGATGGTGATGCCGTGTGCGCGGCAGCGTTCGACGAAGCGGTAATAGATGGTGTTGTCGAAGAACAGCTGCGTCGTGATGAACGAGGCGCCGGCGTCGACCTTGCGCTTGAGGTTGTCGAGGTCGACCGCGGCATTGACCGCTTCGGGATGCTTCTCCGGGTAGCCGCCGACACCGAGGCAGAAGTCGGGGTGACGTTGCTTGAGGAGTTGCACGAGATCGCTGCCGTAGCGCAGGCCGTCATGATACGGCACGAAGGTCGTCTCGCCCTTCGGCGGGTCGCCACGCAGGGCCATGATGTTGCGGTAGCCTTCGGCGTGGAGCTGGTCGGCGATGGCGTGCAGGTCGGCGGCGGAGTGTCCCACGCAGGTGAGGTGGGGCATGACGGTGAAGCCGAATTCCTGCCGCAGCATCGCGGCCGCCCGGGCGGTGCGCTCGCGGGTGGTGCCGCCGGCGCCGTAGGTGACGGAAACGAAATCCGGCGCGATGCGCTTCAGGGAGTGCGCAGCCGCATGCATGGCCTGCAACTGCGCCTCGTCCTTGGGCGGGAAAAATTCCAGCGAACGCAGCGGTCGTCGGGCGCTGAAAAGGTCGGCGATGCTGGAATCGGGCGGCATGTGAGCATCAATGCATCCGGATTTGATGATATGTGTCCAGCTCCGTCTGAGTCACATATCGGATGGGCGGGCAGAAAAGCCGGGATCGCGCCGACTTTTCAAGCAATGTGCCGCCGTGCGGCGCCGATCAAACGGCGGGCGTGGGCGCGCCGGCGTTGCGCTCTTTCTCGGTTTGCAAGCGCAGCTGGCCGCAGGCGGCGGCGATGTCGTGCCCCTTTTCCCGACGGAGCGTGACGGACACGCCGGCGGCGCGGAGCACGTCGGCGAATTTTTCCTGTCGCGTGATCGACGGGCGCTTCCACGGCAGGCCGACGACGGTGTTGTAGGGGATAAGGTTCACGTGCGCGTGCAGGTCGTAGGCGATGTCGCGCAGCTTCTCGGCCTGATCAAGGGAGTCGTTGATCTCCTCGATGAGGATGAACTCGAGCGTGACCATGCGGCCTTGTTTCTCGGAGAAGGTCCGCACGGCCGGCAGCAGTTCGGCGAGCGGGTAACGCTTGTTCACGGGCATGATCTGTTCGCGGACCTCGTCGGTGGCGCCGTGGAGCGAGATGGCGAGGCGGATGCCGAGCGGCTCGTCGGCGAGTTGGAGGATCTTCGGGACGAGGCCGGAGGTGGAGAGCGTGATGCGGCGGGCGCCGAAGCCGAGGCCCCACTCGGCGTTCACGATGGTGAGCGCGCGGACGATGGCGTCGTAGTTGTGCAGTGGCTCGCCCATGCCCATGACGACGATGTTGTCGAACGAGGCCAACTCGGCGCGGGCGCGCGGCGTGTGGGCGTCCTCCTGGCGGCAGACTTGGATGAGTTGGTGGACGATCTCGCCGGCGCTGAGGTTGCGCTTCAAGCCCTCGAGGCCGGAGGCGCAGAACTTGCAGCCCATGGCGCAGCCGACCTGCGTGGAGATGCAGATGGTCTTGCGCGAGCGGTCGACGCCGACGCCTTCCATGGGCGCGCGGATGATGACGGTCTCGATGAGCGAACGGTCGCGGAGTTCGAGGAGGAGCTTGTCGGTCTCGTCGCCGGATTGGCGGTCGAGGACGAACGACGTGGGCGCGAGGTCGTAAGTGGTGTCGAGCCAGGCGCGAAGGTCCTTGGAGAGATTCGTCATCTCGTCCCACGTGCCGACCCGCTTCTTGTAGAGCCAGTCGAGGATCTGGCGCGCGCGGAACGCCGGCTGGCCGGCCGCGGTCAGGGCGGCGGTGAGCGTGGCGAGGGTCTCGCCGTAGATGGCGGGTTTGGCGGGCTCGAACTTCATCGGGGCGACAGAGTGGAGTCAGGCGCGGCCCGGAGGCAAGCGGGCAGGGAAGGGCGATCGATGCGGGGCTAACACGCTCGCTCGCCGCGGTTGTGGCGGTGCGACCTCGGGCCGCGGTGAGCGAGTCAGTCGTGAAAACCGGGATTGCGGCGCCGCGGACGCGTCCGCAACGTCGCGTTCCTCATGAAGCTTCTCCACCGGCACATCTTCGCGAATGTCGCGCTGACGTGTTTGGCTTCGGTCGGGTTGTTCGCCTTCGTGCTGATGATCGGCAACGCGCTGCGCGACCTGCTCGGCTATGTGTTGGCGGGGCAGCTGGAGCTGCTGACCTTTCTGCGGCTGATCGGGTTGCTGGTGCCGTTTGTGATTTCGTATGCGTTGCCGATGGGCGTGCTCACGGGCGTGTTGCTCGTGCTCGGACGCATGTCATCGGACCGCGAGATCACGGCCATCCGTGCCTCGGGCGTGAGCGTGGCGGGCATCTCGGCGCCGATTTTCTTCTTCGCGCTGCTCGGCACGGGGCTGAGTTTGCTGGTGAATTTCCAATTCATGCCCGCGGCGCGCACGGCGTATCAGCAGGAACTGGCCGCGGCGGTGCGGAAGAACCCGCTGAGCTTCATCGTGCCGAAGACATTCATCCGCGATTTTCCCGGCATCGTCATCTATGCCGGCGAGAAGCGCGGCGAGAACACGCTGCTCGATTTCTGGATCTGGGAGATCGACGGCCAGGGGCGGGTGAAGCGGTTTGCCCGCGCGCAAAGCGGCCGGCTCATCTACGACGAGGAAGGCAACAAGCTCCGGCTCACGGTCTTCAATGCCCAGGTCGAGGTGCGCAACGAGCGCGATTTGGAGGACTTCGTCTCCGAGAGCCCGCAGGATCCTTCGATGGAGCGAGCGACCTTCGATTTGCCGCTGGATCGCGTGACCGGCGCGCGCACCGTGCGCACGAAGCTCAAATGGCTCACCTTTGCGCAACTCATGAGCGAGTGGGAGCGACTGGGGCGGACCGACCCGAAAGTGTCCGCCGAGGAACGCGCGCGGCAGCGGATGAAGGTGCAGATCGTCATCCAAGAGAAGGCCTCCATGGCGTTCTCGGTGCTGTCGTTCGCGTTGCTGGCCATCCCGCTCGGCATCAAGGTCTCGCGCAAGGAGACCTCGGCGAACCTCGGCCTCGCGCTGGCGCTGGCCATGGCTTATTACTTTTTCACGGTCGTGGTCGGTTGGTTCGACAACAAGCCCGACCTGCGGCCTGATCTGTTGATGTGGATGCCCAACATCCTCTTTCAGGCTCTGGGCATCTGGATGTTCCGCAAGGTGGACCGCCAGTGAAGCGCACGGCACGGCAGGCGGGGTGGGGCGTAACTGCGGGGGCGAGGGGCGCGTCTCCCCAGATGTGCTCACACTGCTCCCAAGCTCCTCATGGCTGACGAGACGTTCGATCTGGTCGCTTGCCTCGAACGCGTCCGCCGCCGCGATCAAATGGCGGCGCGTGAGCTCGTGGAGCACCTTTACCCGCTCGTCATCCGCATCGTGCGCTCGCACCTGCCCCGGCGCGTCGCCGAGGAGGATCTCGCCCAGGACGTGTTTCTGAAGATGTTCACCCGCCTCGCACAGTATCAGGGCAACGTGCCGTTCACCCATTGGGTGTCGCGCATCGCGGTGACGACATGCATCGACCAGCTCCGCGCGCAGAAACGCCGCCCGGAGTTCCGTTGGGCGGACCTCTCGGAAACCGAGGCGGAGGTGCTCGACAACGTCCTCAGCGACACCGGTGCCGAGGCGCCCAGCGACGCGTTGGCGGCCCGAGAGCTCGTGCACCGGCTGCTCGACCAGCTCGCTCCCGCCGACCGCACGGTGATCCAGCTGCTCGACCTCGAGCAGAAGTCGGTGGCCGAGATTTCGGCCCTCACCGGCTGGGGCCATTCGATGATCAAGGTGCGCGCCTTCCGGGCGCGTCGGAAATTGCAAAAGATGTTCCAGGAACTCAAAACTCAGGAGAAGTCATGAACCCGCACCACGAAGCTTGGCCGCGCCTGACCGCTCTCGCCCGTCGCGCTCGCGACGAGCGCGACGCTGCGGCGCCGTATGGTTTCGCCACCCGCGTGGCGGCGCTCGGGCTGGCCGTCCGCACGCTGCCTTCGCCGCGATTGCTGCTGGAGAAATTCGCCCTGCGCGGCCTCTTCGCCGCCGGCGCCCTCAGCGTGGCCGCCGTGGCCTACGGTTTCACCAGCGCCTCCTCCGAGGCCGAGTTCGACGTGCTCACGGTGGATATCGTCAGCGAAGTGCTCGCCGAGTCATGACCGCCAACCCCTGGAAGCTCGTCCTGCTGCTCACCGGCATCTTTCTCGCCGGAGCGGTGACCGGTGGCGTCGTCGCCTGGCGCGTCGGCCGCGAGATCGTGAAAAAGCATTTTGTCCCCGAGCAGTGGGGCCCGGCCCGGCTCGAGATGCTCGTGAAGCGGCTCGACCTCACTCCTGCGCAAGTGGAGGCGCTCCGCCCGATCGTGAAGCGCAACGTCGACGCGCTCGCCGAACTGCGCGTCGAGAGCCTGGCTGGCACCCGCCAGCTGCTCGAACGCCTCGAGCGCGAGATTTCGGCGCAGCTCACGCCGGAGCAGAAGGTCAAATTCGACAAGATCAACGCCGAGCGGCGCGAGCGTCTCCGCCGCCTGATGGAGCAGCGTCGCAGCGAAGGCGGCAAACGCGGCGAGCGTCGCGATCGTCCGCCGCACGCGGACGAAGCTCCGCCGCCTCCGCCGCGTGGCGGCGATGTCGACGACTAAGCCTCGGCCTCGCCGCGCCGTTGCACGAGGGCGCTGGCGACAGTCCACTCGCGCGCGCATCCAAATCGTTCGCCGCACATTTCGTGGTTGCGGCGCAGGTCATCCGACCTACGGTCCGCGGCGGCCAGGTGCCATGCATGGGCAGGCGCGTGAACTCCGCCAGGACCGGAAGGTAGCAACGGCAACGACGTTCTCCCAGTGCCGTGGAGTGCCTGGCCACTTTTATTTTTCCCGGCGCATCGCCGGACGCCGCGAGCGGGATGCGGCGATTGCGCCTCCTCGGCGCAACGCGGGGCTTGAACATTCCGCAATCCGCACTCTTCATTCCGTTTTCCGATGTCCGGCTCCTACCAAGTCATCGCCCGCAAGTGGCGCCCCCAGACGTTTGACGACGTCGTGGGACAGGACCACGTGGTCCGGACGCTGAAAAACGCCATCGCCCGCAACCGCATCGCGCACGCCTACCTCTTCGTCGGCCCGCGCGGCACCGGCAAGACGAGCACGGCGCGCATCTTCGCCAAGGCGCTCAACGTCACTGGCGGCCCGAAGGCCGACTTCGATCCCGCGGACCCGATGGCGAAATCCATCGCCGAAGGCTCCTGCCTCGACGTCATCGAGATCGACGGCGCCTCGAACAACGGCGTCGAGCAGGTGCGGGAACTTCGCGACACCGTCCGCTACGCGCCGGCGCAAGGCCAGTTCAAGGTCTACATCATCGACGAGGTGCACATGCTCTCGGCCGCGGCGTTCAACGCGCTGCTCAAGACGCTCGAGGAGCCGCCGCCGCACGTGAAGTTCATCTTCGCCACGACGGATGTCCAAAAGGTGCTGCCGACCATCATCTCCCGTTGCCAGCGCTTCGACCTGAAGCCGATCCCCACCGAGCTGATCGTGCAGCGGTTGAAGACCATCGCCAAGGCGGAGCAAATCAAGGTCAGCGACGAGGCGCTGCACAGCATCGCGCGCATGGCCGACGGCGGCATGCGCGACGCCCAGTCGATTTTCGACCAGATGATCTCCTTCTGCGGCGCCGAGATTGGCGAGCCCGACGTGCTCGACGTTTACGGCCTCGTCTCCGCCGCCAAGATCGCCGAGCTGGCCGCTGCGCTCGCCGCGGGCGATCACCGCAGGATCATTGCGATCGTCGACGAGTGCGATGAGCAGGGCCGCGATCTCTACCGCATGCTGGTCGACCTGCAGGCGCATGTGCGCGGCGCATTGCTCGATGCCATCGCCAAGGGCGGCAGCAGCGAGGCGCTCGGCGGCACGCCGATGTCCACGGAGCAACTGACCCGCCTGCTCGACGGCCTCCGCGAAGGCGAAGGCGGCGTAAAGCACGGCCTGTCCGAGAAGATCAATTTCGAGGTGGCGCTGCTCAAGGCCGTGGAGGCCAGCCGCGCGCGCGCGATCGACAGTCTCATCAAGGAAATCGCGACGCTGGCCGAGAGCCTGCCCGAGGACGGCTCAAAAAAAAACGACTGAGGCCGGAGCCTGACGCCGTCGCCCTTCCGGCCGGCGAGCCTCGCGCCTCCACTTCCGCTGCCCCTGCCGCCTCCGGCGAGGAGGACGCCCCGGCCAGCTCCATCCTCACGGATGCTCCGTCGGCCGACGACGGCGCTCCACTCGGGCCGGACGAGGCCGAGGAATCCGCCTTCCTGGCCGAGCAGCGCGCGCAAGGTTTCGCCCCGACGAGCCCCGCCGCGACGCAGGCGGCTCCGGAGCCCGAGACAGGCGGCTCGCTGCCGCCGTTGGACGAGTTGGTGAACCGGATTCCGCAAGCGACGCGCGACTTGATGGACGAGCTCTTCCGCGCCCGCTTCATCACGGTCCGCCGCGTGCCGAAATCAGCTCTGAAGGAGTGACGCGTCCCGGCTCGCCCGGCTGGAAAAGCCCAGGTGGAGAGTCCGACATAGCCGAATTTTTCCGGGGCCTGTAACAGGATTGGCACGGAACCGGCTTTCACCCGCGCACGATCCTGCGCCGTTCGGTGGCGCTGGTTCGCCCATAAAACCCTGCGTTCCCACACCCTCACTATGAGCGTCAGCCCCTCGCGCCTCGCGGCGATCTCTGCGGCCAACAACTACCGCACGTCGAAGACCGTGGCTTTCACTGAAAGCCACTCCGCCGCCCTGTTCGGCAAAAATGTCTTCAACGACAAAATCATGCAGCAGCGCCTCCCCAAGGGGGCCTACAAGTCGCTGCGCAAGACCATCGACACGGGCGCGCCGCTCGACGCCGCCGTCCTCGACATCGTCGCCACCGCCATCAAGGACTGGGCTCTCGAGCACAACGCCACGCACTACGCGCACGTTTTCCAGCCGTTGACCGGCATCACCGCCGAGAAGCACGATAGCTTCCTCGAGCCCGACGGTCGCGGCGGCGCCATCGCCGAATTCTCCGGCAAGCAGCTCGCGCAGGGCGAGCCTGACGCCTCCTCGTTCCCTTCCGGCGGCATCCGCGCCACCTTCGAGGCCCGCGGCTACACCGCCTGGGACGTCACGAGCCCCTGTTATCTCGTCGAGAATGCCAACGGCGTCACGCTGTGCATCCCGACCGCGTTCGTCTCGTGGACCGGTGAGGCTCTCGACCTCAAGACCCCGGTGCTCCGTTCGATGAAGGCGCTCGACCAGCAGGCCCGCCGCATCCTGAAGCTCTTCGGACACCAGAACATCCCGATGGTCACGGCCACCGCGGGCCCCGAGCAGGAATACTTCCTCATCGACCGCAACTTCTACCTCAGCCGTCCCGACCTGCTCACGGCCGGTCGCACGCTGTTCGGCGCCAAGCCGCCGAAGGGCCAGGAGTTCGAGGACCAATACTTCGGCGTCATCCCGGATCGCGTCCTCGCGTTCATGCACGAGTGCGAGGCCGAGCTCTACAAGCTCGGCGTGCCGGTCAAGACCCGCCACAACGAGGTCGCGCCCTCCCAATACGAGATCGCGCCGATCTACGAGAACGCCAATATTGCCGCCGATCACCAGCAGCTGCTGATGATCACGCTCAAGCGCGTCGCCCGCAAATACGGCCTCGAGTGCCTCCTGCACGAGAAGCCCTTCGCCGGCGTCAACGGCTCCGGCAAGCACCTCAACTGGTCGCTCGGCAACGCCGCGCAGGGCAACCTGCTCGAGCCCGGCAACACGCCGCACCAGAACATGCAGTTCCTCGTGTTCTGCGCCGCCGTCGTCCGCGCCGTGCACCGCCACGGCGGCCTGCTCCGCGCCATGGTCGCCTCCGCTTCCAACGACCACCGTCTCGGCGCCAACGAGGCCCCGCCCGCCATCATCTCGATCTTCCTCGGCGAGCAGCTCGCCGACGTCTTCGAGCAGCTCAAGAAGGGCAAGGCCAAGTCCTCCAAGGCCGCTGGCACGATGCACCTTGGCGTCGACACGCTGCCCTTGCTCATGCGCGACGCCGGCGACCGTAACCGCACCTCGCCGTTCGCCTTCACGGGCAACAAATTCGAATACCGCGCCGTCGCCGCCAACCAGTCCATCGCCGCCCCGCTGGCCGCGTTGAACACCATCATGGCCGAGTCGCTCGACTACATCGCCACCAAGCTCGAGAAGGCGCCCAAGTCGAAGAAGTTCGAGGACGCCGTGCAGGATGTCCTCACCGAGATCGCCGTGCAGCACGGCGCCGTCATCTTCAACGGCAACGGCTACTCCGAGGAGTGGCATCAGGAAGCCGAGAAGCGCGGCCTCCCGAACCTCCGCACCACGGTCGACGCCGTGCCGGTGCTCGCCGCCAAGTCCACGGTCGCCGCCTACGAGAAGTTCGGCATCCTGACCAAGCGCGAACTCGAGGCCCGCCGCGACATCGCCTACGAGCAATACGTCAAGGCCATCCTGGTCGAGGCCAACATCGTCACCGAGCTGGTGAATACGAAGTTCATTCCGACCGCGATCCGTTACCAGACCGAGCTCGCCCAGAACGTCGCCGCCCTCAAGGCCGCCGGCGTCGAGGCCGACACCACGCTCCTCGCCAAGGTCACCGCGCTCATCTCCGAGCTCAGCCAGGAGATGGCCGCCCTCGCCAAGCTCCGCGCCCACCACGCGAAGGGTCTCGAGGACGAAGCCAGCCACCTCTGCCACGACGTGCTCCCGAAGCTCGGCGACATCCGCAAGATCGTCGACACGCTCGAGAGCATTTGCCCGGACGAGAACTGGCCGATGCCGACCTACGAAGAGATGCTCTTCATCAAGTAATTTGGGGTAGAACGCTCCCAGCACACACACACAAGCAAACCGCCCGGCTGCGCCGAACGCAGCCGGGCGTTTTTTTGCCCGCGCGCCGGATCGCCCGCGTCCCGCTCGTGTGCTCCGGGGCGGCGTGAGGGTGGTGCCTGCCTGCGCGGACAGCGCCTTTTCCCTTTCATTGCTGGTGGCGACCGCTACTGTCCCGCGCCGTGGCCAAAGCGAACTGGACGTTAGACTGGCGCATCGTGTTCCTGCTGCCAATCCCCTTCTTCTGGGCGTTGCTGGGGCACACCGGCAAACTCGACAGCATCGAGAACCTCCTGCTCGACCTGCGCTACCGTTACCGCGGCGCACTGCCTTCGCCGGCCAAGATCTACTACGTCGACGTCGACACGCTCGCCATCCAGCGCATCGGCGAGCGGCCGTGGAGCCGCGAGCGCTTCGCCGATGCCGCGCGCCTGCTCATCGAGCGCGGCGGCGCTAAGGCGGTCGCCTTCGACTTCGTCTTCTCCAACCTCGGGCACTCCGAACTCGTCAGCCCTGAGGACAGCCGGAAGGGCAACTTCGCCCTCGCGCGTGTCGTGCGCAGCTACCCGCAGGTGGTGCTCGCCGCGCAATACACCGTCGGCGAGGCTGTCACGATCAAGAACGCCGTGCGGCAATTCCCGCTGCTGCGCCTGGGCTTCACCGACCGCGAGAAGAACGACGTCCCCGAGCTCCCGGAATACCCGATGGTCAACCCCGCGTGGTCCGCGACCATCGGTTTGATCGACATCGATTACGGCATCGGCGGTGACGAGACGCCGCGCTGGGCGGCCATGTTCGCCGAGACCGTCGGCCCGACCTTCTGGCACATGGGCGTGCAGCTCGCCTGCATCGAGCTGGGCCTGCCGCCGGGCTCCGTCCGCCGCAACGGCGACGTGCTCGAACTCTTCCGCGCTGAGGACGGCGCGGTGCTGCGCCGCATCCCGCTCGCCCACGGCCAGCTCGTGGAGATCAACTGGTTCTCCGAGTGGATGGATGCGATGGCCAACCCGCGCACGAGCCTCGCGAATGTCATCATCGCCGGGGAAATGCTGACCTCCGCATCCGAGGCGGAGCGCGCCGAGGCCGAGGCGTTTTTTCGCCGCTTCGAGAACGCTCTCGTGCTGATCGGTCCCACTGATCCGCTGCTGCAGGATCTCGCCAGCACGCCTTTCGACCAAGTGCCGGTGCCGAAGGTCGGCGCCCACGGCAATCTGGTGAAGACGATCCTCTCCGAGAAATACCTCACCCGCACGCCGCCGTTCGTGCTCTGGGTCGTGGTGTTCGGTCTCACGATCGCCGTGGCCGGGCTGAGCATCGCCGGCGGCGCGCGCAGCCTCTTCGCCAAGGTGCTCGCGCTGCTTCTGCTGATCGGCTTCGTGCTCGTGAGCTTCCACCTGTTCTCCGTCGTGCACCTCGTCGTGCCGGTCTCCGCCGCTGTTCTCTCGGCGTTCAGCACGGGCTTCCTCGCCACCGTGCTGCAACTGATCGCGGAGGAACGCCAGAAGGGCCGCATCAAGGGCATGTTCAGCGCCTACCTCGCGCCCACCGTCGTCAACAGCCTGATCGAAGCGGGCAAGGAGCCCGAGCTCGGCGGCCACGAGGAGGTCATCACGGCTTATTTCTCGGACATCCAGTCGTTCTCCACGTTCTCCGAGCGCATGACGCCCGCGCGGCTCGTCGAGCTGATGAACGAATACCTCACCGCCTGCACCGACATCGTGCAGGAGGAGGGCGGCACGCTCGACAAATACATCGGTGACGCAATCGTGGCCATGTTCGGTGCGCCGTTGCCGTTGCCCGATCACGCCTACCGCGCCTGCGTCGCGACCGTCCGCGTGCAGCAGCAGATCGAGCTGCTGCGCCAGAAATGGCGCAAGGAGGGCGACAAATGGCCGCCGGTCGTGCACAACCTGCGCGCCCGCCTCGGCCTGAATTCCGGCGCCGCCATCATCGGCAACATGGGCAGCCGCACGCGTTTCAGTTACACGATGATGGGCGACAACGTGAACCTCGCTGCGCGCATGGAATCCGGCGCGAAGCTGATGGGCGTTTACACCATGGTCACGGACACCACGCGCGTGGAATGCGAGAAGCACGGCGGCGACCGCATCGTCTTCCGCTTTCTCGACAAGATCGTCGTCAAAGGTCGGTCGTTGCCCGTGCCCGTGCACGAGATCATGGGGTTCCGCACTGAGCTGTCGCCGCAGACCTTCGAGTGCCTCGGCTTGCACGCGCAGGCGATCGAGCGTTACCACGCGCAAGATTGGGACGGCGCGCTCCAGTTGTTCCAACAGAGCGCTCGGCTCGAGCCGATGCAGCCGAGCAAGGCCCTCGCGATCGACAGCAATCCCTCGCTCATCATGATCGATCGCTGCCACCACATGAAACTGAACCCGCCCGGCCCGAACTGGGACGGCGTGTTCGTGATGAAGGAAAAGGGCTGAGGAGCCGTGCAGAGTTCAGGCGCTCTCGGCAACCTGCGCCGGAGGTTGAGTCGTCCGACGATGTGGCGGGAAGCGCCCGCGACCCGTGGTGTAAGGAACGGGATTCGCGAGTCACCGTCCCGCTCGGCATTCGCCGCTAGGTCACGACCGCGGGTTGTTGGCGCAAAAAAGCCGCGCCTCGCGGCGCGGCTCGAAAGATGAAGCGAAGGTTGCGCAGGTAGAGCGGGTAGGGCGAGTTCTCCGAACGAGCCGTCCCCTCAGCGCCCGACGCCGGGCTTACTTCGTCGCCGCGGCGAAGTTGGCCGCAGCGGCGTCCCAATCGACGACATTCCAGAACGCCGTGACGTAGTCGGGACGACGGTTCTGGTAGTTCAGGTAGTAGGCGTGCTCCCAGACATCGAGGCCGAGGACGGGCTTGCCCTCGATGCCGGCTACGGCCTTGCCCATGAGCGGGCTGTCCTGGTTGGCGGTCGAACCGATCGCGAGCTTCTTGTCCGCGCCGACGTAGAGCCAGGCCCAGCCCGAGCCGAAGCGCGTGGCGGCGGCCTTGGCGAACTCGGCCTTGAAAGCGTCGAACGAGCCCCAGGTGGCGTTGATCGCGTCGGCGAGCGCGCCCTTCGGAGCGCCGCCCTTGCCCGGGCCCATGATCGTCCAGAAGAACGCGTGGTTGCTGTGGCCGCCGGCGTTGTTGCGCACAGCGCCGCGGATGGCCTCGGGAACCTTCGAGAGGTCGGCGATCAGCGCGTTGACGTCGAGCGCGGCGAGATCGGCGTGGTCCTTCAGCGCGTTGTTCGCGTTGGTGACGTAGGCTTGGTGGTGCTTCGAGTGATGGATTTCCATCGTGCGCGCATCGATGTGCGGCTCGAGAGCGGTGTAGGCGTAGGGCAGTTTCGGCAGTTCGTAGGCCATGATCGTGGTGGGTTGAAGGATGCTCTAGAAGGTGCACGGGCCGCGCGTCGCGTCAACTGTCGCGCGTGGCACCGGTGCGCGCGGGAGGGCTGCGGCTAAATTCGGTTTGAGGCCGCGCCGCGGGCGGCCATGACTCTGCTTCATGGCGCAAGAACCCTTGGCCGGACTGCAGGTGCTCGTGCTGGACGATGAGACGTTGCTGCGGCGTCGCCTCGCGGCGAGTCTCACGGCTTGGGGCGCGGAGGTCACGCAGGTGGGCGCGTGCGCGGAGGCGGAGCGCGCGTTGCGCGAACTGGATTTCGATCTCGTGCTGCTGGATGTGAATTTGCCCGACGGGCGCGGCACCGATCTGTTGCGCGCCGGCCGTGTGCCGGAGGCGACCGTGGCGATCGTGATGACGGCCGAGGGCGGCGTCAGCGGCGCGGTGGAAGCGATGCGGCTCGGAGCGGCGGATTACCTGGTGAAGCCTTTCGACTTGGAGGAACTGCCGGTGCGCATCGAGCGTGCGCGGCGTTCGCAGCGGAAGCGGCGGGCGGAGGAGTTTCGCGAGCGCGCATCGGCTCCGGCGGAGACGCTCTTCTTCGGACGCAGTCTGCAGCAGGTCGAGGCGCAGGTGCGGAAAATTCTTGAGGCGGACCGGCGTTGCCAGGGGCCGCTGCCGCCGGTGTTGATCGAGGGCGAGACCGGCACGGGCAAGACCACGCTCGCGCGGTGGGTGCACCGGCAGGGGCCGCGCGCGAACGGGCCGCTGATCGAGGTGAATTGCTCGGCGTTGCCCGAGGCGCTGGCGGAGTCGGAGCTGTTCGGACACGAGCGCGGCGCGTTCACCGATGCGGCGAAGACCCGCATCGGTCTCATGGAGGCGGCGGAGGGCGGCACACTGTTCCTCGACGAGGTGCCGAGTCTGGCGCCGGCGTTGCAGGCCAAGTTGCTCACCGCGATCGAGGACCGCATGGTGCGACGCGTGGGCGCCAGCCGGGCGAAGCCGGTCGACGTGCGCATCATCGCCGCGAGCAACACCGACCTGCGCGCGCGCGTGGCCGACGGGCGTTTCCGCGCCGACCTTTTTCAACGGCTCGATCTTTTCCGCCTGCGCCTGCCGCCGTTGCGCGAACGGGGCGACGATATGCTCGAACTGGCCGCTCGCCTCGCGCAGCAGATCGCCGGACGCTACGGCATCAAGGTCGGCGCGATCCCTGCGGAAGGCCGGCGCCGCCTGCTGGCCTATCCGTGGCCCGGCAACATTCGCGAGCTCGCGCACGAGATCGAGCGCGCCGTCGTCTTCGATGCCGAGGATGGCTTGCAGTTCCGCGCCCTCGGTGGTGGCGACGCCCAAGCAGCCACCAACGCACCGGCCGTGCTCCCACCGGGTTTCACGTTTCCCGAGAGCGGTTTTTCGTTGGAAAGTGTGATCGATCAAATCGTGCGCCAAGCTTTGGAGCAGGCGGGCGGTAACGTCTCGGCCGCCGCGCGCATGCTGGGCGTCACGCGCGATTACGTGCGCTACCGACTCAAGCAGGCGGGCGGCCCCGGCAGTGGGGCCTGACACC
Source organism: Candidatus Didemnitutus sp. (assembly GCA_017991595.1). Classification (GTDB taxonomy): domain Bacteria; phylum Verrucomicrobiota; class Verrucomicrobiia; order Opitutales; family Opitutaceae; genus Didemnitutus. The sequence continues at coordinate 170,281 of JAGOQJ010000004.1, read as the reverse complement.
CGCGTCGGACGGGTGGGTTGGGTGAAAAGCCCCAAAATTAGCCTTCGGTTTTCGAGTATCGATTTATCTTAAATATCTGGAGATTAACAATAAATGGACGAATTGAGCACTTGGCACGCAGCACGCTTAGAGAGAGGCGTATGAAATACTCCAAAGCCCTTCTCTTCACCGTGGCGCTGGCGGCCACGTCGCTGACTGCGGTCGCGCAGGACACCACCACTCCGCCCACGACGCCTCCTCCCGGCACCGGTCTCGGGGCCGAAATCCGCGCCCTGATGGTCGAGCATCGCGCCGACATGCAGGCCTTGATGGAGCAGCGCAAAGCCCTCTTGGCGCAACTCCGCGCCGCCGCTCCGGAAGCCCGCGAGGCGATCCGCACGGAACTCCGCCAGCTCATGCGTGAGCAGCAACAGCAGCAGCGCGAACTGGCCAAGGCCATCCGCGATGCCATCCGCGCCCAGCGCGACCAGCGCCGGCAGTCGCCCACCGGTTGATCGAGCCGCTTTCCGGTAGTCCGGTTTTCAGCCCATTCGGCAGACGCTCCTTCGGGAGCGTCTGCTTTTGCTTGGTGTGAAATCGCGCGGACGATCCGTCCGGCTGAAACTGCCGGCGCTCGACCGGCGTCTTCCGCTGTGACGTCGCTTAATCCGCCTCTCCCCCCAAAAAACGTCCCTCGGCGCTTCCAGTCCTTCCCTGCGTCGTCCGCATGTTCACCTTCCTCCGTGTCACCCGGTCGCTCTGGCTAGGATTTTTGTGGAGCCTGCTTGCCCTGCTGCCCGTCCTGCCCGTGGCCGGCAACGATCTCCCGGATGAAGCGCTGACCGAAATTTCCCCGTGGTCCCTCACCGGCAGCGTGAGTGTGGCGGCCGGGTATCGGGACAACGTTCTGCTCAGTTCCACCGGTGAGGATGGCAGCCCGCTCCTGCGGGGCGAATTCGAGGTGATGGCCCTGCGGCTGCCGATGGGCGAGTGGGACGGGTATGTTTTCCTCAGTGGGGTCGAGCATCGCTTCCTCGCGGCGGACGAGACCGATCACGAGCGCACCGTGTTGATTGCGGCTCAGGCGCGCTGGCAACCGGCGGCGCCGTGGCAGGTGACGCTCGCCGCGCGCGGCTACCACCACGACCAAGTCTTCGACGTGTCCGTGACCGAGGCCGAGCTGCGCACCGCGCCGCTGAAGATGGAGGGCTTCGTCGTCGGCCCCACCGTGCGCTGGTTGGCGGGCCCGTTCTGGGTCGAGGCGGCCGGCAACTACCGGCTCGACAGTTACCACGACGGCGTCGACGGCTACAACGAAGGCGAGGCCGCTGCGCGCCTCGGCTACACGTGGGCCAAGCAATCCGAGTTCAGCCTCGGCGGCGTGCGCCGCTGGCGCGATCACGATGATCGGCCGCAATTCACCCTTGGCGGGCGCCCGATCAGCGGCAGTCACTTGCGTTTCCTCCAGACCGAGGGCAACGCCAAGGCCAGTTGGACGCCCGCGGGCAGCCGGTGGAGTTTCGGCGCCACCGCGCTCTGGGAGGAGAACCGCGACAACGGCACGGGTTACTTCGATTACGATCGCGGCGAGGCCAACGCGACGGCCACTTGGCGCGGCGAGCGTCTGGAGATTCGGCTCTCGGCGACCGCCGCGCGCTACCGTTTCCCGCGCCAGCTCGAAGGCGCCGGGCTCGATCCCGAGGCTCGCCGCAAGGAAGAGTGGCGCGGCGCCTTCGAAGCCACGTGGAAACTGAACGAGCGTTGGGCACTTTTCGGCGTGTGGGAAGGCGAGCGCACCCGCTCGAACGACCCGCGCTCGCAGTTCTCCGTCCAAACCGCTTACCTCGGCCTGCGCTGGGAATGGGATAACTTGGCGCAATCCATCACCGAATGAGCACACGTCTTCTCAGTCCTCGTTTTCTCCTCGGCTGGGGCGCGTTGTTCCTGGTGGTGCTCGCGCTGGCCATCGGCGGATTGACCCGTTGGCTGCGCGTTGGCCTGCGCGGCCAAGTGCTGCGCCGCGAGGGCGTGGCGCTGCAGGCCGTGACGGAGATGCAGCGGGCGATCGAGCGTGAGCGGCTCGGCGGCGCTGGCCTGCGCGAGGCCGATGAGGAGCTCGCGCTCATCGCGTTGCAGACCGCGCGGCTCAATGGCGTGTTGGGCGTGCAGGTCTTCGACATCGGCGGCCATCCGTTGACGCAGGGGCTGGCGCCATTTCCCGTTGCCGAGCCCAAGGCGGAGGATTGGACGTGGCTGGCTTGGCGGCGCCCGGTGGTGTTGTTCCGGTCTGACTTCGCCTGGGATGGAGCGGGCAGCGGCGCCAAGGGTGCGCGTTTCCCGGTGCTCGACATCCTCGTGCCACTGCACGATGTGGACGGAGAGACGCTGACTGGTGCCGCGCGCTTCATTCTGGATGGCGAGGCGCTGGCCGACGAATTCGCTCTCATGGATCTGCGGTTGCTCGTCCAAGGGTTCGTGGTCTGGGCGGGCACGGCGCTGCTGATGCTCGGTGGGGCGATGCTGGCGCTGGCGCGTTTGCGTCGTGCGCACGCAGCATTGGAGGCACGCACCCGCGAGCTCGCGCAGGCGAACCGTGAGCTGACTTTCGCCGCGAAGACTTCCGCGCTAGGGGCGGTGGCCGCGCATCTGGTGCACGGCCTGCGCAATCCCATCGCCGGTCTCGAACAGCTCATGCAAGAGGGCGCGTCCGCCGATTCCGTCACTGCCGGGGCGGCGGCGGCCCGGCGCATGCGCGACATGGTCAATGAGGTCGTGACCCTCCTCCACGAGGAGCGCGCCGGCGTGCGCTATGAACTCTCCGCCGCGGAATTGTTGGAATCCGTGGTCGCCCGCGTCCGGCCGCTAGCCGAGAGCCGGAGCGTCGCCCTGCACGTGCAGACCGAGCCAGGCGAACGTCCGCTCGACAACCGCACCGCCGGCCTTGCGGCCGCCATCCTCGTCAATCTCGCGCGCAACGCCTGCGAAGCGGCGCCGGAGCGCACCGGCGAGGTCCATCTGCACGCGCGACCCGGCGCGACGGGCGCCTGGGAATTTTCCGTGCGGGACAACGGCCCCGGCATCGCGCCCGCGTTGGCAGAGGCGCTCTTCGAACCGGTGCGCAGCTCGAAGTCCGGCGGCGCCGGCATCGGTCTGGCCATCTGCCGCCAGCTCGCCGTGCATCTGGGCGCGCGGCTGGAGTTGCTGTCGGCATCGCCCGACGGTGGCGCTGAGTTCCGGTTGTGTCTCGCGGCGGAGACGCCGCAGTCGCCATGACACCACGACTCCATCCGCAACGGATGCAATGGGCGCACGTGCTGGTTCGGCTGGCGCTGTGGGCGGGATTGGCGTCGGCCACCGCGGTTGCTTCGGCGCAGGAAGGCACGCGCAAGTGGCGCTCCTACGTCACGGCGCCTGTCTACAGTTCGCCTTCGCTGGCCACGGACGGGACGATCTACGTCGGCGTGGAGACGATGGTGCAGACGCAGGCCAAGGTTTACGCGTTGCAGGCGACCGGCGCGGTGCGCTGGGTTTTTCAGGCGCCGAACGACTGGGTCGACACGTCGCCGGCCGTGGCGGACGACGGCACGATTTACGTTGGCTCGTGGGATGGGCGGCTTTTTGCGGTGAACCCGACCGGGACGATCCGCTTGAAGTGGAGCTACACAGCGGAGGGTTTCATCGCCTCGTCGCCGGCGATCGGGGCGGACGGCACCATCTATTTCGGCTCAGGCGACTCTTCATTCTATGCCCTGAATCCGAACGGTTCGTTGAAATGGAATTATCCGGTCGGGGACTGGGTCGACTCGTCGCCGGCCATCGGGCCCGACGGCACGATCTATTTCGGCAGTTGGGATAACAACGTCTATGCGCTCAATCCCGGGGGCACGTTGCGCTGGCAGTTCGAGACGGGCAACAACGTCATCTCCTCGCCCGCCATCGGCGCCGACGGCACGGTCTATATCGGATCGACCGACACCAAGCTCTACGCGCTGAACGGCGCCACCGGCGCGAAACTCTGGGAATACCAGACCGGCGGCGAGATCGGTGCCTCGCCGATCGTCGGCGCCGGCTCGATCGTCTATGTCGGTTCGAGCGACGGCTATTTCTACGCCATCGACGGCCGGACCGGCGAACTCGTGTGGCGGCGCAGCATGGGTCTCGACGTCTATTCCAGCGCCGCGTTGCGCGCCGATGGCGTGCTCATCTTCGGCAGCGGCTACAATGTCCACGCGTTGAACGCCGACGGCACGCCGCGCTGGTCGCTCGCCACCGACGATTACGTCGACTCCTCCCCGGTGATCGCGCCCGACGGCACCATCTACATCGGTTCGCTCGATCGCTACGTCTATGCGATCAACGGCAACGGGCTCGGTCCCGCGGCCGATGCGCCGTGGCCGATGTTCCGGCGCAACGCGCAACGGCAGGGACGTGCGCCTGCCGGCGTGTTGAAGACGCCCGTGGCGATCACGCTCGCCGACCTCTCCGCGGTCTACGATGGCGCGCCCAAGCCGGTCACCGCCACCACCGTGCCCACCGGCGTCAACCTCGCTCTCACTTACAACGGCTCCGCCCAGGCCCCGGTCGCGGCCGGCAGCTACACCGTGACGGCGACGGTGACGGATGCGGCCTACGAGGGATCGGCGAGCGGCACGCTCGTGATCGCGCCGGCCACGCAGACCATCACGTTCGCACCGGCGGACCAGCCTTTCAGCTTCACGCCGCTGACCCTCGTGGCGACGGCGACCTCGGGGTTGCCGGTGTCGTTCACGCTGGTTGACGGTCCGGCGCTCCTCGATGGCGCCACATTGACGTTCACCGGTGCCGGTGCCGTGACAGTGCGCGCTACGCAGTCCGGCGATACCAACCACGCCGCCGCCGCGCCCGTGGAGCGCACGATCCTGGTGCAGGCCAACTACGCATCCTGGACCGCCCAGCATTTCAGCCCCGCGGAATTGACCGCAGGCCTCGACGCTCCCGCTGCGGTGCTCGCCGGGGATGGGTTGAGCAACCTCTGGAAATACGCGCTCGGCTTCGCTCCGCACACGCCCGTGCCGAGCGGATGGGCGACCGTGCGCATCGACGACGCCATTTGGATCTACGCCTTCTCGCGACCGAGCGGCTTGGCGGACGTGAGTTACGCCGTCGAGTATTCGACCGATCTGGTCAACTGGCAGACGCGCGCGATTTTCGCCTCGGCGTCGCTGACCAGGGAAGGATGGGAGGATTGCGAAGCGCGAGTGAGCGCTCCGGCGGAAGGGCGGTTATTCTTCCGTTTGCGCGTCACGCGCTGAAGCGCGACATCACATCGGAGCGCCGACGCGACGCGGCGCGCTCGGCGGCTCAGCTTTCCTGCCGTTTCAGTTGGAAGTAAGTTTGCAGCAACTCGAGGCAGGGCTGTTCCAACACGCCCCGCGTGATCAGCAGATGATGGTTCACTTGCGGCAACGCGTTCAGATCGGTCGCTCCGCCGAGGCAGCCCATCTTGGGGTCGCCGACGGCATAGACCACGCGCTTGAGTCGCGACATGAGCGTGGCGCCCGAGCACATGGGGCAGGGTTCCTTGGTGACGTAGAGCGTCGCCTCGTTGAGCCGCCAGTCGCCGAGGGCGCGCGCCGCCTGGCCCAGCGCGATGATTTCCGCATGCGCCGTGGGATCGCGCGTGCTGTCGCGTTGGTTGTGGGCGGCGGCGATCACCTCGCCGCCCAGCTCGATCACCGCGCCGATGGGCACTTCGTCCTGCCGCCACGCATCGATGGCTTGGTTGTAGGCCAGCCACATGTAGAACGCGTCGTCGCGGATGAGTTGCGAAGGATGCGCCTTGGCGAAGGGGCAGGGCAGGACGGGACGGGCGGGCGGAAAGTCGGACATGGGCGTTTCCCGACGGAAACGGCAGGCGCGAGCGGGCGCCCGTGGACTTGGCTCCGGCGGGTAAAGCCTTGACTACGGGGCACGTTTCCCGGTTACAAGGGGCTTTTATTCGCGCATCCTACATGTCCCAACTCACCAGCCAGCACCCCCTCTTCCTGTATGTCTGACGGCAAAGCGATCGAAGTGGAGGGCCGCATCATCACGGTTCTCCCCGGGACGATGTTCCGCGTGCAACTCGACAATGGCCACATGGTGCTGGCCCATATCTCCGGCAAGCTGCGCAAGCACTTCATCAAGATCGCCGCGGGCGACAAGGTGAAGATGGAGATGAGCCCCTACGATCTCGACAAGGCGCGCATCACCTACCGCGTGCGCGAGATCAACCCGAACCAGCCGCCGCCTCCGGGCGGTTTCCGCCGCCGGCGCTGAAGCCCGCCGCCTGATTTCCCCTTGGAGCGCGCTGACCTCAACGCGCTCTTTTCGTTTCTAGCCTCTCGTGACCAAGCGCGCGCAGCCGCCCGCGGAGAAACCGCCGAAGGAGCCTCCCATGCCCCCGGCGCCGGAGGCGTTTGCGGACGATCTCGACGCCTACCTCGGCTACGTCGAGCTCGAGAAGGGTCTCGCGCGCAACACCGCGAAATCCTACCAGAACGACCTCACGCAGGCCGCGCACTTCCTGCACGGGCGCGGGGTCGCGGGCTGGCGACGCGCCACCGCGCACCACCTCACCGAGTGGCTGCACTGGCTCGCGGACCAGGAATTCACCGAGGCGAGTCAGGCGCGCAAACTCACCGCCGTGCGCATGCTCTGCCGTCACCTCGTGAAGGAAGGGGCCCGGGCGGACGATCCGACGGAGCTGCTCAGCGGTCCGAAGTTTCGCCGTCGCCTGCCGCAGACGCTCACGCCCGCGGAGATGGAGCGGCTCCTGGCGGCTCCGGCCGGTGGCGATGTCCACTCGATCCGCGACCGCGCGATGCTGGAGCTTTTCTATTCGAGCGGCCTGCGCATCTCCGAGCTCTGCAGCCTCACGCTGCAACAGGTGGACTTGCAGCACGGCTTCGTGCGCGTCTTCGGCAAAGGCAACAAGGAGCGCGTCGTGCCGCTCGGCGGCAAGGCCCGCGAGGCGATCGAAACTTATCTCACGTCCGCGCGTCCGCGTCTCGTGAAGCCACGCACCGGCAGCGAATTTTTCCTCTCCGGCCGCGGGCGCGCCATCTCGCGCAAGACGCTTTGGGCGCTCGTGAAGAAACACGCCGCCAACGCCGGCCTGAAGAAGGCCGTGAAGCCGCACCTTCTGCGGCACTCCTTTGCCACGCACCTGCTCGGCGGCGGCGCGGACCTGCGCGCCATCCAGGAAATGCTCGGCCACGCGAGTATCGCCACGACGCAGATCTACACCGCCGTGGAAACTTCGCGCCTGCTCGACCAACACGCCAAACACCACCCGCGCAACCGCCGGGCGGAGTAGGACGTTTGGACTGGGCTGCACCGCTTGCGGATTGTTCGGTCCTCGCCTCCGTCTTTGAAGCGAAGCGCGATGGCCGGGCTTAAATCGGCTTGGGGTCAGGCAGGCGGGAAATCGCCGCGGAAAATTTCTGAGTGCGCATTTGGCGGTTGTTGCGCGATGCGAGCGATTGCAACAGGGTGCGGCAGGAAATGAAAATCCGGTCTCCGCGGCTCGTCTGGTTTTTCGCGATTGCGCTGATCCATTACCTTGCGACGTGGGGCAGTTTCCTGATCGCATTCGGCGCGACGATGAGGCGCTTCGACATCGGTCAGGAGCCGGACGTGCTTGAGAGGATGTGTGCCGCGGCGTTCGACGCGCTGTCGTTTCCGGTTTTGCCGCTGATGGAATCGGTGTCCGTTTCGCTGCCCGGGCCTCTCGGGCATCTCCCTTTCCTCGCGAACAGCGCCCTTTGGGCCTTTTTGATCGTCGCGCTCATCGTGCGAAGCCGGCGGCGAAAACCGGATCGCTCCCGCGAATAACCGGGCGGCGGGTGCCCGCGAGTGTTGCAGGATCTTGCCGGACAGGGGCTTTGGCGACGCATCGCGCGGCATTGCCGATTGGAGTGAACCGGGGGAAGCTGAACTCCGACCTTGGGGTGCAAACCGATGAAACCGGAACCGAAACAGGTGCTCACTGAACTGCTCGTGCTGGAAGCGCAGAGCGGCAGCGCTGCGGCCTTCCGGGATTTGCATGCACTGTGGTGCGCTGACCTGCGGCGTTTGGCTCAAGGACACATCGGCCGACCGGTGGCGGCGGACGAGGTTGCCCACGATGCGTGGCTCGACATCGCGCGGCAGCTGCCGCGGCTGGACGATCCGGCCTGCTTCCCGCGTTGGGCCTTCCGCATCGTCGAACGACGCTGTGCCGATTGGGTGCGACGCGAGATGCAGGCGCGACGGCGGGCTGATCGCGCCGCCGCCGAAGCGGAGCTGATCGCGCCCGTGCCGCCGGTGGACGTGCGGGAGGCGGAGCCCGGCGACGAGATTCGCGCCGTGCAGCGGGCCGTGGCGGCTTTGCCCGCCGCGCAGCGTCAATTGGTGCGACTCTATTATGAACTCGGTCGCTCGACGGCCGAGATTGCCGAGATCACCGCCGTGCCCGCCGGAACGGTGAAGTCCCGCTTGTTCGCCGTGCGGGAAACCCTGCGACTCTTACTCGAAAGGAAACAACCATGAGCAACCTCGATCAAAAAATCCAAGCGGCGCTGCAACGCGGCAGCGTCGAATCGTTCTCCGCCGAACCGAACCTCGCCGAGGAAGTCATCGGCACGTTTCGCGGGCGGCAGCGTCTGATCAGCCTCATTGCTTTCGTCTGCAGCCTCGCCCTTTTGGCGGGTGCGTGCTGGGCGGGAGGCAAGTTCCTTTCGGCCCCGACTGTCGCGGAGCAGCTGTCCTGGGGCGGCCTCGCCCTCGTATTTTTCCTCATCGTCCTTTTCGTGAAGGTGTGGTTCTGGCTGCAGATGCAGACCAACCGCATTCTCCGCGAAGTGAAGCGACTGGAGCTGGCTATCCTGAGCGCGAAGCGCGACTGAACTTTTTCGCGGGCCTGTTGCTAAGACGCCGCCGGTCGTCAACCGGCCCAGGCCGCGAGCCGCTGAGGCGCGGTTTATCCGAGCCGAAACGCCGGCAGCGCTTCGGCGGCGCGCAGCAATTTCATTGCACGGGCCTCGGCAGTGCGCATGCGGCGTTTCTTGGCCGGCTGCAGGTCGTCGTAGCCGGCGAGGTGCAGCCACCCGTGCACGAGATAGAGCGTGAGTTCCTCCGCGAACGCCGGCTGCAAGGCCGCGGCCTTCCGGGCGGCGCGGCTCGACGGCGCGGTGACGGCCAAGCCGACGAAGCGCGCGGCGGTATCCGCCGAGACGCAGATCTCGCCGGCGAGGCCGGCGGTGCGGTCGCCTTCGAAGGTGATGACGTCCGTCGTCGTCGGGTCATCCATGAAATCGGCGTGAACCTGTGCGAGCGCGGCGTCGGTGAGGAAGACGAGCGACAACTCGCCGGGCGGACAGCCGCCGGGCGGGAGTTTCCCGTCGCGCTGTCCGGGGATCGAAGCAGCGCGCCACGCGCGGCGGTGCGCGGGGGAGAAAGTAGGCAGATCGGCGGGCAGGATTTGAAAGTGCGCGTCGAGCAGCGCGATGGCGCGTTTCACTTCGCGGGCGGGGACGCGGAGCCGCGGGTGGCGGTTTTGGAGCTCGATCGGGCGGGCGGGCACGGCGCGGTCGTGTTACGGCGTCGGGTGGCCGGGGCGCTGGAGATCGTCGCCGGAGGATTTGGCCTGCTCGTAGGCGTCGATAATGCGTTGCACGAGCGGATGGCGCACGACATCGCTCGCGGTGAAGTGGTGGATCTCGATGCCGGGAATGTTCTTCAGGATGCGCGGTGCCTGAATGAGGCCGGAGGGCTTGGAACGCGGCAGGTCGATCTGGGTGACGTCGCCGGTGACGATCATGCGCGACTCGTCGCCGAGGCGGGTGAGGAACATCATCATCTGCTCGGGCGTGGTGTTCTGCGCCTCGTCGAGGATGATATAGGAATTGGCGAGCGTGCGGCCGCGCATGTAGGCGAGCGGGGCGATTTCGATGATGCCTTTCTCGGCGAGTTTGGCGGCGTCCTCGGCGCTGAGCAGATCGTGCATCGCGTCGTAGAGCGGACGCAGGTAAGGAAGAATCTTTTCGCGGAGGTCGCCGGGGAGGAAACCGAGCGTCTCACCGGCTTCGACGGCGGGGCGGGTGAGGACGACGCGCTGGACCTGGTTCTTCATCAGCGCGGTGATGGCGGCGGCCATGGCGAGGTAGGTCTTGCCGGTGCCGGCGGGGCCGATGCCGAAGACGACCGGGTTCTGCTGGATCGCCTGGAGGTAGAGTTTCTGGCCGATGGTCTTCGGCACGATGGTCCGTTTGGCGGTGCCGATCTGGACGGGCTCGGAGAAAAGCGCACGCAGGCGCTCAGGGCCGCCTTCGCCGGCGTAGGTCGCGAGCAGGCGGTGAAAATCGGCGGAGCGCATCGTCATGCCTTGCGCGCGGCCTTGTTCGAGGAGCTGGAAGAACTCCTCGGTGCGGTCGATGGCGGCGGCAGTGCCGTCGATCTTCAGCCACTCGTCGCGGGTGACGAGCTTGACGGCGAGGCGCTGTTCGACGGCGGCGAGGTTCTTTTCGTCGTTGCAGAAGAGCTGCGCGAGTTGGCGGGCGTGGGGGAAGTGGACGGTTCTCGAGGACACGAAAGGGTGGGCGGCGGAGCGTTCAGACGCGGGAGGGCAGCGTGGGCAGCACTTCGGCGAGGCGGCGATACATGGCGTCGAGCGACTGCGGGAGCACGCGGGTCTGGCCGATGACGGGCATGAAGTTCGTGTCGCCGTTCCAGCGCGGGACGATGTGGGCGTGCAGGTGCGGGATGCTGCCGCCGGCGGCGCTGCCGAGGTTGAAGCCGAGGTTGAAGGCGTTGGGGTTGATGGCGGCCTGGAGGAGGGCCTTGGCGAGGATGATCTCGTCCATCAGGTCGGCGCGCTCGGCGGCGTCGAGTTCGGTGAGGTCGGTGACCGGGCGGAACGGGACGGCGAGCAGGTGGCCGGGGTTGTAGGGAAAGCGGTTGAGGATGAGGTAGGAGAGGCGGCTGCGGTGGACGATGAGGGCGCGGGCGTCGTCGCCCAAGGAGGGGAGATCGACGAAGATGTTGCCCCCTTCCGGCGCGCGGGGAGCCTCGATGTATTCCATGCGCCAGTAGGCGTGCAGCTGTTCCATGTCTGCGGCGGACGGTGGTGAACGCGCGCGGCGATGTCAAAGCGGCGATTGGCAGGCGCGGCTTGCGCGGGCGCGGCGCGGCGATCAGATTGAGCGCGTGAACCGCCCGGGCGTCTTCCTCGTCCCGACGCGAACCCTCATCGATCGCATGGAAAAACGTGTGCTTTGGTTCTGCATCCTGCTGGTGCCGGTGCTGGCGTGGTCGGCGGTCGGTCCGCATGACCGGTTGACTTGGTGGCTGGAAGTCGCGCCGGTGCTGATCGGTGTGCCGCTGATCGTGGCGTGCCAGCGGCGGTTCCCGCTGTCGACGCTTTTGCTCGTGCTCGTGTGGCTGCACAGCGTGGTCCTGATCGTAGGCGGGCATTACACCTACGCGCTGGTGCCGGCGGGCGAGTGGGCGCGAGAGTGGTTTGGCTGGACGCGCAACAATTACGACAAGCTCGGGCACTTCGCGCAGGGTTTCGTGCCGGCGATCCTCACGCGGGAGATCCTGCTGCGAACCTCGCCGCTGCGGGAGCGTGGCGACGGGCGGCCGAGTCGGTGGCTGGGCTTTCTGGTGGTGAGCGTGTGCCTGGCGTTCAGCGCGTTTTATGAACTAATCGAGTGGGGCGTGGCGGAGCTGTCGGGCGAGGCGGCGGAATCGTTTCTCGGCACGCAGGGCTACGTCTGGGACACGCAGTCGGATATGGGCTGGGCGCTGGGCGGCGCGCTCGCCGCTTTGGCATTGCTCAGCCGCGTGCATGACCGTTCGATGGCCGGATTGACGCATGGAAACGGCTCCCGCTCCGGCTAAATCCCCCGCACTTCCCTGGCACAAGCAGGTGCCGACCTCGTTTCTGGCCGCGCTGGGTCTGAGCGGGGCGTTCGTGGCCTTCGTGGCGTTCGACCAGATGTATTGGTGGGAGTCGAAGGAAGATTACTCCTTCGGCTGGCTGGTGCCGCTGTTCACTGCCTACGCGGTGTATGACCGCTGGCCGCAGATTGTGGCGCGGTTGCGCGAGGCCGGAGACGGGCCCAGCGGTTCGCGCGGGGTGCGGCTGACGCTGAACACGCTGGCGGCGCTGGCACTGGCGTGCGGGGCGCTGCTGTTCCTCCTCGGTGCGTTCTATCGCGCCGGTGCGGGCGCGTCGCAGCCCGGCACGTTCGCGCTCACGCTCGGCATGGTGGGCATCGTGCTGCCGTTGCTGTTTTTCAACGCCCCGGGCGGCGCCGCCGGCGCGGGATCGGCGCAGGGCTTCCGTCTGTCCGATTTGTGGAACGAACCGCGCGCGCGGGTGGCGGTGCTGTTCCTTTTCCCGGTGCTCATCTGGCTGATCTCCGCACCGCTGGTGAGCGCGATCGAGTCGCGCGTCAGCCTGTTCCTGCTGCGCAAGGTCGTGACGGTGGTCGCGTTTTCGTTCGACCTGCTCGGCTATCCGCTGGAGCAGCAGGGCAACGTGCTGATGCTGCCCAAGGGGCCGGTCGGCGTGGCCGATGCCTGCTCGGGCATCCGCTCGCTGACGGCGTGCCTTTTCGCGGGCTCGTTCCTCGGGGCGATGTTCCTCGATCGGCTGTGGAAGAAGGTCTTCCTCGTCGCCGCGGCGATGTTCTTCGCGTTTGTGATGAATCTCGGGCGCAGTCTCTTCCTGACCGGCTGGGCTTACGCCTACGGACCGGAGGCGATCAGCGGCACGGTGCACGACGTCGCCGGCTACGCGGTGCTCGGTCTCACGTGCGTGGGGTTGCTGGCGTTGGTGCCGTTGCTGAATCTCCGGCTCGAGCACGCCCACGAAGAAGCGGCGCCGGAATCGGAGACGCCTTCGGAAGAGCCGCGCTCCTGATCTGAGTTCACTGCCTACTGAATAGCGTCGGCGGGTGAAATCCGTCCGACGCGCTGACGTGCGAATCCGACCAAGGCGGACGCGGCGGGCTTGAGCCGCCGGTCCGCGTGCGATGAGACCGGTCAGTTCGCCTGCTTCGCCACGGGCAGGGAGATGAATTCGTGGACCTTGGCGGGATTGAGGTAACGTTGCGCCAGCGCGGTGAGCTCAGCGGCAGTGATGGCCTCGACGCCGCTCAAACGCGTGCGCGCCCAGTCGAGACGCTCCGGCTGTTCCTGTGCGGACGAGAGCACGTTGCCGAGCCAGTAGGGATTGGTGCGCATGGACTGGCGCACGGCGGTGAGGGCCGGCTGCTTGGCGCGGACGAGTTCCTCCTCCGTGACACCGTGGGCGAAGAGGTCGGCGGCGGCGGCCTTCATCGCGTCGGCCACGATGCGGGTTTTGTCGGGCGCGACGGTGGCGGTGGCGACGACGTGGCCGTAACCGTCGTAGGTGTCGCTGAGGCTGATGCCGGCGTTGGGCGAGTAGGTGTCGCCCATCTCCTCGCGGATTTTCACGCGCAGACGGTCGCCGAGCACGTTGCCGAGCAGGCTGAGGCGGCGGGCGACGTCGACGTCGCGGCTGTCAGTCGCTTCCCAGAAGAGTTGCACAATGGCCTTGGGAATCTCGGTGGGCACGAAGAAGCTCTGGCTGATCGGCTCCGCAGGGAAAGCGACCTTGCGCTCCTCGGCGTAAGCGGGCTTGGGCGTGCGCGGTGACAAGGCGCCGAGCGTCTGCGCGACGAGCGTCTGCGCGGCGGCGGGATCGAAGTCGCCGACGATGGCCACCTCGATGGCGCCGTGCGCGAACTCCTTGCTCAGCCACGCGCGCGCTTCGTCGAGGGTGCGCGTGGTGGTGGCTTCCTTCGGCGGGATGCCGAAGCGCGCGTCGCCGGCGGCGAGCAGGCGAGGGGCCTCGGCGGAGAGCGGACCTTCGACGGTGTTGCCCAGACGCGTGTAGAAAACCTCCACGCCCTTCTGGAACTGGCGCATCGCCTCCGGACGGAAGCCGGGATCGGTGAGGTAGGCGGTGATGAGCTGGAGTTGCAGCGGAAGGTCGTCGCGGTTGGTGGTGCCACTGAAGCCGAAGGCGTCGGTGCCGACGGCGAAGTTGGTGCCCACGGTGCGGCCGGAGAGGATGCGCTGGAGATCGTCGGAGCTGTGCTGGCCGAGGCCGCCGAGGAGGAAGGTGTTGCCGACGAAGAACGAGAGGCCCAGCTGGCCGGCTGGCTCGGTGAGGCGGCCGCCGCCGACGCGCACGCTGACGCGGACGCGCCCGGCCTCGAAGTCGGTGGGCTTGAGGTTGAGGCGCACGCCGTTGGCGAATTCCAACAACGTCACGCCGAGATCCGCGGCCTGCTCCTCGCGGATCACGGTGCCGGCGGGGCCGAAATCGGTGTAGGCGAAACGGAGCTGCTCGATCTTGGCCGGCGCGGTGACGGCGACGGCGCGGCTCGCTTCGTAGGCGGCGACGATCTGCGCCTCGGCGTTGTCGAGCGTGAGGTTGCCGGTGATGAAGAGGCGGCGACCGGTCTGCTCATCCCAAGTCTCGCGCAGGGCCGCCAGGCAATCTTCCGGGGTGATCTTGGCCAGCGCCGGCGTGTAGAGCGCGAGCAGGGTGGAAGGGTGGGTGAAAACCTCGTCGTCAATCAGGCTCTCGACGAGATTGCTGGCCAAGCCCTCGGAGCGGCGCGTGGCGGCGGAGCGCACGGCTTGTTCGAGCGAGTTGCGCAGGGCGGCGGCGGCTTCGTCGAGTTCGGGTTGCTGGAACCCAAACTCAAGGGCGCGGCGCAATTCCTGTTCGCCCACGGCGAGCGCGGCGCGCCATTGCTCGGGCTTGCAGGAGAGCTCGACGGAGGCGTTGCGGAAGAAATCGAATTGCTCGGTCGCTCCGACCTGACCGGAGAGGAATGGCGCGCCTTCCTGCTTGGCGAGGATGGAGAAGCGGCGGTTGAGCATGCGCAACGCGAGTTCGCGCGGGAGGTATTTGAGGCGGTTGGCGGCGTTATCGGGCTCGGCGGCGTAGGGCACCACGGTCTGGATCGCCACCTGCACGGCGGGAGCCTCGGGCTCGGGCAGTAATTTGGCGACCACGCCCGTGACGGGTGTGACTTGTCCGAGGCTGGGTCGCGGGCGGGCGGCGGCGCGCGCCGTGAGGCCCGACAAGGCTTGGCGCAACTTGGCCTCCATCGCCTCCGGGTCGAAATCGCCGACCGCCACGACGCTCGTCAGCTCCGGACGATACCAAGTGTCGTAGAAATCGACGAACTCCGCACGCGGCGCGCCGGAGATGACTTCCTCGGTGCCGATCGGCAGACGGTGCACGAAGCGCGCGTCGGGCAGGAGAAATTCGAATTCGCCGAGGAATTGGCGGAACGCGATGGAGTCGCGCGCGCGTTTCTCGCTGAGGATGATGCCGCGCTCCTTGTCGATCTCGGAGTCGAGCAGCAGCAAGCCGCCCGCGTAGTCGGCGAAGAGCGTGAAGGCCTTGTCCACGGTCTCCGCCTGCGTGTCGGGCAACTCGAGCATGTAAACCGTGCGATCGAAGCTGGTGAAGGCGTTGGTGTCGCCGCCGAAGCTCATGCCGAGGCGTTGGAAATACTCGATCAGCGTGCCGGGCGCGAAATTCTGGCTGCCGTTGAACGCCATGTGCTCAAGGAAATGCGCGACGCCGCGCTGGGCGTCCGTTTCGTGGAGCGAGCCGGCGGCGAAGGCGATGCGCAGGCTCGCGCGGCCCTTCGGCTCGGTGTTGCGCATGATCGCATAGCGCAGGCCGTTCTCGAGCCGGCCCCAGCGGACCGCCGGATCGGGCGCGAGATCGGATTGCTCGTGGGCGAACGGCGCCGCGGCGGAGGTGGCGAGGGGTGTCAGGGCGGGCAGCAGCGCGCAGGCGAGGAGGACGAGACGGGACAACATGGGGACACCCTTCACGACCGCGTCGGCCGAGGCAAGTTTCGCCCTTTGGGCAAAGGGGACTATGCGCCGGCGCGGCGCGGACGCCGGAGAATTTACGTGACCCCCGTCGCGCGGCGCGTTTCTATCCGCGCAAACCGACCATGAAGAAAGCCAAACGCCAGACGAAACGCCCGGAAGACATCAACGCCGCCCTCGCGAAGAAAAAGGGCCCGATCTCGCAATTCATCGCCCACAACTACCGCCACTTCAACGCGGCCGCGCTGCTCGACACCGCCAAGGGCTACGAGGCCCACCTCGCCGCGGGCGGCAAGATGCTCGTCACGCTGGCCGGCGCCATGTCGACCGCGGAGCTCGGCATCTCCCTCGCCGAGATGATCCGCCAGGGCAAGGTCCACGCCATCGTCTGCACCGGCGCCAATCTCGAGGAGGACATCTTCAACCTCGTCGCGCACGACTACTACGAGCGCGTGCCGCACTACCGCCACCTCACCGCGGCCGACGAGCAGGCGCTGCTCGACCGCCACATGAACCGCGTCACCGACACCTGCATCCCCGAGGGCGAGGCCATGCGCCGCATCGAGGCTGCCGTTGCCGAGGAGTGGGTGGCCGCCGACAAGGCCGGCGAGCGCTACTTCCCGCACGAGTTCATGTATAAAGTGATCCGTTCCGGTAAGCTGAAGAAGTTCTACCAGATCGATCCGAAGAACTCCTGGATGCTCGCCGCCTGCGAGAAGAACCTGCCCATCTATGTTCCCGGTTGGGAAGACGCCACGCTCGGCAACATGTATGCCGGCCGCGTCATCACCGGCGAGATCCGCAACGCCCACACCGTGCGCACCGGCATCGAATACATGGTGCGCCTCGCGGACTGGTATACCAACACCTCCAAGACGCTCCGCAACGGCGAGGGCTCGATCGGCTTCTTCCAGATCGGCGGCGGCATCGCCGGCGACTTCCCCATCTGCGTCGTGCCGATGCTGCACCAGGACCTCGGCCGCACCAGCGTGCCGCTCTGGGGCTATTTCGCGCAAATCAGCGACTCGACCACCAGCTACGGCAGCTATTCCGGCGCCGTGCCGAACGAGAAGATCACCTGGGGCAAGCTCGGCGAGAAGACCCCGAAGTTCATCGTCGAGTCCGACGCCACCATCGTCGCCCCGCTGATCTTCAATTGGGTGCTGGGGAAGTAATCGCTTTCCTTTGAACTACGACGGCACGGAGAACACGGAGAATCGGCTCTGTGAACTCTGTGCCTCGGTGGTTTGTCTGCTGGGGGAATTCGCGCCGTGATCTGGATTTACAGAATCCTCTTTCTTCCCGCGCTGCTTCTCGCGTCGCCGTATTACGTGTGGCGGATGCGCAGGCGCGGGGGCTACGGCGAGGGTTTCGCCCATCGCTTCGGCGAGGTGCCGGAAATGCCGCCGAAACGCGCGGGCGTGAAACGCATCTGGCTCCAAGCCGTGAGCGTGGGCGAGATGCTTGCCATCGGTCCGCTGCTCGAGGGCCTGCACCGCGCCGGCCACGAGGTTTACCTCACCACGACCACCAGCACGGGCTACAAGCTGGCGAAGGAAAAATACCCCGCGCTCGTCGTGGGCATCGGCTATTTCCCGCTCGATTTCTGGATCTTCAACGCGCGTGCCTGGCGCCAGGTGCGCCCGGACCTCATTGTGCTGATGGAAGGCGAACGTTGGCCGGAGCACGTGCATGCGGCGCGCGTGCGCGGCGTGCCGGTGTTGAGCGTCAACGCGCGCCTCTCCGACCGCAGTTTCCGCCGCTCCGCCAAAGCGCGCTGGGCCGTGCGCGCACTCGCACGGGGCATCACGCGATTCCTCTGCGCCGCGAAGCGCGATGAACAGCGCTTCCGCGCGCTGGGTTTCCCGGTCGATCAGCTGTTGACCACGGGCAACCTGAAACTCGACGTGAACATCCCGCTCCTCGATGAATCGGCGAAGGCCGCCCTGCGGCGCGAGGTCGGGTTGCCGCCTGAAGGGCTGGTCCTACTCGGGTCCTCGACTTGGCCGGGCGAGGAAGAGGCTTTAGTGGAGGCGCTGCAGGCGGCACGCGCGCGCGGGCTGGCGGTGTCGCTGCTCATCGTGCCGCGTCATGCCGAGCGTCGCGAGGAGTTGCGCGGGCTGCTCGAGCGCAGTGGGTGCTCGTTTCATCTCCGCTCCAGCGGGCTCGCCGCCCAGCCGGTCGACGTGGCCGTGGCGGATACGACGGGCGAGCTGCGCAAGTTCACCCAGCTCGCCGATCTGGTTTTCGTCGGCAAGAGTCTCGCGCCGCACGACGGCGGGCAGACGCCGGTCGAGGCGGCGATCCTCGGCCAGCCGGTGCTGCATGGCCCCTACATGACTAATTTTCGCGAGATCATCCGCTCGCTCACCGATGCTGGGGCCGTGCGCAAGGTGCAGACGGACGACGAACTCGTGCGTGCCGCCGTGGAGCTGCTGCAGGACAGTGCCGCGCGCGAGCGACTCGCTGGCGCCGCACGCGAGTGGAGCGCCGCCAACCGCGGGGCGACGGAGCGCACGCTCAGCGAGATCAATCGCGCGCTGGCGGGATAACGCGGCCGCGAGGTCAGGGAATCACTCCGGGCGGGGAGCGAGGGTCTTGATCACGCGCGCGGGGTTACCGGCCACGACGACATCCGCCGGCACGTCCCGCGTCACCACGCTGCCGGCGCCGATCACCGCGCGGTCTCCGATGGTGACGCCCGGGCAGATGATGGCGCCACCGCCGACCCAGACATCCGCGCCGATGCGGACCGGGCGGGCGAATTCCCGGCCTGCGCCGCGTTCCCGCGCGTCGAGCGGATGCGTGGCGGTGTAGATCTGGACAGCCGGACCGAACAGCGTGCGGTCGCCGACGGTCACCGGCATCACGTCCAACACCACGCAGTTGAAATTGAAGAAAACCTTTTCCCCGAGCCGAAGGTTGGTGCCGTAGTCGCAGAAAAAGGGCGGCTCGATCCACGCGGTGGTCGGCGCACCGAGCAGGTCGGCGAGGAGCGCGCGCCGCCGGGCTTCATCGCCGCCGAAGGTGCGGTTGATTTCCGCGAGCAGTTGCCGGCAGCGCAGCCGCTCTGTCGTGAGCTGCGGATCGGCCGCGTCGTAGAGCTCTCCAGCCATCATCTTCTCCTTCTCGGTTTTCACGCCGCCAGCAGACACGCAACGCCCCGCGATTTCGAGCCGCTTCCGCATTCCACGACTCTGTCGGTCACTGAAAGTTAACTTTGTTCCGCTACGTATGGCCCAAGGGTGTGGCGAGGCTTTCACTCTTGGCACTTCGCTCGCGCGCGATCTCGGCAAGCACCTGCGCGGCGATGGTGCGGGCGGCGTCCGGACGGGCGAGGCGACGGAGGTTTTTTCGCCACGAGCGCCAGAGCAGCGCGTCGTCGGCGAAGGCGCGCTCCACGGTCGCGCGGATCGCCTTGGGCTCTTCGGCGAAGGCGCCGGCGCTGTGCCGGCGCAGCAGCTCCCAGTTGCCCTCTTCCTGTCCGGGCACGATCTGATTCACGATCATCGGGCAAAGCGCGTTGATCGATTCCTGCGTGGTGGCGCCGCCGGCTTTGCTGATGACGACGTGGTGCGTCATGAGCAGCTCGGGGATGCGGTCCGTCCAGCCGAGCACGGTGCAGCGGTCGGCGGCGTGGCGGGTGAGCTCGTTGAGTTGCGCCTGCAGCGTGACGTCGCGTCCGGCGGTGAACGTGATCGCCCAATCCGGTCGGGCGACCAGTTCGCGCGCTATCTCGAGGGCGCGGGCCCGACCGGAGTTGATCATGTAGAGGATGCGCCGGGGTCCGACGCCGGGATCGGGCGGGGCGGTGCGGGGATCGCGATCGGCGAAGGCGGGGGCGACCGGGAAACCCGAGACCGTGACGCGTGCCGCCGGCACGCCCGCTCGCACCAGGAACGCGGCGGAATCGGCGTCGGTCACGAACCAGCCGGCGGAGGGCGCACGATACCAGAGCGAGTTGATCGTCAATGCGTCGGTGACGACGGTGTGGAGCGGAGGCAGCGGATGCCCGGCGGCGCGCAGTTGCTGGAAGAGCCAGGCGTAGACCGGATAGGTGCTGACGACGGCGTCGGGCTGGCGCGCGGCGAGGATGCGCGCCAGCAGGCGCGCGTGGCCGCGCAGCGTGCGCAGCAGGAGCGGGGCGCGCGGCGAGCGGTCGAGCCAGCCGTAAACCGAACTCCACAGACCCGGCGCGTGATTGATGACGCGGAGGTAGGCGCGGCGCGAGAGGCGGTCGAGGCGCGGGGCCTTTTGTGCGAAGAGGTCCACGATCTCGACTTCGACGTCGGGCGCCGCGGCGAACGCCGCCCGGAGCGCGCGGGCGGCGGAGTTGTGGCCTTCGCCGTAGCTGGCGCTGAGGATCAGGATGCGACGCATGGAGGTGGCGCCGGTCTGGGACCGACGCGAAGCGGGACTGGGAGTGGAAAGCGGGATTTCAATTTGCCGGTCGGAGACCGGCGAGGCTTCACGCGGTGAGCGCCGCGAGGGCGGCAGGGAGCGGCGCATCCGGCAACGGCTCGGTGTCGTCCGCGGACTCACCGCGCGGGAGCGGGAAGCGCGCAGCGAAGTCCTTGAAGTCGATCAGCTCGAACCGGCCGTCGAGGTGCTCGACGATGGCGGTGAGCGATTCGACCCAGTCGCCCGAGTTGAGGTAGTGGATGCCGTCGATGGTCTTGTCGGCGGGCGTGTGGATGTGGCCGCAGATGGCGCCGACGCAGCCGCGATTGCGGGCGAGGGCGGCGACCTGCTCCTCGAACTTGCCGATGAAGCTGACGGCCTGTTTCACGCGCGCTTTGATGGCCTTGCTGAGCGAGAAGTATTCCTTGCCGCGCAGGGCGCGGAACCAGTTGTAAGCGCGGTTGAGGCGCAGCAGCAGCGCGTAGCCGAGATCGCCGAGGTGGGCGAGGAACACCATGTTCTTCACCACGCCGTCGAACACGTCGCCGTGCAACACGAGGTAGCGGCCGCGCGCCGTCTCGAGCACGTAGTCCTCGGCGAGCTGGATGCGCCCGAAGTCCATCGGCAGCAGCCGGGCGAGGAAGTCATCGTGGTTGCCGCGGAGGTAGATGACCTCCGTGTCCTTCTTCTGCACGAGCGTGAGCACGCGGCGGATGAAGCGCGTGTGCGACTTGCTCCAGCGGCCGTCGCGGGTGAGTCGCCAGCCGTCGATGATGTCGCCGTTGAGGATGAGACGCTCGCAGCGCACGTGCTTGAGGAAGTGCGCGGCTTCGTCGGCCTTGCTGTGCGGCGTGCCGAGGTGCACGTCCGAGAGGATCGCGGTGCGGACTTGGAGGACGGGTTTCATGAGGACGGAGTGCTGACAGTGGGTGATGGAGCGGTGGCGGGCGCGCCGGGCCGGTTATCGAATGGCGACGGCCGATTCCCGCCGGCGGGGACGCGGTCGGCTTCGAGTTCAGCGGCGGCTTCCGTGAGGTCGCGGATGAAGCCGTCGATGACGGCGTCCCAGGAAAGGTGGGCGGCGGTCGCGTGCGCGGCGGCCGCGAGCCGGGCGCGGAGCGCGGGTTGCTGGGCGAGGCGGACGGCGTGGCCGATGAACGCCGCCTCGTCTGCCGGGCGGGCGACGAGGCCGTTTTGCTCGTGGCGGATGAATTCGTGGGCGGCTGCGTAGTCGAAGGCGCTGACCGCGAGCCCGCTGGCGAGCGCTTCGGTGACGACGTTGCCGAAAGTCTCGGTATAGCTCGCGTGGAGGTAGAGGTCGCCGCTCGCGTAGTGCCGGGCGAGGTTCACGCCGGTGTAGAAGCCCGTGAACACCGCGTCGGGCCGCTGCCGCTGGTAGGACGAGAGCAGCGGTCCGTCGCCGACGAGCACGAGGCGGGCGCGGGGTTGCACGGCCTTGACCGCGTCGTAGGCGCGGAAAAGCAGCGGGTAATTTTTCTCCGCCGCCATGCGGCCGACGTGGACGATCACGAGATCGTCGGGGTGCGCGCCCCAGCTGGCGCGCAGCGACTCGTCGCGCCGACCCGGGTGATAGAGCGTGGTGTCGACGCCGCGGGAGAGGAGACGGAGGTTGGCGTAGCCTTCGCGGCCAAGCCGCGCGAGCAGGTCGTGCGTCGGCGCGAAGGTGCGCCGCGTGCGGTTGTGCAGGCGCCGGAGCCAGGCGGACACCGCGGGTTTGAACCAACCGAGCCGGTAATCGCGCGTGTATTGGTCGAAATTGGTGTGGAAACTCGATGTGACCGGGATGCCGAGTTCGCGCGCCGCGGTGATGGCCGAGGCGCCGAGCGGGCCTTCCGTCGCCACGTGCACGAGGTCGGGGCGGTTCAGCGTCCAGATCTGCTGCAGGCGGCGGCGGGCGGGAAATCCGACCCGGAGCTGCGGGTAACCGGGCAACGGGAAACCCGGCAGGCGCACCTGACGGCAGGAAAGCCGTTGCGTGGTGCTGCAGCGCGGGGATTCGTGGCGTTGGCGCGGGCGGAAGACGGTGACGCGGTGCCCGCGCGCGGCGAGGCCGTCGACGAGGCGGCCGAGCGTCATGGCGACGCCGTTGATTTCGGGAGCGTAGGTTTCGGTGACGAGCGCGAGGTGCAAGGTGGTTCGCCCGGCGGAGGCGGGGCCGGCCGCCGAGCGGGCGCATCGTCGCAGCGGCGGGTGAAGAACCCGTGTCGGCCGCGTGACGAACGCGTGAAAAACACCTGCGCCGACGGTGAAACGTTACAATCGGGTGACGGGCACGGTTGTCGCTGGAACCCGGTCCGTGCGGACGCTACGTGCTGCGCGCAATTCCCATGAGCTCCGTTGTGAAGCGCACCAAGCGCCCCGCCAAGATCACCGCCCCGGTCGGGCGCGCCCTGCCGGCCGCCGCGACGGTCCGCCGGCAGTATTTCAACCGCGAGCTGAGTTACCTGGCGTTCAACCGCCGCGTGCTGGAGCAGGCGCAGAGCCCGCTCAATCCGCTGCTCGAGCGCGTGAAGTTCCTCGCGATCGTCAGCTCCAATCTCGACGAGTTCTTCGAGATCCGCGTGGCCGGCCTGCTGCAGCAGCAGGATTCGCCCGCGGGCGAGCCGAGTATCGACGGGCTCACGCCGCGCGAGCAGCTGAAGCAGATCCGCGCCGGCGTGCACGCGCTGGTGCGCGACCAATACCGCTGCTGGCACGACCTGCTCGTGCCCGCGCTCGCGGCGGAGGGCATCCATTTCCTGACGCCCGCGCAATTCGACGCGCCGCAGCGGGCGTGGGCCGAGGAGTATTTCGAGAAGAGCGTGCTGCCCGTGCTCACCCCGCTGGCGGTCGATCAGGCGCACCCGTTCCCGCAGCTGGGCAACAAGACGATGAACGTGCTGCTCACGCTCGACAACCCGGAGACGGCGGAGAACGAGGCGCATTTCGCGATCCTGCCCGTGCCGCGCAGCCTGCCGCGGCTGGTGCTGCTGCCCGAGACGGAGGAGGGCGTGCAGTGCTTCTTCTTCCTCAGCGACCTGATCAAGCTCTGCGCCGGCGCGCTCTTCCCCGGCTACGTCATTCGCAGCGCGCATGCCTTCCGTGTCACCCGCAACAGCGACCTCTACATCGACGAGGAGGAAGTCGAGAATCTGCTGAAGAAGATCGAGGAGGAGCTGCGCAACCTGCGCCGCGGCGCCGCCGTGCGGCTCGAGATCGAGGACGGCGTGGGCGAAGAGGAGTTCGGCGCGCTCTGCCGCTACCTCGCGCTGCCGCCCGAGAGCGTCTTCCGCACGCGCGGCCCGCTCAACCTGCTCCGGTTGCTCAGCCTCCACGAGCGCACCGACCGGCCCGACCTCAAGTATCCGCCCTTCGTGCCGGCGGAGATGCCGGTGTTGCGCGCGCGCCCGACGCTGTTCGATACCGTGCGCGAGCGCGACGTGTTGCTGCATCATCCCTACGATTCGTTCGCCCCCGTGGTGGAGTTCATCGAACAGGCCGCGCTCGACCCGGCCGTGCTCGCGATCAAGCAGACGCTCTACCGGACCAGCGGCGATTCGCCCGTCGTGCGCGCCCTCAGCGAGGCCTCGCGCCGCGGCAAGCAGGTGACCGCGCTCGTGGAGTTGAAAGCCCGCTTCGACGAGGCCAACAACATCAAGTGGGCGCGCGAGCTCGAGGAGGCCGGCGTGCACGTGGTCTTCGGCCTCGTCGGCCACAAGACGCACTGCAAGTGCAGCCTGATCGTGCGCCAGGAGCCCGACGGTCTCCGCCGCTACGTGCATCTCGGCACCGGCAACTACAACCCGAAGACGGCGCGCCTCTACACCGACCTCAGCCTGCTCACCGCGCAACCCGAGCTCACAGCGGAGGTGGCCCAGCTCTTCAACACGCTCACGGGCCTGAGCCGCACGCCGGAATTCCGGCACCTGCTCGTGGCGCCGTTCAACCTCCACGCGCGCATCCAGGAACTCATCGCCGCCGAGGCCGCCCACGCCGCCGCCGGACGGCCCGCGCGCATCGTCGCGAAGATGAACAAGCTCGTCGACCCGGTGACGATCGACAACCTCTACGCCGCGTCGCAGGCGGGTGTGCAGATCGATCTCATCGTGCGCGCGACCTGCTGTCTGGCGCCCGGCATCAAGGGCCAGAGCGAGAACATCCGCGTGCGCAACCTCGTCGGCCGCTACCTCGAGCACGCGCGCGTCTATTACTTCGAGAACGGCGGCCAGCCGCTGCTCTACGGCGGCAGCGCCGACTGGATGACGCGCAATTTCTTCCGGCGCGTCGAGGCCCTGTTCCCGATTTCCGATCCCGAGAGCCGCCGCCGGATCATCGACGACCTGCTGCCCGCCGAGTTGCGCGACAACGTCGATGCGCGCCGCCTGCTGCCCGATGCCACCTATGCGCCCGTGCCGCGCGCCGAGGGTGAGGCGGCTTTCTCCGCGCAGAACCACTTCATGGCCGCGGCCAACGCGCGCGCCGCCGCCGTCGAGGTGCTCACGCCCTGAGCGCGCTTCGCCATGCCCGGCCGGCTCATTGCCATCGGCGACATCCACGGTTGCGCCCGCGAATTCGAGGATCTGCTCGAGCGGCTTGAACTCCGCGCGGCTGACCGCGTCGTGCTGCTCGGCGATCTGGTCAACCGCGGGCCCGACAGTGCGCGCGTCATCCAGCTCGCGCGCCGGCATGCGACGGTCGCGCTCCTCGGCAACCACGAGCTCCGCCTGCTCAACTACCGGAAGACCGACGACCCGAGCCACCTCAAGAAATACGACTACGCCACACTCGAGCAGCTCGGCAGTCGCGACTGGGAATACCTCGCGGCGATGCCGCTGACCTACGCGGACAGGCAGCACGGCGTCGTTTTCGTTCACGGCGGTTTCCTGCCCGGCTTGCCGTGGCGCAAGCAGCCCGCCCGCGTGGTGACGCGCATCCAAGTCGTCGATCGCGAGGGCGAGCCGCGCAAACGCTCCGAAGCGCCCGGGGCGGACCATTGGTCGGAACAGTGGAAAGGGCCGCCCTTCGTTGTTTACGGACACACGCCGCGCGAGAGCATCGCCGAGACGAAGTGGACGCTGGGCATCGATACCAGCTGCGTGCAGGGCGGGGCGTTGACGGCGTGTATATTCCCCGGCCGCGAGATCGTGCAGGTGCGCGCGCGGAAAAAATATTACACTCCGAACGGCAGGTAACGACGCTCGTTCCGGGCGCCAAGCGCCCCGAAAAATTCGCGCCGGGCTGGTCGTCGAGGCGACCGTCGCAGCCCTGCCCACGTGAGTGATTGTGCGCTGAAACCGAAGACCGGAACGCCGGAGCCGCGGTCGTCGCCCGACCGAGTGCTTTTTACAGGACAGGCAGAGTGCAAGTTTGGGATTGCCCGAGCGGGCTGTGGCTTTTTAACGAGAGGCTTTTATCCGCATGAATTCCCACGGGCCGAAGCGCGTTTATACTCCCAAGTCCCTGGAATTCTGGTTCGGCAAGCTGGAGGCGGATTGGGAGAAGTTCTTCGACGCCAGCCACGTGGAACGCGGCCACCAGATGTATCGCGACAGCGAAATCCGCGAAATCGAGGTGGGCGATAAGGACGCCATCATCCACCGCAAGGTCGACAAGAAGGAGGAATACGCGGTCATCGAGTGGGATGGGGAGGATATCCGCGTGCGCTCCTCGACTACCGATCCGACGCTCGCCAACGCCATTGCCGTCGCCGGTCTGCACGAGATCGAGGAGCTGGTGGCCGACGAAATGAGCGGGCGGCTCGCCGTTGGCAGCACGCCTCCGCTGCCCACGGGCGCCAACGGTCACAGCGCTCACGCCAATGACGCCGCCAATGGCAACGGCGCGTCCGCCAAGGCCGACAGCGGCAAGGACCGCGACTTGCTGCTCAGCTTCACCGCCACCGGTGAGGGCCTCGTGTTCCTCGCATATTGGAAGCAGGGCAAGAACCGCATCCCGGCGCTCGGCAATACCGCTTTCCATCCCTCGGCCGCCGAGCGCGCCAAGCTCATCGCGCTGGCCACTTACGCGCGCAAGGCGCACTTCCGCTACAATCAGGCCACACACGGCTACGCGATGGAGTCGCTGGTCGAGATCCCCGGTTTTCTCAAGGACGTGCTGCCGCACTGGAAAAAGCAGTTCGGCATCGAGGTCGATGCAAAGGTTGATTCCCTCAAGCTTGGCGCGCGCACGATCGAGGTTGAGGCCGTCGCCGAGCGCCGCGATGTCGCGGGCTCCACTGCGGGCGACGCCGCGGCGCTGAACCTGCGCTGGATTTTCCGCGCCGGCGAGAAGCTGCTCACCGACGATCAGGCCGCCGCGCTGCTGCACCACGGTCGCACGCCCATGCTCGTGCCGGATCTCGGCATCGTCACGATGGCGCCCGAGAAGTGGGAGAGCCTCAACCAGTGGCGCAAGAATCTCGAGGAGGCCGAGTCCGGCGGCGCCGTGCCGCCTTACCTGATTTTCTCCCTCTTCAATGACAGCCGCATCAAGGTCACGCTCGGCCCCGAGCTCGAAGCCTGGCGCCAGAAGGTGATGTCGCCGCCTGCGCAGCCGCCCGAACTCGCGGATTACCTGCGCAACTACCAGCGTCGCGGCGTCGAGTGGATGCACCACCTGTGCGAGACCGGCTGCCACGGCCTGCTCGCCGACGAGATGGGTCTGGGCAAGACCGCGCAGATCATCGCGCTTTTCAAGGCGCGTCCGATGACCGGCCAGCGCCACATCGTCGTGTGCCCGGCGAGTGTCGTGCCGGTGTGGCGCGAGGAGATCGCGCGGTTCCACCCGGAGGCGAAGATCGACACGCTCAAGTCCGGCAACGATTTCACCACGAACAAGGCGCCCGTCATCTGGCTCGCCAGCTACACGCAGCTGCGCAAACACCGCTCGCTGCTTGATGCGACGGAGTTCGGCTACGCCGTGCTCGACGAGGGCCAGTTCATCAAGAATCCCGACGCCAAGGTCACGCAGGCCTGCTTCGCGCTGAAGGCAGCGCATCGGCTCGTGCTCACCGGCACGCCGCTCGAGAACCGGCAGTTGGACCTGTGGTCGATCTTCCGTTACCTGCTGCCCGGCCTGCTCGGTTCGCGCGCGGCCTTCGAGTCGGCGCTTGCGGCCGACCGCGAGGGCACCATTCGCCGCCTGCGCCAGCAGATCGATCCGTTCAAGCTGCGCCGCACCAAGAACGAGGTCGCCACCGAGCTGCCGCCCAAGGTCGAGATGGATCTGCTTTGCCCGCTCACCGAGGTGCAGCGCGCCGAATACGCGCGCGTCTGCTCCGAGGGTCTCGCGCGGCTTGGCGAGGACATCACGCTCGCGTTGCGCGAGAAGTCCTTCGGTTTCCTCGCGCTGCTCACCCGTCTGCGCCAGATCTGCTGCGACCCGGATCTGCTGCCGTGGCTCAATTCCCCGCTCAGCGACTCCGGCAAGCTGCAGCTGCTGGTGGAGAAACTCGCCGAAGTCGTCGGCAGCGGGCACAAGGTCGTCATTTTTTCGCAGTTCGTCGCGTTGCTCGACCGCGTGCGCAGCGCGCTGCAGGCGCACTATCCCGACCTGCCGCGCTACGAGATCACGGGCATGACCGTCGACCGGCAGAAGCCCGTGCAGCAGTTCCAGACCGCGTCCGGTGCCGCCGTGATGCTCGTCAGCCTCAAGGCCGCTGGCACCGGCATCACGCTGCACGCGGCGGATTACGTCTTCCTGCTCGATCCGTGGTGGAATCCCGCCGTCGAGGACCAAGCCATCGACCGCGTGCACCGCATCGGCCAGACGAACACCGTGTTCGTCTATCGCATGGTGACGGCCGGCACGATCGAGGAGCGCATCCAGGCGCTCAAGGCCGACAAGAAGGCGCTCTTCGACCAGATCGTCGGCGGCCACGCGGGCGACTTCGAGTGGACGAAGCATTTCAGCTCGCTGAACAACCTCATCCAGCTCACCGCCGTCGCCGCCGAGTCGGCCGAGACGAGCGGGTGAGGGCAGGGGAGCGCGGCTGCGTTCCAGGGGAAAGCCAAACTACTGCGCGCTGAGACCGCGGCGGTCATTGCGGTTATTCGTGGTTTGAGCGCGCGATTTCTTCCGGGCGGACCGATGGCGCGGCCGCGAGCGCAATCCCTGCGGCCCCTTTTGCCGCGTTCGTAACATGGGCGTCACGGGTTTGTCACAATGTGACGCTAGTCTCCGGCCGTGCGCAGACACGTCTGCGCCGCCAACCGGAAGAAACCCATGTTCAAACTCACCAAGAAACTCGTGGCGACCGCCGCTGCCCTGCTCGCGGCCGGTGTTGCCTATGCCCAAGACAGCGGCCCGCTGATCGAATTGCTCATCCGCAAGGGTGTGATCAACGATCAGGAAGCCGAGGAACTCCGCGCCGAGCTGCTCAAGGACTTCGCCGCCAACAGCCCGGCGGGCAAGCTCGACCTCTCCTCGCGCGTCAACCGCCTCACCCTCGCGCTCGACGGTCGCATCCGCTACCAATACGACAACGAGACGACCAACTCGCCCGGCGCCGCCGGTCCGAACAACGACCGCAGCCGCTACCGCTACCGCTTCCGCCTCTCGGCCAACGCGCTCCTGAGCCAGAATTGGTCGCTTGGCCTCCGCCTCGAGACCGCCAACGGCGCCACCTCCACCAACGACGACTTCGGCGCAGCCGGCTCCACCAACTTCGCCAAGGATGGCAACGTCGCCTACGTCGGCCAGTTCTTTATCCAATACGCGTCGAACAACGCCTTCGGCGGCGCGGTCGACAACTTCGACGTCCGCCTCGGCAAGCACGCGCACCCGTTCTTCACGCCCGGCGTGAACGGCTTCTGGATCGACAGCGACATCAACTTCGAGGGCGTCTCCGAGCAGCTCACGTGGTTCGACGCGCCCGCCAAGGGCTGGAACCTCGCGCTCCGCGCCGGCCAATACATCCTCGCCAACAACGCCCGCCTGACCGTGGGCTCGTCCTTCACCAACACCCCGTCCGTCATGTGGGTCGGCCAAGCTGAGTTCTCCCGTCAGCAGGTCGTCGAGGGCAATTCCTACGGCACGCGCGTCGCGCCCACCTTCGTCGCCTTCAGCGCCCCGAGCATCGCCAGCGATGTGTCGAGCTATGACGACCTCGTGAGCCTCATCCTCCCGGTCGAGCACACCATCCGCGTCCACGAGCGTCCGCTCGCGCTCTACGCCACCTACGGCGTCAACCTCTCCGGCGACAAGCGCACGGCCAAGCTCTACCCGGTCGGCGCGAACAAGCCCGACTACGACACGATGTTCAACGCCGGCCTCCGCTACGGCGCCACCCGCAACCCGGGCGACTGGCAGGTCACCGCCGAATACCGCAGCGTCGAAGCCGGAGCCTACAGCGGCCTCCTGCTCGATTCCGACTTCGGCGCCGGCCGCACCAACGTTCGCGGCCCCATCGCCTCGTTCAGCTACAACCTGACCGACGCCGTCAACTTCACCACCACTTGGTTCCACGCCGAGAACATCGACCAAGCCAGCCCGTCCTCCGTCGGTTACCACAAGGCCGACGTCGTCCAGTTCGATCTCTCCGCCCGCTTCTAACTCCCTCCTTCATCGCTCCCATGAAAAAACAACTTATCGCTCTCCTCGCCGCTGCCGCGCTCGTCACGGGCGCCACCGCCGCGGACAAGATCGTCATCAAGGGCTCCGACACCCTCGGCGCCAAGATGGTGCCGCAGGTCGCTGAGGCCTTCCGCGCCAAGAATCCCGGCATCGTCTTCGAGATCGCCGCCGAAGGTTCCACCACCGGCATCGCCGCCATCACCGACGGCACCGCCGACATCGGCATGTCCTCGCGCCGCGCTCGACCGACGGAAATGTCCGCTGCCCTCGCCAAGGGCGTCACCATGAAGCCCATCATTGTCTCCTACGACGCCATGGCCGTCATCGTGAACGAAAACAATCCCCTCGCGAAGCTCACGCTCCGCCAGGTCGAGCAGATCTTCGCCGGCGACGTGAAGGACTGGGGCGCGGTCGGTGGCAACCCCGGCGCCATCTCCATCTACACGCGCAACACCTCCTCCGGCACCTACCAGGACTGGAAGGACCTCGCCATGAAGAAGCGCGACTACGCCTCCTCCTCCCAGAAGATGGCCGGCAACGAGCAGATCGCCGCCGAAGTCGGCAAGAACCCGAGCGGCATCGGCTACGTCGGCATCGCCTACATCCACGCCCCCGGCGTGAAAGTCGTCGGCGTTGTCAACAAGGACGGCAAACTCGTCATGCCCACCACGGAGTCCGTGCACGACAAGACCTATCCCTACGCCCGCCCGAACTTCTTCTACACCAACGGCGAGCCGCACGGCCTCGCGGCCCAGTTCATCGACTACCTGCTCAGTGACGAGGGTCAGTCCATCGTCGCGAAGTCCGGCTTCGTGCCGGTCAAGGCGGTCAACTAAACCACCGCTCCCGCGCCCTCCTTCGAGCCCGCAACACCCCACGGCGTTGCGGGCTTTTTCCTGCCCGGAGGCTGGCCGTCGCCCGTCTCTGCGCGGCTGGCCGCGGGTTTGTTACAGAACTGTAACCTGCGCCGATTGACCGCGCCATTCGCGCCTCGCGATTCTCGTCCCGACTCTCGATGTCCACCTTGCCGCCCAATCCCGACCGCATCCCGACCCGCCAAGCCTTGCTCCGGCGCCGGCGGGGCTGGTTTTTCGGCCTGACCGCCGAACGGTTCGCGAAGCTCCTCTTCCAAGGCAACGCCACGATCTCGGTGATCGTGCTCGCGCTCATCACCTTCACCATTTTCCGCGACGCCGTCGGCTTCATCCCGCAGAACCGCGAAAACCTCCGCGTTTACCGGCAGGCCGGGCTCGAGTTCGTCGACCTCCTGCGCGGGCAGGTCAAAGACCACGCCACGCTCGGCCGCTATCTCTCCGACCTGCGCACGGCACAGTTTGAGGCGCTCACCAAGCAGCGCGGCCTCGACCTCGCCGCCGCCAACGCCCAGCTGGAGCCGTTTGATGCCTTCGTCGATCGCTTCGTCAACAGCGTGTCGGACCACGAGACGATCCTCGGCAACATGACCGACCTCGTCTCCTCGCTGAAGGAGCGCGCCAAGGTCGCCTCCGACATGCGCGAGGCCAAGCAGCACCTGCTCGACGCCATCGGGCAGGCCCCGCACGAGCGCGCCGTCATGCTCAAGCGCGAGGCCGACGCCATTGCGATCGAGGTGATCGATTTCCAGGCCGAGACGCGGCCGCTGTTGGCGATGTTGCCCGAGGTCATCGAGGCCAACGCCCGGCTCGCCGCCAGCCTCAAGGAACTGGCCGCCGCCACGCCGCGTCTGGAAGATGCCGCGTTGCAGGCCCGGTTGGAGAAATTCCCCGGCTTCGTGGGTCGCTACCTCCAGCAAATGACCGAGACGGCCCAGCGGATGCAGCAATGGGACCAGGCCAAGCCCGTGGCCTGGATAGAGTCGTTCAACGCCTTCGCCTTCGGTCGCAACTGGATCACGGCCAGTTTCTGGCAGGACTGGTATGGCGTCATTCCGCTCTTCACCGGCTCGCTCCTCATCGCCGCGCTCGCACTGGCACTCGCCATCCCGCTCGGCGTCGCGGCGGCGATCTACGTCAACCAAGTGGCGACGTCCCTCGAGCAACGCCTGATCAAACCCTACATCGAGTTCATCGCGGCCATCCCGAGCGTCGTGCTCGGCTTCTTCGGCATCGCGGTGCTCGGCGAGACGCTGCGCCGCGTGTCGCAGGTGCCGTGGCTCGATTGGGTGCCGGGCTTCCCGATGCTGGAGCGGCTCAACTCCGCCACCGCCGCCTGCCTGCTCGCGCTGATGGCGATCCCGACGATCTTCTCACTCGCCGAGGATGCGCTCAACAACGTCCCGCGCTCCTTCAAGGAAGCCTCGCTCGCCCTCGGCGCCACGCGCTTGCAGACCATCCTGCGCATCGTCGTGCCGGCCGCGCTCTCCGGCATCATGGCCGCCGTGCTGCTCGGTTTCGGCCGCGTGATCGGCGAGACGATGGTCGTGTTGCTCTGCGCCGGCAACCGCATCGAGATCCCCGATCTCACCGCTGGCCTCGGCGCGATCTTCCAGCCGGTGCACACCATGACCGGCATCATCGCACAGGAGATGGGCGAGGTCGTGCGCGGCAGCATCCACTACCGCGCGCTCTTCATGGTCGGCGTTGTGCTTTTCTCCATTTCCCTGCTCGTCAACTGGCTCGCGCAGAAAATCGTGCGCCGCTACCGCATCTCCATCGGCTGACATGAGCGACAAAACGGTCAACTCCCTCTACCGTCGCCCCACGGCCGCCAAGCGGGCCGAGAAAATCGTCTTCTGGGCGCTGCGCCTCGCGACCCTCTTCGTGCTCGCGTGCGCGACCTTCATCTTTCTCGACATCGGCATCAAGGGCGGGCGCGTGATCTTCCAGACCGAGGCGCCGTTCATCAACCTGCCGTTCCTCACCGAGGCACCGGAGACGCTCAACGTCTTCACCGTCGACGGCGAGGCGCGCACGATGGGCGACCGCGAGTTCCGGGCGTTCAAGGAATCGCGGCCGGACCAGCTCAAGGGCGTGTCGGTGCAGACCTACGTCTATTCCGCCGGCG
The DNA here is from genome assembly GCA_017991595.1 of Candidatus Didemnitutus sp. Classification (GTDB taxonomy): domain Bacteria; phylum Verrucomicrobiota; class Verrucomicrobiia; order Opitutales; family Opitutaceae; genus Didemnitutus. The sequence continues at coordinate 137,428 of JAGOQJ010000004.1, read as the reverse complement.
GCATCTTCCCGAACATTGTTGGCACCGTCCTGCTGGTCGGTGGATCTATCCTCATCGCGCTCGTGCTCGGCGTCATCAGCGCGATCTACCTGAGCGAGTTCGCCACGGACGGTCCCTTCATCCGCTTCATCCGGCTCTCGATCGTCAACCTCGCCGGCGTGCCCTCGATCGTCTACGGCTTGTTCGGCTTCGGCATGTTCGTGATCGCGCTCGATTTCGGCGTCTCACTGCTCGCGGGCTGGCTGACGCTCGCGTTCATGGTGCTGCCGATCATCATCACGGCCTCGGAGGAAGCCTTGAAGGCCGTGCCGAAGGGCTTCCGCGAGGGCTCGCTCGCGCTCGGGGCCAGCAAGCTCCAGACCATCTTCACCAACGTGCTGCCCTACGCGTTGCCGGGCATCCTGACTTCGTCGGTGCTCTCCATCGCCCGCGTGGCCGGCGAGACCGCGCCGATCATGTTCACCGCCGCCTTCGTGGTGCGCGATGAGTTGCCCTGGCAGGTGGCGAAGTGGAACGACTTTTTCTTCCAGGGCGTGATGGCGCTGCCTTACCACATCTACGTCGTCGCCTCGAAGATCCCGCAGAACGAATACACCCGCGACGTCCAATACGGCACGGCTTTCGTCTTCCTCTTCACCGTCGCGGCTATCGCCGCCACTTCCGTCATCCTCCGCGTGCGCCTGCGGAAGAAATACAAATGGTAACCCCGTCCTCCTTCATGTCCGAGCCCACCGTCATCCCCGCCTCCGTCCGGTCCTCCGTGCTGGCCGGCGCGCCCGCGGCGCAGCCCGCGCCCGCCGGCCGTGCGATCATCGAGATCGACGATGTCGATTTCTGCTACGGCGCGACGCAGGCCCTGCACGACATCACGCTCGCCATAGAGGAGCGCAAGGTCACCGCCTTCATCGGCCCCTCCGGCTGCGGCAAGAGCACGCTGCTCCGCTGCCTCAACCGCATGAACGACCTCATCGACGGCGCCCGCATCATCACCGGGCAGATTCGCGTCGACGGCGTCGACATCTATGATCCGCGCGTCGACGTCATCGAGCTCCGCAAGCGCGTGGGCATGGTCTTCCAGAAGTCGAACCCCTTCCCGAAGTCGATCTACGAGAACATCACCTACGGTCTTCGCATCCAGGGCGTGAAAAGCAAGTCACGCCTCGACGAGGTGGTGGAGAAGAGCCTGCGCGGCGCTGCGCTCTGGGACGAGGTCAAGGATCGCCTGCACCAGAGCGCCCTCGGCCTCTCCGGCGGCCAGCAGCAGCGCCTCTGCATCGCCCGCGCCATCGCCGTGGAGCCCGACATCATCCTGATGGACGAGCCCTGTTCCGCGCTCGATCCCATCGCCACCGCCAAGGTCGAGGAACTCATCCACGAGTTGAAGGCCCGCTACACCATCGTCATCGTCACGCACAACATGCAGCAGGCCGCGCGCGTTTCGGACAAGACGGCTTTCTTTTACCTCGGGCGTCTGGTCGAATTTGCCGAGACCCGCACGATCTTCATGAACCCCTCCAATCCGCAGACCGAGGCCTACGTCTCGGGCCGCTTCGGTTGATTTCTCCCCCGATGCCCCACATGAAACGATTCTTCGACACCGAGCTGGAAGCCCTGCGCACCAAGCTGCTCCAGATGGGCGACCGCGCCATCGACCAGGTGCGCCTCGCCGTGCACTCGCTCACGGAGGCCGACCTTGCCCTTGCGGACCGCGTCATCCAGGCGGACGACGCGCTCGACCAGCTCGAGGTGCAGATCGACGACGAGGCCATCCGTTACATGACGCTGCGCGGCCCGATCGCCTCGGAGCTCCGGTTGGTCATCGTCGGCATGAAGGCCTCGCATGACCTCGAGCGCGTGGGCGACGAGGCCACCAGCATCGCCCGCCGCGCCCGCAAGCTCGCCATCGAGCCCAAGCTCGAGCTCTACGCCGACATCCCGCGCATGGCGCACATCGCGCTGGAGATGCTGCGCGACGCACTCGACTGCTTCGTGCATGAGGATGAGCAAAAGGCGCTCGCTGTCATCCGCCGCGACGCGGAGGTGGATAACATCAACCGTCTCGTTTATCGCCGGCTCACCAGTTACATGATCGAGAACCCCGACACGATCGCGCGGGCGCTCGAACTCATGTTCATCTCGAAATCCGTCGAGCGCATCGCCGACCACGCCACCAACATCGCCGAGGAGATGATCTACCTCGCGAAGGGCAAGGACGTGCGCCACAACGAATCGATCAAGCAGCCGCAGCCTCCCGCCGGGGACGCGACGCCCGAGGGCTGACGCGCGGCCCGGCTGGCCGGGCCGCTTACTGGTAACCGAGCGAGACGCAGGCCTTCTCGACGAGGTAACCGATCAGACCGCAGACGGGCAGGGTGAGCACCCAAGCCCAGATGATGCGTTCGACCACGCCCCATTTGACGGCGCCGAAGCGCTTCACCGCGCCGACGCCCATGATGGAGGTTGAGATCGCGTGGGTGGTGGAGAGCGGGATGCCGACGGTGGATGCGCCGTGGATAATCAGGGCGGCCGTCGTCTCGGCGGCGAAGCCGTGCACCGGCTGCAGTTTCACCATCTTGTGGCCCATCGTGCGAATGATGCGCCAGCCGCCGCCGGCCGTGCCCGCAGCCATTACGAGGGCGCAGGTGATCATGACCCAGCGCGGGACGGTGAATTCCGGCGTGTAAAGGAAGTGCGCCCAGTGCGGCAGGTTTTCGAATACGCCCGCCTTCGTGCCCGTGAAGAGGGCGAGGGCGATGATGCCCATGGTTTTCTGGGCGTCGTTCGAGCCGTGGCTGAAGCCCATGAAGGAGGCGCTGACAATCTGCAGCTTGCCGAAGACGCTGTTCACCGTTCGCGGGGTGAAGCGGTGGATGAGCATCATGAGCAGAAACATCAGCACCGCGCCGCCGATGAAGCCGATCAGCGGGGAGGTCAGCATCGGCGCCACGACCTTGGGCCAGAGGCCGACCGCCGCACCCTTGGCGTCGACCGCCGACCACGTCATGACGTTCCAGTCGCCCTTGGAGGAGGCGAGCGCGGCGCCGCAGAGGCCGCCGATGAGCGCGTGGCTCGAACTGGAGGGCAGGCCGAGCCACCAAGTGATGAGGTTCCAGATGATCGCGCCCATCAGACCGGAGAAGATGGTGATCATGGTCACGTGGTTCGTATCCACGAGACCCTTGCCGATGGTGGTGGCAACCGCGGTGCCCATGAGGGCGCCGATGAGGTTGAAGAAGGCCGCCAGCATGATCGCTTGGCGGGGCGTGAGGACCTTGGTCGAGACGACGGTGGCGATGGCGTTCGCCGCGTCGTGGAATCCGTTGATGTATTCGAACACCAGCGCCGCCAGGAGGACGATCAGGAAGATGGTCATGACTCGGGCGGGCGAGGGTTCAGGAATACTTCAGCATGATTTGGAAGACGATCTGGCCGGCGTCGCGGGCGCGGTCGACGGCGGCTTCGACCAAGTCGTAAAGCTCCATCAGGATGACCACTTCCTTTGCGTCGTAGGGGCCGTTGTAGAGGTCCTTGACGAGGGAAAGCATGACCTTGTCGGCTTCGCCCTCGGCGAATTGGAGCCGCGACTGGGCGTCGGTGATGCGGTTGATCTGGGTGCCCTTGCGCAGCTGGCGCACCATGAAATTGACCTGTTCGACGGCGTCCTCGAGCAGAACGACCTGACGCTGGAGGCTCTCGCGCGGCACGCGGGCCGGGCAGATGGTGAGACGCTCGACGATCTTCTCGACGGTCTTGGGGATGCGGTAGAGGGCGACCGAGAGGGCCTCGATATCCTCGCGCTCCAGCGGGGTGACGAAGGTCTTGCAGAGCTCCTCGGTGATTTGCTGGGTGATGCGCTTGTCCTTCCGGCGGGTCTGGACGATGTCGTGGATGTTCGAAGCCTGACCCGAGTCCGATTGCGCGAGGATTTTGGCCAGCAAGCCGGCCGCCATTTTCGCCTCCTCCGCGCTGGCCTCCAGCAGATCGTAGAACTTCTCTTCTTTGCCGAGCAGCTTCTTGAGCGAAATCATACCCGCTCAGCCGAATACCTCAGAGCGGCGGAAGCGAGGCGAATTTTACATTGGTTACGGCATCAATTTTACGCCGCGGAACGCCATGCGCGCCTTTCGCTCTCAAAATGGGGCGGCCAACGGGACTCGAACCCGCGACCCCAAGATCCACAATCTTGTGCTCTAACCAACTGAGCTATGACCGCCGTGAGGAAGGGCCGAAAATCCAGAGTCAGCCCGCGCTGTCAACCTCTTCTTCGGTCCGGTAGTGGGCCGGGTATTTGCTTTCGCGGCCGCCACCGCAGGGATATGAGCTAAGTCCATGGCGCGGATTCGTCTGCTCACCTACAACATCGCGCATGCCCGCGGTCTCGGGCTGCACCAGACGCTGCGCACGCGCACACGCATCCGCCACCAGTTGCTGCGCATCGCGCATCTGATCCACCGGCTGGACGCGGATGTGGTGGCTTTGCAGGAAATCGACGAGAATTCACTCTGGAACGGCAGCTTCGACCACTTGGCCTACCTGCGCGACCACACCGGGCTGCCGCACGCCGTGCACGGGGTGAACAACCGCCTCGCCGGCCGCATCCACCTGAACTACGGCAACGCCGTCCTCTCGCGCTACCCGATCGTGCACCAGCAAAATGTGTCCTTCGGCAAGCGCTTGTTGGGCGAGAAAGGCATGCTCTTCACCGAGGTGGAGACTCCCGCGGGCCGCCTTCCGCTCGTGAACGTCCACATGCACCACAGCTCCCGCCTCTCCCGGCTGCGGCAGGCGCAGCACCTCATGACGTTCCTCGACGAGCAGCGGGCCGCGCGAGCCGCGCACTGGGCGGCCGGGCCGATCGTCTGCGGCGACCTCAACAACCCTTCCCACACCCCTGACGCCACGGCGATGCTGCTGGGCTATTTCGAGCAGTTCGACAACTACACGCTTATCCCCAAGGGTCTGGGCGGCCGGGCGCAGCACACGTTCCCTTCGTTCTTCCCGCGCCGCGCGCTCGACTACGTCTATCTGCCCAGCGACTGCCAGCGCATCGAGGTCACCGTGGTGCGCAGCTACCTCTCGGACCACCGGCCCGTGCTGGTCGAGTTTCACCTCTGAAATTCTGACACAATTCCGCGTTGGCGAACGGGCAAGCGTGTGTTCTCGTGGTCGTTCCATGGATCGCCTCGCCGCCGCCTTCGCCTCCGCCCGCGCCCAGCAGCGCGCGGCGTTCGTGGCCTACCTTTGTGCCGGCGATCCGGATTTCGACACCTCTGTCGCCGCCTGCCGCGCCGTGATCGCAGCCGGCACCGACGTGCTGGAGCTCGGCGTGCCGTTCTCCGATCCGCTGGCCGACGGTCTCACCAACCAGCTCGCTGCCCAGCGCGCCCTCGCGAGCGGCATGACGACCGCTCGCGTGCTCGAACTCGTGCGCCAGGTCCGCGCGACGACCGAGGTGCCCATCGTGTTCTACACCTACTACAACTTGGTGTTCGCCAACGGCGTGGACGAGTCCGTCCGGGCCGCCCGCGCCGCCGGAGTGGACGGCATGCTCGTGCTCGACCTGCCTCCGGAGGAAGGCGCGGAATTCGCCGCTGCCTGCGCGCGCCACGGCATGAAGACCGTGATGATCGTGGCCCCCACGACGCCCGACGCCCGCCTGCCCAGGATTTGCGCGGCCACCACCGGCTTCATCTATTACGTGTCGCGCGAAGGCGTGACCGGCGAACGCGCCGAGATGGCCGGCGGCATCCCCGAGGCGGTCGCCCGCATCAAGGCCCACACATCGCTGCCGGTCGCGGTCGGCTTCGGCATTTCCACACCCGCGCAGGTGCGCAGCGTCGGCCGCGCCGCGGACGGCGTGGTCGTCGGCAGCGCCCTCGTCAACGTCATCAAGGCCCATCTCGAGACTCCCGCCCGCATCGCCCCGGCCTTGCACGCCAAGGCCGCCGAACTCGTCGCGGGGCTGCGTTGATCATGCCGACCACCCAGCCCACCCGCATCCTCCTGATCGACGACGATCGGCTCCAGCATCACTTGATGCAGGGCTTCGTCGGTCGCTTCCGCGGCGGTCCGTGGACGCTCGACACCGCTTCCGACTACACGACGGGCCTGAAGAAGCTGCTCTCCGGCAAATACCAAGTCTGCGTGCTCGACTACCGGCTCGGCGACCGCGACGGCTTGGAACTGCTCCGCGAGGCCCGCGCCGCCGATTCCACCACGCCGGTGGTCTTCCTGACCGCTGAGGCGAGCGAGGAGATCGACGAGGCCGCGATGGACGCCGGCGCGATGGATTACCTCGTCAAGAGCGAGCTCACACCGCGCATCATCGAGCACTCCATCCGCTACGCGCGCAAACTCGGCAACACGCTCGAGCAACTCAAGCGCCTCGCCACGCGCGACGGACTCACCGGCCAGCTCAACCGCCGCGAGTTCGAGCGCATCCTCCACGAGGAATGGCAGCGCAGCGTGCGGTTCAACCACTCCTTCGCGCTCGTCCTCGCCGACATCGACCATTTCAAGCGCATCAACGACACGCACGGCCACCAGGTCGGCGACGAGGTGCTGAAGCACGTCGCCAGCCTGCTCGGCGGCCAGTTGCGCACCGTCGATCGCCTCGCGCGCTACGGCGGCGAGGAATTTGCCATCGTGATGGTTGAGACGGATCGCAAGCAGGCCGTCGAGGCGATGGAGCGCCTGTTCGCGTTGCTCGCTGAGACGCCCTGCCAAGTCAGCCCGACGCTCTCGTTGAGCGTGACCCTCAGCGCCGGCGTGGCGGAGATGCCGCACGATGCGGCCTCGCCTTCGGAGCTGGTCGCCGCGGCCGACGAGGCCCTCTACGCCGCCAAGAAGGCCGGCCGCAACCGCGTCTTCACCGCGAAGCGCGCGCGGAAGGAATAGCCGGTCGCGGCACCATCACGCGCAGGCTGCGCGGCAACACGGAGATTTCCAAACGCGACGTCTCCGCCCGCGGTTCGCCGTCGGTGTGGATCCAGCCAGGCTGCGGGCGCTCGAGGACGAAGTGCGTGCCTGGGCGCCGCACCACGCCCCGCCCGCGGTCGAAGGAGCGCAGCGCCAGCCGGCCGACGAGGCCGAGCGCGGCGAACACGCCCACTTGCGGCACGGCGATGAGGTCGAGCTGGCCGTCGTCCACCCGGGCGCCTGGTGCGATCACGGCGTCGTTGCCGTATTGATCGGAGTTCAGCACCGCGAGCGTGAAGGCCTCGAGCTCGGTGCGTCCGGCGCTGTCGGTTAAAGTCACGCGCTCGGCCCGGTGGGAGAAAAACGCCGGCACGCCGACCCGCACGTAGCCCGCGAGTCCGCGCGATGTCAACCGGCTGAACCGCACGGCGATGTCCGCCTCGAAGCCGAGGCCCATGGCGTTGAAGAAGGGGTTGCTGTTCACGCGGCCGGTGTCGATCGCGCGCACGCAACCCTCGCTGAGCGTGCGAAAGGCGCCCCGGCCTGCGCCGGGGATGCCGAGGTGCCGGCCGAGGCCGTTGCCGGAGCCGCAGGGAATGAGTCCGAAGGTAGCGGGCGTGTTCACCAGCGCGGTGGCGACCTCGTTCATCGTGCCATCGCCGCCGATGGCGACGACCAGCTCGCAGCCCTCGTCCACGGCGCGGCGGGCGAGCTCGGTGGCGTGGCGCGGGCGCTCGGTCGACACGACCGTGCCGTCCCAGCCGCAGTGGGCGATGAACTCGGCGGCGCGTTCGCGCAGCGAAGGATCGCGGCGGTTGCGGCCGGAGTGGGGGTTGAAGATGAACCGGACTTTCACGCGGACGGAGACAGTCCATCCAAGACTCGCCGCGAGGCGACGCAAAAGGAGTTTTGCAACGATCAGGTGCCGCGCTTCGATGACGGTATGTCGCGGGTGATCCACGTCCTCACGGGTTGCACGGCGGTCGGCAAGACCGAGCTGGCCCTGCGCTGGGCGGAGGCGAACGCGGCGGAGATCGTCTCGTGCGATTCGCTGCTGTTCTACCGCGGGATGGATCTCGGCACGGCCAAACCCACGCGGGCGGAGCTGGCGCGCGTGCCGCACCACCTGATCGACGTCTGCGCTGTCGATGAGCCGATGGACATCGCGCGCTATGCCGGGCTGGCCCGCGCCGCGGTGGACGACATCGCCCGGCGCGGGCGCGCCGTGCTCGTGACCGGCGGCAGCGGTTTCTATCTCAAGGCTTTCCTCGGCCCCGTGGTCGACGACGTGACCGTGCCCGAGGCGCTGCGCGACGAGATCCGCGCGCGTTTGGACGCCGAGGGACTGGCGCCGTTGGTGGAGGAATTGCGCCGGCTGAACCCGGAGGGACTTGGCGCGCTGGATGTGCAAAACCCGCGGCGCGTCACGCGGGCCTTGGAGCGTTGCCGGGCGGCCGGGCGCACATTGGCGGAGTTGCAGCGGGAATTCGCGGCGCGGCCTGGGCCTTTTGCCGATTGCGAGGTGCGGCTCTGCGAATTGGTGCGCGAGCGCGACGATTTGGAACGACGCATTGAGGCGCGCGTGGCGCAGATGTTGCGCGACGGTCTCGTGGCGGAGGTGCGACGGCTGCTCGAGGCGGGATTGCTGCGGAATCCGAGCGCGGCCAAGGCCATCGGCTACCGCGAGACGGTCGATTTCCTCGCGGGGCGGCTGGCGGAAAGCGAGCTGGCCGCGACCATCGCACGCAACACCCGCGCCTTGGTGAAGAAGCAGCGCACGTGGTTCAAGACGCAGCTGCCCGAGCACCGCACGGTCGCGGCCGCGACAGCGCGACCGGAGGATCTGTTCTGACGCTCAGGAGTCGGTCGACTCCGGTCCAGCGGCGGCCGATTGGTTTTCGCGTTCGAGCCGGCGATGGATGAGGAAGTGCGTCACCAGCAGGAGCGGGAGCAGGAATTGCGGCAGGAGATTGAGCGGCAACTGGCCGAAGAGCTGCGCGGCCGCCGCGTCGTCCGCGGCCAGCCGGGTGACGTTGTAGGTCAGCAGCACGAGCCCGACGAAGCCGATGACGTTCCAGACGGCGAGGACGCGGCGGCGCAACGCGGGCTTGAACGGGGCCACCGCGACGACCAGCGCGCTCGCGGCGATGAGGTTTTCGCTCCAGCCCGAGACGAATGCGAATTGCGCGGGCAGCTCGCCGCGGGCGAAGAGGTGCAGGAAATAGAAGCCGACGAAGCGCGTGACACTCAGCAGCACGAGCGCGCGGAGTTCGACGCCATCGAACCACTCGCGCACCAGCTTGATCCGGTCGCCGAGGAAGATCACGGCGCCGGCGAGCGCGATGCAGAGAAGCGGCAGCGACCAGGCGGGCAGATGCGCCAGCCCTTGGGTGTGGCCGAGATAGACGGCGGCCAGCAGCCAGAGCCAGAGGAGTCCGCGGATGAAGAGGGGAGTAGCCATGCGATCAGTCGCCCAGCAGAGCGCCGGAGACCGGGGCGAGTCGAGCCGTGAAATGCCGGAGCAGCTCGGGCGCCTCGACGATTTTCACGCCCCGGATGCGCTGCTTGATGCTGTTCACGTGCAGCAGGACCTCGGCGAGGTAATCGACGTGGCTCTGCGTATAAACGCGGCGCGGGAAGGCGAGGCGCACGAGTTCCATTGCGGCGGGTTTCTCGGTGCCGTCCGGCTGGCGTCCGAACATCACGCTTCCGATCTCGACGGAGCGCACGCCGCCCTCGAGGTAGAGCGCGCAGGAAAGCGCCCAGGCGGGGAATTGCCCCTGCGGGATGTGCGGCAGCATCGCCTTCGCGTCGATGTAGATGGCGTGTCCGCCGGTCGGTTGGACGATCGGCACGCCGGCTTGGGTGAGCTTGTCACCGAGGTATTCGACGGAGCGGATGCGGTAGTGGAGGTAGTTCTCGTCGAGCACTTCCTTGAGTCCGACGGCCAGGGCTTCGAGGTCGTAGCCGGCGAGGCCGCCGTAGGTGGGAAAACCTTCGGTGAGGATGAGGTTGTTGCGGCAACGGGCGGCGAGGGCGTCGTCGTTGAGCGCGAGGAAGCCGCCGATGTTCACGAGACCGTCCTTCTTGGCCGACATGGTGCAGCCGTCGGCGTAGCTGAACATCTCGCGCGCAATCTCGGCGGGGCTGCGGTGGGCTTGGCCGGGTTCGCGTTGCTTGATGAACCACGCGTTCTCGGCGAAGCGGCAGCAATCGAGGATCAGCGGCACGCCGTGCCGGTGACAGAGGTCGGAAGCGGCGCGGATGTTGGCGAGCGCCACGGGTTGGCCGCCGCCGGAGTTGTTGGTGACGGTGATCATCGCGAACGGCACGCGGCCGGCGTTTTCCGTCAGGCAGCGTTCGAGCGCGACGAGGTCGATGTTGCCCTTGAACGGGGCGATGAGCGACGGCTGCGTGGCCTCGGGACAGCGGAGATCGACGGCCTGCACGCCGAGCGCCTCGAGGTTGGCGCGTGTGGTGTCGAAATGGGTGTTGTTCGGCACGATCTGGCCGGCGGCGCAGGCGGTGGCGAACAGGATGCGCTCGGCGGCGCGGCCTTGGTGCGTGGGGATGATGTGCTTGAGGCCGGTGACCTCGCGCACGGCGCTCTCGAAGCGGAAAAAGGAGCGCGCGCCGGCGTAGGATTCGTCACCCTGCATCATGCCGGCCCACTGCGCGGCGGACATGGCGCCGGTGCCGGAGTCGGTCAGCAAATCGATGAGGACATCCTCGGCCTTGAGGAGAAACAGGTTGTAGTGCGCGACCTGCAGGGCGGCCTCGCGCTGCTCGCGGGTGGTGAAGCGGATCGGCTCCACGGCCTTGATGCGGAAAGGCTCGATGATCGTCTGGAATTGCATGGGGTTTGCCCTCCACGCTAGCCGCGCAGCCTGCGGGGCGGCCAATCGAAAGTGGATAGTCCAAAAGCACTAACGCGGAGCCGGGCGCGACGGTGGCACGCGGGCAAAGAAAAGCCCCGCGGTGAGGCAGGGCGGGAGGGAATGGCCGGCGTGAAGGCGCGCGGCGCGGAAGGCCGGCCGCGGCTTATTCGAGCGTGATGCCGTAGCGTTGCAGGGCGCTGCCCTCGATGCGGTAGAGCGCGGTGTAGGAGTTGCGCAGGGCGATGCGGGACTGCAGCTCGTTCACGCGGGCGGTCTCGAGATCCTGTTGCGCCTCGAGCACGCGGCGGGAGGTGGAAAGGCCGGCGCGGAAGCGCGCCTCCTCGAGCTCGTATTGCTTCTCGCTCAGTTCGCGGGCGAGGGCGGAGATCTTCACGCTCTCGGCGTTGGTCTCGACGGCGCGCACGGCAGCGCGGACCTGCACCTCGATGTCCTGCTCGAGCGAGCGGACGAGGATTTGCTGCTGGGTGAGGGACGCGATGGCTTGGCGGTGGCGCGCCTTGTCGGCGACCTGGCCCCACGGCAGGGAGACGGACAGGTCGACCTGCCAGGACGTGCCGTCGCGCTCGAGCGCGCCGCGGTAGGCGCGGGAGCCGCTGGTGGCGGGGAAGGAGTCAAAACCGACGGCGCCACCGACGCTCACATCCGGGCGGGCGTTGCTCTTGGCGACCTTGGCGTCGAGCTTCAGCTGTTCGACCGCAGTCTGGGCGGCGAGGTAGTCGGGCTGGTTGCGCTTGGCGGCGTCGTAGGACGAGACGAACGTGGGTAGCTCGGGCGTCGCGGCAGGCAGGGCGACAGCGCCGACGGCACCGTCGAGCTCGAACTGGCCGATGAGGGCGAGGAGGCTTTCACGGCTGTCCTGAACGGTCTGTTCGGCGAGCAGCATGCCGCGGCGGGCGTTGGCGACACCGACGTCGGCTTGGAGGACGTCGAGGTCGGTGGCGACGCCGGTCTGGCGGCGGGTGCGGGCTTCCTCGAGGAGGCGCTCGGCGAGGACAAGGGAGAGACGGCGGACTTCGCGCTGCTCGCGGGCGAAGGCGAGGCCGTAGTAGGCGTTCTCGGTGCGCTGAATGACGTCGAGGACGCTGGCCTTGTAGTTGAGATTGGCGCGGTCGAGGCCGAGGCGGGCGCGGTCAAGCGGGGCGCGGTTCACCTCACGGCCGGCGCCGGCGAGGAGGGGCTGGCGCACGGAGACGGTGAGATCGGCGTTGTAGGCGGGGTTGAAAAGCGCGCTTGTGGCCTCGGTGCGGTCGAGGTTGGTGCTCACGGTGGCGACCGTGCCGGTGTAGAAACGCTGGGTGACGCCGAGGCGGGCGTCGCCGGTCTCGAGCTTCGTGCCGGGCGTGACGCCGTTCTGGTGCGTGCGGGTGGTGCCGCGCGAGAGATCGAAGGTGAACTCCGGCAGGAATCCGCCGCGGGCGACTTCGACGGCGTCGCGCGCGATGTCCGGGCTGAGGCGCTCCGCCTCGAGGCTGAAGTTGCGGCGCAGGGCTCGCTGGATGGCTTCCTCGACGGTGAGGGGCGCGGGGGCTTCCTGGGCGGAGAGGATGGCGCTAAGACCGGCTAGGCCGAGGGCGACGAGGGCGAGGCGGCGGAGTTGCATGAGAAGAGTGGCGGGATCGGGAGAGCTAAACACACGCGGGACCGCCGGAAAGTTGGCGGAAATCACCGGGTGATACGCCGGGAGGAGCGAATCCACCCGGAGAAAACGCAGGGTGTCGCCGCCGCGACTGGGCGCAGCGGGAAAACAGCCGGGCGGTCATCTGGCGGGATAGACGGCGCGCCCGGGCAGAAGTTACCAGCCGCTCAGGGCTGGGCTGCGGTCGCCGGCGCGGACTTGCGCAGCTCGGACTCCACGAGGGAGTTCAGCAGGGCGCTCTCGTTGGCGGAGGCGGTGTATTGCATCAGCTGCTGGCGCACCTCGGCGTAGCGGGGATTGCTCGGGCTGACGTCGGGGAGCTTCTTCTCGGCCGCGTAGACGAAGTGGCCCTTGTCGGACTCGGCCAGCATCTCCGAAACCTGGCCGGCCTCGAGGGTCTGCAACGAACCGTAGGCGGCGTAGGGAAGGTCCTGCGGCGGCTGGCGGAGGGTGAAGCTGGCGTAGGTCTTGGCGGTGAGCTTCTGCGCGGCGGCGGCATCGGCGAAGCTTTGGCCAGCCTTGACCGCGGCTTGGAGCTTCTCGCGGATGCTCTTGCCCTGCTCGTCGAAGCGGCGGCGCTTTTCGCCGTCGCGGTAGTCGGTGGCGACGCGCTCGCGGACTTCCGTGAACATGGGCTTGTAGGAGGGCAGGCTCTCGTTCCAGAGCAGCACGACGTAGCCGGACGGCGTGGGGAGCGGGTCGGAGAAGAAGCGCTCGCTGCCGAGGCGGCTGATCGGCTCGGCGTAGTTGGCCAGCCACGGACGGTCGGCCGGCGGGGCGTCGAAGGTGAAGGGAGCGATCGGGGCGGCGCTGCGGTTCTGCGCGGAGAGGAACTGGGTGAGCTCGGCGGAGTTCGCGGCGACCTTGCGCTCGAAGAGGGCGACGGTGAAGTCGTTGGCGGCGCGGGAAGCGAGGTTGCGGGCGGCGACTTCCTTCATGGCGGCTTCGACTTGGGCGCGGACCTTCGGGAAGTTGTCGGTGGCGGCGGGCTGGCCGTCGAGGCTGAGGGCGGGGGCGTCCTTCTTGTCGGCGTAGGCCGGCACGGGGAAGCGGGCGGCGTTGGCGTTGTAGAAGGTGCGCATCTCCTCCTCGGTCGGGGCGTTGGCGGGCGTGAAGTCAGCGTTCTTGAATTCGACGGCGCTCAGGCGCGGGCGGGCCGGGACCTCGTAGCGGAAGGAATTGTCGTCGAAATATTTTTGCAGGACCTCGTCGGTGACGGCGATGTTCGGCTCGAAGGTGGCGTAATCGAGGCTGGCGACGGCGAGGGTCCAGGAGGTCTCGATGCGCTTGAGCTGCTCGGCGACGTCGGAAGCCAGCACGTAACCGGGGCCGGAGACGACCTTGCTGAGGGCGTCGAGGCGGGCGTCCTCGCGGAGGACGCGGGTGGCGTCGGCGACGGAGAACTGCGGGTTGCCCTTCAGGGAGTCGGCGAGGCGCTGATAGGCCTGCTGGTCGAAGTTCCCCTGCTCGTTCTTGAAGGCCGGGAGCTGGGCGATGAAGGCGGAGACTTCCTTCTCCGTGGGCTGGGGCAGGCTGAGCTGGTCGGCGAGCGCGAGGCCGGCGACGCGGCTGAGGGCATATTGCTGCACCTGGGCGCCGCTGGCTTGATAGGCGCCGCGGAGCTGCGCGCTGAAGCTGCCGTCGCTCATGATGCGGCGGGCCTGCTGCTCGTTGCCGAGGTTATAGCCGAAGAACTCCTGCTCGAGCGTCTTGTGCCCGGCCTGGCCGATGCCTGGGGCCGCGCCGATGGTGAACACGAAGGGAATCGTGATGACGATCAGCAGGAACAGCAGAAAGAACTTCGTGTGCTTCTGGAAGGTGGTTTGGATCCAGGAAATCATGGAATGAAACCGTGTTCGGTAGGGTGGCGCACCGGAGGTGTCAACAGGCGAAGCGTTTGCAGGCGGTCGCGGCGGCGGCGCGCGACGGGGGCGCGGCGAATATTCGATTGGCGGCCCGGAGGCTTCGGCTAGGGGAATGGTTGCGATGACGCCCGCCGAAGAATCCTCCGCGCCGTTCCCGAATCCCCATCGGTTGACGGACCGTGTGCTGGCGCGTTTCACGGGGCATCCGCCGGGCGGGCGGCTCGCGGCGTGGGTGACCACGATCGGGGCGACATTCTTGATCGGGTGGATGGACTACCTCACCGGGCCGCGGATGTCGTTTGTCATTTTCTATCTCGTGCCGGTGGCGCTCGCGGTGGCGTGGCTGGGCCGGACGAACGGCACGCTGCTGGCCGGGGTGACGGTGGCGATCCGTTTCATCGCGGACAGCTACGGGGATCCCACGGCGTTCCAGGAGGCGTGGCTGTGGTGGAATTCCATCGGCATGCTGCTGGTCTATCTTGTGGTCGTCTGGGTGCTTGATGCGCTGATCCGCCTGCATCGCCAGTTGGAGGCGCGGGTGCGCCAGCGCACGGAGGATTTCGAACGGGAAGTGCGCCGGCGTCAGGAGGTGCAACGCGAGCTGTTGGAACTAAGCACGAGCGAACGCAGCGCGATGGGACGCGAACTGCACGATCAACTGGGTCAGCACCTCGTGGGCACCGCGATGGCGGCGCAAGTCCTCGCCCAGCGTCTCGGCCTGCGCGACGAAGTGGCCGCGCGCGAGGCACGGCACATCGCGAATCTGGTCGAGCAGGGAATCGGCGAGACCCGCCAGCTGGCGCGCGGTCTCCTGCTCACGCACATCGAGCCTGCCCGACTGGGCGTCGAGATCGAGGAGCTGTGCGCGGGGCTGCGGCAGCAGTTTCCCCAGACTGTTTGCGAGCTGCACTGGGAGGAGGCGCCGCTGGTGGCCGACGCGGGCGTGGCGGCCCAAGTCTTCCGCATCGTGCAGGAAGGGCTGCGCAATGCGCTGCGCCACAGCTGCGGCACCCACGTGCGGGTCGAATGCCGGGGCGACGATGCAATGAACCTGCACCTGACGATCGAGGACAACGGTCGCGGCTTGCCTCCCGAGGGCGAACGGGGCCTCGGCATGGGGCTCGGCATCATGCGGCACCGGGCCGACCACATCGGTGCACGGCTGGAAATTTCCTCTCGACCGGGCGGCGGCACGCGCATCACCTGCGATTTGCCGCTGCACGGACCTACCTCCCATGAGCCCTGAGCCGATTCGCATTTTCCTGGTCGACGACCACCCGTTGGTTCGCGAATGGCTGGGGCAGTTGTTGTCGAGCGAGCCGGGCTTCGAGGTCATCGGGCAGGCGGAGGACGCTGCGCCCGGCCTGGCCGCCATAACCGCCAATGTGCCGGACATCGCGATCGTCGACCTGTCGCTGCGCAACGGCAGCGGGCTCGATCTCATCAAGGAACTGCGCGAGAAGCTGCCGATCGTGCAGGTGATCGTGCTTTCCATGCACGAGGAGCTGGCTCACGTCGAACGTGCGCTGCGCGCGGGCGCGGCCGGCTATGTGATGAAGCGAGAGTCGACGACCCGCATCGTCGAGGCGATCCGCGCAGTGCGGGCCGGGCGGGTCTATGCGAATCCCGAGGTGCTGGCGCGGCTGGCCGAGCGGATGGTCGGGCGCCGGCAAGGCGGCGCCGCCGGGACCGTCGACACGCTGAGCGACCGCGAGCTGGAGGTTTTCCGCCGAATGGGCGAGGGACACGCCACCAAGCGCATCGCCAGCGACCTCGGTGTCAGCATGAAGACCGTGCAGGAATACCAAGCGCGCATCAAAGAGAAGCTCGGCTTGGCCGATGCGACCGAACTCATGCGCGCGGCGGTGCGTTGGACCGAAGGCGTGCTTTGACAATCATTGTCGGGCGCGGGAGGACAACGGTTTACCCGCGAGTCTGACAGACATTGCCCGAGATTTGCCCTATATTGGGCGCGTTGGTTCTAAGGCACCAAGCAACTTAGGTTCAGTTCAACAAGGCTATGCTGCACGCCTGACTTCGGTCGGGCGTGCAGTTCCTTTTTCAGGTCCCGCCCGGGGGGGCGAATGGCGCGCGGGTGACGTTCGATTCGAAATCCTCCAGCAATTCGTCGAGGGTGCGACTGCCCAGCGCCTCGGGCAACGCGGTGGCGAGTCGCGCGTGATAGTGCGCGAGGATGGGGTCGACGCTGTCGAGCATGTCGCCGCTCGGCGACGCGCCGTAGTGGGCGAAGAGTTGTTGGAACTCAAAGAGCGTGATGCGGTTCAACGGCCGCGCCGGCTGATAGCGGTAGTCGTTCGGGTCGCGGCTCTCGGCGGAGGGCAGTTGTGCGATGAGTTGCAGGTCGCAAAGGCGGTTGAGGCTTTCGTTCAACACCTGCGCGGGCACGCGGATGCGGTGGGAGAGCTGCGTCACCGAATAGGGCGGCAGGCACTCCTTGAAGCGGCGGGCGACGAGCAGTAGCACGAGCAGCGAGAGGCTCTCGCGCGCAAAGGCGTTGAGGCTGTGCCACGCGGTCTGGCTGCTGCGGTAATGGACATTCTGCACCGCGTAAGTGATCTGGCCGCCCACAAGCACGAAGAACCAGAAAATGTAGAGACCGAGCATCAGAATCGGCAGGATGCCGACGGAGCCGTAGAGGCTCTTGGAAAGCACGACGCGTTTGAAATAAAGGAACGCGAGCGTGTTGTTCAGCAGCAGCAGGGCGGTGACGATCACGGCGCCGATGAAGGCGGCGCCCCAGCGCACGCGGGTGTTGGGGATGGAACGGTAGAAAAGCGTGAGCATAACCGCCAGCAGCACGGCGGACGACGAGGGCAGCATCCACGTGAACAGCGCCTGCAGGTGCTCGCCCAGCGGCAGCTTGTCGAAGAACAAGGTCATGACCGCGCCAGCCGAGAGCAGTGTCAGCGAGGTGAAGAACAGCAGGGCCCCGAGCGTGATGACGGTCCAGTAATAGACGATGCGCGTCACCCAGCTGCGGCCGCGGCGCACGCCCCAGATGTCGTTGAACGCATTCTCGATTGTCGTGAACAGCTGCACCGCGATGACGAGCAGGGTGAGCAGACCCACGGCGCCGGCGGTGCCGGAGCGCGAGCTCTCGATGAAGTGGTTGATCAGCTTGACGAGCTCCGGGTCCGGCGCGGTCTGCGTGCGCACCTCGGTGTCGGGCGTCGCTGTCGGAGCCGGGGTTGGCGCCGGCGTCTCGGGCTTGGCCTCAGGGTGCGTCGGCACGTGGGCTTGGTCGTATTGCGCGACCTGCGGGGCGATGAAGGCGATGACGCTGTTCAGGCTGCGCGCGAGGATGGCGGGATCGCGATCGCCGAGGGCAAAGCCCGCGATCAACACCGCGAGCGCGATCATCGGACCGAGCCCGAGCAGCGAACTGTAGCTCAGCGCCGCGGCGCGGGCCGCGACCTTGATCTCCTGCAAACCGGAGAGGGTGATCGAGATGACGCGGAGGATCGCGAAGAAGCGGCCGCGCAACGACCGGTCCCGTGCGGTGGCGGCGGCCCAGATATCAACGGTCCAGAGACGGTGGAGCCGGGCGACGTAGGCTTTGAGCGGATTCATGCGAGCGCGCCGTCCGGCGCGGGCTGGGCGGCGTCAGAACAGCGACATGCTCGCGAGGGCGGCCATGCCGCCCACACCGGCGAGCACCGCGACGCCGAGCGGGATGTAATTCAGGAAGATCGTGCTGAAGTAGAGACCGGCCGAGCCGGCCAGCAGCGCGAGCACGGCGGTCGGGTTGCCCTGCGTCCAGAGGATGAAGCCGAGAAAACCGAGCCCGAACACGGCGCGGAAACGCACGAAGGGATAGAGCGTGATGACGCCGAGGAGCAGGAGCACGCCGATGACGAGGTCGAGCACGCCGAGGAGGATGAGCGGCTTCTCGATCAGCTGCATGTAGTCCATCGCCATGAGCGCATCCACGCCGGGGAGCACGAGCGCGACAGCGCTGAGAAGCATGATGATGGCGGCGCCCTTGGTGCCGAGCATCGCGGCGC
Source organism: Candidatus Didemnitutus sp. (assembly GCA_017991595.1). GTDB lineage: Bacteria > Verrucomicrobiota > Verrucomicrobiia > Opitutales > Opitutaceae > Didemnitutus. The sequence continues at coordinate 119,085 of JAGOQJ010000004.1, read as the reverse complement.
GCATCATCTCGAGGCTCTTGTCCTTCTTGTTGCGGGTGTCGTCGGTGTTGCCCTCGGCGGCGTCGAGGAATTGCTGGACGGTGATGGGCGGCGCGCTGTCGGTCGTCGCCTGATTGACGGGCTTGAACTCCTTCTCCTTGAAACCGAGGCGCTTTTTCTGGGGCCAGATGATCCCCTTCAGCTCGGCGTTCGATTCGAGCGTGAGCCACTGCTCCGTGGTCGCGTCGTAATAATAGGTCTCGGGCGTGATCTGGCCGGCCTCGGCGAGGGAGGCAAGCTGGTCGGTGTTGAACGGGCCGCGCGCTTCGGCGTCATTGATGCCGCGCACGTAATACTCGGGGCCGGAGGAAGGGGAAGCGCCGCTCGACATGGTGGGCGTATGTTGGCCCCGGGGTGGGCACCGGCAAGAGTGAAGTGGTCGGCCAAACGGCCCTGCGCCGACGTGGGACGCGAATCGCGGGCCGGCGGGTTGGCGCGCGAGCTGAGGTGATCAGCTCGCGCGATCAGCGGCCAACGCGCGCACTGCGCACGGTGCGCGTCACATGCGTTCGAGCGTGCGCAGGCCGAGCAGATGCAGGCCCGACTCGAGCACGATGAGCGTGCGATGGCAGAGCAGCAGGCGGCGCGCCCGCACGGCGGGATCGTCGACGATGACCTTGTCCGCGGCGTAGAACGCGCTGTAGGCGCCGGCGAGCTCGAAGAGATACAGGCAGAGAAAGTGCGGGCGGAGCTGCTGCGTGGCGGCACGCACGGCGTCGGCGAACTGAACGAGCTTGCGCGCGAGCGCGAGTTCCTGCGGCGTCTCGGGCGGCGTAGCGCCGGCCGTCGGCGGCTGAGCGGGATCGAGGCCGGCCTTGCGGAAGATCGAGCGCACGCGCGCGACGGCGTAGAGCAGATACGGCGCGGTGTTGCCGTCGAGCGCGAGCATCTTGTCCCAGGAGAAGACGTAGTTGCTCGAGCGATTCTGCGAGAGGTCGGCGTATTGCACGGCGCCGATGCCGACGGCGCGGGCGATGTCGCGGCACTCGGCGTCGGTGAAGCGCTCGGCCTCGGGGCGCTCGGCGTTCTTCGCGGTGACGATCGCGTAGGCGCGTTCCTCGGCTTCGTCGAGGAGTGCCTTGAGCTTGATGGTGCCGCCGTCGCGCGTCTTGAGCGCCTTGCCGTCTTCGCCGGTCACGGCGCCGAAGGTGACGTGGTGCAGCTCGGGGCGGCGGTAATTTTTGGCCGCAAACCATTTCCCGATGGTGAGGAAGAGCTGCTCGAAATGATCGCTCTGGCGGAAGTCGGTGACGATGACGATGCCGTCGGCCTGGAAGTGCTCGGTGCGGTAGAGCGCGGTGGCGAGATCGGTGGAGGCGTAGCCGCTCGCGCCATCGGCCTTGCGGACCATGAAGGGATTCGGGCGCTCGGCGTGGCGGCTAAAGCGCGGGTGTTCGTCATGGAAGACGACGAGCGCGCCGGCGCTGTCCTCGGCGAGGCCGGTCTCGGTGAGCTCGCGGTAGACGCGGTCGACCTTGTCGTTGTAGAAGGACTCGCCGAGGTTGTGGTCGAAGCGGATGCCGAGGCGGTCGTAGATTTGTTGGAACGCGGCGAGGCTGACTTCGCTGAATTTCTTCCACAACGCGACGTTCTCAGGGTCGCCGTTCTGGAGCTTCACGAGCTCGGCGCGCGCTTCGTCGAGCTCGGGCGAGCCTTCAGGCGTGGCGTTGTGGCCGAGTTTGTAGAGACGCTCGAGCTCCTCGATCGCGTCGTTTTCGAGCGCGACAGGATCGGCCCAACGCTTGTAGCCGTAGATGAGTTTGCCGAATTGCGTGCCCCAGTCGCCGAGGTGGTTGTCGCGGATGACGTGGGCGCCGTTGAACGCGAGCAGGCGACAGAGCGCCTCGCCGATGACGGCGGAGCGAAGGTGGCCGACGTGCATCTGTTTGGCGGTGTTGGGCGACGAGTAATCGACGACCCAGTGCTGCCCGCGGCGCGCGCCGGCGGCGGCCTCGCGCAGGTGCGCCTCGCTGTCGTGTTGCGCGAGCCAAGCAAGCAGCGCGGCGGGCTTGAGGCGGAAATTGATGAAGCCCGGGCCGGCGAGCGAGCAGTCGAAGGTGGCGGCGGTCTCGGCGTCGAGCTGGTCGACGATCTGCTGCGCGACGGCGCGCGGGTTCTGTTTCTCGCGCTTAGCGAAGGCGAGGGCGCCGTTGGCTTGGAAGTCACCGTGAGCTGCATCGGCCACGCGCACTTCCGGCTCAAATCCTCGGTCGCCGAACCCCAGGCGTCCAGCGGCCGCGCGGAGGGCCGAGTCGAGGTGATTGGCGAGGTGGAACGGCAGGTGCATCCGGCGATTGAGAAATTGCGCTTGGGCCTGAGCAAGAAGGATTTTTGCGGTTCGGTTGGGTAGAGGAGGCGAAGTGTCCGCGCAGGTAGTATGTGGGGTGTCCAGTCTGTCACGGCGACACTTTAGGCTTGCTAAATTCGACGAAACTCTTTGTCTCTTCGAGCTTTGCGCCGTCTAGCCGTCAGGCTGGACTTCCTACACACGTGACACCTTCCATGAGAAAACGTCCCATTCCGACGCGCCGATTCATCAAGCCGTCGTTTACTTCGTTGATCGAAAAGAAGCGCGATAATGGCGAATTCACCCAAGAGGAAATTCGTTACATCATCGACTCTACGCTCGATGGCGAGATGCCCCAGCACCAACTGGCCGCGCTCCTGATGGCGATCTACTTCGCCAATATGTCCGCGCAGGAGACCGCGATTCTCACGGAGGAAATGATGCTTTCCGGCGAGGTCATCGACCTCTCGCACATCTCCAAGCCGAAGATCGACAAGTATTCCACCGGCGGCGTCGGCGACAAGACCGCGCTCGTGCTCGCGCCGCTCGCGATGGCCAGCGGCGTGGTCGTGCCGATGATGGTCGGCGTCGAACAGCAGTTCGTCATCAACGCGCTCGACAAGCTCTCCGCCGTCCCCGGCTTCAAGAGCCATCTCAGCATCCAGCAGTTCACTGACCAACTCGCCCGCGTCGGCGGCGCAATCGTTGAACAGAGCAAGGAACTCGCGCCCGCGGATCAGAAATTCTACGACCTCCGCCTCGACACCGGCACGATCCCGAGCCTCCCGCTCATCACTGGCAGCGTGCTCTCCAAGAAGCTCGCCGAAGGCGCCGAAGGCCTCGTCATCGACGTGAAGTGGGGCAACGGCTCCTTCATCAAGGACCTCGAGCAAGCCAAGCAGCTCGCCCGCTCCATGACCCGCGTCGGTCGCTCCATGAAGCGCCGCTGCGTCGCGCTCGTTACCGACATGAACCAGCCGCTCGGCGACTCCGTCGGCACCGCGCTCGAAATCAAGGAAGCGATCCAGCTCCTCAAGGGCGAAGGCCCCGAGGACATGAAGGAACTCGTCCTCAAGCTCGGCATGGAAATCGTCCGCCTCGCCGGCGTCGCAGGCTCCACGCTCTCCGCCAAGCAGACCGTGCAGCGCCACCTCAGCGACGGCTCCGCACTCGAGAAGTTCAAGGACATGATCCGCGCGCAGGGCGGCGACACCTCCTTCATCGATCATCCCGAAAAATTCCCGACGGCCCGCCACATCCGCAAGCTGCCCGCGCCGAAGCGCGGCTACGTGCACACCATCAACGCCGCCTTCATCGCCAAGGGTGTTTCCATCCTCGGCGCCGGCAAGGACTCGCACGGCAAGATCGACCACGCGGTCGGCGTGTCTGAGATCAAGAAGGTCGGCACGCAGGTGAAGCAGGGCGAGCCGCTGATGATGATCCATTACAACGACGAGGCGAAGCTCGAGCAGGCGCTCGACTACTTCAAGGAAGCCTACCGCCTCGCGCCGAAGCGCCCGATCCCGCCGCCATTGGTGGTCGAGCGCGTCGCCTGATAATTCGCCGCCATTGCTTTCGGCACCCAGCCGGCCCTTCCCCTAAGGGCCGGCTTTTTATGCCCGCTCGCCAAGGTGTGCCGGCCGACGTTGCGCGGCTGCGATCCGGACGGAGGAGTTGTCCCGTAAATTCTAGTCGCCCGCGCGCGCCCGCTGCGTTTCCGTCGGGACCGATGGCCGAAGAATTCGAAGACAACCCTCAGGAAACGCCCGCTGCGCCGGAGCCGAATGCGCTCATGCGCGAGAAGGCGCGGCCGGCCACGCCCGAGGAAAAAGCCCAGTGGCCGCGGCCGTGGGCGCAGCTGAAATTCGTCACGTTTCAGCCCGCGATTTTCCCGCGCATGCTCGGTGAAGTCTCGCGCGACGCGCGGCCCGGCGACTTCGTTTCCGTTTACGACAAGTTCGGCAACCGCATCGGCGCCGGCCTCTACAACCCGCGCGCGAAGATGCCGCTGCGCGTCGTCACGCACACGGCGGAGGCGGTGAGCGAGGACTATTTCGAGACGGCGCTGCGGCGCGCGGTCGCGCTGCGGCGCGATTTGTTCAAGCTCGACGAGGTCACGGACGCTTATCGCGTCGTCGGCTCCGACGGCGACGGCGTGAGCGGACTCACAATCGATCGCTACGGCGACACGCTTTTCTGCGACGTCTATTCCCTCGGCATTTTCCAGCGCCTGCCGAAGTGGCTGCCGCTGCTCCACGAGTTGCTCGGCACGAAACACGTCCGTGTGCACGTCGACCACGATCTCGGCAGCCTTGAGGGCATCAAGCCATCGATGATGCGCGAGATCACCGCGAGCGCGCCGGACAAGGTGCGCATCCGCGAGCATGGCGTGAAGTTCGAGGTCGATTTTGCGGAGGGGCACAAGACCGGTTTCTTCTGCGACCAGCGCGACAACCGCCGGCGCTTCGGCCAACTCGCGAAAGGCGCGCGCGTGCTCGACCTGTGCAGCTACACCGGCGGCTTCTCCATCAACGCCGCGCTCGGCGGGGCGACCGAAATCACCGCCGTCGATCTCGACGAGAAGGCGGTGGCGCAGGGCCGCCGCAACGCGAACCTCAACCAGGTTTCACCGAACAAGCTCAAGTGGGTGCACGCCGACGCGTTCGCTTACGCGCGGCAGATGCAGAAAAACGGTGAGCAGTTCGACCTCGTGCTCTGCGATCCGCCGAAGTTCGTGATGACGCGCGAGCCGGCCGGCGCGGCCGAAGGCATGCGCAAATACGCCGACTTAAACACCATCGCGGCGAGCCTGGTGAAGCCGGGCGGGTTGTTCGTCACGTGCTCGTGCTCCGGGCTCGTTTCGCTGGAGGACTTTGAACAGGTCGTGATCAAGGGCGTGCACCGCCTGAACCGCCGACTCCAGATTTTCGACCGCACCGGCCCCGGCATCGATCATCCGGTGTATTCGAACTGTCTCGAAAGCCGCTACCTCAAGCTGCTTTGGGCGCGCGTGATCTGAGCGCGCGCGGCGCGGCGACTGCGTGCTGGCCCGAACTAAACCGTGGCGCGCACCGGATTGCTGCGCGGCGGACGCAGGAGGTCTTTTTCGCGCGCGATGGCCATCAGCGCCTCGATGCCTTGTGGCAGGAGCATGCCCTTGCCGCGGACGCTGCCCTGCACGACGGTCCAGAAACCGGTGCGTGATTCCGGCGAGAAGACGAAACGGTGGCCTTCCTCGTCCTCGCCGGTCAGCAGCGGCGCCGTGGCGTGCGCGCGTAGGAAGTTCGTGAAGCGCTCGTCCCAGCACGTGGGCACGAGCATCCCGCTGAATTGCTGGAATTCGTGTTCCGCTTCCGCGGCCGTGACCGGCCGCATCGACTTGATGGCCGCCCGGCGGCGGCGCTCGGCGCTGTTTTCCCATTGCTCCATCCGTATTTTCCCCGCGGCTGCCGCACCACGCGGACAAGCCTGACCTCAATGAAGTCACAAACTACGCTGCGGCCAGAAGGAACGGCCATTGACACGCACACGACCGGCGCGAAAGCCGCGGGGTAGGGGCGGAGGTTTGGCTTTCCTCACGCTGCGGGATGCCCCAATTTCGCGGGACATGAAGAAACTGTCCCGCCTCTTCGAACAGAACAAAGCCTGGGCCGAGGAGATTACCGGCCGCGATCCGCAGTTTTTTCCCAAGCTCTCGCGCCAGCAGAATCCCGAGTATCTCTGGATCGGTTGTGCTGACAGCCGCGTGCCGGCCAACGAGATCATCGGCCTGCTCCCCGGCGAGGTGTTCGTGCACCGCAACATCGCGAACGTCGTGGTGCATGCCGATCTCAACGCTCTTTCCGTCATCCAATACGCGGTCGATGTCCTCAAGGTGAAGCACATCATGGTGGTCGGCCACTACGGCTGCGGCGGTGTGCAGGCCGCGTATGCGTGCACGCGCGTGGGACTCGCCGACAACTGGCTGCGCCATGTGCAGGATGTCCGCAACAAGCACGAGCAGTGTCTTCATTTCCTGCCCGATGACACCGCGCGCTCTGCGCGGCTGTGCGAGCTCAACGTCATCGAGCAGGCGGTGAACGTTTGCCAGACCACGATCGTGCAGGATGCGTGGGCCCGCGGGCAGGAATTGACGGTGCACGGCTGGATCTACGGCCTGCGCGATGGCTTGCTGCGCGATTTGCAGATGACCGCGAGCAGCGCCGAGGAAGTGACTCCCGCGCAGCGCAACGCCGTCGCTTTGCTTAGCACCTAATCCGTCGCCGGCCAGATTTGTCAGACGCGGTCCTACGCCGCGGCTGCATCCTCGCGCTCATCGTTTGCAGCTGCGGCGCTTGGGCTTGGCACCGCGGGACTGTGAATTTCAACTGTGGACAGTAAGTTCATTAGTGAACGACTCGCGAGCCCCCAATCGCGATCCTGGTCATCCCCCAACACCCCTGCTCATGATTGCTTCGCCCTGCTGCGAACAAAATGCCCGCCTGCTGGCGTGCCGCGCCGCTGTCTTCTTTGCCATGCTTCTGGCCGGTCTGATTTTCGGTCCCGTGGCGCGCGCGGCCGAGATCGCCATCGTCAACTCCGGCACGACCTCGGCCACCAGCTACAGTCTCGGGGGCACCGCCTACACCCAGAGTTTCGACACCCTGCCGAGCAGCGGCACGGTCGCTTGGGCCAATGACACCACGATTCCCGGATGGAGCGTCGCACTCACCTCCGGCGCGCTGACCAATGCCACGATCGTCATCACCGATGGCGCGAGCAACCTTGGCGACCTTCGTGTCGCGAGCGCCGGCACCGCCGGTGCGGGCGACCGGGCGCTGGCACTCCACACTCAGCTGGATGTCGCACCGACTTACATCGGCCTCGGTTTCCAGAACACCTCCGGCCGCGTGCTCGAGCGTTTCTCGCTGGCCTACACCGCGGAGCAGTGGAGGGAGAGCGGCAGCGCACGCAACCTCACCTTCACGGTCCAGTATCGCATTGGCGCCACGGCGGCCGATCTGAATGCCACCTCCGGTTGGACTACTCTCGCCCCGCTCACTGCCACCACTTTGAGCGGCTCCGCCGGTGCCGCCACCACGCTCGCGGCCAACGACATCGTGGTCACGATTCCTTCCGGCACTTCCATCTGGTTTCGCTGGCGCACCTCCAACAGCGCCACCAGTGCAACCTCGTCCAACGACATCCTCGCGATCGACAACGTCAGCGCGTCCTTCGTTGCCGCGCCCGATGGCAGCCCGGTCATCACCACCCAGCCTGAGGCTCAGAGCGTCAACCTCGGCTCCGGCGTGCCGACCGGCGTCACGTTCAGCGTTGTCGCCACCGGTGACGCTCCGCTCGCTTATCAATGGCGCAAAGACGGCACGGAGATCTCCGGCGCGACATCCGCCAGCTACGCCATCTCCACGGTGCAGGCCGCGGACGCGGGTGATTATACTGTCGTCGTCACCAACGCCAAAGGCTCCGCCACCAGCGCCGTCGCCACGCTCACGGTCACGAACACCGTCGAGGCGCCCGAGATCACCACGCATCCGCAATCCCAAGCCGCCGACCTCGGTGCCACAGTGCAGTTCTCCGTCGTCGCCACGGGCGGGTTGCCCCTCGCTTACCAGTGGCAGAAAAACGGTGCGCCCATCGCCGGCGCCAACTCCGCCACGCTGACGCTCACCAACGTCACCGCGAGCGCCGCCGGTTCCTATAATGTCGTCGTCTCCAACTCCGCCGGCTCCTTCACGAGCCTGTCCGCCACGCTGTCGCTTAACGGTGTCATCACGCCGCCCTTCATCGTCGAGCAGTCCGGCTCGCAATCCGTCGTGGTCGGCGGCGCGGTCTCCTTCACCGTCACCGCGGCCGGCAGCGCGCCCTTCACCTACCAGTGGAACAAGAACGGCACGCCGATCGATGGCGCCACTTCCGTGGTGCTGGCGCTGTCCAACGTGACCCTCGCCGCGGCTGGCGACTACACCGTCACGGTGAGCAACGGCGGCGGCTCCGTCACGAGCGAGCCGGCCACCCTCACGGTCACCGAGCCGCCCGCCGGCTCCGATTCCGCGCTCTTCGTCGCGCCCGACGGCCTTGCCGGTAACCCCGGCACCTACGCGCAGCCCACCACGCTCGCCAACGCCATCGCGATTGTCCCGGCCGGCGGCACCATCTACCTGCGCGGCGGCACCTACACTTACAACACGCAGATCACCATCGCGCGCGGCAACAACGGCGCGGCGGGTCTGCACAAGCGCATCTTCGCCTACACGCCGCCCGGCGGCACCGCCGAGAAGCCCGTGCTCGATTTCTCGTCGCAACCCTACGGCAGCACCTCACAGGTCAGCAACCCGCGCGGCGTCTTCATCGGTGGCAACTACTGGCACCTCAAGGGCCTCGAGGTGAAAGGCGCCGCCGACAACGGCATCTTCGTCGCCGGCAACTACAACATCGTCGAGCTCTGCGTCACCCACAAGAACCGCGACTCCGGCCTCCAGATCGCGCGCTATTCCTCCTCGGCCCCGAAGTCCGAGTGGCCCTCCTACAACCTCATCCTCAACTGCGAGTCCTACGACAACTACGACTCCGCGCCCAACGGCGGCGAGAACGCCGACGGCTTCGCCTGCAAGCTCACCTCCGGCCCGGGCAACATCTTCCGCGGCTGCATCGCCCACCACAACATCGACGACGGCTGGGACCTCTACACCAAGAGCGACACCGGGGCGATCGACCCCGTCGTGATCGACCAGTGCATCTCCTACAACAACGGCACGCTCACCGACGGCACTCAGAACAGCGCCGGCGACCGCAACGGCTTCAAGCTCGGCGGCGAGAAGATCGCCGTCGCCCACTACGTGTCGCGCTCCATCGCGTTCAAGAACGGCAAGAACGGCTTCACCTGGAACAGCAACGGCGGCCCGATCCAGATGGTGAACAACCTCGCGTTCGACAACGCCGAGGGGAATTTCAAATTCGATCTCGGTGAGGCGAAATTCTTCAACAACGTCTCGCTGTGGACGACGAGCAGCGGTCCTGGCAACCGCGTCGGCGTCAGCGATCGCTACGTCGGCAACAGCGGCGCTCCCACCGGTGCGACGAATGTTTTCTGGTTCACCGGCTCCTCCAGCCGCGGCCCGAGCGTCAACGACGCCGGCCTGACCGCCTACCGCACCGGCTTCGTCACGCTCACGCTGCCCGCCAACGGCTTCGCCCGTCACGCCGACGGCAGCATCGACCTCGGTGACTTCGCGCGCCCCGTCGCCGGCAGCCCGCTCCTCAACGCCGGTGCGCTCCCGCCGGCCGAGGTCATCGCCTGGCTGCCCTACAACACCGCGACCTATTACGAGAACGCGCCGGACATTGGCGCGGTGGAAACTTACCTCGCCTCGCCGCCGGTCATCGTCTCCGCCCTGGCGGACCAGAGCGTGCTGCCGGGAGCCAGCGTCACCTTCGCCGTCTCCGTGCAGGGCACGGCGCCGTTCACCTACCAGTGGACAAAGAACGACGTCGCCATCGCCGGCGCCACGACGAGCACGCTCACGCTCACCGCGGTGCAGCTTACCGATTCCGGCACTTATCGCGTCACCGTCACGAACGGCTTCGGCTCCGACACTTCCAGCGCCACGCTCACCGTCGATGCGCCGCAAGGCCCGTCCATCACCACGCAGCCGCAGTCCCTGACGGTCACCGAAGGCGGCGCCGCACAGTTCTCCGTCGTCGCCACCGGCACTCCGGTGCTCGCCTACCAGTGGCGCAAGAACGGTGCCGAGATCTCCGGCGCCACCGCCGCCACTTACACGATCTCTGCCACGCAGCTCTCCGACGCCGGCACCTACAGCGTGCTGGTCACCAATGCCTACGGTTCCGCCCCGAGTGCGGATGTGACGCTCACTGTCTCCGCCGCCCCCGCCGCTCCTGTCGCCGCCGCGGCGTCCGAGGTCGGCAACACCGGCTTCACTGCGTCGTGGTCCTCCGTGTCCGGTGCGCTCGGCTACCGGCTCGACGTCTCGACGCGCAGCGATTTCGCGACCTTCCTCTCCGGCTATCAAAACCTCGATGTCGGCACCGCCCTGAGCCGCTCCGTCACCGGCCTCACTGCGGGCACCGCGTATTACTACCGTGTGCGCGCCATCCACGCTGCGGGCGCGAGCCCGTCGTCCAATGTCGTGGCAGTGCTCACGTCCGGTGCCGCGGCCACCACGATCGATGTCTCGCAACTCACTTGGTATAAGTCGCGCTCGGCCGACACCATCGCGGCCAACGCCACCGCGAAGACCGTCACCTTCACCGAAGGCCAGACCTCGTCATCGATGTATGTCACGAACCTGCCTTCCTCCGTCACGATCGCCGCGGGGCAGAAGGTGACGTTCAGCTTCACGCTGCAGACCGGCTCGAGCGTCCCGAGCACCACCAACGCGCTGCGCATCGGTTTGTATAACAACAACGGCACCGCGTTGAGTGCGAATCCCAGCGGCGACAGCAATACCGCTTTCACCGACGACACCGGCTACATGGCCAGCTACGTGTTCAACACCGGAGCGGGCGCTCTCTACGGACGCACGCCGTCTTCCGGCAACTCGAATCAGCAGCAGCTCATGGGCACGACCGGCGAATACACCGCCTTGGGCGCCGCCGCATCCACGGGCACGTCGGCTGCATTCGCCGCGTCGACGAGCTACTCGGTCGCAATCACGATCACGCGTCTGGCCGCGTCGACCGAGGTATCCTATTTCATCAACGGCGGCTCCACGGCGAACTACACGGTGACCGCGACCGACTCCGCCAGCGGCTCGCTGGGCACGGTGGCGTTCAATCAGTTTGGCATCCGCGTCGCCGGCGGCTCGAACTCGCTCAACAACTTCACGCTCGGCGATCTCGGCTACATCATCGAGTCCGCCGCGCCGACCGCTCCCGCGATCACCACGCAGCCGGCGGCCCAGGACGTGCCGATCGGCGGCAACGCCACCTTCACCGTCGTCGCCTCCGGCACCGCGCCGCTCACCTACCAGTGGCGCAAGAACGGCACTGATATTGCCGGCGCCACCGCGTCCACGCTCACGCTGACGGGCGTCTCCGCCGCGGATGTCGCCGACTACTCGGTCGTCGTCACCAACAGCGTCGACTCCGTCACCAGCAACGCCGCCGCGCTCACCGTCTTCACGCCCGTGCTGCCCGCGATCACCGCCGGGCCCCAGTCGCAGACGGTGAACGATGGCGCCACCGTCACGTTCAGCGTCACGGCTACCGGCACGCAGCCTTTCAGTTACCAGTGGAAGAAGAACGGCACCGACATCCCCGGCGCCACTTCCGCCACGCTCACGCTTAACGCGGTCTCAATCGCCAGCGCCGGTAATTACACCGTGGCCGTCACCAATGTGGCCGGCACCGTCACGAGTGCGACCGCTATTCTCACGGTCAACGCCGTGGCGCCGTCGATCACGACGCCGCCCGCCGCGCAGACGATCAACGTCGGCAGCAACGCCACCTTCAGTGTCGTCGCCACCGGCACCGCGCCGCTCGGTTACCAGTGGCAGAAGGGCACCGTCGACATCCCCGGCGCGACGTCCGCCAGCTACACGGTGACCAACGCGCAAACCACCGATGCCGGCAACTACCGCGTCGTGGTTTCCAACGCCGCCGGCTCCGTCACCAGCGCGGCCGCCGCGCTCACCGTCGTGACGCCCCAAGCCCCGACGATCACGGCTCAGCCGCAGTCGCAGACCGTGTCCGACGGCGGCACCGTCACCTTCAGCGTCACGGCCACCGGCACGCAGCCTTTCAGTTATCAGTGGAAGAAGAACGGCACCGACATCTCCGGTGCCACCTCCGCCTCGCTCACGCTCACCGGCGTCACGCTGGTCAGTGCCGGCAGCTACAGCGTCGTCGTCACCAACCTCGTGACGTCCGTCACGAGCGCCGCGGCCACGCTCACCGTGCAGGCCGTTGCGCCCAGCATCACGACGCAGCCGATGGCGCAATCCGCGCCGCTCGGCGGAAGTGCGACGTTCAACGTCGTTGCTACCGGCACCGCGCCGCTCGGTTACCAGTGGCAGAAAAACGGCACCGACATCCCCGGCGCCACTTCCGCTTCCTACACCGTCACCGGCGTCCAGGCGGCCGACTTCACCACCTACCGCGTCGTCGTCACCAACAGCGCCGGTTCCGCCACGAGCAGCGTCGTCACCCTCTCACTCGCCAGCGGTCTCCCGGTCACGGCCTTCAACCTCACGGGCTTCGCCACCGTCGGCACCGGCACCACGGGCGGCGGCGTCATTCCTGAGACCGACGCCGCTTACCGCAAGGTCACCACGCCGCTCGAGTTCGTGCAGGCGATCATCGATTCGAACAAGACCGCCGGCAAGGTGAAGGTCATCGAGATCATGAACGATCTCAATCTCGGCTGGACCGAAGTCGGTGCGACCGTGCAGGGCCTCGCCAGCAACGCGCTCCGCGCCCACGCCACCCCGAAGCTCCACCCCGTGCTCCTCCAGACCGGCGTCAGCATCCTCGACATCAAGGCGCGCAGTCCGCTGACCATCTTCTCCGCGAACGGCGCGACCATCCGGCATTGCAACTTCAACGTCAAAGGCACGTCGAACATCATCATCCGCAACCTCAAGTTCGACGAACTCTGGGAGTGGGACGAAGCCTCGAAGGGCGACTTCGATTCGAACGACTGGGACTTCATCACTCTCGGCAATGGCGGCGACGTCTCCAACGTCTGGATCGACCACTGCACTTTCACCAAGGCCTACGACGGCATTGTCGACATGAAGGCCGGCGCCTCGAACGTCACCCTCTCGTGGTGCCGCTACATCGGTGACGACGGCGCTACCAATCCCAACAGCTGGGTGCGCCAGCAGCTCGCCCATCTCGAGGCCAACAAGTCCAGCTACGCCGGCTACCGTTTCCTCCGCGACACCGTCGGCTACACCATCGACGAGCTCGCCGCGATCATCCAAGGCCAAGACAAGGGCCACCTCATGGGCGCGAATTCGCTCAAGGCCGAGAACGCGCTCCTCACCGCCACGTTCCACCACCAGTGGTTCCAGAACGTGTGGGACCGCGTCACCCCGCGCCTCCGCGGCGGCAACGTCCATAACTACAACATCTACGTCGACGACGTCATCGCCCTCCAGGCCCGCCGCATGCGCGACACCAAGGCCGCCGCCACGCTCAGCACGAGCGCGCTCAACTCGTTCAACAACGGCAGCCCCTACAAGCTCCGCCCCTTCCTCAACGGCACCATCTCCACCGAGAACGGAGCCATCCTCGTCGAGAAGTCGTTCTACTCCGACTGCATCACCCCGCTGCGCAACAACCAGACCGACCCGACGAACCCCGCCTATACCGGCAAGATTCTCGCGCTCGACACCATCTATCGCTTCAACAACGCCGACGGCTCCGTCACCCAGGTGCGCGGCAACAGCACCGATCCGAACAACCCGCTCGGACCCTTCCAGGCGGCGATCATCCCGTTCTCGTGGACGAGCCTCCCGAACAACCAGCTCCCGTATGCGGCGCCGCCGATGGACGATCCGGCCAACCTGCCCGGCATCCTCGCTGCCGGCGCCGGCGCCGGCGTGCTCACGTGGAGCAAGGACAACTGGCTCCGCACCGCCTACGTCGCCGATTCCACCATCCCGCCGTCCATCGTCGCGCAGCCGCAAGCGGTGACCACCACCGCCGGCGCCGACACCACCTTTACCGTGCAGGCCGCAGGCAGCGCCACGCTCCTCTACCAATGGAAGAAGGGCGGCGTGAACCTCGTCGACGGTGCGCGCATCTCCGGAGCTAACTCCGCCGTGCTCACGATCTCCGGCACCGAGCCCGGCGACGCGGGCGATTACTCCGTCACCGTCTCCAACGCCAACGGCAACGTCACCAGCTCCGTCGCCACCCTCACGGTTGGCGCGCCAGTTGCGCCCGGCATCGCCACGCAACCCGCCGACCAGAGCGTGATCGCCGGTCAAGGCGTGCAGTTCTCCGTCGTCGCGACGGGCAGCGCTCCCTTCAACTACCAGTGGAAGAAGGACGGCGTCGACATCGTCGGTGCCACCGGTGCGCTCTACGAGATCGAGTTCGCTCGAGTCGAAGACGCCGGCTCCTACTCGGTCACCGTCTCCAACCTCGCCGGCAACCTGACCAGCTCCAGTGCGACGCTCACCGTGGCGCCTTCGACCGCCGCTCCGGTGGCCGCCGCCGCGACTGCGGTCGGCAACCAAGGCTTCACCGCCAACTGGTCCGCCGTTGACCGCGCCGACGGCTACCGCCTCGACGTCTCCACCAGCAACACGTTCGCGACCTTCGTCCCGGGTTACCAAAACCTCGACGTCGGCGACGCCGTGAACCGCGCCGTCACCGGTCTCAGCGCGGGCACGACCTATTATTATCGGGTTCGCGCCTACGGCACGGGCGGCACGAGCGTCTCGTCGTCGGTCATCACGGTCGCGACCACTGGCATCGCCGCGACCAATGTCGATGTCTCGCAGCTCACGTGGCTGCGCAGCCGCACTGCGGACACCGTCACGGCCAACACCACGGTGCAATCCGTCACCTTCACCGAAGGTCAAACCTCGGCATCGGGCTACATCGCGCACCTCGCGGCACCGATCAACGTCGCGGTCGGCCAGACCCTCACGCTCACGCTCACCTTCGAGACCGGCACCGTGAAGACGGTCGCGAATGCGTTGCGCTTCGGCCTGTTCAACACGCAGGGCACCCGCGTCACCGACTTCGGCAACACCGAGACGACCAACCTCGTCACCGACGACACGGGCTACATGGCGTCCTACAACCTCGACACCGGCAACGGCTCGCTGCTGGGCCGCATCCCCGGGAGCACGAACACGACGCTGATGAGCTCGACCAACGCCGCGCTCTACACGAGCACGTCGCCGGCCCGCCTGAGCGGAGCGCCTGCGCCCTTCGCGTCCGCGACGGCGTATGCGCTCACGCTGACCCTCACGCGGCGCGAGGGCGCCAACGTCTGGTCCGCACGCCTCCACGGCGGCGCCACGGTCGATTATGTGCTGACCGGCGTCGACACCACCACACCTTCCGTGGCCACGCAGAGTTTCGACGAGATCGCTCTGCGCATCGCCGGCGGCACCAACTCGCTCGACACGCTGAAGCTCACTTCGCTCCAGTTCGCCGTCGCAGCCACGCCGGCCGAACTCGCCGCGCCCACGATCTCCGTCCAGCCGCAGCCGCGCGCCGTTGCGCTCGGCGCAGCCGCGAACTTCGCGGTGACTGTCACTGGCCCCGGACCGTTGGCCTACCAGTGGCGCAAGGGCGGCGTCGCCATCGCCAATGCGACCGGCGCGACCTACACGATCCCTGCGGTCGCCGAGACCGACGTGGGCAGCTACGATGTCGTGATCACCGGCCCGGGCGGACGCGTTACGAGCTCGGCGGTCGCGCTGACGATCGCTGCCGATGCCTATGCCGGTTGGCTGGAGCAGTATTTCACCGCGGACGAACGCGCCAACCTCGCCCTCAGCGGCCCCACCGCCTCCGCGGCCGGCGACGGCGTCAGCAACCTCTTCAAGTATGCGCTCGGCCTGAATCCCCGCGCGCCGATGCCCGGCGGCTGGCACGAGATCGAAAACGTGCAAGGCGGCTGGGTCTTCGTCTATCGCCGCCCCGCGGACCGCGCGGATGTCGGCTTCGTCGTCCAAGTCTCGGGCAATCTCGTGGATTGGAGCGATGGCAACGTCGTCCACGAACTCGAGTCGACCATCGATGGTGTCGAGACTTGGCGGGCGATCCACGTCCCGCCCGCCGGCACGACGAAGGTCTTTTTCCGCCTGCAGGTCACTCGCTGACCTCGGGCGAGGTTACGTTAACACCCCAGCACCCCATGAAAAAGCAGCCACCCTCCGCCGGCGGGACCATTCCCGCGCGGCTGTCCTTCCGTCACATCGTCCTTGGCCTTGCCCTCATCGCACCGCTCGGTGTGTGGGGGCAAACCGTCCTGGTGAACGACAATTTCGCCGACACGGACCGCATCGGCGGCTTGAACGGCTCCTCCACCACGAGCAGCTCGCCGACCATCGCCACCGCGACGTCGACGAACACCCAATGGGTGGTGAACGGCACCAGCCAGCTGACGGCCTCCGCCTCCGGCATGCTCTGGAACATGAACTCGACCAGCAATCGCATGGCCATCGGCTACTTCCCGACCGTCACGGTCGGCAGTCAGGCAGTGACCTTTGCCCTCACCTTCACCACCGGCAACTCCGGGGCCACGCCGAACAATCTGCGCATCGCGCTGGTGAACGGCTCGGCCGCCGGCTACCGCACGACCGACGGGTTCGGCTCCACGGACGCCAGCTATGTCGGCGATACCGGCTACGGCTTCTTCTCCAGCGGTTCGACGGTGGGTGGTGGCAACACGACCAACCTTGGGCTCAATACCTTCGAGCGCGTGACGACCAGCAGCAACGACCTGCTCGGCACGGCTTCGGTGTGGGGCACGTCGATCGGTTCGAGCAGCGGCGCCACAGGTTACTTCGCGGCTAACACCACGTATACGTTCTCGGTGCAGATGTCGCATAACGCCGGCACGCTGAGCATCACGACCTCCCTCACCGGCGGTAACTTCAGCGGCCTGAACTACACCACGTCGGACTCCACCAGCCCGGTGCTGAATTTCGACACGCTGGCGATCCGTTTCGGTGGCGGTTCGAATCAGTTCAGCAACTACAACTTTGAGAGCTTCACCGTTTCGCAGATCCCCGAGCCCTCGACCTATGCGGCGTTCGCCGGGCTCGCGGCGCTCGGGCTTGTGGCGTATCGCCGCCGTCGCGCGGCCGCGCCCGCCAACTGAACCGCGGCACGTTTCCACTTCGGCCAAACAAAAGCCCGCGACTCGCGTCGCGGGCTTTTTCGTGGGCAAAATTTCTTACCGACTCAGGCGCGACCCATGTAGCTGCCGTCGATGGTGCTGACGCGCACGATCTCGCCTTCCTTGATGAAGAGCGGCACTTGGATGACCAAGCCGGTCTCGCAGGTGGCGGGCTTCTGCACGTTGGAGGCGGTGTCGCCCTTCACGCCGTCGGCGCTCTCGATGATCTTCAGGTTCACGGAGGAAGGCAGATCGATGGTGACCGGGACCTCGTTGATAAAGAGCACTTCGGCTTTGCCGCCGGCGACGAGGTAATTCTTCGAGTCGCCGATCATGCCGGCCGTCAGCTCGAAGGTCTCGAAGCTCTCGGGGTCCATGAACGAGAAATTCTCGCGATCCGCGTAGCTGAACTCGAGCGTGCGGCGGTCGGTGGGAAGCACTTCGACCGGGTCGGGCGAGTTGAAGCGCTGCTCAAGCGTCTTACCGTAGCGCAGGTTGCGCATCTTGATTTGCACAAAGGCGCGGAGGTTGCCCGGCGTGCGGTGCTGGGTCTCCATGACGAGGTGGGGCTCGCCGTTGAACTTGATGACTTGGCCTTTGCGGATGTCGTTGGCTGCGGGCATGACGGAACAGAATCGAAGTTTGAGTTGGGAAAGGGGTTAGAATTACCGACCGCCTTTCCGGGGTGTCAACCCCGGTCTCAGGGTTGTGCGCAGGACTTCCGCCCCGGCCGGATGTCGGCCCGCCCAACCGCGCCGCGCTGCCTGCGGCCGGGCGGGTGGGGGACTATCTCCAAGCTTGTCATTTCCAAGTGCTTTCAGACACTGCGCCTTCACTCTCAATGAAGCAGCGCACCCTCTTGCGCGAGGTCTCCATCAAGGGCAATGCCCTGCACACCGGAGACGCCGTGCACATGATTTTTAAACCCGCGCCGGTGAATCACGGCATCGTGTTCAAGCGGATGGACCTCCATGGGCACCCGGAGATCAAGCCCCGCGTGGACCTCGTCACCGACCTCGTGCGGGCCACGACCATCCAACAGGGCCACGCCAAGATCCACACCGTCGAGCATGTGCTCAGCGCCCTCAGCGGCTGCGGCGTCGACAACCTCCTCATCGAAATGGATGCAGGTGAGCCGCCCATCATGGACGGCTCCGCCCGCGAGTTCGTGAAGATGATCCAGCAGGGCGAGCCCGTCGAACAGGACGCCGAGCGCGAATACTTTTCGCTTACCGATACCGTCTCCGTTTCCCGCGGCAACTCCTCCATCATCGCGCTGCCTTACGACGGCCTGAAGATCACCTGCACCAGCGCCGACGACCGCGGCATCCACACGCAGCACCTGTCGCTCACGATCGATCCCGACGTCTACGTCACGCAGGTCGCCGCTTCGCGCACGTTCACGGTTTACGAGGACATCGAGGAGCTCATCAAGCTCGGCAAGATCAAGGGTGGCTCGCTCGACTGCGCCGTCGTCATCAAGGGCGACAAGATCATCTCCAAGGAGCCGCTCCGCTTCGCCGACGAGTTCGTCCGCCACAAGATTCTCGATATCATCGGCGACATCGTGCTGCTCGGCATCCCGCTGAAGGCGCACATCGTGGCCACGCGCCCCGGCCACGCGCTCAACGCCGAGCTCACGAAGCAGCTGCTCGAGAAATACGAGGCGTGGAAAAAAGGCGGCAAGAAGCCCGCCAAGCCCGCGACGCCCAAGGCCGAGGTCACCACCGAGACGACCCTCGATATCCGCCGCGTCCTCGACACGGTGCCGCACCGCTACCCGTTCGTGATGATCGACCGCGTGGTCGAGATCACCCCCGAGACGCTCACTGCGATCAAGAACGTCACGATCAACGAGCCGTATTTCCAAGGTCATTATCCCGGCAACCCGGTCATGCCCGGCGTGCTCCAGATCGAGGCCATGGCCCAGGCGGCTGGTATCCTCCTGCTGCGCCGCGCCAACACCGAGAACAAGACCGCGCTGTTCATGAGCTGCAACAACGTGAAGTGGCGCAAACCCGTCCGCCCCGGCGACCAGATCAGCATCCAGGTCAAGATGACCAAGCTCCGCGGCACCATCGCCTGCGCCGAGGGCGAATGCACCGTCGGCGGCCAGGTGGTCTCGTCCGGCGAGCTCATGTTCGCCCTCGTCGACAACAGCCAGCTCGACTGACCCATGGCGGTCCGCATCCATCCCACCGCGATCATCGAGCCCGGTGCCCAGCTCGGCACTGACGTCGCCGTCGGCGCCTACGCCTACGTCGGTCCGCAGGTCGTGCTCGGCGACGGCACCGTGCTGCACCACCACGCCAACGTCGAGGGCAACACCGTGCTCGGTCGCGCCTGCGAGGTGTTTCCCTTCGCCTGCATCGGCATGAAGACGCAGGACCTCAAGTTCAAGGGCGGCAACCCCGGCACGCGCATCGGCGACCGCAACGTCTTCCGCGAATACGCCAGTGTCCACGCGGCGACGAACGACGGCGAGTTCACCACGCTCGGGCACGACAACCTGCTCCTAGCCTACTGCCACGTTGCCCACGACTGCCAGATCGGGAACCATCTCATCGCGAGCAACGAGGTCGGCATCGCTGGCCATTGCATCGTCGAGGATCACGTCACGCTCGGCGCCAAGTGCGGCATTCACCAGTTCTGTCGCATCGGCGCGCATGTGATGGTCGGCGCCATGTCGAAGATCGTGCAGGACGTGCCGCCCTTCATCATCGCCGACGGCAATCCGGCCATCGCGCGTTCGATCAACAAGGTCGGTCTCGAACGCAAGGGCTTCAGCCCCGAGCGGCTCGAGGCGATCAAGCAGGCCTTCCGCCTTTTCTACCGCACCGGCTTGAACCGCACGCAGGCTTTCGAGCAGATGCACGCGCACGCCTTGGCCGGGTCGCCCGAATTCACGCACTTCCTGCAGTTCGTCGAGAAGAGCGAGCGCGGCGTCGTCGCCGGCAAGTGATCAGCCGGCCGGCGCGTCAGGTGCCGGTGTCCGCTTGCGGGGTCGTCGGGGCAACCTCCATCGCGACGATGCACACATCGTCCGCCAATGCCCCGCTGGCGCCGGAGTAATCGCGCACGGCGCGCAGCAGCTGCGTGCAGATGCTTTCGAATTTCAGCGATTCGCACTGGCCGAGCAGGAAGCAGAGTCGGTCCTCGCCGAAGTAGGCGCCGCGTGAGTCGGCGGCCTCGATCAGGCCGTCCGTGTAGGCAATCAGGCGGTCGCCAGGCGCGAGCGTGATCTCGTTGGCGGAGTAGGTGAACTGCGGCAGCAGACCGGTGGCCGGCTCGGGATCAGTCAGGGTGAGCCGATCAATCTGCCCGTCGCTGGCGCGCATGACCAGCGGCGGCGGGTGCCCGGCGTTGGCGTAGCGCAGCGTCGATGTTTCCAGATCCACGAGAGCGAAGAACGCGGAGGCAAACATGGTCTGCCCTGTGTGCTCCACCAGCGGGCAGAGCGTGTCGTTGATCTCCGCCAGCACGAGCGCGGGATCGGCGGCGCGGGCGCCCATCTCCTGCACGACGCCGCGGATCATCGCGGTCAACAGACCGGCGCGCACGCCGTGCCCCATGACATCGCAGATGATGAGGCCGCAGCGCGTGTCGGAGAACTGGATGACGTCGAAGAAATCGCCGCCGAGCGTCGTCGCCGGCACATAGCAGTGCGTGAAGCGCAGCGCGCTGGCCGCGGGTGCGACGCCGCGCGGGAAGACGGGGTAGGGGCGCGAGAGGAACGCCTCCTGGAGCTGCCGCGCCATGAACACGTCGGCTTCCATCTCGGCGTTGCGCCGGGCCAGTTCCTGCTCGGCCTCCTTGCGCTGCGTGATGTCGAGGCTGATGCCGACGAGGCCTACAACCTGGCCGCGCGTGTCGCGCAGCGGCACTTTGGTCGTGAGCGACCAGCGTGTCTTGCCGTCGTCGAGCACGGCGGATTTCTCGGCGCTGAGGATCGGTGTCTCGGTAGCCATGACCTGCTGGTCGTCGGCCATCGCGAGCTCGGCGCGTTCGCCCGGCACGAGTTCGCGCAGCGTGTGGCCGGTGGCCTCCTCCTGGCTGGTAACTCGGAGCGTCTGCAAGTGCGTGCGGTTGTTGAGCAGGTAGCGCGAATCGCGGTCCTTGACGTAAATGCGGCAGGGGAGGTGATCGATGATCGTGCGCAGGAGGTTGCGCTCCTCGGTGAGTTTCTCCTCAGCGGCCTTGGTCGCGGTGATGTCGCGGGTGAGGCCGAAGGTGCCGATGATGCGGCCGTTGGTGTCGCACCAGGGCATCTTCGTGGTCGAGACCCAGGAGGTGGAGCCGTCGCGGAGCGTGATGTGCTCGACCTTGCCGACGATCGCGCGGCCGGTGCGGATGATCTCCTGCTCGTCCGCGCGGGCGCGGGCGGCGTGTTCGGGGAGAAAGTAATCTGCGTCGGATTTGCCGACGCACTCGTCGGGCGAGGCTGCGCCGAGCAGACGGGCCTGCGCGAGGTTGTTGCGGACAAACCGGCTCTCCAAATCCTTGAAATAGATCCGGTCCGGCACCGCGTCCATGAGCATGCGCACGATCGAGGCATCGATCGATTCTTCGCTCGCGGGGGACGGAGGCGGCGCGTCGCTCATGGCGGCAAACTTGGGTCGGGGCGCGGCCGGGTGCAACGCGGGAGCGTCGCTTGACGCACGGCAGCGCAGCTGGAGTTTCGTCGCCGGACGCGGTTGCGTGGTGCGCGCGCCGTGCGCGGGCTGCTGATACTCAACAGTTCCGTATGCCGGTCCAGACCGGCGCGGCCGACCTCAGTTGTTGAAGCGGAAGAGCGCGACGTCGCCGTCTTGGAAAACGTATTCCTTGCCTTCGAGACGGTATTTGCCGGCGTCGCGGGCGGCGGCGGTCGAGCCGAGGCGCACGAGGTCCTCGTAGCTGACGACCTCGGCCTTGATGAAGCCCTTTTCGAAATCAGTGTGGATTACGCCGGCGGCTTGCGGGGCCTTCCAGCCTTTGACGATGGTCCAGCAGCGGACCTCCTTCTCGCCGGCGGTGAAGTAGGTCTGCAGGCCGAGCAGGTTGTAGGTGCCTTTGATGAGCGCGGATACGCCGGAGTCGTCCACGCCGAGGTCCTTGAGAAAGGCCTTCGCGTCCTCGGGCGTCAGGTCGATGAGCTCGGCCTCGATCTTGGCGCTGATCGGCACGTAGGCGGCGTCGTGGTGCGTGCGGACGTAGCCGGCGACTTGCTGGACGAACTTGTTCTGCTCGGCGGTGGCGAGGTCGGACTCGGCGACGTTGCAGGCGAAGAGCACGGGCTTCGCGGTGAGCAGCTGGAAGAGCTTCATCTGCGCCTTTTCCTCGGGCGTGGCGTCGAGGACGTTGGCGGTCTTGCCGGAGTTCAGGTGCGGCTCGAGTTTTTGGAGGAGCGCCATCTCGGCGATCGCCTCCTTGTCGCCGGACTTGGCCTTCTTCTGGGTCTTTTCGATGCGCTTGGTGACGGCATCGAGGTCGGCGAGGACAAGCTCAGTGGTGATCACCTCGATGTCGCGCACCGGGTCGACTCCGCCCATGGTGTGGACCACGTCGCTGTCCTCGAAGCAGCGCACGACCTGGACGATGGCGTCGACTTCGCGGATGTTGGCTAGAAATTGATTACCAAGACCTTCGCCTTTGCTGGCGCCGGCGACGAGGCCGGCGATGTCGACGAATTCGATGGCGGCCGGCACGACGACGTTGGTCTTGGCGATGGCCTTGAGCACGTAGGCGCGCTCGTCCGGCACGATCACGACGCCGACGTTCGGATCGATGGTGCAGAACGGATAGTTGGCCGCCTCGGCCTTGCGGGAGCGAGTGAGGGCGTTGAAGAGAGTGGACTTGCCAACGTTGGGCAGACCGACGATGCCGGCTTTGAGCATAGAGGAAGAATCGTTAAGGGGTCGAAAACAGCGGCACTAATGGGGGCTTGACAAGGCCAAACCGTTTCCGACTCTTCTGGACCTTTTCCAAATCAACCACCGCTGTCCGCACAGCACCTCAGCACTACAAATGGCACTCAAGATCCGTCTTTCCCGCTTCGGCACCAAGAACGAGCCCCACTACCGCGTGGCCGTCACCGAAGCTCGTTCGCGCCGTGATGGCGACGCCGTCGAATACCTCGGCGCCTACAACCCGAACGCGAAGGGCAACCCGCTGAACATCAAGCTCGACCGCTACGACTACTGGGTCTCCAAGGGCGCGAAGCCGACGGACACCGTCAACTCGCTGGTCAAGCGCTCCAAGCGCGCCGCCGCCGCCGCTCAGGCCTGAGGCGCGGAACAGCCCTGATTTCCCGAGCCTCGGTGCAAACCGGGGCTTTTTCATTCCCACCACTCGCGACTCGATGCGCATCGACGTCCTCACGCTTTTCCCCGCCATGCTCGACGGTTTTCTGTCCGAGAGCATGCTCGGCCGCGCGCAGGAGGCGAAATTGCTCGAGATCAACGTTCGCAACACCCGCGATTGGGCGACCGATAAGCACAAGACCACCGACGATCGCCCTTTCGGCGGCGGAGCCGGCATGGTCATGAAGTGCGAGCCGATCTTCGCCGCCATCGAGGAGCTGCAGACTCCCGGTTGTCGTCGCATCTACCTGACGCCTGATGGCGTGCCCTTTACCACGGCCCGGGCGGAGCAGCTGGCGAAGGAGTCGCATCTCATCTTCCTCAGCGGCCACTACGAGGGCATCGACCAGCGCATCCGCGACACGATCATCGACGAGGAGATCAGCATTGGTGATTATGTGCTGACCAACGGCACCCTCGCGGCCGCCGTCGTGATCGATGCGCTTGCCCGTTTCATCCCCGGCGTGCTCGGTGAAGAAAAGTCATTGACCACCGAAAGTTTCACCCGCAACTTGCTCGACTTTCCCAATTACACGCGTCCCGCCGTTTACCGCGGCATGTCCGTGCCGGAAGTGCTCCTCGAAGGGCATCACGGCAAAATCGAGAAGTGGCGGCACGCGCAGCAGTTGGAAAAGACCGCGAAAGTCCGACCCGATTTACTAAAGAAACAGCCATGAATCCCATCGTCAAAGATCTCACCGCCAGCCAGGTGAAGCATGCCATCGCCCCGTTCAAAGTCGGCGACGGCGTCCGCGTTCACACGAAGGTTCGCGAGGGTGACAAAGAGCGCATCCAGATTTTCGCCGGCGTCGTGATCGCCCACAAGGGCAGCGGCATCCACGAAACGTTCACCGTCCGCCGTATCAGCTACGGCGAGGGCGTCGAGCGCGTGTTCCCGGTCAATTCGCCCAACGTCGAGAAGATCGAAGTCGAGCGCGAGTCCATGCCCGGCAAGGCCCGCCTCTATTACCTCCGCGACCGCACGGGCAAGGCCGCCATGGCCGTCAAGGAGAAGCGCTTCGAAGAGTCGAAGGCTTGATCCGGATACGGCGGTTTCCGCCTTCTCCCGGTCCACTTTCAAGCGAGCCCCCCGGCTCGCTTTTTTGTTGGCTGGATTTGGCGCGCGCAGGCGCCGCTTGACCCTCTCGCTGCGCGCTTTGTTCGCGCCTGCTGCGCGGCAGACAACGGTGTGCGCGCGATGACAGCATTTGGGCTTTGCACGGCCGTTCATCGGCGACCTAAATCACATCTCTATTTACCCGATATGAAGCTGAATACCGAACTCCTCGCCCAAGCCAGTGCCCAAGCTCGCGGTCTCGCCATCGACGCCGTGCACAAGTGTTCCTCCGGCCACTTGGGCCTGCCGCTCGGGGCTGCCGAGATCGGCGCGGTCCTCTACGGCCACGCGCTCCAGCACAACCCCGACGAGCCCCGCTGGCTCAATCGCGACCGCTTCGTCCTCTCCGCCGGCCACGGCTCGATGTTCCTCTACTCGTGGCTTCACCTCAGCGGTTACGGCGTCTCGCTCGACGACGTGAAGAACTTCCGCGTCCTCCACAGCAAGACGCCCGGCCACCCCGAGTTTCACGAAACGCCCGGCGTCGAGTGCACCACCGGCCCGCTCGGTCAGGGCATCGGCAACGCCGTCGGCTTTGCTCTCTCCGGCAAGATGGCCGAGGCGCGTTTCAACACCGCTGAGCATACTATCTTCGACCACCACGTCATCTGCCTCGCCGGCGACGGCTGCATGCAGGAAGGCGTCGCGATGGAAGCCGTCGCCTTCGCCGGCCATCAGGGCCTCGACAACCTGATCCTCATCTACGACGCCAACGACGTCACCCTCGACGCCATGGCGGACCGGACCCAGAGCGAGAACACCGCCGCGCGCTTCAAGGCCATCGGCTGGGACGTCCAGACGCTTGCTGACGGTCACGACCTCGCCGCCATCCTCAAGGCGGTCAACAAGGCCAAGAAGACCAAGACCGGCCGTCCGCAGCTCATCATCGCGAAGACGGTCATCGGCAAGGGCATCCCCGAAGTCGCCGGCACCGCCAAGGGCCACGGCGAGGGTGGGGCGAAGTTCGCCGATGCCGCCCGCGCCGGTCTCGGCCTCCCGGCTGACCAGCACTTCTTTGTCAGCGAGCCGGTGCGCGAGTATTTCAAGGCGCACAAGAGCCGCCTCAAGCGCGCCTACAACAAGTGGGTGAAAACCTACACAGCCTGGCGCACCGCCAACCCCGATAAGGCTGCGCTGCTCGACTCGCGCGACGTCGCCCCCAGTGCCGCCGCGCTGCTGGAAAAGATCCCGCATTTCCCCGCCGACGCCAAACTCGCCACCCGCGCCGCCGGCAAGGACGTCCTCCAACCGCTCGCCGCCGCGCTTCCGCTCTTCGTCTCCGGGTCGGCCGACCTCTACGGCTCCACGCTCAACTACATCGCGAGCGACAAGGATTTCGACCGCACCAACCGCGCCGGCCGCAACATCCGCTACGGCATCCGCGAGCACGGCATGGCGGCGATCAACAACGGCCTCGCCTACGATGGCATCTTCCGCACCTCGTGCGCGACCTTCCTCGTGTTCGCCGACTACTCGCGGCCCTCGATGCGCATCGCCGCGCTGTCGAAGCTGCCCGTCGTCTATATCTACACGCACGACTCGATCGGCGTCGGTGAAGACGGCCCCACGCACCAGCCGGTCGAAACCGTCTCCGGTCTGCGCGTGATTCCGAATCTCGACGTCATCCGCCCGGCCGATCCCGAGGAGACCGCCGGTGCCTTTGCCGCGGCGCTCGAGCGCGCCGACGGCCCCACACTCCTCTCGCTCACCCGCCAGGCCGTGCCGATGCTCAACGATATCCCGGCCAGCGAGCGCCGCGCCGGCGTGCTCAAGGGCGGTTACGTCGCTGTCCAGGAAACCGCCCCGCTCACGCACATCCTCCTCTCCTGCGGCAGCGAACTCCAGTGGGCCATTGCCGCGGCGAAGCAGCTCGGCGCCGGCACGCGCGTCGTGTCGATCCCGTCCTTCGCTCGCTTCGATGCCCAGCCGCAGGCCTATCGCGATGCCATCCTCCCGCCCTCGTGCCGCAAGCGCGTGGCGATCGAGGCCGGTGTCTCCGCCCTCTGGCACAAGTATGTCGGCCTTGATGGCAAGATCGTGGGCATCGACCGCTTCGGCCTGAGCGCTCCGGGCAACATCGCCATGAAGGAACTCGGCATCACCACCGAGGCCGTCGTCGCTGCCGCGCAATCGCTCTGATCCGGCTCCGCTGCTTCTCTTTCGAGCCCGCACCTCGTGCGGGCTTTTTTGTCATATCAACGCACGATGACGCCGGCAGTTTTCACGTGTCTGTGACACGCGGATTGGCCGTTCGGCTAGGTTTGGAAAAGACCACTTGCGAAAATCGTTAGGGAGCTAACTTTCAGCTCCCTTACTTCCTGTATGCCTCACCTGATGCTCAAGGACCTGCCGCGCTACGAATGCCTCTTGGAGGCGGCGCGCGAGTTTCCCGACCTCGACCCCTCGGCGGCGGAGGCCTACCTGCATCTGCTGCGCACGGCCGACGACGTCTTCGCCATTTCCGATGCGCAGCTGGCGGCGCACGGCATCTCCCATGGTCGCTTCGGCGTGCTGATGCTGCTCTGGCGCTCCTCCGCGCCGCGCACCGGCGACGTGCCGATCACGCAGGGCCCCTGCGGCCCGCGCACCCCGGCCGAGCTGGCCGATGCCGCCGGCGTCACGCGCGCGACCATGACGGGGCTGGTGGATACGCTCGAGCGCGACGGCTTCGTCGTCCGCGAGCCGGATCCCTCGGACCGGCGCATGCTGTTGGTGCGCCTGACGCGGAAGGGTGAGAATTTCTTGGCCCGCTTCCTGCCTATCCACTTCCGCTACGCGCGTGAAGTGATGGGCGCGCTGAGTGAGGCGGAGCGCAAGACGCTCGTCCGCCTGCTCGGCAAGATCCAGCAACAGACCGCGCTGCACCCGCTCTCGCGCAGCGCCCCCGTGGCCAAGTCCGCCTGATTTACATTCCCCGCAGCTCTCAGCCTCATTCATATGTTGAAGAAATTCGCCATCGCGCTCGCCGGCTTCATCGCCGTCGTGGTCATTCTTGGTGCGGTCAAGGCCGCGCAGATCAAGGAAATGTCCTCCATGGACCACTCGATGCCCCCGTTGTCGGTGGCGACGTCAGAGGTCCAGGCCGTCAACTGGCGGCCGACGCTCAAGGCCATCGGCACGCTCGCGTCGGTCGAAGGCGTTACAATCGCGGCTGATGCCGACGGCACCATCACGCGCATTGCGGTTGAGAGCGGCGCTCCCGTCCGCGCTGGCGACCTGTTGGTCGCCATCGACACCTCCGTCGAGGAGGCGAACCTGAAGGCCGCCCAAGCCACTGCCGAGTTGAATCGTATCAACCTCGAGCGCGCCAAGGACCTCTGGGGGCGCCAAGCCATGGCCAAGTCCGACTACGACGCCGCGGCGGCCGCCGCCGAGCAGTCGCGCGCGGCCGTGGCCGCGCTGGAGGCCCAGATCGCCAAGAAGCAGGTGCGCGCGCCCTTCGACGGTCGCGCCGGCATTCGCCACGTCAACGTCGGCCAGTTCGTCGCGCGTGGCGCCGCGCTCATGCCCTTGCAGAAGCTCGATCCGATCTACCTCAACTTCAATATCCCGCAGCGCCAGCTCCCGGCCCTGGCCATCGGCCAGACGATCGCCGTCACTGTCGATGCGTTCGACCGCGTCTTCGAGGGCCGCGTCACGGCCATCAACACCGAGGTCGATGCCTCCACGCGCAACGTCGCCGTCCAAGCCACTCTCGCCAATCCCGACGAGCTCCTCCGTCCGGGCATGTTCTCCCGCGTCGAGGTCCAGCTGCCCACGGCCGATACGCTGATGGTTGTGCCCGCGACGGCCATCGCCTACGCCTCCTACGGCAACTCCGTCTTCGTCGTCGAGACGATGAAGGACCCCGCCGGCAAGGAATACCTCGGCGTGCGCCAGCAGTTTGTGCAGCTCGGCGCCACGCGCGGCGACCTCGTCGCCGTCACCGGCGGCCTCAAGCCCGGTGAACAGGTCGTCTCCGCCGGCGTGTTCAAGCTCCGCAACGGCGCTGCCGTGCAGGTGAACAACACCGCCCAGCCGACCAGCAACCCGTCGCCCAAGCCCGCCAACACCTGAGCGGCCCGGCTTCTCCGGCCTCCCGGCGCGTCTGCACGCGCTGTGTCCACGCGCTCCCATAATTTTTTTCGTCCTCCGCCATGGTCTCGAAAAGTTTCACCGACCTGTTCGTCCGCAAGCCCGTCATCGCGCTCGTGGTCAACATCGTCATCCTCGTCGTGGGCCTCGTCGCCTACTTCCAGCTCAACACCCGCCAATACCCGCGCAGCGACAGTGCGGTAGTGAACGTCACCACGGTTTACTTCGGCGCCAGCGCCGACACCGTGCGCGGCTACATCACCACCCAGTTGGAGCGGGTCATCGCCAGTGCCGACGGCATTGATTACATCGAGTCCGAGAGCCGCGCCGGCCTCAGCACCATCAAGGTTTTCCTCCGGCTCAACTACGACACCAACGCCGCGCTCGCCCAGATCAGCTCCAAGATCGACCAAGTCCGCAACGAGCTGCCGCCCGAGTCCGAGGCCCCGACCATCAGCGTCGAGACCGCGGACAACCAGTTCGCCTCCATGTATCTGAGTTTCTACTCGGACACCATGGACCAGAACCAGATCACGGACTACCTCAACCGCATGGTCCAGCCGCGCCTCTCCGCTGTGAAAGGTGTGCAGAAGGCCGACGTGCTCGGTGGCCGCGTGTTCGCGATGCGCGTGTGGTTGAAGCCCGACGATCTCGCTGCGCACGGCATCAGCCCCTCCGAGGTCCGTCAGGCGCTCGCGGCCAACAACGCCCTCGCCGCCGTCGGCTCCACCAAGGGCTCGATGCTCTCCGTCTCCCTCATCGCCAACACCGATCTCAAGAGCGTCGAGGAATTCCGCCAGCTCGTCGTCGCCGAGCGCAACGGCTCCATCATCCGCCTGTCCGACGTGGCCGATGTCGTGCTCGGTGCCGAGAGCTACGACGAGGAAGTCCGCTTCGGCGGCAAGACCGCCACCTTCATGGGCGTTTGGGTCATGCCCTCGGAGAGCACCGTCGAGGTCATCCGCCGCGTGCGCGATGCGATGCCTGACATCCAGCGCAGCCTGCCCGCCGGGCTCGAGGCCTCGATCGCCTACGACGCTTCCAAATACATCGACGATGCGCTCACCGAGATCCTGCGCACGCTCGTCGAGACGCTGCTCATCGTCGCCGTCGTCATCTTCCTCTTCCTCGGCTCGATGCGTTCCGTGCTCATCCCGCTCGTGGCGATGCCGCTCTCCCTGGTCGGCGCGCTCTTCGTGATGCTGGTGCTCGGCTTCACCATCAACCTGCTCACGCTCCTCGCCATCGTGCTCGCGGTCGGTATCGTCGTCGACGACGCCATCGTTGTCGTCGAGAACATCGAGCGCCATATTCGCGAAGGCCAGCGTCCGATCGATGCCGCCATCCTCGGCGCGCGCGAACTCGTCGGCCCCGTCATCTCGATGACGATCACGCTGGCTGCAGTTTATGCCCCGATCGGTTTTCAAGGCGGCCTCACTGGCGCGCTCTTCCGTGAGTTCGCCTTCACGCTTGCCGGCGCCGTGACCGTCTCCGGCTTCGTGGCGCTCACGCTCTCGCCGATGATGAGCTCCCGCCTCCTGCACAGCGCCGAGGAGGAGGAACGCGGCCTCACTGGCACGATCAATCACCTCTTTGACCGTCTCCGCAACCGCTACGAGCGCGCCATCGGTGCGAGTCTCGGCTGGGTGCCGGTGACGCTCACGGTCGCCGCGCTTTTCACCGCGCTCCTGCCCGTGTTCCTCATGTTCGCGCAGCGCGAGCTCGCGCCGAAGGAGGATCAGGGCGTCGTGTTCAGCATTCTCCTGCCGTCGCCCACCGCGACGATCGACCAGAATTCGATCTACGCGAAGGAAGTGCAGAAGATGTTCACCAGCGTGCCTGAGTATGAGCAGTCGTTCCAGATCACGGGCGCCAACTTCGGCTTCGCGGGCATCATCCTCAAGCCCTGGTCCGAGCGCCAGCGCACCTCCCTGCAGATCGAGCAGACGCTGCTCGCTCCCGCGGCGGCCATCCCGGGCATGAACGTGATCATCACCACGCCCGAGCCGCTGCCCTCCGGTGGTTCGCTGCCCATCGAGTTCGTCCTGCGTTCCACCGCCGATCACAAGCAGATGCTCGAATACGCCGAGCAGCTCGTCCAATACGCCAATGGCGCCGCCAACGCGCCCAACGCCGCGCCGACGTTCTACTTCGCCGACTCCGACCTGAAGTTCGACCTCCCGCAGGTCGAGATCGAGATCGACAAGGATAAGGTCGCCGCGATGGGCCTCAGCCTCAGCGACGTCGCGCGCGATCTCGGCTCGATGCTCGGTGGCGGCTATGTGAACCGCTTCATCAACGAGGGCCGCAGCTACCGCGTCATCCCGCAGGTCGAACGCGGCGAGCGTTTGAACCCCGACCAACTGCTCAACTACCACATCCGCGGCCCGCAGGGGCAGCTGATCCCGCTCTCCACCATTGCCACGCTCAAGGAGACGGTGCAGCCGCGCACGCTCAACCGCTTCCAGCAGCTTAACTCCGTCAAGATCACCGGCGTCGGCCCGAGCATCGACCAAGCGTTGAAGAAGCTCGAGGAGAAGGCGGCCGAAATCCTGCCGCCGGGCTACTCGATCGATTACGGCGGCCAGTCGCGCCAGCTCCGCAACGAAGGCGAGGCGCTGTGGAAGGCCGCAGTGCTCGCGCTCATCCTGATCTTCCTCGTGCTCGCGGCGCAGTTCAACAGCTTCCGCGATCCCTTCATCATCCTCCTCGGCTCCGTGCCGCTGGCCTTTTTCGGCGCGATGCTGCCGATCTTCCTCTGGAAAACCTCGCTCAACATCTATTCCCAGATCGGCCTCATCACGCTGGTCGGCCTGATTGCGAAAAACGGCATCCTCATCGTCGAATTCGCCAACACGCTGCAGGAGCAGGGCATTGCCAAGGTCGACGCCATCCGCCGCGCCGCGGCCACGCGCCTGCGCCCCGTGCTCATGACCTCCGCCGCCACGGTGTTCGGTCACATGATGCTCATCTTCGTGACCGGTCCCGGTGCCGCCGCGCGCAACTCGATCGGCTGGGTGCTCGTTGTCGGCATGGCCGTCGGCACCCTCTTCACCCTCTTCGTGGTGCCCGCTTTCTACATGCTTATCGCCAAGGATCACCAGGCTGCGGCAGCCAAGGAATCCACCCAAAGCGCGGTTGCGGAACCCGTCCCCGTCAAGTAACCTCCTCCTCTTCCCATGAAATCGCTTCTGCGCCTCACTCTCGTGATCACGGCAGGCGCGGCCTTGGCCGCCACCGCCCTCGCGCAATCCGCCCCGCCGCCTTTCCAGCGCGACGGGCAAGCCGACCCGGATTTCGCGGTGCCGGACGCGCTCAACCTCTCCTACGCCCTGTCCTTCGCGCTCGATAACAACTTCTCCATCCGCCAAGCCAAGGAGCGGTTGCGCCAGCAGGAAGGCATCGTGCTCGAGGTCCGCGCCCAGCAGCTGCCGAGCCTGAGCGCGAGCGCCGGCTATTCGCGGCTCGATCGCGAAATCTCCAGCACGGGTGAGAATCGGTCCTGGAATGTCGGTATCACGGCCCGCCAGGTCCTCTTTGCGGGCGGCGGCGTCCGCTCGGCCGTGAAGAGCCAGCAGCTGGCCCTCGAAGCCGCGACGCTTGAGATGCAGGCGGTCATCGACGCCGCGTTGCTCGACGTTCGCACGCGCTTCTACAATGTCCTCGTCTCCCGCGAGCGCATCAAGGTGCAGGAGCAGAACGTCGAGCTGCTGCAGCGCCAGTTGCAGGATGTTCGCAACCGTTTCGAGGCGGGCACGGTGTCGAACTTCGAGGTGCTCCGCGCGGAGGTTGCGCTGGCCAACGCCCAGCCGCCCCTCATCAGCGCGCGCAACAACTACCGCATCGCCATTGAGGAACTGCGCCAATCGCTCGGTTTCACCAGCAGCGATACCGCCAACGTGGCCAAGGTCCCGGAGTTCGTCGGCTCTCTCGACTTCGCGCCCGTGAGCTTCGAACTTTCGTCCGCGCTCTCCACCGCCAAGGCGCGCCGGCCCGACCTCCAGCGCCTGCGCAAGCTCGGCTTGGCGGCCGAGGAAAACGTGAAGGCCCGCCAGGCGAATTATTACCCGGACCTGTCGCTCGTCGGCGGCTACCAAAATTCCAAGCGTGCCGGTTCGAGCAGCTTCAGCGACGGACGTGATGGCTTCTCCATCGGGTTGCAGTCCACGTGGGACATCTTCGATGCGGGCGCCACGCGCGGTCGCGTCGTGCAGGCTCGCTCACAGCTCCAGCAGACCCAGCTGGCCTTCGAAGAGGCCGAGCTTTCCGTCACCGTCGAGGTGCGTCGCGCGCTTTCCTCGTTGCAGGAGGCGACCGAGCTGGCCGAGGCGTCCAAGCGTGTGGTGGAGCAGGCCGACGAGGCCGTCCGCCTGGCCGATGCGCGCTATTCCGCCGGCACGGCGACGCAGCTCGATGTCCTGCAGGCACGCACCGATCTCACCACGGCGCGCCTCAACCAGCTCGAGGCCTACTACCGCTTCAATGTCGCCCACGCGGCCGTCCGCCGTGCCATGGGGTTGCCCGACGAATCCGTCGCCGCCGAGCGCAACTGAGCGCCTGTCGGTCCGTCGGCCCGGTCTCGCCGGGCTGATCTGCTAATTTCTGGGCGTCCGGGACGAAACCCGGTCGCCCCCGCGGCGTCTCCGGTTGCGCCGCCATAATTTTCTCCCATGCTCGCAACCATCGCCGTCGGCCCGGGTCCTACGGCTGGCTCCATGAAGCTGGTGCGCCTGTTCCTCGTCCTCTTCGCGATCCTGGTTGGTCTCACCACCTTGCTCGCGGGCTTGGCCATGCTGCCACCCGTGCAGCGCTGGGCCGTGCGGCAGTGGGCTTCCGGGCAAACCGGTTTCACGCTCGACGTCGCGGCCATCGCGGCCGGTCCGCAGCGCGCGGTGCTGTCCAATGTCACTTTTGAACAACCCGGACTGAAGCTGACCATCGCGAATCTGGAGCTGCGCTATTCCGTTTGGACTTTCCTCGCGGCCGGCCGGCTGGAAGTGGGGCGACTGCACGCCATCGGCGTGCGGCTCGACGCCACGCCGTCCGGAGCGCCGGTGGCGCCGGCTGACACCGCCGTTCCCTCCGTGGCAGCTCCGGTGATGCTCAACGGACTCGAGCTGCCATGGCAAATCGTGGCGGACGACCTGCGCATCGAAGGCACGGCACTGTTGCCGGCGGCGGAAGGACGGCAGGCAGCGACGGCGCAATTCCGCCTCACCGGCGGTGGTATCGCCCCGGGACGGGAAGGCGAGTTGGTGCTCGAAGCCGCGGTCGCGGACCCGACCCCCGAGGCCGTCGTGACAAATTTGCGCGTGGATTCGCGTTTGCGTGTGCGGCAGACGGAGACACACCAGTTCGACCATGCGAACCTGACGCTGGTGATCGAGGCGGAGGGCAAACGCTTCACCGATCCGCCCCGCTTGCAGGTCAACGCGCAGCTCGACACTGGGGTTGCCCAGCAGGCCTACCGGCTGGAAATCGATACGGTGCGCGCAGGCGGCGCCGAGAATCTCCTGCGATTGCAGGCGACGTCGCGCGATGCGGCCGCGCATTTCGACGGGGAGTGGAAGATTCACGCTCGTTCGGAGCAAGTGGAGCCGTTCCTGCTCGGTGCCCGCTGGCCGCAGTTCACGGCGCAAGGGGCAGGGCACTTCACGCTCGCGCGAGCCACTGGCGCCTTCACGGTGCGTGGACGTGCCGAGGGCGAAGTGGGCGGCCTCGACGTGATCGAACCGGGCCTGCGCGCGCTGGGAACGCTGCGGGTCGATACCGAATTCGATTTTGCGGAGCAGGCCGGGCGGGTGCGGGTCGACCGGCTGCGCGTGAACGCGACGGCAGCCCAGCCGGTGGTCTCGTTCGAATTGAACCGCGCCTTGGCGTTCGATCTCTCCACGCATCAAGTGGAGCCCGGCGACGAGACAGCGGGCGACGTAGCCACGTTGCAGATTCACCACCTTCCGTTGGCGTGGGCGAATCCGTTCCTCACGGGTCTGCAGGTCAAGGAAGGAGCGCTGTCGGGCCGCTTGGTCGCCACCCGCGAAGACGGGCGTCTGGCGCTGCAGGCGTCGGATCCGGTGCGACTTTCCGGGCTCACTATCCTGCAGAATGATCACGCGCTGCTGGAGCAGGCCGATCTCGCTTGGCGGACGGAAATCCTGCTGTCGCCCGCTGAATGGCGGATGACGGCGCGCGATTTTACCCTGCGCACGCCTGCTGGCGACCGCCTAGACGGGCGCTTCTCCGCTCTCATTCCGCTGGGCGGGACCGCTAACGGAATTGGTCTCCAAGGTGCGCTCGAGGGCGATCTGCCGCGCCTGGTGTCGGACTTCGTGCCGCTCGGGCATGTGCAGGGCGGGGCGCAATGGGATATCGTCCTGCAAAAGGACACGTTGGAAATCCGTTCGCTCGCGGCGCGGTTGGCGGAAGGGCAATCCGGCCGGACGCTCCTCGCCGCGCGCACCAGTCAGCCGCTGACTATCGGGTTGCCGGACTATGTCGTGCGCTCCGCGGTCGACGACGTGGAGGTCGCGCGGATCAGCGTGGGCGCCGTTTCGCTCGGCGCGCTGAGCGGTTTGCCGACGAGTGTCCCGCTCACGGGCGAACTGGCCGCGGTGGAATTCGCGGCCGTCGTGCGGCAAGGGCGCCTGCAGCTGGCAAGCGACGCGCCGCTGCGGGTGACGGATTTCGGTGTGTTCCGCGGGACCGACCGCGCCGTGACGGGGTTGACCTTCGAGGCTGCGCCGACGTTCGATTTCGGCGGCGCGAAGGATTGGAAGCTCCGGCTCGGCAGCACGGCGTTCCGCGAGCCATCCGGGGCGGCGCTTTCGACCGTCGAATTCGAGGTTGGGGAGAATCCTGCGAACGGGTTTCGCGGAGCCTTGAGTTTCAGCGTCGATTTGGCGCGACTGGGCAAGCATCCGCTCGGTGCAGCGATGCCGACCTTGGTGGCGGGGCGCGCGAGCGGAGAATTGCGGGCGGCGTCCATGCCGGACAACCCGGACGTGACGATGCAGATCGAGGCTCGCGCCACCCTGAATGGGCTCGTGTTGCGCGAGGGCAACCAGTCCCTGCCCGTCGCCAACTTGGGATTCCGTGGCGTGCGTGCGGCAGATGGACGGATTTCCCTCGAGGCGCCGCTGTTGTTGGATCGCTTGGGCAAGCGCTCCGATCTGCGCATGCTGGTCGAGGCGATCGAGCGCGACGACGGGCTGCTCTTCGACGCCAAACTCACGGGCGAACATGTGGAACTCGCGGACGCGCTCGCGTTGGCCGGATTGTTCGGAGCGCCGGCGAGCGTCGCCGCGACTCCGACGCCGAAGACGCCTGAGCCGACTCCGGCTGATGTCCGTCCCGATGCGGAGCCTTTTTGGAGCGGCGTGCGAGGCGAGCTGGTGATCGACCTGAAATCGATCACGCGGGGTGCGGACTGGGCAATGACCGGGTTCAACGGTTACGTCCTCGTCGATCCGCGCCGCATCTCGGTGCAAAAGATCGAGGGCCAGATCAACGAGCGGGCGCGCTTGGCGGCGCGTGCCGACCTGCGTTTCGCCGCGGGTGAGGTGCCCTATGAGTTGGCGGGTAACTTTTCGCTCACCGAGTTCGATGCGGGTGCCTTTCTCAAGGCGTTTGGCGGCGAGCCGACGCCGGTCGTCGAGGGACTTTTCACGGTTGCAGGCGGCTTCGCGGGCGACGGGCGCGACTTGGAGCACACGTTGGAGCGCACGCGCGGTAACCTGCAGCTGACCAGCCGGCAGGGCGTGTTTCGCGGTCTCCGACGCGCGTCGGAGAAGACCTCCATGGCCAGCAAGGCGGTCGAACTCGGCGCGGCTCTCGGGTCGCTCTTCGGATCAAACAAGGTCAAGGAGGCCGCCGAGAAGGTCGCCGGGCAAAGCTATCAGGTGGATCAACTCGCCCAAGCGCTGGCCGAACTGCCCTTCGACCAGATGGTGATCCGGCTCAATCGCGACGACGACCTGAATTTCCGCCTCGAGGAGCTGAGCCTGCTCACGCCCGAGGTGAGGCTGCACGGGCGCGGCAGCATTGCTTACGTGGCGGGCAAGCCGTTGCTCGAACAGCCGCTCAGTGTCACGTGCAGCCTCGCTGCGCGCGGCAAGATCGAGCAGCAGCTCGCCCGCCTGCGCGTGCTCGATGGCACCAAGGATGAGCTGGGCTACGCCCGCGTGCGCGACGCCGGCAGCATCGGCGGCACGTTGGCGCGTCCAGACGCCCGCGCGTTTTTCCTCAGGCTGGCGGATTCGAAGCTCGGCGATCTGCTCTCTGGGTCCAATTGAAGGTGCAGGGTCGTGTCGCCGACGTCGACCGGTGGGAGGGCGGGTTGGCCAGCCGGGCAGGCGCGTCAGCCCACGCGTATGCATGAGCATTCTTTGCCAAGAAGTGCGCCTCGAACTCGCTTTACCCTCCGAGCCCTCCGGCTAGCCTGAGGGTCCCCAAATTCAACGGCGCGGCCCGTTGCGGGTCGGCCGAATCAAAACGGAGACTCCAACCTATGAATGGCACGCGTCCGGGAGACATCAGGAACTTCGCCATCGTGGGGCATGCTACAGCGGGCAAGACCATGCTCGCTGAATCGATGCTGCTCTGCGGTGGCGTAATCCAACGCATGGGCAGCATCGCCCAGGGCACCACAGTATCGGATTACCACGTGGGTGAACAACAGCGGCATATCTCGATCCATGGCACGCCGCTCAACTGCGAATGGCAGGGGCGGCGTTTCAATTTCATCGACACCCCCGGCTACCTCGACTTCGCCAGCGAGGGCATCCACGCGTTGCGCGTGGCTGATTCCGCCGTCGTCGTCATCCACGCCGGACACGGCGTCGGTGTCGGCACCGAGATGATGTGGGACTACGCCGGCCAGTTCGGCATCCCGCGCATCATCGTCGTCAACGGCTTCGACAAGGAGAAATACGATTTCGATCTCATCCTCGCGGACGTGCGCGAGCACTTCGGCGCGGGCGTCTTCCCGCTGTCGCTGCCCGTCGACGCCGGTCCGGGCTTCCATCGTGTGCTCGACGTCATGCGGAGCGAGATCGTGAGCTATGCGACCGACAAATCCGGCAAATACACCGAGGAACCGGCCGCCGGCGAGTGGAAGGCGAAGGCCGACGCCTTGCACAAGGAACTGATCGAGCACATCGCCGAGAGCGATGACACGCTGCTCCAGAAATTTTTCGACGAGGGCGGCCTCTCCGAGGAGGTGCTGCGCACGGGCATCCATCCGGCCATCCAGAAGCAGGTCTTCATCCCGCTGATCGTGACCTCCGCCGAGACGAACGTCGGCGTCGCGAGGCTGATGGATTTCATCGCCAAATACGGCTCGTCGCCCGAGGACCGCCAGACCGTCGGCGCCACGGACGCCAACGGCGATCCCTGCCTCGTCTCGCTCAGCGGTGCCGAGCATGTCGCCTACGTCTTCAAGACGCTCACCGATCCGCAAAGCGGCGATCTGTCGTTCTTCCGCGTCTATTCCGGCGATGTGCATCCGGGCATGGATCTCTACAACAGCGACCGCCGCATCACCGAGCGCATCGGCCAGCTCTACCGCCTGAACGGCAAGCTCCGCACCCCCGTGGACAAGCTTTATGCCGGCGACATCGGCGCCGCCGTGAAACTCAAGGATACGCACACCGGCAACACGCTGTGCGACCCGAAGCACGTCGTCAGTCTGCCGAAGGTCGTTTACCCGACGCCCTACACGCAGGCCGCGCTGAAGTTGAACGCGCCCGGCGACGAGGAGCGGCTCGCGGCCGGCCTTGCGGCACTGCACGAGGAAGACCCGGCTTTCACTTACCACACCGACGCCGAACTGCACCAATTCATCATCGCAGCCCAAGGCGAGATGCACCTCGAGGTGCTCTTCGAGCGCCTGAAGCGCCGCTACAAGGTCGATGTGTCGCTGGAGCCGCCGAAGATCCGCTACCGCGAGACGATCCGGGGCAAAGGTGAGGCGCGTTACCGGCACAAAAAGCAGACCGGCGGCGCCGGGCAGTTCGCCGAGGTCTGGATGCGTGTCGAGGCGGGCCCGCGCGACAGCGGTGTCGAGTTCAACGAATCGCTGGTCGGTCAGGACGTCGATCGCGTCTTCGTGCCTTCGGTCGAGAAGGGTCTGCGCACTGCAGCCGGCGAAGGCATCCACGCGGGCTATCGCGTGACCGACGTGAAGATCGACTTCTACGGCGGCAAGATGCACCCGGTGGACTCCAAGGACATCGCGTTCCAGATCGCGGGCTACTTCGCGTTCCGCGAGGCGTTCCAAGCCGCGCGCCCGGTCCTGCTGGAGCCGATCCATGAGTTGGAGATCAAGTTGCCCGAGGAATTCGTCGGCCGCGTGGTCGGCGATCTTTCCGGCCGCCGGGGCAAGATCCTCGGCATGGACGTCGCGGGCCGCCTCCAGATCGTGAAGGCGCAGGTGCCGGCGGCGCAGCTGCACCACTACGGCACGGTGTTGCGCTCGCTGACGGGCGGGCGGGGCATGCACGCCGAGAAGTTCAGCCACTACGAGGAGATGCCGCCCGATCAGGAGAGAAAACTCGTCGAGGAATACCAGAAGGCGCGCGCCGCCGGCACGGCGGGTAATCACGCGCATCACTGAGTCCGAAGCTTCCGCCCTCGGGGAAGACGATTTCCCGGGGGCGCTGAGCGGTGCGAGCGCTCAGATACTCCAGTCGAATTCCTCGGCTGTGGCGATGACGGCTTCCTTGCGCTGGCGGGGGCGCACGACGAGGTCAGTGTCGCGGTAATAGGCGATGCTATTCGCGGGCATCGACTCGAGCAGCCACACGTTGGCGCCGACGACCGAGTGCGCGCCGATGCGCGTGCCGCCGCCGAGGATGGTGGCGTGGGCGAAGATCGTAACGTGGTCCTCTATGTCGGGGTGGCGCTTCACGCCCTTCACGGGCAGGCCGTTGGCGTCGGTTTCGAAGGATTTCGCGCCCAAGGTGACGCCTTGGTAAATCTTCACGTGGTTGCCGATGCGCGCGGTCTCGCCGATGACGACGCCGGTGCCGTGATCGATGAAGAAATGCGTGCCGATCTGCGCGCCGGGGTGGATGTCGACGCCGGTGCGCTCGTGCGCGTATTCGGTCAGCATGCGCGGCAGCAACGGCACGCCTTGGCGGTAAAGAACGTGGGCGATGCGCTGAAGCGAGACGACGAGCACACCCGGGTAGGCGAGGATGATCTCCTCGATGTTACGGGCGGCGGGATCGCCCGAGTAGGCCGCCTGCACGTCGGTCTGCACGATGCGACGGATCTCCGGCAACGCGGCGAGGAGGCCGGTGGTGTGTTGCTCGGCAATCGTCGCGGCGTCCGGCAGCGCGGCGTAGCGGAGGCTTTTCTCGATCTCGGCGCGAAGGCTGCGTTGGATCTTGGCGAGGGTCTCGTCCAGCCAGCGCGGCACGTCCTGCTGTTTCAACCCGCGGGCCTCGAAGTAGCCGGGGAAGAGCACGTGCATGAATTCGCGGGCGAGCTGTGCCACGGAGTCCTGCGAGGGCAGGTTCGGTCCGTCGAGGTGGTTGATGCCGCCATCGCGGGCGTAGGAATCGAGCAGAGCTTGGGCGATGGGGTGGGTTGGCATGACTTGGCTGGTAGCATCGCGCAAAATGGCGGCGCGTCAAATCAGGGGCGCGTCAGCGCGGGAGGACATCCGGGCAGAAAAAAGCCCGCTCGGTGAGGAGCGGGCTGAAGTGAAGTGAAACTCAGGCCTGAGTTTCGGGCTTGGGCTCGGGCGGCGGGGTTTCCGCGGCAGGGGCCTCGGCGGCCGGTTGTTCCGGCACGATGGCGGCTTCGGCCGGGGCTTTGACTGGCGGCTCTTCCGCTGCGGCGGGCGCTTCGGGGGCGGCGGTCTCGGTTGCTTCGACCGGTTTGGCCTCGGTCGCGACCGGAGCTTCGGGGAAGTCCACGGGATCGTGTTCCTCGCCGTGCTCGTCGGCCTTCTTGCCGGCTTGCGGGACCATCGGCGGCGGAGCGAAGAGCTTGCCGTCGGAGAATTCCGTGACGTAGCCCTCCATCACGAGCCAGCGCAGGTCGTTGTTCATCTTGCGCAGCTTCTCGGCGTCTTCGGGCGAGAGCGTGATGGTCGGCGTGACGGGCGCAGGGACCGGCTCGGCGCCTTCGGCGGCGGGCGTCGCGGGCGCGGCCGGGGCGGCAGCGGCGACTTCGATGCCGAGGAACTTCTGCGGCAGGTCCTTCACGTGCATCATCGGGTTTTTCTCGATGAAGTCGATGAGGGTGGAGATCGTCTCGGAGAACACCTGGCCGGGGACGCGGAAGCGACGCTTCACGGCGCAGACGTAGGAGACGCCGCGCGAGCCCTTCTTGAAAATGGTGAAGCCTTCGCGACGCAGGCGGCCGCGGAGAGCGTTGGCGGTGTCGAGCGGGAAGCGACGCTGGCGCTCCACGTGACCTTCGACGGCGCGCTTGATCTCACCGGGAGGGAGTTTCTCGATGAGCTTGCCGTGGAAGCGGACATTCTCGACCGCGCGGACGACCTTTTCCTTGGCGTTCGCGAGCAGGTAGGCGCGTGCCTCTTCAATGCTGTCGAAGCTCGGGGCGGCGGGAGCCTCGGCAACGGGCGCGACCTCGGCGGCCGGCGTCGCTTCGACCGGAGCGGTCTCGGTGGCGGGCGCTTCCGGAGTCGCCTCCGCGCTGGCGGCGGCGGGAGCCACGGCCTTCGGCGCGGGCGTCTTCCACGTGTAGCGCGTGGCCTTCTTCATCTTGTCCTGCCACTGCTGGACGACTTCCGGCTCGCGCACGGAGATGATGGCATCGCGGAATTTCTCGAACGGCATGCGGCCGAGCTTGGTCGCGTGGTGCTGCTGGATCAGCTGCTGATACTTGTGGTAGTTCGGCGGCCCGAGCAGTTCGCCGGTGATGCCGCACTTGTTGATGATCGGGAAGTTGCCCTTCGGGGCCTCGATCTCGACGTCTTGCGTATCGAAGAAGTTCGCGAGGTGATTCTTCAACACGTGCTGGACGGCGGCCTCCTCGGTGTCGAAGGGCAGGTGATCCGGCATCGACATGTAGAGCGGGCCGGGCTTCGCGGCGGAAGCGGCGGGCGTCTCGCCTTCGGCCGGAACGGCGCCGCGTTCCGGTGCCTTGCGCTGGATCACGATGACGAAGCGGTCGTTCTTCTCGAGGACGGCCTTGGTGATCTCGAACAGCTGGAAGGTGCGGCAGGAAGCGCGCACGGCCTTCACCATGGCGGCGAAGCCGACGTCCTCGGGATAGCAGGTCGAGGTGAAATACGGGCTGATGTAGGGACCGCGCTCCATCGGGGAGCCGCGCTCGCCACCGAAGTCACGGCGCTCACCGCCGCGGAAATCGCGACGCTCGCCACCGCCACCGGGACCGCTGCGGAAATCGCGGCGCGGGCCGCCGCGGAAACCGTCGCCGCGCGGGGCGCCACCGCCACCGCCGTAAGGACGCTCGCCTTGCGGAGCGCCGGCGGCTTCGCCGGGAGCGCCAGCAGGCTTGCGGAAACCGCGACGATCGCGCGGAGCGCCGGCTCCGCCGCGGTTGCCTCCGTCATCCCGCCGGTCGCGCCGCTCGCCGCGATCGAAGTCGCGGTCGCGTCGGCCGCCGGGGCCGACGGGCTTGACCGCGGTCCACTGGGTGCCGAAGGTGAAATCTTGCAACTGAGTCAGGTCGATTTTGTTCAGACCAGGATCGTTGCTCTCGTTGGCGGGCTTTGGGTCGTCCATGAACGGGCGGTAAACGGGTGTGGTTACCCGGTATGAGTCTGTTGAGGTGCTTGGTGTTCCGCGGGCTTAGGTCGGCGCGCGAAGTGGGCGGGAGTGTCCCACGCGGAAAGTTCAACGCAAGCGCATTTCAGGGCTTTACAAGCTGCGCGCGATTTACCTAATTCGCCCTTCCTTCTTTTGCAGATGCTCAGGTGGTGGAATTGGTAGACACACACGTTTGAGGGGCGTGTGCCGTAAGGCGTGGGGGTTCGAGTCCCCCCCTGAGCACCATTTTCGGCCGGCGTTCCGGCGAAATCGCAAAGCAGCACACATGCAGCCGCCCAGCGGCTTGGCGCGTTCAGTGCAGCCGCAGCTGATGTCGGTCGCCGTCTTCGATCGAAAGCGTGAGGTGCTGCGTGTCCGCCGGCAGCCACGCGGCGATTTTTTCCGGCCATTCGGCAGCGAGCACCCACGGGCTCACGAGGAATTCGTCGAGCAACAGCGCCTCGATCTGGTGCTCGCTCTCGAGACGATACGCGTCGAGGTGGACGAGCGTGCGGCCCGTTCCGCGATAAACGGAATAGATGGCGAAGGTCGGGCTGGTCACGTGTTCGTGCACGCCGAGACCTTCCGCGAGGCCTTGCACGAAGGTCGTCTTGCCCACGCCCATGTCGCCATGCAGGGCGAGCGTGGTGTCGCGCGGCAACGTGGCGGCAAACTCCGCCGCGAGCGCGCGGGTCTCCGCGGCCGATGCCGTCGTCACGCCGGCGCGCAGTCTAGCGGAGATGCTCATAGCCGTTGTAATCTCCGAGGTTGATCGCACCGGCGAGCGCCGCGCGATCATCGGTGCGCACGAAAAGGCCGATGCGGCTGAGCGGCACGCGAGGAAAACGCTTTCGCCACGTGCGTTCAAAAGCCGCGCGGTCCGCATCGCGCGCGACGACGATCAGCAGTTCATAATCCTCGCCGTCACCGAGCGCATGCGCCAGCGGAGCGGCACCCGTTTGCGTCGCGCGGCGGCGGGCGGCGCGGCTGATCGGCATCGCCGGTGCGCACAGCGCCGGCGCGAGCCCGCGCGGCGTGAGCGAGCCGAGGTCCTTCGCGAGGCCGTCACTCAGGTCCATCATCGCCCGCACTTCGGTGCGCCGGGCGAGCCACGCGCCCTCGGCGAGGCGCGGGGTGAACTTGTAGTGATGTCCGAGCAACGAGCCGCCCAGTGAACCGGTCACGTAGAGCGCGTCGCCCGCGCGCGCGCCGCTGCGCGTGACGGCGCGCACGCCTGCGGCCTCGCCGTGCAAGGTGAG
Organism: Candidatus Didemnitutus sp.; assembly: GCA_017991595.1. GTDB lineage: Bacteria > Verrucomicrobiota > Verrucomicrobiia > Opitutales > Opitutaceae > Didemnitutus. The sequence continues at coordinate 75,393 of JAGOQJ010000004.1, read as the reverse complement.
GAAGGCGCCGAAAAATCCGCGCGGCCCCTGCGTGATGTCGCCGCCGACGATCCGCACGCGGAAGGTGCGCGCGGTCGCAGCCAGCCCGCGGTAGAAATCGCGCAACCAGCGTGTGTCCGTCTCGGGAGCGAGCGCGAGCGAGAGCACGGCCGCGACCGGCCGGCCGCCCATCGCGGCGATGTCACTGAGGTTGCGCTTGAGCAGCTTTGCGCCCACGGCACGCGCCGGCACGGTGTCGTCGAAATGTTGTCCGTGGATCACCGGGTCGGTCGTGATCAGCATTGGTCGTCCGCTCGACGGCACGACGGCGCAGTCGTCGCCGATGCCGAAAGGGGAGCGCGGCGAGGCGTCGCCCAGCCAGTCGCGGATGGCGTCGATCAGGCGTTGCTCACCGAGGGCGAGGACGGAGTGGCGGCGCTGGGTGGTGAAGAGTTTCATGCGCCCGGCAGGCCCGACAGGACGACGAGCACGGTGTTCACGTTGAACAGCGCGTGGGCGAGCACCGGCACGCGCAGGTCGCCGGTGCGCTCGTAGGCGAGCGCGAGCGCGACGCCGAGCAACGCGAGCGGCACGAAGCCCGCCCAATTCTGGTGCAAGGCGCCGAACAGCACGCCGCTCACGACGAGGGCCAGCGCGCGCCCGAAGCGCTGGCGGCAGAAACGGTAGATCACGCCGCGGAAGATCAGCTCCTCGTTCAGCGGCGCCAGCACGCAGGCGACCAGCAGCATCGCCACGAGCACGACGGGATTTTGCGTGCCGTCGAAGATTGCGATGAGATCCTGCGGGGCATCGGGCAACCCGACGGCGCGCAGCGCACCGTTCCAGAGAACGCTGGCCAGCGTGAGCACCGGCAAGGCGAGCGCGAGCGCCACGAACCCGTGGCCGGCCAGTTTGCTCCACCCGAGCCGGTGCGTGACGGGCGGGGGCGGTGGTTCGCCGCCGTATTCGGTGTGCAGCTGGCGGCGGACGAGATGGAACAACGGCCACGCCAGCAGCGCCACGCCGTGGAACCCGAAGCCGTAGAGCGCCACCTCGAGGCCGCTACGATCCGGCGAGGCCTTCACGGCGGCGCCGAAAAAATGCAGGGCCATGCCCTGGCCGACCATGCCAAGGAGGAAGAACAACACCACGAGCAGCGTGACTTCCGGGCCGCTGATGGACCAGTGCGTCAGCCGGTTGGTGCCGAAGACGCGGGCGCGTTGCTCCGGCCGGCCGAGGATGCGGGCCAACGCCAAGCCGCCGCCGGCGAGAAGCAGGATCTCGATGGCGGCGATGACAGCTTGGAACGCGGTGAGAGGCATTCGGACGACTCAACCGGAAACGACGCGCGTGTGAAGCCCGGAAGCGGGTTCAGCGCGCCGGCGTCTTCTTGCCGTTGTCGGCCGGCTTGGTCGTGGGTGTCTTCGGGGTCGGGGATTTGGGTTCCGGCGAAAGCCAAACGCGGCGGAATTCCTGCAACGACTCCTCCGCCACGCGGGCGTCGCGCAGCACGATCAAATTCTCCCAGTTGTTGGCCTTGGCGTTGTTCGTCCAGTTGTAGCTGCCGAGGGTGACGGTGAGGCCGTCGTAAACGGCGAGCTTCTGGTGCATGACGCCGCGGCCCTTGCCGGTGCGGAAGACCACGCGTTCGGGACCGAGTTGTTCCTTCAATGCGGTGGCGATGGAGTTGCGTTCGAAGCTCTGCGTGCGGTCGAGCACGATGCGCACGTCGACCCCGCGCTGGGAGGCCGCGATCAGCGCATCGCCGAGCTCCTTGTCCGTGATCGAATACATCAACACGTGGATGCTCTTCTGGGCGGCGTTGATCTCACGCACGAGGACCTTGGACACGGGGTCCTTGCGCGAAAAATAGATCTGCGGGTCGACGGCCCAGGCCGTGACGAGCAGGAAGCACAGGGCGAGCCCGGCGAACAGCGAGCGGATTTTCATCGGCGCGGAGAGGTGACGGCGGAGACTCCACTCAACCGCCGCGGTTCTGTCGACCCGAACTTAGCTACGGTGCGGTTGATCCGGGAACGGCGCGGTGGTGGACGCGGCTTTACTCCACGATGGCGCCATCGGCGAACACCGTGCGTCCGCCCACGATCGTCCGGCGGACACGGCCGGTGAGGCGGTGGCCATGCCAGGGCGAATTGCGGCTCTTGGACTGCCCCTTGGCGGCGTCGTAGGTCCAATTCTCCATCGGATCGAAGAGGCACACGTCGGCGTTGGCGCCGGCGGCGAGGGTGCCGGCAGGGAGCTTGAGCACATCGGCGGCACGACGCGTGAGGAGGTCGATGACGGCGGGGAGCTTGAAACGGTTCTCGCCGACGAGCACCTGCAGGCAGACGGGCAGCGCGGTCTCGAGGCCGAGGATGCCGTTGGGCGCGTAGTCGAACTCGCGGTCCTTCTCGTCGGGCGAGTGCGGCGCGTGGTCGGTGCCGATGCAGTCGAGCGTGCCGTCGCGGAGGCCGGCGATGATAGCGCGGCGGTCCGCCTCGGTGCGGAGCGGCGGGTTCATCTTGAAATGAGTGTCGTAGGTCGCGAGCGCCTCCTCGGTGAAGGCGATGTGGTGCGGTGTGGCCTCGGCGGTGATGCGGATGCCGTCCTGCTTCGCGCGGCGGATCAGTTCCACGGACATCGCGGAGCTGATGTGCTGCAGGTGGATGTGCGCGCCCGTGTAGTGGGAGAGGATGATGTTGCGCGCGACGATGATGTCCTCGGCGGCGTGCGGCCAGCCCTTGAGGCCGAGGCGGGTGGAAACGGCGCCCTCGTTCATCGCGGCCTTCTCGGTGAGCGAGTCGTCCTGACAGTGATCGAGCACGGTGAGGTCGAACATCTTGGCGTATTCGACGGCGCGGCGCATGAGCTCGTTGGACTGGATGCAGAGGCCATCGTCGGTGAGCGCGACGGCGCCATTAGCCTTGAGCGTGCCGTGGGGCGCGAGCTGCTTGCCTTGCATGCCGGTGGTGATGCACGCCGTCGGGTAAACGCGCACGGCGGCCTTGGCGGCGGCGCCTTTGACGAGCTGGAGCGTGCCGGCGTTGTCGATCGGCGGCGACGTGTTGGGCATGCACACGACGGTCGTGAAACCGCCGGCGGCGGCGGCGCGGGAGCCGGTGAGGATGTTTTCCTTGTGAGTCTGGCCGGGCTCGCGGAAATGGACGTGGATGTCGACGAGGCCGGGGCACACGACGAGGCCTTTGGCGTCGATGACGCGGGCCTGTTTCTTCTGCACGTTCGTGAGGCGGGGCACGAACTGGCCGTCGACGGCGAAGACGTCGCCGATCTCGTCCCGCTTCGCGGCGGGATCGATGACGCGGCCTTTTTTGATCCAGAGAATGTCGGGCATGGTGGCGGAGGCGGAAGGAGCGGGAAGGGCGGAGTGGGTGAGGGCGCGCGGCCGGAGGAGCGGGCGCGCGGGCATCATTCGACCGGGGCGACGTGTTCGGGTTGGCCGCCGGCGCAGAGGTAGAGCACGGCCATGCGCACGGCGATGCCGTTGGTGACCTGCTGGAGAATGACGCTGCGGTCGGAGTCGGCGAGGGCGCTGTCGATTTCGACGCCGCGGTTGATCGGGCCGGGGTGCATGATGATGGCGTCCGGCTTGATCCAGGCGGCGCGCGCTTGGTTGAGACCGAACATGCTGGTGTATTCGCCGAGCGAGGGAAACAGCCCGGAGGCCTGCCGTTCGTGCTGGATGCGCAACAGCATGACGACGTCGGCGTCGGCAAGGGCGTCGCGGAGGTTGTGCGAGACGGTGACGCCGAGCGGTTCGAACCAGTGCGGCACGAGCGTGGAGGGGCCGACGATGGTGACGTTGGCGCCGAGCTTGGTGAGGGCGTGGATGTCGGAGCGCGCGACGCGGCTGAAGAGGATGTCGCCGAGGATGACGATCTTCTTGCCCTGCACCGTGCCGAGGTGCTGGCGCATCGTGAAGACGTCGAGCATGGCCTGCGTCGGGTGTTCGTGCGCGCCGTCGCCGGCGTTGACGACTGGAATGCCGAGGCGCTCGCTGAGGTAGCGGGGCGAGCCGCTGGCGGAGTGGCGCAGCACGATCATGTCGGCGTGGAGCGCCTGGACGTTGAGCGCGGTGTCCTTGAGCGTCTCGCCCTTCGTCGTGCTGGAGCGGTCGGCGTCGAAGGAGATGACTTCGGCGCTGAGGAGCTTGGCGGCCATCTCGAAGGAGATGCGGGTGCGCGTGCTCGGTTCGAGGAAGAGGTTGCAGATGGTCTTGCCGCGGAGGGCGGGGACCTTCTTCACGCGGCGGTCGAGGATGCGGCGGAAGGCGCCGGCGGTGGCGAGCACCTGCTCGATCTCAGCGCGGCTGAGCTCTTCGATGGTGAGGAAATGTTTGCGCGTCCAGGGCACGGGGAAAAGGGGCTCAGGGTTGGCGGTCTTTGGCGGCGTAGGAAGTGATGGCGAGCAGGTCTTGCGACGGGTGCTGCGCGTCGAGGCGCACGACGACCTTGTCGGTCGCGGGCACCGCGAGCGTGATGCCGCAGTAATCCGGCGCGATGGGCAGGCGGCGTCCTCCGCGGTCGACGAGCACGGCGAGCTCGACGCCAGCGGGGCGGCCGTGGTCGAACAATTCGTCCAGCGCGGCCTTCACGGTGCGGCCGGAGTAGAGCACGTCGTCGGCGAGGATGACGGTGGCCCCGTTGACGTCGTGCGGGATCAGCGTGGGCGAGAACTCCTTCGGGATCGGGTGGCGGCCGATGTCGTCGCGATGGAACGAGATGTCGATCGTGCCGCGTCCGCACGGGACGCCGCGCTGGCGGAGGAGCCGGCCGAGGCGCTCGGCGAACTCGATGCCGCCGTTGGCGATGCCGAGCAGCAACAGGCGGGCGGTGCCGCTGTGGCGGATGGCAATGGCTTCGGCGACGCGTTCGATGGCTGCGTGGAGGCTGCTGGCGTCGTGCTGGTTTCGTGTGCCCACGAGTCCGTGGTATTGCAGGGCGTGCACAAAGCCGTCGAGCCGAGAATTCAGGATCGCGGGCGCGCCGCTCCGTTCAACAGCGCGGCTTCCGAAGAAAATAAGCAGGCCGCCCCTCGCGGGACGGCCTGCGGCATCGGGCGCAGCATCGCCGGTCGCCCGGTGCGCTGCGCCCGCTTTGCCTGATGTGGTCACCCGCGCAGCCGACCAAGACCCGCGGACACCCGCAGATTAGCCGCCCGAAGCTCGATCCGGAATACGCAGGGCCGCGTAGTAGCGCCGATGCCGGAACCGCGCCTCGCCGGCGCGCGCGGTTAGATGCCGCTGGTCTTAATTCTCCAGACGATCGAACAGCGTGGGCTCGACCGGTGGCGGCGTCCAAGGCTCAATGCAAACGGGATCCTCGAAGCGCGCGTTGTTCATGCGCGGCGTGACGCGGTGCGAAGCCATGGCGTCGGCCTCTAGCGGCACGCAGAGAGCGGCGAGGCGGGCAGGGGAGAGCGGGACATCGCCGAGCCACGCGTCGGCCTCCTGAGCGGAGGGCAGAATCACTGGCATGCGATCATGGATCGGGGCGAGCAGCGCATTCGGCGCGGTGGTGACGATGACGAAGGAGGCCGGTGCGGCCGCATTTTCCGGCCGCCAGAGGCCGGCGAAGAAAAACGCGCGCCGATCGCGCCGGAAAAAATAGTGCGGCAACCGAGCCGTGCCGGCGCGTTCCCACTCGAAGAACCCATCGGCGGGCACGAGACAGCGGCGGTGTTGCGCGGCGTCCTTGAACGTGGCCTTCGCGAGCAAGGTCTCGCTGCGGGCGTTACCGAGCAATGTCGGACGCTCCGTCGGCGCGCGCGGCGGCAGCGTGGCGCCGAAGGCGAGCGATTCCACGGCGCTGACGCCTTTGCGGCGCGTGACGACCGGGGCGCGCGCGGTCAGCGGCAAGTTGAAGCGACGGGGCTGACCCGCGGGCGCCGCCAGCCCGAGCTCCGCGAGCAGGTCGCGCAGGGCCTCGAGGTTTTGGAGCGTGTAGCGGGTGCACATCCCGGCCAGCGAAAGCCTTCGCGCCGCCCGCCGCCAGCCCTGTCTCGCGGCGCGCGTGACACGTTTTCCAAATAATCCTTGCACAGGGGAGTCCGAATCTTTCACTCCTCACCTTCCGTCGGACTCTTAGCTCAGTTGGTTAGAGCACTTCCTTGACATGGAAGGGGTCACTGGTTCGAGTCCAGTAGAGTCCACCATCCGACGAACACCGCCGCCGACCCGCGGCGGTTTTTTGTTTTGCGCGTGCATTTAAGCACTTGAGAGGTAAACACCTGCCGCATGCTGCAAAGCCTCCGCATCCGCAACCTCGCGCTCCTCGACGAAGTGGAGCTGGAGTTTGAGGGCGGCTTCACGGCTGTCACCGGCGAGACCGGCGCGGGCAAAAGCATCCTGCTCGGCGCGCTCTCATTGCTGGCCGGCGCGCGGGCGGACAAGACCATCATCCGCCAAGGCGCGGCGGCCTGCGAAGTGGAGGCGGCGCTGTTCTTCGCCGACGCGCGCAAACTCGACGCCGCCCTCGCCGCGCTCGACCTCCCGCCGTGCGACGACGGCGTGCTCATTCTCAAACGCAGCCTGCCGCGCGAGAAGCCCCCGCGCATCTCCGTCAACGGCAGCCTCGCCACGCTCAGCTCGCTGCAGGCGCTCGGCGAACTCTGGATCGATTTCCACGGCCCCGGCGAACCGCGCCGCCTGCTCAAGGAGGGCTGCCAGCGCGAACTGCTCGACCTCTTCGCCAAGAATGAAGCGGCCCGCGCGAAATACGACGCGGCCTACCGCGCTTGGCGCGACCTCGAAGCGGAGCGCGATCGCCTGCTCGGCGCCGAGAAGCTTTCGCCCGACCAGATCGACTTCCTCAAGGTGCAGCTCGCTCGCATCGATGCACTCGACCTAACCGAGGAGGCCATCGGCGCGCTCGAACGCGATTTCGCCCGCCAGCAAAGCGCGCAGGAAATCGTCCAGCTCGCCGCCGGCATCAGCCAGGGCCTGAGCGGCGAGGACGGTCTGCTCGGCCGGCTCGCCGCCCTGTTGCGCGAGGCGCGCCAGCTCGAATCGTTCGACCCGGCCAGCAAGGCGCTGGCCGACCGCCTGCAATCCACCTCCGTCGAACTCGGCGACCTCGATGCCGAGTTCTCCACGCTCGCCACCTCGCTCAACTTCGACGCCGAGCAGGCGGAGGAATTGCAGTCGAAGATGAACGCCTGGCTCGAGCTGAAACGGAAGCACGGCGCCAAGCTCGAGGCCGTCGTCGCCGCGCGCGACGCGATGCGCCGCCGCCTCGAGTTGCAGAGCGACGTCGAAGGCTCGCTCGCCCGGCTCGACAAACAGATCGCCGATGCCGCCAAAGCCGCGCGCAAGGCCGCCGCCGAGCTGCGCGCCACGCGCGAGAAGGCCGGCGCGAGCCTGGAGAAGGCCGCCGCGAAGGTCATCGCGCAACTTGGGTTCAAGAAGGCCGATTTCCGCGTGCGCCTGGCTGCGTTGCCGGATCTGGGCGTGCACGGTGATTGCGCCGTGGAATTCCTCTTCTCGCCCAATGTCGGCGAGGCGCCGCTGCCACTCAGCCGCATCGCCTCGAGCGGTGAGCTCGCGCGCGTCATGCTCGCGCTCAAGAGCGTGCTCGCCGCCACCGACGACGTGCCGCTGCTCGTGTTCGACGAAGTCGACGCGAACGTCGGCGGCGAGATCGGCCGCATCGTCGGCGAGAAGATGGCTGACATCGCCGGCCAGCACCAGGTGCTCTGCGTCACGCATCTCCCGCAGGTTGCCGCGCAGGCCGCCAACCACCTCGTGGTGACGAAGGACCAGAGCGGCGACCGGGCCGCCGTCGCGATCGAGCCGATCCACGGCAACCGCAAGCAGCGCGTCGGCGAGCTCGCCCGCATGCTCGGCGACCGCAACGCCAAGAGCGCCCTCGCGCACGCCGAGGAATTGCTCAAGGGCCGTTGAGCCGCCGCCGCACCGCGGTGCCGCGCATCGTTCGGGCGAAAATTCGCCGCGCCACCAGCGCGAGGTCGAAGGCGGCGGTCGGCGCATCCATGTCACGAAAATCCCCCGGCCGCGTCGTGTTAGTGACTCGCCTTTGGCCCCGTCAGACGCTCAATTACGCCCGTGTCCGAGTCCCATTACCCTTTTGCGCACCGCATGAGCGGGATGCGCCCTTCCACGATCCGTGAAATCCTCAAGGTCACCGCGCAGCCCGACGTGATCTCGTTCGCCGGCGGCCTGCCTGCGCCGGAGCTGTTCCCCGTCGCCGAGGTGCGCGCTGCGGCCGATGCCGTGCTCACCACCAGCGGCAGCCAGGCGCTGCAATACGGCCCGAGCGAAGGCTTCGCACCGCTCCGCGAGTGGATCGCGCACGAGCTCGGCACGCGCGGCGTGCGCACCTCGAGCGAAGATATCCTTATCACCAACGGCTCGCAGCAGGTGCTCGATCTCGCCGGCAAACTCTTCCTCGATCCCGGCGATGTCGTGTTGACGGAAAACCCGACCTACCTCGCCGCCATCCAGGCGTTCCAGACCTACGAGGTGAAGTTCGTGCCGGTGCCGACCGACGACCACGGGCTCATCCCTGACGCGCTTCCCGAGCTCATCCGGCAGCATCGCCCGAAGTTCCTCTACACCATCCCGAACTTCCAAAACCCGACCGGCATCACGCTCGCCGCCGAGCGGCGCCAGCAACTCGCGCGCCTCGCCGCCGAGCATCGCCTCACGATCATCGAGGACGATCCCTACGGCAAATTGCGCTACCGCGGCGCCGACGTGCCGCCGATCAAGCACTGGGACGAGGCCGGCCGCGTCATCTACGCCAGCACGTTCTCGAAGACCGTCGCGCCCGGCCTGCGCCTCGGGTGGGTCGCCGCGTCGCCCGAGATCTTCAACGCGATGCTCATCCTCAAGCAGGCTTCCGACCTGCACACGTCGACCTTCGACCAACGCGTCGCGCACGCCTACCTCACCGCCGGCTCGCAGGCCGAGCACCTGGAAAAGATCCGCCGCGCCTACGGCGAGCGTTTCGACGTGCTCGACACCGCGCTCCGCGCGCAGTTGCCCGCCAGCTACAAGTGGACGCGCCCCGAGGGCGGCATGTTCCTCTGGGTGACCGGCCCCGCCGAACTCGACGCGCTCGAACTGTTGAAGCGCGCGCTGGTGGAGAAGGTCGCCTTCGTGCCCGGTCGCGATTTCTTCCCGGCCGACGGCGGGCGCAACCACATGCGCCTCAACTTCTCCAACTCCGGCCCCGACCGCCTCCGCGAAGGCGTGCGCCGCCTCGCCGCGCTGTGTCGCGGTTGAGCGACCGGGCAAGGTAGGACAGGGGGCCGCGGACGAGCGGCGCGCGCTCGTGGATCGGCGCTGCAGCGAAGTCGCTGCCGCCGCGCGTCCGCTGCATAAGCACCAGCACCGGGCACCGGCTTGCGTTCAAAAAATGCGCACAGCTTGCCAGCGCCTGCGCAGGCTTTGCCCTCGGGTTTTCCGGACGTTTTTTTAACGTGCAACCATGACGAACACCGGCCCCACGCCCTCCGGTTTCACGACCTGTCCCGTGCCCTTGCCGCATCGCACGGAGATCACCGTCGGCCACGGCGGCGGCGGCAAACTCACGCAGGAGCTGATCGACCGCGTGTTCCGGCCCGCCTTCGCGAATGCCGCGCTTGAGGCCCAGCACGACGGCGCTCTGCTGCGCCTGCCCGGCGGCGGACGCCTTGCGTTCACCACCGATTCGCACGTCGTCAGCCCGCTCTTTTTCCCCGGCGGCGACATCGGCAAGATCGCCGTCAACGGCACGGTCAACGACCTCGCCATGTGCGGCGCGGTGCCGCAGTGGCTGTCGGCCGGCTTCATCCTCGAGGAAGGCTTTCCCATCGCGACGCTCCAGCAAGTCGTCGCCTCGATGCAGGCCGCGGCGGAGGCGGCCGGCGTGGCCATCGTCACCGGCGATACCAAGGTCGTCGAACGCGGCAAGGGCGACGGCCTCTATGTGACCACCGCCGGCGTGGGCGTCATTGAGACACCGCTCGTGATCGCGCCTTCCAGCGTGCGCGTCGGCGACGCCATCGTGCTCAGTGGCGATCTCGGCCGGCACGGCATGGCCATCATGGCGACGCGCGCGAATCTGTCGTTCGAGAGCGACATCGAGAGCGATTGCGCGCCGCTCGTCGCGCCGGTGCAGGCGCTCCTCGCGGCCGGGTTGGAAATTCATTGCCTGCGCGACCTCACGCGCGGCGGCTTGGCCAGTTCGCTCGTCGAGATCGCGGAGTCCGCGCGTCTCGCGCTCGCTATCGACGCCGCGAAGGTTCCCGTGAGCGAGACGGTGGCCGGTGCCTGCGAGATCCTCGGCCTTGATCCGCTCTATGTGGCGAACGAAGGTCGCTTCGTGTGCCTTCTCCCCGCGGAGCAAGCCCAGCAAGCCGTCGACCTCATCAACCGCACGGAGTCGCATGCCGCGCGCCCGGGTGCCGGCGCCGTCATCATCGGCCACGTGAAGCCCGGTCCGGCCGGCCAAGTGACCCAGCGCAGCGTGATCGGCGCCGAACGCATCGTCGACCGCCTCAGCGGCGAACAGCTGCCACGGATTTGCTGAGAACTGGCTTGCGGAAGCAGGTTCGCTGACGAACATCGCGATCGCAGACCGCCTGTCGATTCACGGGCCCGCCAGCGGTCTGGCGATTATTCGTGTCGAGCCCCTATAGTTCTCACTATCAGCCCGTGGAGGCGGTCCGCTAGGACAGCCTATGTCTCACCTCCGAGTCTATCATCGCCCACGCCATGAGTGACAACTCCAAGATCGAATGGACCGACGCCACCTGGAATCCGGTGCGCGGCTGCACGAAAATCAGTCCCGGCTGCAAGCACTGCTACGCCGAGACATTCGCGGAGCGATTCCGCGGGGTGAGAGGACATCCGTTCGAGTTCGGGTTCGACCTCCGGATGGTGCCCGAAAAATTGGGCGACCCGATCCGTTGGAGCACGCCGCGGAAAATTTTCGTCAATTCAATGAGCGATCTCTTCCACGAGGACGTCCCTGACGAATATATCGAGAACGTTTGTCGCGTGATGCTCGCTGCCAACTGGCACACCTATCAGGTGCTAACGAAACGCGCCGACCGCATGAGTCGGCTTTTGCAGACCAAGTTGAAGCGCGCCGCAGCGGCATCGCACATTTGGTGGGGTGTCAGTGTCGAAAACAAGGCGCATGGACTTCCGCGCATCGATCAGCTTCGAAAGGCCAAGCCTGCGGTCGCCTTTCTTTCAATCGAGCCTCTGCTAGAGGACTTGGGAGCTTTTAACTTGAAAGACATTCACTGGGCGATCGTCGGTGGTGAAAGCGGGCCCGGCGCGCGTCCGATTCAAGCGCCGTGGGTGCGGTCAATTCGCGCGCAATGCCGGGCTCAGAAGGTGCCGTTTTTCTTCAAACAATGGGGTGGGGTGCGAAAATCGGAGACTGGCCGTGAGCTCGATGGCCGCACCTACGACGAATACCCCGAGGTCGCCGAAAATCCCGTGCCTTCGCTCTCCGAACGAACGGAGATGCTGGGCCGGTTGGTCGTCGCTTGACTGATGTCGAACACAGGATTCCACGAAAAGCCTTACGACGCCGGTTCTCTGACGAAGCTCAAGATATTCGAGCTGTATGTGCAGGAGTGGATCCCCGTGTTTCTTTCCCGGCCCGACCCGCCATTCAGAGAGATTCACTTGTTTGACCTCTTCTGTGGTCCAGGAACTGACTCAGTCGGCCAGCACGGCTCCCCGCTCCGTATCCTTAGCCAGCTTCGGGCATACGAGCGCGAAAGCCTAGCTGGTTGGTCTCGTGTCGATATCGTTGTCCATTTTTCCGATGCTGATGCGGACAAAGTATTGCAACTCCGCGAGCTAGTCACGCGTCCCGAGTGGCAGATTCCGGGAATTAAGCCCCAAGTCGAACAGCTGACGTTTGAAGAGGCACTGGTTAAGCATCATCCGGTTCTCACAAACCCCCGCATCGCGAAGCTGCTGATTCTCGACCAATTTGGTGTGCACGCGATTACCGAGGCCGTCTTTCGGCAGCTGATTTCGGCTCCGCGCACGGATTTCATTTTCTTCCTGTCATCTTCAACGCTGAACCGATTTCGAGAGCATCCGGCGATCAAGATAAAAATCGGAGCTGTTGAAGACTCCTATGATGTGCATCGCGTGGTGTGCGATTGGTATCTCGGTTTAACGCCGAAGTCAGCATACTTGGGCCGCTTTTCAATTAAGAAGGGTAGCAACATCTACGGGCTCATATTTGGGAGCCAGCACCCCTTGGGTGCTCACAAATTTCTAGAAGTCGCGTGGAAGCATGATGAGATCGCCGGAGAAGCGAACTTCGACATCGATCGCGAGAACATCGCACCTGGCGAAATCACGATGGACTTCGTTCGACCACAGAAAGTGCAGGCGTTTGAAGCCGATATCGAGACCGCCTTACGAGCAGGGAAAATCGCCAGCGAATCCGAACTAATTCACTTCTGCATCTCTGCTGGTATGACCTCACGACATGTGAAGCCAGTCCTCCAGAAGTTGAAATCGGAGGGAGTCGTTCAGTGCGACTTTCTGGTGCCAAACGTTCGTAACCTGTCAAATCCACGAACCATTACAGTGCGGTCGCAATAGGCGATAGCTCTCTAAGAGACTGGCTCCGCCGCCCGGCTGCGGTAGCGGTAGTAGGCGGCGCAGGCGCCTTCGCTGCTGACCATCGGGGCGCCGAGCGGCGACTCGGGCGTGCAACGCTTGCCGAAGGCGGGGCAGTCGTGCGGCTTCTTCACGCCACGCATGATTTCGCCGCTGATGCATTCCGTGCAGCCGTGGCTCGCGGAGGTCGTGAGCGGGAAGCGCTTCGCGGCGTCGTAGGCCGCGTATTTTTCGCGGACGGCGAGGCCGCTTTGCGGGATGACGCCGATGCCGCGCCAGTCGCGGTCGGCGATCTCGAAGACGGTCTCGACGATCGTGCGGGCGTGCGTGTTGCCCTCGCTGCGGACGGCGCGGGAGTAGGCGTTCTCCACTTCGGTGCGACCGGACTCGAGTTGTTTCACGCAGAGCAAAATGCCTTCGAGGATGTCGACGGGCTCGAAGCCGGTGATGATGATCGGTGCGCGGTAGTCGCGGGCGATCGGGCCGTATTCCTCGGTGCCCATGATCGTGCAGACGTGGCCGGCGGCGAGGAAGCCTTGCACGCGGTTGTCGGGCGCGCCGAGGATGGCGCGCATCGCGGGCGGCACGAGGACGTGCGAGGTGAGGATGGAGAAATTCGGCACGCCGTCGCGCTCGGCGAGGAGCACGGACATGGCGTTGGCGGGCGCGGTGGTCTCGAAACCGACGGCGAAGAACACGACTTGTTTTGCCGGGTTGGCCTTGGCGATGCCGACGGCGTCGAGCGGCGAGTAGACGATGCGGACGTCGCCGCCGCGGGCCTTGGCGGTGAGGAGGTCGATGCCGTTGCCGGGCACGCGGAGCATGTCGCCGAACGAACAGAGAATCGCGCCGTGTTTGAGCGTGAGCTCGACGGCTTGGTCGATGAGATCGGCGCTGGTGACGCAGACGGGACAACCGGGGCCGTGGACGAGCGTGATGTTCTTCGGGAGAAGGTCGTCGAGGCCGAACTTCACAATGGCATGCGTCTGGCCGCCGCAGATTTCCATGATGGTCCACGGGCGCGTCGTGGCGCGCGCGATGGCGTCGGCGAGTTTGCGGACGAGCGCGGCGTCGCGGTATTCATCGACGTATTTCATGACGTGGTGGACGGTGGATTGAGGGTAGGGGCGCTTGTCCCCAAGCGCCCTGGGGCGTTGGGGACAACGCCCCCTACCTCAGGCGAGGGTTGGGCGCGAGCGAGCTCGCTGTCTACGATGGGGGGAGTGGGCAGGTCGATGCCGTCGAGTTCGCCCATTTGCTTGAGGTATTCGAAGGTCTGGGCGGCTTCCTCGGGATCGACGGTGCTGATGGCGACGCCGACGTGCACGAGCACGTAGTCGCCGAGCTTGGCCTCGGGCGTGCAGGTGAGGCTGACGAGTTTGACGACGCCGGAAAAGCTGACCTTGGCGGAGCGGAGGAGGGGATCGTCGCCGATGATTTCGACGACTTTACCGGGAACGGCGAGGCACATGGGGGAAAGGGGTGAAAGGCGAAGGGCGAGGGGCGATGGGGTGCTGGCGGAGGGCTGTGTTGGGGAGCGCGGCGCTCAGTGCGGGCGGGCTTGGCGGGCGACGACGAGGACGACGGCGCCGATGAAGATGAAGGGGAGCAGCAGCGTGGCGATCATGGGGAGTGGACGGTGGTGAGATTCCACAGCGCGCCGAGCGCCTGGCCGGCGGCGATGGAGTTGTCGTTGGGGGGAAGCTGGCGATGCGTGAGCACGCGGAAACCCGCCGCGCGCAGGGCCTGCGTCGCGAGGTCGTGCAGGAGGGCGTTTTGGAAGCAGCCGCCGGAGAGGGCGACTGTGCCGACGCCGGCGCGGCGTGCGACCGCGACCATCGCCTCGGCCAGACCGCGGTGGAAGGCGGCGGCCAACTCTTCCGGCGCCTTGCCGGCGAAGGCGAGTTGGCGCACGGCGGGGGCCCAGTCGACGTCGAACTCGGCGCCGCCCGACACACATGGCACGATGTCGAACGGCAGGGCGTGTGCCGCCGCAGCGGCGCGGCTCGCGGCGGCTTCAAGGTGCAACGGCGCCTGGCCCTCGAAATGGTTGTGCTCGCAGAGGCCGAGCAATGCGGCGACGCCGTCGAAGAGGCGGCCGCCGCTGGAGCAAAGCGGAGCGTTGAGGCCTTGCTGGAGCATCTGGCGCAGGGTGGCGCGTTGGTTGGGCGTGAAACCGAAACGCGCGGACAGCTCCGAGAAAAGCCCGAGTTCGTGGGCCAGACCGAGGGCGACGCGCCGGGCGTCGCGCACCGCGGCCTCGCCGCCGGCGAGACGGAAGGGCCGGAGGCGGGCGAAACGCGTCGCGCGGCCTTCGTGCAAGCGGATGAACTCGCCGCCCCACACGGTGCCGTCTTCGCCGTAGCCGGTGCCGTCCCACACGATGCCGAGCACGTCGTGCGCGGGGTGGGCGTGCTCCAGCAGGCAGGCGAGCAGGTGCGCGAGGTGATGTTGCACGGCGACGCAGGGCAGGCCGAGGCGGCGGGCGAAAAGCGTCGAGGCGTAGTCGGGATGCTTGTCATGCACGACGACCGCGGCGGTGCTGCCGTGGAGCTCGCCCAGCATGGCGAGCGTGCGTTCGAACACGGCTTGCGTCGGCGCGTTGCCGAGGTCGCCGAGGTGCGGGCTGAGCACGACTTGGCGGCCGCTGGCGATGGCCACGGTGTTCTTCATCTGCGCGCCGACGCAGAGGTGCACGGCGTCGAGGGCGGCCGGCAGCGCGAGCGGGGCCGGGGCGTAGCCGCGGGCGCGGCGGAGGAGAATGGCGTCGCCGGTGGCGGTGCGGCGGACGACGGAATCGTCGACCGGACGCGCGATGGGCCGGTCGTGCACGAGGGAAAAATCGGCGATCCCTGCGAGGCGGGCGCGCGCCTCGTCGTTGTCGGTGCAGATCGGTTCTTCGGAGAGGTTCGCGCTGGTGGCGACGAGCGGTCGGGCGAAATCCCAGAGCAACAGCACATGCAGCGGCGCGTAGGGCAGGAGGGCGCCGATCCACGGATTGCCCGGGGCGAGGCTCGCGGCGAGCGGACTCGCGGGGAGACGTGGCAGCAGCACGATGGGCGCGGCCGGCGATTGCAGCAGCGCCTCGTCCGCCGGCGTGAGCTGCGCGTGCTCGCGCACGGATTCGAGGTGAGGAAACATGACCGCGAGCGGTTTTTCCTCGCGGTGCTTGCGGCGGCGGAGTTCGGCGACGGCCGTCTCGTCGGCGGCATCGCACATAAGGTGGAAACCGCCCACGCCTTTGACGGCGCCGATGCGGCCGGAGCGCAGCGCCACGATCGCGGCGGAGAGCGCGGCGCCGCCGCGGGCGATTTCATGTCCGTCGCGGTCGAGCAGGCTGAGTTGCGGGCCGCAGGCCGGGCAGGCGTTGGGCTCGGCGTGGAAGCGGCGGTCGGCCGGATCGCGATACTCGCGCTCGCAGGCCGGGCACAGCGCGAAGAGGCGCATCGTGGTGCGCGCGCGGTCGTAGGGCAGGCGCTCGATGAGCGAGTAGCGCGGACCGCATTGCGTGCAGTTGATGAAGGGATAGCCGGAGCGGCGGTCGGCCGGGTCGAGCAACTCGCGGCGGCATTCGGCGCAAAGCGCGAGGTCGGCCGGAATCGCGGCCGTCACGGTGGCGGCGGGCAGCTCACTGGCCTCGATCGCGAAGGTCTCGCCGACGGGCGCGTCGGCCGGCGTGGGCGTGGTGGGCTCGAGGGCGGTGATGGTCGCGGCCGGCGGGGTTTCGCGCGTGAGCGCCGCGGTGAATGCCGCGATGCACCCGGCCTCGCCGGCGACGCGGAGCAGGACGCCGTGCGCGTCGTTGCGCACCCAGCCGCGCAGGCCGTGGCGCAGGGCGAGCCGGTGCACGAAGGGACGGAAACCCACGCCCTGCACCGTGCCGCGGACGCGGAGCAGCGTGTCGGTGGTCGGGTAGGCGACGGTCATGAGGCGGCGTGGGGCGCGGAGGTGGACCGGACGGCGGGGAAAGCGGGCCGGGGGCGGGGGGAAAAGGGTCAGCGTCGTCGCGGCAGGCGCGCGCGGAGGTAGTCATACCATTGCGCGAGGCCTTCGCCGCTGCGGGAGGACAGCTCGATGATCTCGGCCTGCGGCGCGATGCGGCGGATGTTCTCGACGGCGACGCGGCGGTCGAAGCCGAGCGCGTCGGCGACATCGACCTTGGTGAGGAGGACGAGGTGCGCTGACTTGAAGATCGGCGGATACTTGAGCGGCTTGTCCTCGCCTTCGGTGGTCGAGAGCAGGACGACGCGGATCTGTTCGCCGAGGTCAAAGGAGGCGGGGCAGACGAGATTGCCGACGTTTTCGATGAAGAGCACGCGGGCGCCGTCGAGGTCGATGGATTCGGCGGCGCGGGCGATCATGCCGGCGTCGAGGTGGCAGACGGTGCCGGTCGTGATTTGCGCGACGGCGGCGTGCGGCCGGTTGAGGCGGCGGCCGTCGTTGTCGGTCTCAAGGTCGCCGACGAGCACGGCGCAGCGAACTTCCTTGCCGAACTCGTCGAGCGTGCGTTCGAGCAGGGTGGTTTTGCCCGCGCCGGGGGAGGAGACGATGTTGAGCGCGAGCAGGCCGCGGCCGAGGAAGTAGCCGCGGTTACGCTCGGCGAGGATGTCGTTCTTCTCCAGCAACGGGAGGCTGAGGTCGACGGATTTGACCTGCACCTCGCCGCGGGGGCTGGCTTGCAAAGCGGCGCTGATCTCCGCCGACAGCGGGGCGGAGAGAGCGCGGGTGGGGGAGGAGGCGGCGCCGTTCAGGGCATTGATACGGACGCCGCCATCAGCAACGGCGGGGGATTCTTCAGGCGTGGGCATTTGACGCAGGGGTGGAAAATTCGAGTCGGGCGAGTTCCAGTTCGCGGCCGCTGCGCACGTCGCCGGAGAGGGCCTGGCAGTGCGGGCAGGCGAAGATGAAGCCGCTCTCGACCGTGAAATCCGCGGCGCAGGCGCGGCAATGGACGCGGGCGGGCACGAGCTCGATCTCGAGCGCGGCGCCTTCGGCGATGCCGCCCGGCGTGACCGCCTCGAAGGCGAAGCGCAGGGCCTCGGGCTCGACACCGGAAATCGCGCCGATGCGCATCACGACCCGGTCGACGCGGCTGGCTCCATGGGCGTGGGCCTCGCGCCGGATCACCGTCAGCGCGGATTCGATGATGCCGACCTCGTGCATAGCGCAGTTCATTGCACCCGGCAACCGCCGCCGTCGAGTGGAAGCGCATGGATTGCCAACACGTGCGCAGTCTATGACAAAAGTCAGCTATTCGGTTTCGGCGGGGTCCGGTAAGGTCGCTAACAGACAAGCTCCACGCCTCCCCCACGCACGCCCCGCAACCCCAACCAGCGTCGCCCCTGTCCCACGCCTCGCGGCCCGCCTCCGCATACATGCTCCAGGAAACCGAACCCCAGCATACGGCCAAGAAGGAAGAAACGATCTACGAACGCATGACGTCGCGCGGCGTGAGCCGGCGCGAGTTCATGCAGTTCTGCGCCTGGATGGGCGCCTGCATCGGATTGGAAAAAACGGGCATGGCCCAGATGGTCACCGCCCTCGAGACGAAGAAACGAATCCCCGTGGTCTGGCTGCATTTCCAGGAGTGCACGTGCTGCAGCGAGTCGTTCATCCGCAGCTCGCACCCGATCGTCGCTGACATCCTCCTCGACAAGGTCTCGCTCGACTACACCGAGACGCTCATGGCCGCCTCCGGCCATCAGGCGGAGAAGTGCCTCCACGACACCATCACGAAATACAAGGGCGAGTATCTGCTCTGCATCGAAGGCTCCGTGCCGCTCGCGGACGACGGCATCTATTGCTGCATCGGCGGCAAGACCGCCAAGCAGATCGCCGAGGAAATCGCGAAGGATGCCAAGGCCGTCATCGCTTGGGGCAACTGCGCCGTCTCCGGCTGCGTGCAGGCCGCCAAGCCGAATCCCACCGCCGCGACGCCGATCCAGAAGGTCATCGCCGGCAAGCCCATCGTCAACGTGCAGGGCTGCCCGCCCATCGCCGAGGTCATGGCTGGCGTGCTCGTGCACCTGCTCACCTTCGACCGCATCCCGCAGCTCGACAGCCTTGGCCGTCCGAAGGCCTTTTACTCGCGCCGCGTGCACGACACCTGCTACCGCCGCCCGAACTACGACGCCGGCCTCTTCGTCGAGAGTTTTGACGACGAGAACGCGCGCAAGGGCTACTGCCTCTACAAGGTCGGTTGTCGCGGCCCGTCCACCTACAATGCCTGCGGCACGATCCGCTGGAACGGCGGCGTGAGCTTCCCGATCCAATCGGGCCATCCTTGCATCGGCTGCTCGGAGGCGAACTTCTGGGACAACGGCCCGTTCTACCAACGCGTGCCGAACTTCCCCGGCTTTGGCATCGAGAGCACGGCCGACAAGCTCGGCCTCGCGGCCCTCGCGGCCTCGGCCGGCGGCGCCGTGGCGCACGCCGTCATGACCAACTTCCGCAAGCGCGGCGAGATTGGCGAACACCCGGGCGAGAACGCCGAACAGGCCGAACAGGCCGACAACAACGAGAAGAAATCCTAAACCCGGAGAAATCCCATGAGCACCCGAATTGTTGTCGACCCCGTCACCCGCATCGAAGGTCACCTCCGCATCGAAGCCGAGGTGAAGGACGGCAAGATCATCGACGCCTGGAGCGCCGGCACGATGGTGCGCGGCCTCGAGATCATCCTCAAGGGCCGCGACCCGCGCGACGCGTGGGCCTTCTGCGAGCGCGTCTGCGGTGTGTGCACCACGGTGCACGCGCTCGCCTCCGTGCGCTCCGTCGAGGACGCCCTCGACATCCGCATCCCGCCCAACGCCGAGCTGATCCGGAACATCATGTTCTGCTCGCAATACATCCACGACCACGTGGTGCATTTCTACCATCTGCACGCGTTGGACTGGGTGGACGTCGTGAGCGCGTTGAAGGCTGATCCCGCCGCCACCTCGAAGCTCGCGCAGAGCGTCTCGAAGTGGCCGAAGAGCTCGCCCGGCTACTTCAGCGACCTGCAGAAACGCCTGACGAAATTCGTCGAGAGCGGCCAACTCGGCATCTTCGCCAACGGCTACTGGGGCCACCCGGCCTTCAAGCTCCCGCCCGAGGCCAACCTCATGGCGGTCGCCCACTACCTCGAGGCCCTCGAGTGGCAGAAGGAGATCGTGAAGGTCCACACGATCTTCGGCGGCAAGAATCCGCATCCGAACTACCTCGTCGGCGGCGCGCCCTGCTCGATCAACCTCGACGAGGCCAACGCCATCAACGCCGAGCGCCTCGCCTTCGTCGGCCAGACCCTGCAGCGCGGCCTCGAGTTCGTGGAGCAGGTTTACATCCCCGACGTGCTCGCCGTCGCGCCGTTCTATCTCGACTGGGCCGGCATCGGCGGCGGTTTGGAAAATTACCTTTGCTACGGTGATCTGCCGACCAACGGCTTCGCCGACGTGAAAGGCTTCAAGTTCCCGCGCGGCGCCATCCTCGGCCGCAACCTCAACGAGGTGCATGCCGTCGATCCCAAGGACGACACGGGCGTGCAGGAGTTCATCGACAACTCTTGGTATGAATACGAGGGCGGCGCCATCAGTGGCGGCCGTCACCCGTGGAAGGGCGAGACCAACCTCAAGTATTCCGGCCCGAAGCCCCCGTATGAGCACCTCGACGTCGACCAGAAATACTCGTGGCTGAAGACGCCGCGCTGGAAGGGCCACGCCATGGAAGTCGGCCCGCTCTCGCGCATGCTCGTCGGCTACGCCGCCGGGCACGACCAGATCAAGGGCGCCGTCACCGACACCCTCGGCGCGCTCAAGGCGCCCGCCTCCGTGCTCTTCTCGACGCTCGGCCGCACCGCGGCCCGCGCGATCGAGTCGCGCCTCGCGGCCATGTGGGGACTCGAGTTCTTCAACCAACTCCTCGCGAACATCAAGGCGGGCGACACCCGCACGTTCACGAAAGAGAAGTGGGAGCCGGCGACCTGGCCGGCCGAAGCCCGCGGCGTCGGCCCCACCGAGGCGCCCCGCGGCGCGCTCGCGCACTGGATCGTCATCAAGGACCAGAAGATCGCGAACTACCAACTCGTCGTCCCGAGCACTTGGAACGCCTCGCCGCGCGATGGCAAGGGCCAGCGCTCCGCCTACGAGGCCTCGCTCATCGGCACGCCCGTGCACGATCCGCAACAGCCACTCGAGATCATCCGCACCATCCACTCGTTCGACCCGTGCCTCGCCTGCGCCGTCCATCTCTACGAGGACCAGAAGGAGATCGCGCGTCACGAACTGCTGGTGAAGTAACCCGGAGGCCCTCATGCACGCCTCGAACGAATACCAACGGGTTTACGTCTGGGAGCAGCCCGTGCGCTGGTTCCATTGGATCAACGCCCTCTGCATCGTCGTGCTCGCGACGACCGGTTACCTGATCGCGCATCCGCCCGCGTTGCTCAACGCGAACGAGGCGACGTTCGGCTACTGGTTCGGCACGCTGCGCTTCGTGCACTTCCTCTCCGGCTACGTGTTCTTCGCTAACTTCATGTTCCGGCTCTACTGGTCGCTCGTCGGCAACAAATACGCGAACTGGCGGAATTTCTTCCCGCTCACGCTCGCGCAGATCCGCCAGATCTGGGAAGTGCTGACGGTCGACATCCTGCAGGCGCGGAACAAGCCGGTGCGCACGATGGGCCACAACTCCGTGGCCTACTTCACCTACACCGGCACGGGGCTGCTGACGCTCTTCCAGGTGGCCTCGGGCTTCGCCCTGCTGGCCCCGATGAGCGACAGTTTCTTCCCGCAGCTCTTCGCCTGGATGCTCCCGCTCTTCGGCAGCGAGCAGAACCTCCGGATCTTCCACTACGCGGTGACCTGGGCGTTCGGCATCTTCGCGCTCATCCACGTCTATCTCGTGATGTATCACGACTACGTGGAAGGGCACGGCGTGCTGACGTCGATCATCGGTGGCTGGAAGTTCATGGCGAAGCACCAGGTCGAGGCGCCGCACGTGTCCGGCGTCTCCGGTTTCCCCGGTAAAGCCGGCGCGCCTTCCGGCCAGCGCGGCTCCGCCGAGCACGCCAAGGGCGAACCCGTGATCTGACCCCGATGCGCCGCGCGACGACCAACGAAGTGGCCGCCCGCCCGGCGAGACTTGCCGGGCGGAGTCTTCCGACTCCGCCCGATCTTTTTTCCGGACGCAGCCGCCTTTGATGATGCGGCTGCGCCTGCAGGACCTCCCGCGATGATCTCCACCCACGAACTTTCCTCCCCTGTCGTTTTGCCGGACCCCGGCGCTCCGCTTTCCCAGCCCCGCGTGCTGCTGCTCGGCGTGGGCAACTGGCTCATGGGCGACGAAGGCGTCGGCATCCACGTGATTCACCACCTCGAGGCCCAGCCGCCGCTCTTCGGCGTGCGAGTGCTGGACGGTGGCACGGGCGGGATCAACCTGCTGCTCGAATTCGAGCGCGTGAGCGATGTCGTGATGGTTGATGCCACGCGCGACGGCCGGCCCGCCGGCACCATCACCTTCCTCCAGCCGCGCCGCGTCGGCGACCTGCCGCGCGGGCTCGGTGCGCACGATTTCGGGGTGAAGGATCTTTTCGCGGCCGCGGCCCTGCTCGGCCAGATGCCGGCCATCCATCTCTACACGATCTCCGTCGAGGAAGTGGAACCCATGTGCACCGAGCTTTCGCCCGCGGTCGCCGCGGCGGTGCCCGAGGTCGTCGCCGCGATGCACGCGCTGGCCGCGCGGCTGGCGACGGAGACGCTTTGAGCCGGCCGCTTTCGCCCGACGCAACCCGTCCCGCCCCGATTTCCCCATGCTTGCCGAAATTCACGCCACCTCGCTCGGTTCCCCCGGTTTTTGGATTCTCCTCTTGAGCACGATGGGCGTCGCCGTCGTGCACACGCTCGCCGGCCCGGATCATTATCTGCCGTTCATCGTCATGGGCCGCGCGCGGCGCTGGTCGGTGCGGCGCACGGTGTTTTGGACTTCGCTCTGCGGGCTCGGGCACGTGGCAAGTTCGGTCGTCGTGGCGCTGGGCGCCGTGATCTTCGGCTACGGGCTCGAACGCGTGGAGCTGATCGAGGAGTTTCGCGGCAATCTGGCGGCCTGGGCGATGATCGCGTTCGGCGCGGTGTATTTCGCTTGGGGCCTGAAGAAGGCGCTGCGGGCGCAGGCGCATGTGCATGCACACGCGCACGAGGGTGGGGCGGTGCACACGCATGCGCACGCGCATGAGGCGCTGCATCTTCACGCGCACGGCGAGGAGGCAGGGTTTCGTTTGACCCCGTGGGTGCTTTTCACGATCTTCGTGCTCGGGCCGTGCGAACCGATGATCCCACTCGTGATGTATCCCGCGGCTCAAGGCCAATGGACCGACATGACGTTGGTCGTGCTCGTGTTCACCGCACTGACGGTGGCGGCGATGCTCGTCACGGTGCTGCTTGCGTTGCGTGGCATCCGCCTGCTGCCGTTGCAGCGTTGGGAGCGCTACACGCATGTGATCGCCGGCGGCTTGGTGCTGTGCGCCGGTTGCGCCATTCAATTTCTCGGCCTGTGAACGCTGCGCTGCGCATGCCTTGCTCTTTGAGTGTCAAAGTTTGTCATGCAGTCGCTTTTGTGGCCTGCGCGCCGATAAACCATCGCATGCCTCGTGCCATCAGCGCCCACCGTGCGTTCCACGCCACACAAGCACTGCACACACCTGCACAACCCGTGCGCAGTCATAAGCTCAGCCTTATGGCACACTCGCACAGCTGAAAACCTGTTTCCGTCTACAACCAACGGGAGTCTACCAAACCAAACCAAACCAGCTATAAGTCATGAGCACACCATCGCGCTGGACTAAAAGCACCTTAATCTTCGGAGGAGCCGCCATCTGGGGCCTTCTCCTTGTGTCATGTGTGACCACGAGTCGCACCATCATGGCACCGCCTTCCATCCCCGGCGCGACCTACGTGGGCTCGAGCAAGTGCTCGACGTGCCACGAGGACGTCTCGCACAAATTCGCTGACGCCACGCACGCCAAGCTGTTCGCCGACGGCGGCAACGCGGTGGAGACGGGCTGCGAATCCTGCCACGGCCCGGGTTCCCTGCACGTCAAGGCCGGTGGCAGCATCGGCACGATCCTCAACCCGACCGCCGAGACCTGCTACCAGTGCCACTTGGAGAAGCGCGGCGAGTTCAGCCTGCCGAATTCCCATCCGATTGCCTCGGGCAAGATGACCTGCAGCGACTGCCATGACCCGCACGCCGGCAACGCCGTCGCCGAGGGCGGCACGAGCATCGACGCCATCAACTCGTCCTGCGTCAAGTGCCACACCTCGCAAGGCGGCCCCTACGTGTTCGAACACGAGGCCTCCCGCGAAGGCTGCACCGTGTGCCATAACCCGCACGGCACGCTCAATGCGAAGATGCTGAAGGCCCGCAACTCGAACCTCTGCTTGCAGTGCCACTATCAGCAAACCACGTCCACCGGTGACATCTACATCGGCGGTCGTCAGCACGGCGGCGCGAGCGGTTACCTGACCCGCGGCGGCACCTGCTGGTCCACTGGCTGCCACGAAGCCGTCCACGGCTCGCACGTCAGCTCCTCCCTCCGCTTCTAACCCCACCTTTCACAGGACACTGCGATGAAAACATCCGCTTTTCTCCACTCAGTCCGCCGGCCCTTGCTCGCTTGCGCGAGCCTCTTGGGCTTGGCCACCGCTCTGAACGCGGCTGACAAAGAGCCCGTTTACGAAAACTACATCGAGCTCGGCACCGGTTCCGTCCTTCAGGACGGCGACCGCGCCGGCTTCCAGCGCCAATTCCAAGTGCGCAAGGAAGGCTTCTTCGGCATCGAGGATCTGCGCTACGCGAAGCAGATCAACGACTCCACCTCCCTCAAACTCCGCGGCCAGGCCATGGCTGGCAACGGCGACTACCTGTTCGACCTCACGGTCACCAAGGACGAGGTCGGCTACGTCAAGTTCGGCTACAAGCAGACCCGCGTGCACTATGACGGCACCGGCGGCGTCTGGCCCGTCAACGGCAAGACCTTCACCATCACCGACGAGGAGATGGCGATCGACCGCGGCAACCTCTGGCTCGAACTCGGTCTCACCAAGCCCGACCTCCCGAGCTTCGTGCTCCGCTACGACTACGTCACCCGCGAAGGCGACAAGGATTCGACCGCCTGGGCCGACGGCCGCGTCACCGAGCCCAACGTCAACCGCTACATCATCCCTGCGTTCATGCGCATCGATGAGAAGAAGCACATCATCCAAGGCACCGCGTCCAAGCGCGGCGACAAGAACGAGTGGATGATCGGTGCGCGCTATGAGAAGGGCGAATACGACAACGGTCGCTATGCCCGTCGTCGCGTCGCCGAACCGGCCGCCGATCGTTATGTGACGAACAAGGAAGGTCAGGACTACGATATGCTCCACTTCCGCGGCTCCTATGCCGTCGATATCACGGAGCAGATCAAGCTCACGACCGCCGTTGCCCGCACCACGATCGACACCACCCTCAGTGGCAGTCGCGTCGTCGGCGCGAACTTCGACGCCGCCTTCAGCACCACTTATCCCGGTAAGCAGGCGCGTGACGAAGGTTACTTCGCCCTTCCCGGTCACGAACTCGGCGAATCCGAGATGACCCAGACGATCGCCAACATCTCCCTGATGTATCGCCCGCTGGAGCACCTCACCATCGTTCCCGCGATGCGTTTCGAGAAGACCGAGTGGAGCAACGTCGCCGAGATGATCGAGACGAACTTCAACCCCGTCACCACGACCATCATCGAGGAGCTCGAAGCCGAGTCCGACAAGGACTGGAAGACCTACAACTACGGTCTCGAGATGCGCTACACCGGCGTGAAGAACTTCAACTTCAACTTCCGCGCCGACATCTCCAACTCGGACGGCCAGCTTGAGGAGACCCTCATCGCCGAGCCGGGCACGCCCCTGCAGGCCATCTCCGTCGATCGCGACACCGAGATGTCCCGCAAGACTCAGAAGTATGCTTTCACGACCAGCTGGTATGCCCGCCCCGGTCTGTCCGTCGCCGCGCAATACTACTACAAGGTCCGTCAAAACGACTTCGACGCCGTGCGTGACACCACACCCAATGGCCTCGCTTCCGGCGACCGCTATCCGGCCTACATCAGCAACCAGGACCTCGAGACGAACGACTTCAACGTCCGCCTCACCTGGCGCATCCTGCCGACCCTCCGTTCGGTCACGCGCTACGACTACATGAAGAGCACGACCATGACCCAGGAGTTCGACACCGCGTTCTTCGAGAGCATGAACGTCACCCAGCACATCTACAGCGAGTCCCTCTCCTGGAACCCGACTCCGCGCTGGTTCGTGCAGGCTAACGTCAACCTCGTCGACGAGGAACTCGTCACCCCAGCGGTCTACGCCACGGGTGCCTCGGCCAACATCGTCACTGCCAGCTTGGGCGACTACCTCAGCTACAACATCAGCAGCGGCTACGCGCTCGATGACCAAAGCGACCTCTACGTTGATTACACCAGCTACGGGGCCCGCGACACGTTCATCAACAACGCCCCCGCCTACACGCCCTACGGCACCGATGTGCAGACGGACATCGCCTCGGTCACCTACAAGCGCAAGCTCGACCGCCGCACCACGATCGTGGTGAAGTATACCTACGCGAAGAGCGAGGACTCCGCCTACCTCGGCAAGGCCGACTATGAGGCCAACATGCTCCAGGCGAAACTTCTGTATCGCTTCTGAGCACCGAGCTGGCGCATCATCCACCAGTTGATTCCCCTATGAAAACCACGACCAAAATCGCCCTCGCCAGCCTCGCGCTCGCGTTCGGCACCGGGGCGGCCTACGCCTCCACGGCCCAGGAAAACTGGGAAAACAACTGCGCGTCCTGCCACGGCGAAGACGGCAAGGCTCAGACCAAGCAAGGCAAGAAACTGAAGATCCGTGACTACACGGACGCTGCAGTCCAAGCCGAGCTGAAGGATGACGCCATGCTCAACGCCATCCTGGAAGGCGTGAAGGAAGGTGGCAAAGAGCGGATGAAGGGCTTCAAGGACGAGCTTTCCGAACAGGAAGCGAAGGACCTCGTCGCCTTCATCCGTCAGCTCAAGGCCTGACGCCGCACCTCGCGGCACTTTTCGAGCCGACGGCAGCCCGATGCTCCGTCGGCTCTTTCTTTAACGTTCGTTCCCATCCCCGCAGTCGGCCCCGGCCGGGCAGCCCGCATCGACGCCCATTCGGCGTGACGGAGCCCGCGGCCACCGACTCACTTCCCGCACCCGCGCGACCGCCCGAGCCCCCGTCCCCGCGACCGCTCCGCCGCCGCCCGTGTCCTCCCCATTTTCCCCGCTCCGCGCATGAGTTCTCCCACGGAATCCCATCAGCCGGTCATCCAGCCGCGCTCCCACTTCAACAATTGGATCAGCGCCATCGGCGGCGTCATCGCCGTCGGCGCCCTGTTCTCCTTTGCGCTGCTCGCTTGGATGGACCTCACCGGTTCCCACCAGAACCCCTATCTCGGCATCTTCACGTATATCGTGGCGCCGGGTTTCCTCATTGTGGGTCTGGCTCTCGTGTTCTTCGGCGCTTGGGCGCAACGCCGCTGGGCGATCAAGCACGCTGCCACCATGCCTGACAAGTGGCGCCTCGATTTCCACGATCCGCGCCAGCGCCGCAACATCATCCTCTTTGTCACCAGCGCCGTCGGCTTCCTCCTGCTCAGCGCGTTCGGCAGCTACCAGACCTTCCACTACGCCGAGTCCAACCTCTTCTGCGGCCAGGCCTGCCACTCGGCGATGAATCCCGAGTATCAGACCTACCAGCGCGGCGCGCACGCCCGCGTCGGCTGCGTCGAGTGCCACGTCGGTTCCGGCGCCGCCGCCTTCGTCAAGGCCAAGCTCAACGGCACCCGCCAGCTCTACGGCTTCATTCTCGACAACTACAACCGTCCCATCCCCGCGCCCGTCCACAATCTCCGCCCGGCGCAGGACACCTGCGAGAAGTGCCACTGGCCCGAGAAGTTCCTCGGCAACCTCGACATGACCTACGAGCACTTCCTCTCGGATCGCAAAAACTCCGCCTACACCGTCCGCATGCTCATGCGCGTCAACGACGGCCGCCCCGGCAGCCCCCTCAACGGTATCCACTGGCACGTCAGCAAGGACCAGATCGTCGAATACTACGCCGCCGACGAGAAGCGCCAGGACATCGTCTGGATGCGCGTCACCCACAAGAAGGACGGCGAGGTGAAGATCTTCCGCAACGAGACCTTCAAGGGCGAGCCGCCCGCGGAGCTCGTGCGCAAGATGGACTGCATCGACTGCCACAACCGCCCCGCCCACGTCTTCCCCACCGCCAACGACTCCGTCGAGCGCGCCATGGCCCTCGGTCACATCTCGCTCGAGCTGCCCAACGTGAAGCGCCAGGCCGTCAACGCCATGATCCAGGAGTCGATCACCACTTCCGACGAGGCCCCCGGCAAGATCGCTGAATACCTCAAGAGCAAATACAAGACCGCCGCTCCCGAGGCCCTCGCCAAGACCATCGCCGCCGTGCAGGAGATCTACGCCACGACGATGTTCCCTGAGCGCAAGGCCGACTGGCGCCAATACCCGAACAACATCGGCCACAAAGACTGGCCCGGCTGCTTCCGCTGCCACGACGACAAGCACTCCACCGCCACCGGCGAGAAGGTGAAGGCCAGCGACTGCACCTCCTGCCACATCATCCTCGCGCAAGGCAAGGGCGACGATCTCACGACGCTCACCGCCCGCGGCCTCGAGTTCAAGCACCCCGGCGGCGAATACGACGCCGAGCTCCGCTGCGCCGACTGCCACAACGGCGGCATCCAGGGCAAGTGACCGCCACGCGCGCGGGCGCGCTTCGCCGGCCCTGAGCCGTTGAGCCGCTCCCGCTTTCCTTTTCTCACCGGCGCGGATCGCCTCGATCCGCGCCGGCACTGTTTGCCGAGGACGCGGTGCACGCGGGCAATTTGCGCCCATCACCGCGCAACCCGTGCGGAGCGGACCGCTGCATTTTCAGGCATATTCCCGACACTGACATCGTGTCTGCTGCTCAACCCCTCAACTGGAACAACCCCATGAAATCCATCACCAAGATCGCCCTCGCTGGCATCGCGCTGGCCTTCACCGCCGGCACGGCTTTCGCCGCCACCGCCGCCGAGAACTGGGAGAATTCCTGCGCCTCCTGTCACGGCGCCGATGGCAAGGCGCAGACCAAGCAGGGCAAGAAGCTCAAGGTCCGCGACTACACCGACCCCGCAGTTCAGGCCGAGATGAAGGACGACACGATGCTCAAGGCCATTCTCGAAGGCTACGTGCAAAACGGAAAGACGACGATGAAGGGCTTCAAGGACGAGCTGTCCGAAGATGAAGCCAAGGATCTCGTCAAATTCATCCGCGAGCTGAAGCCCTGAACGAACAATTTGCTCTTAGTTACCCTCGGTTCATAGGTTCAGAAAAGATCGGCGCGGTCCGCAAGGGCCGCGCCGATTGTTTTTCCGCCCCAGGTTTTCGCGCCTCCTGTCCCGGCTCATTGGCCCGCGAGCGACAGGGGCCCGCTCCGGTTGCCGCAGGGCGGGGCGCCGACCCTTTTCGCTAATAGCCGGCAATAGCCGGCCTGAAAAGGCGGGCTCCAATCCGGCAAAATCCGCGGTTCGCCACGCGGGCTCCGCCATTGGCCCCGCGGGTATCGACTCAGTAGCGGGCCTTGTGGCGAAAGTAAGCGCACGGGAAACCCGTGGGACTGAGCCCGCCCACACCTCCACCGCCATGAAAATGTTGACCGACCTGCTCCGACCAAATTCCGCCCTCCGTTCCGTCTCCCCGGCTAGCCGCCGTCGCGCGCTGTGCCTGGCTGGCGGGATGTTCGCCCTGACGCTTTCCGCCCAAGCCCAGATCTTCACCGCCAACGCCGCCGGCACCAACGGCATCGGCGCCTACGGTTTCGACGGCAGCACGATCAACGCCGCCTTCATCCCCAGTCTCAACGCCCCGCAGGGACTGGCGATCCTGGGCTCGACGATCTTCGTGGCCAACTCCGCCAATTTCGTGGCGAGCGCTGGCTCGATCGGTGCCTACAACGTCGATGGCAGCACGGTGAACGCCTCGCTCGTCTCCGGCTTGGATACGCCCTACGGCCTCGCCGCGGCGGGCACGTCACTGTTCGTCTCGAGCTTCAACATGCACACCGTGTCGGCCTACAACGCGACGACCGGCTCCACCATCGGTGGTTTCACGACCATCACCAGCGTGTTCAATCCCTCCGGCTTGGCTGCGACGGAATCCGTGCTCTACGTCTCCAGCGTGAGCGGCAACACGGTGACCGCCTTCAACAGCACGGATGGCTCGCTCCTCGGCAGTTTCACCGAAATCACGGGGCTCAGCGGCCCAATGGGCCTCGCGCTGTCCGGCTCCAGCCTCTTTGTCGCCAACCAAGGCAACGGCACCATCGGCAAATACGATTCTGCGACCGGCTCCGTCATCGATGCGGACTTCATCAGCGGACTGAACGATGCCCTGCCCACCGGACTCGCGACCTACGGCAACAGCCTCTACATCACGAATCAGGATGGCACGGTGCGCGAATACGATCTCACCTCGGGCGCCGTGATCAACGCCTCGCTCTTCACGGGTCTCAACCAAGGCTACGGCATCGTGGTTTCCGCGATTCCCGAACCCTCGACCTATGCGGCGCTCGCCGGCGCCTTGATGCTCGGTGTCGTGGCGTGGCGGCGCCGCACGGCGCGCGTCATGGCCTGAGCGGCGCGCGGTTGCTTCGCTCCCTTCCGATTCCGGCCCCGTCGTGCGACGGGGCCTTTTTGCGTCCGGTCTCGGTGCCACGGCCAACGCAGCGACCGATGCCAGCCACGCAGGGCGTCAAGGTTGGGGTCGGAGCCGGATCAGGCGCTGATGCAATTCAGGCCACCGGTCGCGGCTGGCCGCGACCGGCTCGGCCGCGCCGGCGACATGGAGTCGCGTGTGCTCCTCGCGGTCGCGTTCGTAGCGTTGCACAAGGGTAAGGTTGACGATTTGCGTGCGGTGCACGCGCATGAATTGGACGTTCGGCAGGGTGTCTTCCCACGTCTTTAGGCTCTTGCGCATCAGCACGGAGGAGCCGTCCGCGAGCTGCACCTGGCAGTAATTATCCTGCGCGACGATCACCGCGATCTGCGACACCGGCACGAAGCGCGCGCGCAGGCCGTCGCGCAGATAGACGGTGTCGGTGAACTGCAACGCCCCGGCGACCGGTGCCGCGGAGTCACGCCCGTCCTCGTCTGGTCTGGGCTCCGCCAATCGCCGCAAGGCCGTGGCGAGGCGGGTGGCGACGATGGGCTTGAGGAGGTAGTCGAGTGCGTTCACCTCGAAGGCGCGCACGGCGAAGGTGTCGTAGGCGGTCGTGAAAATGATGCGCGCCTGCGGTCGCACGTCCGGCACGAGGGCAAAGCCGTCGCCGCCGATGAGTTGCACGTCGAGGAAGACGAGGTCGTAATCCGCACCCGCGAGCCGCTCGCGCGCCTGGCGGATCGTGGCGACCTCGCCCACGATCTGCACGTCCGGATGCGCAGTGAGCTTGGCGCGCAGGTCGGCGCGGGCGGCAATCTCATCCTCGATCAACAGGGCGTGGTGGGCGGCCATGAGGGCGGGCTCAGCGTGCAGGCAGGGGACCGAGGCGCAACGTCACAGTGACCCATCCGGCGCTGGGCGTGATTTCGAGTGCGTGCGAGCGCGGGTAGTGACGCGCCAGCCGTTCACGCAGGTTGTCCAAGCCGATGCCGAGCGAGGCGACCGCGCCCTTGGTCTCCGGGGCGATCCATTCGCCGGTGTTGGCCACTTCGAGCACGAGCCCTTGCTCTGGCGCGGCGCGCGCCGTGACCCTGACCTCGATGCGATCGGGGCTGGTGGCGCGACCGTATTTCAATGCGTTCTCCACCAGTGGCAGCAGGAGGAAGTGGGGCAGGGGCGTGTCCTCGATCGCCGTTTCGCAGTCCAACTGCGTGCGGAGCAGGTCGCCCCAGCGGGCCTGCTCGATCTCGAGGTAGACGCGGAGGAGTTTCATCTCCTCGTGCAGGGTGGTGAGTTCGCCGCCGCCGGAGCGATGCAGGGTCAGGCGGCAGAAATCAGACAGCCGTTCGACCATCCCGTGAGCCACCGTGGCGGAGTCGGGTAACGAGGCGCGGATCGACACCAGCGTGTTGAACAGGAAGTGCGGGTTGAGCTGGTAGCGCAGCATCTCGAGCCGGGCCTTCTCCTCGGCCAGCCGGGCGGAGATCTTCTCGTCGAATTCCAGCCGGTGCAGGCGCACGAGCTCGGCGTTCTTGCGCGCCAGCTCCTCCGTGCGCTCGGCTACGATCCCTTCCAACTGCAGGGCATGCCGGTGCAGCGAGCGCGTGCGCAGATGCACGATGCCGGCCACGGCGAGCAGGGCCGTCAGGGCGTAACCGAAATAGGCCCAGCCTGTCTGCCACCATGGCGCGAGCACCGAGAATGAAACTGACGCGGGCGCGCTGAGCACGCCGTCGGAATCGCGGGCGCGCACGTCGAAACGGTAGTCGCCGGCAGGGAGCGTGGCGAACGTGCGTTCGCGGCGCGTCGACCAGGCGCTCCAGTCCTTCTCGTGTCCGTGCAGGCGCGTTTGGTATTCGACCCGGTGCGTCGGGCGCTGGCGCACGGCGCCGAACTGGAAGGTGAGCGGCTCGTGTTCCCGTGGGAGGGTGCCGCTGGCGGGCACGCCGCGGGCCTGCACTTGGGCGGCAAAGGGCGCGGGCGCGGGCAGCGGCTGGCTCAAGTCGATCCGGATGAGGCCACCGCTGCCGCCGATCCAAAGCACGGGCTGGTCGGCGACGGTTTCGCGGCGCACGCTCGTGACTTCCCTGAGCGTGGCGCGCACGAGATGCGGCAACTCGCGGACCACTTCGGCCTCCGGGGGCCGCGTCCGCGCGGGCGCGTCTCGCGGCAGGCGTTCGATTTTCCCGTCCGGCGTGATTCGTGCGACGTGAGTGTCTTGCGCGAGGGTGACCCACAGGCTGCCGTCGGCGTCCTCGTGGGCGTCGAGGCATGGTTCGGCGAGGCCGGGCACGATGCCATCGTCGCGCCAGCCGTCGGGGGTCCGAAGCAGCGCGCGCAGGCCCTGCGTGGTCGCGACCCACAGCCGGTCTGTCTCGCGGGTCGACACCGCCAGTCTTCTGCTGCCGAGTGGCAGGCGAAGCAGGGGGATCAAGGCGTCGGCTTCGACCCGGTAGAGGCCTTCCTGGCCGAGGGCGAACAACGTGCCATCGGCGAGGGTGAGGGAAAGAATCTCTATCGCGATCAGCCGCTCGAAGCGCGCGACGCGCCCTTGCGCGTCGTCGCCCGGCACGAGGCGATAGAGACCTTCGGACGTGCCGGCGTAGAGGGCGCCTTCGTGACGGGCGAGTTCGGTGACGCTGCCGGAGCCGAGGCCGTTGTTGGTGTCGAAAATCGAGATCGGTGACGGCCATTCGAGGCGGGCGCACCCTTGTTCCATTCCCACCCAGAGTCCGCCTTCGCGGTCGCGATGGAAGTCGCGGACCGTTTGCACGGCCAGCCCGAGCGTGGTGTCGATCGGTCCGGCGAAGCGACCGTCTGGCGTGAAGCGCAGGCCGCCGTCGCCGCTGCTGCCGGAAAATCCCACCGCCCACGAACTGTCCGGCAGACGCAGGGCCGTGAACACGCGCTTGCCCACCAGCCAACGATTCATCGGCGTCTCCCGCGGCCGAAGCCGGCCGTCCGCACCAAGACTAAACAAGCCGGCGTCGGAGGTCAGCAGCGTCAGCGTGCCGTCGGTTTCCAGATCGAGAGTGATGACGCGATTCGCGTGCAGCACCGGATCGTCGCACACGGGTTCCGGCCCTGTCTCCGTCCAGCGAAAGAGGCCGCGCCCCAACGCGCTGACGTAAAGCTCATTTCCGACGCGGTGCAGTCGGGCGCCGTGGGAACCGGGTGGCGTCGGGAAAGGGAAGACGCGGAACGCACCTTGGTGCCACCGAAGGATCTTCCGGTCGTCGGCGAAATAGACGGCGTCGTCGATCGCGACGGTGCTGCGCATCTCGTCGATGTTGCTGGCTTCCGCGGGAAGCTGCGGGGCGAGGGAGACGAACTCCCAGTCGAGGCCGTCCGCGCGCACGAAGCCGATCAGGCCCGCGCCGGCGACGAACACGGTGCCGTCGGCCGTCTGGGTGAACTGCCGGATGCCCGCGCTTTCATAAGTCGTCCGCCCCCACGTCCAGCGGACGCCGTCCCAGCGCAGCAGGTTGATGCCGTTCGCAAAATACATCTCGCCGGTGTTGGCTTGGATCGTGCGCTGGCTCTGCTGCGCGCGCAGGTGCTCCCCAGGCGGAAAATAGCGCAACAGCGGGCGGCCTATTTCCGTCGGCGCGCCGAGCAGTGGTGCAAGGCCAGCCGCCAGCGTCGCTGCCCAAAGGATGAACAGCGCGCGTGCAGGGACGTGGGAGGGGCGCATCAAGCGATGCCGCGCGGCGGCGGCCGGAGCGTCGCTGGATTCGCGCTTGGCGCAAGACTCGGTTTCTGGCGCACTGCAGTTCCACGCGTGACACGCCCGATCGCATTTTTCCTCCTGGTGGGCCTGCTGGCCGTGGCGGAGCCGGCCGCGGGGCAGACGGAGCGGCAACTGGAGAACGCCTACGCCCAGATCGGCCGGATGATCGAGAATGGGCGCTACATCCAGGCGCTGCGCTCGATTGAGTTGAATCTGGAAATGTATCCGCACGACGAGCGTCTCCTCGGGTTGCGTGACCATTTGCAGAGCCTGCTGAACGAGTCGGCCCCGGCGTTTGCGGCCGCCACGCGCCTGCGCCCGCCGCCGGCAGTGCCGTCGCGCACTGCGCCGCAGGCTGGTCGCGACTTCGTGGTCGATGGCGCGCAGGTGTCGATGTTGTGGGTCAACCCCGGCCGCGTGCTGCTCGCCGACCCCATCGGCAGCGACAACGACACGGGGGTGACATTCTCACAGGGATTCTGGCTGGCGAGCACGGAGCTCACGCAGGCGCAATGGCAAGCGGTGATGGACGACGTGCCCGCGCCGAGTTTTTTCCGCGGTTCGGACCGGCCGGTGGAATCGGTGTCGTGGCACATGGCGATGGAGTTCTGTCACCGTCTGACCGAGCGCGAGCGGGCCGCCGGTCGGTTGCCCGAAGGCTACGCCTACACGTTGCCGACCGAAGCGCAGTGGGAATACGCCTGCCGCGCCGGCACGACCGGGCCGCACGCCGGGGATCTGCTCGCGATGGCCTGGCATGAACCCAACAACCAAGGCTGCACGCAGCCGGTGGCGCAGCGCGAGCCCAACGCCTGGGGCTTTTACGACATGCACGGCAACGTGTTCGAGTGGTGCCGCGACCGCTACGCGAGTTATCCCGGCGGCGAGGTGATGGATTACCGGGCAGTCGATGCCGGACCCAACGATCGCTCGCGCATCGTGCGGGGCGGCGCGTGGGCGAGCGGGGCCGGGCATTGCCGTTCGGCATACCGCTACTGGGCGGCTTTGAGTTTCGCGAACAATGCCACCGGTTTCCGCGTCGCGCTGGCACCGCGTTGAGCGGCGGCGGCCGATGGAGGACGCGGTCGGTTGACACGGCCTTTTCACAATCTGCGCTCAGGCGCGGCCAACTTGTGCGCAGCGATTGACGCGGGGGAAGAGCACAATGTCCACCGAGGGAAAACCATGAACGCGCGAACACATTTCATCCGGCCGGCGCGGTGGGCGCTGACGATCCTCCTCAGCAGCGCCGCTTGGCTGCATGCCGCCGACGAGGCTGCGCCGGTCAAGCCGCCGCCCGTCGTGCCCAACAGCGAGTGCATGGACTGCCACGAGGCGGAGTTCAAATCGCGCAAGAAAGGCCAACCCAAGGAGTGGGTCGGCGTCCGTCCCGAGCAATACGCCGCGTCCGTCCACGGCCAGTTGAATTGCGTCGATTGCCACACCGGCATCACCGAGGCCACGCACGAGCCGAAGTTGCCGAAGGTGCAGTGCGCCACCTGCCACGAAAAGACCGCCGCGACCCACGCCTTCCACCCGCGCTTGAGCTTGGAATCCGTGCCCGAGGGCAAGGACACCTCCTGCGTCGCCTGCCACGGCACGCACGAGACCGTGGGCGCGAAGCACGCGGAATTCGCCTTCCGTCCGGACAATCAAGCGCAGTCCTGCGGCCAGTGCCACGAGGCGGCCGCGAAGGATTACCTCGCCTCCGCTCACGCGTTTAAGGACGCCCAGGGCGTGCGCGCCGTGCCGGACTGCCTCTCCTGCCACCGCGAGCCAATCGCCGGCCAGCACGCGCAACCCGGCATTGCCGAACTCAAGCTCGCGCAGAACAAACTCTGCGAATCCTGCCACGTCGAGAAGCCGGAGCTCGCCGGCAAGCCCGCGATGGGCGCCAAGTTCGTCTCCTCCTTCGAGCAATCCGTGCACGGCGCCGCGCTGCGCGAAGGCAAGGCCGAGGCCGCCAGCTGCGTGGATTGTCACGGCGCCCACCAGATGAACCGCGCCGCCGTCGCCGGCGCGCACGTCAACCGCGAGCAGATCTCCGATACCTGCGCCAAGTGTCACGAAAAGGAGGCCAGCGAATATAAGTCCAGCGCCCACGCGACCGCCCTCCTCCGGGGCAATGTCGACTCCGCCAGCTGCACCAGCTGCCACGGCGAGCACGACATCAAGCTCCACACCGACCCGACCTCGCCGGTGCACAAGAGCAACCTCGCGCAACAGGTCTGCGCCGACTGCCACTCCTCCGTCCGCCTGACCAAGAAATACGGTCTCTCCAGCGACGCCTTCCGCACCTTCTCCGACAGTTACCACGGCCTCGCCGTCCGCGGCGGTGCGGTGGAGGTCGTCAACTGCGCCAGCTGCCACGGCGCCCATGCGATCAAGACGCAGGATGATCCCGCCTCGAGCATCCACCGCGACAACCTCGCCCGCACCTGCGGCGAATGCCATCCGGGCGCCAACACCCGCTTTGCCCTTGGCCGCGTCCACGCGAACGAGAACGACAAGGAACAGGCTCCCATCCTCTACTGGATCGCCAACATCTACGTCATTCTCATCGTCGTGGTGGTCGGCGGCATGGCGATCCACAACGGCCTCGACTTCTACCGGAAGACGCGCCGCAAGCTCGACATGCAGAAGGGCATCATCGAGGAGCCGCACGTCGCGCATCGCCTCTACCTGCGCATGACGGTGAACGAGCGCATCCAGCACGCGGTGCTCGGCATCAGCTTCACCGGCCTCGTCGTCACGGGCTTCATGTTGCGCTATCCCGAGGCGTGGTGGGTCGTCGGCATCCGCAACCTCAGCAGCCAGGCCTTCGAGCTGCGCAGCCTCGGCCACCGCGTGTCGGGCGTCGTGATCCTCGCTGTTTCGCTCTGGCACATCGGCTACCTCGCGTTCACCGCGCACGGCCGGCAGCTCTTCCTCGACCTCCTCCCGCGCTGGCGCGACCTGACGGATCCGTGGAAGGTGCTCAAGTTCAACCTCGGTTTCTCGAAGGAGAAGCCGCAGTTTCCGCGCTTCTGCTACATCGAGAAGGCCGAATACTGGGCGATGGTCTGGGGCATGATCGTGATGACGCTCACCGGATTCATCCTGTGGTTTGACAACACGTCGATGGGTCTGATGGGCAAGCTCGGCTTCGACATCTCGCGCAGCATCCACTTCTACGAGGCGGTGCTCGCCACGCTCGCGATCATCGTCTGGCACTTCTACTTCGTGATCTTCAACCCGGACGTCTATCCGATGAACCTCGCCTGGCTCACCGGCCGCATGTCCGAGCGCGAGATGATGGACGAGCACCCGCTGCAACTCGAAGAGATGAAGGCCGCCGAGCAGATGAAGGAGCAGCAGAATCCCGCTGCCCCGACCAATCCCGCGAAGGACGAGAAGCACGAGTGACGCGCCTGCGGCGCTAGAGTGGGGGCCGCGGTTCGCCGCGGCCCTTGTCGTTGATACCGCGCCCGTGTCTTTCCGCTTGGCCCGGGCGCGACCGCAGATCCGGCCGGCGCGATTAAGGTTGGCGCCGCGTGCGCCGGCGCTCCGCATGGGTTGGCCTTGCGTCATATTCCCCAATCCGCGCCTCGCCGCGGCCAACCGATGCGCAGTCCCGCGAACGCAAAATATGCATACTGCGGCCGCGCCATGAAAACCGTTACCCGTTCCCTCGCGCTGCCGGTGAGTGCAGTCGCAGGCTTCCTCTGGTTCGCGCTCGGTGGCTACGCCGCTGCGCCCGCCCCCGCCCAGACCGAGACCGCCGCGCCCCCGTCGGCGATTGCGGAGGCTCCGCAGACCATCCCCAACAGCGAGTGCATGGACTGCCATGAGGCCGAGTTCAAGGCGCGCAAGAAGGGCCAGCCGAAGGAGTGGATTGGCGTGAGGCCCGAGGTCTTCTCGAAGTCCGTCCACGGCAAACTCAACTGCGTCGACTGCCACGCCGACATCAAGGAGACGCCGCACGATTCGAAGCTCGCCCCGGCGCAATGCGCTTCGTGTCACGAGAACGCGACCAACCAGTTTGCGACCAGCATCCATGGCATGAGCCACAAGATGGGCTCGTCCGACGCCGCCTCGTGCACGAGCTGCCACGGCACGCACGACATGGTGCCCGTGAAGCAGATCGATTCGCCGGTCTTCAAACTCAACCTCACCAAGACCTGCGGCAAGTGCCACGACGACCCCAAGCTCGCGAAGGAATACCGCATGGGCCAGAAGGACGCCGCCGCGCACTACAACGACAGCATCCACGGTCAGGCGCTGATGCAGAAGGGCCTCATCGTCGCCCCGTCCTGCAATGACTGCCACGGCGTCCACGATATCAAGCGCAGCGTCGACAAGGACTCGCACACCAACCACGCCAACATCGCGAAGTCCTGCGGTAACTGCCACCTCGGCGTCGAAGACACCTACAACGCCAGCGTGCACGGCCAGTTGCTGCTCAAGGGCGACAAACAAGGCCCGGTCTGCACCGATTGCCACAGCGCGCACGACATCGAGAAGCCGAAGACGGCGCACTTCAAGGAGCTCAGCGACCAGAGTTGCGGCAAATGCCACGAGGATCGCCTCGAGCACTATCGCGACACGTATCACGGCAAGGCCATGGCGCTCGGGCGGCCCAACGTCGCTCCTGATGTCGCCGCCTGCTACGATTGCCACGGCCACCACGACGTGTTCCCCGTGAGCGATCCGCGCTCGCGCCTCTCGAAGGACAAGATCGTCCAGACCTGCTCGCAGTGCCACGCCGGCGCCAACGAGAAGTTCACGCAATTCCAGGCGCACGCCAACCCGATGGACGGCGAGAATTATCCGATCCTGAACAAGGTCTTCCTGTTCATGACCGCGTTGCTCATCGGCACCTTCCTGTTCTTCGGCCTGCACACGGTCCTGTGGCTCGTCCGCTCGGTTTACCTCTACCTCACCGATTCGAAGCAATTCCGCGAAGCGGTCCTGAAGTCGGACAACGATGGCGTGCAATACACGCGCTTCACACCGTTCGAACGCTTCCTGCACATGCTCGTCGTCACGAGCTTCCTGCTCCTCGTCATCACTGGCATGCCGCTGAAGTTCTACTACGCGGACTGGGCCAAGACGATGATGCACTTCATGGGCGGCGCCGAAGTCGCGCGCACGTTGCACCACTTCGGTGCGATCATGACGTTCGGCTACTTCGCGCTGCACCTCAGCGAACTCGCGGTCTCGCTCTGGCAAAACCGCAAGGCCGTGCGCAACCCCGAGACGGGTCGCTTCGAGTTCAAGCGCCTCTTCGGTGCCGCGTTCGGCCCCGACTCGATGCTGCCGTCCTTCCAGGACTGGCGCGATTTCGTCGCCCACAACAAGTGGTTCTTCGGCAAGGGCCCGCGGCCGCAGTTCGATCGCTGGACGTATTGGGAGCGCTTCGACTACCTCGCGGTGTTCTGGGGTGTGGCGATGATCGGCGTCTCCGGCATGATCCTCTGGTTCCCGAAGTTCTTCACGCTCTTCCTGCCCGGCTGGATCATCAACATCGCGCACGTCATCCACTCCGACGAGGCGCTGCTCGCCGCGGGCTTCATCTTCACGTTCCACTTCTTCAATACGCACTTCCGCATCGAGAAGTTCCCCATGGACAAGGTGATCTTCTCCGGCCGCATCTCGCACACCGAGATGCTGCACGAGCGCAAGCGCTGGTATGACCGCTTGGTCGCGGCCGGCAAACTCGAGGACTTCAAGGTGAAGGACGAGTGGCAGGGCCGGAAGAAGGTCGCGACGGCCGCCGGGTTCATGTTCTTCGGCACCGGACTCGTGCTGCTGGTCCTGATCGTCTACGCGATGGTCTCGCGCCTGTTCCACTAAGTTCGCGATCATTGGTTTTCCCGGGCCCGGCTTGCGCCGGGCCTGTTTTTTTGCCCCGCCCGCTGTGCCGCCGCTCCGGCTGCCGGGCTGTGCCGGGCCGGCAATTTGTGTTTTGCGCCGAAGCGGTGCAGTCATCTTTGCTGTGCGCCCGATCATGCCCGACCTCGCCTTCGACCAAATCAAAGCCTCCTTGGGCGCGCAGTCGTTGTTCGAGGACAAGACTTGGCGGCTCTCCCCGCAGGCGTGGCCGCTCACGCCGGGGCAGCTCGCCGAACTCGAGGCCATCGGCCGGGCTTGCCACGAGTTTCACCAAGCGCTCGAGACGCTCTACCTGCGCTCCGCTGCCGGGAAAAATCTCCTGCGCAACAAGCCGCTGCTCGCCCCTTGGGTGGCGGACTACCTCGATCGCGGGAAACCGGCCGAGCTCGTCCGCCATGCCCGCGATCCGCGGAACCGCGGCGCCTTCCCGACTGTGCTCCGGCCGGATCTCTTGCTCACCGAGGACGGCTTTGCGCTCACCGAGCTCGACTCCGTCCCGGGCGGCATCGGCCTGACTGCGTTCCTCAACCGTCTCTACGGCAGCGACGACGATGCCGCGCTCATCGGGCATCGCGATGCGATGATCGAGAACTTCTACGCTTCGCTCGCCGCGCTCGCGCCGAAGACCCGCAATCCTCTCATCGTGCTCCTCGTCAGCGACGAGGCCGCGACTTACCGCCCCGAGATGCACTGGCTCGCCGCGCAGCTGCAACGCCAGGGCCGCCGCGTGTTCTGCCTGCATCCCGACGAGGTTTTCCCGCTGGGTGGGGAGCTGTTCTTCGACATCGACGGCACGCCCGAGAAGGTCGACATCATCTATCGTTTCTTCGAGCTGTTCGACTGGGCCAACGTCCGCGTGGCGCCGCACATCCTCGAGGTTTGGTCGGCTGGCCATGTCGCCATCGCTCCGCCGATGCGCCATTTCCAGGAGGAGAAGCTCGCGCTCGCGCTCTTCCACCACCACCTGCTCGCTGACTTCTGGCAGGAAAACCTCGGGCGCCGCAGCCTCGAGTTGCTGCGCAAACTGATTCCGCAGTCCTGGATCATGGACCCCACGCCGTTGCCGCCCGGCGCGGTGCTCGACGGTCCTCGCGTTGCCGGCCGCATGTTGAACGACTGGCGCGACCTGACCTCCGCCTCGCAGAAGGAGCGCGACCTCATCATCAAGATTTCCGGCTACCACGAAACCGCTTGGGGGGCGCGCAGCGTGGTGCTCGGCTCCGATTGCTCCCGCGAGGAGTGGCAGGCGGGCGTGGAGCAGGCGCTCCGGCTCGCGCCGACCAACCTGCACGTGCTGCAGGAATACCGGAAGCCCCGTCGCTTGGAGCATCCCGTTTACGC
The DNA here is from genome assembly GCA_017991595.1 of Candidatus Didemnitutus sp. GTDB lineage: Bacteria > Verrucomicrobiota > Verrucomicrobiia > Opitutales > Opitutaceae > Didemnitutus. Next base: position 34,077 of record JAGOQJ010000004.1, on the reverse strand, counting down.
GTCGCCGACTCCCGGCAGCCCTCCGGTCGCGGCTGCCCAGCCCGGGCGCCTGCGCCTGTGTCCCTATTACTTTTTGGTCGAAGGGGAGGTCCGCTTGTCTGGCGCGTTGGCGACTTTTTGTCCGGCAGATAAGAAGATCATCCACGGTATGCAGGATGCGGCCTTGCTCCCGTCTAAGGTTTTCACCTTAGCTTGAGCCGTGCGATCATCCGTCGGCCCCCTCTGGAAAACAGTCAGACCCTTTTCGTCGCGTCACTGGCGCATCGTGGTGTTCTTGTGCGCCTTGCTCGTGGCGCCCGCCGCTCCGGCGCAGCCTGCGGCGGCTAACTTGACGGAGTTGCGCGAGCGCGCGCAGGCCGGCGCCGCCGAGGCGCAGAATTCCCTCGGCACCTCGCTGACCGCTGCCGGGCAGTTCGAAGAGGCCGCGGAGTGGTATCGGCGTGCGGCCGAGAAGCGCTTTGCCCCCGCCCAGTTCAATCTCGCTCTCGCCTACGAACTCGGACGCGGTGTGCCGGCCGACATCGGGCAGGCCTTCCGTCTCTACCTCGCCGCCGCCGAGCAGGGGCACGGACCGGCGCAGTTCAACGTCGGCAACATGTATGCCAGCGGCAAGGGCGTGGCGAAGGACGATTTCGAGGCGCAGGTCTGGTTCAAGCAGGCCGGCGAGAAGGGCATCGTCGAGGCTCAGCACAACCTCGGCATCCTCTACGAGACCGGGCGCGGCGTTCGCGCCGATCTCATGCAGGCCGCCCGCTGGTATAAGCTCGCGGCCGAGCAGGGCTACGCGCCCGCGCAATACAACCTCGGCCTCCTGCTCGAGGACGGGCGTGGCCCGGCACAGGACGAGCGCACCGCGGCTGTCCTTTATCGCGCGGCGGCCGAACAGGGCTTTGCCGCCGCCCAGAACAATCTTGGTCTGATGTATGGCGAAGGCCGCGGCGGTTTGCCCAAGGATGCCAGCCTCGCCTTCGCCTGGCTCACGCTGGCGGCGGAGAGCGGCGTCTCTCCCTTGGGCCGCGATCACCTCGCCGGCGTCTTGACCCCGGCGGAGCGCACGGAGGCCGACCGTCACCTGGCTCGCTTGCGCGATGCCCTGCGCGCGCGCGGCGTCGCCGTTGCCTCCGGAACGAGTGTCGTCGCGGCGAAGCCCGCCCCGATCTCCGGTGCTGCCGCTGCTCCCGTTGCTGCGGTGCCGGCGCCCGTGTCCGACAATGTGCGGGCCGATCTCGACCGCGCCACCGCAGCCAACGCCCGCCTGACGGCGTTGAATCAGGAACTCGTGACCGAGCGCACCCGCTGGCAGACGGAGCGGACCGAACTCCAGCGCCGGATCGACACCTTGGAGAAAGCGATCGCCGAGCGTGCCGCCGGCGCCACGGCGTCGGCCGGCGAGGCGGAGCGTCAGCAGGCAGAGCTTGCGACCCTGCGGCAGCAGCTCGCGCAAAGCACCGCCACCGTGACCCGCCTGCAGGGCGAGCTCGAAGCGGCGCGCCAAGCCCCGTCGGCCGCTCCCGCTGAAGTGGCCAAGTTGCAGGCCGAGCTGGCCACCGCCCGCGAGCAGATCGAGCAAGGCAGCGCCACCATCGCCCGCCTCCAACGCGAGGCCGGCAACGTCCGCGAGCCCTCGACCGCCTCGGTCGACATCCGTCAGTTGCAGGATGATGTCGCCCGCCTGCGCCGGGCGGCCGGCGAAGCCAGCACCCTGCGGGCGCTCAACGACCGCCTCGAATCCGAATTGAAACGCCTCCGCGCCGGCGGCGTGAATCCCGCCGACCTTGAAGGTGCGCGCGCGCAGCTGGCCGACGCCCAGCAAGCCGCCACCGAGAGCCGCCGCCAGATGGCCAAATTGCAGGAGGAGCTCGACGCCCTGCGTGCTTCCGCCTCGAGCGATGCCAACCGCGTGACCGAACTCGAACGCGCGCTCGCCGAAGCCCGCTCGCAGGCCGCGGCCGGCAGCGCCGGTCAGCAGGCGCTGGCTCAGTTGCAGGAGCAGGTGAAGCAGTTGGAGGCGCAGAATGCCAAGCTCGCCGCCGCCGCCGAGCGCAACGACGCGCCCTTGATCGCCGCCCGCCGCCAGGCTGAGGACCTGCAGATCCAGTTGGCCGCCGCCGAGGCCGACCGCACGAGCATCCGCGACCAGGCACTGGAACTGCGCCGCGAATTCCAATCCGTCCGCGCCTCGCTCGAGACCGAGCGCAAGCGCGCCACTGCTCTCGAAGCCGAACTCGCCCAAGTGCGCGACTCAGCCCGCAGCGGTGGCTCCGAGGTCGACGCCCTGCGGCAGCAACTCGCGGAGCTGCGCACCACGCTCGGTCTGCGCGAAGGCGCGCTCACGACCTTGCAGGAGAAACTCACGGCGACCGAAACGGCTCGTGCGGCCGCGGTTGCCGCCGTCGCCAGCGGGGAAGAGGATCGCCGGTTGTTGCAGCGCGCGACGACGGAGCTGACGGAAGCACAGGTCAGTCTCGCGGCCTTGCAGACGCGGTTGACTGGCACCGAACGGGAAGCCTCCACGTTGCGCGCCGCCGCGGACACCGCCCGTCGCGAGGTGGAGGAACTGCGCCGGCAGATGACCTCAGCCGCGCCGCAAACCGAGCGTCTCCAGCAAGTGGAACAGCAGCTGGCCGAGGCGAACCGCGCCGCCACCGAACGCGAGGCTGCGCTCACACAGCTCACCGCGGCGAAGACCGCGCTGGAGCAGCAACTCGCCACGTTGCAGGAGCAAGGCGCCGCTTGGCGCCGCGAAGCGGGGCAGGTGCCTGCACTCACTGCCCGCCTGCAGGAACTTTCCGCCGAGAACGACCGGCTCAAGGCCTCCGCACCCGATCCGCGCGCCCTCGCCGACGCCCGCGCGCGTCTCGCCGCGCTGGAGCAGCAGGCCATCGAGGCCGCCGCCTCCGCCCGTCAGGAAGTCACCGCATTGCAGCAACGCCTGACCGCCGCCGAGCAGGCTGCGGCCACCCAACGCGAGGCCGCGGACGCAGCCCAGCGAGAACTCGCCACCTTGCGGACTCGGGCGGGGAGCAACACTCGCGACGTCGCCCGCATCGAGAAGCTCGAGCGCGAGCTCGTCGCCGCCCTCGAGGCCAAGGAAAATCACGAGCGCACCATCGCCGGCCTCCGTGCCGATGCCAACGAACTCCAGCGCCAGCTGGCCGGGTTGCGCGACGAGCAGGCCGGCGGACAACGCGCCGCGGCCCGCGTAGCCGAACTCACGACCGAGAACGCACGGTTGCAAACCGTGGCTGCGGAAGCCGTCGAGGCGAAGCAGGCACTGGGCACTCTGCAACAACGGCTCACCGCGGCCGAGCAACAGGCCTCCACCTTGCGCGCGTCCGATGAAACTGCGCGCCGCGAAATTGAGCGTCTGCGCGTCCAAGCCGTCGCCGCCAACGAGCAACTGGGGCGCGTCTCCGAGTTGGAGCGCCAACTTGCCGACGCGACGCAGGCGCTCGCAGCCAAGACGACCGCGCTGAACGAAGCGCAGGCCTTGCAGTCCCAGCTTGTTGCCGCTCAGACACGGATCGCTGCGCTTGAGCGCGAAGTCGAGGAAGCGCGCACCGTCACGGTCCGCACCCGTCCGCCCGAGGATGAGCAGGCGCTCGCGCGTTTGCGTGCCGAGCTGGCCGGCGCGACCGATGCCGCGGAGAAACTTCGCGCCCAAGTCGCGGAGCTCACCCACGCCAACGAGCAGCTCGAACAGGATTTTGCCAACGCCAAGAAGACCGCCGAGGCGGCGCTGGCGGCGCAGGCGCAGGCGGTGAGCGCGGCCCGGCCCGACGCCTTCCAGATGGAGATCCGCACGCTGCAGGATCGCGTCAACCAGCTGGAGGCTTCGTTGCAGGACGACCGCATCGCCGCCGCGCGCGAGATCAGCACGCTGGCGGAGCAGCTGCAAAAGGCGCGCGAGACCAGCAAGGCGCTCGGCGATGCCAACCGGGCGCTGTTGTCGGCCCGCGAGGTCGACGACCGTCCGAACCGCACGGAGTTCGATCAATTGCAGGCGCGCGTGCGCGATCTGACGGCGGCAGGCAACGAGCTGCGCCGACAGAACGAGACCCTCGTGGCGGAGAACGAACGTTTCGCCGCCGAGCGCGAGGCCTTGCGCGGCCAGCTGACGGAAGCGGAGAAGGCCGAGGGCTCGCACACCAGCGCCGTGGCCGAGCTGACGCAGGAGAACGAGAAACTCGAACGCGAGGGCGAGGAACTGCGCACTCAGATCGCTACTCTCAGCACGCGTCTCGCGGCGGCGGAGCGCGCCAGCACGGCGGCGAGCGACCGTGTCGCGCAGGAGAATCGCACGCTGGGCGAGCGCGTCCAGGCGCTCGACGGCCAGCTGGCCGCGGCGCACCAGCAGATCGAGCAGCTGCGCCGGCAGCAGACCGAGACGGCCCAACTCGCCGCCACGCAGCAGGGCGCAGCCCGCCAGGCGCAGGACGAGTTGGCCGCGCTGCGCATCCGGCTCGCCGATGCGGAGCGTGATCTGGCGGAGCAATCCACGGGCGCTTCCGGCCTCGCGCAGGAACGCGACCGCCTCACGCGCGAGCGCGACGATGCGCGCACGGAGCTCGCACAGCTCAAGGATGAGGTGACGCGTCTCGCGGCAGCTCAGCAGGCGGCCGAGGCGCGCCGGCTCGAAACCGAGCGGACGGCGGCACAGGCGAGCGAAGGCGCCGGCGCTCAGCTGGCCCAGTTGCGCCGGGAATTGGAGCGCTTGCAGGCCAGCAACGACTCGCTCACCAGCGCGAACCGGGTGCTGGAACGCGATCGCCAGGCGATCGTCACGCAGTTGCGGCAGGAGAACGCCGCTTTGGCGGCGCGGCTCACGCAGGCGCAAGGCACGCTCGACCAGATCGCAGCAGCAGCCCGGTTGGGCACGCCCGCGGCCGGCATTGCGGCTGGCGCGACCCAAGGGACGACCTCGCCAGCGGTCGAAGCCGCAGCCCGTCCGGCGGCCGAGGCCCGCTACCACGTCGTGAGCGACGGCGACTCGCTCTCGCGGCTCAGCCTGCGCTACTACGGCACGGCGAACCGCTGGCAGGACATCTTTAACGCCAACCGGGATGTGCTCGAAGGGGCCAACTCGTTGCGTGTCGGCCAGCGCCTGCGCATCCCCTGAGGCCCGGGCGGGCTGGCGTCACTCCGGGACGGTGTCGGGCCTCGCGCCCGCCACCGGAATCCCGTCCAAAACAAAACCCGCGCCGTGGAGCGCGGGTTTGTTGTCTGTCGGGGTATGCAGCGCGCTGGGGTGGGGTAGACTAAGCAACGGCGGTCTGTCGGGCCGGGGTCTGGGCGCTCTGGCCGAGCAAATGCTGGAAGAACGAGTCACGCCGCTGACGGGCGACGTTGACGTCCTTGGTGCCGAGGGAGCGGCGGATGCGCTCCTTGGTGAACGGCGTGGGATACACGGTGTAGTGGAGGAACCACGTGCCGTTGTTGTTCCACAAGTGGTGGTTGGGATTCTCCGGGTTGAGGCGGAGGGCGGGGAGGCTGATGACGTTGGACATGATGCGTGAGCGGTTAGCAGGTTGGGTTAATCGTTCGCGCATCAGGGTTTTTCCAAAAAACGAAAGCCGCCTGAGGGCATCAGGCGGCTTTTCGCTTGTCGGAGGAGTTTTTTGTTCGAGCCTTGCGACTCGCACATCCGGGTGACTTGCGTCACTCGAAACCACCGTGATCACTCCTAGACCCGGTTGGCAGAATCTTCAGATTGCTCTGTCGATCCTTTCCTGATGCGGGGCCATGTAAGGCGGAACGAGTGGGGCGAGACCAGACTTTTTTTCGGACCGAATTGTCATAATGGCGCGCACGCGCGGACAAATCCCTTGTGTCCAAGCAGAAGAAAGCTGGCAGGCGGCGGAAATTATTTTTGCCCGCTCGTGTCGTGACGGTCGCGTGGGCGGAATATGCGGAGCTCGTCACCCGCAAACGATGAGGCCCGCAGGACATGCCCGCGGGCCTCTTATTGGGGTTTTAACTAATACCAGCCTTGCGGCTGGCAGCAAGGGATGGGGCTCAGTTCGTGAGCTTCACGTCGCGGAAGCTGCGCCATTTTTCGAGCGGGATGCAGGCGAGGCCCATGAAAACGAGCTGGGTGGCGACGAAGCCGACCAAGGCGTAGAAGGCGGCGTCCATGAAGCCGTAGCTGTGGAGGCCGACGCCGAGCATGTTCGTGCCGAACCAGCTCCAGGCAGTGACGATGTTGCCGAAGACGGCCATGCTCATGAAGCCGCGTTGCTTCACCATGCCGCCCCAACGGGCGTGGAGCATGACGCCGCACCAAAGCACGATCATCAGCGCGCCGTTCTCCTTCGGGTCCCAGCCCCAGAAGCGGCCCCAGGATTGGTCGGCCCAGATGCCGCCGAGCACGGTGCCGGTGAGGCTGAACAGCGTGGCGAAGCAGATGATGCCGTAAACCATGCGGTAGAGCGCGTCGGCCGTGCCTTGATCGAGCGACTTGGTCAGCACGCCGCGGCCGATGTGGACGAGAGCGAGGAAACCCGCGAGGAACATCGCCGAGTAGCCGATGGTGATGACGACGACGTGTGTCGCCAACCAGAAGTTCGAGTCGAGCACGGCGCGCATCATCTCCATGGTGTCGCCGCCGATCGAGAGGTGGTGGGCGATGACGAGCGTGGCGAAGCCGATGATGCCGCCGGTGACGGCGCCGATGGCGTTCTTGTAGAAACGCTCGAGGAAGAGGCAGAGGAACACCGCGCCCCAGCCGACGCCGAGGGCGGACGAATAGAGGTTCGTCACGGGCGGGCGGGCCTCGAGCCACATGCGTGTGGCGATGCCGACGGTGGTGGCGACGAAGGCGAGGGCCAGTAGCCAGAACGCGCTCTTCTGCAGGATGTCCGGCCACTTGAGCCAGGAGAACACGCCGAGCAGGAAGGCGAGGACGTAGAGGTTCATGCTGCTGTAGAACGGGGCGGCGGAGTTGAAGCGCGACTCGACGTCGCTCTTGCGCATGGCCTCGGGGTAGCGCTTCTCGAGTTGGTCGTGGAAGAGCTCCGTGATCTGGTTGAACTGCTTGGCATCGCCCTGGCGCCACGCGTAACCGAGCGCGGCGTAGGCCATGGCGGTGGGGTTCACGCGTTCGGTGGCGAAGCTCTCCATGAGCGCGCCGCCGGTGGTGCGCCAGTGGGTCGGGTCGTTGTCGCCGGGCTCGGGCGGCACGGTGCGGAGGTTGCCGAACTGTTCCATGTAGGCGAAGCGGTCGCCCATCTCGCGCATGGCGAGGGCGGCTTCGGCGCTGTGTTCCTCGCCCTTGCCCTTGGCGCGGATGGCGGCGGCGCCGGCGGGGAGGGCCTTTTCGAACTGCATGAGTTCGGCGAGGAAGTTGGGGGCGTCGGGCATCTGCGCGCTCGTCTTGAGCATCAGATACTGGATCACGCGTTCGCGCACGGTGCTGACCTGTTTCTGGAAGGGCGTGCGGAGCTGGTGCTCGACGTTTTCGACGAGGCGGGCCTGGCGATCGAGCTCGGGCAGCTGCGGGCGGAGCTGCTCGTAGGAGAAGCGCTTGCCGCCGTCGCCTTGCTCGGTGGTGAGCTTGAGGAGGTCGAGCACCTCGTGGTTCTCGATCAGGAACACCTTGTAGGTGTCGGCCTTGGCGGGGTTGAAGAGCACGTCGCCGAGCCACTCGATGGGCGTGATGTAGGTGCCGGCGGGGGTCTTGATCGTCTGGTTGCCGCGGAGGGCGAGGATCGAGGTGCGGGCGACGGTGTCGAGCGGCTTGATACGGCCGTTGACGAGCACGGGCACGCGGCCGAAGTCGTTCAGGTTGAACTCCGTCTTGAGGCGCGGCTCGCGCAGCGTGGAGGCGAGGTAGATCGCGCCGAGGGCGAGGACGATGAGCGGGAGGAATTTTTTCATGGGCGTGGGGATCGGGCGCTCAGGATTGGGTGGCGGCTGCGGCTTGTTGCGCGCTGCGCTTCCGGATGAAACCGGCGAAGGAGATGCCGAACTGGATCGTGAGGCCGGCGAACATCATGACGCAGGAGATGTAGGGCAGGAGCCAGCTGGGGTTGCGCACGACCTGGAGGATCGTGGTGGTGTCGTTGTTGTCGAAGCCCGCCTGATAGAAGGTGTAGCCGCCGTGGCGCAGCGGGTTGTTCATGAAGATGAGGACTTCGCGATCCTCGTTGCCGTCATCACTGCGCAGGCGGACGCGGCTGGAGAAGTTCTTCGGGATCTCGGTGCCGGGATACTTGTCGTGGCTGAACTTCAGGAGCGTGAGGGTGAAGGGCTTGTAGTAGCGCTTCTGGCGGAACGCGATTTCCCAAGTCCTGCCGCCGGCGGTGAAGGTCTGCGGGGCGGTGAGCATCTGCGAAGCGAGCCAGACGCCGAGGTTGCCCTCGGGGGTGACGATCTCGACGAGCGCGCCGGGGATGTTGCGCTCGTTTTGCTTGTAGGTCATCGGGAGCGGCAGGAGGGCGATCTGGGCGCCGATGCCGGCGGTGGCCTGCGCGCCGCCCATGGCGGGCGCCTGGTTGCGCATCTGGAGGTTCGAGTTGGGGAAGTAGGCGCGGACGTTGACCTGGAAAGGCAGGCGCGGGTGCTGGATCGACTTCTGGTCGGCGACGAGCGCCTCGGGCAGCGAGACGACCTCGTTGTAGTCGGGGTTGCTGTGGTCGATGAACACCAGCTCGTTGTCTTGGAAGCTCTCCGAGTATTGCTTCGTCTCGCGCTCATCCATGCGCATGAAGCTCTCCTGCTGCCAGAGCCCGGTGAAGAGCTCACCGAGCAGCAGGATGATGATGCCCGCGTGCGCGAGCTGGATGCCGGATTTCTTCCAGGTGAACTTGAAGCGGTAGATGTGCGCCGCGATCAGGTTGATCAGCAGCAGGCCGCCGATGAAGTAGCCGCCGGGGAAGACCGGGAGCGCGACGTTCGAGCCTGGCACCTGCCAGAGCACGGCGAAGCTGCGGAAATATTTCTCCTGCACGGCCCAGATGCCGAGGTTCACCTGGTCGAGCGTGGCGACGAACACCAGCACGAGCGACAGGATCAACAGCACCACCGTGAGCTGCAGCGAGACGAAGAAATCGCGGAAGGAGCGAAGCGTGGGATTCATGGACGAAGGGGTGGGGGAGAAGGGGCGGGCGGGAAGGCCCGGTTTCAGCGGACCTGCACCGTCTGGACAAAGGCGCGGAACGCCGCCTTTTCACCGGCGATGAGCGCGTCCGGTCCGGTGAGCTTGAAGAACCAAGTCTCCTGCTGGTGCGGCACGATCGCGCCGAGGAGGCGGATGCCGCTCGGGCCGACCATCTCGACGAGCTCGACGTGCAGGCCGTTTACATCGAGATGCTCCACGGACTGGTCGATCTCGGCGTTGCTGGCCGGAGCGAGGCCGACCTGGCCGCGCCAGCGGTTGATGTTGGCGTGGAGGCCGCCGGTGTCGCCGGGGAAGGCCGTGATGCTCAGGTCGCCGGCGGCGCCGTTTTCGCCCGGGATGGCGTAGCTGCCTTTGCGAACGGAGCCGGCGGCTTTCGCCTGCCAATGGGCGGGGGCGGTCCACTTCAGGGCGTTGCCCTGCGCGACCGCGCTGCCCGGGAGGGCGCCCATGGCCGAGCCGTTCGGGGCGGTCGCCACGGGGGCGGCGGAGCCATCGATCGGCGGATGACCGTCGGGCAGCTTGTCGGTGGAGGGCGGCGGCATCTTTTGCGCCGTGGCCGTGGCGGAGGGCGCGGGGCCTTCCTTGGCCGTGCGATAGACGACGACGTCGCGATCTTTGCACCCAGCGGCAAGGAAGAGGAGGGCGGATGCGACCAGCGTTTGCGTGGATAAACGGAGGGACATGCGCGCTTTTTGAATCTCATCTCTCCCAAAGGGCAACATGAACCGGCCGCGCGCGCAGAGCCGGCCCACCTTTTGGCAAAAAATGCACACGCGCCCGATTGTTGCTGCGAAATGTCCAGCGGGGACTACCGCTACGTGCATGCGAATCATGCCGTTGGGCGATTCCGCCCTGCGAATCGAATTGGGGGACACGATCGACGAGCGCACGCTCGGTCGCGTGCGTGCGGCCGACGAGGCGCTCACCTCGGCTCCGTTGCCCGGCGTCGTCGAAGTGGTCCCGGCCTACACCACGCTGACGGTTTACTATGATTTGCCCGCGCTTATTGCGGCCGGGGCACCGGCAGACGACGCGGTCGTTTGGCTCACAGGGCAGCTGGCGCAACGGCTCAAGAAGGCCGGCAAATCCAGCGTGCGCGGCGCGCGCGTGGTCGAGATTCCTGTTTGCTACGGCGGCGAATTCGGACCCGATCTCGGGCGCATCGCCGGGGTCGCCAAATTGAGCGTCGAGGAGGTCGTGCGCCGCCACGCCAAGCCCGAGTATCTGGTCGCTCTCATCGGCTTCGCCCCGGGCTTTCCCTATCTGCTCGGGTTGCCGAAGGAATTGGCGACGCCGCGCATCATCCGGCCGCGCATGCAAGTCGCGGCCGGCACGGTCGGCATCGCGGGCGAGCAAACGGGAATCTACCCGCTTGCCACGCCCGGCGGATGGAACCTCCTCGGCCGCACGCCGCTGCGGCTCTTCCGACCGGAGAACACGCCACCGACGCTGCTGCAGGCGGGCGACCGGGTGAAATTCCGGCCGATCACCGCGGAGCAATTCCGCCAACTGGAGGCCGGCGCATGATCACCATCGTCAAACCCGGTCTTCTCACCTCCGTCATGGATCTCGGTCGCCCCGGCTGGCAGCGGCACGGCGTCGTCTGCGGCGGGGCCGCGGATCGTTTCGCGGCGCGCGTGGCCAACACGATCGTCGGCAACGACGAAGGCGCCGCCGTCCTCGAATTCGCGCAGCTCGGGCCCGAACTCGTTTTCGCGCACGACACGCTCGTGGCGTGGTGCGGCGGCGATTTCGATGCGCGCGTGGGCGGCGAGCCGTTGCCGCGCGACAAGGCCGTGCGGGTCCGCGCGGGTGAGACGCTCTGGTTCGGTCCCGTGCGCGCCGGCCTGCGCGGTTGGCTGGCGGTCGCCGGCGGCATCGAGGTGCCACTGGCTCTCGGCAGCCGCAGCACTTACCGGCGTGCGGGCATCGGCGGATTCCACGGTCGCCGCCTGCAGGCAGGCGATCAGATTCCGCTGGGCACCGCCTCGGCTTGGGCCGTCGCCCGGATGCAGGCCCCCGCGCGCGTGTCGCCGTGGTCGTTGCGGCCGGATACATTCGTGCCTGCGCCGTCGCCCGGCAAGGTGCGCGCGGTGCGCGGCCCGGAGTGGGACTGGTTCACCGGCGAGGCACAGGAGTTGTTCGCCGCCACCGGCTGGCGCGTGTCGAAGGATGCGGACCGCATGGGCGCCCGACTCGAAGGACCGACGCTGGCCCGCAGCGACAAGCGCGAGATGATTTCCGAGGCCGTGCCCGAGGGCGCGGTGCAAATCCCGGCGGGCGGACAACCCATCGTGTTGCTCGCGAGCCGGCAAACCGTCGGTGGTTACCCGCGCATCGCGTGCGTCGCCACGGTCGATTTCGGCCGCCTCGCGCAACTCGCGCCGGGCGCCACCGTGCAATTCGAGTGGGTGAGCGTGGAAACGGCGCATGCGCTCACCTTGGCGCGGGAGCGGAACCTGCGGCGGGCGCACCTCGGGCTGGCCCGGTTGGGCGGTTGATGTCCGCATGCCGCGCGTCGACTTGAATTGCGATCTGGGCGAAGGCGCCGGGCAGGACGCCGCGCTGATGCCGCTGATCACGTCGGCCAACATCGCCTGCGGCGCGCACGCGGGCGATGCGGAGACGATGCGCGAGACGGTCCGGCTGGCCCTGTGCCACGGCGTGGCCATCGGGGCGCATCCGGGTTTCGCGGATCGCGCGCATTTCGGTCGCCGCGAGCTCACGGTCGAACCCGCGGCGGTGCGCGAGCTGGTGGAGGCGCAGACGCGCGCGTTGCAGGAAATCACCGCTCGCTGCGGCGGGCGGGTGGGGCATGTGAAGCCGCACGGCGCGCTCTACAATCTGGCGGCGCGAGATGCGGTGGTGGCGCGCGCGGTGGCTGAGGCGGTGCTCGCCTGCGGTCAGGAGCTGGCGCTGTTCGCGCTCGCCGGCAGCGTGGGCGCGCAGGTGGCCGAGGCGTGCGGGCTGCGCGTGGCACACGAGGTTTTTGCCGATCGCACGTATCAGGCCGATGGCTCGCTCACGCCGCGCACCCAGCCGCACGCCCTCATCGCGGACGACGCCGTGGCGGCGGCGCAGGCGCGCCGGATGGTCGTCGAGGGTCGCGTGCGCGCGGTCGATGGGCGGGAGGTGGTGGTGCGCGCCGACACGCTATGCCTGCACGGCGACGGGGCGCAGGCGGTCGAGTTTGCCCGGCGCATTCGTCGGGAATTCGAGCAGGCGGGCGTCGCGCTGCGGTGTTTTGCGGACGTATGAACGCGACCCGCTGCACAGGGTCGATCCGGACCAAGGCGATGCGCGGCGGCGCTCGCGGGAGAGGGGCGCGATGATCAAGTTGCTCGGCATCGTGCTCATCGCGGTGGGATTCGCGCTGCGTTGGAACGCGCTGCTTGTCGTCGTGCTGGCGGGCATCGCCACGGGTCTGCTGGCGGGCTTTTCCTGGCGCGAGATCATGGAGATGTCGGGCCGGCTATTCGTGGACAACCGCGCGCTCGTGCTGCCTGTGATCGTGCTCGTGCCGGTGGTGGGGTTGCTCGAGCGCCACGGCTTGCAGCAGCATGTGGCGGCGCTGATGCGGCGCGCGAAGGCGGCGACGGCCGGGCGCGTGCTGTGGCTTTATCAGTTCATCCGCGGGCTCACGAGCACGCTGGGCATGAGCATCGGCAACCACGCCTCGATGGTGCGTCCGCTGGTGGTGCCGATGGCGGAGAGCGCGGCAAAGACGCAGGGCCTGTTGGACGGCGCGGCGAGCCAGCGGATCCGCGCGCACGCGGCGGCGTCGGAGAACGTCGGCAATTTCTTCTCGGACGACATCTTCGTGGCGGTCGGTGCGCTGTTGTTGATCAAGGGCGTGTTCGATTCGGCCGGCGTGCCGGTGTCGTTGGAGGATTTGAAACTCTGGAGCGCGCCGACGGCGGCGTGGGTGCTCGCGGTCGGGTGGTGGCGCTACCGCGTGTTGGATGCCCGGTTGCGCCGCCCGTCGCAGCCGCCCGCGCGTGATGAGTCCGAGGAAGAGGGAGGCCCGCGATGACGACGTGGCTCACCTTGGAAGGATTTCTCGTGCTCGCCGGCGCGTATCTGGTCGTCGTGGGCGCGCGCATCGTGGCCAATCCGACGCATCCGCGACGGTGGGGCTCCGCGCTGTTCTGGCTGTTGCTCGGCGTCAGCATCATGGCCGGCCGGCAGGTGCCGGCGGAGATCATCGGCTACGCGGTGCTTGTGATGACCCTGCTCGCGGCCACGCGGCAGGTTGCGCCGCCGGATTTTTCGACCGGGGACGAAGAGCAACTGAACGCGCGCGCGGAGCGACTCGGGCAGCGGTTGCTCGCGCCGGTCCTGCTTGTGCCCGTGGTGGCGATCGCGGGCGGCTTCATGCTGGGCCGGATCGAATTCGCCGGCGTGCCCGTCGCCGCGCCGGGGCAGGCTTCGCAAATCTCGCTGGCGCTCGGCGGCCTGCTGGCGCTCGCGCTCGCCTTTGCGCTGACGCGGGCGCGGCCGGTCGTGGCGGCGGAGGAAGGCGGGCGTCTGCTGCAGCTCATCAGCTGGACGCTGATCCTGCCGCAGATGCTGGCGGCGCTCGGCGGCATCTTCGCCCAGGCGGGTGTCGGCGACGAGATCGCGCGCATCGTCGCCGCGCTGCTGCCGGTGCAACATCCGGTGGTCGCGGTGGTGGCGTATTGCGCGGGCATGACGCTGTTCACGGTCATGATGGGCAATGCCTTCGCGGCCTTCCCGGTGATGACGCTGGGCATCGGGCTGCCTTTCATCGTGCAGGCGCACGGTGGCAACCCGGCGCTGATGGGCGCGATCGGCATGCTCTGCGGTTACTGCGGCACGCTGCTCACGCCGATGGCCGCGAATTTCAACCTCGTGCCCGTGCGCCTGCTGGAGTTGCGCCGCGACACGGCGGTCATCCGCGCGCAGGTGCCCTTCGCGCTCGCGATCTGGATTTTTAATGTCGTCGCGATGTGCCTCGCGGTGTATCGCTTTCCGGCAAACGTCCCATGAAGAACGTCCTGCTGACGGGATTCGAACCCTTCGACGGCCAAGCCCTCAATCCTTCCGAGGAAATCGCGCGCGAGATCAACGAAGCCACGATCGCGCGCCACAAGGTCGTCGGGGCGCTCCTGCCCTGCGTCTTCGGCGCCGCGATCAAGGAGCTGAAGCACCAGATCAAGCTGCACGATCCTGTGGTTGTCATCTGTCTCGGTCAGGCCGGCGGCCGTCCCGCCATCACGCCCGAGCGGGTCGCAATCAACCTCGACGACGCGCGCATCCCCGACAACGCCGGCCAGCAGCCGATCGACAAGCCGATCGTCAAGGACGGGCCCGCGGCCTACTTCAGCACTCTGCCGGTGAAGGCTATCGTGCAGTCGTTGCGCAAGCACGACATTCCCGCCGAACTCTCGCAGACCGCCGGCACATTCGTCTGCAATCACGTTTTCTACGGACTGATGCACGAGCTGGCATCGCACCGCCCGCAGGTGCGCGGCGGCTTCATTCACGTGCCCTTCCTGCCCGAGCAGACGGGCGATCAGCCGTCGTTGCGCTTCGAGACGATGACCGAGGCCGTGCGCCTAGCGATCGCCGCCGCGATCGAATACCGGCGCGACATCAAGGCCGTGGGCGGACGCGAGAGCTGAGCGGCGTCTCGCGCCGTGCCGTTCGCGGCGCGCAAATGCGTGCTTCCGCCGGCGCGCGCGCTGCGCCAAGCTGCGCCGCATGCTCGACCCGCAACAACACTTTGAAAACGTCCGTCTCTCCGCCGCGAAGATCCGCACCGCCTGCGGCGCGTTGACGCCCAAGATCGCGATCATCCTCGGCTCCGGGCTCGGCGGTCTCGCCGCCCGCATCGAGGCGCCCGTCGTGCTGGCTTATCGCGACCTGCCCGGATTTCCGATCCTCACCGTCGCCGGGCATGCGGGACAGCTGATCGTAGGCCGGCTCGACGGCGTGCCGGTGATCGTGCTGAACGGCCGCAAGCATTTCTACGAAACGACCGACGCCTATCCGCTGAAGACGATGATCCGCGCCGTGCACGCGGCGGGCGTGGAGACCTTGTTCCTGTCCAACGCCGCGGGCAGCCTGCGCGCGGCCATCGGGGTGAGCGAACTCATGCTCATCACAGATCACATCAATTTCCTCGGACTCAACCCGCTGACTGGTCCCAACGACGACGCCTTCGGGCCGCGCTTCGTGCCGGTGAGCGACGCGTGGGACGCGGGCCTGCGGGCGAAGGTGAAGGCCGTTGCGCAACGCGAGGGCATCACGCTGCACGAGGGCGTCTATGTGGCGTTCCGCGGGCCGTCGTTCGAGACGCCGGCGGAGATCCGCATGGCGCAAGGGTGGGGCGCGGATGCGGTCGGCATGTCCAGCGTGCCGGACTGCCTCATTGCGCGGCATTGCGGCCTCAAAGTCGTGGGCGTCTCGTGCATCACTAATATGGGCGCGGGCCTGTCGGACGAAAAACTTTCCCACGCTCACACGCTCGAGAATGCCGCGCGCGGCGCCGCCGCGTTCGAGCGGTTGGTGATCGCTGCGGTCAAGGTGCTGTAATCGGCCTCGCGCCGGCGCCGTGCCGTCAGGGGATTTGACGCCGGCGGAGGCCTCGCGCAGTTTCGCGAAGCCCCGCCGCATCGCCTTACCCTCCCGTCTCCCATGCGCTCGCACCGCCGCCTGTCCGTTCTCGTTTGCACGCTGGCCTTGGCCGGCTTGACGCTGCCGCTCTCCGCACAACGCACCAACAAGCCACTCCTGCACGGAAAGCATTGGGTCGCCGTCACGGGCAAGCCGCTCGCCGCCACCGCGGGCGCGCGGATGTTTCATCGCGGAGGCAACGCCATCGACGCGGCTTGCGCCATGCTCGCTGCGACCTGCACGATGTGGGACACGCTCGGCTGGGGCGGCGAGACGCAGGCCCTGATCTACAATCCGCACACGCGGCAAGTCATCGGCCTGAACGCCCTCGGCGTCGCGCCCTCCGGCGCCACCGTGGCGTTCTTTCGCGAGCGCGGTTTGAGCTTTCCTCCGGAATACGGGCTGCTCTCGGCTGTGACGCCCGGCACGCCCGGCGGGTTGATGGTCATGCTCGCGGAGTTCGGCACGCTGTCCCTTGCCGAAGTGCTGGCGCCGGCGATCGAGATGGCCGACGGCTACCCGATCGAGGCGCAGGCCGCCGACGCGATGGAGCGGCAGAGGAAGGAAATCGAAAAATGGCCCGACTCGACGCGCGTATTCCTGCCACACCTCGATCCGGCGAATCCGGCCAAGCGTGCCGCGCCGCAGGCCGGCGACATCTTCTGCCAGCCCGAGTTGGCCGCGACGCTACGTCGGCTCGTCGAGGCCGAGCAGACTGCGCTCGCGGCGGGGAAGAATCGCCGCGAGGCGATCCTGGCGGCTTATGAGCGTTTCTATCGCGGCGACATCGCCGAGGAGCTCGCCCGCGCCACGCGCGAGCAGGGCGGGTTGATTACGGCGCAGGACCTCGCCACGTGGCGTGTGAAGCTGGAGGAGCCGGTCGCGACGAATTACCGCGGCGTCGACGTTTACAAGCTCACCACGTGGACGCAGGGCCCGGCGATGCTGCAGGCGCTGAACATCCTCGAGCAGGCCGACCTCCGCGCGATGGGCTACAACAGCGCGCGCTACATCCACACGCTTTACCAGGCGATGAACCTCGCGTTCGCCGATCGCGATTTCTACTACGGCGACCCGGATTTCCCGCCGGAGGAGCCGGTGCGCGGCCTGTTGTCGAAGGCGTATGCGAAGCAGCGTTACGACTCGATCCTCTGGACGAAGAACGACGCCGGCGCGAAGCCGGGCGATCCGTATCCGTTCCAAGGCGGCGTGAATCCCTACGGCGAATTCCTCGAACGTTGGACACCCACGCCGCCGAGCGCCAAGGAACGCCCGGCGGGCTTCCAAGTCGCAGCCGCGCCGACGCCGAACACGCTCTCGCCTGATGATGCGTTCCGCGCCGGCACGACGTCGATCCAGGCGGCGGACGCGAGCGGGTGGGTCGTCTCGGTGACGCCGAGCGGCGGCTGGATTCCGGCGTTCATCGCCGGCCGCACTGGCATCGGGCTCTCGCAGCGCATGCAGAGCTTTGTCTTCGAGCCGGCGATGAATCCGTTCAACGTGCTCGAGCCCGGCAAGCGTCCGCGCGTGACGCTGACGCCGTCGCTCGCGCTGAAGGACGGCAAGCCGTTCCTCGCGTTCTCGGTGCAGGGCGGCGATTCGCAGGACCAGAACCTGCTCCAGTTTTTCCTCAACGTGGTCGAGTTCGGCATGAACGTGCAGGTCGCGGCGGAGGCGGCGAACATCCAGAGCTTCCAGATGCAATCCTCGTTCGGCGACCACCGCTCCGAGCCGGGCCGGTTGCAGGTGAGACAGGACGTGCCCGAGTGGGTGCGCGCCGAGCTGACCGCGATGGGCTACAAGGTCGAAGTGCTCCCGCGCGTCTATGCGCCGACGACGGCGATCTTCATCGATCAAGCACGCGGCGCGTTCCAAGGTGCCGCTTCGGATTACGGCGAGGATTACGGCATCGCGTGGTGAACGCGACCTCGTGACCGCGCCGCGGCGGGCTTGCGCGCGCGCCCGTTTTCCGTTTGGCTCCGGCGCATCGGGCCGAGCTTCCACGCTGGTCTGCCGCTCCCTGCGGGCCCGGTTGGCCCGCGCCAACTCAACCCCGACCTCCCATGCCCAAATACGTCGATGGATTCGTGATCCCGCTGCCGAAGAAGAACCGCGCAGCCTACCTCAAGATGGCCCGCGCCGCCGGCAAGATCTGGATGGAATACGGTGCCTTGCAGTATTTCGAATGCATCGGCGACGACTTGAAGGTGCCGTTCGGGCAAGGCTATCCCAAGGCGATGAAGCTCAAGCCGAACGAGACGGCGATCTTCTCCTGGATCGTCTATCGTTCACGCGCGCATCGGGACAAGGTGAACGCCAAGGTCATGCAGGATCCGCGTCTCGCGGCGATGTGTGACGAGCACAATGCGCCGTTCGACACGAAGCGCATGCTCTATGGCGGCTTCAGCGTGTTGGTGGCCCGCTGATTCCCAGGCGTGTCGGGCACAATGCCGCCGTCCGGCGGGCGCCACAGTCGGTTGGCGCTTCCCGTCGGACGCGCGGCCGGTTAACCCTTGGCCGATGAAAGCCATCGTCGAATTGGATCGTTTTTCGTCCCCGTTCCCGCGCCCGCAGGCGCTGTTTGTCGATGCGACCACGCTGTGGGTCAGCTCCCGTGCCACGAAGAAACTCTACGCCTTGGACCGTGCGACGCGGCGCATCCTGTGGGAAACCGAGACCACCGACGGTCAGACGGTCTGGGGTGTCACCAAGGTCGCCGACGCGCTCTATGTCGTGTGCGGAGAGGATGCGCCGGACGTCGATGCTCGCACGATCCGCCGCTATGTGCCGGGTCGGGGCTTCGACGCGAGCTACCGCGTCGCGTGTCCCGACGGGATGGGCTCCCACCTCTCGCACGACGGTCACACGCTCGTGCTCAGCCAATGGTATCCGCAGAAGCTCATCTCGATCGGTGACGAGGGCCAACCCGGTCGTGTGCTGAAGTCGCCCACGCAAATCGTCGGCCACTGCTTCGCGCGCGGCGCGTTCCATCTCGCGACGACTGACAACGAGGAGTCGAACGACTACCACCTCGAGCGGCTCGATCCCGCGACGGGCAAGACGGAGCGGTTGGCCCGCATCGGCTTTCCGGCCCGTGCGCTCGCCTTCGATGGCGTGGATTTCTGGACCAACCACCGCGAGAGCGATCAGATCGTGCGATTCAACCACGCGTAAGGCGCAGCGAGCGGGCTCCGGGCGCGGTGCAGTTCAGCGAAGGGTGGCTTGTTCGCTGACGGTTGTTCGTAGCCGCGACGTGCCACCGAGTTTCATCGGCGGGGAGTTCGCAGGGATTGCGCGCCTGCTCCGGTCCTTGCTCCGGGCATCTCTTTCTTCGCTTGTCCGCGCCGATTCGTGGCGCGGCCGAGCTGGCCTGGCTTATTCCTGTCGTGGGGCGGAGTTGAGCGAATGGGCGACGGCGGGCCAGAGTTGTGCGGTGCGCTCGGCGAGGATGGCGCGGCACTTGGCGACCTCGGCGCGGCGTTGCGCGAGGTTGGATTCCGCGATCTTGGCGAGGTCGTCGAGATTATAGAGGTAGACGTTCGGGATGTCCGTGCACTCCGGCTCGATGTCGCGCGGCAGGGCGAGGTCGATGAGGAAGAGCGGGCGTCCGGCGCGGCGCTTCATGGCGTGGGCGGCGAGCTCGCGCGTGATGACGGCATCAGGGGAGGAAGTGGAGCTGGCGACGATGTCGGATTGCGCGAGGATCTCGGGCAACTCGGCCATGCTGGCGGCCCAGCCGCCGGCGCTGGCGGCGATCTCCTCCGCCTTGGACAGGGTGCGGTTGGCGACGGTGATGGACTTGGCGCCGCGGCTCTGGAAGGCCTGCGCGGTCTTCAGGCCGATCTCGCCGGCGCCGACGACGAGGATTTTAACTGGTTCGAGCTCGCCGAAGATCTTGCCCGCGAGGTCAACGGCGACCGTAGCGATGGAGATCTGGCCGGCGCCGATGGCGGTGTGCGTGCGGATGTGCTTCGCGGCCTGGAAGGTCTTCTGGAAAACGCGGTTGAGGACGGGGCCGGTCCACTTGCGGTCGAGCGCGCGGTCGTAGGCGTCCTTCACCTGGCCGAGGATCTCGACCTCGCCGACGATCTGCGAGTCGAGGCCGGAGGCGACCTCGAAGAGATGCGCGATGGCGTCGTGGTTCTCGCGTTGGACGACGACGCCCTCGAGTTCGGCAGGGGCGCAGCCGGTGACTTCGCTGATGGTGCGACGGACGGCGTCGACGGCACCCGCTCCGTTCGCGACGCTGTAGAGCTCGATGCGGTTGCAGGTGTTGAGCAGCGCGAACTCGCGCACGCCCGGCGTCGCGCGAAGGCGCTCGGCGAGGACGGCGGCACGGTCGGCGTTGATGGCGAGACGCTCGCGCACGGCCAGCGGCGCGGTGCGGTGGCTGGCACCGTGGAGGACGAGAACGGGGGAGGCGTGGTCCATCGTTCAGTTCTGCTCGGGGGTGAGGATCACGCGATGTTCGCGCGTGTTGCGGTTGATCGGGCCCAGCGACATCATGGCGAGCACGAAGAGGATCACGCAGGCCCAGGAGAAGCGCGGACCAAAGAGCTTCCCGCGCCAGCGCAGCACGAGGACCACGCCGTAGATGAGCCAGACGCTGATCGTGGTGAGGAGCTTGGGCCAGTAAACGCTGTTGAAATCGCGCACCCACCACGCGGCACCGACGGTGAGCGAGATGGTCAGCAGACCGACGCCCGCGAGGAGCATGCGCTGGTTGATTTGGTTGAGTTGCACCAGCGAGGGCAGGAACCAGAACAAGCCGTCGAGGCGCTTCTGTTTCAGCGCCCAATTTTGCAGCAGGTGCATCGCCGACGTGAGCGCCAGCAGGCCGAACACGCCGTAGCTGAACACCGCGAGCGCGGCATGGAATTCGATCCAAGCGTTGGGGAAGATGCGGGCGTTGCGCACCGCATCCCACTCCGGGATGGCGAGCGAGATGAGCGCCAGCGAGGCGGCGTAGCCCGAGGTGAACAGGCCGAGCAGGCTCACGCGGAAGGCGGGCCCGACGATGAAATAGAGCACCATGGCCGACCAAGCGACGAACTGGACGATCTCGAACTGGTTGCCCAAGGGGCAGCCTCCGGTGGCCATGCCGCGCACGTAGAGGCCGGCGGTCTGGGTCGACAGGCCGAAGGCGAGCAGGCCGATGAGCAGGGTGCGGCCGCCGGGGGAGTTCTGGCGGCGCAGCAGCAGTTGCACGCAACCGATCGCGAAGCCCCCAAGGTAGAGGGCTGCCGCCAGCCAGAGCAGGCCGCGGTCGGTGAGGAGGGAATTCATGCCCGCCAGATTGGAGCCGGCTGGTTGCGCCCGCAAGCATCCGGGCGCGGTATTATTTGAGGAAAATCGCGCAGAAAATGCGCCCAATGACGGGGGCAAACCGGCCGGTTTGCACTTGAGCCGCCGCCCGCCAGCCGCGCTAGTGTGGCGCATGGCATCGTCCGAAAACGGGGCAACACATCACCGGGTCCGCTGGCTCTGGCCGATGGCGTTGGTCCTCGTGATCTGGAACGCTTCCGGACAGGGCGAAGTGGCTTCGGCGGGCTTCGTGGGGGAGGACAAGATCGCGCACTTCTTCGTCTTTGGCCTGCTCGCCACCCTCGTGGTCCGCACCGGTTTCGCCTCCGGCCGGGCTTGGGCGGCGGTGCTGCTGGTGTCGCTCTACGGGGCGGTCGACGAGCTGCACCAAAGCCTGACGCCGGGCCGCTTCATGACGCTCAGCGACTGGGTGGCCGACACGCTCGGCGCCGCTGTGGCGGTGACCGTCTATGTGAAATGGCACGCCTACCGGCGCTGGCTCGAACGCCCGCTGCTGGGGGCCGCGCGCAAGTGTCAGGTTGAAAACCGCGACGGAATCCCGCCCAATCCCGGCGTCGCATGAACCCCGCCGAGGCCCGGAAACTCATTGCCGAACGCCGTGCGCAGGTCGCGCACCACGACGAGCTTTATTACCGTCAGGCGAAGCCGGAGATCAGCGATTTCGAATACGACCTGCTCAAGCGCGAGCTGGCGGAGCTTGAGGCGCGCTTCCCGGCCGAGGCCGCGGCGCTGGCCGGCGCTTCACCCACGGCCCGCGTCGGCGACGACCGCGCGGAAGGCTTCGCGCGCGTCAAGCACCGGCAGGCGATGACGACGCTCGACAACACCTACGACGAAGCCGAGCTGCGGGAATTCCACGCGCGGCTCGCGAAGCTCTTCGGCCGCGACGAGCTCGCGTATTCCGTCGAACCGAAGATCGACGGCGCGTCGATCAGCCTCACCTACGAGCGCGGCCGTCTCGTGCGCGCCGTCACGCGCGGCGACGGCGAGGAGGGCGACGACGTCACCGCCAACGTCCGCACCATTGCCAACCTGCCGCACGAGCTGCGGCCGCCCGCCGACCTGACGCAGGCGCCCGTGCCGGACCTCGTTGAGATTCGCGGCGAGATTTTCCTGCGTTACGAGGAGTTCGCCCGCATCAATCAGGAGCAGGCCGAGGCCGGGCTCGAACCCTACGCCAACCCGCGCAACCTCGCCGCCGGCACGCTGAAGCTGCTCGATGCGGCCGTGGTGCGCGCTCGCCGTCTTGAGATCGTGCTCTACGGTCTCGGCGCCTGCGCGCCGGAGGAACTCGTGGACTCGCAGGCCGCCTGGCATGGCGCACTCGCGCAATGGGGCCTGCCGACGCTGGAGCATCGCCGCTCCGTTCGCGGCATCGAGGCGGTCGTGGCCGCCATCCACGAACTCGACGCGCGGCGCGGCCAGCTGCCTTACGCCACCGACGGCGCCGTGGTGAAGCTGGAGGATTTCGCGTTGCAGCGCCGCGCCGGCTACCGCGGCGAAGGGCAGAGCGCGCGCAAGCTTTCGCCCCGTTGGGCCTGCGCCTACAAGTTCGCCCCCGAGCGGGCCGAGACGCGCCTGCGCGACATCACCATTCAGGTCGGACGCACCGGCGTGCTCACGCCCGTGGCCGAGCTCGAGCCGGTGCAACTCGCCGGCACGACCGTGAGTCGCGCCACGCTGCACAACCGCGACGAGATCGCGCGCAAGGACATCCGCATCGGCGATTTCGTCACGGTGGAGAAGGCCGGCGAAATCATCCCGGCCGTGATCGGCGTCACGCTCGCGCGGCGTGCGCCCGAGTGCGTGCCGTATGTTTTCCCGGATCGCTGCCCCGTGTGCTCAACCCCGGCGGTGCAGATCGACGGCGAGGTGGCCGTGCGCTGTCCCAACCCGGATTGCCCGGCGCAACTGACCGGCCGCCTCGACTACGTGGCCGGCCGCACGGTGCTGGACCTCGAAGGCCTGGGCGGCGTGGTGGCGGATGCGCTCGTGCGCACCGGCGCGGTGCGCGAGGTGTTTGACCTGTTCGGGCTCGAGGCGGCCAAGTTGGGCGAGCTCAACCTTGGCACGGCGGAGGCGCCGCGCGTGCTCGGCGTGAAGAACGCCACGAAGATCGTCGAGGCCATCGCCCGGGCGCGCACGCTGCCGCTGGACCGCTGGCTGTTGGCCCTGCAGATTCGCGATGTCGGTGGCGCCACGGCGCAGGACATCGCGGCGGTGCACGGCACGCTGGAGCGTGTGGCGGCGTCCGAGGTGCTGCCCAAGCTGGCGCGGCTGGCGGATGTCGCTGAGGAGATGACGCGCATCAGTCCGCGCTCGCGCCTGAATCCGCCGAAGGATGAGGAGGATCGCGCGGCGCGCACAGCGCGACACAACGAGCTGGCCAGCGAAGAGGCCGAGTTGGAGGAGTTTCGCGCCCGCACGCCGGGGGCCGATCGAATCGGCGCCGAGGTGGCGCGGCATACGGTGGCGTTTTTCGCCAGCGAGCGCGGTCGCCGGGCGCTGGCGCGGCTGGCGGAGCTGGGCATCGCGCCGACGGCGGCGCGCCTCGCCACGGCGCCGGTGCAGGGCGTGTTCACGGGCAAGACGTTCGTGCTCACGGGCACGTTGCCGGCGCTCACACGCGAGGAGGCGACGGCGATGATCGAGGCCGCGGGCGGGCGGACCTCCGGCAGCGTGAGCAAGAAGACGAGTTACGTGCTGGCGGGCGAGGAGGCGGGATCGAAGCTCGACAAGGCGCGTCAACTCGGCGTGCCCGTGATCGACGAGACGGAGTTTCGCCGCTTGCTCGGAGCGTGAGCGGAGCGAGGGAAAGCCGCTCCGCTAATCAGTGAGTGGTCGGACGAATCAGAAGCCGTGGCGCTGAAGCTGCATTTGCAGCTCGCGCTGGAAGTCCTGCACGTCGGCCTGACTCGGTTTGTAGCCAGGCGTGCCGGTGTCGAGCATGAGGCGGCCGTATTGATCGAGCGCCCATTTGCCGCTGACGCCGTCGCTGAAGGTGACGGCTCCGCTCACGACGGTGCCGGGGCGGGTGATGCGGTCGATCTCGACCGTGACGTTGCCAGCGGCGCCGGGCGCGGAGGCGGGCAGAGATTCCTCCTCGGCGGCGTAATCCTCGGCGGGCAACTCGTCCTCGTCGTCGTTGCTGGCGCCGGAGCCGAGGCCGACCTTCTCCTTCAATTTCTCGAGCATGCCGCCTTTCTTCTCCGCGGCGGCGGCGGCGGGCGGGGCGGACGGACGGGCGGGCGGAGCCTTGCTGACGTCGGACGTGTCGACCTTCGGGGCCGGGTCCTTCAGCTCGAGATTCAAGTCGTCGACGAGGAAGCGGACATCGCGGTAGGTCATCGAGAGCTTGAACTGCTCGGCGAGCTTCTTCTGGACGGCGGACAGATTGTCGCCGGCGGCAATCCAGGACGAGACGGCGGCTTTTTGTTCGGGCGTGAGGGTCATCGGTAAAGTCAGTTGGCTGAATCAGTAGCTATCCGCGGGCAAAGGACAAGAGCGGCGGCGCGGCGGGTGCGGGGTGCGAGGTGCGTCGGCAGCGGCCGGAAACGCTGCAGGCCCGGCGGTGAAGCCGGGCCTGCAGTTGGTGTGTGTGTCTGGCTGAAAGGAGTGTCGCGCGGTTTATTTCGAGAGCTGCGCCCGGAGGAAGTCGACGCTGCCGCGCACGGAGTCGTCGGTCTCCATCATGTTTTCCACGGTCTTGATCGCGTGGATGACAGTGCCGTGATCGCGGCCGCCGAAGGCATCGCCGACTTCCTGGAGGGAGTGGCGGGTGAGCTGGCGGCAGAGATACATGGCGATCTGGCGCGGGAACGCGATGGCGTTGGGCCGGCGCTTGCTCGTCATGTCGGAGTGGCGGATCTGGTAATGGTCGGCGACGCGCTTCTGGATGGCTTCGATGCTGAGGCGATTCTGCGCCTCCTCCATGAGGACGTCCTTGAGGAGATTCTCTGCGGTGGGGAGATCGAGCGGCTTGCCGGTGAGCGCGGTGAAGCTGGAGACCTTGATGAGCGCACCTTCGAGCCGGCGGATGTTCTTCGAGATGTGCTGGGCCATGAATTCCAGCACGGACATGGGGATGTCGACCTTGAGGCTGGAGGCCTTGGTGCGGAGGATGGCGACGCGGGTCTCGAGGTCGGGCGACTGAATGTCGGCGGCGAGACCCCACTGGAAGCGCGAGACGAGACGGGCCTCAAGCGCGGCGATCTCGGTGACGGGACGGTCGCTGGAGAGGATGATCTGTTTGCCCGACTCGAAGAGGTCGTTGAAGGTGTGGAAGAACTCCTCCTGGATGCGCTCCTTGCCGGCGAGGAACTGGATGTCGTCGATGAGGAGGACGTCGACGTTGCGGTAGCGCTGGCGGAACTTGGTCAGCGCATTCTCCTGGATCGCGTGGATGTATTCGTTGGTGAATTTCTCCGTGGAGAGGTAGGCGATCTTGGCGTCGGGGTTGCGCTGGAGGATGCTGTGCCCGATGGCGTGCATCAGGTGCGTCTTGCCGAGGCCGGTGGAGCCGTGGATGAAGAGCGGGTTGTAGGCCTGCGCGGGAGCCTGGGCGACGGCGAGCGAGGCGGCATGCGCGAGCTGGTTGTTGGCGCCGACGACGAAATTCTCGAAAGTGTTGCGGGGATTGAGCGCGCCGCCGGCGGCGGACCGTTCGTCGTAGCGGATCGGGCGCGCCTTGGCGGCGATGCGGCTGCGGGGCGCGGGTTCGGTGCGTGCGACCGGGGCAGAGTGGCCGGCGGAGTCGATCTTGCGCAGCGTGACGTGCACGAGGCGGCCGGCCGTGAGCCGGAGGCGCTGCGAGATCAGGTCGAGGTAGTTGTCGTGGATCCAGATCGCCGCGAAGTCATTCGGCACGCCGAGCACGACGGAGTCCTCGGTGGCTTCGAGGCACTGCATCGGCTCGAACCACATCTGGAAAACGTCGTCGGGAAAGAGACCCTTCAGGTCGCATTTCACGGTTTCCCAGAGGCTGGTTTGAGACGAGAGCGAAGACATGGCTTGGTGGTGGGGCGGCGGGGCTTATTCACATCTCCCGTCCGATTCATTCGCGGCACTCACGCTGCGCACTCGGTTCCACCGGTCTCGAAAAGTAAAAAAGGGGTCTCCGGCCGGATGTCCGCGGGGCTCAGGGAGTCACCCGTGGAAAATCATCATGGCCAGCGTCTAGTGGGGGTCCTGATCGAGGGGACGGAGCTGGGTGGCGCTGCGGTAGCGGCAAAGAACAAATGAGAGAAGATTCGTTAAAGAAGAAAGGGACGATAACGTGAATCAAAAAATGGCTTTCAACGCTATGTTTCCGACAACTTGTTCACAGCCCGGCGAGGATAAGTTTCCGCATTTTTTTGTTGCTGAAAAAAGGGCGGGTGCGGGGAGCGTCTTTCCACTCTGAAAACACGCGGCGCGGGCAGGTGACAGGCAGGTCACGGAAGCGTGATGACGCGAAATCATGCGCTGCGGCTCTAGGGTATTTTTCTTTGCGCCACGTTGGACGCTCAACGCGGCGTCGCGACCTGATGCGGCTCGGGATCGACCCATTTGCCGTGTTCGCGAATGAGCGCGATGAGGCGTGCGTCGGCCTCGTCCTGCGGGATGTTGTATTGGACGCAGGTCTTGCCGACGTAGAGGTTGATCTTGCCCGGCGCGCCGCCGACGTAGCCGAAATCCGCGTCGGCCATCTCGCCCGGACCGTTCACGATGCAGCCCATGATGGCGATCTTCACGCCCTTGAGGTGACCGGTCTGCGCGCGGATGCGCTGCGTGGTCGTCTGCAAGTCGAAGAGCGTGCGCCCGCAGCTGGGGCAGGCGACGAATTCGGTCTTTGAGATGCGCGCGCCGGCGCCTTGGAGCACGTTGTAGGCGAGCTTGGTGGCGCGCACCGGATCCGACTCGGTCTCGATGCTGACGAGGTCGCCGAGTCCGTCGCAGAGCAGGCCGCCGGTGAGGAAGCTCGCCTCGAGCAGCTTGGAGAGAAAGCTGTTCTCCGCGTGCACGGCGGTGGGATGCGTGTTGCGGATCCACACGGGCGCGCGCGAGCCGAGCGAGCGGAGGAACTCGCGCAACCGACGGTAGGCGCCGACCGCGTGGCCGTCGGACGGGCGGTGGGCCGAAAGCGTGAACACCAGCCCTTCGTCCCCGAGCGTGCGCAGCGTGTCGGCGAAGCCCGGCAGGTCGGCCAGCGCGAGGTCGACGGCGAGGAAGTGGCCGTGGCGGCGCACCAGTTGGGCGAATTCCTGCAGCGCCTCCGTCTCGCCGTTCTCGAAGCGCCGGGCGATCATGATGCGTCCGCCGTGCGGATCGAGCAGGCCGAAGAAATCGCCGACGGTGAGCATCGGGCCGGCGTCGATGACGAGGAATTCCGCGGGCAACAGGAGATCGTTGACGCGCACAGCCAGGTCGGCGAGGTCGCTGGGCGTATCGACGCGGATGAGCAGGCCTTCGGGCGGCGTGTCCTTCAAGGCCGGGGTCGAGAGCTGGCGCACGGTCTCGGGCAGACGCGAGACGAGGCCCGCCGACACGATGACGCGGGGCGGCTGGTCCGCGCCGGCGGAGCAACGCGACG
This sequence comes from Candidatus Didemnitutus sp., assembly GCA_017991595.1. Lineage (GTDB taxonomy): Bacteria > Verrucomicrobiota > Verrucomicrobiia > Opitutales > Opitutaceae > Didemnitutus. Next base: position 6,424 of record JAGOQJ010000004.1, on the reverse strand, counting down.
ACAGGGCGAGCGCGGCGGTCTCCCGGCGTTGGAAGGTGAAGGGATCGACCGCGTCGGTTTGCGCCGGCGACGCGCCGGGCGCGGCAGGCGGAGTGCCGGCCGGTTGCCACAGGCTCATGGCCTTCGCGGCGATGGCGCGGGCGACCGGGATCTCGTAGACGGAGTCCTCGGTGAGCGAGACGCGGATGGTGTCGCCGAGGCCGTCGAGCAGCAGGCTGCCGATGCCGATGGCGCTCTTGATGCGGCCGTCTTCGCCGTCGCCGGCTTCAGTGACGCCGAGGTGGAGCGGGTAGGGACGGTGCGCGCGGTCCATCTTTTCCACGAGCAACCGGTAGGCCTGGATCATGACCTTCGGGTTGCTCGCCTTCATCGAGAGCACGATGTCGTGGAAGCCGTGCGACTCGCAGATGCGGACGAATTCGAGCGCGCTCTCCACCATGCCGAGCGGCGTGTCGCCGTAACGGTTCATGATGCGGTCGGAGAGCGAGCCGTGGTTCGTGCCGATGCGCAGCGCGCGGCCGAGCTCCTTGCAACGCTTCACGAGTGGCGAGAAGGCCTCGTGCAGGCGCTGGAGTTCGGAGTCGTAGTCGGCGTCGGTGTATTCCTTCACCGCGAATTTTTTCTTGTCCGCGTAATTGCCCGGATTCACGCGGATCTTCTCCACGTGCTCGACGGCTTCCATTGCGGCGTGAGGCAGGAAATGGATGTCGGCCACGAGCGGCACGTGGCCGAAGCCGGCGGCGGTGAGCTGGGCGCGGATGTCCTTGAGGCATTTGGCCGCGGGCACGTTCGGGGCCGTGACGCGCACGATCTCGCAACCGACCTCGGCGAGCGCGATGGACTGGCGCACGGTGGCGGCGATGTCTTGCGTGTCGCTCGTCGTCATCGATTGCACGCGGATCGGGTGGGCTCCGCCGATTCCGACGGAGCCGGCCTTCACCTCGACGGTGGGGCGGCGGAGCGTGGCAAAACGGGAGGCGCAGTAGGACATGAGGAGAGGAAGAAGTAACAATTCACCCAGTCCTAAGTGGCAAGCGGCAAGGCGGGCGCAGGGGTGGACGTATGCGGCTGCGCCTCGCAAGCCGCGCGTAGAAAACCCGCATGGTCACCACCATCTCGGTGACATGGTGGGCACGGCGAAAGTCACTCCGGCCTCGCCGGCCGGAACTATCTACCGGCCGAGCGGCGCGCGGCGCGTCAGGGCTTGGCCGGCTCGGCGGATTTTTTCTGCGATTCGACCTGTTGCTTCGCTTCGGTGCCGGCGCGGACATCGCGCACGATGCGGCGGACGTCGAAGAAGCTCACGTAAATGATCATTCCGCAGAGCAGCACCATGAAGATGCTCTGCGCGGCGGCGACGAAGTTGAGCGAGAGCGCGCGCCCCCGGAGTTTGCCGATGGTGGCGAAGAGCATGTGACCGCCGTCGAGCACGGGAATGGGCAGCAGATTGAAGATCGCGAGGTTCACGTTCACCAAAATCGCGATCCAGATTACGTAACGAATGCCGGCTTCGGAGGCGTCCCAGAAAATCTTCCCGATGCCGACCGGGCCGCTGAGCTTCGACACGTTGATGTCGGAGTGCGGATGCACCAAGCTCCAGAGCACCCGGGTCGTCATCGTGATGTGGCCGGCGATCTGTTCGAACGGATTTTGATGCACGAGGCCGACCTTCTGGCGGAAGGCGGCGCCGAGCGCGTCGAGTCCCGCGGGACGATCCGCGGGCACCACGATGTCGAGCGTCTGGTCCTGGCGTTGCACGGTGAGCGTGAAGGCCGCAGGCTTTTGCAGGGCCTCGCCGAGCGCGAGCAGGTGATGGAGCGGCTGGCCGTCGAGCCGGCGCAACTCGTCGCCTTCGGTCAGGCCGATGCGGGCCGCGAGCGAGCTGGCGGGCACGGTCGCCACGATGGGTGTGTAGGCTGCGACGATGCCGACGCGGCGGACCTTGTCGTCACCTGAGAGCCGCGGATGGACGGTGAGATCGATGAGCTGGCCCGCGCGCTCGACGGTGAAGATCGTGCGGCGGCGGCCGTCCTCGGTGATGCCGGCGCTGGTGATGAGCGTCTGCAGGAGCTCGGGCCAGTTGCTCACGGCCTTGCCGTCGAGGGCGCGCACCACGTCGCCGACTTGCAGGCCGGCTTCGCTGGCCGGGCTCGGCACGGTGGTGCCGTCCTCGAGTTGCAGCGTGGGTGCGACGTAGCCGATGCGCGTGGTGGAGATGTCTTCCGCGCTCGGTTGGCCGATGAACCACAGGATCGTCGCCAACGCGAAGGCGAACAGCACGTTGAAGAACGCGCCCGCGGCGAACACGATCATGCGCGTGCTGTAGCTGACGGGGGGCAGCGCCTGCGCTTCAGCCGAGGCCTCGCCTTCGATCGCGGCCATGTCGGCCAGTTGGGGCAACGCGACGTAGCCGCCGAGCGGCAACCACGAGAGACGGTATTCTACGCCGTCGCGGCCCCGCCAGGCGAAGATCTTGGGGCCGAAACCGATCGAGAACCGCTCGACCTTCACGCCGCGACGCCGGGCGGCGAGAAAATGGCCGAGCTCGTGCACGAAGATCGAGCCGCCGAAGAACAGCACGATGAGGAAGATCGACCAGGTGCTGCCAAGGAAAGAGGTGAGCAGTTCCATTTAACGCGGGGCGTGGAGTTGGGAAAGGTGGGCGTGGGTGATCGCTCGGGCTTCGGCGTCGGCGGCGAGGATGTCCGCCAGCGTTTGGGGCGTGGGAGAGGCGATGCGTTGGAGAGTGTGTTCCACGGCGGCCGAAATCGCAAGGAACGGCACCCGGCCTGCGAGGAAGGCCGCGACGGCAACCTCGTTGGCGGCGTTATAAACAGCCGGCGCGACGCCGCCGGTGCGCATCGCGGCCTGGGCCAGCCCGAGCAGCGGGTAACGGGCGAGGTCGACCGGACGGAAATCGAACGTGAAATCCCGCCGCCCCAGCGCCAGCGCGGCGTCCGTGCCGTGCGGCGAACGCTCCGGGTGGAGCAGCGCGTGCTGGATGGGAAACGTCATCGACGGCGGGCAAAGCTGCGTGAGCACGGAGCCGTCCGTGAACTCCACGAGGCAATGCACCGTGCTCTGCGGGTGCAGCACGGCCTCGCACTGCTCGGCGCGCAGGCCGAAGAGCCACTGCGCCTCGATCAGCTCGAGGCCCTTGTTGGCCATCGTGGCGCAATCGATCGTGATCTTCGGTCCCATCGCCCAAGTCGGATGCTTGAGCGCATCTTGCGGCGTGGCGCCGGCGAGCCGCTCGAGCGGCCAGTCGCGGAAGGCGCCGCCGGAGGCGGTGAGGATCACGCGGCGCACATCCTCGATGGCGTGGCCTTGGAGGCATTGGAAGACGGCGTTGTGCTCGCTGTCCACCGGCAGCAGGCGCACGCGGTGTTCGCGCGCGGCGGCGGTGACGAACTGGCCGGCCATGACGAGCAGCTCCTTTGAGGCGAGCGCGATGTCCTTGCCGGCACGGATCGCCGCGAGGGTGGGCTCGAGCCCGGCGGTGCCGACGACGGCCACGAGCACGAGGTCGGCCTCCGCGAGCGTCGCGAGCTCCGCGAGGCCGGCGGCGCCCTGGTAAAGCGTGGTGCCGGCGGGAAAAGCGCCCGCGGCCTGCGCGGCGGCGAAGGCCGCGGCGTCATGGATCGCCACGTGGCGCACGCCGAACTCCCGCGCGATCTCCGCGAGCCGCTCGTGCCGGCCGTGTGCGGCGAGGCCCACGAGTTCCAGCCGGTCGCGGTGCGCGGCGACGACTTTCAGCGTGTTTTCGCCGATGGAGCCGGTGGCGCCGAGGAGGACGATGCGACGTTTGGCAGGAGAGGGAGGCACGGGTGGGAACGGTGCTTATGACGAGCGGCACACCGGGCGGACAGCAAAAATCGGCGAACGGGACGCACGCCGGCCGGACTCTGCGGGTAGCACGGCCGGTCGGGCGGTCAGCTCAGAAACAGGAAGATCACATACGCCACCGGCGCGGTGAGGATCAGGCTGTCGGTGAGGTCGAAGGCGCCGCCGATGCCGGGGATCATGCGGCCGCTGTCCTTGATGTCGGCGCGGCGTTTCATGGCGGACTCGATCAGGTCCGAGACGATGGTGGTCAGCGCCAGCGGCACGGCGACGAGCGCGGCGACGGCCGGCGTGAGGCCTTCCGGCAGGTAATCCGCGGCAAGCGCGGCGATGCCGGCGCCGACGCCGGCGGAGATCAGCACGCCGCCGATCGCGCCTTCCCAGGTCTTTTTCGGGCTGATGATCGGGGCCATCTTGTGCCGGCCGAACGCGAGGCCGCTCAAGAGCGCGCCGACGTCGCAGAACTTCGAGACCGCCACGACCCACAGGCAGACGACGAGGCCCACGGCCGGGTCGACGAAGAGCAGCATCAGGCGCACGAGGAAGTGCAGCATGAACGGCACGTAGAGCAGGCCAATCAGCGTCGCGATCAGCGTCTCGATGCGGTTGTTGGTGTCGCGCTCGCCGAGCACGCGCACGCCGCAGACGACGACCGCGAGACCGAGCAGGGCCGGGGTGAAGCCGGCGAATTCCTCGCCGTCGAAGAGATATTCAGTGAGGTAGAACGGGCCGGCCGTCATCGCCACGCTGAAGACGAGGCTGATCCAGCGGAAGGGGCGGAAGCCCATCTTCTCGGCCAGCTGGTAGAATTCGTGCAGGGTGAGCGCGGTCAGCGCGGTGAGGATCCAGACCGCGGCATGCGGGCCGAAAAACCACAGGCTGCCCAGGATCACGCCCCAGAGCAGAAGGGTGCTGAAAATGCGGGAGAGCACGGCTCGGTATTGGCGGCGGGTCTCAGCGCGCGCCAGCCTTGATTTGTTCGGTCGTGGCGCCGTAGCGGCGCTCGCGCCGGGCGTAGTCCTCGACGGCCGCGACCAGGTCTGCGTGGCCGAAGTCCGGCCAGAGCGTCGGGGTGAACACCAGTTCGGCATACGCCAGCTGGAGCATGAGGAAATTGCTCAGGCGCAGCTCGCCGGACGTGCGGATGAGCAGATCGGGCTCGGGCAGCTCGGCGGTGTAGAAGTAGCGGCGGAAACGCTCCCACGAGGCCTCGGCGGGATTCTCGCGGCCGGCCTGCACGGCCTCGGCGTAGGCGCGCGCAGCGTCGGCGGCCTCCGTCTGCGCGCCGTAGTTGAGCGCGAGCACGAGATTCCATTGCGTGAAATGCCGCGTGGCCTCCTTCACGCGCGCGAGCTCGCGTTGCACGTTCGCGGGCAGCTGGTCGGTGCGGCCGATCGTGTGCAGCCGCACCTCCTGCTTGATGAGGTTGTCCAACTCGCGCTTGAGGAAGAAATCGAGCAGGCCCATCAGGCCGGACACTTCCTCCGCGGGACGTTTCCAGTTTTCCGCCGAGAACGCGTAAAGCGTGAGGTAGCGCACGCCCAGTTGCCGCGCGGAGTCGACGACGGTGCGGACCGTCTCCACGCCGCGCCGGTGGCCTTCGAGGCGGGGCAACCCGCGCGCCTTCGCCCAGCGGCCATTGCCGTCCATGATGATGGCGATGTGTTGCGGAGTTTTGACCGGCCCGGGTGAACTCATGGAGCGGGCATTGAGCGGGTCGCGTCGCCGTTTGACAAGGCCGAAGGCCCGGCCTTGCCTCGGGCCCACCTGCCATGACCGACCTGCCGGATTCCCCCTGCCGCGGGCTGCGGCCCCGCTCCCGGACACCCGTGATGAAACATGCCGCCGGCTGGCGGCGTTGGGGTGCGGTCGTCGCGCTCGCCGGCGCGGTGCTGGGCGCGGCCGGTGCCGAGGAGGCGCCCTTGGCGGGCTCGCCCTTCGGCGAATTGCTCGCGGCAGACGCGGCGCGGTCCGAGGCGCCGCATCGCGCGTTGCGGCTCGAGATCGGTGCCGAGGCGTTGCTGGCGCGCGTCCACCTCATCCGCGCGGCGCGGCGCTCGGTGGACATCCAGACCTTCATCTGGAGCAACGACGAATGCGGGCGCATGCTGCTGTGGGAGCTGCTCGAGGCTGCGCGCCGCGGCGTGCGCGTGCGCATCGTGGCCGACCAGATGTTTTCCGAGACGGATCCCGAGGTGATCGCGTTCGTCGCCACGGCGCATCCGAACCTCGAGGTGCGGCACTACCGTCCGGCCTTCCGGCGCATCGATCCGGCGCTGTGGCGGCAGGCGCTGGCGGCGCTGCTGTCATTCCGCGCGACCAACCAGCGCATGCACAACAAGGTGATGATCGTCGACGGCGCGGTGTTGCTCACCGGCGGCCGCAACATCGAGAACGCCTACTACGACCACGCGCTCGAATACAATTACCGCGATCGCGACGTGCTCGCCACCGGTCTCGCCGTCGCGGAGGCGCAGCGCTCGTTCGAGGAATACTGGAATTTTCGCCATGCTATCCCGAGTCGCGCGCTGAAGGACGTCGCCGCCGCAATCGAGCGGGGGCGCTTCCGGCGTTACGACCG
>JAGOQJ010000016.1 GCA_017991595.1 Candidatus Didemnitutus sp. | reverse complement strand
GCACCCGGCGCCGACCACGCGCGTCGCGCTTCCCCGTGTCGATGACCTCCGCAACGATCGTTCCCATCCCGCCACTCTACCGCTCTCAACCGGCCGCGCCTAGGAGGACGCCGATCGGACGCTTACCCTGCTTAGGGAGACCCAACTTCCTAAATCCGGCTAGTGGTTCAAATCTGATTAGGCCAATTGCATCAAGGTGCGTTAATAGCTGAAAGGTGACTTCCGCTTTTGCATAAATTGGATCGCTAGGGTCGTAGACTAGAGGTTGTGGCCCTCCGATCTGCCAAGAGAAGCGCATCAGCTTTGTGAATCCATCGGCATCCGATTTGTCTAGGGAACTGAGGAAATCCACGGTTCTTTTCGCATAACGTCCCGGGGAGTTTGCTTCGCCGGATAATACCCGTGCCCAGAGGTCTTGCATTTCTCGGTCTGATACCAGACGGCACTTGTCGAAGAAATTTGCCACCCAATCATTGTCCATGTTCTGGGGGGCGGATTTTTCTTCGAGCAACGGAATCGCTTTCTCTGTAATGGACTCAATGTTTGCCTGCTTCTTTGCCTCCTCTTCAACGAACCGACGCATTGCGCGCTGGTGAAGCTCAGTAAGATGAATCTCAGACTGTGATTTGACTAAAGAGGCTTCTGCCTCTGCTTTCGCGACACGAATTATTTGGTAGGGTCGAAAAATTCCGCCGACAGCTTCGGATACTTTTTCGATTAGCGTATTCGCAGGTTTCGATAAATCGCCCAGGTTTATCAGTGAGTTCCCATCTGCCATAGTTACTTTCCTCAAGTTTGATTGGGTCGAAATCGCAGTCGCTCGGCTGTAGACCAGTGTTCGGAGGTGATGTGAACGAAGCTTACGCTGCAAGATCGCACTTGGCATCCTACGCTTCCACTATTCCGCCATGCTGCGCTTAGCTGCGACTCGTCATGAGACAACTCCACTCGGACATCGGTCGGACGCGGACGCTTGAAATCCAAATCTCAAGCGCCCATCGGTGGGCGCTGGTTGCGTGACGGAATTTCTGAACGGTGCCGTTGCGCTACGGATTCCGCCCTTTCGGCAATTCTTTCATCCCGAAGCCGATGTTCTTCGCCTTCGTGCCCCGCAGGATGTCGATGCCGCGGACGAGTTCGCCATACTTGGTGCCTTCCCGCACGTGGACGGCAACGTAGCTGACGCCTTTGGCTTCGAGCAGCGAGTTCACCAAGGGGACGATCTCGTTGTCGGGGATCATCGTGGCATCGTGGGAAAAGACCGGACCTTCCAGGACGAGCAGAATGTATTGATCCTTCTCGATCGGGGTGCCGCTTCCGCCCGGACCGCAGAAGGCAATGCGCGGGTAGTCGGTTCGCTCGTCCGCCAGCGCGGCACTGTAGGAGCAGAGGACGAGGAGAGCAATTAGGATACTTTTCTTCATCGGATGTGATGCGTTGATGTTTCCCTCATTCGCGCGGCTTCGGTGGAAGCCGGTTGAATCTCGATTATGACCCGTGATCGCAAGAAACGCGAATAGCCCGATGGCGGCAAGACTGCTCTGCGTCAGACACGCTACGGCACGGCGAATGTGCTGACTGCAAATCCAAGCTGCGTGCGGCGGAAATCTCTCCCACCGCGCCCGCCTCCGCCGCAGAACGCGCTTCACTGCCCGGGCGAATTGCGCACGCTGGCGGTTCTCAGGACGACGATGAAACTCTACTTCATGGGGATTTGCGGCACGGCGATGGGCAATGCGGCGTTGCTGGCCCGCGCGGCCGGTCACGAGGTGTTGGGCGCCGATGCCGGCGTCTATCCGCCGATGAGCACCGTGCTGGCGCAGGCGGGCATCGAGTTGCATGAAGGCTACGACGCGACACGCCTCGCGCGCCTGCAGCCCGACCTCGTGGTCATCGGCAACGCCATGAGCCGCGGCAACGCCGAGGTCGAGTGGCTGCTCGACACGCGGGCGATCCCGTTTACGTCGCTGCCGGCGCTGCTCGCGGATTTCGTGCTGAAGGGGCGCAAGAACATCGTCATCGCCGGCACGCACGGCAAGACCACCACGACGGCGTTGACGGCGTTCCTCCTCCGCGAGAACGGCCGTGATCCGGGCTTCCTCATCGGCGGCGTGCCGCGCGACCCGCCGACGGGCAATCACCTCGGCGCGACGGCCGATCCGTTCGTGATTGAGGGCGACGAATACGACAGCGCGTTCTTCGACAAGCGCAGCAAATTCATCCACTACGCGCCGCACATCGCCGTGCTGAACAACCTCGAGTTCGACCACGCCGACATCTTCCGTGACCTCGACGACGTGAAGCGCACGTTTCTCCATCTCACGCGCATCGTGCCGCGCAACGGCTGGATCGTGCTGAATGGCGACGACGCCAATCTCGCCTCGCTCGGTGCGCTCGGCTGGACGCGCGTCGTGCGCGTCGGCGTGGGCGGGCATTGCGACGTGCGCTTGGCGGACTTTGCGGAGTCCGCCGCCGGCGCGAGTTTCACGCTGCTCTGGCAGGGAACCAAGTGGGCCGACGTGCGTTGGACGCAGCCGGGCCTCTACAACGCGCGCAACGCTGCGATGGCGGCCGTGGCCACCGCGCTCGCGCTCGAGGGAACTCACGCCAGCCGTCAAACGGCGATGAGCACCGGTAGGGCGAGTTCTCCGAACGAGCCGAAAGAAGCGCCGCGCACGGGAGAAGGCTCATCTGAGTCCGGCGGATTCATTCTACCGGCGGAAAGCCTCGCGCGGGTGAAACTCGATGCGCTCGCTCGCTTCCGCGGCGTGATGCGCCGCCAACAGCTGCTCGTCGATACGCCGCGCCTAAAGGTGATCGAGGATTTCGGGCATCATCCGACGGCGGTGGGGGAGGCGCTGACCAGTTTTCGTGCCCGTTTTCCCGGGCACGCGATCCACGCCGCATTCGAGCCGCGCAGCAACACGTCGCGCCGGCGCGTGATGCTCGAGGCCTTCCAGGATGCGTTGGTGCGCGCCGATCATGTTTATCTGGGGCCCGTGGCGCGGGTGGAGCAGCTCAAGCCGGAGGAGCGCTTCGACCACGAGGCGATCATCGCTTTCCTCGCCGGGCGTGGCGTGCGCGGCTGCACCGCGCCGACGAACGTTGCTCTATTGGAGAAACTCGTCGCGGCGACGCGCGCGGAGACGGCGAAGCCTCAGCTCGTGGTGTTCTTCACCAACGGCTCGTTCGATGGCATCATCTCGCGTTTTGGGAAGCAGGTGGGCTAGTGCTGCTTCATTGTGCTTTTGCAGATGAGAACCTAGCGATTGCTAAAAGATTCGAGTTGGCGGCGAATCATCGCATCCTTTTCCCGGGCCGCTTCAAAAATTGGCTCCAGATTGATTTGAGGATCCAAGCGCTCAAGTTTGATCCGGCTCTCTGCGACCGAGATGGCGTAATCTGCCGAAAGAGAACCTTCGTTACCAAGTTGAAGTTCGTAGTCCGTTTTCAGTTTCTGCGTGAGGCTCTCAATCAACACGGAGCGAACTGTTCGCCCGTCAATGTAGCGCAGGAATATTGTCTCCACTCCGCTCGGATCTGAGATTTTTTCCGCGTGGGCTCGATTCGCCTTCAATCGATCGAGCGCTCTCGGTAGTTCTTGGGCCCACTCGATAGGGAGATTTCTTTCGGCTGCCGCTCTCCAATGTAGAAAGCTCTTTGCCGAGTCCGCTTTTATCGGACTGTCCATAGTGGGTGCCTTCGCGCAAGCGACCAGCGCAAGGATAAGGATCAAATGGATGGCAGCCTTCACTGCGCCTGCTTCGCGACCTTGTAGACGACGGGCTCGTCGCCCTTCGGCAGCGCGAGCAGGTCGTAGTCGTGGAAGGAATTGATCGTGACCTCGGCGAAGCGGCCGACGGGCAGGCTTTTCGGGACGTAGACGCGACCGTCGATGTCGGGCGCGTCGGCTTCGCCGCGAGCGACGCCGGGCTCTTCAACGAGGACGCGCAGTTTACGGCCGACGTAGGTCTTGGAGACTTCGCGGGCGATTTCCTGCTGCAGCGCCATCGTCTTGTGCCAGCGGGCTTCCTTCACCTTGGGCGGAAGCTGGTCGGTCATCTTCGCGGCGCGCGTGCCTTCTTCCTGCGAGTATTTGAAGACGCCGAGGCGCTCGAACTTGGTCTCGCGGATGAATTGGCAGAGTTCCTCGACGTCGGCCTCGGTCTCGCCTGGGAAGCCGACGATGAAGGTGGTGCGCACGGCGATGCCGGGGATGCCGGCTCGGATGCGCTTGATTAGGTCGCGGATATAGGCGCCGCTTGTCTCGCGCTGCATCAGGCCGAGCATGTGGTCGCTGATGTGCTGGAGCGGAATGTCGATATAGCGCGCGACCTTCGGGCACTCGGCGATCGTGCGAATGAGTTCGTCGGACCAGTGCGCGGGGTGCGTGTAGAGCAGGCGGATCCAGAAATCGCCCTCGATGGCGTTGAGTTCGCGGAGGAGGGTGGTGAGGGCGGTGCCGCGCGAAGAGTCGACGGGCGTGCGCGGGTTCGGGCGCTGTTCCCACGTGTCCATGCCGAAGAAGGTCGTGTCCTGGGAAATCAGGTTGATCTCCTTGACGCCTTCCTTGACGAGCTGGCGGGCCTCGGCGACGACGCTCTCGACCGTGCGGCTGCGGTGGCGGCCGCGGATCTGCGGGATGATGCAGAAGGTGCACGGGTGGTTGCAGCCTTCGGCGATCTTCACGTAGGCGAAATGGGCCGGCGTGAGCCGGAAGCGCGGCGTGTCGTAGTCGGGAATCCAGGTCGAGCGGCCCTCGATGAAATTGGCGGGCGCGTCCTTTTTGCCGCGTTCCTTGGCGTAGATCTCCTCGATGATCGGCGCGACCTTCGTGACCTGATCGAGGCCGATGAAGGCGTCGACTTCGGGCAGGGCGCCGGGCAGGTCCTTCGAAAAGCGCTGCGACATGCAGCCGGCGACGATCAGCTTTTGCTCTTTGCGGCGCTTGCGCAGGCCGCGCTGCTGGTTGATCTCAAGGATGTGGCCGATCGATTCCTCCTTGGAGGAATCGATGAAGGAGCACGTGTTGACGATCACGACGTCGGCCTTCTCCGCTTCGGGAATGACCTGCATGCCGGCCTTGTGCAGATGGCCGACCATGATCTCGCTATCGACGAGATTCTTTGCGCAACCGAGGGAGATGAGGCTGACCTTGATCGACATAAACGAAATGCGCCCGCGGGTGCGGGCGCGAAGGAAAGGGGCGTTGGGCGCCGGGGCTTACTTCTTCTTCGCCTTGGCCTTGGAGGCGGCGTTCTTGCGCTTCAGGTAAGCGATGCGGCGTTTCTTTTTGATGACCTTGTTGTATTGTTTGCCCATGGGTTTGGTAAATGAGTGAACGGGGATTTGTCCGGAAGGTGGGGCGGGAGTCAAGCCCGGCGAAGGAAAGCTCAATAACGGGGCAGGGAGGGGTCCACCTGGCAGGCCCAGGCATCGATGCCGCCGGCGACGTTGGTGGTGTTGGTCAACCCGTTGGCCCGGAGGAACTGGGTTACCCGGGCGCTCCGGCCGCCATGGTGGCAAAGCACGAGGACGTGCCGGTCGGTCGGGATCTCCGCCAAGCGGGCGGGAACTTCGCCCATGGGGATGTGCACGCTGCCGGCGACCGCCACCGTGGCGATCTCCGCTGGCTCGCGCACATCGAGCAGCAGGGCGCCGGAGCGCTGGAGAGTGGCGGCGGTGACGACGTCGATTTCGAGGGGAGTGGACATGGGAGGGAAGAGCGCGGGAGCTTGGGTCGGAGGGCGGGAATTGCAAACCCAGTTCGCCATTGACGGGTCCGGGCCCGGCCGAATCGTCGGGCTCATGCCTGAACGCTATGTAGTCATCATGGCCGGTGGACGCGGGGAACGCTTTTGGCCCGCCAGCCGGCAAGCCACGCCGAAGCACCTCCTGCCGATCGTCGGCGAGACCCCCATGCTCACGCAGACCGTCGAGCGCGTGGCGGGCGTGGTCCCGCGGGAAAACATCTTCGTCATCACCACCCAGGCGCAACTCGCCGGCGTGCGCGCAGCCTGCCCGCAATTGCCCGTGGAGAACCTCGTGGCCGAGCCGATGGGGCGCGACACGGCCGCGGCCACCGGGCTCGCGACCCTATTGGTGAAGCAGCGTTCGCCCGGCGCGGCCTTCGCCATGCTGCCGGCGGATCATGTCATCCACGACACTGCGGAATACGGGCGCCTGCTGGAGACTGCGTTCGCGGCGGCTGAGGCGGACGACGTGCTCGTCACGCTCGGCATCAAGCCGACGGAGCCCGCCACGGGGTTCGGCTACATCGAGCAGGCTGGCCCGTGGAAGACCATCGCGGGTCGCGCGGTGCTGGCGGTGAAGCGTTTCGTCGAGAAACCCGATCTCGCGACCGCGCAGGGTTACCTCGCCACCGGCCGCTATTTCTGGAACGCCGGCATGTTTGTCTGGCGCGTGCCGGTCGTGGAAGCCGCGTTGCGGCAGCATGCGCCCGAATTGCACGCCGGCTTGGCCGCGATGGAGGCGGCGGCGCGCACCGTGGGTTGGGCGCAGGCGCTCGCGGAAGGTTATCCGCAACTGAAGAAAATCTCCGTCGACTACGCGCTGATGGAAAAATCGACCAACGTCGTCGTCGTGCCGGCGACCTTCGATTGGGACGACGTCGGCGCCTGGCCGGCGGTCGCGAACCATTTCCCCAAGGACTCCGCCGGCAACGTCCTGCGGGCGCTCGCGATGGTGGAGGGCGGCGCGAACAACATCGTCGTCTCGACGGGCGATCACCTCACGGCGGTCGTCGGCGTGAGCGACTTGGTCGTCGTGCACACGGCGGATGCCACGCTCGTGTGCGCCAAGGACAAGGCGCAGGAAATAAAGGCGCTCCTCAAGCGGTTGGAAGCCGACGCGGAGAAAAAGCGCTATCTCTGACCCGTCATGCGCTGCCTCGGCATCGACTACGGCGCCAAACGCATTGGTCTCGCCCACGGTGACGAGATCGGCGTGGCGACGCCGCTGCCCGCGGTGCTCGAGGCGGCCGGCGAGGCCCGCTGGACGAAGCTCGGCGATGCGATCAAGGCGCGGCGCATCACCGATCTCGTGGTCGGTTATCCCTACAACATGGACGGCTCGGTCGGCTTCAAGGCGAAGGAGGTCGAGGCCTTCGTCGCCGAATTGAAGGCGCGGTTTGCGCTGCCGGTGCATCTGGTCGACGAGACGCTCACCAGTTACGCGGCGGAATCTTCGATCAAGAAAAAGGACCGCCGCGGCGTGCGCGACAGCGGCCTGATCGATTCGCGCGCGGCAACGATCATCCTGCAGGATTTCCTCGACCAGCGGAACCCGCCGCTGGCGCCGCCCGAGTGAGCGCGATGGAACCGCGGGTGGACACCGGGTGCGGGAACGCCTAACACTCCGGCGCAGTGGAAACCGAATCGCAGCAGCTCCCGCGGTGGAAGTGTGTCGTCGCCTACGACGGCGGGGCGTTCGACGGCTGGCAGAGCCAGCCCAGCGGCAACGCGATCCAGGATGTGATCGAGCGGCGGCTGCGCGCGGTGTTGAAGACCGACCTCCGCATCCACGGTAGCGGGCGCACCGACGCCGGCGTGCACGCGCTCGGGCAGGTCTTTCATTTCGATGCCGCGTGGTCGCACGGGGCTGAGAAGCTGCGCCTCGCGCTCCGCGCCGGATTGCCCGGCTCGATCCAGCTGAAGAGCGTGCGGCGGGCGCCGGCGGATTTTCATGCGCGGTTCTCGGCGCGCGGGAAGATGTATCGCTACGAGATATTCCTCGGGGAGGCGGATCCGTTTGCGACGCGTTACTGCTGGTCGCTGGAGCGCGAGCTCGATTGGCGTGCGATCGGCGAGGCCGCGGCGGCGCTGCGCGGAAAACACGATTTCAAGGCCTTTGCGGCAGAGGGCGGCACCGAGCGCGAGAGCACCGTCCGCGATTTGAGTCGACTCGAGATCGTGCGGCGAGGCCGGCGCGTGCGGCTGGTGTTCGAGGCGGACGGTTTCCTCTACAAGATGGTGCGCAGCCTCACTGGCACGCTGGTCAACGTCGGTCTGGGCAAGCTCGCGCCGCACGACGTGGCGGCGCTGTTGCAAACGGCGCGGCGCACGCCGCAGGTGCAGACCGCGCCGCCGCACGGTCTTTTTCTGGTCAAGGTGTTCTACTGAGCCCACACCGCGTTTCCACTCTGCTTCCTCCGCGTTCCCCATGTCTTTCGCCCACACCGTCCGCACGCTCGGCCGCGAGGTCGTCGATGTGGTGTTCCCGCGCGCGTGCGTCGCCTGCGGCCGGGGCGTGGAAGAAAACGCGGCCGGCCTGCGCCATCTCTGCGAGCCGTGCCAGCAACAGCTGCATCTCGTGCACGAGCCGCATTGCTCGACGTGCGGGCATCCGTTCTACGGCGTCATGGAGGAGAACCGCCTCTGCGAGCACTGTGAGTCGCTCGTGCCGGTTTTCGGACGCGGCAAGACTGCGGTGCTGTTGAAGGGCGCCGGTCGCAGCTTGGTCCACGCCCTCAAATACCACCATGCCCTGCATGTGCTGGAGGATATCGCGACGATCATGCGGCGCGTGCCCGGTTACGGAAACTATCTGGGCGGCAAGGTGATCGTTCCCGTGCCCCTGCACCCGCGCAAGGAGCGCGAGCGCGGCTATAACCAGAGCCGCTTGCTCGCCGAGTGCGCCGCGCGCGCCGCGGTGGGCGGCGCGCAGGTGGCCGAGTTGTTGGTGCGACGGATCGACACCTTGTCGCAGACGCATTTCGACCGCGAAACCCGCCGGGAGAACCTCAAAAATGCCTTTGCCATGGCCCCCGGCGCAGTCATAACCCCCGGCCATCATTACCTGCTCATCGATGACGTCTTCACCACGGGTTCCACGCTCAATGCCTGCGCCGCAGTCCTGCGGGATGCAGGTGCGTTGAACCTCGATGTTGTCACCTTTGGTCACGGCTGATTCTCGCGCATGACTCACTTCTCCAAACCGAAACTGTCCACGCCCAAGAAGAAGAAGAACATCCCGGAGGGCCTGTGGACCAAGTGTCCGGTCTCCGGCGAGATCATCTTCAATAAGGATCTCGAGGCCAACCTCATGGTCGTGCCGAAGAGCGGCTACCATTTCCCAATCGGCTCGCGCCAGCGCATCGCCGGGCTGTTGGACGAAGGGACCTTCGTGGAGCACGACGCCGGCGTGAAGTCGGCCGACCCGCTCAAGTTCGTCGATTCCGCGGCGTATCCCGACCGCATCAAGAAATACGAGAAGGAGAGCGGTCTGCCCGAGGCGGTGATTTGCGGCATGGGCAAGATCCACGGCATCCCGGTGTCGGTCGCGGTGATGGATTTCCGCTTCTGCGGCGGCGCCATGGGCGCGGCGGTGGGCGAGAAGATCACTCGCGCCGTCGAGCGGGCGCTCGAGGAAAAATGCCCCTGCCTGATCGTGAGCTCCTCCGGCGGCGCGCGCATGCAGGAAGGCATCTACAGCCTCATGCAGATGGCCAAGACCAGCGCGGCGCTCGGCCGACTCGCGGAGGCGAAGCTGCCCTTCATTTCCATCCTCACGCATCCGACCACGGGCGGTGTCACCGCCTCCTTCGCGACGCTGGGCGACATCATCATCGCCGAGCCGGGCGCGCTCATCGGCTTCGCCGGCGCGCGCGTGATCAAGGAGACGACCAAGCAGACGTTGCCGCCGGGTTTCCAGACCGCGGAGTTCCTGCTCAAGCACGGCCTCGTCGACCAGATCGTGCCGCGCACCGAGATGCGCGACCGCTTGCGCGATCTCCTGCAGGCACTGCATCTCGGCAAGAAACCCCGTCCGCACGCGCGAGCCACGGAGTCGGCGTCCGCGGCGGGCTGAGGCCTTGCGCATGTCGCCGGTGCCGCGTTTCGCCGATTACCCGGCGGCCACCGAATTCCTCTTCGCGCTGAAATCGGTCGGCGTGAAGTTCGGCGTCGATCGCATGGCCACGTTGGCGGCGGCCATCGGCCATCCCGAGCGTCGTTATCCGGTCGTGCATATCGCCGGGACGAACGGCAAGGGCTCTGTCTCCGCGATGGTGGAGTCCATGTTGCGTGCGGCCGGTTATCGCACCGGTCTCTACACTTCGCCGCACTTGGTGCGCCTCGGCGAGCGTGTGCAGGTGGACCGGCGGTTGCTGACCGAGGCCGAGATCATCGCCTACGTGAATGAACTCGTGCCGGTGGCCGCGCAGCTGGGCGCGGCCGGTCCCGACGAACATCCGAGTTTCTTCGAGTTCATGACGGCGATGGCGTTCCTCCAGTTTGCCCGCCGGGAGGTGCAGGCGGCCGTCATTGAGGTCGGCATGGGCGGGCGGCTCGATGCCACGAACATTGTCGAACCGGAAGTGGCCGTGATCACGTCCATCGGCCTCGATCATATGGAACAACTGGGCGACAACGTCGCCAAGATCGCGCGCGAGAAGGCCGGTATCATCAAACCCGGTCGTCCTGTCGTCATGGGGCGGTTGCCCGCTGAGGCGGAGGTCGTCGTGCGCGAGGTTGCGCGTGAGCGGCAGACGCGGCTGTGGTCGGTGCGCGAGGTGTTTGGCGAGGATTTGCGCGAATATCCGCGCACGAACCTCGAGGGCGATTACCAGCGGTGGAACGCCGCCACGGCCACGCTGACCGCGCGCCTGCTTGCGCCGCGCCTCCCGGCGCTCGACGCAGCAGCGATCGAGGTCGGTTTGCAGCGGGTCGACTGGCCGGGACGCTGGCAGCGCACCGTGTGCGGCGGCCGCACGCTGATCCTCGATGCGTCGCACAACCCCGAAGGCGCGCAGGTGTTGGAGAACAACCTCCGGCGCCTCGTCGCCGAGACCGGGCGCAAGCCGGTCGTCATCACCGGCGTGCTGGGCGAATTCCGCGCGCGGGCGCTGTTGGATGTGATCGAGCGTTTTGCCGGCGAGGTTTATCTTGTGCCGCCGCATCAGGCGCGCGCCTGCAGCTACGAGGAACTCGAAACGCTGGCCAGCGAGACGCTGCGGCCGCGCCTGCACCGCGCGACCTTGGCGGGATTGTTTCCCCGGCCCGAGGTGTGCACCGTGGGCGGGCCGGACGATATTATTGTCGTCACCGGTTCCATTTATTTGCTCGGGGAGATACTGGCGCAACTGGAGCCGCGCCGAGGGACGGGAGAGTCGGCTTTGCAGGACTTTTAGACGGGGTGCTGCAAGGGCCGTTTGGCGGTCCTATATGCCGCTTGCAAGTATCGGGGACGCGAATTTAATGTCGCTCTATGGTCACCGATAAATTGCAGAAATTGCGCCAATATCAGAAGCAAATGGCGCAGCTCGAAAAAGAGCTCGGACGCTTCAACGCCAAGCTGCTCGCCTTGCCGGGCAAGTATGGTTTCAAGTCGATGAACGCGTTCATCGATGCCCTGCGTGCCGCCGCCGGTTCCTCGGGCGCCCGCCCGAAGTCGACGGCTGTAGCCAGCGGTCGCAAGCCGCGTGCCACGATCACCGCCGAGACGAAGCAGAAGCTCAAGGCAATGGTGCAGGACGGCAAGACGGGCTCCCAGATCGCCAAGGCGCTCAACATCTCGCTGCCGAGCGTGCAGAATATCAAGAAGGAGCTCGGACTCGTCAAAAAGCGCGGCTGATCTTTCGATCGCCAAATTCACACGCTTAACAAGCCGGGCGGGCCAGCCCGGCTTTTTCATGTCCGCGTGCCAGCGCGGCGGCGCCAAGTGCGCCGTGGCTCAGCGCAGGCGCAACAGCTCGGACGTGGCGGGGACGTCCTTGATGATCTGCGACGGACCGGGGCCGACGCCGAGGTAACGGAGGTTGGGCAGGACCGCCGGCAGCTGGCTGCCGTAGGCGACCTCAATCAGCGAGCGGACCATCGCGGCGGTGTAAAGTTGGGCGGGGCGGGGGAGTTCGCCGAAGCTGCGCACCCCGGAGATGTCCTGTTCCCAGCCAGCGTGCCGCGTATAGACCGGCCGCAGCGTCTTGCGGAGCGCCTCGTTGCGCGGGACGTGCGCGTAGCGCTGGCCGGTCGCGTCTTCGTAGGCGGTGCAGATCAGCAACTCGGGTGCGCCGGTGAGCGCGTCGATTTTGTTGATCATCAGATCCTGATAGCCGCCGTAGCGCAGCGCGTCGCCTTTTTCCACGGCGTCATACCAGCCGACCATGCGCTGGCGTCCGGTGGTGGTGCCAAACTCAATCTGCTTCAACTTCTGGCAGATGGGCAGCGCGTCGTCCATCTGCGTGAGGAAGGTGTGCGTGCCGACCTTGGTGTCGTAGGCTTTGGCGACGGCGAAGGTGTGGATGGGCTGCACCGGGACTCCCGCGCTTTCGAAAAATTCCGGCGTGTAGGTGTGCGAGGCGGTGACGTTGGGCGAGAAGCCGTGGCGCTTGTCGAGCCAGAAGGCCTGACCGAACTCGCCGACGATGGAGCGGCCGGCCGCGAGCTCGCGCAGCACGAGTTCGCGCACCTCGCCGATGTTGGCGCGGAGCTGCTGGCCTGCTTCCCAGTAAACGCGGGTGAGCTCCTCGACGTTGAGCGAGAAGGGTTGCGCGCCGCGGAAGCGGTTGAAGTCAAAATCGGCCGGCGTGAAGAGCCCGAGCTCGATCGCCTCGGCGTTGGCCCGCAGTTCGGCGGCGGAGAGCTTCGCGAAGAAGGTGTCCCAGGTCGCGGCGCTGACTTGGCAGACGTGCTGGATCGTGCGGCAGGCGCGGTCGGCGCGCGCGGCGAGTTTGCGGGCGAAGAAATTCGGCCCGCCGAGAAAATCGGCGAACGTGATCTGCCACTGGCCGGTCTCGTCCTGATAGGCGGGCGTGATGCCGCGGCCGGTGGAGCCGCGCGGCTCCTCCTTGAGGATGTTCACGCGGTAATCCTCCCAAGCGAGGTCGAGCAGGCGGTGGGAGAAATCGGAGACCATCGCGCGCTCGTCGACGACGAGGCGGTTGAAGATCGCGTAGCCCTTCTGTTCCAGCGGGCGGCCTTCCCAGAGGATCTTGCGCGGGTCGGCCACGACGCCGGCGCCGATGGCGAGGTGCGCCACGCTCTTCTCGACCACGCCGGCGGGCAGGAGGTTGAGCTTGATGCCGCCGGCGGTGTGCCCGGAGTTCGAACCGCCGTTGACCTTGAACACCACCGACACCGCGGCCGGCGTGCCCTGCAACTCGTGCACGACCTCCGGGATCAGGCGGCCCTTGCCTTCGTCGCCGAAGGAAATGCCGACATCTGCGATCAACTGGCTGCGAAAGGGCGTAAGCGACATGGTCGGACTTACCAACACACCCGACCGGCCAAGGCGGGCAACGTCAAAGTAAGTCCTACTCGCGTGCGCGACTCGCCGTGGCCGCTCTGCGCCGCGCGTCCGGCCCGGAGACCAATAAATCCTTGCCGCTGGACGGACGGCAGGGAAACTCCCGGCGCCCCTATCCCGCATATCATGCGCTTGTCCCGAGCAGCTGTCATTGATTGCGGCGCGAGCCGTCTCGTCATCGGCCTTTTCACCAAGGCAGGGCGGGGGCGCCTGAAACTGGAGCAGTTCGCCTTCGAGACCCTTGGGGTCGAGCCCGGACACGAGGACGAGGGCGGCGAGGCGCTGGCCCGGGCGCTGGGTGCGTTACGGGCGCGCGTGAAATACCGCGGCCCCGTCGCGGTCGTGCTGCCCGGCCACCTGGTGCTGACGAAATTCATCCGCACGCCGCGGGTCGACGCCGCCAAGCGTGAGAAAGTCGTGCGTTTCGAGGCGCAGCAGAACATTCCTTACGCGCTCACCGACGTGGTGTGGGACCACGCTGTGACCGGTGAAACCGATCTGGATCTCGAAGTGATGCTCTGCGCGGCCAAACTCGATGCGGTCGAGGAGCTCTGCCGCGCGTTGGAACAGGCGGGCTTTACTCCGCAGGTTCTGCTGCCGCCGGCGCAGGCGCTCGGCGCGGCGGTCCGCGGCGTGACGACCTCCTCCGCGACCGCGTTGGCGCTCAGCCTCGGGGCACGTTCCACCACGCTGCTGCTCACCGAGCCGGCGCGCCAGCAATCGCGCACGCTCACGCTCGGCGGCCAAGCTGTCACGCAGATGCTCGTGGAGAGCCAGGATTGCGACTTCGCCGAGGCGGAGGCCCTGAAATTGTCCGACCGCAGCCAAGCGCTCGTGGCGCCGGCGATGGAGACCTTCGCCACGCGGCTGGCGCAGGAGATCACGCGGTCGATGCTGCATTTCCGTCGGCAGTCCGCCAGCGTCAGTCCCGGCGAGGTCTGGCTCACGGGCGGCGGCGCCCGGTTGACCGGCCTCGGCGAGACACTCGCCGCCAAATTGAATATCCCGGTGCGGACCTTCGATCCGTTGCAGGGGATCGAGATCGTGCACGCTGCCGCCGCGGGCGATCCGGCGG
>JAGOQJ010000001.1 GCA_017991595.1 Candidatus Didemnitutus sp. | reverse complement strand
ATCGGTGTGCATCAACTCCATCGTCGCCTCGATCCTCTACTCGAAGAGCCCGAAGGACGTGCGCCTCATCATGGTCGACCCGAAGGTGGTCGAGTTGAAGGTCTTCAACTCGCTCCCGCACATGCTCATCCCGGTCGTCACCGAGCCGAAAAAAGTGCCGGCCGCGCTCAAGTGGCTGCTCGGCGAGATGGAGCAGCGCTACCAGATCTTCGCGAAGTGCAACGTCCGTAATATTACCGGATTCAACTACCGCAAGAAGGACAAGCCTGCCGAGCCCACGCCCGAGCAGCAGGCCGAGCTCGCCGGCGTCGCCCCCGACGACATCGAAATTCCGGAGCGCCTGCCTTACATCGTCGCCATCGTCGACGAGCTCGCGGACCTGATGATGATCGCCCCCGCCGAGATCGAGACGAGCATCGCCCGCCTCGCGCAGCTCGCTCGTGCTGCCGGCATCCACCTCATCATCGCCACGCAGCGTCCGTCGGTGAACGTCATCACCGGCGTCATCAAGGCCAACCTCCCCTCGCGCATCGCATTCCAGGTCGCCTCGCAAGTCGACTCGCGCACGATCCTCGACGGCAAAGGCGCCGAGACGCTCATCGGCCGCGGCGACATGCTCTTCACCCCGCCCGGCACCTCCCGCGTCGTGCGCGCCCAGGGCGCCTTCGTCGGCGACGAGGAAGTCGCCGAGATCGTCGAATTTCTCAAGCGCAACGGCCCCCCGCAATACGCCCAGTCCGTGCAGCAGCAAATCGACCGCGCCGCCCGCGAGGACGACGAGGACGAAGACGGCGGCGGCAACGACGGCGACATGGGCGACGACGCCGAGTTGTTCCGCCAGGCCTTCGAGGTCATCCGCTCCAGCCGCCGCGCCTCCACCTCCACTCTCCAGCGCAAGCTCCGCATCGGCTACAACCGCGCCGCCCGCATCATGGATCTCATGGAGGACAAGGGCATCGTCGGCCCCGAAAACGGCTCCAGCCCGCGCGAGATCCTCGTCGATCTCGACACGTATCAACCCTGACGCACGGACACGGCGACGCCCCGCCCGGCATCGCGTCGCCGGTGGTGCCAAAGTTTTTGGCCCGCGCCCGTCTTTCGTGGTGACTTCCCCGGGCCAGATTCCTTACTCAAAAACTCATGCAGACGCTTGGCGAACGACTTGAGGAGGCGCGGAAACGCAAAGGCATTTCCATCCGGGAGGCTGCCGAAGCCACGAAGATCCGCGGGGATTACCTGCAGAAATTCGAAGCCAACACGTTCGACCTCGACCTGCCGCCGCTCTACGTGCGCGGCTTCGTCCGCGCCTACGCGCGCTATCTCGAATTCGACGCGGCCCGCTTCCTCGCCGAATACGACACGCTCATGGCCGGCGAAGGCCGCGCCCCCCGCCGGGAGGCGCGCGAGAACTACGGCCGCGTCGAGTTCGGCGCCGGCGGTGAAGGCACGCCCGCCGCCAGCGGCGCCGGCGGTGGCCTCGATCCCGTCATGCTGAAATACGGCCTGATCGGCGGCGGCGCCCTCGTGTTCATCGTGGTCGTCGGCCTGCTCATCAGCGTCTTCACGACCAACGCCGAACCGCGCCCCGCCGCCAAGCAAGCCGCCGCGCCGCAAGGCGAGACCGCCGCCAGCGAGCCGGCCGCGCCGGCCCAGACCGTCACCTTCACCGCGATCGAGGACACGCGTATCAAGATCGTGCGCGATGCCGACAAGGGCATCGTCTACGACGCCGCGCTCGCCCGCGGCCAGACCCGCTCCTTCCCCAAGAACGGCGTCCTCCTCGTCACCGTCGAGGACCGCACGAAGCTGCGCATGGAAGTCAACGGCCGCGCGATGGATATCCCTGCCTTCCCCACAGGCAACTACGGCCGCTTCCGTCTCGACTGAGCGTGCCGTCCGCGCGACTGCACCCGCGCCCTTCCCTCCCCGCTCCCATGCGACTCCGCGTCATCACCGCCGGCGGCACCATCGACAAGGTCTACTTCGATGCCGCCAGCACCTACGAGGTCGGCGAGCCCCAGATCGGACCGCTCCTCCGCGACTCCAACGTCACCTTCGACTTCATCGTCGAATCCGTCCTCCAGAAGGACAGCCTCGCGATGACCGACGAGGACCGCGCGCTCATCCGCGCTCGCGTGGAGGCCGCTCCGGAGAAGCACATCCTCATCACGCACGGCACCGACACCATGACCGCCACCGCCGCGAAGCTCCAAGGGCTCGCGGACAAGGTCGTCGTCTTCACCGGCGCGATGCAGCCCGCGCGTTTCCGCGACAGCGATGCAGTCTTCAACGTCGGCTGCGCCATCGGCGCCCTCCAAGTGCTCCCACCGGGCGTCTATATCGCGATGAACGGCGTCGTTTCTCCCGCGGACAAGGTGAGGAAGAACCGCGCCGCGAGCCGCTTCGAGCCCCAGAGCTGAGTTCATCCGTTCCGCGGATGAGCAGGAACGGTCGTGCGACGCGCCAGCGCTCGGTGCCGATTCCCGGCACCCGGCTCACCGCACGCCGCACCAAGCCGCCACCGCGATCAAGGCCGCGCCGTAGCCCAACAGTCCGGCATAGACCCAAGCGTTGCGCCGCCAGCTGACCGCGAGCTGCGCACCGGTGATGGTCGTTTCCGCCAGCTGCTCGGCGCGCGGCGGTGCAAGCAGGCGGCTCACGAGCGCGGTCACCAGCCCAGCCGCCACTAGTCCCGTGACGTTCCACCACATCCAGAACAGCTCCGTCGGGAACAACGCCAGCAACGTCAGATTCACCCCCACACCCGCCACGACGCCCGCGATCACGCCCGGGCCGCGCGCACGGCGGTCGAGGATACCCGCGGCGAACGCCGCCAGCAACGGGCCGTAGAACAGCGCCCCGAGGCGGTTGATGCCCTCGACCACGGTCGTGGAGATGTCGCCGACCACGAACGCGAACGCCGTGATGGCGGCGCCCCAGCCCGCCGTGACGAGCCGGCTCGCCAGCAAGCGCCGTTGCTCGCCGATCCACGGCGACACAAAGTCGCGCAGCGTGGACGCCGACAGGCTGTTCAAGGCCGAGTCGAGGCTCGACATCGCCGCCGCCAGAATCGCGGCCACCAGCAGACCCCGCGCACCGGCAGGGAGGTAAAGCTCGATGAAGCGCGGCATGAGGTAATCCAGCCGCTCCGCCGGCACCGCCGCGCGCAACTCGGCCGAGGCGTGATACACCGCGCCGACCAGCAAGCCCAGCAGCGCATACAGCAGCGTGAGCGGGAAACGCGCCACGCCGTTGAATACCAGCGTGCGCTTCGCATCGCGCACGCTCGGCGCCGCGAGCTGCCGCTGCACCTGGCTCTGGTCGACGCCGTAGTAACTCAGGTAGAGCACGAGTCCGCCGATCAGGAAACCCCAGAAGGGAGCGCGCGCACCGTCGCCCAGACCATGGCCAAGGTCGAGACCGGCGAGCCGCTCCGGCGGGTGCGCGGCGACCGCGTGCTCCCACCCGCCCACCATGCCCAGCGCCACCCAGCCGCAGACGAAGATCCCTGCGAACAGCACGAACATCTGGATCACGTCCGACCAGACCACCGCCTTCATGCCGCCGAGCGTATCGTAGATCACCGTGATGCCGCCCATCAACACGATCGCCACCCACAGCGGCACGTCCGTGCACACCTGCAGCACCAGCGCCGCGGCGTAGACCGCGACGCCCGTCGCCAGGCCGCGGGAGAGCAGGAAGACTCCGCTCAGGAGCAACCGCGTGCCACGATCGAAACGGCGCTCCAGATACTCGTAGACGCTGATCAGATGCAGGCCGCGGAACACCGGCACGACAAACATCATCAGCAGCACCATCGCGAAAGGCAGCGCGAGTTCGTATTGCAACCACGTCAACCCGCCCCCGGGCGCCAGCGCCACGAAGGCCGGGATGCCGAGGAAGGAATTCGCCGAGGATTGCGTCGCCATCGTCGACAGCGACAGCGCCCACCACGGCAGCGTGCGGCCGCCCACGTAGTAGTCGGCCTCGTCCGCCTGCCCGCGCGAGAGCCACGCGCTGAGCGCGATCATTGCCAGCAAGTAGGAGCCGATGACGATCCAATCGGGCAGCGTCATGACTTGGAATCACACTCCGCCGGCCGCAGCGGTGTCCGTGTCGCGCCCGTTCCGTTGTGTTTCCGTTCCGTCACCACCGGCGCAGGGTCAGCGCCGCAAGCGGGCCCAGACGAAATTCGGGTTGCGCCCGCCCTGCACGGCGAGCCGGATCCACAACAACGCCAGCGGCTCGAGGCTGCGCGCCATGCCCAAGCCACCCGCGTCCACGGGCTCGAACCCGAGGTCCCGGGCCAGCGCCGCCACTTGTTCCTTCGCCTCCTCGTCATCGCCGCAATGGAACATCACCGGAAGCAACTCGCCATGTCCCGGATAGGAGGAGTTCTCGAAGTTTTCCCAGCCGTAGGTGTTGAAGGCCTTCACCACGCGCGCGGCCGGCATGAGCCGCTGGATTTCCTCCGCGCCCGAGGTGGTCGAGCCGACTTCGAGGCTGAGGCTGCCCTCCGCGTTCAAAGAGAGCGGATTCGTGCAATCGATCACCACCTTGCCCTGCAGGTCGCCCATAAGGGCGACGACCTCCGGGACCGCCTTCCACGGCGTGGCGAGCACGACGATGTCACCGGCGCGCACCGCGTCCGGGATCAGCTGCACCGAGACTCCCTCAAACGTGGGCGGCTGGGTCTTGCCGCCGTGGGGATTGCGCACCCCGTAGATGATCTGGTGGCCCGCCTTCGCCCAGCTCCGTCCGAGTGCCGAACCGACCTGACCGGCGCCGATGATCGCGACGTTCATGCCGCGCGAGGCTGGCACGCCGGCCCCCGATGGCAAGGCTGCGACCCCGCCGCAGGGAAATTATCCGTCGCCACCCTTGGCTCGCGAACCATTCACGCCGCGCCCCCGGATGGCTGGCCGCTTGCGCCGGCCAGCGAGTTCTGTTTCCGTGCCGGTTCTCCGTCGGGTTCTTGTTCACTATCATGTCGCTTCCCGCTTCCATCGTCGCGCTCGTCGAGCGCCAGGCCGAACTCGCCGCGCTCCTTGAGCAGTGGTGCAACATCAACTCTGGCTCGGGCCACGCCGCGGGCTTGGAGCGCATGCGATGCGCGCTCCGCGAGGCGTTCGCCCACAGCTTTCCGACCGCGACGATCGACGAACCGTCGGCCGAGGCACCGGGCTTCAACCCCGCCGGCGTCAAGGCCCTGCGCGTGCGCCTGCGTCCGACCGCACCGATCCAAATCCTGCTGAGCGGTCACTACGACACCGTTTACGAGAGCGCCGATGCGTTCCAGACCTGCCGCTGGATCGATGCCGACACCGTCAACGGCCCGGGCGTGGCCGACATGAAGGGCGGGCTCGTCACCCTGCTCGCCGCGTTGCAGGCCTTCGAACAGACGGCGCACGCAGAGCGCATCGGTTGGGAAGCGCTCATCACGCCGGACGAAGAAACCGGTTCGCACGGCAGCGAGCCGCTCTTCATCGAGGCCGCGGCGCGACATCAGTTTGCCTTCATTTTCGAGCCCGCGCGCCCGACCGGCGATGCGGTGCACTCGCGCAAGGGCACGGGCAATCTGCGCGTGACTTGCCACGGCCGGGCCGCACATGCCGCGAAGATTCCGAACGACGGCCGCAATGCGATCCTCGCGCTCGCGGAGTATCTGCTCGCGATCGGCCGGCTGCCCGGCGAGATGCCCGGCGTCCTGCTCAACGTCGGCAACATCCGCGGCGGCGGCGCGGCGACCAACGTCGTGCCCGATTTCGCGGAGGCCGAGGTCGACGTGCGCATCACGAAGGTCGCGGATCGCGAACCGTTGCTGGCGCGCTTGCACGAACTCGCCGCACCGATCAACGCCCGCGACGGACTGCGCCTCGAGTTGCACGGTGGCTTCAACCGGCCACCGAAGGAGTGCCTGCCGGCGGAGGAAGCGGTCTTCAAGGAGTGGCAGCGTGCCGGCGCCGACTTGGGCGTGCCCGCATTTTCGTGGGTGCACGCCGGCGGCGGATCCGACGGTAACCTCCTCACCGCGGCCGGACTGCCCAATCTCGACGGCATTGGACCGATCGGCGATCACCTGCACAGTAACCGCGAGTATTGCCGCATGAACACGATCGCGCCGCGCGCCCAGCTCGCAGCATTGTTCCTGCACCGGGTCGCGGCGGGCGAGATTGCGCTGCCTCCGCGGGGTTGAGCCACGCCGCGGCTGCCGCCCGGCCGGCACTGCGGGCAAGGTCTCCCATTGCTTCGCGAGCGTGGTTGGTTACGCTTCGCACATGGCCAACCGCTGGCTCGCTCTCTTGGGATTCATCGCCCTCACCTTGCTCGCCGCTTCGCTCGGCGGCGCCGCCACCGCCACGAGCGTGGGCACTTGGTATCAAGAGCTCGCCAAGCCGGAGTGGAATCCGCCCCGCTGGTTGTTCGGCCCGGTGTGGACGATGCTCTACCTGATGATGGCCGTGGCCGTGTGGCGCGTCTGGCGGCATCGCGAGCACCCTGATCGGCTCAGGGCGCTGCGTTGGTTCTTTGCGCAACTCGCGTTGAATACACTCTGGTCTTTCCTCTTCTTCGGCCTGCGGCGTCCCGACCTCGCGTTCATCGAGATCGTCGTCCTGTGGGCCGCGATCGTGACCACGGGCCTGAAGTTCTGGCGCATCGACCGGCCGGCCGCGTTGCTGTGGCTGCCCTACGTGCTGTGGGTCAGCTTCGCCAGCGTGTTGAATGGCACCGTCTGGTGGCTAAACCGCTGAGCGCTCAGGCGACCGGCGGCACGACGTAACCGAAAATCGCCGCCCAGTGGCACACGCTGCCTCCGAGCACCCAAAGGTGCCAGATGGCGTGGTTGAAGGGCAGCTTTTCCCAGAGATAGAAAATCGTGCCGAGCGAGTAGCAAAGACCACCCGCAACGAGCAGCCAGATGCCACCGGCGGGCAGCGCGGCGAAGAGCGGCTTGGCCGCGATCAGCACGAGCCAGCCCATGATCAGGTAAACGATCGTGGAGAGGACATCGAAGCGGCCCGCGAACCGGAACTTCAGGATCACGCCGAGGATGGCCAGGCCCCAGATCACGCCAAACAGGCTCCAACCCCACGGTCCGCGCAACGGCCCGAGCACGAAAGGCGTGTAGGTGCCGGCGATGAGGAGGAAGATCGCCGCGTGGTCGAACTTCTGCAGCAACACGCGCAAACGTGCGCTCGTGACGCTGTGGTAGGCGGTCGATGCCGAGTAGAGCAACACCAGCGTCGCGCCGTAGACGGCGGTGCTGACGACGTGCCAGACCGTGCCGTGCAACGCCGAATAGACCACCATCAGCACGAGCCCGGCGACGCTCAGCAGCGCGCCGGCCCCGTGGGTGAGACGGTTGGCGAGTTCCTCGCCGGGCGGATATGCGGTGCTCGCGGACATGAAGGCGAATGAGCACACGCGGAGCGGGAAAGGCAAAGCCGATTTTCCGTGCGCGACAGGAAGAAAAAAGGCCGTCCTCACGGACGGCCTTGGATAAGGGAGTGTCGACGCGCTTACTTGAGCGCCTGCAGCTGCTCGACCGTGAAGGGGCCGCGGGCGCCGAGCTCGGCGCGGACGGCGGCGACCTGCTCCGGCGTGATGGCCGGAGCGTTGTTGCCCCACTCCGAGCGGATGTAGGTTAGCACGTTCGCGATCTGGTCGTCACGCAGGATGCCACCGAAAGGCGTCATGGCGTTGTTGTAGGTGTTGCCCTTGACCGTGATCGGGCCGTTCAAGCCGTGCAGCACGATGGCGATGATGTGCTTCTCATGCTGCGGCTCGACCACCCACTCGGAACCGGCGAGCGGCGGATAGACTCCGGCAACGCCTGCACCGTTGGCTTGGTGGCAGGTCATGCAGTTGGCGGTGAAAACCCGCTTGCCGAGCATGGCGGGCGTGATCGTGGGACCGCCGGCGACCTGCGGAACGGGCTTCTGATTCTCGTTGTAGATGAGCGGATCGAAGCGCGAGGAATAGTGCGCGAGATACACCGAGCCGAAGAAGATGGCCGCGCACATGATGCCGAGGAGCACCAGCGGGAAACGCGGATTGCCCTCCTTCTTCTCGGGCTTCTGCGCCTGCAAGCGGGCGTGGACCTGCTGGAGGCTCTCGTCGGACGCGCCGGATTGCTCGAGGTGGGAGTGATTGTCGGAGCTCATCTTAGTGGCCTCCCTCCGTCTTCGTGTCGGGAACGTAGGGCTTGGCCTCGGGATATTCGTAGGCGTCGTTCAGGCTGCGCAGGTAGGCGACGAGTTCGCGGGCGCGGTAGCTCGGCACGATCTCGTGTCCGGCGGGCGCGGCGTGCTTGCCGGACAGCTTGAGCGCGTGCGGCGAAGCCTGGCCGGGACGGACGGGGCGAACGTCGAAGAGGAAATCGTAGGACGGCATGTTCGTGCCCGGAGCGACCGATTCCGGCGCGTAGAGGAGCTTGTAGAAATACTCCTCATCCGCATAGGGACGCGCGCCGACGTTGCGCAGATCGGGACCGATGCGCAGGTGGCCGAGGTGAACCGTCTTCTCGCGGATGTAATCGCGGGCGACGCTCTGCCGCACGCCCCACTGGCGCGTGATGTCGCCGCCGAAGCCTTCACGCCGCACCTGCTGCGTGTGGCAGGAGGCGCAGCCGAGATCCTGGTAAACCATGCGACCACGGTCGGCCAAGCCGGGGAGCGCGGCCGGATGGAGCGTCTCCTCGATGGGGTCCTTGTATTGCTTCAAGGACGCGAGCTGGTTGTGGGCTGCGAAAAGCACCGCACCGGTGGAGAGAGCCAGCGCCGCGAAGGCGCCGAAGAAAAGGACGAGTCCGTTTTTCATGCGTGCTGCCCCTCCGAGGCGGGAGCGCTCATGGCGGGAGGATTGGCGATGACCGCCGGGATGCCCGTCTGGCTGAGGGCGTTCCAAGAGGTCCAGAGGAAGTTGATCAGGAAGGCGACGTGGCCGGTGAGCAGGAGCATCAACGCCAGCGAACGGAACATCAGCCAGGGCTTGAGCGCCGCGGTGATGTCGGCGAAGGGCACCGTGCCGTTGAGCAGGCGGCCTTGCTCGGAGCCGGCATAACCGACGCCCACGACCAGCAGGACGATACCGACGGCGGTGAGGTAGAAGTGAATGCTGACGAGCGCGGAAGAGTGCCAAGCCCGGCCCGCGAGGCGCGGCACAATGAAGTAGGCGGCACCGAACATCGCCGTGGTGAAGAAGGCGTAGGAGATCACCCAGTCACGCAGCTCGGGGATGAAGGTGAACTGCGTCTCGATCGCGAAGCCGCGGTTCGAGAGGACGAGGTTGAGCACCGAGGCGAAGAAGAAAGCCACGAGGCTGATGAACATGAACTTGAACGTCACGCTGCCCTTGGCCGGGCCGAAGCCGTCGCGGAGCGCGCCGAAGAAATTCGTCAGGACGATAATCACCGCCGGCACCGCGAGGTAGTTGGCCACGACACCGAGCGTCGGCACCCAAGACGGGACCGGACCGCCAATGAGGCGCGCACCGGCCGCAAGGGCCAGTGTGGTGATGAGCCACCAGAAACCGAGGCTGGCGAGGTAGTAGTTGGGAATCGGACGGCCGGTGATCTTCGGGATGAAGTAATAGGCGGCGGCGAGGGCCAGCGGGGTGAACCAGAGGCCGTGGATGCCGTTCACATACCAAGCATTGACGATCGCCTGCACGACGCCGCGCGTGGGCGTGGTGAACAGCATTGTCTGCGCGACGGCGAACATCCACGGGAAGAACAGGATCGCGGCGAAGACATACCACTGCGACGCGAAGACGTTCTCGGTGTTGCGGACGCTGAAGGTCGTGATGGCCCACACGCCCATCGCGGCGTAGGCGACGAGCATCATGAGCGAGACCCAGCGCGGCATCTCCAGCATCTCGAAGGAGGTCGTGCCGCCGAGGAGGATGCCGAGCAGGCCGAGACCGAGCGTGATGTTCCAGGCCTTGCAGGCGACGACGAGCCACCCGCCGTGGCGCAGCGCGGCAGCGGAAAGACGGGCCATCAGCCAGAGGGCGACGCCGAGACCGGCGTTGAAACCCCAGCCGTAGGTGAGCACGAACGAGGCGGCCGCACTGATGCGTCCGTAGGTGAAGCAAGCGTAACTGCCGAGGAAGTCGGGCGTGTGGAGCTGGATGGCGGCGATCAGCTGGAGCGCGCCGCCGATCACCAGCCAGGCGAGCGCTTGGCTGAAGAACACGAGCACCGGCCACCGGGCGGAGGCATCGATCTCCTGTTGCTCGACCCGAGCGTTGTTGTCGGAGGAATTCATCGGCGAAGTTACTTCTTGGCGTGGTCGCGCACCGTGAGTTCCACGGCGCGGTCGAGCGGGAGGCGGGCGATGCCCTTGGACTGGTCGACCCAGCCGTAGGTCATGGCCTGGGCTTGCTCCTTCTGACGGAGCTCGGCGAGCGCCTGGGCGCGTCCTTCGGCGGTGAATTTCCAACGGGCGGACTCCTCGAAGTCAGCCGGGTTGGCGGTGCCGCGGTTGTCGAAGGCCGGAGCCGGGCGATAGGAGCGGTTGACCAGCCAGCCGCAGACGATCGCGGCCAAGATGACCACGACGGCGGTGAAGACCGGCGTGCGCTGGGGGAAAGCGTAGGCTTGCGGGTTGTCGCTCATGTTAGTGCGAAGCCGGTTGCGCGGCGCCGGCCGGCGGCGCGCTCATTTCGTGGTGCGTGAGGGATTCGCCGATGCGCGGGTCGCGGATCGGGATGAGCTTCGCCGTGGGGAAGCTGCGGAGGTAAGACCAGAAGAAGATGCCGCCGATGCCGACGACCGCCGTGAGCGTCCAGATCAGGCCGCTCTGGAGGAACGGAGCCGGATCACCGAGCGCGTTCTTCTTCGCCGGCATCACGTTGTAGCAGAGGTCGACCAGGAATACGAAGGCGATGAACACGCCCACCCACGGGATGAACTTCTTGTTCACCTTCACCGGATAGTGGATGAGGGTGAGGAACGGCGCGAAGAAGTGGCCGAAAAGCAGGAACATGCCGACCCACTTCCATTGGTTGGGCTGGCCGTCGCTGTTGTTGATCTCGCGAACGTTATACCAGAAGGTTTCCTCGGGGATGTTGGCGTTCCAGATGAGGAAGTATTGGGAGAACGTCACGTAGGCCCAGAACACCGTGAACGCCAACATCAGCTGACCGATGCTGTGCAGGTGGTTGTTGTTGAGGATGCCCTTATAGTCGCCGCGGGCGTAGAGCCAGATCATCAGCACGACGCCGAGGGAGAGAGCGGCGCGCATGCAGCCCGCGAAGAACCACACGCCATACATCGTGGAGAACCAGTGATACTCCATCGATTTCACCCACAGGATGATGCAGACGGTGAGCGTGATCGCGACCAGCGGGATGCCGGCGGCGGACCACTTGCGCGAGGAATGGGTCCACTTCAGGTCGCCGTCCGCGTCTTGGGAGAAGGAGTTGCGGCGGAAGCGCGAGGCGAGGAACCACCAGGCGAGGAACGAGAAGATCGTGGCGCCGGTGAAGAAATCTCGATTCAGGAACGCGGCCTTCTTCACCCAGAGCGGGTCTTCGCCCACGGTGCCATGGCCGCCGACTTGCGCGAGGTTGAAGGCCGGATCCATCCACTTCCAGAGCAGCGTGGGCTGCGTCCAGGCGACGACCAGCAACGGCACGAAAAGCAGGCCGAGCCAGGGGAACACGGCGATGACGTGCTCGAACTGACGGCGGATCACGGTGGACCAGCCGGCGTCGAAAATGTGGTGGATCATGACGAGGAGCAGCACCCCGAGGGAGATGCCGATCCAGAAAGTCAGGCCGATGAGCCACGAGGAGGCGATGGTCGCCGGCTTGTCGACGAAGAGGCCGACGGCCGTGAGCACGATGCCCGCCACGCCCAAACCGAGGGCGGTGGTCGCCTTGGTGGGAGCGGAGGAGGAAGAGTGAGAATGCGAGGCCATGTTACTTCAGCTCCCCCCGATGCTCGAGCGGGACGTCGTTGATGGAGGCATGCTGCGCACGCTGGAGGGCGCGCACGTAGGAAATGACGGCCCAGCGCTCGTCCGGCGTGAGTTTGTCGCCGTAGGGCATCATGGTGTTCTTGCCGTGGGTGATCGTGTTGAAGATCTCGCCTTCGGGCATCTGGCGGATGCGGTCGTCGTGGAACGTCGGCGTGGCCACCATACCGTAGCGCTTGGTGATGCCCTGGCCGTCGCCCAAGGCGCCGTGGCAAGGCGCGCAGTAAATCTGGTAGCGATCGCGGCCGCGGTTGATGAGGGCGTGGTTGACCTCCAGCGGGAACCCGCGCACGAACGCGCCGTCGGTGCCCTTGCCTTGGAAACGCGCGTCATCGGCGCGGAGGTAGGTCTCGTCGGCGGCGCCGACTTCGCTGCGGCCGCGCGGCACGGTGCCGGCGGGCGTCGGGCGGTCGGTGCGGCCGTCGGCGAAGAACTTGGATTCGGCCTGCGGCTTGTAGCGCGCTTGGCGGTCCATGTCCGGGAAGACTTCGATGGGCGGCTGCGTGGAGCGCAGGCCGCGGAAGCCCATGACCGAGACGGTCAGGACCACCACGAAGAGCAGAGTGTAGTAGGCGTAACGCATCGGGTTAGTCCTCCAGCTCCGCGATGTCCTTGCCGCCGATCGACGCGAGCAGGTCGCGCGTGGCGGTGGCGTTGAATTTCGGGTCGTTGGCCTCGATCACGATGAAGAAGCGGTCGTCCAGCGCGCGCACGAACTGCGGGGCCTTCATCACGGGGTGATAATGGCGGGGCAGGCCGTTGATCACGAACATGCCGATGATGGTCGCGAACGCGGTGAAAAGGATGGTCAGCTCGTAGCTCACCGGGAAGGCGAACATCGGCGAGAAGTAGGGTTTGCCACCGACGATGAGCGGGTAGTCGTAGGCGTTGGTGAACCAGATGAGCGACATGCCGGTGCAGAAGCCCGTGATGCCGCCGGCGAGCGACACCCGCGGCACCTTGGAGCGGCGGATGCCCATGGCGGCGTCGAGGCCGTGCACGGGGAACGGCGTGAGCGCGTCCCATTGCGAGTAGCCGGCGTCGCGCACCTTTTCGCACGCGTGGTAGAGATCCGGCGTGGTGTCGAAAGCGGCGATGATTCCGTAGGTCTTTTTCATGGTCATGCCTCCGCGATTAATGGCCCGAGCCGTGCGGGTCGGCCTGGGGGATGACCGCCTTCACCTCCGACATCGGCATGATGGGCACGAAGCGGATGAAGAGCAGGAAGAGGACGGAGAAGACGCCGAACGTGCCGAAGAACGTGAAGATCTCGACGATCGACGGGCTGTAGTAACCCCACGACGACGGCAAGAAGTCACGGGCGAGCGAGGTGACGATGATCACGAAGCGCTCGAACCACATGCCGACGTTGACGAAGATGGAGAGGATCCACACGAGCGTCGTGTTCTGGCGGACGGCCTTGAACCAGAAGAACTGCGGCGTGATGACGTTGCAGCCGATCATGATCCAGTAGGCCCAGGCGTAGTGGCCGAACGCGCGGTTGATGAACGCGAAGCCCTCGTAGGGGTTCGCGCCATACCACGCGATGAAGAACTCCATGCCGTAGGCGTAGCCGACCATCGTGCCCGTCGCCAAGGTGATCTTGCACATGCAGTCGATGTGATACTGCGTGATCAGGTCCTCGAGGCGGTAGATCGCACGGAGCGGCAGCATGAGCGTGAGCACCATGCCGAAGCCCGAGAAAATGGCGCCCGCGACGAAGTAAGGCGGGAAGATCGTCGTGTGCCAGCCGGGCAGCAGCGAGACGGCGAAGTCGAACGAGACGATCGTGTGCACCGACAGGACGAGCGGGGTGCTGATGCCAGCGAGGATCAGGTAAGCCATCTCGTAGTTGCTCCAGTGGCGGTTGGAGCCGCGCCAGCCCATGGCGAAGAAGCCGTAGATGCGCGCCTTGAACTTGTTGCCGACGGCGGTGAAGCGGTCGCGCAGCGTGCCGAGGTCGGGGATGAGGCCGATATACCAGAACAGCACGGAGACGGTGCCGTAGGTCGAGACCGCGAACACGTCCCACTCAAGCGGCGAGCGGAAGTTCTGCCAGATGTAGTTAGCGTTCGGGATCGGGAAGAGATACCAGGCCATCCACACGCGACCGACGTGGAAGACCGGGAAGATACCGGCGCAGACGACCGCGAAGATCGTCATCGCCTCGGCGGCGCGGTTGATCGACGTGCGCCACTTCTGGCGCAGCAGGCACAAGATCGCCGAGATCAGCGTGCCGGCGTGGCCGATGCCGATCCAGAAGACGAAGTTGACGATGTCCCACGCCCAGTTGACCGGGTTGGCGTGACCCCAGACGCCGACGCCGGTGCCGACGAGATAGATCAGGCCGGCGACGGTGAAGGAGGCGACGAAGGTCGCGAGGACGAAGCAAATCCACCACCAAGTCGGCGTCGTGCCTTCGACGATGCCGCAGATCTTGTCGGTGATCCACTTGAAGTCGCGGTGATGCTCGACGAGCTCGGCGCGCGGGAGGACCGCGGGCTTCACCTCGGCGAGGATCGGATGATCAGCGGAGTGCGCGCCCATTAGTGCTTCCCTCCGTGATTCGTCTCACCGTGGCCTGCGCCGTGGGACGGGTGGTTCTTGTTGTTATACTCCACGCGGCTGAGCGGGAGGGCCTGATAATCCGGCATGTGCGGGTTGGGATTGCGGAGCTTGCCGAGGTAGGTCGTGCGCGGACGGATGTTGAGGTAACCCAACACCGCGTAATCGCGCTCCTGCGCCTTCAGCTGCGAAACCTTGCTGTTCGGGTCCTTGATGTTGCCGAACTCGATGGCGTCGACCGGGCACACCTGCTGGCAGGCGACCTTGAACGAGCCGTCTGGGATGACGACGTCGCCGGAGGCGCCGGCCTTCCGCTTCTGCGCGATCTTGGCCTGCTGGATGCGTTGCACGCAGTAGGTGCACTTCTCCATCACGCCGCGCATGCGGACGGACACGTCCGGGTTCTTCACCATCTTCACCAGCTCCGGCATGTCCTTCTGGTGGCCGAGCGGGCCCATGTAGAGGGCGTCGGTAGCGCGCTTGTTGTAATCAAAATAATTGAAGCGGCGGACCTTGTAGGGGCAGTTGTTGGCGCAGTAACGCGTGCCGATGCAACGGTTGTAGGCCATGACGTTCAGGCCTTCGTCGTCGTGCACGGTGGCATTGACGGGGCACACAGTCTCGCACGGCGCGGTCTCGCAGTGCTGGCAGGTCATGGGCTGGACGACCGCCTGCGGGTCCTCCGGAATTTCCTTGTTGCCCTCGCCACCGAAGGCGGCCGCGTCGGCCTTGCCGTCGGAGTAGTAGCGGTCGAGACGGATCCAGTGCATCTCGCGGCCGCGCATGACTTGATCACGGCCGACGATCGGGATGTTGTTCTCCGCCTGGCAGGCGATGACGCACGCGTTGCAACCGAGGCACACGTTTAGGTCGATCGACATGCCCCACTGGTGCACGCCGTCGAAGTTCGGGTGCTCGTAGAGGGAGTTGCCGCGCTGGGTCTCCTTGGCCTTGGCCGCGAGCGGCGCGCCCTGATCCTTGCCGTAAACCGGGGGCGTGTGCGACTCCATGCCGATGCCGGCGACGAAGGCGGGGTTCTGCTGGAACTCGTCGTGGTTGGCCTCGCGCACGATGTCGCGGCCTTCCATCGACCAGTGTTCCTGGGTGTTGGCGAGTTTCTGCTTGGCGCCGGTCTTGGCGAGCGTGACGCCGGTGACGAAGCTCGGCGCGGCGCTCGTGCGGGCGGCGTAGGCGTTGAAGCCGGCACCGTGGCCGACGCGGCCCGCCTGCGTGCGACCGTAGCCGAGCGGAAGGACGACCGTGTAATTGGCGAGACCGGGCTGAATGTGCAGCGGGCCGGTGACCTTGCGGCCGCCGATCGTGAGCTCGGCGACGTGCGCGAGCTCCTTGCCCTGCACAAACTCGGCGTTCTCGACGCGCGCGACCTGCGGGTTCGAGCCGGCCGGATAGACGCCGATCTCCTTCGCGAGACGCGGGGAGATGAGGATGGCGTTGTCCCACGAGATCTTGGTGATCGGGTCCGGGCACTCCTGCAGCCAACCGTTGTTGGCGAAGCGACCGTCATCGACCTTGTGATCGGTGGCGAACACGACTTCGAGGTTGTCCTTCGAGAGCTTCTGCGGGGCGGGCGCGTTGCGGAGCAGCGCGGCGGCGCGACCGGCATCGAAGCGGACGCTGACGGACTTGTAGGCGGAACCCGCCAGCACGCCGTCATGGAGGAATTTCTCGAAGGCCTTCTTCTCGCCGCCGGTCAGGCGGCCGGTGGTGGTGTAAACCTGCGCGTAGGCATCGGGCGTCTCCTCGCCGGCGAGGCGGGCGAGCAGCTCGACTTCCATCAGGCCGCCGAAGAGCGGGAGGATCATCGGCTGGATCGGCACGATGGTGCCGTCGACCGTGCGGCCGTCGCCCCACGACTCGAGGAAGTGCGTAGCGGCGAGCACGGTGCCGGCGAGCGCGGAAGTCTCGTCCTGGTGGTAACCGTAGCGGATGACCTGCGGCACCGACTTCAGCAGCGCACCGAAATCGAGGTCGGCCGGCGCGTTGTAGGCCGGGTTGCCGTTGACGATGACGAGCGTCTTGACCGAACCGCCCTTGATGGCGGTGGCGAGCGCCTGGATGTTGGACGCGGCGGGTGCCTCGACCTCGACGTAGTCGACCGTCGAGCCGACGGCGCCGAGCTGGGCGTTGATCGCGTGCACGAGCACGTGCACGGCGGCGGGTTGCTGCGCGCCGGCGACGACCACGGAGGCGCCGCGGTGGGCGGCGAGGTCCTTGGCGCATTCGTCGATCCACTTGGCGTCGACCTCGAGGCCCTGCGCGAGCGAGGCGTAATCGGTCGTGCCGAGGATGCGGTTGGCCAGCGCGGCGGTGAAGGCGAGGACGTGGCTCGAAGCGAGGCGCAGGCGGTGATCGGCCATGCTGCCCGTGAGCGTGAAGGCGCTCTCGACCGCGTAGAGGCGGTTCATCGGGTCCGTCGGCTTGGCGACGCGGCGGCCCTTGGCGAACTCGCGGCTGTAATACTGGTGGCCGGCCTCGGCGTGGAAGATGTCGGCGTCGAGCGTGAGGATGCGCTTGGCCTGCGCGAAGCGGTAGAGCGGCTTGACGTTGGCACCGAAGGCGGCCTGCGCGGCGGCGAGCGGAGCCTCGTCCTGCACGGGCTCGTATTCGGCCCAGATGGCGCGGGGGAACTTGGCGCGGAGCGCGGCGACGAGGCGCGCGCGGGTCGGCGAGGCGGACTCGTCGGCGAGGAAGGCGAGGCCTTCGCCGTTGCCGGCGTAGGTGCGCGTGATGCCGGCGAGGAGATCGTTGACCTGCGCGGCCGTGAGGACGTTGCCGCCCTGGCGGTGCTCGGTCAGGCGGTCGACGTCGTAGAGATCGAGGACCGCGGCCTGCGCGAGGAGCGAGGTGCTGCCGCCGTGCGGCGTGTAGGACGGGTTGCCCTCGAGCTTGGTCGGGCGGCCTTGGTGAGTCTCGGCGAGGAGCGGCTCGGCATGCTTGCGGAGCGGCATCGCGGTCGCGTAGTAGAGCGGCAGGCCCGGGATGGTGTATTCGACCGCCTTGCCGTAAGGCAGGATGTGCGATTCGGGGCGACGGCAGCCGGCCAGACCCACGCCACCAAGGGCGAAGGAGGCCGCCATGATCTTCATGAACTGCCGGCGGTCGACGCCTTCGATGGACGAGGCGCCCTCGGGGAATTCGCGGGCGAGTTGCTCGCGAAAGCCGGGCGTGTCGGCCAGCTCGTCGAGGCTGCGCCAGTAACGGGGACCGCTGGACGGAGCGGCGGGATGGTCAAATTTGCGTTTCATCAGCGGTGGCAGCCGGAGCAGCTTTGCGGGGGCTTAACCTTCCAATCGGCGATAAATTTGTGGGCTTCCTCGAGGCGGCCCTGTTCGGCCAGCGTCTTGGAATCGAGGTTGAAGACATCCTTCGGCTCGCGGATGAACTTCGCCGGCTCGCGGTGGCAATCGAGGCAGAAGCCCATCGAGTGCGACTTGTCGTGCCAGACGGTGTTCATCTCGTTCACCTTGCCGTGGCACTCGACGCAGCTGACGCCGCGGTTCACGTGCACGGAGTGGTTGAAGAAGACGTAATCCGGAGCTTGGTGGATCTTCACCCACGGCACGGGCTCGCCGGTCTCGAAGCTCTTGCGCACCGGCTCGAGGAGCGGGCTGGTGGTCTTGATGATTGAGTGGCAGTTCATGCACGTCTGCGACGGCGGGATGCCGGAGGTGCCGGACTTCTCGACCGAGGTGTGGCAGTAGCGGCAGTCGAGGCCGAGCTGGCCGGCATGCAACGCGTGGTCAAACGGCACCGGCTGCACGGGCTGGTAGCCGACGCGCAGGTATTTGGGCGTCGCGTAGTAGGTGACCGCGGCCGTGGCGGCGCCACCGAGCAGGAACAGGAAAACGACGATCTGCAGTGGCAGAGCGTTCGCGGATTTGGGGAAAATCTTCGACATGGTTGGCCGGGAAGAGCGCGGGGCGGTTAAACGCTGCCCTCTTGGCGGGCGACGGCGCGGGGTTCAGGCCGCAAGGCGAGAGCCGGAGCGGCAGGCGCCGCAGCGCCGGGTGCGGACTTCGCGAAAACCTTGGGAAGGACGCCAACGGCCGCGATTAACGCGCCCAATTTGGCAAAAAATGACTTACGCGAACAGTGTTGGCTCACGGTGTGTGTCGGTTCAGAGCCGGTCAGAAAAGGTAGCCGCTGTTACGATGTAAAACAAAAATTCCAAGCAACATGCGCCCGGTCAGATTATTAGCACCCAGCCCACGCGGAACAACCCTGCTAATCCCAACGGTGAGAGAATCACAAGAGATGCGCATGAGCGGCGCCCGTTGCGATCACCTCGGCGCAGAGGTTTTTCGCTCCAGCACGACCGTCGCCAAGATCAACTCGCGCCACGCTTCGGCCTTCGGCTTCCACTTCTTGTCTTTTGCACGATCAGGCGTCCACGCCATCACGTTGAAACCGACATCGAGGAAAATTTCATCATTCAGCGGCAGCGAGAATATCACGAGGTGGTCAGGCCCTTGATTGTTCGGACCGCCGAAGCCATCGCACTCTCGCCGCACAGCGGCATGCCATTGAGGAAGACCTGCGCAAAGACACATCCGCTCGACCACGAAGAGATGGTAGGAGTCCACGAACGAACATAGGCGTCCAAACCGTCGAGCGTCATGATATCACCCGGGAATTCGGCCCGCCGACGCTGAACCATCACATGTATTTTTAGGCTGCCATGGGCGCCCACCCAGAAAGGCCCATTGAAATCATGGAAGCACTGAGAAACCCTTGTAGAAATCGTTCCGGGCAAAACTGTCGTCTCGCGGATCAAATCGCGTCACCTGCTTTACCGGCCAATTACCGCGAGCCATGGCAACGGGCAGCGAAAACGCAGGACATGCCCGGGTAATTCAATCACGTAAGGCTGCATGGCCGGACCAGCCGCATGGAGCGGACCATTGCCCGCCGTCCAAGCACCAAGCCAGAGCGCGCCAAGAGTCGTAGTTGCAGTTTCATCACGTTTGTATGGTTCGCATAGTGACAAAATGTCACGCCCAGCGCTGCCAAGCGAGGTCCTGCTCGCCCCGCCTTCGCAACTTTGTTTCCGGTGCAGACACAAACCCGCCGAGAACGCTCGAGCGGAGAATGGGCGAGCCTCCACGCAGGATCGCCGGAAACTCATAGCCCGAACCAAGCCGCACCTTAGTCAACGATGAGAGAGGCGCGCACGTTGAGCCGTCGCACTCCTCTGTCATGCTGCCGCAAACCCCAATGGCTGGCGCAGAGCGTTTCATGACGTGAGCGTCGGCCACGCATCCCCCCACCCTCGGAGCTTCAAGCAGTCATCTGCTCATTGAGCGTCACCCCTACCATGAGAAACACTAAACTGATCGCCGCATTATCCGTTGCGCTGATTGCGGGCGCAGCATCAGCCCAGGTCAATTACTTGGTCAATGATGTGTTCACCGACACCGACCGCATTGGAGGCTTGGATGGTTCCACTCCTACGACAGCGATCGGAGTGCCGACCACGACCAACACGCAGTGGGTCGTCAACGACAGCAACGCCGGAAAGCTGGTCGCATCGGCGACGGGCATGCTGTGGACGCCCAAAACGAGTTCGAATTCCATGCTCATCGGCTACTTCCCCTCGGTGTCCCTGACCGCGAATGTGCCGATGACTTTCACGCTCAATTTCACGACGGGGGCACTCGGCGCGACGACGAACAACCTGCGCATCGCCCTGCTCGACAGCAGCCCCGCCGGTTTCCGGACCACGGACGGCTTTGGTTCCACCGACGATGCCTTTGTCGGCGATAAAGGGTATGGCATCTTCTCCGCCAGTTCGAACGTGGGTGGCCCGACGGCGCCGACCGATTTGGTGCTGCGCACAAACCAGCGCTACACCTTCACCAACGATTTGCTGAACGCATCCGCCGGTTGGGGCAACAACACCGCGGGCAACACCTACTTCGCGGCGAGCAGCGGGGCAACCGGCTACCTCCAAGCCAACACGGCTTACGCCCTGAGCCTCACCCTCAACTACGATGGGAGCGCCTTGGCACTGACCACCAGCTTGAGCGGCGGAAACTTCAGCGGCATGAACTACACGATCATGGACGACACCGACCCGACGCTCAGTTTCGACTCGTTCGCGATCCGAATCGGCAACCAAGAGTTCACCACCATCAACCTCGACTCCTTCACCGTTACGACGCCGATCCCGGAGCCCTCCACCTATGCCGCGATTTTCGGGGCTCTTGCCCTCGGATTAGTAGCCTACCGCCGTCGGAAACAGGTGTAACTCACCGCCTGCTCCTGTAGCAGCCTCATTTCACGGCGCACGGTGCAAACCGTGCGCCTTTTTGCATGCATCGCTCTTCGCTGAGGCACCGACGTCCGGCCACGGCCGCCTGGCAGACGCGGATTATTTCCTCGGCGGCAGCATGCCGTGCTCCTGCCATTCGCCGGTGAGCAGGATCTCGTGCTGCACGGCAGGCACACCCGTCTCGTTGCGGTGCATCAGGCCCACGAGCATTTCCACGGCGAGGCCGCCGATCTTTGCCGGATCGTAGTAGATGCCGGTGCAGTCCAGATCGCGGCGATGCTCGAGGGCGACGACACCCATGTCCTTCGGGACGACGAGGCCGAGGTTTTTCAACCAATCGGTCAAGCGGCGCGGATCGTTGGTGAGGATCGCGTCGGGCTTGTGCTGGGTGAACCACGTGCGAAAGGTCGCCTCGTCGGTCGGATTGTTCGGGCAGACTGGCAGGCGGTCCGGCTCGGGAAATTCCAGCTGTTTACGCAGGTAGGCGCCGAGCCAGCGGTCGCCGACGCGCGGGCTGTCGTTTACGTCGGAGAAGACGAAGCCGACGCGCTTGTAGCCGCGCTCGCGGCAGCGCCACATCGATTGCCAGACGGTGTCGAAGTGGTTCTCCGTCACGTGGTGCAGCACGGGCGAGCGCAACGTCATGCCGAGCGCGACGCAGGAGAAACGCTCCCACTCGAGCTCGAGCGCGCTCTGCCCCGGCGGCAGGCGGCCGATGATGAGGCCGTTGATGCCGCGCGTGGAGAGCATGTCGCAAAAGCGCCGCGGCGTCATGCCGGGCTCGGCGAGCCAGAAGTGCTCGAGCTTGTAGCCGAGTTCGCCGGCGCGGTCGGCCGCGCCAGGAAAAAAATTCGGGCGGTCGTGATACTGGGGCATCCAGCCGAAGCGCGTCGGATAATTCGTGACGTAGGCGATGGTCGTGTGCTTCACGGCCTTGCCGGTGCGCCGCGACTGCATGAGCGCCGAGACGAGCGGGTTGATGCGGTAACCGAGCTTGTCCGCGATGCCCTTCACGCGCTCGCGGGTGGCGAGCGGGATGCGCGGGTGATTGCGCAAGGCGAGCGACACCGTCGTGCGGTGCACGCCGGCGGCGCGGGCCACGTCCTCTAGCGTCGCTTTTTGCTCCACGCGGGAAGTGGATGCGGCCAACGCGGGCGGAGTCGAGTCCGTTCTTGAATCGGCGGAGGCGAAGGGCGCGCGGGAGCCTCTGAGCGCGGGCAACGGGAGCGGATCGTCGCGGTTCATCGCGAAAGGCGCGCGGCGGCGCGGCTCATTGCACGGCGAGCATGGCCGTGATGCTGTTCGCCTTGGCGGTCTTGCCGCCGGGGATGAGTTTTTTCGCCGCCGGGTCGTAGAGATCGAGCGGCGCGCTGGCCGACACGGTGTAGCGGCCGGCGGCAGTCTCCTGAATGTTGTTCAGGACAAGCTTGGCGGTGGTGGCGCCGGCGACGACGGTGCCGTCGGGGCGGCGGCCGTCGGTGAGCGGCTGACCGTCGAAATACCACTGGTAGGAAGGCGTGACGGATTTGGCGCCGGGGCCACCGACGGCGGCAGTCTCGAACGTGACGCTGCCGCCTTTGGGCGCGCGCTGGCTGGGAGGCTGGCGCGTGAGAACGAGGGAATTGTAGGTCGTGACGGGCGGGCCGTCCTTCTCGATCTGGATGCCGACGTTGGCGAAGACGGCATCGTCGACGTTGTAGAAAAGCAGGCCGCGGCGGCCGGTGTAGCGGACGTTGATGAAGCGGAGTTCGCCAATGAACCCCTCGGCGTGCGGCAGACCCCAGATGACGGAGTAGTTGTTGCCGTTGTTGATGACGACGTCCTTCACCGTGATGTTGCGCCACGAGGGCAGCGTGGGCGTATCGAGCGGATTGGGCGGATTGGCGTTCCACTCGGCGGCGACGGGCGGCAGATGCTTGCCGGCGCCGGGGTTGCCGACCTTGTTGTAGTAGCTGTAGAAGGCGATGGGATACTTCACGCCGTTCATCGTGAGGTTCGTGAAGGTGACGTTGCGCACCGGACCGCCCTGCGTGGGGTCGGCCTTCATGCGGATGCCGCTGTTGGTGCCGTTGAAGGTGCAGTTCGCCACGAGCATGCCATCGAGGCCGCTGTTGGTCTGGCCACCGATGGAGACGCCGTGGCCGTTGCCGAACACGCAGTCGACGATCACGATGTCGCTGCAGTAAGTGTTACCGGCCTTCACGGCGATGTTGTCGTCGCCGGTGGAGATGTCGCAGTTGCGGATGAGATAATGCGAACCGGCGGGGTCGATGCCGTCGGTGTTGGGCGAATCGTCCGGCGCGCGCACGGTCACGCCCTCGACAGTGACGTGATTCGTGGTGTGGAAGCCGACGTGGAACATCGGCGAGTTGGAGAACGTGACGCCGCTAAGCAGCACGCGCTCGCAGCCAATGACGCGCAGCAGATACGGGCGCGGCGGCATCTTCTTGTTGGCGCGAAAGGCATCCCACCACGCCTGGCCGTTGCCCTCGATCGTCCCCTGCCCCGTGATAGCGAAATCGGTGACCTTGCTCGCGGTGAGGAAGTTCGTGTAACGCTCGCCGCTGAGCGGATAGGTGCCGGGCGCGTTGCTGCCGCCGCCGTAAGGCAGTGGCGAGAGCGTGGCGCCTTTCGCGAGGTGGAGTTCGACCTTGCTGCGCAGGTTGAGCGGACCGGCGAGGTAAGCCTGCTCGCTCGCCGGGAGCACGATGCGGCCGCCGCCGGCGGCGGAGGTGTCGTCGAACAGTTTCTGCAACGCCGCGGTGTTGTCGGTGCGACCGTCGCCGACGACGCCGTGCGCGGTGGCATCGACGGTCGTCTCCGGGATTGCGGGCAGCGTCGGGACGGCAG
Source organism: Candidatus Didemnitutus sp. (assembly GCA_017991595.1). Taxonomy (GTDB): domain Bacteria; phylum Verrucomicrobiota; class Verrucomicrobiia; order Opitutales; family Opitutaceae; genus Didemnitutus. The sequence continues at coordinate 916,741 of JAGOQJ010000001.1, read as the reverse complement.
AGAGGCAAAGCGTCGCCGCCAGCGCGACGCCGAGGAGCAGGATTCGCCTGAGCATGGGAATGCGGGAGTCGATGAGTGCCTCAGCCGCGGCGCATGCCGAAGCGGCGCGCGGCGGCGAGCAAGGCGAGCGCGGAGATGAACCAGAGGCTCGGCGCGCCGCCGCCACCGCCGGTCGACGGATTCGTCGTGGGCGCGATCGGGATGATCAGGTAAGCCTGCTGGCTCGTGGCGCTGCGGAGCGTGTTGCTCACCACGACGGTGTAGGCACCGCCATGCGTCTGCGAATTCACGTTCGAAATCGCATACGTGGCGCTGGTCGCCCCGGAGATCGGGTTGCCATTGAGGAACCATTGGTAAGTCGGCGCAGGCGTGCCAGTGGCGACCACGGTGAAGGTCGCGGAGCCGCCCGCCGCGACGGTGACGGTCTGCGGCTCCTGCAGGATCTGCGGAGCGACGGGCATCGTGCCAGTGCGCACGGTGTGGTTCTCGGTGTCGGTGATGAGCAGGTTGCCATTCGGTGCGAGGCCGAGGCCGGCGGGGCCGTTGAAGCGGGCTGCGGAAGCGACGCCGTTGGCGGAACCGCTGGTGCCGGCGAGACCGGCCGCGGTTGTCACCGCGCGACTGCCAATCACGATGCGACGGATGGTGTGATTCTCCGTGTCGGTGAGGTAGAGCGTGGTGCCGTCGGCCGTGGCGACGAGACCCGAGGGCTGGCGGAAGCGCGCGTTCTGACCGATGCCGTCGGCCGCCGCGGTCGCTTCGGGATAACCGGCGACCGTGCTCACCGTGCCGCTCGCGCTGATGCTGCGGACGGTGTGGCTGTCGATGTCGGTGACGTAGATCACGGTGCCGGCGACGGCGATGCCGGTCGGGCCGCTGAAGCGGGCCGTGCTCGGGGAACCGTCGGCCATGCCGGATTGCCCGGCGGCGCCGGCGACAGTCGAAACCGCGTTGTTGCTGAGCGCGATCTGGCGGACGACGTGGTTGTTCGTATCGGCCACGAAGAGCGACGTGCCGGACAGCGCGACGCCTTGCGGTCCATTGAAGCGCGCAGCGGCACCGAGGCCGTTGGCGTAGCTCGCCTGACCGGCGGTGCCGGCGATGGTCGTCACCACGCCCGCGGAGGTTACCTTGCGGATCGTGTGATTCAGCGTGTCGGCGACGTAGAGATTTCCCTGGGCGTCGATCGCGAGGCTGGTGGGGGCGTTGAATCGGGCCACCGCACCGGTGCCGTCGTCGGCCCCGGCGACGCCCATGTCGCCGGCGAAGGTCGTCGTGACGCCGTCGGGCGCAATCTTGCGGATGACGTGATTATCGGTGTCGGCGACGTAGGCGTTGCCCGCGGCGTCGGAGACGACAGCGAGCGGGCCGCGGAAGCGCGCGGCGGCACCGGTGGCGTTGGTCGTGCCCGCTTGGCCCGCGGTGCCGGCGAGCGTGCCGATGGTCAGCGCCGCGGTGATGTCGGGGATCGGTGCAACCGTGAGCGTGAACGCTTGGGTGGCGTTGGGCGGATTGCCGTTGGCCGCGGTGACTTGGAAGTTGAACGTGCCCGACGTGCCGGCGGGCGCCGTGCCCGTCAGCAAGCCGGTCGAGGCGTGCAGTTGCGCCCACGCGGGCAGACCCGCCGCCGTGATCGTCGGCGCCGGGGCGCCTTCGACGCGCACGCGGAAGCTGCTCGGCACGCCGGCGGTGAAGGTGGTCGCGGCCGGGCTCAGGATCGCCGGCGCCTCGTTGCGTTGCACGAGGGTCGTGATCGTGGCGGAGTAATCGCTCGTGCCGACGCCGTTGTAGGCCCGGACGCGGTAATAGTAGAGCGTGTCGGCCTGCAGGCTGGTGAGCGTCCAGAAGTTCGCGGCCTGCGCGTCGATCGGTTGCGCGCCGGAAACGAGCGTCGAGAAATCGGCGCTGGTCGAAACGTAGAGCAGGTAACCGGTCGCGCTGGCGGAGCGGTTCCAGTTGGCCGTCATGCGCCCCGCCTGCACGCCGGTGGCGGCGGTGGCGACGGGCGCGGCCGGCGCGGCGGCGGCGGCGTTCACCGTCAGTGTCGCGCTCGCGGTGGCACTGCCTTTCACGTTGGTGACGGTGACGGCATACGTGCCCGCTTCGGCGCTGGCGGCGGCGAGGACGTTGAGGGTCGCCTCGGCTGTGCCGGTGTAGCGCGTGCCATCGGTGAGCGGCGTGCCGTCGCGAGTCCATTGATAGGTGAACGGCGATGTGCCGGTGTGCACGACGGTGAAGGAGACCGCCTCGCCTTCCGCCACGGTGCGGTTGACCGGAGCCGTGGTGATGACCGGGGCAACGGCGGCGTTGACGGTGAGCGCGGCCGGATCGCTCACGTCGGAGCCGAGCGAGTTGGTGATTTCCACCGTATAGGTGCCAGCATCGGCGAGCGTGGCGCCGGTGAGCGTGAGCGCCGCGGTGGCAGTGCCGCTGAAACGGCCGCCTTCGGCGATCGGCTGGCCGTCCTTGAGCCACTGGAACGTCATCGGCGTGGCACCGGAGACGGCGACGGCGAAGGTCGTCGTCTGCCCTTCGGAGATGGTGCGGCTGGCCGGGTGCGTGGCGACGCGCGGGGCCGAGGGCTGCTCGAAGGTTTCGACGCTGAACTGCAGGTCGGTGAACAGCAGTTGCGAGACGGCGTTCGAGGAGCCGTTGATGCGCATGCCGAATTGGTCGTAAACTGAATTGACGAGTGAGCCGCTGGCCAGGTCTTCGCCGGTGATGAAGTAGTTGTTGTTCGCGCCGCCCTGGAGCAACGCCGAGACGACCGTGCGGTCGGACTGGCGCGCGATGCTGATCGAGAGCGTGTAGGTCGTCCACGGGGCAAAAGCGCCCGGCGCACCGGAGGTGAGATCGGGGTTCACCAGGCTCGCGGACCACAGATCGGTCGTGGTGCCGAGGAGGTTGTTGTCGGCGAGGGCCACGGAGGCGCGGCGGCCGTTCAGGGTCGCCTCGGTGCCGTTGAAGTTCATGCTGATCATGTAGCCGCGATCGTCGCGGAACGTCGGATCGGAATCGCCGACGTTGGTGCTCACGGCCATGCGGGTGTTGTTCGAGTTGAACAAGCCGATGCGGAACGAATTCGACGTGGTGGAATTCACCGTGGCGCCGGTCTCGAAGGTGAGCGTCATCGTCAGGCGCTGGCCGATCTGCAGGTTGACCGCCTGCGGCAGGAAGCCGACGAACGTCGGCGCAGACGTGCCCTGCATGCGGAAGCTGACGGTGCCGTCGGCCGGCTCGGTGGTGACGATGTTGTCGTTGGGCCGCGTGCTGAGCCAGGTCATGCCCGCGAGGTTGATATCGCGCGCGATCTCTTCCATGAGCGGCGCGGTCGTCACGCTGATGACGTTCGAGCTCACGGTCGTGCCGAAGCTGTTGTAGGCGCGGACACGATAATAGTAGGTGGTCGCCGGCGCGAGATCCGGCACGAGGCGCGAGAGCGAGGTGCCGACGTCACGGTCCTGGTAACCCGGCACGAACGTCGTGAACGTGTTGTTGGTCGCGACATCGAGGCGATAACCGGCCGCGCCGCTGGCGGGATTCCAGTTGGCGGTGAAGTCACCTTCCCAATAAGTCGTCGCAGCCGTGGCGACCGGCGTGGCGGGGATCGCCGTCGGCGCAACCGCCGTGAGGACGGCGGTGTTGCTCGTGACGGTGGCCGCGATGTTGGTCAGCACGACGGTGTAGTTGCCGGCGTGATCATTGCGCACTTGGCGGATCGTGTAGGTGGGCGAGGTGGCGCCGGGGATGTCGACGCCGTTGAACTGCCATTGATACGTGATCGGCTCCGTGCCGGTGGCCGTGACGGAGAATGTCACGCTGCCGCCGGTGATGATACTCTGGCTCTGCGGCTGCGCGGAGATGGTGGGAGGAACCGGCGGAACGACGGTGACCGCCGCGGCCGAGCTCTCGACGCTCGCGGCCATGTTGGTGACGACGACGGTGTAGTTGCCGCTGTCGGCCGCGAGCGAGGGATTGATGACGAGTGTCGCCGAGGTCGCGCCGGAGATGCGATCGGGGATGTTCGCGACGTCGACGCCGTCGCGGCGCCATTGGTAAGTCGGCGCCGGGATGCCGGTCGCGGTGACCGACAAGCGGACCTCTTCCCCTTGATCGACGGTCACGGAGGCCACGGGCTGCGTCGTGATGACCGGAGCCACCGGCTCAGTGATCACGAGGAGATCGGCGGCGGAACTGGTGACGCTGCCGGCGCCGTTCGTCACCGTGACGGTGTAGTTGCCAGACTGGGCGAGTTGCAGGTTGCCGAGCGTCAGCGTGGCGGTCTGCGCACCCGCGATGCCGGGGCCGTCGACGACGTCGACACCGTCCTTCTTCCATTGGTAAGTCAGCGGCGAAGTGCCGATCGCGACGGCGCTCAACACGGAGGTTTCTCCGACGAGCGCGACATCGCCGGCCGGCTGCGCGAGAATTTGCGGCGCGGTCGCGACCTTTTCGATCAGCACTTCGGTGAAGCGCGGCGACGCGCTGTATTGCGAGAACAACATCAGCGAATCGAAGCTCGTCACGATGTCGCCGGTTTGAGTCGCGGTGTGCGACATGACGACGTTGCCGTCACGTGAGACGACGTAGGTGAGGACGACTTCGGCGGCCGCGGTGCGCGCCACTTGGAAAGTCACCACGTATTCGGGCGCGGTGGCGAAACTGGCGTCGTTGAGGAGCGGGCCAGCGCCGCCGCCGCCGTAAGAGCCGATCGCGCTGAACGCGGAGGTCGAGACGACATCCGATCCGGTCGCGCCGAGAATTTGCGTGGTCGTGTCGTTGACCGTGCTGTTCGTCGTGGCGGCGATGCGGCGCCAGAAGCCGATCGCGTCGGTGGAGCCATTCACGCTGGCGCGGGTGCTGACGAGATAGCCGGAGTAGCCGCGGGCGGTATTGCCGGTCGGCATCGAATTGAGGCTGTTCGACACGCCCTGCAGATAGCGGGCGCTGACGCCCGGGAGGCTGTTCGCCGTGCCGTTGCCGCCGCTGTTGAGCAGACCCCAGCGCAGGTTGCCGGCGATGTCGGTCGGCGTGCCGCCGACCCAACGGAGGCGCACCGACGCGCGCAGCGTTTCGCCGACGCCGATCGAGACCGTCGACGAGGACGGCGTGAAGTAGGTCATGATGCCGCGCGTGGCGCCGGAAGAGACGCTCACATTGGGCGGCGGACCGGCGTTATAGGCGAAGTTGGCCGTGCCGAACGCCGCGTAAGCCGCCTGCGTGCGGGTGGGAGCGAGGAAGCCGTTGGCGTCGGCCACGAGACCGAGGTTGGCGCCGCCGGAGGCGAATTCGTCGTTGAGAATGACGAGGCTCTCAGCGGCCGGAGTCGTGACGCTGATCGCAGCGGAATTCGGACCGATCAAGCCGTTGTCGGCGCGCACGCGGTAGTAATACGTCGTGCTGGGATTGAGACCGCTGACGAAGAAAGAGGTCACGTTGCCGACCGAGCGGTTCTCGTAACCCGGAGCGAACACGGTGAAATCCGGCGACGTCGAAACATCGAGGTGGTAACCGATGGCGCCAGCCGAAGCGGTCCAATTCGCCATGAAGCCGGTTTGCGGGACGCCGCTCGCCAGCACGAATCCGCTGACGGCCATCTGCGTCGCCGGCTGAGCCGCGGGGGCGGCCGGCCCGGTGGTCGGGAGATTCACGACGAGCGTGGCGGCGGCGCTGACGACGGCATTGACGCTGTTCGAAACGCGCACGGTGTAGGTGCCGGCATCCGCCATTTGCGCGACGGGAATCGTGTAGGTATCCGCGGTGGCACCGCTGATGTCTTCGTCGTTCTTGCGCCACTGATAGGCGAGCGGCGCAGAGCCGGTCGCCGTGACGCTGAAGCTGACCGGATCACCGATGGTGACGGTTTGTCCGACGGGGTCGACGGTGATGGTCGGGGCGACGAGCGCGTTGACGGTGAGCGTCGCGGGGTCGCTCGTGACACTCGTGACAGGATTGGTGACCACGACGGTGTAGCTGCCAGCGTCGGTGAGGAGCGCGTCGGTAATCGTGAGCGTGGCGGTCGTTGCGCCGGCGATGTGGCCGGCGGCGTCGACGAGATCGACGTTGTCCTTCCGCCACTGATAAGTGAGCGGCGCGGTGCCGGTCGCGGTCACGGTGAAGGTGGCGTTCTCCCCTTCTTCGATCGTCTGGGGCTGCGGTTGCGCGGTGACGACGGGCGGCTCGGGCGCGGCGGCGACGGTGAGGGTGACCACGTCGCTGGTGATGGTGCCGGAGTTGTTGGTGATCGTGACGGAGTAGTTTCCGGCCTGGCCCATCTGCACACTGGTGATGGCAAGCGTGGCCGTCGTGGCACCGGAGATGTTGCCCGCGTCAACGAGATCAACGTCGCCGCGCTTCCATTGATAGGTGAGCGGCTCGTCGCCGGTGGCGACGACGGTGAAGGAGACATTGTCGCCGGCGGTCGCGCTGACGCTGTCCGGCTGCGTCGTGATCGCGGGCGGCACCGGCGGAGGCGGCACACCGAGCTTTTCAACGAGCAGCTCCGTGATGGTCGGGACGGCGTTCACCAGCGAGAAGAACATGAAGCCGTCGAAATTCACGACTTCCGGCGTCGTGGTGGTCGTGTGCGTGGCGATCGTCGTCTCGCCGGCCTTGAGGGTGTAAGTGAGCTCGAGCTGCGTGGGCGCGAGGAGCTGCGCGGTGAAGGTGGCGGTGTAGGCGGTGCCATCGTTCACGACGGGGCCGACGGCTCCACCGCCGGCGGAGCCGACCGGGACAAAGGTGGACGTCTCGATCAGATCGGCCGTGGTCGGTCCGATCAGCTGTTGGGTGCCGCCTCCGGCGAGTGCGGCCGGAATGCGCCGCCAGAAGGAGAGCGTGTTCGGCGCCGGCGCGGCGGTGGCTTGGCTGCTGACGAAATAGCCCGCGTAGTGACGCGCCGTTGCCGAACCCGTGAGGCTGTTGCTCGTGCCGCCGATGTAGCGGGAGCTGGCACCGCTGAGGTTGGTCGCGCCGCCGCCGCTGTAGAACAGCCCCAAACGCAGATTGTTCAGGATCGAGGTCGGCGTGCCGGCGGTGAAGTTGAACTTCAGCCGGACGGAGATGCCCTCGCCTTCCCCGAGCGAAACCGGAGTAGTGGACGGGGCGAAATACGCCATGAGACCGCGGGAGGGGCCGGCGGAAATGTTGAGCGACGTGTTTTGCACGTAAACCATGTTGCCCGTGCCGAACGAAGCCCAGTTGGCCTGCGTGGCGGTGGGCGTGAGGAAGCCGTTGGCATCGTTCACCAGGCCTCCGTTCACCGTCGCCGCAGCGAACTGATCGTGGACGATGGGCACGCCGCTTTGTGCCTGGACGAGCGACGTCAGCACAGCAAACAAGGTGGCCACTCGGGCGAAGCCGGAAATGCGCGAGAGTTTCATGTCGAAAAGGGGAAAAGGTGAATGAATCGCCGCGGTGGGCTTAGAACGTGAGGCTGTAGCTGCCGATGAACTGGCGGGGGTCGCCGACTGCGCCGGCGCCGTAGGTGTAGAAATTGTCGAACGCGTTCTTCACGTTCAGGCGCACCGTGTGGCGCAGCTTCCGGTTGTGCGTGCGGAAGGAGTATTGGGCGCCGAATTCCCAAATCACGTAGCTCTTGTTGAAGATCTGGGAGCGGCCGTCGTCCACCGTGGTGGAGTATTTGTAGCTGGCGCTGCTCTGACCGTCGCCGTCCATGATGTAATACTGCGTGCCTTCGACGAGCGTCATGCCGGGCTGGTATTCGACCCAGTTGGACGGCACGAGGAGCTGGTTGCCGGTGCGATTGCTGGTGACCCAGCCGCGATTCGCGCCGGGATCCTGCAAGCGGCGGCCGGTGCCGGAGGGGTCGAGCGTGCCGATGGGATTCGGATTGTTGCGGCTGAGGATGGCGATGCCCTGCGGCAGATCGCGGAACGGCAGCGCGCCGTTGAAGAGCGGGTTGTTGAAGATGATCGGGACGAAATTGTTGCTGGAAACCTCGCTCGGGCCGTAGGGATTCGTGTGCAGCGTGCCGCCGTTGCCGAGCGAGATGAGCGATTCGCTGAGGTAGCGCGCGCCGGCGGTGAAGGACAGGCCGCGGAGCTTGCCGGTGCGGATCTGGTATTTGAACGCGACGCCGAGATTGTCCTTCGGCGAGCGCGGTGTGGTCTGGTCGATCAGATACGGCAGCGAGCTGTAGGAATAGCGGGCGTCGTTATACCCGTAGCCGCCGATCATCTGCAGGTTTTCGGTCAGCGAGATGTTGAAATCGATCTCGTAGCCCTTGGAACGCTGCGTGCCGTCGGCGACGTATTCGGTCTCGCCGAATTCGTTGACGAGGCTGTCGAGCACGTTCTCGCGGGTGATGTTGAACTGGCTGACGCCGATGTTCACGCGCTTGTCGAACATCGCGATGCGGAAGCCGTATTCGTAGCCGGAGCCTTCCTCGTTGGGGAACAGCAGGAGCTCGCCCGTCTGGCGGTTCGTCATGACCTGCGGGTTCGGATTATAGGTGCTCGAGTCGTTGGCGAAGATGGTGAGGTTCTTCGTGATGTTGGCGGAGAAGCCGACCTGATGCGTGAAGGCGTCGGTGTTCCAGACGACGCGGGTGGGCGTCGGCGACGGGTCCATGTAGTTGAGCGCGGTGTTGCGCATGATGTCGACGCGCGCGCCGGCGAGGAGCGTGATGCGATCCTGCCAGAAGGACACGCGCTCGCTCATGAAGAGGCCGAGGTCGGTGTTGGTGACGACGCGGTCTTCGCGGCGCTCGGTGTAGAGGCCGGGGAATTCCTCGAACAGCGGGAACGCGTAGGTCTCGGCCGTCCACGGGAAGGTCAGGCGCCCGTTGCCGGTGGACCCGGGGCCGCCGGGGATCACGAGCGGCCAGACGACCGGATAACCCAAGCGGGTGTCCACCACGTGATCGCTGAGGCGTTGGGAAACGGGCTGGCCGTTCGGGCCGGAGATGCCGTCACCGTCCGGGATCGGGATGCGGATGCTTTGGTCGTATTTTCTCTGGTCGGCGAAATCGACCGTGAAGAGGAGCTTGTGCTTGAGCGGGCCCGTGTGGAACTGCGCCAGCGTGTCGACCTGCATGGTCAGCGCACGGGAGTTCGCGGTCTGCCACGTCGGCGCAGTGCCGCCGAATTTGCCGTCGGCGTAGGCGGAAGTCTGGCGACCTTCGTTCGGCGACGGCGGGGCCGGAACGGGGATGCTCTCGTTGTAGGTGACGTTGTTGTTGTGGTTGCTCTGGCGGTTGTATTCGCGGTTGTAGTAATCGATCGTCGCGCGGGAGCTGAAGATGGAGTTGAAACGGTGGTCGGCGGTGAGCGTGCCGCTGGCGAGCTCGGAGCGGCTGAACCCGCCCCAAGCATCGAAGCGGGCGCGCGCGAGGCTGTAATCGAGCGCATCATATGAATTGCTGACCGTGCGCAGCCGGCCGTATTGCGCGACGAACGGCGTGCCCGTCGGGTTGGCGAGGTAGGCGAGGTAACCGGCAATGTCGTCCGGGTGATTCGTGAAGCGGTTGATCACCTGCGGCAGCGGGGCGTTGCCCGTCTGCTGCGAGCCGGCGGTGCCGCCGGTGTTCGCGATGAAGTTATACGTGAGCTGATTGCCATTCGCGTCGGTGGCGCCGCGCGCGGTGGTGTTGCTCTGGCCGCCGTTGGCGGTGCGCACCCACGGCAGCGGACGCGGGTCGTGGTTGAACGTCTCGCTGTAATCGAGCTTCAGGGTGACGCTGGTCGCCTCCGCCGGCTTCCACAGCAACTGCCCCGAGCCGAAAACGGTGTCGCGATCGGCGAAGTCCTGGTAGAAGCCGCGCGTCTGCTTCGAGAGGTCGATGCGATGGAAAAACTTCCCCGAACTGCCCGCCGGCCCGGTCGTGCTGGCGTTGAAGCGGCGGAAATCATCGGAGCCGATGGAGACATCGATCTTGTGCTCCGTTTTCGAGCCGGGCTTGCGCGTGATGTAGTTGACCACGCCGCCCGGCAGCACCTGCCCGTAGATGGAGGCGGCGAGGCCCTTGATGACCTCGACGCGCTGGGTGTTCACGATGTTGACGTTGCCGAGGCGGCGGAAGCCGTCGACGAACGGCGTGCTCGGGAAGCCGCGGAGCTGAAACTCGCCCTGCGATTCGGACGGGGAGATGTTCGAGACGAAGCCGAGTTGGTCGGGCATCTCGTAGGCCGCGAAATCGTTCATGAACTCCGCCGTGATCACGTTCACTTGGAACGGCAGGTCGCGCAGCTGGCTGGCGATGCGCGTGCCCGTGACCGACTCGGAGGCGACATATTCGTTGCTGGCCTTGGTGCTCACCTCGAAGGCCGATAGCACCACGACTTGGTTGCCGCCTTGTTTCTCTTCGGAGGAGGACGAAGCATCGGCGCCGGGGGCCTCGGGCGCGACCTGCGCCTGCGCGACGAGCGCGGACGCCAAAGCAGCCAAACCGAGAGCACGCAGGAACGGGGAGGAGGAGACGGACGGGGGGTGCATGTAGGGAAACAAGTTGAGCCCAACTTTAGGCGCAGGCCTTGGGGGCGGAGTGACTAAAGCAAGCGAGGGGAGAACGGGGCAGCCAAGGAAGCCGGTCAGGTCAGCGTCGCGCGTTCGGTCATTCCAAGTCCTTCAGCCACGTGCGAGCGCACGGAGAGGGGAATTGAAGCATGCCACGCACGAATCACTAACATACTGGCAACGAGGGTTATAACAGCTAAGAATAGAGACGCCTCGGGAGGGCAAGGAGTCAGGGATGTCGGAGAATTTCACCTGTCCCCAACCCCGACAACCCCCCGTGCCAGCTCATTGTTGACCAATGCGCGCAACAATGAGCCGGCAGACACTTGCAGCGAAAAAACGCCCTCCCTGCCCTGCCGCCCTCGCCTTACCCATCTCGCTCGCTCAGTCGACGAAAACACCGTCACACATGTGGCGGATCTCGTCGCAGCGCGCCGCCAGATCGGGGTTGTGCGTGACGAGCACGACCGCCTGCCCGTTTTCGCGGGCCAGGCGCGTCAACAGATCGAAGACGAGCGCGGAGTTATGCTGGTCGAGGTTCCCCGTCGGCTCGTCGGCGAGCAGGATGGCCGGTTGGTTGGCCAGCGCACGCGCCACCGCCACACGCTGTTGCTCGCCGCCGGAAAGCTGCGTCGCCAGCCGGTGCGCCTTCTCCCCCAGCCCGACGTCCGCCAACAAGCCACGCGCGCGCACCTCCATCTGCGCCTCACTCAGCCGCGCGAGCTTGCGCATCGGCATCATGACGTTCTCCAGCGCCGTGAACTCCGGCATCAGGAAGTGAAACTGGAACACGAACCCGATGTGCGCGGCCCGCGCCGCCGTGCGCGCGGCATCGTCGCCGCCCGACATCCGCTCGCCGCGAATCCAGATCGCGCCATCATCGGGTTGGTCCAACAAACCGAGCAGGTAGAGCAACGTCGATTTGCCGCAACCCGACGGGCCCACGATCGCCGTGACACGCCCCGCCTGCGCCGCGAACGACACGCCGCGCAACACGTGCACCCGTCCCTCGGCACGACCGAGGTGGCGATGCAGATTCTCGCACCGCAGGACAAAAGGATCGGCTGGCGCAGAAGCGTTCATGGCGCGTTCCCCCGGATCACGTCGCCCGGCTCCAGGCGCGCCGCGCGCCGCGCCGGGATCAGGCTCGCCGCCGTCACCACCACCGCCGCCGTGCCGACCGCCGCCACATAGTGCCAGACCGACCACGCCACGACGAAGGAATTGGTCGAGAAGATCCCGCGGATGCGCAGCGGCAGATTCGACACGCCCCACGTCGCCAGCGCCCCGCCGAGGCAACCGAGGATCGCCCCCGCGACCAGCACCAGCCCGCCGAGCCAGAGAAACACCGCGAGGATGTCCGCCCGCGTGTAACCCATCGAGCGCAGGATCGCGATCTCGCGCGTTTTCTCGATCACGAGCATCGCGAGCGTGTTGAACATCCCCACTCCGGAAATGATGATGATCGTCGAGACCGTCACGGCCGACGAGTAACGCAGCGCGCGGAACACCTCCAACCACGTCCGCTCGCGCACCTGCCACGGCGACACCGTATGCACCAACGCGCGCATCATCTGCGCCGCCTGCGCCGGCGCCTGCGCCGGATCGCGCAGGCTCACCTGCACAAACGAGGCGCCGGTCGGACGCTTGAGCAGCGACCGCGCCTCAGGCAGATGCAACAACAACCGCGCCCGGTCGATCTCGCCCACACCGGTTTCAAAAACGGCACTTACCTGATACCGCCGCACCTGCCCCGCGCTCTCGAGCAGCAAGGTATCGCCCACGGCCACGCCCAGCCGCCCGGCGAGCACGCTGCCCACCAGCACGCCCGTCGGGCTCTGCCGGAACGTCGCCAGATCGCCCGCCACGATCTGCCGCCCCAGCGCCGACACCGCGAGATGATCGTCCAGCGCGATACCGAACACCCGCGCGTTGTCCGTGCTCGTGCGGCTGCGCGCCGTCGCGCCGCCCTGCAACACCACCGACACGCCCGTGACCTCCGGGAATTCACGCAACGCCTGCACGACGCGCGCCGGATGCTCGATGCCCGACACGTAGCGCCGGCTCTCCGCCTCGTATTCGCCCGCCGGCCCACCGCCCTCCGCCGTCACGGCGATTTTCACCGACGTGTCCTGCACGCGGTCCTCCACCCGCAACGCACCGTCCGTGCCCAGAATCGTCTCGATGAAAAACCGTTCGAACCCCGCCGTCTGCGCCTGCGTGAGCACGAAGAACGCCACGCCGCACGCGACGCCCGTCAGGCTCATCGCCATCGCCCGCCCACGGGCGGTGAGGAAACGCAGCGCAATTCTGAGCGTCGCCGGCATGTCAGCGCTGCTGCGTCCGCACCCGCTCGCCGACACGGAACGTTTCCGGCGTTTCCACAATCACGAGTTCACCCTCCTGCACGCCCTCGATGAGTTGCACCTCGTTCACGCTGGCGTAGCCCGGCACGACCGCACGCACCTGCACGCGGCCCGCCTCGACCACGAACACCTGCCCGCCGGCAAGCGCACGTCGCGGCACGGTCAGCACGTTTTCCCGCGTGCCCACCACGATCACCGCCTCGCCGCTCAACCCCGGCACCAGCCGCTCGGGTGCGATGTCGACCGCGAGATGCACGGTGTAGCGCCGCGTCTCCGGATCGGCCGCCGGCAACACCGCCTGCACGCGCGCCGCGAATTGCTCCGCGCCATAACCGAGGAAGCGAACAGTGGCCGCCTGGCCAGCGCGCACGCCCGCGAAATTCTCCTCCGCCACCCGCGCTTCCACCACGCGCGCAGCCGACAACACGCGCGCCACCACGGCGCCCGGTTCGATCAGGTCGCCGGGATGCGCCAGCACCTCCAGCACCTGCCCGTCGCTCGGCGCCAGCAGGCGCGTCTGCGCGATCGCGCGCCGCTTCGCCTCCAAGGCCGTCTCCAGCGCGGCGATCTGTCCGTCCAGCTCCAAGCGGCTCAGCTGCAATTGCTGCTCCAGCTGGCGCACCGTGCGCCGCTGCTGCTCGACATCGGCCGGCGCCACTGCGCCATCCGCGAGCAACCGCTCGCTCTTTGCCAACTGTTCGCGCGCCGTGGCCAGATCGAGTTCGCCGGCGAAACCCACTTCAAGTTTCCGGCGCGCCGCCGCGAGATCGCGTTCCAGCGCGTCACTTTGCAGACGCAGGTCCGCGTCGTCGACCTGCAATGCCTCGTCGCCTGCCCGCAGGCTCGCGCCGACGCGCAGCGCACTGCTGCGCACGCGCCCACCCACCTCGCTGCGCAGCTCCATCAGGTATTCCGCGCGCACGTTGAGCGTGGCCGGCACGACCTCGACGATGCGGCCGCGCTGCACGGGCACCACAACGGCTGTCGGCTTGCTCCACCACCACGCACCGCCGGCGACGCCCGCCAGGGCGATCGCTGCGAACGCGAGAAAACGCCACGCTGAGTTGCTCATGGGAAAGCGATGACCGGTGCCGCGACGCCCGTCGCCGCGGCGTGCCGCAAACCATACTCGGCCGACTGCAACAGCACGCCCAGCCGGGCGCGCACCGCGCCGATGCGCTGGCGCTCGTGCGCCCGCTCCATGCGGGCGAGTTCCTCGGCGGCGAGTTGACCGAGCTGGTGTTGTTCGCGCGCGCGGGTCAGCGCGGCAGCGGACAGGTTCAACCGCGCCTCGACGACCGCCAGCTCGCGGCGGCCGCGGTCGCATTCCTCCTGCTGCCGGCGCAGGCGCTGGACGAGCACCCCGCGCGCCTCGTCGTAGGCCCGCTCGGCCCGGCGCAGCTTCACACGCGCCTGCTGCACGGCCGCGCGGCTGAGGTAGCCGTCGAAGATCGGCCAGTGCAGCCGCAGGCCCACGTAATGGTTCGTCACGCCGTAGCGCTCGCCCACGTCGACCGAGTAATTCACTTCCTCCAGCGACGTGCCCGCCGCGAGGTTGAGCTTGGGCCGCAAGCGCACGCGCTCGACCTCGTAAGCCAGCCGCGCCGCCTCCGTCTCCTGCTGCGCCGCCTGCAGGGCGGCCGGGGCGGACGCACCGTCTCCAGTCGCGCCGGGAGGAGCCGGCAAAGGCGGCAAGGTGCCGAGCGCGACGTCGCTCGGCAGGGTTTCCACCGTGGCAGCCTCGCCACCGGTCAGCCGCAGAAAATCCTCGGTCGCCGCGGCGAACTGCCGCTCGGCGCGCTCCTGCTCGATCTCGCGCTGGGCCACGTCGAGCCGCTGCCATTCGAGTTGCTCCGTGCCGAGCTCGCCCGCCGTCGCGCTCCTCTCCGCCGTGCGCAGGCCGCGTCGCGCCGCCTCCAACTCGTCGCGTAGCACCGCGAGCTCGAGCCGCCGCACCGTGAGCTCCGCGTATTGGGCGCGGATCTCGAGCACGAGCGCGTTGCGCGCCTCCCTCACCTCGCCTTGAGCAAGCGCGCGCCGGATCTCGCCGATGCGCTTCTGGTTGGCCAGCGCGCCCCAATGATAGAGCGGCTGCTCCAACACGACGTTGTAGAAATACTTGAACCCCACCTCCGAGCCCGCCCGGTCGCGGCGCTCTTCGTAGCGCAGGTAACCGTCGAGATTCGCGCTGACCCGCGGCAACACCGCCGCCGCCGCGCTCAAGCGCGTCGCGTCGGCTTCGAGCAATTTCAACTCCGCGTCCACCGCCGCCGGCGCGCGCGTGAGCGCGTCGGCCACGATTTCACGCAACCCGGGCAAGGTCTGCTCCGGCAGGCGCAGCAGATCCGGCTGCTGCTCTTGCGCCGTCGCGAGGACCGCCCAGCCGCAGACCAGACTCACGAGCGCGAGCCGCCGCGCACCGCGTCGCCTCAAGCCTCGTTGCGACAGCGCCGTCGCGCCCAGTCGGACCGGCCCCGGCTCCGCGGTTGGCCCCGGGACAACGGGTGAAGGCTGCGGGGCGTTGGCTAAATTCATTCCGGCAAAGCGTTTGCCGAGCGACGCTGCCGGGTCAACTCAGGGAGCGCAATATTGACAATATTTCCAAAATTTCTTGGAAATTCCGTCCATCATGGCATCCGAGCCCAAATCTGCGGGGGAATCGGCCGCGGTCGACCCGGCCGAGTTGGAGCGCGACATCATCGCCTTCTGGATCCGCGTGGCGGCGCTGTTCGGGTATTCGCGGTCGATCGGCGAGATCTTCGGGCTGATCTTTCTCTCGGAGGCGCCGCTATGCGCGGACGACATCGCCGAGCGCCTGAACATGAGCCGCAGCGGCGTCGGCCAAGGCTTGAAGACGTTGCAGGAGATCGGCGCGATCCGGCCCGCGCATCAGCCGGCGAGCCGGAAGGAATATTTCCGCATGCAGACCGACCTCGGCGTGCTGGCCAAACAGATCCTGAACGCCCGGGTGTTCCCCACCTTGGAGGAACTGGCCGCGCAAAAAGCCGCGCTCGCGCAGCACGCCAAGACGCAGGGATCGCCGCACCTGATGCAGCGCTTCGACAAGCTGCAGCGCTGGCAGGACAAAGCCGCCCCGGTGCTGGCCGTGCTCAAATCCCTCGCCTGAACGGGCCGCCCGCCCGCCCGCCCCATCCGCGTCCATGTCGCCGTCTCCGCATTTCCGCCAGCAGGCCGAGCTCTGGTGGCAACTCGCCCGGCGCGACATCGCCACGCGCCACAAGGGCAGTTACCTCGGACCGCTGTGGATCCTGCTCGGGCCGCTGCTGGAATTTTCGGTCTACCTGACGGTGTTCGGATTCATCTTCCGCGGGAGTTACCAAGGCGGAGCGGAAAGCCGGCTCACCTACGCGCTCGGCGTTTTTCTCAGTCTCACCTGTTACCGTCTGCTGGCCGACGTGCTCGGCACGGCGCCGACGCTGATCGTGAGTCAGCCGAACTACGTGAAGAAAGTCGTCTTCCCGCTGCACCTGCTGCCGTTGGCGCACGTCGCGTCGGTGACGTATCGCTTCCTCGTCAGCCTCGCGCTCTTCCTGCTCGCCTACGTGTGCGTCGGTCCCGGCCTCAGCGTCGTGCAGCTCCTGCTGCCGGTGGTGTTGGCGCCGTTGCTGCTGCTCGCGTTGGGGTGCGCGTGGCTGCTGGCCGCACTGGGCGTCTTCCTGCGCGACATCGCGCAAGTCACCGGCCTCGTCAGCCTGATCCTGCTCTACAGCAGCGCGGTCTTCTACCCGGCCGCCGCCGTGGTGGAAAAAAGCGCCCTCGCCTGGTCCATCCTGCGCCTCAACCCGTTGCTGCACCTCGTCGAATCGGTGCGCGCCGTGATGCTCTGGCACACGCCGCCCCCGGCCGGCGCGCTGCTCTACGCGTGGGCCGCCGGGCTCGCCTGCTGCGCGCTCGGTTACTGGACCTTCCGGAAATTGCGCCCGGCCTTCGCCGACGTCGTGTGACCATGAGCCAGCCGACCTCCTCCACTGTCGTCCCGCTTCCCCCCGGCTGCGCCATCCGCGTGGATCGCGTCTCGAAGGCCTATCGCATCTGGCGCGATCCGGCGGCGCGGCTCAAGTATCCGCTGCTCCAAGCCACGGCGCAGACCCTGCCGCGCTGGCTGCAACCCTCCGCCTTGCGCCGCCGCGTCGCGCCCGGCGAAGGCCACGGTTACTTCCACGATTTCTACGCGCTGCGCGACGTGTCCTTCGAGTTGCCGCGCGGCGAGACGCTCGGCATCGTCGGCCGCAACGGCTCGGGCAAGAGCACGCTGCTGCAGATCATCGCCGGCACCCTGCAACCCTCGCAGGGCACGGTCGCCACGACGGGCAAAATCGCCGCGCTGCTCGAGCTCGGCAGCGGCTTCAGTCCCGAATTCACCGGCCGAGAAAACGTGCGCCTCAACGGCCTGCTCCTCGGCCTCACGCCGGCGGAGATCGACGCGCGTATGGACGACATCCTCGCCTTCGCCGACATCGGCGAATTCATCGACCAGCCGGTGAAGATGTATTCCAGCGGCATGATCGTGCGCCTGGCCTTTGCCGTGCAGGTGCAAGTCGAGCCCGACATCCTCATCGTCGACGAGGCGCTCTCGGTGGGCGACGCCTTCTTCCAGCACCGCTGCCTCCGTCGCATGCAGGAGATGCTTGATCGCGGCCTGACGCTGCTCTTCGTGTCGCACGACTCCGCCACGCTGCGCAAGGTCTGCCGCCGCTGCCTGCTGCTCGATCGCGGCACGATGCGCGAAGACGGCGAGACCAACCGCGTGCTCAGCGCCTACACGAGCCTGCCGGGCGCCGCCGCGAACGCACCGGACGCCGCGGAGACCTCACCCGTCGACGACGCCCCGCCGGCCGCCCCGGACCTCGTTCCGGTCACCGGCATCGCCAACATCGACCGCCGCCTCGGCGACGGCACGGCGCGCATCACCGGACTCGCCTTGCACGACGCCGACGGTCAACCCGTGGCGGTGCTCGAATCGGGCGCGCCGTTCGAGGTGCGCGTCACGCTCCAAGCCCACGCCCCGATCCGGCAGCCGCTCGTCGGGCTCAATCTCTACGACAAGCTGCGCAACGAGATCACCGCCACGAACAGCGAATACGAAGCCCACCCGCTCCCGCCCCTCGCCGCGGGCGAAGCGCTGACCGTCAGCTTCCGCTTCCACCCGCCGGGCCTCGCTCCGGGCATCTACTCGCTCGACGTCGCCGTCAACGACGGCACCCAGCTCCAGCACCGCCTCTGCGACTGGATCGTCAACGCCGCCGTGCTCGAACTCGGTTGCGCCGGCACCTTCCACGGCCGCGTGCGCATCCCCGCAAAACTGCGCCACCGCGTGCACCTCCCGCCGTCATGAGCCGCCCCAGCGTCAGTCTCGTCATCAACACCCTCAACGCCGCGGCCGACCTGCCCGACTGCCTCGCGTCGTGCCCGTGGGCGGACGAAATCGTCGTGGTGGACATGCACAGCACGGACCGCACGCGCGAGATCGCGGCCGCCGCCGGTGCGCGCGTGCTGCTCACGGAGCCGCGCGGCTACGTCGAGCCGGCCCGCAATCTCGCCCTCTCCCAGGCGCGCTGCGACTGGATCCTCCTGCTCGACGCTGACGAGCGCCTGCACGGCAGCGAGGAGGAAGTCGCCGCGTTGCTGCGCTCCGCCGGGCCCGACGTCGCCGCCTACCAGCTCAAGCGCGTGAACCATCTCGGCCGCTGGACCATCCGCGACTCGGGCTGGGGCGACGATCCGCAGGTGCGCCTGTTGCGCCGCGGCGCCGCGGAGTGGAGCGACGTCATCCACGCCAAACCGCGCCTCGCGGGCCGGTTGCTCTCCACACCCGCCGACGGCCCGGTCTGGCTCGAGCACTTCAACTTCGCGGACCTCGCGCACTTCGCCACCAAGCTCACGAGCTACGCCGCAAAGGAGCCTGCGCCGCCACCGGCCGACTGGCGCGAACTGATGACGGAACTCCACGGCGAATTCGCCCGCCGTTACACGCCGGGGCAGGATGGCGCGCTCAGCCTCGTGCTCGCGCTGCAGCTCATGCAATACCGGCTGATGGTGCACGCCTTCGCATGGGAGCGCGGCGCGCCGATGCCGGAACTGCCCGCTCCCGCGGAACTCGCGGCCTGGCTCGCCCGGCACAACCCCGTGCTGGCGCACCAACGGCTCGACTGGGAACGCGCCCTCGGCGAGGCGCGCGACCGCCAGCGCGAGACCGACTACGCCCTAGCGCACGCCCGCGAGCGCATCCGGCAGAACCGCGATCTCCTGCTGCCGCTGCATCACGCCGCGCGCCTGCTGCAGGATGGGTTGACCCAACGCGGCCTGCGCTTCCACCGACACGGCGTGAAATGGGAACTCTCGTCCGCGACGCAGACCGGCGCGTTCCTGCGCCTCACCGGTCGCATTCGCGACATCGATGGCCGCGCCCCGCGCTGCGTCTTCGCGCGCCTCGGCCGCCGCACGCTGCACGCCCGGCTCTCGCCGCCCGATGCCGATGGTTTCCATCCCTTCGAATTTTCCTTCACCAGCCGGCGCCCCGGATGGAAATTCATCGGCGTCCACGCCCGCATCGCCCACGGCGACACCCTCACGCTCGGCTACCGGCTCGCCCGCCAGCGCCTCGGCACGCATCCCGCCGGGCCGCTGCGCCGGACCGCGGCCCACTCGACCCCAACGCCCGAACCGCAAGCCATCGCCCTGCCTCCGCCCGGGGCCGAGCCGCTGGTCTCGATCGTCATCCCAATCTACAACCAAGTCCCGCTCACGCTGCGTTGCCTCGACTCCATCGCGTGCGAAACCACCGGCCTCGCCTACGAGGTGATCGTCATTGACGATTGCTCGCCCGATCCCGCGGTGAGCCAACTCGCCGCCGTGCCGCACCTGCGTTTGCAGCGCAATGCCACCAACCTCGGCTTCGTGCGCAGTTGCAACGCCGGTGCGCGCCTCGCGCGCGGCACCCACCTCGTCTTCCTCAACAACGACACGCTGGTCACGCCGGGCTGGCTCGCGGCGCTCCACTCCTCCTTCGCCGAGCGACCCGACGCCGGTCTCGTTGGCGCCAAGCTCGTCTATCCCGACGGCACGCTGCAGGAGGCCGGTGGCATCGTCTGGCGCGACGCCTCGGGCTGGAACTACGGCCGCGGCGACGATCCGCGGCGCCCGGAATTCAACTACTTCAAGCCCGTCGATTACTGCTCCGGCGCGTGCGTGATGATCGCGCGCGACTTCTTCGCCGCGCTCGGCGGCTTCGACGAGCTCTACGTCCCGGCCTATTATGAGGACACCGACCTCGCCTTCCGCGTGCGCCGCGCCGGCCGGCAAGTTTACTACCAGCCGCGCTGCGAGATCGTGCATTTCGAGGGCCAGTCCAACGGCACCGACACCGCCGGCACGGGCGTGAAGCGTTACCAAACGCTCAACCGCGCCAAGTTCGAGGAGCGCTGGCGCGCCGTGTTGCAGAGCGAGCAGCAGGAGGGCCCCGCCGCGCTCTTCCGCGCCCGCGACCGCAGCGGCGGCCGCCCGGTCGTGCTGGTGGTCGACCACTATGTGCCGCAGCCCGACCACGACGCCGGCTCGCGCTGCATCGAGCACCTGATCGATTTCCTCCTCGGCGCGAGCTTCAGCGTGAAGTTCTTTCCCGACAACCACGCCTACGATCCGCACTACACACCGCGCCTCGAGGCCAAGGGCGTCGAGGTGATCGACGAGCGTCTGCCCGGCGGGTTCCACCTCGCCGATTGGCTGGCCGCGCACGGGCGCGAACTGGCGTATGTGTTTTTCTCCCGCGCGCACATCAGCGCGCCACACCTGCCGCTGCCGGCGGGTGCCACGTCGGCGCGCGTGCTCTTCCTCGGTCACGATCTGCTCTCGCGCTCCTTCACGCGCGCCTACCAGCTCACCGGCGAATCCGAATCCGCGCGGCTCGCCGCCGAGTGGCGCCGCTGGGAGGAAGGCGTTTTCCCGCACGTGCACGCGGTCTATTATCCATCTCCGCTCGAGGTGGAGGAACTGCACCGCGTGCACCCGCAGTTGCGCGCACGGGTGCTGCCACTGCTCACCTACCCGACCCCCACCGAGCCGCCGCCCGATGCGGCCGCTCTGGCCGGACGCCACGCCTTGCTCTTCGTCGGCGGTTTTCGTCACCGGCCGAACCTCGAGGGCATCCTCGGTTTCCTGCGCGACAGCTGGCCGGAGATCGCGGCCGCGCAACCTGAGCTCGTGCTGCACATTGCCGGCAGCCAGACGCCGCCCGAGCTCCACGCCTGCGCGGGTGAACGCGTCCGCGTGCACGGCTACGTGAGCGACACGCAGCTGGCCGAGCTCTACCGTGAAGCGCGAATGGTCATCGCGCCGCTACGCAACGGCGGCGGCGTGAAGGGCAAGGTGCTTGAGGCCCTCTGGCACGGCGTGCCCGTGATCACGACGCCCATCGGTGCGGAAGGCATTCCCGAGGCCGGAGAGGCTTTCGCGGTGGCGGAGACAGCCGATTTTGCCGCAACGCTGCTGCGGCTCTACGGCAACCCGTCGCGCCTGGCCGCGCAGGCGCTGGCCGGACGCGCCGCGCTGGCGCGCCATTTCTCCATCGCTGCCTACCGCGCCGCGCTGGCCGAGGACATGCCGGAGCTGCGCCGCCCATGACCCTGTTCTCCGGCCACCCCGTCCTGTCTCGCCTGCTGCGCTTCGCCGGTCTGTGGCTGCTGGGTCTCGTGCTGGCGGTCGTGGTCTTTCGCCAGAACGTCCTGCAGCGCACGCACACTTTCTACGGCGACTGGGATGCGAGCATCCAGTCCTACGCGTGGAACACCGCCAACGCGCGCGCCGTGCGCGAGCTGCATTTCAAGCTCTGGGATTTCACCACGTCCTCCGGCACGAGCTTCGCGGGCGAGATGCAGACCGCGCCGTTCTACCCGGTGAACTGGCTCTTTGCCTGGCTGGGCGATCCGGCATCGGTCGAGCTGCAGGAGTGGCGGCTGCTGGCGCATTTCGCGCTGGCGTTCGCCGGCGCATGGGCGCTCCTGCGACATCTGGGCCGCAGCCGGACCGCGGCCGCGGTCGGCGCGCTGCTGGTGAGTTTCGTCGGCTCGTTCGCGCTGCGCGCGCCGGCGCAACCCAACATTTTCGAGAGCCTCTCGTGGTTGCCGCTCGTGGTCTGGCTGTGCCAACGCGCGCTGACGGCGAAGGAGCGTCCGTGGCGCTCGCCAGCCGCGTGGCAAGCGGGTTGCGCGTGCGGCGTGATGTTCCTCGCCGGCCACCTGCAGCCGCCGGTTCACACCGGGCTGGCCGTGGCCATCCTGGCGCTGTTCGTCGGACCTTGGGGCTGGCGCGCGCTCGGCGCACGCGCGCTGACTCTCGGCTTCATCGGGGCCGTGGCGGTGCTCGTCGCGCTGCCGCAACTCGCCGCGACCATCGAATACCTCGCGCACTCGTATCGCTGGATCGGTGCAGCGGAGCCCACCGCTCCGCCGCACCATGTGCCCTACGAGATCTATGCGTTCAAATACGTGCTCCAACTCGGCGACTGGCGGCTGCTGTTCTCGCCCACGGCGACCGGGGCGGAGGGCTGCACGCTGTTCGCGAGCTTCAGCGGTCTCGCGCTGGCGGCAATCGGGCTGCTGCGACCGGGGCGCTGGGGATTCTTCGCGCTCACGCTGGGCACCGTTGCCGTGTTGATTTCGATGGGCGACGGATCATGGCTGGGACGACTCAGCTACTATGTGCCGGGCTTGAACTCGGTGCGCACGCCGGTGCGCGCGCTGTGTCTCTATCACCTCGCGCTCGGGCTCCTCGCGGCCGGCGGCATCGATCTGCTGCGCGCGTGGAGCACGCGTTGGGCCGCGCGCGTCGGGCCCGTGCTGGCTTGGGCGATCGCCGCCGGCGTGGCTGCCGAAGTGGCGGTGCATGGCATCCATTACCTGAAGCCGCGCTCGGCGGAGTTTTATCCGGCTCGTTACTACGGCGACGCGTGGATGCGGACTCACGCCGCGCTCACCCGGGCCGAGGCCGGCGCACCCGTGCGGTTCATCGCCCTGCCAAACGAGGCGGTCCCGCCCAACCTTGGCAACGTCGACGGCAGCCTGTCGATGCGCGGTCACCGCGCCACAATGCAGATGCGTTACTTCAAATATCTGGGACGCGACTGGTCGCCGACCGGGGAGAATTTCCGGCGGCTCGGTCTGCGCTACATCTTCAGCCGCGACCCGATCGACGGGCTGCGGGAAATTTCCACGCACAACGGGCTGCGCCTCTACGAACGCGCGGATGCGCTGTCCATTTTCCAGATCAAGGCAGGGGATTCGGTGCGCTCCGCCCGGCTGCGGCACGTCGCATGGGACGACAACGCCGTGCGGCTCGCACCCGAGCCCGGCGAATCCGGGCGCCTCGTGTTCGCCCAGGTGAAATATCCCGGCTGGGAGGCGCGCATCGATGGCCGTCCGGTGCCACTCTCGTCGGAAGATGTGTTCCTCGCCCTCGACCTGCCCGCGGGCGCGCAACGCGTGGAGTTTCTCTATCGTCCTGCTTGGTTCTGGCCCGCCCTGCTCGCCGCTTGGGCCGCCGCCCTGATCACGGTCGCACTTACTTGGCGTGCGACTCCGCGCGAGGATCCGCTGGCATGAACGCTCCCTTCCCCGCACCCGCCGGCTCCCCGTCGTCGCGTCCTTCGTCGGACCGCTGGGGCCTGGTGCTGCTGGCATCGACCCTTCTCGCGGCCCTGCTGCTCGCCGCGCGGGATCTGCGCGCGCCCGGGCTTTACTACGACGAGTTGCTCTTCGCCAACGCCGCGCTCGGCGCAAAGCAGGAAGGCTTCGTGCACCTGAAGATCGCCGGCGTCCCCGTGCTGCTGATGGACTACATCGGCGCGCTGAAGGCCTGGCTTTACGCGCCGATCTTCGCCCTGTGCGGCGTGAACGAGTGGAGCGTGCGGCTGCCTGCGATTTTGCTCGGCCTCGGCGGCGCGCTGCTGCTCGCGCTGGCCATGCGCACGTGGTTCGGACGCACCACCGGCTGGATTGCCGCCGTGCTCGTCTGCCTCGATCCGGGGCTGCTCCTGCACAGCCGGCTGGATTGGGGGCCGAACGCGATCATGTTCCTCTGCCGTGGCGCGCTGGTCTTCGCCGTGGCGCAATGGTGGCGGACGGAACGACCACGCTGGCTGTGGCTCGCCCTCGCCCCCTGCCTCGTCGGCACGTTCGACAAGCTCAACTTCCTCTGGCTCGCCTGCGCGGCGTGGGGCGCACTCGCGCTCACGGCGCCCGGACCGCTGCGCCGTTTCTTCCGCGAACGGACCGCGCACGCCTGCCTGTGGGCACTGGCAACCGGCGGGTTTTTGCTCGTCGCGCTTGCCCGCGCCGTCGCCCTCACCGGCGCAGCCGATCCCGCGACCGCCTGGCCGGCGCGCCTGCACCAAGCCTGGCAACTGCTTCATCTCACGCTGATCGGCGGCGGGCCACTGGACTTCATCGTCGGCGACGGTTGGCGACTCGCCGCGCTCATGATCCCCGCCGCGTGCGTGCTGCTGCTAGCGGCGATCCTCGGTGCGTTGAGCCCGCAGCCGCGAACGCACACTCGCTCGTGGGCTTTTCTCGTGGTGTTCACGCTGCTCACCGGCGCAGCCTTCGTCGCCACGCGCACAGCCACCGGTCCGCACCACGCCGCCGTGCTCTGCGGTCTGCCGGCCTTGCTGCTCGCCCCGGGCCTCGCCCGTCTGGCCTCGACGGGCCGCTCGCGTCTTGAGCAAGTTGCCGCGCGGGCCACGATCTTCGGCAGCGTCGGCCTCGCCGCCTTCGCGATGACGGCCACGACCTGGCGCTGTATCACGCTGCTGCGTTTTCCTACCAACGCGAACTGGGACCCCGCCAACTCAGCGCTGGCCGCGTTCGCCGCATCCCGGCCCGAGGGTGACTTCGTGTTGGCCGACTGGGGCATGGGCAACCAGTTGCTCGCGCTCACGGAAGGGCGCTTGCGCGTGGACGACCGTTGGCCGCGCTTTGCCTCGCTCGATTCGGCAGTCGAGGCACTCGCAAGTCTCGACCCTCGGCGCGACCATTACCTCGTGCGTCGCCTGCCGGGCGGCGAGAATTCTGCCACCGCCAACCGCAACCTCCTCGCCGCACTCACGCAATTGCAGCTCGAAACCCGCCCGGTCCTCGTGCTGCCCAGCGTGCACGGCCGCCCGCTGATCGAGGTGCGGTTGCTCCCTGCCCGCGCACCATGATCTCCATCGTCGTCGCCCTCTACAATCGCCTCGACCGCACGCAGCCGTTCATCGCGAGCCTCGAGCGCCACGCGCCGCCGGAGCCGTGGGAGATCGTCTGGGTCGACGACGGCAGCACCGATGGCACGCGCGAGTGGTTGCGCACGCTGCCGGCGCCGCGGCACCGCGTGCTGCTCAACGAGCGCAACCTCGGCTTCGCCGCGAGCAACAACCGTGGCGCGCGAGCCGCGCAAGGCACCGTGCTGGCGCTGCTGAACAACGACCTCGTGCTCACGCCCGGCTGGTTCGCGCCGCTGGCGGAGCGGCTCGCCGCCACGCCGCGCATCGGCGTCGTGGGCAACGTCCACCTCCAGCCGGCCACCGGACGCATCGACCACGCGGGCATCGTCTTCGACCTCGCCGGCCTGCCGGATCATTTCGGCAAGCACCGTCCGCCGCGCCTGTCTGGCGACGGCCGCTTTGTGCCCGCCGTGTCGGCCGCCTGCTGGCTGCTGCAACGCGAGGCGTTCCTCGCGCACGGCGGTTTCGACGAGGCCTACCGGAACGGCGGCGAGGACGTCGACTTCTGCCTCGCGCTGGGCCGGCGCGGCCTGCGCCACTGGGTCGATTACCGCAGCCGCGTGTGGCATTACGTCAGCTCGAGCCCCGGCCGCAAGGACCGCGACCGCGAGAACCTCCGGCTCTTCCTCACCCGCTGGGGCCACGACACCGTGGCGTGGGGCCGCGAGGACTGGCCGCGCAATTATCTCCGCCGCCACCTGCACCAACCCTGGCGTTTCAACGGCCCCAAGCTCGCCGACGCGTTGCTGCGTCTCGCGCGATTGCGCCACGGCGACTCCGCGTGGGCCGCCGCGCGCCGCGCCGCGATCCTCGGCGAAGCGCGCTGACTACCGCGTGCCCGTCAGGCGCCGGTAGAACCGGTTGTAACACCACACCGGCAACCACTCCGCCGCACCGGCCGCCGGCGGCGCGACGACGCGGGCCGGCTGCGCCGCCAGATCCGCGAGCGCGGCGCGCACGCTCGCCAGATAACGTTCGGGCCGGTGCTGCTCTGCGTGCGCGCGCACCGCGCGCTGCATCTCCGCCTGCGTCTCGGCTCCGGTCTGTTCGAGCCGCAGCCAGTGCGCGGTCAAGTCATCCATGTCGCCGCGCCGGTAGAGACACGCGGCCGCGAGCGCCGGCGGCAGATCCGCGCCGTCGTGAAAATCCGGGTAAAGCGGCAGACAGCCCGCCGCCATCGCCTCGAGCAACGCGAGCGATTGCCCCTCATAATCGCTGAGCGTCACCGCGTAGCGCCAGCGCTGCATTCGCACGGCTAGTTGCTCCGGGCTCTCCCAACCGTGCAACGTCACGCGCGGATGACCGCGCAGTGCCTCCGCGAGCCAAGTGCGGTCGGGCCCCTCGCCCACGATCTCGATCCGATAGTCACGCCCGGTGCGATCCAGCGCCGCGAGCAACGCCGGGAAACGATCGATGCGCTTCTGCGCACGCGCGATGCGCCCGCACCAACCGAGGATCGGCGCCCGCGGCGCCTCTGCGCCAGCCCAGACAAAGAAGCGCGTGTCGACCGGCAAGGTCACCGCATGGCAACGCGGACGCAGTTCGACCGGCAACGCGGCTTGCACCGCCGCCCGCATCGCCGGGCTCACGCAGAGAAATCCGTCGAACCACGGCGCGTAGTGCTGCACGAAGCGTGGCATCTCCGGGAAAAGATTGTGCAGGTAAGCCACCCGCCGCGCTGCGCCGTCTACCGCCGCGAGACCTTCCACGCCCCAGCAGTTGTAGTAGAGCACGGCCTCCGCGCCCGGCGTCGGCCGTTGCCGCGCCCACCGCTGCCGCAACCACGCCCGCGGCGCGTGCACCGATGCGACCGGCCCGAGCAAGCCGCAGCCCTGCGCCGCGACCGCCGCCGCGTCGGGCCGCGTGAGCAGCGCCCGCGTCTGCTCTCCCGCCGCTGCGTGCAGCCGCAGGACATTGTCCATGCCGCCCGCGCCCGCCGGGTATTTGGAAAGGTGCAACACCGCGCCCATCCCCGCAGAGCATTCTTCCCGGCGCGCAAAGTCAGCTTCAAAACCGCCCGGCGCCACTCCGAGAAACTTGTCGCATCGCGCGCCCCCGTGTCCGCACGCGCTTCCACGCGACGCCTCGATCTCGACGTCGCGCCTCCCGCCGCACCTGACCAGTCGGCCCACGGGATTGCCGACGTGCGCGTGGCGTAGTCTCCGCCCTAGGCCGGTCCGAACGGCCCTGCTAGACTGAAGCTTTAGTGCCCTTGCCGCCCCGCCGACACTCCATGCGCTTCGTCTCTCTCACGCAACGCAGCCTCGCTTGTGCGCTGCTGCTCCTGGCCGCCGCGTGCTCGCGTCAGCCCGATACCACCGCCCTGTCCGCCCGCGCCCCGACGCCCGCGGTCGCCCGCCCGCCACTCGTGCTCCCGAGCGAGTTGCAGGCGCGCCTCGCTTCCGCGGACGCGCGCAACCGCGCCGCCGAGGATCCCGCGATCGCCGCCCGCCTCGCGCACGTCGACGCCGCGGCGCTGGCGCAGCCGTTCGTCGATTTCGCCGACTGGCTCCGCGCCTACGCCGGCGCGGACGCCGCCACCCGCACCGACCTGCTGGCGCGCGGCGAGGAGATCGCCCGCGAGCGCCGCAGCGCCTTGAAGACGTTGCTCGCACTCGACCCCGAGCTCGCGCTGCGCCTCGCCCTTGAGCCGGAGTTGCGCGCCGTGCTCCCCGCCAGCATCGCCGCACAGCTCGAGCAACCGCTCGCCGCGACCGGCGATCTCGCGGTCGACATTTCCTGCGGCCTGCCCGACGGCGCCGACCACGCGCAGCCGCATCAGGACACGATCACCCGCACGCTCACCGTCGGCGACGCCCGCTACACCGCCTACACCTACGGCCAGCGCCTCGCCGTCTCCACCAAGCGCAACCTGCCCGTGCTCGGCATCGCGATCGACGACCAGGCCGCCCTCGCCGACAGCGGCATCCGCCGCCTCGCCACCGATACGGGCGGCGCCATCACGTATCAGATCGGCGGTCGCGTGGCCGTTGCCGCCGACGAGGAGGCATACGCCGATCTCATCGCCGCGCAGGAATCCTGGGAACTCACGCCCGGTCCCGACGGCGACAGCGCCGAATCGGCGTGGAGCGAGGGCGCCAAGACCATGCTCTACATCCGCGTCGCCTTCTCCGACAACCCTGCGGCCGAGCCGCTCGCCCTCAGCACGGCCGAAGCGAACCAAGTCTTCGTCGACACGTTTTACCGCGATAATTCCTACGGCAAGACGAGCCTCGCCACGACGTTCACGCCACTGATCGTGCTGCCCAACGACGAAGCCTACTACAACGGCCAGTCGTGGACCGTGTTGCTCGCCGACGCCCGTGCCGCCGCGCTCGCCGCCGGTTACGACAGCACCAATTTCACCTTCCACACCGTCGCGACGAAGAAGCTCTCCTCCATGACATGGGCCGGCCGTGCCGCCATCGGCGGAGCCTACTCGCACCTCAACGGCGACTTCGCCCTCCGCGTCACCGCCCACGAGTTCGGCCACAACTTCGGCCTCTACCACGCCAACTACAACTACACCTCCGGCGAGAGCCCGCTCAGCCGCGACACCTACGCCTCCGCACCTGAGAACAGCCCGACGCAGGAATACGGCCACCGTTACCACATGATGGGCGCCTCCGGCTCGACCACCGCCTACCACTTCTCCGCGCGCGAAAAACAGCTGCTCGACTGGATGCCCGCCACCGATTCGCCGATCATCCTCCAAAGCGGCACCTACCGCCTCTACCGGCACGATCACCGCGACGCCACCAGCGGCACGCGCTCGCTCCGCATCCCCGCCGGCGAGGCCACCCGCGCGCACTTCTGGCTCTCGCACCGCAAGCTGTTCGCCTCCACGACCAACAATTTCGGCGCCGGCGCCGAGGTCCTCTGGGGCCGCCCCACCAACGTCTCCGGCGGCACGCTGCTCGTCGACATGACGCCGTTCTCGAACGACGGCCCGCATTCCGACAGCTCCTCCGCGGACAACAGCGACAAGGTCGACGCCGCGCTCACCGAGGGCCGCATGTTCGGCAGCCCCGACTCCGGCGCATGGTTCACCATCACCGGTCTCGGCGGCACCGCGCCCGCGGAGTATCTCGATGTCGCCGTCGACATCGGCAACTTCACCGGCAACCGCCCGCCCACGGTCGCGCTCGACGCCGCCACCGCCACGCTCGCCCTCAACGCGCCGCTCACGCTCAACGCCACCGCCAGCGATCCCGACGGCGACACGGTCCGCTACGCCTGGGAATTCGGCGACGGCACCGTCGGCGGCAACCAACCCAGCATCGAAAAATCTTGGAGCGTCACCGGCCACTACATCGTCCGCGTCGTCGCCACCGACAACAAGGGCGGCACCGCCAGCGCACGCTGCGTCGTGCGCGTCGGCTCGCCCAGCACCTTCACCGCCTCCGGCCGCGTCCTCGCGAACGGCGTGCCCGTCGAGGGCGTGCGCGTCTTCAACGGCCTCACCGGCAGCTCCTATCGCGGCACGCGCACCGACAGCGCCGGCTATTACACGCTCCCCAACCTCGCCCTCGGCAGCTACACGCTCGCCGCCCGCAAGGAAGGCTACGTCTTCGCCCCCGCCTTCACCAACCCCGCCGACATCACCGCGACCGCCACCGGTCTCGACTTCAACGCCACTGTCGCGCCCGCGCCCTACGTCATCGTCGACAACACCGACCCCAGCGGCGTCGAACTCACCGGCTCGTGGGTTTCGCTCAACTCCGCCAACGGCTTTTTCGCCGGCGACTACCTCACCGACAACAACACCGGCAAGGGCGACAAGACCGCCACCTTCCGCCCCAACCTGCCCGCCGCCGGTCTCTACCGCGTCTATGCGCGCTACACGCAGTCTTCCAACCGTTCCACCGCCGTGCCGGTCGACATCGGACACGAGGCCGGCGTGAACACCTTCACGCTCGACCAGACGCAGAACGGCGGGCTCTGGAATTACCTCGGCACCTTTTCCTTCAAGGCCGGCAGCGAGGGCTACGCGCGCGTGCGCAACGCCGGGACCACCGGTCACGTCGCGGTGGACTCGTTCAAGTTCGAGGCCACCACCACGCAGGACCCGACCGTGCGCCTCGTCGCTCTGCAGGACACCGCGCACGAGCGCGGCCTCGTTCCCGCACTCCTGCGCATCGAGCGCGAAGGCCCGCTCGATTTCCCGCTCGTCGTCCACCTCGGCACCGAGCCCGTCGGCGAAGCCTCCGCGGTCTCCGGCGTCGACTTCGTCCCGTTGCCCGCGAGCGTCACGATCCCCGCCGATGCCGACCACTACGACCTCGCGCTCACCCCGCTCACGGACACGCTGCCCGAAGGCGACGAAGGCGTCGCGCTCTCGCTCCGCCCGCCTCCGGGTCCGTCGCAGGAATGGGAGTTCAGCGACGCCTCCGGCACGCTGCTCACCGCCGCCGCGAATTCCGTCGAGGGCGGCGCGATGTGGACCGAGACCTTCGACGCCACCTCCACCACCGGCGGCGTGCTGCGCGTGAAACGCGGCTCAACGGGCGCCACGAGTTCCTGGGCACTCCTGCCTAACCCCAATCCCACAGCCACGCAGTATTACATCCTCGAGTCGGCCGGCTGGTCGCTCACCGGCACTTCGTTCGAGGTCATCCGCTTCGGTTTCACCACCGGCGCCAACACCACCGTCACGGCGCAGGCCGTGCTCACCCGCACCGCCACCGGCATGACGCTCGCCGGCGACGCGCTCGGCACCGGCGGCACCGCCATCCCGGCGGTGGAGATCACCACCAGCGTCACCACCACGGAGTTCTACACCTTCGTGCTCGCCGTCGATCCGGTGGCGAAGACCTACGCGATCAGCTACCGTCGCGGCACGAGCGGCGGATTCACGTCGATCGGCTCCGGCACCATCGCGCCCGACCGCGCGCTCGCAGCACTGCGCCTCGGTTTCACCAACAGCTTTGCCACCTCCACCTCCGAGAAATTCGACGTCGCCCGCATCGCGCTCACCGAGTCCGACCCGACCCAGCCGGCCTACCTCATCACCGGCCCGGGCAGCGTCGAGGTCACGCTCAAGGACGATCCGCGCGACGACTGGCGGTTCCGCAACTTCGATCCCGCTGCGCTCGCCAACGGCGTCGCCACCGCGTGGGACGCCGATCCCGACGGCGACGGGCTGACCAACCTGCAGGAATACGCCTTCAACCGCCGCGCGATGCTCGCCGAGGCCCGCGAACTCACGACCGCCGCGACCGTGCTCCACGCCGGCGTGGAACACCTCGGCCTGACCTTCGAGCGCCGCACCGACGATCCCGACCTGCTCTACCTGCCCGAAGCGAGCGGCGACCTCGCCGCCGGCAACTGGCCCGATGCCGCCGTGTTGCACGGCGCGCCGCAGCCCTCCGCCACGGACGGTTACGAGACCGTGACGTTCCGCGATCCGGTGCCGTTGACCGAGGCCGTCCGCCGTTTCCTGCGTGTGCGTGTTGAGTTGAATCCCTGAGCGGCAAGCCGCCGGAGCCGGATTGGCAATGCCAGCGTTCGTGACGCAGGCAGGCGTGTAATAGCCGCAGCCGCCGTCACCGGCGTCTGTCGCGCCTCACGACTGGCGGCGGAACTCGACAGGCGTCATGTGCGTCTCTCGCCGGAACACCTGCGCGAAGTGACTCGGACTTGAGAAGCCAAGCTCCAACGCGATCTCGATCACCGGCCGCTTGGTTTCGCGCAAAAGCCGTCGCGCCTCATCGACCCGGGCATTCAACTGGTATTTCGCCGGCGATACGCCCGTAGCCTCCTTGAAGAGGCGATGAAAGTGGAACTTGCTCAATCCCGCCCTCGCCGCGAGCTCGTCTAGGTTGAACTCCTTGTCGAGGTGCCGGCCGATCCAGTCCGTGATTTGCTTCAGTTTGAACCCCGGCAGCGCCGAACTACCGCTCGATGCATCGTCGGCCGCCTCGGCGTAATGACGGGCGAGGTGCGTGGCGATGAGTTCGGCCAGCCCTTGGACGCGTAGGATGCTGGCTCGCCGGGCCATCAACTCCTCCTTCACCCGCTCCATCAGCCAACTGAGATCTGGATCGGTAAAGGCCGATAGATCGCGCAGGCGGACGCGAGAGGCCTTCGCGCCGAATACCTCCTCCATGGCGCGCTGCAGCAACGGCAGTTCGACGAACACCATCATCGACAGGAACGGCTCGGGCGTCAGCGCCTTCCACCGGCATTCATACGGGCCGCCGCCGGTGGTCAGAAAAAACGACCCCTTCTTGATCCGATGCGTGATCCACGGCGAATCACCCTCGCGTTCCTGAAACTCCGCCTCGCCGGAAAACGTCCACGCGAGATAGGCCTCTCTGACTCCGGGCAGAGCCACGGAATCGGTTTCGCGCAGCGGCTCGTGAATCCACGCCTTGAGATCACGCCAGGCTTTGCCGCGACTCGGCCGCAACAACCTTGAGTGCGTGTAAGGCAGGTAGGCTTCGGCGGAAGTGGTCTCGGGGATCGGCATAGCGGCACCTGAATTTCTTCTCCACCTTAACTATTCTGTCCGCAGCCATCCGCAAGCGCACACCCGAGTGCGGGGAACAAGGGGCTTGCCAGAGTGGCGCTCGTTTTGCGCAAGAATACAACATTCTGCGCAAGGGTCTGGGCGAAGAAAACGCGCGCACTTGATAAGCTGGTGGCACGATGAACCGAACACTTCTTCGCCTGTTGACGCTGCTACTGGCCCTGCCGGTCGCCTCCTTACCCGCCGCTGACTCCATGGAACAAAGCCATGCCGGCCACGGCGGCCGCGTGCCTGCCAAGGGCTACGCCATGCAATCGGCCCACGGCAATTTCCAGCCGTATACCTTCACGCGCCACGCCGTCGGTGACCACGATATTTTGATCGAGATCCTCTACTCCGGCATCTGCCACAGCGACATCCACTCGGTGCGCAGCGAATGGGGGCCCTCGCCCTATCCCGTGGTTCCGGGACACGAGATCGTCGGCCGGGTGACCCAGGTCGGTAAGGACGTGACCAAGTTCAAGGTCGGCGACGCCGCCGGCGTGGGCTGCATGGTCAACTCCTGTGGCGAATGCGAAATGTGTCTCGCCGGTGAGGAACAGTTTTGCCAACGCGGCACGGTCTTCACCTACGGCTACCCGGACCGCTTTCACGGCGGCGAAATCACCCAGGGCGGCTACTCGAACAACATCGTCGTGAAGGACAGCTTCGTGGTGAAGATCCCGGATGGCGCCGACCTCAAGCGGGTCGCCCCGTTGCTCTGCGCGGGCATCACGACTTACTCGCCCTTGCGCCGTGCGCACATCAAAGCCGGCGATGAAGTCGCGGTGGCGGGCTTCGGCGGCCTCGGCCACCTCGCCGTGAAGTATGCCGTTTCCTTCGGCGCCAAGGTCACCGTCTTCGACATCACCGAGGAAAAGCGGGCCGACGCCCTCGCCATGGGCGCGAAGGCCTTTGTGAACGTCAATAACCCCGACGAACTGAAGAGCCTGAGCAGCCGCTTCAATTTTGTGCTGAGCACCATTCCGAAGCCCTACGACCCGATGATGTATGTCAGCATGCTCAAGCTCGACGGCGAGTTGGTGATCGTCGGCCTCCCGGCAATGGCCGAGTCCCCGAAGCTCATGACCAACGGACTCATCTTCAATGCCCGCCGCAAGATCTCCGGTTCGCTGATCGGCGGCATGCCCGAGACCCAGGCGGTCGTCGACTACTCGGTGGCGCACAACATCTACCCGGACGTCGAACTCATCCCGGTCCAGCAGATCGACGAGGCCTACACCAAGGTCGTCGCCGGCGAGGTGAAGTTCCGCTACGTCATCGACATGGCCTCGCTCCGCTGACCGAACCGCCCGCCCCGCACCAACCATGAGCCAATCCCTTCGCTCGTCGATAAACGTGGGCTTCATCGGCCTGAACCCCGACAGTCATTGGGCCGCGACCGCCCACATCCCCGCCATCAACGCCCTCGCTCCGCGTTTCAGGATCGTCGGAGTCGCGAACTCGTCACTCGAAAGCAGTCGCCGCACCGCGGCGGCGCTCGGACTCCCCCACGCCTTTGCTTCGGTCGCAGAGTTGTCTGCCTCGCCGGAGGTCGACCTCGTCGTAGTCACGGTCAAGGTTCCGTATCATCTGGCCCTCGTCACGGCCGCGCTCGATGCGGGCAAGCATGTCTACTGCGAATGGCCGCTCGGCAACGGCCTCGCCGAAGCCAGGCAACTCGCTGCTCTGGCCGAGGCAAAAGGCGTCGTCGCTGCCGTCGGCACGCAAGCTCGCGCGGCCATCGAAATCGAGCATCTCGCCAAGCTGATTTCCGATGGCTACGTCGGCCGGGTGCTGTCCACGACTTTGATCGGCTCCGGCGGCAACTGGGCCGGCGAAACGATCGCAGACTACGCCTACCTGTTCGACGCCGCCAACGGCGCGACGATGCAGTCGATCCCGCTCGCCCACACTCTTGCGGCGATGATGGACGTGCTCGGCCCCTTCGGCGATCTGTCGGCACGCTTCGGCCACCGCTTCTCCTCAGTGAGGCTGACCGACACCGGCGAAACCCGCCCAAAGTCCGCCCCCGACCAGGTCATGGCACATGGAACTCTCGCGAGCGGCGCCGCAGTCTCAATCCACTATCGCGGCGGCGTATCCCGCGGGACAAATCTGTTGTGGGAAATCAACGGCACCGAAGGCGACATCCAAGTCACCGCAGGTTTGGGTCACGCTCAGATGGTTCAACTCAGCCTCCGCGGGGCGCGCGGCGAGGCGACGGAACTGCAGCCCTTGGTTCCTCCCCCCTCGGTCTACATCGGCTGGCCGGCAAATGTCACGGCCCGCAACGTCGCCCGCATCTACTCCAAGCTGGCGGACGACATCCAACACGGCACTCGCACGGCGCCCTCCTTCCGCAACGCCGTCGCGCTCCACGAAATCATCGACGCGCTGGAGAAGTCGGCCGCAGCCGCATCGATTCAGCAGGCCTGAGTTGCGAACCCACGCGCATTGTCGCCGCCGTTTAGCCGCAAGGATCCTACAACCCAAGCAAGCCCTCGGGCGACGACTCCGGCGAAACCCGCTAAGCTGAATTCCTCACATCATTTCCGCCATGACTTCCTCACCCATTCATCGACGCACCTTCATCAAGACCGCAGCACTTGCTGCCATGGCGCTGTCGGCGAATGCGCAGGCTCAGCAACTCCGCTCCATCCACTCAAACAAAGGCTCCACCATGGATATCGTAATTACCCGCAATGGCTCCCAGCCCTCCGTCAAAGGTCCCGGCGCATGGTTCACCGGCACCGTCCGCATCGACCCGCTTTTCGGCGCCACGCCGCTGACGCGGGCCGCCGCCTCGAGTGTCACTTTCGAGCCCGGCGCCCGCACTGCGTGGCACACCCACCCGCTGGGCCAGACGCTGATCGTTACTTCCGGCGTGGGCCGGGTGCAACGTGACGGCGGCCCCATCGAGGAAATCCGGCCCGGCGACGTCGTGTGGTTCCCGCCCGGCCTCAAGCATTGGCACGGCGCCGGCCCGACTTCCGCCATGACCCACATCGCGATCCAGGAGCAGCTGAACGGCAAGGTGGTCGACTGGCTCGAACATGTCAGCGACGAGCAATATCAAGCCACCCGCTAAGCGCGCCGTGCACCCACGTTCCGTTTCCGCTCAACAGCCCACTCTCAAATCCACCGCACCATGATCAAAGACAAAGTCGTCATCCTCACGGGAGCCTCGTCCGGCATCGGCGAGTCGACCGCCAAACTACTCGCCGCCAAAGGCGCCAAAGTCGTCCTCGGCGCGCGGCGCGAATCCAAGCTCAAGCAAATCGTCACGGAAATCCGCAACGCCGGGGGCGAAGCCGTCAGTCAGGAATTGGACGTCACCAAGCGGTCCGACAACGACGCCATCGCCGCCCTCGCACTCAAGACATTCGGCCGCGTTGACGCCATCTTCCTTAACGCCGGCATCATGCCGACCGCGCCTCTGTCGGCCCTGAATGTCGACGACTGGCACCAAACGGTCGACGTGAACATCAAGGGCGTGCTCAACGGCGTCGCGGCCGTGCTGCCGACGTTTCTTCGCCAGAAATCGGGGCATGTGATCGCCACCTCGTCGGTCGCCGGGCTCAAGGCCTACCCCGGCAGCGCCGTCTACGGCGGCACCAAGTGGTTCGTGCGCGACTTCATGGAGGTTCTCCGCATCGAGTCCGCCATGGAGGGCACGAACATCCGCACCGCGACCATCTACCCCGCAGCCATCAATACCGAGTTGCTGGGCGGCATTCACCACCAGGCCAGCGCCGCCGCGATGCAGCAACTCTACCAACGCTACGGCATCTCCCCCGACCGGATCGCCAGCGTCGTAGCCTTCGCCCTCGAACAGCCCGCCGACACCACGATCAACGAGTTCACCGTCGGCCCCGCCAATCAGCCGTGGTAAATCTGAAAGACCTCTCTCTCGAAGGAGCTGCATCATGCCACACATCATCGTCAAACTCTGGCCCGGAAAATCCGAGGCACAGAAACGTGACCTCGCCGATCGCATCACCGCCGACGTGATGCACGTGCTTGGCTACGGCGAGGAATCCGTATCCGTCGCCCTCGAGGAAATCCCGCCCGGCGACTGGGCGGGAAAAGTCTATCGCCCGGACATCGCGGCTAAATCCGACATGCTCTACAAGCAACCCGGTTATTCCATGTAGTTTTTGCGCCTGAAAATAATGCGAGCCGACACCTGATCTCCCCCATTCCCCCCGTTTGGGCCAAAGGTCATCCCCTCAGCCTCCAAACCTGGGTTGACCTCCCTCGCGCGCCGAGGCCAAGGTGCGGCATGATTTTTCTGCTCGGAGGCTCGGGTTACGTGGGCAACGCCTATCAGGCGCTGCTGCAGCGCAAGGGAGTGCCGTTCCGCAACCTCCGGCGCGCGGAGTTCGACTACACCAACGAGGCCGCGCTCACCGCCCTGCTCCGCGCCGAGAAGCCGGACTTTCTGATCAACGCCGCCGGCTACACCGGCAAACCCAACGTCGACGCCTGCGAGTTGCACAAGGACGATTGCCTCTTCGGCAACGCCGTCCTCCCCGGGCGCATCGCGCGCGCCTGCGCCGCCGCCGGCGTGCCGTGGGGCCACGTGTCCTCCGGCTGCATCTACACCGGCGCCCGCCCCGAAGGCACCGGCTTCCGCGAGACCGACGTGCCGAATTTCTCCTTCCGCACCGACAACTGCAGCTTCTACTCCGGCACCAAGGCCCTCGGCGAGGAAGTGCTCGCCGGCCAGCCCGACGTCTACATCTGGCGTCTGCGCATCCCCTTCAACGAGGTCGACCACCCGCGCAATTACCTCACGAAGATCATGCGCTACGACACGCTGCTTGAGGCGACCA
Organism: Candidatus Didemnitutus sp.; assembly: GCA_017991595.1. Lineage (GTDB taxonomy): Bacteria > Verrucomicrobiota > Verrucomicrobiia > Opitutales > Opitutaceae > Didemnitutus. The sequence goes on along the minus strand of JAGOQJ010000001.1, from coordinate 879,277 downwards.
ACTCCATCTGCCAGCTCGACGAGTTTGCCGCCGCCAGCTTCGCCTGCTGGGAGCGGCGCGTGCCCTTCGGCACCTACAACGTCACCAACCCGGGCCACATCACCACGCGCGAGATCGTCGAACTCGTGCGCCGCACCGGCGTGCTCGACAAACCCTTCCGCTTCTTCCGCGACGAGGCCGAGTTCATGACCCAGGCCGCCAAGACTCCGCGCTCCAACTGCGTGATGGATTGTTCCAAACTTCTCGCCACCGGCATCGCGCTCACCGAAGTGCACGCCGCCATCGAGCAGGCCTTGCGCCGCTGGCGCCGCGCCGCCTGACGCTTCCCTTGGCAACCTCCAACCCCAACCCGGGTCTTCTCCGCATGAATATCTTAGTGACGGGCGGCTGCGGCTTCATCGGCAGCAATCTCGTCCGGCTGCTCCTCACCACCACGGAGCACACCGTCCTCAACGTCGACAAGCTCACTTACGCGGGCAACCGCCACTCGCTCGACGACGTCGCCGCACATCCGCGCTACCGCTTCGCGCAGGCGGACATCTGCGACGCCGCGGCAATGGCGAAACTCTTTGCGGAATTTCAGCCCAACGCGGTCATGCACCTCGCCGCCGAGAGCCACGTCGACCGCTCGATCGACGGCCCCGGCGCGTTCATCCAGACGAACGTCGTCGGCACCTTCACGCTCCTCCAGGCCGCGCGCGGTCACTTCGATAAACTCACCGGCCCTGCGCGCGAGCGCTTCCGTTTCCTCCACGTCTCCACCGATGAGGTTTACGGTTCGCTCGGACCCGCCGGACTGTTCACCGAGACCACCGCCTACGATCCGCACTCGCCCTACTCCGCCAGCAAGGCCGCGTCCGATCACCTCGCCCGCGCCTGGGCCGATACCTACGGTCTGCCCGTCCTCGTGACGAACTGCTCCAACAACTACGGCCCCTACCAGTTTCCCGAGAAACTCATCCCCGTCGTCATCCTGAAGGCCCTGCGCGGCGACCCGATCCCCGTTTACGGTAAGGGCGAGAATATCCGCGACTGGCTCTACGTCGGCGATCACGCCGAGGCGCTGCACGCCGTCCTCACCCGCGGTCGCACGGGCGAGACCTACAACATCGGCGGCAACAACGAGCGCCGGAACCTCGACCTCGTGCGCCTGCTCTGCTCGATCCTCGACGAACTCCGCCCCTGCGCCGACGGCACGCGTTACGAGTCGCTCATCACCTTCGTCGCCGACCGCCCCGGCCACGACCTCCGCTACGCCATCGACGCCACGAAGATCAAACGCGAGCTCGGCTGGACCCCGCAGCAGGACCACACCTCCGGCTTCCGCAAGACCGTCCAATGGTATCTCGAAAACCAACCCTGGTGGCAGTCGATCCTCGACGGTTCCTACAAGCTAGAACGACTGGGCACCGCCCGCTGAGGCGTGGCCAAAGGCGAAAGGCATCAGGCGATGGGCACCGGATTTCACGACTTGCGGGTGTGGCATGAAGCCAAGGCTTTGGCTGTGTCGGTGTATCGCGCCACGGAACCGCTGCGTGACTACGGTCTGCGCGATCAGATGCGACGCGCGGCAGTCAGCGTTCCATCGAACATTGCCGAAGGCGACGAGCGCGATACCGACAAGGACTGCGTGCGACATCTCTACATCGCGAAGGGCTCGCTCGCGGAGTTGCGCACTCAATTGGAAATTGCCTCAGCAGTCGGCGCCCTGCCTGATGCCACCGTCAAACCGCTTCTCGAGTCCTCCGTCTCAGTCGCCCGGCAACTTGGCGCTCTCATCAAAGCCCGTTCTCCCCGTGTCTAGCCCATCGCCCATCGCCATTCACCCTTCGACCGGCAACACCCGCAAGGGTATTGTGCTCGCCGGCGGCTCCGGCACGCGCCTCTACCCGCTGACCATCGCCGCCAGCAAGCAGCTGATGCCAGTCTACGACAAGCCGATGATCTATTACCCGCTGTCCGTGCTCATGCTGGCCGGCATCCGGGAGATCCTCGTCATCTCCACGCCGCAGGACCTGCCGCTCTTCCAGCGCCTGCTCGAGGACGGTTCGCATTTCGGCGTGCGCTTCAGCTACGCCGCCCAACCCCGGCCCGAGGGCCTCGCCCAAGCGTTCCACATCGCCGCCGACACCGGCTTCCTCACCGGCAACGAGCCCTCCGCGCTCGTGCTCGGGGACAATCTTTTCTACGGCAACGAATTCATCGAGACGCTCGCCACCGCCGGCGCGCGCACCGCAGGCGCCACCATCTTCGGCTATCACGTCGCCAACCCCACTGCCTACGGCGTCGTCGAATTCTCCCCCGACGGCCGCGTGCTCTCCATCGAGGAGAAGCCCCGTCAGCCGAAATCCAACTACGCCGTGCCCGGGCTCTATTTCTACGACCGCGACGTCGTCGCGCTTGCGCGCAGCCTGCGCCCCTCCGCCCGCGGCGAGCTGGAGATCACCGACCTCAACCGCCTCTACCTTGAGCGCGGCCGCCTGCACGTGGAGCTCTTCGGCCGCGGCACCGCCTGGCTCGACACCGGCACGCACGACTCGCTGCTCGACGCCGGCACTTTCGTCCATGTGCTCGAGAAACGCACCGGCCTGAAACTCGCCTGCCTCGAGGAGATCGCCTACAAGCGCGGCTGGATCGACCGCGCCCGCCTCGAGGCCAACGTCGCCCGCCACGGCAAGTCCTCCTACGGCGAATACCTCGCCACGCTCCTGCGCTGAGCCCGGATGCGCGTCGGGTTCATCACGTCGCTCCACAATCACCTGCCGCTCACGCAGGCGATGTGGACCTCACTCACCGCCACGCTGCCCCGCGACCTCGCGTGGGAGATCGTCTTCCACGACGACGGCAGCACCGACGGCACGCGCGACTGGCTGCGCCAGCTCGCCGCGTCCGATCCGCGCGTCCGCGTCATCCTTGCGGAGCGCAACGTCGGTTTCGCCGCCGGTAACAACACCGCCGCCCGCGCCACCGACGCGGACATTCTCTTCTTCCTCAACAACGACCTCGTCCTCCTGCCCGGTTGGTTCGAGCCGATGTTCGCGCTCGTCAGCGCGCCCGATCCGCAGCTCGGCTTCGTCGGCAACCTGCAACTCACTGTCCGCGACCGCACGCTCGATCACCGCGGCGTGAAGTTCGACACGCTGCGCCGCCCCTTCCACGACCGTGCGCCGCGCCCCTGGCACGCGCGCCGGCCCGCCTCCTTTTATCGCGCCGTCACCGCCGCCTGCTGTGCGATCCGCCGCGAACTCTTCCTCGCCCACGGCGGTTTCGACGAGGCCTTCCGCAACGGTTATGAGGACATCGACCTCTGCCTACGCCTCGGCCGCGCCGGCCACCGGCACTGCGTGGCCAACCGCAGCGTCGTGCTCCATCACGTCAGCGGCTCCGCCGGACGCTTCGCGCACGAGGAGGCGAACCGCCGCCTCTATCACGCCCGCTGGGGCTGGCCCCAGGACCGGCTCCCGCTCCGCCTGCGCGGCCGCGCCTACCTCGCGACCTACTGGCGCCGCCCGTGGCGCTACAACGGCTCCAAGCTCCTGCTCGCCCTCGCGTGGGTCGCGACCAACCGCCCCTGCGAACCGCTGCGCGCCCGCCTCCGCACCCACATCAAATTCTGAGCGCCCGCGCCGCGCCGGGCTTTGCGGTTGCTAAGCCTCTCCGCCTCCCCTCAATCCACCGCCTGAATGCTTTCCCTTTTCTCGAAGCAACCGAAAGCCATCGTCGCCCGTGCGCAGGATGATTACGCGACGAAGCTGCGCCTGAAATACAAGCCCTACTACCACGCGATGGAGGCCCAGCAGGGCACGCGGATCACCCTCGACGGCCGCGAGATGGTCATGCTCTCGAGCAACGACTACCTCGGCCTTTCCTTCCACCCCAAGGTCATCGAGTCCGTCGCCACCGCCACCCGCCGCTGGGGCACGAGCACCACCGGCGCGCGCATCTCGAACGGCTCGCGCGGCTACCACACCGAGTTGGAGGAAAAGCTCGCCGCCTTCCTCGACCGCGAGGCCTGCCACGTCAGCGTCGCTGGCTACATTTCCTGCTGCTCGGCCGTGGCCAGCTTTGCGCAGAAGGGCGACGTCATCGTCGCCGACAAGAACATCCACTCCTGCCTCTGGGACGGCGTGCGGCTCTCGATGGCCACCGTCGAGCGCTTCAGCCACAACAACCCCGCCGACCTGCGCGAGGTGCTGCAAACCATCCCCGCCAAGACGCCCAAACTCATGGTCGTCGAGGGCGTTTACTCGATGGAAGGCCACATCTGCCAACTGCCCGAGATTTCCAAGCTCGCGGAGGAGAGCGGCAGTTTCCTCGTGCTCGACGACGCGCACGGCCTCGGCGTGCTCGGCCGCCAAGGCCGCGGCACCGCGGACCACTTCGGCGTGAACGCGCAAGTCGACCTTGTCTGCGGCTCGATGTCGAAAGCGCTCGCCGCCACCGGCGGCTTCGTCGCCGGTTCGCGCGACCTCATCGAGTATCTGCGCACGAATTCCAAGCAGACCATCTTCAGCGCCGCGCTCAGCCCGGCCATGGCCGCCGTCGCCTCCACATCCCTCGACCTCCTGCAAAGCGAGCCGGAACACCTCGAACGCCTCTGGCGCAACACCCGCCGTTATCGCGACCTGCTCCACGGGCTCGGCCTCGACACATGGGGCAGCGAAACGCCGGCCGTGCCGATCGTGCTCGGCTCGAAGGAAGCCGTCTACCGCTTCTGGCAAGCGCTCCTCAAGAAGGGCGTGTTCACCGTCATGTCGATCGCACCCGCCGTGCCGCCGGGCAAGGACCTCATCCGCACCGCCATCTCCGCGCGCCACAGCGACGAGGATTTCGAGCGCATCGCGGAGGCCATGGCCTACGCCGTGAAGCAGCTCTGAGCGGCCGCGCTCAGGCCAACCTAGCGCGCAACACCCGCGCCGTCTCCGCCCAAGTCGGCAGCGTCCGCGCCGCCGCCTCCGCGCGTAAACGACGCACCTCAGCCGGGTCCGTCAACACGCGTCGCAACTGCGCGCACCACTCGCCGACATCGTTCACTCGCGCCGTCACGCAGCCGCCGCCGTCCGCGTTCTCCCGCAGCACCGGCAAGTCGCTGCACACGCAGGGCGTGCCGCGCCACAGCGCTTCGAGCAGCGGCAGTCCGCAGCCTTCGGCGAGCGTGGGAAACGCCACGGCGGTGACCTCGCGATAAAGGCGCTGCAACACCGCATCGTCCGCCGCGCCGTGCCAGTGCAACCGCGGCTCGGTTCGCGCTGTCTCGCGCAGGCGTCGCTCGATCGGCGCGCCAAAATGCGGATTCACGCGCCCAACCACGTGCAAGTCGAAATCCACGCCCGCGCGCCACAGCGCCTCCGCCGCGTCCAGCAGCAGCCCTTGATTCTTGCGCGGCTCGACGATTCCCACGCAGAGCAACGCCGGCCGCGCGGGCGCTTGCTCGACCGCCACCGCCCGCGGGGCGCGGTCGAAATCCGCGCCGAGCGCGATCGTGCCGAGCTGCGCGCGCACCGGCAGCGCGCGCTCCCGCCAAAACGCGGCCAGTTCGCCCCGGCTCGCTTCCGAGATCGCCTCCACGCGGTCGAAGGCGGCCAGCAGCGTCATGTAATCCGGGTGACGCTTCACGCTCTGCGGCCAGGTGATGACCGGGAAACGCAGTGGGATCGCATCGTGAAACATCGCCGCCAACCGGCACGGCGGCCGCGCCACGAAATCGGCGAAGCCGCGGCGTTCCGCCGCGCTGAAGAGCTCCACCGTGAACCACCAGTCGTCCGGCTGCACCGCGAGCCGACGTCCGTCGACCGCAACGAAGCGGCGGCGCCAGCCGCTCCACGTCACGGGCACCGCAGCGTCGCCCAGCTCCGCCAGCAGGCGCGCGCTCACCCGCGTGAGCCCTGAGCGATGCGTCGCGTCGCCCGTCTTGGTCACGTCGAAATAGATCATCGCGCCGCCTCCGCGAAGCGCCGCGCCAGCTCCGCCGTGTTGCGCGTGGCGTCGTAGTTCGCCTCCACCCAACGCCGCGCCCCAGTGCGCAACCGCTCCGCGAGCGCATCGTCGTCCGCCAGCCGCCGCAGCGCGGCCACCCACTGCGCGGGCGAATCCACGTCGGCGAGCAAGCCCGTCTCTTCCGGCCGCACCGCCTCAACCGTGCCTGCTACGGGCGAGCTGATCACGAGCACGCCCGCCGCCATCGCCTCCGGAATCGCGTTGGGCAACCCATCGCGGTCACCGCTCGGCGCCACGACGCCGGTGTGCAGCAGCACATCGGCCCAGGCGAGTTCGCGCCAGACTTCCGCCGGCGTCACATAGCCGAGAAAGCGCACGCGTTCGGCGAGTCCCAGCGCCTGCGCCGTGCGGCTGAGTTCGTCGCGCAACGGACCGTCGCCAACAAAACGCACCTCGAACTCGAGGCCCGCCGCGCGCGCCGCCGCGAGGATGCGCAGTTGCTGCGGCAGGCCTTTCTTCGCGACGAGCCGCGCCACGCACACGAGGCGCAACAGCCGGCGCGCCGGCCGCAGCGGCTTGAGCGGCGGAAACGCGGACAGGCCGCGCCGGATGACGTGAATTTTTTCCGGCTCGGCACCGCGTTCGATCAGCGTCGTGCGCGCCATGTCGGTCGAGGCGTGCACGAAGCGCGCGTGCCGCACCTTCTCCATCAGCCACCAATCGCCACCGTGTTCGAAGAGATCGTAGGCGTGCGCGCCCATGCTGTAGCGCAACCCGAGGATGCGCCAAAGAAGCCAGCCGGCGGTCGCCGGTGCGCCGCCCCACGCCGCGTGCACGAGATCGGGCGGATCGCGCCGGAACTCGCGGTAAAAGCAACCCGCGAAGCCCGCCCCGAGCATGTTCTCCCAAAAATTCAGCCACGAAGGCGGACGGCGCTGACAGACGCCCTCGAACAAGTCGCGCACGACGCGCGGCCGGCGCAGGCAATTCCACGGGATGGTGACGAGAAACAGCGGCACGAGCCGCCAGAGATTGAAACGCTGCACCGGCAGGCCCTCGAACTCGCCGCCGCCGCCCCACAGCGAGTAAAGCTGCAGCCGCACGCCCTGCGCCCGCAGCGCCGCGACGTCGCGTTGCAGGAAGGCCTCCGACGTCTTAGGGAACGTCGTGAACAGGAGAGCGAGGGTGAAGGGCCGGCGGTCCACGCGCGCACCATCAAAAGCGCCGGACGGCGCGAAACGACTGCAAATTCACGACGAGCGCGGGAACGGAGCCGCGGAGACCCGCGGCGGCAGCGCTTGGAACGGCCGCGGCTGCAGCTGCGTGCCCGCGGCCGCCTGCGCGAGATCGACGAGTTCGCGGATCACGAGCGTCGGGTCCTCCTCGTAGCGCAGCGAGAGGAAGTTCGCGCGCAGGCGCTCATAGTCGCTCCGGTCTGCGAGCCAGCGCTCCACGATCGCGCCGAAGTCGTCCGCGTTGGCGATCTGCTCCACCCCGCCGCTGTCGCGGAAAAATTTCACGGTCAGACTTTCCTGGGGCATGATGCCGCCACAGGTGTTGAAGATGATCGGGCAGCGGAAATGCAACGCCTTGGCGCAGGTGGTGGTGCCGCCGCGCGTGACGATGGCCTGGCTGACCTGGAGCAGCAGGTGCATTTCCTCCGAGTAGCCGTCGACGAAGCAGGCCAGCTCGGGGTGCTGGTTGCGCCAGTGCACGACTTCGTTGTAGGCCTCGCGATTGCGACCGCAGATGACGATGGCCTGCACCCGGTCGGCGTGGGGCAGCAGCCGCGGCAGCAGCTCGAGGTGGTTGTTCGCGCCGTTGCCGCCGGTCGCGAGGAAGAAGGTGAATCGCCCCGGCACCAGCCCGAGCTCGTTTTCCAGATAATCGCGGGCGGCCTCGCGCGTGAGCTCCTCGCGATGCGCGCGCGGGCGCATGAAGTGACCGCGCACCCGTGTCTGCGCGCGCGGCATGCCCTGCTCCACGGCGTAATCGCGCGCGACCGCCGTGCGCGAAATGTGGAGATCGGCCGTGGGCTCGATCCAGTTGATGCTGTAGCCGAAGCCGCCGGAGAACTCGCCGCAATACGTGGCGCAGCGCACATGGTCGTCCCCCAGCACCTCGCGCGCGACCTGGAAATAACCGCGGTTAAGGCAGTCGTGCACGCTGAACACGAGGTGCGGACGGTAGCTGCGCAGCACCTTCTCGTAATACTCGCGCCCGAGGTGCACCGAGCTGCGGTTGATCAGGCTGAGCAGTTCCACGCCCGTGAAGTAGACCTTGTGCAGCCACGGCGAGCGCTGCTGGATCCAATTGTAGAAATCGACACCCCAGCGGTAGAGCCGCGAGGAGCGCTCAAGCATCTGCTCGATGCGCACGTCCACGTCGTGGCGGTAGAGTTCGTGACACCACTCCGCGAAGGCCTGCGCCCGGGCATCGTGGCCGGCGCCGGTCGAGGAGCTGAGGACGAGGATGCGGACGCGGGCCATCAGAAATCGAAGTAGCGCGCGATGATGCGACGCCGCAGCGCGAGCGGGCTGAACCGCGCGAGAAACGGGGCCACCACGGCCTGGAACACACGGCCGGTGCGCACCGTGCCGCTGCGGTTGCGGCGGAGCGCGCGGCGGAGCGCGGCGGCGGCGTGCTCGGGCGGCGGGCCGTCACGCATCAACCGGCCGAAGGCTTCCCAAACGCGCGCCTGGCGCGCGTCGGCGAATGCAGCCGGGCGCACCATCGCGCCCTCGAAATCCGTGCGGTAATCGCCGGGCCGGAAATCGATCACCACCACGCCCGTGCCCGCCGTCTCGAGCATCAGGCTTTCGTTCAGCGCGGAGAGGCCGGCCTTCACGACGTTGTAGGCGCTCTGGTAAGGCAGCGGAAACTCGGCCGCGAGCGACGAGATGTTCACCAGCGTGCCGCGACCGCGCGCGCGCATGCCGCGCAACGCCACGTGACTCAGCCGCGCCGTGTGCACGAGCATGATCTCCATCTGCCGCTGCCACACCGCAAAATCCGTCGCGACGAAATCCCCGAACGCGCCGAAGCCGGCGTTATTGATCACGAGGTCGAAACCGCCCGTCTCGCGTTCCAGCGCGGTCAGCGTGCGCTCCGCCGCCGCGGCATCGGCCAGTTCGAGCTCGACCGGCCGGAACAGAGGATGCGCGGGCAGGCGCGCCGCGCTGCGCGAGGTGCCCCACACCTGCACGCCCTCGGCGAGCAGCAGGCGCGTGAAGGCGGCACCGAGACCGGTGCTGGCACCGGTGACGAAGGCCCGCGGAAAACGTCGCGCCAAAGTTTCGCTCATGCGGGCCTCACGCGCGCCGGAAGAGCAACGCCACGTTGGCGCCGCCGAAACCGCTGCTGTTGCTCAACACCACCTGCGGCTGGTTCGGCAGCGTGGCCCGGATGATGTTGAGGCCCTCGCAGGCGGGATCGAGCCGCGTGATGTGGGCCGAGCCGGGCATGAAGCCGTCGCGCATCGCCACGGCGCAGAAACCCGCCTCCATCGCGCCCGCGAGCGACAGGCCGTGTCCGGTCAGCGCCTTGGTGCTGCTGACCGCCGGCCGCGTGGGCGAAGCGGCGAAGATGCGCTTCAGCGCCTTCACCTCCGAGATATCGCCGATGGGCGTGGAGGTGGCGTGGGCATTGACGTAATCGACCTGCTCCGGCGCGAGGTCCGCCGCACGCAGCGCGTTTTCCATCGCGGCGCGCAGGCCCTCGCCTTCCGGATGCGAGATGGCGACATTGTGCCCGTCGGAGGCCTGACCCCAACCGGCGACCTCGCAATACGGCTGCACGCCGCGGCGCTGCACCTCGGCCTCGCTCTCGAGCACGAGCACGGTGGCTCCGCCGGTGCCGACAAAACCGTCGCGCGCGGCGTCGAACGGACGCGACGCCAACGCTGGATCCGTCTGCACGGACAGCGCGCGCATGCCGGCAAAGGGCATGATGCTCTCGACGTTCCCGTCCTCGGCGCCGACCACGAACATGCGTTGCTGGCGGCCGAGCGCGATCTCATCGAACGCAAAGCCCAGCGCGTGCGCGGACGACGCACAGGCGGAGGAGAAACCGGTCGAGGCGCCCTTGATCTTGAAGTGCGCGACGAGGTTGAAGTTCACCGTGCCGGCAATCGACGCGACCACGCCGAGCGGCTGGCAGCGCATGACGCCGACCTTGCGCATCCGGTCGAGGTAGTGACCGAGCAGGAACGGCGAACCGCCCGACGCAGCGTAGAGCCCGGTGTGAGCGTTGGAATAGTCCGCCTCGGAGAGTTTCGCATCCTCGACCGCCTGCAGCATCGCGCAGTAGGCGTAAACGCCATGGGGCGCCATGCCGCGGAGCAGTTCGCGCCGGATGGTGTAGCGCGCGGGAAAAACCCAGTCCTCCGCGTCCGTGGACTCCATCTGGAAATCCGGCACGGGCGCGGCCACCTTGACCGGCACCTCGGGTTTCTGGAACGGCGGATAAACCACGATACCGTGCCGCAACTCGCGCAAGCTGGTCGTGACCGCGGCACGGTCGTTGCCGATGCTGGTGATGAATCCGACGCCGGTGATGTAAACTTTTGCCATGATGCTGGGCCTTCCGCGCCGTTCGTCGACACAGGTCGGCATCGTGCGCACTCAAATCGATTTGCGCCGGGTGGTCAAAGGCCGTCTCGGGCGGGGCTCAGGCCGAAGCCGCTGTGGCAGGCTGCTCGCTCTCGGCGACGGTCGCGGGGGCCGCCGCAGGGGCGGGCTGCTCCGTCGGCGCCACCGACTCCGCGAAGGCGAAGGTCAGCGTGATCTCCTCGGCGATGGCGGCCTTCTCTTGGCCGACGCGGATCTGACCCTCGAAGGTGGCGAGCGGGAGCTTCAGGCGCTTCGGCTTCATCGTGAGCGTGAGGACGTCGCCGGGACGGCAGACGCGGTGGCAGCGCACGCCTTCGCACGAGGTGAAGAAGATCATCTTCGGGTCGACGGTCTTGCCCGGCTCGGCGATCTGGCCTTCGAGCAGGAAGAGCACGCCCAGCTGGCCGAGCGCCTCAAGCATGATGGAGGCGGGCAGCACGGGGTTGTCCTTGAAGTGACCCTGGAGGAAAAACTCCTGGCCGCTGATGCGGTATTTGCCGCTCGCGCCGTGCGCGCTGACCGAGGCCTCGTTGAGGAAGAGGAACGGCGGCTGGATCGGCATGACCGCGACGATCTGCTCGATCGGGAGGAACCGCGTGGGCTTCGGCGGCGGCACGCCCTTGACCTTGCACGAGATGAAGGTCTTCACGTCGCCGACGGTGCGGAGGTGGCGCAGCTCGTCGTTGTGGATCGACATCTGCAACGCCTCTTCGACGAGCAGCACGATCTCCATCATGGTGAGGGAGTCGACGCCGAGGTCCTCGATGATGCGCAGGTCGTCGTCCGCATCCTTCAACTTGGCGCGGAGGTCGGGCTCGACGAAGCGTTCAATGATGCCGAGGACCACCGCGGGCAGGTGTTCGGTGTTGCCCGTCTTGCGAAACTGGGCCGCAGCCTCGTAGGTCGCCGCGGAGCAGCGTTTGAGCGATTCCTTGAGGTTTGCGTCATCCTCGGAAGTGAACGGCTTGAGTTCAAATCCGGAGGAATTGTGCGGTAACGAGGCCATTGTCGTGAGGAGTAGGTTTGCGGGTTGGGAGTGTAAACGTAAAAACCATGGGCCACCCGCCCAATGCCGACCCGAACAGCGGAAAATAGTTCAGTGAATAGCGTATGAAATATTTTCACTGGCTCCGGCTGCGCACAGCCGTCAAAGGAGGAGGTCCATGGCCGAATCGCCGCGCCCGCGCATCGTCGCACTGACCCACGAGTTTTACCCTCACCGGGGCGGGATTGCCGTGTTCACCGCGGAAATCGCCGCGGCCGCCGCCCGCCAGGGTCGGGACATCGAAGTGTGGGCGCCGGCGTTGAAGCCGGGCGTCGCGGAGCCGGACTGGCCTTTCCGGGTTCGCCGTCTCGCCATCGGAGGCACGCACAGCTGGATGGATCAGTGGCGGATGGCGTGTCATATTTTCCGGCACCGCGAGCAATGGCGCGATGCCATCCTCTACGTGCCCGAACCCGGCCCGCTGCTTTCGATGCTGCTCCTGCAGTTCTTCGACACCCTGCCGCCCGGTCGCATGGTCATCACGCTGCATGGGTCGGAGATCCTCCGTCTCGCGCTGCGGCCGTTGACCCGCGCCAGTGCCCGCCGGCTGTTCGCCCGGGCCGACCGCATCAGCGTCGTCAGCCGCTACGCCGGACGGCTGCTGGTGGATCTGTTCCCTAACACGGCCGGCAAGATCGTGCTCACGCCCGGCGCCCTGCGCGCCGATTTTGCGCAGGTCCGCCCACCCGCTCCACGTCCGGCCGGCGCGCGACTCGTCGTATTGACCGTGGCCCGCGTGCACCCGCGCAAGGGCCAGCTTCGCGTGCTGGAGGCCCTGAAGGCGCTGCCCTCGCCGCTGCGCGCGAATCTGGAATATTGGATGGTCGGAGGACACGGGAAAGAAAACTACGAACCTACATTGCGCGCCGCCGCGGAGGACGCGGGCTTCCCTGTGAAATTCTTGGGCGATATACCCGACGCGGAACTCTCTCCTATATATGCGCAGGCGGACATCTTCGCGATGACGAGCATGCCGCATAAACTGAGCGTCGAAGGCTTCGGCTTGGTCTATCTCGAAGCCGGCGCCCACGGTCTGCCAATCGTGGCGCACGCCATCGGCGGCGTGCCCGAGGCCGTGATCGACGGCGAGACCGGCCTGCTCGTGCCGCCGGAGGACCCGGCCGCGCTCACCGCCGCTTTCGCGCGCCTGATCACCGATCCGGAGTTGCGGCGCCGCCTCGGGCGCGCCGGGCAGACCCGCGCCCTCGCGCACACGTGGGACGATTCCGCCGCCACGCTTTTCGACGCCGCCCCCGGACCCGACGAACCGGCCCACGCTCCTTCCGCATGATCACCTCGCAATCCCAAATCACCGTCCGCTACGCCGAGACCGACATGATGGGCGTCGTCTACCACGGCAATTACCTGCCGTGGTTCGAGGTCGGCCGCACCCAACTCCTGCGCGAATGCGGCGTGGTTTACAGCGAACTCGAAAAGGAAGGCTACCGCCTGCCCGTCATCGAGGTCGGCTGCCGCTACCTGCGCCCGGCGGTTTACGACGACACGATCACCATCGTCACGAAGCTGCCCGAGCGTCCGCTGATTCGCATCCGTTTGGAATACGAGGTGCGTCGCGGCGAGGAACTGCTCGCGACGGGCTTCACCGTGCACGGCTTCATCAACCACCAAGGCGAACCCGTGCGCCCGCCCGCGCGCTTCACGCAACGGATGCGCGAGCTCTTCGCCGGGCAACCGGATCAGGCCTGAGCCGCTTCGTATTCGGCGAGGACCTGCAGATCGGTCTCCGCCGCGCGCGCGGTTTCAAGCAACACCGCCGCCTGCGCGCCGGCCAACCGCCGCACGGCCCACACGGCATGCGCGCGCACGAGCGGAGACGCGTGACCCGCGAGACGCACGAGCGCCGGCACATGCGCCGTGTCGCCGGAGTTCGCCGCCACGATGCAGGCGTTGCGCAGCAGCCCCGTGAGCTTGAGGCGCTTCACCGGCGTGCGACGGAAGACCTCCGCGAAACGCTCCGGCGTGAGCACGAGAATTTCCGCCAGTTCCAAATCGGCCAAGTCGTGCCGCGTCGCGAGCAGCAACCGCCGGCCTTCCTGCGCGAAGCGGTTCCACGGACAAACCTCGAGGCAGGCATCGCACCCGAACAGGCGCTCGCCGATGCCGGCGCGCAGCTCGCGCGGGATGACGCCCTTGTTCTCGATCGTCTGGTAGGAAATGCAGCGTCGCGCGTCGACGATGCCCGGCTCCGGCAAGGCCGCGGTCGGACACGCCGTGAGACAACGCGTGCACTTGCCGCAGAGCAGGCCCGCCGGTTCTTGGTCTGCGTGGCGCAGCGGCGAGTCCCCGCGCAACGGCTCGTCGGGCTCGATCTCGCAGCGCGTGAGGATCACGGACAACAGCAGCCAGTTACCGTGCTCGCGCGAAATCAGCATCGCGTTCTTGCCGCGGAAACCGAGCCCGGCACGCGCCGCGAGCCCACGCTCCATTACCGGGCCGGTGTCGGTGTAGTAGCGGTAATCCTCGCTCGTGCACGCCACCGTGCGCTCGAGCAATTTCCCCGCGGCAACGAGCCCTGGCTTGATCGTGTCGTGATAATCCTCATGCAGAGCATAGCGCGCCCAGCGCGGTCCGCCGCTGCGCGAGTCCGCAGCCAGCTTTCCGGGCCAGTAATTCACGCCGAGCACGATGACGCTGCGCGCGCCGCCGAGCACGAGGGCGGGATCGCCGCGCTTCTCCACCGTGCGCTCCATCCAAGCCATGTCGGCCTGCCGACCGGCGTCCAACCAAGTGCGCAAAGCGTCCCCGCCCCCGGGCGCGGCCGATGTGAACCGCACGACGTCGAATCCGAGTTCCTGCAGCCCGCGCCGCAATGCCTCGCGGGGCCCGCCGGCGAGACTCGTGCCTGCCGCGCCGTTCATCGGTGACGCCGCGCCCATTCGCGCTGTTCCTCGCGATAGACGCGCAGCACGTGCGCGACGATTTCTCGCATCGGCCGCGCATCGGTGAGGATCATCGTGCCTGTGCGCCGGTAGATCGGCTCGCGCGCCGCGTAGAGTGTCCGCAGCCGCTGCTCGCGATCCTCGACCTGCAGCAACGGCCGGTGCGTGGCGCGCCCCGTGCGTTCCAACACCGCCTCGATCGAAGCGTGCAGGCAGATGACCACGCCACGCGCCTGCACCCGCTCGAGCATGCCCGGCGGGATGATGAGCCCGCCACCGCACGCCACGACGCAACCTTCGGCCGGATGCCCGCCGTCGATGAAGGCGCGCTCCATTTCCCGGAACGCCGGCTCGCCGGCCTCGGCGAAGATCTGCGTGATCGTCCGCCCCTGCGCCTGCTCAATCTCGTGGTCGCTGTCGAGGAGGGCGTAGCCCAGCTCGCGCGCGACGAACCGGCCGACCGTGCTTTTGCCGGTGCCCGCGAAACCCACGAGATAAAGGTTGGGACGTGACGCTTCCATCCGGCGCCAACGAACACGGCGCCGCCGGCCGGCGCAAGCGTCGTTCCGGTCACTTCGCTCTCGGCAACCCCGCTCCGAGCGGGCACGTTGGCGGCATGTCCGAGTCCGCTCCGCCCGATTATTCGTTCGCCAGCGACAACACGGCCGGCATCGCGCCCGAAGCCTTCGCCGCCCTGCAAGCCGCCAACACCGGCACCGCGCCGTCCTACGGCGACGATGCGTGGACCGCCCGGGCAAAACGCCTCATCGCCGAGGTCTTCGAGACCGAGTGCGAGGTCTTCTTCGTCTTCAACGGCACGGCCGCCAACGCGCTCGCGCTGGCGCATTTCTGCCGTCCTTACCACAGCGTCCTCTGCCACGAAGCCGCGCACGTCGACACCGACGAGTGCGGCGCCCCGGAATTTTTCTCCGGCGGGTCCAAGGTCATCCCGATCGGCGGCGCGCACGCCAAGCTCGACCCGCGCGCCGTCGAGGCTGCGCTGCACCGCGGGCACGGCGTGCACTACCCGAAGCCCGGCGCGCTCTCCCTCACGCAGTCGACGGAACTCGGCACCGTTTACACGCCCGACGATATCCGCGCCCTCGCCGCGCTCGCGCGCTCGCACGGCCTCGCGGTGCACATGGACGGCGCGCGCTTCGCCAACGCCGCCGCAGCCGTCGCCTCGCGCGGTCTGCGTCCGGCCGACATCACTTGGCGCGCGGGTGTCGATGTGCTCAGCCTCGGCGGCACCAAGAATGGCATGCACACGACGGAGGCCGTCGTGTTCTTCCGCCGCCCAGCCGCGTTGGAATTCGACTATCGCGTGAAGCAGGGAGCGCAACTCGCCTCGAAGCAGCGCTTCGCCGCCGCGCAATGGTGCGGCATGCTCGAAGGCGGCGCCTGGCTGCGCCACGCCGCGCACGCCAACGCGATGGCGCGCCGGCTGGCGGACGCCGTGCGCGAGCTGCCGCACACGCGCCTCCTCGCCGAGCCGGAGGTGAACGGCGTGTTCGTCGAGTTGCCGCCCGGCGTCGCCGAAGCCCTCGCGGCGCGCGGCTGGCATTTCTACCGTTTCATCGGCGCGCACGGCTACCGGCTCATGGCATCGTGGGCGACGTCCGCCGACACCGTGGAGCGGTTCGTCGCGGATCTCCGTCGCGCGCTTGCGGCGCACGCAAACCCGGCTAGCTTTCCCAGCGTTCCACGCACCCCATGAAAGCGAAACTCACTGCCTTGTTCGCCGCGGCCGCGCTCGTGCTGGCTCCGGCGGTTTTCGCGGACTCCAAGCCGCAGGCGCCTGAAAAAAAGGACGCCGCCCCGACCTGTGAAGCATGCAAGGACGGCTGCAAATGCGAAGCCGGCCAGTGCAAGTGCGAGAAAAAGCCCAAGGCGGAAAAGCCGAAGAAGGACGAACGCGTGGTGCTGACGGGCTCGCGCATCCCGCAGAAGGTGACACGCGTCGGCCTCGTCACGGACGGCATGCATCCGGTCACGGTCATCACCGCCGACGACCTGGCCCGCACCGGCCAAGGCGATGTGGCGGGCGCGTTGCGACACCTCGTGCCGGCGCTCCGTTGAGTTGAGCCGTGGGGCCGGCGGCGGACGCCTGCGCATGAAAAAACGCCCTCCCGTGCGGGAGGGCGTTCGTTTTTGAAAGAGGATCGCGGGGCCGCTTACTTCTTGGCCTCGGTGGCTTCCTTCGGGGCGTCCTTCACGCCGAAGGTCTCGATCTCGAAGATGAGGGTCGCAGCGGGCGGGATGCCGATCTGGGCCATGCCGTCGTCGCCGTAGGCGAGGTGCGGCGGGATGTAGATGCGCCACTTCGAGCCGACCGGCATCTTGAGGAGCGCGGTGGCCATGCCGTCGATCAGCGCACCCTGCTGGATGAGCACGTCGACCGGCTCGGGCGTCTTGCCTTCGGGAGCGCGGAGCGTCGACTCGAACACCTGACCGTTGATGAAGCCGCCGGTGAAGTGCATGGTCACGACTTGGCCGGCCTTCGGCACGGCGCCGGTGCCAGCCTTGAGAACTTCATAGCGCAGACCGTTGCTGCCCTCGAGTTCCTTGACGGCGGTGTTCTCCTTGAGCGCGGTGAAGAACTTGGCGGTCTCGGAGAGGTTGTGGTTGCGGACCTTCAAGAGGAACGCCTGCTGCTTCTTTTGGATGAGCTCCTGCAGCTGCGGCATGATCTGCTGCGCATCGTAGTTGGGCTGCTGGCCGTTGACGGCCATGATCAGACCGCGCCCGATGGACTCGACCTGAGCCTGGGTGAACTCGAGCGGGCGCAGGTTGAGACGGTCGCCCAGCATGAAGCCGTAAACCTCCATCATCTGCGCTTCCGTATACTTGATGGCCGGAGCGGCCGGAGTGGCGGCGGGCTGGCCGGCGGCCGGCGCCGTCGTGGCCGGAGCGGTCGCGGGGGAACTGCCGATTTGCGGAAGTTCGAATTTGATCGGGTCCGACGACTGGGCGGAAACCGACACGAGCAACGCAAGGCCGAGGGCGGTTGCGCTAAGCGAGGGAGTGAATTTCATGAGGTTGATACGTGCCCTGAGGGGATAACGGGCCGGGCATGTTTGGACCGTTAAAAGCGGGAAGTTGCGGACCGGCCGGGCAAAAATCAATCCCTTAGGCGGCCCGTCGCGCCTGCTCCACCGGGCCGGAACCGCGGCGCATCCGGCTTGTCAGGCCCCCACCCCCACCTCACGCTCCCCAATCCCATGAACGAAAACCAATTCTGGCACAGCACCGACGGCCAGATCCTCACGGTCAAGGCCAAGACCGGCGAAGCCGTGGCCCTCACGCTCGTGTTCTGGCCCCGCCATCCGGCCGAGATGGACTTTCTCAAGGCCCACCTGCCCCACCTGAAGTTCACCGAGCGCAGCTCGCTCGCCCGCATCGGCATCGAGATGATCGCCCGCGGCCCGGTGACGCTCGACGGCAATCGCCTGCTGCTCGAAGTCGAGAGCTCCCTCTACGATCCCAGCTTCCCCAACGCCCCTTACTGGAAAAAACTGCTCCGTCCCGGCGTGCCCGCCGGCCGGCTTTTCTACGCCCCCGCCAGCGCGAAGCTCTCCTCCACCGAGATCTGGCAGGCCGTCCAACAGAACGTCCTCAAGCTCCCCAACACCACCTCCATCGACTCGCAGGGCCGCGTCTTCTTCACGCCCCACGCCGTCAACTACACGCTCAACCCCCGCCTCCAGCGCCTCAACTTCGAGCACATCGTCAGCGGTTACGCCGGACGCGGTCTCCTCGACAAGGTCCAGATCCGGCACGACGCGTCCCCGCTCACCATCCCGCCCCACGCCGGCATCCTCACCAGCTGCTCCATGTATCTGAAGGAGCACTTCGTCGTGCTCAGCCCTGGCGAGGGCAACTTCGGCCTCCATACCAGCGCCGTGCTCCTCGATCCGGTGAAGACCTTCGGCACGAACGTCATGCTGGAGATCTACAACAAGGGCGACCAACCGGTCATGAACCCGATGGTCTCCGTCGAGGTCTTCCGCAGCCCGCCGCTCGAGGACCCGGATTTCAAATCCCTCTCCAAGCGCCGCGCCCGCCTGCTCGCCACCTCGCAGAGCCTCTACAAGTGCCTCGACGAGTATCCCGCCGTCGCCTCCAGCGGTGCCCGCCCCAAGACCAAGATCACCGTCCGCGGCCAGAGCGCCACGATCGAAAACCGCTCCGTCCTCATCCGCGCCAACGAGGAAGAGTTGAAAAAACTCGCCGAGGGCGGCGCCTGCCCACTCGGCGCGCAGACCCTCGTCGAAGCCCTCGACAGCGCCCCCGCCGACGCCGACACGCTCGTCGCCGACTACTTCCCCGACCTGCTCGAGCACATGGAGCTCATCACCCGCCTCGGCGACCTGAAGCTCCGTCGCATCATCTTTCGCAAGGCTTCGCGCACGCACGGCTACTTCCTCTCCTCCAACGCCCACGCGCGCCTCGACACCTTCAACTCCCTTGGCATCCCCGTCTATTGGCACGACGACCAGACCAAGGACCTCTACCTCCACACTTACAAGAAGGGTCACGGCTTCTTCGTGCGCGAGGAGATGGCGAAGAAATTCCAGGAGAGCCCCATCCTCGCCTTCTACGGCTCCGCCGTGAGCCTCAACACCGACGATACCAGCCGCATCTCCTCGCTCGTCGAGCAGCTCAGCGCCTTCGTCGGCCCCAACATCGGCGTCCTCACCGGCGGCGGCGGCGGCGTCATGCGCCTCGCCACCGAGACCGCCCGCTCCAAGGGCGCGCTCACCGGCGCCTGCTTCCTCGAACTCGAGGCGCAGCCGCCCGAGCTCGGCGTCGATTTCTTCAACACCTTCCAGGAAACCTCGCGCCACTTCCGGCAAAAATGGTTCGAAGTCGCCGATTTCTGCATCTTCAACGTCGGCGGCGTCGGCACGCTCGAGGAGATCGGCATCGAGCTCTGCAACCTCAAACTCGGCATCCGCCCGCGCACGCCCTACGTCTTCTACGGCTCCGGCTTCTGGCACGACCTCAAGCGCCAGCTCGACCTCATGATCGCCGAGAAACGCGCCCCCGCCTGGATGAAGGATTACGTGCTCTTCACCGAGAACCCCGACGACGTCGTCAAATTCTACCGCAAGACGCTGCAAGTGCTCTGAAGCCACCGGGCGATGGGTCATCGGCAATAGGTCATAGGTGTGGGTTTGGACAAAAAACCCTTCCTCCGCCGACCGATCACCCCTAACCCATCACCCCTGACCATGTCTTCCTTGCCGTCCTCCGTCCTCGTCGTCGGTTCCGGCGGGCGCGAGCATACGCTCGTCCGCTCGCTGCTCGCCTCGCCCGCGCAACCGCGCGTGGTTTGCGCGCCGGGCAACGCGGGGATCGCCCTCGACGTGCCGTGCTTCCCGGTCGCCGCCGATGACATCGCCGGTCTCGTGGCGCTCGCGCAGCGCGAGCAGGTGCAGTTCGTCGTCGTGGGTCCCGAGGTGCCGCTTTCGCTCGGCCTCGTCGACGCGCTGCAAAAGGTCGGCATCCCCACCTACGGCCCGAAGGCCGACGGCGCCCGCCTCGAAGCCTCCAAGGTTTTCACCAAGCAGATCCTGCTGAAGTATAACATCCCGACCGCCGCCGCGGGCATCTTCACCGAGGTCGCGCCTGCCCTCGACTACATCCACCACCGCGGAGCGCCGATCGTCATCAAGGCCGACGGCCTCGCCGCCGGCAAAGGCGTCGTCGTCGCCCAAACGCTCGCCGAAGCCGAAGCCGCCGTGCACGACATGCTCGCGGGCAACAAATTTGGTTCGGCCGGTAGCCAGATCCTCGTCGAGGATTGCATGTTCGGCGACGAGACCTCGCTGCTCGTCGTCGTCTCCGGCCGCGACTACGTCATCCTGCCCGTCTCGCAGGATCACAAGCGCATCGGCGACGGCGACACCGGCCCCAACACCGGCGGCATGGGCACCTACTCGCCCGCTGAGGTCGTGACGCCGGAACTGCTCGCGCGCATCGACCGCGAGATCGTCAAACCCTCCGTCGACGCCATCGCAAGCGAAGGCATCGATTTCCGCGGCACGCTTTTCATCGGCATCATGCTCACGCCTTCCGGTCCGAGCGTGCTCGAATACAACACGCGCTTCGGCGACCCCGAGACGCAAGTCGTGCTGCCGCGCCTGCGCAGCGACGTGCTCGAGCTGCTCTGGCGCGCCGCCCAAGGCACCCTCGCGGGCTTCCGCCTCGACGTGCGGCCGGAGGCCGCGATGTGCGTCGTGGTCGCCGCGCGCGGCTACCCGGAGAAATTCCCGAAGGGCGACGTCATCACCTTCCCTGCCGCGCTGCCGCCGCAAACGTTCATCTACCACGCCGGCACGGCGCGCAACGCTGCCGGCCAGATCGTGACGAATGGCGGCCGCGTGCTCGGCGTGACGGCCCTCGCGCCCACGCTGCGCGAAGCCGCCGACCGCGCCTACGCCGCGTGCGACGCGCTCCAGTGCACCTCGAAATACTTCCGCCGCGACATCGGGGCGCGCCAACTCCGCCGCGCATGAACGCCCTCCGCGCCATCATCGTTTTCTGCTGCCTGGCGGTTTCCGCGCTCGGGTTCGAACTCGCTGAGCTCGGCTCGAACCTCGCTTACGCCCGCATCGCGCAGGCGTCCGACCTCGGCGATGCCGCGCTCGCGGCACGCGCGAGCCAGCCGCTCGTGCTCGACCTGCGCTACACCACCGCCGCCGATCCCGCCGCGGCCGAGGGACTGCGCGCGTTGCTGAGCGCCCGCGCCGCCAGGGTGCCCTTTTTTGTCCTGCTCAGCCCGCAGACGCCCGCCGCGTTCGCCGAGATCCTGGAACGGCTGCCCGAAGGCGCCGTGACACTCGGTGTCGCGGGCTCCATGCCCGCGCCCGGCGTGGTGGTGGCGCAGACAGCAGAGACGGACCGCCGCGCCTACGATGCGCTTTCGCCGGAGATTCCACTCGCCACGCTGCTGTCGGGAAAGTTCGAGAAGGAGCGTTTCGACGAAGCCGCGCTGGTGAAGGAATTCCGCAACGGCAACCCCAACGCCGCCCCGCCGCCCGCGCCCGATCCCGCCGCGCCCAAGGCGACTGAAGCCGCACCCGTGCTCACGGACCGCGTGCTGCAACGGGCCGTGCACCTGCACCGCGCCCTGCTCGCCCTGAAGCGGCGCTGAGCCGGCGCGCCCCGGCCGGCCGCACCGCGCCGCCCTTTGGCTTGCAGCGCGCCGCCGAGTGCTTACCGCTCTCTGGATGCCTGCGCCCGGCCACATCCTTCTCGTTTGCACGGCGAACATCTGCCGCAGCCCGATGGCCGAAGGCCTGCTCGCCCACGCCCTGGCCGGGCAAAATGGGCCGTTGCAGGGCCTGAAAGTGCTCTCCGCCGGCCTGGCCGCCCGCCCGGGCGAGCGCGTGTCGGAGAACTCCGTCGCCGCGCTCAAGAAAGTCGGCATCGACATCTCCGGCCACCGCGCCCAGCCGCTCACGCAAAAGCTGCTCGACGACGCCCTCGCGGTGTTCTGCATGACGCATTCGCACATCCGCCTGATCGAGATGCAGGCCGCGCCCGTGCCGCCCCGGCTCCATCTCGTGCGCGACTTCATGCCCGCCAGCGCCCACCGTGAGATCGCCGATCCCTTCGGCGGGTCGCTCAAGCACTACGAACAAAGCCGCGACGAGATGGTGGAGGCGATTCCCAGCCTGCTCGCCTACCTGAAGGACATCGTGGCCCGGCCCGCATGACGCTTATTCCGCGCACGGCGCTGGAAATCCCTTTCCCAACACCCAAGCTCGTCTCCGCAATGTCGCTCAACTCCGCTCCCCTCGCCTCCTCCGATCCCGCCCTGCACGCCGCCATCGCCGGCGAGCTCGCCCGCCAGCAGCATCACATCGAGCTGATCGCGTCGGAAAATTTCACCTACCCGGCCGTCCTCGAGGCGCAGGGCAGCGTGCTGACGAACAAATACGCGGAAGGCTACCCGGCCAAGCGCTGGTATGGTGGCTGCGAGTATGTCGACCAAGTCGAGACGCTTGCCATCGAGCGCGCGAAGCAGCTCTTCGGCGCCGAGCACGCCAACGTCCAGCCGCACTCCGGCGCACAGGCCAACACCGCCGTCTATGCCGCCGTCCTCCAGCCGGGCGACAAGCTCCTTGGCATGAACCTCAGCCACGGCGGCCACCTCACGCACGGCAACCCCGCCAACTTCTCCGGCAAACTCTACAATTTCTGCCAATACGGCGTCCGCGAGGACAACGGCCTGATCGACTACGACGAGCTCGCAGCCGTTGCCCTGCGCGAGAAGCCCAAGATGATCACCGTCGGCGCCTCCGCCTACTCGCGTGTCATCGACTTCGCCAAGATGGGCGAGATCGCCCGCAGCGTCGGCGCATATCTTTTCGCCGACATCGCGCACATCGCCGGCCTCGTCGCCTCAGGCGTGCATCCTTCGCCCGTGCCGCACGCCGATTTCGTCACCACCACGACGCACAAGACCCTCCGCGGCCCGCGCGGCGGCCTCATTCTCTGCAAGGCGGCGCACGCGAAGGCGATCGACTCCGCCGTGTTCCCCGGCACGCAGGGCGGCCCGCTCATGCACGTCATCGCCGCCAAGGCCGTGTGCTTCGGCGAGGCGCTGAAGCCTGAGTTCAAAACCTATTCGCAGCAGGTCGTGAAAAACGCCGCCGCTCTCGCCGACGCGATGGTCGCCCGCGGGTATAAGATCGTCTCCGGCGGCACCGACAATCACCTCATGCTCGTCGACCTCCGCGCCAAGTTGCCGAATCTCACCGGCAAGGTCGCGCAGGAGACGCTCGATAAGGCCAACATCACCTGCAACAAGAACACCGTGCCCTTCGAGACGCGCTCGCCGTTCCAAGCCTCGGGCATCCGCCTCGGCTCGCCGGCCATGACGACGCGCGGATTCAAGGAGGCTGAGATGCAGGAGATCGCCACGTTGATCGACACCGTGCTCACCGCCATCGGCACCGAGGGCGAGGCCGCTGCGATCGCCGACGTGAAGGCCCGGGTCGTGGCGCTCACCGGCCGCTTCCCGCTGCCCTATCGGGCCTGAGTCCGCCCCGGGCGCGCCCGGACGGATTCCGACTTTCCCTCGCCGAAATGCGCCGCGCCGCGCTCATTTCGGCGTTTCCCGGCTGGCCACCGCTCGGGCAAGCGGTCATCGTGGCTTCGTTCAAGCCGAAGAAATGACCGCCTCTTTCCTCGCTCATCGCCGTCTCCTGCTCGCGGCGGTCGCGTTTCTCGGATTCGCGCTCACGGCCTTTTCGTGGTTCCTGATTTGGGATGCGGAGGAGGAGCGTCTGCTCGCCACCTTCCGGCGCCGGGCGGAATCCCAAGCCAGCTTCGTGCGCGAGCGCGTGCGCCTCTACGAGGAGATGGTGCACAGCCTGCAGAATCTTTTCGTCAGCTCAAACAACGTCACGCGCCAGGAGTTCGAGCGCGCGGTTTCCAGCCTGCGCCAGCGTCACCCGGGCGTGCAGGCCCTGCAATGGGTCGCCTACGTCACGCCGGAGATGCGCGCGGAGTTCGAGGCGCAGGCCCGCACCGAATACGAGGGCTTCACGGTCACCGAACTTGCACCCGACGGCACGCTGACCCACGTCGCCGAGCGCCCGTTCTACACCGTGATCCGCCTCGTTTCGCCGCTCGCCGGCAACGAGCGCGCCCTCGGCTACGACAATTCCTCCTCCCCGGTCGGCAGCGAACTCGCCCTCGCGCGCCGCGAGCGCCGGCTGGTCGTGACGCACCCATTCCAGCTCATTCAGGCCACCTCGCCCGACGACGAGCACGGCGTCGTGTTCGCCCTGCCGGTTTTCGCCGCCGAGCCACCCGAGGACAACGGCGCGCTGCGTGGCTACGTGCAGGGCGTCTTCCGCGTCGAGACGATGCTCGGGCAACCGCACCGCGCCCACCCCGACGAGGCGCTGCTCATCCGCTACTCCGATCTCGATGCCGCCCCAGCCACCGCCCTGCTCTACGTCAACCTCGGCGGCCGGGAGATCCGGCGCACCGAGAGCCACTCGCTGACCCGCGATACCAGCCTGCCTTCCTACATCGAGGTGTTCCATCTCGGCGGCCGCCGCTGGGAGATGTTCGTGCAGATGAACCCCGCCTGGCGCGAGCGCCAGCGCACGCTCACGCCTTCGCTGTTCTTCCTCGGCGGCCTGCTCACCACGGCCATCGCCGTCCTCGCCTTGAACGGCATGCTCCGGCGCACGCAGGAGATCGAGAACCAAGTCGCGTTGCGCACCGCCGAATTGGAGAACGCCCAACGCGAACTCCAGGAGGACAACCGCCGGCGCCGGGAGGCCGAGCTCGCCCTGCAAGCCAGCGAGGAACGTCTCCAAGCCATCCTCGACTGCAGCCCCGCCGCGATCTTCGTCAAGGATCTCCAAGGCCGCTACCTGCTCTGCAACCGCGAATTCGAGCGCGACTGCGGCCTGGAGCGGCATCAGATCCTGAACCGCACCGACACCGAGCTCTTCCCTGCCGACACCGCCACCAGCTTCGCACAGAACGACCGCCGCGTGCTCGCGGCCGATGCGACGCTCGAGTTCGAGGAAACCTACCCGACCCCGGCCGGCCCGCGCAGTCACTTCGTGCAGCGGTTCCCCCTCAAGGACACTTCCGGCCACACCTACGCCACCTGCGGCATCGCCACGGACATGACCGAGCGCCAAAACGCCGAACGCGAGCGACGCGAACTCGAACGCCGCCTGCAGGAGAAACAAAAACTCGAAAGCCTCGGCGTCCTCGCCGGCGGCATCGCCCACGATTTTAACAACATCCTCACCGCCGTCCTCGGCAACGCCTCACTCGTGCGCACGATCCTGCCGTCGGACACGCCCGTGACGCCGCAGCTCCTGCAAATCGAGAATGCCGCCCGCCGCGCCGCCGACCTGTGCAGCCAGATGCTGGCCTACGCCGGCAAGGGCAGCCTCGTGCCCGGCAGCGTCAACCTCACGAACCTCGTCCGCGACACCGCCTCGCTGCTCGAAGTCTCGATCAACAAGAGCACCCGACTGCACCGGCAGCTGGCACCCAACCTGCCCGCCGTCCACGCCGACGCCACGCAGATCCGCCAGATCGTGATGAACCTCGTGATCAACGCCGCCGAGGCGATCGGCGACCGCCCCGGCGACATCTTCATCTCCACCTCCACCGTCGAGGCCTGCCCCGAAGAACTCCGCCGCGCCATCCAGCACCCTGACTTGCCCGGCGGCACCTACGTCGCCGTGCAGGTGCGCGACACCGGCGGCGGTATGCCGCCCGAGACACTTGCGCGCATCTTCGAACCCTTCTTCACCACGAAATTCTCCGGCCGCGGCCTCGGCCTCTCCGCCGTGCTGGGCATCGTGCGCAGCCACCACGGCGCGCTCTTCGTCGAATCGACCCTCGGCATCGGCGCGACCTTCCGCCTCCTGCTGCCCGCCACGCCTCATCCTGCCCCCGAGGGCTGCACCGAGACCCCCGCGCCTGCGCCGAACACGACAGCACGTCCGCGGCTCACCGGCACCGTGCTCTTGGTGGAAGACGAGAAAAACGTCCGTGCCGTGGCCACCCTCGCGCTGCGCGGCGCCGGTCTCGAGGTGATCGAAGCCGGCGACGGCCACGAAGCTCTCCAGTCGGCCCGCGATCCCGCCCGGAAAATCGACCTCATCCTGCTCGATCTCACCATGCCGTGGCTTTCCGGCGAGGAAACCCTCCGCCGCCTGCGCATGCAGGGCGCCCAGCAAAAGGTCATCCTCATGAGCGGCTACAGCGAAAACGAGTCGACCCGCCGTTGCATGGAGCTCGGCGCCGTCGCGTTCGTGCAAAAGCCCTTCGAACTCGACCGCCTGCTCCAGCTCATCGCGCAGCACCTGAGCTGAGCGCCACAGCGGGCACGCTTTGCCCGGACGTCGCGGGGCACGTTCAAATTTTTCCGCGGAATTAGGGTCAGCGTCCGCGGTCGCAGGCTGGATTATGCCTCGCCCGTGCGCGGAAAGAGACTTTGCGCGCCCCGGAGATTCCTCCAACGTGGGCGCCCTTCCGTGTCCACGCCCGCCTCCACCACGAAACCGCTCTCGCTCGGGGTCATCTTCCTGACCCTCTACATCGACCTGATCGGTTTCTCGATCTTCTTCCCGCTCGGCCCTGAGCTGCTGCGTTACTACATCGCGCACGAGCCCACCGACGGGCTCTTCGCGGCGCTCTTCGCGCAGTTGCAATCGATCGCGCACACCACCGAAGTGCCGGAGATGGCGACCGCCGCGCTCTTCGCCGGCCTGCTCGGCTCGGTGTATTCGTTCATGCAGTTCATCTTCTCGCCGGTGTGGGGCGCGCGCTCGGACCGTCTCGGCCGCCGGCCGGTGCTGCTGCTGACAATCGCGGGCAACGCTCTGAGCTTCCTCCTGCTCGTGTGCAGCGGATCGTTCACCGTCTTCCTGATCAGCCGCGTGCTCGGCGGCATCATGGGCGGTAACCTCGCCGTCGCCGTCGCCGCCGTGGCGGACGTGACCACGCGCGAAAACCGCGCCAAGGGGATGGGGCTCGTCGGTGCCGCGTTCGCGCTCGGCTTCCTCACCGGCCCGGCGATCGGCGGACTCACCGCCCATCTCAACCTGCTCGAGACCTGGCCCGGCTTGGCGCGGTTCGGTTTCCATCCCTTCAGCGCCGCCGCGCTGATCGGGCTCGCGCTCTGCGTCGTCAACCTCGCGTGGGTGGCGGCGCGTTTCCGCGAGACGCTGCTGGCCGACCGCCGCGGCGCCGGCATCACCCTGCGCGAGCGCAACCCGCTCCGCGCGCTGCTCACGCTGCCCGACCGGACGATCCGCCGCGCCAACGTCGTGGGCTTCCTCGTCGTGTTCGGTTTCAGTTTTTTCGAGACGATCATCGCGTTCTTCACGGCCGACAAGCTGGGCTACACGCCGCGCAATCTCACGGTGGTCTTCGTCTATCTCGGCGTGGTTTCCATCCTCACGCAAGGCGTGCTCGTGCGCCGCTTCGTGCCACGGATCGGCGAGAAACGCGCCTCGCTCTTCGGCATCGGCTTGATGGCCGCGGCGCTCGCCGCGCTCGGCTGGGCCATTGGTGTCGCGCAGTCGCCGGTGTGGATGTTCGTGGCGTTGACGTTCTGCTCCGTCGGCAGCGGCTTCGCCAACGTCGGCCTCTCCTCGCTCATCTCGCTCTACGCGCCGCCGGAGGAACAGGGCAAGGTCACGGGCATCTACCGCTCGCTCGGCTTCCTCGCCCGCGCCTGCAGCCCGGCGCTGGCGGGCGTGATGTTCTTCCAAGTCGGCGGCACGGTCACCTTCGTGTTCGCCGGCGCGTTCCTCGCGCTACCGCTTGCCCTCGGCCTCGCGCTGCCGCAACCGCACAAATGACCCGCCGCCCGCTTCGCCTCCCGTCCCTCCGGCTCGCGCTGCACGCCGCCGCGCTGCTGGCCGTGCTGTGGCTCGGAGGCTGCGCCACGCGCTCCTCCCAACCCCAGCCGGAGCGAACCGTGCTGTCCGCCCGCACCACGTCGGTGCCCGCGCGGATCGTGGCGAATTACTTCCTCGTCGAGTCGCCCCAGATCGACGGCACCACGCGCCGCTTCCTCCTCGATACGGGCTCCTCGGTGAACTACGTCTCGGAGGACCTCGCCCGCACGCTCCGCCAACGCGAGCGCGGCGCCACCAAGCGCAAGACGCCGGTGCGCGGCGCCAACGGCGAGGAAGTCGAGTTGGAGGAGATCACCCTGCGGCGGCTCGAGCTCGGCGACGCCGCGTTCGAGCACGTCCCTGCGCTGCTGTTCGATTTCGCGGAGCTTTCCTCGCACCTCGGCCTGCGGGTCGACGGATTGCTCGGCTTCCCGCTCTTTCGCGACACCCGCCTGACGATCGATTACCCGCGCGCGCAGCTCACGCTCGCCTCGCCCACCGCGCCGCCAGCGTCGGACGGGCCGGGCGTCTCGACCCTCGTCTTCAACGACGAGCAACGCCGTCCAATCATCCCTGTGCAAATCGGCAACGAGTCCTTCGTCGTGCTGCTCGACACGGGCAGCGACGGCAGCCTCAGCCTCAATCGCGCCGGCCTGCACCCGCGCTTCCTCAGCGGACCGCGCCCGGGCACCATCGTCACCTCGCTCGGTGGCAACCGCCACCAGCAGGTCGGCCGGATCGAGCAAAACCTGCAAGTGGGCGACCACACGGTGGCGCAGCCGGTCGTCGATCTCACGGACCAGCTCTCCGCGCTCGGCGGCGAATTGTTGCGGCACTTCACGCTGACGTTCGACCAACGGCGCAACCTTGTGACCTTCCAACGCGCCGACGCCGGCCCCGTGCACATCAGCCCGCGCCCCAGCACCGGTCTCGCCTTCGCCCGCTCGCCGGCCTACTGGCGCGTGCTCACCGTCATCCCGGATTCGCCCTCCAGCTCCCTCAACGTGCAAACGGGCGACCTCGTCGTGCGCATCAACGGCGAACCGGTCGCGCGCTGGGATTACGAGCGCTACGCGGCTTTGCTGCGTGAATCGGCGCGCATCACCTACACCTTCCTCACCGGCACGCGCGAATACGAGGTCGAGGTGCCCGTCTTCAAGCTCGTCCCGTAGCGCCGCCCGCGGCAGCGTGGGGCCATGTCCGCCGGCCACGTCCCGTCCACCCCGCCCGTGCCAGACGGCGCGGTGCCGCTGCCGACATGGCCGCTGGTGGTGGTGTTCGCTCCCTTCCTGCTGAACGATCTGGGCAATATCTTCGTGCGCTCCGCGGGTTGGTGGGTCGCGCAGGACTACGCGTGGCGGCTTCTCGTGCTCGGGCTCGCCGCGTGGCTCGCGACGAGCAGGCGAGTGCGCATCGAGGGACTGCGGTGGCCGACGAATGCGTGGGTCGCCGCCGCGTGCTGGACGCTCTTCACGACCGCGGCCGGCCTGTGGCTGATCGACGGCCCCGGGCGGCAATTGCTGCAACTCTGGCCGGAGACACGCACGGGCTTCATCCCGCCGATCGTGTCTCCGGGGCTGCGTGGATTCGATCTATCCATCGGCTTGGCGCTCGTCGCGGTGTCGGAGGAAGTTGTTTTTCGCGGTGTGCTGCTGCCGCGCCTCAGCCGGTGGCTTCGCTCGGAAGCCGCGGGTCTGTTCGCGTCCGCGGTGTTGTTCGGCCTCGCGCATTGGTCGACCGGCGCGGGCGCGGTGCTGCAGACGGGACTCGCCGGACTGTTGCTCGGCCTCTGCACGCAGCGCACGCGCTCGCTCCTGCCCGCAGTGCTCGCGCACTACGTCATCAATCTCGCCGCCTTCAGCTGACTCGGCTCAGCCGCGACGGAGCAGGAAGGCGCCGGCGCCGTCGTGCCCGTCGATCCACGGATAGGCCAGCACATGGCGCTCGAGTTTCCAGCCGCGCACAACTTGGAGGAAACGCTGCACGACCGCCTCGTTCTCCTCCTGCTCGATGCTGCAGGTGCTGTAAACCAAGCGGCCGCCCTCGCGCACGAGCCGCGCCGCGGCGCGCAGCAGCGCGAGCTGTTGCGCGGCGTGCTGGCCGAAATCGCCTTCCTGCAGCCGCCACTTCACGTCGATGCGGTGGCGCATGACGCCGGTGTTGCTGCACGGCGCATCAAGGAGGACGGCATCGTAGGTCAGCGGCAGGTTGTATTCCTGGAAGTAGCGCGGGCCGACCTGGCGCAGATCGCCGGGCATGAGGGCCACCTGCACGCCGGACGGCGCGCGGTTGAGATTCTCCTGCAAACGGCGGAAGCGAACATCGGTCTCGTCCTCCGGCGGCAGATCGAGCGCCACCAACCGGCCAGTCTGCATGCGATCGGCCAGTGCGAGGCATTTGCCGCCCGGAGCAGCGCAGGCGTCGAGAATCGTCTCGTTGCGCTCGGGCGCCAGCAGCTCGACGCTGAGTCGGGTCGAAGGGTCCTGCACGTAAAGCGCGCCTTCGAGGGCGAGGCGGCGCACCTCATCCCAATGCCCGGCCTTCACCTCGTAATGCCCGGGCCAACGCGTCGCCGCGAGGAAGTCCGGCACGGCGCTCTCCTCGCGTCGCCAACGAACATAGACGGGCGCCGGCGTCTGGTTCCAAGCCAGCAGCTGGCGCGTGGCCTCGGCGCCGAATTGCTTGTCCCACCGCGCCACCAGCCACGCGGGGTGCGCGTAGGCGTCGGCCGGCGTGGCGGGTGCTTCCTGCAGGCGCATGGCCAACTTGCGCGCGACAGCGTTGATCAGGCGCGCCTCCTTCTCGCTCGCGACGATCTTGGCGCGCCCGACGGCGTGGTGGACGATTTTGGCCGCCTCGGCGGGCGTCTCGAGCAGCTCCCAACCCGCGACATAAAGCACCGCGTTGACCTTGGTGCGTGGTGCGCGCGCCATCAGTCCAGCCAAAGCCGCCTCCAATCGACCCGCCCAGCGCACGACACCGAAGAAAAGATGCTGCGCCCGCGCCCGCTCCTGACTGGGCAGACCCGGCGTAAGTTGTTCCAAGAGCGCATCCACGCGCTCCCGAGTCGCGAGCCAGCGCTCGGTCAGCAGCACGGCGGTTTCCCAGCCGTCCGAGCCGGCGGGAAGGATGCGAGACCTGGGCTTTTGAAAACCCTGTTTGACAGGTTTGGCCATAACGGCCTGAACTAATCGGTTCAACGACTCGCTACGCAAATATGAATTCCGAAGCCGTCTCCGCTCTCCTCGCCAAAAACCCCGCTCTTAAGGCGTCCAAGTCCAAACTGGAGGCGATGGAACCCGGCGCCTACGTCATGCACCGCAGCTGGGGCTTCGGCCAGATCAAGGAATACGACGAGTCCGCCCATAAGCTCGTCATCGACTTCAAGGGCAAGAAGTCCCACGCGATGGACCCGGCGTTCTGCGTCAACACCATGGACGTGCTGCCGTCCAAGCACATCCTCGCCCGCTTCGAGACCGAGCCGGAGAAGATCCGCCAGCTGATCGACGAGAACCCCGTCCAGCTCGTCATCGACACCCTTTCCGCCTACCCGAACCAAGCCGCCAGCGCCATCGAGCTCGAAAGCACGCTCGCCCAAGTCATCGGTGAGGAGAAGTTCAAGCGCTGGTTCAGCGCCGTGAAGAAGCAGCTGATCAAGGACCCGCGCGTCGGTGTCCCTGCCAAGAAGACCGAAATCTACGTCGTCCGTGAGCAGCCCGTTTCCGCCGAGGACGAGATCCTCGAGGCCTTCGGCGCCACACGCTCCGCCCGCCGCCGCATCACCCTCGCCGAGGACCTCCTCGCCGCTTCCATCAAGGACGAGGCCAAGCCCGCCCTCCAAGCGGTCCTCACCGGCCTCACCGAGGCCGTCCGCGACAGCAACCAGCTCGACGCCGCCGAGCGCCTCTACGGTGCCTTCGTGCGCGACGAACTCTCCCGCATCCTCGGTCACGACGCCGCGACGCTCAACCCGCCGCAAGCCGAGCTCATCAAGGAGATCCGCGGCCTCAGCGCCATCGCGGAGAAGATCCCCGTCCACTTCCAGTCCCGCTTCCTCGACCTCGTCAAGGAGACCCACCCGCTCGAGTGGCGCGAGATCGTGTTCGCCCTCCTCAAGACCTCGCAGGGCAAGTTCACCACCGAGTGCATCAACTTCTTGGTCGAGAACGACCAGTCCGACGAGCTCGCCACCACCCTCGTCCGCTGGAAGACCGAGCAAAACCTCCGCGCGCCGGTCCTGCTCTGGGTGATCAAGAACCGCCACTCGAAGAAGTTCGCCAAGCTCCTCAACAACCTCGTCACCCCGCGCCTGCTCAGCGCCATCTTCTTCGCCATCGACTACGAGGCGCTTCAGTCCGCCGGCACCCGCCGCATCCCGCTCGCCGAGGCCCTGAGCGACGACGCCGAGCTCATCTCCGACCTCCTCGCCACGGCCGACACCGAGACCGCGCGCGACCTCGCCAACACCCTCCTCCTCAACCAGGGCTTCGAGGAACTCACGAAAAAGTCGCTCCTCGCGCGCTTCATCAAGCTGTTCCCTTCGCTCCAGTCCCTCGTCGCCGGCGATGCCGAGGCCAAGGACGAGCAGCTCCTCGTCTCGCGCCCGAGCTACGAGAAGAAACGCGTCGAATACGAGGAGATCGTCTCCAAGCGCATCCCCGACAACTCCAAGGCCATCGCCACCGCCCGCGAGCACGGCGACTTGCGCGAGAACTCCGAGTTCAAGATGGCCAAGCAGGACCAGTCCGTGCTCATGGCGCAGAAGGCGCAGCTCGAACGTGACCTCGCCCGCGCCCGCATCACGGATTTCGCCGACGCCACCACCGACCAAGTCTCCGTCGGCACGATCGTCGACCTGCGCGAAATCGCCAACGGCCGCGCCACCCGCTACACCGTGCTCGGCGCGTGGGACTCCGATCCGGAAAATCACGTCATCGCCTACAAGACCCCGCTCGGCCAAGCTCTCCTCGGCAAGAAGGTCGGCGAGCACGTGAAGCTCAAGATCGCTGGCGTCCAACACGAGTATCAGCTCGCCGGCATCAGCCGCTACGTCGACGCGCCGCAGGCCTGAGCCAGTCTCGCACCCCGGCGACTCGACTTCGTCGCCTCGCTTTCCGGCCGCAACGCAAGTTGCGGCCTTTTTATTTTCCGCGCTCCAATCGTAGCGGAGAGCGCCAGCGACCCGACCGCCCTGGCTCGCTTCGCGCTCGCCGCCACGCCCACGCTGCGTCGAACACGATTGCCCCCACCATTCCCGCACGCCGGCCTTTTGATTTGTCAACCGGTGCGCCCTCCGGAATCGTCGTCGGACCCGCCGATGTTTTTCAAGGGACTGCTCATCGGATTCGCCATCGCCGTGCCGGTCGGACCGATCGGCTTCCTCTGCCTGCGCCGAACGATCGTCTATGGGCGGATGACCGGATTTGTCTCCGGTCTCGGCGCAGCCACGGCCGACGCATTCTACGGCCTCGTCGCGGCGCTCGGCCTGACCGCCATTTCCAGTTTCCTGCTCCGCATGGAGCACTGGCTGCACCTCTTTGGCGGGCTCTTCCTCTTCGGACTCGGCCTCAAAACCGCGCTGGCCAAGGCACCCTCGAAAGAAGTGGCGACCGCCATCGCGCCACCGCCCCCGCAACGCAGCTGGCACGCCGCCTACCTCTCGACGCTCGCGCTGACCCTCACCAGCCCGGCTACAATCGTCGCCTTCATCGCCATCTTCGCCGGCCTTGGCCTCGGCAGTCAGCACTTGGGACGCCTCCACGCCTTCGAGCTCGTGGGCGGTGTCTTCGCCGGCTCCTCGCTTTGGTGGCTCACGCTCAGCCTCGGCGCCGGCAAGCTCCGCGACAAACTCCGGGCCGAGGCGCTGCACACGGTCCACGTCGTCTCCGGCCTGTTCATCATGGCCCTCGGCGTCTGGCAACTCGCGCAACTGATCCTGAGCCTGACCCGCTGAGCGAGGGCCTCGCCCATCCGACCCGCGCGCAGGCGCAAGAGATTCCTCGCCTCACCCGGCCGCGCCCGGCACATTCCGGCGCATCGTGAGCGCCTCCTGGGACAGCCTTAAGATCCTTTCCGACTCCACGCGTCTGCGCCTGCTCGCCCTGCTGCTGCGCGAAGAGCTCTCCGTCGCCGAACTGCAGGAGATCCTCGGCATGGCCCAGTCGCGCATCTCGTCGCAACTCGCGCTCCTGCGTCAAGCGGACTTCGTGCAGGACCGGCGCGAGGGCAAGAAGGCCTTCTATTCCCTCCGACCCGATCTGCCCGCCAAGCAGCACGCGCTCCTGAAGGCCGCGTGCGACTCCGTGGCCGAGCTGCCAGAATCGCAGGAGGACCGCGACAACCTCGAGCGTATCCTCCTCAAGCGCCGGCGCGTGTCCGAGCAGTATTTCAACACCATCGCGGGCCGACTCGGCAAAGGCTACTGTCCCGGCCGCTCGTGGGAGGCGCTCGGCCATCTCGCATTGCGGCTGGTGCCCTCGATCACCGTGGCCGACCTCGGCGCGGGCGAAGGTCTCGTCTCACAGCTGCTCGCGCAGCGCGCTGAACGCGTCTGGTGCATCGACAACTCGCCGAAGATGGTCGAGGTCGGCACCGAGCTCGCGCGGAAGAACGGCCTCGCCAACCTCGCCTACAAGCTCGGCGACATCGAGCAGGTGCCGCTGCCGGACAAATCGGTCGACCTCGCCATCCTGTCGCAGGCGCTGCACCACGCCAGCCATCCGCAGAGCGCGGTCGACGAGGCGTTCCGCATCCTCAAGCCCGGCGGCCAGCTGCTCGTGCTCGACCTGAAGGAGCACGGCTTCGAGAAGGCGCACGAGCTCTACGGCGACCTCTGGCTCGGCTTCAAGGAAAGCGCGCTGCACGGCTTCCTGAAGAAGTCCGGCTTCCAGAAGGTCGAGGTGACCACCGTCGCCCGCGAGGAGCGCGAACCATCCTTCGAAACTTTGCTCGCCGGCGGCCTCAAGCCGGCACGGTGAGTAGAATTCGATTTCTCGCCGCGAAAATTGGCAGGAAGGGGCTTTGTCCCCGTTATCTGTGCTGCGGAGTTTGAACAGGTCGGACGCAAACCCTTCCTCCAATTTTCACCTCATGCTTCGCGGGCGACGTCCGCGCCCAGCCTCCAACTTACGTTGCCGATCACCGGCTCCCCTGCGTGGTAGGAAAAGTAAGGGAGAGTTCGCGAACTTCACCGCCCAGAAGAGGCAGGACATAGAGTCGATCGTTTGCAGACGTTGAAAACATCACTTGGTTCCCAAACCAACGCACCTGCTCGATCGGCTCTTTCCCAACATTCGAGAAGACCAGCCGCGCCTCACCGCTCTCAATCGCCGAGACGTAGATTTCATAAGGGACAACGAAGAGAAGCTCCCTCCGCCCCACCGAATAATCGGGGCTGAAATACAACATACGATCCGGCCGCCCCGCCACGTGAAGTTCGAGCGGCTGCGGAGCGTCCGGACGATCTGGGTCGATCCGGTAAATTCCCGCCCTTTCGCCAACAACGATGCGACAAAGCACGGTGCCGTCTGGTCCCGGAGTCAATCCGCTCATTTCATAGGCGTTCAATGAAGTGACTTGTTGGATCTTCCCGTCATCGACCCCGACTCGGAAAAGATCGAAACCGTGCGGGGCTTTGCCTGCGAGAGGCGAGTAGGCAGCGTAATCGCGCGCAACAATGCAAAACACGTCGGCACCAGCGTCATCGAAGATCACTTGACGCACGATACCATGAATCGAAGCGATGACTCTCGGCGCAGAACGGTGCACCTCCAACACCCAGACTTCACAGATATACGGCGCGCGGCTTGTGTATCGGATGAACACGAGCTGCCGTCCATCGCGCGAAAAACTTGGATGTAAAAAGGCACTTTCGCCATTCGGAGCTGTGATCTGCCGCGCGATCTGATCTGCCGCAGTCCACAAATAAAGCGCCTCTCGATTTTGGTGAAAAAATGAAAATGCCACATCACCTGCGTTGTTGATCGCGAACGACGCCATCTCGTTTCGTGAACGCGGAGGTTTGCCGCAACTAACCAGCCAGCAGACGATCAGTCCTACGATGCCACCCCATATCAAGCGTTTCATTCGCTCGTGCATATACAGCGCCATTGGGGTCCGCGAACGATTTCCCGAGGCCCCGCCTTCGGCTCCTGATGCACCATGGGAGACTGTCGGCAAAACGATGCGCGATTCACTATCAAAGATGTCGCACGCCGTAATCCACACTTAAGGCTTAGGGCCACATTGGGAGTGTGGCGAGTTGAAGCTCCGCGCAAGGCCCCTGTGATCTCTGTGTTTCCTCTGTGTCTAAAACCCGCCCGTTCAGTCGCTGGTCATGATGAACTGCGGACGCATCTCGAAACTGTGGTAGTGCGGGCGCAGGCGGTCCGTGTTGTAGTATTTGTCCACGTTCACGAGCTTCTTGGTGGAGGTGACGACCTCGATGGGCAGGTTGTCGTAGCGACCGTTCTTCAGCACCACGAGCCGGCCGTGGATGCCCTGCATGATGAGGTCGAGCGCGAGATTGCCGTAGGCCATCGGCACGATCGAATCCACCGCATCGGGATCGCCGCCGCGCACGAGGTAGCCGAGGCGCTGGTTGATGCAGTCGATTTTGCGGCCGTGGTTGAATTTCGGAGAGAGATCCTTGAGGCGAGAAGCCACCATGTCGCCGATGCCACCGAGCTTGGCGTGGCCGAACATATCCTTCTCCGCGCTCTCGTAAACCATCTCCTCGCCTTCGAAGGATGCGCCCTCGGACACGAGCACGATGGAGTATTTGCTCGGGTTGTTCATCCGGTCAGCCACGAGCAGTTCGGTCAGGCGCTCGATGTTGAACTTCCACTCGGGGATGACGCAGCGATTCGCCGCACCAGCCATGGTGGGCAGCATCGCGGTGAAGCCGGCGTAGCGGCCGAAGACCTCGACGACGAGGAAACGCTCGTGCGAACCGGCCGACGTGCGCAGCGTGTTCACGAGGCTGATCGTGCGCGAGACGCAGGTGCTGAAACCGATGCAGTAATCCGTGCCGGGCACGTCGTTGTCCATCGTCTTGGGGATGGCGATGACCTTGACGCCCTGGCGGAAGAGATGAACACCGTAGCTCAGCGTGTCGTCGCCGCCGATCGGGATCATGTGGTCGATGCCGAGCCATTCGAGATTCTTCAACACCTCAGGCGTGAGGTCGTTCACCTCCTGGCTGTAGGTGCTGCGGAGGAATTCGGGCACACTGTTCTTCGGCACGTGGCTCGGGCGCGTGCGCGAGCTGTGCAGGAACGTGCCGCCGGTGCGGCCGGCGCGGTTCACGATCTCTTCGGTGAGGTGCACGTAGCTCTCGCTGTTATCGTGGTCCTTGTCGCGGATCATCGTGATCAGCCCGCTCCAGCCCTTGCGGATGCCGATCACCTTGTAGCCTTCGCGCAGCGCGCGGATGGTGACAGCGCGGATCGCGGGGTTCAGCCCCGGGACATCGCCGCCGCCCGTGAGGATGCCGATCGTTCCTTTGGATTTGATGTGACTCATAGCGAAATGCCTCCCTCGCCTGATAAAGTCTCCCGGAAAACGGCCGCCTTGCTACCACGTCGAGGGCCGCGGGGCAATGCCGCGGAAGCGCGGGCAGCGGAATCCGGCCCGGGAACAGGTCCGACACCGTCCGGCGCAGGGGCCGGACCGGCGACTCACTCCTCGCCGACGTGGCGTTGGTAGAATGCCCGGAGCAGCTCGTGCGTCCGACTCGGATCGGTCTGCGCGAGCGCCTCGGCGGCGAGCTTTTCGGCTTCGCTGAACTTCATGGCGCGCACGAGGAACTTCACCGCGGGCAGCAGGGGCGGCGTCATGCTGAGCTCATCGACGCCGAGCCCGATCAGCAGCGGCGCGTAGATGGGGTCGCCGGCCATTTCGCCGCAGACGCTGACCTTCACGCGGTGGCGGCGGGCGGCGTCGATCACCTGCTTGAGCACGCGGAGCACGGCCGGGTTGGCCGGATCGTAGAGGTGCGCGATGCGCTCGTTGCCGCGGTCGATGGCGAGCAAGTATTGGATGAGATCGTTGGTGCCGATGCTGAAGAACTGGCACAGCGGGGCAAGCAGGTCGGCGCAGAGCGCAGCGCTCGGGATCTCGATCATCGTGCCGACGCGGATCTTCGCATCGAAGGCCTGGCCGCGGGCCTGGAGTTCGCTCTTGGCCTCCTCGAGCAGGGCGTTGGCACGCGCGAGCTCCTCGGCGCAACCGATCATCGGATACATCACCTCCACCTTGCCGTGCGCGCTGGCGCGCAGGATCGCGCGCAACTGCCCCTTGAACATCTCCGGATTCTCCAGACAGAGCCGGATGGCGCGGAAACCGAGGAAGGGATTCGCCTCCGGCCCGATGAGGTGCGGGTTGCTCGGCATCGGCTTGTCGCCGCCGAGATCGAGGGTGCGAATCGTCACCATCGCGGGGGCGAGATTCTCGACGATCTTGCGGTAATTCTGATACTGCTCGTCCTCGCTCGGCATGTGCAGCGAGGTGAGGTAAAGATACTCGGTGCGGTAGAGGCCGACACCCTCGGCGTGGTATTGCTGCACGAGCGTGAACTCGTCGGCCTTCTCGACGTTGGCGCGCAGGGTGACGTGCACGCCGTCGAGCGTCTCAGCCGGCAGCTCGTTGGCCGCCAGCAGGCGGGACTCGAAACTGCTCTTCTGCTTCTGGATCTTACCGTAGCGGAACAGCGTCGCCTGCGTCGGGTTGAGGACCACGGCGCCCTCGTAGCCGTCGATAATGATCCAGTCGCCGTCACGCACGCGCTGCGTGAGCTCGCGCGCGCCCACGACTGCGGGGACCTTCATGGAGCGCGCGACGATCACGGCGTGACTCGTGCGGCTGCCGCCCTCGGTGACGATGCCCAGCGCGGCGCTGCGGTCGATGCCCGCGGCCTCGGAGGGCGAGATGTCCTTTGCGACGATGATGCGCTTGTCGACGAGTTGCGTCAGGTTGGCCACCGTCTGGCCGAGGAGGGAACGCAGCACACGCCCGGTGACGTCCTTGATGTCGGCCGCACGCTCGCGGAGGTATTCGTCGTCGATCTCCGAGAAGGCGGCGATGTAGCGCTGGGCGATCGTGTTGAAGCACGTCTCGATGTTGAGTCCCGTCGCCTCGAATTCGCGGATGGTCTCGCCGATGAGGGCCTGATCCTCGAGCACCATCTGGTGCGCATCGAAGATGAGTGCCTCCTCCTCGCTGAGATTCTTGCGCACCTCGCCCTGGATCTTGGCGATCTCCTGGCGCGTGGAGACGAGGGCCTGCTCAAAGCGGGCGATCTCCCCGATGCGCTTGCCCGGCTCCACCACGTAGCGGGGAATCTCGAGCTCGCTCTGCAGGTAAAGAAAAACCTGGCCGTAAGCGATGCCGCGGGACGCAGCGATACCGCGGATGACGGTCTCGGTTTTGCCGCGTTGCTCCATGATGGTGCGTCAGTAAACCGGCTAGCGGCAACCCCGGTCAATGCGGAACTAGGCGAGCGCCGTCGCCGCCACGACCGCCTGCTCGCCCCAACATTCGCGGATGCAAACGGCCACCGCGGCTTCCTGCGCGGGATCATCCGCCAAGGCAAAGCACGCGCTGCCGCTGCCGCTCATCAGAGTGGCCACGCCGAACTCCCGGCGCAGCCGCGCCAGCAACAAGGGCAGGGCGACGTATTTTTCGAAGGCGGCCGGCTGCATGTTGTTCGCGAGCAGCGCCGCCACCGGCGCCTGGGTGTCCGCCAGCCAGCGCGCCAGCGTCGCCTCGGCCTCGTCGCGGGCGATGTAGTCCGTGCCGCGCGCCACCATGCGCCCGTAGGCCCACGGTGTCGCGATGCCGAAACTGGGTTTGAACACGATCACCCGGCGCCCGCGCAACCGCCCGGCGGCGCCTTCGGGCAAATCCTCCACCTGCTCGCCGCGCCCGCTCATGATCACCGGCCCCGACCGCAAGAACAGCACGCAATCCGAACCGAGCCCGGCCGCCAGCGCTTCCAACCGCTGCGCGGACAACGCCGTGCCGGCCAAACGATCGAGCGCGCGCAGCGCCGCGACGGCGTTGCTGCTGCCGCCGCCCAGACCCGCGCCGGTCGGGATGCGTTTCTGCAGACGGAAATGCGCCGCTCCATCCCACCCCGTCGCAGCCGCGAAGGCCTGCGCAGCCTTCAGCACGAGATTCGTGCCGTCCAGCGGCACGCCCGGCGCATCGCACGCGAGCGTGAAACGGGGCTCTTCTCCGCTGCCCGGCCGCAGCTCAGCTTCAAGCTCATCCCCGAAGGCCAGCGGAGTCACCACCGACACCAGATCGTGAAAGCCATCCGCCCGCCGCCCGGTGACGGCGAGGTAAAGATTGAGCTTCGCGGGGCAGAAGAGCGTGACCGGCATGCGATTTCCCGGCACTCAAGCACAGTCCGCCCACCCGACCCGAGCCGAAAATCCATGTAGAATTCTCTCTTTGATTCGGACCGATTAGTGGTCATTAGTGATGCCCCCGCATGTCCTGCGACCTGATCCTTGCCCTCGACGTTCCCACGCGCGAAGACGCCGCTCCCCTGCTCCGCCAACTGCGCGGTCACCTGCGCTGGGTAAAAATCGGCCTTCAGATGTTCACCGCCTACGGGCCGAACTATGTCCGTGAAGTCGCCGGCATGGGCTTCCAGGTCTTCCTCGACCTCAAGCTCCACGACATCCCGAACACCGTCGGCAAGGCCGTCGAGTCGCTCGGTCCGCTGCCCATCGGCATGCTCACGCTGCACACCGCGGGCGGCGCCGAGATGATGCGCGCCGCCGTCGCGGCCCAGCAGAAAACCAATCCCCAGCTCCTGCTCCTCGGTGTCACTGTGCTCACGTCGATGGACGGCGCCGGCCTCGCCGAGATCGGTGTCACCGCCGCGCCCGACCAGCAGGTCGCCCGCCTCGGGTGCCTCGCCGCCGACGCCGGGATGCGCGGACTCGTCTGCTCCCCGCTCGAAGTTTCTCTGCTGCGCTCGCAACTACCCGCCGGCATGCAACTCGTCACGCCCGGCATCCGCCCCGCGAACGAGGCCGGCTCCGACGACCAGAAACGCGTCATGACGCCCGCCGACGCCGCCCGCGCCGGCTCCAGTTACATCGTCGTCGGCCGCCCCATCCTCAAGGCCGCCGATCCGGCCGCCGCCGCCCAGGCGATTCTCGCCGAACTAAACAGGGCCTGACGGGTCACACCTCGGCGACCGTTCCATTTTCTTTCTTAGTCCCCCCACTTCATGAGTCGCACCGCCGCCATCCTTCTCGCCGCCGGAAGCAGCCGCCGCATGGCGGGCGCCGTGCCGGACAAGATCCTCGCCCCACTCGCCGGCAAGCCCGTCTTCGCCCACTCGGCCGCGGCCTTCTACCGCAGCGGCGTGGTGGACTTCTTCGTCGTCACCTACCGTGACCAGCGCCAGCTCGTCGAACTCTCCGCCTACGCGCCCACGCCCACGCTCTTCGTGCCCGGCGGCCCCGAGCGTCAGGATTCCGTCGCCGCCGCCCTCGCCGAGCTGCCCGACGACGTGAAATACGTCTTCATCCACGACTGCGCCCGCCCGCTCGTCCAGCCGGAGCAACTCGTCGGCCTGCACAAGATCGTCCGCCGCGAGAACGCCGTCGTGCTCGCCCACCGCGTCACCGACACCATCAAGGAGCACCGCGGCGAAGGCATGCTGCGCACGCTCGACCGCGACGCGCTCTGGGCCATGGAGACCCCGCAGGTCTTTGCCCGCGACCTCATCTGCCGCGCCTACGCCAAGGCCGCCGCCCGGAAAAAGCGCCTCACCGACGACGCCGCCGCAGTCGAGCTCCTCAAGCACCCGGTCGCCCTCTTGGAAAATCCGCATCCGAACCCGAAGCTCACCACACCTGCCGACCTGGCCTACGCGGATTTCCTGCTCACGCGGGCGGAGAGTTGATTTTCCCGGGGCGCTCCCGCCCGCACCAACGCGGAGAACAGCGTCCCCGCGCTCGCAAAACGGCGCACCCGGCTGACACGATGTGTCTGAACCCGCGCTTTCCTTTCGCGGCTTTCGCGTGTTTCGTGTTGAGACCTTAACCCGCCATGAGCTTCCGCATCGGTCACGGCTACGACATCCACCGCACGGCCCCGGGCCGCCCGCTCGTCCTCGGCGGCGTGCGCTTCGAGTGCGACTTCGGCCTCGACGGCCACTCCGACGCCGACTGTCTCACGCACGCCATCTGTGACGCCCTGCTCGGCGCCGCCGCGCTGCCGGACATCGGGCACTTTTTCCCTAACACCGACCAGGTTTGGAAGAACGTCGACTCGCAGGTGCTCCTCCGCCACGTTGTCGCCGCCCTGCGCGAGCGCGGTTGGGTGCCGGTCAACGTCGACGCCTCGCTCATCGCCGAGCGGCCCAAGATCGCCCCGCGCCTCGACGAAATGAAAACCGCGCTGGCTGCGTCGACCGGATTGCCTGTCACCGCCATCGGCGTGAAGGCCACCACCAACGAAGGCGCCGACGACATCGGTCGCGGCCTCGCTATCGCTGCGCACGCCGTCGCCCTGATCGAGCGCCTCTGATCCCTCCGATGTCCCGTCCGTCCGCTTCCCGTCCCGCCGGCCGCGCGCTGCGCTGGCTCGCCCTCGTGCTCGGTCTCGGCCTGCTCGCGTTCCTGCCCGCCTGCCTCAAGCGCGAATCCGCCGCCACGCGCGGCCTCCGCGAACAGGTGCTGCATCGCGGCCTCAGCGCCGATCCCTTCGACCTCGACCCGCACCTCATCTCCGCGCTGCCCGACATCAACGTCGTCTCCGCCCTCTTCGAAGGCCTCGTCGCGGAACACCCCGAGACCCTCGCGCCCGTGCCCGGCGTCGCCGAGCGCTGGGACGTCTCCGCCGACGGCCTCACCTACACCTTCCACCTCCGCGCCGACGCCCGCTGGTCCAACGGCGAGCCCGTCACCGCGCAGGACTTCGTGCAATCCATCCGCCGCGTGCTCACGCCGTCGCTCGGCGCGGATTACGCCACGATGCTACACGTGTTGCTCAACGCCGAGGCGTATCAGCGCGGGGCCAACCCCGATTTCTCCACCGTCGGCGCCACCGCCGTGGACGCGCGCACGCTGCGCCTCACGCTCGAGCATCCGGTGCCACACTTCCTCGCGATGCTCACCCACCCCGTGTGGTTCCCCGTGCATCTGCCCACCTTGGAAAAAGCCGGCCCCGTCGACCGCCGCGGCTCGCGCTGGACTCGCCCGGAGAACTTTGTCGGCAACGGCCCCTTCGTCCTGCGCTCGTGGCAACGCGGCAAGCTCATCGTCGCCGAAAAATCCCCGACCTACTGGGACGCCGCCACGGTGCGCCTCAAGGCCATCCACTTCCACCCCGCCGGCGACGTCGACTCCGAGGAGCGCGCCTACCGCGGCGGCCAGCTGCACCTCACCGAGGCGCTGCCGTTCGCCAAGGTTGATACTTGGCGCCGCGAGCGGCCGGCCGAGCTGCAGATCAGTCCGTTCCTCGACACGTATTTCTATCGCCTGAACGTCACCCGCCCGATCCTCGGAGAACCCAAGGTCCGCCGCGCCCTCGCGCTCGCAATCGACCGCGACCTGATCGTCGGCAAGGTGCTCCGCGGCGGCCAGCAACCCGCGCACACCTTCGTGCCGCCCGGCCTCGCCGGCTACGTCGCGCCCGCCGGCGTGCCGACAGATTTCGCCGCTGCGCGCGCGCTCCTCGCCGCCGCCGGCTATCCCGGCGGCCAGGGCCTCCCGCCGCTCGAACTGCTGTTCAACAGCTCCGGCAACCACCGCAT
Source organism: Candidatus Didemnitutus sp. (assembly GCA_017991595.1). GTDB lineage: Bacteria > Verrucomicrobiota > Verrucomicrobiia > Opitutales > Opitutaceae > Didemnitutus. The sequence continues at coordinate 835,604 of JAGOQJ010000001.1, read as the reverse complement.
CATCGCCGAAGCCGTGCAGGACATGTGGCGCCGTGAACTCGGCCTCGACATCCGGCTCGTGAACATGGAAGGCAGCGCGCTCCTCGCCCAGCGCCGCACGCTCGACTACCAGATTCTCCGCTCCGACTGGGCTGCCGATTTCCTCGACCCGACGAGCTTCCTCGACGTGTTCACCTCGGACTCGAGCAACAACCACACCGGCTGGAAAAACGCGCGCTACGACTCGCTGCTGCGCCAGGCCCGGCTCACGCGCGATCCCGCCGCGCGGCTCGCGGTGCTCCGGCAGGCCGAGGAAGTCCTGCTCGAGGAACTGCCGATCATCCCCGTCTATTTCTACACCACGGTGAGGCTCGTGCATCCCGCGGTGCGCGGCTGGCATCCCACGCCGCTCGACCGGCATCCCTACAAACACGTCTGGCTCGACGCCACCGCGGCGACCGACTGACCCCGTTGCAACGCAGCCGTCCACATCCTGCGCCCGTCCCTGCCCCGCCGCTCCGCCGGACCGCCCGACGCGCCGTCGCCCTCGTCTGCGCCGGCCTGCTCGCGCTGTTGTGCGGCTGCGGCAAGGACGCCGCCGGCCCAGACGCCCAGCTCCTCCGTCTCAGCCAGCGCAACGAGCCCGCCACGCTCGACCCGCAACTCGCCACCCTGCCCGACGAGTATTTCGTGCTCCGCGCCCTGAGCGAAGGCTTGCTCGTGCCCAATCCCGCCGGCGGACAACCCTTGCCCGGCGCAGCCGAGACTTGGTCCGTCAGCGACGGCGGCCGGCGCTACACCTTCAAGCTCCGCGCCACGGCGCGTTGGTCCAACGGCGAGCCCGTCACCGCGCAGGATTTCATCGCCACCTTCCGCCGCGCGCTCACTCCGGCCCTCGGCGCGCCCGAGGCCAGGACCTTCTTCGTCATCCGCAACGCCGCCGATTTCTATCGTGGCAAGCTGAGCGACTTCTCCTCGGTCGGCCTCAGCGCGCCCGATCCGCGGACGCTGGTCATCGACCTCGAACAACCCACGCCGCACCTGCCCGCGCTGGCGGCGAGCGGCCCGTGGCTCCCCGTTCATTCGCGCACGCTGGAACGCTTCGGCGGCCTGACCGCGCGCGACGCCGCTTGGGCCCGCCCGGGGCATTTCGTCGGCAACGGCCCCTTCATCCTGCGCGAGTGGCGCGCCAACCAGCACCTGCTGGTCACGCCCAACCCGCATTACCACGCCGCCGCCCGCGTGCGCGTGGCGGGCATCCGCTTCCAAATCTACGACCACGGCGACACCGAGGAGCGCGCCTTTCGCGCCGGCCTCGTCGACGTGACGATGGCGGTGCCGTTCACGAAGCTCGACAACTACGAGCCACCGATCCGCCAGCGGCAGCTGCTGCACGAAACGCGTTACTTCGCTCTCAACACCACTCGCCCTCCGCTCAACGACGCCCGCGTGCGCCGCGCGTTGGCCCTCGCCATCGACCGCACCCGCCTCGTCGAGAACGTCCTGCGCGGCGGGCATCAGGTCGCGCTCAGCTTCATCCCGCCCGGCCTCGGCGGCTATCAAAGCGAGGCCCGCCTCGCGCCTGACGCCGCCACGGCGCGCGCCCTCCTCGCCGAAGCAGGTTTCCCGGGCGGCAAAGATTTCCCGCGCCTCGAACTCACGACTTGGGTGAACACGCCGGTGCTGGAGGCCGTGCAACAGATGTGGCGCCGCGAACTCGGCATCGAAACCGCCATCGTGCAACGCGAGGGCAAGGTCCACATGGCCGCCCTCCGCAGCGCGGATTTCGACGTCGCCTTCACCCCCGCCATTCCCGGCTACGACGATGTCGCCGCGCTTTTCGAAGAGTTCATCGACGAGGCGGGCAACTACGGCCGCTGGCAAAATTCCGCCTTCGACGCGCTCGTGCGCGAGGCCGGACACACCTTCGATTCCGACCGGCGCACGACGCTCTACCACCAAGCCGAAGCGATCCTCCTCGAGGACGCCGCGCTCGTCCCGCTCTATTTCAACGCCCAGAACTTCCTCATCGCACCGCGCGTGCACGGCTGGCAAACGGACGCGCTGTGGAACCGTTTCTACCTCGACGTCTCCCTCGAATGAACCTGCGTCTCGCGCTGTTGCCCGCCCTGCTTTCCGCCACCGCCGCGCTCGCGGCCGAATCCCCCATCGCGCCCTCCGCCGCCCGCATCCTCGAGCGCACGAAGGTGCTCGCGTCGGACGAATTCGAAGGCCGCGCGCCCGGCACGCCGGGCGAAGAAAAGACCATCGCCTACCTCGTCGGCGAGTTTCGCAAACTCGGGCTTCTCCCCGGCAACCCCGACGGCACCTACGTCCAAGCCGTGCCCTCCGTCGGCATCACCTCGCAGGCCTCGCTTGCTTTCACCGTCGGCGCGGAGCAACTCACCCCGCAGGTCGGCCTCGATTTCATCGCCCTCTCGCGGCGCCGCGACGCGCAAGTTGCGCTGTCGGACAGCGAGATCGTCTTCGTCGGCTATGGCATCACCGCCCCCGAGTTCGGTTGGGACGATTTCAAGGACGTCGACGTGCGCGGCAAAACCGTGGTCATGCTCATCAACGACCCGCCGATCGTCGACGCCACCACCGGGCGCCTCGACGAGGCGGTGTTCGGCGGCGCGGCCATGACCTACTACGGCCGCTGGACCTACAAGTTCGAGAGCGCCTCCGCGCGCGGCGCCGCGGCCGTGCTCATCGTGCACGAGACCGGTCCCGCCGGTTATCCCTTCGCCGTCATCGCCGCCGGCTCGGGCCGCGAGACCTTCGACGTGAGCGCGCCAGCCGGCGCCGCGGAACGCGTGGCCGTCGAAGGCTGGATAACTGTCGATACCGCACGCCGGCTCTGCGCCGCGGCCGGACACGATTTCGCGGCGCTGAAAGCCGCCGCCGCGCGCCCCGATTTCCGCCCCGTGGCGCTCGCGCCCGCGCGCGCCCACTTCGCCGTCGAGAACGTAGTGCGCCCCGTCGTCTCCCACAACGTCATCGCACTCCTGCCCGGCGCCGATCCGGTGCGGCGCGACGAGTTCGTCGTCTATTCCGCCCACTGGGACGCCTACGGCCGCGACGTATCGCGCACCGGCGATCAGATCCTCAACGGCGCCGCCGACAACGCCCTCGCCGTGGCCATGATGCTCGACATCGCGGAGGTCGCCGCCGCTCTGCCCGCCGCCGAACGCCCGCGGCGCTCGCTGCTCTTCTTCGCGCCGACCTACGAGGAAAAGGGCATCCTCGGCTCGCGCTATTACGCCGAGCATCCGCTGCACCCGCTCGCCCGCACCGCCGCCAACCTCAACCTCGAGCCGCTCGGCCCCGGCCCGGCCTACGGCGCGACGCGCGACCTCGAGATCGTCGGCCGCAACCCGTCCACGATCGACGACTACGCGCAGGAGATCGCGCGCGAGCAAGACCGCGTGCTGCGCCCGGACGCCGAGCCGGAGAAGGGTTACTATTATCGCAGCGACCACATCGAGTTCGCCAAGGTCGGCGTGCCGTCCTTCTTCGCCCGCGCCGGCATCGACATCATCGGCCAACCGCCCGGCACCGGCGAAAAGCTGCGCCTCGACTACCTGGTGCACGACTACCACAAGGTCAGCGACGAGGTGAAACCGGACTGGACGATGGAGGGTGCCGCGCACGACGCGCGCTTCCTGCTCGCGCTCGGCCTGCGCATCGCCAACGCCGACGCCATGCCCGCGTGGAAGCCCGGCACGGAATTCGAGGCGGTGCGCGCCGCCTCGCTGAAGTAGCGCCTCTCCCGACCGACTTGCTTTCGCACGCCAAGTTTCAGCCCGCATCTTTTCCGCTTTCGCATCCTACCCCATGACCTCCGCCCGCCTCCTCCTGTTCGTCCTGCTCCTCGGTGCCGCCCCTGTCTTCGGCAGCGCCGCGTCCGTCGACACCTCCAACGCCTCCGCCGCCCGCATCCTCGAACGCACGAAGATCCTCGCGTCGGACGAATTCGAAGGCCGCGCGCCCGGCACGCCGGGCGAGGACAAGACCATCGCCTACCTCGTCGGCGAGTTCCAGCGCCTCGGCCTGCAACCCGGCAACCCCGAAGGCGGCTTCCTGCAGAACACCCCGCTCGTCGGCATCACCTCGAAGCCCACCCTCGCGTTCGAGCGCGACGGCGTGACGCTCGCGCTGGAAAACATCAACGACTTCGTCGCCACTTCCACGCGCATCGAGCCGCGCGTCGCCGCGCAGGACAGCGACGTCGTCTTCGTCGGCTACGGCATCGTCGCCCCCGAGTTCGGTTGGGACGACTACAAGGGCGTCGACGTGCGCGGCAAAACCGTCGTCATGCTCATCAACGACCCGCCCGTGATCGATCCCGCCACGGGCCAGCTCGACCCCACCGTCTTCGGCGGGCGGGCGATGACTTATTACGGGCGCTGGACCTACAAATACGAGATCGCCGCCGCCAAGGGCGCCGCCGCCTGCCTCATCGTGCACGAGACCGGCCCCGCCGCCTACCCCTTCGCCGTCGTCGTCGGTTCCTGGACGCGCGAAAATTTCGAGATCAGCTCCTTCGACCGCAACGCCGGCAACGTCGCCCTGCAGGGCTGGCTCACGCTCGACGCCACGCGCCGCCTCTTCAGCTCCTGCGGCAAGGATTTCGCCCTCGCCAAGCAGGCCGCCGCCACCCGCGAGTTCCGCCCGATTCCGCTCGGAACGAAGGCGTCGTTCGTCGTCGAGAACGAGCTCCGCAACGTCTCCTCGCGCAACGTCGTCGCGCTCCTCCCCGGCTCCGACCCGAAGCGGAAGGACGAATACGTCATCTACACCGCGCACTGGGACCACCTCGGCCGCGACCCGAAGCTCCCCGGCGACCAGATCTTCAACGGCGCCGCCGACAACGCCGCCGGTTGCGCCGTGTTGCTCGAGATCGCGCAGGGTTTCATGGCGCTCCCGCCGGAGCAGCGTCCGCAGCGCAGCGTTCTGTTCCTCTCCGTCACGGCCGAGGAGAAGGGCCTGCTCGGCGCCCGTTACTACGCGCAGCATCCGCTCTACCCGCTCGAGCGCACTGTCGCGAACATCAACATGGACGGGGCCAACCAATTCGGCCGCACGAGCGACATCGTCATTGTCGGCCGCGGCGCCAACACGATCGAAGACGTCGCCGCCGAGATCGCCGCCACCCAAGGCCGCGAGATTGCCGCCGACCCGCGCCCGGAATTCGGCAGCTATTACCGCAGCGACCACTTCGAGTTCGCGAAGGTCGGCGTGCCCGCCTTCTACGGTCGCTCCGGCCGCAAGTTCATCGGCTTGCCTGAGGACTTCGCCGAGAAGATGGTCAACGACTACATCGCGAACCGCTACCACAAGGTCACCGATGAGGTGCAGCCCGACTGGACCTTCGAAGGCGCCGCGCAGGACACGGAGTTCCTCCTGAAACTCGGCCTGCGTCTCGCCAACGACGTCCGCTGGCCCGAGTGGCGCGAAGGCAACGAGTTCAAGGCCAGGCGGGAGGCGATGCTGCAGGCTGCGGGACGCTGAGCCGCGCGTTGCGCTCCAAGCTTATGCCCCGCGTGCCATGCGCCGCGGGGCATTTTTGTCCTTCGTCGGCGGTCTTTTCCTTCTGGATTCCGCATTCTGGATTCGGAATCCTTCGGCCGGATGCTCCGCTTCGCGTTCCGCCGCTTCCTGCAAACGATCCCCGTGATGCTCTGCATCATCACGGTGACGTTCTTCATGGTGCGCTTCGCCCCGGGCGGCCCGTTCACCGGCGAGAAGGCCATCGCCCCCGAGATCCTGCGCAACCTCGAAGCACACTACGGCCTCGATCGGCCGCTGTGGCAGCAATATGTCAATTACCTCGGCAACCTCGCGCGCGGCGACCTCGGTCCGTCGTTGAAATACAGCAGCCGCACCGTGACCGAGATCATCGGCGAAAAGTTGCCGGTCTCGCTCGAACTCGGTGCTTGGGCCCTGCTCGTGGCCTTCGCGCTCGGCCTGCCGCTGGGCGTCATCGCCGCGGTGAAGCGCAACACTTGGCTCGATTACCTCTGCAGTTCCGTCGGCATGATCGGCATCTGCGTGCCGACCTTCGTGCTCGGCCCATTGCTCGCCCTCGTCTTCGGCATCCATCTCCAGTGGTTCAACGTCTCCAACTGGTATGAACCCGGCGACCGCGTGCTGCCCGCGCTCACGCTCGGCTTCGTCTACGCCGCCTACCTGATGCGCCTCACGCGCGGCGGCATGCTCGAGGTGCTGGGCCAGGACTTCATCCGCACCGCGCGCGCCAAGGGAGCGTCCGAGACGCGCATCATCCTCCGTCACGCGCTGCGCGGCGGATTGCTGCCGGTCGTGTCGTTCCTCGGCCCCGCCATCGCGGGCATCCTGACCGGCTCCTTCGTAATCGAGACGATCTTCCAGATTCCCGGGCTCGGACGCGAATTCGTGAACAGCGCCTTCAGCCGCGACTACACCCTCGTGCTCGGCACCGTCATTCTCTACGCGGCGCTCATCGTCGCGCTCAACCTCGTCGCCGACATCGTGCAGGTGTGGCTCAACCCGAAGTTGAAATTCGAATGAGCGCACCCGCCACCGCTGCTCCCGCGCCAGCGCCGCTCCCGACTGCGCCCGAGCCCGGCCATTCGCCGGGCGCGGATGCCTGGCACCGGCTGCGGAAGAACCGACTCGCCGTCTTCGGCGGAGTGACGCTGCTCGCGCTGGGTTTGCTCTGCGTGCTCGGCCCGTGGTTCAGCGGCACGTCCTATCAGGATCAGGACCTCGAGCTCGGCGCTGTCGGCCCCTCGGCCGAGCACTGGTTCGGCACCGACACGCTCGGGCGCGATCTCTTCGTGCGCATGCTCTACGGCGGTCGTATTTCGCTCGGCGTCGGTCTCAGTGCCACGCTCGTGGCGCTGACGATCGGCGTGCTCTACGGCGCCGTCGCCGGCTACCTCGGTGGCAAAATCGACGCCGTGATGATGCGCGTGGTCGACATCCTCTACGCGCTGCCGTTCACGATTTTCGTCATTCTGCTGATGGTCATCTTCGGCCGGAACATCATCCTGCTCTTCCTCGCCATCGGCGCGGTCGAGTGGCTCACGATGGCGCGCATCGTGCGCGGGCAGATCATGGCATTGAAGAAGCTCGAGTTCATCGAGGCCGCCCGCGCGCTCGGCTACGGCAACCGGCGCATCCTCTTCCGGCACCTGATCCCCAACATCCTCGGCCCGATCATCGTTTACACGACGCTGACGATCCCCGCCGTGATGCTGCTCGAAGCCTTCCTCAGCTTTCTCGGGCTCGGCGTGCAACCGCCGATGAGTTCGTGGGGCACGTTGATCAAGGACGGCGCCGAGAAGATGGAGGAATACTGGTGGCTGCTGGTATTCCCCGGCACGGTCTTCTCGCTGACGCTCTTCTCGCTCAATTTCCTCGGCGACGGCTTGCGCGACGCACTCGACGTCCGCGCCGCCAAGGACTGAGCCCGTTGAGGCGAGGCCGAGCGATCGCCAGCCGGCTTGCCGGGCCACGCTTTGGTGAAGAGACAGCGCGACACCCTCGACGTTCGCGCCGATGTCCGCACCGCCGATCACTGAACGTGCCCGCGCCCACCTCACTCGCCCTCTGCCAACCGCCAGCCGCCCAGCCCATGCATCGCGGCTGCACTTTGTCATCCATTAGATGACAAAGCTGAGAGTGAAAAATCACACTTGTAGTCTAATAGACTACAAACTGGCTTCGGTTCCACGCACCGCGGCGCGCGGACGGGCGCGTGGGCGCTGCACGCGAGCGTGGCGTGGTGAGCGTGGCACGCGGACGGGCAGGCGCATTGGGCGGCCGGTCGGATCCGGATCGCAGCGTGGGCGCCCACGGGTGCATTTGGCGCCAGCGCATCCCGAGAAGCGGAGGCGGCGGTCTGAATTCGGCCGCAGTCACGCGCGCCAACCGCGAAAGGTGCGGGAAGGAGTCATGGCGCCGCGGTGCTTGCAGTGCCCGTGATCGCTACCGGTCACTCGTGGCCGACTGGGCCGCGGCCTGTGATTTACGTCTGGATTACCCCGGAGCGTTTCTAGATTCTGCCGCGGCCCATGACGCTCAGCCGCTTCCGTCCCTTTCTCCGCTACTTCGCCGGTGTGCGCGGCACGTTGGGGGCAGCGATCTTCTACGGGTTGCTCTTCGGCGCCACCAGCGGCCTCGGCCTGCCGACGCTGATCAAATACGTCTTCCCGCCCATCTTCGACCGCGAAGGCCCGCCGATGGCCATGAGCGACGTGCTGCTCGTCGCCGCCGCCGTGCCTGTGCTCTTCCTGCTCCGCGCGGTCAGCGGTTACCTCAACAGCTATTACGTGCAGCTGACGGGCGTGCGCATCCTCGAGGCGGTGCGGCTGGATTTCTTCCGCAAGCTCCAACTCCTGCCCCTCTCCTACCTGCAACGCCGCTCGGGCGGCGACCTCGTCTCGCGCGGGCTGGCCGACACGGCGCAGCTGCAATTCACGCTCTCGCTCATCGCCAACGACGGCATCAAGCAACCCATGGCGCTGCTCGGCGCGTTGGGCTTCCTCGTCTGGCAAGCTTTCAGCGCCGAGGGCGTGCTCATCGTGCTCGTCTGCCTCGCCGTCGTGCCACTCACCGTCTTGCCCGTCCATTACGTCGGCAAGAAGGTCGTGAAGCGCGCGCAGCAGGTGCAGAGCCAACTCGGCGACATGTCCGCACACCTGACCGAGAATCTCGCCGCCGCCCGCGAGGTGCGCGCCTTCGGACTGGAGCAACGCGAGACCGACCGCTTCGCCGCCGGCACCGCCGGCCTCGTGCGCGGGCAGATGAAGATCGTCAAATACGCCCAGGCGCTCACGCCGACGATCGAGTTGCTCTCCGCCTTCGGCATCGCCGCCACGCTCGTGTTCGCCTACAGCTCGGGCGTGCGCTGGGAGACCTTCCTCGCCGTCGTCACCGCGCTGTATCTCTGCTACGAACCGATCAAGAAACTCGGCTACCTCAACAGCGAGATCAACCGCGGCGCCGCCTCCCTCGAACGCCTCGAATCCGTGCTGCACGAGCCGGTCAACATCGCCGATCCCGCCACCCCAGTCGCCGTTGGCTGGCTCCGCGGCGACCTCGCCTTCGAGCAGGTTTCCTTCGCCTACGAGGACAACGCCGCGCTCACCGACGTGAGTGTGCGCATCCCGGCCGGCACCGTCTGCGCGCTCGTCGGCCCGAGCGGCGCGGGCAAGACGACCTTCGCCAACCTCGTGCCGCGCTTCTACGATCCCGTCACCGGCCGCGTGACGCTCGACGGTCTCGACGTGCGCGATCTCCGCCTCGCCGACCTCCGGCGCAACATCGCCCTCGTCTCGCAGGACCCGGTGCTCTTCAACGACACCATCTTCCAAAACCTCGCGCTCGGCCGCGAAGGCGCGACCCGCGAGGAGATCGTCGCCGCCGCCCGCGCCGCCCACGCGCACGAGTTCATCGAGCAGATGCCCGCCGGCTACGACACGATCGTCGGCGAGCGCGGCGCCCTCCTCTCCGGCGGCCAGAAGCAACGCCTCGCCATCGCCCGCGCCTTCCTCCGCAACGCACCCATCCTCATCCTCGACGAAGCCACCAGCGCGCTCGACTCCGAGAGCGAGGCCAAGGTGCAGGACGCGCTCCGCCATCTGGTTGTCGGCAAGACCGTGCTCATCATCGCGCACCGGTTCAGCACCATCCGCGACGCGTCCATGATCCTCGTCTTCGACAAGGGCCGCATCGTGGCCCAGGGCGACCACGCCACGCTCTACGCCGGCAATGCCCTCTACAAGTCGCTCTACGACCGGCAATCGACCGCGCCCTGATTGATCCTTGTTCTGTCCCGACCGTGTCGCACGACGAGCCCAAGCAGTTCAGCCACGAGGTGGAGAATCTCATCGCCGGCTTCCGGGACCTGCCCGAGGACGAGAGCCGCGCCCGCACCCGGCCGACCCGCGACCTCGGCAAGCTGATCGACGAACTGCTGGTGAAATACCGCATCAGCCACGACTCGCTCGAACACAGTATCCGCGCCAAGTGGCCGGAGCTCGTGGGAGTCGCCAACGCCACCTACTCGCACCCGGTCACGGTCGAACGCGGGCAGTTGCTCGTCCTCTGCTCCCACGCCGTCGTCCGCAACGAGCTCTTCCACCACCGGCTGCAAATCCTCGAAAAACTCCGGAAGCTCCCGGGCTGCGACGGCATCAAGGGGCTGACGCTGAGGGCCGGCTAGGCAGACCGCTCCCGGCGGTATCGCGTCCGAGCGAATCTTTAGGCAGGGATTCCACTGACAGATAAGATTTAACGAATCTGCCCCATCCGTGATAATCCGTGTTATCCGTGGTCAAATGACCTGATTCTGCCGTGGCACAGGCTGACCCGCACGGAACCGCATCGCATCGACTGGGCTCACCCGAAAATTAGCGCTTGCGCGGCACGCCGCAGGCTTGGTTAATGCCGTCTTGCGTTAGTGAGAGCCTGCTGGTCGCAGGTTCCCACCACGGTCAGTCCGGGCAACCGGGCGCTAACGGTGTCGTCGGCCCTCCAAAAGCGGGCGACACGAGGCGAAAGCCTCCAAAACGACCGCGTCATCAACAACATAAACCAAAATGGCTCAACCCGTTAAGTCCGAAGTTATCGCCCAGTTCAAAGTCCACGAGAAGGACACCGGCTCCAGCGACGTCCAGATCGCGCTGCTCACCGCCCGGATCAATCATTTGACCGAGCACCTGCGCACGCATCGCAAGGATTTCCACAGCCGCCGCGGCCTTCTCCAGATGGCGAGCCGTCGTCGCAAACTGCTTGATTACCTCAAGCGCGAAGACCTCGCCAAATACAACGAGCTTCTCCAGAAGCTCAACCTGCGCAAGTAACCCGCTTTCACGAAAGGCGGCCCTCCGTCGGGCCGCCTTTTGTTTGCCTCGCGACCAGTTTCACCGGGACATTTCCGCTTGCCGCCCCAGCTGCGCTGGGACCGCAATCCGAAATATCTCGGCACTGATTCAAGGGGCGAACGGAAACGGCCAATCGTCAGAATCCTGCTCCGCCCGCCGCCCTCGCGCGGCCCCGGCAGAGCGCATCCGAAGTCAGATCCCATGAATCAGAAATACACCGTCGAAGTGCCCGGTTTGGGCATGAAGTTCTCCACCGGCTCCATCGCCCAGCTCGCGGGCGGCGCCGTCAACGTCAATGTCGGCGAGACCAACGTCTTCGTCACCGCCTGCGCCGCGCAGACCATGCGCCCCGGCCAGGACTTCTTCCCGCTGACCGTCGACTACCGCGACAAATACGCCGCCGCCGGCCGTTTCCCGGGCGGCTACTTCAAGCGCGAAGGCCGTCCCTCCGAGCGCGAGATCCTCATCTCCCGCCTCTGCGACCGCCCCTGCCGCCCGCTCTTCCCCGAGGGTTTCCTCAATGAAGTGCAGATCATCGGCCAGCTCTTCTCGGCCGACCTCATCCACGACTCCGACATCGCGATGGTCAACGGCGCCAGCGCCGCCCTCGCCATCTCCGACATCCCGTGGAACGGCCCGATCGGCTGCGTCCGCGTCGCGTTGATCGACGACCAGTTCGTCGCCAACCCGACCATCGAGCAGATGTTCTCCTCCGCCCTCGACCTCATCTACGTCGGCAACGAGAAGGACATGCTCATGATCGAAGGCTCCGCGGATCAGATCTCCGAGGAGAAGTTCGTCGAGGCGCTCGAATTCGGTCAGAAGGCCATCCAGCCCATCATCGCCGCGATCAAGGAGCTCGTCCAACTCGCCGGCAAGCCGAAGGCCACCTTCCCCCTCGTCGGCGCCACACCCGAGGCCCGCGCCATCATTGAGCGCGTCGTCCCCGCCCAGCGCATCTCCGATGCCATCTTCGGCAAGGAGAAGGCCGCCCGCTCCGCCGCCGTCAAGGTGCTCAAGGAGGAAGCCAAGGCCGCCCTCCTCGCCGAGCTCGGCGAAGGCAAGTTCACCGACGTCGACCTGAACGTCGTGTTCGAGGATCTCCAATACGTCGCCTACCGCCAGACCGTGCTCGCCAAGGGCGTGCGCTCCGACGGCCGCGACGCCAAGTCGCTCCGCCCGCTTCGCGCCGAAGTCGGCGTCCTCCCCCGCGTGCACGGCTCCGCCATGTTCCAGCGCGGCGACACCCAGAACATCGCCCTCGTCACCCTCGGGCCCACGAAGGAAGCGCAGGACATGGACGGCCTCACCGGCGGTCCGACCTCGAAGTCCTTCATCCTCCACTACAACTTCCCGCCGTTCTCCGTCGGCGAAGCCGGCCGCTTCATCGGCCCCGGCCGCCGCGAAATCGGCCACGGCGCCCTCGCCGAGCGTTCGCTCGTCCCGGTGCTCCCGCCCGAGGACGTGTTCCCCTACTCCATCCGCGTCGTCTCCGAGATCATGGCCTCCAACGGCTCGACCTCGATGGCCTCGATCTGCGGCGGCTGCCTCGCCCTCATGGACGCCGGCGTGCCGATCATCGCGCCCGTCGCCGGCATCTCCTGCGGCCTCATGACTGAGAACGGCCCCGATGGCTCCATCACCAAGTGGACCACCATCACCGACATCCTCGGTGAGGAAGACCACTTCGGCGACATGGACTTCAAGCTCGCCGGCACCACCAAGGGCATCACGGGCTTCCAGCTCGACCTCAAGATCAAGGGTCTCCCCTTCGAGATCGCCAAGACCGCGATCTTCCAGGCGCGCGACGCCCGCATCGAGATCCTGAAGACGATGCTCGCCTCCCTCCCGGCCCCCCGCAAGGACCTCAGCCAATACGCCCCGCGCATCCAGACGATCCAGATCGATCCCGAGAAGATCGGCCTGCTCATCGGGCCCGGCGGCAAGACGATTCGCCGCATCACCGAGACGACCGGCGCGCAGATCGACATCGCCGAGGACGACTCCGGCAAGGTGTTCATCTACTCCAACAACGCCGACGCGATGAACCGCGCCGTGCAGGAGATCGACGCCCTCTGCGGCGGCGGCGCCCAGATCGAGATCGGCAAGATCTACACCGGCCGCGTCACCGGCACCAAGGAGTTCGGCGCCTTCGTCGAATGTCTCCCGGGCAAGGAAGGCCTCGTGCACATCTCGGAGCTCGCGGACTTCCGCGTGCGCCGCACCGAGGACGTCGTCAAGGTCGGCGACTCCATCACGGTGAAGTGCGTCGGCATCGACGAGCGTTCCGGCAAGGTCCGCCTCAGCCGCAAGGCCGCGATGAAGGACCTCGAGGCGCAGAAGCCCCAGGCCGAAGCCGCCCCTGCCGGCGAGGCCCCGGCCGCGCCCGAAGCGCCCGCCCAGTCCTGATCCCGGCCAAGACGGTTGCCTGCGCGACCGCCCTGAGCCGCCTCCTCTTCAAGCCGCGACGCGAGTCGCGGCTTTTTTCTGCCCGGAATCCGGGCCCGCCCGCACCAAGGCCGCGCAGACGGAACATCATGCTAGCCCAGCCAGATTCCGGTGCGGCGCAAAAAGTATCCTTCGCCAAGGGTAGCGGCCGTCGTCCCGACGGCCATCGTTCTTGCGCGTGGCGCTCGGGACGAGTGCCGCTACCTTTCCAACCGAGCGATCCCCGTTAACCTTAAACCGCCCTAAATCTCGCGCAACCGCTCCACGTGATGCGCGGCGATCACGACCGAGAGGCCCGTATCCACCTGCAGATGCAACGCGCCCTGCTCGTCGATGCCAAGGAAGTCCCCGCGCACCGGCGGCCGGCCGCCCACGAGCGTCAGTTCCACCGCCCGCACGCCGCCCCAGCACTCATTTAGCGGTGACCTCAATCCGGCCAAACCGCACCGAGCGAATTCTCCGTGCGCCCGCGCGATGCCATTGAGCAGCGCTGCGATGAGCGCCTCCTTGTCCGGGAGACACGAGCGCCCGCCTTCCGCAGCCTCGCCCAGCGTGCCGGCGATGCCGGCCAACTCGGGAGCCGCTCTCCACGGCTGGTTCGTGACGTTGAGCCCGACACCGACAAGCAACGTGTCGCGCCGACCCTGTTCGACAAGAATGCCGCCGACTTTGCCGCGTCCGATCATCAGATCGTTCGGCCACTTCAGCCGCACGCCGTCCACACCGAGTTCGCGCAACGCCTCCCGCAGTGCCCAACCCACGGCGAGCGCGAAGCCGCGCGCCGCCAGCGGGTCGCCTCCGTAGGGCAACACCGCCGTGAGATACACGCCGCCGCAATCCGACACGAACCGCCGGCTCAGCTGGCCGCGTCCGGCGGTCTGCTCGTCGGCCACGACCGCCGACCACGCCGGCCAATCGCGTGCCAGTGCCATGGTGCTCTCGACGACCGTCCGGCGCTGCAGACGCCACTTCCCCGGCGCCAGCGCGATCGGCGGTTCGGCGAGGAGCGTGGCGGCAAGGGCGTTCATCTTCCGGTGGAGGGGCGCGGAAGCCCGGCGCTCAGCGGGCGAGCGTCGACAGGAAATAACCCGCCGCGACCGCGGTGCCGATCACGCCGGCCACATTCGGTCCCATGGCGTGCATCAGCAGGTAATTGCCCGAATCGTATTTCTGTCCCTCGACGTGCGAGACGCGCGCGGCCATCGGCACGGCCGAGACGCCGGCGGAGCCGATGAGCGGATTCACCGGATTGTTCGGGCTCAGCCAATTCATCAGCTTCGCTCCGAGCACGCCGCTGGCGGTCGAGACGCCGAAAGCGACGACGCCGAGCACGATGATCTTGAGGGTCGCCGGCGCGAGGAAGGTCTCGGCCGCCATCGTGATGCCCACGGCGGTGCCGAGGAAGATCGTGAGGACGTTGATGATCTCGTTCTGCGCCGCCTTCACGAGTCGCTCGGTGGCGCCGCATTCGCGGAGGAAATTGCCCAACATCAGCATCGCGATCAACGCGGAGGCGTCCGGCACGAGCAGGATGCAGATGACCATCACCGCGACGGAGAACAGCAGCTTCTCCAGCTTGGAGACCTTGCGCAGGGACTTCATGCGGATCTTGCGCTCCTTGTCCGTCGTGAACAGGCGCATGATCGGCGGTTGGATCAGCGGCACGAGCGACATGTAACTGTAGGCCGCGACCGCGACCGCACCGAGCAGTTCAGGCGCGAGCTTGTTGGTGAGGAAGATCGCCGTTGGGCCGTCCGCGCCACCGATGATGCCGATGGAGGCGGCCTGCTTCGACGTGAAGCCGAGCAGCGTGGCCCCCATGAAGGTGACGAACAGGCCCATCTGCGCCGCCGCGCCGAGCAGCAGCGTGCGCGGCATGGCGATGAGCGGGCCGAAGTCCGTGAGCGCCCCCACGCCGAGGAAAATCAGCGGCGGGAACAACTCGAGCTTCACGCCCTGCGAGATGAAATCGTAGAGCCCGCCTTCGACACGTTCCACCTTCAGCTTTTGCACGGGCGGCACGCCGGCTTCCGCCGGCGCGGCCGCGTGAGCCTCCACCGGCCGACCCTCAATCGTGAAGGTGGCCGTCTCATAGACTCCGTTGGGCTTCAAATCGCTCGTGATGACGCCGCGCGTCGGCAGGTTTGCGACCAGCGCGCCGAACGCGATGGGCACGAGCAACAGCGGCTCGAATCCCTTGGCGATGGCGAGCCAGAGCAAGACGCCGGCGACGGCCCACATCACGAGCATTTTCCACGTCAGGAGGGCGAATCCAGTCGTGGAGAAGAAATCCAACAGACCTTGGAGCATGGGAGGACGACTAACGGGGTTGGTGGGAGGCGAAGATCTGACGGCGGCCGTCGTGTGCCCACGCCTGCGTGAGCGGCACAGGCACAATCGCCTGCACGCGCGCCCGGTCGCCGAGCGTCACGTGCACGGCGACGGTGATGGCCGCGAGCAGTTCCGGTGCGAGACCGGCCGGCACGGCGGGAGCCCGGCTGGGTGCCGGAGCCGCCGGAACCGGCGCAGTCGCCGCAACAGGAGCAGCCGGAGCCGCCACCGCCGCGGCGGATTGCGCCGCCGCGCTGCGTTTGAAGAACCGGCCGACGATCTCGAGGAACAGCCAGATGCTCGCCAGCGCCAGGAAAACGACGATCATGCCGTTCAGCTGGTAGCCGAGTGTTTCGAGCACCGAGGGCTTTTCCGCAAGCGCGGCGGCCACCGGCAATGAAACCAAGGTTGGCATGGGAGGAATCAGCTGAGGGTGACGAGGGCCGCGCCTTCCTCGACCCCGTCGCCGGGATTGACGTGCACGGTGGCAACGGTGCCGGCCTTGGGCGCGTAGACGAAGGTGTTCATCTTCATCGCCTCGAGCGTGAGCAGCTGGGCGCCTTCGGCGACGGCTTGGCCGGGTTTGACGTCGATCGACACGACCTTGCCCGCGAGCGGGCTCGGCACGGCGCCGCCGCCAGCCGCAGGCGCGGCGGGCTTGGGCGCGGGCGCCGCAACGGGCGCGCTGATCGGAGCGGAGACGACCGGCGCGCTGGCGACCGCCGCAGGCGCGGCGGCCACGCCCAGAGCAGGCTCGTCCAGGATTTCGACGGCGACCTCGAAGGCCTTGCCGTCCACGGTGACACGAAGTTTTTTAATGGCGGACATCGGAATGGATTTTTAGCGGGTGTGGTTGCAGGAGCTCAGAGCGGGATGTTGCCGTGCTTCTTCGGCGGACGGGTCTCGCGCTTCGTGAGCGTGTTGCGGAGCGCCATGGCGAGCGTGGCGCGGGTCTGCGCGGGCTCGATGACGTCGGTGATGAAGCCCTTGCGGGCGGCCTCGAAAGGCGAGGCGAACTTGTCGCGGTATTCCGCGGAGAGCTCGGCTTCCTTTTTCTTCGGGTCCTCCGCGGCGGCGATCTCGCGCTTGAAGAGCACCTTCACCGCGCCCTCGGCGCCCATGACGGCGATCTCGGCGGTCGGCCAAGCGTATACGACGTCGGCGCCCATGTCGGCGCTGCACATCGCGAGATACGCGCCGCCGTAGGCCTTGCGCATGATGAGCGTGAGCTTCGGCACAGTGGCCGCAGCGTAGGCGAAGAGCATCTTCGCGCCGTGGCGGATGATGCCGCCGCGCTCCTGAGCGAGGCCGGGCATGAAGCCGGGGACGTCGACCAGCGTGACGATCGGAATCGAGTAGACGTTGCACGTGCGGATGAACCGCGCGGCCTTGTCGGAGGAATCGATGTCGAGCGTGCCGGCCTTGACCGCGGGCTGGTTGGCGACGATGCCGCACACGATGCCCTGGATGCGGCCGAAGCCGACGACGATGTTCTTGGCCCAGTCCTTCTGCACCTCGAAGAAATCCGCGCCGTCGACGATGCGGCGGATGACGCCGAGCACGTCGAGCGGAGCCTTCGGGTCGGCCGGGACGAGGTCGTTGAGCACCGGGTCCGGCGAAAGGTCGAGCGTCGGCACGGCGCGGTGCATCGGGTCACCGGCGTTGTTCGTCGGGAGGAACGAGAGGAGCTTGCGCGCCAGCTCGAGCGCATGGGAATCGCTGTCGGCGACGAAGTGGATGTTGCCGTTCACCGTGGCGTGCACCGCAGCGGAGCCGACCTCGTCCATCGTGACGGTGGCGCCCGTGGCGGCCTTGATGACGTCGGGGCCGCAGATGAACATCTGGGCGTTGGTCTTCGTCATGATGACGAAGTCGGTGAGCGCCGGGCTGTAGGCCGCGCCGCCGGCGCAGGGACCGGCGATGATCGAGATCTGCGGCACGAGGCCGGAGGCCTGGACGTTACGGAAGAAGACCTGGCCGTAGCCGGAGAGCGAGTCGTCGCCTTCCTGGATGCGCGCGCCGCCCGAGTCGTTGATGCCGAGGATCGGGATGCCGGCCTTCATGGCGTAGTCCATGAGGTCGCAAATCTTCTTCGAGTGAATGCGACCGAGCGAACCGCCGCAGACCGTGAAGTCCTGGCTGAACGCCGCGACCGGGCGGCCGCCGACGTAGCCGACGCCGGTGACGACGCCGTCGCCGGGAAACGACTTGTCCTCAAGGCCGAAGCCGTGGCAGTCGTGATCTGCCATCATGCCCCACTCCATGAAGGTGTTGGGGTCGAAGAGCGTGACGAGACGCTCGCGAGCGCTCATGACGCCCTTGGCGCGGCGCGCGGCGAGTTTGTCTTCGCCGCCGGCAGCGAGGGCAATGCGACGCTTGTTGGCGAGTTTTTCGAGATGTTCGGGTGCGATAGCCATGGAAAGTTCCTCAGTGAGCAGCGGTGGCGCCGGGTTTCGGCATGCAGAATTCGGTGAGAACTCCGCGCGTTGATTTCGGGTGCAGGAAGGCGACGAGCTTGCCCGCGGCGCCATCGAACGGCTTCTCGTGGATCAGGCGCACGCCGGCATCGGCGGCCTGCTTGAGCTGGCCCTCGATGTTGTCCGAGCGGAACGCGATGTGGTGGATGCCCTCGCCACGGTCGGTGAGAAACTTCGCGATCGGGCTTTCCGGCGAAGTCGGCTCCAACAGCTCCAGATGCACGCCGCCGGCGTCGAAGAACGCCGTGCGCACTTTTTGCGAAGCGACTTCCTCGCGGCCGAGGCACTTGAGTCCCAACGCGTTTTCATAGAGCGGCACCGCTTCGTCGAGCGATTTGACGGCGATGCCGAGGTGGTCGATGGCTGTGATCATGGCAAAAAGGTTTCGGACGGATTGATTCTAGGTCGGGTGTAAGGAAGGGGCTGCGCGTTTCTTGCCGTGTGCGTGCGCTTTCAGGTCGGCGGCTGTGTCATGCCAGCTGCGGCGAGCAGCTGACGGGCGGCGGTGGGCGCGGGCAGTTGCCCGCTCGCGACTTGCTGGGCGAGCTCGCGGCGCAGGCGGGCGGCCGCGGGTTGCGCTGCGAAGGCCTCGCGCAGGCCTTCGTCAACGAGCGCTTCGAGCCACGCGAGCGCCTGCTCGCGGCGGCGCAGTTCGAAGCTCCCCTGCCCGCGCGCGTAAGCAACGAAACGCTCCACCGCGGCCCAGACCTCGGGCACGCCTTCGTTGGTGTAAGCGGAGCACGCCAGCACCGGCGGCTGCCAGGCACCCTCGGGCGCGGCGAGATAATGCAGGGCGCGCGCGAACTCGCGCTGCGCGGCCTCCGCGCGCGTGCGGTTGTCGCCGTCGGCCTTGTTCACCGCGAGCACGTCGGCGAGTTCGATGATGCCCTTCTTGATGCCCTGCAATTCGTCGCCCGCCCCGGCAAGCAACAGCACGAGGAAACAGTCCACCATGCCCCGCACGAGCACCTCGCTCTGGCCGACACCGACCGTCTCGACGAGCACGACGTCGAAGCCCGCCGCCTCGCAGAGCACGATCGTCTCGCGCGTGCGGCGCGCCACGCCGCCGAGTTCGCAGCCGCTGGGCGAAGGCCGGATGAAGGCGTTGGGCTGGCGCGAGAGTTTCTCCATGCGCGCCTTGTCGCCCAAGATGCTGCCGTGCGTGATCGGGCTGCTCGGGTCGACCGAGAGCACCGCGACCTTTTTCCCGGCCGTGCAAAGCAGCGTGCCGAACGCGTCGATGAACGTGCTCTTGCCCGCGCCCGGCGGACCGGTGATGCCGACGCGCACGGCACCGCCGCTGTGCGGCGAGAGCGCGCGGAGCAGTTCGTCCGCGGCGGCGCGATGAGTCGCGGCACGGCTCTCGATGAGCGTGATGCCGCGCGCCAGTGCGCCGCGGTCGCCCGTGCGGATCGCGGCGGCCAGCGCCGGCACGTCATCCGGCGCGCGACGCTTTTTCTGCGCGCCGGGGACCGCCCGGGCCGGCGTGCCCGCCACGACACGCGTGGCGAACTCCGCTCCGGCTTCGGGCGGGACCCAATCGGGGCGTGAGGACGGCGACGTCATCTCAGCACCTCGGGCGGGGCGCAGGGCGCGCCCTCAAGCGACGCTCGCGGCCCCCAGCTTTTCGAGCAGGATGCCGGCGGAGCGCGGGATGGGAGTGCCGGGCCCGAAGATGGCGGCGGCACCGCGTTGATACAGGTAATCGTAGTCCTGCGCCGGAATCACACCACCGGCGACGACGAGGATGTCGTCGCGACCGTGCGATTTCAGCGCGGCCACGAGCTGCGGGAGCAGCGTCTTGTGACCGGCGGCGAGCGAGCTCATCGCGACGATGTGCACGTCGTTCTCCACGGCGTCGCGCGCGGCCTCCTCGGGCGTCTGGAAGAGCGGCCCGATGTCCACGTCGAAGCCCATGTCAGCCATCGCGGTGGCAACGACCTTCGCTCCGCGGTCGTGTCCGTCCTGACCCAGTTTTGCGATCAGGATGCGCGGGCGGCGGCCTTCGCGTTCGGCAAAGGCATCGGCCATCGAGCGGACCTTCTGGACGTCGCCCTGCTGGCTGAAGGTCTTCTGGTAAACGCCTGAGATCGAGCGAATCTGCGCTTGATAGCGGCCATAGACGACTTCGAGCGCGTCGGAGATTTCGCCGAGCGTGGCGCGGGCCTTGGCGGCCTCGACGGAGAGCTCGAGCAGGTTGCCGGTGCCACTCTTCGCGGCCTCGGTGAGCGCGGCAAGGCAGCGTTGGACCGCGGCGTTGTCGCGCGTGGCCTTGAGGTGTTGGAGCTGCTTGATCTGGGCCTCGCGGACGGCGGTGTTGTCGACCTCGAGGATGTCCATCGGCGCCTCCTTCTCGAGGCGGTATTTGTTCACGCCGACGATGGTTTCCGCACCGGAATCAATCATCGCCTGGCGGCGCGCGGCGGCTTCCTCGATGCGGAGTTTCGGCAAACCGGTTTCGATGGCCTTGGCCATGCCGCCGAGTTTCTCGACCTCCTCGATATGGGCCCACGCCTTTTGCACGAGTTCGTGCGTGAGGCGTTCGACGTAGTAGCTGCCGCCCCAGGGATCGACGACGTTGCACACGCCGGACTCGGCCTGAAGCACGAGCTGCGTATTGCGCGCGATGCGGGCGGAGAAATCCGTCGGCAGCGCGATGGCTTCGTCGAGCGAGTTGGTGTGCAGCGATTGGGTGTGGCCCATGACGGCCGCCATCGCCTCGACGCACGTGCGTGCGACGTTGTTGAACGGATCCTGCTCGGTCAGCGACCAGCCCGAGGTCTGCGAGTGCGTGCGGAGCGCCATCGACTTCGGGTTCTTCGGGTTGAACTGCTTGACGATCTTCGCCCAGAGCAGGCGGCCGGCGCGCATCTTCGCGACTTCCATGAACAGGTTCTTGCCCTGCGCCCAGAAGAACGAGAGGCGCGGCGCGAACGCATCGATGTCCATGCCGGCCTTCACGCCGGTGCGGAGATATTCGAGGCCGTCGGCGAGCGTGTAAGCGAGTTCGAGGTCGGCCGTCGCGCCGGCTTCCTGCATGTGGTAGCCGGAGATCGAGATGGAGTTGAACTTCGGCATCTTCTGCGAGGTGAACGAGAAGATGTCCGCGATGATGCGCATCGAAGGAGAGGGCGGATAGATGTAGGTGTTCCGCACCATGTATTCCTTCAGGATATCATTCTGAATCGTGCCGGAAAGCTGCTCGGGCTTCACGCCCTGCTCCTGCGCGGCGGCGATGTAGAACGCGAGCACCGGAAGAACGGCGCCGTTCATCGTCATCGAGACGGAGATGCGGTCGAGCGGGATGCCGCCGAACAACACCTGCATGTCGAGCACGCTATCGACCGCCACGCCGGCCTTGCCGACGTCGCCGACGACGCGCGGGTGATCGCTGTCGTAGCCGCGGTGGGTCGCGAGGTCGAACGCCACGGAGAGGCCCATCTGGCCGGCGGCGAGGTTGCGCTTGTAGAACGCATTCGACTCGGTCGCCGTGGAGAAGCCCGCGTATTGGCGGATCGTCCAGGGCTTCTGCACATACATCGTCGCGTAGGGACCGCGCAGGAACGGCGGCAGGCCCGCGGTGAAGCCGAGGTGCTCGACGTTCTTGAGGTCGTCAGGCGTGTAGACGGGCTTGACCGGAATCTGCTCCATCGTCTGCCAGTCACCGAGCGCGTCGGGACCGCCGGCAGTCGCGCGCGCAGCCTGCGCCCACGCCTCCGGAGTCACGGGGGCGGTCGGGCCGCTCTCGAAGGGAACTGAGGTGAAATCGGGAAATTTCATGGCGGGTTACAGGTTCGGCAGGCCGAGACGGTTCTGGATGTCGGCGAGCAGCTTCGCGCAGTTGGCGCGGAGGTGGATGAACTCGTCGACGCCGGCGGATTTGAACTGCTGTTGCAGCTCCGGCGTGGCGGGCAGGCCCGCGAGGACGACGAACGGCGCTTTCGCCCCGGCGGCCTTGAGCGCGCCGGCGAGCGGCGGCACGAGGGCCGGGTAGGTGTCGTCGGTCGAGCAGAGCACGACGACCGGCGCTCCGCTGGCGAGCGCGGCGGTGGCGGCGGCCTCGGGCGTTTCGAAGCCCTTGTTCGGCACGACTTCGAATCCGCCTGCGGCGAAGAAGCCTGTGGAGAACTCGGCGCGCGCGGCGTGTTGCTTGCGCGGGCCCATCGTGGCGAGGAAGACCTTCGGACGGGAACCGGTCTTGGCGAGATGACTCTCGGCGCGACGACGCAGGGCCTCGAAGGGCTCGGCACGGCGGCGCGGCGCGGCGACACGGGCGGTCGGGCAATCGCCGTTGACGCGCAAGCGGGCCATGACCTCGTCGATCGTGGCGCCGTGGGCGAAAGCGTCGCCGAGCGCGGGAACGAGGGCGGCGGCTCGGGCGGGCGCGACACCTTCGAGCTTGGCCAGTTGCGCGGCCGGAGCGGGACCGGAACGGCGCGTCGGCGAGATCAGGCCGACTTCGGCCGGACCGGGCAGCGTCTCACGCAGGTTCGGGTGGAGGTTCGTGCCGATGATGCCGTCGCGGCGCGACTCGACGGCCGCGATGCGTTCGGCGGCGGTCTTCTCGACGAGCGACTGCGGATAACCGCCGGCGATGGCGCGAGCCATGCCGCCGCGCGACTCGATGTCCTGGAACAGCGCCCAGGCCTTCTCCGCGAGTTGCCGCGTGATGGTCTCGACGTAGTAGGAACCGCCGGCCGGATCGACGACGCGACCGAGCTGGCACTCCTCGGCGAGGATGATGTGCAGGTTGCGGGCGAGACGGCGGGAGAGCTCGGTCGGAGCGCCGCGCGCGACGTCGAACAGCGCCAGCTCGAGGCTCTGGCAGCCGCCCACGACGCCGGCGAAGGCCTCGGTCGTGTCGCGCAGGAGGTTGTTGTGCGGGTCGAGCAGCGTCTTGTTCCAGATCGTGCAACGACCGTGGCTGAAGAGGCGCTGGGCTTCCTCGCCACCGCCGGCGGCGGCTACGGCGCGCGACCAGAGCAGGCGCGCGGCGCGGAGCTTGGCGATCTCGATGAAGAAGTGCGAACCGAGCGACCAGCTGAAGACGCAGCGCGAAGCCGCGTCGTCGACCGTGACACCGTGGGCGCCCAGGCGGCGCAGGTAATCGACGCCGGTCGCGAGACCGAAGGCCAGTTCCTGCACGGCGGTGGCGCCGCAATCGCCCCAGAGGCTGGCGTCGATGCCGATCACGCGCAGCGGCGAGCCGGCGGATTTGGTCCAGTTGACGAGCGCGGCCATCTGGGCGACGCCCGCGTCGATGCCGTCGGGCAGGCGGCCTTGGCGGGCCCACTCGCTCAACGGATCGGCGAGCACGGCGCCGTGCAGCGCCGCGGGTTCGAGCCCGCGCTCGCGCAGCAGCGCGGCGAACATCGCGGTGATGGGCAGAGCGGCGAGGCCGGCCGGCACCATCACGGGGACGGCGGCCAAGTCGACATCGGCGAGCACCTGGCGCAGGTCCGCGAGGGAGCCGATCGGCAGACCCGTGCCGGCCGCGACCGGCGCGACGCCGAGGCGGGTGGCCGGATCGAGCCGGAGGAGGACGGCGTTCTGGCCGCGTTGGAGATCTTCGAGCAACGTGCGGTTGCACTCCGCGAAGGAGGCGCCGGCGGGTTGCTGGCAGATCAGCCAAGGCTGCTCGCGCGCGCCGAGGGGCGCGCTGCCGCGCACGAAGGGCGCGAAGCCCGGCGGGCGAGCCTGCCAGGCAGGCGGAGGCGTCGAGGTCCGCGAGTAAAGCGGCTGCAGATCGATGCCTTCGGGCGTCTTGGTGATCAGTTTCTTCTCAAACGGGGCGCCATCGAGCGACTCTTCGGCCGCGGCGCGCCAAGCTCCGTCGTCTGCCGGGGTGAACTCGGCAAACAGGCGTTTATCCAAGGTGCTGTTCATGGGTTTTCAGACCGTGTCCTCAACCATCGCCTCGTGACGCTGGCCATCGATGACGATGGAGTAGCGACGGGACGGACGGTTCGCGTTATTTTGGGGCTTGGGGCTGGCAACTGAAGGGGCGGCGGCAGCCGGAGCGGCCGCGGGCGCGACAGCCGTGGCGGGCTTCGGCGCGTGGAGCTTGGCGAACTCCTGCGGGAACATCGCGTGCAGGACGCAGGCCTCGTCGTTCGTCGGGAGGTTCTTCTCGGCGAGTTCGGCGCGGAGCTTGTCCATGCGCGGGGCGAGCAGGTCGGCCGGACGGCCCTCGACCGGCTTGTGGCCGGTGCGGTCGGCGATGAGCTTGAGCAGCTCGGCGGAAACCTTGCCCGGCGGGCGGCCGTATTTGTTCAGCGCGATGTCGGCAGCAGCGGGCGCGATCGTCTTCCAGCGGCCGAACTTGACGTTGAGCATGGCCTGCGTGCCGACGATCTGGGAGGTCGGCGTGACGAGCGGGATCCAGCCGAGCGCCTCGCGGACGACGGGGATCTCGAGCATCACTTGGGCGAACTTATCCGCCATGCCCTGCTCCTTGAGCTGGTTGCGGAAGTTCGAGAGCATGCCGCCGGGGACCTGATAGACGAGGGTGTCGGAGTCGACGCGCTCGTTGTCGGGCGAGGTGAACTTCGAGAGCTCCTTGTAGACGCCGGTGAAATACTCGCGCATTTCCTGGAGCTTCTTCGGGTCGAACTTCGGCTGGCGCGAGTGACCTTCGAGCAGCGCGACCATGCGCAGCGTGTCGGGTTGCGAGGTGCCGTTGGCGAAGGGGACGATGGAGGTCTCGACCGCATCGACGCCCGCATCGATGGCGGCGAGGTAGGCGGCGGCGCCTAGGCCGGCGGTGTCGTGGGTGTGCAGCGTGATCGGGAGGCCGACCTTCTGGCGCAACTGCGTCACGAGTTCATAGGCGACCCGCGGGGCGATGACGCCGGACATGTCCTTGATGCCGATGCTGTCGCAGCCCATCTCGCGGAGCTCGATGCCCATCTTCACGAAGGCCGCGACGGTGTGCACGGGGCTCGTGGTGTAGCAAATCTCGCCGCGCGCGTGCTTCTTGCAGGCCTTCACCGTCTTGATGGCGGTGATGAGGTTGCGGGTGTCGTTCAGCGCGTCGAAGATGCGGAAGATGTCCTGGCCGGCCGCCGCGTCGGCGCGGACGAAGGCCTCGACGACGTCGTCCGGGAACGACGTGTATTGCACGATGTTCTGGCCGCGCAGCAGCATGATCTGCGGGGTCTTCGGCGCGGCTTTCTTCAGCGCGCGGAGGCGGTCGAACGGGTTTTCTCCCAGGAAACGGAGGCACGAGTCGATCGTCGCGCCGCCCCAGGTTTCGAGGCCGCCAAAGCCCATTTCGTCGAGGATCGGTGCCGCGGGCAGCATTTGCGCCGTCGTCATCCGGGTGGCCGCGAGGGATTGGTGACCGTCGCGCAGGACGGTGTTGTTGAAAATGACGGGTTTCACCGTGCCGCTCCTCCCGCGGTCACTGCCGCACCCATCGAGAAATTGATACGATTGACCATGACTTGAGGATAAGTCGCGCAAGCCCCCGGGCCTCATCGCTTCTTGTGCGTTTGTGCGCACGCTTTGCCGACGGATTGTCCTAAACGCTGTGCAACCAACGGGCTGCAGGCGCGGGCCGAACGCCTCGCTGGCACAGTTCACTCTTCCTTTTTCGATTTTCCCGGTGTTTGGTGGCCCGACACACATCATGAAACTCCTCGTCACGAACGACGACGGCATCCACTCGGTCTTCTTCCACGAACTCGTCCACGCTCTCCGCGCCGCCGGCCACGAACTCTACCTGGCCGTGCCCGCCTCCGAGCAAAGCTGGACCGGCGCCTCCAAGACGCGCTCCCGCCCGGTGAAAGCCGCCGCGGTGGACCGCGGCTTCGGCTGCCCCACGTGGATGCTCGACGGCACGCCGTCGGATTGCGTCAACATCGCCCTCGCCCACCTGCTCAGCCCGAGCGTGCAACTCGACGGCGTGGTCAGCGGCATCAACATCGGCTTCAACTGCTCGCTCGGCTTCGTCCTCGCCAGTGGCACCGTCGCCGGCGCCTGGGAAGGCGCGCTGCACGGCCTGCCCGCCGCGGCGTTCTCGCAGGATGTGACCGAGGAGGTCTATTCCAACCTGAAGGACAAGGGCGGCGCCCCCGACGGCGAACTCCTCGCCACGCTCCAAGCCTCCGCCGCCCGCGCGGCCCGGTTCGTCGGCGAGACCTTCCCGACGATGCCGCGCAACACCTTCACGGTGCACAACGTCAACTTCCCCTACCCCTGCCGCGCCGACACGCCCATCCGCCGCACCGTCCCCGCGCAGGTGCACGTGCCCGGACTCTTCAGCCCGGCGGCCGACGACGGCTCGCACCGCCTGATCTGGGGCAACATCGTCGACGTCTCCCCGCCGGAACCGCTGACCGACGTGAAATGCCTCGAGCAGGGCGAGATCAGCCACGCCGTGCTCGATTACCGCAAGCTCGGGCACTGACGCCGGGACGGGCCGCGCGATCCGCGGCCCGGTTGCTAAGCACTCGCGCAACGCGGAAAGGGCGCGGTGATTTATGTCTGCCGAAAGCCATCGGGTGGGCGCGAGCGAGCTCGCTGCCTACGGAGAGCTGACCCATTCCACCTAGCGCCTGCGCACACCTGCGCGGTTGCGTTCGCAGCCTGGCTGGATTCTAAGTCCCGTCTTTCCCTCATGATCGAAGTCGAGAACCTCACCCGCGTATTCCGCACCTACAAGAAGAAGCCCGGTTTCTGGGGCGGCGTCACGGGGTTGTTCAAACGTGACTTCGAGGAGACGCGTGCGGCCGACGGCGTCAGCTTCACCATCAAGGAAGGCGAATTCGTCGGCTTCCTCGGCCCCAACGGCGCGGGCAAGACCACCACGCTGAAGATGCTCTCGGGCCTGATCTACCCGACCAGCGGCACCGCACGCGTGGCGGGTTTCGACCCGTCGAAGCGCGAGAACGCCTACCGCCGCATCTTCGCCCTCGTGCTCGGCCAGAAGAATCAGCTCTGGTGGGACCTGCCCGCCCTCGAGTCCTTCCACCTCCTGCGCGCCATCTACGCCCTCGACAAGACCCAGTGGCAGGCCTCGCTCGACGAGCTCGTCACGCTGCTCGGCGTCTCGCACAAACTCAACGTGCAGGTGCGCGAGCTCTCGCTCGGCGAGCGCATGAAGATGGAGCTCATCGCCGCCCTGCTCCACCGTCCGCGTGTCCTCTTCCTCGACGAGCCCACCATCGGCCTCGATGTCGTCTCCCAGAAAAACGTCCGCGAGTTCCTCCGCGACTACAACCGCCGCTACAAGACGACGATCCTCCTGACCAGCCACTACATGGCCGACATCTCGCAGCTCTGCGAGCGCGTGATCGTCATCGATCACGGCAAGAAGATCTACGACGGCGAGCTCGACCGCATCTCCGGCGCGGGCGCGCGCCAGCGCATCATCAAGTTCAAGCCGCGTCCCGGCCTCGGCGGCGAGCCGGCCGCCTTCCCGGCCGACTGGAAACCGCTCCACGGCGAGGCCAAGACCTGCGAAGACGGCGAGCTTCTCCTCCACGTGCCCAGCGAGCACGTCACCGCGGTCTGTCAGCAGATCCTCACGCAGGGACCGGTCGACGACATCACGATCCAAGACGTCCCGCTGGAGGACATCATCAGCGAAATTTTCTCGCGCGGCATGCGGCGCTGAGTCGGGCCCGCGCGTGACCGCGGGAACGCGCCCTCACTCGGCCAGCCGAGCCTGCACGAGCGCCGTGAGCCGGGCCACGTCGAAAGGTTTCTCGATCACCACCGCATCCGTGCCCGCCAGCGCCTCCGCGGCAACCGGCTGGATCGTCGTGAGGAAGGTGCGGATGCCGGGTTGGAGCGATTGCGCGAGACGGACCATCTCCGCGCCGCCCGGACCGTTGCGCGGCTCGAGTTCCGCGATGAATCCCTCGAAGCGCTCCGTCGCCAGCTGTTCGCGCGTCTGCTCTGCACTCGCGGAAGTCACGATCTTGAACTGCCGGCCGAGCACCATGACGAGCGTGGCCGCGACGCCGGGGTTCCCTTCCTGCACCAGCAGGCACGGCCGCAGCAACTCGTCGTAGCGTCCCCAGCGTTGCAGCGCGGCCTGCAGCAGCAGCGCCGGCTCGCGTCCGTCGCGCTCCAACTCCGCATAACCCAGCCGCAGCTCCGGCAATCCGGCGAAGATCTCGCGCATTTTCCGCAGGCGCATGCGCAGGGCCAGCCCGCGGTCGGCCAGCACGAGTCCGACGCGGTTCGCATCGTAAGGCCCCGCCTGCTCGCCCTGCCGCAACAAGGCGCGCACCGCCGGCAGGCGCCGCAGCGCGCCGTTGCGCTGGTCGAGGCTCTCGACGAGCGCCACCGCGCAATGCCCGCCCTCGGCCCGCGCGCGGAACACCTCGCGCTCCATGCCCTCGAGCAAACGTCCCTGCTCAGGCGTCAGATCCTGCAACACCACGACCCAGGCGCCGCCCGGGACATCGTTCACCCGCCGTGCCTCACCGTAGATGAGCTTGCCGCCGGCGCGGAGGTGGAAGCCCTCCTGCCCCGCCTCGATTTCGTCGAACGGCAGCGCCGCTGCGCCCAGCCAGCGGATCGCGGACTCGTTGGCCACGAGCGGCCGGCGGTCGCAGCCGTAGGCGGCGATGCCGACCGGAGCCTGATTGAGCAGCAGCCGCAACAGCTCGCGGCTGCGCGCGGCGTCCTGCAAGCGCTGCGCCTGCGTCAGGACCGCGCCGAGGAAATCCGCCAGACCCGCCAGCAGGTGCAAGTCCTCGGCGCCGAATTGCCGGCGCTCGCCGTTCGAGCCGACCTGCAACGCGCCGAGCGGCGTGTCGCCCAGCAACGGCACCGCGAGCCCCGCGGCGCGGAAACGCTCCGTTCCCTCGGCCAGGTCGCGGTTGAGCCGGATGCGCACCTGCTCGAAGGCCGGGGCGCGTTCGAGCGCGGCCTGCAGGCCGCCGACAAACCGGTCGAACTGATCGAACTGGGCGAAAGCCCGCGCCAGCGCCCGCAGGGCGGCGGGGCCATCGAGGAGGACGGGAGGGGCGATGCTCATCAGGAATGTGGGAAGAAGACGCGGAACGTGGTGCCGCGTCCGGGCTGGCTGGTCACGTGGATCTCGCCTTGGTGGTGTTGCACGATGCGTTTCACGATGGCGAGCCCGAGGCCCATGCCGTGTTTGCCGCGGCGGTCGCCGGTCGACTTGGTGGTCGTGAACGGCTCGAAGATGCGCGGCAGGAGCGCGGGATCGATGCCCGGACCGTTGTCGCTCACGCTCACGCAAACGAGCGCCGGCGCACCGGCCGTCTCGCGCGCTTCGAGCCCGAGGCGCAGGCGCGGCTCGGACCGACCGTCGAGCGCCTGCAACGCATTCTGCACCAGATTGAGAAACACCTGCAGCAACTGGCTGTGGTTGCCGCGCACGAGCAGACCGCGCGCCGCGGGCAGCTCCACGACCGCGCCCGTGCGTTGGATTTCGGGACGCACGATCTCCACGACGGTGCGCAGCACGTCGGCGACATTCACCGCCGTCATCTCCACCTTGTTGCTCTCGGCGAAGGCCGCCACGTTGTCCACGATGCTGGCGATGCGGTTCACGTCGCGCTGCACGACGCCGCTGAATTCCTGCAGCGACTCCACGTCGGGGCGATTCTCGCGCAGCAGCGCGGAGAAGGTTTGGATCGAGGTCAGTGGATTGCGCAACTCGTGCGCGAGGCCGGCCGCCAGCGTGCCGAGGGCGATGAGCTTTTCCGTCTGGCTGGAGTGGCGTTCGAGCTGGCGGGCGCGGAGGTTCAGCCCGATCTGCAGGCCGACGGCCTCCAGCAGTGAGACGTCGATGTCGGTGAACAGCGAGTTGCCGGACCGCGGCCCGAGCGCGATGCAGCCGTAGAAGAAGTTGTCGCCGATCACCGGCACCAGCAGCTCGAGTCCATGCCGCCGGCGAAGATCGGCGAAATAGGCCCGGCGCTCGCCCACCTGCATGTGCACCAACTCGTCGAGCAGCAGGCCGCGCCCGGCCGACTTCAGCGTCTGCATGAGCACCGAGACCTCGGGTAGCGTGGCCGGCCCGCGGTCGTTGCCCACCGAAGCCCGGCGGGTGAAATCCGTTTCGTATTCCGTGCGCGTGTAGAGCGCGACCTGCGCCACGTGCAGCGCCTCGGCCACGTTCGCCGCGACCTCGCGGAACATCGCCGCCTCGTCCTGCGACGAGCTGATCTTCGCCGCGAGCGAGCGCAGCAGCGCGCGATTCGCCAGCTGGTCGCCGAGCACGCGCTGCTCCAGCAAGGCATCGATGCGCCGGCGCAGCTCGGGGATGAGGCCGAAGAGCAAAACCGTCACGAACACGCTGGTGAAGAACAGCGGCCAGAAGCCGATCGGCGGCACGGTCGGGACGTTGAGGTGCGCCAGCCCGCGCATGATGGTGGGCAACAGCGCCGCCAGCACGAGGATGATGGCCGTGTAGGCCGAGAGGCGTGCTGTCAGCAGGTTGAACTCCATCAACCGGAACCGCAGGATCGCGTAGCCGACGCCCACGACGTAGAAGGCCACGAAGCCGTTGCCGATCGGCGGGATCGGCACGTCATACCAGAGGAAGAAATTCGTGGCGCCGCCCATGAAGCCGACCGCCGTGCCGAGGATCACGAAGCGCAGCTGGTTGCGCACCAACCCCTGCGCCCGCCGGTAACCCAGCACGAGCAGCACGAGCGGCGTGGAGGTGTAGGCGAAGAACACCAGCAGATACACCGGATACAACGCCCCCGGCACCGGCCAGTGCGGGAAGACGCCCTTCTGCTCGACGCCGATGACCAGCAAATCGGTCGTCAGCGAGAGGATCGCCAGCACGAGGGCCATGCCGTAGCCGAACAAAATCGGCCGTGGCCGGCTGCTGCCGAGCAGCCGCAGCACGAAATGATAATACGCCACCGGGATGAGGATCGCCGCCGCCGTGAGCATCCGGCTGTAGAAAAGCGCCCCGTCTGCATCCGGCGCCGTCTGCCAGAGGAAATATTGCGCCGACCACAGCGCGCCCGTGAGCGCGAACCAGGAGAAGGCCGCGTTCGCCGGACCGTGGCGCTTCTTCCAATAGACCATCAGCGCCAACACGACGCTGGCGAGCGTGTTGATCGCGGAGGTGAGGACGCAGTAGAAGATCATTTCTCAGCCACCGCCACCGTCGCCTGTCCACCGAAGGACAGATGGGTCGCGCAATGCCGGAAGCCCGCTCCGGTCAGCAGCGCGCTCAACTCTTCGCCAGAGAAGAAAACATAGAATCCCTGCTCCTCCTTCAGCCGGATCTTGCCCGCCGCGCGCAACAGATCGCGTCCGGACTCCAGTTCGGACTCGCTGATGCGCTGGTCCATGAAGTCGCGGTAGATCTCCGACATGTCGCAGAACGGCTTCATGCTCGACACCACGATGCGCCCGCCCGGCCGCATCACCCGGTAAAGCTCGGCCAGCACGACTTCCGGCCGGTTCAGATAGGACAGCACGAGGCTGCAGCAGATTTTGTCGAAGGTGTTGTCGGCAAACACCAGCAACTCGGGCACCTCCGAGGCTGGCATGCCCCAAGTGTCGAGATCGGTCTGCCCGTAAAGCAACCCGATGAACTCCCCCGCGCGCGCTTCGGGCCCGCGCCGGTGTTTCAGCGAGTAGCCGCTGTGCAGGTCGAGCGCATCGCGCAGGCCCTCAAGCGTGAGATCGAGCCCGACATAGACCGGAGGCGACTCCGCCTGCTGCGCGCGTTCGAGCAGCGTGCGCAGCACCCACATGCCGAAGAGCCCGTTGCCGCAACCGGCGTCGAGCAACGTGTCGCGCGGTCGGATCTCGCCAAGCAGGCGGCCCACCAGGCTGAGGTAGCTCTGGTAGTCGTCGACGCTCTGCATGAGGCGGTATTTCTCGAGATACTTCGCCCAGAAATCGCGTTCGTCCTGCGGATTCCTCACCGTGAGACGCAACCGCTCGCGCTCGGTGCGGTTTTGGCGCATGAGTTCGCGTTTGTCCGGCAGCTTGAGCTCGACCGCCTCCGCCGGCAGACCGCGCACCTGCGCGATGCAGGTGGCAACGATGTCGCGGAAAGCCTTCTCGGCCACGGCCGCGTTCTCGCGCAGCTCGTGCATCGCGCCCGGGATCGGCGTCAGGCGCGCGTTCGGTCGGCCGCGCAGCACCGCATCGACGTCCGCCAGCGACACCCAGGTGTCGCGCTCGCCGGAGAAAAACGACACGAACGCCTCACTCTTCGCGAGGTCCGCCTGCGTCGTGCCGAGGTCGTGCATCTCGTCCTCCACCGCGGAGCGCAGGAAACCGTCGTAATCCATCTCCACGCCGAGCATGTCGCCGATGCCCCAGCGCTTGCCGGCAATGTGGCCGCCGACGAGATCGTCGCGGTAAACCTGATGCAGGGTGTGCCGGAGATTCACCACGCCCACGAGGCACACGAGGTGCCGGATGCGCGGGTCGCCGGCGGCGGCGCGGATCGCGGTGCGCGCGGAGAGGCTGTTGGCCACGAGCGTGTAGCGCTGGGCACCGTGCGTCTGCTCGAGGTAGTCGCCGCACGAAATGAGGTCGCCGGCCCCGCTCGACAGGGTGAAGAAGGTCTGGTCGCCCGCGCTCTCGCCCACGTGGTTGGTGTGGTCGAAGCGCAGCACGTTCATGCCATTCGCCGCGAGATAGTAGGCGAGTTGCAGCGCGTTTTTCTTCGTCTCGCCGAATTTCGGCGCCACCACCGCCCAAGGACGCTGCGGATCGAGACTAGGGCCGAAATAATCCACGCAGGCGGCGATGTGCAGCCCTGCGCGATTGGGAAATCGCACAAAATCGGTCAGAATATGCCCCGCCTGCACCGGGGAGGAATCGGCTCTCATGGTGATCGGCCCGCCAATTCGGATTGATGGGGGTTTGCGGAGTGAATGCAATGAGCAAGTCCCGCTTCTAGGGACATTTCCGGGGTTGTTCACTGGACTTCTCTCTTGCTTCAAGTGGCGCAGGCCAATGATGTTGGCGCCCAACGACCGAAGTGACTCGGCTCCTCCTCATATCCGACGATTCTGCTCAAGCCCAACCGCTGAGTGCTGCTCTATCGTCCGCCGGGGACTTCCAGATTCATGTCCGCGCCAAGCTCGCCGAAGCGCGCGGCGCCCTGGCTGCCGGGGCCTTTGAGACCTGCCTTTTCGTGCCCGCGGAACTCGGCGAGGAATTGACCGCCGAGCTCGTCGAAGCCCGCGCCTCCGCTCCGGGACTCGCGCTGGTCGTGCTCGCGCCGGCCGGCACTCCGGCCGCCGCCCAAGCCGGTTTGGTCGGCGCCGGGGCCGATGGCGTGATCTTTCCGCCGATCGAGGCCGCTGCCCTCGCCGCGCAACTCGTCCGTCTCACGCAACGCGCCGCACACGCCACCCCCGGCCACCTGCCGCCGCCGCCCGGAGCGAACCCGCTCAACTCCAAGGCCGCCGCGCTCTCCTCCGCGCTGGGCGTGCTGCGCGATTTCTCGCAGGTGCTCGGCTACTCGCTGGATTACCGCCAGCTCACCCAGCACTTCCTGCTCAAGCTGCGCGAGGTCGTCGGACTCTCCCGCATCGCCATCTTCCTGGAGAGTCCCTCCTCCGATTCGCTGCCCGGCGGCGTCCGCCTGCCCGCCGCCTCGCTGCCCTGCGCCGCCGCCGTGGGCGTGCCGGCGGACTTGGTCGAGTGCTTCGCGCTCACGCGCAAGAGCGGGCTGGGCCGCCAGCTCACCGTTTACCCACAGATCCTCCGTGCCGCGCACGGCGCGCACCCTCAGCCGCTCGACCCGAAGATTCTCCGCGAGTTCGAGGTGCTCGGAGGCCAGGTCGCCATCCCCGTCAACGACCGTGAACGCACGCTCGGCGTCGCCGTGCTCGGCGGCCGCATCACCGGCGGCGAATTCAGCGACGAAGAACTCCTCCTCGTTTACCACTTGCTCGAGGAGCTCGGCCTCGCGGTGAAGAACAGCTGGCTCCACCACCAGCTCGTCAGCAGCCACCGCCTCTTTGGCAGCGTGCTCAACGGCCTCACCGTTGGCGCGCTCGTGGCCACGCCCCAGCAGCAGATCGTCTACGCCAACCGCGCCATCATCACCTTCCTCCGCGGCGCCGGGGCCGACCACCTCGACGTGCACGACCTGCCGCCCGAGATCGCCACCCGCCTCCACGAAGTGATCGAGCGCGGCGCGGACCTCGCCCCGTTTTTCCACCACACCGCCGCGGACGGCGGACGCGTTTACCGCGTCAGCTTCGTGCCCCTCCGCCCGCAGGGCGGCAAACTCCCGCAGACCGCCCTGCTCCTCCTCGAGGACTTCACCCAGATCCACGCCGCCCAGCGCGCCGAGATCGAATCCTCGAACCTCAAGCTCATCAGCCTCATCGCGCGCCGCTTCGCCCACGAGATCCGCAACTCCCTCGTGCCGCTGACGACCCACGCGCAACTCTTCGCCAGCGAGATCGAGCAGCCCGAATTTCGCGACTCCCTCAAGCAATCGCTCGACCGCGAGACGCAACGCATCCAGCGCTTCACCGACCAGATGCTCCTGCTCGCGCGCTCCGACCAGCCGCCAGAAGAACTCGTCCCGCTCGACGATCTCCTCCGCACGAGCTTCGAGCAATCCCGTGCCTACGCCGGCGGCACGGCGCACCTCGACATCCGCAGCGAGCTCCCTCCCGTCGTTCTGCGCTGCAACCGCGCCAGCCTCGCCCACGCCTTCCGCGAGATCTTTCTCAACGGCCTCCAATCCGGTGGCGACGGCGCCCGCCGGCTCGCGGTCGCGCTGAACGCCGAGCCGACCCACGACGGCCGCGCCGAGCTTGTCATTCAGGTCAGCGACAGCGGCCGCGGCTTTACGCCGGAGGCCGCCCCCCGCGCCACGGAACCCTTCTTCACGACGCGCAACACGGGCGTGGGCCTCGGTCTCACGATCGCCCGGCGCGTCATCGAAGCCCATCACGGAAAGCTCGACGTGCACCCGCGCGTCCAGCCGACCGACCCGGATCTCACCATCCGGCTGCCCCTCCCACGCTAAGCATGAACCCGGTCCACCTCTTCCACCCCGCCCTCAGAGCCTGCGCCCTGCTCGGTGGGGCTCTCGCCTTGCTTCATTCGCCCGCGGCACTCGCCTCTGGCTCCCGCGTCGGTTTCAAGGACGCCTTCGCCACCGCGCGCGGCAATGCCTTCGTCGCCACCGCCGACAACCCCAGCGCCCTCTATTACAACCCCGCCGGCATCACCCAGCTCCCCGGCCTCCAGCTCTCGGGCAACCTCTACCACCTCTCGCTCTCGTCGGATTACACCGGCGCCGCCGGCACCGCGTCGATGGACGACAGCTACGTCAGCGTGCCCTCGCTCTACGCCACGTGGAACCCCAGCGATGCGCCCTGGGCCGTCGGCTTCGCCGTTTACGCGCCCTTCGGCCTCGAGACCGAATGGTCCGACGCCTCGGTCCTCCGCACCTTCGCGCTCAAGAACGAGCAAACCTACCTCACCTACAATTTCACCGGCGCCTGGCAGGTCACGCCCGCCCTCTCGCTCGGCGTCAGCGTCACCTACAACCGTATCGAGACCGACCTCAACCGCCGCCTCGGTGTCTTCGCGCCCAACGACCTCTTCCGCTTTGAAGGCGATGGCGACACTATCGGCGCCAACCTCGGCGTGCTCTGGAAAGCCTCCGATCGCCATCAATTCGGTCTCAGTTATTCGCACCGCACCTCGGTGAAAATCAAGGGCACTTCCTCCACCGTGCCCCTCGTCGCCAGCGAGCCCGCGAGCGCGCGCTTCGAGTTCCCTGCCGTCGTCATCGCCGGCTGGTCCTACCGCCCCACCCCGGAGTGGAACCTCGAGGTCAACGTCGACTGGACCGGTTGGGATCGCTTCAACACCGTCACCGTGCAGAAGGCCTCGGGCAACCAGCCTCTCCCCTTCGACTGGGAATCCGGCTTCTTCTACGAGTTCGGCGCCACGCGCTTCTTCGCCAACGGCTGGAACGTCAGCGCCGGCTACTGCTTCACCGCCAACTCCACGCCCGACGCCACCTACACGCCCGCCGTGCCCGACAGCGACCGCCATTTCTACTCGGCCGGCCTCGGTTACCGCGGGCAGCGCCTGAGTTTCGACCTCGCGCTGCAACACGCCGACGGCGGCACGCGCCGCGTCAGCGGCAGCCCGGCCAACCTGCTCGGCGCCACGGCCGACGGCGCGTATGACAACGCCATTAATGCCGTATCGCTTTCCTTGGGTTATAAGTTTTAACCTGCGCCGCCCGCCGACCACACTCCGATGACCGCCGTCACTCTCGCGCCCGCCGCCACCGCCCTGCAGCCCACGTTGCCCACGCTCCTCATCGTCGACGACGAAGAGGGCCCGCGCCACTCGCTGCGCATGGTGTTCCGCCAGGACTTCAACGTCCAGGCGGTCGACAACGGCGACAAGGCGCTCGAGTTCGCCCGCAGTCATCCCGTCCAGCTCGCCATCCTCGACATCCGCATGGCCGGCAAGTCCGGCATCGATGTGCTCCGCGGCCTCAAGGCCATCGACCCGCACATCGAGGTCATCATGCTCACGGCCTACGAGACGATCGAGACCGCCCGCCAAGCCCTCCGCCTCGGCGCCTGCGATTACCTCAGCAAGCCCTTCGATCTCTCCACCATCCGCGAAGCCGTCACGCGCGCCCTCCACCTGCGCCGCATTTCCGAGACCGTATCCTCCACTTCCGAACGCCTCCAAGCCCTCACCGAACAGCTCAACGACGCCTCGGTGAAGGAGGAGATGTCCCGCACCACGACCGAGATCTACGCCGGCGCGCTGCACGACATCAACAATCCCCTCACGGTCATCACCGGCTACGTCGAGCTCCTCCGCTACAAGCTCGAAGCCGTCGGCTCCCTCTACGGCGCCGACCTCCAGGCCGTGCGTGAGGACGTCAACCTCCTCGCCAAGCAGGTCAACACCTGCGCCGCTATCACGCGCCGCTACCTGCGCTTCGTCGCCCGCCGCAGCGCGCAGGCCCCCGAAGTCTCCGTCAACCAAGTCATCGACGACGTCCACACGCTCATGCGCAACCACCCGGCGTTGCGCGGCGGCAAGCTCTCGGCCAAGCACCTCGACCACGACGCCGCGGCCCAGATCGGTGGCACGGAGCTCATCCAAATCCTGCTCAACCTCACGGTGAACGCCTTCCAGAGCAGCGAACGCCCGCAGACCGTCTGGATCGCCGCCGAGCGCTACGAAGAGCCGCTTCCCATCGAGACCTTCCGCGACACCGCCGAGGAACGCTACATCAACCTCGAGTCCTTCGCCAACCAGCCGCCCCTCGTCGCCGTCTCGGCCCTCGATCAGGGCCCCGGCATTCCGCAGGACGTGCTCTCGCGCATCTTCGAGCCGTATTTCACCACCAAGACGCAGACCGGCACCGGCCTCGGCCTCGCCATCGTCACGCGCCTCGTCCGCCACCACGGCGGCCTCATCCACGTGAAGACCAAGCTCGGCGAAGGCAGTCGCTTCACGATTTACCTGCCGGCGAAGGAGCCGCGTCACTCCGCCAACCCCTTCGGCGAATAAGCGCCGCGCGCCGCACCGGCGCCGCTCGCTGGCCGATAACGGACCGAGCCCGGTCTCGCTGCCGCGCACTGCTCCGCGCCTACGCTCGCCTCTCGGCGTCGCCTGCACGCTTGCCCGCGTTGCGCGCCACGGCTTCACTCCAAGTGTGATCGAAATTTTCATCGCGCTCATCGCGGCCGGTCTGGCCGGCGGCCTCGGCTGGTTCATCGCCCATGCCCGCTCCGCCGCCCTCGCCGAGCGTGCCCGCCTCGCGGTCGAACAACTCGCCGCCGCCCAAGCCGAGCTCGCCACGCTCCGCCAGCAACTCACCTCGCTCGAGACCGACCGCTCGCGCCTCGACACGCTCCTCACCGCCGAACGCGAAGCCTTGGCCCGCGCGCAAACCCAGCTCACCGACACCTTCAAGGCTCTCGCCGCCGACGCCCTGCGCGACAACCGCTCCGAATTCATCAAGCACGCCGGCGACTCGCTCGTGAAGCCGATCAAGGAATCCCTTGAAAAGGTCGGCACCAAGATCGGCGAGATCGAGAAGGACCGCGCCACCGCCTACGGTTCCCTCTCCGAGCAACTCAAGAAACTCGCCGACACCAGCACCACGCTCCAGTCCGAGACCACCAAGCTCTCCCGCTCGCTCCGCTCCACCTCCACCGCCGGCCGCTGGGGCGAACTCCAGCTCCAGCGCGTCGTCGAGCTCGCCGGCATGGTGGAGAACGTCGACTTCATCCAGCAGACCGCCGCCGGCGAGGTCCGCCCCGACATGATCGTCCGCCTGCCCGGCGGCAAATCCATCGCCGTCGACGCCAAGGCCCCCATGCAGGCCTACCTCGAAGCCCTCGAGGCCAGCGACGAGTCCGTCCGCAAAACCAAGTTCACCGAACACGCCCGCGCCGTCCGCGGCCACATCGACGCCCTCGGCAACAAGTCCTACTGGAAATCCATCCAGCCCTCCCCCGAGTTCGTCGTCCTTTTCATCCCCGGCGAGGCCTTCTACTCCGCCGCGCTCCGCTACGAGCCCGACCTCTTCGAACGTGGCACCAGCGTCGGCGTCATCCTCGCCTCGCCCGCCACGCTCATCGCGCTCCTCAAAGCCGCCGCCTACGGTTGGAAACAGGAAGCGCTCTCGAAAAACGCCGACGAGATCCGCCGCCTCGGCCTCGAACTCCACGAACGCGTCGCCGCCGTCGCCGACAACCTCGACACGCTCGGCCAGCGCCTCACCCAAGCCGTCTCCGCCTACAACAGCACCATCAGCTCCGTCGAAGGCCGCGTCCTCGTCACCGGCCGCAAGCTCGAGAAACTCGGCTCCGGTTCGGAGAAGAAAATCGGTGAGCCGCGCTTGATCGACGAGACGCCGAAGACGCTGACGGCGCCCGAGCTCAAACCATGAGCGCTGCTCTCGACGGTCTCTGGCAACCGCTCTCCGCGGAACTCGACGGCGAGCGCGCCCCCGCGGAGGTGTTGCAACAAATGGAATTGGAAGTTCGCGGCGGCACCTACGCCGTGCGTTTCGGCCAGATCACGGCCGACACCGGTGCCTTCTTCGTCGAGACCGACGCCACGCACCACTGCACGCTCCGCGGCACCGCCGGCCCCAACGCCGGCCGCACGATCCCCTGTCTGTTCAAGTTCATCGAGGACACCCTGATGATCTGCTACGGCCTCGGCGGCGTGCGCCCCGCGAACTTCCGCACCGCCCCCGGCACGCAGCTCTACCTCGCCACTTACCGCCGGAAACCGTGATCGGCGCGCCGTGCGGCACCGCGCCGCGCAGTGCAGTGCCGCGACATCACCCGTGCCGTTCCCACCGCCGCGCCACGGCCGCTCGTGCCTATGTGCCTAGTAACCTCGTGTCCGTCGCGTGTGCTGTTTTTGTAACCTATTAGGTTACACTTTTCGCCCCACTCCAGAGTGAAACGACGGCGGCGCGTAGGCCGCATTGGTAACCTAATAGGTTACTTTGCCACCGGCGTGGCTCACGCACCTAAGCGCGGGCGGGAGCGAGTTTTCCCTTTGCAGTCCGCGCGCCTGCTGTGGTCCGCTGCGGGTCGCATGCCCCGCGTTTCCGGCCTCTTCATCTATCCGGTCAAATCCTGCCGCGGCCTTTCGTTGCCCACGGCGGAAATCGACGAACTCGGCCTTGCCGGCGACCGACGCTTCCTCGTCGTCGACGAGACCGGCAAATTCCTGACGCAGCGCACCCATCCGCGCATGGCGCAGATCGCCACCGCGCTCGACGCCGAGCAGCTGACGCTCTCGGTCGACCACCACGGCGCCGTATCCGTCGCTCGCACCAGTGACCCTGCCGCGCCGCTTCGCGCGGTCACCGTCTGGAAGCACGCCGATCTCCAAGCAGAGGATTGCGGCCCCGAGGCGGCGGCGTGGCTGAGCGACTTTCTCGGCCTGCGCTGCGCGCTCGTGCGCATTGGCGGAAAATTCCACCGCGCCGTGCTGAAGAAAGCCGGTCGCCCGGGAGACTGCCTCAGCTTCGCCGATGCCGCGCCGCTGCTGGTCGCGAGCGAGGCCTCGCTCGCGGACCTCAACGCCCGCATCGTCGCCCACGGCGGCGAGCCCGTGCCGATGGACCGCTTCCGCCCCAACCTCGTCGTGGCGGACTGCGCGGCCTTCGCCGAGGACGAGTGGCCGAGTGTGCGCAGCGGCGACGTCGTGCTCCGCAGCGCCGGCAAGAGCGACCGCTGCATCGTCACGACCACCGATCAGCAGACCGGCGCGCGCGGCAAGGAGCCGCTGCGCACGCTCGCGACCTTCCGCCGCGATCCGGTCGAGCCCTCCTCCGTGTATTTCGGCGTCAACTTCATCAACCAGTCGAAACGCGGCACGCTGCGCGTCGGCGACGCGCTGACGCCGACCTGAACGCCCGGCCGCGCGCCCGCTTCACCAGCCGTCCCCGCCGCCGCCACGGCGCGCGCCCTTGATCTTGGCGCGATGCTGTTTGGTCCGGATCATGCGCACCTTCTGGCCGCGCGACTTTTGGCGCGTCTGTCGGCGGGCGAGTTCCTTTTCGTCGCGCACGGCCTGCGCCGCGCTGAGGCGGCGCCACTCTAGTTTGTCCGCCAGCTCCTGCCACGCCAGCAAGCGGTTGGTCGCCTGCGAACGCTCGCGCTGGCAACGCACTTCCACCCCGCTCGGCCGGTGTCGCAGCGTGACGGTCGACGAGGTCTTGTTGATTTTCTGGCCACCCGCCCCCGCCCCGCGCACGAAACGCTCCTCGATCTCCTCCGGTCGCACACCGAGGGAGACAAATCGGGCGCGCAGCGACGCTTCAAGAAGGTCCGGAAAATCAGCCATGTTTTGCCTCGCCGCACGAAACCCTGCCCGTTCCCCCGAGTCAAACCGTCGCGCATGCCCGCCATTCACCGCCCGGAATCGCCGTTTGCCCCCGGCGCAGACCGTGCTCAAGGTTCAACGCTTGTCACTCCCCGCACCGCTCCTTTCACTGCCCGCTTATGACTAACGGCCCCGCTTGGTCCCAAAAACTTCGCGCTGAAATCGGCAAGGCCGTCATCGGCCAGGACGTCACCATCGAGCGCCTCCTCGTGGCGCTGCTGGCCAACGGCCACGTGCTGCTCGAAGGCATGCCCGGCCTCGCCAAGACGCTCCTCGTCAAGTCACTCGGCACCGCGCTCGGCGTGCAATTCGAGCGCATCCAATTCACGCCCGACCTCCTGCCCTCGGACGTCGTCGGCACGATGATCTTCTCGCCCAAGGACGGCGCCTTCGCCACCCACAAGGGCCCGATTTTCGCCAACCTCGTTCTCGCCGACGAAATCAACCGCGCCCCGGCCAAGGTCCAGTCCGCCCTGCTCGAAGCCATGCAGGAGCGCCAGGTCACCATCGGCGGCACCTCGCACAAGTTGCCGCGCCCGTTCTTCGTCATGGCCACGCAGAACCCGGTTGAGCAGGAAGGCACCTACCCGCTGCCCGAGGCGCAGACGGACCGTTTTCTCTTCAAGCTGATCGTCGACTACCCCTCCGCCGCCGAGGAGGCGCGCATGATGGAGATGTGGGGCCAGGTCACCCGCGCGCCGGAGCTGCAACCGGTCTCCAGCGGCGAGGAACTCATCGAGTTGCGCGCCGCCGTCGACGCCATCCACGTCTCGCCCGGCGTGCAGGCCTACATCCTCGCGCTTGTGCGCGGCACGCGCGATCTCGCCGCGCAGGCCGAGGGCCTCGTCAACACGCCGAAGCGCCTCCTCAATTTCGGTGCTTCGCCGCGCGCCTCGCTCGCGCTCTTCCAGGCCGGTCGCGCCCTCGCCTGGCTGCGCGGCTCGGATTATCTCTCGCCCGCGCTCGTGCAGGAAATCTTCCACGACGCGCTCCGCCACCGCGTCGGCCTCACCTACGAGGCCGAGGCCGAGGAACTCACCTCCGACAAGATCCTCCACCAAGTGCTCGAGCGCACGCCGGTGCCGGCCCACGTCTGAGCTCAGCGTCCGCGCCCATCGTCTCTCCGAGCCGCGGCTCAGCGAGACGGTTCGCCCTGCCCCCGCTGCCATGCCCAACCCGCTCACCCAGCACACCTCAATCGTCACTTCGCAGCTCGCGCTCCTGCGCCAGCTGGAGTGGAAGGTGCGCCATGCGGTCGAGAACGTCCTCAGCGGCGAATACCGTTCCGCCTTCC
Source organism: Candidatus Didemnitutus sp. (assembly GCA_017991595.1). Lineage (GTDB taxonomy): Bacteria > Verrucomicrobiota > Verrucomicrobiia > Opitutales > Opitutaceae > Didemnitutus. The sequence goes on along the minus strand of JAGOQJ010000001.1, from coordinate 793,362 downwards.
GCGGACGCGGCATGGAATTCGACCAGGTCGTCAAATACACTTACGGCGACGACATCCGCGACATCGACTGGAACGTCACCGCGCGCCTCGGCGAGCCCTACCGCAAGAAATTCATCGAGGAACGCGAAGTCACCGTGCTCCTCGTGTTCGAGGACAGCCCGAGTCTGCAGTTCGGCTCCGGTGCGCTCTCCAAGCGCGAGGCGCTGCTTGAACTCGCCGGCCTCGTCATGCTCCTCGGCGCCGTCAACCGCGACCGCGTCGGCTTTCTCCATGCTTCGCCCGAAGGCTACACGTTGAAAGAGCCCGTGCGCGGACGCGGCCAGATCCTCCACCTCGCCGCGCAACTTCTCGGTAAGACCGCCCCGGCGCTCGACTCCGCGCCCGATGCCGACCCGGCCGTCTCCTGCGTGCCGTGGCGCATGCTCGCGCACGCCGCGCCGCGCCACAGCATCCTGATTTGGCTCGGCGATTTCTCCCCGCGCCCCGAGCCCGAGGGCTGGAGCGTGCTCTCGCGCCGTTACCAAGCGATGGGCTTCCGCGTCGACGATCCCTGGGACCGCGAACTGCCGCACGAGCGCCTCTTCACGGTTTACGACCCGGTCTCTGGCCGCCTCGTCAATCTCGACGGCGCCTCGGCGGCCCAACGCGCCGCGCACGCCGCGTGGACCGCCACGCGCGACAACGCCTTCCGTGCGCTCCTGCCGAATCCACTCAGCCGCCTCGTGATCGGCACCGACGAAGACCGGCTCAAGGCGCTCGTCCGCTTCTTCCACGCCCGCATGGCCGCGGGCAACCGCCGCTGATGTCCGCGCTGACCAATCACACCTTCGCCTCGCCGCTCTGGCTGCTCGCGCTGCTCGCGCTGCCGCTGCTGGTGTGGGCGCGCGGTCGCCGCGGCGCGCCGGTGTTGATCGTGCCCTTTGCCGGCGCCTGGCACCGTCCGTCGCTGCTGCCCACCTCGCGCTGGCCCGCGGCCTTCGCCCTGGCGGGGCTCGTGTTGCTCATCGTCGCGCTCGCCCGTCCGCAGATCGTGGAGGATCGCCGTGAGGTGAAACAGCAGGGCTACGACCTGATCCTCGCCATCGACCTCTCGGGCTCGATGCTCGCGGAGGATTACGAGCGGAACGGCGAGCGCATCAACCGCCTCCAGGCCATCAAGCCCGTCATCCAGGCCTTCATCACCCAGCGCAAGAGCGACCGCATCGGCATGGTCGTCTTCGCCGGCCGCGCCTACACGCTCGCGCCCCTGACCTTCGACCACGCGTGGCTGGCCCGGCAGGTCGAGCGCCTCAAGCTCGGCATGATCGAGGACGGCACCGCCATCGGCGATGGGCTCGGCGTCTCGCTTACGCGCCTCGAGCAGGCCGGCCGCGAGGAAGGCAACCAGCGCAAGGGCGCCTTCGTCGTCCTCCTCACCGACGGCGCCAACAACCGCGGCCTGCTCACACCCGAGCAGGCCACCGAGATCGCGCGCTCGCGCAGTATTCCTGTCTATACCATCGGCGCCGGACGCGACGGCTTGGTGCCCATGCCGGTGTTCGACGACAGCGGCCGGCGCATCGGCACGCGCCGCACGATTTCCGACCTCGACGAAGGCCAGTTGCGCGCGATGGCCGAGGCCACCGGCGGACGCTTTTTCCGCGCCTTCGACAACGACACCACGGAAAAGGCCTTCGCCGCCATCGACCGCGCGCAGAAGATCGAGTTCACCGCCAAGTCCTACCTGCTCACCACGGAGCTGTTCGCGTGGTTCGCCGGCCCCGGCACCGCCCTGCTCTTCCTCGGCGCCCTGCTCGCGGTGCCCCCGCAATGGCCCTTCGCCCGCCGCCGTCGCGATCCGGCAACTGCGCCGGACGCCCCGTCGTCCACCGAGCCCGGCGAGAGCGCCTCAAACTTCCGCCCGACCAAGGCCGTCAAACCATGAGCTTCCATTCCCCGCATCTCCTCTGGTTGCTCGCGCCGCTGCTCCTGCTGTTTTCCTGGGAGCTCGCGCGCCGGGCTGCGGGTGCTTCGTCGCACCTGCCCAAGGTCGCCCGCGCCTGGGCCGGCGCCTTCGCCGTCTCGCTCGGCAACCGTCACAGCACGGCCGACACCCGCGCACGCGTGTGGCTGTGGTTCGGCCTCGCGCTGGGCATCATTGCGTTGGCCCGCCCTCAATGGGGCGTGGTTGAGGAACAGGTTTTCGACCAGTCGCGCGAGGTGCTCATCGCGGTCGACCTCTCGCGCTCTATGATGGCGGAGGACGTGAAGCCCTCCCGCCTCGAACGCTCCAAGCTTCTCATCACCTCGCTGCTCGACCGTTTGAAGGGCGAGCGCGTCGGCTTGGTGCTGTTCGCCGGCACCTCGTTCCTCCAAAGCCCGCTCAGCGCCGATTACGAGATTCTCCGTGAGTTCCTTCCGGCCCTGAAACCCGAATACCTCCCCGAGGGCGGCTCCAATTACAAGGCCATGCTCGAGACCTCCATCGAAGCCTTCGGCACCTCCGCGGCGGACCGCTACCTCATCGTGCTGAGCGACGGCGAGAGCACGGAGGAAGGTTGGAAGGACCTGTCGGTTTCGCTCCGCAACAAGGGCATCCGCGTCATCGGCCTCGGCATCGGCACGGCGCAAGGCTCCTTCATTCCCGACGGCAGCGGCGGCCTGATCAAGGACGAGCGCGGCGCCGTCGTGCTCTCGCGCCTCAACAGCTCCACGCTGCAGGAACTCGCGCAGACCACCGGCGGCGCCTACAGCGACGCCAGCGCGTGGATCGACCTGCCCGCCTTGTTGCGCAGCACGGTCGAGGCCGGCCGCACCGGCGAATTCTCCGAGAAGAACACCGCGCGGAAGATCGAGCGCTTCCAGTGGTTCCTCGCGCCCGCCTTGCTCCTGTTGCTCGTCAGCTTCTGGGCTGAGTTTCCGGTGCGACCGCGCGAGCGGGCCCTGCCGCTGGGCGGAAAAATGCGGAACGCGGAACGCGGAATGCGAAATGCCCAAGGCCTCAAGACCGCGGCCGCCCTCGCCGCCCTTTTCTGGCTTTCCGCGTTCAGCGTTCAGCCTTCCGCCACGGCGCAAGCGCAGCCCGCGCCGGGCGCGCCCGACGACACCTTGGCGAAGCCGCTCACCACCACCGTCGCCCGCCTCGCCGAGCAGAACACGATCAGCCCCAAGCAACTGGCCGAGCTCGCGCAGACCACCATCACCTACGGCCAGCGCCTCAAGACCGCGCAGCAACCCGCCCCCGAAGGCGTCATCCGCGACGCGCTCACCGCCGTCGACGCCGGCGAACAGGCCGACGCCAAGGCCGCCGACTGGCCGCGCCTGCGCCAGGAACTCGAAGCCCTCCGGGAAAAACCCGAGCAGCCGCCGCAGGAAGATCAAAAGCAGCAACAGGACCAGCAGCAAAAGCAGGACGAGCAGAAGCAGGACCGGCAGGATCAGCAACAGGACCAATCCCAGCAGGACCAGCAGCAATCTTCGCAGGACCAGAAATCCGAGCAGCAACAGCAGCAGGATCAGAAGCAGGACGCCTTCGGCGACATGCAAGAGCCGCAGGACCAGCCGCCGCAGGACGGCGAGAAGAAGGACGAGCCCCCGCCGCCCCGCCCCGAGACTCAGAAGGTCGGCGGCCAGAAGGAGCGCAAGTCCGAGCAGGAGACGAGCCCCGAGCTCGCCATGCCGCTGCAGAAGCTCGATCAGGTCCGCAATCAGGATTCTCCCGCCAAACTTCAGTTGCTCATGCAAGGGCAGCAGCAAAAGCCATCGAAGAAAGGCAAGGACTGGTAATGCTCATGTCGCGACTCCGAGTCATTTTCGCCTCCGCCCTCGTCTGCCTCGCCGGCGCGCTCCTCTCCGCACAATCCGTGCGCTGGGAACCCGGTGCCGGCCAGCTGGGCTTCAACCAAGTCAGCGAAGTCTCCCTCGTCTTCGAGGAGTGCGAGCCCGACGGCGCGCCGCAGCTTCCCACCGTCGACGGCCTCGCCATCGGCCGTCCGTCCCAGCGCAGCGAGACCAGCATGGTCAACTTCAACGTCACGCGCCGCTTCTGGCTCGCCTACCCGATGCGCCCCTTGCACCGCACGCCCATCACCATCCCAGCCTTCACCGTGAAGACCGACAAGGGCGACGTGCGCGTGCCCGCCGCGAACTTCACCGTCGGCGAAGCCACCGTCGGCAGCAGCGGTCTCTCCGTGGCCGACATCTCCACGGTCACGCTCGCCACGCCGAAGAAAACCTACTGGGCCGGCGAAGTCTTCCCTGTCACCTACACGCTGAGCGTGCTCACGCGCTACTTTCACTCCCCCGCCACGCTCGTGCAATGGCAACCCGCGCCACTCGTCGCCGAGGAGTGGTCCAAGCCCGAAGCCGGCGAGACCATGGTGCGCGGCGAGCGCCGCCTCGTCGCCACGCAGGCGACCCGCGCCTATGCGAAGGACGCCGGCGCGCTGCGCCTCAACGGCGCCCAGCAGGTCGTCAACCTCCAGGTCGGCACGCAAGGCTTCGGCCTGTTCACCACCCCGGCGGTCGAGCAACGCATGCTCACCACTGAGCCGCTGGAACTCACCATCCGCCCTCTCCCCGCCGCGCCCGCGAGCTTCACCGGCGCTGTCGGCTCGTTCACGCTCACGTCCAAAGTCGTGCCCACCACGCCGACCGTCGGCGAGCCTGTCACCTGGACACTCGAACTCGCCGGCACCGGCAACTGGCCCGACATCGCCGGCCTGCCCGAGCGCGAGGTCTCGGCCGACTTCTCCGTCGTGCAGCCGAAGTCGAAGCGCACGATGAAGGACAATGCGCTCTTCGAGGGCACGCTCGGCGAGGACGTCGTGCTCGTGCCCAACAAGGCCGGCCGCTACACGCTCGGGCCCGTCAAGTTCACCTACTTCGATCCCGCCAGCGGCACTTACCGCACGCTGTCCACCGAGCCCGTCACGCTCGAGGTCGGCGCCGGCACCGCTGCTCCCGCGCCCGCCGTCGCGCCCGCCGGCCCCGTGCAATTTTCGCTCACGCCCGGCGGCCCCGCCGCCGCCGCGCCGCTGCCCATCGCCCGCGAAGCCGTCGCTCCCGTGCCGCCAGAAAACCTGCCGCGCGATCCGTTGCCGTCGGACCAAAGCGGGTTCACGCCCCGCTCGATTGGCACGCTGGTGTGGACCTGCATCGGCCTCGCGACCGCCGTGCCGCTGCTCGCGTGGCTCACGCTCGCCGCGCTCCGCTCCCGCGCGCTCGATCCGGAGCGCCGTCGCCGCGCCGCGCGCGCCGCGCTGGTGGAAACGCTCGCCGCCCTGCGGAAGTCCGCCACGGCGCCGCGCGAGGCCTCGCTCCACCTGCGCACCTGGCAACAGCACACCGCCGAACTTTGGGAAGTGCCGCACGCCGCGCCGGGCGCCGCCCTCGTTCAGGCCGCGGTCAACCGGCGTCAACCGGGCGCCGCCTCGGCTTGGCAGACTCTGTGGCAGGAAGCCGACCGTGTGCAGCACGGCCGCGAAGTCGCGCTGCCGGCCGACTGGCTCCTCCGCGCCGAGGGTGCGTTGCAAGCCGTGAATGTGCCCGGCTGGCGCGTGACGGCGCTGTTCGCCCGGGCCCACCTTTTCCCCACGGCCGCCTCCGTTCACCGCACGGTCACGTCGGCGCTGGTGCTGCTCGCGTTCTGCCTGATCCCGCTCTCTACGCGCGGCGCCGAGACCCCGCTGCAAGCCTACAACCGCGGCGATCACGCTGCGGCAGAGAAGGGCTGGCGCACCGAAGTGAAAGCCGCCCCGGACGACTGGGCCGCGCGCCACAATCTCGGCCTCGCCCTCGCCCAGCAGGATCGCTGGGCCGAAGCGACCGGGCACTGGGCCTCCGCGTTTCTGCTGCACCCGCGCAGCGACGTCACGCGCTGGGACCTCGCGCTCGGCCTGCAACGCTCCGGGCTCGCGCCGGCCGAGTTGGTGGAATTTTCCCGCGGCCAGGGCCGCCACGGCATCGCCCGTGCCGCCTCCCCCGGCGAATGGCAACTCGTGCTCGTCGCCTGCGCGCTCCTGCTCGGCGCCGCCGTCGCGCTGTTGCTCGTCCGCGGCTACGGCCGCATCGGTTCCTGGGCCAAGCCCACGGCGCTGGCCTGCGTCATCGTCGCGATCGTCGCCGCCGGCGCGGCCACGCTGAGCCTGCACACCTACGGACAACTCGCAGACGCCAACGCCGTCATGGTCTGGCGCGCCTCCACGCTCCGCTCGTTGCCCACCGACGCCGACACGCAGAAAGTCTCCGCGCTTTCCGCTGGCTCGCTGGCCGTCGTCGACCGGACCTTCGCGCTCGGCTGGAGCCGCCTCACGTTCCGCGGTGGCCAGACTGGCTGGGTCCGCAACGAGGATCTCGTGCCGCTTTATCGCTAAGGCCGCGCAAACGCGGCCCGCGCGCAGCCCTCAAGCCGCCGGGAAACCGGCCGTCTTGCGCACCATGCGCGCGAGCGATTCGGAAGCATTGCGCGCGGCGACCTCCGGCAGCGGCACCCACGCGAGATCCTTGGACTCGTCGCTGATCGCCAGCGCCTCGGCCGGATCGGCGAAGAAGAGGAAGCGCACGTCGAAATGCCAGTGCTCCGGCTCCGCCCCTCGCGCGGGGATGCGGTGCCGGTCGACATCGAAAATCTCGGGCGAGACCGGGCGCACGGTCGCGAGGCCGGACTCCTCGCGGGCCTCGCGCCACGCGGCCGCGAGAAGATCCGCTTCGCCGTCGACGTGCCCGCCGAGTTGCAACCAGCGGTCGAGCTTCTGGTGATGCGTGAGCAAGGTCAGCCGGCGCGCGGGATCGACGATCCACGCGGACGCCGTGAGGTGTCCGTCGAGGCAGGTGCGCCACAGGCAATCGGGATGCGCCGCGATGAAAGGTGCATATTCCGCCAGCATCGCGGCCTCCGCGCCGGGCTCCGCGCGGGCCGCATGCCGCGCCAACAGGGCAAGCGTCGCGTCGAGATTCATCGGGTCTGATACCACTTGGCGTCGCCCGGTTGGTGTTGCCAGCGCTCGATCAGCGGGAAGACCTCCTCGACCGTGCGCGCCACGGCATATTTCCCGCGGATGGTGGCGTGCATGAACCGCTCCTCAACGATGCGATCGAACAGCCGCAGCAGATCGTCGTAGTAGCCGTCCTGGTTCAAAATCACGATCGGTTTGTGCAGCGTCTCGAGGTGAGCGAGCGTGAGGATCTCCAGCAACTCCTCCAGCGTGCCCCACCCGCCCGGCAGGGCGAGGAACGCGTCGGCCCGCGTCTCCATGAGCGTCTTGCGCTCCCGCATGGTGATGACGGAGACAAGTTCGTCGGCCTCGGTGAACTCAAGTTCGCGCGCCTTCATGAATTCCGGGATGACGCCGATGACCCTGCCGCCGGCGGCCTTCGTGCCGCGCGCGACCGCGCCCATCAGGCCGGTCTTGCCGCCGCCATAGACAAGCGCCCAGCCTTGGGCGGCGATCGCACGACCGACCGCTTCGGCCACCGCCGCATACTTCGGATCGAGCCGGTCGCTCGAGGCACAGTAAACGCAGAGGGATTTCATGGAGAGATCACGAATGAACACGAAAGCACCCGAATTCAATGCCCGCTTGGCGGACAATTTTCTGTGGTTCGCGTCCCGTTCCTGTCTATTCGTGTGCATTCGTGTTTAACTCGCCTTCCCAATATCGTGGCCGTCTCGCGCCTTCGCCCACGGGCTATTTGCACCTCGGGCACGCGCGCACGTTCTGGGTCGCGCAGCAACGGGCCCGGGCCGCGCAGGGAGAACTTTTCCTGCGCAACGACGATCTCGACCGCGCGCGCTGCCGCCCGGAGTTCGTCGCCGCGATGCGGGAGGACCTGCGCTGGTTCGGCTTCACATGGCGCGAGCCGGTCATCACCCAGAGCGAGCGCCTGCCACTCTACCGCGCGGCCCTCGCCCAGCTCCACGCCGCGGGACTGATCTACCCCTGCCACCGCTCGCGCAAGGATGTGCTCGCCGCCGCGAGCGCGCCGCACGACGCCGACGAAAACGACGAGCCGCTTTACCCGCCCGAGTTCCGTCCGCCCGCCGACGCGCCCCTGCCGCCGCTCACCGATCCCGTCCGGATCAACTGGCGCTTCCGCGTGCCCGACGGCGAGACGCTCGCGTTCACCGACGGACATTGCGGCGACCAACGCGCCGTGGCGGGCCGCGATTTCGGCGACTTCCTCGTCTGGCGGAAGGACGACCTGCCCAGCTACCAACTCGCCAGCGTCGTGGACGACGCTGCGCTCGGCATCACCGAAATCGTGCGCGGCGCCGATCTCATCAAATCCACCTTCCGGCAGCTTCTGCTCTTCCGCGCCCTCGGCTACGACGCGCCGGCGTTTTATCATTGTCCGCTCGTGACCGACGAACACGGCGCGCGCCTCGCGAAGCGTCACGACGCCCTCTCGCTGCGCACGCTGCGCGCGCAAGGCCGCGCGCCGGAAGAATTGCAGGCGGGATTGAAATAGTTTGCCCGCATCCGTCGGGCGGAGAAAACTCTGCGCTGCGGGCCACTCATTTTTCGTCGCTGCCGCATGCCCGAATCCGAAGCCTCCTCTCCCGTCCCCGAGCCCACCGAGAGCGCACTGCCCGTCGCCCCGCCCGCCACTGACGCCCCCGAGCCAGCTCCGCCGCCACCGCTTGCGGCCGAGCCACCGCCCATCGTCCCGGAGTCGCCCAAACTCCCCGAGCCGCAGCCCTTCCTCTTCCATGGCGACACGTGGGAATATTTCCGCATCTGGATCGTCAACACGCTGCTGACGCTCCTCACGCTCGGCATCTTCGCCGCCTGGGCCAAGGTCCGCAAACGCCGCTACCTCCGCGGCAACACCGAGCTGATGGGCCATCGCTTCGACTACCGCGCCGACCCGCGGGGTATCCTCGCGGGCAACCTGCTCGTCGTGGTGCTCTTCCTCGCCTATGCGATCTTCGGCGAAGTCTATCCGATGGTGCGCTTCGGCGCGATCGGCCTCGGCTTGGTGCTGCTGCCCTGGGTTGTGGCGCGCTCGCTCGCCTTCAACGCCCACAACACGAGTTACCGCGGCATGCGCTTCTACTGCCGGCAGACCTACGGTTGGACGGCCATGACTTATCTCGGGCAGTTCCTCTTCGTGATCCTGACGCTTGGCATTTTCTACCCGGCGTGGATCCGCAACCGCCGGCACTTCGTCATCAGCAGCCACCGGCTCGGCAATTCGTATTTCAATTTCCAAGGCCGCGCCGGGCCGTTCTACACCGCCTACCTTGTCGGCGGCTCGCTCGTCCTCGGCGCCGTGATGGCAGGCGGAACATTCATGTCGCTGTCGATGGCGGCCCGCGGCGCCAAGGTCGCCACGTTCACCGATCTGCTGCCCTTCTTCGCCGTTTATGGCGGCATGCTCTACCTCGCGAAGCACTACATCTACGCGCGGCTCTTCAACTACGTCTGGAATCACACGCAGCTGGACGCCCATCGTTTCCGCGCCGATCTGCCCGTCGGCGCCTGGGTGCGGCTGCAGATGACCAACCTCGCCGCAATCATTGGCACGGCCGGCCTGCTCTATCCCTGGGCGCAGGTGCGCTCCGCGCGCTTCGCGCTCAGCCGGCTGCATTTCCTCCCCGCCGGCCCGATCGAGCGAATCGAGCGGCTCGGACGCGAAACCGGCAGCGCTTTCGGCGAAACCGCGGCGGAATTCGCCGGCATCGACCTCGGCCTATGAGTCTGCACTTCGCCGGCATCTATTTCAGCGGCCGCAACCTCGCCGGCCAACCCGTCGAGCTGACGGGCGACGGTCTGAATCTCGAACTGCACGGCCTCGACGAGCCGCGCGTCATCCCGCTGCGTTTCGTGCGGGCCAGCGACCGCCTCGGACGGCTGCCGCGGCAACTCTACCTGCCCGACGGCGCGAGCATCGAGACGTCCGACAACGACGCCGTGGACGCCCTGCTGCGTTTTACGCGTCCCGGTCGGTTGAGCGCGTGCGTGCACTGGCTCGAGCAACGCACGCGCGTCGCCGTGGCCGCCACGGTGCTGCTCGTGGTCGGCGTCGTGCTCACGCTCTGGCTCGGCCTGCCCGTGGCGGTGCGCCAAGCCGCCCAACAGGTGCCCGAACACATCGAGCGGCAGGCCGGCGAAGTCTCGCTGCGCACGCTCGACGCTTGGCTCGCTCCTTCCGAACTGCCCTTGGGCGAACGCGCGCGCGTCTCCCGCCAGCTCCAACGCATGGCCGCAGCCCGCGGGCTGACGACGCAGCCAACGTTGCAATTCCGCTCAATGGGCCGATTCCCCAACGCGTTCGCCCTGCCCGGAGGCACCATCGTGTTCTCCGACGCGCTCGTGCACATGGCCACGGACGACGAGCTCGCCGCAGTCTGCGCCCACGAGATGGCGCACTGGCAATTGCGCCACGGCCTGCAATCCGTGCTGCAGGGCTCCGCCGCGCTCCTCATCGTGACCACCGTCACGGGCGACCTCTCCACGCTCACGACGTTCGCCGGCACGATCCCTTTCGTCCTCCTGCAGAAAGGCTACTCGCGCACTTTCGAGCACGAGGCGGACGATTATGCGGCCGAGACGCTGCGGCTGGCCGGGATGGACACCAAGCCGCTCGCGATGATTCTGGCCAAGATCGAGGCGGCGCACGAGCCGGGCGCGCAGGATTTTTCCTACGTCAGCACCCATCCGGCCACCGAAGATCGCATCCGCAAGTTCGACACCAGCGGCGAAGCGCTCCGCATCGCCCGCACGAAAGCGCCCCAACCCACACCGATCCACGAAAGCGCACCGGAAACCAGTCCCGCCGACACCGAACTTGTCAGCCACGAGACCCACGCTCCCCCTCGCGTGCAATACCAACCACGTCCGGTTTACCCGCCCGCGCTGCGCGAAGCGGGCATCGAGGGATCGGTGGACCTCGAATTTGTCGTCGATCCCAACGGTTTCGTGCAGGCGCCGCGCGTGGTCGGTTCGACGCATCCCGGCTTCGATCAGGCGGCGAAGAACGCCGTGATGGCCTGGCGGTTCATCCCGGGATACAAAAACGGCCGCGCGGTGAACACGCGCTCGCGGATCTCCATCAATTTCAGCCTGACCGATGAAGACGTTCTCCCCACACCTGAGTCGATCCTGCGTCTGCCCGCTTCAGCCGCGACCGTCGACCCCGCACTGCCCGCGCCCGAGCTGATGGACTTCACCGCGCCGGTCTATCCGACTTATCTGCATGCCGTCCGCGCCACGGGCGAAGTCGTGGTCGAGTTCGGCATCGACCGGACCGGAGCCGTGCGCGCGCCCAAGGTGCTCCGCTCGACCCATCAGGCATTCGACGAACCCGTGCTCGATGCGATCCAGCGCTGGCACTACGCGCCGGGCGTCCCGGCGGACCATCGCATCGTCCATGTCGTGCAGGTCCGCGTGATCTTCAATCCCGACCCCGACGCATCGCTGCCCAACGGAGCGGTCCGCGCCGCGCCGCCCTCCGCGCCGTGAATACAATCGCGGCACCTCGCCGCGCGTGCCCATGACGATCGCGCGGTGCACGCTTGCCTTCGCCCTGCTCCGCCATTCGCTACGCCTCAAGTCTCTCGCATGGCCACCTACATCTACGAAACCATTCCCGAACAATCCGGCGAGTCACCGCGCCGCTTCGAGGTGGTGCAGAGCATGAAGGACGCCCCGCTCACGCGCGACCCGGCGACCGGCGTGCGCGTGCGCCGCGTGATTTCCGGCGGCTACGGCCTGATGGGCGTGGGCGAAAAATCCGGCAGCTCGACGCCCGTTTCCGCACCCTGCGCCCCCGGTTGCGCCTGCCACGCCGGGCCGAGAATCCCCGCGCCGTGAGCGTGCGGAGGATTTTCGAATTTTGATTCTCGATCTTTGGCTTGGCGGCTAGCGCGGCCATCTCTCCATTGCCCGGCCGACTCAGGGCGGAAGTTAAGCGCACCGTGTGATGCTCACGCGCTTCGCCCGGCAACCGAAAATCAAAGATCCTACAGCTCGGTGTATTTCTTCGCGTTGCCGCGCGCCTTCTCGACCGGGTATTTGGCGGCGTTCTTCGCCAGCTTCGCCTCGATGGCGGCCGCGAGATCGAGGCCACTGATGTTGGCGAACTCGAGCGCGTAGATCACCACGTCGGCGATCTCGTCGGCGATCTCCTCGCGCTTCGCCGGCTCGCGCACGACCGCCTGCGAGGCGGCGGACTCCGTCCACAGGAAATGCTCCATCAACTCGCCGGCCTCGGCCGCGAGCGCCATGCTGAGGTTCTTCGGCGAGTGGAACTGCTCCCATTCCCGCTCGCGGGCGAAAGTCATCACGCGCTCACGCAAAACCGCCACCGTGGTTGTCGCATCCTGCATCGGAGTCATGGGACGCACGGTGTCGGAAGCGAAAACCCGGCGCAAGCGGCCTGTGCGTATGCGTCATAGTGGCGGTTGGCACGGTTCCGGCTTATGAAAGCACTTGTTGAACCGGTGCCCCTGTGCATCTTTCAAATCTCCATCACCCATGGCCCCGGCCACTCCAGTCCATCGCAGCTTCGGCGGCACTTCGTTCACGAAGGCCGTCATGTGCTTTGGCCTGCAGCAATCGCTGCAGCAGTGCCCGCGCGCGTCCATTTGGGTTAAAAAACTTACCGACGCGGGCTGCCTGGCCTGACGGTTACCGAACCCAACGGTTAACGTCGCACTTCCAGGAGACCCGCCGGTGAAAACCGACGCGCCTCGCGCATTCCCATCCCATTTCCCTCCTTTTCCCATGCATACGATCATCCCGACCCTAAGCCGCCACACCGCGACCGCCACGGAAGACGCCCCCGCGTTCCGCCAGCCGCACTATGAGTGCACGGATCTGGCGCAGGCGCTGAAAATCGAGGTGCTCGTGCCCGGAGTCGACGCGGCCGGCGTCGAAATCACCACCCGTGGCCCGGATCTCGTCGTGCTCGCGCGCAAGGCGCGCCACGTGCGGGTGAACTGGGCGGCGCTGCACCTCGAGGCGGCGCAGCGCGACTACGAACTCAAGCTGCGCTTGGGCTCGGGCTTCGATTTCGAGCGCCTCCATGCCGCGATGCGTGACGGCGTGCTGACGCTGTTGGTGCCGAAGAAGAATTTTTCGTCATCGCACGTTTCTGTGCGCCGCGTGGCATAGTTCCGGCTTATTGCCATACCAGTTCAACTTCCCCCCGCTAGCGGGGGTTTGGGGTAGATAACAGCAATGGCGGGCCGCCCAGGGGTGGGCGGCCCGCTCTGTTATCCGGGCTCGAAAGCCGCGGCTCACCGCCAAATCGCGCCCAAGTGTGCCAAAAACGAGATAACCGTGGAACTTTTCGTGCGCCGCCGGGTTCTGAGAGGGACTCCCTCGCGCAAAGCCATGACGTATTTCCCCCATCATCCCAGCCGTCCGGGCCAAGCGCCCGGCGCGACGACGCCCGGCCGAGCCGGTGCGCCGCGCGATGTGCTGTGGGGGCGTCCGGTTTTCCGTGCGCCGCAGCTCAAGCTGCGGATCACGCCCGAGCCGATTCCATTTACCGCGCAGCGCGTCACGCGTCCGTCACCGGCGCGCTGAGCCGCGAGTTGCTGCGCCGCCGACGGCGATCGCTCAACGTTCCGGCACCGGCCAGTCCAGCCGCCATGTGGCGCCGGCATCGAGTTGGAGATGCTCGACCAACGCCGGCAAGACCGCGCGGAATTCCCCATCGATGCGCCACGGCGGATGTAGCACCGCCAATCCGCAGCCCTTCATACGCACCTGCGCGGCATCCGCCGCGATCTGCATCTCCGCGCACAGCACCGGCGGCACACCCGGCAGCGCAGCAAGGTCCGCGAGGAAGCGATCGCTCCGTGCCCGCTCGGTGATCGGATACCATACGGCCACGGTGCCGCTCGGGAAACGTCGCAGCGCTTCGCGCAGTCCCTGCAGGATGTCGGCGAACTCGTTCGCGCTCTCGAACGGCGGATCGATCAGCACCAGCGCCCGCTTTTCCAGCGGCGGCAGCATCGCCTTCAGCGCCGTGTAACCGTCCATGGCGCGCACGCTGAAATTGCGCGCCAGCTCGAAGTCATGCGCGAGCGCCTCGGCGTCGTCCTCCCGCAACTCGCAGAGCGCGGCGCGATCCTGCGCTCGCAACCGCTCGCGCACGATCCACGGCGAGCCCGGATAATAGTGCGGCGCCTCCGCCGGTCCGCCCTGCCGGGTGTTGAAGGCCCGCACGGCCGCCACGTAATCCGCCAGCGCGGGCGGCAGATCCGCCCGGTCCCACAACCGCCCGATGCCGGCCGGCCACTCCGGCGCACGCTCGCGCCCATCAGGGAGAACGCTCGCGACCGTCAGGTCGTAGCCGCCGCGCCCGGCATGCGTGTCGAGATAGAGAAAACCCTTGTCCTTGCGCTGCATCCCGCCGACCAGCAGCAGCAGCAACGCGTGCTTGAACACATCGGCGTAGTTGCCGGCGTGGTAATGGTGGCGGTAATTCATCGCCGGCTCAGGCCACCGGCACCTTCACGACCGTCTTGCGCACGAGCGCCGGCGCCCCGTCGACCCGCAGCGAAGGCATGTGGCCGTCCTCGGGATAAAAAATCGCCGCATCACCCGGCTGCATGAGCAACCGCGAGGTCTTCACGCAGTCCGCATACTTGATCAGGTCGCGCTCGGGCACATACGGCAGCGTCACGCTCAGGCCCGAAATGTCCGCCACTTCCATGATCTCCGTCCCGGCGATGATCACCTGCACGTCGATGTATTTGCGGTGCGACTCGAAAAAACCCTCCGGCCGCGGCTTGGCCTCATAGACCTGTTCGAGCGCGAAGGCGCCGCCCGCCAACTCCACGCGTCCGGTCTGGCCCGGCGCGATGGCGAGGATCCGCTGGTGCGCGGCCGAGTCCGGTCGCAGCGCCTCGGCCACGTAGTCGAAGGCGGCGGCAAACTGCGCCGTCGCCGGAATCTGGGCGCGGAGGGAAGAGAACGAGCCGAATTTAGCCATGCCATCAAACTGCCAAAATCGGCCCCGTCGTCGCAAGGCGCTATTCGCCGCCGACCGCCCCACAGCCCGGGCAGGACAAAAAATCCCGCGATTTTTGCAATAAAAGCCGAGGGCTCGGCCTCTGACTTGGCGTATCATCTGCACATTCGTTAATCCCAAACTCCATGAACAAACTCATCCGTTCCCTCTCCGTTCTCGCCGTCCTCGCGCTCGGCTCGCTCGCTTTCGCGGGCGCCGACAAGAAGGCTGAAGACTGCAGCGCCTGCAAAGACGCCGCTTCCTGCTGCAAGGCCGAGAAGAAGGACACTGCCAGCTGCTGCAAGGCCGGCGCCAAGGAAAAGAAGGCCGACAAGAAAGCCGGCGAGAAGTAATCCTTCCCCGTTCCCTTTCCCTCTGCCCGACCCATCCGCGATGGGCCGGGCATTTTTTTGTCCGGCCGCTACTGCAAACGCCCGGCCGCCGCGCGCATCAGCTCCACGAACTCACGGCGCTGCGGATCCGTCCCGCTCCCCGCCTCCGCCCAGTCCGCCATTTGCGTGAGGTTGACCGTGTCCGGCAGCGGCGTGTCGCGCAGGCTCAGCCCGAAGGCCGCCAGGGCGGCGACAAATTTCATGTCCGCGCCGGCCTGCGCAAATCCGCCGCCGCGACTTTCCAAGCGCCGCGCCACCTGCCGCGCCCGACCTGTCGCCGGATCGATGTAATCGAGCGCCAAATGCAACAGCGTGCGATCGCCTTCCGGATCGACGCCGACAACCGGCACGATCTCGTAGAGTGCGGTGACCGTTTCACCGCCGTGCATCGTTTCGCCGCGCGGCCCGCCCGCGACGCCCAAGCTTTGCCCGTCCCGCTCGAAACCAATCAGCCGCCACGCGCGCACGCGCGCCGGATTGAATTCCACCCGCACTTGCGCCGCGCGCGCGATCTCGACGGCGGCCGTGCCCACGCCCTTCAAGCCCACACGCACCAACCGGTGCTCCACCGCCCACGGCGCCGCCGTCTCCTCCAGCAGCGCGGCGAACGGCTCGCCCTCCACCGCGGCCGGCCACGTGTAGGCGAAGGCGTTGATCAGCTCCGCCACATGCACGATCTCGCGCGGCGGTCGGACACCGCTCCGCAACCGCTCACGCACCTGCGCGTAGGATTCCTTGCCGACCCGCAACGGAAAAACCGAGGTCGCCGCCTCCGCCACCGCGAAGAACCGGTCGGGCACTTGCGTCTCAGCCGCGACCAGCGCGATGCCTTCGCTTCGTGGCGCAGCGGCTTCGCGCACCGCCCGTCGTTCCGCACTCGCTGGCCCGGGCAGTCCGGGTGTGGCGGCATCGTCGCGTGCGTGCACCACGACTTGCGCGACGCCGGGACGCCGAGCGTCCGCCCGCGATCGTTCGCCCACCACGTAGAACAACGCGAAGCACGCCGCCGCGAGTCCCGCACCCAGATAATAGAGCCCCGGGAACGTGAGAACCTTCCGCCCTTCCCCGCGGGGCGCGGGCACTGGACGCGTCGCGACCACCTCCCGTCGCACCGGCGTCAGGCTTGGCTCGGGCGCCGCCGCCTCGACTTGAAAAGCCGCATCGAGCCCGGCCGCCAGCGTGCGGATTTCCTCCACCGCGGCGCGCGCCGCCGGGTCTTGGGCGAGCAGACGCTCGAAGGCTGCCTGCTCCTCCGGGTTCATTTCGCCGAGCGCATACGCGGTCAGGCGCGGATCGTCGGGAGAAAGTAGCTCGTGCTCGTTCATCGCGGAGGGGGCGTCATTCCGGTTGGGCCGCCATTTCCTTGCGCAGCCGGGCGATCGCCGTGTGGAGGATGAAGCCGACGTTCGTCACCGAGAGCGACGTGATGCGGCTGATTTCCTTGTAACTGAAACCATTTTGAAACTTCAGGCGCACGACCTCCTGCTGGTTCGGCGGCAGGCGTTCGAGCAGACGCAGCACGGCGGCGTGCGCCTCGGCGCGCTCGCAACCGCTGCCGGGACGCGGCTCCGCCGCGGTCAGACGCTCCGCCTGGCCGGGAGCGAAAAATTTCATGCGGCCCTCCTTGCGCAGATAATCCAGCGCGCGATTGCGGCACACCGTGAACAGCCACTCCGCAAGGTGATCCGCCACGCCGCCCGGTTCCTGCGCCCATAGCCGGAGAAACGCATCCTGCACCACATCCTGCGCCCGGTCCGCATCGCCATGGAGCAGGCGCGTCGTGTAGCGCAGCAACGACGCCTGGTGGCGCTCCACGGCGGATTGCACGAAGGCACGGCGTTCATCGTTTTGTGTGTCGGTGTTCACGTCACCTGCCTCGGATACGGACAAGCCTGCGGTTTATTAGACCGCAAACGAGAGAAATTCCACGCAGCGTGCGCGCCCGGGCGCGTCACCCGCCCTCCCCGCGAGCCGCGCGCGCCTGCGCAATCAGCGCCAGCAACTCCGCGCGATAACCGCCGGGATCGTCCACGCACTGCCGTCCCCATGCTTCCAGCTGTTCCCATTGCGCCCGCGTGCTGACTTGCGGACCCGCCGCGAACAGATCGGCCAAGCGCTCGATGGCCGCTTCGAAACGGAACTCCGCGCTGGTTTCCTCGACCGACAGCATCCGCCCATCCCAGACGAGCATCGCGCCGCCCGGCTCTGCCGGCGCTCCCGTCAAGTAGGTCAGGCGCGCCCGGGCGTTTTCGCCGGGCTCGACGACGCTCCAGATGCTCACTGCTTCGCCGGGCAACACCTTGTCCGCCACGACCGCGTCTCGCTTGACGCCTCCCACCTCGACGCGCAGCTCCACGGCCTCGGCCGCCGGCGCGATCAGGTCGCCCAACTGCGTGAGCATGACCGCAACGGCATCGGCGCGCGTATTCACAAAACCGCTGCCGCCCTGCGCCAATGCCGCCAGCCGCTCCAAGCGCGGATCGATGCGCTCGCTCCGCCCGAAGCCGAAGACCGCGAGCCGCACGCCTGCCTCAGCATGCCGCCGCACCAACGCCTCGAGTTCATCCTCCCGCGTCAGTCCCATGTTGAACTCGCCGTCCGTGCAAAGGATCACACGCGGGATGCCGGCAATATTCTCATCCTGCGTCGCGAGCGCGAAAGCCTGCTCCAGCCCGGCGCCGCCGTTCGTCTGCCCGCGCGGCACGAGCGCTTGGACACGTTCGCGCAGCTCGCGCGTCTCGCCGAGCAAGCGCGGTGCGAGCAGCACCTGCGCCTCGCCCGCATACGTGACGATCCCGATCCGGTCCTCCGGCTGCAACCGGTCGAGCAACTGGGCCACCGCCGCCTGCACCAGCGGCAACCGGTTCGGCGCATCCATCGAGCCCGACGCATCGAGCAAAAAAATGACATTCGCCGCCGCCCGCAGGACCGGCGGTCGCGGCCGCGCCGTCGCCGCGAATCGCACCGCAACCCGACCCGACGACCACGGCAACTCTGCCGCCTCGACGCTCGACTCGAAACCCGCCGCGCCGGGAGCAACCGGCGCTCGGCGCGCGAAATACCGTCGCAAGCCCGCGCGACTCACTTCCTCTGGTGTCGGCCAGCGCCCTTCGCCCAGCGCCTGCTTCAACGCCGTGATCGGCGCCACCTCGGTCGAGTCCGGCGTTTCCGCTCCGCCGGATGCGCCGGCCGGCAACGCCTCGTGCGCCACGGCGCCTGCGCTCATCTGGTCGCGCACCGCATGCGTTGGCGGAGCGGTTGGAGTTGGCGGTGCCGGCTGCGCTTCCGTTGCGACGTTTGGCGGAGCGGACGAATCGGGGCGTGAGGAAGTCAGCGCAGCGTGCGCCGACGCCACCTCGTTCTTCGCCAGCGCCGTTGTCACACCGCGTTCGATTGCCTTCGGTGTCGCCGAATCGACCGCGCTCTGCCGTCCACGCGGCATGGCCAAGGGAGCGCGACTGGCCGCGGCGTTGCGCCGATTGCCATCGCCGGCGATCAACGCGGACTCGGGTGGCGAGGACTCACCCGCATCTAAAATGTGTCCTGACGTTTCTTGCCGCGGCCGATCGTGGAAAAGGCCGAGCGACTCGGCCTCAGGACCGCTCACTCGTTTCTCCGCCGTCCCATCAACTTCCGTGGCGGCACGACGCGGGGCCGCTGGCGCGGAGGGCAAAGGCGCGCGCTGCTCCAACGCTGGCGCGGCGGGCTCACTTGGCAGCTCGGGTTGTGCGGTCGTGACGCGGCCGGCGAAATACACCGCGCCCAAAACCAGCACGCCCACCGCCACCAATCCGGGCCACCAACGGCGCCGGCGACTGGCGCGCTTGGTGCGCTGGTGCCCGCCGCTCGCGAAGTGATCGGTCACCCACCGGGCGGCGCGCCGGATCTCCTCCATGCGCGCGTTCGCCGCAGCGGGATTGGCTTGGCCGGCCTCCCACGCGCGCCACGCCGCGCCCTCAAGTTCGCCGAGTGCCGCCAACGTCAGCCGCGGGTCATCCGTCCCCACTGTCCCGCTCGCCTCGGACGCACGAAACGCCGGAGCCAACCGCCCGAGTGCGTTGTGCAGCAGGCGCGCGGCCTGCGTCGGCCCTAAGTCGACGATGCCGGCAATCTCCTCGTGCCGGAACCCGTGCAGAAATTTCAACCGCAGCGCCTCGCGCTGTTTCAGCGTGAGCAGGGCAAAGCGACTTTCCACCGAGTCGTCCTCCTGCGCATCGCCCGCTTCCTCCGCCGGAGCGACGATCTCGCGTTGGAGCACCATCGCGCGCCGGCGCACCTCCGCAAAAAGCCAAGCCGCCTCCCTTTCCGCACCCACCATCGCCGACTCCCGCGCCCAAGCCTGCCAAGTCGCAGCGAGCACCTCCTCGCTGCGGGCGCGATCGCCGTGCAGCAATTCCACCGCATAGCTCCGCAACGCGGTCGCGTGCCGCAGACGCGCGGCCTCGACCGCCGGCGACTCGGCGGAAAGTGACTCGGTATGGCTCACGCAGGGCGGGAGTCCCTTTCTGATCGGCACAAACGCGCAAAAATTCAGCCCCTTGCGCCGCCGGAAGTCGCGTGCATGCTGCCCGCATGTCCGTCCGCCTGCTCCTGTTCAGCCTCTGCGCCGTCACGCTCGCCGTCGCCCGGCCCGTGGATGACGGCATCCGCGCCCAGATTCTCCTGCTGGGCAACGGCGCCGAGCCGCAGGACCTCGATCCGCAGGTGATGACGGCTTTCACCGACCAAAACATCGCGCTCGCGCTGTTCGAGGGACTCTGTGCGCTGGACGAAGAAAGCTCGCAGGCTGTCCCCGCCGCCGCCGAGCGCTGGGAAGTCTCGGCCGACGGCCTCACCTACACCTTCCACCTCCGCCCCGGTCTGAAGTGGTCCGACGGCACGCCGCTGACCGCGCATGATTTCGTCGCGTCGTGGCGTCGCGCGCTGCTCCCCGCGCTCGCCGCCGAATACGCCTACCTGCTCCATCCGCTCAAGAACGCCGAGGCGATCAACACCGGTCGCCTGCCCGCCACGGAACTCGGCGCCGAGGCTTCCGACGACGTCACGTTGCGCCTCACACTGGAACGCCCCACGCCCTACCTGCCCGCGCTCACGGCCAACCCGGTCTGGTTTCCGCTCAACCGCGCCGTGCTCGCCCGCTTCGACGCGCAGGAGCGGCGGGGCACCGCCTGGACCCGCGCCGGCCATCTCGTGGGCAACGGCCCGTTCCAACTCGCCGAGTGGTCGCCCAACGCCCACGTGAAGGTCGTCCGCAACCCGCACTACTGGGACGCCGCGACTGTGCGCCTCCACGGCATCACCTTTTTCCCCACGGAGAACATCGAGGTCGACGAGCGCAACTTCCGCGCCGGGCAGGTGCACCTCACCGCCGAGCTGCCGCTCGCCAAGGTCGACCGCTACCGCCGCACCGTGCCGCAAGCGCTGCGCCTCGATCCGTTCCTCGAGACCTTTTTCCTGCGCTTCAACACGACGCGCCCGCCGCTGGACGACGTCCGCGTGCGCCGCGCGCTCTCGCTCGCCATCGACCGCGCGCTGCTTGCGCGCACCGTGCTGCGCGGCACCCGCGCCCCGGCCTTCCACTACACGCCGCCGGACTGCGCCGGCTACACGTCCGCCGCGCGGCTCCTGCACGATCCCACCGCCGCGCGCGAGCTGCTCGCCGCGGCTGGGTTCGCCGGCGGCCAGGGCTTCCCGCGCCTCGAGGTGCAGGTGCGCAACGACGAGCTGCACGCCAAGGTGCTCGAAGTCATCCAGGCCATGTGGGCGCGCGAACTCGGCATCACGGTGACGATCGCGCCGATGGAGCAGAAGACCTGGGTGCAGAACCAGCAGACCCTCAACTACGCGATCTCCACGGCGCGCTGGGTGGGCGACTTCGTCGACCCGGTGACCTTCCTCGACATGTTCATCGGCGGCGGCACCAATAACTGGACCGGCTGGGCCGACGCCCACTACGACGCAGCCCTGACCGAGGCCGCCCGCGCCCGCAGCGGCGACGAGCGCCTCGCCCATTTCCAAACGGCCGAGGCGCGCCTGCTCGAGGCATCGCCCGTGGCGCCCGTCTTCTTCGGCGTGCGCGCTTACCTCATCCACCCGGCTGTGCGCGGCTGGGCGCCCGCGTTGCTGGGCTTCCACCAATACAAAAAGGTTTACCTGCAGGCGCCCTGAGGGCACGTTGCCGCCATGCGATTCCTCGCGCTTTTCCTGATGCTGACCGTCGCCGCTTCCGCGGCCGACGTGCGCATTGTCCGCGTGTTCTCCGGATGGCGCGACGCCGCCTCGTTCAAGCGCATCTCGGAGTATTTCACCGGCCGGGAAAATCATGGCGGCCAGGCCGTGCTGCGCACGCAGGCCGATGAGCGCGGCGGCTACTACTTTCTCGTTCGCACCGCCAACGCGGGCGCGGCCCAGCGCGTGCGTTTCGAGCTCTCGGTCGCCGTGCCCGGCGCGCACGAGCCGCGCCACTACTCGTTCCCCGCTGAGCTGCCTGCGGGCCGACAGGTGTTCAACCTCGGCGTGACCGGCCGCGACTGGCCCTCCGGCGAGACGGACGCGGTGGCGTGGAAAATCGAGCTGGTCGACGCGTCCGGCGCGACGATCGCCACCGAGAAGAGTTATCTCTGGGAGAGGCCCGGCCTGAACTGAGCCGATGAGCGACGCACGCTGGAGCGGCTGGCAGCCCTGCGACGGCTGGTCGCCTTCGCCCGCCGTGCTCGCCGAGACACTGGACGGCGGCCAGGCCTTCCGCTGGCGCCGCGACGAACAGGACGTGTGGACCGGCGGGTGGGCGCAACACGTGGTGCAACTGCGGCTCGCCCGCGGACAACTCGAATGGCGCGCGCCGACCGACGCCGTGTCCGGAACCGGACCCGCGCTGTCGCTCTACCTCGGCACCGCGCAGGATTGGACCGCGCATGAGGACACGTTGCCGTGGCGCAGCGACGCGCACCTTGCGCGCTGCCTGCCCGTTTACCGCGGACTGCGCATCCTGCGCCAACCCTTGGGCGAAACGCTGCTCGGCTTCCTGTGCAGCGCGACGAAGCAGATCGTGCAGATCAAGCAGATGGTCGCGTTGCTCGCGGAGCGTCACGGTGCGCCCCTCTCACCCGACTGGCATCGTTTGCCGACGTGGGCGGAGCTCGCCACCGTGCCGGAGAGCGAGCTGCGGGGCTGCCTGCTCGGCTTTCGTGCCCGCTACATTCGCGAGACGGCGCTCCATCTCGCCGCACATCCGGGTTGGCTGGAGGGAACCGAAGCTCTCCCCTACCCGGAGGCCAAGATGCGCCTGATGGAACTGCCGGGCGTCGGCGAAAAGGTCGCGGACTGCGTCCTGCTTTTCGGCGCCGGCCGGCTGGAAGCCTTCCCGGTCGACACGTGGATCTTGAAAGCGCTCGCCCGGCGTTACGGTCTCGCCGGCTGGACGCCCGCGCAGGTGGCGCAGTTCGGGCGCGCGCACTTCGGCGCGTTGGCGGGGTTTGCCCAACAGTTCCTCTTCGCGTGGGAACGCCGCCACGGCGGCGACTAACGCGTCAGCTCCGGCGCGCCCGCTGCCGGCTTGAGCAATCGCCACGGGAAAAAATACACCGCGTAAACCACGGCATAGATGAGGAAACCGTCGAGCCGCGCGAAGTGGGCTCCGGCAAAAAAGAAAATCAGCAGGTGCAGGCGGACGACGTTCTTGTAGGGCGCCATCATCCCGCGCGTCGGGGTGAGGCGAGCCTGGCGTTCCTTGCGCGCGGCGATGTCGGCGGCCCTTACCGACATGGCGGGAGGCGCCGGAGGCACCGGCTCCAGCACGAAGGCCTTGCGCTCCGCCAAAAAAGCCAGCGGCACGAACCACCAGTAATGCGCGAGCACCTCACCATACAGCGCCGGTCCGGGGAAACCGCGCGCTTCGCCCACCACAGGATAAAATCCATTCAGGAACACCGAGTGGACAAAGTGAAACATCCCAAAATGGACCGTGAAGAACGCCAGCATGAACAGCCCGCCCACCCAGGTCGCAAGCGGTCCGCCGGCTTGATCTTCCCGTCGGCGCAACACCGCCGGCCCGAAGATGCCCCAGACGATCATCGCATAGCCGACCAGCAGGCTCGACAGCCAGAGACTCCACACCAAGTCGCGCGTCTCCCAGCGAAAAAACCACGCCAGCGCCAAACCGCCGGCGAAGCCCAGCGCATCGGGCCAGGCCTCGGGCCAGCGGGAGGGATGGGCAGGCGTTCCGTGCACGCGGCGAATGTGCGTGCTCCCGGCCGCGAGGCGAGCCGGCGTTCGCTTTTTTGTTTTGGTGTATTTTTGCGTCCGTTGTGGCAAACCTCCCCGCGATTCACATGGAAGACACCCGACTCGACAAATGGCTCTGGGCGGTGCGCGTGTTCAAGACCCGCGCGGAAGCCGCCGCCGTGTGCCGCAACGGACGGGTGCAAGTGAACGGCCTCGACGCCAAGCCCGGTCGCGACGTGCACATCGGCGAAACCGTCACCGCCAAGATCGGCATGATCACGCGCACGCTCAAGGTCGTCGGCGTGCCGAAGTCGCGCGTGGCGGCAAAACTCCTGCCTGCCTACGTGCAGGACCTCACGCCCGCCGCGGAATACGAGCGCGCCAAACAGGCCAGTCTCGAACACCTGCTCGCGCGCGAGCGCGGCAAAGGCCGCCCGACGAAGAAGGATCGGCGCGAAATGGGCCGGTTGTTCGATTTCGAATAAACCGCCGCGCGATTGCCCGCCGCGCCGGCTCAGCGCGTGAGCTTCCGGTATTTGATCCGGTGCGGCTGGTCGGCGTCCTTGCCCTTTCGGCGGTGGTAATCCTCCATGTAGCTGGAGTAGTTGCCGGCGAACCAGTGCACGTAGCTGTCGCCCTCGAACGCCATGATGTGCGTCGCAATGCGGTCGAGGAACCAGCGGTCGTGCGAGATGATGACGGCGCAGCCGGCGAAATTCTCCAGGCCTTCTTCGAGCGCGCGAATCGAATTCACGTCGAGATCGTTCGTCGGCTCGTCGAGCAGGATGAGGTTGGCGCCGCTCTTGAGCACGCGGGCGAGGAGCACCCGGTTGCGTTCGCCGCCGGAGAGCACGCCGACCTTTTTCTGCTGGTCGGCGCCGGTGAAACCGAACTGCGCGCAATACGCGCGACTGTTCACCGTGCGCGCGCCGAGCGGCATCATCTCCTGGCCGTCGCTGATGACTTCCCAGATCGTCTTGTCGTTCTGCAGCGAGTCGCGCGATTGCTCGACGTAGGCCGACTTCACCGTCTCGCCGATGCGGAACGTCCCGGCGTCGGCCTTCTCAAGCCCAGTAATGAGTTTGAAGAGCGTCGTCTTGCCGGCGCCGTTCGGGCCGATCACGCCGACGATGCCACCGGGCGGGAGCGCGAACGACAGGTTCTCATAGAGTAATTTGTCGCCGTAGGCCTTCGTGACGCCCTGCGCCTCCACGACGAGCGTGCCGAGGCGCGGACCGGGCGGGATGATGATCTCGAATTTCTTCTCCTGTTCGGCGACGTCCTGCTTGAGCATCGCCTCGTAGGCGTTGATGCGCGCCTGGCCCTTGGCTTGCCGCGCCTTGGCGCCGGAGCGGATCCACTCGAGTTCGCGCGCCATCGCCTTTTGACGGCGGTCTTCGGTGCGCTGCTCGATCGCGAGACGCTTCTGTTTCTGCTCAAGCCACTCGGAGTAATTGCCCTTCCACGGAATGCCGTGGCCGCGGTCGAGTTCGAGAATCCAGCCCGCGACGTTGTCGAGGAAGTAGCGGTCGTGCGTCACGGCGATGACCGTGCCCTCGTAACGCGCGAGGTGCTGCTCGAGCCAGCCCACGCTCTCGGCGTCGAGGTGATTGGTCGGCTCGTCGAGGAGAAGGATCGACGGCTTTTGCAACAGCAGCCGCGCGAGCGCGACGCGGCGGCGCTCGCCGCCCGAAAGCGTGTCAACGATCGCGTCCGGCGGCGGGCAGCGCAGGGCATCCATCGCCTGCTCGACCATCGGCGCGGTGTCCCAAGCACCGAGCGCATCGATCTGCTCCTGCAATTTCGCCTGCTTTTCCGAGATGGCATCGCGCGTGGCGTCGTCTTCGGCGGCGGCGATTTCGTCCCACGACGCATCGTAGGCCGCCGTGAGATCGGTGAGGTGTTTTACGCCTTCCTCGACGCACGCGCGCACGGTCGCGCCCGGCGTGAGCTGCGGCTCCTGCGGGAGGAAGCCGACCGGGTAGCCCGGCTCGAACGCGACGTGGCCGTCGAACTCCTTGTCGAGGCCCGCGAGGATGCGCATGAGCGAGGACTTGCCGGAGCCGTTGAGGCCGAGCACGCCGATCTTCGCGCCGTAGAAAAATGACAGCGAGATATCGCGGAGGATTTCCTTGCGCTCGATCTTCTTCGAGACGCCGAGCATCGAGAAGATGATCTTGGGAGTGGATTCGTCGTTCTTGGCCATGCAGTGAAAAGGGAAGCGGAGAGATGAACGAACCGTTCGTCGGGGCGAATCAACACTAATGCCGCGCGGAGCCGCCTCATTGCAGGCCGGCCCGCGTGTCGGGCGCCGCGTTAAGTCTTGGGCGGCTGTTCGCCGGGCAGGGCCGCGGACGCGCCGGCGACCGGGGTCGTCTCCACGTCGATGGCGTCGGGCGCATGCACGCGCGTCGTCCGGGCGGACGCCGGACGGGCGCCCGCGCCCCGCTGGACGTTCACCTTGATCTGTCCGCGCGCCAAGCCGAGCCGCGTCAGGATCAAGGCAATCGCTCCGCCGACGAGCACGCACACGGCCACGATGCCGCCCATGATGAGGGCGAAGAGGCCGATGACGGCAGCGAGAATAAGGCGAAACAGGCGCATGCGAACGATATCCCGAGCAGGAGCCTCCAGTGTTGCACGCTTGGCGCAGGACGCAAGCTGCCGCGCGACTTCAGCGTGTATCAGCCTCCAAGTTGGCCAGCCAACGCAAGGCGTGCTCGCGCGAGTCCCCGCACATCTCCTCCGTCGGGCGAAGGCTGGCACAGACCGCCGGGCGGGAGGGATGACCGAAGAGCGCGCAGCGCAAATCGGGCAGCAGTTGCACGCAGGGGATGCCAGCAGGCTTGCCGCCTTTCATGCCGGGGATCGGCGACGAGATGCTCGGCGCGATGCAACATGCGGCGCAATGAGGACGGCACTCCATCGCACCAGCGTCGGGCATCGTCGCCGGACCGCAAGCCCCGGATGGGCGCAGCCCGGCACGATGCTTGCGCCGCTTACTGCAGGGCGAGATAGACGCGCGGGCCCTTGTTCTCCGTCTGACCTTCCTTGGCCTGCGTGAGGAACAGCCGGTCTGGAGCGACCTTGCCTTCCTGGACAAAATAATCGCGCACGCGCTGTGCCCGCGCTGCGGCCAAGGCCCGCAGATCGTCGGTGGAAACCTCCATCGTCTCGGCGAGCCGGCCGGTCATCTCCTCCACGGGCAAACCGGCCGCCTGCGCCGCGGCGACGGCCTGGGCATGCTCTGCGGCCCGGCGCTCGTTCTCCTTTGCGGCCGCGCGTTTTTCGCGGACGCCGGCGAAGGTGATCGCGTGGACGATCCGGCGGAAGAAACTCTTGGGCGGCGGCGGAGGCTGCGCCACGGCGGGTGCTGCCGGCAACGGCGTGCCGAACTCCGTGCCGGGCGGGAATTTCTCGTCGAAGAGCTGCTTGAGCTTGGCCGCATGCTGCTCGGCGGAAATCTCCAGCTTGTCCGGCGGCGGCAGGTTCGGGTCCGCGAGGTGGAGTTCCTCCCAGAGCTTCGCGCGCACCAGCGCCGCGACCTTGAGGCGCCGCAAAGCGAAGGTGTCGGCCGGACCATCGTAGCCGCCTTCGAGCCCGAGGCTGAGGCCGGGGCGGTTGGCCAGCGCCTTCACCATCGTGTCGAGTTTCGCCTGCTCGGCCGGCCGCAGGACGGCCAGCCCCGGCTCGAACTCCTGGAACGCCAGCTCATCACCGCCGCCGCCGAACATCGAGCCGAGCAACGCAAACGGCGACACGGCGGCCTTGGTCAGCAGGTTCACGATCACCCGCCCGACCACGCGGCCGATGCGCAGGTTGGGATCGTTCACATCGCCCGACATGGGCACGTCGATGATGATCTGGCCGTCGAGATCCTTGAGCAACGCGACGCCGAGCCGCACGGGCAGCTTGGTGGCGTCAGGACTGTCCACCGGCGCGCCAAACGTGAACTGGCTCAACGTGATCACGTTTTCCGACTGCAGGCGCTCGCCCTCGACCTTCGCCTTCACGGCCAGCGCGAACTTGCCGCGCGCCAGCTCGTAGCCCGCGTATTTGCCGCTGTAGGGGCTGAAGGCCAGCAGGTCCACGTTGCGGAAATCCACCTGCAAATCGATCAGTCGCGGCGTGCCGAGCGGATCGAGCCAGCCCGTGATCGCCACCGGCCCCACGCCGTCGACCTCGCCGCGCAGGTCGACCGCGGCGCGCGCCGGATGACTCGACGATATCGAGCCGACCGTGCCGCCGAACTTGCCCAGCGCCGAGCGCACCTGCGGCGCCAGCGAGCGATCCGTCAGACTGAAATCGCCCGCTGCGATGGTCACTTTGCCAACCTCGATCTTCGGCGCCGGCGCGGACGCGGGAGCCGCCGGTGTCGCCGAGGAAGTTTCCGGCGATGACGCCGACGAGACCGGCTCCGGCGCAGCGCGCACGAGACCGGCGAGGTTGAGCGTCTTGTCCTCGCGCACGATGACGCGCGCGAAAGGTCCGGTGAGCACCACCTCCTCGAGTGCGAGCGCCAACTCAGGCGCCGAAGCGGCCTTCAGACCCTTGAGCTCGAGCGAGGCGAAACCGGCCAACGGTTCCCCCATGACGCCGTCGACGAGATTGAGCTCATCGATCCGCACGGTGCCCGCGAGATCCGCGGCGGGCCCCTGCCCGCCCGGCACGACTTTCACCTGCATCTGCGTCGTCACCGCGCCCTGCGCCAGCCGTGCATTGAGCTGCTGTTCGAGATACGGGCTGAGCGGCAACAAGGCGAACGAGGCGACATCCACCGCGAGATCGGCGCGGGGTGACGGCAGCACGCCGACTTCGCCCTGCACAGTCACGCGGCCTTGCGGCGCCCAGTCGAATGCCAACATCAACGGCATAGTGGCCCCGTCGGCGAGCGAGAGATTCTCCAATTTGAGCTGCAGGCCGCCGAGACCGAGCTTCGCCGGACGCGGCCCGGCGAGGTCGGTGAGTTCGATTTGGAAATTGCGCAGGTCAACGAGCGTCACCCGCACATCCGGCAACGCCGCGGGCGGAGCCGCAGGCGCTACGGCCGGCGCTGCAACGGCGGCGGGGGCCGGCGGCGGCAACATCGCGAGCCAGTTCAGCCCGCCATCGGCCTCGCGGCGCACGACGACACGGCCATCGCTCGCCTGCACTTGCCCGATCACGCCGCTGCGTTGCAGCGCATCGAACTGGATGCCCGTGACGGCGAACGCCGGCAGATCGAGCGCCACGACTTCCGTGCCGCGCTCCTGCAGTTTCACGCCTTGCAAGGATACCGCGCCTTCCGCGAGACGCAGCATCTGCCGGTCCGGCGTCAGGTCGATCGCGTAGCGACCGCGCACGGTCAGGCGTCCGCCGGTCAGATCCGCCCGGATCGCGTCCGCATAGTAGGGCGCGTATTTGGGCAACAGGATGTTCTCGAGCACCAACTCGCCCTCGGAGCGGAAGGGCGCGGCGATCAACGTGCCGACCCAACGCAGGCGCTCGCCCGCTTCCGTGACGGCTTCGAACTGATACGGCGCTCCATCCTCGGTGACGGTGCGGAAATTTTTCAGGTCAAACGAGAGCGGCCCGAGCGTCGTCGCGAACGGCTGCGTCCGCGAGCGATCGGCGAACTCGACCCGCGCCTGGGCGACCTTGAGCGCGACCACGCGCAACGGACGCGACGGTGTCGTCGGCGCGGTCGGCGCAGCCGGATCGGCCGGCGGCACGAGCTTGGCGAGGATGTCGGCGAAATTGAATTTCCCGTCCGACTCGAGCGCGACCGCCGCATGGAAACCGTCGAGCTCGATGTCACCCAGCACCCAGTCGCCGCCGAGCGAAGCCAGCGCGTCGAAGTTCACATAGAGCCGCTCCCAGCCGAGAAAGGAACCCGCGCCGTCCGCGGTGCGCACATCGAGACGTTCGAGCGTGAGCCCGAGCGTGTAAGGGTTGAAGCGCACCTTGCCCACGGTCACCTGCCGTCCCAGCGCCTCGCTGGCGCGACGCTCGATTTGGGTGCGCACGATAGGCGGCACCACAAAGAAGCCGACGATGGTGAACACGACCAGCAGACCGGCAAAGATACCGAGGTTGCGGCGTGCGCGAGGAGAACAGGAGTTCCAGTTCATCTTGCTGAAAGTTTGTCACGTCTGCGCCTCGAAGGGAAGCGTCACCGCTGCCGCGACGATAGGGACTTGCCCCGGTCCAGCGCTGCTTCACTTTCCCGCTTCCACATGAGCCATTTGGTTCCCACCAGCATCAGCCCCGCAGGGCTCACGGATTTTTTCCACGAACAAATCCCGCTCACCCACGCGATGGGGCTGCGCGCGATCGAGGCGAGCTCACATCGGCTGGTGCTCGAAGCGCCGCTGGAGCCGAACCGCAACCACCTCGGCACCGCGTTCGGCGGGTCGTTGCATGCATTGCCAACGCTCGCCTGCTACGGCGCGGTGTGGATGACGCTGCGCGACGCAGGCCTCGACGGACACGTCGTCGTGCGGCGCAGCGCGGCAACCTATCGCCGGGCGGTCGCGGGGCCGTTGCGCGCGGTCTGCGAGCGACCCACGGGAGCCGCGGTGGAGCATTTTCTGGTCGAACTGCGGCGACACCGGAAGGCCGGCATGGAGCTGACGGCGATCGTCGAAGGCGCGGCCGGCAAACCCGCCGTCGAATTCAACGGCAGCTTCGTGGCCTTGCTCTGAGCGCAGCGTGGCGCGGTGCGCGCCACCAATCGCGGGTGCCGCAGCTCAGATGTGCTTTGAGTCGGTCTCGTCCTTTTTGACGTAGCCGCTCTCCTGCCGCTGGTGATTCACCTGATTTTTCTTCAGGTAGGCCTGATAGACATCGTCCGCCGTCATCCCGAGAGTTTGCGCCAGCGACACGAGGAAGTGGAACAGGTCCACCACCTCGACCTTGGCGTTCTGCTCGTCGAACTTCTGGTATTTGGCCCACCACTTCCACGGCACACTGTCGATGAGTTCGGCCGTTTCCTGCTGCATGGCGCGGGTGTAGTTGAGGATCCACTTCGCTTTCTCCTCGTCGCTGGGCGGCGGCAAACTCACCCCAATTCGCTTGTTCAGCGCATCTTGCATCCGGAAAATCTCTTCGAGCTTGTCCATGGACGGCAGCGTGGTTGGCCGGCTAAACCGAGGCAAGCACAGGAGCCATGGAAATTAGCTGTTGCGCGGCTCCGATGGAGAACAGAACTTAAGTGCCTTATTGCCGCCGTTCCATCCCGCCCTTGCGGGGTGCCGAGACCGCACCACGGGCTCCGGCCGGCTCAACCCATGCGCCGCCCTTTTGGCAGGCGCTTCCAACCAAGAAGATAGACATGTCCTCCACAGAATCGTCCGGTGCGCCCGCCGAAGGCACCGCGACTCCCCCGGCAGACGCGAGCAGCGCTCCGGTCGCCTCGTTCGGCACCAGCCGCGGTTCGGGTCTCGCCCGCGGCAAGCGTCCCACCAGTGCTCCGGCCGCCACGGCCGCTGCGCCTGTCAGCTCCAGCTACAAGCCGACTGCGATCGAGATCGTCCAAGCCCCCCGCGAATACCAAAACCCGTTCGCCCCCGCGACCCCGGAGCCCGCTCCGGAAGCCGCCCCGGCTCCGGTCGAAACCCCGATTGCTCCGGCTCCCGTGTCGCCCGCCCCGATCGCTGCGACGCCCGCTCCCGCCGCCCCGGTGGCGAAACCCGCTCCGGCGAGCACGTCGGACTTGTTCCCTCTCGACGACGCCGCGACGCCGGCCGCGCCCGAGGAAAAGGCTGAGCTCAACATCCTCCCGCCCGAGCGCACGAAGACCACTCCCGCCCAGACGTGGGAGAGCGAAGGCTTCCGCCCGCCCGCCCGCGAGCCGCGCGGCGACCGTCCGCGTCGCGATGACCGCCAAGGCGGCGAACGCCGCGACCGCGAGCCGCGCGAAAACCGTCCGGAAGGCCGCGATGCCAACCGCCCGCCGCGCCAGGAATTCCAGCGCCGTGACGACCGCGGCCCGCGCCCCAGCCCCGCACCGGCACCGGCTCCGGCCAAGCCGACCGGTTTCTTCGCCAAGCTGAAGGCGTTCTTCAGCGGCGGCGAATCCGCTCCCGCTGCTCCCGCCCCGACTGAGCGCCCGCCCCGCGAAGGCGGCGAACGTCGCGAGGGTCGCGGTGACCGTCATCATCGTGGCGGCCGCGGTCGCGGCCACTACCGCCAAGGCGGTGGTCAAGGCCACGAAGGCGGCGGCCAAGGCGGCCCCGGCGGTAAAGGTTTCCAAGGCGGCGAGCCGCGCGGCGAAGGTCGCGAAGATGGCGGTTTCCGCCGTCGTCGCGGTGGTCGCGGCGGCCGCAACCGCGGCGGCGATCGCGGCGGTTACCGCGGCGGTCCGGGCGGCGGTGGCGACAACCACCCGCAAGCCTGAGTCGCTCCCGCTTACACTTTCGAGGCGCCCGTTTCCGCGGGCGCCTTTTTTTGTGGCGCGACAAGGCATGTCGGAGCTTGCTGGCGGGAGACTTTATCCGCCTGCACTCGCAGGCACTTCCTCCCTCTCGCTCCTCGCCTCCCATGGCAGACCTCATCGTTCACGGCGGCAAGCCCCTCAGCGGCACCATCAAACCGTCCGGCAACAAGAACTCCGCGCTCCCGATCCTCTGCGCGACCCTCCTCACCGACGAGAAGGTCACGCTCACCAACGTGCCCAACATCACGGACGTCGAGAAGCTCGTCGGCTTCTTCGTCGAGCAAGGCTCGCGGATCAACTGGGACCGGGGCGGCGGGCGCATGGAGATCGAGCACGCGCACTTTGACAGCGCCCGGCTCGACGGCGAACTCCCCGCGGGCATGCGCTCCTCGGTGCTGCTCTTCGCGCCGTTGCTCCAGCGGATGAAGAAGCTCGTCATCCCTTCCAACGCCAAGGGCTGCTCGCTCGGGATCCGCGAACTCGATCCGCATCTGGAGATCCTGGAGAAACTGGGCGCCACCATCACCCACTCCAGCAAGTTGACCATGCGCCTGAAGGACCGGTTCAAAGGCGCGCGCCACTGGCCGGATTACATGTCGGTGACGGCGACGGAGAACTTCGTGATGGCCGCCGCCCTGGCCGAGGGCCAGTCGGTGCTCATCAACGCCGCCAGCGAGCCGCACGTGCAGGACCTGTGCACCGTGCTCGCCGGCATGGGCGCCGACATCGAAGGCATCGGCACGTCGATGCTCACCGTCCGCGGCGTCCGCAAACTCCGGGGCGGCAGCTTCAGCATCAACACGGACCACCACGAGGTCGTCACTTTCCTCGCGCTGGGCGCCATCACCGGCGGCGAAGTGCGCGTCACCGACTCGCTGCCGCACCATTTCGACCTGATCAACCGCTCCTTCGCCAAGCTCGGCGTCCGGATCGACTACGAAGGCGACACCGCCCTCGTGCGCAAGAAGCAGAAGCTCGTCGTCGAGGAGCCGTTCACCAGCAACCTGCTCCCAAAGATCGAGGCGGCCCCGTGGCCGTATTTCCCCGTCGATCTGCTGCCCTGCATGATCGCGCTCTCCGTGCGCGCGCAGGGCGCGGTGATGTTCTGGAACAAGGTTTACGAAGGCGGCTTCACGTGGATGTCGGAGCTGTCGAAGTTCGGCGCCCATGTGGTCGTGAGCGATCCACACCGCATCACCGTCTTCGGTGCGAAGCCCCTGCGCCCCACCGTCGTGGAGGCGCCCTACATCATCCGCGCGGCCGTGGCGCTCTACATGGTCGCCGCCAGCATCCCCGGCCGCTCGATCGTGAAGAACGCCGACACGATTAAGCGCGCCCATCCCAATTTCGTGGAAAACCTGCGCAGCATCGGCGCCGAGGTGGAGTGGAAATAACCATGGCCAAGGAACCGCAACCCCACGCCAAAGGCCGCGATTTTCTGGCCGAGGCCCTCTCCGCTCCCGTCGCCCCCGCCGAGGCCGCGCTGCGTCCGCTCTCCTTCGCCGACTTCGCCGGCCAACCCAAGACGGTCGAACGCCTCAAAGTGATGGTCGGCGCCTCGAAGCGCCGCGGCGAATCCCTCAACCACGTGCTGCTCTCCGGCCCCCCGGGCTTGGGCAAGACCACGCTGGCCTTCATCCTCGGCAACGAACTGGGCCGCAACGTCCGCGTCACCTCCGGACCGGTCATCGAAAAACCCGGCGACCTCGCCGGCCTGCTCACGAACCTCGAGGAAGGCGACATTCTCTTCATCGACGAGATTCACCGCATCTCGAAGACGGTGGAGGAATACCTCTACAGCGCGATGGAGGACTTCCGCCTCGACATCATGATCGACCAAGGCCCGAACGCCCGCAGCGTGCGCCTCTCGATCCCCCGCTTCACCCTCGTCGGCGCGACCACCCGCGCCGGCCTGCTGACCGCTCCGCTCCGCTCGCGCTTCACGCTCAACACGCGGCTCGATTACTACGGCCGGGAAACACTCGTGCACATCGTCGAACGCAGCTGCGGCCTCCTGAAAGTCACGGTCGACTCCGGCGGCGCAGAAGAGATCGCCGCCCGCGCCCGCGGCACGCCGCGCATCGCGAACAACCTCGTCAACTTCGTCCGCGACTACGCCCAGGAAAAGGCGACCGGCAAGATCACGCGTCCCGTCGCCGCCGCGGCCCTGGAACTCCTCGAAATCGACGCCGCCGGCCTCGACGAGATGGACAAGCGCATCCTCCGCCTCATGGCGCACCACTACAAGGGCGGCCCGGTCGGCATCGGCACCATCGCCATCGCCGTCGGCGAGGAAGCCGACACGCTCGAGGAAGTGCACGAGCCGTTCCTGATCCAGGAAGGCTATCTCGCCCGCACCGCCCAAGGCCGCATCCTGACCGCGAAAGGCTATCACGCCATCGGCCTCGACGCCCTGGGCGGCAGCGAGCAAGCCGCGCTGCTTTGACGGGATGGATCCCGCCAAAAACAAAGGCCGCCCCCGAAGGAGCGGCCTTTGTCAGAAACTGGAGCCAACAACTGGACTTGAACCAGCGACCCGCGCTTTACGAAAGCGCTGCTCTACCAACTGAGCTATGTTGGCAAAAGAACAAGGAATGGGATTTCGCGAGCCCATCCCGGCACTGGCAAGCTCGTTTTTTCGATGCCGGGGGATTATGCGACGGATCGCCGTCGCGACCGAGACCCACGGGGGGAGCGCCGCCACGCTCCGCATGATTGCGCGGGCACGGCCCGCCCGCGCTCCGCGATGCGCACGGCACCAAGCGGAAGCGAAAGGCGCAAAGCGGAAGTGCTGGGAGCCAAGCGGAGGCCGTAGGTTACCAATCGGAGGCGCAAAGGAGCCAAGCGTTGCCGAAAGGCGGCAGGCGGAAAGCGGACGATCCGTGCCGACCTGCGCGTCCTACGCAGGTCCATGGCCACGACGCAGCAGATCCGAAACTTGTCATCTAATAGACTACAAATGGACAGAGGACCACGAGATGTTTGTAGTCTAATAGACTACAAACATCAGCCGGCGATGCGTGCACCGACGCTGCCTCGCCGATCGAGCGCTCGCTCACCAGCGCACTCCGGGGAGCCGCGGGCGAGGTCCCGGCAGATTTGCGGGCGGCGCTCGTAGATCGTGCAAAAATACTCCAGCGCGGAGTTCGCGCCCGTCCCTGTCGCACGCACCTCCAGGGCGGCGCAGTGCCCACCGGCCATTTTCATGTGGGCCTCGTTGCCCCGACCGATGAAATGCGCGACCCGCTCGGCCGCCTCTCCCAACCGCGTCCAGTCCGCCCCGGTCACCCGCACGAAGCGGTCCGACGGCGAGTAACAGCAGGCCCCGCAACGCAGACAATCCGGAGGAGGATTGGACATACCCCGTCGCTTTACCGGGGAAGTCACGGGATAGCACCTCCAATTCCACGCCTCCGGACCGGGAAGGGCCAGCCGCATCCGTCCGGGCAACGGGTCGGTCTTGAGCCATGTCGTTCCACGCCAGACACGCCGCCGCGTCTGGCGTTTTTGCCTGTGCGGTTACGCGCGGTTGATTCATGCTGCGGACATGCCCACGCCCGCCAAGCACCGCATCTTCACGACGCCCGTCGCCAACGTTTATCCCTACTACATCGCCAAGGCGGAGAAGAAAGGGCGGACGAAGGCGGAGGTGGATGCCATCTTCTGCTGGTTGACGGGCTACACGCCCAGGCAGTTCGAGAAGCAGCTGCAGCAGGAAACGGATTTCGAAACCTTCTTCGCCCGCGCGCCCAAGCCGAATCCCAACCGAAAGCTCGTCACGGGCGTCATCTGCGGCGTGCGTGTGGAGGAGATCGAGGACCCGACGATGCGCGAGATCCGCATCCTCGACAAGTTGGTCGACGAACTGGCCAAGGGAAAGGCGATGGAGAAGATCCTGCGGGCCTCCTGAGTCCCGCTCATCCGCCTGACGGCTGCGACAAGCGCGGGGTCTCCGAGCGAAGCGGCACGGCGTCGCGGCGGTTGTTTTCTTCGGCTCGTTCGGAGAACTCGCCCTACCCGTGCGCAGGCGAGACTGACGGCAAAGATAAGTCGCCGAAGGGTCTGGCCGTAGCTTCACTGGGCGCAGACATGAAAAAACCGCGCGGAAGCCGCGCGGTTTGTCGTCAGGATGGGCCTGGTCTCAATCGCGCGCAGTGCGGCGACGCCAGGCGACGAGCCCCAAGGCCAGCAGGCCGGCGAGCGTGGCCAAGGTGGCGGGTTCCGGGATCACGGTCGGGGTGTAGGTCGTGGTGTAGAAATTATCAAGCGCCACACCGTCGTAGAGATTGAGGTAAAGGTAGACGGTGCTGTCCGCGGCGATGGCGGCGTTCTCGACTGAGAGCGAGGCGCTCGCCAGCACGGCACCGAGGGATCCGTCCGCGTTCGCCTGATTCATCGTGCCGGCGATGGTGAAGTTCGAGCCGCCGGTGTGCATCACGTTGATCGTGTATTTATACCAAGCGGCGGACTCCGGCAGGCCGCCGGCCACGGTGGTGACGTCGTAGATGGGATCGACAACGCCGTCGTAACTGCCGATGCCGAAGGAGCCGCCATCGAGATTGCCCGACTCAAGCCAGATTGCCGGCAAGTAGGCGCTGCCATCGTGCGCCCAACCTTCGTGCAACGCGGGCGTGGCGTTCGTCACCACGCCGAATTGCCAGAATTTCTGCGCGTTGCCGTAGTAATAGATGCTGGCGCTCCAAGACGAGAGGTTGCCCGCGAAGGCTTGGTTGAACGTGATGATCTGCTGCGCCGTCGAGCCACCGGTCATCCCGGAAAGGTCGAGCGAGCCGCCACCGCTCAAGCCGCCCGTGCCGGATTGGGTGATCGGGCCGGGCTGCGCCGAACCGAACTCGCCTGCGAACTGCCCGGCGGTGTTGAAATCGAGCGTATAGTCAGCGACCAGCGGTGAGACCGTCGTAACACCGAGCACAAGAGCGAGGAGTCTTTTCATGCTGATTGGTATCAAGAAACCGGCGCAGGAAATCGCAAGAGCACAGATGCGCGCAGCAGGGCGCGGGTGGCGACGTTTACTTGGTGTTGTCCACGTCCAGCACGACGGAGGAGGCGACGGGTTTTCCTTCCTTGATGGCCGGAAGAAAGAGCCAGTTCTCCATCTCGCGGCGCAATTGCTCGGCGGCGATGTAGGGCAGCTCGATCTGGAACTCGATCTCCTGCACGCGGCCGCGGGCATCAATCGCCACACGCGTCGGGATGGAGAGCTTGGGCAGGGTCTGATTGCGCGCCCGGTCGATCCCGCCGTGGTAGAACTGCGGCCGTCGGTCCGCCTGCCCGGCGGCCAAGCGATGCGCGGCGACGGCGAGCCGGTGTCGTGACGGCGCGGGCATCGAAGGATCGACCTGCAACTCCACCAAGCCTTGGAATTTCGCCAGCGGATCGTCGGCACCGATGTATTCCTCCCCGCGGTAGCTGTGAAAGATCAGGTCGCCGCTGCGGTTGATCACGACCAGACATGGGATGCCGCGACCGCGCCACCGGTCGAGCAGGCGCACCTGGCTGCCATAGCGCAGCACGGGCCAGGGCATCTGCGCCTCGTTCACGTAGGCGAGTTGCCCGCGGGCATCCTCGTCGTCGCTCACGAAGATCACCTCGAAAAGGTCCGGCGCCTGCGCCTTGAGCGCGTGGTAGGTCCGCACCAACTCCGGGCTGAACCGCCGGCAGGGCCCGCACCAATGCGCCCCGAAGTAGATGAGATAGAACTCCGGCTCGGGCCGTTCGCCGGGATCGAAGGCCTCCAGTTTGCCGGCGCGCGGGATCAGCAGGCGGCGCGCGACCGCCTTGGCCACCGGCGAATCGGAGCGGCTCCACGGCGTGCTGCCCACCTTGGGCGCCGTCGCGAGGAAGCCCGCCACGCCGCCGAGCGAAGCGTCATCAAGCACGTCGACCCGCACGGTGCAGGAGCCGTTCTTGGTGGCGATGACCACGATGTCGCCATACACGCCGCTCAGCCGGCCTTCAAGCAGGGTGCCGTCGAGCGTGCGGAATGTCTCCGCCCCGAGCAGCGGAGTCAGGAGAAGACTCAGGATCGCGAGAAAGAAAGGGCGCATAAAAAAGGCCACGACGGATTCGCGTGGCCCGACTTCAGCAAGCCTCACCCCGCACTCGCTGGCAAGCCCGCAGCGTCGGCTGGCGCGGAGCGCAGACGCGAAAATCCGAACTATTCCCCGCGTTCGCGGCACTGCGCCGGATTGAGCGCACCGCACGGCGCGGCAGATTCGCCCGCGTCGGAAGTCAGTTCGCTGTTGGTCCGCGCCGCTGGTGCGGACCGGTCACCTCCCCATCCCCCATCCCCATGAAAACTCCCGCGGGTCTTCCTCGCGTGCGTCGGCTGGCCCTTGCCCTGGCTCTACTCGGCGCTCCGTTCTGCATCTCCGAGGCGGCATTGCCGGCTCGTTCGTTCGGCGATTTCGTCGGCGAGATCCACTCGGGCGGCAAATACACGCTGCCCACCCGCTCGCCCGCCGGCGACTACCTGAACGAAGGCGCCGACCGCATCGCGGACCTCGGCAGCCGCGCGATCAAGGTCTGGCTCACGCCGAGTCCCACGAGCGCCTACCCGAACTTCTCCGGCAATCACCCGTGGCCCACGACTCCCTCCAACCTCAAGGAGCTGCTCCAGACCGCCTACTTTCAAGAGCTGCTCGGGCGCGAGGAGTTCACCACCTACTTCTTCGTCGCGAGTGAGTTCGTGCCCAAGCAATCGGGCTCCGGCTACACGACGACGAACTGGAAGGACGGCCTCCGCACCGCCGAGCAGACGGCTGTGACCGCACAGTTTCAGGACGTCGCCGCCTGGCTCCTCGCCACTTACGCCGGGACGGGCAAGACCTTCATCTTCCAGAACTGGGAGGGCGACAACTCGCTGAACCTCGAGCTGCTCGACTCCACCGCGCAACAGACCGCGCTCGCCGGCATGACCGCCTGGCTCAACGCGCGCCAGAGCGGCGTCACTGCGGCCCGCAACGCCAGCAGCGCCACCGGCGTCGCCGTCTATAATGCCGCCGAGATCAACTACAACCCCGGCACCAACTCCACCTTCCCTGTCGCCGACTCGCTCTGCATGGTCAACGCCGTCGTCCCTTCGCTCACCTGCGACCTCTACTCCTGGTCCAACTGGTCGAGCAAGACACCCGGCAACGAGATCAACGTCATCCGCGGCCTCGATTACCTGAAGAAGAAAGCGCCCGCCTCCACGGCCTTCGGGCACGACAACATCTACATGGGCGAGTTCGGCGCCTATGAGTCGAGTTACTTGGGCGACTCCGCACCGTGGCACTCAGCGGCCTCCGATGCGACCTACAGCGCGTTGATCGACCGCCAGCTCGACTACGCCTGGCGCTGGGGCGCGCACTACGCCGTGCAATGGGCCTGCTACGACAACGGCCTCCGCACCGGCGTGAGCTTCGATCCCGCCAACCCCGCGCTGCTCACCGAGGACAAGTTCGTCGGCACCTGGCTGATCCGCGCGCGCGCCAGCGCCGGCGATCCGCTCAGCTACACCTTCACCTCCGCCTACGGACGACTCGCCCGCCTCGCCGGCCGCGTCCTGCACGACGATCCGCTCGCCAACCTCACGCTCGCCACCGCCACCAGCGGCGGCCTCAGCCTAGCCACCTCCAACCAAATCTGGGACGAGGACGACCTGCACCGCGTCTACCGCACCACGACCGGTTCCACCGCGTCGCTGACCTACGGCACCGACGCGCCGATCGTCGATTGGAACATCCGCGCCTTCCTCATCGACGCCAGCACGGCCAGCGGCCGCATTCGTGGCTACACCTCGGCGGATGGTATCGCCTGGTCCTCCGCGTTCGAATTCACCGAGGTCGACAATTTCGTGCCCGATGCGACCAACGCCCCGACCGCGCGCCGCCTGCATCTCGGACCGCCGGCCGCCGGCGTGCCGGCCGGCACGCGCTTCCTGAAGATCGAACTGCACGGAGCGAGCGCAGCCACCGCCACGCAGCTCGGTCATGTGCGGCTTATCACGGAATCCGTCTCGACCCTCGACGACGCGCTCAACTCCCTCGCGCTGACCACGCCCGCATTCAACAGCGGCAATCTCACCGTCAGCACGACCGCAGCCGCCTACAGCGAAGGCGACGCCGGCCGCGTCTATCGCAATTCCACCGCGCCCGGCTGGTTCGTCTACGAGACGCGCCACGCGCAGGATCTCCGCTTCAAAGTCTATCACTACGGCGCGACGCTGACCGGCAAGGTCGCCGCGCGCGCCTCGTTCGACGGCCAGATCTGGACACCGATCGAGCTCAGTTTCGATCCCTCCGTCCCGACCGCGAGCGGCTGGTATCGCACGTGGGCGCGCTCCTCCATGCCACTCCCCGAAGGCACCCGCTGCGTGATGATCGAGCTGATCGACTCGGCCAACAGCTGGGCGCAACAAGTCGGCCAGGTGAAATTCGAGCGCATCGACTGAGACGCCCCCATCCTTCGCGCGCCGGCTCGGATCTCGTTTCCGCCGGCGCGCCTCGCGCTCGCGTGGCGGCTCACACCGTCGCGAGCACGCCCAGCATCGCGGCGTGCAGGTGCCCGTTGCTCGCGACGTAGCGGCCGCGATCGAGTCGTTGCGGCGTCGGATCGCCGGCGTAATCGGTCACGGTGCCGCCGGCTTCGCGCACGAGCAGCATGCCGGCCAGCGCGTCGTAGGGCTTGAGGTCCTTTTCCCAATAGCCGTCGAGCCGTCCCGCGGCGACATAGGCCAGATCGAGCGCGGCGGCTCCGAGCCGGCGCTCGCCGCGGATGTGTTTCAGGAAGGCCGTCCACTCGCGCAGGTTGTTGTCGGGATTCGTGTGCTTGTCGTAAGGGAAACCCGTCGAGACGACCGCATCGTTCAGATTGGCGGTGTCGGTGACGTGCAACGCGACACCGTTGAGGTGCGCCCCACCGCCGCGCACGGCGGTGAAGATCTCCCCGCGGGTCGGATCGTGCACCACGCCGAGCAGCGGCTGCCGGTCGGTCGTGGCCAGCGCGATGCTCGTGCAGAAGTGCGGCAGCTTCGCCGCAAAGTTCACGGTGCCGTCGATCGGGTCGACGAACCAATGGTAGGCCGCCTGCGCGGCCGGCGCGCCCTGGCCGCCGCCTTCCTCGCCAACGATGTGGTGCGTGGGAAAGCGCGCCTGCAGCTCGCGCACGATGTAGGCCTCCGTCTCGGTGTCGGCGGCAGTCACGACATCGGAGCGTGTGGTCTTGCGCGCGGAGATCGGGATCGGCGCGGCGAAGTGACGCAGGATGATCTCTCCCGCCCCGCGCGCGATGGCGACGACGTCGTCCAGGATTTCAGCCGGTTGCATGGCGCACTGTCGCGCGCCGCCGCGGCAAGGTCACCACGAAAGCAGCGGGCTGGGCCGTTGGCTCAGGCGCCCGCCAGCCGGCGACGGCGCCAAGCCAGCGCGGCGAGCCCCAGCAATCCCGCGCCCAAGGCGGCAGTGGCCGGCTCGGGAATGGCGGCGGCGACGAACGTGAAGTTATCGAGGAAGATCCAATCGTAGCCGTCATGGCTGAGCGTCACATACTTGATGTCGTCGCCAGCGATGCCGAAGAACTCGCCGCCGTTACTCTCTTGCAGCGCGGGCAACACGTAGGTGTCCACGAGCTCGGCCCCGGAGTTGTAGGCGTTGAGCGTCCATTCGCCGTCGGACGCGCCCCAGTTGAAGCCGAAGGCCGTCACCGGCGAGGAGAACGTGAAGTAGAACTGGCTGCCGTCGCCCATGCGGTTCTGCAGCGAGGCGGTGCCGGTGGTGTTGTAGGAACCGGCGTAGTCGGTGGAGACATTCATCACGCCCGTGATGGTGAGCAGGCCGAAATCGAGTTCCGTGTGGTTGCCGCGCGTGGTTTCGTCGAAGGTGAGAACCGTGCCACCGGCGAGACGCTCGTCATCCCGGACCGTGATGTGGCCGGCGTGGCCGGCGGTGGCGAACAGCAGCGAGGCAAGAAGCGCGAGACGGAAGTGCATGGAAGAAAAGCCGCGGAGCAAAACACCGGCCCCGCGCCGCGGGACGAAATTTCGGCCAGCAGCCCGCGCGCTGCGACGAAAGCGTCAATCACTGCGGCGTCCATGCAGCCGCCCTGCCGTCTCCGCCCGCATGCGCTCAGGCCGGGCCGGGCGGCGAGCTGGCGGGCGGCACCTGGCGGCAGCTCAGCGTGCCGAGCTGCTTCGCCTGACACTCGGGGCAGATGCCGTGCGTGAAGGTGGCATCGGTGCGCGCGGCCACGTAGGATTCGAGCGCGCTCCAGTAGCCGTCGTCCTCGCGCACCTTGCGGCACCACGCGCAGACGGGCAGCAGACCCGTGAGCGTCTTCACGTTGGCGAGCGCCTCCTGCAACTCGTCGTTTGACTGCCGCAACGCCGCCTCCGCCCGATGCCGCTCGGCAATCTCGTGCTCGGCGCGGGCCAGCAGCTCACGGATCGACTCGAGCGCGGAGAACGTCAACCCGCCCACACACGCGAGGAGCGCGCTCATCGAGATCCATTGCGTGATCGTCACGCGGTAATCCGGGCGCGGCAGCACGCCCGCGTTCTCCGCGATGATCAGCCCGCCGAGGGCGAGCGAACTCAGGGCGGTCGTCAACAGGAGCCCGCGGCGCTCGAAGAGCAGACCGGAGATGACGACGAGCACGATAAAGTAGCCCGACGACGGCACGCGGATCGTGCCGAGCAAAGCACAGGCCGTCGTCAGCGCGACGAAGAGCAAGACCAGCAGCGTGCCGCTGGCCAGTTCGAGCCGCCCGTGGTGCGCCCAGTAATGCAGCAGCGGCCCCAGCGCCAAACCCACAATGGACACCGACGTCACCACCCAGGGAATCTGCCCGCCGATGAGGTTGCCGATGACCGTGACCCAGATGAGCACAGTGCAGAACCAGAAGCAGAGATTGAACAACCGTCCCTTGCGCGCCCGAACGGGATCGTCGGGGAATTGCGGGGCAGACAGCACGCGCTGCAGGAGATTCGACATGTTCGATGCCCGATTGGCGCGATCGACGCGCATGTCCAAATTACTCACCCCCACGTCTTTCACGAGCGGGAATTTCCCCTAACGCCGGCGCAGAAAAAACGCGGACCCGCGCACCGCGCGCGCCGTCACAGGGGAACGGGGCCTCGGCTGGGCAAAACCCCTCACGCCAACCGCCGGGATGAAGTTCATCCGCGCCCCGGCCAAGCGGCCCCAGCTGGCGGGCCCGCCCGAACGAGCCAGCGGTGAGCCAACCTGCGCTTGCGCCGGCCAGCCGGTGACGCAGCCTCACGGCCGAACATGACGCGGTATTCGTCCCACGAACCCCAGCCGATCACGTGGCTATCCGGTCACGCGATCTACACCGCGCATGTCATCGTGGCGGCGTATGTGGCCTCGCTGATCGTTACCGCGCTCCTGATGGCGCTGAAGGTCGACGCCCCGTTCGCGTGGCTCGGGTTCGCCAGCGGCGCGGTCTGGCGCGGTGAGATCTGGCGCCTCGTCTCCTACGCGTGGCTCAACGAGCCGAGCCTCTGGTTCGTGATCGATATGTTGCTGCTCGCATGGTTCGGCAGCGAACTGGAGAAATTCTTCGGCCGGCGCGTGTTCCTCACGCTCTTTGCCGGGCTCTACTTCGTCACGCCACTGCTCTTCACCGCGCTCGGGCCGTGGTGGAGCACGTCGCTGCTCGGGCAGAGCGGCACCTTCGGCTTGTTCATCGCCTACGTGACGCTCCACCCCGGCGTCTCGTTCTTCCTCAATCTGCAGGCCCGGTGGATCGCGTGGATCCTGCTCGGCATCTACTCGCTCATCCATCTCTCGCGCCGCGACGTCGCATCGCTGCTCTCGCTGTGGGCGACGGCGGGCTTCGCCTTCGTCTTCGTGCGCCAGGAGCAGGGCGCGCTCTCCTGGCCCCGTCTCCCCCGCCCCGCGCGCCAAGCCGCGGAGCAACCGACCGCCCCGCGCATCCAGCCGCGCGACGAGGTGCAACGCACGCTCGATCGCCTGCTCGACAAGATCGCACGCGACGGCGTGCACAGTCTCACCGCAGCCGAGCGCGCCCAACTCGAAGAGGCGCGTCGCCGGCTGCTCCAACGACGCGGCTGAGCCCGCGCGCCGAACGGCGCTCAGGGTTTTCCTTCGGGATTCACCGAGATCAGCTCGACCTCGAAGATCAGCGCGGAGAACGGCGGGATCTTGCCCGCCCGCATGCCGCTGTAACCGAGCTGCGGCGGGATGTAGAAGATTGCCTTCCCGCCCGGCTTCAGCGCCGGCATCGCAGCCGCCCAACCGGCGATCAGTTGGTTGACCGTGAAATCGTTGGGCTTGCCGCGTGCGTAGCTGCTGTCGAATTCCGTGCCGTCCGTCAGCGTGCCGCGGTAGTGCACGCGCACGCGATCCGTCGGCTGCGGCGGCGTGCCTTCGCCCGGCACGAGGATCTCGATGCCCAGCCCGCTCGCGCGCCAGTCGATGCCGGGCTTCGCTGCGATCGCCGGGCCGAACCACTTCTCGCGCCGCAGCTCCGCCTCGGTCTTCACCGGCACCGCCGGGGCCGGCGGCTCCGCCGGAGCGCAGCCCGCCAGACAGGTTGCGACGACTG
Organism: Candidatus Didemnitutus sp.; assembly: GCA_017991595.1. Classification (GTDB taxonomy): domain Bacteria; phylum Verrucomicrobiota; class Verrucomicrobiia; order Opitutales; family Opitutaceae; genus Didemnitutus. The sequence goes on along the minus strand of JAGOQJ010000001.1, from coordinate 748,797 downwards.
CCATCAACACGAGCCAGGACGACCATTTCATAATGCCAGCCTGAAGCCGCGCGGCGGCAAAATCACCCACAAAACCACGGTCGCTCGATTCCGATCAGCCAAACCAATTTCAACCTTGCTTAATTAAGTGTTATCTTAATTATAGTGGCATGCTCAGTCTTGAAGCCCTCGCCGATCCCACACGCCGCCGCATCGTGGAACTACTGGCCCGTGGCGAGCGCACCGCGGGCGAACTGGTGGACGAGTTCGACGTGAGCGCTCCCGCCATCTCGCAGCACCTGAAGGTGCTCCGCGAAGCGCGCTTGGTCACGGTGCGGATCGATGCGCAATTCCGCCGCTACTCCCTCGATCCGCACGGTCTCGACGAGATTGGACGCTGGTTGGAGCGCACCCGCAATTTCTGGAGCCGCCAGCTCGACGCCTTGGAGCGCGAGTTGCGCGCCGACGAGATCAAAAACCAAAAATCCAAGCCATGACCTCCCCGCAACCGCACGGCCAGTTCACCTCCCCCGGCGAAGTCCGCTTCGTCCGCACGCTGCCCGGACCGATCGAGCGCATCTGGGAATACCTCACCGATCCGGAAAAACGCGGCCGCTGGCTCGCGCGCGGCAGCATCGAACCGTGGGTGGGCGGAGCGAACCGCCTCGAGTTCCACAACACCCGGCTGTCCGGCCATCCGGAGCAGATTCCGGCCAAGTATGCCGCGGATTGCCAGGATGGCTGCGGCTTCACCGGTCGGATCACCCGGTGGGAGCCACCGCATGTCCTCGCGCACACTTGGGATGAAGCGGGCGGCACCGCTTCGGAGGTCACCTTCGAACTCTCGCCCTGCTCCGACGGCGTCACACTTGTGCTCACGCACCGACGCCTTGGTGACAACCACGACCAGCAGATCAGTGTCGGTGCCGGCTGGCACACGCATCTCGCGATCTTGTTGGCCAAATTACGGGGAACGACTCCACCGGCCTTCTGGGCCACGCACGCGCTGCTCGAAAAGGACTACGCCGTCCTTCTTCAGCAGTAGCTCCCGGAGGCCTATGCTATACGAACCGAGACCAGCGTCCTCGGTCGAGCGAGCACGGCAAATGCCGCCTGAAGCCATTCGTTCTCCGTCCCGGCACCGGGGCTTAGATCCGAATGCTTCATCGATTCTCGCGCCACGCTTGCCTCAAGGGCAAACTCCGGCGCCATTCCCAACGTGCGTGGAATCAAAGTTCGCCACCCAAGACGATTTCGTCGTCGGACCGGGGAACTGATCTTTCCCCCGCTGCCAACGCGCGCTCTCCCGCCACCCAACGAGCCGCACCGTTAGGCTTCCGTCGGGCCGCAGAGCGCCCACGGCGCAATCTGTGCCAGCACCGCGGGGAATGCCGCACGCACCGGCGAATCCGCGAGATAAGCCGCGGCCTTCTCCTTGTGTCCGCGCGCGCAGAGCGAGGCGAACACATGCAGCTCGAACTGCGCGCGGAGCGCCGCGTGTGTCTCCGCCAGCCCGAGCGCCTGCAACAGGAACAGCAGCGCCTCCACGGTGGAGAATCGTCCCTCACCCGCCTGCGCGCGCAGCCAGTAGCGGCTCGCGCCCGTCATCGGCAGCCGCACCCGCCGCCCCCACGCACCCACGCGGTGCGCCATCTCCGTCGCCTGCACCCACGAACCGTCGAGCAACACCACCTGCAACCGCGCCGGATCGGCCGCCGCGGGCAGCAACTCCCCCTGCGGATGCAGAATCCACAGCTCGCGATCCGGTGCCACCAAGTCTTCGCGCCGCGGCGGACTTTCCTTGCGATAGACGTGCTGGCGCGAGCCCGGCAACACCCGCTGGATCAGATGCCCCGTGCTGCTCGGCCGATAGCTCTCCATGAAGTGCATCAGCACCTCCACGCGCAGCGGCGTCGCGATTTCCCTTTGACCCGCGCAGATGCACCAGCGCGGCGCCAGCTGGCAACGCGGGCAGCGCGGGGTCTCGCGAAGGACGACGCTACGGGACATCCCAGCAGCCCGCGCGAAAGCCCCGGCCCGGTCAATGCCGCAGTGTCGCCGCACCAGCACCACACCCCGGCCCGCGCGATTTGCATTTTTTTCGCAGAACAGAATGGGGTCTGAGACGTCTATCCTGTCATGCCGAGCCCCGCCGTGCCGCCCTCCTCGACTTCGTCCACGCCCCATGGACCGAAGCTCCGGGTCCTCTATGCCGACGATATGGCGGAGCTACGCGACCTCGTGAAGATCGTGCTCGGACGCGAGGGACACGTCATCGAGACCGCGATCGACGGCTCCGCCGCCCACACCCGCGCGCAACAGACGGGCACACCCTTCGACCTCGTGATCACCGACCATCACATGCCCGTGATGAACGGTCTCGAACTCGTCCGCGCCCTGCGCGACACCGCGTTTCCCGGCAAAATCATGGTCTTCAGCTCGGAAATCAGTCCGGTCATCCACAAGCAATACCGGCAGCTGCACGTCGACCGTATCCTGCCCAAGCCCGTCTTCCCGGCCACGCTGCGCGAGGCGCTCCGGCAGCTGTTCCCCGCGGATGCCTAACGCCGCCGCGCGGCGCCGGTCGAACTCCACTTGCCTCCGGCCGCCTCGCGCGGCACGGTTGGGCCAAACTCATCCCCTCATGTCACGCCCGTTCCTCCCCTCGCGCTGGCTGCGTGTGGCGATCGCCTTGTCGATCGGCGCCACCGTCCAGCTCTCCGCCCAATCCATGAACGACAACCCGCTGCTCTCCGAGAGCACGCTGCCCTTCAACTACCCGCACTTCGACCTCCTCAAGGTCGAGCACTACGCCCCGGCCTTCGACGCCGGCATGGCGCAGCAAAAGCAGGAGATCGACACCATCGCGTCGAACCCCGCCGCGCCCACCTTCGAGAACACCATCGTCGCGCTCGAACGCTCCGGCCGCACCCTCGGCCGCGTCAGCCGCGTCTTTTTCAACCTCTCGGGCACCGTCACCAACCCCGAGATGCAGAAAATCGAAAAGCTCATGGCGCCCAAGCTCGCCGCCCATGGCGACTCCATCCGCCTGAACTCCGCCCTCTTCGAGCGCATCCAGTCGCTCTACCAGCGCCGCGCCGAGCTCGCCCTCGACCCCGAGTCCGACCGCCTGCTCGAGCGTTACTACAAGGACTTCGTCCGCGCCGGCGCCCAGCTCAATGAGGCCGACAAGACCTATCTCCGCGCCCTCAACGCCGAGCTCGCCACGCTCCACACCACCTTCGCCCAGAACGTGCTGAAGGAGACCAACGCCTCCGCCGTCCTCGTCGAGACGCGCGCGGAGCTCGACGGCCTCTCCGACAACGCCATCGCCGCTGCGGCTTCCGCCGCCAAGGCCGCCGGCCACGAGGGCAAATACCTCATCCGCCTGCTCAACACCACCGGCCAGCCCGCGCTCGCCTCGCTCAAGAACCGCGCGCTGCGCCAGCGTCTCTTCGAGGCCTCCGTCACCCGCAACAGCCGCGGCGGCGAGTTCGACAACCGCGAGGTCATTGCCAAGATCGCCAAGGTCCGCGCCGAGCGCGCCGCCCTCCTCGGCTACGCGCACCACGCCGCCCTCCAGATCGAGGAGCAGACCGCCGGCTCCGTCGAGAATGTGCAGCGCCTCATGGCCCAGCTGGCGCCCCCTGCCGTCGCCAATGCCCGCAAGGAGGCCGCCGATCTCCAAGCGGTGATCGACGCCGAAGGCGGCGGCTTCCAGCTCCAGCCTTGGGACTGGGATTACTATTCCGAGAAGGTCCGCGCCGCCCGCTACGCCTTCGACGCCGCGCAGGTCCGCCCCTACTTCGAGATGAACCGCGTGCTTGAGGACGGCGTCTTCTACGCCGCCACCCAGCTCTTCGGCATCACCTTCCACGAACGCACCGACCTGCCCAAATACCACGAGGACACCCGCATCTTCGAGGTGCGCAACGAGGACGGCTCCCCCGTGGCGCTCTTCATCGTCGACTGGTATGCCCGCCCCTCCAAGCGCGGCGGCGCGTGGGCCAACGCCTACGTCTCCCAGTCCGGCCTCCTCGGCACGATGCCCGTCATCGCCAACCACCTCAACGTCCCGAAGCCGCCCGCCGGCGAGCCCACGCTGCTCACCAACGACGAGGTCGTGACCGCCTTCCACGAATTCGGCCACGCGCTCCACGGCATGTTCTCGCAGGTGCAGTATCCGCGCTTCGCCGGCACCGCCGTCGCGCGCGACTTCGTCGAGTTCCCGTCGCAGGTGAACGAGATGTGGGCCACCTGGCCCGCCGTGCTCTCGCACTTCGCCAAGCATTACCAGACCGGCGAGCCGCTGCCAGCCGCCCTGCTCGAGAAGATCCAGGCCGCCGCGAAGTTCAACGAAGGCTATCGCACCACCGAGTATCTCGCCGCCACGCTGCTCGACCTCACCTGGCACCAGCTCAAGGCCGACGATGTCCCCGCCGCCGATCAGGTGCTCGCCTTCGAGGCTGACGCGCTCAAGCGGGCCGGCGTCGACTTCGCCCCCGTGCTCCCGCGCTACCGCAGCCCGTATTTCAACCACATCTTCGCCAGCAACGGCTACGCTGCCGGCTACTACTCCTACATCTGGGCCGAGGTGCTCGACGCCGACGGCTCCGCGTGGTTCGAGGAGCAAGGCGGCCTCAACCGCTCCGCCGGTGAGCATTACCGCCGGACCGTGCTCTCCCGCGGAGGCAGCAAGGACGCCATGGAGATGTATCGCGAGTTCTCCCAGCGCGACCCCGAGGTGAAGCACCTGCTCAAGCGCCGCGGGCTCGACGGCGCCACCGCCCAATAAGCCGCGCCTCCTCCGCCCGCGCCTCTCTCTCTCCGCCTCGCGGCCTGCGCCGCGAGGCGTTTTGTTTTCCGGTGCCGGAGAATTCGCCGGGAACCAACCCACCCTCCGCGCCGTCTCACCCGCATGCGCCTCACGCGACTCGCCTCCCTGTTCACGCTGCTGGCCCTGTTCGGCGCCGCCAGCGCGCCGGCCCAGACCGGCGGCTTCAGCGCCACGCTCACGATCGCCCAGCGCACCGCCACCGGACTTGACCGGCTCACGGAGGAGGAACGCACGGCGCTCAACGGCTTCATCGCGACCGAAGTCTCGCTCGCCCGCCAGGGCAACGTGCGCGCCTTCGCCGGCACCTTCAGCGGCCGACGCTCCGCCGCCGAGAAGACCGCGGCGGGAATCGACCGCCTCACTCCGGCGGAACTCGCCACGCTCGACGAACTCGTCGCCCTAGCCATCGCCGCCGGCCCCGTCCAGCCCACCGTCCCGCAGAAACTGACGGCCAAGGACGTCGCCAAAACCGACCGCCTCGAAGTGCACGGCGAGGTGAGTCTCGCCTACGGCTGGAGCCGCCACGGCGACTATCGCGCCGGTTCGCTCTATACGACCATCTACGATCCGGTGACCGGTGTCGCGCTGGGGATCGGCATCGCCCAATCCTACGGCGACGGCTGGTGGGACGACTGCAACGGCCCCTACGTCGGCACGACAGTCGCACCGGTCGGGCATCGCGAACTCCGCCGCGCAATGCCCCGCGGCGGCTGGAAGCGTTAGCGTCCCCAGCACCCGCTCGGTGGGTTCGCCCAATCACGGCCATCTGGTCCGTGTCACACGGCCCGCCCGCACCGTTCGTCCGCAGAAACGCCTTGGCCGCGCCCGGGTAAACGTCTTGTCTGCCCCGACCCCATGCCCCCTCCCTCCACCCCCGAGGCGCTCGAGGACGCGCGCAAAGCAGCCGTCGAGTCTGTTGAAAACCCGTCCGCCTACGGCCTGCGTCAGTGGTCCGGCTGGATCATCGGCCCCGGCGCCCTGTTGCTCACGCTGCTGCTGCCGCCGCCCGAAGGCCTGAGCGTCGAAGGCTGGCGCACGGCCGGTGCCGCGCTGCTGATGGCGGCGTGGTGGATCTCCGAGGCTGTGCCGATTCCCGTCACGGCGCTGGTGCCGCTCGTGCTGTTCCCGGCACTGCACCTCGGCGACATCCGCGAGACCGCGGCGCCCTTCGCCAACCCCATCATCTATCTCTTCCTCGGCGGCTTCGTCATCGCGCTGGCCATGCAGCGCTGGAACCTCCACCTGCGCGTCGCCATCTCGCTCATCGGCGCGATGGGCACGCGGCCGAAACGCATCGTCGCGGGCTTCCTGCTCTCCTCCGCCTTCATCAGCATGTGGGTGAGCAACACCGCCACGGCGCTCATGATGCTGCCCATCGCGCTCTCCGTCGCGCAACTGCTGCCCGCGAGCGAGCGCAGCCGCCCCGAGGCGAAGGCCTTCCGCGTCGCGCTCGTGCTCTCCGTCGCCTACGGCGCGACCACCGGCGGCATGGGCACGCTCATCGGCACGCCGCCCAACGCCCTGCTCGCCGCCTTCGTCGAGAAGGTCTACGGCGTGACGATCGGCTTCGGGCAATGGATGCTGCTCGGCGTGCCGGTTGTGCTCGTGGCGCTGCCGACGGTTTACCTCATCCTCACGCGTGTCTCGTTCAAACTCGGCCGGGAAGAATTGCCCGGCATGGCCGAGCTGATCCGCAGCGAACGCGCCCGCCTCGGCCACTTCAGCCGCGGCGAAAAGATCGTCAGCATCGTCTTCCTCGCCACGGCGCTCGGGTGGATCTTCCAACCGGCGCTGGCGCGCGTCATCCCGCTGCTCTCGGACACGACGATCGCCATGCTCGGCGCACTTGCCCTGTTCCTCATCCCGGTCGACTGGCGCCGCGGGCAATTCGCCATGGACTGGGCCGCGACCAAGAGCCTGCCGTGGGACGTGCTGCTGCTCTTCGGCGGCGGCCTCAGCCTTGCGGGCAACATCGAGAAGCACGGCCTCTCCCGCTACCTCGGCGACCTCGCGGGCGCGCTCGACGGGTTTCCGATGATCGTCACGCTCTGCGTGATCTGCTTCGGAATCCTCATGCTCACGGAGCTCACGAGCAACACCGCCACGGCCGCCACGTTCCTGCCCATCGCCGCCGCCATCGCGCTCAGTCTCGGGCAGAACCCGCTGCTCTTCCTCATCCCGACGGCGCTCGCGGCGAACTGCTCCTACATGCTGCCCGTCGGCACGCCGCCCAACGCCATCGTCTTCGGCAGTGGTGAGGTCACGCTGCCGCAAATGGCACGCGCCGGCATGTGGATGAATGTGCTGCTCGTGCCCATCATCATCGGCATGGTGATGCTACTGGGGCCGCTCGTCTTCGGCCTCCAATTCGACGTCGTGCCCGCGTGGGTGAAGTGAGCCGCCGCAGGGATCGCGCCAGCCGGCGCTGGTCTTGCGAAGATTGCCCTTCACCGGCGCGACCCGGGCGTTGACCGCACGCCGGTTGCGCGTGCGCAACCGGTCGCGATGCTGCCGCCATGACCCGCTTGCTCCGCGTCGCCCTCGCCACGCTTTCCCTCGCTGCAGCGGTCGGCGCTTGCGCAACGCCCGCGCCGCATCCACTCGAGGGCACTTGGACCGGCACCGTCACGGCGCCGCAAGGTGAGGCTGAGATCGGTTTTCGCTTCCAGCACGACACTGCGGGGAAGCTCGTGCTGACGATGCACATGCCGGTGATGCACCTGTATGACCAAGTCGTCGGCCCCTATGTCGAGGAACACGAGGGCGGCTACCGCATCCCCTTTCTCGACACCGCGTGGCGACTGGAAGGCGATACGCTCACCGGCACTTTCGCGCTGGGCCGGCTGCCGATGCGCTTGACGCGCGGCGGCGCGTTCAGCCAGAGACCTCCTGCCTTCGCACCGCCGCCCGCCGCGCCTGCCGTGCGCTGGAGTTATCCGCTCGGCGCACCTTCCTGGGCGTCGCCGGTCGTGCAGGACGGCATCGTTTACGTGGGCGCGAGCGACGGTCGTTTCCACGCCGTGCGGGCACAGGATGGCACGGGCCTCTGGACGTGGAGCGGTCCGCACCGCATCGACGGCCAGGCGGCCGTGGACGATGCGGCGGTGTATTTCGTCGACGGCGCCGTCGCGCTCGTGTGCCTCGACCGCGCGAGCGGTGCGGTGCGCTGGCGCGAGCCGTTGCACGACGCCCAAATCGCCGGCGGTCCGCCGAAACCGAATCCCACCTTCAACCGCCGCACCGCCACGCCGCTCGTGCGCGACGGCGTCGTCTACGCCGGCTCCACCGACGGTGGGCTCTACGCCTTCGACGCCCGCACGGGCGCCCGGCGCTGGCGGTTCGCCGCTGGCGCACCGATCCATTCAGGGATCGCGGCGGACGGCGACCAGCTGGTCTTCGGCACGATGGACGGCACGCTCATCACATTGCATCGCGACGGCCACGAAGTCGCGCGCGCGAAGGCCGGCGGCGCGATCGTCACGACTCCCCTGCTAGTCGCCGGGCGCGCGATCGTCGGCGCCCGCGACTACCAACTCTACGCGTTCGACCGCGGCACGGGCACGGTCGCGTGGCGTTATTCCTACTGGTTCTCGTGGATCGAATCCTCGCCGCAACTCCGGGACGGCGTCGTTTACGTGGGTGGTTCGGATTTCCGGCGCGTCACTGCCTTCGCTCCGGCCGACGGCCGCGCGCGCTGGAGCACGGACGTGCGCGGCCTCGCGTGGGGAACGCCGGCCTTGAGCGAGGAGCGCGTCTTCATCGGCACCGTGGCGCAGCGGCCCGCCCTGCTCGCCCACGAGGCCGGCCTCGTCGCGCTCGACCGCCGCACCGGCGCCGTGCTCTGGCGCCAACCGGCGGAGCCGCCGTCCGCCGATGCACCCATGTGGGGCTACGCCGGTTCGCTGGCGGTGGACGGCGATTTGGTCATCGCCGCCGGCTTGGACGGGAAGCTGATCGCGCTCCCGGCGCTCGACTAGCAACGCGCGCCTACTTCGCCGTTGGCTCGCCCCGCGCCGGCCCTAAGCTGGCGCGATGCAAATCGACTCCGAGGACCTCCTCGCCCGTTTCCTCCGCTACGTGCAACTCGACACGCGCGCCGATCCTGATTCGGCGTCCTGCCCCAGCTCGCCGTCTCAGTGGGAGCTTGCCCGCTTGCTCGTGCGGGAACTGGAGGAGATCGGCGCACAGGAAGTCACGTTGACGGAGCACGCCTACGTGCTCGCCACGCTCCCGGCCACGGCCGCGCCGGATGCGCCGGTCATCGCGTGGTGCGCGCATCTGGATACCGCCCCGAACCTGCCCGGCGCGGCGAAGCCGATCGTTCACCGCCACTACGACGGCCGCCCGATCGTGCTGCCAGACGATCCGTCACAGCGCCTCACGGTCGAAACCATCCCGCATCTGCGCGAAGCCATCGGCCAGGACGTGATTACGGCCAGCGGCACGACCCTGCTCGGGGCGGACGACAAGGCCGGCATCGCCATCGTGATGAGCGCCGCACGCCACCTGTTGCGCCATCCGGAAATACCGCACGGCAAGATCCGGCTCTGCTTCAACCCCGACGAGGAGATCGCGCGCGGCGTCGACAAGCTCGATCTCGCGCAACTCGGCGCGAAATTCGCCTACACGCTCGATGGCGCCGAGCGCGGCGAGATTTGCCACGAGACCTTCAGCGCCGACGCCGCAACATTCGAGGTCCACGGCGTCTCCGCGCACCCTGGCTGGGCCAAGGACGTGATGGTGAATGCGCTCCGCCTCGCCGCGCGCTTTGTCGCCGCACTGCCGATGGCACACTCGCCCGAGCGCACCGACGGGCGCGACGGCTTCATCCATCCTGTCGGCTTGCACGGCTCCGCCGAACACGCGAAGGCACAGTTCATCCTGCGCGACTTCGAGCTCGACGGGCTCGCTGCGAAACGCGCGCTCATGGAGCAAATCGCCGCCGAGCTGCGTGCGGCCGAGCCGCAAGCGCGCATCGAGCTCAGCTTCACCGAGCAATACCGCAACATGCGCTACTGGCTCGAAAACGACATGCGCCCGGTCGAATTCGCCCGCGCGGCGGCCCGTGCGGCCGGCGTCACTCCGTTCGCGCAGCCCATCCGCGGCGGCACCGACGGCTCTCGCCTCACCCAACGCGGCGTGCCCACGCCCAACATTTTCACCGGCATGCACGAGGTGCACAGCCAGCGCGAGTGGGTCACGCTGCAGGACATGACGAAGTCCGCCGAGACGCTCGTCCATCTCGCGCAACTCTGGGCGAAGGGCTGAGCGGCTGGGCAGCGCGCCGGTCCGCAGTGCAGCAGGCGGGCGGTGGACTGATCGTGTCGTTCGACCGATCCGGCATGGCCGTTGACGGGAAATAAAAAACCGTCGACCGAGTCGGCTCGGCGAAAACACTGCGCAAAATTCGGGGCCGCGGAGGCCCGCGGGGCCGGGACGGCGAGTCGCCTCGCCACCCGGCCGCTTTCACGCCCGGCTCAGAGGCAAGAGCTCGCTCGCGCGAGGATCTCGTCCCGGCGCTGACGCGCCTCCTCGAGCGATTTGGTCTCGAGGGACATCCGCACGCGCGATTTCGTCAACGGCGTGGGATGCACGGTGTAGTGCACATACCAAGTGCCGTTATTGTTCCACAGATGGTGGTTCGGGTTCGACTCGCGAACCCGGACCGACGTGCGGGGGAACGATTCACTGACAGACGGAGCTTGGGCCGGCCGGCGCACGGTTTCGCGCGCAGTTTCGGACACCCCGGCGTAGTCAGCGCCGGCTCCGGAGGTGGATCGTGAGGTTGCTATCATGGGAAAACAGGAAACAGGAACTCCGTCCGCCTCGCCTCGCGGCGGGTCGTCTCGTGACGGCAGCTGCGGCTCACCTGAAACAGCACGGCGGTCACGTTCCGCTTGAAGCTTGGGTTTCGGTGAGACGAGAGGCATCGGATGACGTTACGCCGGCGCCGGCTCAGCCAAGGGCTGAAACCGGCCTGGACTTCCCGAGCATAGACCGGTCCGCAGGCGGTCGGAACTTCGACCGCCGCGCCGATACCCGGGTGACTTGAACGGATGACCATAGCGCAGGGACTCCGCTGAGAGCAGGAGTCGTGCCTCTTGGGCGACTTCGTAGCCGAGGTCGCCGGTGGGCAGTTGCGCTAGTGTAGCATTCATTGGGAGAGTTATTTATGCAGCCTTTCCCCGTTTGGCTCTACGCAGATATTGCGGCAAACTTCGCGGTGGTAGCGTAAATTTCACCCTAGTCCCGAGGATTCCACCTTGGTGCGCGAAGCGGGCAACTCGCGCTCAAGCGGCGAGATACGGGAGCTTTTTCGCGGTCTCTTTCACGGCGGGAATGCCGTCGAGGAGTTCGCCGATGGCGTCCCAGCGACCGTTGACGAGCGCGTCGCGCGCGCTGTCGCGCTGCGTGATCGCCACGTTCTTGCCGCCGAAGCGCACTTCAAGTTTCTCGAGGTCGATCGTGATTTCGGCGGACGGGTTGGCTTCCACGAAGGCCGCAATCTGCGCGATGTCTTCGCGCTTCGCGCTGACGCAGGGCATGCCGAGCGTCGTGCTGTTGCCGAAGAAAATCTCGGCGAAGTTCTCGGCGATGACCGCCTTGAAGCCGTATTTTTGGATCGCCTGCGGCGCATGCTCGCGGGAGGAACCGCAGCCGAAATTGGCGCCGGAGAGAAGAATCGTCGCGCCTTGGTAGCGCGGCTCGTTCAGCGGGTGCTGCGCCTTGGAGCCGTCCGGATTGTGGCGGACATCGTGGAAGAGGAATTCGCCAAGACCGTCGAAGGTGACGCACTTCATGAAGCGCGCCGGGATGATGCGGTCGGTGTCGATGTCATTGCCGGGCACGGAAACCGCGCGGCCGGTGACGGAGGTGATTTTGGCTAAGGCCATGAAAGTCGAGAGTTGAGGGCTGAGAGTTGAGAGAGAGGGACTAACCACGAAATACACGAATCACACGAAAGAGTGTGTTTTGGTTTTCGTGTATTTGGTGTGTTTCGTGGTGATCAATTCACCGCGAAGACCTCGCGGGCGTCGGCGACGGTGCCGGTGACGGCGGCGGCGGCGACCATCACGGGGCTCATGAGGATCGTGCGGCCGGTGACGGAGCCTTGGCGGCCCTTGAAGTTGCGGTTCGACGAGCTGGCGCAGAGTTGGTCACCGACGAGTTTATCGGGATTCATCGCGAGGCACATCGAGCAGCCCGCACCGCGCCATTCGAAGCCGGCTTCGGCGAGAACCTTGTCGATGCCTTCCTTCTCGCACTGGAGCGCGACGATTTGCGAGCCGGGCACGGCGATGGCTTTCACGCCGGGAGCGACGCGCTTGCCTTTGACGTATTTGGCGACTTCGCGGAAGTCCGAGAGGCGGCCGTTGGTGCAGGAGCCGAGAAACGCGACGTCGATCTTCGTGCCCTTGATCGGCGCGCCGGCGGGCAGCTTCATGTAAGCGAGCGCCTCGATGATGCCGGCCTTGTCGTCGGCCGACGTGGCGGTGTCCGGGCTCGGGATGTTTTCGGAGATCGAGATGCCCTGGCCGGGATTGATGCCCCAGGTGACGGTCGGCGCGATGCTGGCGGCGTCGATCTTCACGACGTCGTCGTAACGGCAACCGGCGTCGCTCGCGAAAGACTTCCAGCGCGCGACGGCAGCGTCCCACGCCGCGCCGGTCGGCGAATACGGGCGCCCCTTGAGGTAGGCGAAAGTGGTCTCGTCGGGATTGACGTAGCCGACGCGCGCGCCGCCCTCGATGGACATGTTGCACACGGTCATGCGCTCCTCCATCGAGAAGCCGTCGAACACGCTGCCGGCATACTCGTAGGCGAAGCCGGTGCCGCCGTTCACGCCGAGCGTGCGGATGATGTGGAGAATGACGTCCTTCGCGTAGACTCCCGGGCGGAGTTTGCCGTTCACCTCGATGCGGCGAACTTTCAACTGGCCCAGCGCCATCGTCTGCGTCGCGAGCACGTCGCGCACCTGCGAGGTGCCGATGCCGAACGCGATCGCGCCGAACGCGCCGTGCGTGCTTGTGTGCGAGTCGCCGCACGCGATCGTCGTGCCCGGCTGCGTGATGCCCTGCTCGGGACCGACGATGTGCACGACGCCCTGTTTGCCGCTCGCGCGGTCGAAGAACGTGATGCCGAACTGCGCACAGTTCTTCCGCAGCTCGTCCATCATCGCCTGCGCCAGTGGGTCGGCGTAGGGCTCGACCAGTTGGTCGGTCGGCACGATGTGGTCGACCGTCGCGAAAGTGCGGTGCGGCATGAGCACCGGGAGCTTGAGATCGCGCAACATGCCGAAGGCCTGCGGCGACGTGACCTCGTGGATCAGGTGCGTGCCGATCAGCAGCTGCGTCTGGCCGTTGGCCAGCTGGCGGACGGTGTGGGCTTCCCACACTTTTTCGAAGAGGGACTTGGGGGCGGACATGAGAATTGGGTGATGGGCTAGAGGTGATGGGTCAGGGGCAGAACCTATTACCCATAACCTCAGACCTCTGACCGGCAGGTGAATTCTACCAGCTTCTTGCCATAACAAGAAATACCTCTTTCATGCCGTTTGATGCCTCGTGAGTATCAATACCCGTTCGAGTTGCGCCACCTCGTCTACTTCCGCGAGGTCGCCCGGCAGCTGCATTTCCGCAAGGCCGCGGAATCGCTCGCCATCGCCCAACCCGCCCTATCCCGCAGCATCGCCCAGCTCGAGGCTTCGCTGGGCGTCGACCTGCTCAACCGCACACAGCGCCGCGTGGAACTGACTGCCGCTGGCAAAGCCTTGCTCGAACGCATCGAGCCGCTCCTGCGCGCGCTCGCGGCTGTGCCAGGCGACATCCAAGCGCTCGCCGGCGGCCAGAGCGGCCACGTGCGCGTGGCCTTCACCGGTCTGGCGATGGCCACCGTGCTGCCGGGTATTCTCCGCGAGTTCAACCGCCGCTACCCGGGCGTGCGCGTGGAGCTCAACGAATCGCCCACCTCCGCCCAACTCGATGCGCTGAAGACCGGCGAGCTCGCCTGCGGCTTTTTCCATCCCGACGAACAGACGCCGCCCGGGCTGCGCACGCAGGTGCTGCTCCGCGAGAAAAACGGCGTGCTGCTGCCCGCCGACCATCCACTCGCGCGGGCGAAAACGCTGAAGCTCCGCGATCTCGCCGGCACGCCGTTCGTGCTGTTCCCGCGGGCGCACAATCCCGGTTTCTACGACCGCGTGCTCGCCGCATTCCAACAGGCGGGCGTCACGCCGCGCATCGTCGACGAGGTCTGGCCGCGCGCCAACGCCATCGGTCTCGTGCGCGCCGGGCTCGGCGCGACGTTCATGTGTCCGTCCGAAGCGCGCCAGTTGCCCGGAGAAGTCGCGTTCCGCGCGGTCACCGGCCCGGCGCCGGAAAGCCGGCTCGTGCTCGGCTGGCGCCAGCATGCGCCGACCGATCCGGCACTGACCGCGTTCCTGCTCGTCGCGGGCGCGGAAGCGGATCGCTGAAAACAACGAAGCGGCACCCGGTTCGAGTGCCGCTTTTGAGCTATGGCGGTTGGGACGACCGCCTCTCCCGCGCGGCCGCGTCAGACCAAGCGTTCGCGGATCGCGGCGCCCATCTGCGTCGTGTTGAGCGGAGACGGTGCGCCGAGGTCGGCAGTGAACTGGCCGTCGTTCAGAGCTTGGTTGACCGCGCGCTCGATCGACTTCGCCTCGGCTTCGAGCCCAAGCGAGTGACGGAGCAACAACGCGGCGGAGAGAATCGTGCCGGTGGGATTGGCGATGCCCTTGCCCGCAATGTCGGGCGCGGAGCCGTGGATGGGCTCGTAGAGCCCGCGCTTGCCCGCACCGAGCGACGCGCTGGGCAACACGCCGAGCGAACCGGCGAGCACGGCGGCCTCGTCGGTGAGGATGTCGCCGAACATGTTCTCGGTCACGATCACGTCGAACTGCGCGGCGTGCGTGATAAGACGCATGGCGCACGAATCGACAAGCTGGTGCTCGAGCTTCACATCGGGGAACTCCTTCGCGACCTCGATCGCGACCTTGCGCCAGAGACGCGACGACTCGAGCACGTTGGCCTTGTCGACCGAAGTCACGAGCTTACGGCGTTGCTGCGCGATCTGGAACGCGAGGCGCACGATGCGGCGCACTTCACCTTCGGTATAGACGAGGGTGTCCACGGCGCGTTCGCCCTCGGGCGTCTGTTCACGGCCTTTCGGCGTGCCGAAGTAGAGACCGCCGGTGAGCTCGCGGATGACGAGGAAATCCACGCCGGCGACGCGCTCGGGCTTCAGCGGCGAAAGCTTGGCCATGACGGGATGCGGAGCGACGGGACGCAGGTTGGCGTAGAGACCGAGCTCCTTGCGGATGGCGAGGAGGCCCTGTTCGGGACGGACCTTGGCCTGCGGGTCATCCCACTTCGGGCCGCCGACGGCGCCGAGGAGGACGGCGTCCGCATCGCGCGCGGCCGCGAGCGTGTCGGCCGGCAGCGCCGTGCCGTGCTTATCGATGGCGCAGCCACCGATCAAGTGATCGGTGAACGTGAAGCGGTGGCCGTGCTTGGCGGCCACGGCCTCCAAGGTGCGGCGCGCCTCGTCGACGATTTCAGGTCCGATCCCGTCACCGGGAGTCAAAGCGATCTTGGCATTCATGAAAAAATCTCCTGCGGACGCGACATCGCGTGGTGGGGGCGCTTGTCCCAAGCGCCCTGTTGCATGTCCGCCGCGGGCTGCATGTCCAAGGGCCGTTGGGGACAACGGCCCCCACCTTGCTTAACACGCGGGAACATCATTGCGTGGCCTCCACTTTCACACCGACGTTGGTCAGTCCGTATTCGTAGCCATCCGCGAGCGCGAGCCAGGTGGCTTCGAGGATATTCGTGCCGGCGCCGACCGTGCTCCAGCGACTCTCGGGTGTGTGCCAGTCGATCAGCACGCGCGTGATCGCGCCGGTGCCGGCGCTGCCGTTGAGGATGCGGACCTTGTAGTCCGCGAGGTGGACGCCTTTCACGATCGGGAAATGCGGCTCGAGCGCCTTGCGCAGGGCGCGGTCGAACGCGTGCACCGGACCCTCGCCGCTCGCGGCGGTGTGCACCTCGTCGCGCTCGACCAGGAGCTTGATCGTGGCCTCGGCGAAACGCTTCTCGTCGTGGCGGCTGACCATCACGCGGTAATCGACGAGGCGGAACGGAGCCACGTAGTCGTCCGCGCGACGGCGCACGAGCAGCGCCACGCTCGCCTCGGCCGCCTCGAACGAGAAACCCTCGTTCTCCAGCGCCTTGATGTCCTCGACGACTTTCGCGCCAGTCTTGGGATCGAGGCCGTTCAGGCCGAAGTTTTCCGCCTTGGAAACGAGGTTGGCGCGGCCGGAGAGTTCGCTGACGACGACGCGCATCTCGTTGCCGACCTGCGTCGGGTCGATGTGCTGGTAGGCGTCGGGGTGGCGGAGCATCGCGGAGACGTGCACGCCTGCCTTGTGGGCGAAGGCGCTGCGGCCGACGTAGGCCATGTGCTCGTTGGGCGAGAGGTTGGCTACCTCGGCGACGAAGTGCGCGACCTCGTTCAGGTGCTTGAGCGCCCCGACCGGCAACGCGCGCACGCCGAGCTTAAGCTCAAGGTTCGGGATGACGACGCAGAGGTTGGCGTTGCCGCAGCGCTCGCCGTAGCCGTTGACCGTGCCCTGCACATGCGCCGCGCCGGCGCGGACGGCCGCCACGGTGTTGGCGACGCCGCAGCCCGTGTCGTCGTGCGTGTGCACGCCGATGCGCTGCGCGGGACCGAAATGCGCCCGCACGGTGCGGACGGTCTCCTCGACCTGCCACGGCAGGTGACCGCCGTTGGTGTCGCAGAGCGTGAGCGTCTCCGCGCCACCGCGCTGGGCGGCCGCGAGGGTCTTGAGCGCGTAGTCGGAGTTTTTGTCGAAGGCGTCGAAGAAGTGCTCGGCGTCGTAGATCACGCGCTTCCCCTGCCCGCGCAGGTAGGCGACGGTCTCCTCGATCATGCGCAGGTTCTCGTCGAGCGTGGTGCGGAGCACTTCCTCGACCTGCATGACGGAGGATTTGCCGAAGATGCAGCAGACCTCGGTGCCGGCGGCCACGAGCGCCTGAACGCTCGGATCCTCCGCGGGCGCGATATTGGCGCGACGCGTGGCGCCGAAGGCGACGATCTTGGCCGTCTTCCACGTCCGCGTGCGTGCCGCGTCGAAGAACGCTGCATCCTTCGGGTTCGAGCCGGGCCAGCCGCCCTCAATGAAAGTCACGCCGAGCTCGTCGAGCTTCTCGGCGATGCGAATCTTGTCCTCGAGCGAATAGGAGATGCCCTCGGTCTGGGCACCGTCGCGCAGCGTGGTGTCGAAGACTTCGACGTTCGCGGGGAGGCTGGGATCGCGGCTCATGAAACAGGTTGATCGGCAGGAACGCTGGACTTCTGGGCGTGCACGGGCGCGCCGGTCTGGCGGGAGAGCACGAGGTTCACCGCGGCAAGGTAGGCCTTCGCGCTGGCGACGATGATGTCCGTGTCGGTGCCGTGCCCGTGGCTGGAGCGCTGGTCGTCCTGGCGCACGCGCACGGACACTTCGCCGAGCGCGTCGATGCCCTCGGTGACGGCGCTGACGACGAACTCGAGCAGCTGCACGTGCGTGCGGACGATGTGGTCGATCGCCTTGTAAGTGGCGTCGACCGGGCCCGTGCCCACGGCGGCCTGGACATGCAACTTGCCGTCTGGGCCCTTGAGACGGACGGTCGCGGTCGGGAGGCCGGTGGTGCCGCAGGCGACTTGGAGATCCTGGAGCGTCCAGAGCTCGGGCGCCTGCGTGCGCTCGTCGCTGGCGAGCGCGATGAGGTCGGCGTCGTGCACGGACTTCTTGCGGTCGGCGAGTTTCTTGAACTCGGCGAAGGCGCGCGCGAGTGCTTCGCCCTCGAGCGGATAACCGAGCTCGGCGAGACGCTTCGAGACGGCGTTGCGACCGGAATGCTTGCCCAACACGAGCGTGGTCTGCGTCGCGCCGACGTCCTCGGGGCGCATGATCTCGTAGGTCTGCGCGTTCTTGATCATGCCGTCCTGATGGATGCCGGACTCATGCGCGAAGGCGTTGGCGCCGACGATGGCCTTGTTCGGCGGGACGGGGTAGCTCGTGGTGCGGGAGATGAGTTTGCTGACGCGGAAGAGCTGCTTGGCGTCGATACCAGTCTGCAGGCCGAGTTTGTCGGCGCGCGTGCGGAGCGCCATGACGAGTTCCTCGAGCGAGGCGTTGCCGGCGCGTTCGCCGATGCCGTTGACGGTGACCTCAGCCTGACGCGCGCCGGCACGGAGACCGGCGAGGCTGTTGGCGACGGCCATGCCGAGATCGTCGTGGCAGTGAACGGAGATGATGACGTCCTTTGCGCCCGGCGTGTTGGCGATGATGCCGGCGATGAGCGCGCCGAACTCGTCGGGCAGCGTGTAACCGACGGTGTCGGGGATGTTGAGCGTGGTCGCGCCGGCCTTGATGACGGCGGCGAGCACTTCGTAGAGAAACTCCGGATCGCTGCGGCCGGCGTCCTCGGGGGAAAACTCGACGTCGGCGCAGAGCGATTTGGCGAAGGCGACCATCTCCGTCGCGCGCGCGACGACCTCCGGGCGCGTCATGCGGAGCTTGTGCTGGAGATGGATGTCGCTCGTCGCGAGAAACGTGTGGATGCGCGGGTGCTTGGCGCCCTTGACGCCCTCCCACGCGGTCTGGATGTCGTTGCGCGTGCAGCGCGCGAGACCGCAGACAATCGGCGGCTCGGACTGCGGACGGCCCTCGACCGGAGCCTGCCCAACCTCGGCGGCGATGGCCTGCACGGCAGCGAGGTCGTCGGGCGACGCCGCCGGGAAACCCGCCTCGATCACATCCACGCCAAGTCGCGCCAGCGCCCGGGCCACCTCAAGCTTTTCGGCCGAGGTCATGGAGGCGCCGGGAGCTTGCTCACCGTCGCGCAGGCTGGTGTCGAAGATGCGAATGTAATTCGAGGACATGAGAGAAAATGGGAACGATAGATCGCCGGCGCGGGCCGGGCGGGGTCAGCGTTTCTGCTCGGAGCGCGCGGGCGCGAAGAGCGGGTTGACGAAGACGAAGGCGTCGCGGGCGGCGCCGGGATTGACGTGCGAGGGAGCGGCTGCGCGCTCGGACTCGGTGCCGCGGGGAGCGGCGGTCGAGCCGCCGAACCAGTCGTTGGGCGAGAAGAGATCGAAGACGCGGTAGTCTTCAGCCGGAGAGGAGGAGGTCAGATTCATGGGCGAGACGGGTCGGGACAGGACGAGGCGGGAAAGGGGCGGGCGGGCGTGGAGCCGCACCCGCCCCGAGCAGACAACACACTAAATCACTTCGCGATGACGACGGGATTGAGGAACGGCATCATGGCGCGGAGCTTGACGCCGACCTGCTCGAGCTTCTGCTCGCGCTCCTTCTTGCGGAAGGCGTTCATCGTCTTGCGGCCGTGCTTTTCGTTCTCGGCCATGAAGCGCTTGGCGAACTTGCCGCTCTGGATGTCGGCGAGGATGCGCTTCATTTCCTTCTGCGTCTCCTTGGTGACGACGCGCGGGCCGCTGACGTAGTCGCCCCACTCCGCGGTGTCGGAGACGGAGTAGCGCATGTAGTTGAGGCCGCCGCGATACATGAGGTCGACGATCAGCTTCAGCTCGTGCAAGCACTCGAAGTAGGCGATCTCGGGCTGGTAGCCGGCATCGACGAGGGTCTTGAAACCGGCCTTCACCAACTCAGCGCAACCGCCGCACAGCACGGCCTGCTCGCCGAACAAGTCGGTCTCGGTCTCCTCGGTGAACGTCGTCTCGAGCACGCCAGCGCGGGTGCAGCCGATGCCGCGCGCGTAGGAGAGCGCGAGCTTCTTGGCCTGGCCGGTGGCGTCCTGCTGCACGGCGTAGAGTCCGGGGACGCCGCCGCCCTCCTGGAACACTTCGCGCACGCGGTGGCCGGGGCTCTTCGGAGCGACCATGCACACGTCGACATCGGCCGGCGGCTTGATGCCGCCGAAGCGGATGTTGAAACCGTGGGCGAAGAACAGCGCCTTGCCCTTGGTGAGGAACGGAGCGACGGACTCGCGGTAGAGGCGGGCCGCGACGTGGTCGGGCACGAGCATCATGATCACGTCGGCCCACTTCGAGACGGCCTCGACGGTGTCGACCTTGAGGCCGGCCTTCTTGGCCTTCGGGCGGGACTTCGAGTCCTTGGCGAGGCCGACGCGGACGTCGACGCCGCTGTCGCGGAGATTGAGCGCGTGGGCGTGGCCTTGGGAGCCGTAGCCGACGATCGCAACTTTGCGGGCGCGGATCAGCGCGAGGTCCGCCTGCTTGTCGTAGTAGATTTTAGCCATGGATAAAGAGGAGTGAGGGTTGGTGGGATTCGATGGTGGGTTAAACGGACATGGAGACGCCGGGCTCGGCGTGCTCCTCGGCGGAGAGGCCATTCACCTCCGCGCGAACGAGCGGCGGGTTGGCGGTGAGCGGATCGTGGCCGCGGGCCATCGAGACGCTGCCGGTGCGGACGAGCTCGAGGATGCCGTAGGGACGGAGCACCATCTCGAACTTGCCGATCTTTTCCGGCGTGCCGGTGACCTCGATGACGAGCGACTCCTCGTCGACGTCGACCACGCGGGCACGGAAGACATCGACGAGCTGCAACACTTGGGCGCGCGTCTCGGGGGCGACCTTGACCTTCACGAGGCCGAGTTCGCGGGTGAGCGCGGGCTTGTGCGTGAGGTCGTCGACGCGGAGCACGTTGACGAGTTTATAGAGGTTGGCCTCGACGATGCGGGCGCCGGACGCGGTGGTGTCGACGACGACGGTGAGACGCGACACGCCCGGCTGCTCGGTGCGGCCGACGGTGAGGGAATCGATGTTGAAGTTGCGGCGGCGGAACAGCGAGGCGACGCGGTTCAGGACACCGGGCACGTCCTCGACGTAGGCGATGAGAGTGTGTTTCGACATGACGGTTGTGGGTTAGCGGTTCTTGGTCGCCGGGGCGGAGGGCATCTCCCACTCCTTGTCGGAGCCGGATTCGAGCATGACGTCCTGCTTCGGACGGCGGATCATCTTGTCGAGATCGGCGCCGGCGGGGACCATCGGGAAAACGGCGTCTTCCTTCTCGACGACGAAGTCGACGACGACCGTCTTTTTGTCCGCGAGAGTCTTCGCCACGGTGGCGTTGACGTCGGGGCGCTTGTCGCAACGCAGACCGGTGAGGCGGTAAGCCTCGGCCAGCTTGACGAAGTCGGGACCGGTCATCGGCGTGGCGGCGTAGCGCTTGTCGTAGAAAAATTCCTGCCACTGACGCACCATGCCGAGGAAGGCGTTGTTGATGATGGCGACGTTGACCTTGATGCCTTCCTGCTCCGCGGTGGCGAGCTCGCACGAAGTCATCTGAAAGCCGCCGTCGCCGACGACGACCCACACATCCTTCTCCGGGCAGGCGAACTTGGCGCCAATGGCGGCGGGGAGCGCGAAGCCCATCGTGCCGAGGCCGCCGGAGGTGATGAGCGAGCGCGGCTTCTCGTGGCGGTAATACTGCGCTTCCCACATCTGGTGCTGGCCCACGTCGGTGACGACGATGGTGTCGCGATCCTTGGTGGCGCGCCAGAGGTCGTTGATGACGTGCGCGGCGTAGAGGTGGCCGTTGTCGGGCAACGACTGGATGTCGCGCACGGCGGAGTCGCCCTTCATCTCGGCGATCTTGGCCCACCACTCGGCGCGGTCGGCGGCCTTCACGGCGGGCTGGATCTCCTCCAACACCTCGCGGAGGTCGCCGATGAGGGCGACGTCGATCGGCACGTTCTTGTTCACCTCGGAGGGATCGATCTCGACGTGGATCTTCTTCGCGTGCGGCGCGTAGGTCTTGAGGTTGCCGGTGACGCGATCGTCGAAACGCATGCCGAGCGCGATGAGCAAGTCGGCCTGCTGGATGGCGGAGTTGACCCACGCCTCGCCGTGCATGCCCATCATGCCGAGGTTGAGCGACGACGCGGCCGGCACGGAACCGAGGCCGAGCAGCGTGACGGCGATCGGGATCTGCGCGGTCTCGGCAAACTTCAGCACCTGCGCGGTGGAGCCCGAGAGCTTGATGCCCTGGCCGGCGAGGATGACGGGGCGCTTGGCCGAGTTGATCAAATCGAGGGCGCGCGCGTATTCCGTCGGCAAGGCGCGGAGGTTCGGGCGATAGCCCTGGAGCTTCGGCGCGACGCCGTCCCAATCGAACTCGGCGGTGGATTGCTGCGCGTCCTTGGTGATGTCGACGAGCACGGGGCCGGGACGCCCGCTCTTGGCGATGTAGAACGCCTCGCGCAGCACGCGGGCGATGTCGCCGGCGCGAGTGACGAGGTAGTTGTGCTTCGTGACGGGCAGCGTGACGCCGGTGACGTCTGTTTCCTGAAACGCATCGGTGCCGAGCGCCTTCGAGCCGACCTGGCCGGTGATGCAAACGATCGGCGAGGAGTCCATCATCGCGGTGGCGATGCCGGTGACCATGTTGGTCGCGCCAGGGCCGGACGTCGCGATGGCGACGCCGACCTTGCCGCTGGCGCGCGCATAGCCGTCGGCCATGTGCGTGGCGCCCTGCTCGTGGCGGGTGAGGACGTGATGGATTTGCGGGTATTTCGTCATCGCGTCGTAGGTTGGGAGGATGGCTCCGCCCGGGTAACCGAACACGACGTCGACGCCTTCACGGATGAGGCATTCCCAGATGATTTCTGCTCCGGTGAGTTTCATGAAACTGCGTGGTTTTGAGTTGGAGGGGGTGATGAATCAGGTCGTCACGGCGCCTTCGGCGGCGGACGAGACGGTGGCGGCGTATTTCGCCATGACCCCGCGCGTGTAGCGGGGCGTCGGGCGCGTCCAGCCCTGGCGGCGGTAATTGAAGTCGACCGCGGGCACGTCGAGGTGCAGGCGGCGCGCGGCGACGTCGATCTCGATGATGTCGCCCTCGTGCACGAAGGCGATGAGCCCGCCCACGGCCGCCTCGGGGGCGACGTGGCCGATCGACATGCCGCGAGTGGCGCCGGAGAAACGACCGTCGGTGAGCAGCGCGACCGAGTCGGCGAGACCCGCGCCGGCGAGGGCGGCGGTGACGCCGAGCATCTCGCGCATGCCGGGGCCGCCCTTGGGCCCTTCGTAGCGGATGACGACGACGTCGCCCGCCTTGATCTTTTGCGCGCTGACGGCGGCCATCGCATCCTCTTCGCAATTGAAGACGCGCGCCGGGCCGCGGTGCTTCTGCACGCTGCTGCCGGCGACCTTGAGCACGCAGCCTTCCTCGGCAAGGTTGCCGCGGAGGATGACGAGGCCGCCCTGCACCTTGAAGGGCTTGTCGGTCGGACGGATGACCAGCTGGCCGGGCGTCTCGGGCGCGTTGCGCACTTCGGCGGCCAGCGATTGACCCGTCACGGTCGGACAACCGCCGGTGAGGAAGTTGCCCTCGAGCAGGCGGCGCAGCAGGAGCGTCATGCCGCCGGCGGCGTGCATCTCGGTGGCAGTGTAGAGACCACCGGGCTTGAGCGTGGCGATGGTGGGCGTGCTGGCGCTGATGCGGTCGAAGTCCTCCAGCGTCAGCGGCACGCCGACCTCACGGGCGAGCGCGAGGAGGTGCAACACGGCGTTGGTCGAGCCGCCGGAAGCGGCGACGGCCGCGATGGCGTTCTCGAAGGCCGGGCGGGTGAAGATTTTCGACGGACGCAGGTCCTGGCGGACGAGCTCGACGGCGAGTTCGCCACAGCGACGGGCCGCGGCGCTCTTGGCCGGATCGACCGCAGGGATGCCGTTGGCGCCGGCGGGCGAGATGCCGATCGCCTCCATGACAGTGGCCATGGTGTTGGCGGTGAACTGGCCGCCGCAGGAGCCGGCGGTCGGGCAGGCGGAGTTTTCGACGCAGGCGAATTCCTTCGCGTCGATCTTGCCGGCGGAGAACGCACCGACGGCTTCGAAGACATCCTGCACGGTGAGGGCCTTGCCGTTGTGTTCGCCGTGGTTGATCGAGCCGCCGTAGAGAGCGAGCCCGGGGATGTCGACGCGCGCGAGCGCCATCATGACACCGGGGTTGGTCTTGTCGCAGCCGGAGAGGCAGACGAGTCCGTCGAGGGAGTTGCCGCGCGCGACGAGCTCGATGGAGTCGGCGATGACCTCGCGGGAGATGAGCGAGGTCTTCATGCCCTCGGTGCCCATCGTGATGCCGTCGGAGATGGAGACGGTGTTGAACTCGAGCGGCGTGCCGCCGGCGGCGCGGATGCCGGCCTTCACGTGCTCGGCGAGTTCGCGGAGGTGGAAATTGCAGGGCCCGATTTCGGTCCAGGTGTTGGCGATGCCGATGAGCGGCTTCTGGAGGTCCTCGTCGGTGAAGCCGACCGCCTTCATCATGGCGCGCGCGGGTGCGCGGTGGGGACCTTCGGTGACGACGCGGGAATTTCTGCGGAGATCGTTCATGCGCAGGAGCGGCGCGTCGTGAGCGCGCGGTTGGAGGTGGAGGAGGCAGGGTGCGTTTTCATCGGAAAAAACAAAAGCCGCCCGGTTTTGGGCGGCCTTTTCGATACTTTGGAGAGGAATTTGATGGTCTCTTTAAGTGTGCGAAAGCCGCCCGGTGGAGGGGGTAAGCAGAATGACGACCGCAATAATAAGGGCGGCGAGGACGTTGAGCGGCAGCTGAAAGCTGTGGGTCATTCGATGCGAGAGACGGCCTAATGCATGGATATTAGAAAACACGCGGTCAACGGCGTATTCCCATTATGACAAGGCACCGCAGCACGCGCGCCCGGCGGCATTTTCACGCCGCGCGCACAATAATCAGCGCCACCCCGCTCACCACCAGCCACAAGGCTATGCCGAGCGCGAACGGCCGCCAGCCCACGCGCAGCAGGTTTTCCCGGGAGAGACCCGCGCCGATAAGGAAGAGCGTGATCGCCAGCCCGGCCTTCGCCGCGCGCACGAGCCAGACATAGAACGGTGCACCCGCCGGCACCCACGAAGCGAGCAACGAAGACGCGAGGAACAACAGCACGAACCACGGCATCGCCGCCTTCGCCCCGCGCTGCTTTTCGCGCCACGCCATCCACGCCACCAAGGGTAAAATCCACAACGCGCGCGCCAGCTTCACCGGCACCGCGATCGCCAGCGATTCGGGCGCATACCGCGCCGCCGCGCCCACCACCGAGCTGGTGTCGTGGATCGCGATCGCCGCCCAGTAACCGAACTGCTCCGGCGTCAGCCCGACCCAGTGCCCGATCGGCGGAAAGACAAACAGCGCCACGGCGTTGAGCACGAAGACGCAACCAAGCGCCACGGACATCGTGCGCCCCTCCGCCCCGAGCACAGGGCCCATCGCCGCGATCGCGCTCCCACCGCAAATCGCCGTGCCGGTGGAGATCAGCCAACCCGTAGTCCGCTCCACCGCCAGCCGACGCGCCAGCCACACACCCAGCGCCAGCGTGCCCGCCAGTGTCGCCGCCGTCGTGACCACGCCCGTCGAGCCCGCCTGCACGACCGCCGCGAACGGGATGCCGAACCCGAGCCCGACCACCGAGGCCTGCAGCAGATATTTCTGCACCCGCCCCGCGCGCGCCGCGTCGCCGTTGCCGATGAACAGCGCGAACAAAAGCCCCGCCAACAACGCCAGCGGCGGCGTCACCCACGGCAACGCGCACGCCGCGGCAACCAGCCACAGCAGCGCGATTTTCCAAGTGGGCACGACGACAGGCATCGCGCAGGGATGTCAGTCGCGCGCCCGGGATTCCAGCCCCTAAACGCGGACGCCCCGTCCTGCCCCACCCGACCAAGCCCGCACCGCGAGCGGCTTTCTGCTTTGTCCCCGCGCGCGCCTGTGGTTCTCTCCCCACCCGCCCGCTTTGAAAACCGATCTCTTCGACTACCCGCTTCCCGAACGCCTCATCGCGCAGACTCCGGCGCAGCAGCGCGACCACTCGCGCCTGCTCGTCGTGCACCGCGCGGAGCGGCGCCTCGAGCACCGGCAGTTCCGCGAACTCGGCGAATACCTCCGTGCCGGCGACATCCTTTTCCGCAACAACGCCGCCGTCATCCCCGCGCGTCTGCACGCCCGCCGTCCGACCGGCGGCCAGGTGGAGTGCCTTCTGCTGCGTCCCGCCGCGACCGCCGGTGAGTGGTGGTGCCTGCTGCGTCCCGGCCGTAAGCTCCCGCCCGGCGAAACCTTCGGCCTCGACGGCCTCTTCACCGCCACCGTGCGCGAGAAGAACGCCGAAGGCACATTCCGCGTCGCGTTCGCCTGCGCCCGCCCGGAGGACGACATCCTCGCCGTCGCCAACCGCATCGGCGAGATGCCGCTCCCGCCCTACATCGCGGGACGCGCTGACGACACCGCGCGCCAAATCGACCGCGAGCGCTACCAGACCGTTTACGCGGACCGCGCGCACCAAGTCGCCGCGGCGGCCCCGACCGCCGGGCTGCACTTCACTCCGCAGCTCCTCGAACAACTCGCCCGCGCCGGCGTGCGCTGCGCCGACCTCACGCTCCACGTCGGCCTCGGCACATTCCGCCCGATCGCCACCGAACACATCGAGGCCCACGCCATCCACCGCGAGTTCTACGAGATCTCCGCCGCCACGCAGCAGGCGCTGTTCGCGGCGCCACCGGCCGGCTCGCCGCGCGGCCGCCGCATCGCTGTCGGCACCACCTCCGTGCGCACGATCGAGCATTTCCTCCGCGACCACGCCGCCCCGCTCGAGCGCGATCATTTCGCCGAGGCCGATCTGTTCATCTACCCTCCCCGTGCTTTCCGCGGCGTCGACGCCCTGATCACGAATTTCCACCAGCCCCGCTCCACCCTGCTCTGCCTCGTGTCGGCGTTCCTCGCGCCCGGCTCGACCGACGGCATCGCGTGGCTGAAGGAGATCTACGCCGAAGCCGTCGCGCGCGAATACCGCTTCTTCAGTTACGGCGACGCCATGCTGATCCTGTAGGCGAAAAGATTTTAGTTGCATCTGCAACAATCTCGCCTTCTGTGCGGTCCATCCCCGCTCCCGCCATGCGCCGCACCCTCCAATTCCTCGCCCTCTTTCTCGCCCTCGCCACCACTGGTTTCTGGGCGGCCAAGGGCGCGCACACCGGCTGGACGCAGAACCGCGTGCCGGTCAAGCAGGTCGACGAGGTCACCGGCCTCGAGCACATCACCTACGAGGACCGCTACGTGCCGGGCATCGACGTGCTCGGCACCGGACTCGGCCTGGCCGCCGCGCTCGCCGGTGTCTCCCTTTTCCTGTCCAAAAAGAAAAACTCCACCACATGAAACACCCGCTCCTCACCTCCCTCCTCGCCCTCGCCACGTCCGCCGCGCTCGCCGCGGCGCCGGTCTCCTTCGATTTCAAGGACCCGAAGGGCGTCAACGCCATTCAGTTCCACCTCGACTCGCTGCTCGAGCCCATCGCCGGCACGGCCAGCGGCGTCAGCGGCACCGTCAGCTTCGACCCGGCGAATCCCGCCGCCACCACCGGTGCGATCGTCGTCGCCGCCAAGTCGCTCGCCACGTCGAACAACATGATGACCGAGCATCTCCACAGCGCCAACTGGATCGACGCCGCCGCGCACCCGGAGATCACCTTCACCATCGCGAAGCTCACCGACATCCAGACTTCCGGCAACACCACCAGCGCGGTCGCGCACGGCAGCTTCACGCTCAAGGGCGTCACCAAGGAGATCAGCGTCCCCGTGAAGCTCACGCACCTCGCCGGCGCGTTCGGCAAGCGCATCAACAAGCCCGAGATCAAGGGCGACCTGCTCGTCGTTCGCGGCGAGTTCACCCTCGCGCGCGGTGACTACGGCATCCAGCCCGGCAAGAACGAAGACAAGGTCAACCCGGAGGTGAAGCTCACCTTCGGCCTCGTCGGCAGCGCGCCCCAAGCCTGAGTTAGCCGCAATATTTCCCTCCACGCACGAAGGACGGCCGCAAGGCCGTCCTTTCTTTTTTCCGCCGGGTGGCTACCGTCCCGCGCGTGACCGACGACGCTCTCCAGCACCTCATCGACGACGCCACCTTCGACTTCACGATGGGCGACCACGACGTCGCGCTGGAGAAGCTCGCACGCGCCACCGCGGCCGCGCCCGGTTCCTTCGCCGCGTGGCACGCGCTCGCCGAGGTGAATTTCAGCCTGCGCCGCTTCGACGCCGCGCTCGCTGCCGCCGAACGGGCGCACGCGCTGCGCCCCGACGACCTCTTCATCAACACCACGCTCTCGCGCGTCTGGATGGAAAAAGGCGACAAGCCCAAAGCCGAGCACTTCGGCGCCCAAGCCAAGATCGCCAGTTGGAAAGAGCAGTTGAAAAACCCCAGCGCGCCCAAAAGCCTCTGAACGGATGACGTCCGCCCGCGCCCTGCCTGCCGATCCCTTCCGCCGCCGCCTGCTGGCGTCGTCTGGATCGCGCTTCGCCCGCGGCGTCGGGCTCGCGTGCGCCCTCGTGGTCTGGTTGCTCGGCGTCCTCGCCTACAGTCCGGATCTCCACCACGAGATGCACGAGGACTGTGGCGACGAGCACCACGAGTGCGTCATCGATCTCTTTCACCAGGGAGCCGACAACCCCGCCGACCTGTTGCCGGCACCTCTGCCGGTGCCGCAAGTGCGAGCGGTCGCCCTCCCAAGGTCGCGCGATCAATGGCCGGAAGCCACTGCTCCGGCGCGTCTGCCGCCGGGCCGGGGCCCGCCGGCCTGCTGAGTCGAGGATAACCCAACGAAGGACAAGCCTGCGGGCTGTCCTCTGCCGGCGCGTCTGCGCCGATTCCCTCTGTCACGTCCGGCCCTGCCGGCCGCGTGGCGTCTCTTCCACTCAGCCAGATGAAAAAACTTTCCCTCCTTCCCTGCCTTTCTCTCGGCGCCGGCCTCGCCTGCGCCCAAATGCCACCCGCTCCCGCGCTGCCTCCGGAACATGAACCGGTCAGCCTCGAGGAGTTCGTCGTCTCCGCGAGCCCGTTCGGGCGCGCGCAGGACGAGATTGTCCAACCGACCTCGGTGCTCGCGGGCCAACGGTTGATCTTCGCCCGCCAAGCCTCGCTCGGCGAGACTCTCGCCGGTCAACCCGGCATCTCCTCCACCTACTTCGGTCCCGGCGCGAGCCGGCCCGTGATCCGCGGCCTTGGCGGCGACCGCATCCGCGTGCTCACCGGCGGCATCGGCACGCTCGACGCCTCGGTCATCAGCCCCGACCACGCCGTGAGCATCGATCCGTTGCTCATCGACCGCATCGAGATCGTGCGCGGCCCCGCCACGCTGCTCTACGGCGGCTCCGCCATCGGCGGGGTCGTGAACGTCATCGACGCGCGTATCCCGGAATCCCTGCCCGCCGCCCCGTTGCAAGGCCGCGTCGAAGCCCGGCTGGGCAGCGCGGCCGAGGAACGCGCCGGCGCCGCCGTGCTCACCGGCGCGGCCGGACGCCTCGCGTGGCGGCTGGATGGCTTCCGCCGCACGACGGACGATGTCCGCATCCCCGACTATGCCGAGACCGCGGCGCTGCTCGCCGACCACGACGCAGCCGAGGAAGGTCCGCCCGCCCGCGACATCCTGCCCAACACCGCCAGCGAGACGAGCGGCGCCGGCCTCGGCGTATCGTTTATTGGCGAGCGCGGTCACGTCGGGTTGTCCTACACCGGCCTCGATGCGCTCTACGGCGTGCCCGGTCACACGCACCACGAGGACCACGGCGGCGCGCCGCCTGACCCCGATCATGACCACGAGGAGGAAGGCGTGCGCCTCGACCTGCGCCAGCGCCGCGTCGATCTGCACGCGGAATGGCTTGAGCCGGCGGCCTGGCTGCGCGCGGTGAAGCTCCAGTTAGGCGCGGCGCGTTACCGCCACGACGAACTCGAAGGCGACGAGATCGGCACGCGTTTCCGCAACCGTGCCCACGAGGGCCGGCTCGAGTTCCTGCACGAGAAGATCGGCGCGGCCGAAGGGACGCTCGGCGTCCAGGTCTCGCGCAGCGACTTCGAGGCCGCCGGGGATGAGGCCTTCGTGCCGCCCTCGGTCACGCGCAACCAAGCTGTGTTCCTCTACGAGGAAATCGCGCTCGCTTCCGGCACATGGCAACTCGGCGGGCGCGTGGAGCGCCAGGAGATCGATCCCGACTCCGCCGACGCCCCGCGTCGCCACACGGGCGTGAGCTGGTCCGCCGGCTGGATCCGAAAACTCGACGAACGCCACACGCTCGCGCTTTCGGTCACACGCAGCCAGCGCGCACCCAACGCGCAGGAGCTCTACGCCGACGGCCCGCACGCCGGCACCGGCAGCTACGAGATCGGCGACGCCGCGCTCGGGCTCGAGCGCTCGCTCGGCGTCGACCTCAGCCTGCGCCGCCGGCAGGACCGGTTCACCGGCAGCGTCACGCTCTTCGCAAGCCGGTTCTCCGGCTATATCTTCGAGCAGGACACGGGGCTCGTCTCCGTGGACGAGGAGTTGCCCATCTACCGCTTCGTGCAGCGCGACGCGTGTTTCGCGGGCGTGGAGCTTGAGCTCATCGCACACCTCCACGAGAGCCGGCATCACCAGGCGGACTTCCGCGTCACGCTCGACTCCGTGCGCGGCACCAACCGCACGGACGGCACGCCGCTGCCGCGCATCACGCCGCTGCGTGTCGCGTGGGCGCTGGATTACCGCGTGCCCGGCTGGGCGTTCACCGCCGAGTTGCGCCGGAGCGCTCGGGCGGACCGCACGGCACCGGGCGAAAGTATCACGGACGCCTTCAGCAGCTTGAACGTGGCGGTCAGCCGCCGCCTGAAGCTCGGTCGTGCCGACGCGGAGCTGTTCCTGCGCGGCAGCAACCTGCTCGACCGCACGGGCCGCCTGCATACCTCGTTCCTCAAGGACATCGCTCCGCTCCCCGGCCGCGACGTCACGGCCGGGTTACGGTTCGCCTTCTGACTGGGCGGGAGCCTCCGTTGCTCTTGCATGCCCGGAGGCTCCCCTTTCATATGGCGCGGTGACCGACCTGCCCCCGGAGCAATCCCAGAAGCGCGCGCGCTTCTCCAGCCATTCCAGCCGGACCAGCATCTGGCGTCTGTGGGTTCGCGCCCGTCTGCGCGGCGGACGCACCCGCGTCAAAATCTACTGGAAGCGCATCCTCGTGGTGCTCGGCCTGCTCGCCGTGGCCGGTTGGATGTCGCTGGCTCTGGCGGCCTACCTGTTCCTGAAGCAGAAGCACGACTTCAAGGACATCAGTTATCTCAATCTCGTCCTGCCCCACCGCTGGCCGGAGCACCGGCGCGCCCTCGGCCACCACTACATCGCCAAGGCCAAACAGGCGCTGAACGACCGCAACATCGCCGACGCTTACCATTTCTTCAGCGCAGGCGTCAGCCGCGCTCCGGAGGACATCGAAGCACGGCGGCTCTTCGCCGCGATCAACAGCCGCATCGGACGCAGCGCCGTCGCCGCCAAGCTCCTCATCGCGGGATTTCCACACGGTCGCACGGACATCGAGTATGTGCGGCAAACCTTCGCCGTGCTCTTTGAGCAGCAACGCGAGGAGGAGGCCCTGCAACTCATCACCCAGCACCTGCCCGCCACCCCGACCAAAGTGGCGGCGGAGCAGTTTCTCGCCCAGCAGGCCGCCATCGCGAATTTCCGACTCGGTCGTTACGACGAGGCCGAGAAGATCCTTCGTCACTGGCAGCTCGACCAACAGGTCGAAGGCGTGCTGCTGCTCGCGCGTTGCGAATGGGAGCGCGGTTACCCTGACCTTGCGCTGCTCCGACTGGAAGGCGCCCGCGACCGCTTCCCCGGCAGCGATGCGCTCGCCCTGCAACTGCTCCGCTTCTACCGCGAGCTCGGCAACCACCCGCGCGCACTGCAGGAGGCGGTCATGCGCGTCAGCGGCGATCCGCTCAGCCCGGGGCCGCGCATCGACCTGCTGCACTCGCTTCACATCGTGGGCGACACCGCGCAATTCAAGCGCGAGACGCAGGCCTACCTGCGCGAGTTCGCCCGTGATCCTGTGGCACTGCTGTTGCTGGCTCGCGTCTCGGCCGATCTCGGCGAGGTCGAGCTCACGCGCGAGGCGCGTCGCCAAGTCTCCGGCCTCGAAGTGAACCAGACCGCCTTCGCGATGCTCGAAGTCGAGTCGCTCATCTCGGCCGACCGCTTCAAGGAGGCGAGCCAGCTCGCCGAGAGCCTGCAAGCGGAGAACCCACCCCAATCCGGCCCCGGACGCACCTTGCTCGGCTGGCGCGCGGTTGCCGCCTTCGCCGAGGGCGACGCCACCAAGGGCGACGTGCTGCTCCAAGCCTTCACCAGCGACACGGGCCTCCGCGGCAGCGAGGCCATGCCCATGGTCACGACGCTCGAACGCGCGGGCGCCTACCCCGCCGCCCGCCGCCTGCTCGCCGCCTTGGTGCAGCAGCAGCCCCTGCATCAATCAGCCCTCACCCGCCTCGTCCGCCTCGATGCCTCGCAGGGAAACCTCGAGGGGCTCGACGAATACGTCCCGCGCCTGCTCACTTTCAGCAAACCCTCGCGCGCCGTGCTGCAGGAGGCATTTTTTGCGCTCAATGACGCCACGCCCACGCGGGCCGCCCTGCGACGGACTGTCGGCGAGACGATCAGCCGCCTGACCGCCAACCCCGAGCCCGGCAGTTGAGGGACGTTGCCGTCCCCTTGCGCTTGCGGGCGGGTGCCAAGCCCGCTTGCATGAGTGCTGTGTCACCCCGAAACGACGACGCCCCCATCAAGCAGCAGCCTCTGATCTTCGCCCCCACGGATCAGCGTTACCGATGGAAGCTCTGGGTGAGCGTCAAGGAAGCGGATGGCAAACAGCGCTACGTGGTCTTCTGGAAACGCATCGTCGCGCTGCTCGTGACACTCGCGCTCCTCGGCTGGTGCTCGCTGGCCGCTGCCGCCTACGTGTTCCTGCAGCAGAAGCACGACTTCAAGGAGATCAGTTACCTCAACCTCGTCCTGCCGCACCGCTGGCCGGAACACCGGCGCGCCCTCGGCCGCCACTATCTCGCGATGGCGCGCACGGACCTGCGCGAAGGACGCCCCGTCGACGCGCTCTATCATCTCACGGCCGGCGTCAGCCGCGTGCCCGAGGATCTTGAGGCCCGCCGCCAACTCGCGGTGCTGAACACACGCTTCGGCCGCGCGCCGATCGCCGCCCGCATCCTCATCGCCGGTCTCGATCGCGGCCACACCGATCTCGAATACCTGCGCCACACCTTCACTCTGCTCTTCGAACTCCAACGCGAGGAGGACGTGATCGAACTCGCGGTGCGCTACGGCCAGCCCCAGCGCAC
Source organism: Candidatus Didemnitutus sp. (assembly GCA_017991595.1). Classification (GTDB taxonomy): domain Bacteria; phylum Verrucomicrobiota; class Verrucomicrobiia; order Opitutales; family Opitutaceae; genus Didemnitutus. The sequence continues at coordinate 715,750 of JAGOQJ010000001.1, read as the reverse complement.
CGAAGTCGTCACCGAGGCCTTTATCGCGCTACAGGCCGCCACCGCGCATTTCCGCCTCGGCCGCTACGACGCCGCCGAGGCGATCGCCAGCGAATGGCAGCTCGCGCGCAGCCTTGAAGGCGTGCTGCTGCTCGCCCGTTGCGACTGGGAACGCGGCTACCCCGACCTCGCGCTCGTGCGGCTGGAACGCGTGCGCGACGATTATCCCGGTCGTGACGAACTGCCGCTCCAGCTCATCCGCTTCTACCGCGAACTCGGCGACCACAACCGCGCGCACCAAGAGGCCCTCGTGCGCGTCAGCGGTGATCCGCTCAGCCCCGGCCCGCGCGTTGACCTGCTCCATTCCCTGCACATGCTCCGTCAAACGGAGCGATTCGCGCGCGAGACCGATCTGTATTTCCGCGACTTCGGCCACGATCCCGCCGCCGTGCTGCTGCTCGCCCGGCTCGGCGCCGATCTCGGCATCGTGGATCTCGCCCGCCGCGCCGCCGCGCGGGCCAAGGCCGAGGATGTCACCAGCGCGCCGTTCCAAATCTCCGAGATCGAGGCCCTCATCAATGCCGAGCGTTACCACGAGGCCCGCGTCATGGCCGATGCCCTGCAGTCCGCCTACCCCGCCAACACGCCGGCCGGACGCCTGCTCGCCGGCTGGCGCGCCGTGGCCGCCTTCGGCGATCGCGATCCGACCAACGGCGAAATCCTGCTCCAAGCCTTCATCGGCGACGTCAATCTGCGCGGCAGCGAGGCGCTCACCATGTCGGATCCGCTCGAGCGTGTCGGCGCCAGCGCGGCCGCCCGCCGCCTGCTCGCCGCGCTCGTCCAACGCCAGCCGGACAATCAAGCCGCTCTCACCCGTCTCATCCGCCTCGACACGCAGAGCGGCAATCTCGCCGGACTCGAGGAGCACCTCCCGCGTCTGCTCGCGATGAGCAAGCCGTCGCGCAGCGTGCTGCAGGAGGCGTTTTCCGCGCTCAATGACGCCACGCCAGCCCGCGCGGAACTGCGCCGCGCCATCGCCGAGGCCGTCACCCGCCTGACCGCCAACCCCGAGCCCGGGCTCTAAGCGTCGCCGCGTTCCGGCGGGCGCTCATCCACGAGCACGCCCGCCACGCGCCAGCACCCTTCCTCCAGCTGGAGCAGATAGCGGTAGCGCACACCGGGACCGCGCTCCGGTCGCACCGTCGCCACAACACTGGCCCGACCATCACCGGAATCGCGCACGACGCCAAGCTCCGCCGATTCATGCCGGAGCAGCTCCGGATAACCGCGTCGGATCATGGCCGCGAAAACCGGCTCCGTGAATTGACGCCGGATGCCCTCCGCCGCCCACGCGTATGCAGCCGAAAAATCCTCGCGTTGCAGCGCGGCGAGCTGGGCGGAGACGGTCGCCCGCACGGCCTCGCGCACGGCGCGCTCGCTGAGCCGCCATTCCGCGTCGGTCGCACGCTCCGACGCAGCCAGGGGCGTGACGGCGATCAAGCACCCGAGCAGCAAGGCGCACCACGCCTTCATGTTCACTCCAGACCGAAGACCGCGCGGCTGTAATTCTCGATCGAGAACGGCTGCAGGTCGTCCGGCTGCTCACCGAGGCCGATGAAGTAGATCGGAATCTTCAACTGCCGGTAAATGCCAACGATCGCACCGCCGCGACTCGTGCCGTCGAGCTTGGTGACGACGAGGCCGGTGAGCCCGAAACTCTGGTGAAACACCTTCGCCTGCTCGATCGAGTTGCTGCCGAGGGAACCGTCGACCACGAGCCAGCGATGTTGCGGCGCGGTGGAGTCGTTCTTCTGCAGGACACGGCGGATCTTCGCCAGCTCGTCCATCAGGTTGCTCTTCGTGTGCAGGCGTCCCGCGGTGTCGACGATGAGCCAGTCGTGCCCGCGCGTCTTCGCCGCCTGCCAGGCATCGAAAGCGACCGCCGCTGAATCGGCGCCGGTGTGGCTGGCGACGATCTCGATGTCGAGGCGCGTGGCCCAACTTTTGAGCTGCTCGACCGCCGCGGCGCGGAAGGTGTCGCAGGCCGCGACGATGACGGACTGGCCGTCGCCCTTCAGCTTGTGCGCGAGCTTGGCGGTGGTCGTGGTCTTGCCGGAGCCGTTGACGCCGATCATCGCGATGACAACGGGCTTGGTGGACGGCGCGGGCAGCGCGCCCTCGGCGCCGGCGAGCACGCGCTTGAGCACGGCGGCGCCGATCTCGGCGGCCTGGCGGCCTTGGAGCGACGGATCCTTGCGGTAGGCGGTCTTGATCTCCTCGAGGATCTCGGTGGTCGTCTCGACGCCGAAGTCGGCGGTGTAGAGCGCCTCCTCGAGCTCGTCGAGCGAGGCCACGTCAATCTTGCGCCCGCCGAAGAGCCCGTGCGTCTTGGCCGCGATGGCCGCGACGGTCTTGGTCAGGCCTTCCTTGAATTTCTTGAAGAGCGAAAACATGGGCGGGATTAATTTGGAACTCAGGGAATCAGGAAACCGGGTTACGTTCCCGGCCGATTCTTTTGATCGTCAATGGCATGGTGGCAAAGTTCAGCAGCAGTCCGTCCTCAATTTTGCCCGCCTTCAAGTAGGAGCGCCCAATGGCAAAGAAAATGTCGTCCAGTTGCCGCACGGCCTTCAGCTCCACCATGAGACACTCTTCCACCAGGAGGTCCAACCGGTGCTCTCCAACTTCGACGCCCTGATAGAATATCTTGATCGTCTTCTGTCGCTCAAAGCGGATGCCGCGCCGGGAAAGCTCAACACTAAGCGCGCTCTCATAAATGGATTCTAAAAATCCCGGACCCAGCGCGCGGTGCACTTCGATCGCCGCCTCGATAACCCTGCCACTCAGATCCCGGTTACCCAGTTCGGTCATTCCTGATTTCCTGAGTTCCAGATTCTGCGGGGACGACTATTCCGTGGCCGCCTTGCGGGCGTCGCGGCCGAGCTTGTCCTTCATGCGGTCGAGGATGCCGTTGATGAAACGCTTCGAGTCGGCGGTGGAGAAATTTTTGCTCAGGTCGATGGCCTCGTTGATCGAGACGACGGGCGGGATGTCCTTGCGGCGGAGCATCTCGAAAATGGCGAGGCGGAGGATGGCGAGGTCGATGCGTGCGATGCGATCGAACTCCCAGTTGTGCGCCAGGGTGCGGATGTGGCCGTCGATCTCCTCGATGTTCGTGATCACGCCGTCGATCAGCTCCTCGGCGAAGGCGTAGTGGTCGCGCGGGTGTTCGAGGCTCTCGAAGAACAGGCGCAGGTCCTCGGTGATGTTCGCGGGCTTGTTGATGCTCCACGCGTAGAGGAACTGGAGGGCGGCGGCGCGACTGGCCCGGCGTTGGGTGAACTGGCTGCTCATGATTTTTTGTGGCCGCGGAGGGTGCGGCGGAGGGCCGCCATTTCCAGTGCCGCGCGCGCGAATTCCGTGCCGCGATCGATCCGGCCGAGGCAACGGGCCCGGGCCAGCGCGGCGGTGGGAGTGACGATGACGCCGTTGATGACGGGCGTGCCGGTGCCGAGCGCGACCTGTTGCAGGGCGTGGGAGACGCTGTCGCCGACCATCTCGTGGTGATTGGTGTCGCCGCCGATGAGCACGCCGAGGGCGAGGATACAGTCGAAGCGCCCGAGTCCGGCGAGTTGCTGCGCGGCCCAAGGCACCTCGTGCGAGCCGGGCACGCGGACGATCTGCACGTCGCGACCGCGGACGCCCGCGGCCGAAAACGTGAGGAGGGCGCGGTCAAGCAGGCCGTCCACCAGCTTCTCGTTGAAGCGCGCGGCCACCACGCCGAAGCGCAGTCCGGTGCCTTCGATGGCGGTGACGCTGGGAGGATGGAAACTCATGGAAGGGTCTATTGGCGCGGCCAAACCCGGGTTCGGCAACCAGAAATCCGTCGGCTCAGACGGGAACCTGTTCGACGATCTCGATGCCGTAACCGTCGAGGCCGACCACGCGGCGGCTGGAGTGCGCCATGAGGCGGATCTTGCGGAGGCCCAACGCCGTGAGGATCTGCGCGCCGGTGCCGTAATCGCGGAGATTGGCCTGTGCGGATTTGGCGTCGCTGAGCACGGCTTCCTGCATGCGCCCGGTCTGCTCCATGTAAACGACGGCGCCGTGTCCCGCCTCGGCGACGCGCTGGAGCGAGGCGACAAGCGAGCGATGACTGCCCATCTCGCGGCCGTGGAAAACGTCGCTGAGCAGGTTCTCGGTGTGCACGCGCACCAAGGCGGGCGAGGCGTCGAGCTGTCCCATGGTGAAAGCGAGGTGGTGCCGGCCGTCGACCTTGCTCCGGAAGACATGGAGCATGAAGTCGCCATACTCGGAGGCGAAGGGGCGCGTGCTCACGCACTCGACGAGGCGTTCGCGCTTGTGCCGGTATTCGATCAGCGAGGCGATGGAGATGAGCGGCAGGTTGTGCCGGCGCTTGAACTCCACCAATTCCGGGAGGCGCGCCATCGTGCCGTCTTCGTTCAGGATCTCGCAGATCACGCTCACGGGACGGAGTCCGGCCAAGGCGGCGAGGTCCACGCCTGCCTCGGTGTGGCCGGCGCGCTCAAGCACGCCGCCGGGGCGCGCGCAGAGGGGGAAAATGTGGCCGGGCTGCACCAGCTCGTCGGGGCGCGTGGCCGGCTCGGCCAGCAGCTTGATGGTGCGGGCGCGGTCGAAGGCGCTGATGCCGGTCGTGATGCCCTCGGCAGCGTCGACCGAGACGGTGAACGCCGTGCGCATCGCCTCGCGGTTCTGTTGCACCATGGGATTGATGCCGAGCCGCTTCAGCTGGGGCTCCGTCATCGGCACGCAGATGAGCCCGCGCGCGTGGCGGATCATCATGTTCACGAGCTCCGGCGTCGTCTTCTCGGCCGCGAAGACGAGGTCGCCCTCGTTCTCGCGTCCTTCGTCGTCGGTCACGATGACCACGCCGCCAGCGGCGATGGTCTGGATCGCGGTCTCAACGGAGTCGAACGGTGTGGTGGACATGGGCAAAGGGCTGGCAGCATCCGCGCGACCGCGCCGGCTGTCAAATCCCGTGGCGCGCGTCCGCCGGCGCCGGACCCCGGCGTCTCAGCCGCGGAAATCCACGGCGTAATTCTCCACATCCTGCCCGTCCTCGCTCTTCACTAGCGTGAGCATGAGGCGGAAGCTGTGCGGGCCGCGCACGAAAAGCGCGCCGAGGAGATAAGTGCCGTCGCCGGCGCGGTTCAGCACCGTGCGGTTCTGACCGGGGCCGTGGGGATTGGGCCAGCGGGCGACGCCGCGCAGGACGTTCACCGGCATCGGTTTCTTGTCCTTGTCGTAGAAGGAGAGCTTGTATTTGCCGTCCTGCAACGTGAGTCCGAGGAAGGTGCCGTCAGGGCGATTGAGCACGGTGCCCTCGATCTTGGGCTCTTCCTTTTTGACCGCCTCCTTCTTTGCCGGCGACTTTGCGGGCGCGGCAGTCTTCGCACCGGGTGATTTCGGCGCGGGCTGCGCCAGCAACGAACCGACACCGAGGACGCAGGCGAGGAGGAACGCGAGCCGCAGTTTCATGGGCGGAAGACATACCGCGGGACGCGCCAGTCGCAAGCCGCCATCGCCGGCCCGCACAGGGATTCACGAGCGTTTCGCGTTCCCGACCGGCGCAGGAGCAAGGTGCGCGGCGACCGGGCGCGCAGGCGCCGTCCGCGGTCTTGGCCGTCGTTGCCGCTCAACGCCGCAGGTGCGCGCGCAGTTCCTGCCAGCGCGCGAGGCGGTCGGCGATCTTCGCTTCCATGCCGACCGGCTTGGGCGTGTAGAGTGTGAGCGGGCGCTCGAGATAGGCCTGGCCGGAGATGTTCTCCGGAAAGTCGTGCGAATAGAGGTAACCCTTGCCGTGGCCCGCCTGCTTGCTGGCCTTGCCGCTCTTGTCGCGCAACGCCAGCGGCACCGGCTGCACGGGCTGTTCCTTCAGGGCGCGATGCGCCTCGGCAAGCGCGAGGGTGGCCGAGTTGCTCTTCGGCGCCGCGGCGATGTAGAGCGTGGCGTGGGCGAGCGTGAGCTCCGCCTCGGGAAGACCGATGAAATCGCAGGCATGGTGCGCAGCGACGGCGAGCGGGAGCGCGAGCGCATCGGCGAGACCGACGTCCTCGCTGGCGAGGATGACGAGCCGCCGCGCGATGAAGCGCGGGTCCTCGCCGCCGGCCAGCATCTTGGCGAGCCAATACATCGCCGCATCGGGATCGCTGCCGCGGCAGCTCTTGATGAAGGCGGAGATGGTGTCGTAGTGCTCGTCCTCGTCGGCGTCGTAGCGGATGCGGCGCTCGCGGGCGAACACCTCCAGCTCCGCCTCCGTGAGGGGCGCCTGCTCGGGCAGGGAAAGGGCGATGACCTCGAGCGCATTCAGCGCACGGCGCAGGTCGCCATCGCAGAGCACGGCGAGGTCGGTGAGGATCTTGTCGTCCGCCGTGTGCCCGCGGGCACCGAGCCCGCGCTCGGGATCGTCGAGCGCGCGACGCAACACGCCGGCGACGGCCGCCGTGGCCAGAGGCTCGAGGCGGAAAAGATGGCTGCGGCTGAGCAGCGGCGGGTTGACGTAGAAACCGGGGTTGTGCGTCGTGGCGCCGATGAGGCGAACGTTGCCTTCCTCGACGTCGGGGAGCAGGAGGTCCTGCTGGGACTTGTTGAAACGGTGCAGCTCGTCGATGAAGAGGAGCGTGCGCGCCTCGGGCCGGCGCCGCGCGACGGCGAGGATCTCGCGCAACTCGGCGACGTTGCTCATCACGGCGTTCACGCGCACGAAACGGCTCTTCGTCTCGCGCGCGATGGCCTCGGCGATGCTGGTCTTCCCGCAACCGGGCGGGCCGTAGAAGATCAGGCTGCCGAAACGGTTCGTCGCGATCAACCGCGGCAGGAGCCCGCCGGGGCGCGTGACGTGATCCTGCCCCACGACTTCCGCCAGCGCGCGCGGGCGCATGCGGGCGGCGAGCGGCTGGTGCGCCAGCGAGTCCGACCCCGTCGCGGCCTCCGGGCGCGGCTCCGCCGGCGAATCGTCGCCGAAGAGCGAAGTTTGATCGTCACCGCGTGCCATGGCCGGCCAATGTGCGCGGGCCGGGCGCACGAAACAAGTTTGAAGCCGCCGCGCGCTTCGCTTTGCTCGCGCGGCAGTCTCCTCACGGGCCGAGGCCGCTGTCATGTCCTCGCCCGATTCCCTGCGCACCCCGCTCCTGTGGCTGCTGTTGCCGTTCGCGGCGGGCTTGGTGCTGGCCGACGCGTTTCCGCCTGCACCCGACCTGTGGCGCCCGCTCGCCTGGGCGCTCCTGCCGGTCGCCGGGGCCACCGTCCTCCTGACGCGCAGCCCGCACCGCTGGGCGGAGCGGACCGTCGGTGCGGCGTTGCTCGGGTGCGGCCTGTTGCTGGGTTACGTGTGGCTGCCGTTGCGCTCGCCGCCGCGGATCGCGTGGACGCATCCGCCCCGCGAGGTGAATGTGGTGCTGGAGATCGAACAAGTCTTCCCTCCCCTGCCCCAGCGCAAAACCTTCAGCGGGCTCGCCCGCGTCGTGGACGCCGAGGGACCGGCTGCGGTCATCCGCGGGCAACGCGTGTATTTCGCGGCGATCCGGCGAATCAGCACGCAGCCGGAAATTTCCGGGCATTACCGTTTCCGCGGCGTCATCGAGGCGGTGCCGGAGGCCGGCGACGGCCGCGGGTTCGAGCAATACCTCGCCGCGCAGGGCGTGCACGTGCGCATCATGCGCGGGCACTTGCGGGAAGAGACGCGGCCGCCGACCGCCTTCCGGCGTTTTTGCCGCCGCGCGGAGGCTCGGCTGGAGGATATCCTGCGACACGGCTTGGAAGATCATCCGCAATTGATCTCGCTCTACCTGGCGATGCTGCTTGGCGAAAAGGCAGTGCTCGGCGCCGAGCAGGAGAACGCGTTCATGCGCACGGGGGTCTTCCACATCTTCAGCATCAGCGGGCTCCATGTGGCTGCCATCGCACTGGCAATCATGAGCGTGCTCACGCTATTGCGAGTGCCCCGTCACGCGGGCGCGATCGCCGGGCTCGCGACGCTCTGGCTTTACGTGCAGGTGACGGGCGGCAGCACGCCGGCGGAGCGGGCCTTCCTGATGATCGCCTTCGCCACCGCCACGCAAATGCTGCGCCTGCCGGGCAACCTGCTCGCTGCGCTGGCCGCCGCGGCCGGCACGACGCTGCTGCTCGAACCGCGGCAACTGTTCACGACGGGATTCCAGATGTCCTACTCCGTGGTCGTGGCGTTGATCGTCATGGGCATCCCGCTGAGCGAGCACTGGCAACAGGCTTGGCAACCGTGGCGCGACCTGCCCGAGGCGGATTGGAGCTGGCGACAACACGCCGTGCGCACGCTGGGCCGCGCGCTGCTCGGCGGCCTGGCCATCACCTGCGCGGCGCTGTTGGCGAGCACGCCGAGCAGCATCGGCAATTTCGGCCTGTTCTCCCCCGGGGCGTTGCTGGCCAACTTGCTCGTGGTGCCGCTGGCCTCACTGGCGATCGCCGCGGGCTTCGTCTCGCTCTTGGCTGGCCTGATCGGCCTGATACCGGTGAGTCTGCTGTTCAACCACGCCGCCGGCGTGCTGATCACGACCATGGAGGCGATGGTGCTCGAAGGCGCGGCGTTGCCCGGCATGTATTTCACCGCGAGCTTCCACGCCGGCTGGATGACCGGCGCGTCGCTCGTGATCCTGCTCGGCACGATGCTGCTCGCAGCGGACCGGCGCTGGCGGTGGCCGTGGGGTTTCTGGCTGCCGGTCGCGGCGCTGGGGCTCGTGCTGATTTTGGGCGTGAAGTTTGAGTGAAGCCGGCAATCTTCGCAGGCGATGAAAAGCGCCTACGAACTCGCCATGGAACGCCTCGCGAAATCCGACCCCGCCGGCCGCCCGCTGACCGCGGAGCAAAAGGCGCGGCTCGCGGAGATCGACCGCGTTTTCCAAGGCAAGATCGCGGAACGCGAGATCTTCCTCAAGCAACAGCTGGAGAAGGCGCTCGCGGCGCAGGAATTCGATGAGGCCGACAAGGTGCGCCAGCAGATGGCCGGCGAAAAAGCCCGGCTCGAAGAGGAGCGCGAAGCCGAGAAAGAGCGCGTCCGCCGCAGCTGACACCGGCACGCCCGGTCGCGCATCGGCGTATCCTTTTCGCCCGGACGCAGGCCGGGCCTACTCCGCGAATTCCATCTCGGCCACCAGCACGTGGTGATCCGAGGCGGGCGTCGGGCGCACGGCGTGGCTCACGGGACGCAGCGGCGCGTTGTAGAAAATATGGTCGAGCACGTAGGGCCGGCGGCGCCAGGTGACCTCGCTGCTCTGCACCGTGCGGTAGCCCACCGCGGCAAACTGCCGCACGAGCGATTCGTGACGGCTGACGTTGAAATCACCGGTGAGGATCGTCGGCCCCGCGTGCCGTTGCAGTTCCTCGGCCACGCGTTGCCGCTGCCCGTTGTGCACCTCGCTGCTCGAGTGCAGCATGAAGAGCGCGAGCAGGTGCGTGTTGAGCAGGCGGAGTTTTCTGCCACCGATCTCCGTGAAGGCGCCGATGAGGACGCGATCGGTCGGCGTCTTCTTTTCCCCAAGGAACTCAAACTCCACGGGCGGCGAAGGCAGGTCGACGCGGAAGGTGTCCACCAAAGGCGTGCGCGAGAAGATCGCCAGACCCACGCCGAAGGGTAGCTCGCGCGGATCCGGTCTCGGGTAGGAGAAAAATCCGTGGTAGCCGGGCAACGCGGCCTGCAGGCGCGTGTAGTTCGGCGGCACGGCGGGTTGCACGCCGCCGGGCAGGGCTCGCTCCACTTCCTGCAAGAGGATGATGTCGGCATCGTGCGCCTGAATCTCCGCGATGCTCTGCGCGAGGTCGAGCGGTGCGTTGTCCGGGTCGTGTTCGCGCCAGACCTGGCCGAACTGCATGTTGAACTGCAGGACTTTGAAGCGACTCATCTGCGTTGCCCGTTGGAGGTGGCGGCGCGCCCGTCAGTGCACAAGGGGCCAAAATTAACGCATGGGGCCATACGCAGCAATGAGTTGGATGCTTGCCTCGACCCTCTTTGCAGCAAGCCAATTTATTCCGGTTCGGCCGTGCCCTCAACGATGTGCGCAGAGGATTCAGGCACTTGCGCACGGAATTCCCGCAGCGCAGCGGAGAGATGCTCGGCGTAGCGGAAATGCGCGCCCATGCCGGTGCGCAGCTCGGCCTCGTAGATGAATTTGTCGGCCTGCGTGCTGTGCTCGAACGGCGTCTGCGCGCCGAGCAGCAGCGAATAAACGTAACTACCGCTGCCGCGCTGCATCAGTTCGCGCGTCAGCGCGGCCTGCTCGTCGAGCAAGGCTTGGTGCGCGGCATGGGTGATCTCCGGCGGCAGGTAAAAGCCAGCCTGGATGAGCGGCGTGTAGCGATGGCCGGTGCGATGGCGGTTGAGGTCGCGCAGCTCGGCGATCGCGAGATTGTTCCACGCAAAGGTCACGCGCATGCGTCGCGTCGCGGTGCCTTGGTAACCGTAGCGGTTGGCGCGGTGACGGAGCGCCTCGCCCACCGGCTGTTCCTCGCGCAGCCAGGGCGGCGTATCGCGGTCGACTTTCACCCACACCTCGTCGCGCAGCGGCGCGGTCGAGAGGCGGGCGAGCCCGAGCCGGAGCGAGGTGGCGAGTTCCTGCCGCGCCTGCTCCTCGTAGGATTTCTCCGCCGTGCTGTGGCGCATGAGGCGGGGCGACTGCTTGAGCAATTCGTCGCGGATGAGCTGCGCCGCCGCGCGCGCCTCAGGCTGCGGGAGAGAATCGAGATGCTTCACCGTCGCGGCCCACATGCGCGAACTCTGCACGAGGCCGAGGTTGGTGCGAGTGGCGAGCGGGATGAAGTAGCGGGCGCGGTCGAGCGCGTAGTTCTTGCGGATGCGGTTGACCACGGCGGGCTTCGCATTCGGCGGCAGGCGGATGAGTTCGGGCTGCGCCTGACCGAGCGCGTCGAGGCGCGCATACTCGGCGTGGTAGGCAGCGAACGACTTCGCCATCACCTCGGTCCAGCGCGCGGCCAGATCGTCCGGGAGCCCGAGCTCGGCGGGCGTCGGCAGGCCGGTGGCGTCCATCGTGATGTAGCGCGTGCTCGATTCCTGACCGTCGGCCATCTGCGCGATCTCGAAGATTTTATAGGCGAGCCACATCGAGACGCCGTCCAGCGCGATGGCGAGACCGCCCGTCAGGCCGCCGATCGACGCGTGGCCGTAGTCGACGAACTTCAGGATGCGGTCGATGGACTCGTCCGGGTGGGCGAGGTCGACCTTGGAGAGGATGGTCGCGAGCCCGTCGTTGCTGCGCGAATAGCGGGCGAGCACGGACGCCAGCAACTCCGGCGTGACCTTGGGCAAATCAGCCGCCGACGGGGGCGGAACGAGGGCGATGCCAGTGACCTTCATGCGTGCGCCCAGCCGAAACACATTCCCGCACGGTGGCGAAGAAAATCCCTGAAAAACGCCGGCGCGGCACCCTGTTCACACCGATCCGGCGCCAAACAAAAGGCGCGACTCAAGCCGCGCCTCGGAGCAGACTGGTGCGAGCGCCGGTTATTGGAGCATCAGCCAGCGCGTGAGCGGCTCTTGGAAGAAGCCGAGCAACACGGTCGTGAAGGCGAGAGCGGACAGCACCACGGTGCCGACGAAGCCGGGCGTCGTGCCGGTGAAGGCCGGTGCGGCCTCGCCTTCCGGGCGCCAAGTCTCGAACCACGCGGCCTTGATCCAGCCGAAGTAGTAATAGATCGAGATCACGACGCACACGACGGCGATGGCCAGCAGGCCGTAGAGCCCGGCCTGGAAGGCAGCCATGAACACGAGCAGCTTGCCCATGAACCCGGCCAGCGGCGGGATGCCCGCCAGCGAGCCCACGCCGATCGCGAGCACGGCACCGAGGAAGGGCTTGTCCTTCGCGAGACCGATGTAGCCGTCGAGTTCCTGCGCCGTGTCGTCCTCGCCCGCGAGGTGCGCCATGACACCGAACACCGCCATCGAGGCGAACAGGTAGGTGAACAAGTAGAACCACACCGCGCCCGGCGCCCACGCGACGCTGAGCGAGGCGACGACGCCGAGCAGCAGGAAGCCCGCGTGCGACACGCCGGAGAGGCCCATCAGGCGCTTGGCGTTGCGCTGCTTGAGCGCGGCCACGTTGCCGAAGATCAGCGTGGCGGCCGCGAGCGTCGAGAGCAGCGGCACGAGCACGGACTCAAGCGGCGCGAAGACGTTGCGCACCAGCGTGAGCAGCACGGCGAAGCCGGCGGCCTTGGAACCGACCGCGAGGAACGCCGTCACCGGCGTCGGCGCGCCCTGATAGACATCGGGGATCCAGATCTGGAACGGGAACGCGCCGATCTTGAAGGCCACGCCGCTCAGCACCAACACCGCGCCGACCAAGCCGAGCAGGTTGTCGGGATTGGCCGCGAGGAAGACCGTGATGGCGTCGAAGGAGAAACCGCTCTGCCCCACGCCGGCGCCGCTGCCGACCGCGCCGTAGAGCAGCACGATGCCGAAGAGCATGATCGCCGAGCTGAGGGCGCCCATCACGAGGTATTTCAGGCCGGCCTCGAGCGTGAGCGGGTTGTTCCGGAAATAGGAAACGAGGATGTAGAAGCCGATCGTCACCGTCTCCAGCGCGACGAAGAACAGCGCGAAGTGGTCGCTCTGCGCGAGCAGCATCATCGCCACCGTCACGACCAGCACGATCGCGTAGAACTCCACGCGCGGCAGCTTCGTGCGCGGCAGCACCAAGCCGGCGATGAAGCACACGAGCAGCGCCGTGAGCACGAAGAACACCCGCGCGATCTGCCCGGGCACCGTGTGGCGCACCAAGCCGGCGAACGTGGCCTCACCGAGCCAGAGGGAATTGAAATCCACCAGCACCGTCACCAGGACGGCCGCAAGCGCCAGCACGGCGACGACCGGGATGAAGCGATACAACGAGCGCGGCAGGAGGATCTCCAACGCGAGGAGACCGAGCGCCGAGCAGGCGAGGATGACCTCGGGCAGGAGGGCTGCCCATTGATTGGACTCGGCGGCGGCCTTGAGAAGTTCGAGCGGCATGGCGGCGGAAGATTAGCGCGAGGAGGAGGTCGTGAGCGCGGAATGCGTCGCGGCGAGCGCGTGGCTGGCGCCGTCGGAGACGGCCTTCGGCCAGAAACCGAGCACGAGCAGCGCGACGAGCAGGATCAGGGCCGGCAGGCGCTCCGACCACGCGAGGTCGGCGGCCGGGCGTTCCTTGAGGACGGCCTGCAGTTGCTCCGTCGGCGGACCGAAGAACACCCGCGCGGCGGCGCGCAGACCGTAGATGGCGGAGATGATCACGCCTGCGATGGCGGCGACGGTCACCCACGGGGAGAACTGCCACACGGAGACGAAAACCGTGAGTTCACCCCAGAAATTCGCGAAGCCCGGCAGGCCCACGCTGGCCATGGTGGCGGCGACGAAGAACGCCGCCAGCACGGGCGTCTGCCGCGCCAGCCCACCCATCTCGCCGAGATCGAAGGTCTGCGTGCGGTGATGAATGCTGGTCGCCAGCAGGAACAGCAACGCGACGGACAGACCGTGCGCCACCATCAACAGCACAACGCCACCAGCACCGACGACCGACAAGGTGGCGATGCCGAGGAAGCAGTAGCCCATGTGCATGACCGAGCTGTAACCGAGCATCTGCTTGAGATCGCGCTGGGCCATGGTGATGAAGCCGACGACGAGCACGTTGCCGAGCGCGGCGAGCAGGGCCAGCGGCCAGACCCAGGCTTGGGCGCCGACCGGCAGCAGCGGCAGCGCCACCTGGATGAGACCGTAGAGGCCGAACTTCTTGAGCACGCCCGCATGCAGCATCGCCGCCGAGCTCGGGGCCGCGCCGTAACCGAGCGGCGCCCAGGTGTGCAACGGCCACAGCGAGACCAGCGTGCCGAAACCGAACATCAGCAGGCCGAAGATGTATTTCTGCGCCGTCTCACCGAGCGGGTGCGCCGCCAGCTCGGCCCGCAGCGTCTGCAAGTCGAAGGACTGCGCGCCGCTCTGCGTGTAGATGGCGATCAGACCGGCGAGCGACAGCATCGCGCCGAGCGTGAGATAGATCGTCATCTTCATCGCCGCGTAGTTGCGGTCCCGTCCACCCCAGACGCCGACCATGATGAAGGTCGGGATGAGCGCGAGTTCGTGGAAGAAATAGAAGAAGAAGATGTCGATCGACGCGAACGTGCCCAGCAAGCCCGCCTGCATCACGAGCAGCAGCGTGAGGTAGGTCGTCAGCCGCTCCGCGCCCGAACGCAGCGCATAGAGACCGGCCGCGAGGCCGACGATGGCGGCGAGCAGGAACATCGGCAGCGCGACGCCGTTGAGGCCGAGCTTCAGGCTGATGCCGAAGCCCTGGAGGCCGGTATTGGTGTTGCTGACGAATTGATAGGCCGCGCCGGCGGCCGCCGGAAATTGCGACCACAGCCACAGCGCGATCGCCGCGGGCAACGCGAAGGCCAGCGCCGCCAATCCGGTGGCGAGGCGCTTCGGCAGGCCGAGCGCGATGGCCAGGGCCGCGAGGAGCGGCGTGGCGATCGCGAGCTGCAGGAGTTGGGCGTTGGAGGAGGCTTCCATCGAAAATCAGGTTAGAAAATGCCGGTGGCGAAGGCCCACAGCAGCACCGTGCCGAGCAGGAACCAGTAAACGTAGGCGTGCAGACTGCCGACGTGCAGCGCCCGTGCGCCGTAACCGAGGAGGCCGACGAGGCCCGCAAGTCCGCGGATGATCAGGCCCGCGAGCACGACCTGCTCGAGGAAATTAATGAACAGCGCGAAACGCTGCTGGATCTTCGCGACGTAGTAATTGTAGGCAGTGTCGAACGATTCCTTCAGCGCGCCCAAGCCGCGGAAGAGGCCGCCGGCTTTCGTCTCGAGGGCGTCTGTCTTGGCCGTCGGATAAAGCAGCCAAGCCACGCCGGCACCGATGACCATCACCGCGACCGACACCGCGAGGATCGTCGTGTGCGCGGAGCCATGGGCGACCGGGACCAGCTCGGCGACCGAGCCGGCGATGCGACCGAAGACGCCGCTGTAGCCGCCGGCGACCGAGAGGAGGGCAAGCAACACGAGAGGCAGCGTCATCGTCAGACCGCTTTCATGCGCGTGGACGGCGTGTTCGGAACGCGCCTCGCCGAAGAAGACGATCTTCCACATGCGGATCATGTAGAACGAGGTCAGGATCGCCGTGAAAGTCAGCGCAGCGAAAATGGCCGTGTTGTTCTCCATCGCGAGGTAGAGGATCGCGTCCTTGGAGAAGAAACCGGCGAGACCCGGGAAACCGATGATCGCGAGGACGCCGAGCGTGAACGTGATGAACGTCACCGGCATCTTCTTCGCCAAGCCGCCCATCGCGAAGATGTCCTGCTCGTGGTGGCAGCCGTGGATGACGGAGCCGGAACCGAGGAAGAGGAGGGCCTTGAAGAAAGCGTGCGTGACGAGGTGGAACATCGCGGCGCCGACGCCGGCGGCGATGACGACCTCATGACCGCCCGCGCCGTGCGAAACCGCCAGCGAGCCCAGCCCGAACGCCGCCACCATGTAGCCGAGTTGCGAGAGCGTGGAGTAAGCGAGGACCTTTTTGATGTCGCGCTGCGTGATGGCGCAGAGCGCGGCGTAAACCGCCGTGATCGTGCCAATCCAAGCGATGGCCGTGAGCGCATCCGGCACCATGAGGACCTGGATGCGGCAGAGCATGTAGATACCGGCGGCGACCATCGTCGCGGCGTGGATGAGCGCGGAGACCGGCGTCGGGCCTTCCATCGCGTCCGGCAACCACACGTGCAGCGGCATCTGCGCGGACTTGCCCATCGCGCCGCAGAACAGCAGCAGCGGCAGCGCGGCGGAAATCGTGCCGACCGTCGGCGCCAGCGTGGCGAGCTCGGTCAGGTTGGTGGTGCCGAACATCCAGTAGGTCCACACGATGCCGAGCAGGAAACCAAAGTCGCCCACGCGGTTGACGATGAAGGCCTTCTTGGCGGCGTCGGCCGCGGACTGCTTGTCGAGGTAGTGGCCGATCAACATGTAGGAGCTGAAGCCGACCAGCTCCCAGAAGATGAAGATCATGAACAGCGAGTCGGCGACGACGATGCCGAGCATCGAGAACATGAAGATGGACAAGCCGCCGAAGAACCGCGCCCGCGCCTCGTCGTCGTGCATGTAGCCGAGCGAGAAGACGTGGATGAGGAAACCGACGAAGGCCACGACGAACAGCATCAGGCGCGCGAGCGCATCGATCTTGAAGCCGAGCGAGATCGCGAAGTCGCCGAAGCGCAGCCACTCGCGGCTGGCGTTGACGTCGGTGCCGGCGAACACGAGCTGGAGCGACAGCACGCACAGGACCGCGGCGGCCGTGACCGAAATCCACGAGGCGAGCGCACCCTGGCGCCGCAGGAACAGCGCGATCACCGTCGCGGAGGCGAGCGGAGCCAGCAGGATGACGAGGGCGGAAGTGACAGGGGACATGTCAGTGCTTGAGCGCGTTCAACTCCTCCACCTGCACCGTGTGGCGGCGGCGGAAGAGGGCGACGATGATGGCGAGACCGACGGCCACCTCGGCGGCCGCGATCGTGAGGATGAAGAAGACGAAGACCGCGCCGTCCAGCGTGCCGTGGAACCGCGAGAAGGCCACCAGCGCGAGCGTCGAGGCGAGCAGCATGAGCTCGAGGCACATGTAGATCACGAGCGTGTTCTTGCGCAGCAGCACGCCGGCGAAGCCGATCACGAAGAGGATCGCGCTGAGGGCGATGTAGTGGTTCAGGCCGATGAAAGTCCAAGGGCCGTCATTCATGAGAAAACCGAGTGTCATTTGGCGTCCTCCACCGGGGCGAATTTCTTGCTCAGCACGATCACGCCGAGCATGGCGATGAGGAGCATGAAGCCGACGAGCTGCACGGGCAGCAGATAGGTCGTGAAGAGCAACTCCGCGTAATTCTTTAGCGTCGGGGCGGCGACCTCCGGAGCCAGGACGTTCTCGACCTTACCCACGAGCGTCCACGCGCCGAGCGCGAGGAGCGCGCCACCGATGGTGGCGGCGACGATGCTCATCTTCTTGAACGGCTTCAGGTGCTCCGGCCGGGTGTCGAGCAACATGATGATGAAGAGGAACAGGGCCACGACCGCGCCCGCGTAGACGAGCAGGAGGACGAAGGCCAGCAGGGCGGCGTCGAGCATCACGAAGAGGCCCGCCATGCCGACCAGCGACAGAAGCAGGAACATGGCGCCGTTCACCGGATTCTTGTTCACGACGACCAGCACGGCGCAAACGACCGTGAGGAGGGCGAACGTGTGGAAGAGGACGTTGGTCATGGCTCAGTGGTGGGCGTTACCGCGCTCTTCGGCGGCCTTCTTCTTGTCCCACTTGAAGTGTTGGTCGGGCAGCGTGCCGCCGAGTTCGTAGAGGCGCGCCTTGTCGTTCACCATCTCGGCGCGGGTGTAGCCGGACATGGAGAACTGGTTCTGCAACCAGATCGCCTCCTCGGGGCAGACTTCCTGGCAGAGGCCGCAGTAGATGCAGCGCAGCATGTCGATGTCGAAGGCCTTGGGGCCCTTCTCGACGTGGGCCTGCGCGGAATCGGCCGGCAGCTCGCCGGGCGTGATGCGGATGGCCTTGGGCGGGCAGACGAATTCGCAGAGCTGGCACGAGACGCACTTCTCGCGGCCGTGCGGGTCCTTCACGAGCGTGGGGACGCCGCGGTAGCCGGGCGGGATGGCGGGGCGCTGCTCGGGATACTCGAGCGTGATCTTCGGCTGGAACAGGTGTCGCAGCGTGGTCTTCATCCCCGAGAAGATCGCGGGGAGGTAAAGGCGCTCGGAGAGCGAGAGGGGTTTGCGTTCGACGACGTAAGCCATGGCTCGCAGGTCAGAGGGTTTTCGGTTGCGTGGACCGGAAGATGAGCACGAGCGCGATCACCGTGCCGGCGACGAGCGCGGCCCAGGCCGCGGCACCGAGCTGGAGGTCGATGATGGCGATGGCCAGCGCGTAGAAGAGCAGGTTGCCGATCGCGAGCGGCAGGAGCTTTTGCCAGCCGAGTTTCATCACTTGGTCATAGCGGAAGCGCGGCACAGTCCAGCGCACCCACATGAAGACGAAGATGAAGAAGAGCACCTTCGCGAGGAAGACGGCGATCGAAGCGAGGCCGAAGACGATGGGATTACCCGCGAGCCCGAACCAGCCGAGCACCTCCACCAACGGGAGCCACGGCAGCGGATTCCAGCCGCCGAGGAAGAGCAGCACGAAGAGGCCGGAGCCGACGATCATGTGCGCGTATTCCGCCACGAAGAACAGGCCCCACTTGAACGCGCCGTATTCGGTATGGAAGCCGCCGACGAGGTCGGCCTCGCCTTCAGCCATGTCGAAGGGCAGGCGGTTGGTCTCGGCGAAGAGCGAGACGAGGAACACGACGGCCGAGACCGGCATGAGGAAGAGGAACCACACGCCGCCCCAAGAGCCGGAGGCGAATCCCTGCCAGGTGCCGCTCTGGAATTGCACGACGTCAAAGAGGCTGAGCGTGCCGCCCGTGCCCGGGGCGTTGACCCAGAGGAAGACGGGTAGCACGGAGAGCGTCATCGAGAGCTCGTAGGAGATGAGCTGCGCCGAGGCGCGGACGCCGCCGAGGAAGGGATACTTCGAGTTCGAGGCCCAGCCGGCGATGATGAGGGAATAGACACCGAGCGAGGAGACGGCGAACACAGCGAGGATGCCGACGTCGACGTTGGCGAGGATGAGCGGCACCATCTGGCCGGCGTCGTTCATGTAGGCGCCGAAGGGCACGGCGGACACGGTCGTGAGCGCCGGGATCATCGCGAGGATCGGCGCGAGCACGAAGTAGACCTTGTTCACGTGGCCGGGCAGCGCGTCTTCCTTGAAGAGCATCTTCAGGCCGTCGGCCATGAGGTGGAAGGCGCCGACACGCTGGAGCGCCGGGCCGAGCACGGGCACCCAGGCGAACCAGATCGGCAGCGCGCGATTCGGGCCGGGGCGGTTTTGGATCCAAGCGGAAATCTTGCGCTCCGCGAGCGAGCCGATGCCGCCGAGCGGGAAGATCACGAGCACCACCGCGAGGCCCTTGAGGAAGAGCTGCGCGGCCGGGTGGAGGTTTTGCCAGAGTTCAACCATGGCGCATCAGGCGTTGCTGGCCGCGGAGGCGGCGGGCTTGTAGTGAAGGGTCTCGCCCTCGACGAAGGGCAGCCCGGCCCACGCAGCGTGGTCGAGCACGACGCCCGTCGCGGGAAGTTTCGCGTGGCTGAGGCCGGCGAGCGCAGGAACTTCGGCGGCGAGCGCGGTCCACAGGCCGGTGAGATCGGACGGGAGCGCGGCCGCGCCGGCAGCAGCGGCGAGGTTGGCCAGCGTGACGAGATCGTCGGCCACGCCTTCTGGACCGGGGACGGCCTTGGCGAACTTCTGCAGGCGGAACTGCTGGTTCACAAAGCTGCCGGCCTTTTCGAAAACGGTGAGCGTCGGAATGACGACCTTGGCCGCGGCACTCGTGGCGTTCTTGTGCGTGCCGAGGTAGATCACGGAGACCTTCGCGAGCTGCGCGGCGGTGAGGCCGGCGGCGATGAGGTCCTCGTTGATCGCGACGACGGTCTTCACCTTGCCGGCGTCGATGTCGGCGGCGAGCGACGTGAGCTGCTGCGTCGGGAGCGCGGAAATGAGGCCGGTGACGAGTGCGCCGCGGATGTTCGGGTTGCGGTCGGCGGAGAGGAGGATGCCGTCACCCTGCCCCACCCGGCTGACGAGCGCGGCCGGCGCGTTGAGCGCAGCGGCGAGTTTCTTCGTCAGAAACTGTTCTTCGACGGAGCTGCGGCCGGAGCCGACAATGGCGACGGAGCCGGCGCGGAGCAGTCCGGCGGCCTGCGCGATCGCATCGGGCGAAGAGGCTTGGAGCAGGCGGTCCTCGGCGCGCACCTGCTTGTAGAGGAGGCGGCCGGAATCGGTCATCCACGTGTCGTTCACGGCGTCGTTCTGGCGCGGCGTGATGCGGTAGATGACGCCTTCGCGGGACCAGACGACGGTGTTGGCGCCGACGGAGGACTCGGTGTCGATGCCCGGGGTCTCCTTGAGGAACCACACGCGCATCTTGAAACGGAAGTCGGTCGAGGTGAGCGCGCCGACCGGGCAGATGTCGACGGTGTTGAGCGAGTAGTTGTTCTCGAGCTTCTTGCCCGGGTAGCACGTGAGCGTGCTGTAGCTGCCGCGGTCGATGAAGCCGAGGACGTCGTCCTTCGCGACCTCCTTGGAGAAGCGGATGCAGCGCGAGCAGAGGATGCAGCGCTCGTCGTCGAGCGTGACGCGCGGTCCGAGCTGCGTGCGCTTCGGCTTCACGTTCTTGTTCTCGACGAAGCGCGAGTAGCCGCGGCCGTAGGCGGTGGAGTGTTCCTGGAGTTTGCACTCACCGGCTTGGTCACAGATCGGGCAATCGAGCGGGTGATTGATGAGGAGAAACTCGGTCACGCCCTCGCGGCACTCCTTGACGAGCGGCGTGTTGGTGCGGATGTGCAGGCCGGGCGAGGCGTTGGTGGCACAGCCGATCTGCGCGCGCGGCATCCAGTTGATCTTCTGCTTGCCGGTGGCGGGGTCCATGACCGGCGCCTTGGTGGCGGGATCGACAGCCGGCATGCCCATTTCGATGAGACACATGCGGCAATTGCCGACGACGCTCAGCTTCGGGTGGTAGCAGTAGTGCGGGATCTCGATGCCGAGGAGCTTGGCAGCCTCGATGACGTTCGTGCCTCGCGGCACGGCGATGTCCTTGCCGTCGATGTTGACGGTGACGAGGTCGGCAGGTTTGGCGGGAGCGGAAGACATCTCGGAAAAATCGATCTAGTTAACCACGAAATACACGAACCACACGAAAGGCGCGGCGCGCGGCATCGGTGTTCGGAGTGGTTTTCATTTCGTGTATTTCGTGTGTTTCGTGGTGATCAAATCTCAGACGATCGGGAGCGCGTCGGCGGGCTTGGTTTTGCGCGTCTCGGGATAGGCTTTGAACTCTTCGGGGAACTTCAGGACGAAGCTCTGCGTCGGCCACGAACAGGCCTCGCCCATCGCGCAGATGGTGCGGCCGGCGATCTGGTCGGCGACGTTCTTGAGGAGCTCGCCGTCGTTGGCGCGGCCGTGGCCGTCGACCATGCGCGCGGTGATCTTCTTCATCCAGAGCGAACCTTCGCGGCAGGGCGTGCACTGACCGCAGCTCTCGTGGGCGTAGAAGGCGTTCAGGTTGCCGAGCGCCTCGACCATGTTGACGGTGTCGTCCATCACGATCACGCCGCCAGAGCCACCCATCGTGCCGGCCGCGGCGAGCGTGTCGAAGTCGAGCGGAAGATCTTCCACGCTCATCTCGACGACGGAACCATCCTTCTGCTTGATTTTGAATTTCTCGCCGAAGCGGAGGACCTTGGCCGAGGAGCCGCCGGGAATGACGCCCTTGAAGGTGCGCCCCGGAAGCGGGCCGCCGCAGACCTCGTTGAGCAGCTGGCCCATCGTGATCTTGCCGGTCTCGAACTCGTAATAACCGGGGCGCTGCACGTGGCCGCTGACGCAGAAGATGCGCGTGCCGGTGTTGTTGGGCGTGCCGATCTTGGCGTAGTTGTCGCCGCCCATGTCCACGATGTGCTTCACGTGGCAGAGCGTCTCGACGTTGTTCACGATCGTCGGGCACTGGTAGAGGCCGAGGACCGCGGGGAAATACGGGGGCTTGATGCGCGGATACGGGCGCTTGCCTTCGAGCGATTCGATCAGGCCGGTTTCTTCGCCGCAAATGTAGGCGCCGGCGCCGCGGTGGACGAAGATGTCGCAGCTGTAGCTAGTCCCGAGGATGTTTTTGCCGACGAAGTTCGCGTCGCGCGCTTCCTGAATGGCCTTCTCGAGAATCCGCGCGCCGTGGGGCATCTCGCCGCGGATGTAGATGTAGGCCTGCTTCACGTTGTTCGCCCAGCAGGAGACCATGATGCCCTCGATGAGCTGGTGCGGGTCCTGGTGGATGATGTAGCGATCCTTGAACGTGCCGGGCTCGGACTCGTCGGCGTTCACGACGAGGTAGATGGGCTTGCCGCTCTTGCGGTCGACGAGGGTCCACTTGACGCCGCAGGGAAAACCGGCACCGCCGCGGCCGCGCAGGCCGGATTTCTTGACCTCGTCGATCAGCTCCGCGGGCGGACGCGTGACGGCGCGCTTCAGCACCTCGTAGCCGCCGTGCTTCACGTAGCAGGCGAGGTCGTTGGTGTAGCCGGGCTCGTCGATGTGAGCGAAAATCAGGCGACGTTGTTGGGGAGCGGGCATCGGAAAATCAGTTGTCTTTGATCACGATCTCGATCCCGCCGGTCCAGCGGGAGGCGAGGTTGTAGATCATGGCCAACAGCACTCCGACGAGGAAGCCGCCGACCAAGTGGATGAAGGGCATGAAGAGGGCGGCACCACCGGCGAAGAGCCAGGGAATGCCGAGGAATTTCGGGAGCAGCGTCGTGTCCCATGTCGCAGCCGCCCCGAGCGAAAGGAGCAGGATCGGCGCGGTGATCATCCCGATGACTCCGTTGATGAGTCCGAGGACGATCCCGAACCGGATCGGCGGCACGTGCATGAGGCGGATTTTTTTCATTTCCGCTTTTTCGCCTCCGCGCGGATCTGGTCCGCGAGCTGTTTGACCTTGGCTTCGTCGACCTTCTCGTGGAGGTCGTCGTCGATCATCACCACCGGGCCGGTGCCGCAGCTGGCGAGGCACTCGACGAACTCGATCGTGACTTCGCCGTCGGGCGAGATCTCGCCGCGGTGCGTGTCGAATTCCTTCTCGAAGCGCTCGCAGACCTTGTAGCCGCCGGTGAGCGCGCAGGAGAGCGTGCGACAAACCTTGATGTGGCGGCGACCGATCGGCTGCCGGCGGAACATCGGGTAGAAGGTGACGACCTCGTAGACGTTGATCGGCTGCAGCTCGAGCTTGGCCGCGACCCACTCGATCGCCGCGTCGGAGATATAGCCGGCATCCTCCTGGATGAGGTGCAGCAGCGGGAGCGTGGCGCTGCGCTTCACCGGGTAATGGGTGATGACCTCGTCGATCTTGGTGAAAGTTTCAGGCTTGAGATTCATTAACGCAGGAAGGGATTGCCCACGAAACACACGAAATCACACGAAAGAGCGGTGATGTTCGGTGCGGCGGTTTTCATTTCGTGTCTTTTCGTGTGTTTCGCGGGCCAAAAATCTTAGCGGTCGCACTCGCCCATGACGAAGTCGAGCGAGCCGAGGATGGAGACGACGTCGGACACGAGGTGGCCGACGCAGAGCTTCGGGAGAATGGAGAGGTTGCAGAACGACGGGCCGCGGATCTTGAGCCGGTAAGGCACGCCGCCGCCCTTCGAGACGATGTAGAAACCGAGGAGGCCCTTCGGATTCTCGTGCTCGAAATAGACTTCGCCGGCGGGCATCTGCGGACCCTCGGTGACGATCATGAAGTTGTTGATCAGCTCCTCCATCGAGGAGAGCACCTTGTCCTTGCGCGGGGCGAAGATGCGGCGCGCCTCGGGGGCGTAATAATCGCCGGCGGGGAAGCTCTTGATCACCTGCTTGATGATGCGCACGGACTGCTTCATCTCCTCGCCACGGACGAGGTAGCGATCGTAGCAGTCGCCCTTCGAGCCGATCGGCACGTCGAACTCGTATTGGTCGTAGCCCCAATACGGACGGTCCTTGCGGAGATCCATCGGCACGCCGGAGCCGCGGAGGTTCGGGCCGCTCAGGCCGTAGGCGATCGCCTCCTCCTTGGTGATGACGCCCACGCCGACCGTGCGGTCGATGAAGATCTTGTTGCGCGAGAGGAGCGCGAGCACCTCGTCGAGGATCGGCATGAAGTGGTCGCAGAACGCGTCGACCTCCTCGATCCAGCCCGGCGGCACGTCGCGCGAGAGGCCGCCGATGCGGCTGTAGCTGGTGGTGAAGCGTGCGCCGGTGAGCTTCTCGAAGAGGCTGTAGAGCTTCTCGCGCTCGGTGAAGGTATACATGAACACCGTCCACGCGCCCACATCGATGCCGAAGGCACCGAGGCCGAGGAGGTGCGAGGAGAGGCGCGCCATCTCCGAGGTGAGCACGCGGATGGCGTCGACGCGCGCGGGCATCTTCAGGCCGGCGAGCTGCTCGACGGCGTGCGCGAAGGTGTGGTTGTTGGCCAACGGCGCGATGTAGTCCAACCGGTCCGTGTAGGGCACGAACTGGTTGTAGGTCATGTTCTCGGCGATCTTCTCGTCGCCGCGGTGCAGGTAGCCGATGACCGGCTCGGCCTTGGTCACCGTCTCGCCGTCGAGCTCGAACTGGATGCGGAGCACGCCGTGCGTGGAAGGATGCGAAGGTCCCATCGAGAGGGACATCTTCTCCGGGTCGAATTCCTTGGGGAACCCTGCGACTTGCTCAGGGCGGAGATTCGCGGCGGCTTTCGCGGAGGCGTCAGGGAAAGTTTGCTCGGTGGCCATCGGTGTCAGGCGTTGTCAGGCTTGGGGCGCTGTTCGTTCCAGGCTTCGTCCTTGGCGCGCGGCTCGGCGTCGCTCATCGGCTCGCCGGGCGTGGCGACGAAGGGGCCGCCGGCCATCGGGGCGGCGATGACGCCGGTGCCGGTCTCGGCGGCGATCTCCGCGTCGGGTAGGTCGGTGGGCAGGCCCGCGAGCGGGAACTCCTTGCGCAACGGGTGGTGCGGATAGCCGTCCCACATGAGGATGCGGCGCAAGTCGGGATGCCCCTCGAACTTCACGCCCAACAGGTCGTAGCATTCGCGTTCGTGCCAGTTGGCGCCGGCCCAGAGGCCGGAGGCGGTCGGCATGGAGGGATGGGCGTCGTCGAGGCAATCCGCGGCGACGCGCACCCAGACATGCTTGGTGCTGGAATAAAGGTGCCAGACCACGGTGAAACGCGGGGATTTCTCCGCGCTCCAATCGATGGCCGTGAGGTCGGTCAGGAAATCGTAACCCTGCTCGTCGCGGAGGAACTGCAGCAACGCGATCGCGTCGGCCGCGGGCACGTTCAGCGCGGGGTGGTCGGAAGTCGGGCGGGGAGTCGCGGCAGGGAATCTGCCTTGGACGGCGGCGATGACGTCGGCGTTCGCGGTCATGGGGAGCGGGGCGCGGGGCGCCTCAGGCGGAGAAAAGTCGGGAGGCCGAACGCTCGCGTTTGACCTTGTTCTGGAGCTTCATGAGAGCGTCGAGCAGCGCCTCGGGGCGCGGCGGGCAGCCACTCACGTAAACATCGACGGGGATGATGCGGTCCACGCCCTGCAGCGTCGCATAGCTGCGATACATGCCGCCGGTGGAGGCGCAGGCGCCCATGGCGATGACCCACTTCGGCGCGGCCATCTGGTCGTAGATGCGGCGGACCTGCGGAGCCATCTTGTAAGTAACAGTGCCAGCCACGATCATGCAGTCCGACTGGCGCGGGGAAAAGCGCATGACTTCGGCACCGAAGCGCGCGATGTCGAACTTTGCGCCGCCGGAGGCCATCAGTTCGATGGCGCAACACGCCAGGCCCATGGGCATCGGCCACATGGAGTTGGTGCGGATCCAGTTGATGGCGGAGTCCAGCTTCGTGACCACGACATCACCCTCAATCTTGCTGTCGTAGGCCAGGTCAGTGTTGGGAGAAACCATGTCGGAAAAAGGCGAAAGTAAAAATACGCTGCACGCTACCAACCGAGAGGGGTCGCGCAAGGGTCTTTTGGGCCAACCCGCTCTGCATAAGACGCACGCGTTGGGAATCGCTGTGCAGGTTTTGATTGGCGGGCTTTAACCGCCCCCATCCTCCATGCCTGGCTGCGGTCGCGCGGCGCACCGCACCTCGCAAGTCGGCGAAGGGGTTTACCTTCGCCCAATGCAGGGAAAGTGGCGGAGAGGGGGGGATTCGAACCCCCGATACCTTGCGGTATACGCGCTTTCCAAGCGCGCGCATTCGACCACTCTGCCACCTCTCCAGTGAACAAAGGAAGGGCGAATAAGGGTGCTGGACTCGCCGCGGTCAACGGAAATTCCCACGCGCGGCCCATCCCGCGAAAAATTCCCTCACCTGACCCGCGCACAGCGCCGCATTGCCAAGCCCACGCGCGCCCGCACACTTCGGTTCTCCCCCACGCGCGCATGCCACGCACACGCATCGTCATCATCGGCGGCGGCTTCGGCGGCGTGTCATGCGCCCGCACCCTGCGCGCCGCGCTGCGCGGCAACGACGCGGAACTCGTCCTCTTCAACCGCGAGAACCACCTCGTCTTCAGCCCGCTCCTGGCCGACGCCGTCGGTTCCTCGCTGAATCTGCAGGACGTCATCGTGCCGCTCCGGCAACTCCTGCCGGGCGTCGTCTGCCGCACGGAGGAGGTGCGGCACGTGGATCTCGCGGCCGGCGAGGTCGAGTTCGAGAGCCACGACGGCCTGCCCCGACGGATGGCTTACGATCATGTCGTGCTCGCCTGCGGCAGCGTAGCCAACCTCAACGTCGTGCCGGGCATGGCCGACCATGCGTTCCCGCTCAAGACCGTCGGCGACGCCGCCGTCCTGCGCACCCAGGTGCTGCAGCAACTCGAGCGCGCCGAAGTCTGCGAAGATGAGGCGCGCCGGCGCTGGCTCTGCTCGTTCATCGTCGTGGGCGGCGGTTACAGCGGCGTGGAGGCGGCTGGCGAGATCAACGATCTCGTGCGCGGCAGTCTCCGCTTCTTCCGCAACATCCGGCCCGACGACGTCACGGTCACCCTGCTCCACTCGCGCGACCAGATCCTGCCGGAAATCAGTCCGCCACTGCGCGAGTTTGCCCGCGTGAAGATGCAGGCGGCCGGCGTCACGCTGCGGCTCAACTGCCGCGTGCAACTGGCCACCGGCGACGGCGTGGGCACGGGCGACGGTTTCGTCCGCGGCGGCACCATCGTGTGCACCATCGGCAGCTCCCCGGCGCCGATCGTCGAGCGGATGGACACGCCGCGGGAGAAAGGCCGCCTCGTCACCGAGCCGGACATGCGCCTGCCCGGCCGCGCCAACGCGTGGGCCGTGGGCGATTGCGCGGCCATCCGCAACGCCCACGACGGCCAGCTCTCACCGCCCACGGGCCAGTTCGCCGAGCGCCAAGGCCGCCAATGCGCGGAGAACATCCTGCGCACGCTCCACGGGGAGCCGACGCGCCCCTTCTCCTTCCGCGTGCTCGGACAACTCTGCTCCATCGGCGGCCACCGTGCCGTCGCGGAGCTGGCCGGCCTGCGCCTCAGCGGTTTCCTCGCGTGGTTCGTCTGGCGCGGCGTGTATCTCTTCAAGTTGCCGTCGTGGGGACGCCGCATCCAGGTCGGCGCCGACTGGGCTTGGCTGCTGCTGTTTCCCCGCGACCTCGCGCATCTGCGCACCGACCCGACTGAGCGCGTCACGCACGCGCACTACGAGGCGGGCGACTACATCCTCCGCCAAGGGGAGGCGCCGGCGAATTTCTACGTGCTCGAGCGCGGCGAGGTGGAAATCGTCCGCACCAGCGCGGAACGCCCCGACGGCGAAGTCATCGCGACGCTCGGCCCGGGCAGCTTCTTCGGCGAGCAGGCGCTCATCAATCAGCAGCCGCGCTCGGCTTCCGTCCGCGCCCGCGGCCCGGTCGACGTCGTGGTGATGGGACGCAACGTCTTCTCCACCATCTCGCGTTCCCTCGCCCCGCTGCGCGCGGCGCTGACCGCCGCCATCACCCGCCGCTCGGGTAAATTCTGGCAGGAACGCCCGCAGGCCCTCGCCGCTCTCCGCACCTTCCAGCTCGCCGATTTCATCGAGCCGGCCCCCGCACCGCTGTTGCGCCCGGCCGACACGTTGCACCACGTCACCGAGCTCTTCGCCACGACCACCACCGAGGTTTTCTACGTCACGTCCGCGGAAGGCGCGCTCGAAGGCCTCGTGACGCTCACCGATCTGCTCCGCGCCCAAGCCGACGGCCTCGCGCCGGACACACCGCTCCACGCTTTCATGGCGAAAAATCCCGCCGCGGTGGCCGCGACCGACACCGCCTTGATCGCCGCCTCCGCCTTTCGTGAGCACGGCCACAAGTCGCTCCCCGTGGTCAGCGATCCTGTCTCCCGTCGCGTCGTCGGGCAAATCCGCGCCCGCCGCCTGCTCGCCCGTCTGCTCCAGGCCGCGCCGTCGGCTCCGAGCAAATCCTGAGCCTAGGCCGCCGCGCGCACACAGCCGCGCGGACAATCCTCCGGCACAGCGGGGCGCGGGACGGAAACTCTGTTTGCCAACCCCGGAGTGCGCACTAGCTTTTCACCCTTCACGACCCGGCCGATGCACGACCTCACCGATCTCTACCAGTCCGTCATTCTGGACCACAACCGCCGCCCGCGGAACCGCGGCAAACTGCCCACGGCCAACCGCGTCGCCCACGGCGACAATCCCACCTGCGGCGACCAGTGCAGCGTCTTCATCCGGCTCGATGGTGACCGCATCGCCGACATCTCTTTCGACGGCGCCGGCTGCGCCATCTCGCAGGCCAGCGCCTCGCTCATGACCACGCAGCTCAAGGGCAAGACCGCCGCCGAGGCCCAGCAGCTCTACGACCAGTTCCACCACATCGTCACGACCGGCGAGCCGCCCGAGGAGATCAACGACCTCGCTGCCTTCGCCGGCGTCCACACCTTCCCCGCCCGCATCAAGTGCGCCACGCTCGGCTGGCACGCCGCCCTCAACGCCCTGAAAGGCGACGAGGCTCCCGCCACCACCGAGACCCACAAGGACTGAGCGCATGCGTTTCCTGCACCGAGTCGTTTGGCTTGCTTTGGTGCTGGGCGTGGCGCTCAACGCCACCGAACCAAGCTTCGACGAACTGCTAGCGAAAGCCAAAGCTGGCGACGTCGCATCGCAAATGATCCTAGCCGGGCGTTACGACAACGGGATTGGCGTCAGGCGAAATCCTAAGGAAGCATTCAAATGGTATGAGCGAGCGGCAAAGGCAGGCGACGCTCTCGCGCAAAACAACATCGGATGCTTTTATCTGAATGGCGAAGGCGTGCGGCAGGATTTCCCGAAGGCACTTGAGTATTTCCATCAGGCCGCGGCAAACAACCAGAAGGACGCGCTGTGCAGTCTCGGACTGATGCACGACAATGGCTTGGGCGTGACTAAAGACCCTGTTGCGGCAAACGACTGGTATAGGAAGGCCGCCGAGCTGGGCGATGCCAATGCGATGCACAATCTCGGATTGAGTTACGAAACCGGCAGCGGAGTCGCGCCCGACAAGCACGTAGCCTTCGCGTGGTTCGAAAAAGCCGCGCAACTCGGCCACGCCGCCGCTCAAGGGCGCGCCGGCTATCTTCTGTATAACGGAGAGGGCGTGACTGCTGACCCAGTCGCTGCGCTAAATTGGTATCGCAAGGCGGCGGCGCAAGGGGACGTGGAGAGCATCGCCAACATCGGATTGGCCTACCGTGATGGCCGCGGTGCGCAGGTCGACCCTGTTGAGGCCTATGCATGGCTCGATGTTGCGCGCTTCATCACGCAACGCTGGCAGGACAACATGCAGACCAAATGGGGAATCCGCCGAGAGCTGGATGGGTTGCGTAAGACGCTCTCTCCAGCACAGGTCAAGGCTGGCGAAGCGCGCACAAGGATTCTCTACGAAAAATTGAAATCTGGCTCATTGAATTGAGCACAATATGTCTCTCGACCTGCAAAAAATCCGCGCCGACTTCCCCATCCTGCACCAGCAGGTCAACGGCCAGCCGCTCGTCTACCTCGACAACGGCGCCACCGCGCAGAAACCGCGCGCCGTCATCGACGCCCTCGTCCGCTACTACGAACGCGACAACAGCAACGTCCACCGCGGCCTCCACGCGCTCTCCATGCGCGCGACCGACGCCTACGAAGGCGCTCGCGCCCGCATCGCCCAGTTCATCAACGCCGCCGATCCCGCCGAGATCATCTTCACCCGCGGCACGACCGAGAGCATCAACCTCGTCGCCCGCAGTTGGAGCCACGCCCACCTGAAGCCGGGCGACGTCGTGCTCACCACCGAGTTCGAGCACCACTCCAACCTCGTGCCCTGGCAACAGGCCGCCAAGGCCGCCGGCGCCACGCTGAAATACGTGCCGCTCCTCGGCGCCGACGGCGAAGGCGGTCCCGACCTCGCCGCGCTCGACACCCTGCTCACGCCGCAGGTGAAGCTCTTCGCGTTCACCCACATTTCCAACACCCTCGGCACGATCAACCCCGTCTCCGAATTCTGCCGCCGCGCCCGCGCCGTCGGCGCCGTGACGGTGATCGACGCCGCGCAGTCCATCGGCCACGTGCCGCTCGACGTGCGCGAGATCGGGTGCGACTTCCTTGCCTTCTCCGGCCACAAGATGTGCGGCCCCACCGGCATCGGCGTCCTCTACGGCCGCCGCGCCCTCCTCGACAAACTCGCGCCCGACGAGACCGGCGGCGGCATGGTCGTGCAGGTGAGCTACGAAACGGCCACGTGGAAGCCCGCCCCCGAGCGCTTCGAGGCCGGCACGCCCAACGTCGCCGACGCCATCGGCCTCGCCGCCGCCTGCGACTACCTCGACAGCATCGGCCGCACCGCCATCGCCGCGCACGACGACCAACTCGTCCAGTATGCGATGGGCCAGCTCGCCACGCTGCCCGGCATCCGCATCATCGGCCCGCGCGCCGGCGCCGCGCGCAGCGGGCTGATCAGCTTCGCCTTCGACAGCGTGCACGCGCACGACGTCGTGACCTTCGCCAACGAGGACGGCATCGCGCTCCGCGGCGGCCACCACTGCAACCAGCCGCTCATGCGCAAGCTCGGCCTCGCCTCCACCACGCGCGCCAGCTTTTACCTCTACAACACCACGGAAGAGGTCGACCGCCTCGTCGCCTCGCTGCGCAAGATCCAGAAATTCTTCGCCGGCTGATCGCCGCGCGGCTTCCCGTCGCGCCGGCGTGACCGTCACGGCGATTACGCCCGCTTCCGTCGCAGCGGCTCAACTCGCGCGGTAATCCACCATCGTCCGCTGGACGCTGCCGTCCGCGTAGAAATCGAGCAGCGCGTAGGTCGGCCCGAATTCCTGCCACTTGCCCTTCCACCAGCCGCCGCAGACGGCGCCGTTGCAGAGGTAGCGCACCCCGAGGTAGGTCACGTCGTCCACCATGTGCAGGTGGCCGCTCAGGCAGACTTTCACGTTCCCGTGCTTGGCGAACAGGTCCTTGATCCGCCGCGCGTCGATGTGCATCCACGCGCCGGGCACGACCCACGTGCCGGTGCCGGCGAGGTCGCCGTCGAGGAACGCCGCCACGCTCAGGATCGGGATGTGCGAGAGCACGCACACCGGCCGCCCGGCGGCACTCGCGAGATCGGCGTCGAGCCAGGCGAATTGCTCGTCGTCGAGCCGCGCGAGGTAGCCCTGGTTGTTGCCGTGCCAGAACTCCATGCTGTCGAGCACCACGAAGTGCCAGCCGGCTTGGTCGAAGGAATAATAGCGCGCCGGCATGCCGAGCCGTTCGAGCGCGAGGGCCTTGCCGTAGTGCGGATCGGCCCGGAGCTCCGCGTCGTCGCGCCGGTTCCAGCCGAGGACATCGTGGTTGCCGAGGCACATGCGGGCCGGCGTCTTCAATTCGTCGGCGAGCACGCGGTTCCAGATGTCCCATTGTTCCAACACGTGGGCCTTTGGCGTGCCGAGCGCGTCGCCGATGCAGTCGCCGCCGAACAGGAACAGCTCCGGCCGGTCCTCCTGCGCCTGCGCGTGCCGCAACGCCGCAGCCATGCCGCCCGGCGCATCGTTCGCGGGCCCCACATGCACATCGGTCAGGTGCGCCACCCGCAGCACGCGACGGCTGCCGGCCGGCGGCGCGGCTTGCGCGGAAGTCGGTGTCAGGCCCACGGTGGCGCCCAAGGCGAGCGCGCCACCCCGCTGGAGGAAATCGCGACGATTCATGGGCTTGGAGCCTGCAATCGCCGCCCCTCCACCGCAATCCTCAAGCCGTCCCTTCGCCCGTCCCGCCGTGCGGATGGCCAAAAAAACCGCAAAGGATGCGGAGCCCTGCGCCCGGGCTTCGGTTACCGTGATACCACTATGGTGTCCCCACGCTACACCGTCTCTCCCGCCGTCGAACCTGCCCTTGAGCTGGTTCGCAAATACAACATCCCCGGACCGCGCTACACGTCCTACCCGACGGCGCCGCAGTTCTCCGACGCGATCGACCGCTACGCCTTGCTCACGGAAATCCGCCGTGACAACGCCGACGCCGCCACGCCGCTGTCGCTCTACTTCCACCTGCCCTTCTGCGAGTCGCTGTGCTGGTATTGCGGTTGCAACACCGTCATCACCCGCCGCCGTGCCTCGGCCGGCGAGTATGTCGACCTCCTCATCAAGGAGATCGAACTGACCGCCCCGCAGATCGACACCAGCCGCCCGGTCACGCAGCTGCACTTCGGCGGCGGCACGCCCACCTTCCTCCCGCCCGCCGAGATCGACCGCCTCGCCGCGGCCATCCACGCGCATTTCAAGTTCTCCGCCGACGCCGAGATCTCCGTCGAGATCGACCCGCGCCGCCTGACCAAGGAACACGTCGAGGCCTTCCGCCGCCTCGGTTGCAACCGCGCCTCGCTCGGCGTGCAGGACACGAATCCGCAGGTGCAGGTCGCCATCCACCGTTGGCAGCCGCTGGCGATGACCAAGCAGGCCATCGATTGGCTCCGCGAGGCTGGTTACCAATCCGTCAGCGTCGACCTCATCTACGGCCTCCCGCTGCAGACGCCCGAATCCTTCGGCCAGACCGTCGACGAGGTCATCGGGCTCAACTCCGACCGCCTCGCCGTCTTCAGCTACGCCCACGTGCCGTGGATCAAGCCCGCGCAAAAGATCTTCGACGACCGCCAGCAACTCCCCAGCACCGAGGCCAAGCTCACGATGCTGATGACCGCTTCGCAGAAGCTCGTCGCCGCCGGCTACGCCACGATCGGCATGGACCACTTCGCGCGCCCCGAGGACGAGTTGGCCGTCGCCTTCCGCGAGGGCACGCTGCACCGCAATTTCCAGGGCTACACCACCCGCGCCGGCGCCTCGCTCTACGGTTTCGGCATGTCCTCGATTTCGCAGACCGACGGTTCCTTCCGGCAAAACTACAAGGAACTTCCCGACTACGAAGCCGCGATCAAGGACGGCCGCCTGCCCATCGAGCGCGGATACCTTCTCACGGAAGACGACCAGCGCCGCCGCACGATCATCACCGACATCATGTGCGCCCGCGGCCTCGATTTCGCCGCGCTCACGCAGAAGCTCGGCCACGACTTCGCGACCCACTACGCCGCCGAAATCGCCTCACTCGACGACCTCGCCGCCGACGGCCTCATCGAGCGCACGCCCGGCCGTGTGACCATCACCCAGCTCGGCCAGCTCTTCCTGCGCATCATCGCCATGCGGTTCGACGCGCACCTCGAGAAGCGCCGCACGGGATTCTCCAAGGTCGTGTGACGCGATGCCGTATCGGATCTGCAAAACCTTCGAGATCGAGAGCGGCCACCTGCTCAGCAAGCACCCGGAGAAGTGCCGCTTCCCGCACGGCCACAGCCGGCGCGTCGAGGTCGTGCTCGCCGCCGACGCCCTTGATGCCAACGACATGGTCTGCGACTTCAAGGCCGTGAAGCACCTCCTCCAGCAGTTCCTCGACCGCTGGGACCACGCCCTCGCGATCAACTCGGCTGACCCGCAAGCCGCCTTCTTCCGCCAGACCTACGGCGAGCGCGTCATCGTGTTCGAACAGACCGATCCGACGAGCGAAGTCATGGCCCGCACCATCTTCGAAGAGCTTTCCCGCCGTCTCGCCGCCGGCCTGCCGGACCCCGCCGGTTACCGGATCGGTGCCACCGTGCGCGTCGAGCGCGTCCGCGTCACCGAGACCAGCTCCAGCTGGGCGGAATACGGCGTCTGAGCCGGACCGGCACGGGACTTCCGTCCCGGCCTCTGAGACCGTCCGCACCAGCGGCGCGACCGTTCCGCACTGCGGGATTGTGGCCCCGAGCGGACCTGTCATCCCTCGCGGCGTGAAACCGCCG
The DNA here is from genome assembly GCA_017991595.1 of Candidatus Didemnitutus sp. GTDB lineage: Bacteria > Verrucomicrobiota > Verrucomicrobiia > Opitutales > Opitutaceae > Didemnitutus. The sequence continues at coordinate 681,768 of JAGOQJ010000001.1, read as the reverse complement.
CCCCTCACCGACGACGCCATCCACGCAATCGAACGTCCGCATCCGGACCTGTGGAAATATTACCTCCTCAGCTGCCTCGTCTTCCCCCCGGCCTTCCCCTTCCTCGTGCTGCCGGCGTATTTTCGCTACCACACGATGCGCTACAAGTTCACCGACGAGGGCATCTCGATGCGGTGGGGCATCCTCTTCCGGCGCGAGGTCATCATCCAATACGCGCGCATCCAGGACATCCACCTGCGCTCCAATTTCGTCGAACGCTGGCTCGGCCTCGCCCGCATCCTCGTGCAGACCGCCAGCGGCAACGCCAGCGCCGAGATGACGATCGAGGGCATCAAGGAATTCGAGGCGTTGCGCGACTACCTCTACGCCCGCATGCGCGGCGTGAAGGAGCCCGCGCGCCAATCCCCATCCACCGCCGCCGCGACCCTCGCCGCCGCCGGGCGTGACGCCGAACTCGCCGCCGCGCTGCGCGAAGTCGCGCTCGAACTCCGCGCCACCCGCCTCGCCCTCGCCGCCCGGCGCGAAAACTCCGGAGGCTCCACCGATGTTTGACCGCATGCGTGCCCTCGTCCTGCGCTGGATGCGCGTGCCCGCCGAGCCCGAGCCGCCGCTCGGCGCACCGGGCTCCGTGCGCACGTTCCGCGCCGGGCGTAATTTCTACTACGTCCGCCTCGCCCGCTGGATCTTCACCCAGGTCGGCGCCGCGCTCGGCATCGCCTTCTCCGTGTTCTTCATCGCGCAGCTGCGCGAAGGCTTCGATGCCGTCCGCACCGCCGCTGCGGCCGAACCACCCGTCGCCAGCGCTGCCGCGACCCCCGCCGCCACGACGGTGACACCGCCGACCGAGGGCGAGCCCGCCCCGAAGAAGAAAAAACGCACCCGCCGCTCGGGCGAGGAACGCTTCCGCGAGATCGCCCACCGCCTGCCGCCGTGGTCGATGGACGTCATCGCGGTCATTGAGCTGCTCACCATCGTCGGCTTCCTCGCGCAACTGCCGTTCACCCTCGCCGCCGTGCGTCTCGATTGGGAGTTGCGCTGGTATATCGTCACCGACCGCAGCCTGCGCATCCGCGCCGGTCTTTGGTCGCTGCAGGAATCCACCATGAGCTTCGCCAACCTCCAGCAAGTCGAGGTCATGCAGGGCCCATTGCAACGCCTGCTCGGCATCGCCGATGTCCGCGTGCAATCCGCCGGCGGTGGCGGCGGCGAGGTGAAGGGGCACGAGCACCACGACTCGCTACACACCGGCGTCTTCCACGGCGTCGACAACGCGAGCGAGATCCGCGACCTCATCCTCGACCGGTTGCGCCACTTCCGCGCCGCCGGTCTCGGCGACCCCGACGATCACCACGCCGCGCCCGCCACAGAGTCTCCGGTCGCAGCCACGACCGAGGGCGGCGCGGATGCGCTCGCCGCCGCACAGCAAGTGCTCGCCGAAGCCCGCGCGCTGCGCCAGGCACTCGGCTGATATCGGCTTGCACCCGGAGTGCGGCCTGCGCACTTCTCCGCCCCTCCATGCCCAAGCCCGATTCCCGCACCGAGAGCCTGCTCGAACGCACGATCTTCGCCAGCCGCTGGCTCCAAGCCCCGCTCTACGTCGGCCTGATCCTCGCCCAAGGCGTTTACGTCTATCAGTTTTTCATCGAGCTCTGGCACCTCATCCACGTCGCCGTCGGCAACCCGTCCGACATCAAGGACCCCAGCACCGCCATCATGCTCGGCGTGCTGGGCCTCATCGACGTCGTGATGATCGCGAATCTTTTCATCATGGTGATCATCGGCGGTTACGAAACCTTCGTTTCGCGCCTGCACATCGACGACCACGAGGACCAGCCCGAATGGCTCAGCCACGTGAACGCCGGCATGCTGAAGGTGAAGCTCGCCACGGCGCTCGTCAGCATCTCGTCCATCCACCTGCTCAAGACCTTCATCGAGGTGCGTTCGCCTTCCATCGCGTTCACCAATGAGGGCGTGATGTGGCAGGTCATCATCCACGCCGTCTTCGTGCTCTCCGCCATCGCCCTCGCGTGGACGGACCGCGTGATGATGAGCGGAGTGCCGCACGCACCGGGCGACTCCGCCGCACACTGAGCCTCCGCCAGCGAACCCTTCAGCGTTTCGCCGGTTCGCGTCCGAGCTCGCGCTCGAGCGCCACGCGGTTGGCATCGAAAGCCACCTGCACCTGTGCCAGCTCGGCCTGTGATGCCGAAACCATCCGGTGCACCAACCGTTCGCCTTGCACGACCAGCTTGAGGGCCGGCTCGTAGCGCCGGTCTTCCGGCGGCAAAGCCTTGGCGGCGGCCGCGATCTCCCGCCGGTAATTCTGCATCACCAGCCGCGCCGCCTGCACTTGATGCTCCCGCGCCGCCGCATCCAGATCCGGGAAACGCGGATCGGTGCCGGCCCAGACGCCGGCCGCGGCGAGGAGGCCGAGGAACGCGACCAAGACTTTCAACTTCCGCACCAACCAGGTTTTCATGCTCTCACTCTACGCGCGTTCCCGTCCCGGCGCCAGCGCGCATCAGGATAGCAGTTGCAGCCCCACCCGCCGCGGCTAACAGAGTGCAGCCAACGTGACGCCCTCCCACTCCTCCGCCCTCGCCATCTCCACCGCCGCCCCGGCGCTGGTGCGCGCGCGCCCGGAGATCCTCGCTCCAGCGGGTGATTGGGAGTGCGCCCGGGCTGCGGTCGAAAACGGCGCCGACGCGATCTACTTCGGCCTCGAGCGCTTCAACGCGCGCATGCGCGCGCACAACTTCACCCTCGCGGACCTGCCGCAGCTGATGGAATTCCTCCACCGGCGCGGCGTGCGCGGCTACGTGACGTTCAACACGCTCGTCTTCGCCGACGAGCTCGCCGCCGCCGGGGATTACCTCCGCAGCATCATCGCCGCCGGCGTCGACGCCGCCATCGTGCAGGACGTGGGCATCTGCCGGCTGATCCGGAGCATCTCGCCGGATTTTCCCATCCACACCTCCACGCAGATGACGGTGACGAGCGCCGCCGGCGTGGCCTTCGCCCGCGAGCTTGGCGCGCAACTCGTCGTGCTCGCCCGCGAGAACTCGCTCAAGGAAATCGCCGCCATCCAGGCCGCGACGAAGGACACCGGGACCGGGCTGCCGCTCGAAGTCTTCGTCCATGGCGCGCTCTGCGTCGCCTACTCCGGCCAGTGCCTCACCAGCGAATCGCTCGGCGGACGCTCCGCCAACCGCGGCGAATGCGCGCAGGCCTGCCGCATGCCTTACGAGCTGATTTCCGACGGCACCAAGGTCGACCTCGGCGACCGCCGCTATCTCCTCAGCCCGCAGGACCTCTCAGGCCTCGATGTGCTGCCCGACCTCGTGCGCGCCGGCGTGGCCTCGCTCAAGATCGAGGGCCGGCTCAAGAGCCCCGAATACGTCGCCAACATCACCCGCGTTTATCGCACGGCGCTGGATCACGTCATGCGGCAGCTCGGCTCCGAGCCGGGCGCGGCGCCCGGCGGCGATTTCAACCCCGCCGCGGCCCGCTACGATCTGGAGATGGGCTTCTCGCGCGGGCTCTACACGGGTTGGTTCCGCGGCATCAACAACCAGGAACTCGCCCACGCCCGCTTCGGCACCAAGCGCGGCGTGTTCCTCGGTGAAGTCACGCGCGTCGGTCCGGACTTCGTCGCGTTGCAACCGATCGCGCCTCTCAAGCCGGGCGACGGCATCGTCTTCGACCGCGGTCATCCGGACGAAAAGGAGGAAGGCGGCCGCATCTACCAAGTGGAACCGCGCGGTGCGGAGACCGTGCTGCGCTTCGGCCGCGGCGACATTGACTTCGCGCGCGTGCGCCCGGGCAACCTTGTCTGGAAAACCAACGACCCCGAGCTCGACCGCCGTCTGCGCCAGTCCTTCGAGGGAGAGAAAATCCGTTTCACGCGCCCGGTGCACGTCGAGGTCCACGGAGCCGTCGGCACGCCGCTGACCGTCTTCGCGCGTGACGACGAGGGCCATGTCGCCCGCGCCGATTCGGCCACACCGCTCGCCCGCGCGGAAAAACAGCCGCTCACCACCGAGCGCCTCCGCGACCAGCTCGGCCGCCTCGGCGGCACGCCGTTCACCCTCGGCACGTTGGTGAATGTGCTCGAAGGTGACGCCATTCTCGCGCTCAGCGAGTTGAACGACCTGCGCCGTCGCCTCGTGGCCGAGCTCGATGCTCGCCGCGCCGCCCCAAAACGCTGGACGATGCAGGAACCGCAGCACGCGAAGGTCAGCCTGCGGAACGCAGCCGACCAAGCGGTCACCGGAGAGCCGGAACTCATCGTCGTCATCCGTCACCTGCACCAGCTCGACGCTGCGTGGGCTGCCGGCGCGCGCACGATTTACGCCGAGTTTGAGGACCCGAAGAAATACCGCGAAGCCGTCGCGCGCTTCCGCGAACTGCAGGCGACCGCCGGCGAACCGGGCGAGAACCGAGATCCGAAAAGCGAGCATCCGTCTTCCTTCTGGGTCGCCGCGCCGCGCATCTTCAAACCCGGCGAGGAGTGGATCCTCAAGCAGGTGCTCTCCTGCGAGGCCGACGGCTACCTCGTCCGCAATTACGACCACCTGCAGTGGTTCGCGGGCCGCCGCCGGCGCGGGGATTTCTCGCTCAACGTCGCCAATCCGCTCACGGCCGATTACTACGTCAACCAGCACGGCCTCGAACGCGTCACGGCCTCCTACGACCTGAATGTCGCGCAGCTCGAAGCGCTGCTGCAAGGCGCGCCCGGCCGCTGGTTCGACATCACCCTCCACCAGCACATGCCGATGTTTCACATGGAGCATTGCGTCTTCTGCGCCTTCCTCTCCGCGGGCACCGATTACCGCAACTGCGGCCGTCCCTGCGACCGGCACGACGTGCGTCTGCGCGATCGCATCGGCGCCGAGCATCCGCTGAAAGCCGACGCCGGCTGCCGCAACACCGTCTACAACGCCCGCGCTCAGACCGGTGCCGAGTTCGTCGACCGCCTGATCGCCCTCGGCGCGCGCTCTTTCCGCATCGAATTCCTCAACGAATCCGCCGACGAGCTGCAGCGCACCGTGGCCCGCTACCGCCAGCTGCTCCGCGGCGAGATCAGCGGCGCCGAGCTCTGGCGCGAGTTCAAGCTCATCAACCAGCTCGGCGTCACCCGCGGCCAGTTGGAAGCCGCGCCCCAGCTCCTGCGCAAGAAGGTTTGACCGCCTGCACGTCCGCCGCGCGCCCGCGCAGGGACGAAAGACCGCCTTTTTTGTCGCCTCGCCGGGGTGCCGTCCTACGCTGCCTCCCCCGACCCAATGAGCTCGCCCGTTCCGCCCGCCACCAAAGCCCCGCCGCCCCACGATCTGGAGATCAAGGATGCCGCGGTGATCTTCGAACCGATCTGGGCCGACCTTGAGGCGGACTACGGCCGCGAGAACCTCCGCTTCCCCAAGGAGCTCATCCTCCTCGGTGGCGCGCCTGGCGCCGGCAAAGGCACCAACACGCCCTACATTTCCAAGGCCCGCGGTCTCACCTGCCAGCCCATCGTCATGAGCGCGCTGCTCGACACGCCGGAGATGAAGCGCCTCAAGGAGGCCGGCAGCTTGATCGGCGACCGCGAGGTGCTCTCCGTGCTCTTGCGCCAATTGCTCAAACCCGAGTATCGCGACGGCGTCATCCTCGACGGCTTCCCGCGCACCAAGGTGCAGGTCGACTGCCTGAAGATGCTTTACGAGAAGATGGTCCAGCTCTGGCGCGAGTTCTACGGCACGCCGCTCGGCATCCACTTCCGCCAGCCCGTGGTGCACATCGTCGTCCTCTTCGTCGACGAGAAGGAATCCATCAGCCGCCAGCTCAAGCGCGGCCGCGAGTCCAAGGCGCACAACGAGGAGGTCCGCGTCTCCGGCCGCGGTGAATTGCTCGAGGAACGCGCCACGGACTTCGACGAGGCTCTCGCCGCCCGCCGCTACCGGGTATTCAAGGAGCAAACTTGGGACGCGCTGCTCTCGCTCAAGGACATCTTCCACTACCACCTGATCAACGCGCAGGGCACGATCCATGAGGTCGAGGGCAACATCGCGCAGGAGCTCGCCTACCAGAGTTCGCTTGAGCTCGATCCCCGCACCTACGACCAACTCCGTTCCCTCCCGCTGGCCAGCGAGATCGTCATCCACGCCCGCCAGGAACTGGTGAAGCGTCTCGACGGCTACGCGCTGAATCATCCCGAGCTCTTCGCCCGCGTGATCGGCCTGATCGAGAAAAAGATTCTCCCCATCGTCCTGCGCCACGCCATTTCCGGCCACGCGCATGTGAACAGCGAGGATCCGCTGCTCGACGAGCCCGGCGCGCTGGCGATGCTGATCGATATCTTCTCCGAGCGCGGCTACCACGCCGTCGTGGATGTCATCCGCCTCGACGTGCCCGACCGCTTCGATCTCCAGACGGGCAAGATTTCCTGCCGCCAAAAGAAGGTGAACCGCATCATGATCCGCTTCCGCGGGTCCGAGCTGCGCCGCGGCTGATCCCGCGTCACAGCAGCGACCGGCGCGGCCGACGCCCCGTCGGCAACGCAAAAAAGCCGGGGGCAACGCCCCCGGCGATAAAATGCAAACCTTGGTCGACGCTTAATCCGTCGGCCGCGGCGCCTCGGCTTCGCTGAGCAGCTTCTTCGCGGCGGCGTCGCCGGGCAGCAGCTTCACGATTTCGCGGGCGAGCAGCAGCGCACGCTCCTCCTCGCGGTCGGCGAGGTAATCGCGCACCAGCTTGAACGCCGTCGCACGCGACACACCGGCGCGCAGCACGAGTTCGCGCAAGGCGGCGACCGCGAGCGGACGCTGATCGAGCAGCAGACGGATGCGAACTTCGCGGGCCAGCAAGTCGTTGCGCGCCTGCGCGAGCCAGGTGGGCGCCTTCTGCCGCACGTAATCGAGCACGCGCAGAGCCTCGGCCGGACGGTTCTGGGCCAGCTCCCGATCAATGGCCGCCAAGCCGGCGGCTTGGCTGGTCAACGAGCCCGCCAGATCGTCGCCGAGATTCATCCAGCGGAGCGCGGAGGCCACGGCGGGGGCGGCCCCGCGCAGGGCTTCGACCTCGTCGTGGATGATGCGAGCCTCGGACACGCGCTCGCGCTTGAGCAGCGATTCGCCGAGACGGATGAGCTTGAGCGCGTCCTCTTCGCTGCGGAAGCGATCGAGGTGCGAGCGGACGACGGCGCGCGCCGCGAGCGGATCCTGGGTGAGCAACGCGACCTCGGCCTCGCGCAGGGCGAGGTCCTGATCGGCGAGCTGGATCCACGCGGGCTTGCCGGTGCGGATGGCGCGGAGCAGTTCGCGCGCGGCGAGGAAGGATTGCTCCGCGATGAGATCGTCGAGCTGCTGCAACGCGAGCGCGGCAGTGTTGGGCAATTCCACGGCGGCAACGACGGGCTTCGCCTTCTCGGCGGCGGCGGCGAGCTCGGCCAGGCGGCCGGTGACGCGTTCATTCAACTCCACGAGGTTGTCGGTGTAGGGGTAGAAGCGCAGGCCGAGTTGCAGGACGTCGCGGGCCGTCTCGAGGTGGCCGGCTCGTTCCAGCGTCTCGGAAGTGAAACTGTAGAGCGCCGGACCGGAGCGGCCGCGCATCGTGCCGAGTTGGGAGATGAGACCGGCCTGTTGCTGCTCGCCGCCGGTAACGCAGGCGCGCACGAGGCGGCTGACGAGATCCGGGTAGGAGCGTTGCATCGGCTTGAGCGTCTCCACGGAGCGCTCCCAATCGCGGAGCAGGCGGAAAGCCTGGTCGAATTCGCCGCGACGGAGTGCCAGTTCGGTCAAGTGAACACGGAACGCGAAAGTGCTGAGCCGGTTGCGCTGCGCCACCTGCATCGCGCGGTGCACGACGTCGGAGAGGCCCATGTTCACCGCGGAGGCGGCGAGGAGCTGCATCGCGGCGTCGTTGGCGCCGAATACGCGGTAATACTCCTGCTCCACCGAGTCGCGGAGCGTGAGGCGCTTCATGCGGTGCCAAGCTTGGAAAGCGTAGATGTAGTTCTGCGGCTGGTCGGGGCCGGTGGCCTTGTAGCGGCGCAGGGCGCTGTCGAGCGCGGTGGCGTCCTCGCGGGCGATCGCGATCTCCGCCTCGGCGCGCAGCTCGGAGGCGTCGTCGGAGTCCTTGGCGGCGGCGGGGCGCGGCAGGGCGAGCGCCTCGAGACCGCGGCCGAGCTTCACGAGCGCATCGAGCCGGAAGCGGTAGGCGCGGAGCGCGTCGGCGTTGTTCTGCAACTCTCCCAACGAGGCGAGCAGGCGATCAGCCTCGGCGGGATCGCGCTCCAGCACGAGCCCGGCGCGCACGACCGTGAGAAATTCACGGGCTTCGCCGGTGATGGGCGGCACGCGGTTGGGATCGAGAAGCTTCTCGGTCTGCTCGAGGGCGCGGCCCTGGGCCTGCAACTGCGCGTAGTAGCTGAACAGCGCGCGGAGGAGCGCGGGGTCGTTGGCGGCGTGCTTCAGGCCGGTCTCGAGCGTAGCGAGGGCCTGCGCGGGATCGGAGCCGGCGTAAAGGCGCGCGAGCATGACGCGGGCCTTGACGTTGTCCTGCGCACGGGAAAGGCCGACGCGGAGGTTGTAGAAACCCTCGACGAAGTCGCGCTCCTCGAACTTGGCGAAGGCCGTCTCGATCGCGGTCTCGCCGCGCTTCTTGCGTAGGTTTTCCATACGCACCGGCGCGGTGGCGAGGTCAAGCCAGGTGACGCGGTTCTCCTCGTTGCGGTCGAGCCAGAGGAACAGCGCCGTCACGAGCGTGAGGTAGCCGACCACCGCGAGCACCGACGTGCCAAGGAGGAGTCGCTTCCAGTAGATCTCGAAGGACCAGATCGACACCGCGCGCACATCGATGCGCAGCGCGATGGAGCTGAAGAACCAGCGTCGACGGTCACCGGGGGCCAGGTCGCGACGCAGGGCGGGATTGAGCTTAAATTGGAGCTTCAAGGGTGCGCCCAGCAAACCGGACGAGCCCGCCCGCTTCAATAGCGCAGTTGTGTCGCGAGCGTCACCGACCGCGCCCGCCGCAGCACGCCGGGCCGCGGCGGCGGTTCACTCGAAGCGCAGGGCCTCGATCGGGTCGAGGCGCGCCGCTTTCCAGGCCGGATAAAAACCGAAGCCGATGCCGATGCCCGAGCAGACGACGAGGCCGATGCCGGCCCAATCCCACGGGATCACGGCCTGCGCCTTGAGCAGCATCGCGAGGCCGTTGCCCACCCCGATGCCGAGCAGGATGCCGGCCACGCCGCCCATGAGCGAGATGGTGACGGCCTCGATCAGGAATTGGGTGAGGATCGACTTGCGCCGGGCGCCGAGGGACTTGCGGATGCCGATCTCCTTGGTGCGCTCCGTGACGCTGACGAGCATGATGTTCATGATGCCCACGCCGGCGGCGAGCAGCGCGATGCCGCTGATGAGGAACGACCCCGCGGCGATGACGTCGGCCACCTTGGCGAAGGCGGAGAGGAGCGAGTCGTTCGAGTAGATCTCGAAATCGTTTTCCTGCTCGGCCTTCAGGCCGCGGGCGATGCGCATGGCGGTGACGGCCTTGTCGAGCGTCTCGTTGTAGAGCGTCTGCGTGGGCGCCTGGGTGGCGATGTTGACGGTCATGCGCTCGGCGCCGAAATCCGTGATGAAGCGCGTGATCGGAATCATGCCGATGGCATCGCTGTTGCCGCCGAAGGCGTTACCCTTCGAGGCAAAGGTGCCGATGACCGTGTAGGTGCGATCCTTGATCTTGATGATCTTTTCGAGCGGGTTCTCCGAGGGGAAGAGGCGCGTGACCAGCTCCTGCCCGATGATGATGACGGGGCGGCCGTATTCGATGTCGTCGGCGGTGAAGTTGCGGCCGGCTTCGATCGTATACTGGTTGGCGGCGAGGAAGTGCTCGTTGCTGCCACCAAAGGTGACGCCGGGCTGGGTCTTGCGGCCGCCATAGGTGGCGTGCACGGGTGCGCCGTTGTTGAAGACTTTCAGGCAGATGACGTTCGTGGTCTCGGCCATCAGCTGCTGGTAGCGCATCGCCTGATCGAGCGTGATATCGCGCCGCAACTCGAGGCGGCGCCGCCGGGGTCCCTCGTCGCCGCCGCCGCCCGTGACGGGGAACTTGGCGAACTGGAACATGTTCGTCCCCAAGAAACTCAGACCGGTCTCGATGGAGCTGCGCAGCGCGGTCACGGCGGTCATGACGCCGATGACGGTGAACACGCCGATGGTGATGCCGAACATCGTGAGGCCCGAGCGGAGCTTGTTCACCCCGAGGGAGCCGACGGCCATGCGGAAGACTTCGGTGATTTTCATGGCGAGGTCACTCGTAACGCAGGGCCACGACGGGATCGAGGCGCGACGCGCCGAGGGCGGGCACGAAGCCGGCGGCGACGCCGGCGAAGACCGAGGTGCCGACGGCCAGCGCCACGATGCTGAGGGAAATGCTGACCGGGAAACTGGGGAAGGCCTGAGCCGCCACCTGCACGAGCACCATGGTAAGCGCGAGGCCGGCGAGCCCGCCGATGAGCGAGATGGAGACAGCCTCAATGAGGAATTGCAGCAGGATCGACCGGCGGCGCGCACCGAGGGCCTTGCGCGTGCCGATCTCCTTCGTGCGCTCCTTCACGGAGACGAAGGTGATGTTCATGATGCCGATCGCACCGACGAAGAGCGCGAGGCCGGTGATGACGAAGCCGATGGTGGCGATCGTGCCCTTCACGGGATCGAGCTGGGCCTTGAAGGCCTCCTGCTCGTTGATGTTGAAATTATTCCGCTCGCCCGGGAGCTGGGCGCGCACGCGGCGCATCGCGCCGGTGAGTTCGTCCTTGGCGGCGGCGAGCTGCGTCTTGTCGATGACCTTCACGCGGATCTCGGCGCCGCGTCGGGTGGAAAAGTGCTTCTGGAACGCCTTCAGCGGGATGACAGCCTGGTTGTCGAAGCTGAACATACCGAGGAATTCGCCCTGCTTGGCGAAGACGCCCACGACCTTGAAGGGCTGGCCACTGATAAGCACGGTCTCGCCGATCGGGTCGCGATTGGGCAGCAGTGCCTCGGCGACGTCGTAGCCGAGCACGCAAACCTGCGCACCGGACTCGGCCTCGGTCTCGTTGAAGAGGCGGCCTTCCTTGTATTCGGTGCCGGTCATCTGCGCATAGGGCGCGGTGGTGCCGATGGTGAAGACGCCGCTGACCTTGGCATCGCCGACCTTGATGACGGAGCCGCGTCCGACGACCGGCACGGCGAAGGCGAGGAGCGAGTCGTGCGTGCTCTCGATGATGCGGTTGAGTTTGTCGGCGTGGTCGGGCGCGAGGTTCGGGCGGTTGACGTAGTTCCACCAATCCTCGACGGGGCCCCAGGGCCATTTCTGCACGTAGAGCACGTCGTCGCCGAGCAGGGCGAGGCTGTTGGCGAAGCCCTTGTCGATGCCGCGGATGGCGGTGCCCATGAGCGTGACGGCCACGACGCCGATGATGACGCCGAGGGCCGTGAGGACGGAGCGCATCTTGTTCGCGCGAATCTGCGTCGCCGCAATGCGCACGGACTCGGAGAACTCGTAGAGGAACCGTTTCATCGGTCAGGGTTGCCGCACGTCGCTCTCGATCAAGCCGTCGCGCAGGCGAACGATGCGACGGGCGTGGCGGGCGATATCTTCCTCGTGCGTGACGACGATGATGGTGTTGCCCTGCGCGTAGAGGTCCTCGAAGAGCTGCATGATCTCCTCGCCCGTGCGGGAGTCGAGGTTGCCGGTCGGCTCGTCGGCGAGGATGATGGAGGGGTTGTTGACGAGGGCGCGGGCGATGGCGACGCGCTGGCGCTGGCCGCCGGAGAGCTCGTTGGGCTTGTGGCCCATGCGCTCGCCGAGGCCGACGTTGCGCAAGGCCTGGATCGCCTGCTCGCGTCGCTGGTGCGGAGGGATGCCGGCGTAGATCAGCGGCAACTCGACATTGGCGAGCGAAGTGGAGCGTGGCAGGAGGTTGAAGGTCTGGAAGACGAAGCCGATCTCGCGGTTGCGGATGTCGGCGAGCTCGTCGTCGCTCATGCTCGAGACATCCTTGCCGGCGAACTCGTAGTGGCCGCTGGTGGGCGTATCGAGGCAGCCGAGCATGTTCATGAGCGTCGACTTGCCCGAGCCGGAGGGGCCCATGATGGCGAGGTATTCGTTGCGGTGCACCTGGAGCGCGACGCCGCGGAGGGCGTGCACGATCTCTTCGCCCATCTTGTAGAGCTTGGTGACGCCGCGGATGTCGATGACCAACGGGCCGGGCGGGCGGTGCTCGCGAGTGGAGGCGGGAGCGGCGGAGGAGGCGGACATGGGTGGAGGAGAGGAGGGAGGCCGGGCGGGGTGGCTCAGGCAGTGGGCCGGAGCCACCGGGTTACTTGGCCTCCTCCTTCTTGCGCTTTTCGATCATCACCTTGGAGCCGTCCTTGAGCGTGCGGCTGATGGCGGCGTAGCTGCCGGAGACGACTTCCTCGCCTTCTTTCAACCCGCTCTTGATCTCGATGTGGGAATTGTCGGCGATGCCGGTCTCGACCTGGCGCAGGGCGACCTTGTCGCCGTCCTTCACGAAGACCACGCGCTGGAGTTTCTCGCGATTACGGCGGGCCTCGTCGCGCTCGCTGGCGACATCGAGGTCGTTGCCCGAGCGTTCCTTGGCCTCCTTGGCGGCGGCGGCGGCGATCTCCTCGGTGGTCTTGCCACCGGCGGCGCGCACGGTCACGGACTGGATCGGCACGGCGATGACGTTTTCAACGGTCTGCGTCTCGACGTCGACGGTGGCACTCATGCCGGGCCGCAGGCGGAGATCGCGCTCCTTAATGCGGATCTTGACGAGGAAGTTGGTGACCTCGTCGGAAGCGGAGGCGATGATCTGGGCGGCGGCACTCTGACCGCCGGTGCTCAGCGCGGAGCTGGAAATCTCGGCCACGGCGCCCTCGAACTTGCGGCCGGGAAACGCGTCCACGGAGACGACGGTGCGGTCGCCGACCTTGACGTTGACGATGTCGTTCTCGTTCACGCGGACGCGGACTTCCATCGCATCGAGGTTGGCGATGCGCATGATCTCGGTGCCGGCGAACTGGTTGGTGCCGACGACGCGCTCGCCGACCTCGCTGGTGAGGGAGCTGATGGTGCCGTCCATCGGCGAGTAGATGGTGGTCTTGTCGAGCTGGTCGCGCGACTGGTCGACGGAGCCCTCGGTGCGGCGGATCTGGGCGAGGGAGGAATCGTAGTCAGCCTTGGCGACGTTGAGATTCGTCTGCGCGGCGATGAACTCGGCGTCGGAGATGAGCTGCTTCTGGTAGAGGTCGTTGGCCTGGCGGAAATCCTGTTCGGCCTTGGTGAGGCGGGCCTGGCTGAGGACGCTGGCGGCGCGGGCGGAGGCGAGCGCGGCTTCCTGCTGCTCGAGCTGGGCCTTGTAGAAGTCGGGTTTGATGCGCACGAGCAGGTCGCCCTTCTTCACGGACTGGCCCTCGGACACCGGGATCTCGATCAGCTCGCCGGCGACTTCGGGGGAGATCTTCACCTCGGTCTCGGGCTGCACCTTGCCGGTGGCGGTGACGACGTGGGTGATGGTCTTCACGACCGCCTTCTCCGTGGTGACTTGGATCGGCTTCTCCTGGCCGCGGTTCTTGGCCGCCGCGGCGAAGGCGAGCAGGGCGATGACCGCGACGCCGCCGAGGATGAGCCAAAGACGTTTCTTCGACTTGGCTTTCGCAGGCGTGGAGGCGGGGACGGGCGGGCGCGGGGAATCTTCGGTGCGCATGTGGATCAGGGTGGTTGCAGGGAGGAGGAGGCGGAAAGGGACGGGCCGGTGCTTGGCAGCGCGCTTCGTCCGCAAAAACACAGAGGGGCCCCACCAAGGGCCCCCCTGCAACACAACTAACTACGAACAGTTGCGAGCATCAGGGCCACAGGCGGAAAACGAAATGGCGGAACGACGAAAAGCGCAAACCCGACGGCCAAGAGCGCGCAGACCGGGTCTGCCCGCGAGTCGGCCGGGACGGTGCCAAAGAACAGCCGCATTACACGGGACAAAGCGGCGGAGTCGCAGGTGTTTTGGGATAAACGGGTGGCGGGCGGGATGGACGGACCGCGACGGCGCGGCCAGAGGCGGGACGGGGCTCAGAGTGCGTCGCGCATCAATTCCTGGAGGCGCCCGTGGTAGCCCCGGCTCAGCCGCAGCTTGGTGCCGTCCTGCAGCACCACGGCGTATTCGCCGGCGAAGTCCGGACTGAGCTTCTTCACCCGGTCGATATTCACGATGGTCGAGCGGTGGATGCGCAGAAAGCGGCGCGGGTCCAGCCGCTCCTCGAGCCGGCCCATCGTCTCGCGCAACTGATGGACGCGCCCGGCGGCGTGGAACTTCATGTAATCGCCCTCGGCCTCGATCCAGTCGATCTCCTCGGACTTGAGGAAATAGATTTCCCCACCCGTCTTGAGCAAAATGCGGTCGCGGGTGATCGTTTCGCCCTCGGCCGGCGCCGCCGGGGCCGCGACGGCAGCCGCGCCGGGCAATGCGCGCCCGGCCTCCATCGCCTGCAGGTGCGTGAGCAGATGCGAAATCTTGCTGCCCAGCGCCTCCGTGCGCCGGCGATTGACCTCCGCCTTGGCCCGCCGCACCGCCGCCGCCAGACGCGGCTCGTCGAGCGGCTTCAGCAAGCAATCGACCGCCGCGACCTCGAAAGCGCGCAACGCATCCTGCGGGCTCGCGGTCAACATCACCACCACCGGCGGCTGACCGGCGTTCATTGCCTCGACCAGCTTGAAGCCGCGCATGTCCGGCAGATCCGTCCCCACGATCACGAGGTCCGGCTGCTCCTTGGCCAGGAAACGTGTCGCCTCGCCGCCGTTCGCCAGCTGGGCGAGGAGCTCGATGTCGGCATCGCTCTCCAACCACCGCGCGACGGACCGGCGGACGGACAACTGTCCATCCACGACGCAGGTGCGGATCTTGTTCGTAGGCGCGTTTACGGGGGGCATGGCACGCGACTGGCCTTGTGCGCCGGCGCTTGGCCGGGTTCAAGCCGATTAATTGTCCCAAAAATGGGACGAATGGCTGGTTTTCGGCGACCAATCGCCCCGCCCCCGCGTCGCCGAAGTCATAAAGCGAAGCGCGTCAGCGCGACTTCCGGCGGCACCTCCGCGCCGCGCGCCAGCACCGCGCACCAACGCTGCGCGAGCCACGGCGCCCAGAGCGAGCCCTTCGAGCCGAGCGCGCCGAAAAATCCCAAGCCCGATCGCCGCGGATGCCAACCGATCGCCGGCAACCGGTCCGCCAGCGCCAGCCGCACGCCCGCCGCCTGCTCCGCCACTTCGATCTCGCCGCCTACCAGCCGCCGCGCCGCCGCGATGAGCTGCTCCCGCGCGGCCGGCGTCGTGTCCACATCTTCGCGGTCCCGCTCGAACGTCGCCCCCACTCTGCCCTGACCCTCGCGCTCGCCGATCAGCCACATCCCGTCATGCCGCACGGTATCCGCTGCGAGCCCCGCGGCGCGCACGGTCAGGATCTGCCCCTTGATCGCGGCAAACGGCCATCCGGCAAACCACGCACGCGCCAACGCGCCGTGCCCCGTGCAACAGATCACCGCCGCAAATTCCTCGCCGCGCCAACGCACCGCGCCAACGCCGTCCGGCCAGACAAATTCCTCCGCCCCGGCGCGCGTCTCGCGCAGCCGACCGCTGCTCCGCCAGCGCTGGGCCGCCGCGCCCAGCAACGCCGGCAAATCCACCCGCGCCGCGCCGTCGAGCACGAGTGCCTCGTCGGTCAGCGCCCGGGCGAACGGCGCCAGCTCTCCCGTAGCGAAACGGCGCGCCGCCCGCTCGCGCTCCGTCGCGTCGCGGAAGCGTCGCTCGAGCCGCAAGTCATGCCAGAGCCGCACGCCCAGCACGGTTTCCCAGCGCCGGTAGGCCGCCTGCGCGAGCGGCCGCAATTCCTCCACGCGCCAGGTCCGCGCGAAACGCTGGCCCGTGATGGGATTGATCAAACCCGCCGCCACGCGCGAAGCCGCAGTCGCGTGACCATCGCTCACGATCGCGCAATCGATTCCCGCCGCCTCCAGCTCCAGCCCGAGCGCCGTGCCCGCGAGCCCCTGGCCCACGATCAACACGCGCCCGTTCATCTCATTCGCCCGCGAGCGCGGCGCCGACGATGCCAGCGTCGTTGTGCAACTTGGCCGGCACCACCTTCGCCTGCGTCTGGAGGAACTTGAACCACTGCCCGTGATCCTGGCTCACACCGCCGCCGATGATGATCAGCTCGGGCGACAGTAACCGCTCCACGACGCGCAGGTAAACGTTCACGCGGTCGGTCCATTCCTTCCAATCGAGATCGAGCCGCGTCTTCACCGCTGCGGAGGCGAAGCGCTCGATCGGCTCGCCTTCCCACGGGATGTGCCCGAGCTCGGCGTTGGGATAAAGCGCACCGCGGTGGAAGAGCGCGGAACCGATCCCCGTGCCAAACGTCAGCATGAGCACCGTGCCGCTGCGTCCCTTGCCCGCGCCGAAGCGCATCTCGGCCAACCCGGCCGCATCGGCATCGTTGGCCAAGCCGACCCGGCAACCCGTCGCGCGCGTGAAGCGCGTGCGTCCGTTCAAGCCTTCCCACTCCTCGCCGAGATTGCCGACGGCGCCGATCCGCCCCTCCTGCACGATGCCGGGAAACCCGATTCCCACGCGCCCTTTCCAACGAAAATGCCGCACGATCTGCCGGGCGGCGGCGAGGCCTTCGCCCTTGGCGCACGGGCTCGAGATCGGCACGCGGAAGCGTTCCGCCAGCAGCTTGCCGGTCTTGGTGTCCACGGGGGCAGCCTTGAAGGCAGAGCCACCGATATCGATGCCGAGAACTTTCATCGGAAAAGCCGGCGACGCTACGCCCCGCCACACGCGCGTCAACCGCCCGCTGCGTCTCGCGCTGCCTGCAGTTCCGCCGCGGTCGCCGGACGCGCCGCCGTCAACTCGACCTCGAAATGCAGCGTCGCTCCCGCCAGCGGGTGGTTGGCATCGAGGACCACCTCCGCGCCTTCGAGCGCGACCACTGTGACAATCGGCGCATAGGGATCGGCGCCGGTGCGGAATTGGTCACCGACCTGCACTTCGCCCTCGATCGGCAGCTGCGCGCGCGGCACCCGACCGATCATCTCCTCGTTCCGCGGACCGTAACCCTCTTCCGGCGGCACGGAGACCTTGCGCTGTTCGCCCGGCTGCATGCCGCGCAATGCCTTTTCAAGTCCCGGCACGATCTGCTCCGCGCCCTCGATGCAGACCAGCGGCTCCGCGCCGCGCGAGGTATCGAGCACGCGGCCATCCGCGTCGCGCAACGTGTAGTGGAACGTGAGGTGCCGGGAGGAAGCCATGAGCCCGCCACTCCACCGTCCAGCCCCCGACCGACACAAGACTATTCACCCCTAGCTCTCCGCCTGCCGCGCTCACCGTTTGGTAACCTAATAGGTTACTTTCTCCACGCCACGCCCCAGTGACACCAACAGCAGCACCCTACCCGGTTGGTAACCTATTGGGTTACCAAACAAAACGTGCCACGCGAAACATGTGCGGCAAGGACGAGGGCAAGGCAGGCACGGAGGCGCAGACAAAGCCGCGCCGTCACGTTTCCTGGCGCAGGACCTCGAGCGGCGGGTGGTCGCAGATGCCACGGCTGGAGAACAGGCCCGTGACCACGGTCACCGCACTAACCGCGGCCCAGCCGCCGAGCAGCACCCACGGCGAGGGCGTCACCCAGTTCATCTGAAAAACATACTTCGCCAGCGCCCAATTCGCGCCGATCGACAGCACCGCACCGACCGCCGCGCCGAGCGTGCCGAGCGCGAGATACTCGGCCAGCATGATGCGGTTCACCTGCTGCTTCGTCGCTCCGAGCGTGCGCAACAACACGCTCTCGCGCACGCGCTGGTGGCGGCCGATCAAGACCGCGCCGGCCAGCACGATCACGCCAGTCACGACCGTGAAGAGCGCGAGAAACTCCACCACGAACGAGGCCTTCGAATAGACGCGATCGATCGTCTCCATGATGAGCGCGAGGTCGATCGCCGAGACATTCGGATGATCGCGCACCACGGCTTGCTGCACGCGGGCCGAGACCGCCGCATCCGGCACACGCACCGCCATGACGTGGAATTTCGGCGCGTCCTCGAGCACGCCCTCCGGGAAAACGACGAAGAAATTCGCCGACATGCGTCGCCAATCGACCTGCCGAAGGCTGCCGACCACCGTTTGCACCGGCACGCCCTGCACGTCGAAATCGATCTCGTCGCCGACGGCGATGCCCAGGTCGCGCGCGAGGTTGTCTTCGATCGAAATAGGAACGCGCGCAGCGCCCGGAGGCACCCTCCCGGTGAATTCGCCCGCCACGACCTTCTCCGTGTCGCTGAGCGCGCCGCGGTAGGTGGAGCGATACTCGCGCCGCAACGTCCACGCCGGCACGCGCACGGTATTGTCCTTGAGCACCTCGGCGACCGGGCGCCCCTTGAGCGCGCTGATGCGCATGGTGACGATGGCCGCGCCCTGACGCGGCGGCGCGCCGTTCTCCGTGAGCAACTGCGTGAGCGGCGCGACCTGATCGTCCTGGATGTCGAACAGCATCAGGTTCGGCCGGTCCTCCGCGCCCATGATGCGCAACTGGCCGAGCAACGTGTCGCGCGACAGGTAGAGCGACATCATGAGGAACGTGCCCATGCCGAGCGAGACGAGCAGCAGCACCGTGCGGTTGTTCGGACGGTAGAGATTGGCCACGCCCTGCCGCCACGCGAACGGCAGCGCGCGCAAATTGAGTTTCCGCGCCACGAGGGCGATCAACTGGGCCAGCCCGGCGAGCACCGCGAAGCCCAGGAACAGCGCCCCCGCGAATCCGACGCCCCATTGCCAGCGCCCCGTCTGCCAGATCGCGAAGGCGAGGATCGCGCCCACGATCGTGCCCAGCAACGCGACGCGCAGCCAGTCGCGTCCACCGGGCGCCGACGCGAACGCCGAGCGGATCGCGAGCAACGGCGACACGCGCCGCACCTCAAGCAAGGGCAGCAGCGCGAACAGCACCGCGATCACGACGCCTGCGCCGATGCCGCGCGCGACCGCCGGCCACGACACCGCGAACTCGAACGCGAACGGCAGAAAATCCTTCATCAAACCCGGCAACGCGAGCTGCGCCGCGACGCCGAGCGCTGCACCGCCGAGCGCGCCCGCCAGACCGAGTCCCACGCCCTGCACGAGATAGATCGCGAAGCTCGTGCGCGCCGAGGCACCGAGGCAGCGCAGCACGGCGACGGTCGGCACCTTCTGCCGCACGTGCGCGTGGATCGCGCTGGCCACGCCGATGGCGCCGAGGAAGAGCGAGGCGAAGCCCACCAGCATGAGGAACGAGTTCACGTTGCGGATGGAGTTGCCCAACTCGCGCTTGCGTTCCTCCACGGTGTCGAAGCCGAGCCGCAACTCGCGGAAGCGGTCGCGCAGGTCGCGCACGAGCTTCTCGACGTCGGTGCCCGGCGCGAATTGCAGATACACGCGATAGCGCGCCAAGCTGCCGGTCTGGAGCAGGCCGGTGGACTCGGCAGTGGCGAGCGGGATGAAAACGCGCGGCGCGATCGTGGCGACCGCCGCTGATTCGCCCGGCACACGAAGCAAGCCGCCCGCGAGGGTGAACTCCGCGGCGCCGAGCCGGATCCGGTCGCCGGGCTTGAGCCCGAACTGCACGAGCAGGCTCTCCTCGATCACAGCGCCCGTGCCGCCCCGCAGCTCCGCGCGCGCGCCGGCCGGCGCGGTGTCAAACTCGCCGTAAAACGGAAAATCGCCTTCCAGCGCCCGCACCTGCACGAGCCGCGTAGCGCCACCGGGAACGATCAGCATCGAGTTAAACGAAATTTCGCGCGACTCGATGCCGCCGAGGGAGGCGATGAACGCGTCGGCCTCGGGTGTGAGCCGGGCGCGCGACGTGATGACGAGATCCGCGCCGAGCAGCGCCTTCGTCTGGTCATCGATCGCCGCGCGCAGGTTGTCGCGCAGCGACCCGATCGCCACCAATGCGGCAACGCCGAGGACGATCGCGAGCGAGAACAGCAGCAACCGCCGCCGCGAAGCCCGCGTATCCCGCCAGGCCATTTTGAGGATGAAGTTCATGAGGAGACGGAGGATGCCACCACGAAATACACCAAATACACGAAAGTCAGAGGGCGATGCGCTCGAACTCGACCTTGGGAAAATGTCCGAAGTTCACCAAGAGACCGAGACGGTGACCGGTCGCGCGAAGATAATTGTGAACTTGAGCGCGATGCTCGCTGGCCAAAGCGGCCATGGCTTTGATTTCGACGACAATCTTTTCGTAGCAGATAAAGTCAGGCGAATACGTCTGCTTCAAAATTCGGCCCTTGTAGGAGAGCTGCAACGACGGATGGGCGACAAACGGGATGTTCTGATCACCGAATTCAAACTCGAGACACTCCTGAAAGACCGCCTCGAGAAAGCCACACCCCTTCTCCTTATACACCGCAAAGCACGCACCCATGATTTTGTAGGACTCCTCGCGGTAGATGATGTCACTCATGATCGAGGCCCGTGTTCGTGTGTTTCGTGTTTTTCGTGGTGCCCACAAATCGCTTCACCCGGTGCGCTCGTCGCTGATGACGGCGCCGCTGCGGAGGCGGATGACGCGGCGCGTCTGGCGCGCCAGCTCGAGGTCGTGCGTCACGAGCACGAGCGTCGTGCCGCGCTCGCGGTTCAGGCCGAAGATCAAGTCCACCATCGCATGCGCCGTGTCGCCGTCGAGGTTGCCGGTGGGCTCGTCGCAGAAGAGGATGCGCGGACGGTTGATGAAGGCGCGGGCGAGCGCCACGCGCTGCTGTTCGCCGCCGGAGAGCTGCATCGGGTAGTGGTCGAGGCGGTCGCCGAGGCCGACGCGCGCGAGCAGCTCCGCCGCCTCGGTCTCGCGCGTGTTGTCGCCGCGCAGCTCGAGCGGCACGAGGACGTTCTCGAGCGCGGTGAGCGTGGGGATGAGCTGGAAGTTCTGGAACACGAACCCGACGCTCTCGTTGCGCACCAGCGCACGCTCGTCCTCGCTCAGGTGGCCGATCTCGCGGCCGGCGAGCTGCACGCTACCGCTGCTGGGTTGGTCGAGGCCGGCGCAGAGGCCGAGCAAGGTCGTCTTGCCGCTGCCCGAGGGGCCGACGATCGCGCAGGTGTCGCCTTCGTGCAGTTCGAAGCCCACCTCGCGAAGCACCGTCAGGGCGCCGGCGGCGGTGGCATAGGTCTTGGTCAGGCGCTCGACTTTCAGGAGGATTGGGGCACTCATGGATGCAGTGATGAGCTGCAACACACCCACGAGTGCCGAAAGTGCAAAGCTGTTCCGTCCACCGGCGTTTTTCCGGGTTCAATGGCTCGGTTTCCTGGTCGCCGCGTGCTTGCTCGCGACGGGCGCCGCCACCGCCGCCGCCCCGCGCACGCTGCTTTTCTACGGCGACAGTCTCACGGCCGGTTACGGACTCGACCCCGACGAGGCCTACCCGGCGCTGATCCAGCAGAAGGCCGACGACGCCGGTCTGGCCTGGCGCGTCGTGAACGCCGGCCTGAGCGGCGAGACGACGGCGGGCGGCCTGCGCCGGCTCGATTGGATTTTGCGCCAGCCGGTGGACATCTTCGTGATCGAGCTCGGCGGCAACGACGGCCTGCGCGGCCTCGAGCCCGACGTCACCCGCGCCAATCTCCAAACGATGATCGACCGCATCCGCACGCGTTATCCGCACGTAACCATCGTCCTAGCCGGCATGCAAATCCCCACCAACATGGGCCCCGTTTACGCGGAGGCCTTCGCCCGCATCTATCCGGAGCTCGCACAAAAGAACGGCGTGGCGCTGATCCCGTTTTTGTTGGCTGGCGTCGGCGGCGTGCCCGAGTTGAATCTGCCCGACGGCATCCACCCCACCGCCGAAGGCCACCGCATCGTCGCCGAGACCGTGTGGGCCACGATCTCACCCTTGTTGCAATGACGCCCACCCGCCTTGCCTCCACGCTCGCCCTCCTGCTGCTCCCAGTCCTCGCCGCCGCCGCCACTTACCGCGCGTCGCTGACCACGGATTGGACGGAGAACCTCAGCCGCTCCTCCAGCGCCCGCGACTGGCAGGATGTGCTCACGCTGCACGCCGACGCCACCGCCGCTTGGTCGCGCCAGCTCACGGGCAACCTCACGCTCATCACCGAGGTGGAGGCAGCCGCGCAGGTCGCACCGGATTTCAGCCAGCTCAGCCAGGGCGAACTCACCCTCCGCGCCGAGGCCCGCCGCAAGTTCGGCCTCGGTCCGCTCGCGCCGACCCTCACCGGCCGCCTCGCGCTCACGGGCCGCGCCGCCGGCATCGAGCAGGACAACGGCCTCACCCAGCACCTCGCGTTGCAGGCCGGCAAACGCCTCACCGAATCCTGGCGCATCGCCGCCACGGCCGAGACCTGGAAGCACCACGCGCGCACCGACGCCTTCGACATCAGTTACCGCCGCTATTTCGGCGAAGTGAGCTGGGACATCACGGAGCGCTGGCAACTCAGCTCCGGCTACGGCCGCTTCAACGGCAGCTTCACGGCCAACGCCTCCGCCTTCGTCTGGAACCGCGCCCTCACCGGCCTGCTCGGCCCCGCCATCCAGCAATATTACACGATCACACCGCAGGAAGTGACCGACAGCTACGGCCCCGGCTGGGTCACTTACAAGGTGCACGGCACGGCGCGTTACTGGTGGCTGCAGCTATCGCCCGCACTGTCCGACACCACCACGCTCACGCTGCGCTACGAGAACACGCTCATGAAAAACATCGTGGACGTGAAATACCGCCAGCTCTCCTGGTCCGCCGCCCTCGTCCACCGCTTCTGATGCTGCGCTCCGCTCCGTTCCTGTTCGCGCTCCTGCTGGCCCCGCTCGCGCCCGCCGCCGAGCCCGGCCTCCTCCTCACGGTGCAGGACGCCAAAGGCGCCCCGGTGGCCGACGCGGTCGTCTCGCTCCACTCGCTCGAACAATCCGCGCCCGCGGTCCCGCCCTCGGACGCTTCGGTCGAGATCGTGCAGCGCGATCAGGAATACATTCCCTACGTCACCGTGGTGCGCGTCGGCACGCGGGTCGATTTCCCCAATCAGGACGACATCCAGCACCACATCTACTCAGTGTCGAAGGCCAAGCGTTTCGAGAAACCGCTCTATGCGCCCGGCGCGCGCGAATCCGTGCTCTTCGACCAACCCGGCGTCGTCACGATCGGCTGCAACATCCACGACTGGATGGTCGCCTACCTCGTCGTGCTGCCCACGCCGCATTTCGCGCAGACCGACGCCGCCGGCACGGCCACCCTGCGCGCGCCGGCCGGCCGCTACCGGTTGGAGCTCTGGCACCCGCGCCTCGCCAAGCCGCTGCAGGAGGAACTCGCGTTGTCCGGCGGCGATGAACCGCGGCGCTACACGCTCGCGTTGAAACCCGACCGGCGCATCCGCCGCGCGCCCGAAGCCAAGGCCGGCGGCTACTGACGTCATGCGCGGCCGGTTCCGCTTCCGCCGTTTCCGCACCCGGCTGCTCGTGCTGCTCGTCGGTCTGCTCGCGGTGGTGCAGGCCGGGACTTACCTCGTCGTCAGCCGCGCCAATCGCGCCTCCGCTCTCGCTACCATCGACGCCGAGCTCGCCAGCGCCGCCCGCCAGTTCGCCGCCACTGTCGCCCAGCGAGAGAAAGCCCTGCTCTTCGCCGCCAAGCAGATGGCCGGCGACTACGCGATGCGGCAGCTCTTCCTCGCCGAGGAATTCAGCGCCGCCACCGCGCGCTCCGCTCTCGCCACCTACCAGACGCGCATCGAGGCGCCGCTCCTCGTGCTGCTCGACCCGGAGGGCAGGCTCCTCGCCGCCACCCGCAGCGCCGTCTCCGCCGAGGACCTCGCTCCCTTCGCCGCCTTGCAGTCCGTCGCCGAGGCCTCCGAGCACCAACACGCCGCGAGCGACGGCTACCTCGACGGCGAACTGCACCAGATCGTCCTCGTGCCCCTGCTCGCTCCGCCGCCGGAGATCGTTGCGTGGGTCGGACTTGGTTTCCCGATCGACGCCCAGACTGCCCGAGAATTGAAGGCCAGCGCCAACGTCGAAGTCGCCTTCCTGCGCGCGAGCGCCACACCCGAGGCGCTCGCCTCCACGTTGCCGCTCGCCCGGGCCGGCGAGCTGGCCGCGCACCACCTGCGCCCCGGCACGACGCAGCTTCGGCTCGGCGGGGAAGATTACATCGCCGTCGTGCAACCCCTCCCCGTCGCCACGGGCGAACCGGCAACGATCGCGCTGCTCCGTTCGCTCGACGAGCAACTCGCGCCTTCGCGCGCACTGGAGCAAATGATCCTCCTCGGCACGCTCGCGGCGCTGCTGCTGGCAACCTTCGCCGCCCTGGCGCTCGCCCGCAACGTCAGCCGCCCCGTGCAGCAACTCGCTGCGCACACCCACACCGTCGCCGCGGGCGACTACACGCGCCGCCTCGACCTGCCGCGCGCCGACGAGTTCGGCCAGCTCGCGGACGCATTCAACCACATGACCGCCGGCCTCGCCGAGCGCGACCGCGTGCGCGACCTGCTCGGCAAGGTCGTCTCGCCTGAGATCGCCACGCAGCTGCTTCACTCCGACCTTCAACTCGGCGGCGAGGAGCGCGAGGTCACCGTCCTGTTCTCCGATCTCCGCGACTTCACCACCCTGAGCGAGAGCCTGCCGCCCGCCGAGATGCTTGCCCTGCTCAACCGCTACCTCGATCGCATGAGTGCGATCGTGGAGAAACACGGCGGCGTCATCGACAAATACATCGGCGACGCGATCATGGCGCTCTTCGGCGCCCCGGTCTCCGCCCCCGATGCCGCCGCCCGCGCCGTGGCCACGGCCGCGGAAATGACCGCGGCGCTCGACACGCTCAACCGCGAGCTCGCCGCCGAGGGCAAACCCGCCCTCGCGCTCGGCGTCGGCATCAACACCGCGCGCGTCATCGCCGGCAACATGGGTTCGCAAACGCGTCTGAACTACACCGTCATCGGCGACGGCGTGAACCTCGCCTCGCGCCTCGAATCACTCACGAAGGAGCCTGCCTACGGCACGCGCATCATCGTCAGCGCCGCCACCGCGCACGCCGCCGCGCATGCCGCCACATTCCGCCCGCTCGGCGCCGTCACCGTGAAGGGCAAGACGGAGGCCGTGCAGATCTACGCGTTGGACGCCTGAGCGAGGCACGCCGATCGCCGCCGGCCACACTACGCGTTCGCTCGTGCCCTTGAGCGACCGTTCACTCCGCCCACGCCGAGGCCGGCGCCGCCGTCACCTTGGCACGGAACGCCTCGGGAATGGGCTGCGCACGCATGGCGCCGTCGGGCCCGCCCGTGACGCACACCGCCGTCATCTCACCCTGCGCGACGACCGGCCCCTGCGGCACACCCTGCGCGTCGCAGCGGCGGAATTGGAAACCGAGCACGAGCGCGCGCGTGCGCACCTCCTTGACGAGCAACCGCACCTCGGCCGTGTCGCCGAAACGCAACGGCGCGCGGTAATCGCAGCTCACGTTGACCCGCGGCCAGCCGACGATCTGCCCGGGCACGAAGGAAATCTGCGGCAGGTCGAGCGAGCGGTAGAAGGCCGTCTCGCAGGATTCCATCCAGCGGAAGAAATTCGAGAAGTGCATGATCCCCGCCATGTCCGTCTCCACAAACTCGACGCTGCGCCGGATCGAATACTCGGAAAGCATGCGGCCAAGGATTGCCTGCGCCCGGCGCGACGCAACGCCGTTGTGCGGCGGACACAGCACCGATCACGCAGCATCCGCGACTGACAGTGGGCGCGCCTTGGCCTAGCCGAAAGTCCGGGTGCGGCCAGCGCCCGCAGCCTTGTGCCCGCCACCTCGTCTCCTACGCTGGCGCGATGAAATCAATTCTCCGCGGATGCGCCGGGCTCGGCCTGGCATTGGTGTTCACCACGGCACTGGCCGGCTTCGAGGGCCGCGTCTCCCTCGCAATTAAGAGCGGCAAGGAAAAGGAGCAGGTGATCGACTACGCGTTCAAGGACGGCGTCGTCCGCCTGGAGCCCAAATCCGACGAGGCGGAGGGCACGGCCATGATCATGAATTGGGCCAAGCGCGAGATGCTCGTGCTCATCCCCGAGCAGCAGATGTATATGGTGATGCCCCTCAAGTCCGGCCCGGCCAGCCAAGCCGCCGCGCCCACCGAGCCCGAGGCCAAGATTGAGAAGACCGGCGAGACCGCCACCATCCTCGGCTACGTGTGCGAGCAATACCTCACGAACGACCAGGACGGCGTCACGGAAATGTGGATCACCGACCAACTGGGCCATTTCTCTGGCATCGGGACCGGAGCCAATCCGCTCGGCGGCATGATGGGCGGCGGACGCCAAGCTGCGGCCCCGTCCGGCTGGGAAAAGGCATTGGAGAGCCGGAAGGGCGCCTTTCCCCTGCGTGTCATTGGACGCGACAAGCGCGGCCGGGAGACTTTCCGCCTGGAAGCCAAGAAGATCGAGCCCGGTGCCTTGCCCGCCTCGCTTTTCGCCCCGCCCGCGGGGTTCCAGAAGCTCAGCATGCCCATGATGGGCGGCTTGGGCGGCTAATACCCGCACCGCCTCCCATAGACCCTCCCAAGGCGGCCGCCCGGCCGCCTTTTCTCGTTTCAGCCTCCTCGTAACCACCCCCGTCCTGCCGGCACGCCCGCCCCGTTACGGATAGGTTAATTCCTGCGCAGGTTGACTCTCCGGCGAGGGATGCGGGCTTGACTCCCCCAGAGGCCAGCCGTTCGCTTCGACATTCAATGCCCGGGGTGGTTCCTCCGGGTTTACCAACACCAATACCTGCATCTGCACCATGCACAAATCGTTCGTTAAGTTAATGGCGCTAGCTGCTGCCATTTTGGCAACAGTCACGTCGCTCCCACCCGCATTGGCCCAAGGTCTCACGACCTCAGCAGTCAGTGGCGTCGTTACCAATAAGGACGGTCAACCGGTCAGCGGAGCCGCGGTGACGATCCTTCACGTCCCCTCCGGCACTCGCGCGAACACGACAACACGTGCAAACGGGCAATACGACATGTCCGGCTTGCGCGTTGGCGGCCCATACACCGTCTCCGCGACCGCAGCCGGCTTGACACCTGAAAGTATCACCGAGGTGTATCTGGATCTCGGTCAAGCAACGTCCGTCAATATCGCTCTCTCAAGTGACGTGGTGCAACTCGACACATTCACGGTCCGCTCCTCCCGCGATACAACCTTCGGCTCCGGGCGTGTAAGCACTGGTTCAAATTTCGGTGAAGACGAAATCGGCAATGTCGCCACCGTGCGCCGCAATGTGCAGGATATCGCGCGCCTCGATTCCCGCGTTTTTCTCGGCTCGCTCGACCAAGGTGGCCAGCTCAGCGCCCAAGGTCAGAATTTTCGCTATAACTCCTTCCTGATCGACGGCGTTCAAGCGAACGATCCGTTTGGCCTTAATAGCAACGGATTCACGTCGCTGCGCAGCCCGATTCCGCCGGAGGCGTTGCAGGCACTCAGTGTCGAACTGACGCCTTACGACGTTCGCCGCACCGGCTTCAGCGGCGCGCTCATCAACGCCGTTACGAAATCCGGCACCAACGACTTCCGCGGTTCGGTCTACTACGAGTTCACCGACGAAGACCGCCGCGCGAAAAACCCTGTGAGTGGGGTCAAAGACCCGTTTGATGAAAAGACTTGGGGCGCAACTTTTGGCGGTCCCCTCATTCCCAATAAGCTCTTTTTCTTCCTGAGCTATGATGATTTCTCCCGCCTCACCACTGCTCCAAATCAGAATCTGATCATCCCGGGCAATAGTCAGCAAATCACAGACATCCGCACCCGCGCCCAAACTTTTAACTACGACATTGGCTCATTCGACGTCGCGGAAAACGAGACCCTTCAAGAGACGTCCATCGCCAAGCTCGACTGGAACATCTCCGATAATCATCGCTTGGCACTGAGCTACCGCAAGACTGACGGCTCGGACACGGTGTTTGCCAGCTTTAGCGGCTCCACGACCACTTCGTTCAGCTCTTATTGGTATGCCCAACCGCGCCTGACAGAAAATTACGTTCTGCAGCTGAACAGCGACTGGACCCCAAATTTCCGCACGGACCTCAGCATCTCCTACTCAGACTACGACGGGTCTCCGCGCCCGAATTCCTCCCCGTTCCCGGAGGTAATCATTAACGGTATCAGCGGCACCCGCGCCGACAACAATACGGCCGTGACCAATGGTCAGATTCGTTTCGGCACGGAATTTTCCCGCCAATACAATAACATCACGACGAAAACTCTGACCACGACCGCGTCGGGCGAATACTCGGTTGGCAATCACACCATCGTTGGTGGATTCGACTGGGAAAATCGCGAGATCTTTAATGCCTTCGTCCAAGCTTGGCAGGGCCAATTCACGTTCACGAACGTTGCCGCTTGGCAAAGTGGCACCGGTTCCCTCCTCCGTGCGTTGCTGGCCCCTGGCGCGAACCCGGCGGACGTTGCCGCAGATTTCGACATCGGCATGCTCGGCGTGTTCCTGCAGGACAGCTGGCGCGTGAACGACCGCCTGACACTCAATGCAGGCCTGCGCTTTGAACAACTGGTCATGCCTGATGAACTCACGGCCATCCCGAACGCCAACATCTACAGCGAAGCAGCTTTCCGTTCCAAGACTTGGGTGACCGGCCAGTCCGGTCTCTCTTCCACCACGCTCCCCGATGGCAACTATACTATCGCACCGCGCTTCAGCTTCAATTACGAGCTGCCGACTGCGACTAAAACCCAGATCCGCGGTGGCATTGGCCTTTTTCAAGGCCGCAACCCGGGCGTCTGGCTTTCCAATGCCTACTCTAATCGCGGCGCGTTTGCGCGGCAGACGGTCGCGAACGCGACCTTTTCGCCGAACCAAATCCCGACCACCTACGTGCCCGTAGCGGTCAACGATCCATTCAGCCCAACCACGGCCGCCAACCTGCGCGCGCTGCCAGTGATCAACGTCACCGATCCTGACTTCAAACAGCCGCTCACCTGGAAGGGCAATCTGGCCATCGATCACCAGATTATCGGAGGGATGATCGCTACTTTGGAAGCGGGCTACAGCCAAACCGACCGGATGCCGTTCGTGACGAATCTGAATCTCCGCAAGGTGGGCACAAACCCCGATGGTCGTGACCGCTATGCGGGCGTCATCACCAACTCCACGAGTGCATCGCGCGGCTCCTCGGCCTCCAACCCCTACACCGCGGCGACGTTTTACATGAATCAAGAATTTTCCGACGTCTACTATCTGACGAACAGCAAGAAAGGCGGCGGCTTTGACTTGACGCTCAAAGTCACCAAGCCCTGGAAAAACAACTGGTTCGCGAGCTTGGCCCTCACCCATAGCGATTACGAGGACGTCACGCCCATGACATCGTCCGTCGCGCAGTCCAACTACAACGGCCGAGCGGTGTTCAATCCGAACGAGGACGTCGCCGCCACCTCGAACTATAACATCAAGAATAAGGTTGTTCTGGTGCTGACCCGCCGCTTTGAGTTCATCAAACGTGCCCCGACGACCATTTCGGCCATCTATGAAGGCCGCACGGGCCGTCCCTATTCGTGGGTGTTCCGCGGTGATGCAAACGGCGACGGTTTCACCTTCAATGACCTGCTTTATGTGCCGACCGACATCAACGACCCGAAAGTCCGTTATGCATCTGATGCAGCGCGCGACCAATTTTGGGCGTTCGTGAATTCGAACACCTTGAACCGCTACAAGGGACAGGTTGTTCCTCGTAACTCCGAGACCTCCCCATGGGTCAATACCGTGGACCTCAAAATCACCCAGGAACTCCCAATCTACAAGCGCCTCCGCAGTGAACTGTTCCTGAACGTTATTAACTTCGCGAACCTGATCGACGACAGCTGGGGCATTCAGGAAGAAGTGCCCTTCTCGTATCGTCGTGCCGTCGTGGGCACCACCTACGACGCAGCTGCCAACGGCGGAGCGGGCCAGTATGTTTATCAAGTAACCACTCCAGATGGCGTGCCAGTCACCGCGAATGACACTCCGGTGTCCCGGTGGCAGATCCAAGCCGGTATCCGCATCAAGTTCTGATTTAGACCTTAGCTAACACTCAAAGGCGGCTGCGGCAACGCAGCCGCCTTTTTCTTTGCCTGCTTCAAACACCCTCCGTCTGGCGCCAAGTGTCACGCACGCATCGCTCCGCACTCGCACTCGCCGCCCGCCTGTCCCACGTCCGCACGAGCGCTGACCGCGCATCACTCGGCCTGCGCGCCGTGCCCGTCCGCCCTTCGTGCGCTCCGTCCGCACCGTGGATCGCGGCGCGTCCACGCGTCCCGGCGGCGATTTTATTTTTCCCGCGGCGCGCGCAGGTTCGTTCGCTGGTATCGTCAAGATGTTTTTTGGCTCCGCCGCACATCCGCCGCCTTCCCTCCGTTTCCCTCTGAAACGTCGCCTTTCACCGCCTATTTCGCGCTGGGCGAACCGGCATGTTTCATCATCTTTTTTGTCCACTAAAAAAGTTCGGAAGTTTCCGCGCGAAAAAATTGACGGGGGTGCCCCCACCCCAATTAGTAGTGTCCTTGGTTCCGGGCAGCCACATCCTGTGGTGGTCAGCTCCGCGTGAGGATTCCCCAGCAACTCCGGTTCGCTCGGGCGTTCTGCGCGTCGCACAGACCACGAGAGGATGCTTTTGCCGTCGGCAAACACACACGACACACGTCCGCTTCATTCACGCCACAGCCATGCTCAAATCGTTTCAGGTCGGCTCCAAAACTTTCGTTCTCGATCAGGATAAGGCCGAAGCCGCTTTCGCCGGCAAGAAGGTCATCAACGGCCGCCAAGTTCCCTACTTCAACCTCCTCCCCCTGAAATACCAGTGGGCCTACGATCTCTACAAGACGATGAAGGCCAACCACTGGGAGCCCGAGGACATCCCGATGGGCAAGGACATCGAGCAGTGGCGCGACCCGAAGACCGTGTCCGACATCGAGCGTTGGATCATCCGCATGGGCATCGGCTACTTCTCCGCCGCCGAAGGCATCGTGGGCGACAACATCCAGCATGTCGTCCGCGAGCTCGTCACCGCTCCCGAGCTCAAGCTCGTCCTCGGCCGCCACGCTCACGAGGAGAACATCCACGCCGACTCGCTCCTCTACATGATCTCCTCCCTCGGCATCAACCCGCACGAGTGCGAGGCGATGTTCGAGGACATCAAGTCGATCGAGAAGAAGAACGAGTTCGTCAACAAGGCCTCCAACGCCCTCCGCCGCGACCTCGACCTCACCACCGTCGCCAACAAGCAGCTCCTCGCCCGCAACATCTTCATCTTCGGCCAGTGCATGGAGGGCACCCAGTTCTACGGCCTCTTCGGCATGATCCTGTCGCTCTACCGGCAGAACAAGTTCCCCGGCATCGGCCAGATGTTCCGCTACACCCTCCGCGACGAGTCCAACCACATCGAGCTCTTCCGGAATCTGTTCATGGATCTCATCGAGGAGAACCGCGAGATCTGGACCCCCGAGTTCAAGGAGGAGCTCCGCGCCACCATGCGCGAGGCCATCGCCCTCGAGAAGGAGTTCATCCGCGACTGCCTCCCCGTGAACGCCGTCGGCCTCGCGATCGACGAGTTCCTCACCTACATCGATTACATCGCCGACCGCCGGCTCGAAGGCTGCGGCCTCGCCCCGCTCAATCCGGGCGTGAAGAATCCGCTCCCTTGGCTCGCCGAGATGATGGACATCAAGAAGGAACAGAACTTCTTCGAAGGTCGCGTCACCGAGTATCAAAAATCGTCCGCCCTCCAGAACACCAGCGACGACGAGCTCTGACCCGCCCGCCCTAGCTCGCAAAGCGAAGGCGGAGTCGCCCACCAGGGTTTCCGCCTTCTTTTCGCGCCCCACTCTCCTACCCCGCCCGTCCGCCACCTCCCGCCGTCTCCCACCTTTCCCTCCATGAGCGATACCTCTTCCGTCCACACCGACCTCGTCCTCAAGAAGTTCACCGGCACCCCGCAGGATCAGAAGCCCAACTACAACTGGCGCGACGTCCTCCGCGAGGACGTCACCGTCCCCGAAGTCGAGGTCCTCTGCCCGCACGGCGCCGAGCGCTTCGACCTCGCCGAGGTCGCCGACACCGTCGGCAAGTCCCTCGCCAACCTCATGCTCGCGAAGGGCGAGAAGGACATCTTCAACGAGAAGAACCAGCGCTTCGTCGCCGACGTCACCCGCGAAGTCGCCTCCAACCTCACCAAGCAAGCCCTCACGCGCGGCCCGCTCCGCGTGTCCCTCAACGATCTTTACGTGCTCATCGAGAAAACCCTCGTCGACAACAACGCCCACGACGTCGCCAAGTCGCTCCTCCACAAGCGCGCCCAGAAGCTCTCCAGCGCGCGCGAGCACCCCGCCGTCGCCGTGAAGCTCATCCGCCGCAACTCCCAGGTCGTCCCCTGGAACGAGGCCAAGATCGAAATCGCCATCCGCAAGGCATTCCTCTCGCTCAAGAAGGACTCCGCCCCCGCGCCCCAGATCGCCCGCGCCGTCACCGAGCGCGCCGCCGCCGTGCAGCAGGCCTTCCTCCACATCGAGGAAGTCCAGGACATGGTCCAGGAAGAGCTGATGAAAGCCGGCCACTTCAAGGTCGCCGAGGACTACATCCTCTACCGCGCCGCCCGCCACGCCGCCCGCGCCAACGAGTCCGCCGCGCGCCACGCCACCGAGCTCGTCGCCACCCCGGCCGACGGCGCCGCGCCGACCGCCGAGGCGAATCTCCCGCAAGGCCAGAACTCCATGATCGTCGTCCAGCGCGCCGACGGCACCACGTATTTCTGGAACGGCGAGGACCTCAAGAAGCGCATCGAGTTCGCCTCCATCGGCCTCAACCTCTGCCTCACCGCCGACCAGATCGAGGCCGAGCTCCGCCGCTCCACCTTCGACAACATCGCGCAGGGCGACCTCAACAACACGATCGTCCTCAACGCCAAGACCCTCATCGAAAAGGACGCCGACTTCGCCAAGTTCGCCGGCCGCATCCAGCTCACCTACATCTACGAGGAAGTCCTCGGCTGGGACATCGTCCGCGACGGCCTCGCCGCGCTGAAGCGCGCCCACCAATCCGCCTTCGCCGCCTACATCGAGCGCGGCATCGCCATCAAGCGCCTCTCCCCGCGCCTCAAGGAATACGACCTCGCCCGCCTCGCCGCCGCCATCGATCCGTCGGCCGACCTCGAGCTCGACTTCCTCGGCGTCCAGACGCTCTACGATCGCTACCTCATCATCGACAAGACCGGCAAGCGCTCGCGCCGCCTCGAGACCCCGCAGTTCTTCTGGCTCCGCGTCTCCATGGGCCTCTTCCTCGACGAGAAGTCCGACCGCGAAGGCTGGGCCACGCAGCTCTACACGCTCTACAAGAGCCGCCGCTTCTGCTCGTCCACGCCGACGCTCTTCAACTCCGGCACGCTCCACTCGCAGCTCTCGTCCTGCTACCTCTACTACGTCGACGACAGCCTCGAAGGCATCATGTATCGCGGCATTGCCGAAAACGCCCAGCTCTCCAAGTGGGCCGGCGGCCTCGGCGGTTCCTGGACCGCCGTCCGCGGCACCGGCGCGCACATCGCCGGCACCAACGGCGAATCGCAGGGCGTCATCCCTTTCCTCAAGCTCCACAACGACCAGCTCGTCGCCGTCAACCAGGGCGGCAAGCGCAAGGGCTCCGGCTGCGCCTACCTCGAGTCGTGGCACAACGATATCTTCGAGTTCCTCGAACTCCGTCGTAACACCGGCGACGACCGCCGCCGCACGCACGACATGAACACGGCGAACTGGATTCCCGACCTGTTCATGAAGCGCATGGAGTCGCGCTCGCACTGGACGCTTTTCCGCTCCAACGAAGTCGCCGACCTCCACGAGACCTACGGACGCAAGTTCGAAGAGCGCTACACGCACTACGAAAAGCTCGCCGAGGAAGGAAAGATCCAAGGCCACAAGGTCGAGGCCATCGAGCTCTGGAAAAAGATGCTCTCGATGCTCTTCGAGACCGGCCACCCCTGGATCACATTCAAGGATCCCTGCAACCTCCGCTCCCCGCAGGACCACGCCGGCGTCATCCATTCGTCCAATCTCTGCACGGAGATCACGCTCAACACCTCCAACGACGAGACCGCCGTCTGCAATCTCGGCTCCGTCATCCTCGAGTCGCACCTCAAGCCCGACGGCTCGCTCGATCACGAGAAGCTGCGCGACACCATCCGCATCGCCCTCCGCGCCCTCGACAACGTCATCGACATCAACTTCTACCCGACGCAGGCCGCGAAGACCTCCAACATGCGCCACCGCCCCGTCGGCCTCGGCATCATGGGTCTCGCCAACGCGCTCTACATGAAGGGCGTCGCGTTCGCCTCCCCCGAAGCCGTCGAGTTCAACGACGAGTTCATGGAGGCCATCGCCTATTACGCCTACGAAGCCTCCTCCGACCTCGCGGCCGAGCGCGGCACCTACTCCAGCTACAAGGGCTCGAAGTGGGACCGCGGCCTCCTCCCGCAGGACACGCTCGATCTCCTCGAGCAGGAGCGCGGCGTGCCAGTCGACGTCCCACGCGGCGGCAAGATGAACTGGGAACCGCTCCGCGCCAAAATCGCGAAGCAAGGCATGCGCAACTCCAACTGCCTCGCCATCGCGCCCACCGCCACGATCTCGAACATCACGAACACGTCGCCCTGCATCGAGCCCTACTACAAGAACCTCTACGTCAAATCGAACCTCTCGGGTGAATTCGTCGTCATCAACACGTTCCTCGTCGAGGACCTCAAGGCCCGCGGCCTCTGGAACCAGGAGATGATCGACGCGCTGAAGTATTTCGACGGCGACCTCGCCGACATCGAAGCCGTCCCGGCCGACCTGAAGGAGAAATACCGCACGGCGTTCGACATCGACCACAAGTGGGTGGTCGACGCCGCCGCCCGCCGCCAGAAGTGGATCGACCAGTCGCAGAGCGTGAACCTCTGGCTCAAGACGCCGGACCTGAAAACGCTCAGCCACATGTATCGCCACGCCTGGAAGTCCGGCCTCAAAACGACCTACTACCTCCGCACGTTGGGCGCCTCGAACATCGAGAAAGCGACCGTGAGCGTGAAAAAGGAAGTCCGCGGCGCCGCCGGCGAAACCAAAGCCGAGACCGCCACCCGCGACGCCAAGAAGGTCTACACGGACGCAGAGAAAAACGCCTGCAGCATCGAAGCGATGCGCAACGGTGGGACGTGCGAGGCTTGCCAGTAAACTGACAATCTAGTTATCTCCTCACGGGCCGCCGGTGACGCAAGTCGCCGCGGCCTTTGTTCTTGAGCCCCGACCTCACGTTTCCACGAGATGTTTACCTTCGCTGAATACTACGAGGAATTGCAGCGGCGTGAAGGCCACACGCCGGTTCCTCTCATTGCGGCTTGGCCAAAAAATCTCATCACGGAAATCGAATTGGACCTTCGTGCAGCGATGGGAGGCCAACGTATCGGTGGCTCAATCTGCAATCTCCGTGCCCGCAGCTCCAATCAGTCGATCGGGAACCAAGTTGAGGAATTCGTGATGCCTCAGCTCACAAAGGGACTGAAAGAATTCCAGTTAGAGAAGTGCGTCGGCGCAGGATATCCAGACCGCATGCTTGTCCGGCATGGCCACCGGATCGCATTGGAAATCAAAGCGACTAGTGACTGGAACCCCAGTGACTCCAACAGGCGGGTTCTAACCTCCTCCTCGGAAAAGCTTCGTCGCCACTTCCACCCACCCATTCACCATCTCCTCTGCACAGTCTTCTATTCGCTCAAAGACGATTGTGCAGTGATCGGCGCGCTGCGTTTGGATTTCCTAGAACCAGACTCCATCGTAAATGTCCGCCTAGAAGTATCCGTGAGCCACAAACTCCTCGCCGCCGCCAAACATCATAGCGCTCTAATTGCTTGAACGCACTTCCGCATAGAACAGTTCGGCAGGATGCAACCAGCGAGCTTTTGTCGGAACTGGCCTCCTTCTCTGACTTCGGCGAGAGCACCCGCTGCAGCGAACTGGACGGCGTGCCCGTCTTCACCAACGAATTCTGGACCTCCAAACAACGCGCCGCGCACTCGCTCCACGAGGTCTCCTACCGCGCCTGCTTCAAACCTCAGTTGCCCCGCTTCTTCATCGAGCGCCTCACCGCACCGGGCGATCTCGTTTACGACCCGTTCATGGGGCGTGGCACTACTCTCGTCGAAGCGGCATTGCTCGGCCGTGAGGTCGCCGGCTGTGACATCAATCCGCTTTCCGAAGTCTTCACTGCGCCGCGACTCGCTCCGCCTTCGTTCGCACAGGTGCAGCGGCGGTTGGAAATTATCGATTTCACGGCGGTGCGCGAACTCCGCGAGGACTTGGACGTTTTCTATCATCGCGAGACCTTGCGGCAGCTATGCTCGCTACGCCGCTATCTCCTGCAAGCCCGGCGCACCGGAACGGAGGATGCCGTCGACGCGTGGATTCGCCTCGTCGCTGCCAACCGCCTGACCGGCCACTCCGCCGGCTTCTTTTCCGTCTACACACTCCCGCCCAACCAAGCGGTGTCGATCGAGTCACAACGCCGCATCAATGAGAAGCGGAAACAGGCCCCGGCCTGCCGCGACGTGCCCGCACTGATTCTCAAGAAAACGAAACAACTTCTAGCCGACCCAGCGCGGCCTCAGCTTACGACCGCTCCCATCCTGTTGACCCAAACCTGCGAAACTACACCACAGCTCGACGATAGTTCGGTCGCACTCGCGGTCACCTCCCCACCTTTCCTCGATACCGTGGACTACGCCCAGGACAACTGGCTCCGCGCGTGGTTTTGCGGCATCGATTTGGAGCGCGTGCCGATCTGGCAACTCCGCAAGCTGCCCGAATGGACTGCGGCCATGCGGAGCGTGCTCCGTGAACTGCACCGCGTGGTGTGCCCGGGTGGATTTGTCGCGTTCGAAGTCGGAGAGGTTCGCAGCGGCACAGTGCGCTTGGAGGAGCAAGTGCTCGCCGCCGGACGCGCCGCGGGGCTTATCCCCGTGTCGATTTTGATCAACTCCCAGGAATTCACGAAGACTGCGAATTGCTGGGGCGTGGACAACAACTCGAAGGGCACCAACAGCAATCGCATCGTGATTTTTCAGAAATGATCCGGCGTCTGAGCCGACGGGGCCAGGCCGTTGTTCGCTGTTTCGACGCTCGCTTATTTGCCACGTGATCAATCGAGCCGAGCCGAACACCGCAGGCCGGACCCGAGGATGTGGGGTCGTGATTCCTGACAGAGAGGGCACGCGGCACCAGCGCATGCTTGCCAGCGGGCGGTAGTTTGCATCTCGTTTCACTGGGCCAACGGCGAATTCATCGCCTTGGCCCTTTTTCGTGATGAAATTGATCCGCCTTGTTGTCCTCGCTCTCGGTTTCGGAGTGAAGTGCGCCGAAAACACATTGCCCGCGATCGGGGCAAGCACGGCATCTTGCAACGTCGGCTCACCGTCGCTCGACGCCACGACGATCCCGCCGGAGGTCGCCCAGGGAGCACCCGAGTCGTCGAACCGCATCGTCTGGATGACGGTCAGTTGCGCACAGACCGTGAGCGGAAAAGCCAACAGTATTGGAAGAAGGCGGAGCCAGGCTTGCATCGAGGGTATCGTTCGTGCGTCGGCACAATGGCCGGATTCTTGAGGCAATTTTCTGCGGACGCTGAGGCCTACTGTCTCGCCACCGGACGCCGCTGCAAGGCAACGCGCAACGGCCCCACTCTCCGACCCGCAGTCTTTCCTCGAGAACCGTGCCGCAAACGCGCGCGAGAATCCCGCGCGCCGGCTGATCGCGCTACAAAACGGCGCCGTGACCGCGCTTGTGAGCCGATTCCGGCCCTGCACACTCCTCGCCGCAATGCCTGACTCGCCGCCGCGTTTCGGCTTCTCCTGGAAAGCGCTTCTGCTTTCGCCGTTGCCGGTGCCGTTGGTCGCGAGTGCGCTGTTCGCGCTGAACATGCCGGGCGGGAACGCCCTCGCCTCCTTCCTGATCTTCTCCGCGCTCGGTCTGGTCGTCAGCGCCTTCGGCACGCTCGCGCTCACCGTTTGCCTGGCGGTGGTATCGCGCTCTCGTCCGGTCACCCGCACGTTCAGCGCGTTCCTCGGCCTGCTGCTAGCTGCACGCCAATCCGACGGGGTCAGGCCGCTTTTCGCTGCTTTTGACCTCGATCCCTGACTGATTCGCCCGCACCCTCCGCCCCATGGCTCGCAAGCTCCGGATCCAATTCCCAGGGGCGATCTACCACGGCCAATCCGACGGGGTCAGGCCGCTTTTCGCTGCTTTTGACCTCGATCCCTGACTGATTCGCCCGCACCCTCCGCCGCATGGCTCGCAAGCTCCGGATCCAATTCCCAGGGGCGATCTACCACGTCATCAACCGCGGTAATTACCGGCGCGATCTCTTCCTCTCCCCGGCCGAGGCGTAGGCGTTTCTCGCGGCAGCCCGCGAAACCCAGTCCCTCATGGACTGGCGTATCCACGCCTACCTCTGCCAGGGAGAGCCAGCTCGCTAAAAGCGAAAAGCGGCCTGACCCCATACTGTGGACGGTCAATGGGTGGTCCTGAGTTAATTTCATCCCTATAAACAGCGAGCGCTCGCTCGTCGAAAAACATACTTTTCAGACACCGGCCGGATGAGGCCGGACGCAGAAGTCCGCGTTCGTCATGCCCACCGAAAGAAGCGACAGTCAACAATTGACCCTACCTTGATTTGCATAGGGGAGACGGGGGAGGCTCCTTTAAAGCTACCCTCATATTATCCATGACAAACGGCCCCCTCAGGATCATGGCGTTGCTATCCGTCCTTCTCGCCAGCCTAACGCTACACGCGGCCCCCGACGTTCGCATTCTGGCTATCGCGGATATCCAATACGCGGAC
This sequence comes from Candidatus Didemnitutus sp., assembly GCA_017991595.1. Lineage (GTDB taxonomy): Bacteria > Verrucomicrobiota > Verrucomicrobiia > Opitutales > Opitutaceae > Didemnitutus. The sequence continues at coordinate 642,859 of JAGOQJ010000001.1, read as the reverse complement.
AAGGACGCGCACGGCACCCGCTTTTACAGAAACAGCATCAAAAAACTCGAGCAGATCCGCATAGAGACACAGAGGGAGCCGCTAGATTTCCTGATCCATCTCGGAGATCTGGTCGACGGAGGTTACCGGAATGTCCAGGCGCCTCTCAAAGAACTCGAGCGCTTTCCGCTGAAAAAGTATCATGTCATGGGCAACCACGACTTTGCCGACACCGAAGAAAACGTCGAAAAGATCCGAAAGGCGCTCGGACTGAAATCGCCTTCCTACTATTCCTTTGATCGAGGGAACTGGCGTTTCGTCGCCGCGGACAGCAACACGCTCGGCGCCTATTTCAAACCCAAACAAGAGCCACTCAAAAGCGAAGCAGCGGCTGCGATGAAGGCGGCCATAGATGCGAAAGCAAGCTATGCCAAGAGCTGGAACGGAGGCATCGACAAGGCCCAGTTCGCCTGGCTGACAAGCCTGCTTGAGCGCAGCGAGACCGAAGGGAAAAGGGTCGTAATCTTCGCCCACACGCCGGCCCGTCCGCTCGGTCCGCACATCGCGATCAACACGGAGGAGATCGTCTCGTTTCTTGCCCAGCACCCCTGCGTCAAAGCCTATATCAACGGGCACAACCACCGGGGCGGTTACGAGGAAGTCGGCGGCGTCCATTACCTGACCGTGAGCGGTCTCGTGGAAACTGCGGACATCGCGTCGTATGCGATTCTCGAACTATACCCAGACCGCATCGAGGTTCTCGGGCACGGCAACACGCCTACCCGCACGCTTGCGCTGAAGCCCTAACCACGGGGCAAACCGATGGGGCCAATCCGACGGGGTCAGGCCGCTTTTCGCTGCTTTTGACCTCGATCCCTGACTGATTCGCCCGCACCCTCCGCCCCATGGCTCGCAAGCTCCGGATCCAATTCCCAGGGGCGATCTACCACGTCATCAACCGCGGCAATTACCGGCGCGATCTCTTCCTCTCGCCGGCCGAGGCGCAGGCGTTTCTAGCAGCGCTCCGCGAAGTCCAGTCCCTCATGGGCTGGCGCGTCCACGCCTACGCTCTCATGCGCAACCATTACCACCTCGCGCTCGAGACTCCGGAGCCGAATCTCGTCGAGGGCATGCACTGGTTGCAGACCACGTGGGCCACGCGCTTCAACCGCTTCCGGCAGGAGCGCGGGCACCTGTTCCAAGGCCGCTATCAATCCGTCCTCATCGAGGATGCGGCGTCCCTCGGTCGGGTCGTCGACTACATCCACCTCAACCCGGTCCGCGCCAAGATCGTGCCGCCGGAGCAGGTGCGCCACTACCGCTGGACCAGCTTGCCCGACCTGCTCAAGGGCCCGAGTTGGATCGATGACGCGGGTTGGCAGGCGGGCGGGCGTTTTACGGCAGACCTCGCCGGGCGTCTCGCCTACGAGCGTCACCTGATCACGGCCGGCGGCGACGAGGCCGGCTGGGAGGCACGTGGCTTGAAGGATCTTTCCCGTGGCTGGGCCATCGGCACGACTGGCTGGCGGCAAGCGCTCGCCCGGGAGTTCGGTCGACTCACGCTCACCGCAGGGATGGAGCGGGCCAACGTGCGCGAACTGCGGGAGAGCCGCTGGGAAGCCGCTCTGACCGAACAGCTGGTCGAGATGAAGCGCACGGAGGCTGATCTCGCCACCAAGCCGATGAAACAGCCTTGGAAACTCACCCTCGCGGCCAAGGTGCGCGCACAAAGCGGCGCCCCTGTCGTCTGGCTGGCCGAGCGCCTGCAACTCGGCGCCGCCTCAAGCGTCCGTAGCTACCTCTGCCAGCGGGAATCAGCTCAATAGCAGCGAAAAGCGGCCTGACCCCATTACAGAGAAGCGGTCGCAAGGTTTTCACGCAGAACGCATCGGCGCTTCATCCGCGTTTCATTCAATCGGGCTAGGCTCAGCGTCATGAAAACACCCGGCATGAAAAGCGGCTCCGCCCTGCTCGCGCAGATTGTCGTCGTGCTGCTGGGCCTTGCAACGCTAGGCCTGCTGCTATGGGAACCGCATCTGGAAGGGCGAAACGCCCACGCCACGACCTTCGCGATTTATTTCCACGACCCGTTCCTAGCCTATGTGTATATCGGCTCGATCCCTTTCTTCGTGGCGCTGCAACGAGCCTTCACGCTATTCGGCGAGGTGCGGCGTAGTGGCTCCTTCTCAAGCGCGACCGTGGCAGCGCTGCGCAGCATCCAACGCTGCGCGCTGATCGTCCTTGGCTTCGTGGCCGGCGGGGTCGTCTTCATCGTCGCAGGCGGCGACGGAGAAGACCGCCCGGCGGGGATTTTCATGAGCGCGCTCGTTGCCTTGATTGTCGGCGGCATCGCGACCGCGGCTGCGCTGTTCGCCCGCCGTTTGCACCGCCTCTTGGCCGAACAACAGTAGGCACCCGCACACAAAAAGACCGCCTCGACGTGAGGCGGCCGGGCAAAGGTAGCGCTGGCGGCGCGGCTCAGCTCTTTTTCTTCTTCTTGGGCTTCTGGCCGTCGCGGTTGTTCCACTCCTCCTCGCTCAGCTTGCCGTCCTTGTCGGTGTCGAGTTGGTCGAACTTTTTCTCCAACTCCTCCTTGGTCGGCTTCCAATAGGGATCCTTCTTCGCCCACTCCATCTGCACCTTGACGAAGCGGGGCTTGGTCTCCGGGAAACTGAGCGTCCAGGCATTCTTCTCCGCCAGCAACGGGCTGGCGAACAGCAGGGCAAACGCAGCGGCGATCAACGAACGGGGGAGGTAGTTTTTCATCGGGGTTTATGGGGTTGGCGGTGGATTACCATCACGGTCACGTGGCAGGTTGGGGCTGGGGTTGGGTGCCGGCGCCATAATCGACACCGGCAAAGGAGCGATCAGGCGGGCCTCGAGGAGCGGCAGATTTGCTCGCCCGAGTGCGCTGAGATTACCGAACTCCGCCGCAGGCAACAACCCCACGTTCGAGTGATATTGCGCGCACCGCCACGCCTGCCCCGATCCAGTGCCCCTTTGCGATCGGAGCCACGCGGCATTCGCCCGCGTGCTCAGTCACGGAGGACGCTGCGGCTGTTTCGCGACGGCCCGGGAATCGGCCCGCCGCCGCACGCGTGCTACGATGCCGGGTCGCCTTGTCCTTCGGGACGGGTGTAGAATTCCTCCTGCACGAGCAGCTTCAACCGGTGCACCGCTAGGCTGAGATCGGCGAAGGTGGCCAAGGCGGCGGCACCGGGATTTTCCGCCTCCATGCGGCATTGCATGCGGTGGAAGCGTTCGCCGAGCGAGCAATCCTCCTCGTTGTCGCCCAGACGGCGCAGGAGCCGCCGCACCCGGTCGGCGAGGCGCCGACCCTTTTTCACCATTCGCAACGCGACCGCCTGATCGATCGCACCGGCCTTGGCCTTCTTGAACACGCCGCACTCGAAGATGCGACATTGCCGCGGCCGGTCGGCGTAGAGCCGGCAGGCGCGATCGGCACACAAGGCGGCGCAAGGCTGGGCGAAGCGCGCGATGGGATTCCGCGCGCGGAAAACCACCACGGGCAACCCCAACGCCTGCAAGTGCCGCGCATCGTCGCCCGGCTCGAGTTGGACGCCGTCGAAGAGCGTGCCGTCACAGCACATCCCGCAGGCGAGGCAGAGTTCGGCGAGAGGTTTCAAGGACACGGCTGCGTTTGAGATTCACGGATGCCACGGATTGACATGGCTGAACACAGATGGGTCTCGGCGCAGAAGCGCAACACCAGACAAGCTCCCTCGGTTCTCCTGCATCGCCCACCGCATCACCCGCCTAAAGTTCGGAGCGCAGCTTTGCACCCTATCAGCATGGAGACAGCCGGCCCAAAGGCGCGGCCCCCACGAAGACATGCAGCCGCTTGACCGAAAGTAATTCGCGGGCGCGATCGCCACCCGGCCCTGCGCGAAAATCGCACGATCCGCGATCCGCGGGGCCGCATGGACTGTCCGGGCGCGCCGTGTCTTTCGTTCGTGGTCCCTGCCGCTGATGCCGCCCGCAGGTCTCCGGTAATTGCATCGCAATCCGCCCGGCGATTGCGAGGCTCCACGCCCCATGCCTTCCCACTTCCCAGTTGCCCGACGGTTCGAATCCTTCGACCACACCATCGCGCAGCTGACCCAGCGGTTGCAGCGCATGCGTTCGCCCCATCAATTGATGGCCGCGCTCCGCTGGAGCATGGATGAGCTCGATCGCACCTTCGCCGAAAGCCCGCCGTCCGTCCGCGCCGCCGTCGCCTGCCGCTCCGGCTGCGACTCCTGCTGCCGTGTGCCGGTCGACGTGCAGGCCCACGAAGTGCTCTTCGCGGCCGATCATCTCCTCACCCACTTCGCGCCCGAGGCCTTGGAGCAAGTCATTGCGCGGCTCGCCGCCCACCGGGCCCGCATCGCGGCCTTCGCCCCGGGCGAGCGCGACGCCAGCCGCCAACCCTGCGCGCTCCTGCAGGACGGGGCCTGTTCGATCTACGAAGGCCGTCCCCAGCCCTGTCGTGCGCACCACACCAGCGACGCCGCCGTCTGCGCCGCCCACCTTGCCGATCCTTCCATCGACATCACCAAGGTTTACATCCCCGCTCTTCGCGCCCGCATGTTCGCAGTGATGATGGGCGTCGACGAAGCGATGGAAGCCGCCGGCTACGACGAGCGCTCCTACGATTTCGGCTCCGCCCTGCACGAGGCGCTGACCAACAGCTTCTGCCTCACCGCCTGGCTCCGTCACCAAGCCGCCTTCCCCAACTCCTGTCTCGCCGATCGCAGCGATTGAGCCGCGACCGCGGCGAGCCAATTGGCCGGACCGACTGAGGTCGCACCGCTCGAACAACAGCACACAGACCACGCGGCCTGCGCGAGCAGAAGCCCGGCTGTTCAGTGTGCGGTGCGTTACGTGACGGGCGATGCGTGACGGGCGATGCGGAACCTCGCGCCGCTCAACGCGGCCAGAGCCACGCAAAGGTGCCGGCGGTGACGAGCGCGTAGGCGAGGCCGTCGATCGTGCATTTCACCGTCGTGGACCACTTCCGGCGCATCCAGATCGACTGCGGCCACTGGGCCGCGGCGTAAGCGAGGAACGTCACCGCACCCACGACGCGGAACACGCCGAGGTAATGCGTGCCGGCGGCGACCGAATGCGTCGCGACGTAGGCGACGAAGAAATTCACCACCAGCAGGAACACGAACCATTGCACGAACGTCGGGCCCATCGAGCAATTGCCCTTCGGCAGGACGGTCACGAGCCAGTTCGGCCCCTCGTCGAGCTTCGCCTTGAACGCGGGGTCGTTGTAGTTTCCGCCCTCGCACATCGGCGTCATGTAGTCACCCGGCGGCACGTCGAAGGGACGGAGCGCGGCGCGGACCTTGTCCTCGTCGGGCAGTTTCTGGAAATCGTTTTTGTGCCAGGGCAACGCCATGTGGATGATGCCACTGAGGACAAACACGAACACGGCGGACAACAGGATCGGAAGCCAGAGGCTGAGCATGGGGGTAATCTCCTTTTGCCCGGCGGCGCAACGCGGACAGCACCGCCGGAGTTGACGTGGATGAGACGCGCGGAGCCTGACGAATCGGGCGCATAGGTCAACCGCGAGCACGACGCGCCCGCAACCGAGCAGACGGCGCAAGCGACCGCGCCTGCGATGCGCGACCCAGCCGGGGCGATGCCCGGGCAAGCAAGAGGCGCAACCGACCTACGTCGATTGCGCCGGAAAACAGTCTCGAATAGCCTGCGGGAGCGTCAGGTCTTGGCGTCGGGCTTCGGGGCTTCGGGCTTGCCGGGGTTCGCCCCTTCAGGCTGCGCCTGGCCGAGGAAGGCCGGCAGATTCAACCCCACGCTCTTGGCGAGTTCGTTGATCGGCAGGACACCCTTGTAGAGATCCTGCACGAATTGGCCGGGGCCGGCTCCGCCTTGGGCGCCGCCGCCCATGACGACGACCTTCTCGAACTGCAGGCCCTTGATCGCGCCCGCCTGGATCTCGGCGATGCGCACGATATTCTCGGCGATGAGCAACTGGGTGGCGCCGGAGGTATCGTCGGCGACCTTGAGGAGTTTTTCGAAACCCTGCGCCTTGGCGTCGAGCAGGGCGCGCGTGCCCTCGGCCTCAGCGGTGAGCTTGGCCTGGATGCCGCTGGCCTCGGCGCCGAGTTTCACGCGGATGCCGGTCGCCTCGCCTTCGGCGACGCGCTTGATGCCCTCGGCCTCGGCATCCTTCTGGATGACGTAGGCGGCGGCCTGACCTTCCTGAAGGATCTTGGCTTGGGCGGCCTTGGCCTCGGATTCGATGCGGATGCGCTCCTTGTCGATCTCGGCCTTCACGATCTGGTCGGCCTGTTGCTGGGCCTTTTCGCGGGCCGCGCGGGCGAGTTCGGCTTCCTGCTGGGCCTTGTAGGATTCCTGCAGCGCGCGGGCCTCGGCGACCTTCTGGGCGGCCTCGGTGCGGCGCTTGGCCTCGGCCTGCTCCATGGCGAGGTCGGCGTTGGACTTGGCGATGACCACTTGGGCGGTGTTCTCGCCCTTGCGCGCCTCGGCTTGGGCGGTGGCGACGCGGATGGCCTGCTCGCGCTCGGCCTCGGCCTTGCCGACGGCACCGCGCTGGTTCTCCTGGGCGACGCGGATTTGCGCGTCGTTGATGGCCTTGGCGGCAGCTTCCTTGCCGAGCGCGTCAATGTAGCCGGAGTGGTCCTTGATATCGCGGATGTTGCCGTTGATCATGCGCAGGCCGACCTTGTGGAGCTCGACCTCGACGCCCTTGGTGATGAGCGCGATGAGTTTCTCGCGGTCGGTGTTGATCTCCTCGATCGACATGGAGGCAAAGACGACGCGCATCTGGCCCATGATGATTTCGGAGGCGAGCTGCTGGATTTCATCGAGCGTGCGTCCGAGGAGACGCGTGGCCGCGTTCTGCATGACCTCGGGCTCGGTCGAGATGCCGATGGTGAACGAGGCGGGCGCATCGATGCGGATGTTCTGGCTGGAGAGCGCGCCACGCAGCTCGATCTCGATGTTGATCGGCGTCAGGTCGAGGTAGCCGTAGCTCTGGAAGAACGGCATCACGAAAGTCGAGCCACCGTGGTAGCACTTGGACGACTGTCCCTCGGCCAGTTTGCCGTAGACGACCAATATCCGGTCGGGCGGGCACATCCGATAACGCGAGATCAGCGTGATCAGGACGATCAGGAAGAATACGACAATGAATGAACCGGCGATGATTTGGATCATGGGAGGATATGTCTGTGCGGAGGGATGGCCCGAAAGGGAGCGGCGCTCAGAGCGCGGCGACGAGCACGGTGCGGCTGTCCACGACGGCCACCACCTTGACCTTGTCGCCGCTAGCCAGCGGTTGCTCGGACTCGCTGAGCGCGGACAGCGTCTCCTGCCGGCCGCTGAAGGTCACCACGACTTGGCCGCCCACGGCCTTGCGCGGCGGCACGGTCACATAGACGGTGCCCACGGCGCCGAGCGCTCGCTCGATCCGCACGGTTCCGTCGCTCTTCAGGGAATAGATGGCACGGATCAGGGCAACGATTACGGCGGTCACCGCCGTGCCGGCCGCGAAGGCGATCAACAGCGCGACGCCAAGACTCGCCCCGCCGTCGAGCGCCAGCCCGCCGGCCCAGCCGAAGCCGAGAAAGAAGCCCGTCAGCGGCTTGATGGAGAAAATGCCGCCGCCCGCGCCCGCCGCCTCCAGCGCATCGGCCGCTTCGGCATGCTCCATGCCCAGCATGGCGAACACGGCCAGCACCAGCGAGATCATGCCGGCCATCAAGCCGAGCCCGTAGAAGAGCTGCTTGGCGAGGGTGAGTTCGTTCCACCATCCGCCCACTTGGTCGATGAGTGCCAGCGTCGTAATCATAGTGCGTCCGAAATGATATGTGAACCCGTCGGAATATTATATTACAATCCCATCGCCAAATGTGACGCAAGCGCTGCTTTGCCCATGCACACATTGGCGAACAAACGGAGACCGCGTGAGAATGCGGCATCGCGCGCCCATCAAACCGCTGACGCCCCGCATCGGCGCTTTTCTCGTTCCCGTTTTCCGCCCAAGCTCAGCACATGACGCGTCACGTATTCGCCCTGCTCTGCCTCGTCGGTCTTTGCAGCTGCGCCCGCCCCGCGCTGCCGGACACGCCGGTCCGCGCCGGCGACGAGCCGGAGTTTGCGGCGTTCCGCGCGGAGCTCGGCAGCCGTTTTTCGCCGGCCGAACTCAGCGCGTTCGACACCGCGATCCAAGAACTGCAACTCGCGGGCATGGACCAGGGACTCGCCTCCTCCGCCGATCGCGCCGCCGCGATGCGCCGGCAGGTGCACGGTCTCACGGTGCGCGCCGCCGAGATCCTCGGCTGGCAGGCGCGCCGCACGCGCATCCTGGGCGAGATCGCCCAGATGTCCGCCACGCTCGAACGCGACCTGCAGACGCGCGAGCGCCAAGGAGCCGGCACTTCGCTCACCGTCACCAACCGCATCCAAAACGTGCAGGACATCCTCGCCCGTCTCCGCGGCGATCTCGCGGAAGCCGAGCAACAGCTCAGCGCCTGGGGCGCCATGCTCCCACACTGAGCGCGCAGGCCGGTGATCTTCGCCACGCGCCGCAGTGCCGGCCACCAAACGCCGTCGCTCGCTCCGGCGCTTTTCCAAGCTGCACCTCGGCGCGAATGGATATGGGACTTGTCTCCGCACCGCGCGGCCGGATTGTCGGGGCTATGAACTCGCTCCCACGCCGCCTGTTCTGCGCTGCATTTGCCTGCCTGGGTGCCGTCACCCTGTCGGCCCAAACCCCGATCCAAGATAACTACGGCACCGGCACCGCGACCATGCCCAGCGGCATCGCGGTCTCGGCGGACGACCTTCTCCAAACCCACCTGACCTCCGCGACGCGCACTGGAGCCCCGGGTTCCGGCAACACCTATTTTTATCGCGAGGACAGCGGCTACACCGTCGACCTCAGCCGCCTGAGCGACGGCGCCTTCGGCACCTTCGGCTCCAGCGGCTTGGGCGGTGACGGCCAATACACGGTCATGCCCAACAACGTGACGCTCACCTTCACGCTCGACACCACCGCCCACCCCGCCGGCTACTCGCTCTCGAGCCTTCGCACCTTCGCCAGCTGGGACTCCGGCCGCGACGGCCAAGCCTACACCGTGAAGTATTCCACCGCGGACAATCCGCTAACTTTCCTGCCGCTCATCACGATCACGACCTACAACAACACCAGCTTCCCCACCGGCACGAGCATGGAGTGGGATGACGAAAGTGGCCAGTTCGTCGAGGTCGAGACGACTGACGAGTCGATCGCCAACACCCTCGTGCAAATCTCTGCCAGCAGCGGCTACCTCGTGACCAACGTGGCCGCGCTGCAGTTCGTCTTCAGCGGCCACGAGAACGGCGGCACCGCCTACCGTGAAATCGACGTGTTCGGCGTCGCCTCCATTCCCGAGCCGGGCGCGCTCGCCGCGCTGCTGGGTGCAATCGCATTGGGCGGCACTCTCGTCGCGCGCCGCCGGCAACGCTGACCGGCCCGCGCCCGCGTCCGCACCGGCGAATCCGTCAGCCGCACGCGTCTCCTCGCCCGCGTGCACGCTTGAACGCCCATCGGCACGCGCTAGTTGTCGCGCATGCCCCGCTCCCGTCTGACCCTGAATTGCTGCGCCGTCCTGCTTGCCCTCGTGACATTCGGCGCCCCCGCTCGCGCCGCCGAACCGACCGCGGACACCACGACGCCCACCATCACCGCGCTGTTGAACGAATTTCTCGCCCGCGTCGACGATCCCGCCATGCACGAACGCTTCTGGGCCGACGACCTCGTCTATACGAGCGGCCAAGGCGTCGTGCGCACGAAGGCCGAGATCGTGCGCAGCGTCGCCGCCGCCGTGCACGATCCCGCCGCCGCGCGGACCACCTACGGCGCGGAGGATGTGCGCGTGCGCCCTTACGGCGACTTCGCCGCACTCACCTTCCGCCTCGTGATTCGCAATCCCGACGGCACCACCTGGTATTCCCGCAACAGCGGCGCGTTTCTCCGGCGCAACGGTCTCTGGCAGGTCGTGACGTGGCAAGCCACCCGCGAGCCCGCGGCCACGCCTTGAGGCGTGCGCGATCACACAGGCGCCGACAACGCGCGAGGGAATTCCGATTGCAGCACCGCAGGCGCTGAGGCATTGACGCGACGCTCCATGCCCACGGCCCCTGCCCCTTCGCCTGCATCGCCAACCACGCCGGATCGTTCCCGCCTCGCGCGTTGGGGCGTGCTTTTCCCGTTGCTCGCGATGTTCGCGGCCTTGGGCGCCCGCGCCCTGCTCGTGGCGACGAATCCCGAGTTCGCCTCCGAGCCCGGCGCGGCGGCCGCGCTCGTGGTGCAAAGCGATGCCGTGCTCATCGCCGCCGCGTGCCTGCTCCTCTGGGTGAGCCTGCACGGGCTGCCCCGGCGCTTGCTGCCGCTCTCGCGCGCGGCGCTGGCCGGTTTCATCGTCCTCTACTCCGTCGACGTCATGATGGTATGGTGCATGCAGACGCGCCTGTCGTGGGGACGGTTGACGACGTTCGCCCCGCTCCCGGACGTCGTTGTCGGTTTCCTGGTGGATCGTTTCGGCGTGGCCGGTGTGGCGCTGATCGCGCTCATCGCGCTGACGCTGATCGGCGGACTCCTTTTCGCCCCGTGGCGGCGCGCCCGTTATTCGCACGCGTTGCTCGCCGGCGGCGTCGCCTTGGGCGCCTTCGGCCTGTGGCGGCCGATGGACCCGGATCATCTGCCGCGCTGGATGCGCGAAAACGTCGTCGCGCTCAACACCCCGAACCCGCAGCGCAAGCGCTACTCGCCCGCCGAGGAGGAGCGGCTCACCGCAGCCTATCGCCAGCTGCCCGTCCGCACGCTTGCGCCCGCTTCGCCCGACCGACGCAACGTCATCCTCCTCATCGTCGAATCCTGGTCGAGTTACCACTCCGCCGCGTTTGACGGCGTGCTCGACTGGACACCGGAGCTCGACGCGCTCGCACGGGCCAACACGCGCTTCACCCGTTTTCACGCCGGCGGCTACTGCACGGCCGAGGGCTTGGTCAATCTGCTGGGCGGCGTGCGCCTGTGGGTGCCCTACGGCAAGACCAGCCAGCTCGACCAACTGCCTTCCGTCGCGAGCCAACGCGACACCTTGCCGGGCGTCTTCCGGCGCGCGGGCTATTCCACGCGCTTCATGACGACGGGCACGCTCGACTTCGTCGGCAAGGGCCCGTGGCTGACGGGCATCGGCTACGAACAGAGCGAGGGCAGCGAGCATCCGTTCTACAACGGCTGGCCGCGCATCGCCGCTTTCGACGCCGCGCACGACGAGGCGCTCTACAAGCGCACGCTGCAATGGCTCGGCGACCGCCCCGCCGGCCAACCTTTTTTTCTCACCCTCGAAACCGTCTCCAGCCACATCCCTTACCTCGATCCCGACAGCCACCGGATCGATATCGAAGCGTGCTTCCGCTACACCGATCGCTGGGCGGGCTGGTTCGTGCGCGAACTCGAACGGCGCGGGTTCTTCGAGGACGGCATCCTCGTCATCACGTCGGATCACCGGGCGATGACGCCCACGCTGCCGGCGGAGAAGACCGCGTTCGGTCTGGGGCTCTCTTCCCGCGTGCCGCTCGTCATCGTGGATCGCCGACGACCCGCCCCGCAGGTGATCGACGCGGTTTACAAGCAGGCCGACTTGGTGCCGAGCTTCCGCCACTGGCTGGGCGAGAGCGTCACGCTCGACGCATTGAGCGCGAGTCTGTTCGAGGCCGGCGGCCACCCGGAGAACGTCGCACTGCACCGCCGCGACCGCGAGGTCGCGACGCTCGATGTCTTTTTCTCCGACGGTGAAGGCCAGGTGAAGATGACCGGCGACGCCACGGACTTTCTCTGGGCGAAAAACCTTTCCGCCGAACGGCGCGCGCGCGTGCTGGCGCTCATCGCGCACGAGCGGCTGACCGTTGACGCCGACACCACGCCGGCCGTCGCGGCCGCCAAGTAAGCCGCGCGAGCGCGCTCCGGCCTTCGCTCAGTCCTCAGCCGATTCCGCGCGGGCGGCGCCGCCAGCGGAGGTGGCCTCGTCCACGCCGACGCCGGCGCGTTCCAACTCGCGCCGCAGCCACGGCAGGAAGCGCGCCGCGAGATCCTCGGCGGCAAAATCGGAGCCGAAGGTGTCGTTCTGCTCGCGCAGGAAAGCGAGGATGTCGGCCAGTTCCACGACATCCTCATCGAGGAAATGCTCGTCGATCACCGCCTGGCTGCAGGCGTGGGCGGCGAGCACGGGGCAGAAACGCCCCACCTCGGGATCGACCGGCTGGAGCGCGAGCGGTCCCGCGATGCCCGCATCGGCAATCCGGGCGGCAAAGACCCGCAAGCGCGCGTAGGCGAAGGCCAGATTGGCCAGCCGGGCGGCGCGCAACAGCCCGGCGCGTTGTGGAAGGAGTTGATGGAAGTTCATGGTCGGTGTGGGTGTTGAACGCTGACGTTTCACTGCCGCTGACCTGCAACGCGCCGCAAGCGACGCGCCTGAACCTAAACTGACTGCCGCGCGGATGGACTCATCTGGCGCGGCCTTTCGTTCCTGTCGCAAATCACGATCTCAACCGTGCATCTGACCTGACATCGAACACCCCTACCCATCGTCACAATTACGGGCAGCGCAAGCGCTATCTGCTCGCGGCCTGCAACTGTTCAAGCGCCGCCCCTCGCTCGGGCGCGCGCCTTGCCCGCTCAGCTCGAGGACGACGTGCGCGTGTCCTTGGTCTGCGTGGACATGCAGTCCGCGCAGATGCCGTGCGTGATCCGGATATTGCGCCGGGAAAGGTAATCCTCGACCTGCTGCCAGTAGCCTTCGTCGTCGCGCACCTTCTTGCACCAGGCGCACACGGGCAGGAGCCCGGACAGCGTCTCCACCTCGGCGCGAGCGCTCATGAGTTCCTCGTGGCGTTGCTGCAGCGTGGCGATGAGCAGGGAGGTGAAGAGCGCCACGATGAAGAAACTCGCCTCAAGGTCGCCCACGACCTGCAACGCATCCGCGACGCGCGGCCAGTCATAAGCCGAGGAGCCGATGGCCAGAGTGATGCGCGCCACATGGAAGAGGCCGTGGAGCAGGAACACGTTCGCCGGCGCCACGATCGACTGCCAGAAGAACACCGGCGCCTTGCGCAGGCTCAGGAACGCCATGAACGCGATCGTCGCCCAGATGACGCCGTTCGTCACCATGCGCCACGGCGTGGCCGGCCCACCGAGCAGGAAATACGTCAGCGCCAGCGCATGGAAAGCCAGCACGCCGGTGAGGGTCTTCCACGGCACGGGTTGCTTTGCGGTCGTCCGCGCACCGGCGAAGAACGTCAACTGTCCGACGGTCACGAGCAGCGTCGGAAACAAGCGTCCCACCCAGTGCGGCAGATCCGGCCGCAGCGCGAAGAACACATCCGCCACCACCATGATCCACGCCGCGATCATCCAATAGAAGCTCGGTGTGCTACGCCCCAACCGCAGCCAGGAATGCGTGAGGAGACCCGCGAGGATCACGGCGATGACGATATTGGTGAGATAAATCGCGGTCTCTTCTTGCATGGGCGCGCGAGGCAGCCTCGCGTAAACCCGGCGGCGAGGGAAGCCCGATTGTGCAACATTAACGCCACCCGGTGCCCCGGCCCGGCGGCCGCGCTCAATCCCGCGGCACCTCGCCGCGCAGGAGCTTCGCGTCGATCACGAACGGCCCGAAGGGCAGCACCGCCCCGAGCAGCACGAGCGCCGTGCGTTTCATCGCCCAGCCTTGCACGACGGCGGCATGGACCGCAGCGAGGACGAAGAGCGCGAAAAGCACGCCGTGCGCCAGGCCGACGACCCGCACCGCGAGCGGTTGGTCCGCGAAGTATTTCAACGGCATCGCGACAAACAGCAGCAGCAGGAAGGAAACTCCTTCCCACCAACCGATGATGCGCAGTCGACCGAGCGTGGTTTTCAGCGAATGCATCCGGCGAAGAAACGGGGCCGCCCCGCTCGCTCAAGCCAAACCGGCCCGTCGGCGAGGATTCGGGGTGACTCGCACCCGCGAGGGCGTTGGACTCGGCCCGATGAAGATCCTTTCCGCCGAATTCGAGCTCAGCGCCCCTAGCCACGCCGACGGGCCGCGCCTGCCCTTGCCGGAATTCGCGTTCATCGGACGCTCGAACGTCGGGAAATCCTCGCTCATCAACCTCCTCGCCGAGCGTCACGGTTTGGCCCGCGTCTCGGACCTGCCCGGCAAGACCCGCCTGCTGAACTTTTTCGTCATCAACCGCCGCTGGCGCCTCGTCGACCTGCCCGGCTACGGCTACGCGCACGGCGCGAAGACGGAGCGTTTCGACTTCAACCGCGCCGTCGCCGACTACCTCGAGCAACGCGAGTCGCTCCAGCACACCTACGTGCTGATCGACCCGCGCATCGAACCCCAGCCGATCGACGTCGCCTTCATCGAGTGGCTGGCGGGCGCCGGCGTGCCGTTCTCCCTTGTGTTCACCAAGGCGGACAAGCAGTCGCCCACGCAGACGAAGAACGCGGTCGCACGCTTCCAGCGCGACGGCCTCGCTCCGCTCGGCCTGCAACCGCGCCTGTTCCTGACCTCCTCCAAGACGAAGGCAGGACGGAAGGAAATCCTGCAGGACATCGCGGAACGGTTGGCCGAGGCCTGATACAACGCCGCCCGCCGCGCCCGGCCGGGCGCGGTCGCACGTGAGCCGGCGTCCGACTCAGTCCTCGCGATGCGTGACCCAGAGCATCGTGGCCAGCGCCGCCATCATCAGCGTCGGCACGATGATCCACGCCGGATGCACCGGCACCTGCCAGTGCCCGATCGCCCACCACACGAGCACGCATTTCGCCGCGATGATGCACCAAGCGGCCGCCATGATCCGTCCCATCGGCCACGTATGGCTGACGCCATCGAAATGAAACCGGGAGTTCATGGGCCAAGTCTATCCCGGGCCGCCACCCTTGGCTCGGCATCGATTGTCATAAAGTCGGCTTACCCTCACCGCGACCCGCGCTCGCCTCGGTGACCGGCATCCGTTCCACTGGGCCGATGAGCCCGCCCCTGCTGACTGAGCGCCTCGCCTTGCGTGCCTTCGTGCCCGCGGACGCCGCCTTCGTCCTCGCCTTGGTGAACTCGCCGGGCTGGCTGCGCTATATCGGCGATCGCGGCCTGCGCACCGTAGCCGACGCGGAAACCTATCTCGTCCAAGGGTCGGTCGCGAGCTACGCGCGCCACGGTTTCGGGCTCCTCCACGTCAGCCGCCGCGAAGACGGCACACCCGTCGGGATGTGCGGCTTGTTGAAACGCGACACCCTCCCCGATGTCGAACTGGGCTTCGCCTTTCTCGGCGCGCACGAAGGGCTCGGCTACGCGAGCGAGTCCGGCCGCGCGGTGCTCGAACTGGCCCGACAACGGCACGGCCTGCAGCGCCTCGCCGCCATCGTGCAACCTGACAACGCCGCCTCGTTGCGCGTGCTCGCGAAGCTCGGTTTCATCTACGAACGCGAGTTTCGCCTAACCGCGGAGTCCCCCGCCCTCCACCTGCTGGGCCTCGCGTTGCATCCGACTGCCTGACCATTCCTCGCCGTGAAACGACCGACCCGGGAGCAACGCGAGAAGATGTGCGTGGGCAAGCGCCGCTACCGCACGCAAGGCGACGCCCTCGACGCCGCGCTACTCGTCGGCGTGGAACGCCGGCGCACGGCCTACCGCTGTCCGCTCTGCGGTTGCTGGCACTTGACCAGCCGCTGAACCGACGCGGCCTCAGCCCTTGGTGACGCGCCGGTTGACGCGCCCAGCGGCCTCCGGATAATCCGCCGGCGTGCGGCTAGCTCGAACCACTTTTCTGCTCCTCGCCTGCGGCGTCGCCGCTTTGACCTCGGCCCAGACCGAGCCGGAAGCGGAATTCGCCGTGCGTCCGGTGCAGGATTGGCTTGAGGCGCAGATCGAGTTGCACCGGCGTGGTTTTTCCTGCGGTTCGATCGACGGCGTCGCGGGCAACCAATCGGGTGCGGCGTTGCGCGCGTTCCAACGCAGCGCGTTTCTCGACGAGACGGGCCGGCTCGACACCCCGACCCGCGAAGCACTGCTGCTGACCGCGCCGGCGTTCACGACGCATACCTTCGCCGCGCAGGAACTCGCCGTGCTGCAACCAGTGCCCGACACGTGGCTCGGCAAATCCGAACTCGACCAACTCGGCTACGGATCGGCGCTCGAGTTCGCCGCGGAGCGCTATCGCGCCAATCCGAAACTGCTGCGCCGGCTCAACCCGGCGATGGACTGGGAGCAGCCGTTGCCCGGCATGACGATCCAAGTGCCGGCGGTCGGCCCCGTGCAACTGGCCGGCACCGCCGCGCAGCTGCACGTGAAGCTTGCCGACCGCGTGCTACAGGTGAACGACGCCGAGGGACGCCTCATCGCCCATTTTCCCGTG
Organism: Candidatus Didemnitutus sp.; assembly: GCA_017991595.1. Classification (GTDB taxonomy): domain Bacteria; phylum Verrucomicrobiota; class Verrucomicrobiia; order Opitutales; family Opitutaceae; genus Didemnitutus. Next base: position 626,440 of record JAGOQJ010000001.1, on the reverse strand, counting down.
AGCATTGCGCGGGCAGTCGACAAGCGCCCCGTGGGCGAGTTGCACGTGACCGTGGTGATTCCGGACCCGAATTACACGTTCGATCCGGCGGTCTTTCCCGAGTCGGCCGAAGGTCAAACGCTCGGGCGCCGGCTGATCCTGCCGCCCGGACCGAACAATCCCGTGGGCGTGGCCTGGCTCGGGCTCGACGTGCCCGGCTACGGGATCCATGGCACGCCCGAGCCGGAGAAGGTCGGCCGCACGGAATCGCACGGATGCTTCCGCCTCGCCAACTGGGATGCGCGCACGCTGCTCGCCGTCGCGTGGGTCGGGCTGCCCGTGTTCGTGGAACCTTAAGTGTCGCGCGGGCGCCGACAGGAAAGCCGGACCCGCGCAGACGACGGAGACAAGGCCGGCTCAGACGTGTTCGAGCGCCTGACCGAGGTCCCAGAGGAGGTCGGCGGCGTTCTCGATGCCGATGGAGATGCGGACGAGATCGTCGGTGACGCCGCAAGCGCGCTTCGCCTCCGCCGTGAGGCCGGAGTGCGTCATGGCCGCCGGGTGCTGGGCGAGCGACTCGGTGGAGCCGAGCGAGACGGCCAGCTTGATGATCTTGAGGTGATCGAGGAACGCGAAGGATTCTTGTTCGCCGCCGCGAATGTTCACGGAGATGAGCGAGCCGGGGCCGGAGTGCTGCTTGCGGTAGATCTCGAAGTCGGGGTCGCCGGCCTTGAGCAAACCGAGGAAGCCCACGGCGCGGACCTTCGGATGCGCGGCGAGAAACTCGGCACAACGTTGCGCGTTTTGCGCGGCCGTCTCGGCGCGGATCTTGAGCGTCTCGAGCGAGCGCGTCAGCAGCCAGGCCGTGTGCGGATTGGGCATGCCGCCGAGGCTGTTGCGGAGACCGTTGATGGCTTTGAGCAGCTTGATGTCGTCGGCGAGCGCGACACCGCCGACGATGTCGGAGTGGCCGCCGATGAACTTGGTGGCCGAGTAGAGCACGACATCCGCGCCGCACTTGGCCGGCTTGGAGAAGACGGGGCCCGCCATGGTGTTGTCGACCATGATGAGCACGCTGCCGCCGTCGCGCCGCGCATGGGCGGCGGCCAATTGCTTCATCGCGCCGATGTCGGTGAGCCGGTTGTTGGGGTTGGCCGGGCTCTCGATGAAGATGGAGCGCGTGACCGGCGAGAGGAGCGAGCGGGCCGCCTCGGGTGCACCGACGCCGGCGTTGATGAAGTGGCACTTGATGCCGAACTTCGCCAGAAAGCCGCGCATGAAGGTCTCGGTGCCGCCGTAGAGCGGAGCACAGACGATCATCTCGTCGCCCGGCGCGTGGGTGGCGAGGATGGCGGTGCTGATCGCGGCCATGCCGCTGGAGAAGCTGCAGGCGCCCTTCATGCCTTCCCACATCGCCATGCGGTCCTCGAAAATCTCGAGATTGGGGTTGTTGAACCGCGAATAGATCAGGCCGGCCTGATGCTTGCCCGTCGGCGCGCCGCCCTCGCCGCGCATCCACGCGAAGAAACGTTTGCCGTCCTCGGATTTCCGGAACGCGAAGGTCGAGGTGAGGAACATCGGCGGCTTCACCGCGCCCTCGCTGAGGAACGGATCGAACCCGTGGCTGAGCGTCAGGGTTTCAGGGTGCAGGCGCGCGGCTTCTTCAGGGGAGAGATTGGACATGGCGTCATATTTTATGACACGCCGGCCGGAAGCAAGGCGGGGATTGGCGGGAGGCACGAAACCCGGCCGCGAGGCGGGAAGAGAGCGCGCGTTCAGCGAGCAGAAGGAGACGCGCGGTCCAACTGACGCGAAGAACGGCGCGAGCAAGCTCGCTGCCTACGGAAGGCGGTGGAGGCCGGGGCGGCTCAGAGCAGATCGGCGGCGAGCTCGGCGAGGCGGGAGCGCTCGCCCTTCGAGAGCTTCACGTGGGCATGCAGCGACTGGCCCTTCATGCGATTGTGGCAGAAGACGAGGCCGTTGCTGCGCGCGTCGACGTAGGGGTTGTCGATCTGCGCGGGGTCGCCGATGAGGACGATCTTCGAACCCTCGGAAATGCGGGTGATGACGGTCTTCACCTCGTGCGGCGTGAGTTGCTGCGCCTCGTCGAGGATGAAGAAACGCCGGGCAATCGAGCGGCCGCGGATGAAGCAGAGCGCCTCGATCTCCACGAGCCCGCTGCGGATGAGCCGCTCGTAAGGCTTCATGGGCGGGACGCCGTTGCCGTTGCCGCTGCTGGCGTGGAAAGGCTGCGGCGAGGTCATGCTCGCGAGCGCGTCGTCGTGCTTCTTCTTTTTCTTGCCGACCTTCTTCGATGCGAACTGCGGCTCCTTCGGCGGCTTCGAGGGCATGAGCACCTCGAGCGCATCGTGGTAAGGCTGGAGCCAGGGTTTCATCTTCTCCTCGAGCGAGCCAGGGAGGAAGCCGATGTCCTTGCCGAGCGCGATGACGGGGCGGGAGATTGAGAGACCGTCGTAGCGGGAGTTCTCGGCGTCGACGATCTGGTGGAGCGCGCAGCCGGTGGAGAGGAGCGTCTTGCCGGTGCCGGCCTTGCCGAAGCAGGTGATGAGCGAGATGGAGTCGTCCATCAGCGCATCCATGAAGAACTGCTGTTCGAGGTTGCGCGGGCGGATGGGAATGCCGCCGGGTGCCTTGACGAATTCCGGGAAACGCAAGCGGCGCACGATACCGCGGCCGTAATAGCGGCCGGGCATGGTCTTGCCCTCGTGCGTCATGAGCAGCACATATTCGTTGAGGTAGAGCTTGGGCGCGAGGTCGTCGGGGAGCACGAACTCACCCTCGGAGCAGAAGCGCTGCATCTCATACATGTCGAGCGTGAGCGTCTGGTAGGAATCCGTCTCGGGCGCCTCGGGCACCTTGTCGTTGAGGTAGTCCTCGGCCTCGAGCCCGACGGCGCGGGCCTTGAGCTGCACGTTGACGTCCTTCGTGACGAGAATGGTCGGCGGCGGATTCGTCTCCTGCACAAAGAGCGCCGCGGCGATGATGCGGTTGTCCTTCTTCGTAAAATCCGAGACGACCGCGCGCAGGCGCTGCATCGCCGGCGTGGACCAGTTGTTCTCGACGAGGTAGCGGTTGATGATGATGGAGAGCGTGCCGCCGTTGGGCAGCTTCACGCCTTCGTGCAACGAGCGGGAGTCGGGCAACAGCTCCTGCAGGATGCGGTGCACGCGGCGGGCGTTGCGGCCGCGCTCCGTGGATTGCTCGCTCTTGATCGCGTCGAGCTCTTCGAGCACCTCGACGGGGATGGCGAGGTTGTTCTCCTCGAACTTGAAGATCGACTGCGGGTCGTGCAGCAGAACGTTCGTATCGAGAACGTAAGTTTTTACCCGAACCCCGGAGCCTGCGAACCCCGGCCTGAAAACCCCACTTATGGCGGATTCCATTTCGTCGTGGATAAGTTGTGAACAACCCATGTATCCGCTTGGGGGCTTTGTAAATGCGATAATGCAACGGTTGTGAAAAAACTGCGCTCGCGCGCGATCCCGAAAGCGGCCGGCCATTGCAATCGCCCGCGGAAATTCAATGGGCGCGGACGCGACTTTCGTGGCAGACTGCGGGTTCTTCCCGCCATGAATCCCATGCACCTCATCGATTATCACATCCACGGAGACGACATGCAGTTCGTCGAGATCACCTTGGACCCCAACGAAGCGGTCGTCGCCGAGGCCGGCGCGATGATGTTCATGGATGACGGCATCGAGATGGAGACGATCTTCGGCGACGGCTCGCAGCAAAACCGCGGCCTGCTCGGTTCGCTGCTCGGCGCCGGCACGCGCATCCTCACGGGTGAGTCACTCTTCATGACTCTCTACGGCAACCGCACGATGCAACGGCGACGCCTGGCATTCGGCGCGCCGTATCCGGGCAAGATCCTCCCGATGCACCTAGGCGAGATGGGCGGCGAACTCATCGCGCAGAAGGACTCGTTCCTCTGCGCAGCGAAGGGCGTGAGCGTCGGCATCGCTTTCCAAAAGCGACTCGGCGCGGGCCTCTTCGGCGGCGAAGGCTTCATCATGCAGCGTCTGCGCGGCGACGGGCTCGCCTTCGTGCATGCCAGCGGCACGCTCCACGAGCGCACGTTGGCCTCGGGCGAGACGCTGCGCGTCGACACAGGCTGTCTCGTCGCGCTGCAACCGGGCGTGGACTACGACATCGAGTTCGTCGGCGGCATCAAGACGGCGCTCTTCGGCGGCGAAGGCCTGTTCTTCGCGCGCCTGCGCGGTCCGGGCAAGGTGTGGCTGCAATCGCTGCCGTTCTCGCGTCTCGCCCAGCGCATCGTCGCCGCGGCGCCGCAAACTGGCCGCGGTGGACGCGAGGAAGGCTCGATCCTCGGCGGCCTCGGCCGCGTGCTCGACGGCGACAACCGCTGAGCCAAGGCCTGCCATACTCGGCCGAAGATCGGCCGCTCCCGCTTCGCGCCACGATGCACGGAGCACGGCCGGGCGGACAGAGCCGTCCATCCCGGTCGCGAGCCGTCCATGTGACGGTGATTGAGCCCGCGGGTCCAACGTGGCAAGTTGCCGGCATGGGCACAAAAACCACCTACGCACTCACGCTGTCGGGCATCATGGCGGTGTTCAGCCTCCTGATGTATTTCGGCGGCTTCCAGACGGAGAAGATCGCCACGGGACAATACCTCCAGTGGCTCAGCTTCCCCATCATGTTCATCGTCCTCTGGCTCGGCGTGAGGGCCGTGCGCGCGGAGAAGCCGCACCAAGCGCTCACCTACGGCCAAGGCGTCGGCGCCGGCGCCCTGATCTCGGTGATCTCGGGTGCAGCTTCCGCCGTCTACACGTTCATCCATCTCAAGTTCATCAACACGAACTTCGCGGACTACCAGCTCGAGTTCCTGCGCGGCGAGTGGGCGAAGGCCGGCTTGGGCGACGCGCAAATCGAGCAGGCCGAAGCCATGACGCGCATGATGATGGGCCCGACGGTTTCAGCCGTATCCGCCTTCATCGGCGTGTGCATCGCCGGCATCCTGATGTCGCTGGTGATCGCCGCCTTCCTCAAGCGCCCGCTTCCTCCCGGCGTCGAAGCGCCGCCGCCGATGTGATCGGCTGAAAATCAACGAGGCCGCCCGCGCTGGCGGACGGCCTCGGTCAGGCAACACAATCGGCGCGACCCTGAAGGTCGCGCCGCAATTGTTTTCAGCGAGCCACGCTCAGAGTGGCGGAGTCGCAACCCGGCGCGGAGCACGCTCGCGGACGTCGAGTTCGCGACGAACCTTGGTCTTCGTCGGCGGTGATAGCTTGGCGCCCTCCTGCTGCATCTCCTCGGAAGCCTCGAACTCGATCGTGCTGCCCTCGAGCTTCTGCAGGCGGGATTTCACCTCCGGCGGCAGTTTCGCGCGCTGCTCGTCGGTGTCGATCGGGCCGTCGAACACCACCTTGCCCGAGGCATCCTTCACGGTGATCTGGCGTTTGCCATTGCTGGCGTTGACTTCGACAGAACCCTCGGGGTCGGAGAACACGAAATTGCCCTCCGCGAGATTCAGGACGGTGGAGCCGCCGCGGCCCTCGCGGCGCAGCACGTGCACGCGCGGGCCGGCGAACCAGTGCGGACGCTCGTTGCCGAGGACGCGGATGACGTCCTGCAACTCCTCGCGGGCGATGCCGGGCAGTTCGCGCAAGCGCTCGATGTCGATCTTGTCGCCGAACTCGAATTGGAAGCCGTTGCCGCCTTCCATCGGTCGGAGACCAAAGCCGCGCGGGAGCTCGCGCTCGCCGAGCTTGGCTTTCACGACCATCTCCTTGCCGGCGCGCACGAGCGTGAGCGACACCTCGTCGTCGGGTTTCTTCGCCCGCACGAGCACGCTGAGCTGGCGCGAATCGACCAGCAGTTGATCGGCGAACTTCGTGAGCACATCGTGCTCCTGCAGCACGCCGGTGGACGGGCTGTCGGGCGCCACGCGGGCAACGACGAGGCCCATGTCGCGGGCGAGTCCGAGGTGGGCGGCCAGCGGCGGCGGCACGGGCGCGGTCTCGACACCGAGAAAGGCGACTTTCTCGCGCGGAGCTTTCGGCGCGGCCTCGGCGGGTTCGCCGGGCGGAGCATCGGCGACCCGCACAACGCGCACTTGAGTGCGGACAGGCTCGGCGGCGAACGCCGAGACGCACAGCGCGCTGGCGGCGGCGAGAGGAAGTAAATGACGGAGGGAGTTTTTCATGGTGATTTATTTGGGAGTGGCGATGCGTCAGCAGGCGCGGATCAGCGACCGCTGCACACCGGGAGACGGAGAGGAAACTCAGTGGTAATTCGCCGGCAGCACGCGGACCTCGTCGCGCGGCACGCTCCATTTGAGGGAGGCGTTCGTCGCGGGATTTTTCCACGTGTAGGTATCGACATAGCGCGCCCGGACGCGGCGTCCGGCGCTGTTGTCTTCGAGCAGCACCGGGCCTTCGTCGCGCAAATCGTAGAGGACATTGGCGGCCTTGACCGGACGGAATGCACCCGAGGAAGTCGGCGTGGCCGCGACCAGCAGACGCTCCGCGGACGGCGCGGTGGCAGAAATATCCGGCGCGGTGGAGGCAGACGTCTCCGGCTGCGCAACGGCCGCGAGCGGAGCGACGGAGCCGTCGGATGCGGACCGGGCGCCGTAGCGCCAAACGCCGAGTGAAACCACGAGCGCCACGGCGGCCGCCGCGGCCATCTGCCAGCTGAACCATTTCCACGAGCGCAGTGTGGTCGCGCTGGTGTAGCGCGGAGCAGGCGCGGGAACAACCGGCGCAGCGGGCACCACGGCGGCATCGGACGTGAGCGCATGCTCAACCCGCGCGTGCAACAGCGTGGAAGGCCGGCGCGGGCGCAGCGCCTTCAGCTCGTTTTCCAGTTGTTGGAGGGATTCATCCATAACTGAGCGGTTTCAATTCCTTGCGGAGGGCCGCGAGCGCGTAGCGGTAGCGCGAGGCGACGGTGTTGGGCGAGATGCCGAGCGTCTCGCCAATCTGTTCAAAGGTGAGCTCCTGCCAGATCTTGAGCACGAGGACTTCCCGCTGCTCGGGCGGCAAGCCGTGCAGAGCCGCCTCGATTTCCAACCGGCGTTCGTCGCCATCGCCCGGCAGGGGATCGAAGAGCGCCTCGCGCTCCTCCAACCCGCCGTCGGATTTCTCCTCGCGCACGGCGCGACGGGTCTCACGCCGCGCGAGATCAAGCGCCGCCCGGCGCACGGACGTGATGAGCAGCGCTTGCGGATCGCCGGGCAGCTGCCGTTGGTGCCGCCAGTAGCGCACGAAGGCTTCCTGCACCACATCCTCCGCATCGGCGAGCGAACGGGTCCACTGCCGCGCACACAGCAGCAGCTTGGGTCCGTATGTCTCGAACCAGGTTTTCCAGGATGGGTTTTCACGGGCGGCCTCCATGGGCGTCGGATGCGGGCGTTTCCTGAAAAGCGTCATGCGGACACGCTTTTGTCTATCGCCCCCGCGCTTTCCCGCAATCGCCACCTGCCGCCTCGGCTGGGACGCGGCCCGGCCGGATTATCCGGAGCCAACGCTCCCGGAAAAAGAAGAGGCCCGGGTTACCCCTAACCCGGGCCTCATGCACACATTGCTTTCGACTAAAATCAGCTGTTGCTCTTGCTCGGCTCGGTCGCGGCGAGGGCCCAGAGCAGGCCGGCTCCAACGAAGGCCACCGCGACACCCACGAGCGGGAGATTGATGTTCATTTCCATGGTCGCGGTGAGGACGAGAGCGAAGAGCGCCGCGAGACCGAAGGACTGAAGGATGATTTGTTTGTTCATGGCGTGGTTGGTTGCTGCGGAGAGATTACCCGATGTCTTGCAATAGGAGAAATACTTAGATTCTATCCATAGCATCTGAAAATCCTATGGAGATATACCAACTCCGCTACTTCGTCGCCGTCGCCGAGACGGCCAATTTCACCAAGGCAGCGGCGCGGTGCTTCGTCTCACAACCATCTCTTAGCCAACAGATAATTAACTTAGAAACCGAGGTCGGGCAGGCCCTCTTTCACCGCCTCGGGCGCAGCGTGGCGCTGACGGACGCCGGCAAGGTGCTGCTGGAGCACGCTTACCGGATTCTCAGCGAGGCCGACAACGCCTTGCGGCTGCTGAAGGAGGATCCTTCGCGCGGTTATCCGGTGGCGGTCGGCGCGATTCCCACGGTCGCGCACTTCTTCTTCCCGGCCGTGGTGGCGCACTGCCGGGCCAACGAGATCCGGTTGAACCTGAACACCGCGGAGAATTTCCGGCCCCAGATCCTCCATGCGGTGCTGGAGGGCGAGATCGACGTCGGCATCGTCTCCCTGCCGCTGAATGAGCCGCGCATCGTGGCCGAGCCGCTTTTTTCCGAGCCGCTGCTGCTCGCGCTGAGCGCCACTCACCCGCTCGCCACCGCGGAGCAAGTCACGTTCCCCGACCTGCGGGAGGAAAACTTCATCTCGCTCGGCGATGCCTCCTCGCTCGCCGCCCAAGTGCGCCGGATCACAGGCGACTACGATTTCGAGCCGCGCATCGTCCATCGCTGCGCGCAGTTGGCGACGCTGAAGACGCTCACGGCGCTGGGCCTCGGCATCAGCATCCTGCCGCGCAGCGCCCGCAGCCCCAACGACCCGGCGGGACTCGTTTACCGCAAATTCAGCGGCGCGAGCCCCGTGCGCGAGATCGCCCTCGTCAGCCACTATCGCCGCCACGCCACGCGCGGCACGGAGCTCTTCGTCGCGGCGGCGCACGCCGTGGTGGGACCGATGCAGGCGCCGACCGCGACCACCCCACCCTTTCGGCCCACGGAACGCCGCCGACGCCGGGTTGCGCCGGACGCGGAGTTGTGAACCTTGTCCGCTCCATGTCCGCCGCACCGCGCATCAACGAACGTCTGCTGCTCTTCGTCCTGGCAGCGGTGCAGTTCACCCACATCATGGACTTCATGATCCTGATGCCGCTGGGGTCGCACCTTATGCGGATGTTCGCGATCGGGCCGGCGGAGTTCAGTCATCTCGTCGCTGCATACAGTCTGGCGGCGGCCGCGACCGGGTTGCTCGGCGGATTCGTCATTGATCGCTTCGACCGGCGCCGGGCGCTGCTCTTTCTCTACGGCGGCTTCACGCTCGCGACGCTGGCCTGCGCGCTGGCCGACACCTACGCGTTGCTGCTCATCGCACGGCTGGCCGCGGGCGCCTTCGGCGGCATGGCGGGCTCGGTCGTGACCGCGGCCGTGGGCGATGTCGTGCCACCCGAGCGTCGCGGGACGGCGATGGGCGTGGTGATGACCGCGTTTCCCATCGCGTCGGTGCTGGGCGTGCCGACCGGACTCGCGCTCGCGGGATGGTTCGAATGGCATGCGCCGTTCTACCTGCTAGTCGGCCTGAGCCTCATCATCGGCGCGATCGCGTGGAAGGCACTGCCCGCGTTGCCGCCGCACCCGACGACCCACGGTGCGTGGCAGCAGATGCGCGCGATCCTCACGCATCCTGTGCACGGACGCTGTTTCCTGCTCTCGGGGGTGCTGGTGTTCGGCGGCGGCTGCATCATCCCGTTCATGGCGCCCTCGATGGTGGCCAACGTCGGCTTGTCGGAGGCCCAGCTGCCGTTGATCTACCTCGCGGGCGGGGCGTTCACATTCTTCACGATGCCTTGGTTCGGCCGGCTGGCGGACCGGCATGAGAAACTGCACCTCTTCATGGTGATTTCCGGCGTGGCCAGCGTGGCCGTGCTCGCGCTGACTCACTTGCCGGCGGTGCCGGTGTGGGCCGCGCTGTTTGCGACGACGTTCTTCATGATCGGCATGTCGGGACGCTTCCCACCCGCGATGGCGCTCATCACCAATTCCGTCGAGGCCCGCTACCGCGGCGGATTCATGAGCGTGAACTCCGCCGTGCAACAAGCCGCCAGCGCCGGCGCCAACATGGTGGCGGGCCTGCTCGTGACCGCCGACCCGGTGAGCGGACGACTGCTCGGTTATCGGCACGCGGGTTATGCGTCGGTGGCGGCGTTCGCGCTCGCAATCCTGTTTGCCGCGCGCCTGAGGGCGGCTGCTCCGCACGCGTCGGCCCCGGGGCGTCCGTTGCCGCTGCCGGTCGCCGCGGATTGACGGCTCGCGCTGCTGCGCGGCTCAGGGGATGACCAGCTCGACACCGACCTTCAGGTCGGACTCGTTGCGCATGACGTTGCGGTTGGCCTGAAAAATCTCCCGCCAGCGCGAACGGTTGCCGTAATACTGCTGGGAGAGCTTCGAAAGGGTGTCGCCGGGGCGGACCGTGTGACGGCGGGCGGCGGGGCGGGCGTCCTGCTGGCGTGCGGTCTGCTGATTCGTCGGCGCAGGGCGCGTCTGCGGCGTAGCAGCGGCCGACGTGGGCGCTGGAGGACGGGTCGTTTGCTGCGGGCGGGTGCGCACGGTCGGCAACGCATCAAGATTCAACGCGAAGTTGCCCGCACCTGACGCGCTCGGGGCGGACTGCGCGGTGGAGGAGCCAACCTCGCCTTCCTCGGTGGTCGCAGCGGGTTCGCGGCCCGCTTGGTATTCGGCGAGCTGGCGCTTGAGGAGATCGTTCTCGAGCTTCGCCTTATCGAGCGCGGCCATGAGATCGACGCGCTGCAACTGCGACTCGACCGGCTGGGCGGGCAAGGTGCGCGCAAAGTCTCGCATGGCGGCATCGATGCGCTGGCGCACGAGCGCGGCCTGCGCGCTGTTGGGACGCAGCGCGAGAAACTTCCGGAAATGGTAGATCGCCGCGATCGGATCGCGGATGTGATGCAAGTAGATGAGTCCCGCCTCGAGGTGCGACTCGGGTGCGTCGTCGCCACGTTTTTCGATCACCTTCAGATAGGCGGAGAGCGCCTCCTGGTGGCGGCTCGCGCGCTTCATCTGCTCGCCTTGACGGTAATACGGCTCGTCCGTCTCGGTGGCGTAGGATTGGCGCGCATCGTCCGTGCAGCCGGTGCCCGCCAACAGCAAGGCCACGCCGAGCAAGGCGAGACAGTGGCGGAGGAAGCGCGCGGGCGGGTGCACGTTGAATTCAGGTTGAACGACGTATCGTGTCCGGTAGGTTTGCGCTCCCCTCTCCGCCAATCAAGCTAGATGCCACTCGACGCCGACACGATTCTTGCCCGCGCCCGCAATTGCCTCGCCATCGAACGCGAAGCGCTTGAAGCCACAGCCGGCGTGCTCAACGGCGACTTCGTGGCCGTGGTGCGCGCCTTCGAGTCGGCGCTCGCGGCGGGCAAGAAGGTGATTTTCACCGGCGTCGGCAAGTCCGCCCACATCGCCCAGAAGCTCACCGGCACGTTCAATAGCACCGGCGTGCCCTCGACCTTCCTCGACCCCACCAATGCGCTCCACGGCGACCTCGGCCTGTGCGCCAGCGGCGACCTCGCGATCCTGCTGAGCAACAGCGGAGCGAGCGAGGAGATGCTGAAACTGCTCCCCCTGCTCGGGAAATTCGGCCTGACGACGGTCGCACTCACCGGCTCGCCCGCCAGTGAACTCGCCCGCGGCGCCGACCACCGACTGATCTACCGCGCCCCGCGCGAGGCCTGCCCGCTCGAACTCGCCCCCACCGCAAGCACCACGGCGGCGCTCGCGCTCGGCGATGCGGTCGCGATGGTGCTGCTCGAGAGCCGCGGGCTCACGCGGGAGGATTTCGCCAAATACCATCCCGCCGGCACGCTCGGGATGACGTTGCTGCTGCGCGTCGAGGACATCATGCGCACCGGCGAGGCCTGCCCGATCCTGCCCGAGGCGGATACGACCGTGCAGGCGGCAATCTTTGCGATGACCAAGGCCAAGGCCGGCGCCGTGGCGCTGGTCGACCCGGCCGGCCGGATTACCGGCATCTTCACCGACGGCGATTTCCGGCGCGCGGCGCTGAACGGCGGGCGCGATTTCCTGCAGCACCCCGTCGCGCAGTTCATGACCCGCGGCGGCAAGAGCGTGCGCGTCGGCGCGCTCGCCGTGGAGGCGTTGAAGATTTTCCAGCAGTTCAAGATCTCCGACCTCTTCGCGCTCGACGCCGATGGCCGCCCGGCGGGCTATATCGACGTGCAAGACCTGCCGAAGCTGAAGATGCTCTGACGCCCCACTCGGGCCGATTCGCCGAGCCTGATCCTACCGGGCCTCGTGCCTGCGCCGTGTAGTTTCTCTGTCGTCATAACGCGCCGCGGTTATAGGTGCGCCGCTAAGTAGGACCGCGCCTTGTTTTCGGCCCCGCGGTTGGTCAGGGTAAGGCCCATGGCTACGCCTCCGTTTGTCTACCAAGATACCTTCGCCCACGGCGCCGACGACACCGCCTACCGCCTGCTCACCAAGGAAGGCGTCTCGACCGCCACCTTCGAAGGAAAGGAAATCCTCAAGATCGCGCCCGAAACGCTGGCCTACGTCGCCCGCGAAGCGTTGCACGACGCCAACTTCTTTCTCCGTCCCAAGCACGTCGAGCAGGTCGCCGCGATTCTCCAGGATCCGGAGGCGTCGAACAACGACCGCTACGTCGCGCTGACGCTCCTCAAAAACGCCGAGATCGCCGCCGGCGGTATCCTCCCGATGTGTCAGGACACGGGCACCGCCATCGTCTTCGGCAAGAAGGGCCAGCAAGTCTGGACCGGCGCCAACGACGCCGAGTGGCTCTCGCGCGGCATCTACGAGTGCTACACGAAGGAGAACCTCCGCTACTCGCAGACCGCGGCGCTCGACATGTTCAAGGAGGTCAACACCGGCACGAACCTCCCCGCGCAGATCGACCTCTACGCCACCGAAGGCTCGAAATACGAACTGCTCTTCGTCGCGAAGGGCGGCGGCTCCGCGAACAAGACCTTCCTCTTCCAAGAGACCAAGGCGCTGCTCAACCCGAAGAGCCTCGAGAAATTCATCGTCGAGAAGATGCAGCTGCTCGGCACCGCCGCGTGCCCGCCGTATCACCTCGTGTTCGTTATCGGCGGCACCAGCGCCGAGACCTGCCTGAAGACGGTCAAACTCGCCTCGACGAAATACTACGACACGCTCCCGACCACCGGCGACGCGCACGGCCGCGCCTTCCGCGATCTCGAGATGGAGGCCAAGGTCCTCAAGCTCGCGCAACAAAGCGGCGTGGGCGCGCAGTTCGGCGGCAAGTATTTCGCCCTCGATGTTCGCATCATACGCCTGCCGCGCCACGGCGCGAGCTGCCCCGTGGGCATGGGCGTCTCGTGCAGCGCCGACCGCAACATCAAGGCGAAGATCACGAAGGACGGCGTCTTCCTCGAGCAGATGGAGACGAACCCCGGCCGCTACATTCCGGCCGAGATGCGGACGTTCAAAGACGACAGCGCCGTGCGCATCGACCTGAACCAGCCGATGGAAAAAATCCGTGCCGAACTCTCGAAGCTCCCGGTCACGACACGCGTGTTGCTCAACGGCCCGATGATCGTCGCGCGCGACATCGCGCACGCGAAGCTCAAGGAGCGCGTCGATGCCGGCCAGGGCTTGCCGCAGTATTTCAAGGATCACCCGGTTTACTACGCGGGCCCCGCGAAGACGCCCGCCGGTTACGCCTCCGGCTCGTTTGGCCCGACCACGGCCGGCCGCATGGACAGCTACGTCGATCTTTTTCAGTCGCTCGGTGGCTCGATGGTGATGCTCGCGAAGGGCAACCGCTCGAAGCAGGTCACCGATGCCTGCAAGAAATACGGCGGCTTCTACCTCGGCAGCATCGGCGGCCCGGCGGCGATCCTCGCGCAGGACTCGATCAAGAAGGTCGAGGTGCACGAGTATCCCGAGCTCGGTATGGAAGCCGTGTGGAAGATCGAGGTGCAGGACTTCCCCGCGTTCATCCTCGTCGACGACAAGGGCAACGACTTCTTCGTCCAGAACTGCGGCATCTGTGCGCCGCATTGAGCCGTGACCGTGGCCGTGAGCGGCGCCACGCCGCCCACGGCCGGTCCGTCAAACCGGGAACGGCGTGTTCCGGATCGGACGCAGCGCGAGCGAGAGCAACTCGCGCTCACTGTCGTCGCCGGCGATCCGGTTCACATGGACGGCGAAGCACGTCTTGCACTGGTGCACGAGCAGCCACTCGCCGTCTGACGCCGCATGAATGGCGATCGGCTCCATGCCTCCACCGCAATCGGCCGCGCGATCGCCCGGCGTGTCGTCGAGATGCACGCTCCACAGGCACCACGGACAGTGGTTGCGATGCCGCGTGCCGGGCGCGTCGAGCGAGAACTCGCCGCCGCAATGCCGGCATTTGAGATAGGATAATTTATCCGCCCGACGGGCGCGCGGCGGAGACGAACTGAAAGAGTCTGACATGGGATGAAGAATCCCGGCTGGATTGGCTGGTGAGGAAAATCCCGCGCATCACGCGGGCCGCATCGCCCTGACCGGACCGGCACCGCCTCGCTGCATGCAGGCTGCCGGGAAAAAAGAAAAGCCCCGCCGCGAAATGCGGCCGGTGCTCGGCCAGGGGCCAATCAGACAATCTCCGTAAGTGACATCCACGGACAGCAAACCGCTCAGTCAGCGTGCCGTCAAGCCGCGGCTCCACCCGCCGGCCGCGTGTGCCGGCGCGCGGGTTACTCCGTTTTTTGCAAGCGCGCCGCGAGTTGCGCTTCGTAGAGGCTGCGCGGCGTCACGAAAGCTCCCTCGCTTTCCCACCAGCCCGGCTGGCGACCCGGGAACGCCTCCTTGCCGCGTTGCCCGACGAAGCCGATCGCGAAATTTTGCGCCGTCGGCGGTTTTTGCACGATGAGCGAGCCGCGGCAGTTCCACGCTACGTAGTTCGCACCCGACCACCCGTGCCCGCTGCCCATCCACAGCCGGTCTTGAATCGCGATGCGGGCATTGACGTTGTCGTAGAGCCCACCCACCGACCAGCGGTGATGCGGCTCGCTGCTCGAGTAATCGCGCGTGGACCGGCAATCGAGGAACACGTTGGGCCCGGGCACACGCGAACCGAAGACGAACGCGTGCCGCGAGCGATCTGCTTGGCAATCGCGCACCAGCGCGAGCTGGCCCTCAATGTGATACGCATAGCGTCGCTGGCCTTGAATGGTCGAGACGGGCTCGAGCGACACGCATCCCTCCACGGTGATCCATTTCGCCTCCCGCTGAATCATCGCCGGCCCGTGATAGAACTGCTTCGTCGCGAGCCGGCGCGCCCAGGCGTTTTTCACCGCACCGAAACTCACCAGATGCGTTGCATGGTCTTCGTCCACCAAGATCGTCTCCCCGCCTTGCTTCGCCCGTTTTTCCAAGTCGACCACCGAAACCGCCTGCAAGTCCTCCACCCCGCAATGCTCGATCCGTTCCGGATCGTCGTAGCGCACCAGCGCCCCGCCGCCCCAAGGCCGCTCGACCGCGCAGGCGATGGGCGCATCAATCGTCACGAGGTTGCCCTCCACGGCAGTGATCACGCGGTCGAATTTGAGATCGAACGGTTTCCACTGCTGCGACTCCGGCCCTTGCGGCCGCTGCGGGATGCGATCCATGCCGATCGCGCGGATCCACGCCGCGTTGCCGCGCCGCACCACAAAGACCGTTTGCCCGGGAGCAAACCCGGCGGCGTCACGCACGCGGAAACTCGTCGCTCCCACCGGCACATAATCGTCCGCGATCTCCGTCTGCGCCGCCGCGGACTCCTGCGGTCCGCGCGCGCCGCCGATCACGATGAGCGGTTCGCGCTGGCGGGTTGTGGAGACCAAGGTCGTGCCCTCCGGCCCCATGCCGGCGCCGCGCAACACGACGCCGCTGTGCCGCACGTGCAACTGCCCGGCGAGCCGATAGACGCCCGTCCGCAGCAACACTGCGCCGCGCCAGCCGGCCGCGTCAGGCGGCAACGCACCGACGCGATCGAGCGCAGCTTGGATGCGAGCCGTGTCATCGCCTGCGTCAGGCACCGGAGAGAGTTCCTCGCGCACCGGCACAGCGGGCAGCTCAACGCCGCCGCCCCGATAGCCGCAATGCGAGAAGTCCGGCAGCACATCGCCCCGCGCGGTGTAAGGTTGGTAGGCGATGCGCCCATCCGCCTGCACCGTGACGAGCCGGGTGCGTCCGCGCTCTCCACCGGGCGCCGGCTCGGCGGCGCGCAAACCCAAAGCCAGCGCCGTCGTTCCGGCGAGTAATCCGATCCACAGGTGACGCATGCCACACCTCTAGACGCCGGTGAACGTGAGCACAATGCTCCGTGTGTGCCCGGCGCGCCGGTGCTCCCACAGAAACACGCCCTGCCACGTGCCCAACAACAACCGCCCTTCGGCGAACGGCACCTGCTCGCTCGTCCGCGTCAAAGCCATCTTGATGTGACTCGGCATGTCGTCCGGACCTTCGAGCGTGTGCTCGAAGTGAGGATCGTCCTCCGGCACGAGTCGCTGCAGCCAGGCCTCAAGGTCGCGCCGCGCGGAGTCGTCCGCGTTTTCCATGATGACGAGGCTCGCGCTGGTGTGGCGGCAGAACACCGTCACGACGCCTTGGCGCAGCCCGCTGCGTGCGAGCTCGCGCTCGATCTCGGCCGTGAATTCGTAGGTGCCCTGGCCGGCGGTGCGCAGCGTGAGCGTGGTTTGATGGAGTCGCATGGGAAAGGAGGCAGTCCGTCGAACGTGAAGGGAAAGCGGCAACGCACGACCGGCGTGCCGCGTCGCGCGGTCCCGCGCGAAGTGCATCAGCCCGCACTCGCGCCCGGTGCGCGGGCGCCCGGACGCGTCATCGCGCGCGGATCGAGCGCCGCGTCGAGCGTGGCGGCGTCGAGCAGCCGGCGCTCCAGCACGATCGCGCGGAGAGTGCGGCCCGTGGCGTGAGCTTCCTTTGCCACGGCCGCCGCGGCATCGTAACCGATGAGCGGATTGAGCGCCGTGACGAGCATGAGCGAACGCTCGACCTGTTCACGGCAGCGTTCCGCATCGGCCTCGAGTCCGGTCACGCAACGCTCCGTGAAAACGCGCACCGCCCGGCTGAGACAGTGGATTGATTCGTGAAGACAATGCGCCATGAGCGGCAGCGTGACGTTCAACTCGAAGTGCCCGTCGCGCCCGGCCAGTTGCACGGTTTGCGTGAGCCCCTGCACGTAGAGGCAGACTTGCACGAGCATCTCGCTCATCACCGGGTTGACCTTGCCCGGCATGATGGACGAGCCCGGCTGGGTCGCGGGCAACCGGAGCTCGGCCAACCCCGCGCGCGGGCCGGAGCCCAGCCAGCGGACATCGTGGGCGATCTTCGTCAAAGCGGCGGCGATGGCGGCGAGCTGGCCGGCGACCTCGACGCAATCGTCGCGCGCGCCCTGGGCCTCGAAGTGATTGGCCGCCGCACGGAACGTGAGCCCGGTGCGCTCGCTCAACAGGCCGGCGACGCGCGCCCCGAATTCTGGATGCGTGTTGATACCGGTGCCGACCGCCGTGCCGCCGATGGCGAGTTCGCCGAGCACGGACACGGCGCGCTGCGCGCGCTCGCCCGCCTTGCGCACCTGCGCCGCGTAGCCGGAAAATTCCTGCCCCAGCGTCAACGGCGTCGCGTCCATCAGGTGCGTGCGGCCGATCTTGACGATATCGCGCCAGGCCTCGGCCTTTCGCTCGAGCTCGACTGCAAGCGCGGCGAGTGCCGGGATCAGGTGCCGATCCAGCTCCGCGGCGACGCTGACATGCAGGGTCGTGGGGATGACGTCGTTGGACGACTGCCCGAGATTCACGTCGTCGTTCGGATGCAGCGGAGTCGACGCCCCTGTGTCGGCCAGTTGCAACGCGCGACGGGCAATTACCTCGTTCGCGTTCATGTTCGTCGAGGTCGCGGAGCCGGTCTGGAAGACGTCGACGGGAAAATGGGCCGTGAGCTCGCCGGCGGCGATCTCGAGCGCGACTTGTTGGATGAGCCGGCTCTTGGCGGGCGCGAGTAGGCCGAGGTCTTCGTTGGCGCGGGCGCAGGCCCACTTCACCAGACCGAGGCCCGCGATGAAGGGAGCCGGCAACGGATGGCCGCTGATCGGGAAATTCAGCACGGCGCGCTGGGTGGAGGCGCCGTAGAGCGCATCGTCCGGCACCGCCATCTCGCCCATCGAATCGCGCTCGGTTCTCATGCCGCCACGGTAGGCAGTGACACGCGATGCGCAAAAATGAAAAAGGCCCGCGCACAGCGGGCCCAGTCCGAACGACGGAGGAAGTCCCTCAGAATTTCAACGACACCCGGTCGCCCTTCAGGCCGACGCGAGTCCAGCCACCGGACAACTCGGTGTCGCCGAGCCGGCGGGAGAGACGCTCGCGCATGACTTCGGGGGCGGAGGGATCGGGTGCGAATTGGCGTTCGCCCATCTGCGCGAGGAGGCGGTTCTGGCGGGACGAGAGCGCAGCGACCGCCGCGACTTCGACGGCGTGGGTCGCCGCGGGCACCGCATCGATCACCTGACCGAAGCCGCCGGCGAGGAACCGATTCACGAGCTCGGGATCGTTTTCCTCCAAGCGTGCGAGGTTGGCCGCGATGGAACGGGCGGAGGGCGTTTCTTCGATTCGCGGGGCGCTCCACGGGACGAGCTCGCCCGCCCGCGCAGGCAGGCGCTCGGAAAGTTGGACGGCAGCGACGGACGTGCGGTCATCGACCGCCAAGGCGGAAGCCCCCTGCCCGCTCGCAACATCGGCTGGCAGCTCCATGTCGTGACGAGGCACCACGGGCGCAGCAGCCACCGCCGCCGAAGGAGCGGCGATGTGCTCGGCATCGGCCGCCAACGAGGAGGCCGGTTGATAGTAACGGACGGAAACGAGCGTGAACGCCATCACAGCCGTGGCGCCCAACGGGAGATAGGCGCGGCGGCCGAGCACCAAGGGCAGTTGCTGCCACCACGGGCGACGCTCGACCAGAGCGGCCAATTGCTTCTGCCGCAGCTCGACTTCAAACTTCGACCAAAATTCCTGATCCGGACGCTCCGCTCGCTTGAGCTGGAGGAGGTCCTCGACGGTGACTTTGCGACGTTGGGAAGGGTGAGACATGCAGAGATTTAGCGGAGGTATTTTCCTAATTCGCCTTGGAGGAATTGCTTAGCGTAGTGAAGTCGCGAGCGAACCGTGCCTTCGGAGCACTCCATGATGTCGGCAATTTCACCGTGGCTGAGTCCATCAATCTCGAATAAGGTAATGACGGTTCGATGCTTGATAGACAGTTTTTGCAGCGCCTCGTTCAATTTTTCCTGAAGTTCGTGCAGGTAGGTATCGCGGTCGGCGCCGGTCTTGTCGGTCAATTGCGCGAGGATTTCCGACGAGGGCTCGTCTTGCTGGATTTTTTCGAGGCTGAAAAACGTGCGCAGACGGTTCTTGCGCAGGTGGCTTAAGGTCGTGTTGACCGCGATCTTATACAACCAGGTGAAAAACGAGGACTGCCCCTGAAAGCGGTTGATCGACTGGAAGGCCTTGATGAAGGCGTCCTGCACCAAATCAGCCGTATCTTCACGGTTGGAGGTGAGGTTATAAACCACACCGAACAGGCGCTCCCGGTATTTGCGAATGAGCACGTCGAAGGCTGCGACTTCGCCCGCTTGGACGCGCTTTACGATGGTAAAATCCGTATCCGCCTCCTGCTGGCGCTCAGGAGAGGTGACGAGGATCTTGGTGAAGACCTTCGAGAAATTCATCGCAAGGTGAAGGTGGTCAGGGGCCGTCCGGCAGGCAACGGCGAATTAGTGCACTGACGCGGAAGCCGACAGCCCGGCGAGTTGCTTCTTCAGCAAATCGCTGAGTTGCAACAACAGCGGCACCGGAGCGAGTCCGGCGCGAGGCTTAAGGACGTCCGCCGCGCGCTGAAGTTCCTCATCGACCGCTTGAGCCACTTCTACGCCGATCCCCAGCGAGCGCATGCGGGCGACGTTGACGCCGAGGGGCAACGGCCGCCCCTGCTGCATGGCCGACACGATCTCGGCGCGCTCCTCCGCGGGCAGTTTCTCGAGCAAACGCATGAGGGGCAGCGTCAGCTTGCCGCTGGCGAGGTCCGTCCCGAGCGTCTTGCCGATGTTTTTCTCCTCCCCGAGGAAGTCCACCAAGTCGTCGTAGATCTGGTAGGCGATGCCGAGGTGCCGGCCAAAATCGTTGGCCGCGCGCACAAACTCCTCCGGATAACCCGCGAGCTTCGCGCCGAGGTGGCAGGAGACGCGGAAAAGCTCCGCGGTCTTCAGGTCGATGACGCGGTAGTAATCCGCCATCGTCACTCCCATGTCGCGGCGATGCAGCGTCTGCATGATCTCGCCCGAGCACACCTTGCGCGTGCTTTCCGACACCATCCGGCACACGTCCGTGGTCGGAAACTGCGCCGCCACATGCAGGGCTTGGGAAAACAACGCGTCGCCGATCAGCACCGCCGCATCGGGCCCGAACTCGCGCGTCGCCGTGCTCCGGCTGCGGCGCAGCTCGGCGCGGTCCATGATATCGTCGTGCACCAGCGTCGCCAGATGCACCATTTCCACCACGCCAGCGGCGCGGACCAACGGGTCGCTCACGACGTTCTCGCCCTGCCAGCCGGCGATGAACACCAGCGTCGGCCGCAACCGCTTGCCCGAGGTCTCGAGGCAGTAGGCGGCCATGTCGCGGATTTCCGGCTCAAATTGCGCGACCTGGTCCCGCATGAAGCGATCGAGCGCAGCCATCTGCGGCCCCAGCCGTTGGAATACAGCGGCGGGATCATTCGACAGGGAGAAGGAAGGTGCAATCTGACCGGACATCAGGCGCACAGGCTATGTGGCGAACCTCGAAAAGCTAACAAAAAGCTCACGCAGTTCTTGCCTGACCCGCGGCAATTCCGGTTTCGTCTGCCTCATGGGCCAGGACCAACCGCTGCTCCTCATCGTCATGCTCGCCGCCGTGGGTTATTTCGGGAAACTCTGGCTCGACGACTACCGCGCCGCCCGCGCGGGCCGGGCCGATCCCCGCGCATTCCCCGGCGCCGTGCCTTCGCTTCGCCCCATCGCCACCCTCGTCGCCGTGCTCGGAGCACTCGCGCTGCTGGCTGCAGAGACCGCCGGCGAATACGCACTCGGCATCAGCGGCGAGCAAAGCAGCATCACGGTGCTTTTCGGTCTCTATACGTTGGCCGCCGCCTTTGCGGAGGAACTCATCTTCCGCGGCTATATCGTGATCGAACAACGCGGCCGCGCGGCGCTGATCGGCGGCATCGTCGGCGCCTCCGTCGTGTTTGCGCTGCTACATCCGTTCCTGTGGGAATGGAAGGACGGCGTGCTGCAGTTTGATTTCGGACCGAAAGCGTGGTTCAGCACCGCCGTGGTCTTCGCCTCCTCGCTGTGGTTCTACACCGTGCGTTTCTGGTCGTGGAATCCCACGCGCTCGCTCGTGCCGTGCATCGCCGCGCATGCGGCGAAGAACCTCGGCGTCTTCGCCATCAAATACGCCCAAGGCTTCGTTGCCGGCTGGTGGTGAGCGATCCGGGCGCGGCCCGTCCTGCCCTAAACCGGTTGAATTTTCCGCGCCACTCCGCACTGTGGCGCGATGCTTAAACGTTTGCTCGCGCTCGCGACCCCCTTCGCGCTGGCGCTGTTTCTCACTGGCTGCAACCAGCCGCCCAAATCGACGCTCCCGGCCGCTGCGACTGAACGCGTCACCGTCGCCGAGCCGCCGAATCTGTTCCTCCTCAAACAGGAACTCAAAGCCTACATCGATCGCGGCGACTACGACGCCAGCATCGCCTCCGTCGCCGCCCAAGCCAAGGCCTGGATTGAGCAGCGCGCCCGCCAAGGCGGCAAACTCGCGATCGTGCTCGATATCGACGAAACGGTGCTCTCGAACCTCCGCCACATGCGCGAGATGGACTTCGGCTACGTCCCTGCGCTGTGGGACCAATGGGTCGCCGACGCCGACGGCCCCGCCATCGAATCGATGCGCACAGTTTACGAGACAGCGCGCGCCTACGACGTCGCGATCTTCTACCTCACGGGCCGCAAGACCACCGACGCGCCCGGCACCGAGAAAAACCTGCGCGACGCGCGCCTCGCCGACTACGCCGGGCTGCACTTCAAGCCGAACGATTTCGGCGGACCCACGCAGGCGTTCAAGACCGCCATGCGCCAGAAGATCACCGCCGACGGCTACACGATCATCGCCAATATCGGCGACCAACACAGCGACCTCGACGGCGGCTACGCCGAGCGCACCTTCAAACTGCCCAATCCCTTCTATGTGACCAAGTGAGCGGCCGGGCCGGCGCGAATCACGCACCGCCGGCCCCGCGGATCCGCCCGCACGCTCCACCGCTTCCACGTCCCGTTCGCCTCGTCCGCGACGTCTTCGAAGCCCTCTTTCCGTCCGCCATGCGTCTCTACGCCGCCACCATCTTCACCGGCGCGTTCCTGCTGTTCCTCGTCCAACCGCTGATCGGCAAATACATCCTGCCTTGGTTCGGCGGCAGTCCCGGCGTGTGGACGACCTGCCTGCTGTTCTTCCAAGCGCTGTTGCTCGGCGGCTATGCCTACGCGCACTTCACCTCGACCCGGCTGACGCCGCGCGCGCAGGCCGGCGTCCACCTCGTGCTGCTCGGCGTTGCGCTGTTGTGGCTGCCGATCATCCCCGACGCTGCGTGGGTGCCAACCGATGGCGCAGAACCGACCAAGCGCATCCTGCTCCTGCTGACCGCAACCCTCGGTCTGCCGTATCTGTTGCTCTCGGCCACCGGCCCGTTGCTCCAACGCTGGTTCCACCTCGCGCATCCGGACCAGTCGCCCTACCGGCTCTACGCGCTCTCGAACCTCGGCTCGCTGCTCGCGCTCTTGGGTTATCCGTTCCTGATCGAGCCGGTCACCTCGCGTCCGATGCAGGCGTGGGGTTGGTCGATCGGGCTCGCGGTCTTCGTCGTGCTGTGCGGCGCGTGCGCGTGGCAGGTCCGGCGCGAAGCCGTCACGCCGACGCCGTCGTCCGCGCCCGACATGGGCATCGCGGACCAAGCGCCCACGTGGGGCAACCGGCTCCTCTGGACCACGCTGCCCGCGATCGCCTCGGTGCTGCTCGTGGCGATGACGAACAAGATCTGCATCGACGTGGCCGTGATCCCGTTCCTGTGGGTCGTGCCGCTCGCGCTGTATCTGCTCAGCTTCATCCTCTGCTTCGATCATCCGCGCTGGTATGCGCGCGACGTGTTCAGCGCCCTGCTCGTCGTCGGCGCGAGCCTGTGCGTCTATCTCTTCGGTGCGGGCTCCACGGCGCCGCTGCCGCTGCAACTTGGCGGCTACACGGCGACGCTCTTCGTCGCCTGCATGGTGTGCCACGGTGAACTGCACCGGCTCCGTCCAGCCCCGCAGCACCTGACCGGTTTCTATCTCCATCTTTCCATCGGCGGCGCGTTGGGCGGATTGTTCGTCGCGGTCGGAGCGCCGGCGTTGTTCGACGACTATCTGGAACTGCCGCTCGGCCTCTGGTTGCTCGCTTATCTGCTCGCGGTGCTCTGCCTGCTCCAGCGCAGCCGGCGCATCGCCCATGGCACCGCGATCGGTGTGCTCGTGACGATGGTGCTGATCCCCGCGTGGCTCGCGAGCTCCGACGAGGAAGGCTGGCGCGCGTGGGCCGCGGCCTACGGCGGTGCGCTGGTCGATTTCTACGCAGCCAACTGGACGTGGGTGCTGTTGGTGGTCGCGGCGTTGGCCTATGCCTACGTGATCCGCCGCCGCGCCGGTGCGTCGGACTGGCGGCCGGCACTGGCTTTGCCACCGCTGCTGCTGGCAGGCGTGTTCGGCATCCTCCTCTTCATCCAAGCCCGCGAAGGGCGCGAAAATCTGATCGAGGCTTCGCGCAATTTCTACGGCACACTTAAAGTGCGCGCCTACGGCGAGCCCGGCTCGGTCTCGCGCCACTACCTGCTGGCGCACGGCGTCACGACGCACGGATTGCAAATGCTCCACCCGACCTACACGGCGTGGCCCACGACCTATTACGGCTCGGGCAGCGGGATCGGCCTGGCCATTGATCACACTGAGCCGACAACCGGCGGCCGGCATCTCGGCTTGGTCGGACTCGGCGTCGGCACGCTCGCCGCCTACGGCATGCCGGGCGACAAGCTGCGGATCTACGAGATCAATCCCGAGGTGCTGCGCTTGGCGCGCAGCCGCTTCGGCTACCTCGCGCAAACGCCCGCTGACGTGAGCGTCGTGATGGGCGATGCCCGCCTGTCGATGGAACAGGAACTGAAGGGCCACGCCCCGCAGGAATTCGACGTGCTGGCGCTCGACGCGTTCAGCAGCGACGCCATCCCCGTGCACCTGCTCACCGTGGAGGCGTTCGAGACTTACCTGCGTCACCTGAAACCCGACGGCATCATCGCGGTGCACATCTCCAACCGCTACCTTGACCTGCGGCCCGTCGTCGAGGCGCTCGCACAACACTTCGGCCTGCACCTCGCCACGATCTCCGAGAATCCCGCGGAGGAGGATTGGTGGCTCTACCGCACCACGTGGGTCCTACTCAGCCGCGCGCAGGGACGCCTCGCCATCCCCACTATTCAGGAAGCGGCCGACGAGCCTTCCGACGCCACGGCCGAGCTCGTGCTCTGGACTGACGACCACGCGAGCCTGCTGCGCGTGCTGCGTTGAGCTGGCCCGGAGGCACCGGGAGCGGGGCATAAAAAAGGCCGGTTCGAGACCGGCCTTGTCTGTCAAAAATGCGTCGGTCGACGCCGGCTCATTTCGCCGGCTCGGCTTCGGCCGGAGCGGCGGGTGCGGTCGGCGCAGAGCGATCCCAGAAGTAGTGCGCCTTGCCGGTGGCATCGGCGTGCTGCATCGCATCCCAGCGGACCCAGACCGCACCGCCGACGAGCAGCAGCACGAGCGTCCAGAAGATGAAGCGACGCTTGCGGCGTGCAGCGGCCTTGTCCTCGTAGGGATCCTCGAGCGAGAGCTGCGAGCCGGCGGGCTTCTTCGCCATCTCGGTCAGCGCCGAGCCGAACGGGATGTTGATCTTCACGCGACCGTTGACGGCCCAGCCGTTGCCCTCGAGCAGCGGTCCGAGGGTGCGCTGGCGGAGCTTGAGCCAGGCGATGGCCATCGAGGGGATCGAGATGATGAGCATCAACCCGACCACAACGAGCGGCAGCTGCCAGATGGCGAGCTTGGCGAGGCCGGTGGCGATGGCGCCGAGCGCGCCGCCGATGGCGCCCACCGCGACGCCCAACGCGGCGACGGTGCCGATATCGATCTTCTTCGGCGCGGCCGCGGCGCCCGCCTTGTCGGCGTTGGCGGTCTTCTCGGCGGCGGCGGAGAGCTTGGAGGAGGAATCGGCCTCGGCAGCGGCGGCGCGCTTGGCCACCTGCTCCTCGATCATGCGGATGAATTTCTTGTAGGGAGCCCAGAAGGCCTGACCGATGCTGATCGGGTTATCGACGATGTTGGTGATGACGGCATCCCAATCGTTGCCGGCGCGGTCCCAGAACACGCCGTGTCGGCCCACGAAGAGGTAGTCGCTGTCGCCCTGAGTGAAGCACGCGGCGATGTTCATGGACTTGCCGCCCGGGCGCGTGCACGTGCAGTAAGCGATGTAGGTCTTGCTCATCGCGGCGAGCGGGCTCGGCCCGTCGACGCGCACGCAAAGTTCGGTGCTGCGGCTGTCAAGGTAGAGCGTGCCGGCCTGGAAGACAGCCCACTTGTCGCGCGAATAGAAGTCGGCGAAGTTGACGAAATTGTGGAGCAGCGAGCGCAGGTCGCGGTGCAACCGCGCGAGGCGCTCGACCTCGCCCAACGCCTTGAACTCCGGCGCGAGCTTCTGGTCCTCGGCGATGAGGTCGGCGAGTTGCGCGCGACCATTGCCCGCGAGGATGGCCTTGGCGCGAGCGAGCCCGAGCGGCTCGACGGCGGCGCCCGCCTTGCCGGCGAGCCAGCAGGCGTAGGCCCCGAGCTTGGCGCAGAGCGTCGCCCACTCGGACTCCGTCAACACAGTCTTGCCGGCGCCGAAGACCGGCCCCACGGCGGCATCGCGCAACGCGGTGAGCTTCGCGGCCCACGCGGGATTCACACCCTCGGTCAACGGCAGCGGCTTGCCGGCGGCGATGGTGGCGAGGGGGAAACCGGACACCTCCTCGGAGGTGATCTTCATGTCTTGGGCCGCGACGGCGAGATACTCGCTCTCGGAGCGGTTGAGGGCGCCGAGCGCGCGGGCGTCGAACGATGCGAGACGGCAGCGCGCAAAGTAGTCGTCGACCTTCGCACGCACGGCCGCAAGGGCGGCATGGGCGGCGGCAGTGGCGTCGCCGAGCGCGAGCACGGCGGGTGTGTTGCCCTGCTCGGACCAAGCCACGTAGGCCGCGAGCTCCGCGAAAAATTTGTCCGCATGCGCCGCGGTCGCACCGAGCGCGCCCGTGCGGTCGGCGGTGCCGCCGACGGTGGCGATGATATCCTTGATCAGCGCCTGCAGCTCAGCGTCGGCCGTGGTGTCGGGCGTGATGACGCCGTCGCCGTTCAGCGCGCTGGCGGCGAAGATCTTCGCGGTGTCGGCGCTCTCGCTGACGGTGAGGCCGGTGGCATCCTTCTTGCCGAGCCGGGCGAGAATCTGGCGGGCAGACGCGAGCAAGGCTTTACCTTCGATGGTGGCGTCGTTGATCGCGGCGAGCGGGAGCGTCTCCGCGCCCTTGAGGAGATCGCCCGGGTCCTTCAGGCGCGCCGCGGCCCACTTCACCGCGGCGAGGAGTTCGGGCACGCGGATACGGCCGTCACCATCGGCATCGATGAGGGCGAGAGTCTTCTCGTCGAGTTCGAGTCCCTTGACCGGACAACTGAGCGCAACCCAGAGCTTGGGATCGAGGTTTTCGAGTTGGAGGAGGTCCTGGGCGGATTCGAGGGCGACTTGGTCGAGTCCGCCGGTGCGGAAGAATTTCCAGCGATGGGAGGGTGTTGCAGCAGCCATGGTGTGTGGCGCCCAGTATTGCCTGACGCCAGCCGGTGGCAAACCCGAAGCGGCGCCGCGCTGGGACGGCCGTGCCGCACGCCATGCGAAATCGCAAAATATGCAGTGCCAAATGCGCGGTGGCGGAAGATAATTGAGACATGAAAACCTTCCTCGTCCCAGTCGACTTCTCCGCGGTGACCGACGAGGTGATCGACACCGCCGTGAGCTTCGCCCGCGCCCTCCAAGGCAAGGTCGCGCTCATCCACGTCGTGCAACCGCCGGTCGTGACCAGCGAGTTTGCGCTTCCCGTCGAGGTCCTGCAGGAAGCCTTGGCCGCCGGCGAAAAAGCCGCGGGCAAGAAGCTCGAGACTTACGTGCAGCTGTTCCGCGGCGCCGGCATTGCTTGCGAAGCGCGCGTGGTCCACGGGCCACCCGTGGCCATGATCCGCGAGGAGGCCGAGCGCGTGCACGCAGACTACGTGATCATGGGCTCGCACGGACACGGGAAACTCTACGACTTCCTCGTCGGCAGCACCGCCAGCGGCGTGATCAAGAAGGCGCGCTGCGGCATCATCATCGTGCCGCCCGCCGACAAACATTGAGTCTGAGAGATTGGTCGGCGCGCCGTGGTGAGGGCTAGGCCGGTATGACTCTTCGAGCACGCACCGTCGCGCGCTCGCGGGTGCGTGGCGGCGTGCGGTAGTGCCCTGCTTCCGCACGCATGCCGAGGCCTGCTAACGGTTGGCGCAGGGGGCACGTTGAGGCCTTTATCCGAAGGTAAGGACCAAGAGCTCACGTGTAGGCGGTGCGGCCGAAAATCGATATTTCGGGCTTTATGACTCTTTGGGACACACACCGTAGGTCACGCCAGAGCTTTGCCAAAGAGGCAAGTGGCATACCTTATCCATTTAACCTAGAAATGTTTGGGTGAATTTTCTCCCCTCACAGGTAAGAGAAAAACGGCATAGGGATACCGCAGCCAATAGTTAGAATTATTCCAATTCCTACTTGAAACTGATTCCCAACTGGCTTGTTTGAGCCTTCATCCATGCATTCCCCCACCGAAAATCGCGACACGCTGACCAAGCGTCTGACCGACAGCGGCCTGCGTCCCACCCCGCAACGCGAAGTCGTGTTCAAGGTGATCCTCGAAAAGCGCACCCATCCCACCGCGGACGAAATTTTCGCGCAGGTGAAGGCCCAGATGCCGACCATCTCGCTCGCCACGGTCTACAACTGTCTCGAGACGCTCGTGCAAAACGGCCTCGTCCGGCAGGTGAATTTCGACCGCGCACCGACCCGCTACTGCCCGAATCTTCACGAGCACGCCCACTTTCACGACGAGGTCACCGGGGAAGTCCACGACATCGAGGTCCCCGCCGAGCTCCTGACCCAACTCCGCGCCCTCCTGCCCGCCGGCTACGACGCCTCCGCGATCGAGCTCAGCTTCCGCGGCAAGGCCTCCTCGCTTCACGGCCACAACTGAAGCCCGCCTTCTTACTCTCCCACCCTTTCAACCGCACTCCGCTCCTCCTAAAATGAGCCAACTCGAAATCAAAGACCTACACATCAGCATCGGCGATAAGCCCATCGTCAAAGGCATGAACCTGACGATCAAACAGGGCGAAGTTCACGCCATCATGGGCCCGAACGGCACCGGCAAGTCCACCCTCGCCAAGGCCATCGCCGGCCACCCCGACTACACGATCACGAGCGGCGACGTGCTGCTGGACGGTCAGTCGATCCTTTCGATGGAAGTCGATGAGCGCGCCCGCGCCGGTCTCTTCCTCGCCTTCCAATACCCGAGCGAGATCCCCGGCGTCTCCATCGCCAACTTCCTCCGCGCCGCCGTCCAGGCCCGCATGGCCGAAGGCGAGGAACTCGACGCCACCGGCTACTACAAGAAGCTCTACGCCAAGATGGACCTGCTGAAGATCGACCGGAAGTTCACCTCCCGCTCCGTCAACGAAGGTTTCTCCGGCGGCGAGAAGAAGCGCTGCGAGATCCTCCAGATGGCGATGCTTGAACCGAAGTTCTCGGTGATGGACGAGACCGACTCCGGCCTCGACATCGACGCCCTCCGCATCGTCTCCGAAGGCGTCAACGCCCTCCGCGGCGCCACGCTCGGCGTCCTCCTCATCACGCACTACCAGCGCCTCCTGAACTACATCGTCCCCGACTACGTGCACGTCATGTATGACGGCCGCATCGTGAAGAGCGGTGACAAGACCCTCGCCCTCGAACTCGAGGAAAAGGGCTACGACTGGGTGAAGAAGGAACTCGTCAAAGCCTGAGCGCCGCTATGGCCACCTCTCGCCTCTAGCCTCTCACCTTTAGCCTCTCTCCGCCATGAAACCTCCGAGTGAAACCGACGCCCTCGACGTCCCCGTCGAGAACCCCGTCGCTGGCATCGACCAGTCTGCCGGTAATTTCAGCTACGACATCGCCTACGAATTCGACGCCGGCACCGGCCTCACCGAGCAGACCGTCCGCTACATTTCTTCCGTGAAGAAAGAGGCCGACTGGATCCTCGATTTCCGCCTCAAGGCCCTGAAGACCTTCCTCGACAAACCCATGCCCACGCACTGGGCGACGAAGGATCTCGAGAACATCAATTTCGACAAAATTCGTTACTACCTCGCGCAGGGCCAAAAGCCCAAGCGCACTTGGGACGAGGTCCCCGACGACATCAAGAAGACCTTCGAGCGCCTCGGCATTCCCGAGCAGGAGCGCAAGTTCCTCGCCGGCGTCGAGGCCCAGTTCGACTCCGAGGCCGCCTACTCGAACATCAAGGAGATCGTCGCCAAGCAGGGCGTCATCTTCATGAACTCGACCGAGGCGCTCCGCGAGCACCCCGAGCTCTTCCGCAAATTCTTCGGCAAGGTCATCCCGACCGGCGACAACAAGTTCTCCGCGCTCAACAGCGCGGTCTTCTCCGGCGGCTCGTTCATCTACGTCCCGCCCGGCGTGAAGGTCGCGCACCCGCTCCAAGCCTACTTCCGCATCAACGCCGAGAACTTCGGCCAGTTCGAGCGCACCCTCATCATCGCCGACGAGGGCGCCGAGCTCACCTACATGGAAGGCTGCACCGCGCCCAAGTTCTCCACCTCCACGCTCCACAGCGCGGTCGTCGAACTCGTCGCGCTCAAGGGCGCCAAGATCCAATACATCACCGTCCAGAACTGGGCCGCCAACGTCTACAACCTCGTCACTAAGCGCGGCGTCGCCCACGAAAACGCCGAGATCAAGTGGATCGACTGCAATATCGGCAGCCGCCTCACGATGAAGTATCCCGGCGTCGTCCTGAAGGGCGAAGGCGCCCGCGGCGAAGTCATCTCCATCGCCCTCGCCAACGACGGCCAGCATCAGGACACCGGCGCGAAGATGATCCACGCCGCCAACAACACGACGTCCAACGTCATCTCCAAGTCCATCTCCGTCGGCCAGGGCCGCGCCACCTACCGCGGCCAGGTCCACATCCCCAAGCGCCTCAAGGGCTGCAAGAACAACACCGAGTGCGACGCGCTGCTGATCAACACCAACAGCCGCACCGACACCTATCCGGCCATCTCCGTCCGCGGCGACAAAAACGCCACGCAGCACGAAGCCAGCGTGTCCAAGGTTTCCGAGGACATGATCTTCTACATGCAGCAACGCGGCCTGACCGAGGCGCAGGCGATGAGCCTCGCCGTCAACGGCTTCATCAACGACCTCGCCCGCCAGTTCCCGATGGAATACTCCGTCGAGCTGAAGCGCCTGATCGACCTCGAGATGGAAGGCTCCGTCGGCTGACGCGATCTCGTCACAGAGGACACAGAGGATGCACAGCGCACACTGAGCCTCTCCTCTCACTCTGTGACCTCTGTGCCACCTCAGTGCACTGACCAAAACAATGTCTCTCTCTTCTGAAACCACTTCCGTCGTCGGCGCCTTCACCGAGGCCGCCTTCGCCGCCCACCTCAAACGCGTCGCCCACCTGCCCGCCTGGTGGCTCGAGCGCAAACGCGCCGCCTACGCGCGGTTCGCCGCCCTGCCGATGCCCAAGCGCACGGACGAAGGCTGGCGCTTCTCCAACTACGGCGCGCTCACGCTCGACGGCTTCAAGCTGCCTGAGACGGTTCCCTTCGCCGACGCCCACCACACCGCCCTCGGTATCGCCGGCGCCGCCACCCTCGCGCTCGCCAACCACCGCGTCGCGTTGAGCGAACCCGTTGCCACCGAACTCGCGCAGAAGGGCGTCATCTTCGAGTCGCTGCAAAACGCGCTCCTGCAGCACGCCGACCTCGTCCGCGAGCACCTCCTCACCCAGCCCTCGAAGCTGGGCTCGGAGAAATTCGCCGCGCTGCACGAGGCCTTCCTCGAGGACGGCGCCTTCATCTACGTCCCGAAGGGCGTCGAGGTCGAGCAACCCATCGGCGTATTCCACTACGCCGCGGGCGACGGCGTCGCGCTCTTCCCCCACACCCTCGTCGTCGCGGCCGAGAACGCGAAGGTCACCGTCGCCGACTTCTTCCGCTCGGCCAACCCGGGCGAGAAGCAGTTCATCTGCGGCGGCAACGACCTCTTCGCCAGCCACGGCGCGCAACTCACCTACGTCGCCATGCAGGACTGGAGCCGCGAGACGCTCTCGCTCCAGTTCAACGCCACCGTCGCCCGGCGCGACGCGCGCGTCCTCTCCCTCAATCTCCACGCCGGTGCGCGTCAGGCGCGGCACGAGAGTTTCTCTCAGCTACAGGCGCCTGGCGCGCATTCGGAGATGCTCGCCCTCACGATCGCCCACGGCACCCAGGAATTCGACCAGCGCACGCTGCAGATCCACCAGGCGCCCAACACGTCGTCCAACCTGCTCTACAAAAACGCGCTCCTCGACCAGGCGAAAACCATCTTCTCCGGCCTGATCGTCGTCGATCCCGACGCGCAGAAGACCGACGCCTACCAGTCGAACCGCAACCTGATGCTCTCCGACGACGCCGAGGCGCACTCGCTCCCCGGCCTCGAGATCCAGGCCAACGACGTCCGCTGCACCCACGGCGCGACCAGCGCCCGCATCCCGGCCGAGCAGGAGTTTTACCTCCAGTCGCGCGGCATCCGCAAGGCGCAGGCCGACGAGTTGCTCGTGTTCGGTTTCTTCGAGGAAGTCCTCGGCAAACTCGAGCACGAACAACTCCACGACAAACTCAGCGAAATCATCCGCAGCAAATTCAAGGAGTAAGGATCACCACGAAATACACCAAATACACGAAAGCAGGCTCTCTCTTTTCGTGCCGTCCGTGCGTTTCGTGGCTCTCCTTTTTCAAGAATTAGTGTCTATTCGTGTCCATTAGTGGTTCCCATCTCATGACCAACCGCGAACGCACCCTCTCCCGCGACGTCGTCGCGCACCAGATCCCGTCCGGCGACAAACAGACCCTGCCCGCCGGCGAAACCGTGATGATCCACCAGGTCCTCGGCGGCAGCTACACGGTGCAGACCGGCTTCGGCCTCTTCCGCATCAACGGCGTCGACGCCGACGCCCTCGGCGAACAGGTGCAGACGGCCAACGTCGCCACTGCCACCACCGCCGACGGCGCCCCCGATCCCGAGCAAGTCTGGGCCCAGCTCCGGCAGGTCTACGATCCCGAGATTCCCGTCAACATCGTCGACCTCGGTCTCATCTACACGATGGACATCACCAAGACCGACGACGGCGGCCACCGCGTCGACGTCGCCATGACGCTCACCGCCCCCGGCTGCGGCATGGGCCCGGTCATTGCTGAAGACGCGAAGAGCAAAATCCTCCTCGTCCCCGGCGTCGCCGCCGCCGACGTGCGCATCACCTGGGAACCACCGTGGAACCAGTCCATGATCTCCGAAGAAGGCAAAATGAAGCTCGGCCTGATCTGAGCCCCACTCGAGGCCGGCTCCACACGCCGGCCTTTTTCATGCCCTCTTGAAGACTCACCTGCTTTTCGTCTGCTCGCGCAACCGCTGGCGCAGTCCGACCGCTGAAGCACTGTTCCGCGACGATCCACACTACGTGGCACGATCCGCTGGCACCGAGAACGGTGCGCGCATCAAGGTCACCGCGGCGCATATCGGCTGGGCCGACCTCATCTTCTGCATGGAGCGCAAACACACCGAGCGCCTGCGCCAGCGCTTCCCCGATGCGCTGGCCGGTAAACGCATCGTCACCCTGCGCATCCCCGACGACTACGGATTGCATGATCCTGCGCTGATCGCCCGCTTGCGCACCGTGCTTCCGCCTTACCTCGAGGCGGACATGCATTCCTCGCCCGCCACGCGGTGAACCAGTCGCGCCCGACCATCCTGACAGCAAACTAGCGGCGCACACCTTCCGGGGCGTGCGTCCAAGGCCGGGCGTGGCCGGCCCGTGGATTGCGTAGCTCAGTGCGCGACCGCGGCACGGATCAACGCGAGGCGCGCCTGCTTGGCGCGGACACTCTTCGCCGTCGGACGCGCGGGCGCTTCCTCCGGCACGAAGACCAGATACGCGCCGCAATTCTCGCAGACATGCAGGTCGTCGTCGTTCGCCGCCTGGCGGACCCACGCCGCGAGCCGGAGATGGCACGCCCCGCAGATGCCGCGTCGCACCTCGGAGACGGGCTTGCAGCGGTTCACGACCAGCCGGTTGTAGTGCGCCAGCACTGGCACCGGCACCTGCGCGCGGATGTCCGCCATGCGCTGACGTTGCTGCGGCGTGACCGCTTCGCCGAGTGCTTCAAGTTTTTGCAATTCCTGCAGCAGGGGAATGGAGGCATTCATGATGGAAAGGGTGGAGAAAGTTGCGGCGGCGGCCCTCCGAACAAAGGCCGCCGCCGGGTGTTACCATTAACGCGCCGGGCGATTCGGCGTGACGGCCGGCGTGGCCGACCGGTGCTTCTTGCCAACTCGCGGCGCCGGCTGCACCGGCTTGCTCGGAGCAACAGGAACGCTGGCGTTCGCCGATGCAGAATCGAGGAAGGGCTGCGGCGAGGCCACGGGCACGGATGCAGCGGGAGCGAGAGGATTGAGGTCGGAGTTCATGAGAGTTGAATGGATTGGATGACGAATGGTGCGCCCGGGATGGGCGCTCGCCTTTTCTTATGCACCGCTCGTGCCCATTCGACGCGCCCGCCGGCTAATGCCTGTCTCCGTGGGAGATAAACATTTTCACCCGGACCCGCTTGCTCCGCCCTTCTCCGTCAAAATGCACTCGAAGTGCAAAGCTTGCACCGAAACTCCCCAGCACGTGCAACACCTGCGGCGGCCCGGCATGAGCGCCCGGCTCACTTCAACAGACCGTAAGCCTTCAGCTTGTATTGCAGCGTCCGCCGGCTGATGCCGAGCACGCGCGCGGCCTCGGCGCGGTTCGTCGTCACCTGCCGCAGCGTCTGCTCGATCAAGCGCCGCTCCGCCTCCGCGATCGTGATGCCGGCGCGCAACACGAACTCCGTGTCCGCCGCGTCCTGCCGGCGGATGTCGTCGGGCAGCACCTCGGGCTCGATCATCGCGCCGGGCGCGGTCACCACGAGACGCTCGACCACATTGCGCAATTGCCGGACGTTGCCCGGCCATGGGAAGCGCTGGCACAGCCGCATCGCCTCGGGCGTCAGCCGTTTCACGCGGCGGTGATGCTTCGCGCAGAAACGCACGAGAAACGCCTCGATCAACAGCGGGATGTCGTCCGCGCGCTCGCGCAGCGGCGGCACCGTGATCGGAATCACATGCAGGCGATAGTAGAGATCCTCGCGGAACTTTCCCGCCGCCACCGCCTCAAGCAGGTTCTTGTTCGTCGCCGCCACCACGCGCACATCGACGCGCACCAGCTCCGTGCCGCCGACCATGCGGAACGCGCCGTCCTCCAGCACGCGCAGCAAGTCGCCCTGCCCCTTCGGCGAGAGGTCGCCGATCTCGTCGAGGAACAGCGTGCCGCCGTTCGCGAGCTGGAAGCGCCCGAGCTTGTCCGCGCGCGCATCCGTGAACGCGCCCTTGCGGTGGCCGAACAGCTCCGCCTCGACGAGCTGCTCCGGCAACGCCGCGCAATTCACGAAGATGAACGGCCGCTCCGCCCGCGCGCTAGCCTCGTGGATCAGCCGCGCCACGAGTTCCTTGCCCGTGCCGCTCTCGCCTTCGATCAGCACCGTCACGTCGCTGCGTGCGACCTCCTCGGCCATCTGCCGCATGCGCCGCATCACGTCGCTGTCCCCGATCAGCAGGGCCGGCTCCGCGGGCTCCGCCGCGTGCAAGCGCCCCAGTCCCGCCTCTTTCGTTTCCGCCATGCTTCCTTGATGCGAGCGCTGCGATTTTCACGCAAGCGCCAGACCCGGCATCGCGCCCGCGCGACGGCAGTCGCGCGATGAAAACGTCGCCATCAACCCTCACCTGCGTCGTGAGCCGATCTCATCGCCACCATGAGCAACGCTCCAACTCGGACACTATCCGCGACTAAGCGACGCTGCGACGGGCGCCGCCCACCGCGCTGCGCCGCGAGGGAAATTTTTGCACGCAACTCATCGCGCCCA
This sequence comes from Candidatus Didemnitutus sp., assembly GCA_017991595.1. Taxonomy (GTDB): domain Bacteria; phylum Verrucomicrobiota; class Verrucomicrobiia; order Opitutales; family Opitutaceae; genus Didemnitutus. The sequence goes on along the minus strand of JAGOQJ010000001.1, from coordinate 591,178 downwards.
CACCCGCCGCTTATTTCGTCTCCTTGGCTCTCCTCATGCGCGACCGGCGCGCCATTCGCTGGCAGCGCCGACGCACACGGACACGCCTCAGCGCAGCTTGTCCGGCTGGCGCAGCAACCGCGCGATCAGATCGCGGAACACGACCGACGTGTCCTGTTGCTCCACGTTTTCGCCCGCCGGCAGCGTCTGCGCCGCGGTGAAGTCGCCGAGCACGGCACAATAGTCGTTGTTCACCATGATGCCGATCAGCTCACCGGTCTTGGCAAACACTAGGTCGCCGCGCCGCGGCGCGATCTCGCCGAACAGCCGCGTCGTGATGCGATTGTCCACGCGCACGAAGCGCCGGTCCGTGGCGTCGAGGCGGACGGTGGTCTCGCCGTAGCGGCCGTCGTCGGCGCGCACGAGCACCACGTCGGGAAATTTGAACGGCTCCGCGGCCAGCGCGTAAACCTTGGCGCCGAGCCGGCCGGCCGTCTCCGCGGACACGGGCACCACCACCACGCGCGGATCGAGCGCGAGGAAACGCAACTCGGGCAACGGCACGGTGGCGCCGCCCGACGCGAGGCTGCCGGTGATGCGCTGGTAATTGGGTGGCGTCTCGACGTTCAGGCTGAAGGGCGTGTCGGAGACGTGCATGAGCGCGTAGGCTTGCTGGCCGTCGGACACGAGCACGGTCTGCGAATCGCGTTCGCGGATGCTCGGACTGAACAGGCCGCGCCGCTGCGTGGTGACCTGCATCTGCACGCGGTTGGCGAGGAAGTCGGCGAAGATCGTGTTGGGATTCACCGGCCGGTTATCGCGGATCTCCTTGGTGAGTTCGGTGCTCTTCTCCGCCAGCTGGCCGACGCCCTGCGCGAGCTGAGTCGTCTGCTCGTGCACCTTGAGGCGCTCTTCGCGTTCGAGCGCCACCTGCGTGCGCGCCTGCTCGAGGTTTTGCCCGAGCAATTGCTTCTCTTGCTCCGCGACCTTGACGGCCACGTTCAGGCTCTCGATGCGCTGGCGCGCCTCGGTGTTCTGGCGTTCGAGCTTGGCGAGCTCCGCCTTCTGGCGCTCGGCCTCGGCCTTGCGCTCGTCGAGCTCGCGCTGCATGCGGGCGAGCTGCTCCTTGGTCATGAAGGCCTCGTTGGTGGCGTCGGAGTATTTTTTTTCCAACTCCTTCACGTTCGACGTGGTGGTGGCGAGGGCGCCCTGGAGCTGGGTGCGCTGTTGCTCGGTCTGCGCGAGCGCCTTCTCGCGCTCGGTGAGTGAGCCCTGCGTGCTCTGGAGCTGCGCGGCCAGCGCCTCGCGGGCCGCGCGCTCGTCCTCGAGCGAGACGCGCATGAGATCGAGCATGTCCGCGCTCACCGCGGGCTGGCTTGCGGTCGTCGCGGTGACCGGCGCGACCGGCCCGGCCGTGGCGCGCTGCGGCTCCGCCTTCTCCCAGCGCGTGAGCGCGAGGAGGTTGAGCAGCAGGAAGTCGCAGATGATGAGAAGAAGCGTCTTGTTCATGACGGCGGGGAGACCGCTGGTTCAAGCGCCCAGCGGAGCGGTCGGCGCGGCCTCGAGGATGAGCTTGCGCTTGTAGGCGCGCACGTGGCGGATCTTCACCAGCGCAACGCAGACGATGCCGAAGAGGTTCGACGAGTAGGCCGCGAGCAGGTTGGCCTCGATCAGGCCGAGCACCTGCAGCACGAGTGCCGTGGCCGTGCCGGCGATGCCGACGTAGAGGCCGCTGTCGAAGAGGTTCTCCTCATTCTCCATGAGCTTCAGCTTCATGGCGACGGGGACCGTCTGGCGGTCGATCTCGGTGATCTTGAGCAGACAGATGAAGTAGACGCCGATCTGCAGCAGGGCGAAGACGGCGATCGAGACGAGGGTGGTCAGGTCCATGGTGGGTGCGTTGGTTGAAGGGGGCACGGCGGACGCGGCGGTCTGGCCGAGGATGGGGATGGCGAGCCGCACTTGGTATTCGGTCGCAGCGGCGGCCTTGATCAGGAACGGTTCGGAAAATACGAAGAAGATGAACGTGAGGATCGCCGCGAGCATACCGCTGCCCATCTTCGGGAAGGCGCCGCGCAGCGCCTTCTCCGCCGGGAAAAACAGGCGCAAGTCGAGCGAACGCAGCAGCAGGAACACGCCGCCGAGGAACGCCGCGTATTTCAGCGCCACGGCCCACGCGGGGTGCCGCAACGCGAAGCCGGAGCCGAGCTCGAAATCCGCGCCGCCGCCCTGCGTGACCGGCACCTGCCGCTCCACCAACTGCCGCACCGCACCTTCGCCGTGCGACAGCGCCAGCCGGAGATTTTCAGCGCCGGGCCGGCCGAAGCCGATCAGGTAGCGCGCGACGGCGTCGGTCGATTTTGTCATCAGCGCCGCCGTGTAGATGATGGGCAGATGCTCGGGCGCGACGCGCGCGAGATGGGCGAACTGCGCCACCGTGGCGGTGTTCGTCGCCGTGCGCAGCAACTCGGACAATTGCACCCAATTCAGGCGCCGTCCCAGCGTGAGCACATCGAGATAGAAATCCTCCAACGCACCGAGCTGGCCGTTGGCGACGGCCGACTCCGCCAGCCCGCGCACTTCGCGCTGCAACGTGGTCGCGAGTTGCTCGCGTTGCCAGAGATACGCCGTCAGCAGGATGACCGCATCGAGCGGTTGCCCGCCTGGCCGGTTCGCCGGCACGAAGCGCTTCGTCTGCTCCACCTCGCCCGTGCGCAAGAGCGCTTGCACGCCGGGCAGGCGCGAAGTCGCCAGGTAGGCCCGCAGGTTTGCGCGCGGTTGCGCGGTGACAAGGAAACGCAGCACCGGCGTCGACTCCGTCAGCGGCGCGCCTTGGCGTCCGGCCAGCAACGGCTCCAACGCCACATCCCAACCGCCCCACGGAACGAGATCTGGCTGACGGCGCGCGTAGTCCGCCGCGAGGCGCTCCACCGCATCCGCATCCCGATCCTGCACAGAACGCGCCGCTTCCAGCACAAGGGCGGCCGGGCCGGGTTTGTCGACTTCGAGCCATTCCCGCGCAAACGCCGCCGCCGTGCGCGTCCCCCGTCCCGCCTCGCGCAGCAGCGTGGGGTTGAGCGATTTCACGTTCACCGGCAGCAGCCATGCGACCGCCAGCAGGGCGAGCCCGGACAACAATCCGGCCGTCCAAACCAGCGAAAGCGAACCGGAGAGCGGTGACCGGGACATGGGGACTTGAGTAGCGGACCGAGGCATGAGCGGAAACAATTTATTTGCGGCGCGGTCGCGCCGACAAATACGCTGCGCCCGTTACGACCCATGCCGCTGCCAATTGTTCACTACGATGATCCGGTGCTCCGTAAAAAGGGCGCCAAAGTCACCCAATTCGACGCCGCTCTCCGCAAACTCGCGGCCGAGATGGTGGACACCATGCATGCCGCGCACGGCATCGGCCTCGCCGCCCAGCAGATCGGCCAGGCGATCCAACTCTGCGTCGTCGATTTGCGCGAGACCGACCGCGACTTCGACTGGGAACTCGACGGCGCCCGCCCGCCGCTCGACCTGTTCATGCCGATGGCGATCGTGAACCCCGAGCTCGAACTCGAGCCCGAGCCGAAGGAGTCCTACGAAGAAGGCTGCCTCTCCTTCCCCGGCATCCGCGGCGATGTGGAGCGGCCCGATGAAATTTCCGTCCGCTATCAGGACGAGCACGGCACCAAGCACACGCTGCGCTGCAACGGCCTCTTCGCCCGCTGCATCCAGCACGAAGCCGATCACCTGCACGGCGTGCTCTTCATCGAGCGCATGGACAAGGCCACCCGCGAGCGCCTCGATCCCGAGATCAAGGCCTTGAAGAAGCAGACGCGCGGCGAGGCCAAACGCTGACCATGCCCGACGCGCCGCCACCGGCCGCCCGTTCCATCGCCACCCGCACCGGCGACGACGGCACCACGTCCCTCCTCTACGGCCAGCGCGTGGGCAAGGATCACCCGCAGATCGAAGCCGTTGGCGCGCTCGACGAGCTGAACGCCGCCCTCGGCTTCGCCAAGGCCACGCTGCCGCCCTCCGCCGGCGTCGCCGAAAAGAAATCCGCGTTCGAAGGCGTGCAGCAGGAACTCGTTTCCCTGATGGGCGAGATCGCCTGCGCCGAAGCCGACGCCGCCCGCTACGCCGCCTCCAAATTCGCCAAGATCGACGACGCCGCGCTCGCGCGGCTCGATCAAGTCGTCGCCGCCATCGAGGCGCGCCAACCGGCCTTCGCCGGCTGGGCCACGCCCGGCGGCAACCTGCACGCCGCCGCCCTTGAGCTGGCGCGCACCGCCGCCCGCCGCGCCGAGCGCCGGCTCTGTGGCCTGCCCGCCCACGGCAAATCCGTGCGCCCGCTGCTCGGCCAGTATTTGAACCGCCTCTCCGATCTCCTCTGGCTCATGGCCCGCGAAGCGGAGAGCGCCCCGCCGGCCTGAGTCGCTGCTCCCGCGGCGATTGCAAGTGGCGCAATGGCGTCGCGCGCCCCGAAAACGGGTCCGCGCTATGACAACCGCATGCGCATTCCCCGCCAAGAAACGCGGCCAACCGACGCTTGTCTTCGCCACCTCTCTGCGCACAAGGTGGGCTCATGCGCGTCGCTCTCGTCCTCATCCTGCTTGCCACGGCCTACCGGCTGCTGCCGACGATGGACCTGTCCCTCGCGAACTTCTCGCCGCTGATGGCGATCGCCTTTTGCGGCGGCGTTTACTTCCGTCGCCGCTGGATGTGGCTCGTGCCCTTCGCCGCGCTCTTCGTCTCGGATCTCTACATCAACCATTTCTACGCGCGCGAATTCGGCTACTCCTGGCCCGTCAGCGGCTTCATCGCGCGCAACGCCTGCTTTCTCGCCGCCCTCCTCCTCGGCGTCTGGGTCGCCCGGCGCAAGTCCTGGCTCTGGCTCCTCAACGGCAGCCTCATCGGCGCGCTGCTTTTCTACTTCGTCACGAACACGCAGTCCTGGCTCTCCGACCCTTTCTACGCGAAATCCCTCGCCGGCTGGTGGCAGGCCATGACCGTCGGCCACCCAGAGTTTCCCCCGACCATCTATTTCTTCCGCAACACGATCTTCGGCGACGTGCTCTTCACGGGTTTCTTCGCCGGCGTGATGGAGTGGATCGCCCAGCGCAAGGGTGAGCCGAGCCTCCTCGATTCCGAAGAGGAAACCGAAGACGAGGAATCCGGGGAACCCGTCGAGGAAAAAGCCCAGGCCGACTGACGCGCTTGGCGCAGTCATCCGCCTGCACGTCCGCCGCAGCATTTCGGTTGCGTCTTGGCGCCGCCGGCGTGTCGTGCCCCATTCTCCGCGATGCTCCGCCTGCTGCTCCCACCCAATCTCGCCCAAGCCGCCCCGCGCGACGCGATCGCCGTGCGGCTGGAGCTGGATCTGTCCGTCCCGCCGCCCGCGGCGCTGGTGCCCGGCCTCGCGGTGCTCCAGCGCCTCGGCGTCGCGCCGCAGCCTGTGTCGTTCCTGCAACTCAAGCGCGCTCAGTTGCGCGAGCTCCTGCAGGCGCTCGTCGGCGAAAAGGTCTTCTACCGCGTCGACCGCCCGCAGGATCCGCTGCCGTGGAACGGCCTCGATCTTCCCGGCGTCAGTGAGCACCTCGTCGAGAAACCCGCCGCCGCCCCGAGCCCGCCGCGCCCGGCTCCGACTCCCGCGCGGACGAAACCCGCCGCCCCCGCGGCGCCCGCGCCGGCGCCGCTGACGGTCGACGGCTCCGAGCACTACCTCGCCATCACGCTGCCTTCGCGCGAGTCGATGCTCTACGAACCGGCGTTGGAATTTCTCCGCACGCACCGCTTCGCGCTCGATCCGCTCACCCGCAAGTGGTGGCTGCGCGACCGCCACAAGGTGCTCAACCTGCTCGCCAACCACCGCGCCGAGCTGGCGGAGCGCTTCGGTGCCGAGTTCACGCCCAACTTCGAGCGCAACACCGCCCACCTCCGCGCCGCCGAGATCGCCGCTGAAGTCACACCCGCCGGCGAAGACTACGATATCGCCCTCGGCCTGCAGGCCGGCCGCGCCTCCGAAACGCAGATCCGCGCAGCCCTCGCCTCGGGTCGCGGCTACATCGAGGACGAAGGAAAAATCTTCCTGCTCGACGCCGCGCGCCTCGCCCGGCTGCAGGCCGCGCACCGCGCGCTCGCCCAGGAGCCCGGCGCCACCGCCGCGCAGGCCCGCCACCGCATCGCGCGCGCCCGCGTCGCCGAGGCGACGGATCTGCTGGAGGAGCTGGCCCCGCATTTCCAAGCGCCTGAGACGTGGCGGCGGCGCAGCGGCTCGTTGCGCAATCTCTCCACCCTCGCGCCCGCCCCTGTGCCCGCGTGGTTCGCCGCCACGCTGCGTCCCTACCAGCAGCTCGGCGTCGCGTGGCTCTGGCACCTTTACCGCGAAGGCCTCGGCGGCATCCTCGCGGACGAGATGGGGCTCGGCAAAACCCCGCAGGCTCTCGCGCTCATCGCCGCCGTGCAGAGCGCCGGCACCACACCGCCGGCGCCGACCTTGGTCGTCGTGCCGGCCTCACTGATGGAAAACTGGCGCCGCGAAGCCGCGCGCTTCGCCCCGCAGTTGCGCACCTTCGTTCACCACGGCGCCCGGCGCCTCGCGGAAAAGGATTTTGCCGCTCACGACCTCGTCCTCACTTCCTACGGGACGCTCGCGCGCGACCTGACGTTGTTCGAGTCGGTCGAGTTCAACCTCATCGTCGCCGACGAGGCCCAGCACCTGAAGAACCGCCGCACGCAGGCCGCGCAATCGCTCCGTTCGCTGCGCGGGCGCGGTCGGTTCCTTCTCACCGGCACACCGCTGGAGAACTCGCTCGACGACCTGCGCTCGCTCTTCGAATTCCTCATGCCGGGCTTCCTTCCCAAGCTCCCGCCCGGGCTGAAGCGCGACGACAAAGCCTTCCACGACGAGCGCCTGCGCGCACAGACGGCGCCGTATCTGCTGCGCCGCACCAAGACCGCCGTCGCGCCCGAACTGCCGCCGAAGATCGAGCAGGTCGTCTGGTGCGAGCCGACCGCCGCGCAAGCCGCCCGCTACCGGCGGCTGCAGGAGGACAGCGAACGCGAACTCATCGACCTCGCCGCGCGCGGCGCCTCGGAAAACCGCCTCCGCCTCGCCACGCTCACGCAACTGCTGCGCCTGCGCCAGATCTGCTGCGACCCGCGCCTCGTGCAGGCTCAGGCCGCGGCCGAGGAATCAGCCAAGCTCGACGCCTTCCGCGAGTTGCTCGCCGAATCCATCGACGAGGGGCACCGCATGCTCGTGTTTTCGCAGTTCACCTCGCTGCTCGCGCTGTTGCGCGAGGAACTCGCCGCGCAGGAAGTGCCCTGCTGCTACCTCGACGGCTCGATGAACGCCAAGGCGCGGCAGGCGGAAGTCGACCGCTTCCAAGGCGACGCCAGCGTGCCCGTCTTCCTCATCTCGCTCAAAGCCGGCGGCACCGGCCTCAACCTCACGGGCGCGGACGTGGTCGTGCACTACGACCCGTGGTGGAATCCCGCCGCCGAAGCGCAGGCCACCGACCGCACGCACCGCATCGGCCAGACCAAAGTCGTCACCAGCTATCGCCTGATCTGCGCGGGCACGGTCGAGGAGAAAGTCATGGCGCTGCAGGACACCAAGCGCGCGCTCCTCGCCGATGTCTTCGAAGCCAGCGATGCCGCCGCCGCGAAGCTCAGCCTCGCCGACCTGCGCGAACTGCTCGGCTGAACCGCTCCACGCGCCAGGCCCGGCGAACAGCGCGAACGCAGGCGCATCCGTTCACTGGGCGGCGCGGGATTGCGCCGCGTTCTGCTGCACGCGACCGGCTTCCATCTCGTCAATCCCGTCGCTTTGCGCGACGGGATTGACGGCGTTGCGACGCCGGATGCGCGAGCCGAGCGGCGCCGACGCCGGAGCTTCCTCGCTCTTCCCGGTCACGGTCGCCGCCTTGCCGCCCGCGGCGGATGATTCGGAGGTCGTGGCACAACCTGAGCCCAGGCCAAACACCAGACCAGAGAGGAGCATCATGGCGGAAAGTCGGAGGCATTTCATCGGCGCGACAGTTCGGGCGCATCGCCGCGCGTCGACCCGGCGGCGACCACCGGCCGATCCCGCCGGCCACCCGCGGGAAATTTCCGACGAACGCGTCCCCGTCGCCACACCACCTTCCGGATTGAAACCCGGCCCGCGCGTGCGAACTTCGGCCATGCTCCGACACCTTGGCCTCCTGCTCTCCTTGGCCGTCGCACTGGCCGCGCCGGCCACACGGGCGGACGACACCGCCTTCCAGCGCGAACTCGAGACGTGGCGCGCCGACCGCGTCGCCCGTCTCACCGCACCGGATAGCTGGCTCTCGCTCATCGGCCTGCACTGGCTCGAAGCGGGCGAGAACACTGTGGGCTCAGCCGAAACCAACCGCCTGCGCCTTGCCGCCGGCCCCGCGCAACTCGGTCGCGTGCTCGTCGCCGCGGAAGGCACCGTGCATTTCGTCCCCGCGCCGGGCGTGGAAGCGACCGCCGATGGCGTGCGCATCGACCCGGCGGCGGCGGACGGCGTCGCGCTCGACTACCGCGGCGCACGGCCGACGCTCGTGCGCTCGGGCACGTTGAGTTTCCTCGTCATCCAACGCGGCGAGAAGCTCGGCCTGCGGGTGCGCGACAGCGAATCGCCGCGCCGCCGGAACTTCGTCGGCATCGATTATTTCCCGGCCGACCCGGCGTGGCGCATCGAGGCGGACTGGGTGCCCTTTGCTCCGCCGCGCGAGATCCCGATCACTAATATCCTCGGCCAGACCTCGTCGGGCAAGATGCCGGGCCAGGCCGTGTTCACTCACGAGGGGCGGACCTTCACGCTGCTGCCCGTCGGCGAGAGTGCGGACGAGACCTTGTTCTTCATCATCTCCGATGCCACGAGCGGCGACGAGACCTACGGCGCCGCGCGTTTCGTGTATGCCGCGCCGCCGAAGGACGGCAAAATCATCCTCGACTTCAACCGCGCGCAAAATCCGCCGTGCGCCTTCACGCCGTTCGCCACGTGTCCGCTGCCGCCGAAGGAGAACCGCCTGCCGATCCGCATCACCGCCGGCGAGAAAAATTACCGCGGCGAGGCGCACTGAGCCGCGCCCGCGTCCATCTGTCCGCTTGCGGCGGCCGAGCGCCTTCCTAGCCTGCGCCCGCATGTCCACGCCCAGCCGCGCCCCGGCGATCGGTTTCATCTTCACCACGATGGTCCTCGCCATCGTCGGCATGGGCCTGCTCATCCCGGTGCTGCCGAAGCTCGTCGTGGAAATGCGCGGCGGCGATTTCGCCGACGGCTCGCACGCCTACGGCTGGCTCGTGAGCATCTACGCGTTGATGCAGTTCGTCGGCTCGCCGATTCTCGGCTCGCTCTCCGACCGTTTCGGACGCCGGCGTATCATCCTCATCGCGACCGCGGGTTCGGCCATCGACTACGTGATCATGGCGCTCGCACCGACGCTCGCGTGGCTCTTCGTGGCGCGCACCATCGCGGGTTTCACTGCGGGCATCATGGCCACGGCCAACGCCTACATCGTCGACGTCACGCCGCCGGAGCGTCGCGCGGGTGCCTTCGGCCTGCTTGGCGCGGCCTTCGGCATCGGCTTCATCATCGGCCCGGCGCTCGGCGGCTTTCTCGGCGGCATCGATCTGCGGCTGCCGTTCTGGGTCGCGGCCGGCTGCTCGGCGGCGAACTGGCTTTTCGGCTACTTCGTGCTGCCCGAATCGCTTGCGCCGGAGAACCGGCGCGCCTTCTCGTGGAAGCGCGCCAACCCCATCGGCTCGCTCGTGGCGCTGAAGCGTTTCCCGTCGGTCTTCGGGTTGGCGGAGAGCTTCTTCATCCTGAACTGCGCGCAAATGATGCTATTCTCCACGTGGGCGCTCTACACGGGCTACCGCTACGGCTGGACGCCGCAGTGGATCGGCCTGTCGCTCATGGCCTCGGGCGTGCTGTCGGGCGTCGTGCAAGCCGTGCTCGTGCGCCGTATCGTGCCTGCGCTGGGCGATGCGCGCGCGGTAATCGTGGGGCTGGGTCTCTCCGGCGCGGCCCAGATCTGCTACGGCCTCGCCACGCAGGGCTGGATGATTTTCGCGATCATGACCTTCGGATCGCTCGCCGGCATCGCGGCGCCGGCGCTGCAATCCTACATCACGAAACACGTGCCGCCGAACGAGCAGGGAGCAGTGCAGGGCGTCTTCAGCGGGCTGGCGAGCTTGGCCGGCATCCCGGCGCCGTTCGTCGCGACATGGAGCTTCGGCTGGGGCATCGATCCGGCGAACACCTTTCACCTGCCCGGCATCGCGTTCTTCATCGGCGCGCTGCTGGTGATCGTCGCTCTGGCGCTGGCAGTCCGCACGTTCCGGCGCGACGCGCACACGCCCACACCGACGGCCTGAAGCCTCGGCGGCGAACGCCGCCTGCGTGCGCGGCGTCATCGTATCGTCGCCTCTTTCCACCGTGCGGCCGATGCGCGTGACCGCGCCGAACTTCACGCTGCCTCCCCGCATATCCCAGAATCGCGCCATGTTTCGTTCGCTTCGCCTGCCCTGCCTGCTGTTGCTCGCCACTGGCCTGACGTTGTCCGCCTTCGCCCAGCGCGCCCCGGCCAAACAGGATTCCGCGCTGCTGGCCGAGTTGAATCGCGATCTCTGGCTGCCGTTTCATGAGGCCTACCGCGACGGCGACGCGGAGAAATACTTGGCTCTGCACCTGCCCGACTTCATCCGCGGCGAAGGCAACGCCAAGGTCGTCCGCACGCTGGAAGAATACGCTGACGGTGTGCGCCGCTCGTTCGTGATCTGGACCGAGCGTCAGCTGGCCATCGACCTGCAGTTCCGTTTTCTCGAGCGCATCGTGAAGGGCGCGCAGGCCTCCGAGCGTGGCATCTATCAATTTGTGCTCACCGGCCCCGACGGCAAGGTGCAGCGCTTCTACGGCCAGTTTCACACCTTCGCGCGCAAGGTCGACGGGCGCTGGCGTTTCGCGGTCGACTACGACTCGAACGAAGGCGGCATCATCGACGAGGCGCGCTACCTCGCCGCCGCGGCAGTCGACGACTTCAGTCGCTTCTGAGCGGGACGATCCGTGCCCGTCCCGCGCGGGTCAGCGCTGCTCACTTGCCCTCGTAACCCCAAGGCGCGGGCGGCGCCGGGATGGGTTGCGTGAGGTCGAACTCGACGGCGAAGCGCCGGTTCTCCGCGTCGCGGCGCAACGCGTAGGTGAAGGTCTTACCGCCTGCGACACGCATCGTCCAGATGTTGGTGCGCGCAGCCGGGATGAGTTGGGCGGTGAAATCGTCGGCGTGAAACTCCTGTGCTTCGGCCGAGCCGGCATCCTGGGTGTCGCCGCCGTATTGTGTCACGGCGTCCTCGGTGCCGTCCTCGTGCCGGTGATCGTGCTTGAGGCGGAGGCCGGTCGGCGTGCGCGTGATCACCCAAGTGCGCGAGCGATTTTCGCCGACGTGGAAAGGGATGCGGATCTCGTTCTCACCGCACTGGCGCACGTGCATGACCATGCGCTGGCCTTTGAAAGCGGCATCGGACGCAGCGGTGCCCTCGATCATCCGACCGGCGAAGGCCTGGCCGCAGAGGCGTTGCAGGGATTGCCAAAACTCGTCCTGCGGAGACGCCGCGGAGACGAGACGGGGCACGAGCAGCAGGAAAACCAGGCACCAGCGGGCGGGGATCATGGCCGGCAAGCATGGAGGCGGGCGCCGCTTTGGCGAGCCCCGGTCGCCGGCCCACAGCCGCCTTCCGCCAAACCAAGGCAAGCTTCAGCCAACTTCCGCGCAGGGGCGGCGCTTGACCCTCGGCGCCTCCCGCACAGACTCCGAGGTGCGCCCGAGACGCTTACCGGATACCGCGTGTTACCACGGCCTCCGGCGGACCAAGCGCCTTGTCAGTGACGCTTAGCTTCAACCCCGCTCTGTCACCATGACTTGGAAAATCGAGATCACCGAACCACACAGCGGTGAGCTCGGGGAGGCGATCGAACACGCCGACCACGAGCTCGCCATGGAGGAATACTCCTACGAAAAAGGCCGGATCCTCGAGGTGTTTGTCCACAATGCCGATCACGGCCCGTGGCACATCTTCACCGACTTGGACTCAGGTCACCGCTTCAAGATCCCGCCCGAACGCTATCGCAAGATCGCCGAAGTGCAGGTCGCTTAACCCTCAATCCGGTTTCATTTCAGAAGCCCGTCACCGCCTCCGCGGTCGGCGGGTTTCATGTTTTGCGCGGATCGCGCTGCGTGGCCGGACCTCGGTCCGACAACACACGTCACTGCGCATCCGCCGCGCGGTGCGCCTTTCCATTCCCCAAAACGAACAGGGCGGGCTCCACGCTGCCCGCCCTGTCGTTTGGTGCCCCGCCGCAGCGGGGCCTAAGTCCCTCCCGTCAAAAACGCCAACCGTAGCCGACGGAGATGAGCCATGGATCGAGTTTCGCCTCGGTGAGGCGCGCGCCACCCGCCAGCACGTCGCTGCGGATGACCACTCGTTTCAGGTCGAAATTGAGGTAAGTTTTCTCGGTGAGCTTGTAGTCGAAGCCGGCCTGCAGCGCGACGCCGAGACTCGAATTTTCGAGATCGAGCGGGACGTTCGCGACGGCGAGCTTCACTTTGGAAATGAGCGTCAGGTTCAGGCCCGCACCGATATACGGCTGGAAGGCCGCATCCGGGCTGAAATGATATTGGGCCATCAGCGTCGGGGGCAGGTGCTTGAACGTGCCCAGCCGGCCGACACCCTTCAACGAGACTTCATGCCGCTGCGGCACGGTGAGGACGAGCTCGGTGCAGAAGTTCGGCGTGATCCAATAGGCGATGTCCAACTCGGGGATGAACTTGCTCTCCACCTCGACGGAATCGGCCGCGAAGTTCGTCGCGAGCGCCGTGAAGGCGTCGGACTTGTTGGCCGTTTCGACGTAGGTCGCACGCAAGCGCACCGTCCAAGTGCCGGCTGCGGCGCCAAAGGCCAGCGGAGCCGACAGTAGGGCGGCCAGTGAGGCTACCGCCGCAAAACGCTTGGTGAGGAAAGCTTGGAGCATCCGGCACATCCTAGCGCAACTTGTCGCCGCTGACCTCGCATCCATTGGTCAATACACTGCGCTTATTGCGTGCGCAGATTTTGCGAAGGCCAGAAGCCCAAGGAATAAAGCGCGTTGCGACACACTGAGCGGACGCATCCGCGCTCACCTCATGCCGGCGGCGGTTCGGGCGATGCACGCGATAACTGCCTTAGAAAGCCACGCGGGCGCCGGCCACCAAGCGCAATTTTAACCCGCAGCACCTCGACGAAGGCCGGCCCGCACCGCCATGACCCGACGTGACTTTGGTCACGTATCCAGCCAGCGTCGCACCTGCTACACTCCCGCCATGAGTCTCGCCTTCCCCGATTGCCCGCCCGCGGCTCGCCGCACCGAATACTATGGCGCGTTCGCGTTCGGCAGCGTGATCCTGACCTGCTTCCTCAGCTTCGTCGTCTCCCGGCGTATCTACGGCGAGGAATGGCAGGTCGCCGCGACCTTCACGCTCGGCGGCCTCTACGCCGTGCTTGGCATCCTCGGCGACTCCATCTCGGCACGGCTTGGCCCGCACGGCCGGACCATCAACTTCGTCGCGCTGTGCGCGATCGTGACCGTGATGATCTTCATCAGCCCCGTGCGCGGTTTCTTCGGGATCATCGTCCTGCCGCTGGTCTCGCAGGCCATTTTCGACTTCAACTGGAAGGTCGCGCTTGCCGCTGGTGGCGGACTCTTTGCCGCAAGCGTCTCCGTCTTCGGTTACTATTTCGGTCCGCGCGCGATTCCCGAGGCTGCGATGAGCTACACCGCCGCCTTCGCATTCACCGCCGCCTTCACCATCATCACAAAACAGGCCCTCAACGCCCGCGAGCGGGCGGAAAAACTCCGCCGCGAACTCGAGGGCGCCAACGAGAAACTCCGCGCCTACGCCGCCCAAGCCGAGGAACTTGCCACCACCCGCGAGCGCAACCGCCTCGCCCGCGAGATCCACGACGGCGTCGGCCATTACCTCACCGTGGTGAAGACGCAGCTCGACGCCGCCACCGCCCTCTTCGCCACCGATCCAGCCCTCGCCCGCGCCAACATCGACAAGGCCGCCCGGCTCACCGCCGAGGCCCTCGACGACGTGCGCCGCTCCGTCGGCACGCTGCGCACCGACGCGCCGCGCCCTCCCCTCCCCACGGCGATCCAACGCCTCGCGGCCCAAGGCGAACCGCCCGCGACCGTCACCATTCAAGGCGAGCCGCGCGCGCTCGAGCCCGCCGCCGAACACGCACTCTTCCGCGCCGCCCAGGAAGGGCTGACCAACATCCGCAAGCACGCCCGCGCGACCCACGCGCTCCTCGCGCTCGATTTTCGTATGCCCGCGTGCGTGCGCCTCGAAGTGTCCGACAACGGCTGCGGACGTCCCGCGGACGCCCCGGAATCCGGCGGTTTCGGCCTCACCGGTCTGCGCGAGCGCATCGCGCTCCTCGGCGGCACGGTCGAATGCGGCAACCGCCTCGAAGGCGGCTTCGCCCTGCGCATCGAGCTCCCCACCCCGCCGACATGAAAAAACTCCGCCTCCTGCTTGTCGACGACCAGTCGCTCTTCCGCGAAGCGCTGCGCACCCTGCTGGCCTTGCAGCCTGACTTCGAGATCGTCGCCGAGGCCGAGAATGGCGAACGCGCCCTCGCCCTCGCCAAAGCCCACCGCCCCGACGTCGTGCTCATGGACCTGCGCATGCCCGTGATGGGCGGCGTCGAAGCCACCCGGCGTCTCGCTCAACTCGCGCCCAGCGCCCGCGTGGTGGTGCTCACCACCTTCGACGAGGACGAGGAAATCTTCGAGGCGATGCGCGCCGGCGCACTCGGTTATCTGTTGAAGGCCTGCTCAGCCGAGAAACTCTGCGAATCGGTCCGCGCCGCGGCCAAGGGCACCTCGGTGCTCGAGCCAAGCGTCGCCGCGAAGATGATGGCGGAGCTGAACCGCCTCTCCGCCCGCGAAGGCAAAAAAATCTCCCAACCACTCGCCGAACCGCTCTCCACCCGCGAACTCGGCGTCCTTCGCCTCCTCGCCGCCGGCCGCAGCAACAAGGAGATTGGCGTCGAGCTCGGCATCACCGAGGGCACGGTGAAGAATCACATGACCAACGTGCTCGGCAAACTCGGCGTCCTCGACCGCACCCAAGCCGCCCTTCGCGCCCGCGAACTCGGCCTCATCTGAGCCGCACGCGCGCGCCACCCGTAGGCAGCGTGCTCGCACGCGCCCTTGGCGCGGCGCCATGACCCCACGTCATGCCCGAGCATGACCACGACCCTGACCTCCGGGCCATCCGCGTGGACCCCGATCCTGCTAGGCTCCGGGCATGTCCTCGTTCGCCATCGCATGCCTCGCCGCCCTCCGTTCGCTCCGCCGCGCCCCCGGTTTCACGGCGCTCGCACTGGGCATGCTGGCGCTCGGCATCGGCGCCACCGTCGCGATCTTTTCCGTTTTTCGCTCCATCGTGCTCAGCCCGTTGCCCTACCCGGAGCCCGCGCGCCTCGTCGGCCTGAGCGCAGCCAACTCCGCCAAGGCACTCACGATGCCGGCCCTGTCCGCCTCGGATTTCCGCGATTACGCCCAACGCGCCCGCGCCTACGCGCACCTCGCGGCGTATCGCCCTGACTTCGTCTCCTACGCGCCCGCTGGCGGCGATCCGGTCCAACTCGTCGCCGCACACGTGACGGAGCACTTCTTCGCGACGCTCGGCGTGGCGGCCGCTCGGGGCCGGACCTTCGACGCCAGCGAGTTCTCCGCCGCCGCCCCACGCACCGCGATCCTCAGCCAGAGCGCGTGGCGTCGCCACTTCGGCGGACGCGACGATGTCCTCGGCACGACCGTCATCCTCAACGACGTGCCGACCACGCTGATCGGCGTCATGCCCGACCGATTCCGCGAGCCGGAATTCGCCGACGTCTGGCTGCCGTTCCCGGCCGAATCGCCGGAGTATTTCGCGCGCGACTCGCGTTTCTGGACCACGATCGGCCGCCTCGCCCCCGGGCGCTCGCTCGCCGACGCGCAAGCCGAGGCCGCCGTCCTCGCCGACGCGCTCGCCCGCGAATATCCCGCGACGAACAAAGGCTGGACTGCTACCGTGCAACCGCTGCTCGAGATGCGCATCAGCGGCCTGCGCCGCACGCTGCTCCTCCTCGGCGGCGCCGTGGGCCTCGTGCTGCTCGTCGCCTGCGTCAATCTCGCCAACCTCATGCTCGCGCGCGGCGTCGCCCGCCTGCCCGAGCTGGCCGTGCGACTCGCTCTCGGCGCCACGCCGCGCACGCTGGCGCGGGCGGTGTTCCTCGAAAGCCTGCTGCTCTCCCTGCTCGGCGGCGCCGCCGGTGTCGGGCTCGCGCACGCCGCGCTGCCCGCCCTTGCTGCGCAGCTGCCGGTCGCGCTCGTGCCGCGCGCCCATGAGATCGCGGTCGACGGCACCGCGTTGCTCTTCGCCTTCGGCGCCTCCGTGGTCACAGGCCTCGTGTTCGGACTGCTGCCGGCGTGGCAGGTTCTGCGCACCGATGTGAACGAGACGCTGAAATCCGGCGGCTCCCGCGGCGGCACCAACGGGTTCGCGGCCCGCGCTCAGGCGGCGCTCATCGCCGGCCAAGTCGCGCTCACGCTCGTGGTGCTGTCCGGAGCGGCGCTGTTGATGAAAAGCCTGCTCAACCTCCAGCGCACCGACCCGGGCTTCGACGCGCGACAGATCCTGACCGTGCGACTCGCCCCGCCGCCCTCGAAGTGGGAAACCTTGCGCGAACTCGCCGCGTGCTACGACCGCGCGCTCGACGAGGTGCGCCGCGTGCCGGGCGTTGAATCGGTCGCGGTGAATTCCAGCACGCCGCTCACCGGCATCACGCTGCGCTATCCGTTCTGGGTCGAAGGCCGGCCGCGCACCGATGGCAACGCCGACGACGCCGTCTTCAATTCCGTCACGCCGGACTATCTCCGCACGCTGCGCATCGCGCTGCGGCAGGGCCGCGGGCTCGACGAGCACGATCATGAGAACGCCGTTAAAGTCTGCCTCATCAACCAGACACTCGCACAACGCCTCTTTCCGGGCGAGAACCCGCTGGGCAAACGCATCCAGACTCTCCCTTGGCTCGCCCGCGAATATCGCGAAGTAGTCGGTGTCGTCGCCGACGTGAAGCAGGACAACCTCGCCGACCCCGCGCCCGCGCAAATCTACGTGCCGCTGGCGCAATCGCCTTGGTTCTTCGCCACGATGGTCATCCGCACGCAAGGCGCGTCAGTTTCGACCGCTGTCATCCAGGCGGCGTTGCGGCGCGCCGACCCGACCGCATCGATGACAATCCGCACGCTTGAGGACAGCATCGCGTTGACGTCCACGGTGCCTCGTCTGCGGGCGCTGTTGTTCGGCCTGTTCGCGCTCGGCGCGCTCGGGTTGAGCGCCTTTGGCATCTACGCGAGCATGGCGTTCACGGTGAACCAGCGCGTGCGCGAGATCGGCGTGCGGCTCGCCTTGGGCGCGACGCCGCTGCGCGTCCTGCGCGAGGTGCTCGTCCGCGCCGGCCGCCTCGCGCTCGCCGGTGTGGCCGTCGGACTGGGCGGAGCGCTCGCGCTCGGGCAGTTGCTGCGCGGCGTGCTGCACGGCGTCGAGCCGCACGACCCGTGGGTGCTCGCCGGCCTCGCCGTGTTCATCCCGCTCGTGGCCCTCGTAGCCAGCGCCCAGCCCGCGGTCACCGCCGCACGCCTGAATCCCATCCGCGCGTTGCAACAGGAATGAAGTCCGCCGCGCGTCTCATCGTCTCCTTTTCACCCTCCTTTCTCTCATGAAAATCCACCGTTCCCTCCGCGCCGTGCTCGTCGCCGGCTTGTTCCCGTTCGCCTCCGTTTTTGCCACGACCGATCTCAGTTCGGCTGCCGCCGCACTCAAGGCCGGCGACCTCACGGCGGCCGAGACCGCGCTGGCTCCGCTCGTTACCGGCGAATCGCCCGACGCCGGCGCGCTGCATTTGCTTTCTCAGATCCGCGTCGCGCAAAAACGCGCCAAAGAGGCGATCGAACTCGCGGAACGCGCCACCAAGCTCTACCCGGCCAAGCCGGATTACTTCTCCCAGCTCGGGGTCGCGCTGAGCGCGCGCATGGGCGAGGTCGGCTTCATGCAACAGGCGATGATGGCGGGCCGCATGAAAGGCGCTTTCGAGAAATCCGTCGCGCTTGATCCCGCGCACGTGGCCGGATTGATCGGACTGGCGCGTTACTACGCCAACGCCCCGGAGATCGCCGGCGGCAGCCTTGCCCGCGCCAAGGAGTTTGCCCTGCGCGTGCAGGCACTCGCGCCGGTGCAAGGTGCGAGCGAGCTCGGCCGCATCGCCGAGCGCGGCGAGGCCTGGACCGAGGCGCTCACGCATTATGAGACGGCGCTGGCCGCGCGTCCCGACTCCGCCGGCCTGCTCGTGGCCGCTGGCCGCGTGCTCGCCAAGCTCGGCCGCGTCGACGAGGCGCGCGCCCGCTTCGCGGCGGCGTTGCAGCTCAACCCGGATCTCGCCGCCGCACGACAGGGCCTCGAATCGCTCGCCCAGCCCGGCGCCCGCTGAGACCCCACCGACCGGAAACTCGCGGCGATCGCCTGCTCCCGTCTTTCCAACGGCGGGAGTTCCTGCCAATCCTGAGGCATGCCCATCGACCATGCCGCCCGCCGCGCCCGCATCGCCCCTGCCCTCGGTTTGACCGACGAGATCCTCGTCGTCGGTGCCGGCCAGCCGGTGCCGAAGCCCGAGGTGAGCGAGCAACACTTCCCGTTCGTCGCGCACCAAGAGTATTATTATCTCGCCGGACACGCCGAGGCCCCCGGCGGTATCATCGCCTACGACGCGAAGACGCGGGAGTGGACCTCCTTCGTGCCCGAGGTCACGGAAATGGAGCGGGTCTGGGACGGCACCGAGCAACTGCCCGGCGAACTGCTGGCTCGTTTTCCTGCGTGGCTCGCGGCCCGCGCGGGTCGGCGCATCGCGGCGCTGGGCGCGCCCATCGCAGGCGTGGTCGCCGACGAAGCGCTCAGCATCCGCACCCGCGAAGCGCTGAAACACGCGCGCCGCGCCAAGGAGCCGGGAGAACTCGACCTCATGCGCCGCGCCGCCGTGGCGACCGCCGAAGGCTACGCGGCCGTGCAACCCTTCCTCGTGCCCGGTTGCAGCGAGCGCCGCATGCAGATCGAGCTCGAAGCGGGCTTCTTCCGCGGCGGCGGCACCACCACGGGCTACGGCACGATCGTCGGCGTCGGCGCGCAGGCCGCCGTCTTCCACGGTTCCCCTTCGCCGCAGCGCGTCGCCCGCGAAGGCGATTTCATCCTCATCGACGCCGGAGCGGAGATCGACCGCTACGTCATCGACGTCACGCGCACCTACGTCGCCGGCGGCAAGCCCAGCGCGTTTCAGCGTGACCTGTGGGCCGCGGTGCGGCAGGCCCACGCCCGCGCGTGCGCCAAGTGCGTCCCCGGCGCGGAGTGGAAGGACATCCATTTCGGCGCCGCCGTGGACATGATGGGCAGCCTCGTCGACATGGGCGTGCTCAAGGGCCACGCCGCCTCGCTCGTCGAGCAGGAGGCGCACATGCTGTTCTTCCCGCACGGCGTAGGCCACATGGTCGGCCTCGGCGTGCGCGACGGCAGCGGCCTCGAACCCGGCCGCGCCAAGGATCCGCGGGCCTGCCTCCGGAGTCTGCGCATGGACCTGATCCTGCGTCCGGGTTACGTCGTCACCGTCGAGCCCGGCCTTTATCTGATCCCGGCCTTGATCAACGACCGCGAGCGTCGCGAGCGTTACCGCGAGGTCGTGAACTGGACGCTGGTCGAGCAGCACCTCGGCCTCGGCGGCGTGCGCATCGAGGACAACATGCTCGTGACTGAAGGCGCACCGGAGAACCTCACCGCCGCGATCCCACACCAGTTCTGACGCTCAGCCCACTTTCAACCAGCGGCGCATGCCGACGCCGACGATCACGAGGCTGAGTAGCGAGCTCACCGGCATGATCACCGCCGCGATGAGCGGGTTCATGTGGCCGAGCGCGGCGATGGTCACGGTCGTGCAGTTGTAGGCGATGGAAAAGACGATCAGCACGAGCTGCGTGAAACGGCGCGTGTCGTTCACGGCGAACATGCGACGCAATCCCTCGAGCCCGCGCCCGAGGTAATAGAAGTCCGCCTTGCCCTCCAGCACGCCGCGGTGGATCACCGGCGTGCCGCGCGCGAAGGCCGCGTCGAAGGCCAGGCTGTCGTTCGCACCGTCACCGAGCATGAGCGTGTCGCGATCGTCGATCCGCTGCACCCAACGCGCCTTTTCCTCCGGCGTGGCGCCGGCGATGGCATGCTGCGCCGGGATGCCCAGCTCGGCCGCCATGCGCTCCACTTTCTCGCCGCGATCGCCGCTGAGGATGTAAGTCTCGTAGCCCGCCGCGCGCAGCGCCGCGATTTCTTCCGCCGCCCCCGGCCGCGCCGAGTCGGTGAAATGAAACCGCGCCAACACGACCCCATCGCACGCCAGCTCCGTGTCGTGCGCCCCATTCTCATCTTTACGTATTAAGTAAGGATCGCCGGCGGCGCTCTCATGGGAGACGGCGCCGTCAACTTTACTTAATACGTAAGGTTGCGCGGAGGGGCGCCAGCCGGGGCGGCCGAGAGTCCAGAGGCCGAGCGGGGTGCGGAGGAAAACGCCTTGGCCGGTCTCCTCGCCGACGACGCCGGACGCGGGTTCGAGGCCCGCGGCGTGGCCGGACGCGAGCAGGTTTTCCGTGAGGCACTGGCTGACCGGATGCGGGTTGTCGCGCACGAGCGCGAGCAGCGCAGCGCGGGCCGGGGCCGCGAGCTTGGACAGTGTCTCGGGGTTCGCGAGCACCGGCGTCTCCAGCGTGAGCGTGCCGGTCTTGTCGAAGATGAGTTTCCGGATGCGCGTGAGGCGCGGGAACAGGTCGTTCTCGCGCACGAAGACGCCGAAGCGCCGCAACGCGACCGTGGCCATCTCGTCGGCCAGCGGATACGCCAGCCCGATTGCGCAGGGACAGGAGACGACAAGCACAGCGGTGACGGCGGCCCAGGTTTGCGCGACGTCGTGCGTGAGCGTCCACCAGCCGATGGCAGTGAGCGCCGCGACGGCGAAGATGCCGATGAGGTAGCCGGCAACGACGCGCTCAAGGAGGCGGTGACGGAATTGATCGCGTCCGGTAGGCCGTAACAACTGCGCCAAAAGCGACGCGCTCCACGGCTGCGCGGCGCGCAGGCGAATGACGCCGCGACCGAGATTAACGGCACCGGCCGGCACGCGCGCGCCGGCGCGAACTTCGCGCGGATCGGCCTCCCCGGTGATCCATGCGGTGCCGAGCGTGGCGACGGTGGATTCGAGCTGCGCCTCCACGGGCACGACCTGGCCGGAGCGGATGGAGAACACGTCGCCCGCGGCGAGTTCCTCCACCGGACGGTCGACCGCGCCGCGCGGCGTGTCGACGCTGACCTTGTGCGGGCGCGCGTTGGCCGTGAGCAGGCGGCGGCGGTTGCGCTCGACGGCGGCGACCTGCGCCCAGCGACCGACGAGCATCAGGAAAATGAACGTCGCGACGAAGTCGAAGTAGATCAGCGCGTGCTCGCCCGTGAGCCAGCCATAGACGGATCCGGCGTAGGAACCGACGATGCCCACCGCGATCGGCAGGTCGATGTGCAGCACGCCATCGCGGAGCGCGCGCACGGCGCGACTGAGGAAATACGTCCCGCCCGTGAGCAGGCTGAGCGTGGCGAAGGCCATCGCCAGCGTGTTGAACAGCCCGGCGTAGGCGAAGCCCTCCTCCATGCCGAAGTAAGCCGGCAAGGCGAAGAGCATGACATTCATCATGAACGCCGCGCACAGACCCACGCGCCGGATGAGCAGTTTGCTCTCGGGGACGGCGGGCTCCTCACCGGGCGGCCCGACGAGGTAGTTGAACGACTGGAGCGAGCGCGCGAAAGCCGGTGCGTCGAACACGCCGGGCTTCCAGCGGAAGCGCATGCGTCCGAGCTGCGCGTCGGTCTCGATGAAGAGCGCGCCCGGTTGCTGGTGAAACACTTTCTCGATCAGCCACACACAGCCCGCGCACGAGATGCCCTGCACCTCGAGCGTCAGTTCCGGGGCGGCGGACGACGAGCCGCCTTGTGCGCCCGCACGTTCCGCGGCCGCCTGCGACTCTTGCAGCCACTGGTAATCGCGCGGCTGGAAAACGACGGCGTCGGCCGGTGCGATGACGGCATCCTTGATGCGGTAATAGCCCTCAAGCCCGTGCTCGTGCACGAGCCGGTGCACGTAGGCGCAGCCCGAGCAGCAGAAGCCGCTCTCCTGCGCGCTGCCGCCCTTGAGCGGCGCGCCGCAGTGGCGGCAAAGGTGGACGGGGGCGGCGCCGCGCGCGGCGGGTCCACGCACCCCCGCGCCGGTGAGCGCACCCCCGTCCACCAAGTCAGAAAGCTGTGCTTCGGCTGCCGCCGCGGAGCGCGGTGCCGGGTCTGCCCTGAAATTCTTTCGCGTGGAGGAATTCATTTCAGTGGCAGACGAAGTTGTTTGGATCTGGCCCGTCGAACCCGATCGTGCCGCGCAACCGCCAGATCAGGATCGCGGCGACCGTCAGCGCGAGGAGCGTCTGCGCGCGCGACAACCAGAGCGGACCGAGCTTGGCGCGCAGCCAGTGAAAGTTCGTCTGCGCCAGCCAGAGCAGCGGCACGGTGCCGAGTCCGAAGGCGAGCAACGTCTCCGCGCCGCGCAGCGCGGAACCGGAGAGCAACGCGAGCGAGAACAGGAAATAGAGCGGACCGCAGGGCAGCAGCGGCGTGGCGAACCCGAGGGCCGCGGCGGACGACGTGCGCGAGCGTCCGCGCAACCGCGTGGCGACCCAACCGTAGAGACGCCCGAGCACGGACAGGCGCGGCAGGCGCTGGTCGAAGCGGATCGCCACGGCGATGAAGAACAGCACGAGCAGCCACGGCAGGTAGCGCACGACGTCGTCGCTCAGCCACGTGAGCGGCAAGCGACCGATACCGCCCGCCAGTGCGCCGAGTGCACCGTAGCCGGCGAGGCGGGACAGATGATAGACGGTGCTGACCGTCTGCGCGTCGGCGCGATCGTGCGCGGCGGGCATGACAGAGCAGGCGAGCGGGCCGCACATGCCCACGCAATGGAGGCTAGTGACCAGACCGGCGACGAAGGCGGTGCCCGGACCGCTGATGCCCGCGAGTTCCATGGTCAGGGTTTGCGGTGCGCGCCGGGGGCGTCCGGCACCGATTCGATGGTGATGCTGCGCGCCGCGGTGAACATCGCGACCCACAGCAGGGCGAGGAACAGGAACGCGCCCCCGACCCACAGCCAGAGCGAACGTCCGGAGGACTTGGCGGCGGGGAGCTCCGCCGGAGCCGGAGCGGGTTCAGCGCTTGATGCCACGGGCTTTGTCCTCCTCCTGCAACAGGCGCGCGTCGGGTCCGAGGAATTCGACCTCACGCCGGATGGTGAACGATTGCACCTCATCCGTGATGAGCAGCGTGAACTTGAAGGGCCCGGAGTAGTGCTTGCGATCGGCCAACAGCACGAGCGGCGTGACCTGCTCGGCGAGCGGCGCGATGGTGACCGGCTCGGTGAAGCCGTTCTGCGCCACACCCGGCGGCAGGCCGAGGACGGACACAACGAACTTCGTGGGCACGTTGGCCTTGTTGAGCAGGCGCACCATGAACTGATTGCGCACGTCCTCGCGGTCGACGAAGTAGGCGGCGCCGGTCATGCGCACGACGGAGAAGTTGACGGGTTTGACGGAGGAGAACGCGAAGGTCGCCACCGTGGCGCCGATGACCAGCAGGATGAAATAGACGATGATGCGCGGGCGGATCCAGCGGGTCTTGCCGCCGGCGAGGGCGACGAGCGAATCGTAGCGGATGAGGCCGGTGGGACGCTTCACGCGAGTCATGACCTCGTCGCAAGCGTCGATGCAGGCGGCACAGCCGATGCACTCGAGCTGCAGGCCGTGGCGGATGTCAATGCCGGTGGGGCAGACCTGCACGCAGCGGTTGCAAGCGACGCAGGCGCCGGCGTCGGGCGTGCCGACCTTGCCGCGCGGCTCGCCGCGCTTCGCGTCGTAGCCGATGGTGATGGTGTGGTCGTCGGACAGCGCGGACTGCAGGCGGCCGTAGGGGCAGATGACGATGCAGAGCTGCTCGCGGAACCAGGCGAAGTTGAAATAGAGGATGCCGCTCGCCACGACCATGAAGAGGAACGCGGCCCAGTGCTCGCCGGGCGCGGCGGTCATCATGTGCCAGACCTCGGGGATGCTGACGAAGTAGGCGAGGAACAGGTGCGTGATGACCAGTGAAGTGAGGACGTAGAGCGCGTGCTTGAGGACGCGCTTCGCCAATTTCTTCCCGGTGAGCGGGGCGGCATCGAGCTGGCGGCGCGTCTGGGCGTCGCCGTCGATCATGCGCTCGATGCGCCGGTAGATGTGTTCGAGGAAGACGGTCTGCGGGCAGGCCCAGCCGCACCACACGCGCCCGAGGAGGGCCGTGATGAAGAAGAGGGCGAAGCCGAGGCCGGTGAGGCCGAAGAAGAGCAGCCAAGCGTCCTGCGCGGCGAGCGTGTAACCGAAGAAGTGGAAGCGCCGCTCGGCGAGGTCGAGGAAGACGGCGGGATAGCCGTCCACCGGAATCCACGGCAGGAGCAGGTAGATCGCGATGAGGGCCAACCCGGTGTGACGGCGCCAGCGGGTGAACCAACCGTGGACGTCGGCCGGGTGCAGGAAGAGGCGCGAGCCGTCGTCGTTGATCGTCGTGACGAAGTCACGCGACGGGACGTGGCGCGCGGGGGCCGCGGGCTTGGGCGGAGTCGGCCGCGGGGACGAACCCGGACCGGACGGAGGAGGAGTAGATGCAGCGCTCATGGCGTGGTTGAGCGTGGACGACTGACGCCCGGCGGGAAGCCGGGTGAGGCGCGCGCCGCAGGCACGCGCGCCGGGTGAAAATTACTGAACGACTTCGACCGTGATGGGCTCCCCTTGCTTGTGGTGGCTCAGCACGTAGGCGACGACTTCGGCGACCTTCTTCTGACCGAGAACGGGCTCCCAGGCGGGCATGCCCTTGGTGAGCACGCCTTGGGCGACGGTCTGGTAGATTTCCTTCGGCGTGCCGCCGTGGATCCAGGCGGTGTCGACAAGGTTGGGGCCGACCGCGGCGGGGTTCTCGCCCTTGCCCTTGAGGCTGGCGAGGTGGCACTGCACGCAGAGGGAGTTGAAGGTCTGCTTGCCGGCGTCGGTGAAGACGGCGTTCTGGCTCATTTCCCAGAAGAGGGCGTCGTTCTTGACGTCGATCGAGGAGGACATCTTGGCGGCGGCGATGCGCGCCATCTCGGCGTCGACCTGCGAGCCGTCGGACGGGACGATGCGCGCGATCTCGTGGGCGAACCAGTAGGCGATCCAGAACACAATGGCGCCGTAAAGGGTGTAGAGCCACCAGTTGGGCAGGCGCTTGTCGTATTCCTGGATGCCATCGTAGGTGTGCGGACGGAGTTTGTCGTCGGCGCCCTGATCGGCGGGGTGCTGCGGATGCGGAGTCATCGGTGTCGGGATCTCGAAGGGAGGGGAGGCGGCGACCGGAGTGCGGCGCCGCCCAGCGGGGTCATTCGTTTTCGAAGGGGAGACGGGAGAGCTGCTCGGCCTGCGCGGGCTTCATGCGGCCCGCGCGCCAGGCGGCGGCGAGGTAGACGAGCGAGGCGATCGCGAGAGCGACGACCGGGAAGATGAGCTGCCAGTCTTCGTAGATGATGCGGCGGAGCATGATGGGATTCTCCTGGTTAAGCGGAGGATGAAGGTGGGGTTATTTGGCGGCGGCTTGCGGCGCGGTGGGCGTCCACTTCTTGCCGAGCGACTGGAGATAGGCGGTGAGGGCGACGATCTCCTTGTCGGGAGCGACGTAGCGGCCCTGGGCTTGGAGCTCCTTCGCGATTTCCTCGGCCTGCGATTTCGCGAGCGTCTGGATCATCGAGTCGGACCAGGACGGGAACGGCACGCCGAGGGTCTTCTGCACGCTGATCTTGCGCGGGAGCGCGGCGTAGTCGGTGTCGGCCTCGAGAAGGTGCGCGTAGGTCGGCATGTTGGAACCGACGGAGATGGAACGCGGATCGCGCATGTGGTCGTAGTGCCAGGCGTGGTTGTATTTGCCGCCGACGCGCGCGAGGTCCGGACCGGTGCGGCGGGAGCCCCATTGATACGGGTGATCCCAGATGGATTCGCCGAGGCGCGAGTAGTCGCCGTAGCGCATGACGTCAGGCACGAGCGTGCGGATCATCTGCGAGTGGCAGGTGTAGCAGCCTTCGCGGACGTAGATGTCGCGGCCGGCGAGTTCGAGCGGGGTGTAAACATCGGCCACGCGGTCCTCGGTCTGGAGGTGGCGGTCGATGGTCAGCATCGGGATGATCTGAATCATGCCGCCGGCGGCGACGGCGAGGAAGGTGAGGACGGTGAACGGCAGGGCGTTCACGAGCAGCTTGTCATACCACTCGCCCCACTTGGTGCCGCGGGTCTGGAAGTGACCGATGGCCATGAGCACAGTCATGACCGTGGCGAAGAGGGCGAGGAGGTTCAGCCAGCCGGTGGTGAACATCCAGACGCAGGCGGCAACGGTGCCGAGGGTCGTGTAGACGACGGGCGCGTTGAGGTAGCTGCGCTTGACGGTGAGTTTCTCCTCGGCGGTGTATTCCTCGGTGTAGACTTCCATCGTGCCGTTGACGGCCTGGGCACCCTTGATCGATTTGAAGATATTATAGGCGAGCAGGATGAAACCCACGAGGTAGAGGCCGCCGCCGACCACACGCAGGAGCATGAGCGGGCGGATGGCGTTCAGCGTCTCGAGGAAGTTCGGATACTTGAGGATCGTGCCGCCCTCGGCGGTGGCGTTGAGCATGAGGCCCTGCGTGATGCCGGAGGCCCACATGGCGCCGAGGTAAAGCAGGATGCCGAAGGTCCCGAGCCAGAAGTGGAGATTCGCGAGCGACTGCGAATAGAGCGGCTTGTTCCAGAGGCGCGGGACGAGCCAGTAGAACATGCCGGCGGCCATGAAGCCGTTCCAGCCGAGGGCGCCACCGTGCACGTGACCGATGATCCAATCGGTGTAGTGGCCGAGCGCGTTGACGGCCTTGATCGAGAGGAGCGGTCCCTCGAAGGTCGCCATGCCGTAGAACGTCACGCCGGCGGCGAAGAACTTGATGACGGGATCGGTGCGGAGCTTGTCCCACGCGCCGCGGAGCGTGAGGAGGCCGTTGAGCATGCCACCCCAAGAGGGCGCCCAGAGCATGAGCGAGAAGGTCATGCCGAGGAGTTGCAGCCAGTTCGGCAGCGCGGTGTTCAGCAAGTGGTGCGGGCCGGCCCAGATGTAGAGGAAGACCAGCGACCAGAAATGGATGACCGAGAGACGATACGAATAGACCGGGCGTCCCGCCGCCTTCGGCAGGAAGTAATACATGATGCCGAGGATCGGCGTGGTGAGGAAGAAGGCCACGGCGTTGTGGCCATACCACCATTGGACGAGGCCGTCCTGCGCGCCGGCGAAGACCGGGTAGCTGTGGATCCACGAGGTGGGGATCGAGAGGTGGTTGACGATGTAGAGCATCGCCACGGTGATGATCGTCGCGATGTAGAACCAGATGGCGACGTAGAGGGACTTCTCGTTGCGCTTGGCGAGGGTCCAGAAAAAGTTCACCGCGAAGACGACCCAGATGAGGGCGACGGCGATGTTGATGGGCCAGATGAGCTCGGCGTATTCCTTGCCGCGCGTGAGGCCGAGCGGGAGCGTGATCGCGGCCGCGACGATGATCAGCTGCCAGCCCCAGAAGTGGAGGTTGGACAGAAAATCGCTCGCGAGGCGCGCCTTCACGAGGCGCTGCGTGGAGTAATAGATGCCCGCGAACATCATGTTGCCGACGAAGGCGAAGATGACGGCGTTGGTGTGCAGCGGGCGCAGCCGGCCGAAGCTCGTGAATTCGAGGCCGAAGTTGGCCTGCCAGAAATTCAGCTGCGTTGCGATGAGCACGCCGACCAGCATGCCGACGATGCCCCAGATGATGCCGGCCAGCATGAACTGGCGCACAATCTTGTCGTTGAACTCGATGGTAATCTTCTGTCCTTGCATGGGATAAAAGTCGGGCGGTTAGGCTTGGGGTGAAGGACGGCGGGCGCCGGCGGCAGCCGGGGCGGACCCGGCTCCTGCGGAGCGGGGCGTCTCATCCGCCAGCGGCAGCAGCGACTCGCGCTCCGGGCTGGCAAAGCGATGACGACGTTGTTCGCGGGCAAAAAGCACGACGAAGAAACCTGCCAATAGCAGGCTAAAGAAAACCGTTACGGGTATTACGGACATGGCGTGGAATGTCGGTTCTCAGCCTAGGGGAAACGCCTTTCGCCGGCTGTGCATCTCTTGTCAAAAATCCCCCACACATTGCAACGGATGCGCTGGATGGGGCCGCCATGCCGGAGTTTCCGCCAGATATGCGCAGCTTGGGCCAACTCATGCGAGGCCCCTGAACAGGCGTGGTGGCATCATGGCGCCGTGGACGAGAGCGAGATACAACGGCTGGAGGAATTGCGGGGCGCCCTCAAACGCGAGTGGGAAAACCTGCTGCGCTCCGAGCCTGCGCCCTCCCCGCTCGGCAATCCCGACGTGCTGGTCTATCTCATGGACGAGACCATGAACCAGATCATCGCCGGCCTGCGGCAGCGTCCGTTGGAGCACTGGACCCAGCATGCGCGCGCGCTGCGCGTGCCGCTGCACCGACACTGCGAGTGCGGTTTCAATCCTCTCTTGAAATACTACGCCACGGGCGAGATCGCGCTACACGTGGTCGTGGCCCGAGCGGTCGCCGAGCATCAGGAGGAAATCCTCACCTGCTACCATCTCTACGCGCAGAAGGAGATCGATACGCTCTGCGCCGTCTGTCAGCAACGCGAGCCAAGTCAGTCCTGCAAGACCGGTCATCCCGACCGCATCGCTACCGCCGGCGGCGGAATCTGATTTCCCGGGCGGGCTCTGCGGCGGCTCATCCGCTCGCGCAGCGCGAAAAATCCGCCTCACCCGTGCGCCGATGGCGCACCCACCGCTCAGGCGGCGCCCGTCGAGACCGCACCGCGCTGCAGCTTGTCGCGCCACGTGGTCGGCGATTCGCCGACGATCTTGCGGAACACGCGGTTAAACTGGGACAGGGACTGAAAACCCGCCTCATAAGCCGCCTCGCTGATGCGCTTGTGCGGATTGATGAGCAGATTCTTCACCTTCTCGATGCGCACGCGCGCGAGGTAATCAGTGAAGGTCAGGCCGGTGGCCTGTTTGAACATCTTGCAGAAATAGAAGGCGCTCGTGTTCACCGCGCCGGCGACCTGGCGCAGCGAGAGCTCCTCGTCCTGATGCTCGGCGATGTAGGCCTTGGCGCGCGCCACCATCGGCGACTCGGATTGCTGCGCCGAGACCATGAGCTGGTTGCTCAGCGAGGCGAGGTGCTGCGCGAAGATCGTCAGGAGCCGGAGCACCGCGTCGAACTGCTTCTTGTCGAGCACGCGCGTCTGGAAATACGCCTCCTCGACGCGCTTCAGGTCGGACTGCACGCCCCAGTTCATCAGCTCGCGCGAGATCTTGTTGAAGTCGCGGGCGGTGGGCTTGGTGACGAACACCTGGCCGGTCTGCAGGAACGCCACGAGATTCTCGCCCACGCGCACGGGCACGGCGGCGTCGCACAGGCCGGCGAAGCATTTCAGCGTCTTCGGCTCGAGCTTGGCCTCCTCCTCGACGCGCTTCTGCAACTGCAGGCAGGCGGAGCAGGTCTGGTTCGTCTGCGCCATCAACGCGCAGAACGGGGCCTCCTTCGGATCCTCATGGTGCGGCAGGTTGAACGCCTCGATCGGCCGCAGGTTGATCGGCATGCCCGTCGTATCACGAAACGCCTTCTCGTAGTCGCGATAGATTTGCGACTTTTTCAGCTGATCGACCAATTCCCGGCTTTGGCGGGCGTTATCCTGCGGTGATGACACGGGCCGGATTGAAGGTCTCCGCAATAAACGCGCAATGTTCTTTCCGCGGGGGTTAGACCCTAATAGGAAATGTTTCGACCGCTAAAAGGATTCGCACCTCGCCCGCCCCGGCCGTGAAACTCCCCTCGCCCGCCGCCACTCTCCCTCCCCGCCTCGTCCGGCTGCGGGATGGACGGGACTATCGCCTCCGCCCGCTGCACCGCGGCGATGCCGCGCGGCTCGCGGAGATGTTCGCCACGCTCTCCGCCGAGAGCATCCGCGCCCGCTACGGCTACCTGATCCACGACATGACGCCCGAGCGCGCCACGCGGCTCGTCGACGTCGAGCCCACCCACGAGATCGCGCTTGGCATCTTCAGCCTGCGGGCGGACGGACGCGAGGACCGGCTCTGGGCGATGGGCCGGCTCGTGCACGCCCCGGATCACCGGACGGCGGAGTGCGCCTTCATCGTGCACGACAGCCAGCGGCGACTCGGCATGGCGTCCTGCCTGCTGCGTTACCTGCGCCTGCTCGGCCGGCGGCGCGGACTGCCGCGACTCTTCGCCCAAGTGCGGCGCGAGAACAAGGGCATGCTGAACGTCTTCAGCCAGGGCGGCGCCCGCCTGCACTTCTCGGCGGATAGCGATGTGGTGGAGATAGATATCCCCCTGTGGCGCGCGAAGAATCTGTTCGACAATCCCCCGCCCGCTCCTTCGATTCCCCGCATGTCCATGCCGGTGAAAAAGGGTTTTTCGCTCGTCGAACTCGTGATCGACCTCGTGCTTGTCGCGGGCTTCTTCACGTTCTTCTACTACGTGCTCCAATCGCACGTGCCGTCGAATGACCCCACCATGGTGCGCCTCTGGGCCACCCTCGCGGCCGGCTGCATGAGCGGCGTGTTCTGGCTCGCGCTGCAGATGATGAAGACCGTCTTCCGCTTCCAGCGCGCGAACCGCAAGTGACGCCGCCGGCGGCGCCCGCCCACTCTTGGCCGCCTCCTCTCCCACGCCCCGTCCGCGCACGACCGTTGCCGCGGAGGATTATCTCGAGAAGATCGAACAACTCATCTCGCGCAAGGGCTATGCCCGCGTGGTCGACATCGCCGCGGAGCTGAAGATTTCGCAGGCCAGCGTCACGGCCATGGTGCAGAAGCTCGATGCCGAGGGCTTCGTCAAATACGAGAAATACCGCGGCATGGTGCTGACGAGTTCGGGCCTCGAGGTCGCCCGCCGCATCGCGCACCGCCACCAGTTGCTCACCGATTTTCTCCGCGTCATCGGCGTGGGCGACGAAAAAATCATCTACGACGACGTCGAGGGCATGGAGCACCACATCAGCCCGGAGACCTTCCAGGCGATCGAGACCTTCACTCGTTACCTCGAAAAGAATCCCGGCGTGGTCGCCAAGATCGCCGCATCGGCCCGCAAGTAATCCGCGGGGCCGCCTCGCCCCGCCCCGCACGGCGACGACACGTCGCGACTCCCGTGTTCATCTGCACCCGGACGCCGCATCCGCCGCCGCTCGCGGCGCGTAATCAAGGGCGCACATGCCCGACTCTCCTCGCACCGTTCTCATCCTAGGCGCCACCGGCGGCATCGGCTCCGCCCTCGCGCGTCAACTTCACGCGGAAGGCTGCCGGCTCACGCTGGCCGCGCGCGACGCCGACCGCCTCGCCGCCCTCGGCGCTGAGCTGGCGGCCGAGACCCTGACGCTCGACGCCACGGATGCGGCGGCGGTCGAGCAGGCCGTGAGCGGCATCGTCGAGCGGCACGGCCGGCTCGATGCAGCCGCCAACTGCGTCGGCTCCATCCTGCTCAAGCCCGCGCACCTGACCACGCCGGAGGAATTTTCCCGCACCCTCGCGCTGAACCTCGGCACCGCGTTCAACCTCGTGCGCGCCGCGACACGGGCGATGAGCCGCCAAGGCGGCGGCGCGATCGCGCTCGTCTCCTCGGTCGCCGCCCAGCGCGGACTCGTCAGCCACGAGGCCATCGCCGCGGCGAAGGCCGGCGTCGAAGCCCTCGCCCGCAGCGCCGCCGCCAGCTACGCGCGCCAAGGCGTGCGGGTGAACTGCGTGGCGCCCGGCCTCGTTCGCACGCCACTCACGGCAGCGCTCACGGGCAACGAAGCCACGCTGAAAACCTCCACGGCGCTGCACCCGCTCGGCCGCATCGGCGAGCCGGCCGAGGTGGCGTCAGCGCTCGCTTGGTTGCTCCACCCCGCGCAGGGCTGGATCACCGGTCAGGTGCTGGGCGTCGACGGCGGCCTCGCTCACGTGCAGGCGCGCTGACGTTGCGGCGCGAGCCCGCTGCGTTCGGTCGCCGCGCGCGGCCGGACCGTCACCCCGTCTGGTCGCGGCGCTTGCGTCGGCCGACGAAGGCCGAGGCCCAGATCGCCGCCTCGTAGAGGAAGATCAGTGGCACGGCGAAGAGCGTCTGGTTGATCGGATCGGGCGTCGGCGTGACGATGGCCGCGATGATGAACATCACCACGATCGCATGGCGGCGGAATTTCTTCAGCGTCGCGACCTCAATCAGGCCCATGTAGGTCGCGAGCACGATGAGGAGCGGGAATTCGAACGACGCGCCCACGCCGAGCACCATCCACATCAACAGGCTGTAGTAGCGATCGGCGGTCCACAGCACGGTGTAGCCGAGCAGTTCGTTCAACTCGAACGCGACGCGGATCGTGCCGGGCACGAGGATGAAGTAGCCGAACGCCGCGCCGGACAGGAACAGCAACAGGGCCGCCACCACGGTCGGCAGCAGCACCTTGAGTTCGCGCTGCGTGAGCGCGGGCGCGATGAATTGCCCCAGGAACAGGAGGAAGAACGGCAGCGAGAGCACGAAGCCGCCCGTGACACAGATGCTGATGACCACGCTGAAAACACCCATCGGGCTGTTGGTCACGAGGTCGGTCTTGAGCTGCGGGTATTCGGCCCGCACGTGCTCGAGCGGCCAGTTCAGCAGGAAGGCAAAATCCTTCAGGAACCACGCGATCACGCCCACGATGATCGCGAACACCACCGCGCACTTGATCAGCGTGCCGCGCAGTTCCTCGAGATGATCGAGGAAGCCCATCGGTTTCTCGCGGGGACTCACGTCGGTGGACGGCAGGGTCTCGTCGTCGGGAAAATCGTCGTTGGGCTCGTTCTGACTCACGGGCCAAGACTGGATGCAGGTTTGACGGTGCGGTGCAATCCCCGCTTGGCGCCGGCGCGGAGGAGGTGCCGCCGGCCGACCCGCGGCGGAGATCCTCACCGCGCCCGAATGTCATAAGGTCACCGCGCCCGCGTCTCCATTCCGCGCATGCTGCTATCCGCACGCGGGTTGGAGCAACGCGCCGCGCGCTCGCAAGAAATGCAGCACAAATGCCAAGGTTGCGCCGTTGACACTGAGGCGCGCCGCGATTGCGATAAGCGCTCCGTTTCACGGTCTGTTCTCCCTGAAATTTATCACCACAATGGCCAAGAAATCCTCCGTCAAGAAGCCCGCCAAGAAGGCGGCTCCTGCCAAGAAACCCGCCGCCAAAAAAGCGGCTCCGAAATCCGCCAAGGGTCCCAAATACGTCTACACGTGGGGCGCTGGCAAAGCTGACGGCGACGGCTCGATGAAGCCGCTGCTCGGCGGCAAGGGTGCCAACCTCGCCGAGATGACGCGCATCGGCCTGCCCGTTCCTCCGGGATTCACGGTCACCACCGAGGTCTGCACCTACTACTACGCGAACAAGCGCACCTATCCCGCCTCGCTGCAAGCGCAGATGGAAGCCGGCGTCGCCAACATGGAGAAGATCATGGGCACGAAGTTCGGCGCCACCGAAGGCATGCCGCTTCTCGTCGCCGTCCGCTCCGGCGCCCGCGACTCCATGCCGGGCATGATGGACACCATCCTCAACCTCGGCCTCAACGACCAGACCGTCGTCGCCCTCGAGAAGGCCACCAACAACCCGCGCTTTGCCTGGGACTGCTACCGCCGCTTCATCCAGATGTATGGCGACGTCGTGCTCGGCGTGCAGAAGCGCGAGAATGAGGACCACGAGCCGTTCGAGACCGTCATCCATGCCTACAAGCATGAGGTCTATCACGCCGACATCGAAGACTCGAAGCTCACCGCCGACGACCAGAAGGAACTCGTCAAGCGCTTCAAGGCGCTCGTGAAGGAGCGCACCGGCAAGGTGTTCCCGAACGATCCCTGGGACCAGCTCCGCGGTGCCGCAGGCGCCGTGTTCGGTTCCTGGATGAACGACCGCGCGATCGTCTATCGCCGCAAATACAACATCCCCACCGAGTGGGGCACCGCCGTCAACGTGCAGGCCATGGTGTTCGGCAACACCGGCGAAAACTCCGGCTCCGGCGTCGCGTTCACCCGCAACCCGGCCAACGGCGTCAACGAATTCTACGGCGAGTTCCTCATCAACGCGCAGGGTGAAGACGTCGTCGCCGGCGTCCGCACGCCCGAGCCCGTCATCGAGCTCAAGAAGCAGATGCCGAACTCCTACGCCGAGTTGCTCAAGGTCCGCGCGACCCTCGAGAAGCACTTCAAGGATGTGCAGGATGTCGAGTTCACCATTCAGGAAGGCAAGCTGTTCATGCTCCAGACGCGCAACGGCAAGCGCACCGCCGCCGCCGCGCTGAAGTTCGCCGCCGACATGGTGAAGGAGAAGCTCATCGACTGGCAGACTGCGGTCCTCCGCAACCCGGCCGACCAGCTTGAGCAGCTCCTCGCCCCGATCTTCGATCTCAACGAGGTCAAGAAGGCCGCCGTCATCGCCACGGGTCTCCCCGCCGGCCCCGGCGCCGCCACCGGCAAGATCTACTTCAACGCCGACCGCGCCGTCGTCGCCGCCGAGAAGGGCGAAAAGGTTCTCCTCGTCCGCGTCGAGACCTCGCCGGAAGACCTCCGCGGCATGATCGCCGCTGAAGGCATCCTCACCGCCCGCGGTGGCGTTTCCTCGCACGCCGCGCTCGTCGCCCGCCAGATGGGCAAGGTCTGCGTCTGCGGCGCCGCCGCCGTCCAGATCGACTACGACAAGAAGGTCGCGACCATCGCCGGCCAGACCTTCGCCGAAGGCGATTACCTCTCGATCGACGGCACCTCCGGCACTGTTTACGCCGGCCAGATCAAGACCGCTCCGTCCGAGATCATCGCCGGCCTCGTCCACGATGACGCCGCCGCCAAGGCCACCGAAAAGTTCAAGAACTACGTGCAGCTGATGAAGTGGTGCGCGCAAGCCACCAAGCTGCAGGTCCGCACCAACGCCGACACGCCCGAGCAGACGCGCATCGCCGTCGCCTTCGGCGCCACCGGCATCGGCCTGACCCGCACGGAGCACATGTTCTTCGAGGGCGACCGCATCGACGCGATGCGCGAGATGATCCTCGCCGACACCGTCGCCGGCCGCGAGGCCGCGCTGGCCAAGCTGCTGCCGTATCAACGCGGCGACTTCTACGGCATCTTCAAAGCGCTGAAGGGCTTCCCCGCCACCATCCGCTTCCTCGATCCCCCGCTGCACGAGTTCCTGCCCCACACCAAGGATCAGCAGGCCGACCTCGCCAAGAAGCTCGGCATCGACGTGGCCAAGATCGAGCACCGCGTGCACGAACTCCACGAGTTCAACCCGATGCTCGGCTTCCGCGGCTGCCGCCTCGGCATGAAGTATCCCGAGATCACCGCGATGCAGGCCCGCGCCGTCATCGAGGCCGCCGTCCAGGCCAAGAAGGAAGGCATCAAGGCCAATCCCGAGATCATGATCCCGCTCGTCGGCTTCAAGAAGGAGCTCGATCAGCAGGTCGCCATCGTTCACGACGTCGCCGCCAAGGTGTTCGCCGAGCAGAAGACGAAGATCGCCTACAAGGTCGGCACGATGATCGAAGTCCCGCGCGGTGCCCTCACCGCCGACGAGATCGCGCAGACGGCCGAGTTCTTCAGCTTCGGCACGAACGACCTCACGCAGACCTGCCTCGGCATGTCGCGCGACGACTCCGGCTCGTTCCTCGGCGCCTACCAGGAAGCCGAAGTGTTCAAGAAGAACCCCTTCGCCTCGATCGATCAGAACGGCACGGGCCAGCTGATGCAGATCGCGATCCAGAAGGGCCGCTCGACCCGCCCCGACATCAAGCTCGGCATCTGCGGCGAACACGGCGGCGATCCGGACTCGGTGAAGTTCTGCCACAAGCTCGGCCTCACCTACGTCTCGTGCTCGCCCTACCGCGTGCCGGTCGCCCGCCTCGCTGCCGCCCAGGCCGCGATCGCGGACGCCAAGGCCGCGAAGAAGTAATTCAGCTCACAGCGATCAGCTGTCAGCCCTCAGCTCTCGAGCCCCGGCCTCACCGCCGGGGCTTTTTCTTGGACACGCATTGCGGAGCGCACTCCAAACCTGCACGGCAGCCCTCGGGGAATCCCCGATCTTCATCTGAAATAAGAATTCGACGGAGCGCGTATCAGTATTTCAAATCGCGCCGCCCCGCCCGGCTGCGGTTGCAACTCTCGCCCGAATCCTCGCGGTCGACGTGCAGGAGTTCTCCGGCGAAGGAGCGCCGCGATAACCGCCAATCCTCCACGCCATGGCCACTGCATTGTCCGCGCCCGCCCTGTTCTCCCGCGCCGTGCCTGAATCCGCTCGGGCCAAACCCTCCGACCTAGCTGCACCGATCCGCTGGCTTGCCGGAGTGCCGCTGGCCGGATGGGCCCAGCGCCTCCTCCAGCGACTCGGCTGGCTGAGCATGGGCCTGTTGCTGGGGTTCGTTGCCGCGCCATTGCAGGCAGAACCGACCCAATCGATCGCGGTTGGCAACGGCCACACGCTGGTCGTCCGCTCCGACGGCACGCTTTGGACTTTGGGGGCCGGCGAATTCGGTCAACTCGGCGACGGCACTTTTTCTGACCGCAACCAACCCCAGCAGATTGCCGCCGGGGTGAAGTCCGTCGCCGCGGGCGCGTTCCACAGTCTTTTCATCAAGGATGACGGCACGCTCTGGGGCATGGGCACCAACTTCGAAGGTCAACTTGGACTCGGGGAGAACGTCAACGGAACCGCGACCCCCGTGCAGGTCGCGCAAAACGTCCTCACGATGGCCGCCGGCTATCAACACACTCTTTATTTGAAAACGGACGGCACCCTCTGGGCCATGGGCCGCAACACCGAGGGACAATTGGGAGACGGCACCCGGATTACCCGCTTCACTCCCGTGCAAGTCGCCTCCGGCGTGGTCGCCCTCGCCGCCGGCTTGCTCCACAGCACATTCATCAAGACGAACGGCACGCTCTGGGCGGCGGGCTGGAACTATTACGGGCAACTCGGCGATGGCACCACCATCGATCGGACCGCGCCGGTGCAAATTGCCACCGACGTCACCCAGGTCGCTGCCGGCTACAGCCACACGGTCTTCGTCAAAAGCAACCGCACCGCCTGGGGCGCCGGCTTCAACGACTATGGTCAGATCGGTGCCGGCACGATCGAGCGTCGCTTCAGCCCGGTGCAAGTGGCCACGGACGTCGTGAAACTTGGCTGCGGCAGCATCCACACGCTCGCGCTGAAGTCGGATGGCAGCCTCTGGGCTACCGGCTGGAACGGCAACGGACAGTTGGGCACGGGCAATTTCGATTCCCAACTTTCCTTCGTGAAAGTCGCCACCGGCGTGCTCGACATCGCGACCTTCGGCTACACGTGGCACAGTCTCTTTCAAAAAACCGACTACTCCGTGTGGGGGATGGGCAACAACTTCAATGGACAGCTCGGGCCGCGTGCGACGTCGTTGCCCACGCCCGTCCTTCTCTTCGCCTCTCCCTTAGGCGCACCGGAATTTATCCAACAACCCGCCGCCGCGACCGTGCTCGGTGGACTCGCGACCACGTTCAGCGCCAGCGCCGACGGCGACCCGGCTCCTGCGCTGCAATGGCAACGACTCGCCGCCGGCGCGACCGATTGGGTGGACCTGGCCAACGACAACACGTTCGCCGGCGTGACGACCGCCACGCTCACGATCGACCCCGCGTTGCCAGCGATGAGCGGCGATGCGTTTCGTTGTGTCGCGACCAATCTCGTCGGCACCGCCGTGAGCGAAAGCGCCGCGCTCACGGTGTTGCACCCGCTGCCGGCACCGACGATCGAGCCGGCCTCAGGAGTCGTGCCCCTCGGACAACTCATCACCCTCGGCATCGATGCCTCCGGCGTCGAACTCCGCTACACGACGGACGGCTCGGAGCCCACGGAGTCGTCCACGCTCTATGCGGCGCCGTTCGCCATCGATCCTCCGCTCACGCTCAAGGTCAAAGGCTTCAAGGAAGGCCAGCCACCCAGCCCCACGGCGAGCGCGGTCTTCGAACAATTGTTGCCACCTGCGATCGTGTTCCAGACCGAGTCGCGCACGTTCCGGCGCGGCTCCACCGTGACGCTCACCGCCATCGCGACCGGGGGAAATCTCAGTTACCAATGGTTCGAAGGCGCGAAAGGCGACACGAGCAAACCCGTCGCCGGCGCGGTCAGCAACGTCCTCGTGCGCTCCGAACTCCTCGCGTCCACCAGCTATTGGTTGCGCGTCAGCAACGCCGCCGGACAAGCCGACAGCGAGACCATCGATCTGACGCTGAATCTGTTGCCACTCGACAATTGGGCCGACACCAGTCCGCCGCAAACCAGCACCATCCGCGGCCTCGCCATCGGAGGCAGCGGAGTTCCGCCCCAAGTCATCGCCGTTGGGCAGATCCGCTCCATCTACGGAATCAACGCGTCCCTGGTCGAGCAACCGGAGTTCTGGATCCTGCGCCTGGCCGACAACTCGAACTTTACCCTCACTTCCGTGATCTGGACCGGCACGCGCTTCGTCGCCACCGGCCGGAATGGCGATTGGTATACCTCCACCAATGGCGCGCAGTGGACCATTCACCTGAATGGTAATGTGTTTTCCCTGGTTAACTCCATCGCGGCCGCCGGCACGACCTTCATCGCCGTCGGCGACGGCGGTGGCATCTATCGCAGCACCAACATCACCAACACCAGCGGCTGGACCGATCACTCCCTGACCGGCGACATCGCTCTCTACAGCATCATCTGGACCGGGTCGCAGTTCGTGACCGTCGGCGGGAGCAGTTCCACCGGCACCGCCATCTTCACCTCTGCCAGCGGCACGAGTTGGACCCGCCAAGCCCAAGGGCTGAGCACGGCGACGCTCCGCAGCGTGATTTACGGCGGCGAACAATACGTTGCTGTCGGCGCCAACGGCACCGTGGCGACTTCGCCTGACGCCATCACGTGGACGCTGCGCAACTCCGGCGTCACCGCCGAACTCAAGAGCGTCGCTTGGAGCGGCCGCACCTACCTCGCCGTCGGCGCCAATGGCGCGATCATCTCGTCGCCCAATGGCATCGACTGGACGACACGCTACTCGGGCATCACCACCGGACTGGAGACCGTGGTATGGGAGCCGAATTACGAACACTTCGTCACCGCCGGTGCCATGGGACGCGTGCTCGTCACGTCGGACGATCCGCCCGGACCACCGGCCATCCTCGCCCAGCCCCCGCCCCGAACCATCGGCCTCAATCAAACGGCAACCCTTCAAGTCACCGCCAGCGGCAGCGGCCTGACCTACCAATGGTATCAAGGTATCAGCGGTGACACGCGCACGCCGCTCGCCGGCAAAACCACTCGCACCCTCGTCACCGCCGCCCTGACGGCCGACACCCAATTCTGGGTGCGAGTCTCGAACTCCGGCGGCGCCACCGACAGCAACACCGCCACCGTCACGGTCGTGCCACCGCCGGAGATTTCCGTGCATCCTTTGTCCCGCGCCGTGACCTTGGGCGCCGCCGTGGAATTGACCGGGGCCGCCACCGGCGCCGGTTCCCTCGCCTACCAATGGCAGCGAAAACCCCTCGGCAGTGAAACCTGGAGCAACCTCACGAACGTCGCTCCGTTCAGCGGCACCGGCACGACCACCCTGACGATCGCCGCCGTGAACGCAGCCATCGCCGGCGACAGTTTCCGCCTCGTCGCGACCAATCTCGGCGGCAGCGCCTTCAGCCAAGCCGCCACCATCACGGCGAATCAGCCGCCGCAGTTCACGCTGCATCCCGCGGACGCCACCGGTCTGGCGCGGCAACCGCTGACGTTCACCGTGCAAGTCGAGGGTTTCCCCAGTCCTGCGCTCGAGTGGCAGTTCCGCGCCAACAGCACCAGCGCATGGGTGCGACTGGAGGACGGCGCCGACATCAGCGGCACGAGCACCGCGACGCTCACGTTCGCCGCGCCATCTGGCGCGCTCGACGGCGCGCAGGTGCGCAGCGTCGCATTCAACGACGTCGGTTTCGTCGCGTCGAATTCTGCCACCCTCGACATCGCGCGCCTCAGCCAGACGATCACATTCAACGCGCTCGCCGATCGCGCGCTCAGCGACGGCAGCTTCTCTCTCGTCGCGACCGCGGACTCAGGATTGCCCGTTCTCTTCGCCAGTTCGAATCCCGCGGTGGCCACCGTCAACGGCTCCGTCGTCACCCTCGTCGGCCCGGGCAGCACCGTCATCACCGCCACGCAAGCGGGCGACAGCGATTGGCTCCCCGCCGCCGCCGTCCCCAGAACGCTCAGCGTGGTGAACTCGTCCTCCGGCGTTTCCTTTGCCGACTGGGCCGCGGATCTGGGTCTAACCGGCGAGGATGCCTTGCCCGACGCGACACCGTTCGCCGACGGCCTGCCCAACCTCGTGCGCTACGCCATGAACCTCGATGCCGAGCCGCTGCCGTCTCACCTGCCCGCAGTTTCCACTCTCTCCATCGAAGGAGCCACGCATGTCGCACTGGAATACCGTCAGCGCAAGGACGCGGGCGGCGTGATGCTCATCCCCGAATGGTCGGTCGACTTGGAAACTTGGACGGCAGTGGGCGCGAACGAGATCACCGCACTTGCAGACGACGATGGGGAAACCGCCCGCTGCCGAGTCGCGGTCCCGCTCGACGCAAACGCGCGCGTCTTTCTCCGTCTCCGCGCCATGAATTCCCCTTGAACCGAACGTCAGAGGCCATGCGCCTAATGAGAAAGAAGGCGATCCACCGCATCCGCTCGCCGCAGTCGATTACGCCCGACGCCGACGCCACGCCACCAACGCCAGCCCGGCCCCGCCGAGCAACAGCGCATACGTCGAAGGCTCCGGGATCGCGGTCGAGACGATGAAGGCGTTCACGATGGCCCCGTCCTGATGACCCGTGCCGCCATACTCGCCGGATTGCACAAGCAACAGTTCAATCACACCCGCCATGTCCGAGGTCACCGCGACCGTCGTGTTGTAAGCCACCGTCTGCGAAATCGTGACGAAGGTTTTCAAATCCCCGTTCACAACGATCGCCTGCTCTCGCGAAGCCCACTCGCCGGCGAACTGCAGCACATCGAGCCGGTAAGCCGCGTTCGGAACCAGACCCGTAACATAAAAATGCAACGGCGAACCGCCTATCACGTCCCACCCGAGGGTTTGGAGCAGGCTCCGCATCTCCAAATCCGCCGACGACGTCTGGTCGCCGGCAAAGGGCTCGACGCTCGTCGCGTTGAACGGCTCAGAGCCGAAGCCGTAGTTCAACGGCTCGAACGTGACACCTCGCCACGACACTTCGCCGACGCCTTGCACGTTGGCGGCGTAAACCACGCGGCTCGGATCGAGATCGAGCCCATCGAGCGGATCGCCTCCGGTGAGCGGAACCGTGGTTTGTGACAGCGCGACGGAGTGCGCGGCACATAGGAATGCGAGAAGAACCACCGGGCGGACAAGGCGTGTCATTGTCATGGGAGGTGCGACTTCAATGGCGATTCCCTCACGAAAAACCAGCCGCAACTTCATGCCGGTGACGGACGCGGCACGGCGCACCGTGCCGCGCCCGACTCTCCGGTAGGCGGCCCGACTCTGGCCGGTGCCCACCACCGGCCTTGAATCAAAAGGACTACGCCCGGCAGCCCGTTTCTTTTTGCACGCTCCGGCAATCTGCGTTTCCTCGCTTTCTCTCGATCCACTCATGAAATACCTCCGCTCTTTCCTCGCCGCACTCGTGTGCGGCTTCGCCTTGCAGACCGGCGCCGTCGCTCAGGACGCCGCGCCCTCGCCCGCTATGGTCGAGATGCAGGCCATCGTCGCCAAAATCCAGACCAAGATGCGCACCGGCCAGGTCACCGCCGCGACCCTCGCGCCCGAGATCGCCGAGTTCGACGCGCTCGTCGCCAAATACCCGGAAAAGACCGACGAGAACGCCAACATCGCCATGATGCGCGCGATGCTCTACCTGCAGGTCCTCGACGATGAGGAGACCGGCAAGACGCTCCTGCAGGCGCTAGTGCGCGACTACGCCGGCACCAAGCTCGTCGCCCAGGCCGAGCGCATCCTCCAAAGCCTCACGCCCGAGGCCAAGGCTGCCGCCCGTGCCGAGGCCGAAGCCGAGGCGGCCAAGGCGGCCGCGCTCATCGGCGCTCCGGCGCCCGCCCTCGATTTCGACTGGTCGTCCGAGCCCGGCCTCAAGTCCCTCGCCGACCTCAAGGGCAAGGTCGTCGTCCTCGACTTCTGGGCCACGTGGTGCGGGCCGTGCATCCGCGCCTTCCCCAAGATCCGCGAGGAAGTCGCCCACTTCGCCGGTTCGCCCGTCGTCGTGCTCGGCGTCACCAGCCTCCAAGGCCGCGTCCACGGCGTCGAGGCGCGCCCCATCGAAACCAAGGATGACGCCGCCAAGGAATACGCGCTCACCGCCGAGTTCATGAAGTTAAAGGAGATGACTTGGCCGGTCGCCTTCTCCCAGCAGCAGGTTTTCAATCCCGACTACGCGGTCCGCGGCATCCCTCATCTCACCATTCTCGCGCCCGACGGCACCGTGCGCCACAACGGCCTCAACCCACATGACCCCGAGGCCGACGTCGTCGGCAAGGTCACGGCCATCCTGAAGGAGTTCGGCCTGCCCCTGCCGAAGGAGTGAGCCGCACCTTCCGGCGCCCCGGCTGCGCATCTTTTGCGCAGCCTACTCTCCGTCAGTCGCCGGACTGATAGCCGCGCGTTTCTTGGTCGAAACATCTTAAGCTCCCGCGCGCCGGCCCGATGTCCGGCGCATGGCTCTCGCTCTGCGCACCCGTCTCTGGACCCTCGGCATCGCCTCTGTGGCGGTGCCGCTCGCCGGCACCTTGTCCTTCACCTGGTGGCAGGGCCGCGAGACCGCGCGCGTCGCCGCCGAGGCGGTCAGCAGCCTCTCCGATGCGCAGGTCGCAGCCATGACGCGCAGCGTCGGCGAGCTGACCAACCTCGCCCAAGCCCAGCTCAACGCCCAGCTCCGCCTGCAGCTGCGCATCGCCGAGGACTTGCTCCAACGCGCGGGCGGACTGCACCTCGCGACCGACGATCGCCTCCGCTGGCAGGCGCGCAACCAGTTCGACCAGCAGATCGCGACGATGGATCTGCCCGCCGCGCGCCTCGGGCCGGACCGCGCCTTCGGCCAGAACGACGACCCCGCCCAACCCAGCCCATTGGTGGACGACATCTCGCGCGTCACCGAGGGCGTCGCCACGGTGTTCCAACGCATGAACGCCGACGGCGACATGCTGCGCATCGCCACCAACGTGAAATCCGCCGACGGCCGGCGCGCCATCTCCACCTACATCCCCGCGCGCAATCCCGACGGCACGCCCAATCCCGTCGTCTCCACCGTGCTCCGCGGCGAGACCTTCCTCGGCCGCGCCCTAGTCGTCGGCGAGTGGATGACGACCGGTTACCAACCGCTCCGCGATGCCTCCGGCGAGATCGTCGGCATGCTCTTCGTCGGCCTGTCCGAGCGCCAGGCCTTCCGCCTGCTTCACGCCACGGTCAGCCAGCTCTCCCCGGGCACCAGCGGAGAGGCCTTCGTCTTCAACGCCCGGGGCAGCGAGCGCGGCAAGGTCATCATCTCCCGCCGCGGCGAGCGCGACGGCGCGCCGCTCTGGGACGAGCGCGACGTCGACGGCAGATATTTCGCCCGCGAGATGGCCGAGCAGGCGCCGCGGCTCGCCCCGATGGAGACCGCGCTCCTCCGCTACCGTCTGCCCGACGCCCAGAGCGGCCCGCCCCGCACGCGCTACGTGCGCTACACCTACCACGCCGCCTTCGACTGGGTGATCGCCATCGGCCTCGACGAGGCCGAGGTGCTCGCCACCGTGCACCGCATCGAGGCCGACCAGCGCAGCGATCTCCTGACCCAGCTGAGCATGGCTGCGCTCACACTCGTCGCCGCCTTCGCCATCTGGCTCTGGCTCGGCCGCCGCATTTCCCAACGCGTCGAACACATTGCCGGCACCATCCGCGAGGACGCCCGCAGCACCGCCGCCGCCTCGGCGCAAGTCGCGCAGGCCAGCGAATCCCTCGCCCAAGGTGCCAGCGAACAAGCCGCCTCCCTCGAGGAGACCAGCGCCTCGCTCGAGGAGATCTCGAGCATGACGCGCCGCAATGCCGAGCACGCCACCTCAGCCAAGTCGCTCGCGGCGGACACCCGCGCCGCC
Source organism: Candidatus Didemnitutus sp. (assembly GCA_017991595.1). Classification (GTDB taxonomy): domain Bacteria; phylum Verrucomicrobiota; class Verrucomicrobiia; order Opitutales; family Opitutaceae; genus Didemnitutus. Next base: position 546,696 of record JAGOQJ010000001.1, on the reverse strand, counting down.
GCCGATCACGGCGTAGCCGCCATGACCGAGATGAAGCGCGCGATGGATTCCATCAAGGCCTCCTCCGACGCCGTGGCGCAGACGCTGCGCTCCATCGACGAGATTGCCTTCCAGACCAACCTCCTTGCCCTCAACGCCGCCGTCGAAGCCGCGCGCGCGGGCGAGGCCGGCGCCGGTTTCGCCGTCGTCGCCGAGGAAGTCCGCAGCCTCGCCCAACGCAGCGCCGTCTCGGCCAAGGAAACCGCCGAGCGCATCAACGCCTCCGTCGCCCAAAGCCGCGAAGGCGTCGTCCTCTGCGCCCGCGTCGAGAGCCTCCTGCACGACATCGCCGGCAAGACCCGCGGGGTCGACGGCCTCGTCGGCGAGATCGCGCAGGCCTCCTCCGAACAGACGCGCGGCATCACGCAGCTCAACGCCGGCGTGGCCGAGATGGATCGCGCCACGCAATCCAACGCCGCCGCCGCCGAGCAGTGCGCCTCCGCGGCGACCGAGCTCTCCGGTCAGGCCCGTCGCCAGCTCGCCTCGGTGGACGAGTTGCACGTCGTCGTCCACGGGCAGGCCCCGACCGTCGATCTTGCCTCCGCCCCGATCACTTCGCGACGCTCGTCGTCAGCCGTGCCGCGGGATCAACCGGTCGCCGCCGGCGTCCGCTGATCCTTCCGCCACACCTCAACGCGGCGCATGCCGCCACGGCTCGGCGATCGGCTCCGTCTGCCGGGTGAAGAGCGCGAGGCTTTGCGCGCCTTCGCCGAGCGCGAGGAGATCCCCTTTGCGCGTCCAGGTCGTCACCCGACCGAGCACGGCGAAGAAGCGACGCTCCAGATCCATCTTCTGCTCCGGCCCCGCCATGCGGGTGCTGCTCATCGGCGCGATCTGCACCTGATACTGGAGCATGTTGTAGGAGCCGCTGAACAGGTTCACGCCGCCGCTGCCACTCACGCGCAGGTTGGCCGAATCGAAGCGCAGCGCCGGCCGACGCGGATCGCCGGTGAGTTCGATCCGCTGACCTTCCAGCTCGAACAACACCCACGTCACGTCCTCCACCTCATAGATCGGTCGGTGCATCATCGCCGTGGCTTCCTGCGCCGGCGGCGCGATCACCGTGACCGTGCGCGCGCAGCCCAACCCAATCAGCAGACCGAGCAACGCAAAGAGACCGAGGCAGACATTTCGCATGGGCCGCATGCAAGCAGCGGGCTCCCGCTTGTCAAAGAAGCACGGGGCACCCATGCCGGCCAAGCCATGCTTGCCAAGCACCGCGCACCTGTTTGCGTCGCTCCTCTCACGGGCCACGCACGACGCATGTCGGCGCGGCCTTTCTTATTCCCCATGAGTTCATCCCTCGTCCAACGCCTCAAGTCCTCCGCCCGCTTCGGCCTGCTCGTCACGCTCGTCCTGCTGACGAGCGGTTGCGCGAGCTTCAACCGCATCGCCGAATACCCGGCGCCGAACCAGCCCGCCACCGTCGCCGTCGTATCCAAGCCGATGTCGAAGATGACCGAGCTCCCGCTCGGCGTCTATTACGACGAGCCGCGCCAGATCATCGTCACCGGGCATCAGAAGGGCCTCTTCGCCGGCATGATGTTCGGCCTCGTCGGCGTGATGGTCGCGGACCAGATGAACAAATCCTCGGGCTCCGCCAAATATGCCGATGACTCCGCGCAGAGCGGCACCGATCTCGGCACGCTCACGCGCGAGCTCCTCGCGACGACGCTCGGCTCCGACCAGGCGCCGCACTGGTCGCTCGCCGTCGACAAACCCGGCCTGCGCCTCACGCCCTACGCCGTTTTCACCGTGGAGAAAAGCGGCGGCAGCCGCCTCTACGCCATGCTGCGCGCGGAGATCATCGGACCCGACGGCAGCCCCACCTGGTCGGCCCGCTACTTCGCCCGCGCTCCGGGAATCCACCCGCTCGACGGCGAAGACACTTGGATGAAGGGCACGCGCTTCCACGACGGCATGCGCGCCGCGCTCGCCCGCACGCTCGCGGTCTGCGCGGACGACACGCACGGGCGCCTCACCGGCAAAAACCATCTGCTCGCGAAGGGCTACTATCCCTACCTGAACATCGAGCTCGAACTGCCCGCGATCGTCGTGCAGGAGACGCCCGACTACCTCGTCACGCGCCTGGTCATCGGCGATGCCATGGTGCTCGCCGGCACGCACGTGCTCGACCGCGCGGATTACACGGTCAAACCCGGCACCTTCAAGGATCCGCGCAGCCGCTGAGCGTCGCGCGCCTGCTTTTCGCTCTCTCGGCGGCCGCTGCCAAGCGGCCGCTTTTTCGTGCCCGCGCCGGGCGCCTCAGCCCTTGCGGGCCTCGAGTTCCTCCCAGCGCGCGAAGGCCGCGGCGTGCTCGCGCTCGACGGTCTCGAGCCGGGCCTTCACCTCCGCGAACTTCGCGCCGGCGGTCTTGTAGAAGATGGGATCGGCGAGCTTCGCGGTGAGCTCCGCCTGCTCGGTCTCCAGCGCCTCGATGCGCGCGGGCAGCGTGTCGAGCTCGGCCCGCTCCTTGTTGTTCAACTTCTTCAACGGCTGGCCCGCGCTTGCGCCGGGATTTCTCCCTGCGCCCGTGGCCGATGCATCCGCGGCCCGGGCGGTGTTCCTCGCCTCGGCTTTGCGCGCGGCCTGCTTCTTCAACTCGGCCTGCCAGTCGGAGTAACCGCCGACGTAGTCGCCGATCTTCCCATCACCTTCGAACACGAGCGTGCTCGTCACGACCTCGTCGAGGAACGCGCGATCGTGCGACACGAGCAGCAGCGTGCCTTGGAATTCCACGAGCAGATCCTCGAGCAGGTCGAGCGTCTCGGCGTCGAGGTCGTTCGTCGGCTCGTCGAGCACGAGCACGTTGGCCGGCTGGGTGAAGAGCTTGGCGAGCAACAGGCGGTTGCGCTCGCCGCCCGAGAGGACGCGCGCGGGCGTGCGCGCGCGGGTCGGCTCGAAGAGGAAATCCTGCAGGTAACTGATAACGTTCCGCGTGCGGCCCTCGATCGTGACGGTCGGGTTGCCGTTCGCGATGTTGTCGGCGACGGTCTTGTTGTCGTCGATCTGCGCGCGGAGCTGGTCGAAGTAAACGACCTCGAGGTTCGTGCCGTGCTTGATCATGCCGCTCGTCGGCTGGAGCTGGCCGAGGAGGAGCTTGATCAGCGTGGTCTTGCCCGCGCCGTTGGGGCCGAGGATGCCGATCTTCTCGCCGCGGTTGATCGTGATCGAAAAGTCGCGGAGCAGCACCTTGTCGCCGTCCCAAGTGTAGGTGACCTTCTCCGCCTCGACGACCTTCTGGCCGCTGCGCTCGGCCTCGGCGAGCTTGAGGGTGGCCGAGCCGACGCGCTCGCGGCGCGCCTTCGCCTCGGCCCGCATTTCCTTCAGCGCGTTGATGCGCGCCGTGGCGCGCGAACGCTGGGCTTTCACGCCGCGGCGGATCCACTCCTCCTCCTGGGCGAGCTTCTTGTCGAACGCCGCGCGCTGCTTCTCCTCCTCTTCGAGCACCTGCTGCTTGCGCACGAGGTAGGTGTCGTAATCGCAGGCCCAGCCCGCGAGCCGGCCGCGGTCGAGCTCGACGATGCGCGTGGCGATGCGGCGCAGGAACGCGCGGTCGTGCGTGACGAAGAACAGCGTGGGCTTCGTCTCGAGCAGCAGCTCCTCCAGCCAGAGGATCGATTCGAGATCGAGGTGATTGGTCGGCTCGTCGAGCAGCAGCAGATCCGGCTGCCCCGCCAACGCGCGCGCGAGCAGCACGCGGCGCTTCAGGCCGCCGGAGAGCGCGGAGAATTCCTGCGTCGGCGGCACGCCGACGTGGGCGACCAAGTCCTCCACCCGCACGTCGCGCTGCCAGTCTTCCTCGTGGTGGTCGTCGTTCGGGCGGAGTCCGCTGGCGACGATGTCGTGCACGTTGCCGGTGACGTCCGTCGGCACCTCCTGCGTGAGCCGCGCGTAGAGCGCGCCCTGCGGGCGGAAGACGTCGCCGGAGTCCGGCTTCATCTCGCCCATGATGACCTTCATCAGCGTGGACTTGCCGGCGCCGTTGCGGCCGACGAGGCACACGCGCTCGCCCGGATCGATCTGGAAATTGACGTGGTCAAGGATGGCGGGACCGCCGAATGCGAGGTTGACGTCGAGGAGATTGAGAAGGGCGGCCATGCGTGAAGCCGGACAACTTGGGTCACGCCGCAAGGCAGTTCAAGGCCGGGTTTTTCTGGAGGTGACCATCGGTGCACAGTGCATCCTGCGCGGCGTGACGCATCCCGCGTCGCGATCAACCCAACTCCCTCAACATGAAAGACCACCTGACCAAGGACCAATTCGTCGCCGTGCTCGAAGCCGCCGGCATCGACGCCGCGCGCCGCGCCGCCCTCCACCGCGAGTTCGAGCGCCAGCAACCGTCCGCGCACGAACGCTTCCTCGCGTGGCTCGGCATCCCGGGCGACGAGATCGCCCGCATCCGCGAGCACGCGCGCGCAGCGAAGTGATCCTTCCCTCGCGAGCCCGCCGGCACCATGCTGCCGGCGGGCTCGCCTTTTTCCTCGATGACCACCATCCGCCAACTCGCCACCGAGTTCGGTCTCACCCGCAGCACGCTGCTTTACTACGACCGCATCGGCCTGTTGCGGCCGGACTATCGCACCTCCGCCGGCTACCGGCTCTACAACGCCGCCGACCGCGCCCGCCTCGCCGAGATCTGCCGCTACCGCGCGGCCGGCCTGTCGCTCGACCAGGTGGCGCAGTTGCTCGACGAGCCCAAGCGCCCGCATTCCGCCGTGCAGCGCGCGCTGCACCGGCGCCTCACCGCGCTCAACCGCGAGATCGCCGCCCTCCGCCGGCAGCAACAGGTGGTCCTCGACCTGCTCGGGCCCACCCGCCGCGCCCGGAGCACACGCATCATGGACAAGGCGCGATGGGTCGCGCTCCTGCGCGCCGCCGGGATGGACGACGCCGAGATGCACCAATGGCACGTCGCCTTCGAGCGCCAGTCGCCCGAGGCGCACCGCGATTTCCTCGAATCGCTCGGCCTGCCCGCCGCCGAAATCCGCGCCATCCGCGCCCACGCGCAAAAGTCCGCGGAAGCCCAGACAAATCCCCGCACGCCGGCGACGCTTGAGAGGAGGACGCCGCCGCCCGCCCTGGCGCGCGCCATCCTCCCCTGCATGGACCTCCTGACTGCCGCCCTGCGCTCGCTGCGCGCCCACCCGCTGTTCAGCGGACTCGTCATTCTGCTCCTCGCCCTCGGCATCGGAGCCAACACCGCGATCTTCGGCGTCGTGCACGCCGTGTTGCTGAAGCCGCTGCCCTACCCCGCGCCGGGCGAGCTCGTGCTCATCCGCAAACCACCGCGCGATGGCAACACCACCGCCACTCCGGGCGGCGGCACGCTGATCGTCGACAAGGACCTCGGCGCCTGGATCGAGGCACAGCCCAAATCCTTCCGCGCGCTCGCCGGCTACAGCAACAGCACCTCCACCTTCCAGCAAACGGGCGGAGCCGGCGCGATCCGCGTGCCCACCGGGCGCGTCACGCTGGGCTTCTTCCCCATGCTCGGCGTCTCCGCTTGGCGCGGACGCTTGTTGCAGGAGGAGGACTTCAAGTCCGGCGCGACCCCGGTCGCGGTCCTGAGCTACTCCGCCTGGCAGTCGCACTTCAACGGCGGCGACGACGCGCTCGGTGCCGTCGTGCAGATCGACGAAGTGGCTCACACCGTCATCGGCGTGCTGCCGCCGGCATTCGAATTCATCGATCCCGTGCAATTCTGGCGGCCGCTCCCGCTCGGCGGTCTCGACCGCCCGGGCCAGCTCCAGATCTCGATGATCCGCGCCCTCGGCCGGCTCTTGCCCGGCACCGCGCACGAAATCGCCCAACGCGAGCTCGACGGCATTTCCGAACGTTTCTGGGACAACTACTCCGCCAGTTTCTCCGCCGGCATGACGTCTCCGCCGACCGCCGCGAGTCCCGCTCCCGCGGCGTCTGCCGCCGGCGGCAACGTTACACGCGTGGTCCAATCCGGTCCGGCCCCCGCAGCGGACGCGCCCGCCCCGCGCCGCCTGCCGATGCCCTTCGTCGGCGGTCCGGCCCAGCTCACGCCCCTCCAGGAGCAACTCGCCCGGCAATCGCGCACGACGCTCTGGCTCCCGCTCGGGGCCGTCGGCTTCGTTCTGCTCATCGCCTGCGCCAACATCGCCAATCTCCAACTCGCCCGTGCCGCCTCACGCCGCCGCGAAGCCGCGGTGCGTGCCGCGCTTGGCGCGTCGCCCGCGCGTCTCGCCGGCGAATTGCTCGCGGAGAACCTCCTCCTCGCGCTCGTCGGCGGCGCGCTCGGACTGCTCTTCGCCTGGTGGGGCACGCAAGCGCTGCAAGCCTGGTTGGCCGACCTCCTGCCGCGCGTGAACCCGATCGGCGTCGACTTCACCGTGCTCGGCTACGCGTTGCTCGTGGCCATCGCCGCTGGCGTCGGCTTCGGCCTCGCCCCGGCCTGGCAGGCGAGCCGCGTCGATTTGCTCGAGACGCTGAAGGAAGGCGGCCATCAGGCCTCGGCGGGCGGCAGCCGCTGGCGGCAGGGCCTCGTGGCCTTCGAGGTCGCTCTCGCGCTCGTGCTCGCCGTCAACACCGGCCTGCTCGTGAAAAGTATCCATCAACTCTACTCGACGGAACTCGGCTACCGCACGGAGGACGTGATGACGGCCAATCTCTCCCTGCCGCGCCGCTACGCCTCGCCCGCGCAACAACACGACTTCGCCCAGCGCTGGCTCGAAGCGATACGAGCTCTGCCGGGCGTGAAGTCCGCCGCCGTCGCCGACACGGCCCCGCTCTCGCCGTTTTCCCAAGTCTTCTCCGCCAGCATCCGTGGCGGCACGGGCGGCGCCAACCGCTCGGTCAGCGCGCCCCCGCCGACGATGCAGATCGCCAGCGTCACGCCCGACTACTTCGCCACCGCGGGCATCGCACTGAAATCGGGGCGGCTTTTCACCGAGGCCGACGGTGACGGCGCCCCGGTCGTCGCGCTCGTGAACGAGGAGTTCATCAAACAGAACTTCCCCGACGGCCTGCGCGAGGGCGCCACTGTCATCGCGCCGATTTCAGGTTCGCCCCAGCAGGCGGCGATCGTCGGCGTCGTGGCCGATGTCCGCGCGCGCGGCCTCGACAGTCAGCCGTCCGCCCTCGCCTACTTCCCGCTCGCCCAAGTGCCGCGCCAGCGCTTGAGCGCCATCGTGCAATTCACGGGCGACAGCGCCACGCTGGCCCGCGCACTCACCCAGGCCACACACAAGGTCGACGCCGACCTCGCCCTCGACACGCCCTCGACGCTCGCGCAACAGATCGCACGACAAACCGCGCCGCGCCGTGTGACACTCACGCTCACCGGCGCCTTCGCGCTCACCGCCGTCGGCCTCGCCGCGCTCGGCATCTTCGGCGTCATGAGCTACACCGTAACGCAGCGCACGCCGGAGATCGGCGTGCGCATGGCGCTCGGCGCCGAAGGCACGACGATCCTGCGCTGGATTCTGGCGTATGGCGGCGCAGCCGTCGCGGTCGGTCTGATCGCCGGCCTCGCGCTCACGATCGGCACGAGCCAGCTCCTGCGCAGCACGCTCACGGGCGTGACGGAACTCGACCCAACCGTGACTGCGCTCGGCATGGCGGCCCTCGCCCTCGTCGGCTTGGCCGCCTGCCTCGGGCCCGCGTGGCGCGCCACGCGGATCAATCCCGTCGACGCCCTCCGCAGCGAGTGAGTCCCCCGGGCGAGGCCTACGCATCCGCTGTCCCGTCCTCTACCCAGCATCACGAAATGTTCTGCCCGCCCCGGAATCGTTTTTCGCAGTAGAAACGGTATTGGGTAGGCCTTTCCGCGCCACCGATTACGGCGGCAAATAATGCATAGCGTTGGGCAAGTCTTGGCATGACGCGCCCCGCGCCCCCGGGCATGATTTGTCATCATGGTTAGCCCCAACTCTTCCACGCCCGGCCCGGAAGCCGGGACGGCCCCTGCTACGCCGGTCCCCACCACCACCATCCCCGACGTTGTCATCCGACTCGCCGGCAATTCGCAGGACGGCATCCAGTCCGTCGGCGGTTTTCTCGCGCGCCTCGCCGGGCGCAGCGATCAGGACGTCATGACCTACATGACGATCCCCGCCACCATCTCCGGCGGTCCCTCGATCTTCCAAGTGCGCATGGGCACCGGCGACATTCTGTCGGCCGGCGACCAGGCGGACTTCCTCGTGGCGTTCTACCAGCACAGCTACGAGTCCCACATCGCCGCACTCCGGCCGGGCGGCGTGCTCATCTACGACAGCGACCACGTCAAACCCAACCCCGAGGACCGCCGCTTCACCCACGTCGGCCTGCCCATCACCTCCGCCACCGTCGAAGCCGTCGGCGGCACGGGCAAGGACAAGGGCAAGAACATCTACGTGCTCGGCCTCATCGCCCGCATCTTCGACCTCGACGTGCCGAAGCTGAGCGCCCTCATCGCCGAGCGCCTCGGCGGCCGCGGCGAGGAAGCCGTGCGCAACGCCATGACGGCCTTCAACGCCGGCTACGCCAACCCCGTCGAGAACCTCCTCGGCCACCTCTACCGCTTCGCGCGCGTCACCAGCGAGGGCAAGACCGCCTCCCGCCCGGTCGTCACCATGGACGGCAACTCCGCGATGGTCTACGGCCTCCTCACCGCCGGCGTTCGCTACGGTGCCGCCTACCCGATCACGCCGTGGTCCTCGATCATGGAGATGCTCCGCACCGAGCTCCCGAAATACGGCGGCCTCTTCATCCAAGCCGAGGACGAGATCGCGGCCATCGCGCACGCGCTCGGCTTCGCCTACTCCGGCCACCTCTCCGTCACCGGCAGCTCCGGCCCGGGCCTCTCGCTCAAGATGGAAGCCCTCGGCTGGGCTGGCATGGCCGAAATCCCGCTCGTCTGCATCAACGTCCAGCGCGGCGGCCCGTCCACCGGCCTGCCCACCAGCGTCGAGCAATCCGATCTCATGCAGGCGATCTACGGCTCGCACGGCGACAGCCCGCGCGTCGTCCTCGCCCCGAAGAACGTCGAGGACTGCTTCTACATCGCCCTTGAGGCCGTGCGCATCGCCCGCGATTTCAGCACGCCGGTCATCGTTCTCACCGACCAGGCCCTCGCCACCCGCATCGAGGCCTTCGAGGAGCCCGACCTGAAGGCCCTCGTGAAGGAGCACGTGCTCGACCTCTCGCCGCGCCCTGTCGACTACAAGCCTTACCCGATCGACGGCGCCACGCGTCACGCGCCTCCCGGCTCGCGCATGCTCTCGGGCAAATACCCGGTCGTCACCGGCCTCGAGCACGACGAGTTCGGCCACTCCTCCGCCAGCCCGGCCACGCACGTTAAGATGAACGCGCGTCGCCGCGAGAAGATCAAGGCCGTGGCCGCCACGCTCCCCGCCCCGGAGGTTTACGGCGACCAGCAAGGCGACGTCCTCGTCGTCGGCTGGGGCTCCACCTTCGGCCCGATCCGCGAAGCGGTGAACCAGATGCGCCAGACCGACGGCGGCCCCAAGGTCGGCCACGTCCACCTGCGCTCCCTCTCCCCGCTCGAGCCCGGCCTCGCCGCGATCTTCGCCCGCTACCGCAAGGTCGTCGTCGTCGAGATCAACGACGAGGGCCTCTACGGCTACGGCCAGCTCGCCTCCGTCCTCCGCGGCGCTTTCGCCGACCCGAAGATCCAGAGCCTCTGCAAGACCGACGGCCTCACCTACAAGGTCCGCGAGATCGTCGCGGGCGTCCAAAAACACCTCCAAGCCTGAACCCCACCCACGCCATGAGTTCCGCTCCTGTTTCCGCCCCCCTCGTCGAGACCCCCGCCGTCGGCGGACCCGACCGCCCGCCGCTCGCCAAGAAGGTGCTCGTCTCCGATCACCCGACTTGGTGCCCCGGCTGCGGCGACTTCGCCGTCCTCGCCTCGTTCTACAAGGTCCTCGAAAAGCTCAACTACCCGCAGGAGAGCATCGTCACCTTCTCCGGCATCGGCTGCTCCTCCCGCATCCCCTACTTCGTCAACTCCTACGGCGGCCACTTCATCCACGGCCGCTCCCTGCCCTTCTCCGCCGCCATCAGCCTCGGGCGCGATGACCTGCACGTCTTCAACTTCGGTGGCGACGGCGACGGCTTCTCCATCGGCGGCAACCACCTCTTCCACGCCGCCCGCAAGAACACCAAGATGACCTACGTCATCATGGACAACTCCGTCTACGGCCTGACGAAGAAGCAGACCTCGCCCACCTCGCCCATCGGCTTCAAATCGAAGACCGATCCGTGGGGCGCGATGGAGCAGCCCGTCAACCCGATGAAGACGCTCCTCACCGCCGGCGCCACCTTCGTCGCCCGCTCGCACGCCACTCAGGTCAATCACATGACCGAGATGATGCTCCGCGCCGCGCAGCACGACGGCTTCTCCGTGGTCGAGATCCTCTCCGAGTGCGTCGAGTTCAACGAGGGCGCGTTCGACGGCGCCAATCCCCGCAAGGGCGGCACCTGGCGCACCGTCGAACTGAAGAAGAACGACGGCTCCCCCGAGGACGCCGCGCGCCACGACCCGACCGACGAACTCGCCGCGCTCAAGCTCGCCCTCGAGCCCGCGCCCGGCTACTTCGGCGTATTCTACGAGGTCAAGCGCCCCACCAAGAACCAGCTCGAGCGCGACCTCATCAACAAGGCCCGCGAGAAGACCAAGGGCGCCAGCGCCCTCCAGCTCCTCGAGAGCACCTTCGCCAAGATGCGCTGACCCGTAGGCAGCGTGCTGGCACGCGCCGCTCCTCGCGGCGCGACCAAGGTCGCTGCCTACCACGCGACGGACAACCCGTCCTCATCGTTTTCCTTCTCTCCCGATAGCTTCACCGGCGGCCGCCCAGCGACCGCCGGTTTTTCTTTTTCAGCTGAGCTGGATCACAGAGCGGTAGCGGCGGTCGTCCCGACCGCCACATAATCAAGCCCGTCGCAAAGCCCCCCCACTCCGCCCTCTCACCCATCACCCATCGCCCATCACCCATCGCCTCACCCTCACCCTTCGCCCCTCGCCCTTCGCCTCCCCTCCGCCTCCGCAACCCGCGCACAGCGTTGCGCAAGTTCGGCCCAGTGGCCCGCACCATTTGGGCGCATAATCACGGGGAACCCCCAAGGTCATGAACCTGCAACGCGATCGCTCGGCCTGGCTTCACGGCCCGGAGAAGGTCTGCCAGGTGCAGCCGCTCCACCCCGCGCAGTGCCGCCGCTTCGTCCTGCTCGGCGCCCCCGGCGTCGGCAAGGGCACGCAAGCCGCCCTGTTGTCCGCCGCCTTCGGCACTTGTCACCTCTCCACAGGCGATCTCTTCCGCCGCGCCCAAGCCTGCGATCCCGCCACACTCAGCCCCGGCCTGCGTCAGGCCGTGATCGACATGCAGGCCGGCCACCTCGTGTCCGACGAGACCGTGCTGCAACTCATCCTCGAACGCACCGCGTGCCTGACTTGCCAGGGCGGATTCATCCTCGACGGCTTCCCTCGCACCGTCGCCCAAGCCGCCGCGCTCGACGTGCTCCTCGGCCAGCAGAACGCCCCGCTGGAATGCGCGATCAGCTACGAACTCGATCCCGATGCGCTCGCCGCCCGCATCTCCGGCCGGCGCACCTGCCCGGTCTGCCACGGCGTCTATCACCTCCTGACCCGCCCGCCGCGCGAGCCCGATCTCTGCGACATCTGCCGCGCCCCGCTCACGCTCCGCGCCGACGACTGGCCCGAGGCCGTGCGCGTGCGGCAACAGGCCTACCTCGCCGCCACGCATTGCCTGCGCGACTACTACGCCGATCGCGACCTGTTGCTGCCCATCGACGCGCACGGCACGCCCGAGGAAGTTTTCGGCCGCACCATCACGGCGCTCACGGAACGCGCCGCCACGCCCGACGCCTGAGTCCGGCGCCGGGCCGCATCCGGACCGGCGGTCGCAGGCCCGCCGGCGCACGCGCTCATTTGCCGTCGACGCTGAACTTCCCTCCGCCCGCCACGAGGATCACCGTGAAACCCGCGAGGTAGAGGAACGCGATCAGGCCGCTGCCCGGCCCGCTCAGCGCCATGCCGTGCGCGACGAAGAACGCCACCGCCATCGTCACCACGAGGAAGAGCGACGCGAGCCGCGTCCACAGACCGAGGACGAGGAGCACGGCGCACACCGACTCGGCGAATGTCGCGAGGATGAACGCCGGCCACGGCGGGATGCCGAGCACCGCGTGCTCGAACGGGTTGTTGCCACTGAAGAGCGCCGTCAGCTTGCCCCAGCCATGGAGGATCGCCATCGACGCACCGAGCCACACGCGAAGCACGAGCAGGCCGAAATCGGCGCTGCGCGGAAGGAAGTCGAGCTGCAGGAATTTTTGCATGGCGGTGGCAGACTGCCCAGTCCGCTCCCCGGCGCAAGCCGGTGGATGGAGCACCCGCTGCGCCAATTTAGTTGCATGCACAATTAATTTGCTATGGCGCGTCCCTGGGCTTACCTGTCGGGCATGTCCACCGCCCTTCCCCCGCTCGATCCCGCTGTCCGCATCGGCCACGTGCACCTCAAGGTCGCCGACCTCCAGCGCGCGCTCGATTTCTACTGCGGCGTGCTCGGCTTCGAGCTCACGCAGCGCTACGGCACGCAGGCGGCGTTCATCTCCGCCGGCGGCTACCACCACCACATCGGGCTCAACACTTGGGAAAGTCTCGGCGGCTCGCCGCCGCCGCCCGGCAGCACCGGCCTCTACCACACGGCGATCCTCTACCCCACGCGCGCCGCGCTGGCCGACGCGCTGCGCCGGCTGATGGCGGCGAATTGGGCGATCGACGGCGCCTCCGACCACGGCGTGAGCGAGGCGATTTACCTGCGCGATCCCGACCAGAACGGCGTCGAGCTCTACCGCGACCGCCCAGCGGCCGAGTGGCCGCGCACGGCAGCGGGCGAGCTGGCGATGACCACGCGTCCGCTCAGTCTCCGCGCCTTGTTGCGGGAGTAACCGGCCGTGGACGGCGCGTAACGCCGCACGCGCTACGGTTGCGCGAGGTGATTCGCGAGGCGCTGCACGAACGCCGTCACACCCGGCGCGTGCTCACTGATCTTGCCCTTCCAATCCGGGTGCGTGCCCATCGCGAGGAACGTCACCTGCGTGCGCCCGCTATGCCGTTCGATCAGGTAAACGGCCCAAGTGTCGGGCAACCCGCCGGAGTAGCCGAGCATCCGCCCCGGCACGAAAGCCAGCACCTTGTTTCCCTCCATCCCGCGCTTCCCCGCCGGCGCATCGGGCTTGTAATAGAGTTCGTAGGCGCCGCCCGGCCGCAGATCGACATAGGCCGCGGGCGCCGCCCATTGCGCGAGCCCTGGCCCGGTCGCGATCGCCTCCCACACGCGCTCCGGCGTGGCGTGGGTCTTGAAGGTGATTTCCATCACCATGCCCGCCGCGCCGCGTTCTTCCACCACCATGCCGACCGGTGCCGCAGCCTGTTCGCCTGCGACCGCCGTGCCGCACAGCAGCAATCCCAGCATCAGACGTTTCATGCTCTGATTTTACCCCCGCCTCCCACGCCCAATCCACCCCGAATTCGCCCGCGCCACGCACACCGCGACCGGCACAATCGCCCCGGGTTTTGCCACAGAGACAGACGGGAGCGCCACCGAGAACACCGAATCCCTGACCGCATTGGAGCCTCCTCTGTGCTCTCTGTGCCTCTCCGCCTTTCCTCCGTGTCCCCAATTCGACTTTTTGAGCTTCCGTCCCCCGTCCTCCGTCCTCTGTCTTCAGTCCTCCGTCCTCCGAAACCTTGCGTGACTTCGACCTAGACTCCCCGCACCCGACGCCCGGCTCGCACATGCCCGCGATCGATTTCCGCGCGTCCCTCAACGACGAGCAATATGCCGCCGTCACCGCCGAGCCGGGCCCGCTGCTCGTCCTCGCCGGCGCCGGCTCGGGCAAAACCCGCACGCTCACCTACCGCGTCGCCTACCTGCTTTCCCAGGGCGTGAAGCCGGGCGAGATCCTCCTCCTCACCTTCACCAACAAGGCCGCGAAGGAGATGCTCCACCGCGTCCACGAACTCACCGGCACCGAGCCCGCGCGCTTCTGGGGCGGCACGTTCCACTCCATCGGCAACCGCGCGCTGCGCCTGTTCGGCGACGCCATCAAGCTCCCGAAAAATTTCTCCATCCTCGACGCCGACGAGTCCGAGTCGCTCCTCAAGCAGTGCGTCGAGTCCGTCGACAAGCTCTTCTTCAAGGACAAGACCAACCCGCGCCCCAGCCCGCTCTTCAGCGTTCTCTCCCTCGCGCGCAACAAGCAGTGCTCCGTCGTCGACCTCGTCGAGCGCCAGTTCCCGCACTACCGCGAGATCGCGCACCTCTTCCCGAAATTCAACGCCGCCTACGAGAAGGCGAAGCGCGAGCAATCCGTCGTCGACTACGACGACCTCCTCGAACTCTGGCTCAAGCTCCTCACCGACGCGCCCGACGTCGCCGCGTATTTCAACCAGCGCTTCCGCCACGTCCTCGTCGACGAATACCAGGACACCAACACGATCCAGGCGCAGATCGTCGACAAGCTCGCCTCGCACCACCGCGTCATGGCCGTCGGCGACGACGCGCAGTGCATCTACTCGTGGCGCGGTGCCGAGTTCGAGAACATCATGACGTTCCCCGACCGCCATCCGGGCACCGTCATCCACCGCATCGAGGTCAACTACCGCTCGACGCCCGAGATCCTCGCCTTTGCCAACGGCGTCCTCAACACCGCGCCCAAGGGCCAGCACTTCGAAAAAGAACTCCGCGCCGCCCGCAAGCACGGCCCCAAGCCGTCCGTCATCCAGGCGATGGACGACCGCGAGCAAGCCGCCTTCGTCCTCAAGCGCATTGAGTCGCTCGTGCAGGACGACGGCGTCTCGCCCAAGGAAATCGCCATCCTCTACCGCTCGCACTTCATCGCGCTCGAGATGCAGCTCGCGCTCTCCCGCGCCGGCATCCCCTACGTCATCACGAGCGGCGTGAAATTCTTCGAGCGCCAGCACGTCCGCGACCTCATCGCGCTCATCCAGTTCGTCTACAACCCGAGCAACACGCTCGCGTGGCAACGCTTCGCCATCCTCCTCCCGAAGGTCGGCGAAAAAGGCGCGCAGAAGATCTACAGCGCCGCGCTCGACCACGCGAAGCTCATGCAGAAGAACTTCATCGACGCCCTCGCCGAGGACGACGTGAAGACCAAGGTCCCGAAGGACGCCAAGGACGACTGGGCCAACTTCTGCGCCTCGCTCCAGCAAGTCGCCGCCGCGATGGACGAAGGCAAACCCGCCGACGCCGTGCGCGTCGCGATCGACGGCTGGTATGGTGACTACATGAAGGGCGAATACGCCGACTACCTCGACCGCCTCGAAGAATTGAAGGGCTTCGTCGGCTTCGCGTCGCAGTTCACCGACATGCAGGAGATGCTCACGCAAGTCGCGCTCCTCAACGGCGAGACCGCCGAGAAGGAAGTCGAGCCCACCGACGACGCCATCCGCCTGACGACGGTGCACCAAGCCAAGGGCCTCGAATACGACGTCGTCTTCGTCATCGGCGCCGCCGACAACCAATTCCCGACCCGCCGCTCGATCGAAGACGGAGACGTCGAAGAAGAGCGCCGCCTCTTTTACGTCGCCGTCACGCGCGCCAAGAACGAACTCTACATCAGCTACCCCAGAGTCGCGACCCGCGCCGGCCCCGGCGGCATGATGCTCCAGCCGTCACGATTCCTCCTCGAACTCCCGAACAACCTCTACGACGAACTGCGCATCAAGCGGAGTTGGGGCTGGTGATTGTTGTAGGGCGGGGTCGCCGAACCCCGCCGCTTCGGTAGGGGCGGTTGCCCTCAACCGCCCTCGCATCGCACGTCCCGCTTTACGCCGTCGCAATCCGTGTCCACCCTCACGCCCGACCGATGCCCGCCGCCAAACACCCCGTCTGCCTGATCATCGCCGGTCCCAACGGCGCCGGTAAGACGACATTCGCCCGCGAATTCCTTCCTCACGAAGGCGGCATCCTGAACTTCGTGAACGCAGACCTCATCGCTGCTGGCCTCTCTCCGCTCCGTCCCGCCAACGCAGCGCTCGCCGCCGGCCGCATCTTCCTCGGCGAACTTGATCGGCTCGCCGCATCCGGTGCCGACTTCTCCTTCGAAAGCACCTTGAGCGGCCTGACCTACGTCGAGCGCCTCAAACACTGGAAGTCCCGCGGCTACCGAATCGAAATCGTCTACCTCCGCCTCAAAACTGCAGAGATCGCGATCAAACGCATCGCCGAGCGAGTCAAAGCCGGTGGCCATCATGTGCCGACGGCAGACGTGCGCCGTCGTTTCACGCGGAGTCAAATAAACTTCGAAAGCATCTATCGACCACTATGCGACGCGTGGTGGTTGTTTGACGCCACTGCCAAACCACCCATTCTCCTCGACCAGCAAACATGAAAGCAGTCGCCTCCCGCCGCGTCGATCTCCGCACCAAAGCCATCACGGCCGCCATGAAGCGTGTCGCGAAGCGCGTCGAGTCCACAGCCCGAGCAACTGGCACCAAACTCTACCACGTGCGCGACGGGAAACTGGTGATAGAGCGCCCGTAACAGGCGCCGCCGACAACCAGTTCCCGACCCGCAGTTCGATCGAAGACGGAGACGTCGAAGAAGAGCGCCGCCTCTTCTACGTCGCCGTGACGCGCGCAAAGAACGAACTCTACATCAGCCACCCCAGAGTCGCGACGAGAGCCGGCCCCGGCGGCATGATGCTGCAGCAATCACGTATCCTCACGGAGCTGCCGAACAACCTCTACGACGAGCTGCGCATCAAACGCAGCTGGGGCTGGTAACTAGGCAGCACAAGCAATCGCATTTTCAGCGGGAATCCGACGGGGTCAGGCCGCTTTTCGCTGCCTTTACCGGGCCGAGCCGAAGGGGCCAGCCCATGGCTTGACTCTTGACAGTCCGGCTCGCTGCGGCACCCGCCGCCGTGCCCGGCGCTCAGTCGCCCGACTTGTCCGCGCCGAGCAGCGAGCTGACGTGACGGTCGAGGCTGGCAAGGCTCCCGGCGCACGAGGAGTTGCGCACGAGCGTCACGAGATCGTTCGCCCACTTTTCCTCCTCCACCTGCTCGTTGATGAACCAATGCATCAGCACCTGCGCGGGATAATCCTTGGCCGCCAGCGCCGCTTCATAGACGGCGTGGATCCCGCGCGTGTTGGCCTGCTCCTTGGCCAGCGCCTCCTGCGCGACCTCCAGCAGCGACGCGAAATCCTGCCGCGGCGCCGGCACGGCGGCAAACTCCGGCGTCATTCCGCGATCGAGGAGGTGGCTCACCATCTTGTCGGCGTGCTCGCGCTCCTCGGCCGCCTGCCGCCGGAAGAACGCGGCGCAACCCGGCAGGGCCTCGGCTTCGCACCAAGCCGCAATCGCGGTGTAGCCGTGGGCGGCGGCGAACTCGTGATTTGCCTGACGGTTGAGTTCGGTCAGGACAGCGGCGGGGATCGACGGCTTGTTCATGTCGCCAAGGAGAATCTCCGCGCCGCCCAGCGCAAGATGCTTTCCGGGCCAAGCCGCCCGCAGCGCCCGCCGCCAAGCCGGACGGGGTCAAGTAACCTCCGGGGCCAAACCACGGGGTCAGGCCGCTTTTCGCTGCTTTTGACTCCATCTGCGGACCGGACGACGCGGTCAGGCCGTTGCATGGTGCACGAAATGCAATCCGACGGAGTCAGGCCGCTACTTGATAATCAATCAGCTCTTCGCGCGCGGTCAAAAATCCTTCGCGTCCGGCGCGCGCTCGCCTTGGGCGCCGACGGCGAACCGTGACAACAGGCCGTGGTGATCCGAGGCCCAGGTGCCTTCCGCATCGGGGGTCGTGAACAGGATTTCGGAGCGCAGGGGCTCGAAGCGGTCCCGCTCGAAAAAGATATGGTCGATCCGCCGCGGCGCATCGAACCACGCGCGATTGAGCGTGGTGGTCTCGGGACCCGCGTCCGGATGCAACGTGCCGAAGCTGTCGACGAACCGCGCGGTCAACGCGGCGAGCTCGGGTGCATCCGCCACGGTGTTGAAATCGCCCCCGACGAGACTGGGAGCCTCGCCGGCCGTGCGCCGGATGAAAGCGACGAGGTCCGCCACCTGGCGCTCGCGCAGGGCGGCGCCCTCGCCGGTGTGGTGCAGGTGTGTGACGTAAACGTTGATCACCGCGCCGCGCACATCGAGGCGCAGCATGCCCGCCGTGCGCGAGTCGCTGCGCGGCTCCAGCGCGATCTGGTCGCGCTGTAAAATCGGATGAGGCGTCAGCAACGCATTGCCGTAGCGATGCGCGCGGTCGGCCGGGTCCACGCTCACGAAATACGCCGCGTAGCCGATCTCTCCCGCCAACCACTCGGCTTGATTCGGCAGCTGCTCATGCTGCAGCACCTCCTGCAGCAGGACGACATCCGGCCGCAGCGCGCGCAAGGTCTCGGCGATCTGCACACGCCGCTTCGGCCAGTCCGCGCGATCGTGATAGAGATTGAGCGTGACGACCGAGATCGTGGGCCGGGCTTCGGGCGCGGTCTCGGCGGCGCAGGCGGAAATCGCCAACAGCCCCAGCCAAGCGGCGAAGAACAGGCGGTGCAGAGGAATCAGGCGCATCGGAAGGAGAGAGACGCAGCCACCTTCCCCCATCGCCGCGCGCATGGCGAGCCGGCTGTTCGCCGCGGATCACCCAAGAGCCAGCAAGCGCGCCCGCGGATTCGTCCGGCAACCCGCACGAGGCCGGCGCGCGTCAGGGCGCCCGGACCACGTCCCGGCGTCTCCGTCGCCAGAGCGCGGCGAGCGCGACCGCGACTCCGGCCAGCCCGGCCCCGACCGCCGGCTCAGGGATGGCGGTGATGCTGACGTTGTCGAAGTAGGTCGTGCCGGAGAAGTTGTTCGCGAGCGCCAGGTAGTGAGTCGAAGTATCCCAAGGCGTCGTGCCCGGGGTGGTGACCTGCCCCAGCAGTTGCCCGTCGAAATAGTAAGTCAGGGTGGCGCTCTGCGCGGAGCTGGCGCGCGCGTAATTGATGGCGACGTGATGCCACGTCCCCGTGGTCCACGTCATTGGCGCGCCGATCTGCTGCTTGCTCGCGTCGCCTTGGTAGAAATTGCCGTTCAACAAGGTTAGCATGCGGTAATAGGGCGAGCTGTCGCCCGGGCCGTGCCAGAGGTCGATGATCGGGCCGTTGCCGTTCGTGGAAAAGATGTCCACCTCGAGCCGGAATTCCTGCGCGAATGAAACCGCGCGGAACGCATAGCCGGCCCAGTTCGTCTGGCTAGAAATCTGCAGAATGTTGCCACTGCTCCCGCTCACCGTGGCCGGCCCCACCACCGCCGCCCCGTTGTAATAGGGCGTCCAATTCGGCGCGACGGAACCGCCCACCGCATAGGACTCGAAGTTGTCGGTGAAATACTGCGCGAGCACAGGACGCGGGAGGAAACCCAACACCACCCCGACGAGGACGCACGGCACGAGGAAGCAAGCGGGAGTAGTTTTCATGGGAGTGGGGACTCGTTCAGATTTCGCCTGCATGCGGCCACCGATGATTCAGGTTGGCGGAAGATACCGCCGATGCGCCGCGTGCCCACCGGGCGGAAGGACCGTGATTTTCGAAGAAAATCCACGCCTCTCATGTGGAGAGATTTTGCAGAAAAAAGGCCGGGGATCGAAACCAACCGCCGCCCCCGCGCGCTTATTACCGCAAGTCCTCAATGCGTTGAATCAACCTACTGGCCGAGTCCGCGGCCACAGTCCGAAACGGCAACACGGAAAGGAATGAACCACGAATTGCACCGATCACGCGCTCCAGCCCATCCGTGCTCTCCGTGTCATCCGTGGTCAGAAACCTTGCCCCCGCAGCGCGCCGAGCCGAAGCACCGAGGCTTGATGATTGACGGACACATCCGCCTCCCGCCATTCCTCCGCATCGTCCGCACCAGGCCATGTCCCTCTCGAAATCTCCCGACGCCTTCAAACTGCGCACCCTGTTCATGGGTTCTCTCGGCACGATTCCCGAGAGCCATGCGCGCACCGCGGGCCAGAAGCAGCTCGCCGCGTGGATCAAGGAAGGCCTCATCGAGCACCGCCGCGCGGAGAAACTCTACGTCCTCACGTCCAAGGGCGAAGCCCGGATCAAGTAACGCGCGCAGCGCCCGCAGCCGTGAACGGTTTCGCCCTCCCGATGTCTCCTCCGGGCGATCCGTGCCGACGCTCTTGCGCAGCTGGTGGCGAGGTGGAGCTAGGGAGGCCCGATGCCTGAAGCGGCAAGCGGCCTCAATACAGCGCCTCGAAGCGGATCTTCAGCACGCCGTCTTTCAACTCCTCATCGAGCACCTTGAAGGCGCCTTGGGCGGCGTCGATTTCGCCGCTCACGAGCAGCTTGTTCTTCGTGGCACAGATCTCGGCGATGCGCCGCAGGATGCTGCCGCGCGCGGCCAGCCCGCGGTCCTTGACCGACACCCAGCCGCGCTTCGTCGTCTCGTCGTAATGCATCTCCTCGGCCACCGGCAGCGGCGCCGCGCGCGCCACGCCGGCGTTGCGCCACGTGTCGACGCCGGGGGATTTCTGCTGCGCCTGCCGCGCGAGGTCGTCGAGCGAGCGCTCCACGCCGTTGACCCAGCCGGCGAGACTCGTGCCGAGAGGGGTGACCTTGGTCTCGGTGTTGGTCGCCATGTCGAGCAGCGTGAAACCCTCGGTGCCGCCATAGACGAAGACGTAGCGATACCCGTAATCATTCGCATAGCGCCAGTAGCTGACCGCGCGCGTGAGGGTGACCGAGTCGAACAAGCCTGAGCGCTCGAAGGCCTCGACCATGAAGTCCGCGTCGATCCGGTAGTAGTCCCGGAAAAACTGCTTCGCCTCCTCGTCCAGGGTCTCGACGCCGTTGATGAAGCGCGGACTGATGATGACGTTGTCCGGCGGCAGGCAGACGAGGATCGAGCCGCCGTAGTATTGGCCCGGCACGACCTCGGTCAGCTTCGCCTTGGAGCCCTCAACCTGCGCCGCGAGCGCGGCAGCCGGCGTGTTGAACTGCTTTCCCCACATCGAATAGGGCGGCTTGGCCGCGACGCTGAGGGCGGAAACACCAATCGACAGGACCAGAAGGAAACGGACCGCGCGCATGAAGCCTATAATTGAAACGCGCGCCGCAGAGTCGAGGCACAACCCGCCGGACCTCCGCCGCAACGGCCTCCCTGCCCGCTCGGCACGGCCGCGGTCTCCACGCTGCGCCCCGGTGCGGGCACGCTCGCCCACTTCACCCGAGCCTCAGAGCTCGCGCGCGAGCAGCTTCACCTCAATCAGTCCGTCGAGCATCAACACGACGGACTGCACCATCGGGCACGGCGGGCAGGTGAACCGCACGCGGTCGCGAACGTAGGTGATGTCGTCCACGCTCATCGGCTTCAACTCGTCGTTGATGAGCGCGAGCAGCGCCTCGTCGCGCATATCCTGCGGCCCCGCCATCAACTGGCGCAGGGCCTCGCGCACCCGGGGAGTGAGATTCCGGCGTTTCATGAACCGGTCCAACAAACACACGTCGGTCCGTTTGGCCAGCTCGCCGCACGGCGCTCCGCTCCGCCCGCAACGGCCTCACTCGACCCGGAACGGCACGGAGAAGCCCGAGGCCAGCCGCTCGTCCGCGACGACATAGACTTTGACGAAGTAGGCCTGCCCGGGCTTGGCGGGGGCCGGAAGTTCGAACGTGGGCTCCGCGGTGTCGACGGGGCCGAACTAGGGTTTTCCGGCGTCGTTCAAGATCCACCAGCGGTAGCGCAACGAGCGCGGCGTGCCGGAGGGATCGTCAACGGCGACCGTGATGGGGAATTTCTGACCGGCGGGCACGATGACGTCGCGGGCTTGTTCACCTCCGGCGATGGCGATGCGTGTCAGGATTGGCGCGCGCTCCTCGGGATAGCGGCCGGACCAATAGCGGATGAATTCATCGGCGATGGGCGTGACGTAGAGTTTCTCGTCGGGCACTTTCCGGCCGCCGATCGCGGGGCTGAGGAAGGCGCTGAAGTAGGTCGGGAATTCCTTGGTCTTCTCCCAAAAGCCCCAGAGGAACATCGTCGAGCCGAGGCAGCGCGGCGCGGTGTCGATGCGTTCGAAGCTCTTCCGCAGGTCGGCGAGTTTTTGATCGTAGGATTGCTCGCAGTTGACGCCCCAAGCGGTCTTGCGGCCGCTCCACGGACCCTGCGGTCCGAACTCGGAGACGTAGTAGGCGCGGCCCCAGATTTCCTCGAGGTTGCGGCTGGCGGTGTTGACCGCGCCCTGGCCATAGCTGTTGAAGCCGATCACATCGAGGTCCGGCACGACCTCCTTGATGAGGGCGACCTTGTCCTTCGGCGCGTTGATGATGGTCAGGCTTGAAAGCGCGCGCGGGAATTTCGCGTGCAGGAGGCGCGACATGCGCTCGACGGTCTCGAAGTAGGGTCGGTCGAGGTGCACCTCGTTGCCGAGGCACCAGAGCAGGATGGCCGGATGATCGCCGATGCGATCGAGCACATCGGCGAAGGCGGCTACCTGCTTGTCGCCCTGCACGGTGTAATCGTAGTTCCACTTGCCGTCCTGATTCTTGTTCTCGCCGTGGTGCGGCATCCAGATGCCGACGATGACCTTGAGCCCGAGGCGCTGGTAGGCGTCGAGTTCCCGGCGCGTGGGCGGCGTGTAGGTGCGGATCGTGTTGGCGCCGGAGGCGGCGGCGAGTTCGATGCGCGCGGTGCCGCAAAAGCCCTTGATCTGAAAATCGCGAAACGCCTCGTAGCGCGCGGCGCGCTCCGGCTCGACCGACGCGACCAACGCCGCGAAATCCAGCGCCGCCACCCGGACGGCCAGCGGGCCGCAGACCCAGACCAAGGCGAACAGGACGACACGGGAAAGGCGACACAGGCGGGCGGGGTTCATGAAGCCCGAGGTTACCAAGTCCGTTCGCCGCGCAGAATCCCACGTTCGAGTGATAACAACGATTGCACGCTCTCTGCACGGCGCGTTTTCCCAACTCCACTCGCGGCGTGACACACCGCGGGCGGTTGACGCTCCTGCCGCCGCCGCGGCACACTCGCGCTCCCATGCTCCGCCGCCTCTCCTTCCTGATCCTGTCGGTGACGCTCGTGCTGGTCGCCGGCGCCGCCGAGCGCGCAGCGCTCAAGCTGCTGACCATCGGCAACAGTTTCTCCAACGACGGCGCGGCCTTTCTCCCCGCGCTCGCCGAGGCCGGCGGCAAGCAACTGATCCGCGGCAACGCCTCGCTCGGCGGCTGCTCGCTTGAGCGCCACGCGCGCCACCTTGGCGAAGCCGAGGCGGGCGATCCCAAGGGTGCCGCCTATAACACCGCCGACCCCCGCACCGGCCAGAAACGCCCGATGACGCTCCCCGAACTTCTCGCCGCGCAACCGTGGGACGTCGTCACGATCCAGCAGGTCAGCAACCGCAGTTTTCTCCCGGAGACCTACCAGCCCTTCGCCGACCAGCTCATCGCCGCCATCCGCCGCTATGCACCCACCGCCGAGATCGTCGTCCACGAGACCTGGGCCTACCGCGAGGATCACGTCATTTTCCAAAAGCAGGACGGCTTCACGCCCGCTGGGATGTATGCCGGCGCGCGCGACACCTACCGCGCCTTCGCCGACGGCAAAGGCTTCCGCCTGATCCCTTCGGGCGACGCGTTGCACCTCGCGCGGCAGACGCCGCGCTGGACCTACGTGTCCGATCCGGCCTTTGATTTCAAAAATCCTCCCGCGGGCCAGCTGCCCGATCAACACGCGAGTCTCAACGTCGGCTGGCGCTGGACCAAGGACAAGCAAGGCCAGCCCACCCTCTCGCTCGATGCCATCCACCTGAACGCCTCCGGCCGCTACCTCGCCGCCGCCGTGTGGTATCAGGTGTTGTTCGAGACCGACTCCATCCCCACCGGCTTCACGCCCGAAGGCCTCAGCCCCGAGGACGCGGCTGATCTCCGCCGCCACGCCCGCGCCGCCGTCGCCGCCGAGCGCGCCCGCGCGGCATCGCGCGTGGCCGCCGGCCGCAACTGAAGCGTGGCCGCAGCTGAGAGTTAAGATCGCAGCGGCCACGCCGCCGCGCGGAGCTATTCCCGTTTGCCACCCAGCCGGCGACGGGATTTTCTCCGCGCCTACCCCATGAAATCCACGCACGTCAGGCCGACGTTGTCGGCGAAGCAGCGCGACGCCTTGCTCGGCACCTTGCAGGCGCGCTTCGAACAAAACCCCCGCCGTCATCCCAAGCTCGCCTGGACGGCGGTGCACACCCGGCTCGTCGCGGCACCGGACAAACTTCGCTCGCTCGCCGCGATGGAGGCCACCGGCGGCGAGCCGGATGTGATCGGCCGCGACACGAAGACCGGCGAATTTCTCTTCGCCGATTGCTCGCCCCAGAGCCCGGCTGCCCGCCAGAGCCTGTGCTACGATCGGGAAGCGCTCGACGGCCGGAAAAAATTCCCGCCTGCCGGCTGCATCACCGAGCTGGCCGCGGCGCTCGGCATCGAGTTGCTCGACGAGGCGCAGTATCTCGCCCTGCAGGAGCTCGGCGAGTTCGACACGAAGACGTCGAGCTGGCTGAAGACTCCGCCCGAGATCCGCGCGCTCGGCGGCGCGATCTACGGCGACCGCCGCTACAACCGCGTGTTCATCGGCCACAACGGCGCCGACTCCTACTACAGCGGTCGCGGCTTCCGCGGGATGCTGAGGGTGTGAGGGCCGGCGCAGACCGGAGGGCGCAACCTGACGCCCGTGATCTACGCCCCGTAGGCAGCGTGCTTGCACGCGCCCTGCACGCACCCACCCGCCCGGGCGCGACCAAGGTCGCTGCCTACCTTGTGGGAGCGCCGGAAAAGCTCGGGCGCGTGACAGGCCAAGGGAAGCCTCGTTCCATGGTCGCGGCCAATGTCCCGCTTGCCACGAGCGCGACGCCACTCACGCGCCTCGCCCCGCGGCCGTATCCTTTCCTCGCGATTTCACCGTCGCTTCATCATGCTTTCACATCCCTCCGGCATTCTGCGTCCATGACTTCGCCCCGTCCGCTTTGGCCCTTCTTCGTTCTGCCCGCGTTGCCGCTGCTCGCGCCGCTCATCGCGATGCAATTCAGCGCCGAGGTGCAATGGTCGCCTTTCGACTTCATCGTCGCCTACGTGCTGCTGACCGGCGCGGGGCTGCTTTACCGCGTCGCGACGCACCGGGCGGGCAACCGCGCCTACCGCGCCGCCGCGGCCCTCGCCGTGCTCGGCGGCCTGAGTCTGATCTGGGTGAACCTCGCCGTGGGTTTCATCGGCAATGAGGACAACCCCGCCAACCTCCTCTACGGCGCCGTGCTCGCGGTCGGGCTGCTCGGTGCGATCCTCGCGCGCGGCGAGCCGCGGGGCATGAGCCGGGCACTCGCGGCGGCGGCCGCGGTGCAGTTTGCCGTGCCGATCGTGGCGTGGCTCGTGTGGCGCCCGAACTTCGACACGCGCGTGGGGCTGATTTTCTTCCTGAATAGCTGTTGGGTGCTGCTCTTCGTGGTCTCCGCCCTGCTCTTCCACCAATCCGCCCGCGCCGAGCCAGCGCGCTAGTCGTTTTCCGGTCGCTTTGTGTTGTGAGGTAGCGGCGATCGTCCCGATCGCCACGAGCTCGGGCACAAATGCCGCCAGTAAACGCCGTGCGGCATCAACGCAAAAACGGCTGTGCGCTGCGGCACGCGGGCGATAGGATGCATGAGTCGGAAACTGTGTTTCCGGCCCGACGATGTCCTCCGCTCCGCTCGAACGTCCGTGGCCCCGTGTGGCCCGCCTCCTGAAAACCCGCGCTTGGTATGAACCGGCGCGCCGTGCGATTTGGAGCGATCCCGACCGCCTGACGGCGGCCAAGGCCACGTTTGCGATCGGGGCGCTCGCGCTGCCGATGGTGCTGCTGGGCGAGCCATTCTTCGCCGTGTCGCTCGCGCTCGGCGCGCTCGCGGGGGCGCTGTCGGAGACGGACGACCACCCGAAGGGGCGCATCGCGTCGATGCTGCTGAAGGTCTTCGCCTTCGGCCTCTCGAGCCTCTCGGCCTCGCTGTTGCAACCGTATCCCGTGCTGCTCGGCGTCGGGTTGGCGTTGTCGACGTTCGGATTCCTGGCGATCGGCGGTCTGAGCGAGCGGTATCGCGGCGTCACCTTCGGCGCGATTCTCGTCGGCATCTACGCGATGATAGGCGCCGAGATCGCTCCGGCGTGGTATTGGCAACCGATCCTGCTGCCGCTCGGCGCGCTGGTCTATGGCGTGTTTTCGCTGTTGCTGCTCTACCTGCACCCGTGGCGTCCGCTCGAGGAACAGCTCGCGCGCGGCTACCTCGCCCTCGGCCGCTACATGGAGCTCAAGGCCGGGCTTTTCCCGAGCGACGAGGCCACGCAGGCCAAGGTGCGCAGCGCGCTCGCGCTCCAGAACGTCAAGGTCGTCTCCGCCCTCGACCAGTGTCGCGACGTGTTGAACAGCTACCGCGAATCGCTGGCCGACGACGCACCGCTCAAGCCCTACCTGCGCTACTTCATGCTGCTGCAAAGCCTGCACGAGCGCGCCGCCTCCAGCCACGAACGCTACGACCTGCTCAGCCACGATCCCGCCAAGCAGGACATGCTCGAAGGACTCGGGCAACTCCTGCACCAACTTGCGCGAGCGGTCCGGCAATTCGCCCGCAGCCTCCTCACCGGCGTGCCTTACCACCACCCCGTGTCGCTCGGCTGGCTCGTCGACGTGCTCGCCGACCGGCTGGCACAAAACCGCGCCGCGGCGGATTCCCCGCTCAGCCTCCTCTTCCGCAACCTCGAGCGCTCGCATCGCTCGCTCCAGCATCTCCGCGACGACCTGGCCCGCACCGCCGCGCCGCAACTGGCCAGCGACCGCCGTCCGCTCTGGCCGCGCTTCAAGGATCAGCTCACCTGGGCCAATCCCCGCATGCGCTACGCCGTGCGACTCAGCCTGTGTTTCCTCATCGGCTTCGCGATCGCCAAGGTCACGGGCGTGCGCAAGGGCGAGTGGATCATCCTCACCAGCCTCTTCGTGCTCCAATCCAGCTACAGCGAGACGCGGCGGCGGCTGTTCCAGCGCATCCTCGGCACCTTCACCGGCGTGGTCGGCGGCGTGTTGGTCGTGCAACTGCTGCCCACGACGATGGGCGAGCTGGTTTTCCTCCTCGTCTCGGCCTTCTTTTTCTTCTTCTGGCTGAAGCGCAACTACTCGATCTCCGTCGTGTTCATCACGACGTTCGTGCTCTGTGCCTTCAACCTCGTCGCGCAGCAGGGCGTCGCGCTGATGCTGCCGCGACTGATCGACACGCTGATCGGCGCCGGCCTCGCCTACCTCTCGGTCCGCCTGCTCTGGCCCGCCTGGCAACACGAGCGCCTGCCGGTGCTGCTCGACACGGCGCTGCACCGCAACGCCGACTATCTCCGCGCCGTGATCGCGGAATACCACCGCGCCTCGACCGACGACGACCTGCCCTACCGCATCGCCCGCCGCGCCGCGCACCGCGCCGACAACGCGCTCGCGCTCGCCTGGCAGGACATGCAGCTCGAACCGCGCAACCGCCGCCAGTTGCTCGACCAGAGCTTCGCGCTCACCTACCTCAACCACGCCCTGCTTTCCTACATCTCGGCCTTCGGCGCGCACCGCCCGCCCGCCGGCATCGCCGCGCCCGAGCTCCCGCCGCTCGTCCATGCCGTGCAACGCGCACTCGACGAGGCCGCCGACTCGCTCCGCCCGGCGGCCGGCGACGCCCATGAGGACGTGAAGGCGTTGCTCGAGGCCATCCGCGAGGCCACGCGCGAAGCGCCGCAGGATTTCTCGCGGCACCAGCTCACCCTGCTTTACAATATCGCCGACGTCGCCCACCAGATCATGCAGCTCACGCCCCAAGTCCGCGTCGTGCGCTGAAGCCGCTCCATCTCGACCATGAAGCTCGACCGCCTCCAAGCCTTCGCCCTCGGGCTGCCACACACGACGGTCGTCGCGCAGTGGGGCGGGCTCGTCTTCAAGGTCGCCGGCAAGGTTTTCCTCGTGCTCTCACTCGACGGTCACCTGCTGGAGGGCGTGTGTTTCAAGTGCACGCCGGAGGAATTCGACGCGCTCACCGCAATCGACGGCATCGTCCAAGCCCCGTATTTCGCCAAGCGCCACTGGGTGAAACTCGAAGACCCGTCCGCCCTGCCCGAGCCGCAGTTGTTGGAGCGCCTCCGCCGCAGCCAAGCGCTCGTGGCCGCCGGCCTGCCGAAGAAAACGCGCCTCGCGCTGGGCTTGGGCTGATTCCGGAGCGCCCCGCGTCGTGGCCGGCGGCCGGGATGCCTTGCATCCGCAAAACGGCTTGCGCCGGTCCGGCGCTCCTTCTGCATCGCCGCTTGATGTTCAAGGGCCCCACCCACCTCAGTGGCAAATTCATCCTCCGCGGCCAGGCGATCGGTTTCTCCGTGCTGATCGCGCTCATGCTCGCCGTCGAGTTCCTGCGCCTGCCCCATTATCTGTTCGGTGAGTCCCGTGAGATCATCTGGACGCGCATCGTCTGGCGCGTGGCAATCGTGGCAGCGATCTGGATCGTCGTGCACCTGACGACCAAGCGCCTGCTCACCCGCCTGCACGAGCTGGAGGAATTTCTGCGCATCTGCAGCTGGTGCCGCAAGGTCGGTCACCAGGAGCAGTGGCTGACGATGGAGGAGTATTTCGGCTCCCGCTTCTCGACGGAAACCTCGCACGGCATCTGCCCCGATTGCGCGCGCCAACAGCTCGCGGCGCACCGCGAGGCGTTGCGTTGCGAAGCCGTTCGACCGACCCCGGACCGGTCGTAGCCACGCGCCGGGCTTCCGGCCCCTTTCCGCGATTTCCGGATGGAAACGCCGCGGAGCTCTTGCCACTCCTTGGCGCGCGTCCCCTTCGCCCCTCCACGCGCCCCATGAACGATCCGCATTCCCCCGCCGAGGAAATCGGCCCCTTCCAGATCGTCATCCTAGTCCTGTCGCTGCTCGTGCTCGCCACGCTGCTGGTCGACGCCGCCTTCGACCTGCCCACCGAGATCTCGCGCCTCCTGCAGATTATCGACGACGTCATCTGCGTCGTGCTTTTTGTCGACGTCGTGCTGCGCTTCCGGCGCGCCCGGTCGAAACGGCGGTTCCTGCGCTGGGGCTGGCTGGACCTCGTGGCGTGCATCCCGCACATCGACGCGCTCCGTGTGGCGCGCCTCGTCCGCGTCGCGCATGTCATCCGGGTGCTGCGGGACGTGCGGATGATGCAGCGCATCGTCTCGGGTGCGTTCCAGCACCGCGTGCGCGGTGGATTCGCCGCCGCCGGGCTCACTGTTGCGCTGCTGATCTCGTTCTCCTCGGTCGCCATCCTGGCCTTCGAACGACGCGAGCCCGAGGCCAACATCGTCTCCGCCGAGGACGCGATCTGGTGGAGCGCGGAGACGCTGACGACGGTCGGCTACGGCGATCGCTTCCCCGTCACCGGCGAGGGCCGCGTGCTGGCTGTCTCACTGATGCTCTGCGGCATCGGGCTGTTCGGCACGATCAGCGGCATCACGGCCAGCTTCCTCCTCGGCGCGCGGGCGGACGACGCCGCTCCGCGCGAGTTGACCGAGGCCATCGCCCGGCTGCAGGCGGAGGTTACGGCGCTGCGCGAGGCGCAGGAAGCCCGGGCGGCGGAGAATCGTCCGCCGCCGTCGCTCTGAAAGCGGCTCAGGCCGCGCGGTAGTGGTCCTTCACCGGGTAGCTGCGCGCCACCCAGGCGAAGACCGCCGCGGCCACAAAGGCGAAAGCGGCGAAGAAGAACATCTGGAACGCCGTCACGCCGAAACCGGTCGAGGCGATCAGGTCCGTCACCGCAGCGTTCTTCACGCTGGCGTTGACCACGAGCACCCAGAGGTTGCCCACCGTCACGGAGAGCATCCAGAAGCTCATGAGCGCGCCCTTCATCGACTGCGGCGCCTGGCTGTAGGCGAACTCGAGGCCGGTCGCGGAGACGAGCACCTCGCCGAGCGTGAGGAAAGCGTAAGGCAGCACCTGCCACGTGATCGTGAAGGTCGAACCGCCGTCGAGCACGAGCTGCATGGCGCCGACGATGACCCACGCCACACCGGAGAACGCGATGCCTGCGCCCATGCGGCGGAGCGCCGTCATCTCGAACCCGAGCCGCTTCAACGCCGGATAGAGCACGAGGTTGTTGAACGGGATGAGCAGCATCACGAGCGCGGGATTGAGCGCCTGCATCATCGACGATTGGAACCACGCCGGCTTGGCCATGGCGTCGGCCTGCAGCACCCACGTCGAAGCCTTCTGGTCGAAGAGCGACCAGAACGGCGTCACCAGCGCGAAGAGCACCAGCACACGCAGCACGCCGCGCACGCCCTCGACCGCTTCGTCGGGATGGCGGCCGCGCGCGCCTTCGAGTTGCAGCCACACGCCGATGCCGCCGAACGCGATCACCGCCACCAGCGCCATGCAGGCCGCGATGACAAAGCCGAGTTTCGGGATCAGCGCGAACGACAGCACCGCGAGCGCGAAGCCGAGACCCGCGAAGAACTTGCCCGGCGCACCCGCCGCGATCGCCGTGCGCGAGACGTTGAGGAACGAATGCGGATTGGGCGGCGCCGGCGGCACCATCACGTAGCGCCGGCGACCGGCCCAGAGAATGATCGTCGAGATGAACATCAGCACGCCCGGGATGCCGAAGGCCACGGCCGGTCCGAAATGCACGAGGAAGTGCGGCATGAGCAGCGACGCGAAGAACGAGCCGAAATTGATGATCCAGTAGAACGCATCGAACACGACCTTCGCACGGTGCTTGTTGGTCTGGTCGAACTGGTCGCCAACGAAGGCGGAGATGCACGGCTTGATGCCGCCCGAGCCGAGCGCGATGAGGAACAGGCCCGTGTAGAACCCGGCCTGGCTGTCGACGAAGAGCGCCAGACAGCCCTGGCCCACGCAGTAAACGAGGCTGAGCCAGAAGATCGTGTTGTATTTTCCCCAGAAGCGGTCCGCGAGCCAGCCGCCGAGCAACGGGAAGAAATACACGCCGATGACAAACGTGTGAAACACGTCCTTGGCCGCGCCGGGACGGTCGCCCTCCGGCAAGTAGGCCAGCAGCGACGTGACGAGGAACGCGGTCAGGATGTTCCGCATTCCGTAGAAGCTGAAACGCTCGCAACCTTCGTTGCCGATGATGAAGGAAATCTGCCGGGGGATGGGGGCCTTCGGGTCGGGCGTCGCGCCCGCAGGAGACATGCTCATAAGGGTTTTCGACCACGCTGCGAGGAACGCCGCGAAGATTCAAGGGACGAGTCGCCCGGATTTTGCGCGCGGACGACGCGGTCGACGCGAGCCGACGGAGCCCGAACGGCGCGGGCCGCGGCTCTAAACCAGCCCGGGCCGTGTAATGATCGCTCGCTTGCACCGGGGGCGGCGCCGTGCTCCGCTCGCGCCGTGAAAACGACCTTACTCCGCTCGCGGCTCGGCCGTGCCGCCCTCGCGGTGGCCACCGCCGCTGTGTTGGGAGCCCTTGCCGCCGTCGGTGACGTCGCCCTCGCCACGCCGGCCCAACCGGATGACCGCGAATCGATGCTGGTCGCCCTCGCCCGAGGGCCGTTGGCCGCACCATTGCTGCTGCGGATCGATGCGCTGCTGAGCGGGCAGCGCTGAGCGCTCGGGGCGAAGCGGCACAGTTCCGCGTCGCTCGCTGTGCCGGTCGGGTCGCGCCGCGAGCTTGGCGCGAGGCGCCGGATCGCCACGCTGACCGGCATGGCCTCCTATCACGCCCTCACCGTCTGGCAGCGCGGCGAACAGAAGTTCACCGACAATCGTTATTCGCGCGCCCACCGCTGGCGTTTCGACGGCGGCATCGAAGTGCCCGCCTCGTCCTCGCCGCATGTCGTTCCGCTGCCGATGTCCGCCGCGGACGCCGTCGACCCTGAGGAGGCCTTCGTCGCCGCACTCTCGAGCTGCCACCTGCTGTGGTTCCTCTCGATCGCGGCGCGCCGCGGCTACGTCGTGGACACCTACGAGGACGACGCCGTGGGCGTCATGGCCAAGGACGCCACGGGTAAACTCGCGATGACCGTCGTCACCCTGCGCCCGCGGATCGTCTGCTCCGGCGACAAAATCCCCGACGCCGCGACGATCGCCGCGCTCCATCACGAGGCCCACGAGCAGTGCTTCATCGCCAATTCGGTGAAGTCCGAGGTGCGGATTGAGCCGCGCTGAGTTGCGGCGCGGCGCTTTCGCCAGCGGACGTGCCGAGCCGGCACCGACGCTATTTTTTCTCCGGCAACTTCACGCCGGAGTCGCGCAGCAACTGATCGAGATCGCTCGGCTTCTTCAGCTTCGGCGTCCCCCGCGGCGGTGAGACCCGCTCCGGCGGCATCGCCTTTTTCGCCCCTTTCGTCGCCGCGGCGAGGCGGGCGCCGGGCACGCTCATGCCGCAGGGCGCGATGTGGGGTGAAGGCGTCACGTCGCGCGTGGCTTTCTTCTCGTCGAGCAGGCGCTGGGCGACGGCGTCGAGGCCGAGGCGTTGCATGGATTGCCGCAGCGCGGCCTTCATCTCGGGTTTATACCAGAAGAAGAAACTGCGTTGGGTCTGCTTCTCGTCGGGCGTGCGCGCGACTTCGACGGGCTTCGCATCGTAAGGATGCACGCCGGTCGCGTAGATCTCGGTGGCGACCGTCATCGGCGTGGGCGTGAAGTCCTGCACGGCTTCGAGGCGGTAGCCGAGGTCCTTGGTCTTGAGCGCGAGGTCGGCCATGTCCTCGGGACGCGAACCGGGATGCGAGCTGATGAAATACGGCGTCACCGGCATGTCCGGCTTGCCGGCCTTGGCGGCGGCGGCGCTGAACTTCTCCTTGAACTTGTAGAAGAGATTGAAGGTCGGCTTGCGCATGATGCGCAGCACGTGGTCGCTCGTGTGCTCGGGGGCGACCTTGATGCGGCCGGGCACGTGGTGCGCGGCGAGTTCCTCGATGTATTTCTCGTGGCTCGCCTTCACCTCGGGTGTCGCGCCCTTGTCGTGGAGGAAGAGGTCGTAGCGGATGCCGCTGGCCACGTAGGCGTGCTTCACGCCCTCGGTCTCGCGGACGGCTTTGTAGATGTCCAGCAGCGCGGTGTGGTCGGTGTCGAGGTTGCGGCAGACATCGGGCCAGATGCAGGAGGGGCGGACGCACTCGTCGCAAATCCACTGCTCCTTGCCCTTCATCTTATACATGTTCGCGCTCGGGCCGCCGAGATCGCTGATCGTGCCGCGGAAATCCGGCATCTGTTTCACCGCCTCGACTTCGCGGAGGATTGAGGCCTTCGAGCGCGAGGCGACGAACTTCCCCTGGTGCGCCGAGATCGTGCAGAAGCTGCAACCGCCGAAGCACCCGCGATGCATGTTGATCGAGTGCTTGATCATCTCGTAGGCCGGGATCGGCCCGCGCTTGCGGTATTTCGGATGCGGCAGGCGCGTGTAAGGCAGGTCGAAGGACGAATCGATCTGCGCCTCGCTCATCGTCGGGTAAGGCGGATTGACGACGAGCAGGCGGTCGCCCGTGCGCTGGAGCAGGCGGCGGGCCTTCACGCGGTTGGACTCGGTCTCGATGTTCTTGAAATTCTGCGCGTAGAGCGCGCGGTCACGCAGGCACTCCTCGTGCGCGTGCAACTCGAAGTCGTCCCAATTCTTGTTCTTTGGCGCCGGCTCGCCCGTCGGCAGCAGCGCGGCGGTCTGCGCGATGTTGGTCAGCGAGGAGAACGGCACGCCGCGCTTGAGCAGGCGGAGGATCTCCATCAGCGGCAACTCGCCCATGCCATAGACGAGCAGGTCGGCGCCGCTGTCGGCGAGGATGCCGGGCTTGAGCTGGTCGGACCAATAATCGAAATGCGTGACACGGCGCAGACTGGCCTCGATGCCGCCGAGGAGGACGGGCACGTCGGGGTAGAGCTGCTTCAACACCTGCGCATAGACCACCGAGGCGTAATCCGGCCGGAACCCGTGCGCGCCGCCCGGCGTGTAGGCGTCCTCGCTGCGCAGCTTCTTGGCCGCGGTGTAGCGGTTGACCATCGAGTCCATGCAGCCCGCCGTGACGCCGAAGAAGTAGCGGGGCGCGCCGAGCTTCTTGAAGTCGCGCAGGTCGTCGCGCCAGTTCGGTTGGGCGAGGATCGCGACGCGGAAGCCTTCACGCTCGATCAGCCGCCCGATCACGGCGGTGCCGAAGGCCGGATGATCCACGTAGGCGTCGCCGGAAACGATGATCACATCCACGTAATCCCAGCCGCGCGCGGTCATCTCGTCGCGCGTCGTGGGCAGCCAGCGGGCCGGGTCCCAAGTCGGGTCTTTCTCGTGGGTCGTGGACATCTGGGCGCGAAAATCGGCCAGCCTGCCCCCAAGTGCAAGCATGGCCGCACCGCAGCCCGATCCGGGAGTCCGCCGGCCCGGCCAGTCAATCGCACCGGCCCGCGCGGG
Source organism: Candidatus Didemnitutus sp. (assembly GCA_017991595.1). GTDB lineage: Bacteria > Verrucomicrobiota > Verrucomicrobiia > Opitutales > Opitutaceae > Didemnitutus. The sequence continues at coordinate 512,242 of JAGOQJ010000001.1, read as the reverse complement.
CCGCGGCCCGTGAGTTCGCGTGACCTTGCGCGCGCGGCCGCGTCCTTAGGCGGCCGGACACGCAGCGAGCCGCGCGGCGACCGGTGGCGCTGCGCCGTCGGTGGCAATCGGCATCGCGCAGGCCAAGTCCTCCAAGGCCCGCCGCAGCGCATCGACTTGCGGGGCGGAATCCACTCCGCCGCCTCCGGTCGGGCCATGAAATTCACCGTCCACCTCCGTGCCGCCCTCCGCGCCCGCACCGACGCGGAACAGCCACCGGCAGGCCGGCTCTCGCTCGTCGCCGGCCCGCAGATCGATGACGCCCGTGCGCGCATCGGCGGCGAGTTCCAGATAAAGGTCACCCAGGCTCGTGAACCCCAGCCAACGCCCGCGCGCCAGCATGAGGCTCTCGCAGAATTCCGGCGCCCAGCGCGGCACCTGCTCGATGTCGGCGAGATGATGAAACACCGCCGCCGGCGACGCGGCGATCGTGAGCGTGAAAGGATGGATGGGCATGGGCAGGAAGTGACGGCGGCACCGAAATCGGCCGCCGCCGCAGGGTTGTTTAAAAACTGGCTCACCGCCGTGGACGGCGGCAGGCGCGACCAAGGTCGCTGCCTACGGGAATGGCAAAAACTCGGGTGAGTAGAAACGCTCAGCCTTCGGCGCGCCCAGCGGTGCGGCGAAACTTACGCCGTCGCCTTGCGGTGGTGGATGACGAGCGAGTTGCCGTCCGGATCGGAGACGATGGCCATGCGACACACACCGCTGTCCATCGGCTCGATGGGGAACGACACGCCGTGGCGGTGCAACGTCGCGACCGCCGCATCGAAATCGGCGACCTCGAGCGCCGCCACGGCGCCGTCGGCGGAGGGTTTCCATTGCTCCGTCGACATGTTGCTGATGGCGAGCGTGGCCGGACCGATGTCGTATTCGATCCAGTGCTTGCCCTCGTGCTCGAAGACGGTGGAGGACTTCAGGCCGAGCGTCTGCTCGTAGAAGCCGCGCGCGCGCGCGATGTCGGTGACGGGATAGCCCGTGAAGGCGATGGCAGTGATGGTGATCATGGTGGGGATGGGGACGGAAAAGAACGGCGCGCGCTCAACGCACGGCCGCCGGGTTGAAATGGGGATTCTGGATCAGGCCGAGCAGGTTGCCGAACGGATCGCGCACCGTGGCGACGACGATGCCGCCGCCGATCTCGTGCGGCGCCTCGTGATCGGCCGCACCGAGTGCGAGCAACCGCGCGTGCGCCGCCGTGGCGTCATCGACGCCCCAGTAGCCCACCGTGCCGGCAGGCGGCGTCGCGACCGGCGCATCGGGCACGAGACCGAGTTCGAAGCCGCCGACGTTGAAGCCGACGTAGAACGGCTGATCGAAATACGGCACGACGCCGAAGGCGCGGGCATACCACTCTTTCGCGCGCGACAGATCGGGGGCGGGATAAAGGAGCGTGCGCAGTCCTTTGGGCAGGGCGGAGGTATCGGACATGCGCACAGAGTAACACGCGGCGCTGACAGCCCTATGTCAGGAGTGTGCGCCGTGCCGCAGAAGCGCGCGGTGCGCCAGGCGGACCGCACAAACAGGGCAGCGGACGGCAGCGCGGGCGTTTTCATAAGGCCCATGACGGCGGCTTCTCACGCCTTGGTGCGGCGGAATTCGTTTTTACAGTCTGGCAGCCCGGACGGATAAACGCAGGCGACTGGGTTTCCCCAGCCGAGGATGGGGCGGCGCGCGCCGAGCGTGCCACAACTCCGTCCCCAACGCAGGCCCTCCTCTCATGCACATCCCGACGAGCCCGGATTCCGGTGCCCGGCGATGCTTTGCCCACCGCCTCGCTTCTCAATGCCGCCCGGGGATTTTTCCCCGCTGCTTCGCTTCGCCGCGCGTCCTGCGCCGCGCCGCCTCGCTGGCCATCGGCCTCGCGGCGTTCGCGTTTCCCGCCGCCGCGCGCGTGAGTGCCGCGGCGGAGTCCGCGCCAGCCCACGCCCCGAACGCCGACCGCTCCGGCGGCACGCGCGCAGTCACTGCGTCGCTGGGTTTCGTGCAGGCGCCCCGCAGCCGCGTCGTGCCCGCCGGGAGCGCGGTGGAGTTCACCGTCACCGCCACCGGCGCGGGGCCACTCACCTACCGTTGGCAACGCCTGGCGAACGACCGCCCGCTCTGGGACGCGATCCAAGCCGCCACTTACCTCGGCGACCTCTACGCCCTGAACTTCGTCAACGCCTGGGTCACCCTCATCGACGGCGACAGCTACGCCGGCACAGGCACGGCGACCCTGACGGTGAAATCCCCGACGTCCGCGCAGGACGGCGATCATTTCCGCTGCCTCATCCATGACGGCATCAACCCCGACGCCGTGAGCGAACCGGTCGCACTCTCCGTGTTGCCCGCCACGGCGCCGGCCACCGCGGTCGCGCCGCTGATCCAGACCACGTGGAACAACTACCAGTGGCCGCTCAACGCCTACTACCCCTTCGATCCCGCTGGCGGCGCGCCGGAGCTGGGGAACCGCCTCGGCAACGCCTGCGGTCCGTCCTCCATCGCTCGCATCCTGCGTTACTGGGAATTTCCCCGCCGCGGCTCCGGCAGCGTGACGCTCACCGCCGGCAACGGCGCGGTCTGGTCGGCAGACTTCGGCGCCACGCTCTACGACTACGACCGCATGCCGTGGTCGCTCCCGTCGTCGACGCCGGAGGAAATTTACGGTCCGACCGCCGTCCTCAGCTACCACGCCGCCACCGCCATGGAGGATCCCTACGGCACGGGCATGACGGTGCTCTGGCTCGGCCGCATGTTCACGAAATACTTCGGCTACTCGCCGCGCGCCTACGAGGCGTGGCGCTGGCAATACTCACGCGACGAGTGGATCGCCCTGCTCAAGCGCGAGCTCGACCAAGGCCGGCCGCTCCTCGTCATGGCGCGCACCGCCGCCAGTCCCACACCGTGGCAACCCGGCAATTACGACGGCCACTGGTTCGTCATCGACGGCTACGACGCCTCCGATCGTTTCCACTACGCCTACGGCTACGGCATCGCCTACCCCGCGTATTGCGACGTCGACGACATCGGCAACTACAACTCCTACCACCGCATCCTCATCGGCCTCGAGCCCGACCGCGGCGGCAAGTCCCTCGCCCTCGTCGCGCCCGCCGATGGCGCGATGCTCCGCGCCGGCGACACCTGCCGCATCGCGTGGCTCGCCGGCGGCATCGACACCGTGCACCTCGAGTTCTCCGCCGACGGTGGCGCTACCTGGCAGACGATCGCGGCCGCCGCGCCCGCCGCCGCCGGTTATCACGATTGGACCGTGCCGGCATCGCTCTCGACGGATTGCCGGCTGCGCATCACCGACACCGCAAACGTGAACGTCTATCACCGTCCGCCGCAGCCGTTCTCGATCTACGCGCGCAAGGAACTGCAACTCGCCTCGACCGCCGGCTGGTTGCTCCAACCCGGCGCAACCGTGTCCGTCGACTGGACCAGCGCCGGCATCGCCCAGGTGCGGCTCGATTACTCCGCCGACGGTGGCAGCACTTGGCAGACCGCGGCCGACTCACTCGCCGCTTCGGCCGGGCACACCCGCTGGACCGTGCCCGCCGGCACCACCACGCGCGCCGTGCTCCGCCTGACCGAGACCGGCCCGGGCGGCATCGCCGCGCACACCGGCTACTTCGTCGTCACCGATAGCGACGCGCCCACGGTCACACGCGCGGCCAGCGGCGACACGGTGTTGCTGATGCATTACGACGGCGACCTCGCCAACGCGGGCCTCACCGCCGCCGCCACCGCCTACGGCAGCCTCTCCTACTCCGCCGGCGCCCTCGCCCCCGGCCGCGCGCTGCGCGTCGACAACGCCACCGGCGGCACCTGCGCCGTGGTCGACGCCCACCCCGCCTTCGCGCTCTCCGGCAACTGGACCGTCGAGACATGGGTCAAGGTCAACGCCGTCGGCGGCCCCACCACCGCCTACCCGTGGATGCTCTTCATCGGCGGCGTGAACCAGCCGCTCCACTTCGAGTTGAACGCCACTGCCCGCACCTTCGGCGCGTGGATCTACGCCGCCGACGGCACCAACAGCAGTATCTGGGGCGTCGGCAGCTTCGAGCTCGGCCAATGGTATCACCTCGCCCTCGTCGGCGACGCCACGCACGGCAAGCTCCGCTTCCTCATCCACCGCGCCGACGGCTCGCTCCTCGCCCAGCGCGAGAGTTCCGTCTCCCTCGCCGCGCTCACGCTCGCCGACTCCGGCGCCAACCTGCAGATCGGCGGCGTCGCCGGCGGCAGCAACGTGCAATTCGACGGCTGGTTCGACGAGCTGCACTTCATCCGCCGCGCACTCGCGCTCGACCAGACGCCGCCGACTCCCACCGCCGCCACCGCGCCGGTCATCGCCCAGGCCCCGTCGAGCCTCACGGTCGTCGACGGCCAGAGCGTCGCGTTCACCGTCGCGGTCGCAGGCGCCGGACCGTTCACCTATCAATGGTATCGCAACGGCGTCGCGCTCGCCGACGCGACCCAATCCGCCTGCGTGCTCCCCGTCGCCACCGCCGCGCAGGCCGGCACCTACACCGTCACGGTCACCAACGCCGCCGGCACCGTCTCCGCCGGCCCGGCCACGCTCACCGTGCTCGACACCTTCACGAGCTGGCGCACGCGCCACTTCAACAGCGCGGAGCTCTCCGACCCCGCCATCGCCGGCCTAGCCGCCGATCCCGACCACGACGGCTTGGGCAACCTGCTCGAATACGCGCTCGGCTGCGCGCCGTGCACGCCCACGCCCGCCGCCACGGCGCTCCCCGTCGTGCAACAGGTCTCCGGCGAATGGGTCTTCACTTTCCATCGTCCGGCCGCCGCGCCCGATCTGACCTACACCGTGCAGCAATCCGAAAACCTGCAGACGTGGAGCGACACCGGCCTCACGCCCGAGCGCATCGCCACCGGCGAGGTCGAGACGTGGCGCGTGCGTGGCGCGGCGAGCGCGGCGGCCCCGCGTTTCTTCCGGCTCAAAGTCACCCGCGCTCCCTGAGGCACGGCTCGTCGGAACACCTGACTGAAATCCTTTCGCCAACGTGACGCGGCGATAGGTAGGGCGAATTCTCCGAATGAGCCGCAGCCCGCTGCTCTGCAGAGAGGTAGCGGCGGTCGTCCCGACCGCCACGCGTGCGAGGTGGCCGTCAGGGACGACGGCCGCTACCATTTATCGAACCTCACCCAACAGCCCCGGCGGTAGGGCTCGTCCTCCGCATGATCCGCGGCTCGGCGGGGACGACTCGCCCTCCCGGCGACGGCCGCGGCGACTTCTTGCGCGCGCTCACTCCGCCGCGTGACGCTGGGCGACCTTCGCGGCTTCCTCACGCACGAGGCGGCGCAGCTCGGGCGGCGAGATCGCCTCGGCGCAGGTGCCGAACGACAGCAGCCACCGCGCCATCCATTCGTAGGAGACGGTGAAGAGCGAAAACTCCGCCCCGCCGTCGCGCCGCGCCTCCTCGACGAGCGTCGCGTAGCTCTCGCGCCGCGCGCGCTCCTGCACGCCGCGCGCGAACCACACCCGCGCCGGCATCGCGTCGCCCTGCGCGCCGTATTCCTCGAGGTGCTTGGCGAGGTTGAAATCCGGGCGCGCGTCGAAGCGATCCGGGCGCAGCTCGAGGCGCTTGATGCGGTCGATGCGAAAATGCCGCAGGTCGTCCCGCAGCCGGCACCAGGCGACGAGATACCAGTTGCCGCTGTAGAACACGACGCCGAGCGGCTCGACGTCGCGCTGCGTGTCGGCGTCGCGCGCGCTGCCGCGGTAGGTGAGGCGCAGCACGCGGCGCTGCACCACACCCTGCTGCACCGGCAGCAGCATGGGCTGGCCGGCGGGGTCCTGGTTCGGGCCGAAGCCGCGGCCCATCACCACTGTGCCGCGCACGAGCCGGTCGACGTGTTCCTGGTGTTCGCGCGGCAGCACGGCGCGCAGCTTGTCGAGCGCGGTCGTCATCGGCGCGTGCAGCGAGGGATCGGTGAACTGCTTCACGAGCTCGCCGCCGACGAAGAGCGACGACGCCTCCTCCGCGGTGAACATGACCGGCGGCAGGTGGTAGCCCTTCATCAGCGTGTAGCCGACGCCGGCCTCGCCCGCGATCGGCACGCCCGCCTCGCTCAGCGCCGCGATGTCGCGATACACGGTGCGCTCCGTGATCTCGAAATGCGCGGCGAGGTCGGAAGCGCGCACGACGCGCCGGCCCTGCAGGTAGAGCACCATGGCGACGAGGCGATCAGTCCGGTTCATAACCGCGCGACGCTGCCGCGCGACGGCGCGGGCCGCGAGAAATTTTCCGGCCCGCGGACTTGCCAAGCCGGTTTTCCGTTCCGCAAACTCACGCGTCCCGCGCATGAACAGCATCGAATTCATCATCATCCTCCTGCTCCTGTTCATGGCCGTGCCGGACGCCTGCCGGCTCCTGCGCCGGCCGGCGCTGATCTATCCGGCCTTCGTCGTCTTCGGCCTGCTGCTCGGGCCGTGGGTGCAGCCGGGCGTGGCCACGATGATCCAGCAGGCCGGCCAGATCGGGTTTCTGCTGCTGCTCTTCGAGGTGGGCCTGGAGATCGACCTGCCCGCGCCGCGCGAGCTGGCGCGGCCGGCCGCGCACGCGTTGCGCTGGATCCTTCTGCAATATCCCGTGGTGCTCGCGCTCGCGCGCTTCACCGGGCTGCCCTGGCTGGAAAGCTTCGTCGCCGCGGCCGCCATCACCGGCTGCTCCGTGGGCATGGGCCACGCCGCGTGGAAAAACTATCCTGGCCTCGGCGCCGATCCGAAGGTCTTCATCCTGCGCACCATGGTGCTGCTCGAAGTCTGCGCCATCGTGCTGCTCTCGGTCGAGACCACGGGGCTCGGCTTGGGCGCGACGTGGTGGCTCGTGCTGTTGAAACTGCTCGGGATCGGCCTGGCGGTCTTCCTGTGCAGCCGCATCGCCGTGCCATTTACCCGGCTGCTCCAGGAGGCGCTCGAGCGCACGACGCACTGGCGCATCCACTTCGTCACGCTGCTCGTGCTCGCCGTCTGCGCGGTGGGCGAGCGTCTCGGGCTGTCGGGCGCGAAGACGGCCTTCTTCCTCGGCCTGTTCATGAGCCGCGTGCAGCACGACGGGAAACACCTCGAGGATTACCTCGCGCCCATCAGCCAGCGGTTCCTCATCCCGATCTTCTTCGTCGCGCTCGGCTCGGCGATCCCGATCGCGTTCCTCTGGTCGCGCATCGGCCTGCTCGCGCTCGTGGCCGCGGCGCTGCTGCTGGCCTACCGCGAGATGCTGCACCGCCGCTGGCTGCCCAACGGCGGCGACGCGCGCGCCTACCTGCTCTATTGCCCGAACCTCACCATGGTCGCGCTCGCCGGCAGCGCCCTGCTGCACGCGGGCCTCGCGCCGGACTTCGCCGCGTGGGTCGTGCTCACGGGCCTGTTCATGACCGTCATCGCCATCCTCGCGCTCCCGCCGCCGGAAACGCCGACGCCGGACGCCCCGTCCCTTTATGAAAAAACGCATCCGTAAGCCCCTCACCCGCACTCCCAAGCCCAGGAAAAAATTCCTCCCTTCCGGCCGGCTCACGGTCGTCATCCCCGTCCTCAACGAGTCGCGCACCATCGGCGACATCGTGCGCTACGCGCTGAAGAACCCGCTCGTCAACGAGGTGCTCGTGGTCGACGACGGATCGCACGACGGCACGCCGGAGTTGGCCGAGCGCGCCGGCGCCCGCGTGATGACCAGCTCGATGCTCGGCAAGGGCGTCTCGATGGAGGAAGGCATGCGCGAGGCGCGCAGCGAGTTCGTGCTCTACCTCGACGGCGACCTGCACGGGTTGAGCGACGACCTGATCGACCACATGGCCGCGCCGCTGCTCATGGGCTACGGCGATTTCGTGAAGGCGCGCTTCGCCCGCTCCGCCGGTCGCGTCACCGTGCTCACGGCCCGCCCGCTCCTGCGCACGTATTTCCCCGAGCTCGCGCACCTCAACCAGCCGCTCGGCGGCATCATGGCCGCCCGGCGCTCGCTCCTGCAGCAACTGCGGTTCGAGAACGACTACGGCGCGGACGTCGGTCTGCTGATCGACGCCGCCGCGACCGGCGCCCGCATCGTCGAGGTCGACATCGGCAGGCTCGAGCACGACAGCCAGTCGCTCGAGGCGCTCGGCGAGATGGCCACGCAGGTGGCGCGCACGATTGTCGAGCGCGCCGCCGAGTGGGGCCGTCTGCAGGCGATGTTCGTGCGCGAGACGCGCGAGCGCGATCGCGTGCGCCGCGCCGCTTCCATCGACCGCGTCGTCAACCTTGTGCAACGCGCCAACAAGCTCGCGCTCGTCGACATGGACGGCACGCTGCTGGCGGGACGCTTCGCCGTGGCGCTCGCCGCCAAGGTCGGCCGCGGCGACGCGCTCGCCGCCCTGCTCGACCGCCCCGACCTCGACCCGCTGGAACGCACCAAGCGCATCGGCGCGATTTTCAAGGGCGTGCCAAAGGCCACCTTCCTCGAGGTCGCGCGCAACCTGCCGCTCAGCCCGGGTGCGATCGAGCTGGTGGTGGGCCTGCGCAAGAAGGGTTACATGGTGGGCGTGTGCACCGACAGCTACCACCTCGCCGGCAGTCTCGTGCGCCGTCGCGTGTTCGCCGATTTCTGCATCGCCAACGTCATGAGCTTCCGAGGCGAGAAGGCCACCGGGCGCGTCACGCTCGCCCCCGCCATGCGTCTGCCCAAGGGCGGCTGCACCAAGCACCGCTTCTGCAAGCTGAATGTCCTGCACCATTTCATCCAGCGGCTCGGCCTGCAGGCCGACCAGGTGCTCGCGATCGGCGACAGCGAGAACGACGTCTGCCTGCTCGAGGCCGCCGGCGTCTCCGTCGCCTTCCAGCCCAAGTCCCCCGCCGTCGCCGCCGCCGCCCAGCACGTCGTCAACGACTCGCTCGCCCGCGTGCTGGACCTGATCTGAGTCCGCCCACCGCCGCAGACCCAGACCGTGGCAACCACGAGCGAACACGAAGGCCACGAATGAAACGCGGCCCGCGGGTAGTCGATTTCCTCTGCCCGCCCGGGCCGGCCACGCCACTCGTGGCGAGCGGGACGCTCGCCGCTACCTTTGGGTGCTGCGGCTCCAGTTTGAGTTAATTCGCACCACCCGCGCGTGATTCGTGGCGATTCGCGGTTCAACCCGATTGCGTTGTCTCCGCCAACGCCTTTAACGTCTCCCCACTCCCCCGCTCCGCCATGGCCAAGGTTTACTTCTACTACTCGGCGATGAACGCCGGCAAATCCACCGTGCTGCTGCAGTCGTCCTACAACTACCACGAACGCGGCATGCGCACGCTGCTCTTCGTGCCGTCCGTGGACACGCGCGGCGGCGGGGGGAAGATCGCCTCGCGCATCGGCCTGCACGCCGACGCCATGTCGCTGCCCCCGGAGGAGAACGTCTTCGCGCACGTGCAATCGGCCCACGCCGCGCAACCCGTCGCCTGCGTGCTGGTGGACGAGGCGCAGTTCCTCACCCGCGCGCAGGTGGAGCAGCTCACCGACGTTTCCGACCGCCTCAACATCCCCGTGCTCTGCTACGGCCTGCGCACGGATTTCCAGGCGCAGCTTTTCCCCGGCAGCGCCGCGCTGCTCGGGCTGGCCGACAATCTGATCGAGCTGAAGACCATCTGCCACTGCGGCCGCAAGGCCATCATGAACCTCCGCGTCGGCCCCGACGGCCGCGCCGTGAAGGAAGGCGCGCAGGTGGAGATCGGCGGCAACGAGCGCTACGTCGCCATGTGCCGCCGCCACTACAAGGACGCGCTCGCGCTCTGAGTCCCGCGCGAGACTGCGCTCCATGAGTTGAGCTTTACGCCGGTAAAAACACCGCGCAAAAAGCTCAACCCAGCCAAGCGAGCAAACAGAAGCGAGCAAACAGGGTCAAGAGCGAGCAAACAGGGTCAGGCTTTGTAGTTTGTGGTTGACCGAAGAGCGAGCAAACAGGGTCAGGCTTTGTAGTTTGTGGTTGACCGGCTGCGATGGTTGGATGGACTGCCGGACATGGCGCGACCCTTGCGAATGGAATCCGAGTCCGGGGTCTATCACGTGCTCAATCGCGGCAACTACCGCGCGGACATCTTCCGTTCGGACAAGGCGAAGGGCGCGTTCCTGACCTGCTTGGGGGAGGCGTGCGAGCAGACCGGCTGGGAAATCCACGCGTGGTGCCTGATGTCGAATCACTACCATCTGGCCGTCTCGACCCCGAAAGCCAATCTCGTGGAGGGCATGCGGTGGCTGCAGGGCACGTTTTCGGTCCGGTTCAACCGCTTGCGCAACGAACGCGGGCACCTCTTCCAAGGGCGCTACAAAAGCCTGATGGTCGATCCAGACGGGGGACTCGGGCCGCTCTGCCATTACATCCACCTCAACCCGGTCCGGGCGAAGCTCCGGCCGGTGTCGGCCTTGCCGGACTATGCGTGGACCAGTTTGCCGTGGCTCCTGAACCCCAAGCGGCGGCCCGCCTGGTATCATCCCGAGCCCTTCCTGAACCATGCCGGACAACTGGCCGACACGGCCGCCGGACGGCGCAAATACCTGGATTACCTCGCTTGGCTCTCCACGGACGAGCCCACCCGCAAGCAGCAGCGCTTCGAGTCCATGTCGCGGGGCTGGATCATCGGGTCGACCGGCTTCGTGAAAGCGATGGTGAAGGAACACCGAGAGCTGGCCGGTCAGGGCCGGCGGCTGGCCGCAGAACTGCGGGAGGCCCGCGAATCGCTCTGGCAGGAGGAACTGACCGCGCTGCTGGCCAAGCTGGGGCGGACGGACGACGAACTACGCCGGGAGAGAAAGTCGGCGCCTTGGAAAGCCGCGCTGGCCGCCGCGATGAAAAAGCGGACGACCGCGACCAACCGCTGGCTGGGCGAGCATCTGCACATGGGCGGGCTGCACGAAGTCAGCCGCCTCGCCGGTGCCTGGCTCCGCGCGCCCGATCCGGCCCTCGCGAGAAAATTGAGCCTAACCACAAACTACAAAGCCTGACCCTGTCTGCTCGCCCTGAGCCTAACCACAAACTACAAAGCCTGACCCTGTCTGCTCGCCCCTCGCAACACCGCGTCGCACATCCGCTTGATCGCACGGATCGGATGATCCGCTGCGATCATCGTCTCCACGTTGATCAGACTTACGAAACTGGGTTGAGAGGGAACGTCGCCACGCATCGTGCCTGCTTCGACGCACTTCTCACGCCAGTCGTTCAACCAACGAGGGAGTTTTTCAGCAGCCTGCTAGAATTTGAACCGGGGGTCATGAAAATGAGCCACGGCTGCCTCGGGCTATACGATGTCCTTTTTTACCGGAACGGCGAGTTGGTTGGCCGTCTCCATTACGCGCATTCACGTTATTGGCACCCTCTCACCTGGAAATCGCAGGAAGCGCTGAACCGGTGGCTTGCTGCGCGCGGCTTTCCTATCGAGGAAGTCCAGAAGCGTGAGGGAAAAGAGGACTGACCAACTCGCCCCTGACCAGACTTCCGGAAGCGGCTATGGGCTGACTCTGGGAAGGTCGATACGCGAGCCAGGGCACGGCGTGCTGCAAGTTCTCTTCCGACGCTCGCCTGCAGGTCGCTGAGCCGGCCCAAATAAAACGATGCCGCGGCGAACCGCGGCGTCGGGGAGGTTAAAAACAGCGGATGGCTTCGCTCAAGTGGTCCACTGCCCCTTGCGCATGTCGCCTTGATCGAGGAAGGAGAGGTGCATCTTGAAGGCGTTTTGCAGCGTCTGCGGAACGTGGCCCTTGCCGGAGATGCGCAGGTCAGCGGTAAACGTTAAAGCGCTGGACGCAGAGCGTGTTCACGGGGCGTCCGTTCACCCGTCCCGGCATGAATTTCCACTGCCGCAACGCGCGGATGCTCGGCTCCGCGAGCCGCGCATCGGGACAACTCACGACCCTGGGTTGATAGACCGAGCCGTCGCTCAGCACGATGAAGGCCACCACAACCTCGACCATGGAGCGCGTCCCGAGCGCAGCGGCCGGATATTCCGGCGCCACGGTATGCACGACCTGCGGCTGCACGGCATCGCGCGGTGCCGAGGGGTTGTTCAGTTGGACGTGCTGGATCTCGGGATAGAGATCCCGGGCGTTGATCGGCGGCGGGGTCTGCACCGGCGGAGTCAGCGATTCCTTCAGCTGAGCCAGGCGCGTCGCGGCCTGCCGGCCCTGCGTGGTGTCGGGATATTTCTCCGCCGCGTAGCTGTAGGCACCGAGCGCCTCGCCCCAACGGCCGAGGCGGTCCAGACACTGGGCGCGCAGGAAGGCGATCTCCGCGTTCAAGGCATAGTCCGGCGGCGCGTAGCGCTCGGCGGCGGTGAGCTCGCCGAGCGCGCGGTCGAACTGCCCCTTGTTCATGTAGGCATAGGCGAGGTTCATCGCCCCGCCCTGCATGAATGTCCCGCAACCACCGAGCAGGGCACCGGCAAGGATGAGGCAGCCCAGCTGGAGCGCCCATCGCATGGCCGGTGACGGTCGGAGGCTCAATGGCTGGGGCTCAACTGGTCCACTGCACCTTGCGCATGTCGCCTTGCTCGAGGAAGGAGAGGTGCATCTTGAAGGCGTTCTGCAGCGTCTGCGGAACGTGGCCCTTGCCGGAGATACGCAGGTAGTGGCGCAGCGCGTCGCGGTATTCGGGGTGCACGCACTGGTCGATCATCACCTGGGCGCGCTCCTGCGGAGATTTGCCGCGGAGGTCGGCCACGCCGTGCTCGGTGACGACGACCTGCACCGAGTGCTCGCTGTGGTCGAGGTGCGTGACGAGCGGCACGATGGTGCTGATCGCGCCTTTCTTGGCCACGGACGGGCAGGTGTAGATGGAGATGTGGGCGTTGCGGGTGAAGTCGCCGGAGCCGCCGATGCCGTTCATCAGGTCCTTGCCCATCACGTGCGTGCTGTTCACGTTGCCGAAGAGGTCGACCTCGATGGCGGTGTTGATGGTGATGAGGCCAAGGCGACGGACGATCTCGGGGCTGTTGGTGATCTCCTGCGGACGGAGCACGACGCGCGGGCGGAAATACTCGAGGTCGGCGTAGAAGCTCTGCAACTGCTCGGGGCTGACGGTGAGCGAACAGCCGGAGGCGAAGGTGCACTTGCCGCTCTTGAGGAGGCTGATGACGGAGTCCTGGATGACCTCCGTATACATCATGAAGGGCGGGATCTCGGGATTGGCGCCGAGGGCGCCGATGACGGCGTTGGCGATGTTGCCCACGCCGGACTGGAGCGGGAGGAAGGTGGCGGGGAGACGGCCGCAGGCGATCTCGGCAGCGAGGAAGCCGGCGACGTTCTCGCCGATCTTGTTGGTGACCGCGTCGGGCGCGTCGAAGCCGCCGGACTCGTCGGGCTTGTTGGTGAGGACGACGCCGGCGATCTTGCTCGGGTTGACCTTGATGAAGGTGGTGCCGACGCGGTCGGTGGGCGTGTAGACGGGGATGGCGCGGCGGCGCGGCGGATCGAGCGGCTCGTAGAGGTCGTGGAAGCCCATCAGGTCGCCCGGGTGGTGGGCGTTGAGCTCGATGAGGATCTTGTCGGCGACGCGGGCGAAGGTGTTGGCGCAGCCGACCGAGGTGGTGAGGACGATCTCGCCCTGCGCGGTGACGTGGCTGGCCTCGAGGATGGCCCAGTTGACCTTGCCGAAGACGCCGCTGCGCACCGTGGGCTGCACGGCGGAGAGGTGGAGGTCGAAGAACTGGGTTTTGCCCTCGTTGATGGATTTGCGGAGGGTCGGGTCCGACTGGTAGGGCGTGCGCCAGGCGATGGCCTCGGCCTCGGCGAGGGCGCCGTCGAGGGACTTGCCCGTGGAGGCGCCGGTGATGACGCCCAGCTTGAACGGCCGGCCGGCCGCGTGCTCGGCCTTGGCGCGGGCGGCGATGGCCAGCGGGATCACCTTGCAGGCGCCGGCGGCGGTGAAACCACCGAAGCCGATGGTGTCTTTGTCCTGCACCAAGGCGGCGGCCTCCTCGGCGGTCAGAGTCGGAAACGGATACTTCATAAAGGCAGTGGGAAAAAGTGGCGTGGCAGACGGAAGGAGCGGTGAGTGTGCAGGATTTCCCCGGGGGCCGCTGTGCACGATTTGGCGCGGCTGGCGCGGAATTTGTGCGATGACACAATTGTCCGGCGAGTCCCAACTTGGCTCCGGTCAACGACCCGCGCAACCGGCCGCGCGCCGCCGCTGCGGGGCCGGACGAGCCGCCGGGGCAGAAGTCGGGCTTCACGCCCGCCTCCCCGGTGCAAAATCCGCGTATTCCTCCCCAGATTCCGCCCAATGAGTGTCATTGCCGACCGGGCGCGCCGGGGCTTTTCTGGCAGTGTCATATGAAATACGTCTGGTCCGAACTCAAACAGCGCTCGATGTCGGCCGACGACGTCGTGCGGCTCGTGCCGAGTGGCGGGCGTGCGTTCCTGCATGGCGGCGCGGCCACGCCCACCGTGCTGGTGGATGCGCTCGCGCGCCGCACCGATGTCGAAGGCGTGCGCGTCTATCATGTGCACACCGAGGGCGGGCTCGCGATCGCGGATCGCGCGTGCGAAGGCCGCATCCGCTCCGTCTCGCTTTTCACCGGCGCGGCCGCCCGTCCCGCCATCGCCGAGGGCCGCGCGGACTTCATGCCGGTGTTCCTCTCGGACATCCCGCACTTCTTCCGCTCCCGCCGCATCCCGCTCGACGTCGCCATCCTCCAACTCTCGCCGCCGGACGAGCACGGCTGGTGCACGCTGGGCTCGTCGGTCGACGTGGCGCTGGCCGCCTTCGAGAGCGCGAAGATCATCCTCGCGGAAATCAACGAGCAGATGCCGCGCACGCGCGGGGAGTCGTTCGTCCCCTTCTCGCGCGTCAGCGCCTTCATCGCCACCGACCGTCCGATGCACATGCACGCGCCCGAGCCCGAGAGTCCGATCGAGGGCCGCATCGGCGAGATCATCGCCGAGCTCGTGGAGGACGGCTCCACGCTCCAGATGGGCATCGGCGCGATCCCCGACGCCGTGCTCACGCGCCTGCACCACAAGCGCGACCTCGGCATCCACACCGAGATGTTCTCCGACCGCTTGATCCCGCTCGTGGAGGCCGGCGCCGTGACGAACAAGCACAAGGCCGTCTTCCCCGGCCGCATCCTCACGGCGTTCTGCGTCGGCACGCGCCGGACCTTCGATTTCGTGCACGACAACCCCTTCGTGACCTTCGCCGGCTCCGACCGCACGAACGACACCGCCTCGATCCGCAAGAACCCGAAGGTCGTCGCCATCAACTCCGCCATCGAGATCGACCTCACCGGCCAGGTCTGCGCCGACTCGATGGGCCACCGGATCTACTCCGGCATCGGCGGCCAGATGGACTTCATCCGCGGCGCGGCGCTCTCGCCCGGCGGCAAACCCATTATCGCGCTGCCCGCCACCGCGAAGGGCGGCACCATCTCCCGCATCACCGCGGAGCTCAAGCCCGGCGCCGGCGTCGTCACCACCCGCGGCCACGTCCACTGGGTCGTGACCGAATACGGCGCGGTAAACCTTCAGGGCATGACGCTGCGCGAACGCGCCGAGGCGCTCATCTCCATCGCCCATCCGGATTTCCGCGCCGAGCTGCGCCGCAGCGTCGCCGCCATCCGCCATTTCGATTTCGGCGGGCTCTAGCTTTTCGTCAGGGCTACAAGGTCAATAGGTCACAGAAGGCGGGGTCGAGCGACCCCGCCTTCCTCTTTTCCCCGGGAAAATCGCCCGCGACACAGGTCCGCGTTGCCATGCGCTCCGGCCTTGTTTCCGTCTCCGCATGGCCCTCCACGTCGCCCTCTTCGACACCAAGTCCTACGACCGCGAATACTTCGACGCCGCCCCCGCCGCCGCGGGGCTGCAGCTCCGCTACCTCGAACACCGGTTGAACGAGAGCACGACCGTCACCGCCGACGGCGCCGCCGCCGTGTGCTGCTTCGTCAACGACCGCCTCGACCGCAACGTGCTCGCGCGGCTGCACCAGGCCGGCGTGCGCCACGTCGCGCTCCGCTGCGCCGGGTTCAACAACGTCGACCTCGCCGCGGCCAAGGAGCTCGGCCTCACCGTCACCCGCGTGCCCGCCTACTCGCCCCACGCCGTGGCCGAGCACACCGTCGCGCTGCTGCTCACGCTCAACCGCAAGATCCACCGCGCCCACAACCGCGTGCGCGAGCAGAACTTCTCCCTCGCCGGCCTCGTGGGCTTCGACCTCCACGGCAAGACCGCCGGCGTCGTCGGCACGGGCAAGATCGGCAAGCTTACCGCCGGCATCCTTCGAGGCTTCGGCATGCACGTGCTCGCCTACGACCCCTTCCCCGATCCCGTCTGGGCCGCGCAGCACAAGATCGACTACGTGCCCAAGCTCGACCTCTTCGCCCGCAGCGACGTCATCAGCCTGCACTCGCCGCTCACGCCCGAGACGCACCACCTCGTCAACGAGCCCTCGCTCGCCTCCATGAAGCGCGGCGCGTTCCTCGTGAACACCAGCCGCGGCAAACTCATCGACACCGCCGCGCTCATCGGCGCGCTCAAGACCGGCCGCCTCGGCGGCGTCGCGCTCGACGTCTATGAGGAAGAAGAGGGCGTGTTCTTCGAAGACCACTCCGACCACGTGCTCGCGGACGACGAGTTGGCCCGCCTGCTCAGCTTCCCCAACGTGCTCATCACCGCGCACCAGGCGTTCCTCACCCGCGAGGCGCTCGCCGAGATCGCGCGCGTCACGGCCGAGAATCTCCAGCGCCTCGCCCGCGGCGAGCCGTTCATCGAGGGCACGCAACTGGCCTGAGCGCGCCGTCTCCGTCCGGGCCGCGGGCGCTCCACGCATCGTCGCGCTTGCCGCCGCGGGAGCCGCCCGCGTAAATCCCCGCGTGCCCGCCCCTCGTCCACGCCGTCCGTCGCGCCGCGCGCTGCTCTGGTTTAGCGCGGGCGCCTTGCTCGGCATCGCGCTGACCTTCGGCGCGCTTGCGTTGCCACCCGTGCAAGGCTGGCTCGTGCGCTATGCGGTGCGCTCGCAGCTCGGTGGCGAAGTCGAGTTCGAGACCGTCCGCGTCGGCCCGACCGAGGCCTCGGCGCGCGAAGTCCGCCTGCGTCTGCCCAACCTCGCCATCGAGGCGCGCGCGCTCCGCCTCGCGGTTTCACCGTGGCAACTGCTCACGCGCCGCCGACTCGCCATCGACGCCGTCGAGGCGCGCGACCTGCGCTTCACCGCCCAAAGCGGCGGTCCGGCCTCCGCGCCGTTCACCGGCCTGCTCGACGGGCTGCAGGCGCCGCTCGACTGGGCCGTGGCCCAAGCGGAGGCTGAGGGTCGCTTCATCCTCGAGCAACCCGGCGCCGACCCGCTCATCGCCACCTTCACCGTGCGCGGAAGCGAGTTCTCCGCCGACCGCTCCGCGCCGATCGACGTGGAGCTTTCCGTGCCGGGCGATTTCGTGCCGGGTTGGACCGGCCGCTGGCGTTTCGCCGGCCAGCTCGCCTACGCGCCCGGCGCTGCGGGCACGCTCGAGAGCGTGACACTCAACGGCGTGCTCACCCCTGCGCAGCATGCCGACCTCACCGCGCCGTCGCTCCGGCTCGGCGTCACCCTCCGCGCCACCGCCACCGGCGAACATTACGCGGTCACGGTGCAACCGGCCGACGAGACCGCGCCGGCCCTGCAGGCCGCGCTGCAAGCCACCTTCACCCGCGCCACCGGGGAGATCGGCGGCGAGTGGTCGTTCGCCACCGCGCCGACGCTCGCCGCGCGCAGCCTGCACCGCCCGAATCTCCCCGACCTCGCGCTCACCGGACAGGGCACGTTCCGCGAGGACACCCGCGCGCAAAGCCTCACGCTCGGCGGCGAGGTGGGGTTGCACGGTTCCGGCTGGTCGCGGCTCGCGCCGGAACTCGCCGCGCTCGGCGTCGCCGAAGGGAAAAATACGTTCCAAGTCACACGGCGCGGGGACCGCTGGGTGTTGGAGACCTTCGACGCCGGGCTCGCCGTGGCCGGCAGCGACGCACGCGTGCGCTTCCGCTCGCTCACGCCGCAGGCTCTGCTGCCGTTCCAACCCAGCGAGCAAGCGTGGGCCGAACTTGAAGTCGCCGGCGTCCCGCTCGAGTGGGCGCGCCCGTTCCTCCCCGGCATCCAGATCGAAGGCGGCTCGCTCGCCGGCGCCTGGCAGGCCAGCACGCCGGGGCCCGCCGAACTGAAGCTCACACCGGTGCGGCCCGTCGCGACGGGCCGCTTCACGGTCGCCCACCCCGCCCTGCCCGCCGCCCAGCCGCTCGAACTTTCGCTCTCGCCCGTCCTGCGCCTGACGCCCGACACCGCGCGCGTCGAGCTGCAGCGCATGCGTTTCGCGTTCGAGCGCGGCGACTTTCTCGAGCTGGACGCCGCCAGCACGATCGACTTCGCCCGTCTCACCGCGCAACTCGACCTCGCGTGGCGCGCCGGCCTGCCCTCGCTGTTGGCGGGACCGGATCGCCCGCTGCCCTTCACCTTCACCGGCAATCTCACTGCGCTCGCGAGCGAGCAATCGCTCCGCGTCTCGGCCGCCGTGGCGGAGGCCCGCATGCCGGGGCACGAGCGGCCCGTCTTCGCCGCCCGGCTGCTCGCGCCCGTCTCCTACGCGTTCGCGGATGGCCGGCTCGAGGCGACACCCGAATTCGCCCGCCTCACCGCGGACGGTTTGCCGCTCGAGTGGCTCGGGCGTTTTGCCGACGGCTACGCGCTCGCGGGCCGGCTCGCTGAAGGCGAGGCATTGCTCGGCCTCGCCGGCGATCAACTCACCTTGCGCACCACGCGGCCGTGGACGCTCACCGGCCTAGGCCTCGCCGAACGCAACGAACCGCTCCTGCACGACGCGACGATCGCGCTGCGTCCACAGCTCAGCCTCGCGTGGCCGCCCACCAACCCGCTGGCGTTCACGGCGCAGCTGACCGTCGAAGCCACGCTGCCCGAGGTGGCGCGCGTCGTCGACCCGAGCGGCCCCCTGCGCTTCCGCGCCGAGCTGGCCGGCGGGCGCCGAGAGGAGTTCTTCCATCTCGACTCCGCCACGCTCGACCTGCGCCGCGGCAACGGCGAGGCGCTCTTCGCGCTGGCCACGGAGCGCGCCCTGACGTTCCGCCCGACAAAATCGCCAGCAGCGGAACCGCCCGTCTGGTTCCAAGCCCGGCTCGGCCGCGTGCCGCTCGACCTGTTCAAGGGTCAGTTGAGCCCCGGCCAGGAAATCGCCGGCGAGATCGAGCCCGCGGAATTCGTCGCGCGCGCCGACTGGCCGAACCTGGCCCTGAAATCGACCGCGCCCGTGGCCGTGCAGCTGACGCGCTTTGTCGAACAGGGCGTCCCGCTCCTCGAGGACGTGCGCATCACCGCCGAGCCCGGCCTGCAAAACACCGCGCTCGTGCACGCCGCCTACGTCGAAAACGTGCGCGGCCTGCCCGCCGGCGCCGCGCAACTCGGCTCGCTCGGCTCGGGCTACATCATGTTTTTCAACGGTAATTTCCAGATGCCCGTCGCGCTGACCTACCAGACGCAGGTCGACCTGCGCCAGTGGCAACACCAGCCCGTCGCCACCGCCTACTCGCTGCCCGCGACCGGCCTCATCACCGCCGGTTACGAACATGACCTGATCAATAGCCAGCAACCCAACTTCCACTTCGCCCTCGAACACGTCGTGGGCCAGGACGGCCAGCCCGTGGCGCCCCTCAAGGCCAAGGCGCTGCTCTCGCCCGACGCCATCATCGCGAAGAACGAGGTCGGCATGCGCTTCAACGTGGAACTCGCCACGCAGCCGCGCGTGAGCCAGGTGAGCTTCGACGCCACGCTGAGCAGCGCCGACAACACCGTGACGGTGAACTCGGTGCTCAAGGGCGACTTCGTAGACGTCGCCGAGATCGAGCGCCTCATCGCCACCACGGATCGCGCCACCGAGCCGACACCCGTCGCCGTCGTCGCACCCGCCGTCGCGACGGCAACCGAAACCGCGCCCGAGCCAGAGGCCGCGGAGCCGCGCGCTCCCGCCTATCCGTTCTGGCTTGTGTTGCGCGGACGCTTCGACCTCGAACTCGGCGAACTCGCCCGCGCCCACTACCGCATCCACGACGTGCGTGGCGCGCTAACGCTCGACGAACGCTCACTCGCGGTCACGGATCTCTCCGGCCGCACTTTCGACGGCGCGTGGGGCGGCGATCTGCGCATCGACTTCGACCCCGCGGAGGCCGCGGCGCCTTACCGTGCCCACGGCGGCTTCCGCGTGCGCGAGCTCGACGCCGGTCAGATCGTCGCCGCCGTGTATCCGGAGGAGGCCGCGCTGTTCACCGGCCGTCTCTCGCTCGATACCGAGGTCACGAGCCACGGCGCCGGCCTGGCCGGCTTGCTGAACAACAGTGCCGCGCGCTTCGATTTCCGCGCGGAGAGCGGCCGCCTGCGCGTCAACGTGCCGCACGCGCAGCTCGCGTCGACCGCGCTCGTCTTCGGCGGCGTGGTGACCTTCTCCCCCGAGATCCGTGCGCTTGGCCGCCTGATCCGCACGTTCTCCGACCTGCCGGTCGAGACGCTGCACGCCCGCGGTCATCGCGACCCCAACGGACACGTGACGCTCGACGAGTTCCGCGTGCACACGCCGCAACTCCGCCTCAGCGCCACCGGCACCTGGCCGCTCCAACAGCACGCCGACTGGCTGACGACGCCCTTCGAGCTTCCGGTGACGATCGCCGCGCGCGACGAGATCGGCGTGATCCTCAAGGGCATGCGCCTGCTCGAGAAACAGCCGGGAGCCGACGGCTTTTATCGCCTGAACCGCACGCCCAAGCTGAAGGGCACGCCCGGGCAGCCCGACACCTCGGAGCTTTTCGATCTGCTCGCTCACGCCGCGGACAAATCCACCGGCACCTTCGGCCTGCTCATGCGCAAACTGCAGAAGGAAGTGCAGAAGTCGCAGACGAAAAATTAGCGCCGCATCAAGGTGGGGGCGGTTGTCCCCAACCGCCCTGGGTTCCAGCTTTGAAGCGTCAGACGGCCACGAACGTCCATCAAGGGCGCTTGGGGACAAGCGCCCCCACCACGTCCACCGCCTTTCCGCGCGCTCCGCTCGCTTGATTTTTTCCTGAACCTGCTAAACTAGCCGGCTCGGGAAATCCCTTTCCTCAACCCACCGTTCCGCACCATGTCCGCCACCACTCCGCAAAAATTCGAGTTCCAAGCCGAGATCAAGCAGCTGCTCGATATCGTCATCCACTCGCTCTACACGGAGAAGGAAATCTTCGTCCGTGAGCTCGTATCCAACGCCTCCGACGCGCTGGAAAAACTGCGCCACCTGCAGTTGACCGAAAAGGATATCCACGACGACGCGCTGCCGTTGGAGATCGTCATCACCACCGACGACAAGGCCAAGACGATCACGATCCAGGACCATGGCATCGGCATGACACGCGAGGAGCTGATCAAGAATCTCGGCACCATCGCCCACTCCGGCTCGAAACAGTTCCTCAAGGCGCTCGGCGAATCCGGCGCGAAGAACAGCAACCTCATCGGCCAATTCGGCGTCGGCTTCTACAGCGCGTTCATGGTCGCGAAGTCCGTGAAGGTTTACTCGCACTCGTGGAAAAAGGACGAGCCGGGCCACGTCTGGACGAGCGACGGCTCCGGCAGTTACGAGGTCGAGGCGGTCGCCGACCAGCAGCGCGGCGCGAAGATCGTCATCGAATTGAAGGACGACTGCGCCGACTACGCCCAGGACTGGCGCGTGAAGGACATCCTCACCCGCTACAGCGCCTTCGTCGGCTTCCCAATCACGCTCAACGGCAAGAAACTCGAAACCGTCCAGGCGCTCTGGCTGCGCAGCAAGTCCGAGATCAAGGACGAGGAATACACCGAGTTCTACAAATTCCAGGCGCACGCCCACGACGAGCCGCGCTACCGCCTGCACTTCAACGCCGACGCGCCGCTCACGATCAACGCGCTGGTCTTCGTGCCGCAGGAAAACACCGAGAAGCTCGGCTTCTCGCGCCTCGATCCGTCCGTCGCGCTCTATTGCCGCAAGGTCCTGATCGACGCCAAGCCGAAGGACCTCCTCCCCGAGTGGCTGCGCTTCCTCAAGGGCGTGATCGACAGCGAGGACCTCCCGCTGAACATCTCGCGCGAGACGATGCAGGACAAGGCCCTGCTCGACAAACTCGGCAAGGTCATCACCAAGCGTTTCCTCAAGCTCCTCGAAGAAGAAGCCACGCAACGCCTCGACGCCTACAACGAGTTCTACGCGCAGTTCGGCATCTTCCTGAAGGAAGGCGCCGCGCTCGACTTCACGCACAAGGACCAACTCGTGAAGCTACTCCGCTGGGAATCGTCGCTCACCGAGAAGGGCAAGACCACGTCGCTCGCCGACTACGTCTCGCGCATGAAAGACGGGCAAAAGGAGATCTATTACCTCGTCGCGCCGAACCGCGAAGCGATCGAGTCCGGCCCGTATCTCGAAGGCTTCAAGGCCCGCAACCTCGAGGTGCTCTTCTGCTACGAAGCGGTCGACGAATACGTCTTCAACAACGTCCGCGAGTTCGACGGGAAGAAATTCCTCTCCGCCGACCACAGCGACGTGAAGCTCGACGACATCCCGCAGACCGGCGAAGCGCTGAGCGAGGCCGACGTCAAGGACCTGACCAAGTGGCTCAAGGACACGCTCGGCGAACAGGTCGCCGACGTGAAGTCGTCCGACCGCCTCGTCGGCTCCCCCGCACTCGCGACCAACGCCGACAAATTCGCCTCGCCCATGATGCGCCGCATGATGAAGGCGATGAAGAAACCCGGCGAGGCCGACGAACCCGTGAAGGTGAACCTCGAGATCAACCCGCGCCATGCCGTGATCAAGAAGCTCCACGCCATGCGCGCCACCGACGCCGACAAGGCCGAGCTCGTCGCCGAGCAGCTCCTCGACAACTCGCTCATTGCCGCCGG
Source organism: Candidatus Didemnitutus sp. (assembly GCA_017991595.1). Taxonomy (GTDB): domain Bacteria; phylum Verrucomicrobiota; class Verrucomicrobiia; order Opitutales; family Opitutaceae; genus Didemnitutus. The sequence goes on along the minus strand of JAGOQJ010000001.1, from coordinate 489,328 downwards.
CCTCCTCGAGGACCCGAGCCGCATGGTCGCGCGCCTGAACAAGCTCCTCGAAAGCGTCTGAGCCGCGAGTTTAACGGGCTAAACCACTCGCCCTGGCAGGCGGGCCGCAGGGCCCGCCTTTTTCGTGTCCGCAGCATTCATCTGCCGAAGATAAAGCCGTAATTACCCAAGAGGCCATTCTTGTCCCGACTCCGGCGGTAAGGGATTCTATGAGCTGCTGTGACCACCTCGGCGGCATCTGGCTTCGGCCCGTGTGCCACCCTCGCGGTCGTTCGCTTGGAACGGACCTGCACGGCAAACCCCCTCATCCATTTCATGAACCCCGTGCGCCGGATCTGTCATCTCGCCATCAGCTTGGGCTTCGTTTGCGGACTGCTCCACGCGACCGACAACACCGCCGCGCCACGCGAATTGGAGGAAGGCTTCGCCCATCCGCCGCCCGAAGCGCGGCCCTGGACGCTCTGGCAATGGATGAACGGCAACGTTTCCAAGGAAGGCATCACGGCGGACCTCGAGGCGTTCAAGCAGGCGGGGCTGGGCGGCGCGCAATCCTTCCACCTCGACTACGGGCTGCCGCAGGGACCCGTGGCATTCATGAGCCCGGAGTGGCTGGAAATGTATCTGCACGCCGCGCGCGAAGCAGCCCGCCTCGGTATCGAGATCGGCACGCACAACAGCGGCGGCTGGTCCACCAGCGGCGGCCCGTGGACCCAACCGGAGCACGGTATGCAAGTCGTGACGACCACCGAGGCCCGCTTCCGGGGGCCGGGCAAATTCAGCCAGGTCCTGCCGCAACCCACGTCCTACCTGCCGCCGGAACAGCGCAACGCCTACCGCGACATCGCCGTGCTCGCCTACCCCACGCCGGCGAACGAACGCACCACGCTCGGGGCCGCCACACCAAAGATCACGGTTTCGCCCGGCAAGAACGCTTCCGTGCCCACCCTGAGCGGCGACACGCTCCAGTCGTTCGGTCTGCCGACCCCGACCGCCAAAAACGCCAGCACGCTCCTGCTCGCCTTCGCGGAACCATTCACCGCCCGCCAGTTGATGTTGGCGCCGGAAAAACGCGGCACCGGCTTCGACGCCACGCTGGAGGTCTCCGACGACGGCGTGACCTTCCGGAAAGTGCGCAGCCTCCAAGTCGCGGAACAGCATCACCGGCAAAACTACCTCTACCGTCAGACCTTCCCCTTCCCGGAAGTGACGGGCCGGTTCTTCCGCCTGACCGTCCACAAAACGCGCTCCGCCGGCCGCCCGCTCCTGCTCGCTGAAGCCAGCCTTTCGGGTCGGGAAACGATCGAGAACCTGCCCGGCAAGGCGCTCTATCAACGGCATTATCTGGCCGTGAAGCCACAGCCTGCCCGGGAGGACGTGCAGGACGGCGCCATCTCCCTCGGCGACATCATCGACCTGACCGCGCACCTCGATGCCAGCGGCCAACTCACTTGGGACGCGCCCGCCGGCGACTGGACGATCGTGCGCATCGGCCATCAACCCAACGGCGCGCTGAACCATCCCGCCCCGGCCGGCGGCGAAGGGCTCGAGTGCGACAAACTCAGCCGCGAAGCCGTGGACGCCCACTGGGCCGGCATGCTCGGCCAGATGATCGAGAAATTCGGACCGCTCGCCGGCCAATCCTTCACCAAGGTCGAAATCGACAGCTGGGAAGTCGGCACGCAAAACTGGACCTCGCGTTTCCGCGAGGAATTCAGCCGCCGCCGCGGCTACGACCTGCTGCCGTTCCTGCCCGTCTTCGCCGGCCAGATCGTCGGGAACACCACGATCACCGAGCGCTTCCTGTGGGACCTGCGGCGCACCATCGCCGATCTTTTCGCCGAGAACTACGCCGCACGCCTGCGCGAGCTCGCCCACCAGCACGGCCTGAAGCTCGCCGTGGAGAACTACGGCACCGGCCCGTTCGACGACCTGCAATACGGCGGCATGGCCGACATCCCGATGGGCGTGCACTGGATGCACAACGGCAGTCCGCAGGGCTGCACGCTCCTCGCCGCTTCCGCCGCGCACACGTATGGACACCGGATCGTCGGCGCCGAGGCCTTCACCGCCGGCGAGCTCGGCGGCAACCGCTGGGACAGCGATCCCTATGCCTTCAAGCGGCTCGGCGACCTGATCTTCTGCTCCGGTGTGAACAAGATGATCTTCCACGCCGGCGTCCTGCAGCGTTTCCCCGAGCTCAAGCCCGGCCTCACCTTCGGCAAGGTCGGCACGCAATTCAGCCGCACGGTGACCTGGTGGGAGAACGCCGGCATGGCGTGGTTCCGCTACCTCGGCCGCAGCCAGTTCCTGCTGCAACAAGGCCTGCCCGCCGCCGACGTGCTGGTGCTCGCCGCAGAAAACGCCCCGTCGCCCACTTACGGCGGCAGCACCTTCCCAGACGTGCCCGCCGGCCACGATTTTGACCTCTGCTCGACCGACGCGTTTCTCCACCGCCTCAGCTTCCGCGACGGGCGGTTCATGATGCCCGACGGCATGAGCTATCGCGTGCTGTTGCTGCCCGACAACGACACCATGACTCTGCCGGTCCTGCACAAAATCAAGCAGCTCGCCGACGCCGGCGCCACCATCGTCGGCCCACAGCCCGTCTGCTCCCCGAGCTATTCCGGCTACCCCGCCTGCGACGACGAAGTGCGACAGCTCGCCGCTGCGCTGTGGCGGCCGACCCTCGACGCCCGGGGCCGCGGCGTCTCGGACCAGACCGTGCAAACCGCGCTCGACGCTCTCGGCCTCACACCCGATTTCGAGGCCCGCGGCGCCAAGCCGCAGATCGCGCACAAGCACCGCACCACGCCCGACGCCGAGATCTATTTCGTCTCGAACCAGAAGTATCGCGCCGAGGAATTCGAAGCCGTCTTCCGCGTCACCGGCAAGGTGCCGGAAGTCTGGAATCCGGAAACCGGTGAGATCATGCACGCCCCGCTCTATCGCGAAGAACAGGGCCGCACCGTGGTTCCTCTGCGGCTGGAGGATTCCGGTTCAGTGTTCGTCGTCTTCCGCGCGCCATCCACCCACGCCCATGCCATCTCCGCCAAGACGCTCCCGGCTCCGGCATCCCCGCGCCAGACGCTCGAGATCCTCCGTGCGCACTACGGCACCTTCGATCAGAAAAGCCAGCCGCGCGTCGCCGATCTCACCGGCACCCGCGCCGCCGGCGTCAAACGCATCATGACGCCCGAGCGTTTCGTCGAGCGCGACCCCGCCCCGGGGAAGCCTAAGCACCTGCTCGCCCAATACCTCGTCGACGACGTCGTGCACTCGCAAACCGTGCCCTCCGATACCGTGCTCGAGCTGCCGCAGCTTCCGCAGCGCTTCAAATTGCTGCGCCTGCTCTACGGCGACCTGACGGCCGCGCCCGGTCCTGACGACGAAACCGTTGATGTCACCGCCTCGCTACGGGAGCTCGTGCAGGCCGGCGCACTGAACGTGGCAGTGGACGAGAGCCTCGCCGGCGTTTCGCCAGTGCCCGAAGGCGCGAGGGAATTGCGCGTGGAATACCGCTACAACGGACGCTGGAACGTCGCCTACCTGCCCGACGGCCAGCCGCTCTCCCTGCCCGGCGCCTACGAAGCCGAAGCCGGCCCACGCACCCATGAATTGCGCGCGCACGGCGACAGCGCCATCGAGTTGCTCGCCTGGACGCCCGGTCGCTACGAATTTGCCACCGCAGACGGCCGCACTCTCGCGGCCCAGATCGACGCCATCCCCGCCAGCCGCGAAATCACCGGCCCGTGGCGCGTGACTTTCCCGCCGAAAACCGGCGCACCGGACGAGGTAACCTTTGACCAACTCAGGTCATGGACGGAATCCGCCGACCCGGGCGTGAAATATTTCTCCGGCACGGCGACCTACCACCAGAGCATCGCGATCCCCGCCGACTGGATCGGTGATCACGTCGCACTCGAGCTCGATCTCGGCCAGGTCAAAAACAACGCCCAGGTGTTCCTCAACGGCCGGGACCTCGGCGTGCTCTGGAAACCGCCTTTCCGCATCGACATCACCGACGCCGTCCGCCCCGGCGCAAACACGCTCGAAATCAAGGTGACCAACCTCTGGGTCAACCGCCTGATCGGCGACGAACAACTGCCGCTCGATCGCGAGTGGAACGCGAAGATGAACCTCGTGGCCTGGCCGCAGTGGCTGCTCGACGGGAAACCCAGCCCGACCGGACGGACCACGTTCGCGACCGCGCGCCACTGGACGAAGGACGACGCCCCGCTCCCGTCTGGCCTGCTCGGTCCCGTGCGACTCGTGCCGGCCGCCAAGCGCACGCTGCGCACCGACTGAGCGTGCGCCGCGCCGTTCGCGCAGCCTGCGCTTACTTGGCCGGTGGCGCCTCCGCCTTCACGGCGTAGGGCTGGCCCACCGTGCCGAGCGCGAACATCACCAGCCTCGCCGGCTTCGGTCCGGGGTTGCGGCCGTTGTGCAGCAGCTGCACGACCTCGGCGAACGCGTCGCCGGCCCGGAAAGTTTTCACGGTGCCGTCGGGCAACTCCACCTGCACCTCGCCTTCGAGCATGTAGGCCACGCAGGGCACGGGATGCTGGTGCCAGTTCGTCTGCTGTCCCGGCGCGATTTCGACGAGCACACCCGTGATCTCGGCGGGCGCGTGCACCGGGTAAGCCAGCGGCTTGCCCGCGCCATCGGTCTGCGTGCGCAACAGCGGCGTGACGGACACCGCGCGCGAATACGCCGCCGGCTCGGCCCCTCCGACCGACACCACGCACCAGAAACAGAGCCACAGGCCGGCGAGACGGAAGGTTCTCATGCCGCGCACTCCAGCGCGCCGACGGCGGCCTGACAACGCCCAAGTCCTCCGCGTCGCGTTTGCTCGTTTGACCGCGAGCGCCCGCACCGCATGCTGCTGCGCCTACCCCATGAGTGCTCCCCGCACGGTCCTTTGCCTGGCGAGTTTCCACAAAGGCCACGACTTCCTCCGCGAGGCCAAGGCGCAGGGCTGGACCGTCCTGCTGCTCACCTCGCAATCCCTCGAAGGCGCCGAGTGGCCGCCGGAGATCGACGAGAAATTCTACATGCCCGACGTCGACAAGGTCTGGAACCGCGCCGACGTCATCAAGGGCGTCAGTTACCTCGCGCGCCGCCGCCGGATCGATCGCATCGCCGCGCTCGACGATTTCGACGTCGAGACCGCCGCCGCCCTGCGCGAACACCTCCGCATCCCCGGCATGGGCGACACCACCGCGCGCTACTTCCGCGACAAACTCGCCATGCGCCTGAAGGCCCGCGAGGCCGGCATCCCCGTGCCGGAATTCACCGCCGTGGCCAACCACGACGACCTGCGCGCATTCATGCAGCGCGTGCCCGGCCCGTGGCTGCTGAAGCCGCGCCTCTCGGCCTCGGCGCTCGGCATCGCCAAGATTGAGCACCCTGACGAACTCTGGCCGAAGCTCGAGGCGCTCGGCGACGAGCAGTCGTTCCACCTGTTGGAAAAATTCGTGCCCGGACGCGTCTATCACGTGGACAGCCTCGTGAACGACCGCGAGGTCGTCTTCGCCATCGCCAGCCGCTACGGCGCGCCGCCGCTCGCGGTCATGCACGGCGGCGGCATCTTCTCGACCGTGATCTGTGCACACGACTCGGCCGAGGAACGCGCGCTGATCGACGCCAACGCGAAGGTCCTGCAGGCGATGGGGCACGTGCGCGGCGCCTCGCACACGGAGTTCATTCAGGCCGCCGACGGCACTTTTCATTTTCTCGAGACCTCGGCCCGCGTCGGCGGCGCCAACATCATGGACCTGATCGAAACCGCCACGGGCCTGAATCTCTGGCGCGAGTGGGCGAAGCTGGAATTGCAGGAAAGCGCCTACCGCGTGCCGCCGTGGCGGCGCGATTACGCGGGCCTGTTGATGTCGCTCGCCCGGCAGGAATGGCCGGATTTGAGCGCGTTCGCCGATCCGGAAGTTGTCATCCGTCACCACAAACGCCACCACGTCGGCCTCGTCTGGCGCTCCCCGAGCCACGCGCGCGTGGAGGAGTTGCAACGCGACTACCTTGCCCGCGTGCAGCGCGATTTCCACGCCAGCGCCCCGCCGCCAGCCCGGGCGACAGATTAAGATCGGTCGCGGGTCCGCGGTGGACCGTGTTGCGTCGGTCGCCACGGGCGGCCTCACGGGAGCTGAGCTTCATCCCGACGGCGCCGCGGCTTGTCGCACGCCGGTTGCGAGTGCCACGCCGCGCGTCATGCTGCCCCGCATGAAACACGTGGCGCTCAGCGAGGAAGCCTATGCGGCCCTCCAGCGGCTCGCGGCCGCGAAGAATCTTCCTCCGGAGGAGGTGCTGGCTGCGCTCCTCGGCGCGGGAAAACCGCTCTCCGGCGACCAGCTCTTGTTCTTTCTCGTCAGCGCGGAGTTCACCGCCCTGCCCGACCGCACCGAGCGTTACCTCGCACTGCTCGCGTGGGCGGCGCGGCACTACGCGTGCGATTTCGCGGACTTCATTTCGCACCAGGAAAGCGCTCGTCGCTATCTCATGCTCAATCGCGAAGCGGTGAACGAAATCCGCGCGCACAACCACGCCCGGCAGATCGACGGCACGCAATTCTGGGCCGTGATGAGCATCGACGATGCCTCCAAGGCGCGCTTCGTGCGCAGGCTGCTTGAGTTCATCGGCTGCCACGACGAGACCGTCGCACAGGCGATCCACGCGCTCGGGCTCGAGCGTGCCGAGACCCACGGCTTCCGCTTGCTCGCCGGCTGATCCGCCCGCCGCGTCGCGGCCATTGAACAGGTCGACTTAAACTGCCCCCGCAGGACCAAAGGGTAGCGGCGAGCGTCCCGCTCGCCACGAGCGAGGTGGCCGCCAGGGACGGCGGCCGCTACCTTTCACGACGGCCACGCCATTTTTAAAACGGCCCTACCGCATCCGCCCGAAGAACCAAGCCGCCAGCCCGACCATCGCCAAGTTCGGCAACAAGGCCGCCCAGATCGGATCGAGATAGCCGCGCCCGCCCAGCAGCGTGGCGAAATTCGCCAGCAGGTAATAGAGGAAGAACAGGCCGATGGATTTCGACACGCCGACGACGGGACTCACGCGCACCCCGGACACCGCGAAGGGAATCGCAATGGCAAGAATGATGAGCGGCCCGAGCGTGTTCGCCAGCAGGCTGTAATAGCGCACGGCGTAGCGGACGACCTTGGGATTATCCTCGAGCGTGAAGTAATCGACGATGCGCTGCAGCTCGAAGAACGACAGGTCGCCGGGATTGCGGTCGATCAGCAGCATCAGATCCGGGTCCTCGTTCAAATGCGGCACCGTTTTCACCGTGAAAGCGTGGCGACGGATGAGTTCGCCGTGCTCGGGGTCGAACCACAGCTCGCGTCCGTCGCGGAACGTCCAGCTGCGGGTCGCCGCATCGTAGCTCGCCTCGCGGGCCATGATGCGCGTGCGTTCGCGGCGCGAGCGGTCGAGCTCGGAGACGGTCACGCCGTAGCCGCGCTCGGCAAAGCGGTTGTAGCGGTTGATATACCAGAGGCGGTTGGCCCGCTGGTTGTCGAACGCCACGCTCGTCACCAGTCCCAGCGAACCCGAGCCGCCCTTCTGTTCCTCGGCGCGGAACTCGAAGCTCTCCAGCAACCGCCGCGAGGTCTCGACGGACCACGGCACGACGCGCGCGTTCAGCAGGAGCGAGACGCCGCAGAAAAAAAGCCCCGCGGCCCAGAGGACGCGCGTGGTGCCGAAGATGTTGAGTCCCGCCGCGCGCATCGCGGTGATCTCGTTGTTGCGGTGCAGTTGCCCCAGCACGAACAGCAGCGAGAGTAGAAGCGACAGCGGCAACACCACCGAGAGGTAACTCGGCATGAGCACGGCATAATACCAGAGCATGTCGCCGAAGCCCGCGCCCACCTCGATCAGGTCGCGGAAATTGTCGTAGAGCGCCTGCATCAACAGCAGCCCCATCGTGGCGCAGAGGAGCAGGCCGAGGATTTTCAGCCATTCGCGCAGCAGGTAGCGGTCGAGGAGCGTCACGCGCCGCAAGACAAGCCGACGCACGGGCCCGCGCAAAGGCGAAACTGCGTGGGCCGATCCGATGCCCGGGCGCGGCTTGCGCTGAGTGATGCACAATCCGCGCCCCGTGCGGCCCGCGCGGGCCGCAGACCCGCGCGAGAGAGCGTCGGGGAAACTTGGGGTTTGCGCACGCTGGGGCTTCCCGCTTCAACGGCGCGCATATGGCAGATACCCCCTCGAAAGAAGCCTGGAGTTCGCGCTTGGGCGTGATCCTGGCGGTGGCAGGCAGTGCCGTGGGCCTCGGCAACTTCCTGCGCTTCCCGGGCCTCGCGGCCCAATATGGCGGCGGCGCCTTCATGATCGCCTACTTCATCTCCCTCCTGCTGCTCGGCATCCCGATCGGCTGGGCGGAGTGGACGATGGGCCGGCGCGGCGGCATGGCGGGCTTCCACTCGTCGCCGGGCATCTTCCACTCGATCGTGCGGCATCCGATCGGGAAATACCTCGGCATCTTCGGCTTCATCGTGCCGGTGATGGTTTACATGTATTACGTCTACATCGAGGCGTGGTGCCTCGGTTACGCGCTCAATGCGGCCACCGGCACTTTCAGCCAGCCCGGCGTGAACTTCGGCGAGTTCTTCGCCAACTTCACCGGCACCAAGGAGGACGGCGCCTCGATCCACTTCGGCCTGCACGATGTCGGTATCTTCGTCATCATCGTCTACGTCTTCAATTTCTACTTCATCTACCGCGGTATCTCCCGGGGCGTCGAACTCGTCTGCAAATACGCCATGCCGGTGCTGATCCTCATCGCCCTCATCATCCTCGCGCGCGTGCTGACGCTCGGCACCCCCGACGCCGCCAAGCCCGACCAGAACGTGCTGAACGGCCTCGGCTACATGTGGAATCCGAAGGACATCGCCACCGGCCTCAAGAATCCGCAGCTCTGGCTCGCGGCGGCGGGACAGATCTTCTTCTCCCTCTCGGTCGGCTTCGGCGCCATCATCACCTACGCGAGCTACCTGAAGCGCAAGGACGACGTCGTGCTCAGTGGCCTCACCGCGGCTTCGGCCAACGAGTTCTGTGAGGTCGGCCTCGGCGGCCTCATCACCGTGCCGGCTGCCTTCGTGTTCCTCGGCGTGGCGGGCATCGTCGGTCAGGGCACCTTCGCCCTCGGTTTCAACGTGCTGCCGTATGTCTTCTCGCAAATGCCGGCGGGCGAGTTCTTCGCCACGATCTTCTTCCTGCTGCTTTTCCTCGCGGCCATCACGAGTTCGCTCTCCATGCTGCAGCCCGGCATCGCCTTTTTCGAAGAGGGCCTCGGTCTCGGTCGCAAGCCGGCCATGATGTTCCTCGGCTTGGTGACGGCACTCGGCACCTCGCTCGTCTGGTGGTTCTCGAAGGACTTGAAGGCGCTCGACACGATCGATTTCTGGATCGGCACCGTCTTCATCTTCCTCGGCGGCGCCGTGCTGATCGTGGTCTTCAGCTGGGTCATCGGCATCGATGAAGGCATCGCCGAGGCTCATCAGGGCGCCGAGATGCACATCCCGGCGATCTACAAACCGGTGATGAAATACGTCACGCCGCTCTTCCTCGCGGCCATCTTCGTGATGTTCATCCTCGCGAACGTCTTCGGGTGGAACTTCAGCTTTGCCGACGCCAAGTTCCAGCCCACGAGCTACATCACGGACCTCATTGGCCCCAACCCGAGCGACTCCGCGCGGATCACTTTCGGTTTCATCGTCATCACGATCATCTTCGTGGCGATGATGATCAAACTGGCCGGCAAACGCTGGGATGCCGCCCACAACCAGGGAGGAAACAACTCATGACCACCGGTGGCTGGATCAATATGGTGCTCTCCGTGGGCTTCGTCACGGGACTCTTCGTCTTCTGCGTTTACCGCGTGCTTTTCGGCAAACGTCAGGAGCACGAGCTCGGTCATATCGAACCGATCCACGAGGAAGAAGCCGACAAATTCTAGGCGCCGCGCTCACGCGCCTTCGCTCTTTTCAGCCGGATACCTTGCGGCATCCGGCTTTTTCATGTCCACCCGCGCCGCTCAGCGGATCCGGAAACGGCTCCGGCGCTGGGGCTGCTCCGGTTCCGGCCGCGGCGGCCGCACGGTGCGCACGAGATAATACCCGAGCGACGCCACCACGACGCACACGATCACGAACCAGTCGCCGTGCTGCACGTAGAAACTCGCCCGTCCCTGCCAGCGCAGGTCGCGCGAGATCTCCACGGTCTCGTGACCGCGGAAATAGACGCGTCCATCCGGTCCGGTGAGCGTGGCGCGGATGTGGCCGTATTCGTCGATCCAGCCGGACCAGCCGCCGTTGCCGACCCTGATCAACGGCCGGCGATTCTCCACCGCGCGCAGCACGGAGTGGGCCGCGTGCTGATAGGCCGCGCCGCCCTCGCCGAACCAGCCGTTGTTGGTCAGCACCGCCAGCACCTCGGCACCGCGCAACGTGTTCTCCCGCGCGAGCGCCGGGAACGTATCCTCGTAACAGATCAACACGCCGACCGGCAGTTCGCCGGACGGCAAGCGCAGGGTCAGCGGGCGCGCCCCGCCGCCGCGCTGGAACTCGCCGCCGATAGGCACAAATTTTTCCAGCCAGCCGAGCAGCGGGCGCAGCGGGATGTATTCGCCGAACGGCACCAGCTTGCGCTTCGCGTAGCCGGCGGACTGCAAGCCCTGCCGCGGATCGACCACAAAGGCACCGTTGAACCACTGCTTGTCCGCGGGCAATTCGGGCTGCGTGAAAACGGTGCCGAGCAACAACGGCGCGCCGGCGCGGCGCGCGACGGTCTCCAGCCACGGCTGCACGTTTGGATCGCGATGCAAGGCCCACGGCACGACGGCCTCGGGCCAGAGAATCGCATCGGGATTGTCGCTGACGCTTGCATGCAGCGTCAGCTCCTCGAGCGTCTCCAGCACGGCGCGCGCGCGATCGGGATCCCATTTTTCGCCCTGGTCGATGTAAGGCTGCACCAGCGCGACGCGGGCGATTTTCTGCCGCTCCTGGCCGAACAGCTCGCGCAGCAGCGGCATCGTGGCGCAGACGAAGACGAGCATCGCCACCATGAACTCGGGACTGCGCTTGCCCGCCTCTTTCTCAAGGAACAGGCGTTGCACGAGCGCGGCCAACCCGAGGTTGAAGAACACGAGGATGAACGACACCGCCCAAGCTCCGCCATAAGCGGCGATTTGGAGCACGGCGGGGCGCTGCCACTGCGAAGCGGCCAACGGCAGCCACGGGAAGCCGCCGAAAATCCAGCCGCGCACCCACTCCAAGAGCACCCACAACGCCGCCAACCCCAGCAGAGCGAACACCCGCACCACCACGCGTTGACCGCGGATACGCCCGATGACCCACCACGCGGCGAGGAACCACGCGCCGCCGATCAGCCCCACGAGCGGTCCGAGGAGGAGCATGCCGATCCACGTGACGTTGTGCAGCCACGCCAGCAGGGCCGTCCACGCGAGCACGTTTGCCCCGAGCGTGACGGCCGCATAAAGCCGGAACGCCGGCGCTTGGAACGCCCACCACGCAGCCGGCACCAGCAGGAGATAGGCTGCCTCGCCCATATCGACCGGCGGAAATGCCAGGAAAGTGAGCAGGAAGGTCAGCGCGAAGACGGAGACACTCCAGACGAGTTTCGGATTCTGCTCCGCCCAGCTCGGCTGCGGGGCGTAGGGATCGTCGGGAGGAAGGGTGTCGATGGACGGCGTCACGTTAAAAAAAGAGGGCCGGTGCTGGACCGGCCCTGAAGATGGAAGACGACCGGCGGGGAGGCAACGCGCGTTGCCGGCCCCGGCTCAGGCGCCGTGGCAGTTCTTGAACTTCTTGCCGGAGCCGCAGGGGCACGGGTCGTTGCGGCCGACCTTCGGGGTCTCGCGCCGGATCGTGACGGCGGGCAGCTTGACCTCCTCCTCGGCGGGCGCCGCGGCTGGAGCCTGCGTGGAGCCTCCCGTGGTGGCCGTGGTCTGCACCGCCGCGGTGAGCGCGGTCGGGGCGGCGGCCGGGCCCTGCATCTTCGCGGAGCGCGCGAGGATGGCGAAGAGGTTCTCGAAGGCCTCGCGGTTCGTGGCGGAGCGGAAGAGCGACGTGCAGATCTGCAGGCGCACGTTGTTCATCAGCTCCTCGAAGAAGCGGAACGCCTCGCTCTTGTATTCCGAGAGCGGATCCTTCTGGCCGTAGCTGCGCAGGCCGATGGAGCGACGCAGCTCCTCCATCTCGGTGAGATGCTCCTGCCAGTGATGGTCGATGGCGTTGATGACGATGTAGCGTTCGAGGCCGCCGAGGGCCTGCGGATCCTCGACGGATTCCTTCAGCGCGTAGGATTCCTTGATGCGTCCGACGAGGCGCTTGAGCAGGGCCTCGGCGTCGCGCTCGCCTTCGATCTCGGCGACTTTGACGCTGACCGGGAAATGGGAGTTCATCCAGCCGACGAGGCTCTCGATGTTGGCGGGGGACGGGCCGCCCTTGACGCCGTAGCCGGCGGTTTCGAGGCGGACGGCGATCTCCTCCTCGATCATCTCGAAGATGATGTCCTTCGCGCGCTCGGCATGGAGGGCACCGTTGCGGATGCCGTAGATGACTTCGCGCTGCTTGTTCAGCACGTCGTCGTATTGGAGGAGGCGCTTGCGGATGGAGAAGTTCTGCTGCTCGACCTTCTTCTGCGCGGACTCGATGGAGCGGTTGAGCCACGGGTGCTCGAGCTCCTCGCCGTCCTGCATGGAGCCTTCCATGATCTTCGAGGCGAGATTGCCCTGCAGAAAGAGGCGCATGAGGTCGTCCTCGAGGGAGAGGAAGAACTTGGTCATGCCGGGGTCGCCCTGACGCGAGCAACGGCCGCGGAGCTGGCGGTCGATGCGGCGGGATTCGTGGCGCTCGGTGCCGACGACGAGCAGGCCGCCGAGTTCGCGCACGCCTTCGCCGAGTTTGATGTCGGTGCCACGGCCGGCCATGTTCGTGGCGATGGTGACGGCGCCGCGGTGGCCGGCGCGGGAGACGATCTCGGCTTCCTGCTGGTGGAACTTGGCGTTCAGCACCGTGTGGATGACACCGGCGCGCTTGAGCATGCGCGAGAGGACCTCGGACTGTTCGACGGTGACGGTGCCGACGAGGACGGGTTGACCGCGCTGCTGGGCTTCCTGGATGGTCTTCACGACCGCGTTGTATTTGTCGCGGCGGGTCTTGAAGATGGAGTCGTTCTTGTCGACGCGGATGCAGGGCTTGTTCGTCGGGATCTGCGTGACGGCGAGCTTGTAGATCTCGTTGAACTCGGTCGCTTCCGTTTCCGCGGTGCCGGTCATGCCCGCGAGCTTCTCATACATGCGGAAGTAATTCTGGATCGTGACGGTCGCGTAGGTGCGCGTCTCGCGCTCGATGGTAACGCCTTCCTTGGCCTCGACGGCTTGGTGCAGGCCGTCGGACCAGCGGCGGCCCGGCATGATGCGCCCGGTGTTCTCGTCGACGATGACGACCTTGCCGTCCTGGATGACGTATTCGACGTCGCGCTCGTAGAGCGAGTAGGCGCGGAGCAGCTGGGAAATGGCGTGGATATCCTCGGAGACGACTTCGTAGCGCTGCTGGGCCTCGCGCTTGGTCTGCTCCTTTTCCTCGGGCGTCTTGGCGGCGTCCTTCTCGATCTCGCTGAAGTGCGTCGCGAGGTCAGGGAGCACGAAGGCGTCGGGATCGTCGGGACGGAGGCGCTTGCGACCGATCTCGGTCAGGTCGGCTTGGTGGTTTTTCTCGTCGATGACGTAGAACAGCTCTTCCTTCAGCGCGTAGAGCTCCTTCTTGTTGAAGTCGGAGTGCATCTCGACGTCGGTCTTGTCGAGGAGCTTGCGCCACTCCGGATTCTCCATGAGGCGGAGGAGCTGCTTGTTCTTCGGCATGCCGAGCTTCACCTGGAGCATCTTCAGCGCGGCGGCCTGACGGGCGTCGGGCGTGGAGTCGGACTTCTCAAGAATGTCGGTGGCCTCTTTGACGAACTTGTTGACGAGGCGGAGCTGGTCGTTGACCAGCGAGGAGACGCCGCCCTTGAGGCGGGTGAAGGGCTGCTCGCGCTCGATCGGGGCGGGGCCGGAGATGATCAGCGGGGTGCGCGCCTCGTCGATGAGGATCGAGTCGATTTCGTCGACGATGCAATACCAGTGGTCGCGCTGCACCTGGTCGTCCTTGCGCGTGGCCATGCCGTTGTCGCGCAGGTAATCGAAGCCGAACTCGGAAGCGGTGCCGTAGGTGATGTCGCGGCCATACATCTCGCGCCGGAGGTCGGAGGGCATCTGCTGCTGGATGCAACCGACGGTCAGGCCGAGGAAGCGATAGAGATGGCCCATCCACTCGGAGTCGCGGCGGGCGAGGTAGTCGTTGACCGTGACGAGTTGGGCGTTCTTGCCGACGAGGGCGTTGAGGTAGAGCGGGAGCGTGGCGACGAGGGTCTTGCCTTCGCCGGTGGCCATCTCCGCGATGCGGCCTTCGTGCAGGGTGATGCCGCCAATGAGCTGCACGTCGAAGTGCACCATGTCCCAAGTCAGCTCGTGCTCGCAGACGACGATGGTCTGCCCGCACATGCGACGGGCGGCGTTCTTCACGGCCGCGAAGGCCTCGGGCAGGATCTGGTCGAGCGTCTCGCCCTGCTTCAGGCGCGCCCGGAACTCGTCGGTCTTGGCGCGGAGTTGGTCGTCGGTGAGCCGCTGGTAGCTCAGCTCAATCTCGTTGATCCGCGCGACGATCGGGCGGCACTTCTCGACGTATTTGCGGTGGTGGCGGCCCGCCAGGCCTTTGAAGAAGAAATCGAACATGAAAGAGGAAAACGATTAGCTGCGCAGAGCGACAGCGCAACTGGCAAATGGTTCGCCCCGGCACGTGGCGCAAGTGTCTTGCGCCCAATAAAATCAAAGGGACCGAAATTAATTTCATACTTTGCACGCCCCATGCTCAGGCAAGGTCCGACATGCCCAAGTCCGCTCCGCCGTCCCTGCCCCCGGGTCCAGCCACGTCGTTGTTCGAAGGCTATGTGCCGGACCGATTCTTCGATGAGATGTTCGCCCCCGACGGCGAGTTACGCCCGCACTACCGGCGCTTCGCGCAACGTTTCCAGGGGGTCGACGGCGACACGCTGGCGGCCAAGCGCCGTTCCATCGACCTGGCCTTCCTGCGTCAGGGCATCACCTTCAACGTCTATGGCGACGCCCAAGGCACGGAGCGCGTCTTTCCCTTCGACCTGCTGCCCCGCATCATCCCGCTCGCCGAGTGGGAACACCTGAAAGCCGGACTCGTGCAGCGCATCACGGCGCTGAACCTCTTCCTCCACGACATCTACCACGAGCAACGCATCCTGCGCGACGGCACCATTCCCGCCCACTACGTCCTCTCCGCGAAACATTTCCGCCGCGAGTTCGTGAACGCCAGGGTGCCGCGCGACATCTACATCCACATCTGCGGCACGGACATCATCCGCGACGATGCGGGCAACTACCTCGTGCTCGAGGACAACGCCCGCTGTCCCTCCGGCGTCAGTTACGTCCTCGAAAACCGGCGCGCCCTGAAGCGCACCTTCCCCGACATCTACGAATCCTGCGCCGTGCAACCCGTCGATCATTACCCCGACGAGTTGCTCAAGCTCCTCCGCTACGTCGCCCCCAGCGGCGTCGCCGAGCCCACGGTCGTGCTGCTCACGCCCGGCGCCTACAACTCCGCCTACTTCGAACACACCTACCTCGCCCGCCAGATGGGCATCGAGATCGTCGAGGGCCGCGACCTTGTCGTGCAGGACCAGCACGTTTACATGCGCACGACCAAGGGCCTGCGCCCGGTGCACGTGATCTACCGCCGCATCGACGACGATTTCCTCGATCCCACCGTCTTCCGGCGCGACTCGGCCCTCGGCGTGCCCGGCCTCGTCAACGCCTACCGCGCCGGCGCCGTCTCGCTCGCCAACTCCATCGGCACCGGCGTCGCGGACGACAAGGTCATGTATTACTTCGTCCCCCGCATCATCAAATACTACCTCGACCAGGAACCGCTGCTCCCGAACGTCCCCACCTACCTCGCCAGCGAACCCGCCGATCGCCAATACATCGTCGAGCACCTCGACCAGCTCGTCGTCAAGGCCGCCAACGAGGCCGGCGGCTACGGCATGCTGATGGGCCCCCGCGCCACCCAGGCCGAGCGCGACGACTTTCGCGCCAAGATCCTCGCCGATCCCCGCAACTACATCGCGCAACCGATGATCTCCCTCTCCCGCCACCCCACGTGGTGCGACCGCGAGGGCTTCGGCGGCCGCCACATCGATCTCCGCCCCTTCATTCTCTTCGGCGAGAAACCCGTCATCATCCCCGGCGGCCTCACCCGCGTCGCCCTCCGCAAAGGCTCGCTCGTCGTCAACTCCTCCCAAGGCGGCGGCAGCAAGGAGACTTGGGTGCTCTACGGCAACGAATGACCCGCCCCATGCTCTCCCGCGTCGCCAATTCCCTCTACTGGATGAGCCGCTACATCGAGCGCGCCGACAACACCGCGCGCCTCGTCGACGTGAATCTCCAGCTCCTCCTCGACATCCGCCGCCTCGACGACCAGACCCTCGCCGACCACTGGCTGCCCATCGTGCAGAGCAGCGGCGACGACGAGCTCTTCCGCACGCTGCACACCGACGCCACCGGCGACAGCGTCACCGAATTCCTCGTCTTCGAGACCGCCAATCCAAACTCCATCGTCTCCTCCATCGGACAAGCCCGCGAGAACGCCCGCATGGTGCGCGACCAACTCACGGTCGAATTCTGGGAGGAGCTCAACCGACTCTATCTCTTCCTCCACTCGCCGCGCGCCCGCGCCACCTGGCTCTCCAGCCCCCACGAATTTTTCCTCGAGATCAAGAACAGCTCCCTCCTCCTCCACGGCCTCGCCACCGCCACCGTCATCCGCAACGAGGGCTGGAACTTCATGCAGGCCGGCTGCTACCTCGAACGCGCCGACAAGACTTCGCGCCTCCTCGACGTCCGCCACACTTCGCTCCCCGAACACGGCGTGCCCGGTCTCATCAGCCAGGAAGACGCACTCGGCTGGTCCGCCGTGCTCCGTTCCTGCAGCGCATGGGACGCCTACAAGGCCCGCCACGGCGCCGAGGTGCAACCCGCCTACGTCGTGGATTTCCTCCTCCTCTCGGACAACTTCCCGCGCTCCGTCCGCTTCTGTGTGCGCGCGCTCGACGCCGCGCTCCGCCACATCTCCGGCACCGCCGGCGACCGCTTCTCCAACGATGCCGAAAAGCTCGCCGGCCGCCTTCTCGCCGATCTGAGCTTCAGCTCGCCCGACGACATCTTCGCCCTCGGCCTGCACGCCTACATCGATCAGCTCCAAGGGCGGGTGAACGCCATCGGCGACGCGCTCTTCCAAGCCTACATCTACCAGCCCTTCCACACGCTCGAGGACTACCAGCTCCGCCAGCAGGAGGAGCAACAACAGCAAGCCGCCCAGCCGGCGCCCCAGCCCGCCACCGCATGAAGCTCCACACCCTGCACCGCACGCGCTACCGCTACGAGGCGCCCGTGCGGGAGAGCTTCAACGAGGCGCGCCTGCGCCCCGCCACTGCCGACGGGCAGGAATGCCGGCACTTCGAGTTGCGCATCACGCCCTCCGCCCGCTCCTCGCACTATCTCGATTTCTACCAGAACTGCGTGCACCTGTTCGAGATCGCAGCTCCGCACAGCGAGCTCGTCGTCGAGGCCACCGCGCTGGTCTTCACCCGCGATGCCCCCGCCCTGCCCGCCGACGCCACGCCGGCCCCGCTCGCGCGCGTGGGCGACTGCCTGCTGCAGGACCGATGCTACGATTTCCTGCCCGACAGCACCTACGTCGAAGTCACGCCAGAGACGACCGCGCTCGCCGTCGCCGCCGCCGGCGGCGCAACGGACGTCTGGCAGGCCGCGCAAGCAATCATGCGGCACATTCACGGCGAGTTCCACTACCGGCCGGCCTCGACCACCGTGCACACCCACATGCGCGAGGTGCTGAAAGCGCGCCACGGCGTCTGCCAGGATTTTGCCCACGTCATGATCGGGTTTTGCCGCGCCCTTAAAATCCCCGCCCGCTACGTCAGCGGCTATCTCTACAACGGGCCACGCGACGAGTTGAAGGGCGCCCAAGCCAGCCATGCCTGGACGGAAGTCTTCATCGACGGCGCCGGTTGGTGCGGACTCGATCCGACCAACGCCCAACTCGCCGCGCACCGGCACGTGAAGGTCGCCGTCGGCCGGGACTACGCGGACGTTTCCCCGCTCAAAGGAACCTACCGCGGCACCGACAAGCACCGGCTGAGCGTCGAGGTGCTTGTGTCGGAAATCGAAGAGATGCCGCAACCGCTGCCCGTCGCGTGAGCAGCCCTCGCCGCGGACTGGTGCGCCGCGTCAGACTTTGGTGCGGAAATACGCGATGGTGCGCTCGAGTCCGGCGGCGAGAGGCACCTGCGGTTCCCACTTCAGGTATTTTTGCGCGAGCGTGATGTCGGGCCGGCGCTGCTTCGGATCGTCGGCCGGGAGCGGCTTGTGGACGATTTGCGATTTGCTGCCGGTGAGCTTCAGCACCTGCTGCGCGAGTTCGAGCATGGTGAACTCGCCGGGGTTGCCGATGTTCACGGGTCCGACCGTCTCGGTCTGGTTCATGAGGCGGACGAAGCCCTCGATGAGGTCGTCGACGTAGCAGAAGGAACGCGTCTGCGTGCCGTCGCCGTAAACGGTGAGGTCCTCGCCCTTGAGGGCCTGCACGATGAAGTTCGAGACGACGCGGCCGTCGTTCGGGTGCATGCGCGGGCCGTAGGTGTTGAAGATGCGGACGATGCGGATATCGACCTTGTTCTCGCGGTGGTAGTCGAAGAAGAGGGTCTCGGCGACGCGCTTGCCCTCGTCGTAGCACGAGCGGCGGCCGATCGGGTTGACGTTGCCCCAATAACTCTCGGGCTGCGGATGCACGGAGGGATCGCCGTAGACCTCGGAGGTGCTCGCCTGAAAGACACGCGCCTTCACGCGCTTGGCGAGACCGAGGCAGTTGATCGCGCCCATCACGGACGTCTTCGTGGTCTTGATGGGATTGTATTGGTAGTGCGGCGGTGAGGCCGGGCAGGCGAGATTGTAGATCTGATCGACCTCGAACTTGAAGGGATCGATGACGTCGTGCCGGACGAACTCGAAATGTGGATTCGTCAGCAGGTGCGCGATGTTGGCCTTCGAGCCGGTGAAGAGGTTGTCGAGGCAGATGACCTCGTGGCCTTGGGCGAGGAGTTTGTCGCAGAGATGGGAGCCGAGGAAGCCGGCGCCGCCGGTGACGAGGATTCTCATGGGGAAAAGGTGAGGTGAGAAGAGATGTGAAAGTGCGGGGCATTTGGCGAGCGCACAGTCGGTTTCCTCCCCACTCCTGCTTGTGCGATGCCCTCACCGCCGGGCGTCATGCCATTGGCTCGCAGCCGGCATGGGCAAGACTTCCTCCATGCGATGCTCCGTCCAAAAATCGAGTTCCCCATCAACCAACGCTCGCTTGCCCACTTTGCTGGCGGTGCGGACCATGCCTCCGTGCAGTGGACGCGGCGCGAGGACGGATTGCGGCTTCGGCGGCGGCGAGCAGCTATTCTTTTCTCAGGTATTCGCCGAGAGCGGCGGTAATGGAGCGACCGAATTCGCGAGCGCTGGCGGGGTTCACCTCGTGGTCATTGGCCAGAGCATAGGGGATTTCGATACAAGCCGGGAGCTTTGCCTGCATGACCAGCTCCGCCCATTCGCGAACGCGCATGGATTGGGTGTAATCCCTTGGTTTGTTGAAACCCGTGCCGAAGGCCATATCATCGGCTTGCCGGTAGGAAAAGGGATTGGGCGTCGCTTCGAGGATTTTGCCAAAGCGTTGCTGCTCGACCCATGCTGCCTCGTGGTGGGAACCCATTTGATACAGCTTCCGGTCGCGAACGTAGGGACAGTGTAAATCAATGGCGATGTCGAGTGCGCCGCCACTCCACTCAGGAAGCTGGGCGCGGATCGCGGCGACTTCGCGGTGCACGCTTTCCCCGGCGTAGTCGGTGTTGTGGTCGCGAGGTCGGCGCATCTTGCCTTGGTCGCCATCTTCCACGCCGTCGGTATCCACGAACGGAACGATGAAAAATCCGACGTTTTCGCGGAGCCAGCGTCCATTGGGGTCGTCGGCAAAGATACCTGCGACCATGCCATCGAGCACGTAGCTGGCCATCATTTCGCAGGCGTGGTGACGGGCGGTAAGAAAAACGCGGAAGCGCGGCGGCGAGCCGGGCGGCTCAATGATGAGCTTTTCAACGGAGCGGTTCTTACGCGTCGAGCAGAGGACTTCGCGGCGGGCGTGAGTGGCGAATGAAGGCGCGGCCTTCTGCAGCTGCGACAGGCTGCGAAGCCAGTCGGCGGCGGTGTAATTCATCCCGAAGGAGAACCAGACCTCGGTCTCACTGGGCGCAAAGACGTGGGTGAAACTCATCGGGGCGCGCCCCTTGGGCTTTTGCTTCAATTGCTCCGGTGAGAGCGCCCATTTCCACGTGGCGCCACGGTCGGTGGAGATGGCCGGGCCGAGCAGGCCAATGGGGCTGCGGTCCTCGTCTTTGGCCGCTGCGGTCGGATTGGTAAACTTGAAAGTGAGTGTCCGTCCCTCGGCACCGCTCACCCGAAAGGCGAAGTAGAACCACCACCGATCGGGGGTGGTGTCCCGAAGGTCCTGGTGAAGGAAGACGGTGTCACCTTCGATTTTATCAACGACGATGTTTCCGGCGGGGAGGTTGGCATCTACGACAACGCCGGCGGCGGCACCACCCGGGAGCACGAGCGCAGCCGCGGTAAGGAAGGCGAGGACAAATTGAACCTTCATAACGAATCGGGGTCGAGTTGAGGCGGACAGAAAATGACGCCGACAATTTCGCTCGGACGCGCGCTTGGGGCGAAAAGGAATTCGGTCAATCGTCGAACGAGAACCGTAATCCCTCACCCAGTGCCTGCAGTAATTCGCAGCCTGGCTCCTGAAGGCGCGTTCTATAAGTCCGTGAGGAAACAAGCCACGGCAGCGCCGATGCCGGGCGGAAGACGACATCAGACGCCCACCGCGTTCGCCTCGTAGCGCGCGATCCACGCGCGACTCCACGGCGCGAAGTCGCCCGCGTCGAGGTGCGCGCGCGCCTGGGCCATGAGATCGAGGTAGAAATGGATGTTGTGCAGCGTCAGCAGCGTGCTCGCGAGGATCTCGTTCGCCATCACCAGATGCCGCAGATACGCGCGGGAGAAGTGCCGGCAGGTGTAGTTGTCCAATCCCTCGACCAGCGGACCGGCATCGGTGCGGTAGCGCTCGTTGCGGAGGTTGATGACGCCGTCGGGCGTGAACGCCGCGCCGTTGCGCCCAATCCGCGTCGGGTGCACGCAGTCGAACATGTCCACCCCGAGCGCGATCATCTTCAAGATCTGCGGCGGCGTGCCGAGACCCATCGTGTAGCGCGGCTTGTCGGCCGGCATGAACGGCGTCGTGGCGCCGACCTGTTTCAACATCTCCGGCTCGGGCTCGCCGACGCTGACACCACCGACCGCGTAACCGGGAAAATCCATCGCGGCGAGCGACTCGGCCGCCTCGCGCCGCAGATCGTCGAAGGTCGAGCCTTGCGCGATCGCGAACACATGGTGCCCGCCCGCGAGGAAACCGTAGTCGGTCGCGATCTGCTTGCACTCGCGCGCCCAGCGCTCGCTGCGGGCGACGGCCCGTGCGCACGCATCGCGCGTGCACGGCCACGGCGGGCACTCGTCGATCACCATCGCGATATCCGAGCCGAGGTTGGCCTGGATCGTCATCACCTCGCGCGGACCGAGGAAGAGCTTCGCCCCGTCGATGTGCGACGAGAACGCGATGCCGTCGTCGCGGATGTCGCGCAGCTTCGCCAGCGAGAACACCTGGAAGCCGCCGCTGTCGGTGAGGATCGGGCCATCCCAACCCATGAAGCGGTGCAACCCGCCGAGCTCGCGCACGAGTTCGGAGCCCGGGCGGAGATTCAGGTGGTAGGTGTTGCCGAGGATGATCTGCGCCCCCGCCTCCTTCACCTGCGCCGGCGTGAGCGCCTTGACGGTGCCCTGCGTGCCCACGGGCATGAAGATCGGCGTCTCGATCACGCCGTGCAGCGTGCGCAAACGCCCGCGGCGCGCGGCCGTGGCGGAGTCGGTTTTGAGCAATTCGAAATGGGCGGGCATCGGGAGCCGGCGCGGGTGCGCCATGACAGGAATGAGGCTACCCGCGCGCTTGACCCCCCTGTCAAATCCCGAGTGGATTCGCCCGTGCTGCTCGTCATCGACAACTACGACTCGTTCACCTTCAACCTGGTCCAGTATTTCGGCCAGTTGGGCGTGAGCATGCGGGTCTTCCGCAACGACGAGCTCACCCCCGACGAGGCCGTCGCGCTGAACCCCGATCGCGTGCTCATCTCGCCCGGCCCCTGCACGCCGACGGAAGCCGGCATCAGCCTCGACATCTTCCGCGTCTTCGCCGGCCGGAAACCCATTTTCGGCGTCTGCCTCGGGCATCAGGCCATGGGCCAGTATTTTGGCGGCAAGGTCGTGCGCGCCGATCGCCTGATGCACGGCAAGCGCTCCCCCATCCAGCACCGCGGCACCGACGTCTTCGCCGGGCTGCCCTCCCCCTTCCAAGCCGCCCGCTACCACTCACTGCTGGTCGAGCGCGCCTCGTTGCCCGCCGAGCTCGAGATCACCGCCGAAACGGCCGAAGGCGAGATCATGGGCCTGCGCCACCGGCGTTTCCCCATCTGGGGTGTGCAATTCCACCCGGAATCCATCGCGACCGAGCACGGGATGAAGATCCTGCAGAACTTTCTCGCCCTCCCGTAGTCGAAAGAAGCTCGGCAGCGCCCGCCCGCCGCCCTTAGCCTGCCGCCGAAATCCATGCGCTGTCCCAAGTGCACCTCCATCGAGGATAAGGTCATCGACTCCCGCATCGCGCGCGACGGCAACACCATCCGCCGACGCCGCGAGTGTTTGGAGTGCAGCCACCGGTTCACCACCACCGAGTCGCTCGTGCGCGACAACCTCGTCGTCGTGAAGCGCGACGGCCGCACCGAACCCTTCATGCGCGACAAGCTCGTCAGCGCCGTGCGCGCCGCCTGCCACAAGCGCCCGATCGACGGCGAGCAGATCTACATGCTCGTCGAGGACGTCATCGACGCCCTCGAAGCCGAGTTCGAGAGCCAGGTGCCCACCAAGGGCATCGGCGAACACGTCATGCAACGCCTGCGCAAGCTCGACCAAGTCGCCTACGTCCGCTTCGCCAGCGTCTACAAGGAATTCCGCGACGTCGGCGAATTCGTCGACGAGATCACGAGCCTGACGCCGTTCCCGCCCGACACTGACACCCCGCCGAAGCCGAAGAAATGACGCCCTCCGCCCAACTGCGACGGCTGCACTTCCTGAACGCGCTCTTCGCGCCGCTCACGGGACAGGACCTCTACCTCGCGCAGCAGATCGACGACGCCATCCGCACGACGCTCGCAGACGACGCGGAGCGCGCGCCGAACGATCCCGACTTCGTTCAGGCCGCCGCCTCCCTGTTCGCCAAGCTCTGCCAGACGCACGCCTCGCACGGTTTCTACCATTTCGACGCCGCCGCCGACCCAACCGACGGCACCCCGCTCTTCGCCCGGGCCAACCTGATGCGCGGCCTGAAACAGCTCGCGCTCTGCGACGAAGCCACCGTGCTCGTGACGAATCTCCGCGCCGCCCACACCCCCGCCTCCGGCCGCTGGAGCGCGCAACGCCGGCGCGACTACGACGACACGCTCGACCTGCTCCGCCACCTCACCGCCGCCCGCACCCGCCGCGGCGCGAACGTGAACCTCCTGTTTCTTTAAACCTTCCCGCCTTCTCGCGCGAAGCCCCGCGAGCAATCCGCGGCCGAGCACGGGCATCCAGCGCCACCCGCCATGAGCAAAACGATCTTCCAACGCATCATCGACCGCGAGATCCCGGCCAAGCTCGCGCATGAGGACGAGCACTGCATCGCGCTCCACGACATCAACCCACAGGCGCCCGTGCACGTGCTGGTGATTCCCAAGCGGCTCATCCCGCGCATCGCCGGAGCCGACGCCGACGATCAGGCCCTGCTCGGTCATCTGTTGCTCAGCGCCGCTGCGGTCGCGAAAAAGCTCGGGCTGGAGGAGAGCGGATTCCGCATCGTCATCAACAACGGCCGCGACGGCGGCGAGACGGTGCCGCATCTGCACGTGCATGTCCTCGGCGGACGCCCACTCGCCTGGCCGCCGGGCTGAGCGGCTTTTCGAGTCCGGATTTCGGATCTTCGGCCGCAACGGACGTGCGGTGCGGCGCGGCGCGCGGACCACAAAAAAGGCGCGCCCGATGGACGCGCCTGTAATCGAAAACGGGAATCAAAAATCCCCCATCACTTCAGGTATTTCGCGAGCCAAGCGTGAACCTCGCCGTAGAAGTAGCGGCTGTTTTCTCCCTTGAGGATCCAGTGGTTCTCGTCGGGGAAAACGACCAGTCGGCTCGGCACCTGCAGGCGCTGCTGCACGGCGTAGTTCTGCAGCGCCTGATTGAGCGGCACACGAAAATCGTTCTCGCCGACCGTGATCAGGATCGGGGATTTGAAACCGGTGCCCGCCGCGTGATTGCCGCCTTGGTAAAACGGGCTCTGCTCGGTCCAAACCTTGCTGCCGGCCCAAGGCAGGCCGCCGTTCTGCGTCTCCCGACCGAAGATCGTGTCGCTCGTGCTCCATTGCGAAGCGAGATCCATCAGGCCGGCGTGCGAGACGATCGCTTTGTAGCGCGCCGTCGTCGCCTGAATCCAGTTCGCCATGTGGCCGCCGTAGCTCGCCCCACCGGCGGCGAGACGCGAGCCATCAGCAAAAGGGAAACGCTTCACAACTTCATCGACCGCCTCGTTCACCTCGTCGCAGGGCGTCTTGAGCGGATCGTGTTTGATGCGGCGAGAGAACTCCTCGCCGAAGCCCGTCGAGCCCGTGTAGTTGGTCAGCACCACGAGATAGCCGGGCTGCGCCAGCAGATGATAATTCCAGCGCAGCACGAAGGTGTCGCGCCACATCGAGGCGAAGCCACCGTGGATGACCGTGAACACCGGGTAACGCTTCGTCGGGTCGAAGCCCGGCGGCTTGACCAGCATGTTGTGGATGTCGCGCCCGCGGCTGCTCTTGAACCAGAAGTGCTCGACCGGCGCCCAATCGATCGCCGCGACGCGCGCGGCGTTGAACGACGTCAGGGCCTTCGGACCGCCGTCGAACCGGTAGATCTCCGCCGGGTTCACCACCGAGTCCCACGTGCCGACGAGCGCAGTGCCGCCAGCCGCCAGCGCGCCGATGCAGCCGGTCGCGGGCGAGGTTTCCTCGCGCACCTCGCCGCCGCCAAGGTCGACCGAGTAGAGTTTTTCCAACCCGGCGTGCTCATAGGTGAAGTGGACGCGACCGCTGCCCGCGACGAGCGCGTAGCGACTCACCGAACGATCGAGGTTCGCCGTGAGGACCTTGCGCCCGCCGCGTGACGGCCAGTCGAAGCTGACCAGCCGGGAGTTGTTGTAAACCTCGTCGTTGTTCGGGCTGAAGATCGCGAGCAGCGCGCGTCCGTCGGCGGTGAATTCGAGCTGGCCGTAGCTGCCGGCGTCCTGCGTGAGCTGCTTCGGCTCGCCACCGGCGAGCGAGACTTCGAACAGATGCGTCGACACATCGGCGTGCGCCGCCTCGTGGCGATTCGTGGACGCGATGAAGACCACTCCGGCTCCATCCGGCGTCCACTCGGCCTCGATCGACTGGCCATCATCACCCTGTCCGCCACCGTAGCCGGGCAACTCGACGAGCTTGGCGCCGGCGAGAAGATTGCGCGGCTGCGCGTCGGCCTTGGCTTCCTGCACCCAGAGCGTGCCGCGCTTGTCGTCGAGCCAGCGATCCCAGAACCGCGGCGGGAAAGTCTCGTAAGCGCGGGCGGTGTATTTGCGATCCTTGCGCTCCTTGGCGGTCTTCTTGATCGCCTCCTGATCCTGGGCGCCCGGATAAAAATCGCTCACGAAGAGCAGCTGCCGCCCATCGGGGCTGAACTTCGGTGAGCGCGCGCCGAGTGTCAGGTTGGTCACGCGCTGGGCCTCACCGCCTTGGGCGAGATTGAGCAGGTAGATCTGCCCGGCCTCGTCCCCTTCGCGCCGGGTGACGAACGCGATCGTCGTCGAATCCGGCGACCACGCGACCGCGCCTTCGCCCGTCTTGGTGAAGGTGATGCGACGCGCCGGCGCGTCGTCGGTGAGCGATTTCAGCCAGAGGTCGCTGGTCGCTTCCTTCGGTTCGTAGGCCGGTTCGCTGACGGCGAAGACCGCCCACTTGCCGTCCGGGCTCGGGCTCGGGGCGCCCACGCGTTTCATCAGCCAGACATCCTCATGCGTGATGGCACGCTTGGCGGTTTCCTGGGCGGGGAGCCAGGCAGCCGATACGCAGACAGCCGCAAGCAACAACACGAACAGACGCAGGGGTTTCATAGGGGAAATTCAGGCGGGGGAACGCGGCTCGAACGTGCCGTCGGCCCGTTTCGACACGAGCTTTTTCAGCTCAAGCAGCATGAGCGTCGCCGAGATTTCTGGCGCCGGGAGTCCTGTGTGCGCCGTCAGCTGATCGATGCCGAGGATGCTCCCGCCACGAAAGCACTCGATCACGCGGCGCTCGGTCTCCGATAGCCCGCCCTGCAACTGCTCGAGCAGACTGGGTTGTCCGGGCGCGACCGCCACGGCGGCGGGACGCAGTCCCTGCAGGTAATTCAACTCGCTCAGCACATCGTCGACGCCCGTGAGCAGCGTGGCCCCGTCGCGGATGAGTTGATGGCAGCCCGCGCTGCTCGGCTGGTCGATGCGGCCCGGCACGGCGAAAAGCAAGCGCCCCTGCTCGCCCGCGAAGCGCGCCGTGATCATCGCGCCGCCATCCACGTCGCTCTCCACCACGATGACCGCCTCGCTCATGCCGGAGACGATGCGATTCCGCATCGCGAACGACTGGCGGTCCGCCTTCCGGCCGAACGGAAACTCGGAGAGCACGGCGCCCGACTCCGCGATGCGCCGGTAGAGACCGAGGTTTTCCGACGGGTAGATGATGTCGATCCCGGTGCCGATCACCGCCACGGTGCGGCCGCCGACGGAGAGCGCGCCTTCGTGCGCCGCCGTGTCGATGCCGCGCGCGAGGCCGCTCACGACGCAGAAGCCTAGGCGCGCCAGTTCGGCCCCGAGCTTCTTCGCGGTGGCTTGGCCGTAGAGCGTGGTGCGCCGGCTGCCGACGATCGCGATGCACGGCTGATCGCAGGCGTAGTCGCCCTTGCGGTAGAGCCCGATAGGCGGATCGGAAATCTCCTTGAGCAGGCGCGGATAGCCGGGATCGCGCGCTGTGATGAAGGTCGCTCCGGCCTGCGCGAGGCGCTCCTCCTCGCGCGGGAGGTCGAAATGCGTGCGCC
The DNA here is from genome assembly GCA_017991595.1 of Candidatus Didemnitutus sp. Taxonomy (GTDB): domain Bacteria; phylum Verrucomicrobiota; class Verrucomicrobiia; order Opitutales; family Opitutaceae; genus Didemnitutus. The sequence continues at coordinate 461,829 of JAGOQJ010000001.1, read as the reverse complement.
AGTTCAACACTGCCGCACTGGTCTCCGGACCGACGCCGCGCACGGATTCGAGGCGTCGTTTATGGCCGGAGAGGATCGCGATGGGGTCGCCGCCGAATTCGGCCAAGAGGCGGTTGAGGGTGATGGGGCCGATGTTGGGCAGGTCGTTCAAAATCATGAACGCCTGCCGCTCGGAGAGTTCAGGGGTCTTCATGGTCCGTGCAGTGGAGCGCCGGCTGGAGGTAATCCAGCAACTGCGTCGTCTGCACGGCCACCTGGCCCTTGTCGCGGGCGAGCAAATCCGCAGCGAGCCCATGCCACACCACGCCTTGCGCCGCGGCGAGCAACAAATCGTCCGGCGCCTGGGCCATGCGCCCGCCGATCAACCCCGCCAGCAAGTCGCCGCTCCCACCGCGCGCGAGCACCGGCCCGCCGAAGAAACTGAAATACGTGACAGCCGCGCACTGCACGCGCGTCGGCGAGCCCTTCAACACCAGCACACCGTCGGTCCAGCCTTCGCGGATGCGTTGCCACTCTCCCGCGTGGGGCGTGGCGACGACCCGCCGGCCCACGGTTGCGCGCACGAGTTCCGGACGAAGTGCGTCGGCATCGAGCAGCACGGGCAGCGTGCTTTCCGTAGTGCGGAAAACCGTCTCGATCGCCGCCAACGTTTCCGGCGCCGCGCCCAACCCCGGCCCGATCACCAGCGCGGTCGCGCGGGCGGCTTTTTCGCGGATGAGATCGGCGGCAGCGGACGTTAGGCCGCCGTGGGGTCCCGGCGCGTAGCCACACCACATCGCCTCGGGAAGCTTGGCGGCGTATTCCGCCACGAGCGCCTCGGGCACGCACGCGGTGAGCAGGCCCACGCCGCTGCGCAACGCCGCCTGCACGGTCATGAGCACCGCGCCGGGGTAATTCATCGATCCCCCGACGACCAGCAAGTGACCGAACGTGCGCTTGTCCGTCTGCGCAGGGCGCAATCCACCGAGCGGTCGCACGAGCGAGCGAAGCAGGACGCGTTGCGGTGTCTCGTCGTGTGGGCGGGGTGCCCCCACCCCGCTGGTTTGCGGTTCCCGCTCCTGCCGCGTGCGGGCATCCGACCCACAGGTGGCGGCGAAAAATCCGAGGTCGAGATAACGCACCCGACCCACCACGTCGGCATTCGCGGGCGCGACGACAGGCAACTTCACGATGCCGGTCGCATAAGTGAAATCAGCGCGGAACACCGTCTTCGCGCGCGCATTTTCCCCCAGTCCGCTCGGCAAATCCACCGCGGCCCGCAAGCGGATGCGCGGATGCGTGTTCACCCACGCCAGCAACTCGCCGGTCGCCTCGTCGAGCGGCGGGTGAAACTGAAAACCGAACACGCCGTCGAGGCACGCATCGTAGGAGGCGAACTCACGCTTCAACGTGAACGCGTCGAGTTCCCTCGCGCGCGCCGCAGCCGTGCGCCGCAGGACTTCGAGCGCTCGACGCGCCAGCGGGCGAAGCGATTGGGCCCCGAACACGAGCACGACGTCCGCCGCCGCGAGCGGAAAATCGTCGAGGAGCATCGCCGCCGCCAGCAACGCGTCGCCGCCATTGTGGCCTTTCCCCGCCAACACGAGCAGCCGCATGTCATCCGGCAAACCGCCGACCTCGCGAGCGTCGTCCAACAACGCCCGCGCAATCGCCCGTCCGGCGCGTTGCATCGCACCCCATTCCGCCGCCTCATCCCGCAACAATGTCGCCTCGTGCGCCTTCGCCTGAGCGCACGAGAGGATGGGATGGAAATACGCCGTCGTCGTGGTCACTGTTTCTTAGTCGGACTTTTCTCCAAAATCACTTTCGGTGTCTGCGCGTCATCCTTTTTGAACACATTCCTCACGCTCGCAGGCAACGGAAGCGGCGGATTTGGAAAGTCACGAATGCGGACCCACGCCGGAAAAAGAAACGGGTGGGTATCGGATTGGCCACTATGCTCGTCGATCAGCAGTGCGTCGACCGATCGCTCGCGCGCAGCCCGGCCAATGGATTTGAACCGCACCACGCCTTGGTATCGCGTGGCCTCAAAGTAGTATGAATAAGAGCGTGAACCCGGATTCCAGTAGGCGAACGTCGTTTTGTCTTCGGTCCAAAACAACTGATCCGCCCAGACGGCGAACATTTCCGGCAAGCCGTCCCAGTCGCGATTCTCGCGGAGGCCGACTGCCTGGAGTTTGGACGGCGGCAGCTCGATCTTGGCCGGTTCGTCGACGGGCTTTTCTTTCGGCGTCACCAACGCGAAAAAGAGCAGCGGCGCCCCCGCCACGGCGATCAGAACGACCCACGCAAGTTTTCCGAGGGGAATGTGGGAGTCGGCCGGGAAATCTTTCATGGTGCGCGGCGGGCCCAGCGGTCCTGCCCTACCCTTGCGGCGTGTGCTTAACGAGCGCGGCGACGGCCATGGCGTGGCTGTCGATGTGGGAGAGGCTGAGCCAGACGTGAGTCGCGCCGACTTGTTTCAGCAACGCTTCGCCCTTGGCGTCGAGGCGGACGAGCGGTTCCTTGCGCTCGCCGTGATAGACGGAAATCGAGGTCCACTCCAGATGCGGGCCGATGCCGGTCGTGAAGCACTTGGAGACGGCCTCCTTCGCCGCCCAGCGCGCGGCGTAGTGCTTGTGCGGGTAAGCGAGGGTCGAGCAATACGCGCGCTCTTCGTCGGTGAACACGCGCTTGAGAAAACGGTCGCCGTGCTTCTCGAGCACCTTGCGGATGCGCTCCGTCTCGATGAGGTCGCAGCCGAGACCGATGAGGATGCCGCCGGGGGGGAGAGTGATATTCATCGGAGAGAAACCACGAAACACACGAAAGACACAAAAAGGAAAGTCTGGAGAACCGGAGTCTTCGTGTGATTCGTGTATTTCGTGGTGACCCAATTCAGGAGTTCATCCGCGCCTTCATCTCGCGGACAGCTTCCTGAATGCCAGTGAAAAGCGCGCGGGAGATGATGCTATGGCCGATGTTGAGTTCGTGCAGGTGCGGGATGGTGCGCACCTCGGCGATGTTGACGTAATTGATGCCGTGGCCGGCGTTGACGACGAGACCGAGGGCGTGGGCCTGCGTGGCGCCGACGCACAGGCGCTTGAACTCATCGGCGCGCGCCGGACCGTGGTAGGCGTTAGCGTAGGCGCCGGTGTGCAGCTCGATCCACGGCGCGTTCAACCGCTTGGCCATGTCGATCTGGTGCTCGTCGGCATCGATGAACAACGAGGTCTTGATGCCCGCGACGTTCATGGCGTCGGTGACGCGCGCGACCTTTTCGCGGTGCTTCACGACATCCAGACCGCCTTCAGTCGTGACCTCTTCGCGGCTCTCGGGCACGAGACAGACGGAGTGCGGCTTGAGGCGGAGCGCGAGGGCGGTCATCTCGGGCGTGCAGGCCATCTCGAGGTTCACCCGCGTGGCGGCGACTTCGCACAGGCGCTCGACGTCGCGGTCCTGGATGTGCCGGCGATCCTCCCGCAGGTGGATCGTGATGCCGTCGGCGCCGGCGCGTTCGCACAGGAGCGCGAGCGTGACGGGATCGGGCTCGACGTTGCCGCCGACCGTGGCACCAGCCTGGCGGTAGCGGGCTTGGCGGACAGTGGCACAGTGGTCGATGTTGACGCCGAGAAGGATCATGCGGAAAGAATGCGGGATGAGGCGGCAACAGGAAACGAGGAAAATAGTTCGCGGCAAAGTTTCTTCCTTCCTGTCGCGGGCGGTTCCGCTTTCGCTCTGAGGCCATGTCCGAACCTGCGCCCAAACGGGAAAGCCTGCTGCTCAACCTCGCCTTCAGCATCGCCGCGCCGATGCTCATCCTGTCGAAGCTGAGCGACCGGCTCGGGGCGATGCCGGCGCTGCTGCTGGCCTTGGCGTTCCCGCTGGCCTACGGCATCTATGATTTCTGGCAGCGGCGGCGTTTCAACTTCGTGCCCACGGTGGGCTTCCTGAGCACGCTGGCGACGGGCGGGCTGGGGCTGATGCGGTTGGAGCCGTTCTGGTTCGCCGTGAAGGAGGCCGCCGTGCCGGCGCTGATCGGCGGGGCGGTGATCGTCTCGCATTGGACGAAGCGCCCGTTGGTGCACACGTTCCTGCTCAACGACCAGGTGATCAACCTGCCGCGTGTCAACGCGGCGATCGAAGAGCACGGCATGCGCGCGGCCTTCGATGAATTGCTGAAGTCCTCCACGGTGCTGCTGGCCGGTTCGTTTTTCCTCAGCGCGGTGCTGAACTTCGCCCTCGCCCGCCATCTGATCACCGCGCTGCCGGACACGCCGGAGTTCAATGCGCAATACAGCGCGATGCTCGGCTGGAGCTGGCCCGTGATTGTGTTGCCGACGATGGTCGTGACGATCTTCGCGCTGTGGCGCCTGATCACCGGACTCCAGAAGATGACCGGGCTCGGGCTGGAGGAGATCCTCCACGCGCCGCCGGAAAAGAAGTAAGGACTCGCTCACCACGGCGGCCGGAACCATCGGCGCGGGACTCCGCCAAAAAAACGGCCGGTCAGGCGACCGGCCGAAGAAGAGTGGGAATTGGCGTTGAGCGCGAGGCGCTCAACCGCGATCGCCCATGGGGACGTAGTCGCGGTGCACGGGGCCGACGTAGACCTGACGCGGGCGGTAGATGCGGCCCTTCGGGTTGGAGGCGACTTCCTTCCAGTTGGCGATCCAGCCCGGCGCGCGGCCGATGGCGAACATGACGGTGAACATGTCGGTCGGGATGCCGAGCGCACGCATGATGATGCCCGAGTAGAAGTCGACGTTCGGGTAGAGCTTGCGCGAGACGAAGTAGTCGTCCTTGAGGGCGGCCTGCTCGAGGTTCTTGGCGATGTCGAGCAGCGGGTCGGACTTGCCAAGGCGGTTGAGCACCTCATCGCAGGCCTTGCCGATGATGCGAGCGCGGGGATCGAAATTGCGATAGACCGCGTGGCCGAAGCCCATCAGGCGGTTCGTCTTCGAACCGCTCTTGGCAGCCTCGATGAAACGTGTGCCGTCGTCGCCCTCGTCATGGATGTTCTGCAGCATCTGCATCACCGCCACATTCGCGCCGCCGTGGAGCGGGCCGGAGAGGGCGCAGACGCCCGCGGCGATGGAGGTGAAGAGATTGGCACCGCTGGAGGCGACCATGCGCACCGTGGAGGTGGAGCAATTCTGCTCGTGGTCGGCGTGCAGGAGCAGGAGGAGATTCAGCGCCCGGGTGACCTCGGGGATGGGCTGGTAGGCCACATACGGGTCCGAGAACATCATGTGCAGGAAATTGTCGGCGAAGGGCAGATCGCGCGGGTGGATGAAAGGCAAGCCGTTGCGATAGCGGTAGATCATCGCGACGATCGAGCGGATCTTCGAGATGGCCATGGCCGCGGCCAGGTCGAAGTTCTCGAGGTCCTTCTCGAAGTTGTTCGTCGCGAGGTGCGGATAATAAGCCGCGAGCGAGCTGACGATCGAGGTGAGCATGCCCATCGGCGGGGCCGATTCCGGGAAGCCCTCGAAGATGCGCTGCATCTGCGTGCCGATAGCGGCGTTGTCGCGGAGGCTGCGGCCGAAATCGCGGCGCTGCTTGGCGTTGGGCAGCTCGCCGTAGATGATCAGGTAGGCGGTCTCGACGTATTCGGAGTAGGTCGCAAGCTGGTCGATGGGATAGCCGCGGTGACGGAGGATGCCGTTGTCACCATCGAGGAAGGTGATCTGGCTCTCGCACGAACCCGTGTTGCCGTAGCCCTGATCGTAGAAGATGTAGCCGGTGTCCTTGCGGAGGTTGCGGGCATCGATGGCTTTTTCGCCCTCGCTGCCGTGCATGATGGGGAACGTGAATTCTTTGCCGTCGACTTTGATCAGGGCGCTCATGGGTAATTAAGAGGGAACAGCGTCACCGTGGAGAAAACCGCGTCGCATGCAAAGCAAAGCAGCCCGCAGGGAGGAACCGCGCCAATGAATAAGGTGCCCGCGGTTTGGCTTTAGAAAAAGTAAAGCTCCGGGCAACCGGCGCTTCTAGAGGCAAATCCTGGAGGGCGGCTCAGTTCGGGACGAGCATCGGAACCTCGAAGTCGGCCGGGGCAAACTTCTCGTTCAGGGTAATCGACTCGAAGGTGATGGTGGCGACCTGACCACTCGGCGCCTTGTTGATGAGTTTCTTCGGGAAGCGCAGGCCGTTGACGACCATCTCGCCCTCTTCCCGGATCTCGCCGCCGTTCTCCGTCTCCGTCTTCACGAGTCGGCCGGTGGCTTGGTCGAAGTAGCGGGTGAAGATGATCGCCGGATCGTGGGTGAACACGAGCTTCACGCAGGCGCGGCCGTCGATGGTGGCCTCGCCGGCATACTCGACCTTCCCGCCGCGCTTCTCGATTTCGCGGTAGAAGTTGAGGTTCTCCCACGTGTTGGCGCGGAGGCGCTTCACCTGCTGGGTGTCGAGCAAGGTGAGTTGCCACTGGGACTCATTGGTCGCATCCGCGCGGCGCACCCAAGCATCGTAGCCGTCGAGGGCCGTGGTCTCGACCACCTTGTCGGAGCGCAGAGTCATGCGCTGCTGGTAGGGCTTCTGGAAGACGATATCGATACCAAGGCGAAGCTTCTCCTCGCGGAGCTCCGTGGGCTTGGCGGGATCGATCGGCACCTGCTGCGTGGTCTCGAGCGTGCCTTTGAAATGGATGCTCTGCAGGCTGCCTAGCGCAGCCTCGCCGCCCAAGGCTTGCCGGGCTTTGGCGATCCATTGGTCCGCGCGGCTGTCAGCGAAAGACGCGGTGGCGATCAGGGGAATGCACAAGGCCAACACGAGGGTGCGGAGTTTCATGGTCGATCAGACCCAAACCGTGGGTAAGGGTGCCGTAGTTCGCAAGGGGAAATCCCTCACCCGGGCCGCGGGCCAACAGGGCGCACCTCGGAGCGGGGCGGCCTAGGACGACTCACTCCCACTCGATCGTCGCAGGCGGCTTTGAGCTGATATCGAGCACGACGCGGCTGACGCCGCGCACCTCGTTGGTGATGCGGCTGGAGATGCGCTGCAGGATGTCGTGCGGGATCTTGGCCCAATCGGCCGTCATGGCGTCCGTGCTCTCGACGATGCGTAGGGCGATGACGTAGTCGTAAGTGCGCTCGTCGCCGAAGACACCGACCGTCTTCACCGGCAGGAAAACAGCGAAGGATTGCCAAACCTTCCAATAGAGTCCGGTCGCCATCATCTCTTCTTGGAGGACGGCATCGGCGTTGCGAAGGATCTCCAGATTCTGCGCGGTGATCTCGCCCATGACGCGAACACCAAGGCCGGGACCGGGGAACGGTTGACGCCACACGACTTCGCGCGGCAGACCAAGCGCCGCACCGACCTTGCGCACCTCATCCTTGAACAGCTCGCGCAGCGGCTCGATGAGCTTGAGCTTCATGCGCTCGGGCAAGCCGCCGACATTGTGGTGCGTCTTGATGAGCGAAGCCGGGTTACCCTGGATCGAGACGGACTCGATGACGTCGGGATAGAGCGTGCCCTGGCCGAGGAATTCGGCAGTGCGGCCGATGTCCTTGAGCGTCTTCTCGAAGACCTCGACGAAGGTGCGGCCGATGATCTTGCGCTTCGTCTCGGGCTCCGTGACGCCCTTGAGGCGCTTGAGGAAAAGCTTCGAGGCGTCGACGACGCGCAAGTCGATGTTGAAATGCTTGCCGTAGAGTTCGCGGACGTAGTCACGCTCGCCCTTGCGCAACAGGCCGTTGTCGACGAAGACGCATGTGAGCTGCTTGCCGATGGCCTTGTGCAGGAGCGCTGCGGCGACGGACGAGTCGACGCCGCCTGAGAGGCCGAGGAGCACGCGCCCCTTCCCCACTTTGGCGCGGATGTCGGCGACGGCGTGCGCGATGAAGTCCTTGGTGGTCCAGTCCTGCTTGGCGCCGCAAACGCCGACGAGGAAGTTGCGGATCATGTCCACGCCGCGCTCGGTGTGAAAGACCTCCGGATGGAACTGGATGCCGTAGAATTTACGCTTCGCGTCCTCGATCGCGGAGAACGGCGAGTTTTCGGACGTGCCGATCGCGACGAAGCCGGGCGGGAGCTTCGCCAGTTTGTCACCGTGAGAATTCCAGATGCGCAGCTTGCGCGGCAGGCCCTTGAAGAGCTTGCCGGGCTTCTTGATCGTCAGGTGACCGTGGCCGTATTCGCGGGCCTTGGAGTGCTCGACCTTGCCGCCAAGGAAGTGGCCCATCAGCTGCACGCCGTAGCAGATGCCGAGCACGGGCACGCCGAGCTTGAAAATCTCCGGGTCGGGATGCGGCGCCTGCTTAGCGTAAACGCTCTGCGGACCGCCGGAGAGAATGATACCGATGACGCCTTCCTCGCGGAGTTTGGCGGCCGGCGTGGCGTAGTGGTAGATCTTCGAGTAGACCTCGCACTCGCGGATGCGGCGAGCGATGACCTGGGTCAGCTGGGAACCGAAATCGAGAACGGCAATTGTCTGCGCCATGCGGGAAGCTGGGAAAGTTTGCCGGCGAAAGAAACCAAAAAAACAAGTCGACCGGCACAACACCCGCACCACGGGACGGCTTGCTGCGTGCGGCGACGTCTCCTTTACTGCGGACATGGCCGAATTGCTCCGGGCTTATGACAATCGCAACCAGCCGCTCGTGCACCCCGGCGGCGTCCTGCAGGCGACGTATTTCAATCTGGTCCGCCTCCGCGCCGGAGAGGTTTTTCGTGCGCACGTGCCCGGCTGCGAGCTGCTGGCGGTCGTGCTCTCCGGCAACGCGAATGTGAAGGCCGGCGATGTCCGGTTCTCTTCGGTCGGGCAGCGCGTCGACATCTGGTCGGGGCCGGCTGACTCCGTCTACGCGGCGCTTGAACCGCTCGAAATCACCGCGCACACCGCGACCGAAATCGCCCTCGCCGGCGGTCGCTGCGCCACCCGCTACGAGCCTTTCCGTGTGTGCCCGGACGAAGTGGAAATGGTGGACGTCGGTTCGAACGAAACGAAGTCACGGCGGAGAATCTTCCATGTGCTGGGCCAAAAACACGGCGGCCGGGCCGGCAACCTGCTGGTGAGTGAACTCTACGCTGACGAGGGCTGTTGGTCGGGCTATCCGCCGCACAAGCACGACACCGAGCGTCCGCCGGAGGAGACGTTTTTCGAGGAGGTCTATCACTACCGCTTCCAACCCGAGACCGGCTTTGGCGGGCAATACTGCTACAACGAAGGCGAGGAACCGCGTGCCGTGATGACGCGCCATGGCGACACGTTCCTGATCGACCGCGGCTATCACCCGACCTCGACGTCGCCCGGCCACCGCGGCTACATCTTCACAATCCTAGTCGGTATGCACCAGCGCTCGCTGGTGCAATACTTCGAGCCGCAGCATCGACACCTCATGGCCGGCATCCCGGGTTTGCAGGCGATGCGGGATAAATTTAAATAAACGCTCGCAGGCAGGCTGCACCGCGGCTGCGACAGACATCCGCCGCCCGAGATACTGTTCCAACGGCGGCGCCTCAGAATTTCAGGCGCGTGTTCACGTGCCCGCATTTCGGGCAAGCGGCGGTTTCGGTGCCGGCTTTCTCCGTGTAGAGGTGATCGCAGCGGATGCAGTGAAAGGAAATCTTCCGGCGATCCACATGATAGAAGGCCCGGTCGCGGCGATCGTAATAGTAGCCAAGCCCGAGAAAGACACCGAGCGTGAGCAGTCCGTAAAGGACGACTTCAAAGGTGAATTCCGGAGCAGGCATGGCGCGACTTTTCCAGCAATGCGTCAGCCCGCCAAGGGCAAACATGGCGCGGCCTCCGACTCGCGCGCCGCCGCTGCTGAATCCGTTCAAGAAAAACGCGCCGACCTTGCGGTGCGGCGCGTTGAGAGTGGAACGAAGGGCCGGTTTATTCGGCCTTCGGGGCGTCAGCCGCCGGAGCAGCTTCCGCGGAGGCCTCGGTCTTGGCGGCCTTCTTGGCCGGAGACTTCTTGGCCTTCTTGGCACCCTTGGACTTCTTGTAGCCCTGGTCGTCGGCTCCGATGAACTCGATCAGCGCCATCTCGGCGGAGTCGGAGTTACGGGCGCCGAGCTTGTAGATGCGGGTGTAGCCGCCGGAGCGCTTCTCGAACTGGGCCACCTTCTCGTTGAAGAGGGTCGTGATCGCGCCTTCGTCGCGCACGTCCTTGAGGGCGAGGCGGCGGAGGTGGATGGCGGAAGCGGAGAGCTTGCCGTTCTCCTTCGGGAGGGCGGCGGCCTTCTTGGCCTTCGTGATCACCTTCTCGATGAAGGGGCGCAGGGCCTTGGCCTTCGTGAGGGTGGTCTCGATGCGACCGTGCTTGATGAGCGAGGCGCCCATGTTGGAGAGCATCGCCTTGCGGTGCTCGCGGGTGACGCCGAGGGAGGCGTGGTGTTTATTGTGACGCATTGTCGGGTTGGGTTATCGGCTCCCGATCGGCAATCCGGTCGCAGCGTTGGGCGGCAGCGGACGGCGCGAGAGCCGGGATTAAGTTTTTCGAGTCGGCGCTTTCGACAGAAAGACTCGCGGCGGTGAGCCGCGAGTCTTTGGCGGAAAGCGGAACGACTTAGAGGTCCTTCTTGTTCTCGAGGAGGCGCTCGTCGAACTTCATGCCGAGCGACAGCCCGAGGGCTTCGAGCTTCTCCTTGATCTCGTTGAGCGACTTCTTGCCGAAGTTGCGATACTTGAGCATCTCCTGCTCGGTCTTCATGGCGAGTTCGCCGACCGTGGTGATGTTCGCGTTGTTCAAGCAGTTCGCCGCACGGACCGAGAGCTCGATCTCGTTGACGGACATGTTGAGCAGCTTGCGGAGCTTGTTCTGCTCTTCGGAGACCTCGGCGGCCTGCGACTCGAACTCGTAGCTCTCCTGCGAGACGCGGTCGAACACGTCGAGGTGGTGCTTGAGGATCGAGGCGGACTGCTTGAGGGCGTCGTCCGGCGTGATGCGGCCGTCCGTCCAGATCTCGAGCACGAGCTTGTCGTAATCGGTGATCTGGCCGACGCGGGTGTTCTCGACCGCGTAGCGGACGAGGCGGACGGGCGAGAAGAGGGAGTCGATCGGGATGACCCCGATGGCCTGCTCTTCCTTCTTGTTCTCTTCGCCGGGGCAGTAGCCGCGACCGGTCTTGATCTCGAGCTCGGCTTCGAAGGTGCGCTTCGTGTCGAGGGTGCAGATGACCTGGTCGGGGTTGATGAGCTTGACGCCGGCGTCGAGCTGGATGTCGGCGGCGGTGACGGGGCCTTCCTTGGTGACCTTGAGGAGCAGCTTCATCGGCTCGCGCTTTTCGGAGACGATGAGGATTTTCTTCAGGTTAAGGACGATGTCGGTGACATCCTCGACGACGCCGTCGACGGACTGGAACTCATGGTTCACGCCGTCGATCTTGATCGAGCTGATGGCGCTGCCCTCGATGGACGAGAGGAGCACGCGGCGGAGAGAGTTGCCGACGGTGTGACCGTAGCCGGCTTCGAAGGGCTCGGCGATGAACTTGGCGTAGGTGGTGGTGGCGCCCTCCTCGATCTTGGTGAGCTTGGAGGGGAGTTCGAATTTTCCGAGACGCTTGGGCATGTGATTTATCTCTGAGTGGAGAAGTTAGGTGGGAGCGACCGGCAAAACAGACGGCTCAGAAGCGCGAGTAGAACTCGACGATCAACTGTTCGTTGATGGACGGGTCCATTTCATCGCGCGTCGGGAGGCGGTTGACAACCGCGGAAAGCGCCTCGTCGTTGCGCGTCAGCCAGCCGGGAACCACGCGGGCGCGGCTCTCTTCGACGGAACGGGTGACGATCTGGCGGGAATTGTTGGAGGCCTTGATCTCGATGGTGTCGCCGGCGTTGAGCGTGTAGCTGGCGATGTCGACCTTGCGGCCGTTGACCTTGACGTGGCCGTGGTTGACGAGCTGGCGCGCCTGAGCGCGGCTCTTGGCGAAGCCGAGGAGGTAAACGACGCTGTCGAGGCGGGTCTCGAGGAGCTGGAGGAAGCGCTCGCCGGTGACGCCGCGTTCCTTCTTGGCAGCCGCGAAGACGCGGCGGAACTGGCGCTCGAGCAGGCCGTAGATGAAGCGGAGCTTCTGCTTCTCGGCGAGGCCGAGGGCGTATTCCGACATCTTGCGGCGGGACTTCGGGCCGTGCTGGCCGGGCGGGAAGTTGCGGCGCTCGAGGACCTTGGCGGAACCGAGAACGTAGGTGCCGAAACGGCGGCTGACGCGGGTGGTGGGTCCGGTATAACGGGCCATGGTGGGAGTCTTTTAAAGGTTACGGGTTAGACGCGACGGCGCTTGCGGGGGCGGCAGCCATTGTGCGGCACCGGGGTGACGTCGATGATGGAGGAGATTTCCAGGCCGATGGCTTGGAGACCGCGGATGGCGGAGTCGCGGCCGAGGCCGGGACCGCTGACGCGGATCTGGACTTCCTTGAGGCCGTGGGCCATGGCGTTGCGGGCGGCGTCTTGGGCGACGACCTGCGCGGCGTAGGCGGTGGACTTGCGGGAGCCGCGGAAATTGCACTTACCGGCGGACGACCAGGAGATCACGTTGCCCTTGGCATCAGTGATGGAGACGATCGTGTTGTTGAACGTCGCGGTGACGTTCGCGATGCCAGAGGTGATGTTCTTGGAACCCTTGGCCTTGCGGACCTTGATGGCGCCGAGTTCTTCCTTGAGGAGGTCTTCAGCGGACGGGGCCTTCGGCACGCCGCCAACGAGTTCGACGGGCTTGGCGGGCTCGACCGGGGCGGCAGGGGCCGCGCCTTCGGCGGCGGGCTTGTCAGCCTTCGGGGCCTTGGCGGCCTTCGCGGGCTTTTCAGCGGCGGGCGCAGCGGCGCCGGCAGCGGCGCCGGCAGCGGCTTCCTTCTTGGGAGCCTTTTCCTTCTTCGGAGCGGATTTCTCTTCGGACATGGAGATCAGTTTTTAAAGGGTTATTCCTTGGCCTTGGTAACGCCAACGGTCTTGCGCGGGCCCTTGCGGGTGCGGGCGTTGGTCGAGGTGCGCTGGCCGCGGACGGGCAGGCTGCGACGGTGGCGGATGCCGCGGTAGCAGTTGATGGCCTGGAGGCGCTTGAGGTTGCCGGCGATTTCGCGGCGGAGATCGCCTTCCACCACCCACTTGTTGTCGGTGATGATGTGGAGGATCTTGTTCAGCTGCTCTTCGGTGAGATCCGAAGCGCGCATGTTGGCATCGAGACCAGCGATCTCAATGATCTGGTCGGCACGGGCGGGGCCGATGCCGTAGATGTATCGGAGGGAGTATCCGATCTTCTTTTTGGCGGGGAGTTCAACGCCGAGGAGACGAGGCATGTTGTTAGGAGTTTAAGTGGGAGGTTTAAGTGAAAAGGAAAGTGGAAGGAGGAATCACAAGGCGCGCGGGATCGTGAGGATCTCGGGGCCGGAATCGGTCGTGAGCACGGTGTGTTCGAAATGCGCGGAGGGCGCGCCGTCGGCGGTGACAACGGTCCAGTGGTCGCTGAGGGTGCGGACGGCGTAGCGACCGAGGTTCACCATCGGCTCGATGGCGAGCGTCATCCCCGGCTTGATCTTCTCGCCGGAGTTTTTCCGGCCGAAGTTCGGGATCTGCGGCTCCTCATGCATCGAACGTCCGACGCCATGACCGACCATTTCGCGGACTACGCTGAAGCCGGCGGCCTCGACGTGGGTCTGCACCGCGTGGGAGATGTCTCCGATGCGGTTGCCGACGGTGGCTTGCTTGATGCCGAGATAGAGCGCTTCTTCGGAGACCTTGAGGAGTTCGGCGACGCGCGGGGCGATCGGGCCGACCGGGACGGTCGTGGCGTTATCGCCGATGTAGCCGTTGTATTCGACCACGACGTCAAGGGAGACGATGTCGCCTTGGCGCAGGATGCGCTTGAGCGAGCCGATGCCGTGGACGACCTCCTCGTTGACCGAGATGCAGGTGTAGGCGGGATAGGGCGAAGCGTGCAGCTTGTAGCCGTAGCAGGCGCTGCGAGCGCCGAACGACGCGATGAATTCGCGCCCGATTTGATCCAAGTCGTAGGTCGTGATACCGGGACGGACCTGCTCCTTCATCTTCGCCAAGACGGTGGCGGCGATGGCGCAGGCTTCGCGCATCCGGCGAATGCCGTCCGCGTTTTTGATCGGGATGGACATATCAGGCGGCGCGAGCGGCGATCTCGGTGAGGAGACCTTGCGTGCGGTAGTGTGTTGCGACGGCGGCATCGGCCGCAGCGGAGTTGAGCACGGCAGTGAGCGTTTCACCGCGGGCCTCGACCCACTCGTCGAACACTTTGGCTTGGAGCAGCGTAGCCGGGAAACCTTCCAAGAGGTAACCCGCATCGGGTTTGCGCGCCCAGAACCACTTGCGGAGGACCGCGAGGGTGAGGTCGTCGCTCAGGCCGAAGCCGGAGCGCTCGAGCGCCGAAGCGGCCTTCTGGCCGATCGACGTGCGTCGCGAAATCTCCTGCTGCACGAGAGTCGCAGGAGAGACGTGCTCAATTGAGAAAGAACGGGTTTGGCTGAGGAGGTCCGCGTGATGCGGACCGCTTGGGCCAAGGAGAACTATCTTCGCCTTCGCCGAAGCGAGGGCGGAAAAGGTGCTGGAGTCTTCAGCCCTTCTCACCGAAGTAAAGCGATTATTGCAGGAAGGTGCGGGTCGCCCAAGCAGCCAGGCCGATGAGGAGCATAACAATCATGAAACCAACCAGTTTCATGACCGTAGCATCGGAGGCTGCCTCGCCGAGAGCCATCTGCGCGGAGGTGCTGCGACCGCGGATACGGCCCTTCTTGAGGAAGCCGTCGTAGTGGCGCTGGAGCAGGAAGGTCTCGATCTGGCGCATCGTGTCGAGGATGACGCCGACGGTGATGAGCATGCCCGTGCCGCCGAAGAAATAGGCGATGCGCGGCGGGACCTGCAGCTGGAACAGGAGCACGTCCGGGATGACGGCGATGACGGTCAGGAAGATCGCGCCCGCGAGCGTGAGGCGGGTCATGACGAAATCGAGGAAGCTCGCAGTCGGCTCGCCGGGACGCACACCGGGGATATAGCCACCGTATTTCTTGAGGTCGTCGGCGACTTGGATCGGCTTGAACATGACCGAGACCCAGAAATAGCTGAAGAACAGGATGAGCGTCGCCATACCCGCATAGTAGGTCCAGTGACCGCGGAGCAGGTTGTTAGCGAATTCGACGAGGAACTTGATGTCGAAGGCCGCACCGATCTGGGAGAAAATCTGCTGCGGGAAGAGCAGGATCGCGCTGGCGAAAATGACAGGCATGACGCCCGAGTAGTTGACCTTCAGCGGCAGGAACGAGCTCTGGCCGCCGTAGACCTTCTGGCCGACGACGCGCTTGGCGTATTGGACCGGAATCTTTCGCTGACCCTGCGTCACGGCAATGATGCCCATCGTGACGATAAGGAAGAGCACGATCATCATCACAGCCTGAGGGAGACCGAGGCTGGCGGTGCCGACGGGCGCGAAGAAGAGCTGGTAGGTCGCGGCCGCGGCGCCCGGGATGTCGGCGAGAATGCCAACGGTGATGAGCAGCGACACACCGTTGCCGATGCCACGCTGGGTGATCTGCTCGCCCAGCCACATCATGAGCAGCGTGCCCGCGGTCAGGAAGACCGTGGACTGGATGAGGAACCAAGTCTTACCCACGAGGACGATGTTGCCGTAGGTATTGAGGTCGTAGCCTTGGAAGAGACGGCCCGGATTTTCGAGGGCGAGGAGGAGCAGCACGCCTTGGATCAAGCAGATGACGACCGTCAGGTAGCGCGTGTATTGCGTGAGCTTCTGGCGGCCGACGTCGCCTTCCTGCTGGAGGCGGCTGAGGGCCGGCACCACGGCAGTCATCAGCTGAAAAATGATCGAGGCACTGATGTAGGGCATGATGCCCAGCGCGCAGACGGCACCTTGGAGGAGCGCGCCGCCCGTGAACATGTTGTAGAGCCCCATGAGCGCACCGCCGCCACCGGCAGTCTGGTCCGCGAAGAATTGCTTCAGCGGGGCCGGGTCGAGGCCGGGCAGCGGGATGTGGGCGCCGACGCGTGCGATGAACAGCAGCGCCAGCGTGTAGAGGATCCGCGAGCGCAGCTCGGGGATCTTCATCGAATTCGTGAAGGCGGAAAACATGTCTGAGGCGTTAAATAGTGGGGCGGCGGCTTAGACGAAGAAAGCGGACCGGGAAGCTCGGTGAGTCATTCCACGGTCCGCGTTCACAAATCCAGTCGAGGATCAGGCGACGATCGCCTGACCGCCGGCTTTCTCGATCTTTTCCTTGGCGGAGCCGGTGAACTTGTTGGCGGTGACCTTCAGCGCGCGGGTGATTTCACCGTCGCCGAGGACCTTCAACAGCGCACCGTCGGCGCGGATCAGACCGGCCTTGACCAAGGCCTCGATGTTCACCTCGGTGACCGAGGCGTCGAGCTTGGCCAAGTCGCCGACGTTGACGACGGCGTAGCTGGTGCGGAAGTTGTAGTTGTTGAAGCCGCGGTGCGGCAGCTTGCGGTAAAGGGGCATCTGGCCGCCTTCGAAACCGGGGCGGATCGAACCGCCCGAACGGGCGGACTGGCCCTTGCCGCCCTTGCCGGACGTTTTGCCGTGGCCGCCGCCTTCGCCGCAACCGACGCGCTTCTTGCGGTGGACGGCACCTTTGACGTTCTTGAGAGTGTGGAGACGCATTTTCTTGGATTCCTAAGGTTGGGTCGCCGCCCCTCGCCTACTCTGGCGCGGGGCGACTCGGATTAATCGATCAATCAGGCGCGAGCGGCCTTGAAGTCTTCCGCCATGCGGAGCTTGCGGAGGCCGTTGAACGTGGCGTGCACGACGGCGATGTGGTTCTTGGAACCCATCGACTTCGTGAGCACGTTCTTGACGCCCGCCGCTTCGAGGACGGCGCGGACGCCGCCGCCAGCGATGAGGCCGGTGCCGGTGGTGGCGGGGCGGAGGAACACCTTGCCGCCGTCAGCCTCGCCGAGAACTTCGTGCGGAATGGTGTCGCCGCGGAGCTTGACCGGGAGGAGGCGCTTCTTGGCGGCTTCGGTGGACTTGCGGATGGCTTCGGGAACCTCGTTCGCCTTGCCGTAGCCGATGCCGACGTTGCCCTTGCCATCGCCGACGACGGCGAGCGCGGAGAAGCTGAAACGACGACCACCCTTCACGACCTTGGCGCAGCGGTTGATGTAAACGACCTTCTCGATCATGCCGGACTCGGCGCCGTCGGCGGACGAACTGGCGGAATAGGATCTGTTGTTGTTAGCCATGGGCGGTTTTTAGAATTGGAGACCGCCTTCGCGCGCGGCGTCGGCGAAGGTTTTGACGCGACCGTGGTAGCGGCGACCGTTGCGGTCGAACACGACGGAGGTGATGCCGGCGGCCTTGGCCTTGGCGGCGAAGGAGGTGCCGACGAGCTTGGCGCCGGAGACATTGCCCTTGGCGTTGGCCTTCTTCACCTCGGCATCGAGGGTCGAGAGGAACACGAGGGTCTTGCCGGCGGCGTCGTCGATCGCTTGCGCGTAGATGTGTTTGCCGGAGAACTTGACGGAGAGACGCGGGCGCGCGGCGGTGCCGGCGACGGTCTTGCGGATACGCCATTTGCGCTTCTGCAGCAGGATGGCTTTCTGAATCGTATTGGACATGGTTATGCGGCCTTGAGGTTAGCGGCGTTAGGCAACGGTCTTGCCTTCCTTGCGGCGGACGCGCTCGGCGTATTCGCCGACGAGGCGGACACCCTTGCCCTTGTAAGGCTCGGGCGGGTAGTAGGCGCGGATCTCGGAGGTGACCTGACCGACCATCTGCTTGTCGGCGCCCTCGATCTTCAGCTTGGTGCCGTCGGTGACGGTGACCTTGATGCCTTCGGGGATGTCGTGGAGGATCTGGTGCGAGTAGCCGAGCGAGAGGTCGATCTGCTTGCCCTTGAGGACGGCTTTGAAGCCGACGCCCTGGATCTCGAGCTCCTTCGCGTAGCCGACGGAGGCGCCCTTGACCATGCCGGCGATCACGGAGCGAGCCGTGCCGAACATGGCCTTGGAGAAGCGGGTCTCCTCGGTGGGAGCGACAACGATGGCGTTGTCCTGCTTCACGATCTTCACGACGGGCGCGAAGGTCTTGGTGACTTTGCCCTTGGGGCCGTCGACGGACACGGTGGTGCCCTTGATGTCGACCTTGACCTTCTCGGGAATCAAAACGGGTTGTTTGCCAATTCTGCTCATGGTGCGGGATTCCTTACCAGACGGTGCAGACGAGCTCGCCACCGAGCTTGTTGCGGCGGGCGTCCTGGTCCTTCATGAGGCCCTTGGACGTGGAGAGGATGGCGATGCCGAGGCCGTTGAGGACGCGCGGGATCTCCTGATAGCCGTAGTAACGACGGCGGCCGGGGGTCGACTCACGCTTGATGCCGGTGATGACGGGCGTGTTGTCGACGTATTTCATGGTGACGACGAGGGTCTTGTGGCCGCGCTCGTCGGTGCCGGTGGTGACTTCGCGCACGAAGCCGTCGGTCTTGAGGATGGTCGCGAGACTCTCCTTGAGCTTGGAGTGCGGAGAGACGCACTGGGCGAGCCCGGCCTTCGACGCATTGCGGAGGCGGGTCAGGAAATCACTGATCGGATCGGTCATGGATGGATGTTGGTTCGAGGACGGCCGCGCGGGTCATATCCGACCCCCGTGGGCCAAAGGGTTTACCAGGAGGACTTGGTGACGCCGGGGATCTTGCCGGCGAGGGCGAGCTCGCGGAAGGTGAGGCGGGAGACGCCGTATTTGCGCTTAAAGCCGCGGGGACGGCCGCTCATGGAGCAGCGGTTGCGGATGCGGATCTTGTTGGAGTTGCGCGGAAGCTTCTGGAGCTTCTTCTGCGCGGCGTAGAATTCCTCGTCGGTGGTGGCAGGATTGGCGAGGATGGCCTTCAGTTCGGCGCGCTTGGCAGCGAACTTGTCGGCGAGCTTGATGCGCTTCTTGTTACGCTCGATGGCGGAGGTCTTCGGCATGGTGCGGAAAGGTTAGGCGGTTTTGGTCGCGGCGGCCTGCTCGGTGCGGCGGAAGGGCATGCCGAGGAGCTTGAGGAGTTCGCGGGCCTCGTCGTCGGTGTGGGCCGAGGTGACGAGGGTGATGTCGAGACCCATGTGGCGCTTGGCGCTTTCGACGTTGATCTCGGGGAAGATGGTGAAGTCGGCGATGCCGATGTTGTAGTTGCCCTGGCCGTCGAGCTTGTTCGGCACGCCGCGGAAGTCGCGGATGGTGGGCAGCGCGACCGCGAGGAGGCGCATGAGGAAGTGCCACATGTTGTCGCCGCGGAGCGTGACGCTGCTGCCGACGACCTGGCCTTGCTTCAGCTTGAAGTTGGCGATGGCCTTGCGGGACTTGTTGAGCAGGGGCTTCTGGCCGGCGATGAGAGCCATGTCGCGCGCGGTGTCGGCGATTTGGTTCTTATCGGCGTCGGCGCCGATGCCGGTGTTCAGCACGATCTTCTCGAGCTTCGGGACCTGATGCTTGTTCTTGTAGCCGCGCGACGCCATGAGGGCGGGCACGACTTGCTCGAAGTAGACCTTCTTGAGAGGGGGGACGGTATCTTTGCTCATTTTCGGGTGCCCGGTTTCCAAGCGGGCGAATTAGTGAGAGGCGTTAGGCCTTCTTGGCTTCGGTTTTCTTGGCGCGCTTCTTCGAGGCGTCGAAGCGGGTTTGGAGCATGAGGTTGGACACGTGGATCGAACCTTCGCGCTCGGCGATTTTGCCCTGGGGATTTTCCTGGGACTTCTTGAGGTGCTTCTTGATCATCGCGACGCCTTCGACGACGGCGCGGCTCTTGGCCGGGAGGACCTCGAGGACCTTGCCGGACTTGCCCTTGTGGGAGCCGGAGATGACGATGACTTGATCGTTCTTCTTGATGTGAAACTTTTGCATGGTCAGAGGACCTCCGGAGCGAGGGAGATGATCTTCATGTAGTTCTTCGCGCGGAGCTCGCGGGCAACGGGGCCGAAGATGCGGGTGCCCTTCGGGTTGCCATCCTCGCCGATGATGACGACGGCGTTGGAATCGAAGCGGAGGTAGCTGCCGTCGGCGCGGCGCAAGGGGGCCTTGGTGCGGACGATGATGGCCTTGACGACCTCACCCTTCTTCACCGTGGCGTCGGTGCTGCTCTCCTTGATGTTGATGGTGATGATGTCACCCACGTGCGCATAGCGGGAAGGGTGACCGATCTTGCCGATCATCGAGGCGCGGCGCGCACCGGTGTTGTCGGCAATGTCGAGAATGGAACGCATCTGGATCATGGTGGTGTTCTCCTCGTGCGGTTAGGCCTTGGGGGCCGCGGCCTGGTTGGCCTTGGTGGTCTTGGTCGGGACGATGGCCGCGACGTCGGACTCGGTGACGGCGGCGCCCAGCGGGGCGACGGCGGCCTCGACGATGCGGGCGACGCGCCAGCGCTTCAGGCGGCTGATGGGGCGGGTCTCCATGACCTCGACCTTGTCGCCGACCTTGGCCTCGTTCTTCTCGTCGTGGACGTGGAGGACGGTCTTGCGGTTGATGACTTTGCCGTAGAGCGGGTGCGGCGTCTTGTAGGGGACGGTCACCTTGACGGACTTGTCGCCCATCTTGGAGCTGACGAAGCCGATCTCGGTCTTGCGCGCGGCGTGACGTTCGTGAGTGGACATGGTCTTAAGCGGTTAAGCGCGCGCTCAGGCAGCGGCGGTCTTCTGGGATTTTTTCTGCGTGAGGATGGTCTCGAGGCGCGCGATGTCCTTGCGGAGGACGCGGATCATGTGCGGCTTCTCGACCTGGCCGGTGTGCTTGCGCAGGCGCAGCTGGAGCAGCTCGTTGCGGGTGTCGCGGAGCTTGGTGGTGATCTCGGCGGGCGAGAGTTCGCGGATTTCCTTGGAAGTCATGGTGACGATCTCCTGGTTTAGACGGCCACGCTATCGCGCTGGATGAAGCGGCAACGGAACGGCAGCTTGGCATCGGCGAGGCGGAAGGCCTCCTTGGCGATGGTGGCGGGGACGCCGGCGAGTTCGAAGAGGACGGCGCCGGGCTTGATGACGGCGACGTAGAACTCGACGGGGCCCTTGCCCTGGCCTTGGCGGACCTCGGCGGGCTTCTTGGTGACGGGCTTGTGAGGGAACACGCGGATCCAGAGCTTGCCCTTGCGCTTCAAGTGGCGAGCGATGGTGACGCGGGCGGCCTCGATCTGGCGACCGGTCATGGGACCGCGGGAGAGGGACTGCAGGCCAAATTCGCCGAAGGCGAGGGTGTTGCCGCGCTTGGCATTGCCAGCGCGGGAGCCCTTCATCGATTTACGATACTTGGTGCGGGAAGGTTGGAGAGCCATGGGAGTGAGCAGTAAGCAGTGAGCGGGAGGCTGCGGTCAGCCGGGCGCCCGGAGCTGGTTAGTTGGATTCGTCCTTTTTGCAGATCCAGCACTTCACGCCGATCTTGCCCCAGACGGTGCGGGCTTCGGCGAAGCCGTAATCAATGTTCTCGCGGAGGGTGTGGAGCGGGATGCGGCCCTGGCGTTGCCATTCGCGGCGGGCGATGTCGGCGCCGCCGAGGCGGCCCGAGCACTGGATACGGATGCCGTCGGCGCCGAGGGACATGGCCATCTGCACGGACTTCTTGATCGCGCGGCGGAAGGCGACGCGGCGTTCGAGCTGGAGGGCGACGTTCTCGGCGACGAGCTGGGCTTCGATCTCGGGCTTCTTGACCTCCTGGATGTCGAGGAGGATCTCCTTGCCCGTGAGCTTGCCGAGGGCGACCTTCATGTTCTCCACTTCCTGGCCCTTCTTGCCGATGACAATGCCGGGGCGGGCGGTGAAGATCTTGACGCGGACGCGGTTGCCGGCGCGCTCGATGAAGATGCGCGGGACGGAGGCCTGTTTGAGCTTCTCCATCAGCGTGTCACGGATGACCTGGTCTTCGTGGAGGAGCTTGGCGAAGTCCTTCTTGCGGGCGAACCAGCGGGATTGCCAGTTGCGGCGGACAGCGAGGCGGAAACCGGTAGGATTGGTTTTTTGTCCCATAACAGAGGTTGGTTAGGCTTTGCTGTCCGAGAGGACGATGCGGAGGTGCGACATGCGCTTGACGCGGGGCTTGGCGGAGCCGCGAGCGCCGGCCTTGAAGCGCTTCAGGACCGGGCCGCACTCGACGAGGGCGCGGTGGACGAAGAGCTTGTCGGCGGAGAGGTTGTGGTTGTTCTCGGCGTTCGCCACGGCGCTCTTGAGCGTCTTGGCGAGGAGGCGGGCGGACTTGCGCGGAATGAGGGTGAGGAGGTCGGCGGCTTCGGAGACAGGGCGGCCCTGGATCTCGTTGGCGACCTCGCGCACCTTCTTCGGCGACATGCGCGCGTTTTTGGTGAGAGCTTGAATTTCCATTGTCGTATCGGGTTCGGGCTAGGCGCGCAGGTTAGATTTCCTTGCGGGTCATGCCGCCGTGCGCCTTGAAGATGCGCGTGGGGGCGAACTCGCCGAGCTTGTGGCCGACCATGTTCTCGGTGACATACACCGCGATGAAGGCCTTGCCGTTGTGGACGTTGAAGGTGTGGCCGACGAAGTCGGGGGTGATCGTCGAGCGCCGGCTCCAAGTCTGGATGGGCTTGCGGGCGCCACCGGTCTTGACCGCCTTCTCGATTTTCTCGAGCAGGTGATAATCGACGAAGAAACCTTTTTTGATGGAACGAGCCATGTTGGGTAGTCGTTAAATTGGTTTACTTCTTGCCGCGCGGCGGACGGCCGTTCTTGCGGGTGATGATGAGCGAGTTGGACGGCTTGGCGCGACGGCGCGTCGGGAAACCCTTCGCGAGCTGGCCCCAAGGCGAGACGAGGTGCTGGCGACCGCCACCACCCTTGGACTTGCCCTGACCGCCACCGTTGGGGTGGTCGACGGGGTTCATCGCGACGCCGCGGACACGCGGACGGCGGCCGAGCCAGCGGGCGCGACCGGCCTTGCCGAGCTTGCGCTT
Organism: Candidatus Didemnitutus sp.; assembly: GCA_017991595.1. Taxonomy (GTDB): domain Bacteria; phylum Verrucomicrobiota; class Verrucomicrobiia; order Opitutales; family Opitutaceae; genus Didemnitutus. Next base: position 438,983 of record JAGOQJ010000001.1, on the reverse strand, counting down.
ACTGTGGTCCTCGTTGCCGACCTCACCGATGGTGGCGCGGCAGTTGGCGTTCACGAGGCGGATCTCGCCGGAGCCCATCTTGAGCTGGGCCATGCCGTCCTCGATGGCAACGAGTTCGACGGAGGTGCCGGCTGAGCGAGCCAGCTGGGCGCCGCGACCGGGCAGCAGCTCGACAGCGTGCAGCTTGGTAGCGGGCGGGATGACGGACAGCGGGAAGCTGTTGCCGGGACGGTAGTCGTTCGACTCCGTCTTCATCGCGCTGTAGATGGAATCGCCGACCTTGAGGCCCTTCGGCGCCAAGATGTAAGCCTTGGAACCGTCGGCGTAAGCGAGGAGCGCGAGGAGCGAGCTGCGGTTGGGATCGTATTCGATCGCCTGGACCTTCGCGGGCATGTCGAGCTTGGCGCGCTTGAAGTCGATGATGCGGTAGAGCTTCTTGTGACCGCCGCCGCGACGACGCGAGGTGATGCGGCCGTAGGTGTTGCGGCCACCGGTCTTGTTCTTGGATTCAACCAAGGAACGCTCGGGGCGCTTCTTGGAGATTTCTTCCGGGCGGTTCAGCTCGGTGAAGCGAAGCGCGGCGGTGAGAGGACGGAAAGTTTTGATAGCCATGGCGGGTGTTTCCTCAGACGAGCTCGATCTTGTCGCCCTGCTTGAGGGTGACGATGGCGCGCTTGGAGTCGGAGCCCTTCGTGGGGAGGCCGCGGCGGGAACGCTTCGGCTTGCCCTTGATGTTTTGGATGTTCACGCGGGTCACGGTGACCTTGAAGGTCGTCTCGACGGCTTCGCGCACGGTGTGCTTGGTGGCCGAAGGATAGACCTCGAACGTGTATTGGCCGTAGTTGGAGGAGAGCTTGGAGGCCTTCTCCGTCAGGCGCATGTTTTTGAGAACTTTGTCAGGGCTGATCATGACTGACCTCCGTTGGCGCGGGCGATGATGGTCTCGAGCGCTTTCGAGGAGACGACGATTTTCGCGTATTGCACGAGATCGAGAGTGTTGAGCTTCGCGGCTTCCTGGAGGGAGACGCGGTCGAGATTGCCCGCGGCGCGCGAGGCTTCGGCGCTGAAGGGGGCGTCGACGAGGAGCACCTTGCCCTTGGGGGCGATGGTGCGGACGACCTTGCTCATGAGCTTGGTCTTGGGCTGCGCGGGCGCGAAGGCCTCGATGACATCGACGTCACCGGCCACGGCGCGATCGAACAGCGCGCGGGAGAACGCGAGGGCCTTGACCTTGTTGTTGATCTTCTTGGAGAAGTCGCGGGGCTTCGGGCCGAACACGACACCACCACCGCTCCAGAGCGGCGAGCGGGAAGAACCGGCGCGGGCGCGACCGGAACCCTTCTGGTTCCACGGCTTCTTGCCACCACCGCGGACTTCGCCGCGGGTCTTGGTGGAGCGCGTGCCTTGGCGGGCGTTCGCGCGATGGGCGACGACGACTTCCTTCACGGCCTGGAGGCCGCGATCGCCTTCGAACGTCGGGAGGTTGAAATCCTTCTCGGAGGACTTGCTGGCGTCGGAGCTGTAAACTTTGAGCTTCATTGTGGTTCAGTCTCCTTAGGCTTTCTTGGCCTTCTTGCCGGCGCGGATGATGACGTCGTCACCGTTGGCACCCGGGATCGCACCCTTCACGAGGATGAGATTCTTTTCGGCGATGATTTTGACGACGCGGAGGTTTTGCACCGTGCGCTGCTCGGCACCCATGTGACCGGGCATGCGCTGGTTCTTCCAAGAGCGGCCGGGCGTTTGGCGCATACCGACCGAACCGATGCGGCGGTGGAACATCGAACCGTGGGAGGCAGGACCGCCGCCGACACGGTAACGCTTCACGACGCCGGCGAAGCCCTTACCCTTCGAAATGCCGATGACGTCGATCGTCTGGCCTTCCGCGAAGGCTGTGACGGTGATGACGTCGCCCGCCTTAACAGACGGGGCGGCAGCGAGGCGGACCTCGTTGAGCACGCGAGGCGTGCTATCGAGTCCGGCCTTCTTGGCGTGAGAGGCTTCGGCCTTGCTGGCGTTCTTCGCCTTTTGGGCGCCGAAGCCGAGTTGGACCGCGTTATAGCCGTCGGTTTCGACGGTCTTGACTTGGACAACCGGACAGGGGCCGGCTTCCACGACGGTGACCGGCACGAGCACGTTTTGTGCGTCGTAGACCTGGGTCATCCCGAGTTTTTTGCCTAGTAGAGTAGTGATCATAGGCTAAGTGGTAGGTGGAGGGTTTCCGTTTGGTTTAGACCTACATTAGCAATCCGGCGATTGGAGCCACCGGTGGCTGCTAAAGTGACTGTCTGAAAGTTGAGCGTTAGACGTTGATGGTGATATCGACGCCGGAGGGCAGGTTGAGCTTCTTGAGTTCATCGACCGTCTGCGCGGTCGGCTCGAGGATGTCGATGAGACGCTTATGAGTGCGGCTCTCGAACTGCTCCATCGACTTCTTGTCGACGTGCGGCGAGCGGTTGACGGACAGTTTCTCGATGCGGGTGGGCAGCGGGATCGGGCCCGAGACGCGAGCGCCGGAGCGCTTGGCGGTTTCGACGATTTCCGAGGCGGACTGGTCGATCACACGGTAATCGAAGCCTTGGAGTTTGATACGAATGCGTTGGCCTTTCATGGCGGGATAAAGAACGAGGGTTAGGTGCGGGCCGGGGCCTTGGAAGAGGACTCGACGATCTTGGCGAGGAGGTTGTTCGGGACCTGCGCGAAGTGCGACGGCGTGATCGAGGCGGACGCACGGCCCTTGGAGAGCGAGCGGATGTCCGTGACGTAACCGAAGAGCATCTCGAGCGGAACGTGCGCGGAGACGATGCAGGCGCCGTTCTTGTTCTCCATGCCTTGGATCTGGCCGCGACGGCGGTTGATGTCGCCCATGAGGTCGCCTTGGTATTCTTCGGGAGTGGTGACTTCGACGCCCATGATCGGCTCGAGGAGGATCGGCTTGGCGACCTTCATCGCTTCCTTGAAGGCGAAAATGCCAGCCATCTTGAACGCGAGTTCCGACGAATCGACTTCGTGGAAGGAGCCGTCGATGATGCGAATCTTCGCATCGACAACCGGGTAGCCGGCGACGACACCGTTGTTGGTGCCTTCGAGGATACCGTCGGTCGCGGGCTTGATGAATTCCTTCGGGATGACGCCGCCAACGATCTCGTTGATGACCTCGATGCCCTTGCCCTTTTCGTTCGGCTCGATCTTGACGACAACGTGGCCGTATTGGCCCTTGCCACCAGACTGGCGGATGAACTTGCCGACGCCTTCGGCGTTGCCGGTGACGGTCTCGCGGTAAGCGATCTGCGGCTTGCCCACGGTCGCCTCGACCTTGAACTCGCGCTTCATGCGGTCGACGATGATTTCGAGGTGAAGCTCGCCCATGCCGGCGAGAATCGTCTGGCCGGTGTCCTGGTCGGTCTTGACGCGGAGGGTCGGATCCTCGGCCACGAGGCGCTGGAGCGCGACGCCGAGCTTTTCCTGGTCGCCCTTCGAGTTCGGCTCGATCGACATCGCGATGACAGGCTCGGGGAAGGACGGCGGTTCGAGGCGGATGTCGAAGTCCTCATCGCACAGCGTGTCGCCGGTGATGACGTCCTTCACGCCAACGAGGGCGCAGATATCGCCCGAGTGCGCGACATCGACTTCCTCGCGGTCCATCGCGCGCATGAGCACGAGGCGCGAGACGCGCTCGGAGCGGCGGGTGCGGGGATTGTAGAGCGACATGCCCTTCTTCAGCGTGCCGGTGTAGACACGGTAGAACACGAGCTTGCCGACGAACGGGTCGGTCCAGAGTTTGAACGCGAGGCCGGCAAGTTTCGAGGAGTCGGAAACAATCGCTTCGACTTCCTTGCCATCGCTGTCCTGGCCCTTCATCGCGGGAACATCGATGGGATTCGGCAGATAGTTGACGACGCAGTCGAGCAGGCGCTGGATGCCCTTCTTCTTGAACGCAGAGCCGGGGATCACGCCCGTGAACTTCATCGAGCAGGTCGCCTTGCGGACGGCGAGAATGAGTTCATCAACGGTGATTTCCTGACCTTCAAGATACTTGTTCGCGATGACGTCGTCGAAGTCGGAGACGGCCTCAATCAGCTTCTCGCGGTATTCCTTGGCCTGAGCAGCATACTCCTCCGGAATCGGTGCGGTGACCGGATTCATGCCGAGCGCATCGGTCGTGTCGTCGAAGAGGTAGGCGATGTTCTGAACGAGGTCGATGACGCCGTTGAAATTGTCTTCCTGGCCGATCGGGATGTAGAGCGGGTGCGCGTTGGCCTTGAGCTTCTCGCGCATCTCGGAGACGGCGCGGAAAAAGTTGGCACCGGTGCGGTCCATCTTGTTGACGAACGCGACGCGCGGAACGCCGTATTTGTTGGCTTGGCGCCAGACGGTCTCGGACTGCGGCTGCACGCCGGCGACGGCGCAGAACACGGCGATGGCGCCGTCGAGCACGCGCATGGAGCGCTCCACCTCGGCGGTGAAGTCAACGTGTCCGGGCGTGTCGATGATATTGATGCGCTGCTTGATGCCCTTCCAAGGACCGTAGGAGGCATTCCAAGCGCAGGAAATGGCGGCGGCGGTGATGGTGATGCCGCGCTCGCGCTCCTGCTCCATCCAGTCGGTCACCGCGGTGCCTTCGTGGACTTCGCCCATCTTGTGAACGGCGCCCGTGTAAAACAGAATGCGCTCGCTCGTGGTCGTCTTGCCGGCGTCGATGTGCGCGGCGATGCCGATGTTGCGCGTCCACTCCAGCGGAAACGCACGATCTTTGGCGTTGGCCGGGGAGACCTTGTTCTTGTCGGTGACGACGGTGATGTTGATCGGAGAAGACATTGCGTGGAAAGCTTACCAGCGGAGGTGAGCGAAGGCGCGGTTGGCCTGGGCCATCTTGTGGGTGTCTTCCTTCTTCTTCACGACACTGCCCGTGTTGTTGTAGGCATCGATGATCTCGGCGGCGAGGGCTTCGCGCATCGCGGTGCCCTTGCGGCCCGTGGCAGCGTCGACGATCCAACGCAGCGCGAGAGACTCCTGACGCTCGAACGAAATCTCGACCGGCACCTGGTAGGTGGCGCCACCGACGCGGCGGCTCTTGACCTCAAGCTTCGGGCGGGCGTTCTCCATCGCGCCCATGAGGAGATCGACCGGGTCGCCTTTCTGGAGCTTCTCGCTCACACGCTCGAAGGCGCCGTAAACGATGCGCTCCGCGACGGTCTTCTTGCCGCTCTTCATGATCACGTTGATCAGGTGGGTGACGAGCGCGCTGTTGTAGCGAACGTCCGGAACGGGGGTGCGATGGGTGGCTCTGCGACGACGAGACATGGTGAAAAAGAAAGAACGTGATTACTTGGCGGCCTTCGGGCGCTTGACGCCGTATTTCGAGCGGGAGCGACGGCGCTTCTCGACGCCGGTGGCGTCGAGCGTGCCGCGGACGATATGGTAGCGAACGCCGGGAAGGTCCTTCACACGGCCGCCGCGCACGAGCACGATCGAGTGCTCTTGGAGATTGTGGCCCTCATCGGGGATGTAGGAGATGACCTCCGTGCCATTCGTGAGACGAACCTTGGCAACCTTACGGATGGCCGAGTTCGGCTTCTTCGGCGTGCGGGTCATGACCTGCACGCAGACGCCACGGCGGAAGGGGTTGCCCTGCAGGGCCGGGGCCTTGGACTTCGCGGTGACCTTGCGGCGTCCTTTTCTCACGAGTTGGTTGATGGTGGGCATGTGGAGGAAGTTACTTAGATAAAAGAGGAAAAGGCGCGGAACCTACCGGAGCAAAATGCCCCGGCAAGCACTTTTTCGCGCTGTGCTGAAAAACGCGGAATTCCGAGAGGGAAACCCTCGAAACCGCGGCGTCAGGTGCACCCACAGTTTGGCTGCAAGTGCTGTTTTGTGACGAAATGGAGGGTTAGCAGACCACGCAGGCATGACGCACATCAAGCGCGAAATTCAGGAATTGCGCCCAAGTTATTCACAATCGTTCATTCACCACTCCCCTGCCCTGCGAGTTTTCAGGACCGCGGCCCGAAAATCGGGCGACTCATGTAGATTAGGCGAGAGTCGGATATGGCACAAAAAAACACCCGGCCGGTGAAGGCCGGGTGTAACGCGGAAGGAGCTAAGCTCTACTTCCGCATTTGGCGGGAGGGATTCACAGGCTCGAAATTCTCGTTCGAATAACAAGGCAAATTTTCGGGGTCGCCGATCAGCGTTTGTAATGAGAACCGCCCTCCTCCCCGACCTTCTCGTTCAAGTGCCGCGGCAAAGCCGCTTGGATTGTCATTGGCCGCGCACCTTGCATCCACGCCCCTTAGCTAAGTCTGATCTCCTCTTGGCATCGGCTGCCGCGCCTGGCTGTGCGTGCGCACAAAAAAGCCGCGGATTGCTCCGCGGCTTGAAGAAATGTGCTGAGCGATGACCGGCCGATCAGCTGGCCTCGGCCGTCGCGGTCGCCCGGGGAGCGTCGTCCATCGGGATCTCGCCACCTAGCGGGAGGGTGACCTTCAGCTTCTTGTAAGCCGGGAGGCCGGTGCCCGCGGGGATGAGGTGACCCATGATGACGTTTTCCTTGAAGCCCTTCAGGCCGTCGACCTTGCCGAGAGTCGAGGCGTCGGTGAGGACGCGCGTCGTCTCTTGGAATGAGGCGGCGGAGATGAACGACTCGGTCTCAAGCGAGGCCTTGGTGATGCCAAGGAGGATCGGCTCGGCCTCGGCGGGTTTGCCGCCGGCGGCGTCGAGACGCTTGTTCTCGCGGAGGAACGTCGAGCGATCAATCTGCTCACCCCAGAAGAACTCGCTGTCACCCGGATCCGTGATGCGAACCTTGCGGAGCATCTGGCGGATGATGACCTCGATGTGCTTGTCGTTAATCGACACGCCCTGGAGACGGTAGACTTCCTGCACCTGGCCAATGAGGAACTCGTAGAGCGCGGTCGGCCCGAGGATCTCGAGGATCTCGTGCGGATCGGCAGAACCTTCGGTGAGGTGCTGGCCCTTGTGGACGACGTCGCCGGCCTGCACGATGATGTGCTTGCCGTGCGGGATCAGATGCTCCTCTTCGGCGCCGGCTTCCTCGTTGCGGACAACGAGTTTGCGCTTGCCGCGGATGGAACCCTCGAAGGAGACGACGCCGTCGATACGGGCCATCTCCGCGGCTTCCTTCGGACGACGAGCTTCGAAGAGCTCGGCGACGCGCGGGAGACCACCGGTGATGTCCTTGGTGACGGACGCCTGACGCGGCGTCTTGGCGAGGAGCGCGCCGGCTTGGATGATGTCACCCTCGCTGACGACGATCTGCGCACCGGTCGGAATGGCGTAGGCCGCGAGCGGCTTGCCGCTCTCGTCACGCACTTCGATCTGCGGATTGAGGTCTTCCTTGTGCTCGATGACGACGGTCGCGATGCGGCCGGTCGATTCGTCGAGCTCGCGCTTCACGGTGACGCCAGGGATGGTGTCCTTGAAGTGCAGCGTGCCCGCACGCTCGGAGAGAACCGGGATGTTATACGGGTCCCACTGAGCGATGGTCTGGCCCTTCGTGACCTTCTCGCCGTCGCCGACGGAAAGCACGGTGCCGACCACGATCGGGTAGGCTTCGAGTTCGCGATCGTTGTCGTCGATGATCTGGATGGAGCCCGTCTTGTTGAGGACGATGGCCACACCTTCCATCTGCACGAGACGGAGACCGCGATACTTGAGGATACCGCTGTTACGGACCTTGATCTCGGGGTTCTTGGAGCCAGCCGAGGCGACGCCACCGATGTGGAACGTGCGCATCGTGAGCTGCGTGCCGGGCTCGCCGATCGACTGCGCGGCGATGATGCCGACGGAGTCGCCGATCTTCGCGACCTTGTTGGCCGCGGGGTTGATGCCGTAGGACTTCGCGTCGATGCCGTGCTCGCTCGTCGAGGTGAGCGGGGACATGACCTTCACGCGTTCGATGCCGGAATCCTCGATCTGGCGACCGAGTTCTTCCGTGATGAGCTCGCCGGAGGCGACGAGAATCTTCGTCGGATCGAGCGGGTTGTAGATGTCGTCGGCGGAGCAACGGCCGGTGATGCGCTCGGCGAGGGTGACAAGCATGGTGTCGCCTTCGAAGATCGCCTTCTTCCAGATGCCGTCGCGCGAACCGCAATCTTCCTCGGTGATGACGCAGTCCATGGCGACGTCGCAGAGTTTGCGGGTCATGTAGCCGGCGTCGGCCGTCTTGAGCGCGGTGTCGGCGAGACCCTTGCGGGCGCCGTGCGTCGAGATAAAGTATTCGAGAACGGTGAGGCCTTCGCGGAACGAAGACAGAATCGGACGCTCGATGATTTCGCCGGACGGCTTGGCCATGAGGCCGCGGAGACCGCACAGCTGGCGGACCTGCTGCTTGTTACCGCGGGCACCGGAATCCATCATGATGTAGACGGGATTCACATCGGGCTTGCCATCGTTGTTTTCCAGCTTCGCGAAGACGGACTTCGCAATGCGATCGGTAGCGCCGGTCCAGATATCGATGATCTTGTTGTAGCGCTCGCCGGAGGTGATGATGCCCTTCTTGTATTGGCCTTCGACCTCGTCGACCTTCTTGCGGGCGTCGCGCACGATCTCGGGTTTGGTTTCCGGGATGATCATGTCGTCGATACCGATCGAGATGCCGGCTTGGAACGCGGTCTGGAAACCGAGCTCCTTGAGCTTGTCGAGCGTCTCGACGGTGACGGGCGCACCGGCCACCTTGTAGGTGTTGAGGATCAAATCGCCCAGCTTGCCCTTCGGCACGGGGAAATTGATGAAGCCGAGCGCGGCGGGCCAGATCTGGTTGAAGATAACGCGGCCGACCGTCGTGCGGAGGACCTTGCGCTCCTTGTTGCCGAAGACGGTGTCCTTGCCGAAATCCGGATTCGGAACGTCGACCCAATCGTGCACCTTGAGGGCGCCGTCAGCCTTCGCGTATTGGACTTCCTGCAGACCCGACATGAGCGGGACGCGCTGGCCCTTGGCGGGCTTGATGCGCGGCTCGATCGTGAGGTAGTAGGCGCCAAGGACGATGTCCTGCGAGGGCGTGAGGATCGGCTTGCCGGACGAGGGCGAGAAGATGTTGTTCGTCGACATCATCAGCAGCTTGCACTCGAGGATGGCCTCGAGGGAGAGCGGCACGTGCACGGCCATCTGGTCACCGTCGAAGTCCGCGTTGTAGGCGGTGCAAACGAGCGGGTGAACGCGGATGGCGGAGCCTTCGATGAGGACGGGCTCGAACGCCTGGATGGAGAGGCGGTGCAGCGTCGGCGCGCGGTTGAGCAGCACCGGGTGGCCCTTCGTGACTTCCTCGAGGATGTCCCACACTTCGGGGGACTTCTTCTCGATCATCTTGCGCGCACCGCGGACGGTGTGCACGAAGCCGAGTTCCTTGAGGCGGCGGATGATGAACGGCTCGAAGAGGACGAGCGCCATCTTCTTCGGCAGACCGCATTGGTTGAGCTTGAGCTCAGGACCGATGACGATGACGGAGCGGCCGGAGTAGTCGACGCGCTTGCCGAGCAAGTTCTGACGGAAGCGGCCCTGCTTGCCCTTGAGCATGTCGGAGAGCGACTTCAACGCACGGTTGCCGGCGCCCGTGACGGGGCGGCCATGGCGGCCGTTGTCGAAGAGCGCGTCGACGGCTTCCTGGAGCATGCGCTTTTCGTTGTGAATGATGACGTCGGGCGTCTTCAGCTGCATCAAGTTCCGCAGGCGATTATTGCGGTTGATGACGCGGCGATAGAGGTCGTTGAGGTCGGAGGTCGCGAAGCGGCCGCCTTCGAGCGGGACGAGCGGGCGCAGGTCCGGCGGGATGACGGGGAGGACTTCGAGGACCATCCACTCGGGACGGGACTTCGAGGAGATGAAGCCGCCAATGACCTTGAGGCGCTTCGAGAGCTTCTTCTTGATCTGCTTCGAGCGCGTGGCGCGCATCGTCTCGTGCAGCTCGGCAACGACGGCCTCCATGTCGATCTGCGCGAGGACGTCGCGGACGGCTTCGGCGCCCATCTTGGCGACGAACGCATCGGCGCCGTATTCGTCGACGGCCTGCTGGTATTCCGTCTCGGTCAGGAGCTGCTTGAGTTCAAGCGGCGTCTTGCCCGCGTTGGTGACCATGTAGTTCTCGTAGTAGATGACGCGCTCGAGCGAGCGGGCGGTCATGTCGAGCAGGAGACCGAGGCGGCTCGGCATGCTCTTGAGGAACCAGATGTGCGCCACCGGAACGGCGAGTTCGATGTGGCCCATGCGCTCGCGACGGACGCGGGCGATGGTCACTTCGACGCCGCAACGATCGCAGATGACGTCCTTGTATTTGATGCGCTTGTATTTTCCGCAGGCGCACTCGTAGTCGCGCACGGGGCCGAAGATCTTTTGGCAGAAAAGACCACCCGGCTCGGGCTTGAACGTGCGGTAGTTGATCGTCTCGGGATTCTTGACCTCACCCTTCGACCAGGCGCGGATGGTTTCCGGCGCGGCGACGGTGATGGAGACGCTGTCGAAGGGGTTCTCGTCCGTGCCGAGGACCTGGCGAACTTCTTCGCGGGCTTGTTCGGTGCTCATGTTGCGTGATGCTCCCAGTAGTTAAGTTTAGCGGTTGCCACCGAGGGCTTCGGAGAGCGTGGTGCGCTTGCCGAGTTTGATGTCGAGGCCGAGGGCCTGCATTTCCTTCACGAGGACGTTGAAGGATTCCGGCGTGCCGGCCTGCAGGGTGTTGTCGCCCTTGACGAGCGATTCGTAGATCTTGGTGCGGCCGTTCACGTCGTCAGACTTGACGGTCAGGATTTCCTGGAGCGTGTGCGCTGCGCCGTAGGCTTCGAGCGCCCACACTTCCATTTCGCCGAAGCGCTGGCCGCCGTATTGGGCTTTGCCACCCAAGGGCTGCTGCGTGACGAGCGAGTAAGGACCGACCGCGCGCGCGTGGATCTTGTGCGACACGAGGTGATTCAGCTTCATCATGTAGATGTAGCCGACGACGACCTCCTGATCGATCTTGTCGCCGGTGCGTCCATCGTGGAGCGCGCTCTTGCCCGAATTCGGCAGCTTGGCCTCCTTCAGGTATTCGCGGACGCGCTTCTCGGGGATGCCGTCGAACACGGGCGTGGCGACCTTGAGGCCGAGCTTCGAGCAGGCCCAACCGAGATGCGTCTCGAGAACCTGACCGACGTTCATGCGCGAAGGCACGCCGAGGGGGTTCAAGCAGATCTGCACCGGAGTGCCGTCCGGGAGGAACGGCATGTCTTCTTCGGGAACGATCTTGGCGACGACGCCCTTGTTACCGTGGCGGCCAGCCATCTTGTCACCGACCTCGAGCTTTTGCTTCGTGGCGATGTAGACCTTGACCTGCTTGATAACGCCAGCGCCTTCCGCGTCGCCTTGTTCGATCGACGCGATCTTGCGTTCACGGTCGCCTTCGAGCTCGTCGAACTTCGACTGGAACGAGCCGATGATCTCCATGATCTTGATGCGAACCGGGGACGGATCGATCTCGATGTGCTTCGCGACGGCCGCGAGCTTGCGGAGGAGGGTCTTCGTGATCTTGCGGTTGGCCGGGATGATGATTTCGCCGGTCTGGCCGTTGATGACGTCGAGCGGGATCTTTTCGCCGAGGAGGATGTTGGACAACGCCTCGGTGAGCTGCTCGCGCAGCTTGTCGATCTGGGTCTTGTAGTCTTCCTGGATCTGCTTCACCTGGCGGCGGCGATCGGAAGGCGAGAGTTTCGAACCCTCGGCATCGAGGCGCGAAGTGTTGATCTTCACGTCCATGATGATGCCGTTCACGCCCGACGGGACGATGAGCGAGGTGTCCTTCACGTCCGCGGCCTTTTCACCGAAGATGGCGCGGAGGAGTTTCTCTTCCGGCGCGAGTTCGGTTTCGGACTTCGGCGTGATCTTGCCGACGAGAATGTCGCCCGGCTTGACCTCGGCACCGACGCGGATGACGCCGTTGTGATCGAGATTCTTGAGGGCTTCTTCGCCGACGTTCGGGATGTCGCGGGTGATTTCCTCGGGCCCGAGCTTCGTGTCACGCGCGGTGACTTCGAACTCTTGGACGTGGATCGAGGTGAAGATGTCTTCCTTCAGCACCTTTTCGGAGATGAGGATGGCGTCTTCGAAGTTGTAGCCGTTCCACGGCATGAACGCGACGAGCACGTTGCGGCCGAGAGCGAGCTCGCCGTGATCGGTCGAAGGACCGTCGGCGATGCACTGGCCCTTCTTCACTTTCTGGCCCTTCTTGACGATGGGCTTCTGGGTGAAGCAGGTGCCGGCATTCGAGCGCATGAATTTGCGCAGTTCGTAAACGTAGGTGCCGTTCTTCGGGTCCGTCTTCGGATTGCGCGGCATTTCACCGGACTCGGTGACGATGATGCGCTTCGCGTCGACGGAGGCGACGACGCCGGCGGCCTCGGCGATGACGACCGTCTTCGAGTCGCTGGCGAGACGGCCTTCGAGACCGGTGCCCACGTAGGGAGCTTCGGTCTGGAGCAGCGGCACGCCCTGGCGTTGCATGTTCGAGCCCATCAACGCGCGGTTGGCGTCGTCGTGCTCGAGGAAGGGGATCAAGCCGGCGGCGACGGAGACGACCTGCTTGGGCGAGACGTCCATCAGGTCGACCTCGGTGGCGGAGACTTCGATGAAGTTGCCGTCGTTACGCGCGGTGACCTTACCGATGAAGTGACCCTTGTCGTCCACTTCGGCGTTGGCTTGGGCGATGGTCTTGCCCTCTTCCTGGTCGGCGGTGAGGTAAACGACCTTGTCGGTGACGCGGCCCTTTTCCTTATCGGCGACGCGATACGGGGCCTCAATGAAGCCGAACTCGTTGACGCGGGCGTAAGTGGAGAGCGAGTTGATCAGACCGATGTTCGGACCTTCGGGCGTTTCGATCGGGCAGATGCGGCCGTAGTGCGACGGGTGAACGTCGCGGACCTCGAAGCCGGCGCGTTCGCGGTTCAGACCGCCAGGCCCGAGCGCGGACAAGCGGCGCTTGTGCGTCAGCTCGGCGAGCGGGTTGATCTGATCCATGAACTGCGACAGCTGGCTGCGCGCGAAGAAATCGCGGATGACGGTCGTCAGCGCCTTCGGGTTGATCAGCTTTTGCGGCGTGATCGAGTCGACGGATTGATCGTAGAGCGTCATGCGCTCGCGCACCAAACGCTCGGTGCGGCTGAGACCGACGCGGCACTGGTTGGCGAGCAACTCACCGACGGTGCGCACGCGGCGCGAACCGAGGTGATCGATGTCGTCAACGACGCCGTCGTTCTTCTTGAGGCGGACGAGATACTTGGTGGCGGCGACAACGTCGGCCGACTCGAGGATGCGGACTTCGAGGTCCGTCTTGAGGTCGAGCTTCTGGTTGATCTTGTAGCGGCCGACGCGACCGAGGTCGTAGCGCTTGGGATCGAAGAACAGGCGCTTGAGCAGGGCCTTGGCGTTCGCCGTGGTCGGCGGCTCGCCCGGGCGCAGCTTCTTGTAGATTTCCTTGAGCGCTTCCTCTTCGTTGCGGGTCGGGTCCTTCTTGAGGGCGCGGATGATGGCGCCTTCGTCGGCCGTCGTGTCGATGACGCGCATCGACTTGATCTCATGCTTCTCGAAGGTGCGGACGATCTGCTTCGTGAGCGGCTCGAACGCGCGGGCGAGCACGACGCCCTTCTGGGCATCGATGACGTCTTCGACGAGGACGAGGGTCGACACGTTCTCCATGTCGAGGGCCTTGTTCACCTTCAGGTCCTGGACTTCGTAGAAGAGGTTCAGGATGTCGAGGTCGTTGCTGTAGCCGATGGCGCGGAGCAGCGTCGTGATGAGGAATTTCCGGCGGCGGCGGCGGCGGTCGAGATAGACGTAGAGCAGGTCGTTGTTGTCGAACTGCACTTCGAGCCAGGTGCCGCGGTCCGGAATGACGCGGAAGGAGTGGAGCAGCTTGCCGTTCGGGTGCGTGGCGACTTCGAAGCAGATGCCAGGCGAACGGTGGAGCTGGGAGACGACGACGCGCTCGGCGCCGTTGATGATGAACGAGCCGCGCTCGGTCACCATCGGGATGTCGCCCATGAAAATTTCCTCGTCCTTGATGAAGTCTTCCTCGCGGAGGCGGAGCTTCACGTAGAGCGGCACGGCGTAGGTGGTGCCTTCGCGGAGGCACTCGATCTCGGAGCTCTTGGGCTCGCCGATCGTGTAGGAAACGTATTCGAGCGTCAGGCGCTCGTCATACGAGGTGATCGGGAAGACCTCCTTGAAGACGGCCTCGAGGCCGACGGGCTTGCGCTGCTTCTCGGGCACGTCCTTCTGGAGATACTCGAGATACGAGCTGATCTGCAGCTCGATGAGGTTCGGCGGCTGGATGACTTCGCGAAGTTTTCCGAAGTTGACGCGTTCGTGTTGAGTGCGGTCGGCCATGGGTGCTCCCGGTGGATGGATTGAAGAAAGGGACGGAACTCAGTTCGCGCCACTGAAGGCTGCGGAACCGGCAAAGGGGGCGTGCGGATGCGATGACCTCGTCACGCCGGGAAAGAACGAAAGAAAAGCCGAAGCACAGGCCGTGACTTGCACGGCCTGTGCCCGGGAATTGGAACTGGATGCGTGGCGGTGAACCAAGTGGTTACTTGAGTTCCACTTTGGCGCCAGCGGCCTCGAGCTTCTTTTTGATCTCTTCGGCCTCGGCCTTGGCGACGCCTTCCTTGACCGGCTTCGGAGCGCCCTCGACGAGGTCCTTGGCCTCCTTGAGGCCGAGGCCCGTGATCGCACGGACTTCCTTGATGACGCCGATCTTGTTCGCGCCGGCGTCGGTGAGGACGACGTTGAACTCGGTCTTCTCCTCGGCGGCCGGGGCGGCGGCACCGCCAGCGGCGGGAGCGGCAGCGACGGCAGCGGCGGCGGAAACGCCCCACTTGGCCTCGAGGTCTTTGACGAGAGCGGCGAGCTCGAGGATGGGCTGCGCGGACAGCCACTCGATGACTTGGTCTTTGGTGATGTTGCTCATGGTAGTCTTCCTGGGAGTGCTAGCGGCGGCGGGAATGCCGCGCGTTTAAGGGACGTATCCCCTAGCTGAACTCCGTTGGGAGTTTTTGGCTTTCGCGCGCGCCGCCGAAGGAGGGGCGGCGCAGCGTGAAAAGGGTTTAGGCGGCGGGTTGCTCCTTCTTGACCTTGGCGTCGAGGACGCGGACGAACGCGGCTCCCTGCATGGTGAGCATGCCGAGGAACATCGAGCGCAGCGCGTCGAACGACGGGAGGTCGGCCAGCTTCGAGAGTTCGGCGGAGTTGAACACTTTCTTGTCCAACACGCCGACCTTCACTTCGAGCTTCTGCTTCTCCTCGACGAATTTCTTGAGGACCTTCGCGACGCCGGCCGGATTCTTGCCGCCGACGACGACGGCCGTCTGGCCGGAGAGGGAGCTGTCCACCTCGGGCAGGCCGAAGGCCTTGGCCGCGACGCGGAACGAGCTGTTCTTCACGACGTGGAACTCGGCGGCCTCGGGGGCGAGACGCTTGCGCAGCTCGGCCGTGTCGGCGACGGTCAGTTTCGTGAAATTGGTGAGGATGACGTAGTCAGACTTCTTCAGGTGCGTCGTGACCTCGTCGACGAGGAATTTCTTTTCGGCTCTCATGGTTACGATGCTCCTTAGAATTTGCTGAACTCGGTGGAGGCGATCTTCACGCCGGGTGACATCGAGGACGAGAGGGTCACGGCCTTGATGTAGTGGCCCTTGAAGGAGGCGGGCTTGGCCCGGCCGACGGCCTCGAGGACCGCGGCGGCGTTCTCGGCGATCTGCGCGGCCGTGAACGAACGCTTGCCGACGCCGACCCCGATGTTGGCGGTCTTGTCGACCTTGAACTCGACGCGGCCGGCCTTGACGGCCTTGATGCCGGCGGCGACATCGTCGGTGACGGTGCCGGACTTCGGGTTCGGCATGAGGCCCTTGGGACCGAGCACGCGGGCGAGCGTGCGGACCTGCTTCATGGCCTCGGTGGTCGCGATGGCGACGTCGAAGTCGAGCCAGCCTTCGTTGATCTTCGCCATGAGCTCGGCGAGACCGGCGTGATCGGCGCCGGCCGCGAGGGCCTTGGCCGGATCGTCGGTGAAGACGATGACACGGATCTTCTTGCCGGAGCCGTTCGGGAGCGGCGTGGTGCCGCGCACCATCTGGTCGCCCTGCGCCGGATCGACGCCGAGGCGGAAGGACAGCTCGACGGTCTCGTCGAACTTGGTCTTCGGGAACTTCGAAAGAATCTCAACGGCTTCGTTGAGCGGATATTCCTTCGTGAGGTCAGCGACCTTGATGGCGCTGTTGTATCGTTTGCTGTGTTTTTCCATTAGCTACTCCTGCGGTGCGAACGCCCGGATGGGCTCCCGCGTTGAGTGGTTGTGGGTGAAAAGCTTAGTCGACGACTTCGATGCCCATGTTCTTCGCCGTGCCGGCGATCATGCGCACCGCAGCGTCTTCGCTGTTCGCGTTGAGGTCGTTCTTCTTGAGCTTGATGATCTCAAGGATCTGCTTGCGCGTGACCTTGCCGACCTTGTCCTGGTTGGGCTTGGCGGAGCCGGAAGCGACGCCCGCAGCCTTCTTAAGGAGGACCGAAGCCGGCGGCGACTTGAGGATGAACGTGAAGGACTTGTCGGCGTAGACGGTGATCACCACGGGGATGATCATGCCGTTCTGGTCCTTGGTCTTCGCGTTGAACTCCTTACAGAACGCCATGATGTTGACGCCTTGGGCGCCGAGCGCGGGACCGACCGGCGGGGCCGGGTTGGCAGCGCCAGCGGGGAGCTGGAGACGAACGTAGCCTTGAATCTTTTTGGCCATGTTAAGGGATGCTGAGTAGTGGCGGGTTTATGGTGGGCGGCGGATCAGCTTTCAGAGGCGCGCTGGACCTGCCAGTATTCGAGTTCGACGGGCGTAAACCGTCCGAAAATGGAAACGGAAATCTTCAACTTGCCGCGGGCGGGGTCGATCTCGTCGACGCGGCCGGTGAGGTTCGCGAAGGCACCGTCGGTGATCTTCACCTCTTCGCCGACCTCGAAGGAGACCTTCGGGATCTCCTTGCCGGTGGCGGCTTCGATGCGGGCCTTGATCTCGTCGATCTCGCTCTGACGGAGCGGGGCTGGATGTTCGCCGCCGACGAAGCCGATGACGCCGGCCGCATCCTTGACGAAGTAGAAGGGCTTGATGACGACCTTGCCCTCCTCGTAGAGCTTCATGTTCACGAAGACGTAGCCCGGGTAGAGTTTGCGGGTCTTCGTGGACTTCTTGCCCCCCTTGACCTCGGACACGATTTCCGTCGGCAGCAGCACTTCGGAAATGAAATCATCGAGTTCCTCGGCCTTCTTAAATTTCTCGATGTAGGTTTTCACCTTCTGCTCCTGGCCGGAGAGAGTGTGGACGGCGAACCACTGGGCGCCGGTCGGCGTTGAGGTCTGGGACATGGAAGAACGGGGCGGAACTCAGCTCACCCAGGAGGTGAGGAGGTCGACGACTTGGTAGAGGGCAAAGTCGCTGACGCTGGTGAAAAGGCCGAGCAGGAGGCAGGCGACGATCACGACGATCGTCGAATCCTTCAGCTCTTCGCGAGTCGGCCAGCTGGCTTTCTGCAACTCGGCGACGAGCTCGCCGAAAAAGATACGGGCACTGCGGAACGGATTGGCCATGGGAAAAGGCTGAGACTGGCGGAAGTGGCAGGCGCGGAGGGAATCGAACCCCCAACCAACGGTTTTGGAGACCGCTACTCTACCAATTGAGCTACGCGCCTGTGGTTATTTCTTTTAGACGACGCAGCCGGAGCCCCGCAAATGGGACCCCGGCGCGTGAAGTCGGAAGGTTGAGAGGCGATTACTCGATGACCTCGGTCACGCGACCGGCGCCAATCGTGCGGCCACCCTCGCGGATGGCGAAACGCTGGAAGTTCTCCATCGCGATCGGGGCGATGAGCTCGATCTCGATCGTGATGTTGTCGCCCGGCATGACCATCTCGACGCCCTTCGGGAGGTGCGCGACGCCGGTCACGTCCGTCGTGCGGAAGTAGAACTGCGGGCGATAACCGTCGAAGAACGGCGTGTGGCGGCCACCCTCGTCCTTGGAGAGGACGTAGATTTCGGCCTTCGCCTTCTTGTGCGGCTTGATGGACTTCGGAGCGGCGATGACTTGGCCACGCTCGATGCCGTCCTTGTCGACGCCACGGAGGAGGATGCCGACGTTGTCACCCGCCTGACCCTGGTCGAGGAGCTTGCGGAACATTTCGATGCCGGTGACGACGGTCGTGGTCGTGTCCTTGAGGCCGACGATCTCGACGGTCTCGTTGAGCTTGACGATACCGCGCTCGATACGGCCCGTCGCGACGGTGCCGCGGCCGGTGATCGAGAAGACGTCTTCGACGGACATCAGGAAGGGCTTGTCCATCTCACGGACCGGCTCGGCGATCTCGGTGTCGATCGCGTCCATCAGGTCGGCGAAGGCCTTCTCACCCTCGGGCGTGCCAGCGAGGCCGGCGGTGGCGGAACCACGGACGATGCGGGTGTTCTTGCCGTCGAACTGATACTTGGTGAGGAGATCGCGGATTTCCTCTTCGACGAGCTCGAGGAGCTCCGGGTCCTCGATGAGGTCGACCTTGTTCAGGAAGACGACGATCTTCGGCACGCCGACCTGGCGGGCGAGGAGGACGTGCTCCTTGGTCTGGGGCATCGGGCCGTCAGCGGCGCTGACGACGAGGATCGCGCCGTCCATCTGGGCGGCGCCGGTGATCATGTTCTTGACGAAGTCGGCGTGTCCCGGGCAATCGACGTGGGCGTAGTGACGATTGGCGGTCTCGTATTCCACGTGGGCCACGGAAATCGTGACGGTCTTGGTCGCGTCGCGGACGGTGCCGCCCTTCGCGATGTCGGAGTAAGCCTTGACCTCAGCGAGACCTTTGCGGGCCTGCACGGCCAAAATCGCGGCCGTCGTGGTCGTCTTGCCGTGGTCGATGTGGCCGATCGTGCCAACGTTGACGTGCGGCTTCTTGCGTTCGAATGTTCCTTTAGCCATGTGGAGGGATGTTTGGGTGGTTGAAGTTGTTGACCTTGATTAACGTCGGAAGTCGCCGACGTGATGCCCTGGAGCCCAGAAACGGATTTGAACCGTCGACCTCCCCCTTACCAAGGGGGTGCTCTACCAACTGAGCTATCTGGGCGCACCAAAGCGGAGGCAAAAAACAAAGAGAACGGCTAGAGAATGATTCCCAAAAATTGCCGTCAACTGAATTCTTGCCCGACCACCAAAAATCTACGGCCCAATCAAGACGCGATAGCGTCCCGGGCTGAGTCGCTCGCCCAAACGGTAGGTTTTGACTAGGTAATCGCGGAAGAAAACATCGATCTCCTCCCAACCCGAACTGGCCATGAGCGTGGGCTGGGCGATGACACCCGCCGCGCCGACCGCGACGACGAATTCCAACGGGCCAAATTCCTGCCGCGGCAACGCCGCCTCCTGCAGGACGTAACGAGTCAACGATTCACCAGCCAACGACTTAACTTCCACGAACGCCTCCCGCGGCTGCGCAGTCCCCAATGCCTCGCCAGTCTCGCCGAAGCCGGCAAAAGGCGCCTCGTTCGCCCGGCTGAGCAACTCGGAGAGATTCTCCGGCGCCGCCCCCGTCTCACTCGCATAGGCCGGCAGCGCACTCTCCTCGAAATTCATCTTGGGCGCGAAATTGCCAAACACCTGACCCGGCTGGCGCTGCAAGCGGCGTGGCAACCCGCCCTGCCCGTAGTTATAGGCCGTCGGCAGGAACAGCGGCGTCGGGTCGAAGAACGTCGCCCGCTCTTGCAAGATACGCTGGTTGGCCGCCCCACCCCGCCCCGTCAGCTGCACGAACGCCTCCGGCTCCACCGGCTGCTCCACGATCGTGCGCCGCAGCAACTGCGTCGACCACACCCACCAGGCCCCGATGGCGACCGCACTCAGCGCGGCGCCCACCCAGATCCGGCGTTTGATTCTTGCACGCGCCATCGGTCAATTCCTCAGCGGCCGGTCGGCACGAACTCCGGAGTCTCACCCGGCGCCGATTCCGTCGCCAGCAAGACCGTGGCAAAGCCGGCCGCCCGCGCCAAGTCGCACAGCTCGGTGAAGCCCTGCATCGACACCTGCCGGTCGAACCGCACCAGCAAGGCTGCCTTCGGGTGGGCCTTCGCATAGCGCTCCAGCACGGGCCGGAAGTCCTTGAATTCGTAGATGCCGCCCTCGAACAGGATCATGTTGTCGCGCCGGTAGCTCACCACCACGGTCGCCGCACCCTGCATCGCCGAGCGCACCGTGGGTAGGTTGAACTCCGTCCGCCCCGGCGGCTGCACGCTCACCCAGAGACCCGGCGCCAGCACGAAGCGCGAGCCCAACAACGCGAAGAACAGGCAGACGAGCGCGACGTTCGCCCAGAAAAATACATCCAAGTCCCGCGGAGGCGGGCGCAGCCGGGAACGCAACTCGAGCGGCTGGCTGATCACGGCTGCTTCCCTTCGGCCGACACGGCCGCTTCACCCGCCCCGCTGCGGCGGTGTTCGCACTGCAGGTAACGCATCAATTCGTTGCCCACCCACTCCATGTCATGCACCAGCGCCCGCACCCGCCCGTTCAGGAAATGCCGCGCCAGATGCACGGGCACCGCGATGGCCAGCGCCGCCGCCGCCGTAAGCAACGCTTCCCACATCCCGCCCGCCAGCACCGCCGGCGTCGCATAGTTACCCGACTGGCTGAACAACCAGAAAGTCCGGATCATCCCCAGCACCGTGCCGAGCAAGCCCAGCAGCGGCACGATCTGCGCGATCGCCGCCAGCGTGCCGATGCGGCGCTCCAGCAACGGCAACTCCGTCACCGCCGCTTCCTGCACCGCGAAACGCAGCGCCGGCTCCGTCGCGTCGGCATGCCGCAAACCCGCCTTCACGACGGCCGCGACCGGTCCCGGAGTCTCCTCGCACAGCGTCAAGGCTTCCATCAGCCGCCCCTTTTGCAGGAGGTTTTTGATGCCATTGAGGAACTCCGTCGACCGGATCTGCCCGCGATGCAGGTAAAGGGCGCGCTCGATGAAGATCACCAGCGCCACCAGGCCGACCAGCAGCAGCAGCCACATGACCGGGCCGCCACTCGCAAAGATTCTGTAGCTGAATTCGCTCATGCAATTGGTCGCGCATCATGCCGGCGCGCGTTTGCCGGTAAATGCCAATTCCACGCTCTGCGGTGCGGTTTCATGGCTTCGCCGCCTCGGCCGCTTGGAACGCATCCAACCGCGCCTGCGCCTGCGCGGCGCCGCCGAGCTTGTTGTCGATGATCAGGCGGTAGGCACGCTGCGCCTCGTCCATCCGGCCGCCCTCTTCCAGCAGCTGGCCGAGCTCCAGCAAGGCACGCGCGATCCAGTAGCGACCGGTCGCTCCGAGCTGCTCCGCCGCTCCGGGCGCGACGAGGAACGCATCCACCACGGACCACAACACCGTCTGCGCCGGCACCGTCTGGCCGCGTCGCGCCAACGCGTAGCCCCACATGTAGCCGGCCTCCACCCGCAGATCGGCCGGCGCGGCGGATAAATCGCGCAACCGCTCGAAGATCGCCACCGCGCTCTCGAAATTGGCCGCGTTGTTCGCCGCCTGCGCGAACAGGCTGCGCGCCAACTCCAGCTGCGCCAGCAACACATCCGGGTGCTGGCCGCGGTTGTTGATCAGGTCCTCATACACCAGCCGGGCCGAGCCGAAATCGTTCAACTTGCGCAGCAGGTCGCCCTGCTTGAGGCGCGCGTAGAACACCAGTTCATCCTGCGGATAGTCGCGCACGAGGCGTTCGAGGATGTTGTGCGCCTCGCTCAGATTGCGGTCGAGCCCTTGGCGCTCCGCATAGACCGCCGCCTCGTAGAGCGCGAAGGCGGCATACTCGCTGCGGCCGTTCGCGTCCACCATGTCGGTCAGCGTCTTCTGCGCTCCCGCCAGCTCGCCGCGCTGTGCCTGCCGCGCCGCCTGCACCAGATACGAATACACCGCCGCCTTCGCCTCGCGGTAATCGGCGCGCAACTTCTCCAGCAGCCCCGTCGCCTCGTCGTCGCGCTCAAGGGCGAGCAACGCCTGCGCCTGCAGGAGCAACGCCGTGCTCGCCACCTCGCGCGCCAGCGCGGCATCGAGCTGGACCTGCGGCAACTGCGCCTGCAACTCCCCCACCTCGCGCATCGCCTTCGCCGCATCGCCGCTGTCGAAGGAGAGCTTGGCCCGCAACCACAGCAGCCGCACGCGCAACTCGCCCGGCACCGCGGCGGCGGTGTCCGCCAGCAGACGCTCCACGCGCTGCTGCGCCTGCGCGTTCTGCCCACGCACCTGCATGTCGCGGATCAAATTCCACTCGGCCTGCCAGCGATTGACCACGTCGAAGGACGGGTTGGCAGCCATCTCGTCGAGCAGCGCCGCCGCTTCCGCCAGCCGGTCGGCGCGGATGTCGGCGAGCACCCGCTGGAAAATCAGCACGCCGGTCGGCACCACCTGCGGCGCCTCGCGCAGCGCCGCCTCGTAGGCATCGGCCGCGTTGCGGAAATCGCCGGAGCGGAAAAATGCCTCCGCCAGCAGCACGCCCAGCTCGGAGCGTTCGCGTCCGGGCGCCAGCACCGCGCGCAGCTGCGTGCTGATGTCGGCCGCCGTCCGGTAAAGCCGGGAATTCCACGCCACCGACAACCGCACGCCGAGCGCCGCGGCCTTGAGGGGCGAACCGGGAAAACGATCCAGCAGCAACCGCGCGTCCTCTTCGGCCGCGTTGTATTGCCGGTCGGCCAGCGCCGCCTGCGCCCGCACGAGCAGGATGTCCTCGATCACCGGATGAGGCGTGGGGCTGTTGGCCAATTCGTTCAAGTCGCGCCGCAACTGCTCCCGCTCGGCCGCGCTCCGCGCTCCGCGCGCGAGCATATAGAGCGCGGTGCGTTGCGTGTCGGGCCGCAGGCCGTCGCGCAGCAGTTCGCGAAAGGCCCGCCGCGCCACCGGGCTGGTCTCGCCCGCGATCAAACCGATGAGGAGGCGCAACTGATCCGCGATGTTGCGCTGCGTCGGCGGCACGCCGAGCAGTTGCCGCTCCAGCACCGCGATCGCCTCCGCCTGCCGGTTCGACCGCGCCAAGCCCGCCGCATAAAAACGGGCCGCGTCGTAGCCGAGGCTCTGCCCGGCGAAACGCTCCATGTTGCCGCGCCACGCCGCCAGATCCCGCTCGCTCGGTGCGCCCCCGCGCAGGATCACCTGCGCCTGGCCGAGCAGGAAACGCGCACGCTGCTGGTCTGACACCGCCGCTTGCGCCGCCTGTTCAAACAACGTCGTCGCCCGCGGCAACTCGCCGTCGAGCTCCGCCAGCTGCGCCTGCAAATAATACCACCACGCGCGCTCGTTCGCCGGCAATTCCTCCGCACGGATCTCCGCCAGCTCCGCCTTAGCCTGCGCCGCGCGCCGCAGATGCGCGGCGAGCAAGCCAGCGCGCAGCCGCGAGGAACTGTTCACCGGCCCCGTGTAAGCCTGCAGCTCCCGCTCCGCCGCCGCGGTGTCGCCCGCATCGAGCAGCGCCGTGATCTGCGCCAGAGCGAGACGTGCCCGCGCGTCCGCCGGCAAACTTTCGTCCGCACGCAACGCGCCGTAGATCGCCGCAGCGACCGACGGGAAACCCGCCTGCAACGCGCGCTCAGCCTGCGCCTCCGCCACGAAGCCGCCGGCCGGAGTCGTCGCCGCACTGGCACGCTCGGGCGCGAGCGGGCTCGGGCTCGCCGTCTGTGCGAGCCCGACGCAAGACCAACACAGCAGCAGCGTGAGCCAGCGCACAGGGAGTCTCATGGAAACGCGCGCATCGTGCGCACGCCCTCCGCCAGTGGCAAGCTCGTCATCCAAACCCGCCCCGTCCGTGTAACTGAAAACTGCTCGCGCCATCCGCCCGCTTCGGGCAATTCTCCGCGTGTTCGTCCTCAACCCGCCAACGCCATGATCATCGCCTTGCTCATCCTCGCCGCTCTCGCCGCCATCCTCTTCTTCTGGGTCGCCGGCTCCTACAACGCCCTCGTCACGCTGCGCAACCGCTTCAAGAACGCCTTCGCCCAGATCGACGTCCAGCTCAAGCGCCGCTACGACCTCATCCCCAATCTCGTCGAGACCGCCAAGGGCTACATGAAGCACGAGCGCGAGACGCTCGAAGCCGTCATCAAGGCGCGCAACATCGCCTACACCGCCGCCCAGGGCGCCGCCGCCAACCCCGCCGACGCCGGCGCGATGAAAAACCTCCTCGGCGCCGAGGCCGGCCTCGGCGGCGCGCTCTCCCGCCTCATGGTCGTCATGGAGCAATACCCCGACCTGAAGGCCAACCAGAACATGATGCAGCTCACCGAGGAGCTCACCTCGACGGAGAACAAAATCTCCTTCGCGCGCCAGGCCTACAACGACGCCGTCACCGTCTATAACACCAAGCGCGAGGTCTTCCCCACGAACCTCATCGCCGGCATGTTCAACTTCGCCGAAGCCCAGCTCTTCCAAGTCGACAACGCCGCCGAGCGCGCCGCCCCGCAGGTGAAGTTCAGCTGAACCATCAGCGCTCAGCTTTCGGCTTTCACCGGTTTGCACCGGCTGCTGACTGCTGATCGCTGCGAGCTGATCGCTCTCCATGGACTTCTTCGAGGCCCAGGCCCGCGCGAAGCGCCGCACCAACCGGCTCGTCGTCCTCTTTGTCGTCGCCGTGCTGGGCACCATCGCGGCGAGCTACCTCACCGCCACGCTGCTCCACAGCTACGCCAGCGGTCGCGCCGAGCGCGGCCCGCTGCTCTACTGGGACCCGCAGCTCGCCGCCGGCATCGGCCTCGGGGTGATCGCCATCGTCGCCATCGCCTCGCTCTATAAATGGGCGCAGATGCGCCACGGTGGCAGCGCCGTGGCCGAGATGGTTGGTGGGCGCCGCGTCGCGACCAACACCACCGACCTGCGCGAGCGCCGTCTGCTCAACATCGTCGAGGAGATGGCCATCGCCTCCGGTGTGCCCGTGCCCGCCGTCTATGTGCTCGACGAGGAGCCCGGCCTGAACGCCTTCGCCGCCGGCCTCACCACCTCCGACGCCGTCGTCGCCGTCACGCGCGGCACGTTGGAAAAACTGAACCGCGACGAGCTCCAAGGCGTCGTCGCCCACGAATTCAGCCACATCCTCAACGGCGACATGCGGCTGAACGTGAAACTCACCGCCATCGTCTTCGGCATCCTTGTCATCGGGTTGATCGGCCGAGGCATCCTGCGCTCGCTCGGGCGCGGACGCATCCGCTCCGGCGGCGGCAAGAACAAGGGTGGCGGCATCGCGCTCATCCTCGTGATCGGCCTCGCGATGATGATCATCGGCTATTTCGGCTATTTCTTCGGCCGCCTCATCCAGGCCGCGGTGTCGCGCCAGCGCGAGTTCCTCGCCGATGCCTCCGCCGTGCAATTCACGCGCAATCCGACCGGCATCGCCGGTGCGCTGAAGAAGATCGGCGGCTACGCCCTCGGCTCGCGCCTGCTCGACAACCGTAGCGCGGAGATCGGCCACTTCTTCTTCGCCCAAAGCTTCCGCTCCAGTTTCGGCGGACTCTGGGCCACGCACCCGCCCTTGCCCGAGCGCATCCGCGCCATCGAGCCGACTTGGAAGGGCGAACTGTTCGAGCCGCCCGAACTCGTCGCCGTCGAACGCGAATCCTTCGCCTCCGCCGGCCTCGCCGGTGCAAGTGGCGGCGGCCGACGCGAGCGTCCTGCCTCCGCGGCAGCTCGCGCTCCGGTTGCATTCGACCCCATCGCCATCGTCGCCGGGATCGGCGCGCTCACCGAAACACACTTCACCCAAGCGCAGGCCAAGCTCGCCGCACTCCCGCCCGGCCTACGCGACGCCGCGCACGACACCGCCACGGCACCGGCGCTGGTCTTCGCCCTGCTCGTGAGCGGAGCGACCGCGGATTTGCGCGAGCGACAACTCGCCACGATCAAGCAACTCTCCGGCGAAGCAGCCGCGAGCGCGACGTCGCACCTGCTCAGCGACGTCGCGCAACTGCCGGCGGACGCCCGCCTGCCCTTGCTGCAAGTCTGTCTGCCGACCTTGCGCACGCTCGACCGCGCCACCCTCGATCGCTTCGTCGGCACACTCGACGAGCTCGTCCATGCCGATGCCAGCGTCTCTGTCTTCGAATTCGCGCTGCAAAAGATGCTCGTGCACCAGCTCGAACTGCTGCACCGCCCGCGGCAGACGGTTGAGTTCCACTCCTTCCGCGCCGTCGTCGGCGACGTGAACGCCGTCCTCTCCACCCTCGCGCGCCTCAACGCGGGCGAAGATACCGCCGCGCAAGCGGCCTTCGCCGCCGGCGCCACGCAGATCCCGCTCATCGCCACACAACTCCGCCTCGCGAGCGCGGCCGACACCACGTTGGAGCGGCTCGATACCGCGCTCGACCGTCTCGCCCTCAGTTCGCTGCCCATCAAGCAGCGCGTGCTCGTCGCCGCGGCGCAGGTCGTCGGTGCCGACCGCACAGTCAGCGTGGAGGAAGGCGAACTCTATCGCGCCATCGCCGCCGCGCTCGATTGCCCTGTGCCCGGCCTCGCGTCGGCCCCCGCGGCCTGAGCGTCGGCGTCACGTTCGCGCCGCCCGGCCCGCGCTCAGTGCCGGATCTGGTTGATCACGATGGCGAGCAGGATAGAGCCGAAGAGCAGGCTGCGCGCGAGGATGCGGCGCTTGCCCTCGTCGGGCAGCCAGCGCTCCTCGCGCTTGGCCAGCCAACTGAAGAGCACCGCCGGGATGATGAGCACGTAGAGCCAGTGCACGCCCAGCGAGTGGAGCAACCGGCCGAGCCCGCCCGCGATGGAGGCGCCCAGCACGACGGAGGCGAACAGCGCGGAAAACGTCACGCTGTGTCCGCGCAATCCCCGCCAGAACCACGTGACGACGCCGATGTTCATGTTTCCCGCAGTCAACGCTCCCGGCCGCAGCTTGCAAGCCGGCGCACGGCTGCGCACGCTGCCCGCGTGACCGTCGCCGAACGCCAGCAACAGATGCTCGCCGATCTCCTCCTCATCGAGGACGCGCAGGAACGCCTCGCGGCCATCGTCGACCGCGCCCGCCCGCGGCTCGCTCCGTCGCGCGCCGAACACATCGACGCGCACCGCGTGCGCGGCTGCGTCTCGCCGGTCTGGCTTGTGGGCGAGTGGCGCGAGGGCCGCTGCCATTTCCGCAGCGATGCGGAGTCACCCCTTGTGCGCGGGCTCGTGGCGCTGCTCTGTGATCTCTACAGCGATGCGGAGCCGCGGGACATCCTCGCGCAGGAACCGGCGCTCCTCGAGCAACTCGGCCTCACGCGCACGCTTTCGCCCACCCGGTTGAACGGCCTGCGCAGCGTGCGCGCGCGCATCCGGGAATTCGCCGCGCAGCAACTGCCCGCGGACGGCTGAGCGCCCGCTCACCCGTCCGTGAATTGCTCCGGTTCATCAGGCCCCGTTTCCCAGACGGCCGGGAGCACCGGTTGCTTCGCCTCGAGGAAACGGCGGCCGTGCGCGTATTCCCACAGCCAGCAGGACTCGTCGTGGCGGTCGTGCACCAGTAGAAAGGGCGGCGACACGATCTCGTGACAGCTCCGGATGCTGTAGCGGTGCTCCGTGATGTCCTCGATCGTATCCGCGATGTGTCGCAGCAACGTGGAAGGTTGCAGCGTCACGGTCCAGTGTCCGGCCACCACCACCGGGTTGCGCACCGCGAGGTAATAGCCAATGAAGCGCGCCGGCTCGTAGTGGCCGTGGATGCCCAGCAACCGCGCGTGCTCCTCGACCGCGTGCGTGAAACGCAGCCGCCGCGCGAGGTCGCGCGGGAGCTTCAGTTCGGGCAGATCGATCAGCACATTGTCCGTCATGGACCGGTTTTCTTCCGTGATTCTCTCCCGTTCATCGGCACGAGATACCACCGTCTTTAGCGCGCCGCCGAATTCCGGCTGTCCTCCCGCCCGCCGCCGAGGCTAGGCTACTTCTGTGCCGCCGCTTTACGACGCTCACAATCATCTCCAAGACGAGTGGCTCCTGCCGCACCGGGCCGAGATCGCCGCCACGCTCGCCGGCCTCGGCGTGCGCGGCGCCGTCGTCAACGGCACCTGCGAGACCGACTGGCCCACCGTCGCCGCGCTCGCCGCTGAGCATGCGTGGATCAAGCCGAGCTTCGGGCTCCATCCGTGGGACGCCGGCAACCGCACGCCAGACTGGCTCGAACGGCTTCGCGCCCAACTCGCCGCCCATCCGCACGCCGCCGTGGGCGAGATCGGGCTCGACCGCTGGATCCTCGACAGCGCCAAGCCCGACGATCCCCGCCTCGCCGGCCTGCGGCGCGCTCCGCTGGAGGAACAGGGCGAAGTCTTCCTGAAACAACTCGCCCTCGCCACCTCCGAGGACCGTCCCGTCACGATTCATTGCCTGCAGGCCTACGGCGCGTTGGACGGCGTGCTGCGCCACGTGAACACCCCGCCCCGCGGTTTCCTGCTCCATGCCTACGGCGGCCCGGCCGAGATGGTGGCCGGTTTCGCCGAGCGCGGCGCCTATTTCTCCTTCAACGGCGCGTTTCTCGAGGAACGCCATCGCGCCAAACGCGACGCCTTCCGTCTCGTGCCGGCGGACCGCTTGCTCGTCGAGACCGACGCGCCCGCCATGCCGCTGCCCGCCGCGTGGGATCGTCATGTCCTGCCCGCCGCGCCGGATGGCAGCCGGATCAATCACCCCGGTAACCTCGTGGGCGCCTACGCCGGCTTGGCCCAGATCCGCGGCGTCCCGCTGGACGAGCTCGCCGCCCAAGTCGCCGAGAATTACGCGCGACTCTTCGGGCCGAATTGAGCCGCGCGCGCCGCCTCCGCGCGGAGCGGACGATAAGCCGCGCTTTTCGCGCGCAAAACATCCCGTGCAAGCGCACGGCCGGGACTCAATTTTCCCGGTCGGTGCGCCGATGAAGGGACAGGAGCGCCTTGCGCGCATTTTTCATGATGAAACTCCGTTGCTGTCTGCTGCCCTTGGCGGTGTGGGCCTGCCTGGCCTTCGCCGCTTCGACCCAAGCCCAATCCGTCGACAGTGTGTCCGACGCTGTCGCGAAGTTCGACGTGCCGCCGCAGCCGTTGAAGACCAAGCCGCCGCGCTATCCGGCCGACATGCGCGCCGCCGGCGTGACCGGCGCCGTGGTCGTGCGCATCGTCATCGATGAGTCGGGCAAGGTCATGGCGGCGGACGTCGCCAAGGCCTCGCACGACGGCTTCCGCGAAGCCGCCATCGACGCCGTGCGCGAGTGGACGTTCAAGCCCGCACAAGTCGGCGGCAAACCCGTCCGCGCCCGCGTCAACGTGCCGCTGAATTTCAGCATCGACGAGTGAGCGCTCAGGTCGCGCCGAGCGCGATCCGCCGCACCACCTCGCCCGCCGCCGCAAAGCCGAAGGCACCGGTCACGCTGACCAACGTGCCGAAACCGCTCGCGCAATCGAGTTTCAGGCTCGTCCCCGGCTCGGGCTCCGTTGCGCACGTGCCGTCGGCCCACGGGAACACCGGCTTCTCGTTCGAATACACGCACGGGATGCCGTAAACATGGCCCTCGCCGCGCGCGAAGCCGTGGTCGCGCCGCAGCTTCTTGCGCACGAGCCTCAGCAGTTCGTCGCCCTGCGCCTCGCCGAGGTCGCCGAGACGCACGCGGGTCGCGTCGCGCTTGCCGCCCGCGCCGCCGACCGTGAGCACCGGCTGCCCGCGCTCCACGCACGCCGCGAGCAGGAGCGCCTTGTTCGCCGTGCCGTCGATCGCATCGACCCACCAATCCGCGCGCTCCGTCAGCAGCCGCACGGCGCTCTCCGCGGTGAAGAATTCTCCCCGCGTCGCCACGCGACACTCCGGGTTGATCGCGCGCACGCGCTCGGCGAGCACCGCCACCTTCGGCCGGCCCACGGTGTCGGCCAGCGCGTGCGATTGACGGTTCGTGTTGGTCACGCAGACATCGTCGAGATCGATCAACGTCAGCGCGCCCACGCCCGAGCGCGCCAGCGCCTCGACGATCCACGAGCCCACGCCACCGACGCCCACCACCGTAACCTGCGCCGCGTGCAGCCGCGGCAGCGCCGCCGCGCCGTATAGCCGGCCCAGCGCCCCGAACCGCGCCTGGTAGTCGTCGCTCATCGTCATCGCGCGAAGCGAAGGTTGCGCGACCGCGACCGCAAGCGCGAATCCCCACCGCGCGTGCAAGGCCTGCGCGCCGGTCCGCACACCGGCCACCGTAGGATTACGCCGTGAGTTCGTCGCATCGTTGCGCTCCCGCATGCTATTAGCGCGGTGCCTGCCATGCAGAGACAGCGGTGATGATGCGCGTCCGGCCCGGCATTGCCCTTCTCCGACCGCGGGTGGCGGGAGTATGCTGCCGCAGATCCCCAGTCCCATGAAAAGTCCCCATCTCTCCGGCAGCCGCGGCGTCGCGTTGTTGCATGATCCTCTGTTCAACAAGGGCACGGCCTTCACCGACGCCGAGCGCGATGCGCTCGGCCTGCGTGGCCTGCTCCCGCCGCGCGTCGCCACGCAGGACCAGCAGCTCGAGCGCGTGCTGGGGAATTTCCGCCGCAAGGAGAACGCGCTGGAGAAATACATCTACCTCATCTCGCTCCAGGAGCGCAACGAGTCGCTCTTTTATCGCCTCGTGATGGAGCACCTCGACGAGATGATGCCCATCATCTACACGCCCACGGTCGGTCTCGCCTGCCAGAAATACGGCCACATCTTCCGCCGGCCCCGCGGTCTCTACATCACCAAGAACGACAAGGGCCGGGTGAAGGCCATCCTCCAGAACTGGCCGCACGACGACGTGCGCATCATCGTCGTGACCGACGGCGAGCGCATCCTCGGCCTCGGCGATCTCGGCGCCAACGGCATGGGCATCCCCGTCGGCAAGCTCTCGCTCTACACCGCCTGCTCCGGCATCCCGCCCGCCCAGTGCCTGCCCATCATGCTCGATGTCGGCACGAACAACTCCTCGCTCCTCGCCGATCCGCTCTACCTCGGCATCACCGAGCCGCGCCTCCGTGGCCCGGCCTACGACGATCTCGTGGAGGAACTCGTCCACTCCGTGCAGGAAATCTTCCCTCGCGCCTGCCTCCAGTTCGAGGACTTCGGCAATTCCAACGCCTTCCGCCTGCTCCACCGCTACCGCGACCGCATCTGCACGTTCAACGACGACATCCAAGGCACCGCCGGCGTCACGCTCGCGGGCCTGCTCTCCGCCGAACGCCTCACCGGCATCCCGCTCAAGCAGCAGCGCATCCTCTTCCTCGGCGCCGGCGAGGCCGGCATCGGCATCGGCGACCTCATCGTCGAGGCGCTGAAGCTGCAGGGCGTCCCCGAGGCCGAGGCGCGCCGCCAGTGCTGGTTCGTCGATTCCAAGGGCCTCGTCGTCAAGAGCCGCACCGACCTCGTCGAGCACAAGCTCCGCTTCGCGCACGAGCACGCGCCGCTCGGCTCGCTCCTCGAAGCCGTCCACGCGCTCAAGCCCACCGCGCTCATCGGCGTCTCCGGCATGCCGCAGACCTTCACCGAGGAAGTCGTCCGCGCCATGGCCGCCACGCAGGCGCGCCCCATCGTCTTCGCGCTCTCCAACCCGACCTCGAAAGCCGAGTGCACCGCCGAGCAATGCTACACGTGGACCGATGGCCGCGGCATCTTCGCCAGCGGCAGCCCGTTCGCCCCCGTCACGCTCAACGGTGTCACCCACGTGCCCGGCCAAGGCAACAACAGCTACATCTTCCCCGGCGTCGGCCTCGGCGTTATCGCCACCGAAGCCGCGCACGTGACGGACGAGATGTTCTACGTCGCCGCCCGCAAGCTCGCCGACCTCGCCACACCGGAAGACCTCGCCCTCGGTCGCATCTTCCCCGACCTGCAGCGCATCCGCGAGGTCTCGCTCGAGATCGCCACCGCCGTCGCCGAGGTGGCATTCCGCCGCAATCTCACGCGCCTCCCCCGCCCCGACGACCTGCGCGCCCACGTGCGGGCGCAGATGTTCGACCCGCACTATCCGGACTACGTCTGACGCGCGGCGCCCGCTTCCCTTGATAATCTAAGGAAAGGCTTGCCAAGTCTGCCTTAGATTATCTAGGTGAGCAGGCATGGCCGCCAAAAACGAACTCCTTCCCGGCACGCTCGACATGCTCGTGCTCCGCGTCCTCGCACGCGGCGAGCTCCACGGCTGGGGCATCACGCAGAAGCTCGAGCAACTCTCGCAGAGCGCGCTCCAAGTCGACGAGGGCTCGCTCTACCCGTCGCTCTACCGCATGGAGGGCAAGGGCTGGATCGAGGCCGAGTGGCGGATGACCGAGAACAACCGCCGCGCCAAATACTACGCCCTCACCCGCGCCGGCCGGAAGCAGCTTGAGAAGGAGCAGCAACTCTGGGACCGCATGAGCGCGGCCATCGCGCTCGTGATGCAGAACGCCTGAGCGCACCGCCGACCCCGCCCCGCGCATGCCCCTCCTCCGCCGCCTCCGCGCCCTGTTCCGCCGCCGCGACCTCGAAGCCGAGATGGCCGAGGAGATGCGTTTCCACCTCGAGCAACGCGCCGCCGACCTCGCTGCGGACGGCCTGCCGCCGGAGGAGGCGCGCCTCGCCGCGCAACGCAAGTTCGGCAACACCGCCGCGCTGCAGGAGCACGCGCGCGACACCTTCGGCTGGGGCCCGCTCGAACGCTTCGCCCGCGACCTGCGCTTCGCCGCGCGCCAGCTCCGACGCTCGCCGGGCTTCACCGTGCTCGCCGTCGTCACGCTCGCCCTCGGCATCGGCGCCAACTCCGCGATGTTCAGCATGCTGAACGGCATCATGCTGAAACCCCTGCCCTACGCCCACGTCGACCGCCTCGAGCGCCTCTGGCGGGCCACGCCGCAATACCGCGAGGGCAATTTCTCGCCGGCGGATTTCGTCGCGCTGCGCGAGGCCGGAGCCACCTACGGCGAATTCGCCGCCTACCGCCCGCGCGCCGCCAGCCTCGCCGATCCCGGCGCCCCGGCCGAGCTCGCCTCGTCGGCGCTGGCCTCCGCCAACCTGTTCGCCGTGCTCGGCGTCCAGCCCGAGCTCGGCCGCAGTTTCCATCCCGACGAGAACACGCCCGGCCGCGACAAGGTCGTCATCCTCAGCCAGCGCGTCTGGCGCAACCGCTACGGCGCGGATCGCGACATCCTCGGTCGCATCGTCCGCATCGACGGCGAGCCGCACGAGGTCATCGGCGTGCTGTCCGCCGCCTTCAACGACTGGCGCTACCTCGGCAACGTCGACTTCTTCCGCCCCCTCGCGCTCACGCCGGAATTCGCCGCGAACCGCAGCGAGCAAAACCTCCGGATCGTCGGACTTCGTGCCCCCGCGACCGATTCTGTCCGCGCCGCCGCCTTCCTTGCCGACCTCGGCGCGCGCCGCGCCCGCGAGTATCCGGCTGAGAACGCCGGCACCGCCTGGTGGAGCCAGGATCTCGTCGTCGCCGCCTACGGCTCGCCCGCCACGCTTTCGCTGCTCATCGCGCTGTCGGGCTTCGTGCTTCTCCTCGCCTGCGCCAACCTCGCCAACCTTTACCTCGTGCGCACGCTGGCGCGCACCCGCGAGTTCGCCGTGCGCGCCGCCCTCGGCGCCTCGCGGCTCCAGCTCGTCCGCCCGCTCATCGCCGAGTCGCTCCTGCTCTGCGCCGCGAGCGGCGCGCTCGCGCTGCTCGTCGTCGAAGGCTTCCACCACTGGGCGCGAGTGCGCTCGACCGGCGACAACGGCGAACAGGTCAACTTCGCCCTCGATCCCAAGGTCCTGCTCTGGACCGCCGCCGCCGCCCTCGTCACGGCCCTCGCCTTCGGGCTGATGCCCGCGCTCCACGCCCGCCGCATCGATCTGAACGAGACGCTCAAGTCCGGCGCGCGCGGCTCCACCGGTGGACGCGGCGCGCAGCGCTTCCGGCGCATCCTCATCGTGGGCCAGTTCGCACTGGCGCTCGTGCTGCTCGCCGGAGCCGCCCTTTTCATCCGCGGTCTCGACGATCTGCACACGCGCCGCGGCGGCTGGGACGCATCCCGCCTCGTCACCGGCACGATCGCGTTGCCGCCGGCCACTTACCGCGACGACGCAGCCGTGCTCGCCTTCCACCGCCTCGCCCTCGAGCGGCTCCGAGGCCTGCCGAGCGTCGAAGCGGCCGCACTGGCGACGTTCGAGCCGTATTTCTTTTGGTCAGAGATCCTCAAGTTACAGATCGAAGGCGGACCGATCCCCGCTCCCGGCAGCGAGCCGGCCGCCCGCCTCAACACCGTCGACGCCGGCTACTTCACCACCGTCGACACGCCGCTCATCGCCGGCCGGCTGTTCGGACCGGGCGACACGATCGCCAGCCCGCGCGCCTACGTCGTCAGCCAGTCCACAGCGCGCGCCCTCTTCGGCACGGAGTCCCCCGTCGGCCGGCGCCTCGCGCCCGCCACCGACGGCGCTCCCGCATGGGGCGAGGTCGTCGGCGTCGTCGCGGACGTAGAGAACGTCGAGCCCGATGCCAACACCGTCGCGCTGCAGGTTTACCAACCGCTCGCGCAGCACCCGCGCCGGGATTTCGAGCTGCTGGTGCGTGCGCGCGACGTGGATCCGACCGCCCTCGTGCCGGATATCCGCTCCGCCTTCGCCGAACTCGATCCCGACCTCCCGATCCGCGCGCTGCGTCCCGCGCAGACCTCGATCGAGCGTTCGCTCTACCAGCTCGGCGTGCTGCGCGACATGCTGGCCGCCTTCGGTCTGCTCGGCCTCGCGCTCGCCGCGCTCGGCATCTACGGCGTGCTCGCCCGCACGATGGCCCAGCGCAGCGGTGAGTTCGCCATCCGACTGGCGCTGGGCGCGAGCGCGAGAGAGATCGCGCGCCTCGTGTTCGCGTCGGGCGCACGGCTCGCCGTGACCGGCGCCGTGCTCGGGCTCGTGGGCGCCGCCGGCGTGGCGCGCGTGTTGCTGGCAAACTACCCCGGCCTCCGCGCCAACAGTCCGCTCATCCTCACGCTCGCCACGGTGTTCCTGCTCACGGTCGCGTTGCTCGCTTGCTGGTTGCCCGCGCGCCGCGCCGGCAAGGTCGACGCCATCGCCGCGTTGCGCGCGGAATGATCGCCGCAACGCGCCCCGGTTACGCACGTCCGCTCTCCTCTCCGCCATGGATTCCTTGCCGCCGGTATCGCTCGGTCCGCGCCTGCTCGTGAGCGTCGGCATCGTCTTCTACGCCGCGATCGTGCCGGTGCTGGAGATCAATGCCTCGCACGTCTTCAACCCCGTCTGGGTGCCGCACGCGCGTTTGCACGAGGTGTGGCAGCTGCTGACCAACGCCGCGCTCGGGCTCTTCGCCGCGTGGCGGTTGTGGCGCCATCACGACCTGCCCACCGCCACGGTGATCAACGGCATCGTCATGCTCGCCTTCCTCGCCGCGCTGTTGCTGCGCGACACTTACGGCGGCTCGATGGTCGTGGAAGGCCGGGGCGAGCTGCGTCTGCTGAGCGTAAACCTCGCCGTGCTCGGCTTCGGCGGGGCGCTCGCCGCCAACGCCATCGCCCTTGTCTGGCATCGACAGGTCTCGCTGGCCCGCCACCGGCACGCTGCGGCGTGAGCACGCGGCAGCGGGCGCGGGCTCAGAAGCTTTCCTGCGCCAACCGCACCACGCCGACCTCGAGCAGCAGGTTCGCAAAGCGGCGCTGCTCGCCCGTGGCGATCATCAGCGTCGTGCGTGGCGAGGCGATCTTCTCGTAGAACGCCCACCGCTCCATCTGATTCCACGCGACGTTGGCGCCCAGTTTCTCGCGGTAGAGCGCGAACAGCGGCGGCGTGAAGTCCGCCGGCGGCTCCATCACGGTCGCCGCTTGCACGGGCACGGCGGTGAGGACGGCGTCGAGCACGGTCAGCGCATCGACAGTGCCGGGCATGAGATTCAAGTGGACGACGCGCGCGTTCGGGCCGCGATTGCCGGCCACCGGGAAATTACCGTCGGCGATGAACACTTGGGAAAAGTGGCCCGACGCGGCCAGCGCCGCGAGGATCTCGGGGTGGATGAGGCGCGTCTTCAGCATGGTGCGGGCAGCACACCCGGAAGCGCCCGCGGGCACAAATCCAATTCTCCCGCTTGCGCCGCGCACCGCTTCAACCGGCGAGCGCCTGCCGGATCGCGGCGACCGCCGCGTGCTCGCGCTGGGCCCAGTCCCCGCGGATCCACACATAGGGCAACCCGCGGCGCTCCAGCGCGCCGTGCCAGATGCGCCGGCACTTCTCCCGGTCTTCCGCATCAGGGAAACAGCGCTGCGGATCGGGAGCGAAGGGAACGTCGGTGTCGAGCAACAGGTAGAGAGCGTAGCCGTGACAGCGTCGCTCTGCGCCGCGACGCAATGCCTCCGGCGCCGTGCCGTAGAGCAGATCGCTCCAAAGCATCGTCGTGAGGGCATCCGTGTCGCACACGATGCAGGGCGCGCCGCTGGCGCGGGCTTGCTCCGCCGCCACGTCCTCGCGCCGCCATTGTTCCTGCGCGACCGGCAACATGTCCTCCAGTCCGAGCACGCCGCCTTGCTCGTCCCAGCGCTCGCGCGCGTATTCGCGCACGAGCGGGGCGCCGAGCTGCGCGGCGAGCCGCTCGGCCAGCATCGTCTTGCCGGTGGATTCGGGGCCGAAAACGGCGATGCGGCGCACGTCACTCATGCGGCGGCTCCCGTCAGCATCGAGCGGCGCCACTCACGCCAGCCCCACAACGCCATGCCCCAGAACACGACGTAGAGACCAGCCGTGAGATGCAGGTCCTTCACCCAATAGACTCCGATGGCGACCGTGTTCACCGCCAGCCAGCCGGGCCAGCACTCCAGCCGCTTCTGCGCCTGCCAAGCTTGGGCGATGAGACTGCCCATGAGGATGCCGGCATCCCAGTAAGGCAGCGCGGCATCGGTCGTCCGCGCCATCAACGTGCCCCAACCCACCGCCGCGCCGGCACCGATCGCCAGCCAGAGCGCGAGCGCGACGGGCTCGAGCCGCGTCACGGGCAGCGTGCTGCGCGCCGCGACGTGCGCACCGCGCAACCAGTGCATCCAGCCGTAAAGCTGGATGCCGAAGAAGCACAGCTGCAGCAGCGCGTCGGAGTAGAGCTTCACGTCATAGAAGACCCACGCATAGACCGCCACCTGCACGAGGCCCACGGGCCAGCCCCAGATGTTTTGCCGGATCATCAGCGCCACGCCGATGATGCCCAGCACCGTGCCGATGATTTCCCAGGGACTCATGCCGGCGCGCAGTCGAGCGCGGCGCCGGCCGCTTGTCCAGCGGGGAGCCCGGAACTGCTGCGGTCGTGCCGCGCCGGCCTAGGGCCGCGGCTGCGCAAGATACGCCTCCATCGCCTCGCGCGTGATGACGTGCGCCGCCGCACAACGCGGGCATTGCACCTGGATCGCCTCGTCGTCGTGGAACATCGCGGCCATGTCCTCGCGCGCCGCCGGCGCGAGTGCACCGAGAATGCGCTGCTGGTTGCAGCCGCAGTTCCAGCGGTAGGCGCGGCGCTCGATGCGGGGGAGCGTCTCGGTCTCGGCCAGCGTTTTCACTCCCGCCAGGTCCACCGCACGCAGCCACGCCTCGTCGCAATCCGGATGCGAGACCAGCATCGCGTAGTGATCGTCGCCGAGATCGAAGTAGCGCGCCGTGCGCTGCTCCGACTCCGCGTAGTAAGTCTCCACCGCGCGGAACATGTCCGCGCCATCGAAGTTCACCACGCTGCGGCGCTTCTCCGCGCCGCGCCGCGGCAGCAGGTCCGAGTAGAACACGTTGCGCTCGGCCTCGCGCACGTTCTCCGTGAAGATGCGGCCGGCCACGGTGCAGTCCTCGTTGTCGCCGGTCAGGAACAGGTTCAATCGCGGGTCCTGCAGGCCGATCGTCCACGCGAGATGCTCGAAGCGCGGCCGCGAGGCGCAGTGCAGCGCAAAGGCGGCGAGCGCGTCCTTGAACAAGCGGTCGTGCGCCGGTGCGGGCTGCAGCTTGTGCTCCGCGAGATGCAGGTAGTAATCGACGAAGAGCGGGCTGAGGTCGGCGCGCACGAGCAGGACGTTGCGGTGACGCACGAAATCGATCGTCACTTCGGCTCCGGACGGCAGGGCGGCGGATGGTTCGGACATGTCGCGGAGTTTACGCCGAACCGGTGAATTGCAAGACCCGGCCCGCGGCGCGCAGTAGCGGAATCGCTCGACCGCTTGAGTTTCCTTGCTGACTGCGGGCGCGCACCGCCGGCCGGTTGACCCTCCCTGCCCCGCCATCGAAGCTGGGACGGTTGCCCGTCCGCCCATGAACATCCGTCGCCTTTGCTGCCGGCTCGCCCTGTGCCTGCTCTTCGCCAGCCCCGCCTTCGCCCAGTTCTCGCTCGTGGAGACGGGTGGCACGTTCCGCACCGACGCCACCAACCTCGCCGCCGCGAGCCAGGGCGCGACCGCCATCGGCTTCGACGAGCTCGGCACGCCGAACAACCACTACATCGCCAACATCAACGACGGTCTCTACGGCAACTACGAGAGCTGGATCGGGCTGAACGACAGCATCTCCTCCACCGCCTCGTGGGTCGGGGTGCGTTTCGCCGCGCCCGTCAGCATTGGCGCCTTCGCCTTCGTCCGCGACAATCTCGGCTTCTTCACCGATCGCGCCACCGTCGCAACCTACCGGATCGAGTTCACCACCGACGCCACGGTCTACACCGACCCCGCTGCCGCGATCTGGACACTCGTCGGCGTCATCGACCACACCGCGGCCGGCACGCCGCAGCCGCACCTGCGGCACCTCTACAATCTCTCCACCGCAGAGCCGCTGACCAACGTCCTCGCCTTCCGCCTGCTCACGTCCTCGGGCATGACCTACGGCAACGCCATCGACGAACTCGAGGTTTACGGCAGCGCGACTCCGATCCCGGAACCCGCCGCGGTCGCGACGCTCCTCGGCCTCGCGGCGCTCGCCCTCGGCGCGGTGCGTCGTCGCACCCGGCGCAGCTGAGCGACTCCGCGCAACGTCACGGCACTCCGTCCGGCGTCGCGGCGCAGGACCGCGCGCTCAAGCGCACATCAGAAAATCCACGCCCTCGCGCCGCCCCGTGGCCAGCAAACTGGTGCGGATGAAATCGCGTGCGCCACGCACGCCGACGTAGCCGAGCACGAAGGTCTCCGACGCCGGCGGCAATTCTGCAGGCGGCACGACAGGAAAGCCGGCGATCTTCTTGCCGGTTTTCTTCGCGTCGACATCGACGTAGCCGGCAATGCGCACGCCCTTCTCGACCAGATGCGCGACGCGCTGCCGCGTGGGCCGGCCCGAGCCCCACACCCAGATCGGACGCGCCGGATCGTTCTCCCGCTTCAACCACTCGGCGATCCAATGCGCCTTCA
Source organism: Candidatus Didemnitutus sp. (assembly GCA_017991595.1). GTDB lineage: Bacteria > Verrucomicrobiota > Verrucomicrobiia > Opitutales > Opitutaceae > Didemnitutus. Next base: position 399,635 of record JAGOQJ010000001.1, on the reverse strand, counting down.
ACCGGAAGAAAGCCTCCGGGGCGTAGCGCGGATCCGTGCGCGAGAGCCGGTCAGGGAAATCGTTCCACGTGACGAGTTCCTCGGGCAACTTCGCCATGTGCACGTCGGCATCGAGCCAGCGCAGCCACAGCTCGTAATCCTCCGGAAAATCGCCGGCGCGGTAGGTGCCATGATCCTCCACGAGGTGCCGCCGGAACATCACGCTCGGATGCGCGAAGGGTGACTCGACGAAACGGTTCAACGCGATCTCCTCCGGCGTGAGCAGGGAATTGAGCCAGTCCACGTGCAACGCGTAGCCGGCCTGCGCGGTCCGGTCACCGCCGTAGCGCACGCGGCAACCGACAAGGCCGATGTCCGGATGCAGTCGCAGATATTCCGCCTGCGCGGCGAGGCGCGTCGGCTCGGACTCATCGTCCGCATCCATGCGCGCGACGAACTCGCCCGTGGCGGACTGGAGCCCCGCGTTGAGCGCCGCGACGATGCCGCCCTTTGTGCGCAGGATGCGGATGCGGGGATCGACCTGCGCCATCTCGATCAGCACGAAGCGCGACGCGTCCTTGGAGCCGTCGTCGATCGCGATGAGTTCCCAATCGGCCAGGGTCTGGCTTTGGATGCTGGCGACGGCGCGCGCGATGGTGGCACCTGCGTTGCGCACGGGCATGACGACGGAGACTAACGGCATGCCCGCACGCTAGGTGAATGCGCGGGGATTCGGCGAGCCGCGAAACGCGGTGCCGCGAATCGCCGGCCTGTTTCTGTTCCTGAATCCCCGCCGGCTGCACGAGCCGGCGGGCGGCGCCGCTCCGTCAGTTCGCAGTGCGTTCGGGCGCGATGGCGCCCTTTTGCTGGAGCTTCTTCATCTTCGGCTTGATGACGAAGGTGCAGTAGCGGGCGTTGGGGTTGTTCTTGAAGTAGTCCTGATGGTAGGCCTCGGCGTCGTAGAACTTCCCGAGCGGCGTGATTTCGGTGACGATGGGGTCGTCCCACTGGGCCTGTGCGGCGATCTTGGCGCGGGCGGCCGCGCGCTGCTGCGCCTCGTTGGCGTAGAAGATGGCCGAGCGATACTGCGTGCCCTCGTCCGCGCCCTGGCGGTTGAGCGTGGTCGGATCGTGCGAATCGAAGAACAGACCGAGCAACTGCTCGTAGCTGACGACCGCCGGGTCGAACTCGATGCGCGTGGCCTCCGCGTGCCCCGTGGTGCCGTCGCAAACCTGCTGGTAGGTCGGATTGGCGACGTGGCCGCCGGTGTAGCCGCTGACGACGCGCTTCACGCCGGGCACGTGCTCGAACACCGCTTCGGTGCACCAGAAGCAGCCGTTGGCGAAGACGGCCGTCTCGGTCTGGCCGGTGCCGCCGGCCGCGGAGGTGGGATTCGTAGTCATCAGGAAAAGCGCCGCGCACGCGGCGGGAAGGAGGCGGGAGAAAATGGACATGCAGAAGATACGAGCGACGGCGGCGGAGGGATATTCCGCTCCGCCGAGCGAGAACTCAACGGGCAGGCTGGATCAACTCGACCTCGTAGCCCTCGGGGGCGTCGATGAAGGCGATGAGCGAGCCGCTGCCGGTCTGCGTGGGGCCGTCGCTCAACGCGAAGCCCTTCCGCTGCAGCTCCGCGGCGAAGGCCGCAAGATCCTCCACCTCGAACGCGAGGTGCATGAGGTCGGGCTGCACCTGCACGGGCGGTGCCATGCCGGCGGGCATCTGGCAAAGTTCGATCTCCTCGTCGCTGTTCGGCGTGGCGAGGAACACCAGCTGCGCACCGCGCGGCGACGTGTGCCGGCGGGTCACCTTCAGGCCGAGCGCCTGTTCGTAGAACCGCACCGTGCGCTCGACATCGTTCACGCGCAGGCGGGTGTGGAGGAGTTTTTTCACGACCATGCCGGCACCGTAGGCCAGTGCGGCCGGAAGGCAAATCCTGTGAGCCGACGCCGCGCGTCGGCGCGCGCTCAGGGTTTCCCGGCAGGCGCGGGAACAGGAGCGCTCGGCGCGGGCGAGACCGGCGCAAACGCAGGCACCACGCGCTCGGGCGCGGGCTCGCCGGTCGGCGTCACGGCTTCGGGCTTGGCGACCGCGGACGTCGCCGACGCCTCGTCTGCCTGACGTTCGCGCAGACGGCGCGCATCCCAGCTGAGCGTGGCGATCGCATCGAGCGGCACTGCCGCCGCGCGCTTCGTCTCCGGATAATAGAGGAAAACGAACCGCGCCGTCGTGCCGAGCAACGTCACCTCGGCCGGCGTCGCGCCCTCGCGCGCGCCGACCTTGAACTCCACGGTCACGGAAGGAAACCCGCCGGAGCGCGCGCGTTTCGCCTGCCAGCTCGAGTAGAGCATGGTGAACAGCGCCGCGTAGGTGATGATGAACGCCGCCTGCATCGACGGCGCTATCCGCCGCGCCTTCTCGCGGCTCTTGGCCAGCTTCTCGTCGCTGCCGCGCAGGCGCGGCCAGCGCCGGAACACCTGCGCCATGATCCCCAGCGTCGCCCGCATGTAAGCCCAGTAGAACGCCAGCCCGAGCGAAGCCATCGCCACCGTCAACGGCTCGCGCACGACGACCATGAGGAAGTCCGTCGCGTCACTGAATTCGAGCACGTTGAGCTGGAAGCGGCGGAAGAAAAGAAACTGGTAGAACAACCCGACGACCGAGAGCGCCAGATACAGCGTCGAGAGGACGAGGCCGGGGTTGTCCCGCAGCCACAGGGGCACGCGCAGGCGCGGCCGCCAGATTTCCCAATCGGGCGCCGTCGACGGCAGATCGTGTTCCGGAGGCGGGGGATTCAAACCGCGCGGAAGGTGATTCACCGCGCGCGCGAGTCAACGCCGCAGGCGCGGACAAGCCTTCCGCCGTAATTTTTGGTGTCTCTCCGCGCCGCTTTGTGGCCAAATCCCAGCTCTTCCCATGTCGCTGTCGTTCGCCGAGATCACCGCCGCCCGCGCCCGCATCGCGCCGCACATCACGCGGACTCCCGTGCTGGTGCACGAGGGCATCGACGCCGAGTGCGGCGCGCAGCTCTTCTTCAAGTGCGAGAATCTCCAGGCGGCCGGCGCCTTCAAGACGCGCGGCGCCTGCAACGCCATCTTCGCGCTCAGTCCGGAACAGGCCGCACTCGGTGTCGTCACGCACTCCTCCGGCAACCACGGCGCCGCCATCGCCCGCGCGGCGCAGCGGCGCGGCATCCCGGCGCACATCGTCATGCCGCACAACGCACCGCAGGCGAAGATCCACAACGTGCAGGGCTTCGGCGGTCGCATCGTGTTCTCCGAGCCGAACCTCACCGCCCGCGAAGCCGCCTGCACCGCGATCGTCGCCACCACCGGCGCGCGGCTGATCCATCCCTTCGACGATTACGATGTCATGGCCGGCCAGGGCACCGCGACCGTCGAACTTTTCGAAGATGCACCAGCGCTCGATCTCCTGCTCGCGCCCGTCGGCGGCGGCGGCCTCCTCTCCGGCAGCGCGATCGCCGGCCGGCACCTGCGCCCGGAGCTGCGCGTGATCGGCGTCGAGCCCGCGCTGGCGGACGATGTCGCGCAATCCTTCCGCGCCCGCCGGCGCATCGCCATCGCCTCCGCCCCCACGATCGCCGACGGTCTGCGCACCAATCTTGTCGGCGAAAAGACCTTCCCGCTCATTCTGGAAAACGTCGCCGATGTCGTGACCGTGTCCGAGGCGGAGATCGTTGCCGCCATGCGCGAGCTCTGGGAAAAGCTGAAGCTCGTCGTGGAGCCGTCCAGCGCCGTGCCCTTCGCCGCGGTGCGCGCGGGCAAGGTCGAGGTGCGCGGCCGACGCGTAGGCCTCATCCTCACCGGCGGCAACGTCGACCTCGACCAAGTCCCGTGGTTGAAAACCTGAGAGCGTCCGCGCCATGAGTTCCGTCTTCCCCGCCCGCCCTGTCTCCGACCTCGATCGCCTCGCCACGCCCTGCCTCGTGCTCGAGCGCGGCCGGTTGGCCCGCAACCTCGCGCGCATGGCCGCCACGCTGGCGATCCGCCGCGTCGGCTTCCGACCGCACCTGAAGACCGCCAAGTCCGCCGACATCGCCCACCTCGCCGCGCCGCCGCCCGAGGGCGCGCTCACGGTGTCGACCCTGCGCGAGGCAGACTACTTCGCGCACCACGGCTGGAATGATCTCTTCTACGCGGTCGGCCTCGGCCCCGGAAAGCTCGCGCAGGTCGGCGCGTTGCTGCGGCGCGGCGTGCGACTGCTCACGCTGGTCGACCACGTCGAGTCGGCGCAGGCCCTGCACGATTTCGCCCGCCGTGAGGAACTGCCCTTCCGCGCCGTGATCGAGATCGATTGCGGCGACCGACGCGGCGGCGTGCTCCCGCAGAGCGACGAGTTGCTCGCGATCGCCCGCGCGCTCGGGACCGGCTTCGCTGGCGTCGCCACACACGGCGGACAATCCTACGCAGCGCGCGATCGCGCGGGCTTCACCGTCGCGGCGCAGGCCGAGACCGATGCGCTCCGTCTCGCCGCGGCGCGCCTGCAGGCGGCGGGTTTTCCGAGCCAGATCCTCAGCCTCGGCTCGAGTCCCACCGCGCTCGCCGACGTCGATCTCACCGGCATCACGGAAGTGCGCGCCGGCGTCTATATGTTCTGGGATTGCTACCAAGCCGGCATCGGCGCGTGCGAAATCGGCGACCTCGCGCTGTCCGTGCTCGCGGAAGTGATCGGCCGGCCCGCGGCGCGCCAGCACGAATTCCTCATCGACGCGGGCGCCTTCGCGCTCTCGAAGGACCGCTCCACCGCCGCGCTCGGCGACGGCCGGGATGTGGGCTACGGCCTGGTCTGCGATCTCGACGGCGAGGTGTTGCCCGGCCTGCGCGTGGAGAAAGTCTGGCAGGAACACGGTCTGGTCATGAGCCCGACTCCGCTGCCCGCGGAGCGCTTCCGCCCCGGCGACCGCGTGCGCATCCTGCCCAACCACGCCTGCCCCACCGCCGCCGCGCATGACCGCTACTTCGTCGTCAACGGCACCCGCGAGGTCCTCGCCGAGTGGACGCGCGTGAATGGCTGGTGAGAAATCTCCTTCCGCCGTGGTCTTGGTGGGATTTCTATTCGCCAGAGCGCGACCTGCCGATTCACCCTGAGTTCGCCGATGATCGCCACCAGCCAACCTCACACCCGTGAGCGCAGGGAACAGCTCGGGCAGTTCCTCACGCCGGGGCCATTGGCGGAGTTCATGGCTTCGATGTTCGGACCTCTTCCGAGACACGTCCGATTGCTCGACGCCGGGGCCGGTGCGGGCAGCCTGACGCGGGCGTTCGTCCATCATTGTTGTGCACGCTCGCGTGAAATCAGCACGCTGCATGTCACCCTTTACGAATTGGACCGCGAAATTTTGGAGGCGCTGGAAAAGACGTTGGAAGAATGCGCGCAGGCATGCACCGCCGCCGGAATCGACTTCGACGCAACCATTCATCACGCCGATTATATTGAAACCATGGGCGCAAGTCTTGAGGGCGGACTGTTCGGCGATGTGCCGCCCGCATTCGATGCGGCGATAGCCAACCCGCCCTATCGCAAGATTGCCGCCAATTCCTCTTCCCGGAGAGCGTTGCGGCGCGTGGGGATCGAGACCAGCAATCTCTACACTGGATTCATCGCGCTGACCCAGCGGGCCTTGGCCCCCGGCGGACAATTGGTCGCGATCACGCCGCGCAGCTTTTGCAATGGCCCCTATTTTCGGCCATTCCGCGAGGATTTCCTGCGCACGCTGGAACTGCATCGCCTGCACCTTTTCGAATCCCGCAAGGCAGCCTTTCGGGAAGACCGTGTGTTGCAGGAAAACATCATCTTCCACGCCCGAAAGGGAAGGGCACAGCCTCCTCACGTCACCATCTCATGCAGCAGCGGAGAAGCAGGAGCCCACATCACCTCGGTTGAGGTCCCGTTCGGACAGATCGTGCATGCGGACGACCCAAACCTGTTCATCCACATTCCATCCGCTCCGCGACAAACCGAGGCACGGCAGGCGCTCGCAGGATTCACCGCCACCCTCGCCGGTCTGGGGCTGACCGTTTCCACCGGGCGCGTGGTCGATTACCGACTGAAATCCGCACTGCGCCCCACTCCGGAGCACGGCACGGTGCCCCTGATTTACCCGGCGCACTTCAAGGACGGCTGCGTCCACTGGCCGCGGCAGGATTCGCGCAAACCAAACGCGATCATGGACAGCGATGTTACCCGTCCGTGGCTCGTCCCCGGTGGACTTTACGTGCTGACGAAGCGATTCACTTCCAAAGAGGAACCTCGTCGGGTGGTCGCCTGCCTCTTCGACCCGGCATCCGTGCCGGGCGACCGGGTGGGATTCGAGAATCACCTGAACTATTTCCACGCTGACGGACAGGGCTTGGATCGCGAGCTCGCGCTCGGTCTCCAGCTCTACCTCAACTCCACGCTGGTCGATCAGTATTTCCGCCGCTTCAGCGGGCATACTCAGGTCAACGCCACCGACCTCCGCTCCCTCGCCTATCCCAATCTTGCTGACCTGCGTGCGCTCGGCAGGACGCAAATCAAGCCACTCACCCGGCAAAACGAAATCGATCAATTACTCGCCACGCTACTCCATGCCCACCCATAGCAGCCGCTCCCTATCTGCGCGCAAACGACGGATAAAAGAGGCCATCGCCGCCCTCACCGACCTGCAATTCGGTCCGCGCCAGAGAAACGAAACCGCAGCCCATACTTTGCTCGCATTGCTCGACCTTGCGCCCACCGCGCAGTGGTCGGCCGCTCAAGCCCCGTTGCGAGGCGTGACTCCGATCATCGAGTTTGTAGCAGCGAACTACGGTGTTCGCTACGCGCCCAACACCCGGGAGACAATTCGCGACGACGCCGTGAAATTCTTTGTCGAATCCGGCCTCCTCCTGCGCAATCCCGACAATCCGACGCGCCCGACAAACAGCGGCAAGACTGTTTATCAGATCGAAGCGCATGCTCTCGAGTTGTTCCGGAGCCATGGCACGAAAACCTGGGGCCCCAAGCTCGCCACCTATCTCCGCAGTCGCGCCAGTCTGCGTGACGAACTCCAGCGCAGGCGCGCCGCGCTCCGGGTTCCGGTTAAACTGCCAAATGGCGACAGCGTCACCTTGTCTCCGGGCGGACAAAATCCACTCATCAAGGCGATCATCGAGGACTTCTGCGCGATCTTCACACCGGGAGGACGCGTGCTCTACATCGGCGACACCGAGAACAAATTCAGCCTTCTCGACGCAAACGCCTTCAAAGCGCTCGGCCTTTCGCTCTCCCCGGCCGCCAAAATCCCGGATGTGATTGTTCATCATACGGCCAAAAACTGGCTCCTTTTGATCGAAGCCGTGACAAGCGCCGGACCTGTGGACGGCAAGCGTCGCAAGGAACTCAAGGAACTCTTTGCCGGCAGCTCAGCAGGCCTCGTATTCGTCACCGCGTTCGAGTCGCGCCGGTCGATGCAGGCATTCGTCTCTCAAATCGCATGGGAATCCGAAGTTTGGATCGCAGAGGACTCGGAGCATTTGATCCACTTTAACGGCGAGAGATTTCTCGGTCCCTACCCCGACGCCATGCCAGTGTAGCCTGACGCTTCTGCGTTCAAGGGCCGGCAGGGGTTCGCGTCATACCCTGAAACGCGCGATTGACGGCGGGCCCATCCTCGTTGCACGCTCGCACCATTCAATGACTCAGGTTCGCGCCAACGTTTCGCTTAATTCGACGCCGTGGTTTGCCACGACGAAAAAAGCTATTTCGCGAACTCTCCCGGGCGCCCTGTAGTCCTTTTTAAGCACACCAAGACTTAAAATCCCTTTCCAAAACACAGGCCGCCCAATCCAGGGCGGCCTGTTTGTTTTTCTCCCATGAACAACACCATGTCCCTGCTCGCCACCGTCCCCGCTGCCGCGCCCGCCGCGCGGGTTCATGCCGGATTCCCCCGGCTGTCGACCCGCCTCCCGGCCAATGCCGGCGGCCCGAATCACCATCTCTACAACAACAACGGGACCTGGTTCATCCACTACACGCTCTATCCGGATCCGTTCACCAAGCAGCGCGTGCGTGTCTCGCTGAAGACCGCCTCGCTGGACGAGGCGCGCTCCAGACGCGACGCGTTCTTCGGCCAGATCCCCGGCGGCGAAATGCTGCTGCGGGGCATGGCGCGCGCCTCCGCGGCCTGATTTCAGCCTAGGGCGCCCCGCCACGCATTCGGTGCAGAACGCGCGGCGCGGAGCGTCCTGGCTCGCGCCGGCCGGGCAACCGCCGCCTACTCCCCGAGCAGGCGCTGGAGCGCGGCTTCGAGCTTGGGGCCGTGCGTCTCGGTCGTGACGAGCAGCCCGTCCTTGCCGAGCAGGAAGGTCGCCGGGATGCTGCGGATGTTGTATTTCAGGCCGAAGGGATTCTTGCCGCCCGACTCGTTGAACCAGTGCGGCCAATTCAGCTGCTCGTCGGCGACGAACTTGATCAGCTTCTCCTTGTCGCCGATGCGGTCGAAGGAGATGCCCACGACGGCGAAACCCTTGTCGCCCCACTTGGCGAGAGCGGCCTTGATGGCGGGCAGTTCCTTGACGCAGGGCACGCACCACGTGGCCCAGCAATCGACCAGCACCACCTTGCCGCGGTAATCGGCGAGGTCGACGGTCGTGCCGTCGAGCGCGGTGAAGCGAAGCTCCATCGGCGTCGTCTTGAGTTGGTGGATCGCGAGCTGACCCTGGCCATACTTCGCCAGGTCCTCCACGTCGCTGCCGGCGAGTTTGGTCAAATGCGCGGCGACAGCCTCGGGCTGGAGCTGCTCGAGCCAGCGCACGTATTCCTGTTCGAGGAACGTGCGGTAGGACGAAGCGGGCACGCGCGCGGTGATGGTGTCGATGCGCGCGCGCAGCGCGGCGAGATCGGGCTTGCCGCCGGCGGCGACCTGGATGGCGATCTCGTTCTTCGCCGCGACCCAGTGCAGACCGGCCCAGACGTTGTCGGGCCAGGTTTTGTTCTGCAGCGCGTCGGCCATCGCGCGACGCAGGTGCTGCTGCCACCCGGCGCGCAGCGCGTCGGTGCGCTCATCGCCCTCCATCCAGCCGCCGAAGCTGGCGAGGTTGAAAAGGATGCCGCCCACGCGGCGCTCCTCGGGGAACTTCTCGAAGAATTCGAGCGCCTTGCCGGTGACGAGGTTGAAGTCGACGCCGGCGCGGCCGTCGCTGCGGTCGCCCATGCCGCGCGCGTGCTCGGACCAGATCGCGGTGGCGACGGGATCAAGCACGGGACGCGCCTCCTGGGCGAGCAGGCGGGCGCTGCTGGAACACAGCAGCAGGGTGCAGAGGATGCGGATCAACATGGGGAAAAGAAGACCGGGCGGCGACCGGCGGACCTGCCGCCGCCCGGGAGAGGTGGAGGGATTACAGGCTCTTCTTGACCGACAGCGTGACGTAGCGCTGGCGCGGATCTTCGAAGCGGCTGTAGGGGCTGTAGACGTCGGTGCGGAACGACGGCTCCTTGTTGAAGATGTTGCGGACGCTGAGGGTCCACTTCGTGTTGTCGAACCAGCGCTGCCAGCCGTCCTTGCCGCGGCCGGCGGGGATTTCGTAGCTCACCTGCATGTCCCAGAGCGTGGCCGACGAGATGTGGCTGCCGTCGAGGCCGTTGGCCGTCGGATAGACGGTCGTGGGCGTGGTGGTCGGCGTGCTGTAGGAATCGATGTAGGTGACGGTGACGCCGCTGGTCCACTGGCCGTATTCCCAGAACACGGAGCCATTGCCGCGCCACTCGAGCGGGCTGCTGGCGGTGGTGCCGGTGGTGCCGACGCGCTCGACGATGGGGTTGACCGGAAGAATCTGGTCGCGGAACGAGTCGGTCCACGTGAGCGACGCGAGCGCGGTCAGCCTGTTGCGGGCGCCGAGTTCGTGCGTGTAGCGGACCTTGGCATCGACACCCGAGGTCTTGGTGAAACCGACGTTGACCGGACGGTAGTCGATCGAGAGCACGGGCCCGAGCCAGCCGTTGGTGATGTCGGTCGCCGAGGGCGTGTCACGGATGACGCGACCGGGATAGGAATCGGGCGAGGCGAGGATGGCGGACGGACCGGAGGGGATGAGGATGGCGTCGATCTTCTCGATCTCCCAGAAATCCAAGGTGAGCGTGAGACCGGGCAGGACGCGCGGCGTGAGGATGATGCCGTAGTTCCACGAAGTGGAGAGCTCGGGCTTCAGGTCGGGATTACCGCCGGAGATTTCCTCGTGCACGTAATTGTAGAGCAGGTTGCCGCGCGCCGGATCGGTGAAGGGCGTGATGGCTGCGGGGTTCACGCGCGGGCTCTCGTAGTTGGATTGGTCGGGCGGAAAGAAGCCCTCGGCATACGACACGCGGAAGGCGACGTCCTTGGTCGGCGCCACGCGCAGCGCGACGACCGGGCTGGTGGCGCTGGTGGAGTCGTCGGTGTTTTCCCAGCGCAGACCGGCGTTGAGCTCGGCGGACTCGATGGGGATCGGGCGCCACTTCGAGCCGACGAGCGGCACCACGCTCTCGAGGAAAACGGATTCCGTGCGGCGACTCTGGTTGGCGGTGCTGTCGCTCGGCCCGATGATGCCCGTGGGAATGGCGGCGCGGATGGCGTCGCTGACACGGACGGTGGCGTTCGTGCGATACTTGCTCCAGATGACCTCGGCGCCCGCGCGAGACGACGAGCGGGCCGGCAGGAAGATCGAAGATCTCGCCGACGGCGCGGAAATTCACCTGCGAGAGACCGTTGTAGTAGGTGTATTCGCGGCGGTATTCGAGATAGTCGGCCATGACGTCACCACGCGGGAAGACGGTGTGGTCGGCGAGCGGGTTGTAGAGTGCGCGACGCTGGGCTTGCGTGAGCGTGCCGACGGCGGTGCTGCTGACGAAGGTGTTGAGGTTCTGGTTGGTGTTGATGCCGGTCGAGTGGCTGCGGCCGTATTCGCCGGTGCCGTCGAGCGACCATTCCCACTTGTCGTTGAGCCGGCCCTTGAAGCCGAGCAGCGCCCGCGCGCCCTGGCGCTCCTGGAAGAGCGACGGATCGGGCAGGTCGACGGGATCGTAATAGACGGTGACAGGGACGCCGACGAAGCCGGGCGTGACGTTGTTGCGGAAGGGATTCAGCGGGTCCGTCGCGGAGAGGCTCAGCGTCGCGAGGTTCATCGGGAAGCTATACTCCGAGCGGAAGTAGGTGACGCCCGCCTCGGCATACATGGAGAGTTTGTCCTTCACGAACTCGTGTTCGAGCTGCGAGCTGAACGAGTAGCGATCCTCGGGGCGGTAGATGATGGAGCGGTTGTAGCGCTCGCCGAGATTCGCGCGGCCCGCGCCGGCGACGAACGAGGCGGGCGTGAGCGCGGTGCCGTCCTGGTTCGCCGGGATGGCGGCGTAGCGGGCGCCGGTGACGCCAGGAATCGGCAGGGTGCCCGTGGTGGAGTTGACAAGAATGGTGCCGGGCATGCCGTTGAAGGCTTGCAGAATGTAGACCTCGTAGGCGGAGCGGCCGTTGACGGTCGCCGTGGTGTTGGCCGGATAGCGTGCGAGGAGGTTGTCGAGGTAGTTGCGCTGGTTGTTGTAGAGCGGGGCGCTGTGCTGGTAATCGACGGTGAAGGAGAACTGCGTCTTGCCGTCGTTGAGCGTGCGGCCCTCGAAGTAGGTCAGCTGGTAACGCTCGGCGCCGCCGTCCGTGCTCGTGCCGGCGCTGACCGTCAGGTCGCGACCGGTGTAATCGCGGCGGAGGATGATGTTGATGGCGCCGCCGATCGCCCCGCCACCGTAGATGGCGGAGGCCGAGGACGGCAGGATCTCGATGCGCTCGATCGCGGCGGTCGGGATGCGATTGAGATCGGGTCCGGCGGTGAGGTTGCCGCGCTGGAGGCGGCGGCCGTTGACGAGGATCGTGGTCTGCAGCGAGGAGAAGCCGCGGAGCTTCACCTCGGAGTTCTGGTAGGTGGCGCCGCCGGCGAAGGCGGGGTTCATCGCCGAGCCCTGCAGGGACTGGCTGCCGTAGTCGCTCGTCTGGCCGACCATGCGGAACAGCTCCTCGATGGACGTCACACCCATGCGCTCGATGTCGACGCGGCTGATGACGTCATAGGCCAGCGCGCCGGCCTCGTCGGTGCGGAAGACCGTCTGGTTGGCCAAGCCGTTGATGCGCGAGGTCGAGACCTCCAAGTTGGCCAAGCGGACCACGCCGTCGGGGCCGCGTTCCAAGCTGCCCGACTCTTGGACCGCGGGCGCCACGCGGCGCACGGTGAACGACCCCGTGCCCTCGTCGCGCACCGCGGTCAGCCCGGTGCCTTCCAGCAACTGCTGGAGCGCGGGACCGATCTCAAGTTCGCCGCGCACGACGTTCGTGCGCACGCCCTGCACGACCTCGGTGGGAAACAGGACCTGCTGGCCGGCCTGCTCGGAAAAACGCTTCAATGCCCGCTCCGCCTCGTCGGCGGGCAGGTCGAAACGGCGCACCGCCTCCGCCGCAAAAGCGACGGCGGCAAGCAAGCCGGCAAGGGTGACGGTGGCGAGCAGGCGCAAGGCCCGGCTCGGTGGACGCGAGGTGACGCGGTTCATCATGTTCGGTGTGTTAGGTCAGGTGAGACGGCCCGAAGGGGCCCGGCCGGCTCAACAAGGACGACGCGCCAGCGCGCGAAATCAGTTACAACAATGTGGCGGCACCGCCGCGCCCGTGTGTCACGGCGCGCGCCGCAACAGGATCTCGCCCGTCTCCCGCCGCTCCACGCTCACGCCCGAAAGCTCGAGCAGCCGCACGAAATCCTCGACCTTGTCCGCGATCACGAGGCCGCTGACGCGCAGGTCGGCCAGGGAATCGTCCGCGATGCGCAGTTGCTCGCGGTTGTGGCGGTTCACCTGCGCGACCGCATCCGCCAGGCGCGTGCCCGAGAAATCCAGGCGCACCACCCGCCACGCGAGCCGCTCGCCCAACTCGGCCACGCTGACCGGCTTGATCTCCGGCGCGAGCGGCTCGGCTCCGACATTCAACCGCACCAGCACGCGGCTGCCCGCGGGCACGACGGGCACGGAGCCGTCGGGCGCAATCAGGTCCGCCGAGTTGGCCGACCCTTCGGGCCGGCCGACGGCCACGCGACCCTCGGTCACGAGCACCTCGACCTCGGTCGGCGCCAGCCGCACCGCGAACGCCGTGCCGACGGCACGGACCTCGAGGCCGTTCGCATCGACGATGAAGGGCCGCCGCCGGTCCTTCGTGACGGCAAAATGCGCCTCGCCGCGCAACAACCGCACCCGGCGAAGCTCGGCGGTGAACTCGACGGCAATCTCCGCCTCCTCGAGCAAGTCGACGACAGAGCCATCGGGCAACGTCTGCACCCGGCTGGGCGCCGCCGCGATGCTGGCCGGTGCCGCGGCGGGCACGACCGTCGCCGGAGCCGGGCCGCTGCGCCACCACCAGCCGGCCGTGACGAGCATCAGGCAGGCGGCCAGACCGGAAAGCATCGTGCGGCGCACGTGGCGTCGGTGCGCGCGCCGGGCCAGCGCCGCCTCGGCCGCCGGGGCCGCGCCGTGGACCTGCGGGCCATCGAGCCGGCGCCACGCGGCGGAAAGCTGCGCCAGCGCCGCGGCATGGCTGGCGTCGGCTCCGACCCAGCGGGCCAGCTCCGCCTGCTCGGCCTCGGAGAGGCCGGCATCGAGCCGCGCGACCCACTCGGCCGCGCGCGTGCGCACGGCTGGGGCGATGGCGACGGAGGAGCGGCGGGGAGTCATCGTTTCACGCCACGACGGCGGAGGAATTCTTCGCATTTCTTCACGCCCCGGGCGATCTGCACCTGCACGGTCTGTTCGGACAGGCCGAGCCGGGCCGCGATTTCTTTCTGCGGCAGACCCCGGAGCTTGCGAAGGATGACGATTTCACGGCAACGCGGTGGCAGGGCGTCGATCGCAGTCACGAGCAGCGCGGTCTCTTCCGCGATGCTCGCCGCCTCGGCGACACCCGTCCTGTTATCTACGACGGGCAAGGCTGACAAATCAGTTACCGCGTCGATCGGCGACACGCGGTCGTGGCGCAGCCAGTCCAACGCCAGATGCCGGGCCACGCGGAAGAGGAACGCCCGCGCGGAGCGGATCGGCTCGGCGGTCTTCGCTTTCCAGACCCGCACGTAGGACTCCTGCACGACATCGTCGACATCCCGCACCGTCGGGAAAGAGCCGCGCAGATACGCGCGCAGCGAGGAATCGTGCGCATGCACTTCCTCGACGAACCAACGGGATCGTTCGGTATCCGGTTCGCTCACGATTAAGGTGACCGCGCGGTTGATGCGGTCGGCGGAGCGACCTGACAAGCCTCATCCTCCGCGGTGACGCAGTTCCGCGCCACCGCGCGCCATACGGCGCCTTAGCTCAAGCCCGGCATCGGCACGGGCGGCAGATCGATGCGAAATTTCGAGCCCTCGCGCACCACGACGCGGTGTTCCAGCCAGCGGCGATACGCGGTCCAGTGCACATAGGCCGTGACAAAGGTCACCGCGCCGAGCACATCCGCGAGCCAGTCATCGAGGCTGCAAAACCGCCCCGGCGTGAACGCCTGGTGCAACTCGTCCGTGATACCGAACGCCGCCACCATCAGGATCGACGACATCGCCCCGAGCGGCAGGCGTTCCTGCACGAACCGAAGGCGGGCGATCAGCAGCGCCATGACGCCGTAGACGAAGAAATGCACGACCTTGTCCCACTGCGCCATGATCGAGCCGAATTCGCCGGGAATCGGTCGGCTCGAAGCCACAAACACAGTCAGCGCCAGCAGGACGGGAAGAATGGCCCGCCAATGGCCTTCGGGTGATTCTTTGAGTGGTGTCGAGTTCACGGGTAAAGGTTTCCAGCACTGAGCCGCTTCCATGCCCCCGCAATGGGGAAATACGGCGCACCCTCGGTTAGGACAGTGTTCCCCCACCCCGCCTTAACCCAAACTTATGTCTTCCGGCTGACACATTCTGTCATTAGAATCTGTAGAATAACGATTTATAAATAAGTCACTCATCCACGTCTCCCGCCCGCGGCGCCCCGGGCAACGCACAGTGCCCTGCCCTAATACCCATTTCCCGACTAGGCCCCGGTGCCCGCAAACCATGATTCCCCGGCCGGCGGAGCCCCGCGATTTTGCCCGCCTCCAGCTCCTCCGCGCGACAGGCGAAAGCGCCTCGAATCCCCAAATTTGGTGCTCGGGGTGGGACTCGAACCCACACGCCTTGCGGCACGGGCTTCTAAGACCCGCATGTCTGCCATTCCATCACCCGAGCGAGCGCGATTGCGGCGGGAGCATGGCGAAAGCGACTTCGGCGAAGCAAGTGCCGTTTGCGCCCGGCTCCGGCACCCAAAAAACAGCCGCCGGACCCGAGGGCCCGACGGCTGGACGTAACCGGAAGAATGGCGCGGAGCTCTTCCCTGCCCGCTCAGGCGCGGGCTTGGCGGCGGCGGTAGGCGGCGAGCGCCAGCGCGGCGGCGCCGGCGAGCAGCGCGTAGGTGGAGGGCTCCGGGATGGCCGAGACGCCGTTGACCTGCACGTTATCGAGCATGAACACGACGTCGCTGGAGATCACACCGACGAGCGTCGATTCCTGGCCGTAGAACGTGGACGGCAGGTCGAGCGTGTAGGCGGTATGCGTGTTGCCGCCGGCGATGGTCGTGGTGCCGATCGAGGCGCTGTTGTAGAACCACTCGATCGAGACCGCGCTGTCGGCCGCCGCGGAGAACGAGAAGTTCGCCACGTTGCCGTTGAGCGCCGGGTCGAAGTCGGCGAAGCCGGCCAGATTCGTCGTCACCGTGAACGATTTGCCGGACATGCCGGCGAAACCGAGCCCGAGCGAGAGCGGATCGGCGAACGAGTTGCTCATCAGCGTGCCGGGGAAGTCGGCCATACCGCGGTTCTGCGTCGAGTCGCGCAGATTGGAGATGGCGTAGACGAGGTTGGCGTCGGCATCGGCGAGCGACCAGCCGATCGAGCCCGTGCCGGCGTTGATCGGCGAGTTGTCACCGTAGTGCGTGCTCACCGGATTGAAGGCGCCGACCGACGAGTAGTTCGCCGGGATGCTGGTGGCGTTGACGAAGCTCGAGTCGTTCTGCGTGAACGCGAAGCCCTCGAACGTGAACTGGGCGAAGTCCCAACCGGCGACGAGCTGGACCTGCGCGTGGGCGAGGACCGGCGCGGCGAGGAGGACCAGCGTGGGGAGGAGTTTGTTTTTCATGGTTACGACAGGGGGCGGGAGGGCTTACTGGTTGCCGCGCGTGACGAGGACGCCGCGCTTGTTGAGGGCGGTCCAGCCGGTGGTCCAGAGGTCGCTGGTCTTCACGGACGGGAAGGCGCCGCGGTAGGTGACGGTCGCGAAGAACGGGCTGTTGGGCAGCGACGCGACGGGCGTGAGGCTGGCCGGGCTGCCACCCTGGCCGGTCTGGAGGGCGACGGGATTCACGCCGTTGGCGGCGGCGAGGTTCCACGCCTTGAAGCCGGGGCTGGCGACGCTGTTGTTCCAGCCGCTCGTGGTCGTGTCGAAGGTGCCGGTGACGGAGCCGGTGGACTTGGTGAACGAGAGCGTGTTGGCGGTGTTGCCGTTGGCGGTGTTGTAACGGAGCACGATCTCGCCGGTGAGGGCGCGGGTGCGGGCGTCGAAGCCGTCAGTCTCGGAGCCGGTGGCGGCGTCGATGCGGAAGGACTGATTGCAGCCGACGACGACGCTGTTGAGGATTTCGCCGCCGAAGCCGGCGCGCATGCGAATGCCGTTGCCGGCGGTGCCGCCGAGGGCGGCGCGACCGACGCCGGTGAGGTTGCTGATGACGCAATACTGGAAGGGGCGGCCGTTGGCCGTCATGCGGCTGGCACCGCTGCTGCCGTTGGTCGGGTCCTCGTCATGGCCATCGGCCTCGACGAGCGCGTCGCCGAAGGCGGAGTGCTGGAGCACGAAGAGGAACTGCGCGCCACCGGTCCAGCCCTGGTCGACGTCGAAGCCGTCGTCCTCGACGAAGTTGATGTTGAGGTAGCGGACGTTGACCGTGCCGCCGAAGATCTCCACGCCGTCGTCGAGGTTGCAATAGACGTCGATGAACTCGACGAGCGTGCCCGCGCCGACGCCGGCGAGGGTGAGACCGTTGATCTCGTTGTTGGAGGAGAGATTGTTGCCGCCGTGGCGGATGGAGACGTAGGCGAGCTTGCCGGAGCTGTGGAACGGATAGATGCCGCCGTAGGAGGTGGCGTCGGTCTCGGGCAGGCCCTCGATGTAGGCCTCGCCCTCGGCGTAGAAGCCGCCGCCGAGCGCGACGGTGTTGTCGCGGTTCGTGGGCGCCTCGCCGAGCACGATGATGCCGCCGGCGAGGCCGGCCATCGGGACGTTGGAGCTCACGGCACCGGGGACGAGGTCGCCGGTCTGCTTCACGTAGGTGGGCGCGAGCGGCGCGGTCTTGGGATTGGCGTCGAGGAAGGTCGCGCCGACGGTCCAGCGGTCGGCGATGTTGTCGGCGTTGGCGTCGAGCGGGCGGCCGGTGCCGTCGTTCACGGCGGCGGTGGTGAAGATGATGGGATTGGCGGCGGTGCCGACGGCGTTGATCTTGCCGGACTTCGTGATGACGAGCGTGCCGGGGTTGTAGGTGCTGCTGTTGGTGCGCGGCTGGCCGCGGATGATGGTGCCGGGCTCGATGGTGAGCGTGGCATTCTTCACGAAGACGATGCCATTGAGCACGTATTCGTTGGACGCGGTCCAGGTGGTGTTGGTCGTGATGTCGCCGCCGGCGACTTCGACGATGGCCGCCTGCGCGGAGGCGGCGAGGAGGGCCGTCAGGGCGGCCAGTTGGATCAAGGTCTTTTTCATGCGATGCAGGGTTGGCGTGGTGTCCGAGGACTCAGGTTCAGGCCGCCAGCTTGCCAGCCGTGTGTGACAAAACGGTGCGTGCTGCGTGACGAAACCCTGACGATTGCGTGACGAAGCGGACCGGCCGTAACATTGCGCCGCGCGCGGATGAAGCGGTGCTCACGCCGACGTGCTCACGCGGCGCGCGCGTGCGGCGTGTGCCGCGACCGAAAACGAAAAAGGCCGGTCGCAGGACCGGCCCGAGTGAGAGTGAACGACATCCCGCGCCGCGCGCCGCATGCGGGACGGGCGCCGCTCAGAAACGCCGCGTGAGCGTGAGCGAGAAATCGCGGCCGGCGCGGTAATGCGTGCGCTCGTAAGTCTGCACGGTCGCGGCCGGATCGTAGATGAGCCCGCGCGCGGGGTTGACGAGGTTCTTGGCGGAGAACTTGAGCGTCCACGCCTCGCCGAAGCGCTGCGAGAGCGCGAGGTCGTAGCGGTCGTAGCCGCGCTCGTAGAGATCGAACTCCGGCGGGTAGCCCGAGCCGGGCAGCGTGAGCACGTCGCTGATCGCGTAGTAGGCGAGCGTCAGCTCCGTGCCCCACTTCACCTGGCGGTAGGTGAGGTCGGCGTTGACGAGCCAGCGCGGCTGGTCGAAGAGCGGGCGCGACACCGGCAGCAGCGCCGGGTCGAGATAGACGACGTTGCGCAGCTGCGCGATCGTGGTGGGATGCAGCGGCACCTCGGCGTCGATGCGGGTGAAATTGCCGCCGAGGGTCGTCGAGTCGAAGAAGCGGCCGAGGAAGCCGAGGCTCTTGCGCACCTCGATCTCCCAGCCCTCGAGCGTGGCGTCGCCGGGGTTGTTGGCCCAGCTCTCGAAGCGGCCGAGCGTGGCGTTCTCGAAGAGGAGCTTCTCAATCGGGCGCGCGATGTCCTTCCGGAAAACACTGACCGCGAGCAGGTCGTTGGCGCCGCGACCGAAGAACCACTCGGCGCGCACGTCGTAATTTTTCACCTCGCTGGGCTCGAGCGCGGGATTGCCGAGCACGAGGTTGCCGGTGTCGATGCTCTGCGAGAAATACGCGCCGACCTCGCGGAACGACGGGCGGGCGCGCGTCGTGGAGTAATTGAGCCGCAGATAGACGCGGCGGTGCGGGTTCCACGTGAGCCCGAGCGCGGGCAGCGCGTCGTCGCGGTCGAGGCGCGTGGCGAGGCGGTCGGGCGTGGTGCCGAGGATCGGCTGCACGCCGGCCTGCTGGTAGATGTTGGCCGCGGTCTCGTTGCCGAACTGGCCGAGGCCGTCGGAGCTCATCTGGAACGTCTCCCAACGGAAGCCACCGGCGAGCTTGAGCGCCCAGGGCAATTCGAGCACGGCGGACGCGTAGAGTGCGTCGATCTCGCGGCGGCCGCGCGAGGAGGAGAGGCCGTCGTTCGATCCGGCCTCGACGAGCAGGCGGTCGTAGAGCCCCTGCGCGGTCGACGAGAGGAAACTGGCGCCGGAAGGCGGCGCATAGACGGAGGCTTGGCCGTCGTTGGCGCGGTCGGAGGCTTCGCGCGCGGCGCCGATGCGGAGCGTGGAATCCTCGCGGCCGAGGCCGCGGAAAGGCAGCGCGAAGTCCGCGCGCGCGATGTCCTGTCGCTCCAGCGTGTCGCTCCACGTGCGCACGAGCGGCTCGGGCGCGACGTTGGTGGCGGGCAACAGGTAGGTGCCGGGCGTCGTCTCGCCGGCCGTGCCGAGTTGCTGCGCGTAGGTGGCCTCGGTGTAGTGCGGCTCCTTCTGGTAAGTCTTCGCGCGCTGGGCAGACCAACTGGCCTTCAACTCGCGGCTGCCGAGCGGGAACACATGCTCGCCGCGCACCTGGAAAGCGGTGAGGTGGCGCTGGCGGTAATAGGTGACGTCGCGCATCCAACTGTAATCGGCGAGCTCCGAGATGTTCACCACCGGGTCGAATTGCTGCGACTCCACGACGTCGATGCCGCTGCGCGAGACGAGTGCGGTGAACCCGAGCTGGTGTTCGGGCGTCAGCGTCACGCCGATGCTCGCGAGCGCGCCGAGCGTGGTCTCGTATTCGCCCTGCGTGTAATGGCCCGAGCCGAAATCGGAGGCGGGCAACAGGATTCCCTGCTCCATCGTGCTCGGCTGGGCCGGGCGCGGCGGCGGCGGGAACGGCCGCGCGGGCTGGCGGTTGCGCGAGGTGAGCGCGGTCTTGCTCCCGCGCTCAAGCGTCACGCCGTGGTCGTAGGTCAGCGCGGCGAGAACGCCGACGGTGCGGCCAGCGAGCTCGAAACGGTCGCCATAGACGAAACTCGCCTTCTGTCCGGGCTCGGGGTTGCTGCGGCCGGGCACGACCTGGAACGCCGCCCGCTCGCCGCGCACCGGCCGGTCGCCCTCGCCGCTCGCGTAGCGGTCCCGGTTGCCGCGCGTCGCGTAATCCGGCACGGAGCCGCGGCCGGCGCCGTCGTGCCACTTGAGGCCGAGCGCCAGCTCGATCTCGCGCTGGTCGGGGATGAAACGCGTGTTCAGATCCACGCTGCCGCCGGACGTGTCGCCCCACATCTCCGGCATGAAGGCCTTGCTGACCACGATGGTGTCGAGAAGCTTGGCGGGGAACAGGTCGAGCTGCACCGCCTGCTTCTCCGGGTCGGGACTCGGGAGCTTGAGCCGGTTGAGCAGCGTGTTGCCGTAACGGTCGCTCAGGCCGCGCACGACGGCGAACTCGCCGCCGGCGAGCGAGACGCCGGGAAGCCGGATGAGCGCCTCGGCGGCGTCGCTCGCGGCGAATTTCGCCAGCATCTCCGGGCTCACCGCATCGATCGGCACCTCCGTGCGCCGGCGCAACGCCAGCACGCCGGCCGCGGAATTCTCCGCGATGCTCGATTTCACCTCGAATTTTTCCATCCGCACCACGTCGTCGCGCACCCGGTGCAACTGCATTGTCACATAGGCCGTGCGACCGGACTCGACCGCCACGTCGCGCAACTGCGCGGGCTGGAAGCCGTCCTTCGCGAACTCCAGCTGCACCGCGCCCGGCGGCAGCGCGCCGATGAGGAAGCGGCCCGTGAGGTCCGTCACGGCGGACTCCTCCGTGCCGGCCACGCGCACCGTGGCTCCGAGCAACGGCGAGCCCGTGCCGGCATCGTAAACCTGACCGGAGACGACACCGGCAGCGAGGACGCGACCGACGAGGCCGAGACCGAAAAGCGAGAGGACGAGGAGGAGACGAAAACGCGAGGACATGGAGTGAGCGCACCCGCCGGGACGTTGGCCGCCGGCACGCGCGCGCCACTCCAACCAGCGCGCGCCGCGCCTCCGCAAACGCGAAGCGCCGTCGCCACGCAATCTTCACCGGCGCGTCACCGCACCGGCACAAAGGTGACATTTTTCACGCCGCCTGCGTGCGCACGCTGCTCCGCGCCACACGGCGCGACCGCGCCCACGCATGTGGCCGCACCGCGCCACGTCACACATGCACCCGCGTCAGCCGATCGCTTCGCCGAGGCGCTCGCCCATGCGCGCGTAAACCTCGAGCTGGTTGGCGCTGTGCGTGAGCAGGTCGGCGTCGAAACGGATGCGGTTTTTCTGGAACAGCGTGATCACGCAGGAGCCGCCGAACTTGAAGAGCCCTTTCTCCGCGCCCTTCTCCACCGCGCGACCCGGCACGTAGTTCTGCATGATGCTGCCGACCATCGTGGCGCCGATTTCGCACACGGCCACGCGGCCGAACTGCGGCGAGTCGACGCACGTCACCATGCGCTTGTTTTCCCACAGGTAATTCAGGTTCTGCCGCAGCGCGATCGGCGACACGGAATAGAGCCAGCCGTTGAGCAGCTTCGCCTCGGCCGGCGTGCCCGCGACCGGGAAGTGGAACCGGTGGTAATCCACCGGGCACAGCCGCGAGATGAGCATCGCGCCGCCGGCGAATTCCTCCGCCAGCGCCGCATCGCCGAGGAAGCTCGCGAGCGAGAACTTCTGCCCCTTCGCGTAGAACGAATCCGCCGCCTCGACGTCCGGCAGCACCAGATGCCGGCCATCCGCGGGCAGGACCGCGATTCGCTCGTCCGCCGCGATCGGCCGCGCGCCGGGCTTCAGCGCGCGATAGAAAAACTCGTTGAACGTATTGAACGCGAAGGCGCTCTTCGCGAACTCGTCCACGTCGAGGTTGTAGTCGACGATGAAGGGAATCACGTGCCGCCCGCTGCTGCGGCGCGTCATCTGCCAGCCGTAATAGCGCGAGAGCCACGCCCGTTTCACCAGCAGCTCCAGCGCCGCGCGGCCCGGCGCGGTGCCGTAGGTCCAGCGCAGCCATTTCTCGCCATAGACGGCCTCGGTCTCGATCACCTGCTTGGCGCGGTGGAAATAGCGGATGGGCTCGGAGGATGACGCGGACATGCGCCGGCACGTTCGCGCAAATCCCGGACGGCAAAAAGCGCAAAATGCGCGAAATCGCCCGCGCCGGCCGGGTCGCCAGCCGCGCTATTTCCGGCCCCTCGCCCCCGAATTCGGGTTGCGAACCTCGCCCGGCTCGCCGGAATTCCCTGCCATGAGTCTTTGCCCCTGTGGTTCCGGAAAAGAGTTCGATGCCTGCTGCGGTCCGATTTTGGCCGGCGCGCCCGCCCCGACGGCGGAGGCGCTGATGCGCTCGCGTTACACCGCGCACGTGAAGCACGACCTCGCGCACCTCGAACGCACGTTGAGCGCGGAACAGCGCAAAGACTTCGACGCCGCGTCCGCGAAGAAATGGTCCGAGCAATCCGAGTGGCTGGGCCTCGCCATCTCCCGCACGGATCTCGGCGGCGAGGGCGACGAGCACGGCCTCGTGGAGTTCACCGCCCGCTTCAAGGTCGAGGGCGAGGAACACGAGCATTTCGAGCAGGCGCTCTTCGGCCGCGAGGATGGCAAATGGGTTTACACCGGCCAAGTCGGCGGCCCCGGCGTCACCGTCCGCCGCGAGACGCCCAAGATCGGCCGCAACGACCCCTGCCCCTGCGGCAGCGGCAAGAAATACAAGAAGTGCTGCGGCGCCGCCTGAGCGCCGCGCCGGCTCAATCGTAGCTCAGGTCGGTCGCCTTGCCGCGGAAGATGCGGTAGGCCAGCACCGTGTAGCCGAGCAAAAACGGCAGCACGAACACCGTCCCTGCGAGGATCACCGCCAGCGACGCCGGCGCGGCGGCCGCCTCCGCGATGCGCAGCCGCCCGGGGATGATGTAGGGATAGAAGCTGTAAACCAGCCCCACGAACCCCAACACGAAGATCACCACCGCGATCGCCAGCGGCATCCAGTTGAGCCGGTCGCCGGGCAACGGCAGCACGCCGAGCAGGAAGTGCAGGATCAGCGTCAAGGCGACCGACGCCACCGGCAGCGCGATCACCAGCGCCAGCTCCGGAAACACGAACATCCGCTCGTAGAGCCGTGTATCCACGAACACCGCCGCCACGCTGCTGACGATCGCGCCGAACGCCATCGTCCAGATCGCCCGCCGCGCCCAGCTCACCGCGCGCAGTTGCAGCGCGCCCTCGATCTTGTGGATCAGCCACGCCGCGCCCATCAGCACGTAGCCGGCCACGACGAGCGCGCCGAAGGACGCCGCGAACGCCACGCTCGCCGCGCCCGCCTGGAAACCCACCATGAAACGCCCGACCATGTAGCCCTGCGTCAGCGCGACCGTGAGCGAACTCGCGAAAAACATCCGGTCCCATCCCGCCTTCCGCTCCGGCGGCGTCTTCTTGCGGAAGTCGAACGCCACGCCGCGAAACACCAGCGCCACGAGCATCAGCGTCACGGGCAGATACAGCTCCGAGAGCACGACGCCGTGCGCCATCGGGAACGCCACCAGCAGCAGGCCCACGCCGAGCACGAGCCACGTCTCGTTCGCATCCCAGAACGGCCCGATCGACGCGATCATGCGGTCGCGCTCCTCCGGCTGCACCCGCGCGGACAGGATGCCCACGCCGAGATCGTAGCCGTCGAGGATCGCGTAGAGCAGCATCGCCAGCCCGATCAGGAACGCGAACGCGTAGGGCAGCCACGGCGCCCCGTGTTGGAAAAATTCCGCGATCATGCGCTGGCCTCCTTTCGTTCCTGCACCGCCGCCGACTCGCGCCGCGCGAGGTAGAACAGCGTCGCGATGTAGGTCACCAGCAGGAACGCATAAGTCACGAGATACGCCGCGAGCGTCAGGCCCACGTGCGCCGGCGGCACGGTCGTCACCGCATCGGCGCTGCGCAACACGCCCTGCACCAGCCACGGTTGCCGCCCGATCTCGGTCACATACCAGCCGGCGAGCGTCGCCACCCAGCCGGAGAAAGTCAGCGCCACCAAGCCGCGCAACAGCCACCGCGGCGCCGCATCGCGCCGCACCAGCTGCCAGCACGCGACCGCACCCGCGACGATCATCACGAGCCCGAGTCCCACCATCACGCGGAACGCCCAGAACACCGGCGCCACCCGCGGACGGTCCGCGCCGAATTCGTTCAACCCGCGCACGACGCCGTTCGGATCGCGCGTCACGATCAGGCTGCCGAGCTTCGGCACCGCGACCTCGAAATGATTCTCGCGCGCCGCCTCGTCGGGCAGCGCGAACAACACCAGCGGCGCGCCGGCCTGCGTTTCCCACAGTCCCTCCATCGCCGCCAGTTTCGCCGGCTGGTGATCGCGCGTGTTCACCCCGTGCAGATCGCCCACCACCGCCTGCAACGGCGCCAGCACGACGGCCATCACCGCCGCCACGCGCAACCCACTGCGCACCGCCGGCGATGCGTCGCCGCGCAGCCGCCGGTAAGCGAGCAAGCCCGCGAGCAGGAACGCCACCGTCAGGCCCGAGCCGAGCAACGTGTGCGCGAGGCGATACGGCATCGAGGGATTCAGCACCACCGCCAGCCAATCCGTGACGTGCGCCTGCCCGTCGCGCATCTCGAAACCCGCCGGCGTGTGCATCCAGCTGTTCAACGCCAGAATCCAGAACGCCGACGCCGTCGTCCCCACCGCCACGAGCAGCGTCGCCCCCGTGTGCAGCCAGCTCGGCACGCGCCGGAAGCCGAACAACATCACGCCGAGAAACGTCGCCTCGAGGAAGAAAGCCGTCAGCACCTCATACGCGAGCAGCGGCCCCGCGATGTTGCCCACGGTGTTCATGTAGCCCGGCCAGTTGGTGCCGAACTGGAACGACATCGTCACCCCGCTCACCACCCCGAGGCTGAACGTCAGCGCGAACACCTTCGTGAACGCGAAATACAGTTCCATCCAGTGTTCCTGTCGCGTCGCGCGGTAGCGCAGCTTGAAGAACAGCAACACCCATCCCAGCGCGATCGTGATCGTCGGGAACAGGATGTGGAAACTGATGTTAGCCGCAAACTGGAGACGCGAGAGCGTGAAGGCGTCCATGGCGCGGCAATGTCGCCACGCCGCCCCCAAACACAACAGCCGACCGTGACACCAAGCCCTCCCCGCGCGGCTAGTAGCCACACCGGGCCAAATCCCCTGCCCCGCCTAATCAAAGCCGCCGCCGGCCCTCACCGCGCACCCACGCAAAGCGCGTGGGGCCAGGCGCCTCACCGCCCTCCTTTTCGCGAGCCTCATGATTCCCGTGCCAAGACATCCCGACCGGGCTCAGCGAGCCCAACGCCGCTTGCAGCCAAGGATGCGGCTCCTCTGACGCGCAGGACTTTACTTTGCGAATCGGTTGGCAATAGTTCGACCGCATGAAAGCCAACTGGATCGAGCGCGACGGACAGGTGATCGATCTCCCGAATTTTTCTGCGGTGATCGAAAAGGACGGCGCTTGGTTTGTCGCTCGATGCCCGGAACTGGGTGTGGCGAGCCAAGGCAAAACCCGCACGGAAGCACACCGGATGCTCGCCGAGGCGGTAGAACTGTGGCTTGAGACCGCGAGCGCAGCCGAGATCAAGCGGTGCCTGAAGCGCGGTGCGCGGGTGCGCCCCTTGACGTTGGCGCATGCCTAAGCTCCGCCCGTTGCCGCCGGCCGAGATCTGCCGCATCCTCGCGGCTCATGGATTTGTGCGGGAGCGGCAGGCCGGCAGCCATATCATCATGCGGCGTGACCTGCCCGGCGGTGACAGCGCCACGGTGCCCGTGCCCAATCACCGCGAAGTCGCCACCGGCACGATCAAATCGATCATCCGCCTCAGCGGCGTGGATCAGCGGCTGTTTCGGAAGTAGCCCTGAATTCGCAGGGAGGAAGGCACGCTACTTCCTCGCTTTTCTGCGAGTGCCCGGTTTGAGCTTCGCCTGCCACCGGTCGTTGATTGTCCAATGGAGAGCGACGAATAGACTGGCGAAGAACCCCCGCAGCGCCGCAAGCGACCGTTCAACAAAGATCGGATGAATCACCATCTCGAGGCCCGGCTCGACCTCGAGGCCAACTTTCGGTGTGGAAAGTTTCAGCAAGTGAGCGCGGTCGCGAGACAGGGCGGCGTCTCCGTAGCAGTGGACCAAGCAATCGCGGACCTTCTGCAAATTGTGAATCTGGGTCAGCTCCGGAAGAGAAGCAAGGTCGGGGCCGGCTTGCTCGCGCAGGAACACTCGGGCGTGTTCGAGGAGGCTGGTGCGAAGATTGCGGTAGCTGACCGTAACCTTGCGTTCGGCAGCGAGCGTGTCGAGCAAGCGACGCAGCTCGCGCTCAAAGACCGCAACGAGAGTGATGACCGCCGCGTAGCGGAAGGCAGGCGTCATCACCTCGTCATGCGCGGTTCGCACCGTGCGTATTTCGGCGAAAAGTTCGGCAATTTCTTCCTCGGTTTCGGCATGCCACTTGGGTCCATGCTCGTTCTGGTGCCGGTCAGCGTCAGCGGAGACCAGCGCCTCGGTATTCCGCCAAAAACACTCGAAGGCGGAAAGGGCGGAGAAGGTGCGATAGGTGCGCCAATCGATTGCGTTGAATTCCGCAAAGAATTCTTCGACGGGATCACGGCGGGCGTGAGAAGTGGACTTGGTCATGACCGGTAGAGCGCGGGGCGATGAAAACAGCCAACCGTGTGGCGCCGCTAGTCGCAAACTTTGAACAAAAATTGGCATGCGACACTCCACGACCTGCGATTTCCTCCTCGACGAGGAGAAGCTGTTCGGGTGGCCAGGAGCAGGCGCTAACCTGCGTATCACCAAGCGAGCGCAGTTTATAGACTGCACCTTCAAGGATGCTCCGGAATTCAGCTGGGGCGCGCGGGCCGACTTGCAACCGACCTAGAGTTGGCTCCTGCCGGGTTGTAGCCGGGGTCGCCGACCCCGACCCGAGGCACCGGCCTCAACGAGGCCGGCTACAAGTTCACGTCGGTCAAATTGAAACGCGGAGGCCGCGGAGAACGCGAAGGAGAAATCCCGGAGCGGAGGTCGGATCGGCGAAGCTGGGTTTTTGTGCTTCTTGTGCTTTTTGTGGCCCATCTCTCCGCTGATTCTGCGTCACTTCATCACCAACGCGTCGTCCTTCACGGAGAATTTCACGGCGCTGTCCTCGGTCACTTCGCCGGCGATGAGGGCTCGCGCGAGTTTGGTTTCGAGGTGGCGTTGGAGGAAACGCTTCAGCGGGCGGGCGCCAAAGACCGGGTCGTAACCCTTCTCGGCGACCCAGGCTTTCGCCTTGGCGTCGAGCGCGACGGTGACGCGGCGGTCTGCGAGGCGGCGGTTGATGTCGGCGAGGAGCAGGTCGACGATGCGCTCGATCTCCTCCAGCGCGAGCGGCTTGAAGAGGATCGTCTCGTCGATGCGGTTGAGGAACTCCGGCCGGAACGCCTGCCGCAGGTCCGCCATCACCGCCTCGCGCACCGGCTCGGGGATCTCGTCGCCGGTCACCCCGTCGAGCAGGTGGCGGCTGCCGAGGTTCGAGGTCATGATGATCACCGTGTTCTTGAAATCCACCGTGCGGCCCTGCGCATCGGTGATGCGACCGTCGTCGAGCACCTGCAGCAGCACGTTGAACACGTCGGGGTGCGCCTTCTCCACCTCGTCGAAGAGCACGACGGCATACGGCTTGCGCCGCACGGCCTCGGTGAGCTGGCCGCCCTCGTCGTAGCCGACGTAGCCCGGAGGCGCGCCGATCATGCGCGCGACGCTGTGCTTCTCCATGTATTCGGACATGTCGAGGCGGATGAGGTTGGCCTCGGAATCGAAGAGCTGTTCCGCGAGCGTCTTGGCCAGCTCGGTCTTGCCGACGCCGGTCGGGCCGAGGAAGAGGAAACTGCCGATCGGGCGGCGCGGATCCTTGATGCCGGCGCGGGCGCGGAGGATCGCCTCGCTGACAAGGCGGACGCCCTCGTCCTGACCGATCACGCGTTGGTGCAGCTCGTCTTCGAGGCGGAGCAACTTCTCCTTCTCGCCTTCCATGAGCTTGGTCACGGGGATGTGCGTCCACTTCGCGATGATCTCGGCGATCTCCTCGGCGGAAACCTCCTCCTTCACGAGCGTGGTCTTGGCGGTGGGTGACTTCTCGACCTTGGCCAGCTCCTTCTCGAGCTGCGGGATACGGCCGTGCTTCAGCTCGGCGATTTTGTTGAGGTCGTAGGCGCGCTCG
Source organism: Candidatus Didemnitutus sp. (assembly GCA_017991595.1). Taxonomy (GTDB): domain Bacteria; phylum Verrucomicrobiota; class Verrucomicrobiia; order Opitutales; family Opitutaceae; genus Didemnitutus. The sequence continues at coordinate 371,355 of JAGOQJ010000001.1, read as the reverse complement.
GCCTTGGCCATCTCGAGGCGCGCGGCTTCGAGCTCCTCGCGGACCTTCTGCACGCGGCCGAGCGATTCCTTCTCCTTCTGCCAGGTGGCGCGGAGCGCGGTGGCCTGCTCCTTGGCGTCGGCCAGCTCCTTGCGGAGGGCGTCGAGCCGCCGGCGGGAGGCGTCGTCCTTCTCCTTCTGCAGCGCGGTTTCCTCGATCTCGAGCTGCATGACGCGGCGCTGGAGTTCGTCCAGCTCGGTGGGCAGCGAGTCGATCTCGGTGCGGATCATGGCACAGGCCTCGTCGACGAGGTCGATGGCCTTGTCGGGCAGGAAACGGTCGGCGATGTAGCGGTGCGAGAGCACGGCGGCGGAGACGAGAGCGTTGTCCTGAATGCGCACGCCGTGGTGCAGCTCGTAGCGCTCGCGCAGACCGCGGAGGATGGAAATGGCGTCCTCGACCGTGGGCTCCTCGACCAGCACGGGCTGGAAGCGCCGCTCGAGCGCGGGGTCCTTTTCGATGTGCTTGCGGTATTCGTCGAGCGTGGTCGCGCCGATGCAGTGCAGCTCGCCGCGAGCGAGCATCGGCTTGAGCAGGTTGCCGGCGTCCATCGCGCCGTCGGTCTTGCCGGCGCCGACGATGGTGTGGAGCTCGTCGATGAAGAGGACAATGCGGCCCTCGGCCTGCTTGACCTCGTTGAGCACGGCCTTCAGGCGCTCCTCGAACTCGCCGCGGTATTTCGCACCGGCGACGAGCGCGCCCATGTCGAGGGCGAAGACGGTCTTGTCCTTCAGGCCCTCGGGCACGTCGCCGCGCACGATGCGCTGGGCGAGGCCCTCGACGATGGCGGTCTTGCCCACGCCGGGCTCGCCGATGAGCACGGGGTTGTTCTTGGTCTTGCGCGAGAGGATGCGGATGGCGCGGCGGATCTCGGCGTCGCGGCCGATCACGGGGTCGAGCTTGCCCTTGCGCGCCTGCGCCACGAGGTCGATGCCGTATTTTTCGAGGGCGTTGTAGGTCGACTCCGGGTTGTCGGTCGTCACGCGCTGGCTGCCGCGCATCGCCGCCAGCTCCTTCAGCACGCGGGCGCGGTCGAGGCCGAAGCTCTGGAAATACTTCGCGAGCGCCGGCGGTTTGCCGGATTGCAGGAGCGCCAGCAGCAGGTGCTCGACGCTGGTGAACTCGTCCTTCAGCGCATCGCGCTCCTCCTCGGCGCGGGTCAGCACCTCGTTCAGCGCCTGGGTGACGTAGATCTTCGAGACGTCGACCGCGCCCGAGACCTTGGGCAGGCGGTCGAGTTCGCGTTCGGCCGCCAGTTGCAGCGCGCTGACGGTCAGGCCGAGCTTCCCGGCCAGCGCGGGCACGATCCCGCCCTCCTGGGCGAGCAACGCCACCAGCAGGTGCCAGGTGTCGACCTCGTTGTGCGAGCGGCGGCGCGCCTCGTTCTGGGCTTCCTGAACGGCTTGGCGCGACATGACGGTCATCTTTTGCGGGTCCATGGGATTCTCCTTTGCACGGGGTGGGCCAAGGGAAACTTAACCTGTCCCGAGCGAAACGCCACGCCCGCCTCGCCGCCGCTGTGTCACCCTGCGCCGTCGCCGTGTCCCACTTGGGCCAAAGCGCCCCGCCGGTCTCGCCGGCGCCGCGTCAGCGCTTCCGCTTCGGCCGGTTCTTGGCGTCGAGCAGCACGACGGTCGGCTGGTGGACCTCGGCCTCGGCCGGCTCGAACTCGGCGTAGGCGGCGATGATCACCTCGTCGCCCGGTTGCACGAGGCGGGCGGCGGCGCCGTTGAGCATGATCTCGCCGCGCTTCTGGCTGCCGATCACGTAGGTGGCGAAGCGCGCGCCGTTGTTCACGTTGTAGATCTCCACCCGCTCGTGCAGGACGAATCCCGCGGCGCGGCGCAACTCGGGAGCGATGGCGATCGAGCCCTCGTAGTTCAGGTCCGACGCCGTGACGCGGGCGCGGTGGAGTTTCGATTTCAGGAGCGTGAGGCGCATGGGAAAAGACTCAGGCCGTGGCGTTCAGCCGCGCGGCGTGACGCAGCCCGAGCAACACGAGCTCCGGCACGACCTCGTCGAACAACCGCTCGGCCTCGAACATCCGGGCGAATCCGCCGGTGCCGACGACGACCGGCTTCGCGCCGCCGAAGGATTCGGCCGTCAGCGTCGCCAGCAGGTGCCGGATCGCCCCGGCGTGGCCGTGATAAAGCCCGGATTGGATGCTCTCGACGGAGGTGCGGCCAAGCGCGGCCTCGGGCCGGGCGATCTCCACCGCCGGCAACTTGGCCGTGCGGGCCGACAACATTTCGGCCGACAACCCGACGCCCGGCATGATCGCGCCGCCGAGGTAGTCGCCGCCGGCCGTCACGACGTCGAAGGTCGTCGCCGTGCCGCAATCGACCACGATCGCGTCGCGTCCCGGATGGCGCTGGGTGGCGGCGATGGCGTTGGCCACGCGGTCGGCGCCGACCTCGGCCGGGTTGCGGTAGCGGATCTTCAGGCCCGTCTTCACGCCCGCCTGCAGCACGAAGGGTTCGGCGCGGAAATACTTCACGCTCGCCGCGCGCAGCGCGTAGGCCGCCGGCGGCACGACCGAGCAGATCGCGACCTGCGCGATCTCGCGCGGCTCGACGCCGTTCTCGCGCAACACCGCGGCGAAGAACACGCCGAGTTCGTCGGACGAACCGAGCGGATGGGTGGACTTGCGGAACTGCAGTTTCAGCGCGTCGCCGGCGAAGACGCCGCCGTGGATCTGGGTGTTGCCGACATCAAGACAGAGGAGCATGGGACGGAGGGGATTTTAGATCTTGGATTCCGGGTCGCCGAGCGGCGCGGGAGGCGTCGCCCGGACGAGCAACTGTTCGAGCACGGCCGCCAACTCGCCGCGCGACGGGCAGGTGAGCACTGCGCCGTCCGCGGCGTGCAGGGTCGCAGGAAACCTCTCCGCCGCCGCGCCGCGGACCGCGAGGTCGTTGTGCACGACCGCGTCGACGCCCGCCCGTGCGAAGAGCGTGCGCACCGCCGCGTCCGCCTCGGCCGGGGTCGCACCGTTTGTGAGCTTGAAGGCGACGATGCGCACCGGCGCCGAGGCGCGGGCGCGCAGGGCGTCGACGAGCTTCGGGTGCGGGCGCAGGCGCAGCAGCGGTGGCGAGGCCGTGTCGAGCTTGCCGATCCCGGCCGGCTGCACCCGGCCGTCGGCGTCGACGAGTTCGACTCCGTAGTCGCTCACCGCCGCCGCGTGGATGATCGCATCGAACGCCTGCGCCGCGAGCAACCGCGTCAGCGCCGCATCGAGGTCGGCGAAGGTGAAGAACGTCTCCTCGCGCACCGCCCCGCCAGCGGGCCGCACGGCCGACCGCGCGCGCAGCAGCGTCACGTCGTGCCCGCACCGGGCGAAATGCTCGGCCAGCAGGGCCCCGGTCGCGCCGGTGCTGGTGTTGGTCAGCACGCGCACACCGTCGACCGGTTCCGCCGTGCCGCCACTGGTGATGAGCACGCGCAGGCGACGCACCGGCTGGGCCAGCGCGGCCTCGACCGCGGCGACGATCTCCGGCGGCTCGATCATGCGCCCCTCGCCCACCTCGCCGCAAGCCGTCCGCCCCGCCGCGACCGGCAGCATTCGCACACCCCACCCGGCGAGCGTGGCGACCGCGGCTTGCGTCGCGGGATGCGCCCACATCGCGGGGTTCATCGCCGGCGCGACCAGCCACGGCTTGCGCCGGTCGTGGGCGAGGAACAACGCGCCGGGCAAGTCGTCAGCCAGCCCGGCGGCGAAGCGCGCGAGCGTGTGGGCCGTGGCCGGGCAGACGAGCACGGCGTCGGCCCAGCGCGTCAGCTCGATGTGTTCGAGCGCCGCGCCGGGCTCGAACATGTCGGAGAGCACCGCGGCGCCGCTCAAACCTTCGAGGGTCGCGGGGCCGACGAATTTCAGCGCCGCCGCAGTCGCGACGCAGCGCACGCGGTGGCCGCGCTGCACGAGGCGCGAGACGACGTCGCAGGCCTTGGCCGCGGCGATCGAGCCGGTGAAAATGACGAGGAGGTTAGAGCCGGACATTGTCGATGAGTCTCACGCCTCCGAGGTGCACGGCGCCGAGGCGCACGCCGTCGCGTTCGGCGACGTAGTCGACTTCGAAGCCCGCGTCGCGCAGCGCCTGCGCCGCGACCTCGGGCGTGGCCGCCCGGAGGAGCCGCGGAAACGCTGCCGCCCGCGCCCGGTCGGCCGGGGCGAGCCGGCGGTTGCGCGAGCTCATGGCGAGCCCGTCCGCCTCGCGCACGGTCGGGCAGGCGACGATCGCGCAGGGCAGGAAAAGCGCGTCGACCATCCCGCGCACGAGGGCGAGTTGCTGCCAGTCCTTCTCGCCGAAGTAGGCGCGCGTGGGCTGCACGAGATTGAGGAGCTTCAGCACGACGGTGAGCACGCCGTCGAAGTGCCCGGGACGATGCGCACCCTCCAGCTCGCGGCTGGCCTCCAGTTCCGTCACGCGGTAACGGTAGCCGTCCGGATACATCTCCTCCGGCGGCGGGGCGAACACGTCGGTCGCGAGCCCGTCCGCGAGCGCGACATCCTCCGCCAGTGTGCGCGGATACTTGGCGAGGTCGGCGGGATCGTTGAACTGCGTGGGGTTGACGAAGACGCTCAGCACCACGCGGTCGTTCTCGGCGTGGGCGCGCTCGAGCAGCGCGCGGTGTCCGGCGTGGAGCGCACCCATCGTCGGCACGAAGCCGACCGTGCGGCCGGCGAAATCGGCGCCGGCTCGAGCCTGGCGCCAGGCCGCGATGGAGTGAAACAAACGCGGTTTCATGCGAGAATCTCCTCCCGCGCGGGGAAACCCGCCGCGCGCACGTCGGCCGCGTAGGTGGCCAGAGCGTTTTGCACGAGCTGCGCGCCGTCGAGATAGCGGCGGACAAATCGCGGCCGGAAATCCGGATCGAGTCCCAGCAGATCGGTGATGACAAGGATCTGCCCGGCCGTCTCCGCCCCGGCGCCGATGCCGATCGTGGGCACGGACAACTCCGCTGTGATCGCCGCCGCGAGGGCGGCCGGCACGCACTCGAGCACGAGGGCGAACACCCCGAGCTCCTCCGCGCGCCGGGCGGCCGCGCGGATCGCCGCCGCGTCGTCGACCGAGCGTCCCTGCACCCGGTAGCCGCCGAGCAAGTGGACCGATTGGGGCGTGAGCCCGAGGTGTCCCATGACGGGGATGCCGCTGCCGACGAGGTGCGCGATCACGTCCTCGTGTCCGGCCAGACCCTCGAGTTTGACGGCGGTGGCGCCGGCTTGCAGCAGGGCGCCCGCGGCCTCGGCCGCCGCTGCGCAGCCGCGCCGGTGCGCGAGGAACGGCAGATCGGCCACGACCACGAGATCGGGCGCGCCGCGCCGCACGGCGGCGGTGTGGGCGCACATCATTTCCAGCGTGGCATGGACGGTCGACGGCAGGCCGTGCACGGCCATGGCCACGCTGTCGCCGACGAGCACGGCGTCGATGCCGGCGCGGGCGGCCAGACGCGCTTGGAGCGCATCGTAGGCCGTCGTCATGACGACGGGGCGGGCGGCGGCACGGGCCGCGGCGAAATCGAGGATGCTCTTCACGGCGCCGAAACGGTTTTCCGACACCGGAAAACCCGCGGGCGCGGGAGCAGGAGAGACGGGAGTGCTTGTCGCATGGCGATCAGGCCTGAAGGTCCGAGGACGGGAGTTGAAGTTGAGAAGGTCCGGTCGCGCACGAGTTCGCGCCAGACGCCGGCAAAGTTCCGCCATCCCCGCCGGGCGGCAAACGAAATCTGTGTCCACAAGCCGCGCGCAGGGTTGGCCAATGCGGGCACAGCCGGCGCCCGACCGGCACGTGATAATGCCGGCCTCACCGCTCCGCCTGTTGATGAACCTGACGACGAACTACCTCGGCCTGCCACTCCAGCACCCGATCATGGCCGGGGCCTCGCCGCTCTCGAACCGCCTGCACTCCATCCGCGAGCTCGCGGCCGCCGGCGCCTCCGCGATCGTGCTCGCCTCGCTCTTCGAGGAGCAGATCCACGACGTGCAGGTCGACCGGTTGAAGCGCGAGAACCGCCTCGCCGAACTCGACGCGCCCGAGCAGTTCTTCGCCGGCTCGGAGCCCTACGCCTTCGGCCCCGACGAATACCTCGAGCACATCTACCGGGCCAAGCTCGCCGTCGACATCCCCATCATCGCCTCGCTCAACGCGCGCCAGCCCTCCAGCTGGGCCGACTTCGCGCGCAACGTGCAGAACGCCGGTGCCGACGCCATCGAGCTCAACCTCTACTTCCTCCCGTCCGACGCCGAGGTCTCCGCCGCCGAGATCGAGCAGCGCATGCTCAACATCGTCGCCTCCGTGCGCGAGCACAGCAGCCTGCCGCTGGCGGTGAAGCTCTCGCCCTTCTTCTCGTCGCTGCCGCACTTCATCGCGCGCCTGCACCGCACCGGCGCGCAGGCCGTCGTGCTCTTCAACCGTTTCTATCAACCCGACATCAGCGCGCGCTTCCAGGAGGTCTCGCCGCACCTGGAACTCTCCGATTCCAGCGAACTGCTGCTGCGCCTGCGCTGGCTCGCCCTGCTCAGCGGCCGCACCCCGATGCAACTCTCCGCCTCGGGTGGCGTGCACACGCCGGAGGACGTGCTCAAGGCCCTGCTCGCCGGAGCGGACACGGTGCAGGTCGTCTCCGCGCTGCTGCGCCACGGTCCGGGCCATCTCCGCGGGTTGCTCGACGGCCTCGCCGACTACATGGCCGAGCGTCACCTGCGCTCGATCGATGAGTTGCGCGGCAAACTCAACCTCGCCCGCGCCCAGAACCCCGAGGCCTACGAGCGAGCCAATTACGTCCACTCGCTGTTGTTTTGGGACCGGTGACCGCCTCGCGCAGAGCTGGCAGGGCCGAGATTGAGACTGGCGCAGGGTTACCCGCCCTACCCGTTTGACTCGCGCCTCCGCCCGGCGCACCGTCTGTCCTCATGGCCGATTTTCTCACCGAACAAAAATCCACGCAGCGCGCCTACCTCGTGGGCCTGCAGACCGCCCGCATGACCGCGGGCGAAGGCGCGGAGCTGCTCGGCGAACTCGAGGAGCTCGTCCAGAACCTCGGCATCGAGATCCTCCACAGCACGCTGGTGAACCTCCGCGAGCCGCAGCCGAAATTCCTCCTCGGCTCGGGCAAGGCCGCCGAACTCATTCGCGAGGCCAAGGAACTCGGTGCCGACGTCATCATCGTGGACGAGGAGCTTTCCCCCGCCCAGCAGCGCAACTGGGAGGCCGAGTCGGGCCTCGCCGTGATCGACCGCCAGGAAGTCATCCTCGAGATTTTCGCCGACCGCGCGCACACCCGCGAAGCCGTGCTCCAAGTCGCGCTCGCGCGCATGGAGTATTCGCTCCCGCGCCTGAAGCGCGCGTGGACGCACCTTTCGCGCCAGCGCGGCAAGGGCGCGATGGGCGGCGAAGGCGAGACCCAGCTCGAGCAGGATCGCCGCCTCGTGCGCGACCGCATCGTGAAGCTCAAGGAGGAGCTCGCCTCCGTCCTCCAGCAGCGCGAGGTCCAGCGCCGCCGCCGCATGCGCAAGCCCGTGCCCGGCGCCGCCATCGTCGGCTACACCAACGCCGGCAAATCCTCCCTGCTCAACAAACTCACCGGCGCGCAGGTCCTCGCCGCCGACAAGCTTTTCGCCACGCTCGACCCAACCACGCGCCAGCTCGCGCTGCCCGACGGCCGCACGCTGCTCATGACGGACACCGTCGGCTTCATCCGCCGCCTGCCGCACCGGCTCGTCGAGGCCTTCAAGGCCACGCTCGAAGAGGTCGTCGTCTCGGACTTCATCATTCACGTGCTCGATGTCGCCAATCCGAACGTCGAGCACCACTTCGCCACGACGATGGAAGTGCTCGGCGAACTCGGCGCCGCCGAGAAGCCGATGATCATCGCCTTCAACAAGGTCGACGCGGCCGACGCCCAAGCGCTCGCCCTCATGCGCGCGCGCCATCCGGAGGCTCTCTTCATCAGCGTGCGCACCGGCGAAGGTCTGCCGCGCCTGCTCGCGCGCTGCGCCGAGCTCGCGACGGACGACCAACTCTCCGCCGACCTGCTCATCCCGCACCACCGCTACGACCTCGTGGGCAAACTCCACGAGCTCGGCACCGTGCGCTCGCAGGAGACACGCGACGACGGCGTTTTCTTCTCCGCTCGTTTCCCGCTCAAGCACCGGACACTCTTCGAGCCGTTCGCCGTCGCGCCCGCCCCGGCCAAGCGCGCCAAGCGCAAGCCGGCGAAGTCCTGAGCGTCTGAATTTGCAGGGCGGATCCGCCCTACCCAAGGAGCGCGGCGCTTATTGCTCCGCACCCTGCGTCTCGACCCAGCGGACGGCGTGGCGCACCAGCGCGGTGTTCTCGGTGATGGCGAGCTTGCCCTTGATGTTGGCGCGGTGCACGTCGACGGTCTTGGTGCTGAGATGAAGCTGCTCCGCGATGTCGTGCGTGCTGCGGCCGAGGCCGATGAGCCGGAAGACCTCGAACTCGCGGTCGGTCAGCTTGGCGATCGGCGAATGCGAGGCACGCGGACGTCCGCCGGAAAGATTCTCCAGAATGCGCGCGGAGAGCCGCGGGCTGACATAGACCTCGCCGCACAACACCTGGCGCAGGGCTGCCAGCAACGCCTCGCCGCCGGCCTCCTTCATGATGTAGCCGCGCGCGCCGGCGCGGAGCATGCGCTCGGCGTAGATCGACTCGTCGTGCATGGAGATGACGAGGACGGGCAACTGCGGGTGCAGGGCGAGCAGATCCTTGATGAACTCCGCGCCGCTGCGGCCCGGCATGGTGATGTCGCTCAGCACGAGATCCGGCTGGCAACGCGGCACAGCTTGCAGGGCCTCGGCGGGATTGCCGGCCTCGCCGCACACCTGCATGTCAGGCTGACGGTCGATCAACTGCGCGAGCCCGGCGCGCATGAACGGGTGATCGTCCACGACGAGGATCTTGCGCCGCACGGTGGCCGGTGCCGGCGCGGGCGGCACAGCGGCAGACGCGCGGGAGGAAGGGGATTTTTTCTGACGGGCCCGAGCTTTCATGCGGGAAGGGGCAGGCGGCAACTGACGACGACTCCGCCGCCGCGCTTGGTCTTGATCGTGAGCTCCGCGCCGATGAGCTGCGCGCGGTGGCGCATCAGGCCGAGCCCGGCGCCCTTGCCCTCGCTCTCGCGCACGAGGCCGACGCCGTCGTCCTCGATCTCGAGGAGCACGGTGCCCGCCTTGCGGGCGAGGCGCAGGCCGATGTGACGGGCGCGCGCGTGTTTCACGGCGTTGTTCACCGCCTCTTGGGCGATGCGATAAAGGTGTCCGGTCGCCACGGCGTTGCCGATTTCCACGACGCCGGTCGTCTTGAAGGTGCAGGTGGTGCGACCGAGGCCGTTGGTGCGGTCGGCGAGCGCCACGAGGCCGTGGTGCAGCGCGTCGGGGCCGCCGCCGACGGGGACGAGGCCGCGGGCGAGAAAGCGCGTCTGCGCCACCGCCTCGCGCAGCATGCCGCCCATCTGGTCGAGCCGCACGGCGAGCGGCGGATCGATGCGGGCCGCATCCTCCTTCAACGCAGTGCACATGAGCTCCACGGCGGTGAGCAGCTGGCCGAGGCCATCGTGCAAGTCGGCGCCGATGCTGTGGCGTTCGCGTTCGCTCGCGGCGAGGACTTCGTGTTCGAGGCGCGTGCGCTCGATCTCGGCGGCCTTGAGCGCGCGTTCGCGGGCGAGGCCTTCGAGGGAGCGTTTCACCACCGCCGGGAGGAGGTCGAGCATGGCGGTGTCCTTCATCACGTAGTCGAGTGCGCCGCGTTTCATCACTTCCACGGCCACGCGTTCGTCGCCCTGGCCGGTGACGACGAGGAAGGGCACGCGCGTCTCGGCGCGCTGGAGTTTTTCCAGCAGGTCGGGCGCATCGACGTCGCTCAACTTCAGGTCGAGCAGCATGAGGTCGGGCGTGCGCTTCTCCAAGCTGGCGAGGGCGGCGCGACCGGAGAGCGCGGTCTCGACCTGATAGCCCTCCGCGCCGAGCGCATCGGCCATCAGGATGCCGAGGCCCTCGTCGTCGTCGACGATGAGGATGCGGACGTTGGCTTCGGGCGTGGGCAAGCGCGGTCAGGTGCGCGCCACGGGCGGCACGAGGAGCAGCATGACGAAGAGGCCGAGCCGGCGGATCGCCTCGGTGAACTTGTCGTAGTCGACCGGTTTCTGGATGTAGACGTTGCAGCCGAGTTCGTGGCAGCGCTCGACCTCGCGAGAGTCGTCGGTCGTGGTGAGCATGATGACGGGGAGCTTGCGCAGCTGGGGATCGCCCTTGATGCGGCGGAGCACCTCGATGCCGTCGACCTTGGGCATGCGGATGTCGAGCAGGACGAGGTAGGTGCCGTCGTGGCCGCGCACGACGTTGCCGTCGCGGTCGAAGAAATAGTCCAGCACCGCCTGACCGTCGCGGAAGTGCTCGATGGTGTTCTTGAGGCCGGCCATCTCGAGGTTTTCCCGGATGAGGATGGCGTGGCCTTCATCGTCTTCGACGATGAGGATCGTGGGTGTGGTATTCATGGCGTGGTCCGGCGGGCGTTACTCCGCCGGCAATGAAACGTGGAAAGTCGAACCGCCCTCGCCGGTGCTCTCAACCCAAATCCGTCCGCGCTGGCGCTCGAGCACGCGCTGGGCGATGGCGAGGCCGAGGCCTTCGCCGGGGGAGTCGTTGGGGTTCAGCCGGTGGAAGATCTCGAAGATCTTGGCCTGATGCTGCGGCGAGATGCCGAGGCCGTTGTCGGCGACGCTGTAGATGGCCTGCCCGCGCTCGACGCGACCGGTGACGGTCACGCGCAACGGGCGAGCGGGCGAGCGATACTTGAGCGCGTTGTCGATGAGGTTGGTGAAAACCTGGCTGGTCTGCACGGCATCGCCGATACAGCGGGGCAGCGCGTCGACGCGCACCTCGGCCTTCGCCTCGTTGAGTTGGAACTTCATCGCCGCGACGATCTCGCCGAGCATGGCGTTGAGGTCGAGCGGACGCAGGTGCAGGGCCACGCGGCCGAGGCGGGAATACTGGAGCAGGCCGGCGAGGAGCGCCTCCATCTTGGTGACGCCGGCGTTGATGAAACGCAGCGCCTGCGGGATGGCGACGTCGACGGGCTTGCGCAACGGCTCGGCCGGCACCTGCCCGCCCGGGGCGGTGGCCAGCGTGGCGCGGATGGATTCGCAGGCGCGCGTGAGCTGGCGGCTGAAGCCCTGCACGTTCACGAGCGGGGAACGCAGATCATGCGAGACGGTGTAGACGATGGCCTCGAGTTCCTTGTTCTTCTCCGCGAGGTCGGCGGCCGTTTGCTGGAGGGTGAGCTCGTCGGCCTTGCGCTGCGTGATGTCGGTGCGGATCGCGACGTATTGCACCGGCCGGCCGGTGCCGTCGAGGAAGGGGAAGATCGTCGTGTCGACCCAGTAGAGGCTGCCGTCCTTCGCGCGGTTCTTGATCTCGCCGTGCCAGACGCGGCCGGAGGAGATCGTCGACCAGAGCTCGTGGAAGAACTCGCGCGGGTGGAAGCGGGAGTTGATGATGCGGTGGTCCTGCCCGAGCAGCTCCTCGCGCGAGTAGCGGGAGATGGCGCAGAACTTGTCGTTGACGTAGGTGATGCGGCCGCGGGGGTCGGTGATGGCGACGATGGAGTGCTCGTCGAGCGCGGCCTTCATGCTGCGCAACTCGCGCACGGTGGAGAGCAGCTCCGTCTCGAAGGCGGCATGCTCGCGCTCGAGCTGCTGGAGACGCGCGACGAGCTCTTCCTTGGTCAGGGTGGCGGGATCGGGGGAAGACACGGGGCAAAAGCTGCGCAGGGTCGCGCGCGATGCAAGGGCGGAAGCCTCCCCGCCGCCCGGCGAAAAACCCGCCGCGCCCGGACCCGGCGGCGCGCATCTAGGGATTTCCTTTAGTCGGATATGGTGCCGATGCCAATTACCAGGCTGCGCAGGTTTTGCTATTTTCACGGCATGCAAGCGATCCACGCCGCCCTGCCCACCGCCCCTTCCACCGTCCCTGCGCCCGCCTCCGCCGCCCCGGCCGAACGCACCCGCAGCGTCGTCAGCCAGCTCCAACGCTCGGAGATCTTCCGCGAATACCAAGGCGCCTTCGAGCAGACGACCGGCCTGCCGCTCGGCCTCCGCGCCGCCGGCTCCTTCAACTTCCCGCTCCAAGGCTCGAAGCGCGCCAATCCCTTCTGCGCGCTGATGGCCGGCTCGAACAAGACCTGCGCCGCCTGCCTCCAGCTCCAGCAGCAGGTGGAGGAGAGCGCCACGACCTCGGCCAAGACGATGAAATGTTTCGCCGGGCTCAACGAGTCCGCCGTCCCCGTCCGCGTCGGCGAGAACGTCGTCGGCTACCTCCAGACCGGCCAGGTGCTCCTCCAGCAGCCGACCGAGTCCGGTTTCAAGGCGATCAAGCGCCAGCTCAACCCCACGACGCCCGCAGCCGAGCTCAGCCAGATCCGCCAAGCCTATTTCAAGACCCGCGTCTTCACCCGCACGCAGTTCGACTCCATCGTCAGCCTGCTCTCGATCTTCGCACAGCACCTCGCCTCGCTGAGCAACCAGCTCATGGTGCGCGAGGACACCTCCGAGTCGCCCGTCGTCGCAAAGGCCCGCGCCGTGATCTTCGAGCGCTACACCAGCGAGCTGTCCGTGTGCGAAGTCGCCCGCGCGGTGAACATGAGCACGTTCTACTTCTGCAAGGTCTTCAAGCAGGGCACCGGCCTGACCTTCACCAACTACCTCGCGCGCCTCCGCGTCGAGTCGGTGAAGCAGCACATGCTCAACCCGCACGTGCGCGTCAGCGAGGCGGCCTTCGCCGCCGGCTTCCAGTCGCTCTCCCAATTCAACCGCGTTTTCCGCCGCATCGCCGGCGAGTCCCCCAGCGACTACCGCGACCGCCTCCACGGCGCCACCGCCTCCTGCGGCCGCGCCGCCTGAGCGCCCACCAGCCTTCTCCGGACCGCCCTTGCCATGTATTTCTACACCGAACGCCGCCCCAACCCCTCCCCGCGCCTGCGCCCGGGCACGATGCCGGTCGTGATCTTCTACGAGGACATCGCCTCCGCCGAACGCGCCCTGCGCTCGCTGCGCGACTACCTGCGCAGCCGCGGCGATCCGCGCGAACTGCAACCGATGCTCTGGCAGACGGGCCTGCTCGAGCACGCGCATTGGATCCGCCTCGCCACGCTCGACGCCGCGCAAGCGGAGATCTGCATCGTCTCGCTCAGCCACCAGACCGGCTCCCCCGGGATCACCGACTGGTTCCGCGAACTCGCCCCGCTCAACGCGGCACGCTGGATCACGCTTTCACCCTTCGAGGCGATCGCGGATCGTCACGATTTCCTGCGCGCTCCGGCTTCGGCCTGAGCACGCTCCGGGCGCACGAGCGCCGCCCACGCCAGCGCCACCAGCGGCGCGAGCAACTGCGTGGTCAGCGTGTGGCTCAGGTAATGCGCACCCTTCAGCATCTGGTAGCCGCCCATCCACCAGCCGAGCGCGAGCGCGCCGAGGACGACCGCGAGGCGCCAGCGCCGCGAGTCCCTCGCCCAGAATAAACCGGCGAGGGCAAAACCGCCGCTCGCATGCCCCGCCGGGAAACCGTGTCCGCGTTGCTCCGGCCGATCGTCCGCCGGATAGGCCGCGAAGGCTTTGACGTAGGGAAAATCGCCGCCGTAACGTCGCACCTCCGAAGGGCAGAAGACGTTGCTGTATTTCTTCCCGAGGCCGACGAGAGCAGGCAGCGTCGCCAGCGTGAGCACCGCCACGCCGAGACCGCGCCGTGACCAGCCACCGCGCCGGCGCCAACGCTCCGGGCCGACGAGCAGCGTCAACGCCCCGAGCCCGAGCACCCACACGAGCGCCTTCGGCCCGTTGTAGAACCAGAGGCGCCCCGCCGCATCGCGCGCATCCACGCGCCAGGCCCGGACACCGAAATCGTAGCAGGCGTCCTGCACGCGGAGATCGAGATCGGTCCACTCGAAGAGCAGCGTGACGAGCACCAGCGCGACCGCGCACAGCGCGGCGACGCGGCCCCGGCTCAGTCGGTGCGCGGGGGTCGAAGGGGAATTTTCCGAGGGTAGCATCGCTCGGCTCACCGCGCGACCGCCGCCATATCACCATGAGAGCCGCGCTCGGCCGGAGCCCAGCGGGCCAGTTGCTGGCCGAGTTCGGTGTAGCGGCGAAATTCCTCCGGCGTCAGGGCTTGGTAGGTGCGCTCGCGATAGACCCAGCTGGCGGCGGCGTAGAAAGCGATCGTCTCGTTGAGCGCGTCCGGATCGGCTTGGATCGGGCGCAGGGCGCCGCGCGGCAGTTCCACGCGATAGGCGCTGACCTCGCGCTGCGGCTTCAAGACCACGAACTCATTCTCCTCGAGGTGACCGAGTTTCTGGTAGTTGCCGATCAGCGCATGCGCATCGTCCGCCTCGACCCTCCGGACATCGTGACCGAAAAACCGCGACGGGTAGCTCCAGTTCAGCAACCCCAGCAGCGTGGGCGCGTAATCCATCTGGCTCGTCAGCGTGTCGATGCGACCGGGCGCGATCTGCCCGCCGGGCGCGAAGACGAACAGCGGGATATGGTAGTTCTGCACCGGCAGCTCCGTCTTGCCCGCGCTCGAGGCGCAGTGGTCCGCCACGATCACGAAGACCGTGTCGCGATACCACGGCTTGCTCGCGGCGGCGCGGAGAAACTCCCCAATCGCATGGTCGGTGTATTTGACCGCGCCCGCGCGGCCCGAAACCTTCGACGGCAGGTCGATGCGGCCCTCAGGGAAGGTGTAGGGACGGTGATTGGAGGTCGTCATCACGAAGAAGTGGAACGGTCGGCCGGCCACGTGCGCCGCGTCGGCTTCGCGCAGCGTCCAGCGGTAGAGATCCTCGTCGCAGGCACCCCAGGCGTTGGCAAAGGTGATGTCGTCGCGCGCGACGCTGCTGCGGTCCACGACGCGGTAACCGTTCTCGCCGAAGAAATGGTTCATGTTGTCGAAGTAGCCGTAGCCGCCGTAGAGGAACGCGGTGTCGTAGCCCTTCGCGCGGAAGACCGAGCCAAGCGTGAACAGGTTCTCGTTGGCGGGCCGCTTCACGAGCGAGCGCCCGGGTGTCGGCGGGAGCGAGAGCGTGAGCGCTTCCATGCCGCGGTCCGTGCGCGTGCCGGTGGCGTAGAAATTCTCGAAGACGAGGCTGCGGGCCGCGAGAGCGTCGAGGTTCGGCGTGAGGCTTGGCGCGCCGTCGCGGCTGCCGAGGAAATCCGCGCTCAGACTCTCGACGGTGATCTGCACGACATTGAGCCGGAGCTCGGGACCCGTGCGTGCAACGTAGCGCAGGCTGTCGCGCTCGCCGGCGCGAAGCAGCAGCGAACCGTCCTCGACGAGCTCGCGCTGCAGGCGGGCAAAGGCCTGGTCGGCGGGAACCGTCCGGTAGAAGCGGTCGAAATCGAGCACGTTGCTGCGGAACGCCGCGAAGAGCGACCAGAGGCCGTTCTTCGCGAGTTCGCGGTGGTAGTTGTTGGCGAAAGCCGGCAGCTGCGCCTCGTTCAGCCCCACGCCGAGTGCCAGCGCGAGCGCGAGCCACGTCGCGCCCCGCCGCACGCGCACCCGCAGCGGCTCCTGCGCCTGTGCCAGCCAGGCGGACGGCCAGCCCGTCGCGAGCAGCACCGCGCCGGCGATCAGGGTCAGCGCGGACACGCCGGTGAGCAGGAACGGCAGGTTGTAGGACTCCCGGATGTTGCCGATCACCTCGGTCGTATAGACGAGGTAGTCGACCGCGATGAAGTTGAAGCGCACCGCGAACTCATCCCAAAACGTCCACTCCGCCACCGTGCCGAAGAGCAACGCGAAGAGGATTGCGAGGCCCGCCGCGTGGGTCAGCCCGCGTTGCCAGGTGCGCGCGCCCCAACCGGCCGGCAGGAACGTCAGCAGCACGATCAACGGCAGCGCCGCGAAGGCCGCCGCCCCGAGGTCGAACAGCAGCCCCCAGCCGAACGGCGCGAGCAGCGCCCAGGACCAAGTCACTTCGGACGAGGCCTTCAGCAGGAGCGCGAGACGCGTCAGTAAGGCGACCCCGAGGAAGAGGCCGGCGAAGATCACCAAGCCGCCGTGCCGCGAACGCAGCCTGGCCGCGAGCCAGCGAGCGGGAAATTGACGCACGGCGCCGAGCCGGGAACGAAGGTGAAGCGGAAACCAAGGCATCCCCGACTCTACCGCGGGGAGATGAACCGGCAGTGAACGGCGCATGAAAATCCATTCATGTCGGCCGGGCCGCGGGTTTGGCCCGATTGGGCGTGCGCAGGCGGCCGGCATCGCCACCTTGCGGACGCATGTCTCCCACCCTGCTTCTCCGCACCGAAGGCCTGGCCGTCCTGCTGCTCGCCGTGGTGGGTTACGCGCAAACCGACGCCAGTTGGTGGCTGTTCGCCGCGTTCTTCCTCGCCCCCGACCTCACGCTCCTCGGCTATCTCGGCGGCACGCGCGTCGGAGCCGCCTTTTACAACGCCGGCCACACCACCCTGCCAGCGCTCGCGCTTGTCGCGGCCGGCTGGCACTTTGCACTCCCGGGGCTTCTCTCCGCCGGACTGATCTGGGTCGCGCACATCGGCTTCGACCGCGCACTGGGTTACGGCCTGAAAATGCCGGGAAGTTTCCGCGAAACCCACCTCGGCCTCGTTGGCCGGCGCTCAGACTGACGCGTTGCGCGTCGCCGGCAGCCGCACGATCAGGCGCAGGCCGCTGCGATCAGTGCGGTTCTCCGCCCGCACGCTGCCGCCGTGCAGCTCCGCGATCGCGCGGCAGATCGCCAATCCGAGCCCGTGGCCGCGCCGCTCGCCGGCGACGGCGCCGGGTGCATGCTCAAAACGGAAGAAACGCTCGAAAACCTTCGCGAGTTGCGCCTCGGGCAGACCCGGGCCCTCGTCGGTCAGCACGAAAAGCCACTCCTCCTCCCCAGCGCTCCACTCGAGCGTCACCACGCCGCCCGGCGGCGTCACTGTCACGGCGTTGGTCACGAGGTTGAGCAGCAACTGGCGCAGCAACTCGGGTTCGCCACGGAGTTCCCCGTCGGGGCCCTCCGCGAGCCGGAAACCGACGCCGCGATCCTCCGCCAGCGCCCCGGCATCCTCGCTCAGCGCGCGCAGCAACGGCGCCACGGCCACCGACCTGAACTTGGGCGTGAGCGCGCCGCTCTCGGACTTGGCGATGAAGAGCAGCGTCTCGATCACGCGGTTCAACTGGTCGATCTCCTCGAGGATGTCCTCCAGCGCCGCCTGCGCTTCGGGGTCGCCGGACAGCCGGGTCCGGATTTTCTCCGCATTGAGGCGGATGAGCGCCAGCGGTGTCTTCAACTCGTGCGAGGCATCCGCAGTGAACCGACGCACCTGTTCGAACGACGCCTCCAAGCGGTCGAACATCCCGTTCAACAGCCGGGTCAGCGCCGCGAGCTCGTCGCGGCCCGAAGGCACCGGCACGCGCTCGCCGAGGTTGTCGGCACGGATGCGGCGGGCGGTCGCCTCGATCGCACGGATCGGCCGCAGCGTGTCGCGGCTGAAGCCGTAGCCGAGCGCCACGCTCGCGAGCGCCACGGCGAGGATCAGCATCAGGCTCACGCGCGCGTATTCGCCGAGCAGGCGCTCCGAAGGACGCAGCAGGCTGCCGATGTGGATGCGCCAAGGATCGACTTCGAAAACCGAAAGATGCACGCGGCCGAGATACGGCAACCGCGTCGTCCAGTGCGTAGCGCCGTCGCTCGGCACCGGCAGGATCGTCTCGCCGAGGTTGGTGGAGCGGAACAGGACCTCGCCGTCACGCCGTTCCACTTGAATGAGGAAAAGCGCCGCGTCGCTGTCGGCATCCACCTTGATGCGACTCCCCACCGCGGCGGGCGTCAGCGTGGCATCGTGACCCAGCAGGCCGCCGAGCTCGGTCGCCTCCACCTCGTGCAACAACTCGAGCCCGTGCTCGACCTGGTGGTCGAGCAGCAGACCGCCCGCGATCAGCACAGCAGCAGTCGTGGCCGTGACGAGCAGGGCGAAGCGCAACGTGAGGCGGAAGGTGAAGGATTTCACGCCAGCTGGTAACCCGTCCCACGCACGGTCTTGATGAAGGGCGCCTCGCCGTCGCGCTCGAATTTCTGCCGCAAGCGCCGCACATAGACGTCGATCAGGTTCGTCTCGAGATCGTAGGAGGCGTCCCAGACTTTTTCCGCGATCAACGTGCGCGTGAGCACGCGGCGCGGGTTTTGCAGGAAGAGTTCCAGCAGCGCGAACTCGCGGCTCGTCAGCTCCACCGGCTGGCCCCCGCACTCGGCCGTGCGCGCCAGCAGGTCGAGCCGCACGCCGCGATGCTCCAGCACCGTGCGTCGGGGCCCGGTGCTCTGCCGACGGAGCAGCGAACGGATGCGCGCCACGAGCTCGTCGACACTGAAGGGCTTCGGCAGATAGTCGTCGGCGCCGAGATTCAGACCGCGGATGCGGTCGTCCACGGCGTCGCGCGCGCTCAGGATCAACACCGGCTCGTTGAAACCCGCCGCGCGCCACTCGCGCAGGAGTTCGAGCCCGTCGCCGTCGGGCAACCCGAGGTCGAGCACCACCGCGTCGTAGGGCGACTCGGCCAGTGCATCACGCGCCGCAGCGAGCGTCGGCGTCACGCGCACCGTGTAGGCCTGTTCGCGGAGCGCCTGCTCGATGAACTGGCCGACCTTGCGCTCGTCTTCGACGATGAGGATTTTCATTCCGTGGGTTTGGCTGCGGCTGACTTGTGCCATGTTTGCACGTGCCGCGCCAGCCCAACCACCACGTCGTCCGGCAGGTATTCGTGGCCCGCCATCGGCGAGCCGGGCAACCCGAACTTGATGATGCGGCTCAGGACGGACTCCACGTCGTCGCCGGCGCGCACATGCCTCCAGCCGTCCTCACGCCAGACCGGCGGACGCACGCTGAACTCCCACGCCAGCGGCCCGTCGCCGCGCCCCTCCGTGCCGTGGCAGTTTGCGCACGAGCGGTTGAAGATCTCCTTCGCCCGCGCGGGCGCGATCGACGTCGGCGCCGCCGGACGCCAAGCCTGCACCTGCGCGAGCCGTTCCGGCAAACGCTCGGCGCCGAGCGACGCCAGGTAGTGCAGCAGCGCCTCGCCGTCGTTGTCCACGCCGCGGAAAAGATACGCATACGCCGGCATGCGCGAACCGGGCGTGATTGCGCGCGGGTTCTGCAGATGCAGGCGATTCCATTCGCTCGAACGGCGCGTGCCGACGTTGGTCAGGTCCGGCCCTTGACGACGGTTGCCGAGCAACGGCGGCGCGCCGGCCTTCGCCTCCGCGAGCGGCACCGCCGGTCCCCAGCGCAACACATCTTCCGCCACCTGCGGCCGCACATACTGCGAGTGGCAATGCAGACAACCCTCGCGCACGTAAACCTCGCGACCGCGCGCCACGCTGTCGTCCGCGGCCCGCGCCGGCACCGCACCGACGCCGGCAACGAGCACGCCCGCCAAAGCCGCCAACCGCACCGGTCGGCCGCCGAGCAACGCCCACGCCACCGCGCCGACCGCCAGCGCCGCAAACCACCCGGGCACGCCGTGCAGGTCCTGCGCCATGCCGATGCCCAGCGCGGAGCCGACCCAGCCGGCCACACCGAACACCGCCGCCGCCCAGCCGGCGGAGGCCCGCCGCGCCGGCACGTAAACCAGCACCACCGAATAAAGCGACACGCCCGCCGTGTAGAGCCATTGCGGAGGCAAGAGCGCCCGGCCGCCGAGTTGCGCGACCGCCGCCGTCAGCAACGCGAGAGCTGCCAGCGCCGGCACCCGCCGCCACCCCGCGTCCAGCAGCAGCCCCGCCACCAGCGCAAACAAGCCATGCACGCCCGCGTTGCCGGCCAGCGTCCACGGGCCGGACCACATCGCCTCGCGCAGCGCCGGCGTATGCTGGATCACGTAGAACGCCGCCGAGTCGAGCCACACGAGCGCCAGCAAGGCGACCACCCAGCGCGCCGCGCCGGCTCGATCCGCGCCGGCCGCGTCTGCGGGCGCCGCTTCGCCGCCGTGCTCCGTGCGCATCCACCCCACCGGCCCGAGCGCCGCCAGCGTAACCGCGATAGCGGCGACCGCCTGCGCGCGCGGATCGGCCGCGAACACCGCCGGAAGATTGCACAGCGCATAGGCCAGACCCGTGCCCGCGCCGATGGCCAGCCCGAGTCGCGCCGGACCGGTCGCCGCGCGCAACGTGGCCGCGAGCCCGACCGTCAACGCGCCCAACGAGAGCCCGGTCGCCGCGAACGCCACGGCCAGCGCCACACTGCCCCGCGCCGCGAGCGCACCCAGCGCCGCTGCCGCGCAGCCCGCCAGCGCCAGCCGCAGGAAAAAACGCGCCGTCCGCGCGCGATTGAGGCGCCACGCGCCCAGCGCACCGACGATGCCGCCGCCACCAAGCGCCGCGAGCAGCCGCTGCATCTCCGTCCCCGCAATGCCCTGCCGCTCCGCCAAGCCCAGCAGCGCAAACTCGGCGAAGATCAGAAAATAAACATAGGTCGCCGCGACCACGCCCAGCGCCGCCCACCACGAGCGACGTGACCCGGCGTCTGGGTTGTCCGGACTCATGCGCAGTCTTCCCGACGACACAGCAGCCAGCCCTGCACCGCCGCGATGCCCCAATCCGTCGCCGTCACCGCCAGCCACGGCCAGCGCCACAACCCGCTGACGACCGCCGCCAGCACGAACGCGCCCGCCGCACCGCGGAACACGAGCGTGAAACGGAACACCTCCCACACCGCCTCCTTATTTTCCCTCAGCAGCGCCACGTAGTAGCTCGCCCCCACGCCGCCGACGAAGACGCCCACGAAGCGCACGAAGACCAGCGCCTCCGTCGCCGGCACCGGCACGCTCATCAGCGTCAGCGTGAGCGCAGGCAGGAACACGAGTCCCAGCCCCGTGAGCAGATCCATCGCGCCGGCTAGCGCCGCGAAGGGACGGACGATTTTTTCGACTCGTGGGTTATTCATCGCGCAAAAAATCCCGCCACCACACCACCGCCGCAGCCGTCATGGCCGCGCCCGCGGCGAACCGCAGCCCGAGCCAGCCCTGCGTCGATGCCGCGCCGAGGAACAATTCGTCCACCCGCGCCGCCTCCTGCATGCCCAGCCCGAGCAACGCCGCGACGTGCACCGCGCAACCCGCCTGCCACAGCGCAAACGCTCCGCGCGGTGCGCGCCGGCCTGTCAGGGTCACGAGGATCGCGCCGTTCACGCTCGTGACCAGCCCCGCCATCGCCAGATGCGCGTGCGACACGAGGCCGTGCGTGAACTTCATCTGCTCCGACCAACCGGGCAGGAAAACGAGCCAACCGCTCGCCACGAGCAAAGCCCACCACCCCAGCGCCGCGGCCACCCAGGGCCGCGCCCCGGCGGGCCACGCGCGACGCCACCACGCGAGCGCCAGCAACGGCACCCACGCGAGCAGCACCGCCAGCCCGAGCCGTTGCGCGGGCTCGTGGTGCGAGGCGTCGCCGTGCCGCAACAGCGCAAACACCAACCAGCTCGCCCCGAGCGCGCCGAAGATCACTCGATCAATCGTCTGGCCCGATCTCCCCGGCGCGCCCGGGCGGCGTGGAAGGTCCAAAAAAAACGGCAACAGCAGAAAAATCGTCACGATCCCGAGCGTCGATCCGAGCAGCGACGCGCCCGTGGCGCCACCGCTGCCGGGATTCACCGCCGGATACACCGCGCGCCCCGAGGCCCAGAAGAACACCCCCGGCACCACCGCCAGCGCGGCGAGCAACGCCACGCGCCCGGCCCGCGCCGGCCGGTCGAAGCTCTCCCACCGCGAGCGCGTGTGCACCGCCATCACGCCCCACAACACCAGCATCGCCAGCGGCAGCAGCGCCCGCGTCCAGCCGCGCCAGTCGAGAAAAAGTTTCCCGCTCACGTATCCCGCCAGCCAACTCACACCGCCGACGGCCAGCGCCAGACTCCAGGCCCGCACGCCCCACTGCGCCTCCGGAAGGCCGAAGGGCCGCCACACGTCGAAGGTCCACGCGAACAGCACGCCCACCAACGGCAACGCGCACCAGCCGTAGAGTTGCCAATCGAGATGCAGCGGCATCCAGCGTCCGTAAGACAACGGGGCCAGGGCATCGCCGGCCGCGGGCCAGAGCAGCACGCACGCGAGCCAGAGCCCGACGAGGTTCGCCGCCACCAGCCAGCCGAGGCTGTGCCGCGCCACCGTGCGTGCGAGCGCGGACGGTGGCGTCTGTCCCGGAACGTTCACGCCGTGATCTCCTGCAGTTGGCCGTCGCGCACGCGCACGATCCGGTCGCACGCCTCGGCGAAACGCCGTTCGTGCGTGGCCAGCACCACGGCGATGCCGTCGCGCGCGGCGAGTTCCCGCAACAGGCCGAACACCGCCTCGCCCGTCGCCTCGTCGAGCGAGCCCGTGGGCTCGTCCGCCAACAACAGGCGCGGCGAGTTCATCAGCGCGCGGCAGATCGCCGTGCGCTGGCGCTCGCCGCCGGAGATATCCTGCACGCGGTGCCCGAGCCGGTGGGCGATGCCCACGCGCTCCGCCAGCGCGCGCACGCGCGCGGCCGTGGCCGCGGTGGGCGTGCCGATCGCGAGCGCCGGCACGCGGAGATTTTCCTCCACGGTGAGATCGGCGATGAGGTTGTGCAGCTGGAACACAAAACCCAGTTCGCGCCGCCGCAGCCGCAGCCGGTCCGCCTCGCGGCGCGGGTCCAGTCCGCAGACCTGCAGCTCGCCGCGATCGGGCACATCGAGTCCGCCGAGGAGATGGAGCAGCGTGCTCTTGCCCGAGCCCGAAGCGCCCCACAGCGCCACCATCTCGCCCGCGCGCACCGTCAGACTGACGTCGCGCAGCACGGCGATGCGTCCGTCATCGTAACTTTTTTCCACGTGCCGGACCGTCGCCAGCACCTCGCGTCCGCGGTCATTCATAGCGCAGGGCCTCCGCCGGTTGGATGCGCATCGCAAAACGCGCCGGATAAATCGCGCCGAGCACGGCGGTGACAAAGGCCGTCGCCACGATGCCCGCGAGGACCAGCGGCTGCGTCGTCGCGCGCACGTAGCCGTTGAACTGCGGCACCTGCTCCAGCACAGCCAGCAGGCCGAAGCCGATCACGAAGCCCGCCGCCACACCCGCGGCCGCGATCGCCGCCGCCTCGCCGAAGATCAGCCCCGCCACCTGTCCGCGCGAGAAGCCGCAGACCCGCAGCACCGCAATCTCGCGGATGCGCGTGAAGACGGAGAGCAGCATCGTGTTGGCCACGCCCAGCCCCCCGAGGCAGAACGCGCAGACGCCCACGGCCCACGCGGTGAAATTGAGGATCTTGAAGCTGTTGTAAGTGGAGTTGAACTCGCGGTTCTCCAGCGCGATCACGCCCGGCTGCGCCGCCTCCACCCCGCCCTTGAACGCCGCGCCGAGGTCCTCCGCGCGCAGCTTCACCGTGACGATCGAGGCCGCGCCGGCGCGGTGGAAAAACTCCTGCGCCTCCGCCAGCGGCAGGAACACGCCGCCGTCCTCGAAGCCGTTCTCGGTCTTGAAAATGCCGCCCACGCGGAAGCGCCCGCGCCCGATCTCGAGCTCGTCGCCGGCGCGCACGTGGAGGAATTCCGCCGCGCGCGAGCCGAGATAGACCCGCCCGGCCTCGCGGCCGAAATCCGCCGCCGCCCCTGCGCGCCACTCCGCCCGCGCGAGCCGCGGATCGTCCGCCTCCACGCCGAAGCAAGTTACCACCGGATGCCCCGGCGCCGACACGATGCCGAAGAGCACCGGATGCGCCTCCGCGACCTCCGGCCGGGCGCGGATCGCCGCGACCTGCGCCGGTGTGACGGAGCTGAAGAACAAGTCCGAGACGTTGCGCTCGAAGACGAGGTAATGGCTGTCGCTGGCCAGCAACCGCTGGAACATCCCGATGGCGCCGGTGACGATCGCAAGGATGGTGAGCATCGCCGCCACGCCGAAGGCGATGCCGGCCATGCCGATGAGCGCGCGCCAGTGATGGCGGCGGAGATTGGTGTAAACGAGGGAAAGGATATTCATGCGCGCGGGATGCAGCGGGTCTCACGCGGCGTGATGCTCGATCTCGGGCTCGCGCACAGTCGGGCGCGCGAGCGCCGCCTGCACGGGCAGAAGGTAATTCCAACGTTCCCCGCCCGCGCGCCGCAGTTCGCCCAACGCACGAGCGGCCTGTTGTGTGAGCCGCTGGTAGCGCGCCTGCGCCCGCGCAGCGCCGAGCGCAAGCACGAGATTGGGCCGCGCCAAGCGGCGGTCGCGGTCCGCGGTCTTGCCCGAGCCGGCCGCACCGGAAGGCAGGTCGCTGAAATCGTCGGCGATCTGGTAGAGCTGGCCCCAATAAACGCACAAGGCCTCGAGCGCGCGCCGCTCGACGCGGCCCGGGCGCGCGAGGAGCGCGGGCAGTTGCACCGCCAGCGTGAGGAGAGCACCGGTCTTGCCGGCCGCCACGCGACTGACGAGCGCGGCCGTGCGCTCGGTGCGTGCGAACGCGAGGTCCCACGCCTGGCCGCCAACGAGACCCGTCACGCCGAGCGTCCGATCCAGCCAATCCGTGGCGCGACGGCGCTCGTTGGCCGAACGCGCCGCAAAAGCCCGGCCAACCAGCGCGTAAGCTCGGTTGATCAAGGCCAGCGCAGCCAGAATCGCCGTCGCTTCGCCGTGGCGGCGATGCACGCAGGGCCGGCCGCGGCGCACCACGGCGTCGTCCATGCAGGGCAGATCGTCGAGGAGGAGCGAGGCGGTGTGGAAATACTCGACCGCGCACGCGAGCATCGCCGACCGAGCCGGTGCCAGACCATGTCCGCAGGCCGCCGCGAGCACGAGGCGACCGCGGATGAGCTTGCCCGGGGCCTCCGCACCTTGGCGGAGCGCGGACCGCAACGCCGGCTCGGCGCGGGCGGCATCCGGCAGGTGATGGAGCAACGCCCGGCGCAGGCGGTGGTGAATCTGGGCTTCAGTCATCGTCGTGATCCTTCCGATCGTGCGTGGAGTGTTTGGACGAGGCGCCATGCGGCGCCTCCGAACGAAATTCCCAACCCGGCAGACTGACCGTGCCGCGGGTCAGATCGGTCCCGCGCCAGATCCAGCCGGCCCAACCCGCGAGCAGGGCCGCGACCAGCACGCCGCCGAGCCAGCCGTGCCCCCGCAACGCCGCGGGCGCGGGCGCGCGCTTGCGCCCGTCGAGCATGGCGAGGGCGATGTTCTCCCGCGCGTGGAACGTGTGCACGGCCAGGCCGGCGAGGTGCGCGCCGATGAGCACGAGCATCGCGACTGCGAGCCCTTCGTGCACGTCATCGCCGTCGAGGATTCCCGTCAGCAACAGCGCCGCAGCCGTGCCGAGGATCCCGAGCATGACCCAGCTCGCGGCGGGATTGTGTCCCGCCCAGAGATGATCGGACGCTGTGCGTTGCCACAGGGTTTTCACCCAGCGGACGAAGTCGTGCGGACTCAACGGCCAGGAAGTGAAACGAGCTTGGCGCGGGCCCAGCACTCCGAGCACGAGCCGCAACACCAGCGCGCCTCCCGCCACGAGGCCGGCCGCGACATGCACCGCAAACCAAGGGTGCTCCTCCTCCAAACCAAAACCGAGCGCGAGCGCGGCGATCATACCACCGGCGAAGACGGCATGCAGGACGCGGATCGACACGTCCCACACGAGCACGCGTGGCGCGGCGGGGAGCGGTTCAGCGCGCATCGCCGTCACGGCCCTGAAGGTGGAATTTCACGTGCACGACCGGATCGACCTTGAGCAGGCCCATCATGCGGATGACGGGCAGGCCAAAGTCGCGCACGTCAATCGCCGCATCACCGTCGATCGCATAGAGTGCATCCTGGCGGGTCACGCTCACGGGGAACGTGATCTCGCTGGCCACGCCATGGAACGAGAGCCGGCCGTTGGCGCGGATCTGTCCGTCCGGCCCGGTCAGCAGCGAGCGCAGCACGAACTCGCCGTCGGGAAACTCCTCCGTGTGCTGCCACTCGTGCATGGCCTTGTCGCGTTTCGGCTTTCCCGTGAGCACATCGCGGAAATGGAACGCGACTCGCGCACCCGCGATGCGGCCGGCGTCGTCCACCGTCACGCTCGGCTCGAACGCCTCGAGCCGCCCGGTGAAGGAGTCGACGGTGGCCTTGACGACGATCTCGATGCGCGACTCGGCGCGATCCAACGCGAGCGGACGTTCCGCCGCCCCGGCGGCGCCGCAGAGGGCCGCGGCGAGAAAAAGGGAGAGAATGCGGGCGAACATGCTTCCCTTGTAACCCGCCCGCGTGAACCGCGGGTGAACGACGGATGAATTTCCGTTCATCTTCCGCGCCGCGCTCGGGCGGCGGCCGCTCCGGCCCGCAGCGCGACGCTTTCGAATGGCGGTCGCGGCGGCGGGCACTACGTTGGTGGCCTATGCAATTTGCCAAGCACTGGGCGGCGGTCCTCGACGACTATGCGATCGATCTGGCGTGGTCGGCCGATGGCGCCTGGCTCGCCGTCGCCTCCGCGGCGGGCGGCATCACCCTCTACGACGCCGCCACCGGCGCGGTGAAACACACGCTCGCGGGACACGCCGATGGCGCCAACTGCCTCGCGTGGTGTCCGGGCGCCCCGCTGCTCGCCACGGGCGGACAGGATGGCCGGGTAAAATTCTGGAGCGCGCACACCGGCGAGGAACTCGCCGAAAAGGAACTCGGCGGCGCCTGGGTCGAGCATCTGGCGTGGGCGCCGTCCGCCCGGGCCGGCGCGCCGCACGGCGCGCTGCTCTTCGCCGCCGCCGGCCGGCAACTCGTCGCGCTGCACGCCGACGGCACGACGGTGCACGAATTCCCCCTCACCGCGAAGACCATCTCCGCACTCGCGGTGCGCCCCGCACCGTCCGCCGGGGGCGCGTCGGCGCAGCTCGCCGTGGCCCGCTTCGGCGGCGTCGCGCTGTGGAACCTCGCCGACTTCACCGCCGCGAAGGATTTTCCCTACGGCAACGCCCTGCACGCGCTGACTTGGTCGCCCGACGGGCGCTGGCTCGTGGCGGGTTGTCAGGACAACGCCGTGCATCTCTGGGTGCCCGACGAGGATCTCGAGCTGCACATGAGCGGCTACGAGACGAAGCTCAAGGAACTCTCCTTCAGCGCGGACTCGCACTGGCTCGCCACCGGCGGCGGACATGATGCGTGCGTATGGGATTGCAGCGGCGCCGGCCCCGAGGGCCGTGAACCGCTCCTGCTGCCGCACACGACGCGCGTGATCGCCGTGGCATTCCAACACACGCACGGCCTGCTGGCCACCGCCGCGGCTGACGGGGAATTCTCACTCTGGGCGCCGACGCGCAAAAACCCGCTCGTCGCCGAGGTGAAGATGCCCGCCGCGGCGTCGAAGTTCGCCTGGCGCGCCGACGATGGACTGCTCGCCGTCGGCACGGAGAAGGGACACGTCTTCGTGTTCAAGACGGCGTGAGGCCGCACGCGCCGGCCGGCGGTGGCGCCGATTAGGACCGGCTCAGCCGGAAGATTCGCCCCACCCGCAGAGCGACCGCGTTCGCCGGGCGCGCGGGCGGAGTGTGCCGGCACACCGGTGTCCGATCGGACACCGGCGCTGTGCGCGGCTGGACACGAACCTCCGTTGCGCGGCCGCGGGAAGGCCCGCAGCGTGCACGCTTCATGTCCTCCACGCCCCGGCTGCCCGCCCGCCATCTGCTCCTCGCGTTCGTCACGGTCGCGATCTGGGGGAGCAACTTCGTGGCCATCCGCGTGGCGTTGCAGGATCTGCCGCCGTTGCTGCTGTGCACGGTGCGCTTCGTCTTCGTGGCGTTCCCGCTCGTGTTTTTCCTACCGCGACCGGCGATCGCGTGGCGGCAGCTGCTGACTTACGGCCTGACGATGTTCGCCGGACAGTTCGCGTTGCTCTTCCTCGGGATGAAGCTGGGCGTGTCGGCCGGGCTCGCGTCGCTCGTGTTGCAGGCGCAGGTTTTCCTTTCGCTGGCGTTCGCAGCGTGGTTGTTGCGGGAGCAGATCCGGTTCGTGCAGGTCGCGGGCGCGGGGCTGGCGGTGGCGGGCTTCGCGGTCGTCGGCGCGCACACGGGTGGCGAGGCGACGGCGGCGGGGCTGCTCTGCCTGCTGCTGGCGGCCACGTCGTGGGCTTACGCGAATGTCACGTCGCGGCGGCTGGGCCGGGTGAATGCGCTGGCGCTGGTCGTGTGGGGCAGCCTCGTGGTGCCGGTGCCGATGGCGCTCGCCTCGCTCGCGTTTGAAGGGCCGGCGCTCATCGCGCGCAGCTTGGCGGGGATCACGCTGCCGGGCCTGCTCAGCGTGGCCTACATCGTCTATGCCTCCACGCTCGTGGCTTACTCGCTCTGGAGCTGGCTGCTCGCGCGGCATCCGGCGTCATCCGTCACGCCGTTCGCGCTGCTCGTGCCGGTGTTCGGCATGTTGAGCGCGGCGCTCGTGCTCGGGGAGACGTTGCCGGCGTGGAAATTCCTCGCGGCGCTGCTCGTGCTCGGCGGGCTGGCGCTGAACGTGTTCGGCCCGCGCCTGAAGTGGCCGCAGCTGCGCCGGGCCTGAGCGCGCCGAGCGCAGGCAAAGCGTCGGGCGAGCCCGCCCAGTGATGAGCGGGCGCGAGCAAGCTCGCTGCCTACGAGAGACGGAGAATGCCGGGCGCGGGCGGGCGGCCTGCGGGAGATGAAAGGCGCAGGGCGCGGACTCGCGGGAGCGGACTCAGGTCGCGGCGAGCGCGGGCGCGGGTGCAGGCGTGCCGGGTTTGATCAGACTGGCGCGGGCATCCTCGATCTTGTCGTGGAAATGCCAGGCGCGCGTGTCCTCGAAGCCCTTGCACTCGGCGGCGATCTGCGGGTTGCCGACGAGGGCAAATTGCAGGCCGAGTTCGCGGCAGGTCTGCATCGTGTGCACCATGAGCTTGATGATGCCCATGTGGAGCGACTTGAGCTGGTGCACGTCGATGACGGCGCGGTTGTGCCCGGCGTCGACGGCCTCGGCGAACTTGGGCTTCACGTAGGTGGTGACCTCGGCGATGACGGAGGGCGAGCAGTTCTCGGGCAGGCGCATCATCAACGTGCCTTCCTCGATGCCGAAGTAGCGCTGCGAGGTGTCGAGGTTCATCGCCTTGGCGATCTTCGCCTCGAGCTCGGGGATGTCGATGGGCTTGGTGATGACGGTGGTGAAACCGACGTTCTGCGCCTGCTGTTGCGGGGCGACCTCGGTCTTCACGACGAGGCCGAAGACGGGGGTGTATTTGGTCTTCACGTTCGTGCGCACGATGCGGAAGAGCGTGAAGGCGGCGTCCTCGGGCAGGGAAAGCGAGATGATGACGAGGTCGGGCGGCGCCTTGGAGCAGAGGTCGATGGCCTCGCCCTGAGTGGCGACGCCGTGGATCTTCCAAGGCGTGTGCTTGAGCCCTTCCTGGATCTGCTGGACGATGGCAGGCTTGTCCTCGACGACGAGGATGTTGGCGGGATCGAAGATGGAACGGGCCTTGGCGGGGCCGTCGGCGAGCGGCTTGAGCTCGATGATACGGCCGGCCTTCTCGACGAGGACCTCCTCCTTGAAGGGCTTCACGATGTAGTCGCGCACGCCGATCTTGGCGATCTTGAGGACGTTGTCGCGACCGCCCTCGGCGGTGAGCATCATGACGGGGATGCCCTTGAGCTGCGGGTCGGACTTGAGCTTGGTGAGCATCTCCACGCCGTCCATCACGGGCATGGTCACGTCGAGGAGGATGAGGTCGGGCATTTCCTTGGCCGCGACGGCGAGGCCCTCGACGCCGTTGGCGGCTTCGAGGATTTCGCAGTCGTAGGGCTTGAAGGCCTTCCGCACGATGATGCGGACGGTCTTGGAATCGTCGACGGTGAGGATCTTGTTGCGCATCGGAGGATCGGGAGGGCTCAGTCGCCGCCCTTGAGGAGGATGTCGGTGACGACGCGGTGTTCGCCACAGGTGAAGCGATAGATGTAGCGCTCGGCGGAGCTGATGGGCTCCACGCAGAAATTGCTGCCGCGCAGGATCGAGGGGATCGTGAGCTTGCAGGGATAACCGGCGTCGCAGAGGCCGTTCTTGAAGCTGCCGACGCTCATGTTGGTGAGCTCGCCGATGGCGTCGTTGATGACCTCGTCGCCGGCCTCGTCGACCTCGGCCTCGGTCATGCCGAGCAGGTGCGAGGTGCAAAGGCGGGCGAGATCCACGGGCAGGTAGAAATAGATGAGTCCGTTGATGTCGCCGATGAAACCGACGGTGCCGACGACTTGGGGCGTGGGATCGGCCTTGGGTGTGGGGATGGGCGGCCACTCGACGTTGCCCTGTTCGGTGACGGGGCAGAGTGCCACCTCACGGCCCAGCATGGTCTTGAAGACATCGGCGATGGCGCGCGCGATGTTCTCGCGGATGAGGGTTTCGGAAATCTCCTTGAGGACGGGCATAATGCACGGACGCTTCGGATGCGAATTTGGCCGTGCCTCATTATCGGCCCTGTCCGGCGGGACTTTACGCGAAAGTTGCGCGGGATGCGCAGCGGAGGAGATCGAGACGAGGGAGTCCGTGCTCGAGCGCCTCCCGCAGGCCGCGTGCTGGCGCCCCCCGTGGTTGCCGGACGCGACCAAGGTCGCTGCCTACCCGATCGGCAACGTGGCGCCGCGCCTGCTTCGCACCCGGGCACCGCACCGAGCAAGTTTGTAGTCTAATAGACTACAAGTATCCCGGCGCACGCCGCCCGGGTGAGCGGACGACCGCTGCACGCCAAGGGCATGGACGCTAAGCCGGCACACCTAATCGGGCATTTTTCACTCGGAAAACTGCCCCGGCAAGGGATAACAGGCAGACGTCGTCGGAGCGTCCACAAAGCCCTGCGTGGTGGCCGCAAGGCCAAGCCAGTTTGTAGTCTAATAGACTACAAACATCCCGGCGGGCTCGGATGGGAAAAGGGAACGCGCATGACCGGGTGTCGGCATAGCGGGCGCGGCAAGGCACGGGACGGGCCGCCTGTTTTTCGGGCGCGAGCGAGTTCGCTGCCTGCGGAGGAAATGATGGGAGCCCAGGCGGGCGGCCTGCCTTCGCTCGGTGACGAGGTGGAAACTCAGGCGGGCGGACTACTCCGCGCCGGAATCGATCGGGTCGCCGGCCTCGCGGTATTCCTGCAGCTTGTTGCGCAGGGTGCGGATGCTGATGCCGAGCGCCTCCGCGGCCTTGGTGCGGTTGCCGGCGGTCTGGGCGAGCGCGGCGCGGATGGCCTGCTTTTCCAACTCGGCGATGGTGAGCACGGCGCCATCGGGGCCGGTGAGGCGGAGGGCGTCGCCCGCGGAGGCCTCGGCGACAGCCACACTCGGAGCCGGAGCGGTCGCCGCAGCGGCACCGTCGGAGGACACCGGAGCGGCGGACGCGGCGGGCGGCGGAGTCTGTTCGAAATCGAAAGGTGCGATCGAGTTCAGCAGCACCTCGCCGGGCGAGATGCTTTTGCCGAGCAACGGCAGTCCGAGCGCGGCGGCGGAGACGGCGCGGCCGTTCTCGGTGAGGATCACGGCGCGCTCGATGGTATTCTGCAGCTCGCGGACGTTGCCGGGCCAGCGGTAGCTGAGCATGGCGTCCGTTGCGGAGTCGGCGAAGCCCGCGACCTTGACGCCGAACTTGCGGGCGAAGCGCGCGAGGAAGTGCTCGGCCAGCGGCACGATGTCCTCGGGCCGCTCGCGCAGCGACGGCACGTGCACGGGGAAGACATTGAGCCGGTAATAGAGATCCTGGCGGAACGAGCCCTTCTCGACGTAGGCGAGCAGGTCGCGGTTGGACGTGGCGAGGATGCGGACGTTGACCTTGATGGTGCGGTTGCCGCCGACGCGCTCGAACTCGCGCTCCTGGAGCACGCGCAGGAGCTTGGCCTGGAGGTTGGCGGGGATCTCGCTGACCTCGTCGAGGAGGAGCGTGCCTTGGTTGGCCAGCTCGAAGCGCCCCTCGCGGCGGTCGGTGGCGCCGGTGAACGCGCCGCGCTCGTGCCCGAAAAACTCGCTCTCGATCAACGTCTCGGAGACGGCGGCGCAGTTGACCTTGATGAAGGGATTCTGCCGGCGCGGGCTGCGGCGGTAGAGCTCGTGCGCGACCATCTCCTTGCCCGTGCCGTTCTCGCCGGTGATGAGCACGGTCGCATCCGTCGGCGCCACGCGCTCGATGAGCTGGCGCAGGCGCAGCATCACCGGGCTGCGGCCGACCACGGTGCCGTCGCCCTCGCCCTGCTGGTCGCTGAGGAGCTTGTTGACCTTGAGCAGCTGGCGGAAGGCCTGGGCCTTCTTGATGATGACGTCGATCTGCGACGCGGAAAACGGCTTGAGCAGGTAGTCGAAGGCGCCCGCGCGCATGCACGAGACGGCGGACTCGATCGAGCCGTAGCCCGTCACCATCACCACCAGCGGCCGCTCCGGCAGCGCCGCGAGGCGCTCGAGGAACTGCTGGCCATCGCCGTCGGGCAGGCGGATGTCGAGCATCACGAGGTCGAAAGACTCGCGCAAAATCGCCGCCTCGGCCTGCGCGAGGGATTCGGCCGTCGAGACCGTGAAACCCCGCCGCGTGAAGATCTCCGTTTGCAGGTTGCGAACGACCGGTTCGTCTTCGACGAGGAGAACTTTCTCGAATGCCATGGTGGGGACCTGAAACGCTGAGGGAACCGCGCCCGGAAATAAAGCGGCTTTTCCCAGCCGCGGGGCCGTTCGTCCCGGTTTCGGCCGTCCCGGACCGGCACCGGCGGCCGAAAAAACGCAAAAAAGCGCTCAAGTTCCGCCGCGCCGCGCCGATGAAGCCTTGGCGCGAACTCCGCCTCCGTCCGATGCATCACCGCCTTCTTTCGTTTCTCACCGATTTCGAGCGCTCGCTGGCCGCCGACGATCCCGCCCCGGATGGCGGCACTTGGGAAACCAGCCGCATGGTGAACTATCACCTCGGCCTCGCGCGACTCGACCTGCAAGTCCGCGTGGGCGAGCTGCCCTCCTCGCGCGGCCAGGTGCTGGTGCAAGGCTACCAACTCGCGGACGGCACGCCCTGCCTGAAAGCGACGCTGAGCTGGACCGGCACCGAACGCACGACCGAGCACGCCATCTACGCCAAACCCGACGTGAACTGGACTTCCGAGGCGCGCAAGATCGCCGCCCAATGGATGGCCGGCGCCCCGGCTCCGCAAACCGAAGCGCCCGCCGAAACGCCCGAACACCTCGAAGCCGCCGTCTGAGCGCGCTGATTTCGCGAACAGTCACCCCGCGTCGCCCACGGGCCGGCGCAAGCGCCCCGCTCAGGCCCGCACTGAGCCTGCCCGCGCCAATTGTGACTCATCGTCCGTGGCCTGATAGTCCACAATCGGCTTGGCTCCGCGGGTGCCAGCCAAGGACTCCACGTTAAAGAAATTCGGAGACAATGTCCGCGCCCGCCGGAAGACCGCGGACCTCTCGCAAGAGTAACTCGCCGAACGCGCCGACCTCGACCGCACCTACAGTATTGAATCACTCTTGCTTAGGTTGTGTGCAGCACACAACAGCTGGATGTTCTCAACTTTGGTTGAAGAGCCTCCGCGGGACCAAGGAATGATGTGGTCGAAATGAAGATTCTGAGTTGAGCCGCATTGGGCACACTTGCCGCCATCACGCTTCCAGACCTCACGTTTGACTGAGGTCGGAATCATACGCCCGGGATTCGGGGAAAAGGATACTGGCTGAGTATCATCCTCCTCACCCTCGACAGCAGTCAGCTTGAATTTGAATACCGTTCGTTTCTCGACCTGCTCTGTCCAAGCGTCCTCAAGGTGAAAGACTCCGTTATAGGACCAAATACCGTCCTTGATTTTTTCGTAAACTCGGACGCGCTCCGGCGGTTGAGAGCCGGCCTTGAAAGCCAAAGCGGCCTTCCTGAACTTCCCATTCTCGGTTGGCTTACCGGTTTTCGTAAATTCCGGCTGATCGACAAGCTCCGGATATTTGCAGAGGGCAGTCTTGTTCTCGTTATGCCCCTCGTAGATCAAAACCCGCCCCTCATCCTCGACCCGGTCAGCATAAGGAGCATCCGGACGCACGGACATCAGGATCACCGAATGTTTACCGTGAAGATGGAAATTCATTCCCCGCTGCAGACTCGTGCCCTCTCGTTGGCACATCTCGTAATATGGGATGATGTCGTTTGCCCGGGGCATATTAGCTTTCGCCCCCCAACAACCAACCAACCGTGACCCCCAGCGCCGCAGCCAAAGCTTTCACTTCAAAGTCGGACACATAGCGACTGCCCGCCTCTAGCTTCGCGATACCAGCTCGGTCGATCACGACACCGCGCGCGGCCAGTTTACCAGAAAGCTCATCCTGCGTGAGCTTAGGCTTCTTGGCTAGGCGTGCTTTCTTAACGCGCTTTCCAACTAGATTGTTGTTCTTTTTTGGAACACCCACCAGCCCAGGTTACCAGGTCTTCGCTTGAATAGTGTTCTATTTTGGAACATGCTAACGACATGCTAGAAGTCCGACAACCCACTCGATCAGCCTACGCCATTTTCACCCGAACAGTCTGCGAAGGAATGATTCCAGCATGGCATGACGAGAGAAACCTGCCTGTCGTCTATGCTACAGAACTTGAAGCCCAGCGTGAAATCGCCGACACGCTGATGGAGCGACTTCAACAATTCCTCGATGGGGAACGGGAGTTCGAAGATTCAATCTCTGCAGATGACTTTATCCTTCCAGTAGACGTCTGGCCAGACGGCAGCATTTCGACAGAAGAGGGTCTGATCTTTGGGCGGCGCAGCTAGTGCCAACAAGGCCCGCGACCGGCGAATCAACTGCGCACTGAATGCAGCGGGCTGGCGTGTCCTCCGGATTCGGGAGCACGAGCTGACCCGCAAGAACGATCGCCGGCTCCTCGCGAAGCTGCGGCGCCACGGCTTGGTCGGGAAACGCCTAGCCGCTACTTCACCCACCGCCACACCAGCGCGGCGGTCAGCACCACGACGCCGAGCGTCAGCGTGATCACGCGACGGTTCCACCGGTCGCGAGGTGGCGGGATCTCTCCGCGGCGTCTCGCGGCGCGGCGTTGCTGGCGGTTTTCTTTTCCCTTCCACCACGCATAAACGTCGCCGGTCGCCATCGCCGCATCGACGAGCATGAGCAGCAGTTCCGCGATGATGGCACCGAGTTCCATGTCCCGTTCGCTAGTGCGTCCTCACGGGCGCAGCAAGTCTGCGCCCCTACATCGCGGCATCGAAGGAGTTCGCGTGATCCCGTGGTTCCAAGTTATCCTTTGCATCGGCGGCAATGGAGCGTCGCCTTCCGTTTTCGTCTCGGAGAACGAACTGACGGGCTCACGTCGCCGCGCGCTCACGGGATCTCCACGCGCAGGCGCAGGAAGCGGGCTCCGCTGCTGGGGAGCGGCGCGGAGGCGGTCACCCACAATCCCGTGAGGCTCTGCTGCTGCGTCACACCGTCGGCACTCCATTGTTTCAGGTCGGTGGAGGCTTCCACGACATAGGTGACGTCCGAGCGCGCCCGGTAATAGATCAGCTCGACGCGGCCCTCCGCCACGCGGGTATCCGGCAGGCTCTCGGCGGAGGGATGCTTGGGCGAAAGCCCGAGGGCATACTCCAGCAGCAGAGGCACGCCGTCGCCATCGGGATCGGCGGTGCCCGGCGCGTCGAGTTCCAAGCGATGGTAGTCCTTCCAATCCTCGTATTCCGTGAAGGTCGTCGCCGATTGGACGCTGGTGTAGGCGGAGGCGCCCCAGACATCGTTCGCGCTGCGCAGGCGGTAGTAATACTGGGTCGCCGTGGTGAGACCGGTGTCGAGGTAGTATTCTTGATCCTCCTCGACGGTCGCCACCTTGGTCCAGCCGGAGATCCCATTGGAGCTGCGCTCCACTTCGTAGCGGCTGGCGAAGAGATCGTCCTGCCACGTCAGGTAAATCAGGGACGTGCCGTAGGGCTGGGCGGTCAGCGCGGAGGGCGCGGCGAGGGTCGCGGTCTGCACCTGCTCGATCAAGATATCGTCGACCAACAGCGCATTGTTGCCCGGGATGCTAACCGTGGCCGGCAGCAGCGAGAGGGAGAACCCGCCGAAATCGCGGGTCAAGGTGCCGGCGGTGGCGAAGAGCGGTTGGGAGGAGACCAGCTGGGTGTTGTCGAGTTTGGCCGACCAGGTGTTGCTCTCGTAATTGAGGGTGATCTCGAGCGCGTAGACGCGGCTGGCTTGGTAACTGACGCCGGTGTAAACGTAGTTCTGCAGGGCCGAGCTGGCCTGATAAACCACCTGATAATACTCGTCGAAGAGCAGCGAGGCCACGAAGTAGCCCGCGGCGTTGTAGATGTTGACCGTGAACGAATCGAAACGGCTGTTGGTCGAGCGGAGGGTGGCGAGCTTCATGCTCATGCGGAGCACGGAGCCGGGCCGCGACGTGGCGTAGGCCGGCTGGAACAATTCGTAGTAACCCGACCCGGTGGCGCCGCCGGCGCTGAGTCTGGCCTGCTGACCCCGGCCGGAAACGCCGAGCGAGGAAAATCCGTTGCTCACGACCGTGTTGCCAGCCACGGGCAGGGACGCGGGACTGGCGATCCAGCCGGCGGTGCCGCCGATCGCCGCGCCGGCGAAGAAGCCCTCGCCCGTCTCGAAGGCGGTGGAGAAGACCGGCGCGCCGGGCTGCCTACGGGGCCGCCCGACTTCGTTCTCCGTCCTTAACACGGCTAGCGCGAATCGCCGGTTGCGACGCCACCAAGCTGTGCCAGACTTTTCACTCGATTCGCCCTTCGCCCTTAGCCCGTCTCTCCCATGTCCAAACCCATCTGCTACTCCGCCAAGGCCTACGCGGCCGCCAGCGCCTCCTCGCCGCTCGCCGCCACCGTCATCGAGCGCCGTCAACCCACGCCCACCGACGTCCGCATCGACATCCTCTACTGCGGCGTCTGTCACTCCGACCTCCACTTCGCGCGCAACGAGTGGGGCTTCACCCAATACCCCGCCGTGCCCGGCCATGAGATCATCGGCCGCGTCAGCGCCGTCGGCAGCGCCGTGACCAAGCACAAGGTCGGCGACCTCGTCGGCGTGGGTTGCCTCGTCGATTCGTGCCGCACCTGCCCGAGCTGCCGCGCGGGCTTCGAGCAATTCTGCGACCTCGGCCTCGCCGGCGGCACCTACGGCGGCACCGAGAAACACCTCGGCACGCCCACGCTCGGTGGCTACGCGCAGAGCATCGTCGTGACGGAGGATTTCGTGCTGCGCATCCCGGCCAACCTCCCGCCCGCCGCCGCCGCGCCGCTGCTCTGCGCGGGCATCACCACGTATTCGCCGCTGCGCCACTGGCAGGTCGGCCCCGGCCAGAAGGTGGGAATCGTCGGCCTCGGCGGGCTCGGGCACATGGCCGTGAAGTTCGCCCGCGCCTTCGGGGCGCACGTCGTGCTGTTCACCACGTCGGCGAACAAGATCGCCGACGCCCAGCGCCTCGGCGCGCACGAAGTCGTCGTGTCGAAAGACGAAAAGCAGATGGCCGCGCACGCGGGCAGCTTCGACTTCATCCTCGACACGGTCTCGGCCCAGCACGACCTCAACGCCTTCATCAATCTCCTCAAGCGCGACGGCAACCTCACGCTCGTCGGCGCGCCGGAGAAACCGCTGCCGGTGGCCGCGTTCCCGCTGCTGATGCGCCGCCGCTCGCTCTCGGGCTCGCTCATCGGCGGCATCCCCGAGACGCAGGAGATGCTCGATTTCTGCGGCCAGCACAACATCACCGCCGACATCGAGATGATCCGCATGGACCAGATCAACGAGGCCTACGAACGCATGCTGAAGAGCGACGTGAAATACCGCTTCGTGATCGACCTGGCCACGCTCGCCTGAGCCGGACCCAGCCAGCGACCAACCCGGCCGCAGCGGGCAGTCTCGGCGCGCTCCGGGGCTCGGAGCTTTCTGAACCCGACGCCCCCCCCCGCTTGGCGCGGTAGCGGCCGTCGTCCCTGACGGCCAACTCACGCGTGGCGGTCGGGACGACCGCCGCTACCTTTTCACCGAACGGCGGCAGTAAAACTCACCGCAGATTGCCCCTTGGAGTCATGCCCTGAGGTCGGCTGGCGGGGGAATCGTCCCCAACGAGCCACCGCTTCAATCCGGCTCATCCGGAGGATTTCGCCCTGCCTCTCGGCTGCGCGATGGCGCCCGCAGCGGCCCTTTCCCCGCCTGCCGGGCACTCCGGCGGTTTTTTTGTTTCGCTTCCGAGATGGAAGCGCGCCGCTCACTCCGCGCCGTAGCGTCGCTCGGCACCCAGCTTCGGCTGCACCGGCGGCCGCAGCCAGGCGTGCGCCAGCTTCACATAGAGCGGCATGACGAACCACGTGAGCAGACCCACGACGCCCGCGGCCACGAGGCCTGCAACCAGCACCGACGGCAACGTCGCGCCGATCACGGGCTGGAGCACCGCGCGCACGAGCACGCTGGCGGGCCAGACCGCGGCCCACGTCAGCACCGCCATTTTCCAACGCGAGGGCGCCTGCTCCGCCGTGCGGAACCACGCCTCCATGCCGTGCAACGGCCGCGCGCTCCAGTCGTCCTCGGCGAGCGGCGCGACCGTCTTGTTCCACTCCTGGAAAAGCGGCGAAGCATAGAACGCATCGCGCTCCGCCTCGCTGGCGAAGGTGCGCAGGATGCCGAACTCCGTCGAGCCCGAGCCCGGCGGCGGGACGATCATCGAGGCGCCGAGCACGCCGTCGTGCGCGAACGAATCCTGAAACAATCTCCGCAGCGCCTGCTGGAACTGCGCCTCGCAACCCGGACGCACATGGCGCGTGATGACGAGGTGGACCGGTTCGGCGGTGCGCGAGGGACTCTGGCTCATGGGTCCGCAGCCTGCGTGGTCGCGACCGCCGATGCAATCCGCCGCGCGCGCTTGAGACGAATTGCGCCGCGCCGGTCGGCGTCTGCCGGAGCGGCGGGCGCGGAGCGAGCCAACGACTCCCCACTCGCTGGCGCTCGCGGCTACTTTGCCAACGACAGTCGCAAAACGAGCTGGAACGGGCGTGGCGCCCCTGCGCCCCGCGCGGCGCAGGCCGGGGCGCCTCACTCGCGCACCGTCCGCATGCCTAGGCGGGCGAGGCGATCGATGAGCTGCGGGTAGGTGAGACCGGTCTGCATCGCCGATTGGGCAAAGTCCTCGTCCGGCGCGAGCGCGGGGTTCGGGTTCGCCTCGATGAAATACACCTCGTTCTGCGCGTTGAGTCGCAGGTCGATCCGCGCGTAGCCGTCGATGGTGAGCAGATGATAGATGCGTTTGCAGACGCTCTCGATCTCGCGCACGACCGCGGGCTCGAGGCCTTCCGCAAAACGGTTCTCCAGGCCCCATTTCTGGCGATAGGCTTCGTCCCACTTGGCCTTGTAGGTGGCGATCTTCGGCTCGTCGGGCGGCACTTCTCGGAAGACGAGCTCGCGAATCGGGAACACCTGCAGCCGGTGGTTGCCGATGAGGCTGACGTAGAGTTCGCGGCCCTCGATGTATTCCTCGGCGATGACGTCGTTGCCGGTGTTCTCGTGCAGGAACGTGACGCGCTCGCGAAACTGGTCGTCGGTCTCCACGAACGACGCCTGCGCGATGCCGTAGGAGGCTTCCTCCTTCAGCGGCTTCACAAGGATGGGAAAGCGCAGGTGCTTCGGCCGCACGGGCCGCCGGCCGCGTGGGATGAGCACGAAAGCGGGCGTATGGATGCGGTGGTAGCTGAGGATTTTTTTCGAGATGCCCTTGTGCTTGCAGAGCGTCAGGCCGGTGGGGCCGCAGCCGGTGAACGGGATGTCGTGCAGCGCGAGGTAGGAGGCGATGTGCTGGTCGAAGGCGCGGTTGTTGCGGAACTGGTCGGCGAGGTTGAAGATCACGTCGGGCGTGAACGTCTGCAGCTTCTGCCGGAGCAGATCGAGGTCGTCGAAGAGCGCGAGCTGCTCGTGCGTGTGGCCGAGCTGGTCGAGCGCCTGCAGGAGCGCGGCCTCCGTTTTCCAGTCGACGGTCTTCAACTCCGCGCTGAGATCCTGATCGAGCGTCGTGGGACGCACGGCATCGAAGAGCGCGAGGACTTTGAGTTTCTTGGCCATCGCTCCTACTTTGAACGTTTGAACTTACCGGTGAAGAGATAATTCATCACCAGCGTCGTGAGATACGCGCTGACCTGGAGATCGGGCATCGCGTCGCCGGGAGCGAGATGCAGACCGAGCTGATCGCAACGCTCGATCAGACGGGCGAGCAGCTTGTGCACGCGGTATTTCTTCTCGTTGGTCGCCGCGCACACGGCCTCCATCAACGCGCGTCGGCGCTGTCGCAGGTAGGCGGAGGCATGGCGGGTCGCGACTGGCGCGCCGCTCGGGCCGGTGACGGCCGCATCGGACGTCACGGCCGGGGCGCGCACGCCGGGAAAAAGTTCGCGCAGATCGCGGTCGTAGAAATCGGGATAGGTGTCCTCGTTGGCCTTCCGCTTGCGCAGGTAGAAGGTCTTCAACTTCACGTTGAGACAGTTGAAGTCCTTCTCGCGGTAGCCGGGTTGATACGGCGCGGGCTGCCCGGCGATCGAGCGCATGAGCTCGTCGACGTATTCGAGTTTGTGCAGCGCCTTCCAGCCGGCGTAGCGCTTGCGCCAGTCGAGCCCGGGCGTCAGCCACACGGCGAAGGTCTCGGCGAAATCCTCGTCGGGGTGCGCCTGCGCATACCAATCGTCGAGATGCACGACGTAGGAGTGGCTGTAGGGGCGCGGCCGGTAGAACTCGGGCGTGGTGTCGGCGGAGGTCCGGCCGAAGATGCGCTGCCATTTTCTCTTCCGCGTGAGCTGGTAGGCGTAGGCGTAGGCGTGCGCCGTCTCATGCCGGATGAGGCGCATGAACCACTCGGGGTTGTCGCCCTCGACCTCGAGCATCATCGTGCGCTCGAGCGCGCGAAGCCGGTCGTGCACGAGGAAGAACGGCACGAAGATCGCCGGGATGCCGACGGGCACGAACCACTCGTCGCCGACGTGGCAAGGTGGGTGGAAAACGAGCCCCTTCGCCGTGAGCTCCGCGTAGAGCTGCTGAATGAGCGGTTCCAGCGGCGTGCCGGTAAGCGTGAGGCCGAGTTGGTTGATCTTTTTCTCGAGCAATTGCTCGTCGCCCAGCTCGTGCCACGCGGGGATGTTTTCCATCGGGCGCCACGCTAGGCGGAAAGCACCGCGGCGGAGAACCAAATTCCACCGCACCTCCGCGCCCACCCGGTGGGACCGCCCGAAACTCGACATCTCCGCAGAATTTCCCTCAGCTCGGCCCACCCCACCCCGCATGAGCTCACCCGCCCCGCTGAGCAGTTTTCGCGTCCGTCCGCGTTTTTCCGAGATCGTCCCATTGAGCCGGGAGGAGACCAAGGCCCGGCTCCTCGCCGCGCTGGCCCGCGAGCCGTCGGGCACGTTCGAGCTGCGGCCGTTCGCAGAGTTCATCGGCATCCACCTCGCCGAGGCGCAACGCCGTTACTGGTCGCCGCGGCTCTTCCTCAGCCTGAACGCGCGCGAGGACGGAACGACCGAGATCGAGGGACTCTACGGGCCGGAGATCGAGGTGTGGTCGGTGTTTCTCTACGGTTACCTCGGCACCGGCATGCTCGGGACGCTGTCCGGCATCTACGGCGGCGCGCAGCTTTTCATCGGACAGGAGCCGTGGGCGCTCTACGTGACGGGCAGCATGACCGTGATCGCGCTCGCGCTCTACCTCGCGGCGCAACTCGGCCAGAAATTCGGCGCGCACCAGACCTGCCAACTCCACCTCGCCTACGCCCGCGCGCGGGACGAAGCCGTGGCCGGCAACGTAGCGGGCGCGGCAGTCTAGACCGGGCCCGAGCAGGCCGGGGCTTGGAAGCGAGAGACGGAGGAGCGACTGAGCGCCGACAGGGCAGCGAAATCGCCGCGCACGAGCGCCTCCTTCTTGGCGCGCGACCAGCGTTTCAATTGAGCTTCGCGCGAACGCGCCTCAGTGAAAGTGGTGCACGTTTCTACGCGCAACAGGGCAACGGGAGAATCGAGGCGCGTTGTCCGGCAAGCGTGTCCGGACCTATCTATGATCCGCCAAGCGTTGCTCGAGATTTTGGGATGCACCGATGTAAAGCGCGCCGGATCGGAGCCGGAGAAAGTAGACCGCGTCCGTGCCCTTCGACGCGAGCCGCTGGCCCTTGCTCAGGGCCATCCGCCGCGCTTCGGCTATCAACGCATCCATCTCTTTCGCATATGCCGGCCGCAGGCCATGAGCAAGCTGGCTCGGCCAGCGCGTCGAATGGCTGCCCTCGGAGGGCGGCGCCCCGAACTTTTTGGAGCGAATCAGGGTGTTTTCGCAGGTGCTTACCTCGATTGCAGGCCGGTGCCGTCAAATCGCAGGAGCGAATGCGGCGAGGCGCCGGCCATTCTGGTGCAGCGGATTCGCTCCATTCGCTTCAAAAATCTTCACCCTAACGGGCTCATCCTCTGCCCCTAACGACCCATGGAAATAGCGAACAGTCTTATTTCCATTTTTTATACTTGATGGAAATAAGCAGTCTGCTTGTTTCTACTCATGAAATCCAGCTCGGCAGGGAGCCCGTCCGGGCGATGGGTCAAGACGCTGGAAGGATACCGAGCCTTTCATCCCGGTCCGCTGCCACCGGAAATCGTCTGGACGCCCAAGCTGGTTCGGGCGCTCTCCCATGCGGATCGGTTGCTGGGCCGACTCGCAGGCGAGGGGCGGAGGCTGCCCAATCCGCACCTGCTGATTCGCCCGTTCGTGCGACGGGAGGCGGTTTATTCGAGTCGCATCGAAGGCACTCAGGCGACGCTCGGCGAACTGCTCGCGGCCGATGCTGGCGTCAGCCCCGAGCGCAGTCCCGAGGATCTGCGCGAAGTCGGCAACTACGTGACGGCCCTCGAGCACGGCCTCAAACGCCTCGAGTCGTTGCCGTTGTCTCTCCGGCTCGTTCGCGAACTGCACGAAAAACTGATGACCGGGGTGCGCGGCGACCACGCCACGCCCGGGCAATTCCGGCGGACCCAGAACTGGATCGGCCGGCCGGGCTGCACCCTGTCCGATGCATCCTATGTGCCGCCACCGCCAGCCGACTTGCTGGATCACCTCGGCCGTTGGGAAGAC
The DNA here is from genome assembly GCA_017991595.1 of Candidatus Didemnitutus sp. Taxonomy (GTDB): domain Bacteria; phylum Verrucomicrobiota; class Verrucomicrobiia; order Opitutales; family Opitutaceae; genus Didemnitutus. The sequence goes on along the minus strand of JAGOQJ010000001.1, from coordinate 328,248 downwards.
TTTCTACACGACGAATCGGTACCGCCACTGGTCCACGCCGCGCTGATGCACTATCAATTCGAGGCCATCCACCCGTTCATCGACGGCAACGGACGCGTCGGCCGTCTGCTCATCATCCTTTCACTGTGTGCGCGGGGTGCATTGACCGAACCCTTGCTTTACCTGTCGGCCTTCTTTGAGGCGACCCGCAACGACTACTACGACGGCCTGCGCGGCATCACCGAACGCGGCGACTGGGCCGGCTGGCTGGAGTATTTCTTCAACGGCGTCGCGCGGCAGTCGGAGGACGCGTTGAGCCGGGCCGAGCGCATCAACCAACAGTTGGCCGACTGGCGCGAGGCCTTTGCCGGCAGCGGGTCGAAGGTGCCGTTGCAGCTCATCGATCTCGTCGGTTCGAACCCCTTCCTCACGCCCCGCGAGACCGAGCGCCGCCTTGGGGTGGCCTATAACACCGTCATGCGCGCCATCACCGCACTGGAAGAAGGCGGCGTTCTGACCAAGGTCGGGGAAGGCAAGCGTGACCGCGTCTTCTGCGCCCGCGCCATTCTGGACATCCTCGAAGAGCCCGCGCGCCTCGTGCCGGAACCACCCGTCACGAAGCGCCGGGCCACCCGGGACTGATGGACTCCGAGTCACCGCCGCGTCGGCAGCGCTTGGGGGAGTTGCGACGAAAACTAACCGCGCTCGCGGCCGAGACCGCTCAGACCGAGGATGCAATTGCCGTTTTGGAATCGGATGTGGGCCTTGAATTCGAGGCTCCACGCTCGACGCAGGCACCTCCACGCACGCCCGCAGAGAAAGTCGCGCTATTTCTCGACCTCTTCGGGACCCGCCGGTCCGTGTATCCGAAACGTTGGGAGAACGAGAAGACGGGCCGCAACGGATATTCGCCAGCCTGTGACAACGAGTGGCGCGCCGGGATATGCGAGAAGCCACGGGTAAAGTGCAGCGATTGTCCGCATCAGAAATTTCCACCGCTCGATGAAAGGGCTATCGAGGCCCACCTGAGGGGCGCACACACCCTCGGTGTTTACGCCATCGCCGTGGATGACACCTGTCGATTTTTGGCGGCAGATTTTGACGGCAGCGATTGGCGTGCCGATGTGTTGGCGTATCGCGAGGCGGCGGAACGCATCGGGATCAAGGTTGCTGTCGAACGTTCGCGTTCCGGGAACGGCGCCCATGCCTGGATCTTCTTTGCACAACCGGTGCCGGCCGCCTCGGCGCGCCGATTGGGCACGATTCTGGTGGCCAAGGCTGCTGCTCTTCGGCCCGCACTGTCGTTGGCAGCCTATGATCGTTTGTTCCCAAATCAAGATACCCTTCCCGCGGGCGGATTCGGAAACTTGATCGCTTTGCCGTTGGCCCGAGCCCCGCGTGAGAACGGAAACACACTCTTCTTGGACGCCGATTTGCGGCCCCTGAAGGACCAGTGGATGTATCTCGCGGGATTGCCTCGGTTGAGCCAGGACGCTCTCGAACGGACGCTCGCCCGAATCGCGCCGGTCGCACCGCTTCCGTCATCAATCCATGCAGAATCCGCGCCGCTATCAGGCGACGACTTCGTCCTGCAGGGCGACAGCGCGATCTTGGACCTATCCCAGCCACGAATTCGCCCGGGGATGGTGTCGGGCGAAGTCACAGTTCGTCTGGACGCTCAAGTTCATCTCCCACGCTCGCTACCGCCACCGGTCTTGGCGGCACTTCGGCGGCTGGCGACTTTCCCGAATCCGATATTCCACGAGAAGCTGCGGCTCCGTTTCGCCACCTTCGACACACCACGCTTCTTGTTTACTGGTCAATGGCACCCGGACCGACTGGTGCTGCCACGCGGAGTTTTCGACCGATGCTTGGGCGTGCTGGAGGCAGCTGGCGCAACGGTTGCTGTGCAGGACGCACGTGATGCAGGTGCCCGGATTGCTTGGAAATTCGAGGGAGAATTGCGCGCCAATCAAGCGAAGGCGGTTGGCGCCATGCTTGCCAATGACCAAGGCGTGCTATGAGCGCCACCAGGCTCTGGGAAAACCGTGATGGGATGTGCCATGATCGCCCAAGCCCGAACCTCGACATTGATTTTGGTGCATCGAGCGGTGCTCGTAGATCAATGGCGTGATACAGCCATCCGCTTTCTCGGCCTGAAGCGAAAGGACATAGGAATCTGGCGCGGTCGGGCTCCGCGAATCACGCATCGACTGGATGTAGCCATGCTTCCTTCTCTAGCGCGGGTGGAGAAACCCGGTGCCGTGCTCGCAGGATACGGCATGGTTATCGTCGACGAGTGCCATCATGTGCCCGCGGCCTCCTTTGAGGCCATCATGAAGGCCTGTCCGAGCCGTCGCGTTTACGGCCTGACTGCCACGCCCAAACGCGAGGACCGGCTCGAAAAGCTGATGTTCGCCCAGTGTGGTCCGATTCGGCGTACCCTGAATGAAGAGCCCGCGACCAGAGCGCGCCTCGTGAAAGTCCGGGCGACGACCATCGCCCTACCGGCAGGCCCTGGTGAACGTTCACCGCTCCACGAACTATGGGACGCGCTCGTGCGTGACGAGGGGCGTTTAGATATCATCACCACCGATCTCATGTCGTGTGTGGCTGACGGTCGATCCCCGCTGGTTTTGGCTGACCGCAAGAATTACCTTGAGCGGCTGGAGCAACGATTCGCCAGCCAGGCGCCCGAAGTCACTCGGTTTCGTTTGGATGGCCTCGTGGGGAAAAAAGCCCGAAGGGATGTCCTGCAAAAGATCGACGGCCACTACAGCGAAAGCCGTCCATTCGTGCTGTTCGCGACGGCGTCCTTGATTGGCGAGGGTTTTGATCTCCCGCAACTGGACACGCTGGTGTTAGCGATGCCTCTCTCGTTCAAAGGAAGGTTGGTGCAATACGCTGGGCGGCTGCATCGCAGCCATGAAGCGAAGCGCGACGCGGTCATTTTCGACTACCTCGACGAAAACCACCCCATCACCCAAGCGATGTTTCGGCGCCGTCTAGCCGGCTACGGCGAAATGGGTTATCGGATCGAAATGCCAGGAACAGAAACGCCGATGGGTTTGTAGGGGAAGAACACGCCACCCCTAAGAGTTTTGGCTGCCCGTGGTGGGCGGCACTCCGAACTTTTTGGAGCGAATCACGGTGTTTTCGCCGGTGTTTCCCTCGGCTGTGCACCAGAGCCGTCAAATCGCTGGAGCGAATGCGGGTGGGCATCGGTCATTTCGGCGCAGCGGATTCGCTCCATTTGCTTCAAAAATTAATACCCTAACTGGCTCTAGCGCTACCCCTAGCGATAGATTGAAGCAATCATGGCCTCAAATGTGTGTAATGCGGCGGTGCTTGAGCGTCGATTTGGCCGGGGACGCAACAGCTGAAGGCGTTGGCATGCTCCAGGTGCAGCCGCGACCCGAGAATTAACTGATTTAGGGCAAATTCACGCCGCGGCACCCAAGATTCAAATTCAGAATATCCAGCCTGGAATGCCTAGTTTCGGAAGGTTAGCAGTTGACAAGATTTGCAGTAAACAACCACAGAAGTGTGCAGTGTCCACGCTCCGTCACTTCATAGCAGTTGTCTTGTTGGCCCTTTGGTTGCCGACGACCCAGCATTGCGGACTGGAGGCGGCGGGGCTGATCAAAGCGGAAACTCCCCATGGAACTGAAGCGGGTTGCTGCCAGACCGGCAGTGATCGTTGCGCCCATGACGGCTGTAATGTGGTCGAGGGGAATCTCGCGAAATCCAGCAACGAGGCGATCAAAGTGCCGATGCCCTCGTTGGCTGCCTGCACCTGCTTTCTTTGTTTGCAGGTATTGCCGCCGGTCGTGGCCGTTGAACCGATCTTCGCCGTTACCGCTTCCGAGTCCCCGGAGCATTGGGTTCCGGTCTGGCAGTTTGTCCGCCGCGCCGCGCCGCTGTCGCGTGCGCCTTCGCTCGTTGGTTGATTAGTCCCTGCGCGGACTGATCGACCTTGTTTCCATTCCATCCCCCTGCGGGACGCCTGCGCGCGTCTGCATTTCTGGGGATGTTTTTCGCTCACCCCTTCTTACGTCCATTCACCTTTCATGAAGCCCATTGTTTCCACGTCCTCCTCACGCATCCGCCCGATTCTCGGGTTTATGCTCCTCACCCTCGCAGGCGTAGCACGCGCCCAGAGCACGTCCGCCGAAACCGTCCAAGCCGTTTCAGTGTCCGCGCTCGTCAGCGATATCACGGCCAAGAATCCCGAACTCGCCTTCTACGAGGCCGAACTCGACGCCGCGAAGGCCGGTCGCCAAGCCGCCGGCACCCGCGACAATCCCGAGCTGTCACTCGAAGTGGGCCGCAAGCGGGTCATCGATCCCACTGGCACTCTCGCCGGAGAAGGCACCGCCTGGACGGTCTCCGTTTCGCAGACCTTCGACTGGCCCGGCCGTCTCTCGCTGCGCAAAGCCATTGCCAACCACGACATCGCTCTCGCGGAGCTGGGGCTCGCGCGCTTCAAGGCCGCGCTGGCCAGCCGCGCGCGCATTCTCGCCTACGGACTTCACGCCGCCCACGAACGCGCCGCTGCTGCCGCAGAAGTCGCGTCCCGCTATCAGGCGCTGCGCGAATTGTTTCTTGCCCGTGAACCTGGCGGCATCACGCCGCTTCTGGAGACCCGGGTCATCGAAGCGCAGGAGCTGACGCTCCAGAAGCGTGCCACCGAGGCCCAGCTCGCCGTCCAGGCAGCCCTCGTGGAGCTGAATCAGCTGCGTGGCCTTCCGGTGGATTCACTGATCACGGTCGCGCCGGTCAAACTCGCCCTTGGTTCCTCACCCGATCTCGAAAAGATCCTGTCCGCCGCCCGGGAGAACAACTTTGAGTTCCGGGCCGCCAAACTCGAATTGGAGCAGCAGGGGCTCGTCGTCTCCCTGGCCCGCAATGAAGGCCGGCCGAGTTTCACCGTCAGTCCTTACCTTTCGCAGGAGAAAGCCGGTGACAAAGAGCGAACCTTCGGTGTCGGCCTATCCATGCCCCTACCGGTAAGCGGCCGCGCCCGGGCGAACGTCGCCAGCGCCGAGGCCCGCCGCCGTCAGGCCGAAACCGCCGTCCTGGTGGCCCAGCGCAACATGGAACGCGAGGTCATCACTGCCACCCACCGCCTCGCCGCCAAGCTGGCGGAATCGGCCAAGTGGACGCCGGACGCCGCCCGCAAATTCCGTGATGCGGCCGAACTGGCCGACCGCCACTACCGCCTCGGAGCGGTGCCGATCTCCACCTACGTCGAGCTGCAGAACTCCTACCTCGAAGCAATCGAAGCGCTCTACGAGACCCAGCAGGAAGCCTTGGAAGCCGCCGGCACGCTTCAGCTCCTGACCGGTCTCGAACTCAGCGCCGTGGAGACGCAGCCATGAGCAGACCACACCTCCTCTGGCTGGCGATTCCCCTCCTCGGCGGACTGACCCTTGCGGGTTGCAGCAAGTCTGCCTCGACCGGCGGACATGAGGGCCACGATCACAGCGCCCACAGTCACGCCGAAGACGAAACCCCGGTGAAGTTCAAGGAAGGCTCCGGTTTGCAGCTATCGGCCGAAACCTCCGCCGCCCTCGGGCTCAAGACCGGTGAGGTGGAAGAGCGGGCCGTTCGCCACACCTACGAGCTGACCGCCTCGGTTTTCGACGCGGGCCCTCCGGCCCGTGCCAGCTCCCTCGTGCCGGGTGAGATCGCGGATGACCTCGAAAAGCATCCGCCCGCCGAGGCGAAGATTCTTGCGATCCACCGCGAACTCTCCTCCGCCGTGACGCAGGTCGAGATCATCTTTGCCGTCGAGGGAAACCCCGTGGTCGGTTCGACGATCAGCCTGACGTTGCGCGGCCCATCCACCACGGGCACGTCCGTGCCACGCTCGGCCTTGCTGCGCACGGCCACCGGCACTTTCGTTTACGTGGTCAACGGCGCCAATCTGCTGCGCACGCCGGTTAAGCCCGGTGCCAGCGACGGCGAATACATCGAAATCCTCGACGGACTGTATGCGGGCGACGTGATCGCAACCGCCGGCGTCGAACAACTCTGGCTCACCGAACTCCGCCTTACCAAGGGCGGCGGCCACAGCCACTAATCCTCTTCCGATCCACCCATGATCGACAAAATTCTGGAATTCTCCCTCCGCCAGCGCGCCTTCGTGGTGCTTGGCGCATTCGCGCTGCTGGGCGCCGGCATCTGGGCCGCCTTGCGGCTGCCCATCGACGCCACGCCCGACATCACCAACGTGCAGGTGCAGATCAACACGGAGGTCAACGGCCTGGCCCCCGAGGAAATCGAAAAGCTCGTCACGTTCCCCATCGAGATGGAGATGAGCGGCGTGCCCGGCATGACCGAGCTGCGTTCCCTCTCCAAGACGGGCCTCTCGCAGATCACGCTCGTTTTTGGCGATGATGCCGACATCTACCGCGCCCGCCAGCTCGTCAGCGAACGCATGCAAAACGTCGCCGAGGAACTGCCGCCCGGTATTACGCCGAAGCTCGCCCCCATCACAACCGGCCTCGGCGAAATCTTCTACTATGTCGTCGATTACCGCGACGACGCCCCGAACAAGCCCGAGACCCGCACCGCGCAGCTCATGGAACTGAAGCTCATCCATGACTTCGTTGTGAAACCGGGCCTGCGCACGGTTCCGGGCATCGCCGAGGTCAACGCCTCCGGCGGCTACGAGAAGCAGATCGTCGTCCAGCCCCGCCCGGACGCCCTCCTCGCCACGGGCATCACGTTCAGCGACCTCGCCGAGGTCATCGGGGAGAATGTCGAAAACGCCGGTGGTGGCGCAGTCCAGCTCGGCGGCGAGCAGATCACGATCCGCGCCGACAGCCGCGTGCAGACCGCATCGGAAATCTCCCAATTGCCGATCAAGTTCCGTGGCGCCGCGGCGAAGCCACTGCTCGTCCGCGATGTCGCCGACGTGGGCATCGGCAGCAGTCTCCGCACCGGCTCGGCCACCTACAATGGCAAGGAAGCCGTGCTCGGCGCGGCTCTCATGCTGGCGGGCGAGAACTCCCGCATCATCGCCAAGCGCGTGGCGGAGAAGCTCGAGGAGATCGCCCCCAAGCTACCGCCCGGTGTGGCCATCACCACGGTCTATGATCGCACCGATCTGGTGGACCGCACCATCGCGACGGTCGAGAAAAACCTCTTCGAGGGCGCGATTCTCGTGGTGGTCGTCCTGCTCGGCCTGCTGGGCAACTGGCGGGCGGCCCTGATCGTTGCCCTGGCCATCCCGCTGTCGTTCCTCTTCGCCATCACGGGCATGGTGCGCTTCGGCGTGTCGGGCAACCTGATGAGCCTCGGTGCGGTGGACTTCGGCCTCATCATCGACGGGGCGGTCGTGATGGTCGAAAACATCGTCCGCCGGCTCGGCGTGCGCCAGCATGAGCTGCACCGCACGCTCACGCTGGAGGAGCGGCTGCACACCGTGCTCGTCGCGGCGAAGGAGGTCGGTCGCCCGACCTTCTTCGGTGTCTTCATCATCACCATCGTTTATGTGCCCATCCTTTCGCTAACCGGCATTGAGGGGAAGATGTTCAAGCCGATGGCGCTCACGGTCATCTTCGCCCTGGTCGGCGCGCTCATCCTCGCGCTGACCCTCATGCCCGTGCTGTGCTCGTATTTCCTGCGCGGGAAGGTGACGGAGGAGGACAACTTCCTCGTTCGCTCGGCAAAGGCAATCTATCGCCCGACCCTCGATGTGGCGCTGCGACTTCGCTGGGTTTTTGTCGGCGGCGCCATCGCCCTCTTCGTCGGCGCCGTCGTTCTCTTTACGCGGCTCGGTGCGGAATTCGTGCCGCAGCTCGACGAAGGCTCCTATGCGGCCCACATGATCCGCACGACCAGCATCGGCCTCGACGCCGCCATCACGATGCAGGAACGGGCCGAGAAACTCATCAAGGAACGGTTCCCCGAGGTCACTTACACTTTCTCCCGCATCGGCACCTCGGAGGTCGCGACCGATCCGATGGGTGTGAACGTCGCGGACACCTACATCTTCTACAAACCCTTCGACCAATGGCCGAAGGACGAGCACGGCCACACGCCGACCAAGGATGAGGTCGCCAGCCGCATGGCGGCGGAGCTCGCCGCCCAACTGCCGGCAGAGTCGCACCTTTTCTCGCAACCCATCGAAATGCGGTTCAATGAAATCCTCGAAGGCACCCGCGCCGACATCGCCGTGAAGGTCTTCGGCGACGACTACGCGGAGATCGAGCGGATCGCCTCCCAAGCCCGCGAGATTCTCGAATCGGTGCCCGGCGCGGCGGACGTGGAGTTCGACGCCCTCGGCAAGGCGCCCATGCTGGAAATCAAGCTCAAGCGCGACGCCATGACGCGCTACAATGTCCACGCCAGCGAGGTGAACGCCACGGTGGCCACCGCGCTCGCCGGCACGGAAACCGGCGTCATCGTGGACGGCAACCGCCGGTATCCGATCGTGGTCCGGCTTCCGGAGAATCTCCGCGCCGCCTTTGACGAACTCAAGCATCTGCCCCTGCGCTCTTCGCACGAGGAGGGTGTCATCACCCTCGGCCAGGTGGCCGACTTTGTGATCAACGAGAAGGTCAACACCATCGCCCGCGAGTTCGGCCAGCGCCGTGCCGCGATCATGGTGAATCTCCGCGGGCGTGACGTGGAAAGCTTCGTCCTCGAAGCCCGCGCCAAGGTGAACGAGGCGATCAAGCTTCCCCCCGGTTACTCCATCGAATTCGGCGGGCAGTTCAAAAATCTCCAGGAGGCCCGCGCCCGGCTGGCCGTCATCGTCCCGGTGGCTCTCGCGGTCATTTTCCTCCTGATCTTCTTTGCTTTCGGCAGCCTGCGGCAGGCGCTTCTCGTCTTCTCGGGCATCCCGCTCGCCGTCACCGGCGGTGTCTTCGCCCTGTGGTTGCGCGACCTGCCCTTCTCGATTTCCGCCGGCATCGGCTTCATCGCCCTTTCCGGCGTGGCCGTGCTGAACGGCGTCATGCTCGTGAGCTACTTCAACCAGCTCCGCGAACTCGGTCGCACGGTCCGCGAAGCCACTATCGAAGGTTCGCTCACCCGCCTGCGCCCGGTCCTCATGACCGCCCTCGTCGCCTCACTCGGCTTCCTGCCCATGGCCCTCGCCCACGGCGCCGGTGCCGAGGTGCAGCGTCCTCTGGCGACCGTGGTCATCGGCGGCATCGTCAGCGCGACCTTCCTCACCCTCGTGCTCCTGCCTGCGTTATACGACAGGTTCGAGCGGGACACGCAGCCGGACACACCGGAACAGCCCTCAACCGAAGGAAAAGCATGAAAACCAACCCGTGGCTAGTGATCCTCGCATCGGCCGCCCTGGCCGGCTGCGCCACCCCTTTTCGGGCTCCGCCCGATGTGGCACATATTAAACTGGAACGCGCCGACTCTCCGGTCGTCGTGGTCGAGAAAATCTGGCTGGAACGGAAGAAAGGTCCCCTCGTCGTCAAGGGCTACATCGTCAAACGCTTGGAAGCCGAGGATACGACCCAGACCCACCTAGACGTGACGCTCTTCGATTCTTCCGGTGGCGTGCTCCGCCGCACGGTGGAGCATTTTGAACCACGTCAGATTCCTCATCGTTACCGGCGACCCGATTACGCCAGCTACAGCATTCCGCTCGATCCGCTCCCGAGCGGCACGGCGCGCATCGAAGTGCGCGCTCACGAAGGCAATCACTCCTGAACCTCAACGCTATTGTCCCCATGAAATCCATCCGCAACCTCATCCTCACCTCAATCTCGCTGCTGGCCACGGCCGCAGTTTTCGCCGCCAAGCCGATCCCTGGCCCCAAAGGCGGCAAAATCGTCACCACGGAGGCTCCCCATGCGGAGTTCTTCGTGGAGAAGGACCGCACGGTCACCGTTTCCTTCTACGACAAGGACCTCAAGCCCGTCGCCCCTGGCGTTCAGGTCGTGTCCGCAGTCGCGGAGGCCAAAACAGGGAAAGTCAACCTTGGCTTCAGCGCGAAGGACGGCTCGCTCGTTTCCACGGCGCCGCTCCCGGAAGGCGACGGCTATCGCGTTGTCCTTCAGGTCCGTGACAACGCGGGAGCCAAGCCGAAGAACTACCGCGTCGAGTTCCACGATGAGGTTTGCGGCGAATGCAAGCGGGCCGAATACGCCTGCATCTGCGAGGATCACGGCGAGGAGGAGGGCGGTCACAAACACTGAGACCGGCACAAATCCGTTCCCACCTAAGGACCGCACACGATGAGCGAACACGGGCATGACCATGAATCGTGCTGCGAACACTCGCACGACAACCGATTCGAGAGCCTGAGCCTGCTAGTGTCCGGGCTGCTCGTGGGAGCGGCCCTTCTCGCCGGTCAGCTCAACGAGGGTGGCACAACTTTCGCTGCCCTCCTCGCGAGCGCTGGCATGGTGGCCGGCGGTTGGTTCCTGCTGCCCAAAGCGTGGCAGGCCGTCCGCCGTCTGCGTCCGGACATCAACCTGCTGGTCGTCATCGCCGCCATCGGGGCGTCGGTAATTGGCGAGTGGGTCGAGGCCTCGGCCGTGGTGTTTCTGTTTGGTGTGGCCGAGTGGCTGGAAGGCTGGGCGGACCGGAGAGCGCGGCGCGCCACTGAGGCCTTGCTTGAACTGGCACCCAAGATCGCCGTCGTAAGACGTAACGGGCGGTTTATCGAGGTGCCGGTGGATCAGGTCGCGCTCGGCGAAATCGTGGCGACCAAATCCGGCATGAGCATCCCGCTTGATGGCGTCGTGGTGACTGGGGAATCGGCGGTCAATCAAGCGCCGATCACCGGAGAATCAGTTCCGGTGGACAAAAAGCCGGGTGACACGGTCTTTGCCGGAACGATCAACGGAGAAGGCTCACTGGAAATCAAAGTGACCAAGACGACTGGCGACACGACGCTGGCCCGGATCATCCGGCTGGTTGCGGAAGCCCAGGAGCAGAAAGCGCCCACGCAGCGCTTCGTGGATGTGTTCGCCCGCTACTATACGCCCGCCGTCACCGGTGTGGCCCTGCTGGTGTTTATCGTGCCGCCTCTGCTGCTGGGAGGCGACTGGAATACCTGGCTTTATCGTGCATGCGTGCTGCTCATCATCGCCTGTCCGTGCGCCCTGGTGATTTCCACCCCGGTCAGTATTGTCGCCGGACTGACAGCCCTGGCGCGGCGCGGCGTGCTGGTCAAAGGCGGCGCGCACCTCGAAACCGTCGGTCGCCTCAAGGCACTCGCCGTGGACAAGACCGGGACGATCACGGAGGGAAAGCCGCAGGTGCTCGGCGTTGAGTTGCTGAATTCGGCGACCCTGCCGCAGGTGCTGGGGGTTGCGGCGGCCATTGATGAACATTCCTCCCATCCCCTCGCCAAGGCGGTGGTCGCCCACGCCAAGGGGCAGAACGTTTCCTACGAGCGCGCATCCAGCTACCAGGCCCGGAGCGGGCGCGGCGCCGAGGGCGTGATCGCCGGTCACGCCTACTTCGTCGGCAACCACCGGTTCGCCCACGAACTCGGAGTCTGCTCGGAGAGTGTCGAGGCCCGGTTGTCTGCGATCGAGGCCCATGGGCAGTCGGTCGTGGTCGTAGGCCATCGTCCGCACGACGGATGCAAAGGTGAGGTCCTCGGCATCATCGCCATCGGGGACACGCTGAGACCCCACGCCAAGGCAGCGATCTCCGCATTGCACGCGGCCGGTGTCGAGCAAGTGGTCATGCTGAGCGGTGACAATCAGCGCACGGCGGATTTCATCGCGCGTCAGGTCGGTATAGACGAAGCCCGGGGCGACCTGCTGCCGGACGACAAGGTCGAGGCCGTGAAATCGCTCCGTGAAAAACACCGGATCGTCGGCATGGTCGGCGATGGCGTGAACGACGCCCCGGCGATGGCAACGGCCACTGTCGGCATCGCCATGGGCGCGGCGGGCACCGATGCCGCCATCGAGACAGCGGACATCGCCCTGATGCAGGATGAACTCGGCAAGATCGCCGAAACGATCCGCCTCGGCCGGCGCACCCTTGGCACCATCCATTTCAACATCGCCTTCGCCCTCGGCCTGAAGGCCCTGTTTCTCCTACTTACCCTGATGGGGCACGCCAGCCTGTGGCTGGCCATCATGGCGGACACCGGCGCCACCCTGCTGGTCATTGCTAATGCCCTGCGCCTGCTGGTCGCACCGAAGTCCGTTGCCCAATGACATGCCGTGCAGGCGAAACGACCATTGAGGAAAGCAGCCAGGCCCTCGCGCAGGGTGCAGTGGGAGCCCGAAGTTGTGCCGTGGGGGATCGGAGTTGGGCTGCTGGTCGGCTTTGGTGCCGAAATCTATGGGCACGGCAACATGCTGTGGATGACCGGAGGCGGGATAGGCGGTGGCCTGTTGGGGGCGGTCTGCGACACCGCACTGTTCATCTACCGTCACGTTCGCCGCAAACGTCAGGCGAACAAGAGGCTTCACCCGTGAGGAGGGCGCTGTCATTCTCGCGCGTGGTCAAATGACCGCTCCCGCACCAGCCAACACCGCCGCGCCCGTTGCGCCGGACCGACTGAATCGGTTTAGGTATGCGCTCTACGCGCCGCTCTATGACCGACTGGCCGGCATCTTCGCCGGGCAGCGCCGCGCCGCCATCACGGCCCTTCGGCTGCGCCCCGGGCAGCGGGTTCTGTTGGTTGGCTGTGGCACGGGCCTGGACTTGGACTTTATCCCCACCGGAGTGGTCGTGGCCGCTCTCGATCTGACGCCCGGCATGGTGCGCCGGGCGGAGGCTCGCGCGCGTCGTCATGGGCTCGAAGGTTCGTTTCGGGTCGGTGATGCACGTTCGTTGCCGTTCCCGGATGGCTGTTTCGACGTGGTGCTCCTGCACCTTATCCTTGCGGTTGCTCCTGATCCTGAGCGCATCGTCGGCGAGGTTGACCGGGTGCTCGTCCCCGGTGGCACCGTATCCATTTTAGACAAATTTCTGCCGGCTGGACAAACCCCCGGCATGGCCCGGCGGCTGGCCAATCGGATCGCGGCGCTGGCGTTCTCCGAACTGAATCGGACGGTCGAGCCGCTCGTCTCATTGGCCGGCTGGACCGTGCGCATGGACGAACCGGCTGGCTTCCGAGGCTCGTATCGACGGATCATCGCCGTCAAGGCGGCGAAAGATTCGGCGTAGGGACGCGTTACCGGGCGTGCGCCTTAAGTCGGGCGCTCAGCACCTTAATGTCGATCTCGGCGCTGACGACGGTGGCGCGGGCTTTGGCGAGGCGCACCTCGGCTTATCCAGCCTTCGCAAGGTAGTATAATGCCATGCTCTGCCGCATGGCATCCACGACACAGCACCTCGCAAAAACGAGGATCATATCTTGCCAGAATCGGCACTGCCAGTGGGGCATGGTATTTCAACATCCGGACACTGGGTCGTCTAGCCAGCATGCCGGTGCCGGTGCAGCTTCAGGAATTCGCGTTGATCGCGAATCGCTATTGCACACGCATGCAGCGGATCGCTCCGGGAACGCGATTCCCTTCATTCTCACCAAGTGATTGCTCGCTATCTGTTCCTACAGTTGCCCGAACGATCAAGCCACGGATAGCACTTTAAGAATACATGGAGCGGACGCGACGCATCCGAAATTTCTCACGACCGGATGTTCTCCGCCAGCTTGTTTTGCCAAACCCTTGCCAAACAAGTCGGTATTCGCGGAGCCCAGTAGCGATAGCACGGATTAGGTCGCGGTGTAGAACGCGGTTTTTGCACTGCGTCAGCATCCACTCCGGCTCGTTCAAACCATCGATGATCCCGCTCTTGAGACCCGAGAGGGCCATTTCCGCAAGTTCCGGTCGGTCGAAAACAAAGCTCCCTCTCAGCGAGCAGTCTCCAACCCCACGAAGTTCGCGGTCCACTACGACAAGCGCGCAGCCCCTGCGCTCGAAAGTGAGTTGATCGAGCCGCACGGGCAACTTTGCGAGATTCACGGTCTGAAGCTGCCAATCGGGCACCGGACAAAACGACACAGACTGTGGTTCTAGCTCCGGGGCATCGCGGAGACCTATCAAATCCGCCACTGACGTGACGTGAAACTCCACGACAGGAATCTTGTGAGCTGCGTATATCTTCTGGGCATCGGGCTCGGGACTGTGGGTTACGATGACCTCGATTACGGCACATGCTTCGTTGTCAGCCCCGATCAAGGTGAGGTCGGGCACCTTTCCTTCGAAGGCTGTTTCGAGCTGCACTGCCTTCGCTCGCTTCAGCAGATTGCCTCGGTGTTCGTTTTCACACCGACCGCATTTCCAACGGATCGGGATGGGACGGCCGACAGATCGCGCCGATTCGATCCGCTCCTTGAGTAGTTGTTTCGCCAGCAGATGAAGGATGGTCTCTCCATTGCAGGGGTGGTCTCCGTCGTGTGCGAAGTGATGGACCTTGATGGCACCTTTTTTCGCAACCAGTGGCTTTCCGCATCCTGGACAAAGGCAGTCATCGTGAAACCCTGGATCGACCTCAGAAACATGAACGAGTTTCCCTTTACGGGCGGCAAAAGGGATTCGAAGCACTCGTGGTCTCTCCGGCATTCTTTGGCTTTGATATGTTGTCTTTAGAACACGCGCAATCGCCCTTACCAGAGCCCAGGATTTGCTGAAAATCTTTTGACCTATCTTTTCGCGAGCAGAGGCAAGGGGACTGAAAATGGTCCGGTCTCCGGATAGAACCGCGAACTTGTGCAAAGAGCGGTCAAAAGTGCTCCATCGATTTCTACCACTTCCTCAGGCACTTCGGTAATTCTTTGACCGATCTGGAAATCGGTTCGGATTTTTTTCGAAGTGGCTGCCCGGCATGGATTCGAACCATGACTAGGCGAGTCAAAGTCGCCTGTGCTACCATTACACCACCAGGCAGTGGAAGTGAGCGGTCGAAAGAAGAGTCCGGCCCGGGGCGGGTCAAGGGCGGAAATGTCTCCCGCCCCACCGCTCGCCCGCCCGCGTCCGCCACTCCAGTTGCCCAGCTCCGTCGCGGCGATGCGCGGACGCAGGGTGGGTTGTTGCGCAACCGGGGGTTACGTATCGACCGCACCGGCGCACTTCGCCCTCGTCAGTCGCCTTCGCGTTGATACCGTCGCGGCTTTCCCGACGTTACCCCATGTCATCCGGCTCCGACCCTAAACTGGCCAATCGTATCCTGCGCGGCCTCGCCATCGGTGTGGTGGCGGGCCTCATCACCCTCGCCCTCGGCCGCGTCTGGCCCGAGGCGCTGGAATTCACGCGCAAGGTCGCCGTCAACTTCCTCGACCCGCTCGGTCAGGTGTTCCTGCGCCTGCTGTTCTTCGTGATCGTGCCGCTCGTGTTCGCCTCGCTCGCCTCCGGCGTGCTGCAACTCGGGCAGCCGTCGAAGCTCGGACCGCTCGCCGGCCGCACCTTCCTCTTCTTCTTCCTCAACATGGGCGTGGCCGTGGCGCTCGGCCTCATCGTCATGAACGTCGTCCGCCCCGGCGACATGATCGACGCCGCCACGAAGACCGAGATTCTCCACAACTACGGCGGCGCCGCCCAGACCATCGCCGAGAACAAGAAACAGGCGCAGGAAGGCCTCTCGCTCATGTCCGTGGTCGAGATGTTCATGCCGCGGAATCTCTTCAACGCCTTCGTCGGCAACAGCCGCAACGCTCTCGGCGACATGCTGCCGCTCATCGTCTTCGCCATCCTCGTCGGTGTCGCGGGCACCAAACTCGCCCTCGAACGTCAGAAAGGCATGCTGGCCGCGCTCGAGACTGTCTCCGAGACCATGACCGGCATCGTGCACCTCGCGCTGCGGCTCGCCCCCTACGCCGTGCCGGCGATGATCTACAGCGTGATCGTGCGCGTGGGCATCGACATCGTCATCGCCCTCGGCGTCTTCGTGCTCTCGTGCGTGACCGTCATGCTCGTGCACCTCTTCGGCACCATGTCGCTCTGGCTGCGCGTGTGGACCAAGTGGAGCCCACGCGCCTACTTCGGCGCGATCAAGGACGTGATCGTCACCGCATTCTCGACCAGCTCCAGCGCCGCCACCCTCCCCGCCGCGCTCGAGAACGCGACCACCAAGCTGGGCATCGCCCCGAGCACCGCCGGCTTCGTCCTCCCGCTCGGCACCACGATGAACATGGCCGGCACCGCCCTCTTCGAAGGCTGCGTCGTGCTCTTCATCGCCCAGGTTTACGGCCTCCACCTCGGCGCGGAGCAGCAGATCATCCTCGTGCTCCTCGCCGTGCTCAGCGCCGTCGCCGCCGCCGCCATCCCGGGCGGCTCGCTGCCGCTCATCGCCGGCCTGCTCGCCTCCTTCGGCATTCCGGCCGAGGGCATCGGCATCATCCTCGGCGTCGACCGCATCCTCGACATGTGCCGCACCGCCACGAACGTCGGCTGCGACATCACCACGACGCTCGTCGTCGACTCACTGGTGAAGAAAAGTGAAGGCACCCCGCTCTCGGCCCCGGGCCAGACCGGCGCCTGACGGCACCCGCACCGCCTACGCGCCACGAGCGCATCCTCCCGGCCGACGCTCTACGCGTCGGCCTTTTGTTTTTCCGCGCCGGCGCCACCGCGGCGCGTCAGACCACGCGCAACGACACCCGCTGTCCACCCACGCCGACGACGATCTCGCCGGGCTCGAGGATGCGCCGGCCGTCCTCGTCAGGGAACGAGCAATCGCGGGCCGGCACGATTTCCCAACGAAAAATCCGCCGCCCGCCCGCCGGGATCACGGCGCTCTCGAAATGCCGCAACTCCCGCAGCGGCCGCGTGCGGCTCGCCGCCGGATCGTGAATGAACCACAGCACCGTCTCGCGCCCTTCACGGTCGCCGGTGTTCTCCACCTCGATCTCCGCCGTCACCACTCCATCGGCCGGCACCTCTCCGGCGCTGAGCCGGATCTGTCCGTGGCGGAAGGTCGTGTAACCCAGCCCGTGCCCGAACGCGAAATGAGGCGTCGTCGCGCCATCCTGATACTCGCCCTCGCGACCGCGCCGCGCCCGCGGACGCTCGTGATGATAGAGCGGGATTTGTCCGGTCGTGCGCGGCCAGGTGATCGCCAGCCGGCCCGAAGGCGCCGCACGACCGAGCAACAGATCCGCCAGCGCCGCGCCGGCCGCGCTGCCGAGTTGCCAACCGGCGAGGATCGCCGGATAGACCGGCTCCACGCGCTCCAACTCGATGGGACGGCCCGTGATGAGCACCAAGGCCAGCGGCTTGCCTTGTGTCGCCGCCGCCACACGCAACAACAATTCCTCCTGCACACCCGGCAAGCGCAGACTCGCACGCGACCCATTCTCGCCGCTCATCGTCGCCGCCTCGCCCGCGCACACGACCACGGCATCCGCCGCCGCCACCGCAGCCAGCGCCGCGGCAAAACCCGCGGTGTCCGCGCCGTCGATGGCGCAACCCGGGGCAACCACCAATTCGGTGTCCGCCGGCAGGCGTTCGCGCAGCGCCGCCGCGAGGGTTGGCGTCTCGGCCGCTCGGCCTTGTTGCGCCCAAGACCCGAGGAGAGCCGCGCCATCCTCGGCGAGCGGACCGATCAGCGCGACCCGCCGCACCGGCCGCAACGGCAGCGTCGCCGCGTCGTTTTTCAGGAGCACGGCCGAGCGCACCGCAGCCTCGTGGCAGAGCGCCAGTTGATCGGATGTCGGCGCGGCGCCGCTCAAGGCCGACGGCTCCACGTAGGGTCGCTCGAAAAGCCCGAGGCGGAACTTCACGCGCAGCACGCGACGCACCGCCTCGTCGATCGCTGCGGGCGGCACGGTGCCCGCGCGGACGAGCGCGGACAGGTGCGCGCGATAGAGTCCGTCCGCCATGTTGAGATCAACGCCCGCCAGCAACGCCTGCCGGGCGGCCTCGCTCTCGTCGGCAGCGAAGCCTTGGTTGAGCAGCTGCAGCACGGCGTTCCAATCGGAGACCACCAAGCCGTCGAATCCCCAGCGCGTGCGCAGCACGTCGGTGAGCAGGCGGCGATGTGCGGTCGTCGGCACACCGTTCAGGTCGTTGAACGAGCTCATCACCGTCAGCGCGCCCGCGGCCACGCCGGCCGCGAACGGCGGCAGATGGTCCTCCCACAACTGCTGGTCGGGCACGGCCGTGAACGAGTAATCGCGCCCGCCCTCGGACGCACCGTAACCCACGAAATGTTTCAGGCAGGCCGCGACGGAATCCGGGCCGCCGGGCGTGTCGCCCTGATAACCCCTCACGGCCGCCACGGCGTGGACGGACGACGCCCAGGCCGATTCACCGAAAGTCTCCGCCACGCGCCCCCAACGCGGATCGACGCAGTGGTCGACCATCGGCGCGAAAGTCCAGTCCACGCCGTGCGCACGCGCCATGCGGGCTGCCAACGCGCACTGGCGCCGCAGCAGCTCGGGGTCCCACGCGCAGGCCTGCGCGAGCGGGATCGGCAGGATCGCGCGGTAGCCGTGGATGACGTCGCAGCCGAAGATCGCCGGGATGCCGAGGCGCGATTCCTCGACGCAGCGGCGCTGCAGCGCGTTGCGCAACGCGAGGTCCGGCTCGGCGCCGTTGAGGATGAACGAGCCGTAGGTCGGGCGGAATTCGTCGGCGCGCGCGGCGAGGTTGTTGGGATTCGTATCACCGACGCCGCACTGGTGCAGCTGGTCGATCTTCTCCTCCAACGTCAGGCGGGCCAGCAAGTCGGCGATGCGCTCCTCGAGCGGAAGCGCGGGCAGGCGGTAGCGAGGCGGCTCGGTCGACATGTGCGGGTCAGCGGTTCACGACCGGAGCGACGAGTCGAGCCCACACCGCGTAACCAGCGGGGGACATGTGCAGGCGGTCGGCCGAGTAGAATTCGAGGCGCGGCTGGCCGTCGGCGTCGAGCATGGCGGGATTGGTGTCGATGAATTCCAGCCGCGGATCCGCCGCCGCCAAGCGCTGCACCGCAGCGTTCACCTCGGCCATCCGGTCGCGCAGCTCCCAGCGCGCGGGCGCAGTTTGCACCGACAAAAACGCGATGCGCGTCGCCGGCCGCAGGGCGAAGACGCGCGTGCAGAACGTCTCGAAATCGCGCACCACGTCCGCGGGTGCCTTGCCCGCCGCGAGATCGTTCGTGCCGGCGTAGAAGACAATCAGACGCGCACGGTGCGGCGCGACGACGCGATCGAAATGCACCAGCGAATCCGCGATGTGCGAGCCGCCGAAGCCGCGGTTCACCACCGGCACGCCGGGGAAATCCGTCGCCAACGTCGTCCAGAGCCGGATCGAGGAGCTGCCGACGAACAACACGCAGTTGTCCGGCGAGGGCGCGGCAGCGTCCTGCGCGGCGAACTCCACCATCGCCCCGGACCAATCGGTCGAGGGTTG
The DNA here is from genome assembly GCA_017991595.1 of Candidatus Didemnitutus sp. Taxonomy (GTDB): domain Bacteria; phylum Verrucomicrobiota; class Verrucomicrobiia; order Opitutales; family Opitutaceae; genus Didemnitutus. The sequence continues at coordinate 308,986 of JAGOQJ010000001.1, read as the reverse complement.
AGGTGGCGGCGCGGCCGGCGCTAGCGCCGTCAGCGCGAGGCCGAGCAGGAGGGAAAGGAGACGTTGCATGCGGAGACTAGCGGTAACGGATGAGAAGACGGGCCGGCAGGCGGGTCACGCGGATTTCCGCGTCGGCGACGAGCGTGCCGTCGCCCTCCACGGCGGCAATCGGGCGCGCCAGCGGTGAGGCCAGCACGACGCCTCCGGGCGGCACGCGCACGCCGTCGCCGATTGTCACTTCGAGCACGGTCTCCTTCGCGTCGGTCGCGATTGGCCGGATCGTGTAATCGAGCAAGCCGTAGTAGGTCGGCAGGCGACGGACGGAAATCCCGGCGGGATCGAGCACCCACGCATCGGACACGCCGGGCGCGACCACGAGCGCCTCGTCGGGCTCGCGCTCGTGCACGAACATCAGGCGCACGGAGCGCATGAAGTCGGACCCGCACCACGTGTGCGGCATGTCGCCGATCATGCGCGGCGTGGCCGGATCGGGGAAGACGACCTCGGCCCAGTGGTTCCACGCCGCCGGACGGCGCACCGCCATGAAGTAATCGAGCGCGGCGTGCGCACGCTCCTTCTGCCCGAGTTGGACGAAGGCGCCGATGACGCGGTTCTCGTAGGGCGTGAAATCGATCCACGCCAGCTGGCCGTCGCGCCTCGCCTCGAAGCGCTGGAAGTAGCGGTCGAACGTGCGCTGCAGCGCCGGCTCGGGCAACCGGCCGAGTTCCTCGACCGGGCTGAGGGCGATGGTCGTGGAGGTGGCGTCGAAGTCGCCGAGCTCGGCGCAGCCCGGGATGTAGTCGACCCCGGTGTTCTGCATGGCGAGCGCGATGGAGGCGTAGAGGTCGCGGGCGAAGTCGTCGCGTTCGGCGGCGAAGGCCGCCTCGGCCTCCGTCTCGCCGAGCACGCGGGCCATCTCGACCGCGTCCTTCAGGCCGCGCAGGACGAAGAAATTGTCCCAGTAGGAATGCATCGGCTTGGCCGAATAACCCTCGTGGCTGATCGACTCCGGCACGAGGCCGTAGAACACGCGCTTCGTCGGCGGGCCGTCGCGTAACTCCGGCGTCTGGCGCAGGGCGCGCAGCTCCTTGATGAAGTTCACCGTGCGCACGACCGTGTCCCAATGCGTGCGCAGCCAGGCCTCGTCGTGCGTGTAGCGGTAGACCTGCATGATCAGGTAGATCAACTGGCCGTGGCTGTCGTGCTCGTCGGTCGGATCGCCGCCGAGTTCGTCGACGACGCAGGGCACCTTGCCGCTGGGGAACTGGAACTGCGCATACCAGTCGGCGAAGGCGCGCACCTCGTCGGTCAGCCCGAGCTGGAGCAGCGCGGTGGAGGTGAGCGAGCCGTCGCGGATCCACGAGCGCTGGTAATTGCGCGAGCCGGGCTGGATGCGCGGGCCGTCCTGATTGATGAAGATGTAGGCGAGGTTCGACTTGAGGGTGTCGATCACCGGCTGGGCTCCGGCGGGGAGGCGGACTTCGAAGCGATCGAGCATCGACTCCCACCTCGCCCGAGTCGTGTCGTGGGCGGTGGCATAGAGGCGGTCGACCGCGCCGGCGGCCTGGCCCGCCGCGGGCAACGCCGTCGCCTCGCCGAGGGGCGTGACGAGCCGGATGTCGCGCGCGGCGCCGGAGGCGAGATCGAGTTCGTAGACGAATGCGCCGGAGGCGAAGCCCTGGGCATCGACCGCGGCGGTGGCGGCCGGCACCCGGCCGTGCCGCAGGTGCTCCGTGATCTCGCCCTGCTCGAAGCGACTGGCGCCGAAACCGCTCGGCGCGTCGAGCGGCACGACGGTGCGGCCGTCGACGCGCACGCTCCCGCCGTCGAGCGCGATGCGCTCGGTGCGGCTCCAGCCGGCGGGACGGAAAATGCTCTGCCAGGGCGGATTCACCTGGAAGGGCCGCACGGCGAGGAAGAGCTTCGCCTGCACCGGCGGGCCGTCATTGCGCAGACGGTAATGGGCGTAGAGCAGGCTGTCCTCGCCCGCCGCGCCGGAGGCCAGGGCCGTCGTCGTGAGCGTGAGCTGGCCGTAGCGCCACGTGACCGACGGGATCGGCAGGTAATTTTTCTCGAGCGACTGCGAGAGCTCGACGTCACCCCAGGTGACGAGCTTCCCGTCGACGTAGAGGAACGGCTCGATCGTGAAGGCGCTTTGATCGACCTCGATCGCGCCGGTTTCGCTCAGGAGCGCCTCGACGCGGTGGGCCGGGCTGCCGACGACGGTCCAGTAGAGCTGCTCGCCGAGGAGATACTTCGGGTAGGTGCCGCGCGGGAGGTCGCGGGCCACGGCCGCGAAGAAGGCGTTCTCGCTCGCGCCGAATTCGGGGCCCTTGACCTCGAGCCGGTCGAGCGCGAGGGCGCGGTCGCCACCCGGCGCGGGCACGGCGAGTTTCAGCCAGCGTCCCTGCAACTCCGGGAGGTGGAGGTAATCGCGCCCGCCGTTGCCGGCCTGCACGGAGGCGACGCGGCGCCAGCGCGCGCCGTCGGCGGAGAGCCACACGTCGTAGGCCGCGGCGTGCCGCGCCGGCTCCCATTCGAGCACAAGGCCGCCGAGCTCGCGCGAGTAGCCGAAGTCGATCGTCAGCTCGGCGGCGGCCGGAGCCGCAGGCACGGACCAACCACGGAAGACCGAGCCCTCGGCATTGGGCATGGGGGCGGCGCCGACGCTGACGCGGACGACCGGGCGCGCGGCGCGGGCGACGGCGTCGTCGATCGGGGCGAAGCGCAGGTTGGAGACGTAGAGCGTGCCCTTGCCGCCGGTGGCGGAGGAGACGACGAACTCGATCGCCTTGATCCGTTTCGGCTTCGGCGGGTGCGTGGGCCCCCAGGCAAACGAGATGTGGCGTTTCCGCAGATACTGCGGCGTCCACTCGGTCGGGAAGGTGACGGAGAGGCGCTTGTTCCACCAGACGTTCTCCTCCTCGTCGATCAGCTTCACCTCGAAGTTGTTCACACCCGAGTCGGCCTTGAGGTCGAAGGTGAACTCGTAGTTGTCCGGCAGATCGAGGGCGAGCGCGCGGCGCGCGATGGCGTGGCCGTAGGCGCGGCTGAGGTCGAAATCGAGGGCGAGGCCGCCGCCCTCGACGCCCGGCACGGCGCGGAGCTGCGCCGAAGCGCCCTCGGACGTCGCGGTCTGCCACGCGTCGAGCGTGCGGAAGTCGTCGAGCACGGCCGGCGCGGCCGCGCGGGCGGCGGCCGCAACGACGCAGGCGGCCGCTAAGACGGAGACGAGGCGGCGCCACCCGGCGCCGCAGGGAGAAACGACATCAACCATGGGAAAGGAAAGGACTCAGGTGCCAACCGCACCGGCGGCCGGCGCCGCGTCGCGCTTGCGGGCCTGGAGGATGGCTTTGATCTCGTAGGACCGGGCCTCGGTGAGCGGATACTTGAGCAGGAGCAGGACGCCGATCACGCAGAGCACGGGCGGCAGCCCGATCTCCCAGACGCGCAGCCAGAGGAGCGTGGCCTGGCTCTGCATCTTGGCTCCTTCGAGGAAGCCGGTGAAGTGCTGGAGGTAACCGCTGAGGATCGTGGCGATCGAGACCGCGACCTTCCACCACCAGTTGTAGACCGCGAAGTAGATGCCCTCGCGGCGCATGCCGCTGTGCAGTTCGTCCTCGTCGCAGACATCGGAGATCATGGCGTTCACGAGCGAGAACGCGAAGACCATGCCGAGCGAGAGGCAGACGGTCGGGATGACGGTGAGATAAGGCAGGGCCTTGTTGTAGCAGACGATCTTCGCGAGGTTGCCGGCGGTGATGAGAGCGAACGCGATCAACACGGTCGTGCGCTTGCCGAGGCGTTTCGAGAGCCACGTCATCGGGAAGATGCCGAGGATGCCGACGACGGCCCAGATGGTGCCGTTGTGGGCCATGAGCGTGGAGGCGGCGTCGGTGTTGCCGTCGTAGAGGTAGAAGATCGTGATGAAATTGTTGAAGCCCATCACGAGTTGGAAGCCGACGATGAGCAGCACGAAGGCCGCCACGAGGCGCAGGAACGTGCCGTTGCGGTAGGTGGTCTTGAAGCTCTCCCAGATCTTTTCGCGTTTCTGGTGGGCGGTCTGGTGCTGCTTGCGCTCCTTGCAGACAAAGGCGCAGAGCAGCGCGGCGGCCGTCAGCATGACGCTCATGCCGAGGCAGACCCACTTGATGCCGTTGACCACGTCGCCGCCGAAGACCGGGCGGTTGGCGAGGAAGTAAACCCAGGGCAGCGTGAGCGCGCCGACGTTGCCGATGAAACTGGCGTAGGCGAAGAGGCTGGTCTTCTCGTGGTAATCGTCGGTCATCTCCAGCCCGAGCGCGCCGTGGGGAATGGCGTAGACCGGCACGACGGTGTAGAAGAACAGCGAGGTGACGGCGAAGTAGCCGAACATCCAGTCGGGGTTCCAGTCCCGCGGCACGGTCCAGAGGAGCCAGAAGGCGATGCCGATCAGAATGCCGCCGACGACGAGGAACGGGATGCGCCGCCCGTAGCGCGAGCGGCAGTTGTCGGACCAGTTGCCGAGGAACGGATCGATGACCGCGTCCCACAGCCGCGGGAACGCGGCGGCGTAGGCGAAGAGGATCTGACTGACCCCGAGCTCCTTCACGTAGAAGAGGCTCGAGAGCTGCAGCACCGAATTGACCGCCACGATCGTCACCACGGCGCCGAGGCCATACGCGATTTTTTGCGTAAACGGGATGCGGTCGGCGGCGGCGGTGGTGTGGTGGGGATGCATCGGGGAGCGGCGCGGGGCGGGAGTCAGAGTTCGATTTCGATCCGATTCTCGCCGGCGACGAGCGCGGAGGCGATCACGTCGGCCCGCACGCGCAGGCCACCCGTGCGGTAAGGATTGGCCTCCGGCACGCCGGCGACCGGCCGGCCGTTGACGAGGATGCGGCGCGGCGTGTGCGCGCCGGCGCGCACCGTGTAGTGCAAGCCAACGCGGCGGCCGCAGAGCGTGGTCTCCGCCGCGAGCCCGTCGAGCGAGCGCGGCAGCACGGGATCGAAGACCACGTCGCCGAACGACTCGCGCACGCCGAGCAGGCAAGCGCGCACCTTGTGCAGGAACAGGCCCGGGCCGCTCGAGTAGAGCCGCCAGCCCGCACGCACCGGCACACGGCCGGCGCGCAAGTCGCCCCAGCGCGCATTCGCCTCCAGCCGGTCGGCGAAATCCGCGTCGGAGCTGGAGAAATAGACGTTGCTCTGGCGCGGCGCCGCCGTGGGCACGACCTCCGCCAGCGCCACGGGATTCACCACCTGCAGCGCCTCCCACAATTTGTCCGCGTCACCGATCTTCGCCATCGCCTCGGCATAGCGCAGGTGGGCGTGCACGTATTGCAGGCCGATCTCGCGGCCGACGTTGGCCGCGGTCTCCGCGCGCTTGAACAAGCGCTCGGCGCCGCCGTGGTAGGTCGCCGGCTCGCTCATCAGCCGCACGCCGTCGGTGAACTTCAGCTCGCGCTCCACGAGCGCGAGGTGCCGCGCCGCTTCCTCGGGCGTGAACAGCTCCGCGATCACCGAGCGCGTCATCGGCAACAGGCGATAGCGGATGCCCGTCACGCGGTCCTCCGGATGGAGCAGCGGGCGCAAGCGGCCCTCCGCCTCCGTGACGAGGAAGCCGGCGACGATGCCGCCCGGCATCGCGCGCGCAGCGAAATCGGCGCGCATGCGCTCCAACAATTTTTCCAAGCGCGCGGCCCGCTCCGCCGCGCCCGCGCGGCGGCACACCTCGGCGAACTGGCGGAAAGTATGATAGGCCAGACCGACCGTCCACGCGCTCACCAAGCGGGTGCGCATCGCCGGGTCGGCCGGTTGCAGGGTGTCGTCCCAGTCGCCGTCGCCGTAGTTCACCAGCGCGGTGCCGGGCACGAAGCGGCGCTCGCACAGCGCAACGACGCGATCGCAATGCGCCCACAGCGGCTCGACCGGCCCGGCCGCAGCGAACGACTGCGGATCGGTGTAACTAGCAGTGGCCGCGAGCACGGCAAAATCTCCGCTCGCCTCGACGTAGTCGCACAGCGCCTTCACGGGCCAGAAGCACACGTCGCCGTGGCTGTGCGCCTGCTGGATGAAGCGGAACGGCTCGAACATGAACCACTGCGGCCAGCCGCCGGCGGTCGAGCCTTCCTCGCCGGCCGCATACTGTTGCGCGAAGACGGCAAGCAGGATGCGGCGCACGGTGGCGAACTCGCCCGCAGCGAGCAGCCACTCCACCGAGCCTTGGCAGACATCGCGCACGCCCCACGCCGCACCGCCGTATTGCTCGAGCCCGTGCGGGGCCGAGAAATGGATCGCGGCGTTGTGCGTGAACCACGGGAGAATTTCGTTGAGCCGTCCCACCGCCGCATCGGCCGGACCGTGCAACGCGCGAACCGGTGCCTCCGGCGGCTGCGCCCCCGCCGCGCCCGTGTCCCATTCGGCGCGCGCCTGCGCGACCAAATCTGGCAACACCGCGGCGCCGGCCGCGGTGCCGAGCAGAACCACGCCGCACGTTTTCACCGCCCGGGTTTGCACTGCCAGATAAGGTCCGGTCGCCCCAGCGCCGAGCAATTCGGCGCCGCCAAGGCGGGCCACACTTTCCGGCGCCGCAGCCGCGACCGCGAAGGCGAGTCCCGGCAAGTGTTGCGCGGTGAAAGAGGCCGCGTCCGGCTGCACCGCCATCCAGCCGGCGGCTTCGTGCAATCCGACGTGCACGGGCGCATCGAACTCGTTCGCTCCAGCCGCGATCTGGTGCGTGATGAGAAATTCCCGCTCGCCGCCGCCCGTCACGGCGAGCTGCAGGAACGAGGCCGGCAGCTGCGCCGAGCACCAGACGCGCGCTTCGATGCACGCGTCGCCGTCGCGGTAAATCCAGCGCACCGCGCCCGGGTCGAGGGCGAACGCGCTCGGCACGCCAAGCTGCCGCCAGACGCCACCGGGCGCGCGCACGAAAACCCGCTGGCCGCCGGCCCGCGCGAGATTGAGATGATTGCGCACCACCGAGAGCAGACGCGCGAGGCTCGGGTTGCCGGCGTAGGCCTGCGCACCGAAGATGCCCGCCGCGTAGCACGTGATGCCAAACTGCGCGTCGTCAATCCACGCCGCCGTGCCGGAGCGCAGGATGTGGCCATGCGGCCGCGCGATCACCGCCTCCTTGGCGCGGGTGACGACATGCGTGCCGACGCCGTGGAAGAAGGATTGCACACCGCCCGCGGCGGCGCGCTCGACGTGCCGATGCTCGCCCGGAAACCAAGCCTGCAACTCCGCCTCCATCGGCTCCGCGCCGTGCAACCACGGCGCCGTGAGGAAAACCGAATCCGCCCGCGCCGGGGCCGCCGCGGGCGCCACGCCCGGGGCCGCCCAAGTCAGCGGGAGCAATTCGCGCAGCCGCGCGACATCGGCCGCGCTGGAAATCTCCGGATGATCCGGCAGGTAACGAGCGAGGAAGGTGAACGTCGCGCGCGTGCCCGGCGCCAGCCGGAGCTCGCGGCTCTGCAGGCCGGCGAGCGCGCATTCATACTGCAAGCGGCGCGAAGGCAGGTGCGCCGCGCGCACCGCGGCCGGTTCGCCCGTCAGCCGGTGGTCGGCTCCGAAGAATTGCCAGCCATCCGTGCAAAAGGCCGCGGCGCCCTCGGCGCAGGCGAACGCCGCCCACGGCCGGCGACCGCCCGCCATGGCTTGGTTCTGCCGCGCGAGGATGACGGGACCGAAGGCCGCATCTTCGACCGGCAGCAGATCGAGGTATTGCGAGACGTAGGCCTCGTTGTTGCGCACGGCGGCGAGGTCAGCGAGGCCGAGATCCTGCGCGTGCAGGACGTCGCAAAGGAGCGGGACGGAGGTGCCGTTGACGACCTCGACGCGCCAGCACCAAGCGGCCAGTTGCGGATGCAGGGAAAATGTGGTGACCGCGGAGAGACCCTCCGCCGGTCGGGTGCGCCAAGAGGCGCCGGTGGGGCCGGGACTGAATTCCGCGGCCGGTCCGGCCAGCGGCGTCCAGTGGCGGGCGGCTCCGCGCTCGCCGCGCCAGCGCAGCAGGAGGCGGAAAAGACCATCCTCGGCAGGACCGGGCAGCAGCTGGTTGAGCAGCGTGCCGGCCTCGCGTAGCGCATAGAGCGCACCCGTGGGCAGGAACTGCGCGCGCAGTCCGCTGGCCGACGTGAGCTCGCTCAGGCCGAAGCGATCCGCTTCGGGCAGTTGCATCGCACGCGGGGAGGAGGAATCCATGGTGGGAGCCGGGAGAATGACGCGCGAAGGCGCGCGTCGGGGGAAGAGAGGGCCGGTCCGCTTGCGCTGCCGACCGGCCCGGAGAGAATAGCGCCGCCGCGAACGAACCGCGGCGGCGCGGAGGGAATCAGAACGAGAAGCGGGCCGAGAGACGGAAGGTCCGCGGCGCGGGCAGGATGTAGTCGTTCGGCACAGCCTGGCCGGGCGCGTAGACCCAGCCCCAGTGATAACCGGTGACGAGCGGGTCGCGGTCGTCGAGCACGTTGTCGACGTTCAGCTGGAAGCGCACCGGGATTTCACCCAGCTTCGTGTCGTAGGCGAGCACGGCGGTGGTCGTGAGCTGTTCGTCGGCGAAGTGCGGGAACTTCGTCTGGCCGTCCGGCGCGCCGAAGTCGCCGACATAGCGCTTGCCGGTGTAGGTGAAGCCGCCGCCGGCGGAGAAGCCCGCGAGCGTGTCGTTCGAGAACGTGTAGAGCGCGAAGAAGCTCATCGTGTAGTCGACGAGGCCCGTCTTGGTCTTGCCGGCGAGATTCTGGTTCAGGATGCCCAGCGTGCTGGTGAGCTGGTTCTGCAGATTCTGCGCGGCCGTGGCGGAACCGCCCGCCGCGGGCGTGGTGCCGGCCTGCCAAGTGGCGAGGTGCTGCGCATAGTAGGCGCGGGCGCCGGCGAGGGCGTCGACGATCTCGGACTCGGGCTTCGCGTAGTTGAAGCTGAGGCGGAGGTTCTTCGTCGGGTTGGCGACGAAATCGACTTCCCAACCGCTGACCTTGAGCGCTTCGGTGTCGTCATACGGCAGCGTCGTGCGCGTGGGTTCCCACGGGAGCGCGCGGGAGTCGTAGTAGTTGCGCCACATGCCCTGGAAGTCGGGCTTGCCGCCGTTGAAGATGCGGTTCTTCGACTCGCTGTCGTAGCGGCTGAGCGTGGCGTAGTATTTGCCGTCGCCGGAGGAGATGCGGATGCCGTATTCGTAGCCTTCGCCCTCGGAGGGGCCGAACGGCGTGCCGTCGAGGCTGTTCTGTTTGCCGGGTCCGATCGGGTCGAAGTTCTTCGAGTAGTTGGCGAAGAAGCCGAGCCACTTGAAGTAATAGACCGCGCCGGCCGAGTAGGTCGTGCCGTTGGCGCCGTCCTGCACGACGGCCTGGTTCTGCACCGTGATCTTGTGGTGGTCATACTCGTCGTGACGGACGCCGGCGAGGATGCTAAGGCGGTCGTCCCAGAGACGGGTGTGCGAGACGGCGGCGAAGTTCTTGAGCTTGTAGGTCTCGTCGAAGTCGAACCACGGGGTCGGCCAGAGGGCGTATTCGACCAACTTGCCGTTGACGCTCGAGGGGATGCTCATCTCGGAGTTCGGATCGTCGAGGTAGAGGCGGCCCCAAACGAGGTTCTGGCCCGGGTCGGTCAAGCCGGTGCCTTGGAGCTGCGCGTTGTATTGGCGGGCGTTCCACTTGATTTCCTGCGAGCCGGCGGACGCGCTGATGGTCTGCTTGTAGGGGATGCCGAAGAGCTCGCCGTCGGCCTTCCAGTTGAGTTGCGCGCGGATCTCGTCCACGTCGCGATCCTGCTGCTGCTTGCTGAGGAAGAAGTCGGCGAACATCTTGCCGTAATTCGGATTCGCGGTGCCATCGGGGAGCTGGCGGTTCAGGTCGATGCTGATGTTGCCAGCGCCTTCGTAATCCTTGGCGGTGTGCTCGCTCCGGTAGTGGTAAGCGGAGATCTGGAGGTCGAAGTTCTGACCGAGGCGCTGGTCGATCCAGAGCGTGCCGGTGTAGAACTGGGGCTTCGAGATGCCGTTGCCGTAGGTGAAGTCGCGGCTCGGGAGAACCGGGATCTTGTTCGCCGCAGGCGGCGCGGCCATCCAGCCGTAAAGCGGAACGAAGGTCTTATACCAGCCGGCATACGGAGCGAACGGGATGCCGTCCGGATCGATGCCCGCGCTGATCGTGCCGCCGTTCCAGTTCATGATGCCCTTGGAGGCGAGGCCGGGGATCCAGACATTGTGCGGATTGGCCCACCAACCGGCGGATTGCGCCGGGCGGGTGCCGACGCCTCCGACCGCGGCGCCCCACGTGGCGGCATTCGAGGTGCCGTCCCAACGGGAGATGCCGTCGCCGAGACGCGAGGAGATCAGCGTGTTCTCGGCGCGCGAGGTCTCGAGCTCGAGGCGGATCTGGGTCGACTCGGTCGGACGGTAGAGGAACGCCAGGTCGGCGGCCTCCGTGTCGTTCTTGTCATTCTCGCGCCAGCCGCGGTTGCGGTCGATCAGCGCGTTGAAGCGCACGGCGAATTTCTCGCCGGAGTGCTGGTTGACGTCGAACTCCATGCGGAAGCTGGAGTGCGAATCGACGATCGTGTTGACCGTGAGGAAGTCCTTGTCGATGCGCGGAATCTTCGTGTAGGTGCTCAACACGCCACCGACGGTGCCGACGCCGAAGAGGATCGAGTTGGGGCCGCGGTCGAACTCGATGCGCTCGACGTTGTAGCTGTCGGCGACGTTGTAGAACGTGAAGTAATTGCGCGTCGGACCGGCGCCGCCCTGCAACGACTGGCCGGCACCGCGGAAGTTGTAGTCCCAACCGTTGAACGGATTGGCGAGATTCTTGCCCGCGTTGTAATCGCTGGGGATGACGTTGGGCGACCACTTCAGCGCGTCGCGCATGTTGGTGATACCGACGTCGTCGATGAACGTGCGCGTGAGCGACGACATCGCGGCGGGCGTGAGCTTGATCGGCGTGTTGGTGCGGCCACCGGCGAGGGAATCCACGGCGATGTAGCCGGTGTCCTTGGCGGTGTTCACCGTGAACGGCGAGAGGACGAGAACGTCGTCCGCTGGCGGGGTGGTTTCAGCCGGAGGCGGCGCCGACTGCGCGTGCATCGGGGCCTGGAGGCCCAACGTCAGCAGGGCTGCCGACGTGATTTTGCGGAGTGTTGGTGTCTTCATGGGGTTTAGGGTTCGAACGGGCCCCGACGGACGGGGCGGACGAAGATAACAATGCGGAACAAAAAACGGGGGAAAGGAACGGGGCTCACTCGAGGCGCACGACGCCGAGGCGCGCACGGCTGGCGGATTCGCGGAAGTAGGACCAGTTGAGCTTCAGCATCGGTTGCCACTCGCGCGTGCCTTCGGAGATCACCGCCGGCGTCACGCCGAGCGCGAGCCCGGCGCGCGGCTCCACGCCGAGCGTGGTCCACGGGATCTCGGCCTCGACGGCGTAGCCATCGCCGCCCGCCTGCACGCGTGCGACGACGGCACCGCCGCGGAAATGTTCGCGCGCTTCGCCGGTGGAGCGGAAGGAGAACTGGTGGTCACCCGCCCCGGTCCAGACGAAGCCGTCCTGCGCGGGATCGAAGAAGACTTCGACAAACCGGTTACGCTCCTCCGGCACGGCGTAACCCGGCGGCGTGTCGACGACCTCGGCGTGGAAACGCAGCGCAGTCTCATCCCAAGTGAAGGCGAAGCGCATCGACACCGGCGCATCCGTCGGACGGATGTCGGCGATGGAATCCTTGAACTCGACGCCGGCGACCGTCTGCCAATCCCACTCCGCGCGCGGCGTCGCAGCGGACACGGCGCGAGTCACGCGTTGCGGCGGCACCGGCCGCGGGCCCGCCAGCTCGCGCTGCGCATAGATGGAAGTGTTGGGCCCGAAGGCGGCCTCGCCGAACTCCGCGATCGCGGCCCGCGCCGCCTGCACACCTGCGTCCTGCTGGAACCAGCGACGCACGATGTCGCCTTGCAGGAGATTCGCCGTGGTGATGACGAGCGCGGCCTGTGCGTCGGCGTCGCCTGCTACGGGCGCGCCCAGCTCGTTGGCCGGACGCGTCACGACTTCACCCGGAAATTGATCGAGCAGCAGCACGAGCGTCCACGCGTCCGGCAACGCCTCCTTCGCTTCGCTCAGGCGCGCGTGCGCCAGTTGTCCCGCGGAAGCGCCGGTGACGATGGCGCGCTCGTCGAGCCAAAGCCCGGGCAACACGGCATCGGCCGCACTGGCCGGAGCGAGCACGTGCACGGCGCCGACCTTCTGCGTCGTGCGCGCCTGCGCGCCCCACTCCGCCGCGGGTCGCTGGCCGCGCACGATGTCCAAGAAGAACGCGAGTCGCGCCTGGCTACCCAATTCGCCCGCGGCCGCAGCCGGCGTCCAATTCACGTCGGCGAGATACTCATTCAGCACACCCTCGAGTGCGGGCAGCGCCTGCCGCGCCGTGAGCATGGCCGCGAACAGAGCCGGGCGATCCGCGGCCGCGGTTTGCCGGGCCGCCGGCAACGCCGCCGTGATGCGCGCCATGGCCTCGGCTTCGTTGAGCCAGCCCAGCTGCCATGCTGCGAGGTTCGCGGTGATTTGGAGACCGGGGCTCGCCGGAGCCTCGAGCAGCGCCTGCCACGCGGTGTGTGCTTGGTTCTTCACGGCAATCTTCTCCGCCTCGGCGAGCGTGCGGCGCGTCGAGAAGAGCCCGGCTTGGCGCAGCCCGGCCTGGATTTCCGGCGCCTGCATGAACAGGCGATGGATCAACCCGGTGCGCAGATTCTCGGCCTGCACGAGCGAGATGCCGAGATCGATGCCGATCACATCCTCGTTCACCCAGCCGTTGTGCGGGTTGAAGGCGTCCACGAACCCGTAGCGCTTCCAGATGCGATCGCCATAGACGTCGCGCATGTGGTGCAGCACCTGCAGTGTCTCGCGCGGGGCAAACGGCAGCGAGCCGGCCGGCGCGCACGGCACCACGGTGCCGTCGAGCGCGTTGAATTGCAGCGTGCGCGGCGGACCGCCCCACGCGCGGTAACCCGCGGCGGAATCGGAGGCGGTCAGGCCCCAGAGATTCTCGCCCCAGAGCGGGAACTCCGCCCGGAGATCGATGCTGAATTGCCGCTGCGCCAGCGTCGCGAGCTGCGAATTGCGGAAGTAGTTGGCGTAGGCGTCGCGCCGGTCGCGCAGATCAAGATAGCCCTGCGGGAACTGGTGCACGAACAGCGGCGGCTCCTGTAGATAGACGTAGTCGCCGTAACGGCCCACCGGCGTGCGCGTCCACGCGTGCCAATACGCGGGCTCGACCGGCTTGGCCGACACACCGAGCGCCATGAAGCTCATCAGCACGTGCTCGGAGAAATGATCCCAGCGGTAGCGCGAGAATCCCGTCTCGGGGAACCAGCCGAGCGCGACGAGCTTGCCGCCGTTGCGGAACCAGTCCCAGTCCACGTCCGCCAGCAACCCGTTCACCCGCGCGGTCACTTCGTCGTCGGCGAAGTATTCGCGCGCCACAATCGCGCCGGCGAAGAGCAGCGCGGAATCGATGGAGGAGAGCTCGCACTTCCACGCGCGCTCACCCGTTTCCATTTCCATGAAATGATAGAAGAACCCGTGCTCGCGCGGCGCGTGCTCGGCGAGGAAACGCAGTTTGTGCCGCACGCGCGCCAGCGCTTGCTCGCGCGTCACCCACCCGCGCTCCGCCGCGATGACCCACGCGCTGAGTGAGAAACCCGAAGCCGCGATGCTGGCCTTGCCTTCGCTCGGCGAGCCGTCCGCCCGCGCGCGGTCGCGCACGAGACCCGTCACCGGATGCGCCTGCTCATCGAAGAACAGGAACGCCGTGCGCTGCAGATCCTCCAGCAGAACTTCATCCGCCGCACTCAGCGGCGTCTGCACCGACGCCGTCTCCGCGCGCGCGGACGACAACGCCAAACCGGACGCCAAGGCGCCGAGGACGATCGCCGACCGCCAAAGCCGGCCGGACAGAGCAGAGCAACAGGGACGGGGAAACAGCACGACAGGGGGAGATAACGGTGCACAGCATTGCATGACAACGTTTGCAGAATCAAGCCCGAACATTGCGCGTCAGTTGATTTTCGCACGCAACGCCTGAGAGTTGCACTAGGCCGCTCCGGTGAGTCGCCCGAGGCGCGCAAGCGGGCCGCGCACCTGGATGAAAACGTTTTCTAAAGCGGGTTAACTCAAACTCTAGCCGCAGGATCTCAAGGATAGCGGCGAGCGTCCCGCTCGCCAAGGGCGCCGGGGCCGCCAGGGACGACGCACTCCCTTAGCCACGGGCACACTCTTTCTAGAACGCCCCCTAGCGTCCGCGCACCGGGTGCGTCGACTCGCGGATCATCATCGGCGCCGACATCTCGTCGAGCAGGGCGCGGTTGCCCCTTCCGTTGCGGGCGGCGACCGCCTCGACGATCAGGCCGACGGCCCGCTCCGCCATGTCCGCGAGCGGTTGCCGGATGGTCGTCAACGCCGGCTGGCAGCTGGTGGCCCAGATGCCGTCGTCGAATCCGACGACCGAAATATCCTGCGGGCAACGCAGCCCGGCGACATGCGCAGCGTTCACGGCGCCGAAGGCGATCTCATCGTTGGCGCAGCACACGGCCGTGGGCCGGTCGGCCGCCTGGAGGAATTTCGCCAGGCCGGCGCGCCCCGTCTCGGCGCTGAACAAGCCCTCGTGGATCCACTCGGCGCGCGGACGCACGCCGGCTTTCTCCAGCATCTCAAGATAACCCTGCCGCCGCTCGTCCGCGTCGCGCGAGCCGGTCGGCCCGAGCAGCAGGCCGATCTTCCGGTGGCCGAGTTGCAACAGCAGGCTGGCGACCGAGCGCGCACCGCCGATGTTGTCCACGCCGACCACCGGCACGTCCAGATCGGCCGCGCGCACGCCGAGCGGTAGCGCGGATTTGGTCAGCACGAAGGGCCGGCGATAGCCCTTCAACTCGTGCGCATCCGCCACCGAGAGCGGCTCGGCGAGGTAGATGAGTCCGGAGGAATCGAGGCTCAGCTGCTGCATGGCCTCGCGGAAGCCCACGCCCGGCTTGCGCCGCAGCGTGCAGATCTGCACGCCCCACCCGCGCGCCGCCGCCGCGTGCAGCGTGCCCGCAAGGAAGCGCCCGTAGTATTCCGAGAAGAAGATGTTCTCGTCGAGCGGCACCACGACCGTGAGCGTGGAGTTGACGCCTTTGCGCAACATGCGCGCGCCGGGGTTGGGCGAGAAATTCTGCTTCTCCGCCAGCGCGAGGATCTCCTTGCGCCGGTCCTCCCGCACGAGATGCGCCGTCTCGGGCCGCAACGCCCGCGACACCGTCGACGGGGAAACGCCCAAGCTGGCGGCGATCTGGACGATTCCGGTTTTGTCCAACCGAGTGGACCGGGGAACGGGCATGCCGCAGTGTGCGCCCGTCGGGCGGCGGATTTCAAGCAAACGTGTGCAAGCCCCGCGAGGCCACCCGCCGCGAGCGGATTTCCCAACTGCACGCGTTTGACTCCCTCCGCCACGCGCGCCCCAATCTTCCCCGTGACGACCGCGCGCGCCCCGTTTCACCTCATGACCAAGCCCATGGGGTCGAAGTGCAACCTCGACTGCACCTACTGCTTCTATCTGGAGAAGGAGCACCTCTACGCCGGCGAGAGCAGCTTCCGCATGTCGCCCGAGGTGCTCGAAGCCTACATCCGCGACTACATCGCCGCCCAACCCGGTCCGCTCGTCAGCTTCGCCTGGCAAGGCGGCGAGCCCACGCTCGCCGGCGTCGAGTTCTTCCGCCGCGCCGTCGCGCTCCAGCAGCGCTACGCCAACGGCAAGACCATCGAGAACGCCCTCCAGACCAACGGCACGCTGCTCGACGACGAATGGGGCGAGTTCCTCGCGGCGAACAAATTCCTCGTCGGCCTCAGCATCGACGGCCCCGCGGCCCTCCACGACGCCTACCGCGTCGACAAGGGCCGCCGCCCCACGTTCACCCAGGTCATGGCCGGCCTCGCCGTGCTCAAGAAGCACGGTGTCGAGTTCAACACCCTCACCACCGTCCACCGCAAGAACTCCACCCAGCCCCTCGAGGTCTATCGCTTCCTCCGCTCCGTCGGCTCGGGTTATCTGCAGTTCATCCCCATCGTCGAGCGCAACGCCACCGCCCAAGCCGCCGAGGCCAACGGTCTGTGGCTCGCTCCTCCGCCCGATCACGAGGACGCCGCCGCACTCGACGCGCAGGTGACGGACTGGAGCGTGCGCCCCGCCGACTTCGGCAAATTCCTCACGACCATCTTCGACGAGTGGATCCAGCGCGACGTCGGCAAGGTCTTCGTCCAGCAGTTTGACGCCGCGCTCGCCAACTGGATCGGTCAGCCCGCCGGCGTCTGCGTCTTCTCCGAGAACTGCGGCCGCGCACTCGCCATCGAGCACAACGGCGACGTTTTCAGCTGCGATCACTACGTCTATCCGCGCTACCAACTCGGCAACCTCCTCAACACGTCGCTCGCCGGCATGGTCGATTCGCCGCAGCAGCAAGCCTTCGGCACCGCCAAATCCGCCACGCTCCCCCGCTACTGCCGCGAGTGCCCCGTGCGCTTCGCCTGCCACGGCGAGTGCCCCAAGCACCGCTTCCTCCAAACCCCGCACGGCGAGCCCGGCCTCAATTACCTCTGCGCCGGCTACAAGCGCTTCTTCACCCACATCGACTCGCCCATGCGCACCATGGGCGCGCTCCTCTCCATGGGCCGCGCCCCCGCCGAAATCATGTCGCTCCCGCGCGCTCAGTGGCTGCCGGCCGCCGTCCGCGGCTGAGCAAGCGTGAAATCCGGTTGACCCACACTTCGGCTCAACGCGCCGTTTTGACGCGCCGCTGACGCCGCGCGATGCCTGGGACACTCTGCCTCATCGGTCGAGGTTTCGCGCTATGACGTTTTGCAACCGGCCGGCTGGCAGGCAGGTGCAGCACGCACTCGCGATAGGAGCGCAACTCACACCCACAGCACTTTCTTTCATACCCCGCGCGCCCGGCAAAATCGCGATGGGGCGACCGGCGACGGCGGACAAAATTGGAGGCGTGAACTCCCTTTCTCCGCTCCGCGTCGCGCCCCCGGTGTCGACGCACACGCTCACCACCCTCGCCGTCGCGGATCTCGATCCGTTCGCGACCATCCAAGCCATCCGCGCCATCGAGGCGCACCACTTCCCCCACTACACGGAAGCGGACTTCGGCACCTTCCTCTCCGACGTCAGCCTGGCCCTGCACGCGCCGCGCGGGCTGGCGCTGGTGCTCGACGCGGAGCGCGCGGTCAAAGGCTACTGCTGGCTGATGCCGTTCAACGAGGCCGGCGAGGCGCGCCTCCTCCGCGGCGCGCGCGACGGCGGCATCGCACCCGCCCATCTCGTCACCGACGACCAACCGATGCACGGCGCCGCGGTTTACCTGGCGAGCGTGGCCGTGCACCCGTCGCTGATCGGCGCGGGCTTCGGCGCGCGCCTGCTGCACCACGCCACCGCCGCACTCGATCACCTCCATCCGAAATGCCTGCTGCAAACCGCGTGGAGCGCGTGGGGCGCGGGCCTGCTCAAACCTTACGCGCCGGTGCAGGTGGGACGTTGCGGCGACTACCCGATCTACCGCGCGGCGTGGAAAGCCGCCGCCCTGCCCACCGCCGCCTGAGCACGTCGCGCCGACACGGGTGCCACGCCCCGCCGCGCACGGGAGGCTTTCAAAACAGCCTCCGCGCGCGCTGCGCTTCACACGACGCAGGGATCGACCAAGCGCACTTCCTCCGCCGCGGTGGCGGCGGCGAGTTGCGCGCAATCGGCCTCGCTCAACGCGAGCCGGCTGCCCTGCACCAGTTCATCGAGCTGGGCCCGCGACTGCACGCCGATGGTGGCGGAGGTCACGACCGGATTGCGCAACACCCACGCCAGCGCGACCTGCGCCGGCGAGGCTTCGTGCCGCGCGGCGATCTCCGCCACGGCCGCCAGCGCCGCCTCCCCATAGGCGTTGTCGAACCGCGCATTGAGCCAGTGCCGGCGGGTGAAGGGCAGCGAATCCTCGCCATCCTCGCGGCGCGTGAGGAAGCCGCCGGCCAGCGGCGAACGCGCGAGGAAGGCCACGCGTTGCTCGCGGCACAGCGCCATCGCCTCCGGCTCGAAGCGGGCCCGCACCATCAGCGAGTAGTCGGCCTGCAGCGCCTCCCAGCGGCACCAGCTGTTCCGGTAAGAACGGCTGAGGCAATCCGCGAGGCGCCACGCCGGCATGTCCGCCACGCCGAGCGAGCGCACCAAGCCCGCCCGCACGACCTGGTCGAAGGCAGCGAGCATCTCGTCCACGGGCACGCGCTCGCCGTCCCATTCGAACAGCACGAGGTCGAGGCGCGCCGTGCGGAGCCGGCGGAGCGACTCCTCGCACTGCCGGCGCAACGCGCGCGCAAAGGCGCCGCGCTCGTCGCCGGCCGGGCGCAGGCGGAAGCGCGTGGCGATCAACAGCCAGCCGTCCGGGATTCCGCGCGACTGCCGCCAGCGCGCGACCAGGTCCTCCGTCTGCATCAGCGCGACCGACGGCAGCGAGTGGTCCGCGCCGAGCGCGGCCGTCTGGATCGCGTTGCCGCCGGCGGCGTGGTAGGCGTCGAGCAAGGCGAAAGCCGTGGCTTCGTCGGTCTGCCAACCGAAGTTGAGGGTGCCGAGCGTGAGCTCGGAGATTTTGCGGCCGGTGCGGCCGAAAGGACGTTGTTGGATCATGATGAGGATGCAGGAAGCCGCGCGCAGCGCGGCAGGCCCGCACAGGCGCGCTGTGCGGGCGTTTGAATGGCAACGAGCGACGCGCCCGCCCCGCAGGGAGAGACGGGAGCGCCGCGGCAGAAGGCACGTCAGGCGTGCAACGCAGCGCCGGCGTAGGCGCGGATGTCGTCACCCGTGCGCCGGGCCACGCGCGCCGTGGCGCGCTTGCGCAGCATCCGGTCGAGCTTCGCGATGAGACGGTTGATCTAGAGGTAGGCGTTCGTCGTCGTCACCGTTGCCGCAAGGTCGGGCCCGGCGATCTCGATCCGGCCCTTCGCCGTGAAATCGCGCACGCCGCCGCGCAGGCTCGACGTGACATCGATCCGCACGCGCAGGATCTCGGGTTCGTGGCGGAAAAGTTTTTCCGCCCTGATCGCGAGGGCGTCCTTCATCGCCGTGGTGAGTCCGAGGTGGATGCCGCGGAGAATGAGCTGACCGGAGTGGAGGGAGAAGACAGTGTGAGGCATGACAGGCAGGGGGTTGGAGGCCGCCACCCGCGGTGCGCACACGCGCGAGCCGGATGACGGCGGAGGAAGGAAAGCGCCGCGACTACACGCGCAGTGCGGTCGGGCGGGAGACGGAGGCGACGTGCGCGCGACGGCGCACACGGAAAACCCGGCGATGATCGCGGCGGGCGGAAACCTCCCGGCGCTTGCGCCCCACCTGGCAGGCGCGGACTTCTCTCAGCTCCGCGCGGTGGCGCCAAGCGCCGGCCGGCCAAGGCAGATGATGGCCAAGGCGGAGGCGGTGGAAGTGCGGGAGAAGCGCGTCATGATTTTTTCTCGGGCTGCGCGCACCAACGGCCATCCCCGCACCTTTGTCAAGCCGCCGCCGGCCGCGGGACGCACGCGAGGATTTTCGCCGGGCGATCTCACGCGCGCGCGACGTGCGCGCGTCGACGCACGACCCGGCGTCTGAGCTCGTCCAACTCGTCGCGCGTTCTGTCGCGCGATTTGCAAACGCTCCTCAAGCGCAACACGGCGGCGCGCGGCGCGCGTGAGCCTCGAGGGCTTGACAATCCTTCCGCCGCGCACACTGGTGGCCGCGTCTTGCACGCCCAAACGCATCTTTCCTCTGCTTATCGCACCCGCCCGCACCACGCGGGGAGTGCGGCGTTTGTCATCTGCCCGGAGCAACCCGGAGCGGTGCTCTGACCGCGCGCGCTGATTTCACGCGCCGCGAGTGAGGGCACGGCACCGGGCCGAGCCTCACCCCTTCCTGCGTCGCCCGCGTGCCGCCTGACGGCCCGTCGTGCGACTTCCCGTTGCGCCCGCTGGCGGCGCATCACACCCCATCCGCCCTGCGCCGTGCGCGGACGGATTTTCCACCTGGAGAAAACCACATGAACATCCTTCACGTCACCGACCTTCGATTCAACCAGCGCTGGTATGACTGGCTGCTGCACTCCGCCCCGCCGCACGACCTGCTGACGATCGCGGGCAACCTCCTCGACTTCTCCCATCCCGAGCCCCGGCGCCACCAGATCGCCTGGGTGCAGCGCTGGTTGCAGAACTACCCGCGCCCGCTCTGCGTCTGCAGCGGCTTCCACGATCTCGAGTGGGACCAGCAGGCGGAGCGCTGGATGCCCGCCTACTGGATGCGCGAGCCGGATCGCAGCGACCTGTGGACGGACGGACGCCGCATGGAGGCCGCAGGGCTCACGCTGCTCCCGATCGGCTGCACCACGCAGCCGAAGGGCGAGCCGGCGGACATCTGGCTCGCGCACACGCCGCCGAGCGGCACCGACACCGCGCACCGCCGCACCGGCGGCGATGCCGGCGATCCCCACCTCGCCGCCGCCGCGCGCCGGCACCAGCCCCGCTTGATTCTCACCGGACGCGTGCCGGAGCCCTTCGACTGGAAGGACCACGTGGGCGAGACCTTCGTGCTCAATCCCGGGCACAACTCGGCCGGCGCCTTCCCCAACCACGTCCTCGTCTGCACCGACGAGTTGAGCGCGCGCTTCGTGCCCGGGACGCACGACGCCCCCGATGCCCACGCGCACGAGCAACCGCCGTCCCTCACCCTCGCCTGACCCGGCGTCACCACAACTCCTCCACACCTCTTGTTATGGAATCCATCCCTCTCTACATCTCGCGCGACGATCACGCCAAGCTGCGTCTGCTGCTCAACGCCCTGCCGCCCTCGGCCGGCAACGCCTTGTTGAAACTGCGCGCCGAGCTGGCGCGCGCCGTCGTCATCGACCCCGCCGCCATCCCGGCCGACGTCGTCGTCATGGGCTCGCACATCGAATACGAGGATCTCTCCACCGGCGAAACCGAGCGCCACACGCTCGTCTTCCCGGAACAAGCCGACATCGACGCGCACCGCCTCTCTGTGCTCGCCCCGATCGGCACGGCGCTTATCGGCTGCCGCGCCGGACAAGTCGTCGACTGGTTCACGCCCGGCGGCGTCCGGCAGTTGAAGATCCACCGCGTCACCCCGCCGGCGCGCGCGGCGGCGGATTCGCCCCGCCCCGTCGTCGCGGCATGGTTGCCCGGCTTGGAACGCTGGGCGCGCCCCTCGTCGCAGCCATGATTTTCACGCCCACCTCCTGGCCGGCCCGGCCCGGCGCCGCAATGGCGACCGGCTGCTGCGCGCGGCGGCGTGCCGTCTGCCCCGACCGACCGGCGATCCGCGCGGTCCGGGTCGGCGGCTGAGTTTCGCCGCCACCGACACGCGCCCCCGCCGCGGACGCCGGTCCATTTCCTTCCGCGCGGCTCCTCTGCGAGCCGCTCCGTTTCGCTCTGGCCGCACCGGCCGGGCGGATCGTGCCTGCGCGCCGGCCCGGCGCGCTCCCTCTCCATCGGACGCCGAAACCGTCCCCCGTTCCCATCATCATGTCACAAGATTCCAAAAACACCCTCAGCAATAACAACCTTCGCCGCCTGCAAGGCTGGGCGCGCTCCGTGTATCCGCACGACGCGCACGACCGCTGCGCCATCGCGCAAGCCTACCTCGCCCAGCTCGACGCCGAACTCGTCGCCGACTTGGTCCGCAAGGGCTGGCGCGATGTCTTCGCCGCCGCCGAGCGCGACTGGCCCGAGGCCTTCACCGAGCTGAATCAAAACCAGCCCGAGCCCGCCAGCTAAGGCCGTTGCCATCGCCATGCACCACGCCGGAGACGCGGCTGCGCGCACCCGCGAGCGGATTTTCGACCTCTCGCTAACGCTCGTGGCCGCACTTCTCGTGCGTGAGCGCAAAGCCCGTCGGAGTCCTGCCCCAAGTCGGGCAGGACTCTCTCGGCCACCGCCACTGCTCCGCGCTCCATCGCGCCTCCGTCCGTCACCCCGATCAGGCGCGCCAGTGATACCGGCTTAGCCGTCACGCTCCTCCCGTCACTGCGACCTCTTTCAAGAGCCAACCCATGCCCCCATCGGCCGCGCTGCGGCAGGAAAGGATTCCGCGTCAAAGAGTTTCCGTCTCTCCGGCCACCGCGCCGCGGCGACGAGAATCTCCTCCCGCTCGAAAAAGGTAACGGGACGTTTTAAATCCGTAGGCTTTCTGCGGTGCCGCACACCCGCCTAAAACCTACTCCAGAAAACGAAGATTGAATAACAAACGCGTGCGGGCTCTCTTGGGCAAGCGGGCCAAAGAACTGTAGGCAATCTACGTAGTCTGAATAACTCTGACGGACAAACCAAGATGAAGAAGACGCTCGGGCTGATTTGTCTCCTCGCTGCTCTTCTTTCCGGTTGCGGAGATAGCACGCTGCCGCTGCCGAAAGAAGAGGTCGAACGCTACGTTCCTGACACAGTGCGGCGCGTGGATCGATTGCGTGATGTCCCTACAGAAGTTTGCGGTGCGATAGCGGCAGATTTGGGGCTTTCATTGCAGGATCGTCGCGCCAATTGGACAGGGGGATGCTCGGCAGGAGTGCGACTTCTCGAGGCCGGAGAGCGGAAAGACGGATGGTGGGTGTTTTATGAGCTGGGCGGCATCGTAGATACGAAGAGGCTGGCCCTTGTTCAGCATCGCGGCGGCAAGCTGACAGTAGTCAGCACGACGATCCTCCAGTGAAGAAGAGCCCATCCAGACCGCCAGAGAACGACGCGCGGGATGTGACCTAAATCGCATGTGCCTTCTCCGCTCGGCATATCCCGAAATTCAAAAGGACTCACTCCACGCTCGCCCGCGCGTGTCTCATCGGTGACGATCGCCAGAAAGAAATATGAACGACCAGCTTTTGCATCTCGCCCGCTTTTTTGTGCGGTTTCAGGCCCTGTGTTTCGCCATTTGGGTAGCCATAGACATCACTGAAGCTCCCTCGTATTACACGCAATATGTGACCGTTTTCGAATTTCGAGAACTGGCAGAAAGAGCTTCGCAAGAATTTGCTGCCTTTGGTGTGCGGCTTGGACTCGAAGCTTTGGCCGCGGGCATCTTTTTTCTACAGACTGATAAAGTCATTTCGCTCGTCACCCGCGGTCGATGGGCCGAGTTCAAGAAAGAGGCGATCCAACACCCTTGATCTCACCTGATTCGCTGATGCCATCTGCGCTCCACATGGCCCAGTCATTCAAAAGAGTCGGCTTACCCTCTCGGCGGGCGTGGCCGGCCTGAGTCGTTCTCCAGAAAATGGATCCAGTAGCTCGACTAGTCGTTCGGATACTTCTCGGGGAACGCTATGAAGCGCCATCCGAGAAAGATTCACGCTATTGGATGTCGGTTCTTGCCGTGCTCCCGATTATGGTCGGAAGCCTATTTTATTTCGTGCCCCTGATTCAGGACGCTTCTCTGATTGGGGTTTGGGCGGGTATTGCCTTATTTGGAATCGTTATGTTCGCACTCGTCGGAGCAGTGTTCTCCATCCCGGTCCGTGTCGCGCGTATCGGAATCATCCTCGTGGGGTGGGCAATCCTTCTGTCGTATTATGGCGGCCAGTTCGTGCAGCTAATGCGCCATTGAGCCAAAGAGGAAGAAGGAGATTAGATCAGGTTTGAAGTAAGGGCGGTAACCCAAGGCCGGGGCACGACAGGGGCTCCGTAATGGACTTCGTGGCGAGCGCTGAGCCCGAGTCGCCGGCGCGGGGTGATTGTTCAGGCTTCCAACGATGGCCGCGTAACCGGTCTGAAGCAGCCCAAAGCCGCCACCCTAGCGCGCCTCATTGACCCGCAACCTGCGCGAGCAGCTTTACTGAAGCAGACCGCCCGCGTGCGCGCCGTGCCGTTGACGCGATTTCCGCACTGAATCGCGCGCGTTCCGCACCACGCGGTTTTGCCCAGCGTGACTCACTGCGGATGATGGCGCGCGTTATCGCGCCCTTTCCCCGGGCGTTCACCTCCCCAACCCTGCGCCTTCCTCGGTCCGAGCCTTCCCCCGGCAGCGCCGGTCAGGCTTTCGTGCCGGCGGCGGCGCGATCCTCCCCAGCCATGTTCAATCCGATCCGATCGGGCGGCCTCGCCGCTCTCGGCCTGCTGTTGGTTACGCAGGCCTTCGCCACGCGCATCGTCGTGGACAACTCGATGACGAGCGGCACGCACGTCTTCACCCAGACCGGCACCTGGACCGCCGTCTCCACCCCCAGCGGCTACTACGGCAGCAACTACCTGCTCGCCGCCGCCGGCGCGACCTCGACCGCCGCCCGCTGGCGTCCCGACATCGCGACCGCGGGTTACTACGACATCTACCTGAAATGGACGGACGGCAGCCCGCGCGCGAGCCGGGCCGCGATCGAGATCAACTACCAGGGCGGCACGAAAACCGACTCCACCCGCCGCGTGAATCAGCGCATCAACGGCGGCGCCTGGGTCTTTGTCGGCACCTATTACCTCTCCGCCGGCACGGGCAATTCCGTGCGCCTCCTCGCCAACGCCGACGGCAGCGTCGCCGCCGACGCCGTGCTCTTCGAGCTCGCGCACGCCACCAACACCGGCCCCTCGACCGCCGCCTCGACAGTCGCTCGCCTCGAATACAACAACGCCGACACCCGCCTCAATCCGGTCGAAGTCGAGATCGTGCGCACCGATTCCGGCGCGACCGGCGTCGATCCGGACTTCGCCCTGCGCGTCAACGGCGCCGGTTTCCAAGTCGAGGGCTCCTGCGGCCACGAAGCCGTCGCGCCCATCTCGGCCGCCAGCGGCAACACCATTCGCGTCTACAGCGTCCCGTCGATGGGCGCCAACGCCACCGCCATCAGCGACTACCTCAAGGCCGCGTCCGACGCCGACATTCGCGTGCTCGTCGGTCTCTGGATGACGCAGCCGGATGTCGGGAGCGCAAACGAGGACTTCTACGAGGACCCGGTGAAGGTGCAGAACCAGTTCAACATCCTCAAGGCGCAGATCGACGCGCATAAACACCACCGCGCGATTCTCGCGTGGTGCATCGGCAACGAGATCGACCCGTCGAATCACCCGAATCCCGGCCCGATCTACGCCGCGATCGATCAGGTCGCACGCTACATCCAGGACAACGACCACTACCATCCGACGCTCACGTCGCACGCCGGCTCGAGCCAGACCAAGATCGCCCGCGTGAAACAGTGGGCCTACGACATCGATATCGTCGGTTTCAACAGCTACGGCGGGTCCATTGGCAACATCTACACCAACGTCACCGGCGCCGGCTGGAAGGGTCCGTATCTCACCACCGAGTTCAACCTCGAGCAACCGAGCGGCGCGGCCACGACCTCGTTCGGCGCGATCATCGAGCCCACCAGCGGCGAGAAATACGACGAGCTGCTGCAGATTTACTCCGATCATGTGCTCGCCCACACCGACCGCTGCCTCGGCTCCTTCGTCTTCAAGGGCGCGCTCGGCGGCTTCCGCGTCACGCACACGTGGTATCCGATCCTCGACGAGAACTTCAAACCCACACCCAGCCTCGACGCCATGCGCGTGTGCTGGGGCGGGTCGACGACGTTCACCGCGCCAAAGGTGGAGACGATCAAGATCAACGGCCTCACCGCCGCGCAGAACATCGACATCTCCGGCACCGGCACGTTCACCTCCACCGTCACCGTGACCGCCGACGCCGGCAAAACGTTGCAATACTCCGTCGAGATTCGCCCCGACGTCGGCCTGAGCGTCAACACGCCGCCCGCACCCGTCACCGGAGTCACGATCACGCAGGACAGCGGTGACCCGCGGAAATTCTGGATCGCCAAGGCCGGCCTCGCGCCTGGCATCTACCGGCTCTACTACACCGTGAAACAGCTCAACGCCTCCGCACCGAACGGCTACGAGAGCGTCGGCACGGCCAACATCCCGTTCCGCCGGCTGTAGCGCGTTGCGAGAATGCGTTAGCCGCTTCGCACGCGATGCGCCAACGGACAATCCACTGGTAGGGCGAGTCGTCCCCGACGAGCCGCGCGTCCGCGGCTCATCCGGAGAATTCGCCCTACCCTCGGCAGCCTCACGCCGCTCCCTGTCGGAGCGGCGTTTTATCCGTGTGGCGACCTCACTGGTGGCGAGCGGGACGCTCGCCGCTACCCTGCGGGCCCGGCGACGGGAGTTTGAGTTAATCTGCGCGAGGACGAGTCGTCCCCGGCGAACCGCTCCGCGCTCAGCCGTCGACGGCTTCGTTCACCTTAGCACCGGCAGGGATCTGCAGCCGCGCGCGAAAATCCTGCAGCAGCGCGTCGTGCCGCGCCACGAGCGGCGCGGCGGCCGCGTCGGTGGCGAGGTTGCGCGTCTCAAGCGGATCGCGCTTGAGGTCGAAGAGCTGCGCGGTGGGATCGTTCTCGTAGCGGACGAGCTTGTAGCGGTCGCTGCGCACCATCCAGCCGCCGAAGGTCGCCTCGGCCACCACCGCCTCGCGGCTGCGGCGCCCGGCGGCGCGCTCGGCGAGCAGGTCGATGCCGGGCAGGTTGTCCGGCCGCGGGATGCCCGCGGCGCCGCAAAAGGTCGGGAAGAAATCGATGCCGGAGACGAATTGCCGGTCGTCGCGGGCGCCGGCGCCCGCACCGTCCGGATGCACGATCGTCAGCGGCACACGCACGGAGGACTCGTAGAGGAAGCCTTTGGTCGCGAGACCGTGCTCGCCGCGGCCTTCGCCGTGGTCGGAGGTGTAGATGAGCAGTGTGTTGTCCGCTTCGCCGCTGGCATCGAGTGCGTCGAGCACCTGCCCGAGCGCGGCATCGGCCATCTCGCAGTAGCGATAATACAGCCACTGATAGACGCGCCAGTCGTGCTCGTCCCAAGTGCGGCCGGCGATGCGCCGCGAGGAATTGCGCAGGCGCGAGACGAAGTATTTCGACTCGCCGGGCCGCGCGGCGAAGTTCGGCGGCACGGGCGGCAGCTCGACGCCGTCCCACGCCATCTTCCCCTGCTGCGTCACCATCACGGAGGGCTGGCAGATGTCGTGCGGATTCATCAGCCCGACGTGCAGCAGGAACGGCCGGTCGCGGCGGCGCCCGAGCAGATACGAACGCGCCATCTCCGCGACGGCGTGGTCGCAATACTGGCCGACCGCGTGGCCGTGCCGCGCGAGGTCGAAGCTTTTGGCGGCATTGCGCTTGCCGACGTCCCACTTGCCGAGATGCACGGTCTCGTAGCCGTGATCGCCGAACCACTGGCCCATGTCGGGCATCGAGGGCGGCGGCGCGATGCGGTGCTCCGCCGGCATGCGGCCGGTGAACCACGAGGTGCGCGACGGCGTGCAGACCGGGTGCGCCGCGTAGGCGCGGCTGAACGTCGTGCCGGCCGCGGCGATGCGGTCGGAGTTGGGCGTGCGCAACCAGGGATTACCGCGGTAACTGAAGGCCTCGGCATGCCACTGGTCGGTCGTGAGGAAAAGCAGGTTGGGCCGCACCGGCCGGGCGATGTGCGGGGCCTGACCTTGCAGCCAAGCCGGAGCGCCGAGCGCGGCGCCGGCGGCGGCGCAGGTCTTGAGAAAATCGCGGCGATTCAGCGTCGTCATGTGAGAGCCTCCGCACTTTCAAGCACGAGCACGCGCGTCGGGCCCGCGCAGAGATAGACGACCGTGCCGTGTTCGTTGACCCAGAATTCCAGCGGTAGGCCGCCGGCGTAGCGCAGCACATGACCGCGCAAGCCTTGCGCGAGGGTGTGCGCGCGGGTTTCCCGGCCTGCGGGCTCGATCGCCGCACCGGTGACAAAAAGCGTGAACTCGTCCATCACGACCACGTCGTCCGACCACGGGGCCGGCGCCAGATCGCGGGGAAAGGCCGCCAGCCAGACCGGCGGCGAGAGCAGCGCGCGAGCCGCGTGCGTCGTCGTCAGCCGTCCGCCGCGCGCGCGGGTGCGGCGCGTCACGGTCGCGTTGCTCCACTCGCCGGTTTCCTCCAGCGGCGGCAACAAATCCGACTCGGCCTTGGCGACGAAGCTCTGCCGCACGCTCCACGCGAGCGGGCTGGACCAGCCGCCGGCGGCGCAGGTCATCGTGCCCTCGAGCACCTGCGGCGATTCGTGCGTGCGCTCCTGCCGGAAACGCAGTTCGAGGCGACCGTCGGCGGCCGGGCGACGCTCGAGCGTGAGACCGGGTCCGTGGTCGAGCACGGGATGCTTGTAGGTGTGGCCGGGCTTGGGCTTGAACCAGCGCACGACCTTCTCGCGATAGACCAGCCGCGCCGCCGCGGGCAAGGGTGCCGCGCGCAACGGCGCGGGCACCGCGAGTTCATCCGGAAACAAGGCGAAGGGATGCCACATGGTGGGGAAGATCGGCGCGAGGTCGGCGGCGCGAAGAAAGGAAATCGGAGCGCGCGGGCGCGCTCAGTTCGCCGCCGCAGCGGGCGCGGCGACGCGGAACGGCGTGTTGCGCACGCTCGTGCCGTTGGCGGGATCGACGACTTTCACGAAGAGGCGGTAGTTGCCCGGAGCCGGCGCGCGCACGACGGCCTGCATGCCCTCCGCGCGCACGATCGCCTCGGGGAACGTCTGCGGCACCGCCTCGCGGTCGCCGCCGATCTTCGGGCGCGAGGCCTCGGCCATCACCCACCACGTCGCGACGAGCGGACGGCCTTCGGGATCGCGCGCCTCGACGGCGACGGTGAACTCCGCGCCGGGCGCGACGGTCTGCTCCGCGAGCGGCACCGTCCAGCCCGTGATTTCGGGACAGAGGTCGGCCGGCCACTCGCCGGTCCAAAGTTGTTTCACCACGTCGACGGCGGCGGTGCGCTCGCCGGTGGGGAGGAACATGCCGAACCACGTCTGGGTGGCTTCCTGCTTGTGGCCCCAGATGAAGGCGTAGCCGCCGAGGAACTGGCCGTCGTCGGCCTTGATCGCCGCCTCCCAGCCGGCGCGATACATCTTCACCTTCTGCTCGCCGGTGGGCTCGATCGGCGCGTTCCATTCCATCTTGCGCGCGCTCCACGGGCCGGAGGGACCGAACTCGGTGAAGACCCAAGGCTTCGTCCAGCCGACGGACTTGAGGATCTCCGGCGTCTTCGCGGCGTTCTCGCCGTAGGCGTTGATGCCGAGGATTTCGATCTCCGGATAATACTTCATGATCGCCTTGATCTTCTCTGCGCTCGCGCCGGCGATGATGGTCATCACGGGATGATCGGGGTCCTCGGCCTTTACGATCTTCGCGAGTTCGTTAAGCTCGCCCCACATGGCGGGGTTATCGGGCGACACGGCGATCTCGACCTCGTTGCCGAGGCCCCAGAGCAGCGTCGCCGGGTGGGCGCGGTATTTGCGCACAGCGTTGCGCACCATGTCGCGCTGCTTCTGCACGGCGGGGCCGCCGTCGAACTTGAAGCCGCGGCGCGCCTGCTGCACCCAGATGCCGACGGTCATCGTCAGCCCGAGCTCATGCGCGCGGTCGATCATGTTGCGGCCCTGCTCGTCGCGCGGCTCGAGTTGCCAGACGTGCCAGGTGCGAAGGGAATTGCCGCCGAACTGCGGGATGAGTTCGTGATGGTTCGAGCCGCCGGCACCGCGGATGAAATACGGCTGACCGCCGCGCAGGAGCGTCCAGCGACCAGCGGCATCCTGCTGCAGTTTCACCGGCACGGCGCCGGTGGGCGAAGCGGCCGCGGCGAAGGGCGCGCAGGAGGCGAAGACGAGGGCAAGCAGGGGGACGAGGCGGAGGAGCATGGGAGAAAACAGCGAAGAGAAAACAGGAGAGACGGCCGCGGGGCGCTCAGGTTTCGAGCGTGCCGGCGCGATACTGACGCATGATCTCGGAGGTGCCGCCGGCCGGTTGCGCGAACGGCGTGAGGCGCGCCTCGAACGCGTCGAGCTGCGCGAGCAACGCCTGCACGGTGCGCGCGTGCGCGGGTTGCGCGGCGAGATTCACCGTTTCGCCGGGATCGGCGACGAGATCGAACAGCTGGAGCGTGGGATCGTTCTCGTAGCGGATGAGCTTGTGGCGCTCGTCGCGCACCATGCGTCCGCCGAAGGAGGCGCTCGTCACCAGCGCGTCGCGCGCGCTGCGCCCGGCGGCGTGCTGCGCGAGGATGTCCTCGCCGCACAGGCCGGCGGGCTGCGGGATGCCGGCGAAGCGACAGAAGGTCGGAAAGAGATCGATGCCCGACGTGAAGACGCGCTCGTCGCGCGCGCCCGCCGCGAGGCGGCCGGGCAGCGAGAGAATCAGCGGCACGCGCGCGGCCGATTCGTAGAGGAAAGACTTGGTGTAGAGGCCGTGGTGCCCGAGACCCTCGCCATGGTCGGAGGTATAGACGAGCAGCGTGTTCTCACGCTCGCCGGTGGCGTCGAGCGCATCGAGCACGCGCTCGAGCGTCGCGTCGACCATCTCGCAGTAGCGGTAATACATCCAGCGGTAGAGGCGCCAGTCGGTCTCGTCCCACGAGCGGAGCGGCGCGCGGCGCGGGGAGTTGCGCACGCGGCTGAGGAGCGTGCGGGGTTCGACGGGACGCGCGGCAAAGTTGTCCGGCAGCGGCGGCAGTTCCTCCAACGGCACGGGCAGCTCGCCGGCGTTGGTGCGCATGCATCCGACCTGGCAGATGTCGTGCGGGTTCATCAGCGCGACATGCAGGAGGAACGGCTGCGTGCGCGCGCCGAGCAGGTAAGCACGCGCGGACTCCGCAACGCTCGAGTCGCAGTATTGTCCCGCCGGGTGGTCGCCCGAGGTGCGGTGGAAGCTGTCGGCCGGGTCGCGGTTCGGCACGTGCCACTTGCCGATGTGCACGGTCTCGTAGCCGTGGGAGCCGAACCACTGGCCGAAATCCGGCAGCGCCCGGAGAATGGGGAAACCGTTGCCGATCACGCGGTGCTCGGACGGCATGCGTCCGGTGATCCACGAGGCGCGCGACGGGCAGCACACGGGATCGGCCGCGTAGGAGCGCGTGAACGACACGCCGGCGGCCGCGATGCGATCAGACTGCGGCGTGCGCACCCACGGCGAACCGCAGTGGCTGAAGGCTTCGGCGTGCCACTGGTCGGTGCTGAGCAACAGGATGTTCGGCGGACGCCGCCGGAGCACCGCGGGCGCTTCGCCAGCGCGCAGGTGCGGAGCGAGCAGGCCCGCGCCGGCCGCCGCAGCGCAGACACCGAGAAAATCGCGGCGGGTGAGCGGTGTCTTCATACGAGGCCCTCCGCGGCGGAAAGCGCCATCGCGCGGTTCGGTCCTTCGAACCAATACACGACGACGCCGTTTTCGTTGATCCAGAATTCCTGCGGCATGCTGTCGCGCGCGTGCAGCGTGTAGCCGCGCAGACCTTGGGCGAGCGCGTGCCGGCTTTGCGGCTGCTCGCAACGCTGCAGGCGCACGCCGCGCAGCAACGCGACGCCTTCGCCCGCGCAGGCCGCGTCCTCCGCCGCCGGCCACGAATCCGGCCAGGCGGGAAAATCCGCGAGCAGCGCGTAGAGCGCGAACCACGCCCCGGCGGTCACGCGCTGTGTCGTGCTTTTTTCACCGACGAAACTCTGCCGCACCAGCGTGCCGTCGGCGTGCCACTTGCCGGTCTCACGCGTCTCGGGCCACACCTCGGCCCCCGCCTTCGTCGCGAAGGTCTGGCGGAAATCATAGCGCACGGGCCGGCGCCAGCCGCGCGTCTCGCACACGAGCGTGCCGGTGAATGAGCGGCGCGCGGCGAGTTCCCACGTCTGCTCCACCTCGACATGCCAGCAACCGGCGTTGTCGAGCCGGCGCGTCAGCACGATGCCGGGACGCGTGTCGAGGTCGGGCGGCCATTGTTCGTCGGAGCTTTTGTCCTTGAACCAGCGCGTCACCAGCTGCCGGTAAGCGAGGCGGCAGCCCGTCGAGACGGAGGCGTCGCGCAATTCCCGGGGCAAGGCCAGCGCCTCGGGCATCAGATCGAAGGGGTGCCACATGGGGGAAGACGCGAAGGAGGATGACGCCAACGCACCGGATGTCAGGCCCGGCGCGTTGAAATTTCAGACGGAAAACTTACCGGAAATGCGGTCGGGCTCAGGCCGCCGCAGCGACGGGCTCCGGTGCGACGCGCGGGCGGCGCACGAGCCAGAAGAGCAGCAGCGCGGCGCAGGGATGGAGCACGCCCATGATGTAGAACAGTTTCTCCAACCCGATGATGGTCGCAGCGTGACCGAGCAGGTAATTGAAGACCATCGCGCCCGTCGCGCCGAACGCGCCGGCGATGCCCCACACGCTGGCCACGTTGCCGAGCGGGAAGATCTCCGCGATGATCGGCGCGAGCGTGGAGAGCCAGCAGGCGCAGACGATGGCCATGAGGCAGAACATCACCAGCGTGACACTGAGCTGCGTGGCACCCGGGATGAAGAGGCAGATCGGGCCCGCGATGGACGCGTAGAAGAGGAGACGCTTGCGGCCCTGCAGCGGATCCGCGGTCTTCTTCGCCATGGAGTCCGAGATCACCGAGGCGGTGAGGCCGCCGATGTTCGCGGCGATGAAGGGCAGCCAGCCGACGAGGCCAAGTTGCGCCACGGTGAGACCCTTCTCCTCCTGCAGGTAACCCGGCAGCCAGAACAGGCAGAAATACCAGACCGGATCACTGACGAGGCGCGCGAGCACGATGCCCCACAGCGCCTTCGTGCGCCAGAGTTGACCCCAGCGCCAGGCCGCAGGCGGCGGCGCGGCGGGCGTCGCCGGTTGCACCTCGGCGATCTCCTTCGGATCGCGGTAGAGCCACCACCACACGATCGCGACCGCGAGGCCGATGACGCCGGGCAGGATGAACGCCGAGCGCCACCCGTAATGGATCAACAGCCACACGATCACCGGCGGCGCGATGACGTTGCCGATGCTCGAACCGATGCCGCACAGGCTCATGAAGAGGCCCTTGCGCCCCGGCGGCGCCCACGCGGAGGCGACGCGGATCGAGACCGGCTGGAGACCCGGCTCGGCGAGACCGAGCAGGCCGCGCATGATGGCGAGTTCCCAGAAGTTACGCGCCAGGCCGCACCCGATCGTGACGAGCGACCACAGGCCGGCGAAGACGGTGAGCGCCTTCTTCGGCCCGATCTTGTCGACCAGCCAGCCGCTCGCGATGTAGGCCGCCGCGTAGCAACCCGTGAAGATGTTCACGAGGAGCGCGTAGTCCGTATCCTTCATCGTGAACACTTCCTTCAACGTCGTCTTCAACACCGACACCGTCTGGCGGTCGAAGTAGTTGAGGAAGGCCGCGGCGAAGATCAGGGCGAGCAGCAGCCAGCGGAAATGCGAATCGGAACGGAGGAGCTTCATGAAGACGAAGGGAGCTAGGGAGCAAACGGCCGCGGGAGCGGCAAAAAAAGAGCCAGTCCTGCGACTGGCTCCGGAAGATCAGCGGGACACGGCGGACACCGGCTCAGGCCTGCGCGACAGCCGCCCGGCGGCGGCGGAGCGCAACCGCACCCAGCGCCAGCACGCCGCCGAGCAGCGCGTAGGTGGAGGGCTCGGGGATGGCCGCGGCGGACGCGGTGAGCGTGATGTCGTCCATGCGCACCTGAAGGTTGCTCGATGCGGTGGCGTTATCGTCCCAGAAATAGATCCGGACTTCCACGGGAGCGGACACGGTGCCGAGCGAGGCGAGGTCGACGCTGCCGACCGTCCAGCTCGGCGTGAACACGTTCGAGCCCAGCGCAACCTGCGTGGCCGAGCCGGTGCCGAGCTCGTCGCCGCTGTCGAATCCGCCGACGGAGGTGTAGGCGGCCCAGCTGCCGGTGTAGACGATGCCACCCGCAACGCTGGTGGCGTTGGAGGTGCCAAAGTCGAAGGTCAGCGTGCCGAGATCGACCGCCTGCCCCGGCGTGAAGGTGAAGCCGACAAAGTGATTCGTCGTCAGCGCCGCGGCGAGCGACTCGGGGATCAGGTTGTTGATGTTGCGGCGAAAATAGCCGCCGCCGGAAGAGCTCGAGTAGCCACCGTCTCCCGTCGGATAGCCGACGAGCGAGACGGAGCCGAGCGGCGAGGTGATCGTGCTGGCGTAGGAATTCAGCGGCGGCTTGTCGGATGCGTTGAACTCGTAGAGCGCGACTGTTTCTTGGGCGGACACGACTGCCGGGAGCAGGAGAGCGGCACCGGCCAAGGCGGCCATGGCGCGGAGGGAGGAAATCTTTTTCATGGAGCGAGAGGGACGAAGTGGGGAGCTCAGACGCTGCGTGCCTGACGGCGGCGGCGGAGGGCGACGAAGCCGAGGGCGGCGACGCCGATCAACGCAGCGTAGGTGCTGGGTTCGGGGATGGCAGCGGCGGCGGTGAGTTCGATGTCGTCCATACGAATGATCAGCGCGCTATTGCTGATCGGGGTATTATCCCAAAAATAGATGCGGAACTGGATGGGCGAAATCGCCGTGTTCTGCAGCGCAGTAACTCCGCTCAGATCGATCAAAGGCGAAGGAGTGATCCATGAGGCGGTCAAACCGGTGTTGTTCGCCCGCGAGTAGCTTCCCGTGGCTCCCGCAATCATATCTGCGCTGCTCCCTAGCCCAGTCACGCTGGAGAAGACCGCCCACGAACCGGTGTAGGGATTGACGGTGTTCGTGTTATTGGACACGCCGAAATCAAAACCAAGAGAGAGCACGTTCAGCGATTCGCTGGGCGTGATCGTGAAGCTCAGATAATGGTTCGCCGCAAACGCATCGCTCAGTGTATCAGGGATGGAGATCGTGTTGTTGCTGATCTTGGCATACGTGCCAGCAGCCGCATCCAAGCCGGCCGAGGCAACACGACCCCCTCCCGCCGCAGTGAAGGTGAGGGCCGAGGCCCCCGCGAGGGAAGATACGGCAACGTTGTTCTGGGTGCCTGTGGGGTTGCCTGTGGCACCGAAATCATATCTGGCGACGATTTCCTGACCTTGCATCAAGACTGCGGATGTCAGCGTAGCTGCGACCGCGACGACGACGCCGAGGCGCGTTCTGAGTGGGGAGTTCATGGGAGGGGGAGAGGATTTACCCCGGCAAGTGCCGGAGTCGGGTGAGGAAGGTTATCTGGCAACGGCGCCCCGCTGCCAAAGTATCGGAGTTAACAGAACCTCGCAAAAAGTTGGGAAAACCACCCCAGGCCACTGAGGCCCGGAACCCGCCTCCGGTGGCTGGAAGATTTCAGGGCACGCTGACCCGCAGGCGCAGGAAGCGCGGGCTGGTCGTGGCGGTGTCGGTGACGCTCACGGTGGCCCCGATGCTGCCGGGGTTGGTCGCCAGGGTGGTCCATTGCACGAGATCGGAGGAGGCCTCGACGCTGTAGGTCACATCGGCCCGCGCCCGGTAGAACGTGGCGCTGAGCCGGCCGGCCGTCCCCAGCCCGATCTGCGGGCCGGCGGTGGCATCGGGCTCGTGCGGGCTGAGCGCGAGGGCATACTCCATGAGATTGGAGTGGCCGTCGGCGTCGGGGTCGGCGAAGTTGCCCGCCTGGACGGAATCGGGGAGGAAATACTGGGCGCGCCACTCGGCGAGCGTGGCCGGGCCGGTGACGAGGAGGATCTGCGGGCGGACCGTATCGGTGCCGTGCTCGCGGGCGACGTAGCGGAGCATCGTGCCATCGGTCGAGGAGAGACGGAACACCAGCCGCCGGTCGGCGCGGAAGGCCTCGCGCAGCTCGCGGGTGATGTCGATCTCGACAGCGAGGTCGGGCTTGGTGGTCCAACGTGCCAGCGTCGCGGTGGCGGCGGGGCGGGTATTCCAAGTGAGCGTGTCTTCCGTCCAGGCGTTGTCGGTGACGAGCGCCAGTTCGTGCGTCGCCAGTTCGTCGCCTTCCAAGGGTTGGAGGAGCAGGATGGCCCGCTCAATCGGGCTGGAGACGCTGCCGAGGTCGAAGCGCAGGTAAGCCTGCTTGGTGCCGCTGACCTCGAGGGTCGTTTCGGTGCCGAGCGGGGTGCCGGGCGCGGTGGAGGTGGCGACCGCATCGGCTGCGACCTGCCGCTTGGGCGGGGCGAAGCGCGTGCGATACATGGCGTAGTTCGCCTCGCGGGCCGCCTTCACCATGATCGAGTAAGGCAGGTTGGCGGTGCTGACGAAGCCGAGGTTGCTGTTCATGTTGCGGCTGTTGAGGCGGCCGCTCGGCGGGTAATCGAAATACTGGAACCAGTGCGTGCCGACGTAGCGGGTGTGCGTGGCGGAGCTGGCGATGTAGCTCTTCATCGCCGAGGCGCGGGCCGTCTGGCTGCTGCGCTCCGTGCCGGAGCCGACGGCGTCGGCGAAGAGGCCGCTGTCGTGCGAGTAGAAGTAATACTCGGTGCACATCACGGGCACGTCGGCATCGTCGTCCATGCCGGTGAGCAGGCGCACGCTGTTGCCGTAGACGTTGATCGTGACGACATCGCTGTAGCGCGCCGCGACCTCAAGCACCGGCGGGCGGGCGCCGGTGGTGAAGCGGCATCCGAGGTAGAGGTGCTGGGGCGCGATCTCGCGCATGACCTGCCGGCACTTGCTGAAATACGTCTCGGCGTAGAGCACCTCGAAGGCCGCCATGTCGGCGTCGGAGCCGGCGGCGGCGGGCGCCACATCGGTGCGCGTGAGCACGTCGTCCCAGCTTGCGTAGGTGACGCCCCACTGCGCGTTCAACGCGTCGATCGTGCCATATTTGGCCTGCAACTGGTCGCGGAAGGCGCGCTTGGCGTAACGCTCAAGGTTCTCGGACGGAGCGCCGAGCACCCAGAGGCCGAGGCTGCGGGCGCTGACGTTGGACTTGGTCCAGTCGCGCTCGTTGTCGATGTAGTAGCCGAGATTCCACGGATCGCCGATGGTGAGGCCGACCTCGGCGTTGAGCCGCGCGCGGAGGTTGGTGACCCAGGCGTCCTTGAAGTAATCGAGGTAGGTCGTGCTGCCGCGGATGAGGCCGGGGTGCGTCGGCTGCAGCATGTGCGTGTAGGGCTGGCGGCCGGCGCGGACGAAGAGATCGGGATCGGACCACGCGCCGATGGTCGTGAAGCCCCAGCTGCGCATGCGATCGAAGGCGAGCGTGGTCGTGGCGGCGCGGAGATCCTCCAGCGTGACCGTGGTGGGCAGCTGTTTCAGCGCGTTCATCGCGAAGAAATTGGCCGCGAGCGGACGCTGTCCCTGGTATTCGCCGCTGGTGACGGTGGCGGTCTCGTTGGCGAGCAGGCCGAGCGTGCGCGCAGGATGGCCGGTGGCCGGCAACGGCTCGAAAAAGGTCTCGCGGTTCGTGATGCCCGTGCGCATCGCCGAGGCGCCGCTGGCGTCGGTGCGCACGACGGAGCTGACCGTCGTGAGGCCGCTGGAATGGAACAGGTAACCCTCGGGGTCGACCAGCCACCACTTGCCGTCGACCTTGGCGGTGCGGAAGAAGCCGGTAGCCTCGAGCTTCGGGCCGTGCTTCCAGCCGCCGTAGGTGCCGAAGCTGGCTGGGCGCAGGAGCGCGAGCTCGTTCTGCTCGGCGGCATACTTCGCCAGCAGGTCGGAGTCGCCTGTCACCTTGTCGGTCCAGGTCAGGTGGCGGTATTGCCCGAACACGTCGATGAACGGGTAAAACTCCGGATCGTAGAGCCCGTCGGAACGCCACGTCGGCGGGAAAACCTCCATGCCGTCGGTCGCCGCGTTCGGCGCCGGCGATTGCGCGGAAGCGGTCGACAGCCAAGCGAGGCCCAGGGCCAGCGCGGGAAAACGGAAACGGGCAAGACGGGAGGGGCGATCCATGCGGGGTGGAGAAACGACAGCCGCGCCGCGGGGAACAGCGACGTGGCTCCAGCGTGGGAATCCCGCCTTTGAGGCGAATCCTTAACGGTTAGCCGCGCCCCGGAATTAGTTGGGGAAATCCATCGCGCGCCCCCTCTGCCCCGCCCCGGGCGCGCTCACAGCATCATGGGCTTGCCCGTGTCGCGGAAGCGCCGCCGGAAATCGCGCGGCGAAGTGCCCTCGTGCGCGCTGAACCACGCCGAAAAATCCGAAAGGCGCATGTAGCCGAGCTCGAGCGCGATCTCCTTGATCGGCATGTCGGTGTTGGCCAGCAGCCGCCGACAGGCATCGCGCCGGCGCTCGTCGAAGAAGCGCTTCGGCGTGGTGCCGACCTCGCGCCGGAACACGCGCACGAACTGCCCCACCTGCAACCCGATGCTCGCCGCCAGTTCCTCCTCGCGAAACCGCGCCGAGAGCGGCAGCCGGCTGAGATTGTAGAGCACCTTGGCGATACGCTCGTCGCGCAGCATCGTGCGCGAGGGATGGATGTCCAGCGCCTCCAGGGTCGCGCACAGCTCGGTGAACCACGCGAGGAATCCCGTGCGGATGTCGAGGAACTCGCCCAGCGACACCAACTCCGCCTTCAGGTCGACAGTCGTCTTCGGCGTGACGCGGCGCACGCCCTCGAGCAGGCGGCGGCCTTTCTCCTCCAACCGGGGAAAACGCGTCGCGGGAAAACACGCGCTCAGGCCGAGATCGAAGAACGGCTTGCGATCCGGCCACTCGGCCTCGAAGCGGATGGAGAGGATGCGCGCATCGGGGCTGAAATACTGCCAGCCCGCCGCGCGCCGCAGGATGATCCACTGCCCCGCGCCGGCCTCGATCAACGTGGCACCCTGCGTGAGCCGGCACTTGCCGCGCAGGATGAGCCACGCGCCGAGGAAATTCTCCGGCATCGCGCAATCGCGGAAGCATTCGGCCACCTCGCCCTCATAGATGAAGGTGAGGTCTGCATGGATGCTGGCCCAGTCACGAACGCGCAGTTGGGAGGAAATCACGGGGAGAGATGACAATAAGGGTTAAAGAGGAGCCCTGCAGCGGTTCAACCTGCAATTCGATCCGGGCCGCTCACTCGGGTTCACTCACGCGCAACCGCAAGAAGCGCGCGCCCTGCCCGAAGTCGCGGCGAGCGATCCGCCGGCGAGGGCCAGCAGGAGGACGGCGGCAAAACGCAACCCAAGCGGGAAGGTCGGGCGCATGACGTCGCGGACCGTTCGGCGCCGGGCGGAGGAGGCGCGCTTACTTGATGTAAGCGCCTTCCTCGAGGAGGCGGCGGCGGAGTTTGGCGATGTCGATCGCGCGGGTGTCCGCCTGCGGCAGCGCGGCGGCGTGCGCGGCGGCCATGCCGGCGGCTTCGCCCATCACGAGGCAGCCGGGCATGATGCGCACGCTGCCCTGCACGACCTGCTCGCAGGAAATGGAGCGGCCGGCCACGAGCACATTGTCGAGGGTCTTGGGCGTGAGGCTGCGGTAAGGGATGCCGTGCGACTCGCCCGGGCCGTAGAGGAATTCGTCCTGTCGCCACTGGTTCCAGCGCTCGGGCGTCTTGGCCATCTGCTCCTTCGTGCAGTGCACGTCGAGGAAGTAGCTGTTGCGCGCGATCTCGTCGGGGAAGGTGCGGCGCTCAAGGTAATCCTCGAGGCGGAGCACGTGGTCGCCGACGATGCGGCGCGATTCGCGCACGCCCATGAGCGAGCCGGTGTTGACGAGGAAGGCGTTGCCGAAGGCGGCCGGCGCGAACTCCGCCAGCGCGTCGCGGAACTGCCGCGCCATGCGGCGGCCGAGCAGCATGCCGTCGGAGACGGTCTCGGGGCGCGTCGGGTCGACGTGCCAGAGGTGGCCGGCGTTGAAGCCGACGGTCTTCGGGCCGATGAGCGTGCAGCAGAGATGCGTGTCGGGGATGAGCGGATATTTGCCCGAGGCGAGAATGCGGTGAATGGGGCTGTCGGCGTGGCCGCCATACATCTGCGGCCCGTGCGTGTAGGCGTATTCGTCCACATTGGTCAGCACGAAGCAGTGCGTGGCCGGCATGAGGTTCTCGCCCTTTTCGTCGCCCTTGAAAAATTCCGCTCCGGCCCACGCGGCGAGGTCGGCGTCGCCGGTGCAGTCGATGAAAATCTTGGCCTCGATGGCGGCGATGCCGGCCTTGTTGGCGACGAAGATCCGCGCGACGCGGCGGGTATCGGCGGGCTCGACGGCGACCAGCAGCGTGTGGAAGAGCACCTGCGCGCCGGCGCCGGTGACGAGGTCGTCGTAGATCGATTTGAGCAGTTCCGGGTCGATGGCGACCCAGTCGACGTCGCTCGGCCGGATGTGCGCCATGCCGGCCTTGCAGGTGTTGAACACCTTCTCGGCCATGCCGCGGTAAACGAGATCCTTCTTGTCGGAGAACGGCGTCCACGCGGGCACGAGCGCGTTGGTGCCCATGCCGCCGAGCGCGCCGGTGGCTTCGACGAGCAGCGTGCGCACGCCTTCGCGGGCGGCGGAGGCCGCCGCGGTGCAGCCGGCGGGGCCGCCGCCGACGACGACGACATCCCAGCGGCCGAGGAGCGGCACATGGCGGGCGGAGAAGGGAACCGAGGCGGACGGAGACATGAAGGAGAGAGAAGGCGCGGGGCCGGCGCGGCCCCGCGGCGATGAACGGAGGAGGGACGGCTCAGAACTGGACGCTGACGGTGCCGGTCACGGTGCAGGGCTCGCCGTAGCCGTTGGCGCTGGCCTGGTAGTCGATGTCGGTGATGTTCTGGGCGGAGAGGTTGAAGCCGACCTTCTTGCCCCACATCTTTTTCTCGTAGCCGAGGCGGCCGTCGTAACGGGTGTAGCCGGGCAGCTGGAGGCCGGGGAGGTCGGCGAGCGTGTTGTTGCCGCGGCGGTTGGCCTTGTAGATGACGCCGAGGCTGGCCTTGAGACCCTTGGTCCAGCCGTCGCGGAAGGAGTAGTTGACCCACACGGTGCTCTGGTGGCGCGGGACGTTGCTCGAGCGCCAGCCGATGCGCTCGGCGCGCGTGTCCTGCGTGATCTTGGCGTCGATGTAGGCGTAGCTGCCGACGACCTGGATATTCTTGGTCAGGCGGCCGTTGAGGTTGAACTCGACGCCGCGCGCCTGGCTCTCGGCGTCGGCGATGAAGTAGCCGGGGAAGTCGGGATCAGGCGTCGGGGCGTTGGCGCGGGTGATGTCGAAGGCGACGAGGCTGCCGGAGAGGACGCCTTCCTTGATGTCGAACTTCAGGCCGACGTCCCAGCCCTCGCCGCTGATGGGATCGAGGAGATTGCCGAGGTAGTCGTAGCTGGTGTTGGCACCGATCGACTGGGGCACGAAGGATTCGCTGTAGCTGACGAAGGCGCTGATGCGGTCGACGAGGCGGATGGAGAGGCCGTAGCTCTGCGCGGTGGCGCTGTTCTTGGCCGACTGCGTGCGGGCGGTGGGATCGGCGATCTCGAGGCGCTCGCGGGTGCCGTCGACGGAGCCGAAGCGGAAGCCTTGAAGGAAGAAGGCGCGGCCGTTCCAGAAGCCGAAGGTGTTGCTCACGGAGACGCCTTGTTCGCTGTCCTTGGTGCGGCGCAGCTCGTTGACGGCGTAGCTGGAGAAGTTGCCGAGGCTGTAGTCGGCGGGCGCGGCGTTATCGATGTCGATGCCGGGGAGCGTGGCTTGGAAGATGTCGTTGCGCGAGTGGCTGTAGGAGTAGTCGTAACCGACGATGGCGCTGTGATCGATGCCGGCGTAGTTGAACTTGCCGAGGAGGTAGATCTGCGGGGTGACGACCCAGGAGACGGCGTTGGGCTCGTAGGTGGCCACGCGCGCGGCGGTGCGGCGACCGGTGACGGTGCTTTCCGTGATGCGGGTCGAGCCGCCGACGAGCAGGCGCTTGAGATCCTGCACGCGGTAATAGACGCCGGCGTGGAGCGAGAAGGTGTCGCTGAAGGTGTGGACGTAATCGAGATTGGTCTGGATCTGGATGTTATCCGAGTAGGCGTCGGGGCCCTGGCGGTTGAAGGTGCGGCGGACGTCGGGCTCGAGGCCGATGATGCTCGAGTTGGTGACGGAGCTGTTCAGGTAGGGGATGCCCGCGGCGGGCTGGGTGAACATCTGCAGGTATTGGAAATCGTAGGAGAACGCGCCCTTCTCCGAGACCTTGTAGTCGGCGGCCATGCCGAAGACGGTCTTCTTGTGGCCGGCGAAATCCTGCATGTGGCCGAAGTCCTCGTGCGCGAGGGCGAAGCGGACGGCGGCCTTCTTGCCGTCGCCGATGGGCGTGTTGTAAACGGCCTCGCTGCGGAAGCGGTCGTAGGTGCCGTAGCGGGCCTTGAGGATGACGAGCTCCTTCTTGGTCGGGCGCTTGGTGATGATGTTGATCGTGCCGCCCGGCTCAATGGGGCCGGAGAACACGGAGGACGGGCCGCGGATCACCTCGATGCGTTGCACCATGATGGGATCAGTGCGGCCGAAGGAACGGTAGCCGTTGCGATAGGTCGTCGTCTGCGCGCTGATGCCGCGGAGGACGAAATTGTTGCCCGTGACGTCGTCGGTGCCGGAGGCG
Organism: Candidatus Didemnitutus sp.; assembly: GCA_017991595.1. Lineage (GTDB taxonomy): Bacteria > Verrucomicrobiota > Verrucomicrobiia > Opitutales > Opitutaceae > Didemnitutus. Next base: position 266,770 of record JAGOQJ010000001.1, on the reverse strand, counting down.
CCGTTGGACTCGACGCCGCCGGTGAAGCGCAGGGCGTCATACATGTCGAGCGCGCCGATGTCGGCGATGAACTCCTCGGTGATGACGTCGACGGCCTTGGGCAGGTCGATGAGGTCGGTCTTGAAGCGCGTGCCGGAGAGCGCGTTGGTGGCGCGGTAACCGTCCTCGGCCGCGGCCGTGACTTGGAATTCGGAGAGCATCACGACCTCCTCCTCCTTGTCGAGGGGAGCGGGCGTGCTGTCCTGGGCGGACAGTGGCAGGCTGAGCGCGGCGAGCGCGGCCGCGAGGGACATCACACGGGTCGCGGGATGGAGCGAGGTATTCATCGAGAGGTAGGGTTGGGCGCTTTGGGTCCGCCTGGATTCGGGGCAGCGGAGTGAACCAAAATCTGGAAGGGCGCGGCGGGCAGCCCGGCGCCGTTGTGCAGCGGGGCCGGCGGGTTGTTGTGCCACGCGTAACGCACGGCGACCGGAACCACGCCGGCCGGGCCGGCGACGCGCAACACGGCACCATCGACACGCGCCGTGGCGGGATGCGCCGTGCCGGCGGCGTCGGTGACTTCGAAGGCCGCGGCGGCAGTGTCGCGCAGGACGAGCCCACTGGCGGCGGAGGAAAATTCCACGCTCACCTCGGCGCCGTCGAGCCGCGCCGCACGGGCGACGGGACCGGTGAGGTCGCCGGACTCAAGTGCATACACGTGACCGGCGGCGAGGCGCGCGAGGCGCTGGCCGACGGCGGTCTTGTCGGGCGGATGGCCGTTGTCGGGCACGCCGACATCGATCGTCACCGCCATTGCGGTGCGCGGCAGTGCCAGCGCCGCCGTCTGCGCGTCGCGCAGCTCGGCCCAGAGGAGGCCGGTCTGGTCGTTCGGAACGTTGTAATTCGGCAACTGCACGAAGAAAAACCACGCCGGTTCACCACCCCAAGCCGCACGCCAGCCTTCAATCATCGCCGGAAACAACTCCGCATACTGCTTCGCACGACCGGTGTGTGCCTCGGCTTGATACCACAGCACGCCACGGAACGGAAACGGCACGAGCGGCGCGATCATGCCATTGAACAAGCCGCCCGGCTGCCGATGGCTGCCTCGCCCGAGCGGCGGCTTGGGCCAGTCGTTGCCGGGCTTCTCGCCGCGCGCCTTCATGGCCGCGGCCTTCTTTTTCCACGCCTCGCGCTCCTGCTCGTAGGCGGCTTTCTTTTCGTCCATGCCGACGAGCGACTTTTCCCAGCGTTCTGCGATCGCGGGGAATTTAGCCAACGTGCCCGGCGTCATCCACGGCTCGACTGCCGTGGCTCCCCAGGAGCTGTTGACCAATCCCACTGGCACGCCGAGGCGCGACTGCAGGGCTTCGGCAAAATGATAGGCGACCGCGCTGAAGGACTTCGCGGTCGCAGGCGAAAGCGCCTTCCACTCGCCGGCGAGCGTCGACGCGGGCGCGTCGGCCACCGCACGGGCGACCTTGAAATGCCGGATCTCCGGCACGACGCCGCGCGCCTCGACGGCCGGCAGCGCGGGCGAGCGCTGGAGCGTCCACTCCATGTTCGACTGGCCGGAGCAGAGCCAGACCTCGCCGACGACGACGTCGCGCACGACGCGCGTCTCGCGACCGGCGACGACCTTCAGCTCGGTGCCGCGGGCGGTGCCCGCGAGCGGCGCGAGTGTCACGCGCCAACTCCCGTCCTCGGCGGCGCGCACGGTCTGCGTCTGGCCCGCGAAACTCACGCGGACCTCGGCGCCGGGCTGGGCGCGGCCCCAGACGGGGTGCGCCACGTCACGTTGCAACACAGCCCCGTCCGCGAACAAGGGCGCGAGTTCCAGCGCCGGCGCGGCCGCGAGGCCGGTGGCGAGGAGCAGGCTCCCGAGCAGGATGAGGCCGCGGAAAATCATTTCGTCGTGCTGGCGAGACGCGAAATCAACGAGCCAACCTGACCGCCTGCACAGGCTTTGCCGGCGACGGCGTTCGTCTCCCAATACTCGGTCTTGGTGATGACGCGGCGGCGGACGAGGTGCTTGAGCGCGCCGTCGAGGTCACCGGCCTTGCCGCCTTGGCGCTTCGCGCCGGCGATGATGAGTGCGCCGACCTTCTCGCCATCGCAGGTCTGGTTGCGCTTCGCGTTGGCCAGCCAGTAGGAGGCATCGGTGACGACGCCAGCCTTCTCGAGCTTGGCGACGGCGGCGGCGAGTTGCTCGTCGTTGACCGCCGCCGAGGCGGGAATCGCCGCAGCCAGCAGCGCGAACGCGAAGAGAGCGGAGAAAAGACGGGCGAGAGAAGTCGGACGAATCATGGGACGACGGATCGGGGTTGCGGTTGACGGAGAGGATCAGCGGATATCCTGCGCGAGACGCGAGAAGAGCGAGGCGACCTGCCCGCCGGAGCACTGGCGGCCGGGCTTGGCGCGGCTCTGCCAGTAATCGGTGCGCGTGATCACGCGGCGCTTCATGAGGATGGCGAGGGCGGACTCGAGGTCGGCGGCGGGCTCGTAACGCGCGGCGGCGGCGATGATCGCGGCGCCGACGCGCTCGCCGTCACACTGCGCCTTCGGACGAGCGTTGATATACCAGTAGGCCTTTTCCTGAATGATGCCGGCCTTCTCCAGTTTCACGAGGAGCGCGGCGAGCTTCGGGTCGTTGGGCACGCTGGGCGCGGCGGGCTTCGGCGCGACTTTGACCGGCGCGGGCGGAGCAGGCGGCGTGGTCGTGGTCGTCGCAGCAGCAGCGGCGGGCGCAGTGGCGGGCTTGGCCTCGTCGGCTTTCTTCGCGTTCTTGTCGTAGAGCACCTGGCCGTCGGCTTCGAGGCGGGCGCGGAGCGTCGCGTAAGGCAGGTCGTGCAGGGCGACGCGTTGCTCAAGGGAGAGCGCGGCGGCGGTCGCGGCGGATTGCGCGAGCATCATGAAGACGGGCTCCATGCGGGCCGAGCCGTAGGCGGCGTGGCTGGCGGAGAGGCACACGGGCACGAGGAGATTGGAGACTTCCTGACGCTTCGGGAGCAGCGCGCGGTAGCTGATCGGATACGGGCGCACGCTCTCGAAGAACGCGCCCTCGATGCGGAGCTGCTGGTTCTCGTCGACGAAAAGGCTGACGAGGTGCGAGTCGAGTGCGTAGGAGCCCATCGCGACGACATCCTCGACCGGCACCTGATTGCGGCAGACGTGCTCGGTGATCACGAACTCGCCGATGAGGCGGCGCGCCTCGCGCACGTAGAGTTGCGTGGGCCAGTTGTGGTTGTCCTTGAACTCGTCCTTGGCGAGGCCCCAGCGGCGCACCTCGGTCTGCAGGGCCTGCGGCACGCGCGGGTCGGTGGCGAGGAACCAGAAGAGGCCGCGGATGTAGTTCTCGTGCTCCAAGCGGATCTCCTCGCGTTGCGCGTAGGAGGCCTCGGCCCAGTCCCAGCTGCGGCCCACGTAGTCGGTGGAGAAGAGGTTGCGGTTGTTCGAATCGGTCTTGCGATTCGGCATCGGCGTGAGCGTGAAGAGACCGCTGTTGTTCTTGTTGCCGGGAAGCATGCCGGGCTTCGAGCCGAGCACGTGGCGCAGCACGAGCTCGTAGTTGATCGGATCGTAGCCTTCGGGCTGGGTGAACGGGACTTGGTTCTCCGGCACATCGGTGAGGCAGACGCGGAAATTGTAGGCCTGGGTGCGGCCGTCGCCTTCGCCCTCGGGTCCGGGCGCGGCGGGCAAGATGCGCGGGAGCAGACCGCTCTCGGGCTTGCCGGGAACGACGAAGGGGCTGACGTGCGCGGTGCGGCGCGCGGGCAGATAGACGATGCCGTTGAGCTTCTCGTTGTAGCGCGAGTTCGGTTCGCGGCCGACGATGTAGGAGGCGCCCGCGGCGGCCATCAGGTCGCCCTCGTAAGTGGTGTCGATGAAGACGCGCCCGGTGAACGTGCGACCGTCGACGGTGCGGATCGCGCGGATCTGGCCGCCTTCCTTGGTGACGCCGCCGACGGCGCGGTCGAGCGGGCTTTCCAGCAGCACGCGGACCCCGGCTTCCTGGAGCATCTGCTGCAGATGCTGGGTGGCGACGTGCGGCTCGAAGAACCAGTGCAGCTTCAAGCGCTCGGAGATGGCGAGCTCGTGCTTCGGCCCGTATTCGGCCCGCGTCTCATGGCGCCAGACCTCGGGTTGCTGGTAGTAGTTATAGATGCGGCCGTAGAATTCGCGTGCGATGCCGCCGACGGTGACGGGCGCGCCCGTGTCGGTGGCACCGAGGCCGCCGGTGGTCATGCCGCCGAGGTAACGGCCCGGCTCGAGCAACACCACGGAGCGACCCATGCGCGCGGCCTGGATCGCCGCGACGGCGCCGGCAGCCGTGCCACCGTAGATGACGACATCCGCCTCCGTGACGGCCGGTGCCGGTTGCGCGGCGGCGGTGCTGACGAGGGCGAGAAAGCCGCACAGGGCGGCGCGAAGGGAACGGCTCCGGACAGGGATCATTGGGTGGGGATGCAGCAGGCGCAACACGAGTGGCGCCGGGGTCAAAAAGCTGCGGGCGGGCGCCCCGCATGGCGAGTCCGGCGAGTTGGCGTATATCCGCAATGAGTTTGGGAAATTCATCGTATGAGCTTCGCGCGGAACGCGAACGCCAGCGATCGTGCGCGCGTCCGCGCCGCGGGCCTTCCCGAGGGAAATACGCCGCGCGTCACGCGCGACTCGTGGTCGCTCTCCCACCCCGCTCCGTCGCTTCCGTCTCGCCCCGGCGCCGGCCGCAGCGGAGAGTTTACCCAACTTTTGGGAGAAATTCATCAACTGCCCCGGATTGCCGCTCTTTCGCGGAGCCGTTGATGTCAGCACGCTACCCAAGGCGAAGCACCCCCGCCCGTAACCCACCGCCCCCTTCATGAAACGTCTGTGTCTCTCCCTCCTGACGGCCGCGCTTTTCGCGGCTGCCTCCAGCTCTGCGCAGGAAACTGTCGCTCGCTACACGTTCCCGGCCGCGGGTGACTACACCAACTCGGCGACGTCCGCCTACGCGACGGCCGCCTCGGTGGTCAACTCCGCCGGCGGCACCATCACGAGCACCGGCCTCCACTACTTCCGCAACAACAGCAATAATGCGATTCCGGAGTCGCTCGAGGTCGCCCTCGCCAACAACACCTACATCGCCTTCACCGTCACGCCCGGCGGCAACTGGCCGCTCAGCTACCAGTCGCTGAACTTCGACTTCGGCATGACCAACGCCACCAGCAGCGTCGATCCCTACACCGGCAACTGGGCGATCTTCAGCAGCGCCACCGGCTTCACCACGCCCGCCGACCTCATCGCCACCGGCAGCGGCAATCAGGCCAAGAGCACCGGCTCCGGCGCCACCTGGATCGTCCCCGCCCCCAGCATCGACCTCAGCTCCGTCGAGGTGCTGCAGAACGCCGAAGGCCCCGTCGAGTTCCGCCTCTACATGTGGGACAACGCCACCGCCTCCACCTCGAACCTCATCCTCCGCTTCGACAACATCGTCCTCAACGTCGCCAACAACCCCGTCGCGATCACGACGCAACCGGCCACGCAGACCGCGATGGAGTCCTCCAACGTCACGCTCAACGTCGCGGCCACCGGCTCCGCCCCCTTCACCTACGTTTGGAAAAAGGGCGACACCGTCCTCGCCAACGGCGGCAACATCAGCGGCGCCACCACCGCCTCGCTCACCCTCACCGGCGTCGCCCTCGCCGACGCGGGTAGCTACACCGTCACCGTCTCCAACCTCACCAACTCCGTCGTCTCCGACGCCGCCACGCTCACCGTCACGCCGCTCCCCAGCAGCCTGCCCGCCGCGCCCGTCGCCACCGCCGCCTTGCTCGTCTCCGACATCGGATTCCTCGCCAACTGGAACAGCGTGACCGACGCCCTCACCTACCTGCTCGACGTCTCCACCGATTCGAACTTCGCCACCTTCCTCCCCGGTTACCAAGCCCGCGACGTCGGCAACCGCCTCGACTACGCCGTCTCCGACCTCACGCCGAGCACCACGTATTACTACCGCGTTCGCGCGCAGAACAACGTCGGCACCAGCGCGACCTCCTCCAACACCATCACCGTCGCCACCTCCGCGCCGAACCTCCCGCCGACCATCACCACCATCGCCGACCAAGCCATCGCCGTGAACCGCAACACCGGCGCCCTCGCGTTCACCGTCGGCGACTCCACCACGCCCGCCGCCGATCTCGTCGTCACCGCCGCGTCGTCGAATCCCACGCTCGTCCCCGAGACCGCCGAGGCCCTCGCCCTCGCCGGCAGCGGCGCCAGCCGCACGCTCACCGTCACGCCCGCCGCCGGCCAGACCGGCACGGCCCTGATTTCCCTCACCGTCAGCGACGGCCTCCGCACCACCGCCACCTCGTTCACGCTCACCGTGAACCCCGGCAACCCCTGGCCCGAGATCACCAGCGCCAACAGCACGACCTTCACCATCGGTCTCGCCAATCGCTTTCAGGTCACCGCCACCGGCACGCCCGCGCCGACCTTCACCGCCACCGGTCTTCCCGCCTGGGCGACGCTGAACAACACCACCGGCCTCCTCAGCGGCACGCCTCCCGCCGGCACCGCCGCCGCCACGCTGACCCTCACCATCACCGCCACCAACGGCAACGCCCCGACCGCCACGCAGACCTTCACCCTCACCGTGCAGGCCATCCCCGCGATCCCTGCGCCCATGACGGTCAGCACCCTCGCCGGCACCGCCGGCTCCTCCGGTAGCACCGACGCCACCGGTGCCGCCGCCCGCTTCCACTTCCCGCTCGGCCTCGCTGTCGATGCCGCCGGCACCGCCTACCTCGCCGACGAATCCAACCACGTCATCCGCAAGGTCACCGCCGCGGGCGTCGTCACCACGATCGCCGGCACCGCCGGTTCCTCCGGCACGGCCGACGGCACCGGTGCCGCCGCGCGTTTCCACTCGCCCTCCGCCGTCGCCCTCGACGCCGCCGGCAACCTCTACATCGCCGACACCCTCAACCACGCCATCCGCAAGATCACCGCTGCGGGCGAGGTCACCACGATCGCCGGCACCATCGGCCTGCCCGGCAGCGCCAACGGCACGGGCATCGCCGCGAGCTTCAACGCTCCGCAGGCCCTCGCGCTCAATCCCGCCGGCACCAACCTCTACATCGCCGACACCGGCAACCACACCGTCCGCCGCATCGTCGTCGCCACCGGCGTCGTCACCACGCTCGCCGGCACCGCCGGTGCGCCCGGCAGCGTCGACGGCGCCGGCGCCGCCGCCCGCTTCAACTCGCCCACCGGCATCGCAGCCGACTCCGCCAACCGCGTCTACGTCGCCGACGCCGAGAACAACGCCATCCGCGTCGTCTCCGCCGCCGGCACCGTCACCACGCTCGCCGGCCTCCCCGGCACCACCGGCGCCGCCGACGGCACCGGCACCGCCGCCCGCTTCAACGAGCCCGCCTCCCTCGCCATCGACGCCGCCGGCACCAACCTCTACGTGCTCGACTCCGACAACCACACCGTCCGCCGCATCGTCATCGCCACCGGCGCCGTCAGCACCATGGCCGGCCTCGCCGGCACGCCCGGCAGCGCCAACGGCGACGGCTCCGCCGCCCGCTTCAACTTCCCGGCCGGCATCGCCGTCAGCGCCGCGGGCAGCGCCTACATCGCCGACACCGCCAACCACACCATCCGCCTCGGCTTGCTCCCGCTCGCGCCCACCATCCAGACCCAGCCCCAAGCTGTCTCCGTCCCGATGGGCAACAGCGCCCAGCTCACCGTCGTCGCCAGCGGCCGCCCCGCGCCGACCTACCAGTGGCGCCTGAACGGCATCGACATCCCCGGCGCCACCAGCGCCACCTACAGCATCGCCGCGGTGCGCGCCGACCAGGCCGGCACCTACAACGTCGTCGTCTCGAACGTCCTCGGCAACGCCGTCAGCACCGGCGCCACGCTTACCGTCACCGGCCCCAACCAGCCGGCCACGGAAGGCAGCCAGCACGGCGGTGGCGGCGGCGCCCCGAGCCTCTGGTTCTTCGCCCTGCTCGCCGGTGCCGCCGGCGCGCGCTGGATCGCCCGTCGCTCCGACCGCCGCTGAGGTCCGTCCAGTTCCCGCTTCCCCGGCGCCGCTGCACTCCCGTGCGCGGCGCTGTTTTTTCCAAGTAATCCCCGTTTTTCGCGCACCGACCCGCCTTGAGCGGACCGCGCGCGCGGACTTCGCTTCCCCGCCTTGCTGAAACTCCCCACCCCGCTCGCTATCCTCGCGGGCCTCGGCCTCGCCACCTGCGCCGTCTCCCACGCCGCGCAGTCCGACGGCCGCTGGCTCGCCGGCTTCTTCGGCGCCACGCACAGCGGCGGCAAATACTCGCTGCCCACGCGCCCCGAGCCGCTCGATTACCTCAACGAAGGCGCTGACCGCATCGAGGAGATGGGTGCCGGCGTGCTCAAGCTCTGGCTCAACGACCAGCCCTCGCGCAACTACCCGCATTTCTCCAGCGCCCCGGAAACCCGCTGGCCCGCCGTCGGCAGCGGCACGCCCTACACCAGCATGGCCAAGCTGGCGGCGCACCCGTTCTACCGCGCCGCGATTTCCCGCCCGGCCTTCACCACCGTCAGCCTCGTCGTCACCGAGTTCGCCCGCGTCACGTGGCGCGACGGCCTCTCCGCCACCGAAGCCGCCACCGTCACCGCCGAGATGCGCGAGCTGACCGAATACCTCCTCACCACCTACGCCGCCGACGGCAAGACCTTCATCCTCCAGAACTGGGAAGGCGACAACCTCCTCAACCTCGACCAATTCCCCGACACCTCCACGTGGCGCGGCATGGCCGACGGCATGATCGCCTACTTCAAGGCCCGCCAACTCGGCGTCGAGCAGGGCCGCGCCGCTGTCGGCGCCGCCTCCACCTCGCAGGTCTGGCACGCACTCGAGATCAACTACAACTGGGCCGCCGCCCGCTCCGGCACCATCTCCATCCCCGAGGAATGGACGCTGCTCAACTGCGTCGTGCGCGACGGCTACGCGACCCAGGGCCTGCAATGCGATCTCTACTCGTGGTCGCAATGGTCCGCCAAAGCCCCCGGCGACGAACCGCGCGTCATTCGTGGCATCGACTACATGCGCGCCCGCATCCCCACCGGCGGCCCCTTCGGCGACCGCGCGATGTTCCTCGGCGAGTTCGGCGCGATCGAGCGTTCCCACTACGACGCCGGCGCGACGGTCCACTCCGCCAACTCCGATGCCATCCACGCCGACGTCAGCCTCAACCAGTTCTCCTTCGCGTGGCGCTGCGGCCTGCAGCGCGCCATCTACTGGCAGATCTACGACAACGGCATGCGCGAAGGCCTCACCTTCGACTACGTCAATCCCGTCTCCAAGACCGAGCAGGAAGTCAGCACCACCTGGCTCATCCGCGCCCCCGGCCCGCCGACCTATCCGGAATTCAGCTACACCACCGCGCACCACCGTTTCGCCAGCCTGATGGATTGCTGGCTGCTCGAGGACGACCTCACCGACTTCAGCCTCGTGCACGCGCAGGCCGGCTGGACCGTCAGCACCACGCCCCAATCCTTTGCGCCCGGCACCGCCGCCCGCCTCTCCCGCGCCACCGAAGCCCCCGCCGAGCTCGTTTACCGCACCGAGGGCGACCTCGTCGATTTCCACGTCACCGCTTATCTCTACGCCGGCATCGTCAGCTCCACGCGCCTGCGCGGCTTCACCTCCGTCGACGGCGTCACGTGGAGCGAGCCCTTCGCGTTCAAGGTGCTCAACAGCGTCGCGGTCGACTCCGCCGCGCCCGACTGGGTGCGCCAATTCCTCGGCCCCGACGCCGCCGTGCCCGCCGGCACGCGCTACCTGAAAATCGAAATCCACGACACCGGCGCTATCTGGCGCACGCAGATCGGCGCCGTGAAAGTCATGTCGCGCGGCCTGCCGCCCGCCATCGCCACACCGCCCGCCCCGCAGCTCGCGCGCACCGGCACAAGCGTCACTCTCACCGCCTCCGCCACCGGCCGCGGCCCGCTGCGCTACCGTTGGTATCGCGACGGCGCCTTCGTGCGCGAGACGCGCACGCCCGCGCTCACACTCGATGCCGTCACCGCCGCCGACGCGGGCGCCTACCGTGTCGAGGTCGGCAACTTCGCCGGCTTCACCGCCTCCGCCGACGCCCGTGTGCTCGTCGGCGCCTCGCACTTCGCCGCCTGGCAATCCGGCGAGTTCGACGCCGCGCAACTCGCCCAGCCCGCCGTCTCCGATCCCACCGCCGACCCCAACGGCGACGGCCTGCCCAATCTCCTCGCCTTCGCGCTCGGCCGCTCCGCGCTGGCCGACTCCGGCACCGCGCCGCTCGAGACCGCGAACGTCACCGACAGCGGCTCCACTTACCTCAGCCTCACTTTCACCCGCCGCGCCGCGCTCGACGATGTCGCGCTCGTGACGGAATTCGCCGACCACCCCGCCGGGCCGTGGACCGTCGGTGGCGTCACGCTCGCCAGCATCGCCGACGGCGATCGGCTGCGCGTCACCGTGCGCGACACCGTCCCGCTCGAGACTCAACCCCGCCGCTTCGCCCGCCTCCGCGCGACGCGTTGAGCGGCCCTCCTCCCGCAGCGGCAAAAAAACCGAACTTATCGCCGCGTTCCGCCAAGGCTGCCGCTTTGCCCGTCCTCGCGCCCGACCCATGCTGATCTTCCCCACCATGTTCGCCCGCCCACTCTGCCTGCTGCTCTCACTCCTCTCCGCCGTCGTCGCCACGGCCACCGTCGCGCTGCCGGATATTTTTGCGCCGCACATGGTCTTCCAACGCGAGCAACCGCTGCGCGTCTGGGGCACCGCCGCCGCGGGCGAGAGCGTCACCGTGCAACTGCTCACGACCGCCCAGAGCGTGCAGGTCGCCGGCTCCACCGTGGCCGGCCCGGATGGCAAGTGGAGCGTCACGCTCCCCGCACAACCCGCCAGCACCGTCGGCTCGCCGCTCAGCCTGCGCATCGCGGGCACGAACGAGATCGTCCTCGCCCCGGTGCAGATCGGCGACGTGTGGCTCTGCTCCGGCCAATCGAATCTCAACTTCCTCATGCGCCCGTATTCGCCCTTCAGCGAAGGCGTGCTCGATTGGGAGAACGAGGTCGCCGCCGCCACCGACGCGGGCATGGCCGTGTTCACCGTCACTCCGGAAGCCAACGACACCCCGCTCTCCGCCATCCACGGCGCCTGGCGGCCCACGACGCCCACCTACGCCGCGTTCACCTCCGCCGTGCCGTATTACTTCGGCAAGACCCTGCGCCGCGAACTCGGCATCCCCGTCGGCATCATCGTCTCCGCCCTCGGTGCCACTTCGATCAAGTCCTGGACGGATTACCCCACGCTCCAATCCATCCCCGCCGCCGCCAGCTTCCTCTCGCTCCACGCCACGCGCCGCACGCAATACGCCACCGCGATTTCCACCTACAAGAACACCGCCGTCGCTCCCTATCGTGAGCTCGCGTTGCAGAAACTCTGGACGCCCACCTACGCCACCGCGATCCCCGATCCCGAAGGCTACCCGACTTGGCGCTATCAACCCGCCGGTCTCTACAACGCCATGATTGCCCCGCTCGCCGATTTCCCCGTGCGCGGCTTCGTGTGGTATCAGGGCGAAGGCGACTCCACCGACCACGCCAACTACGCCCACTACCTCAGCGCGATGATCGCCGGCTGGCGTGCCATCCGCGGCGATCCCACGCTCCCGTTCCTCCTCGTCCAGCTCGCCAACTACGACCACGTCAAGGTCTCCGGCAACGCCGCGCTGCAGGACAACTGGGCCTACCTGCGCGAACAACAACAGCGCGTCGTCGACACCGTGCCCGCCACCGGCCTCGCCGTCGCCGCCGACGTCGGCGACACCAACACCATCCATCCACGCGACAAGCGCACCGTCAGCGAGCGCCTCGCCCTCGTCGCCCGCCGCCTCGCTTACGGCGAGACCACGCTCGTCGCCTCCGGCCCGCGCTTCGACCGCCTAGAAGTCGAAGGCTCCGCCCTCACCGTGTATTTCCGCGACCTCGGCGGCGGTCTCGTGCTCGACTTCAACCGCGCCACCGGCGGCGGCCCCAGCTTCCAGCTCGCCGGCCCCGACGACGTTTTCCACGACGCCACGCCCGTGCTCTCCGGCGATCACGTCACGCTCACCGCCCCGCAGGTCACCGCCCCGCGCAAGGTTCGCTACGGTTTCCACAACGACCCCAAGCTCATCCTCTACAACGCCGAGGGCCTGCCCGCCGCGCCGTTCCGCGCCGGCCTGCCCACCCGGCCGCTCGCCGCCGCGCCTTTCGCCGGCGACACCACCGCCACGACCGACGCCGACATCCGCACCGCCACCGTCACGCGCGGCGCCGCGCTCACCAGCGCGACGTTTCCCACCACCACCGGTCTGCCGCCGCCCGCGCTCTCGCTCGCCACGCACCTCACACCCGCCACCGCCGCCGAGGCCCTCGCCACCGGCAGCTACGTCGAGTTTTCCGTCGAGCCCGTCAACGCCCACCGCCTCCTCCTCGCCGGCGCCTCCTTCCAGTTCGACGTCGCCCGCAGCACCGCCGGCGCCGTCTTCGGCTACTTCGTCCGCTGGAACCTCGACAACTTCGCCACCGACCTCGCCGCCGCCACCGTCGAAGCCGAGGCCGGCGTCTTCACCCAAGTCGAAGTCTCGCTCGACCGCGCCGAGCCCGCCCTCGGCGCCCCGCTCGCCCTCCGGGTCTATCTCTGGGACGAAATTCAAAACAGCGCCCGCTACGCCTACCTCGACAACCTCACGCTCCACGCCACCACCCGCTACGAGCCCGGCCTCACAATCGCGGCCCTCGACACCGCCGGCACGATGCGACTCGAGTGGGCCGGCGTGCCCGGCCGCCGCTACCGTCTCCACAAATCCACCACGCTCGACGGCGATTTCCCCGTGTGGGCCTCCGATCTGCTCTGCTCCGCCAGCGGCCGGATCACGCACGATTTCGCCTACGTCGGCCCCCGCGAGTTCTACACCGTCAGCGAGCAACTCCAGTGAGCCCGCGCCTCGTCCCGTCTGCCCTTCGCCTTTGAACACCTTCGTTTTCGCCCGAGACATTTTCCGCTCATGAGCCGGCTGCACTACTATTTTCCTCCGACCAAGATCGAGCCCCGCACCATCGTCGCGGACTTCTGCCTCTACGGCGCCAGCCCCGCGGCCATCACCGCCGCGCTCGAGGCGCGCCGCCGCGGCTACCGCGTCGCGCTCGTGGTCAACAGCGCCTGGCTCGGCGGCCTCACCGCCGGCGGCCTCAGCAACACCGACATCGGCAACAAGCAGTCGATCGGCGGCCTCGCCCGCGCCTTCTACCGCGAACTCGGCCGCCGCTACGGCGTCGAGGAGGAGTGGCGCTTCGAGCCGCACATGGCCGCCCGCGTCCTCCACGACTGGCTGCGCGAGGCCGGCATCGAGCCGCTCCTGCGCGAGTATGTCACCGCCGTCGAGCGCGCCGGCTCCACCCTCACCGCCCTCCGCTGCGAGAGCGGCCTGCGCGTCGAAGCCCGCATCTTTGTCGACGCTTCCTACGAAGGCGACCTGCTCGCCCTCGCCGGCGTCAACCACACCATCGGCCGCGAGGGCAACGCCGTGCACGGCGAGCTGCTCAACGGCGTCCAGCTGCGCGAGACGCACCAGTTCGAGGCCCCTGTCTCGCCCTACGTCCGCGAAGGCGATCCCGCCAGCGGCCTGCTCCCCGGCATCAGCTCCGCCCCGCTCGCGCCCGCCGGCTCCGGCGACCGCCTCGTGCAGGCCTACAACTTCCGCATGTGCCTCACGCAGGCCGCGGACCGCCTGCCCTTCCCCTGCCCCGAAGGCTACGACCCGCGCGACTACGAACTCTTCGCCCGCTACCTCCGCACCGGCTGGCGCGACCTCTTCCACAAATTCGACCGCATCCGCGGCCGGAAGACCGACACCAACAACCACGGCGCCGTCTCCACCGACTTCATCGGCGGCAACCACGAGTTCCCCACCGCCTCCTGGGCGCGGCGCGAGGAGATCTTCCAAGCCCACGTCCGCTGGCAACAGGGCCTCATGTGGTTCCTCATCCACGATCCGCGCTGCCCCGCCTGGGTCCGCCAGCGCATGGGCGAGTGGGGCCTGCCCGCCGACGAATTCACCGACACCGGCGGCTGGGCGCACCAACTCTACATCCGCGAGGCCCGCCGCATGGTCTCCGACTACGTCGTCACCGAACTCGATTGCCGCGGCTATCGGGCGGCCAGCGACTCCGTCGGCCTCGGCTCCTACGCGATGGACTCGCACAACTGCCAGCGCGTCGTCGTCGACGGCTGCGTGCGCAACGAAGGCGACGTGCAGGTTTACGGCTTCAATCCCTACCCGATTCCCTACCGCTCCATCGTGCCGAAGCGTGGCGAGGTCACGAACCTCCTCGTGCCTGTCTGCGTCTCCGCCTCGCACATCGCCTACGGCTCCGTGCGCATGGAGCCGGTCTTCATGATCCTCGGCCAATCCGCCGCCATCGCCGGGCACCTCGCGCTCCTCGAGAAGTGCAGCGTGCAGGACGTGCCCTACGCCAAGCTGCGCCCGCTCCTCGCCGAGGAAGGCCAGGCCCTGCACTGGGAAACGCCCAACCCGGACTCCCCCGCCGTTTACGAGCCCGAGGCCCCGCCGCCCGCCGACGTCCCCGCCACGCCCTCCGCCCGCAGCTGAGATCCGCCGCCGCGACGTCACTCCCGCGCATCCGCAGGCAACGAGTTCGCGGCGCCCGCCTTTCGTCTTTCGTAGGCAGCGTGCTCGCACGCGCCTGCACACCCGGGCGCGACCAATGTCGCTGCCTACCCTGATGAAAACGCTCCGCTGATCTGCGCCCGCCACGGCACGGAAGGTAGGGCGAATCCTCCGGATGAGCCGGACTGACGACGACTCGCCGGGGACACCTCGCCCTGTGCGTTGCAACCGGGTGCTCTTTCCCGGCGTGATGCTCCATCCCGCCGCCGGCCTTGATAGTTCGCGCGAATCTCGCGCCGGAAGACCTCCTTGGCGACAAGAGACAGGTCCGCAGCAGCCAGTGCGTCCTTCCAAGTAGGGTAAGAAGCGGGCCATGTATAATGAATGACCCGTGCGCCGAACTTGAGTCAGCGTAGTTTACGCCATTGGCTCCCTTCATGCCTCACACCCAACTTAAGCTTTATCGTGGGGCTGAATAACACTGTTCGGCAAAAAATGACGGCGCGCCCCCTGAGTTCATTAGCCACATCGGAGAGCGATGCTCGGCTGCTTGAGCGTCGCGGCGAAGAGGTTGTAGGCTACGCTATCGCCACGCTGCTTGACACATTCTCACGCGCTCGCGCAGTGAAGCGCGTTATGGCATGCGGGCTTTCACGTGAGACAAGTTTGGCGCTCGTTTCGCACATCGAGCGCGATCCAGAGATTCGAAGCGATTTGGCCCGACGCTTTGCTGGAAGAGCTAAGATCGCAGGTGTTGGTTGCGTTGCTGCGGTCGGGCTCGCATTTGTCCCGTCGCTTCCGAAGGTCTACGTCGGTGTTATCGCAGTCGGCGGAGTCTATTGCGTCCTGTCGTTTTTCGGTTGGTCGAGATACACGAAGGCGATTGATCGATGAAGATAAGGCCGAACCACACCACAGCCAACTCCGGGGAGCTGACGCTCCCCTCCGTGTCTGACCTCAAACGTTGGCCGGAAACATGAAGATCGATCTCTCATCAAAGCGCGCTCAGGGCATTTTCGCGGTGATCAGCATCTGCTTCGCCGTTTGGGTCGGTTTCGGCTTCGTCGATTTCATCCAGACCCAGCGCACGCGTGATGTGTTCTCGGCCATCGGCAAAGCGAACGACGAAAGAAAGAAGAAGGGAGAGAACTTGGAGGCTGCCGAAGCATATGTCGTCGCTTTGCGCGCCATAGACGTGGACTACACAAAGAAGGAGCTAAGGCCCGCTTTCGAAGCCTATGTTCGCGGTTTCGAGGAGGGACTTGCGTTGCTCAAAGCCGGGAAAGATTCGGCAAGTGCCGATGCGAAGATTTCGGCCGCCCATCGCGACCTGGTCGAGATTGCCAAGCGCTATGACTAGAAGGGCCAACAAGCGTCCAAAGCCCATGGCGGTGCCGCGCCCCACCATGGCTCATCACTGAACGATCGGCGTAAGAAAGATGCGCAATTTTGATTCCTTTCTGAACGTGGTGGCGGGGGCGTTGGCCGGCCGGAGAATCTACGCATGGCTTTGGTTGCAGGCCGTTATTTGGAGCATGGGGCTTTTCGCGCTCACCGGTCCAGATGCGCCAGTCGGAAGAGTTCGCGGTGTGCTGATCATGGCTGCGATTGGGACCGCCATCTTTGCCGCGCTCGTCATACGTGCTCTCGCTACCGGGGTTCTGTTCGACCACCTCTTCTCGCGGGCGCCCGACCTAAAGAGACCGAACACTGAAATGTGCATTTGGATTAGATACGTCATTCCTCTGCTTTGTCTCGGCAGTTGCGCCTCGCGTTGGTTCTTCAATTGGTATTTCGAGTGAAGAAGTCACCGATCCAGCCACTGCAGCCAACGCTCACCATCCGTCCTATTTCGAGCATGTTAACCACGCTCCAACCTCCGTCCGCCGCTCTGGGTGAGCGCGGCTGAGTTCTATCGATCGGCGGAAGAAATAGATCATGGGGAAACTCATCTTTGCCATTCCACTGATAGTTCCGGCGGCGTTCGGCGCTTTTCTGCTCTTCACTCCCATGAAGAAGCTTGTGCAGTCGCTTTCGTGGATGCCGCTGCCAATGCCTGAAGAGAAGAGTTTCGGTTATCGTGCGCTGGAGATATTTTGGCGCGGAATTGGAGCGGTTGCTTGGCTGTTTGTCGCGGGCGCGATCTATGTGACTTTCACCGCTCGCTAAAAGAGCCAATCCAGGGGCAGCCTAAAGGGATCATGGCTTGACTCTTGACAGAGCGGATCCGCAGCGAGGTTCTTCAGCTCCGCGGGCCTCGCGGCCGAGGCAACTCCTGCGCCTGCGCCCGTGGTTCGTCTCCGCCACCGCCGTCGGACCGCCTGCCTTCGCAGGCCTTGTCCGTGCGCCCAGCGGCCGGCCTGTGCAAACTCGATCGCTGCCTCGGTGCGCGAGCGCAGGGGCCATTTCGCATCCATACTTCCCAAGTGGCCTTCGACGCGGAGACCGACATACCGAATTGAGCGGCCGCCTGCTTGTCGATAACGCCATCAGCCACGAGCCCGAGCCGTTCCGTTTCCCGCCTCGTGAGCGCGCGCAGATCCGCGGCACCCGGCTTCGCACCGCTCGCCGCCGCGGCCCTCGGCGGGGATGGCGCCGGGCGCAGCAGCGTCAGCATCCGAGACGCAATCGACGAAATTCGCGAGACACGACGCTCCGGCCGGGCGCGCCGCACACTTATGACCGCCAAATCGGCGGCAACTAGTCGGTTAGCGGATAAACAAACCCTTTGTGCGCCCCGGAAGTGAACCTAGATTACGCTGAGGTTCGCTTATGAAGCCTCTGCGGCCCGGATGGTTGGCAGTGCTGGCCCACTCTGTGATGGCGTGGCTGAGCGGCGCATGGGTGGGAGTGGCGGACGCGCAGACGGTCAACGTGTGGCTGACGACAGCCGATCAGCACGCGCGACTGGAGCCGCAGGGCGCGGTGGCGTTTGCGTCAGCAGGCGGGGCCGACAATCCGGTGCGCGTCGACGAGGCGGTGCGATTCCAGACGATCGAGGGCTTCGGCGGCTCGTTCACCGATGCGTCGGCTTATCTGCTGAACCGCGTGGCGACGCCGGACGCGCGCACGGAAGCGATGCGCCGGCTCTTCACGCGCGAAGGCGAGGGAATCGGCCTGAGCTTCGTGCGAAACCCGATCGGCTCCTGCGATTACGCGCGCTCGCACTACACCTACGACGACGTTGCCGCGGGCACGGAGGATCAGGCCCTGGCGAATTTCTCCATCGCGCACGACCTCGAAGACATCGTGCCGCTGCTCCAGCAGGCGCGGACGCTGAATCCGCAACTCACGATCATGGCGTCGCCGTGGAGTCCGCCGGCATGGATGAAGACTTCCGGCTCGCTGATCGCGGGTGCCTTGCGGGCGGAGGCCGCGGAGGCGTTTGCAAACTACCTGGTCAAATACGTGCAGGCCTACGCGGCGCAGGGCCTCCCGACGCATTATCTCTCGCTGCAAAACGAGCCGCTCTACGAGCCGTCGAACTATCCCGGCATGCGGATGGATGCGGCCACGCAGACCGCACTGCTGCGCGACCGCGTGCTCCCGGCGTTCGCGGCGAACGGGCTCACGACCAAGCTCCTCATTTACGACCACAACTGGGATCGCCCCGACTACCCGGAGGCCGTGTTCGCGGACGCCACGCTGCGCGCGTCGCCGCAGATCGCCGGCACGGCGTGGCACGGCTATGGCGGCACACCGGGAGTGATGGCGGACCTCGCAAGCCGTTATTCGGACAAGGGCAACTACGTCACCGAGCACTCGGGCGGCACGTGGATCGCGGATCAGATGAAGGCCGACTTCAGCGAGATCACGCTCACATTGCGGAGTTCGGCCAGGGCCTACGTGAAATGGAATCTCGCGCTCGACGAGCGGCGCGGCCCGTTCACCGCGGGCAGCGCGACGAGCACGTGCTCCGCGCTCCTCACCGTGCACAGCACGACCGGCGCCGTGACCTACGACCTCGAATACTACACGCTCGGCCACTTCAGCCGCTTCATCCTGCCCGGCGCACGGCGCGTGCTCTCGACCAACGCGGTCGGCATCGTCACCACGGCATTCGTGAATCCAGACGACTCGAAAGTGCTCGTCGCCTACAACGACAGCGCCAGCGCGCGCACTTTCCAAGTGCAGTGGGGTGCGCGGCAATTCGGCTACACGCTCGCGGCGGGCGCCGGCGCGACCTTCACTTGGAGCGGCGCCGTGAGCGGCAGCGCCGCGGCGCTCGACGCGAAGGCCCCGGTGCTCGCATCCAACTCCAGCGAACTGTCCGGGTTGCAGGCGGAGTCGTGTAAGGACGTCCAAGGTGGCTACGATCTCGGCTACGCGGACGGCGGCGACTACGCGGTTTATCGCGGACTCGATTTCGGCGCAGGCGTCGCTTCGGTGAGCGCGCGCGTCGCGAGCGCGGGCGGCGGCGGCAGCATCGAGTTTCGGCTGGATTCTCCGAGTGGTGCGCGGATCGCCTCGGTCGCGGTGCCGACGACCGGCGGCTGGCAGGCGTGGCAAACCGTGACGGCGGCGGCAGAAAATGTCACCGGCGTGCGCGATGTCTATGTCGTGTTCGTCGGCGGCAACAGCATCGGCAATCTGAACTGGTTCCAGTTCAGCGCCGACGCGGTGCCGAGCGCGCCGCGATTCACGAGCGCGGCCTACCCGCAAACCGTCGCCGCCGGGCATGGCGTGAGTTTCAGCGTCGCGACGTCCGCCACGCCGGCCGCGAGTTATCAGTGGCAGATTTCGAGCAACAATGGCGCGACGTGGACGAATCTCTCGGACGACAGCACCTACAGCGGCAGCGGCACGAGCACGCTGACGCTCGGCTCGGTGACGGCGGCGGTAAGCGGGCGACAGTATCGGGCCGTCGCCACGAATCCCGCCGGCACGACAACGAGCGCGGTGTTCACGTTGACCGTGATCGCGTCGTCGTTCCCGAGTCCCAGCGGCGTCGCGATGGATGCGACGGGCACGCGCTGGATCGCCGACAGCTCGACGAACACCATCGCGCGCTTCCCGGTGGCAGGCGTCGGCTCGATCCTCGCCGGCACGAACGGCCAGCAAGGGGCGACCGACGGCGTCGGCGCTGCGGCGCGCTTCCGTCAACCGAGCGGCATAGTCCTCGGCACGGTCGGGACGATCTACGTGGCGGATACCGGCAATTCGCTCATTCGGCGCATCACGAGCGACGGCACGGTAACGACGCTCGCCGGTTCGGCGACGAATCAGGGACACCGCGACGGCATCGGTGTTGCGGCGTGGTTCAACCAGCCAGCCGCGCTCGCGCGCGACGGCGCCGGCAATCTCTTCGCGGCCGACACCGGCAACGCGCTCGTGCGCAAGATCGCGCCCGACGGAACAGTCACCACCGTGGCCGGCTCTGCCGGCGTGCGCGGCAGCGTGGATGGGACCGGTGTCGCGGCGCAGTTCAATCAGCCGAGCGGCATCGCCGTCGCCGCGGACGGCACGCTCTACGTGGCCGACACGCTCAACCAGACGATCCGCAAAATCACGCCCGCGGGCGTCGTGAGCACGTGGGCCGGACTCGCCGGCGTGAGCGGCTTTGCCGACGGCGCGGGCGCCGACGCGCTCTTCAATCAACCCACCGGCCTCACGCTCGACGGTGCGGGCAATCTCTACGTGGCCGACACCGGCAACTCCGCGATCCGGAAGATCGCGCCCAATGGCACGGTGACGACGCTGGCCGGCTTGCCGGGCGTCGCGGGATTGCAGGACGGCGCGGGCTCGATGGCGTGGTTCAATCAACCGAAGGACGTGCAGTTCGACGGCGTCGGCTCGCTCCTCGTCGCCGACACCGGCAACGCGACGCTGCGGAAAGTGACGCTCGACGGCGCCGTGGTGACGTGGGCGTTGCGCCTCGAAGCCGATAGCGGCGGCGGCGGCGGAAATTCGAGCGGCGGTGGCTCCGGCGGCACCACGCCTCCACCGTCAAGTGGCGGTGGAGGAGGCGGTGGTGGCGGCGGAGCGATCAGCCTGCCGATGCTGCTCGCACTCGTGGTGCTCACGGCCGCGCGGCGTGCGATGCAGTGGCGGCGGACGCTCAGCGGCCAGCCTTAAGCAGCCCAAAGGCCTCATGAGCGCCCAAAGGGGCCATGGCTTGACTCTTGGCTGGCTCCGTTGGCTGGCGATCTCTTCGACTGATTGGCGACGCGCTGGAGCATAATGCTCATGGCACAGTCACCTTCAGGCGGAAGAAAAGCGGGCCGGACGAACGCGGATGGCGAGCGCGCCACGTGGCCCGGTCGCCTTCCGTCGCGACCCATTCGTGCGCGACGCCCTCCTCAGTCCATTCCTCCAGATCCGCCGAAACCTCGACAGCGTAGACGATGTCGGCACGGTCGACGGGGCGTTGGTAGGTATAGACGATCTCTTCAAACGCCAAATCCACCCAAGCCAGATGGGCACTGGCCTGCCTAGGGTTCGAACCCAAGGCATATTCCATCAGGTTGGACAAGGCATCGGAATCCGGATCGGCTGCCAGTGCCGAGACCGATGGATCCTCGCGCTCCGCAGAAGAGAACACCGCCGACTTCCACGCCTCGAGCGGCGTGAGCGGAACGGCAACCTCGACGACCACGGTCGAAGGCAACGAACTGAGTTGGAGCGTGTCGACCGCGACTGTTGAGAACTCGTAGCTGCCGCTACCCGCATCAAACTTGAAAAGGCCCGGATGCCGTCCGGTTGAGAAGGCAAAGGCATCTGCCACCGAGATGCCATCGGTCGAGACCCGGCTGCCGTCTGGGAGGACCGCGTAAGTGGCGCCATCCGGGGTTTTGACGCGAAGATGACCGAAGGCGAAATTCCCGTCCGGATCATCCAAATCCACGCTCAACGGCAGCGTGGCACCAACCGATGACTTGGGGGCAATCTGCAGCGACGCCACCGGACGGCGGTTCAGGATGGAGGGTGTCAGCTCCGAATAATCGTCGGGGGAGAGTATCCGGAATTGCAACACACCGCCGACTTGCGTGATCGCGACGAGCAAATCACGCCGCACCACCCGCAGGGCCACGGGCTCTTCGGGAATATCGTGAACGACCGATCGCTTCGAGAAGTCGGCCCATTGGCTGACGCGCGCTCCCTGCACCGTGCGTTCGATGGTGTGAAGCACGCCGCCGAGCCAGATGCCATCGACAATCGGCACTGGCAGGACTCCGAGCAGTCCAAAATGATCGCGGTCTAGGACATGGCCGGACCCGATGAGCACTCGCTCGCCACCGCTCTCCAAACGCACAGGTAATGCTCCGTTGCTGAAAACACTCGGCCCGACCGTCGTGCCCTGCAGGCGCCCCAGCTCATCGAGCCGTAGCGAGATGAGCTGATCCGGATTGGCGCCGGTCCCGACAACCGAGATCAGGTTGCCGCCCCTGCCGTCCCATTCTGCTTGGTGCGGTATGCGGTAAAGATCCGTCCAAAGATCCATCAGCGCTCCACCTGCATCCAGCGTGGCCAATTGGGCCGAATTTCTTCGCCCGACGAGGAAGTCACCCGCCGCATGGTAGGGCGTGAAGCCGTTGGTGACCGGAGTCTCCAACGCCGACCCTGTGGCGGAGTGGATCCGGCGCAACTCGCGCAGGGGCGTTTCATAGTAAAACGAGCTGTGCGCCGGCGACCAAATCATTTCATCTGGCCAACCGGCGACCGGGATCGAGGACAACCAGCGCCCCTCCAAGACAGACCAACGGAAAACGCTTTGGTGAAACTTGCTGTAGATAAAGATCACCGTGCCCTCCGAGTTGGTCTCAATCAACGGCGACGGAATCGGCAGGCCCTCCGGGGAAACCGGAGATGCGGGCGTGGCCGGTGGCACAAATTCGGAGAGGGGCAGTTCATCCACCACCGGCGTGGCACCCGGCGCGACACCAAAGGAAAAACCGATCAGCGTCGTGCCTCTGAGCGCCATCCAACGCGCGGTGCGTGGGAATCGGGCACTCGCCTGCAGGTGGTTGTCCGAACCATGCCGCGACACCAGTCCTCCACTCAACAGCCAGAGTTGCGACCCGGACTCGACAATAGCATCCAACGGGCGGCCCAAAGCGCCGGCGAAAGACAGCGCGTCGCCGAAGTAAGTAGCACCGCTGGCCTCGATGACTTTGTGTCCTTCCTGCACCGTCCACGTTTGCCGCGCAGCGCCGAAGGAGCGTTCGGCTTGCCGCAACTCCCCAAATGTCCCGTCGGCAAACCATTCGAGCGAGAAGAGGTAAGTTCCCACCGAATACCAGTCGCGGAGAAATAGTTTCCCCAGCTGCGCACTGTAGCTCAACCCGGTGTCCGCTATGATGGTGCCCACCTTTTCACCCAGCAACTCGCCGGTCATCCGGTCGAGCGTGCGATAGACGGTCGCACTCGCCGGCCGGCTGACGACGAGCAGTTGCGAGCCTCGGACCATGAGCGCTTGGACTCCGCTGACGGTGGCCAGTTGCACCGTGCCGGTGCCCTCGAGCGAGGCACGCGATAGCGCGGACGAAGTCGCGAAGTAGATCGCATCCGGCGCCACGGCGACGCTGGTCGGGCCGGCAGGAAGCGGCAAGGAAGTGAGCCACCGCTTTTCGCCCAGATGGTAGCGATCGAGGCGCCCGGCTGCCTTGTAGAAAAAGTAAGCCACCTCACCCGACTCCATCACGGCATCCCACGCGTATTGTTCACTGGCAATCGCTTGGTCGTAGATGTTGATGGTGCGGCTCAGCCCGACGCCTCCTTCATTTGTAATCGTGTAATAATAGCTGCCGTAATCAGCCGGTGAAACCCCGGCCTTGAAGTATTCCAGAGTGGTCGCCCCAGGGATGGGCAGACCGTCTTTATACCACTGGAAGCGCGGCGATGGCCCCCAGCTCCCAGATTTGCCGCCACGCAACGTGAGGCTCCTGCCGTCCGAACTGTGTTCGAGACCAATCGAGTTTTTTTCCCACGGCGGCGGGAGCGGACTGATTTCGACCACGGCCGCCGTGCTGGTCGCGACACCCGCGAGGTTCGTGATCACTGCCCGGTATTCGCCAGCATCGGAAGCCTGGGCTGCCTGGACCACAACGGCAGCGTCATTCTTCCCAGGCATCAAAGTGCCATTGTGATACCATTGCACCTTGGACCCATAATCCATCACGGCTGCGAAGAGCAGAGCCATTTGCGTTCCGACCGGCACGATACCGCCGCGCGGTTGGCTCAGGAATGCAGGCGGCCGAACCAATACGATGTCCGCACCAAGACTGCGCGTCGAGCTGTTCGCGTTGCTGACGACGACCTGATAGAAACCAAGTGAACTTGAAACGTAATAGGGAGGCGCCGTGACCTTCAACGTGGGGCCATTTTCTCCAGGCAAATCAATCCAGTTACGCTGCCATTGATACGAGAATGGCCCCTGCCCGGCAACGCCAACCGAGAGAGTGACCGATTCTCCCAACGGGCAACCTTGGGTGAGCGGGTGCTCGACGATGAGGGGCGGAGCACCCTGGATACTCAACACCGCCGCACGGCTTATCGCTGCTCCGCCAGTATTGGTCGCGACGCAGCGAAAGCGGTCTCCATTCATACTCAGAGAGACATTGAGCACGCGCAAGGAGACGGAATTAACTTCCTGATAGGTCGCGGAGTCACCGAGATCGGACCACGAGGAAGTGCCCGCCGCCTGCCGCTGCCACTGCAAGCCCGGCACTGGAGCGCCCGAGGCCTGCACGTCGAATCGCGCGCCGCTCCCGACGACCAACATTTGGTCGGTTGGCTCAACCAGGATGACCGGGGCCTGGGAAGGCGGGGCAGGAGCGAAGTTCAACTGCAGCTGCACCACTCCCCACTCCCCTTTCCACCCATCGACCGCGAAATAATACGACCGGCCGCCGACTGCTGTAAACGCGACCGCACTTGTCCGGAGCCCGGGAGCATCGTCGCTGGATATAACATGGGTCAGCGCAGAGACGGAGCTGCCGGAATACACCGCCAACAGTGTATCGAAGGCACTGCCCGCCGTCGAAATCGACACCACCCCGTCGCCCGGTGCAGTCCAGCGCCACCACGCCGACGCCCCGCCTTCTGCGGCGTGCATCGGTTCTCCGCTCTCATGAGTTGCTCCAATAGTAGATCCCGTCTGGCTCGTTGTGCCGGACGAAAGTGAAACAACAGTGGCGTTGCTGAAATTGTCGTTGGGTGGAGCAGCTATCCCACCCGGCCGGCCATAGAGATACTGCGCGCCAACCAGATCGTCGGGCTGCACGGTATCGGTATTGCTCACCGTGCTGTTCATCAACGCGGCAACCGATTGTGCCGCTTGATCGGGATGGTTGAGCCCGAGGACATGCCCAAGCTCGTGCATCGCCACCCGCCTGATGTCCTGGGACGTCTGCAACGCACCACGATAGGAACTCCATTGAAACGCCGTATTGAAGATGACGTCGGCCTGCACCCGGGCATAAGTGCCGTCCGCGCGAGGATTCGCGCTCCGGTAGGATACGGTGACCGCGAGCGTGTGCGGACCGAAGGCCATCGGACTGGGATCGTTGCTGTAGATGGCGCTGTCGAAGGCCACTTCGTTGATGCCATTCGCGCTGCCCGCCAAGCCCGCGGGCTCAATCTGCATCCCGAACTCCACGCGAGCCATCTGTGCATTCCACGCCTGCACCGCCGCCTGCATGGAAGTCACGTAATTTGAGCCATCCTGCAATGTCGGCGTGCCTGGCATCCGGATCACGAGCGGCACCGTGCCGTCATCCCACGTCACGCGCGCCCCTTCCGGGCCGCGGATGAGATCGTAAGCGTGCAGCGGGAGCACGAGGAACACGCCGACGACCAGCGCGGGCAGCGCCCGGACGAGCTGAGCAAGCTTACTTCTGCGCATCGCCGGTCGCCTCCTGACGCGTCTGCTTGATCTGCTGGATGAAGGCGGCGGGCGTGAGGGCGTCGCTCGTGCGCTTGACGTTTTTCTGCACCCGGGCGGCGCCGCCTTGCGCGAGCGGGAGCGCGACCTCGGCCACATCGGCCATCGGCACGTCGTTGCTGCGGGCGATGTATTCGCGGCCGGCGGCGTCCTTCTTGATCGGGTAGCGCCCGTGCATCACCGCGTAGAGCGGGTAGAAATTCCGGCCGTTGCCGTGCACGAACAACACGTCCTCGTCGCCGACCTTGAACTCCGGCACGCCTTCGACGCGCATCTCGTCGCCGTTCGGCGCCTTGCCGCCGAGCAGGCGCAGCTCGACCGTGGCGGGCGGCTGGCCGGCGATCGTCTCCAACACCTCCAGCTGCACGTAGGTGTGCACCCACGGCCGGCCGTTGCGGTCCGTCGCTTCGTAGCGGATGCCCGTCACCTTCGCGCGCACGATGTAGTCGGAGCCGTTGACGAGTTGCTCGAACGGCGGCGGCTGCACCGTCGTGGCCGGCAACGGCCCGAGCAGGACACAAAACAGGAGCAAGTGGCAGATCGCGGCGGGCCGCAGCGGGAAGCGGAATCGGAGCGGAGTCATGTGGCAGGGCGACCTGGCGCAGGAAGTCCGCGCAAGATCAGGAAGGTTGGGTTCGACGCTGACGGAGACACCGCCAAGCCCATGCGCCGAGGTTGCGTCCACGCTACGCGCGAAGCGCGGCGGGGCACAAGCCCGCACCGCGTGTCGCGCGGGGAATTCACGGACGCTCGATGAGCAACCGGAAGAACAAGGGGCTGGCGAGTGCGCGCGTGGCGGTCCAGGTCTCGCGTCCAGCGACGGTCGCGGTGCGGACGTGCGTGATGCCGGCATCGTCCCACGTCACAAGATCGGCGGAGGCCTGCACCACGTAGGCGAGGTCGCTGCGGTCGGCGGGGCGCGTGTAGGTGAAGGTGCAGACGCCGTCGCCGAGCGCGACCTCGGTGCCGGCGCCGGCATCGGGCGATTTCGGAGCGAGGCCGAGCGCGTATTCGAGCAGGTTGTTCAACCCGTCGCCGTCGGGATCGGCGGCGGGGCCGCTGATCGCGGGGTTCTCGAGTTCCTCGGCCGTGAAGTGTTCGAGTTGCCAGGAGGTGAAGCCGGCGAGGACCGTGAAGCTGCGCTCGACGGGCGTGGCCGCGCTGCGGTTCGCATCGCCGGCCTGGGTCGCACGCACGGTGACCGTGCCAGCGCCGGTGAGCGTGAGCGTGGCGCCCTGCAGATCAGCCGGGCCATCGACGAGCGTGAAGCTCACCGGCAGACCGGAGCTGGCCGTGGCCGACAGCGCGATCGGTGTGCTGCTGAACGCGCGGTCGGCGAGCGGGGCGAACGTGATCGTCTGGCTCGCTGGCGCGATGACGAGCGTGCCGTTGGCCGCGCCGCTGTAGTTCGGATCGGTGACGGTCGCGACGACGGCATAGTTGCCGGCGTTGGTCGGCGCCGTGCCGCTGCCGGCGTAAGTGACGCTGGTGGCGAGGCCGGCGGGGTTGGTGGTCACGCTGATGGATTTTGCCGTGCCGTCGTAGGTGGCGGACAAGTTGCCGAGCTGGACCGTGGCCGGCGCGGGCGCGGCCGTGATGTCGCGCACGACATCGGGCGCGGGCGAGAACTGCGCGTTGCCCGCCTGCGAGGCGCGCACGCGCACGGTGCCGACGCCGATGATGGTGAGTTGCGCGCCACTCAACTGCGCGGGGCCCGACTCGAGCGCGAACGTCACCGGCAGCCCGGAGCTGGCCACCGCATTGAGGGTGAACGCAGCGGAGCCGTAAACGAGACTGGCCGGAGTCTGGAAGACGATGCTCTGCGTGGCTTGTTGACCGTGAGCGTCGCGGCGGCGGAGGTCGTGTTGCCGAGGGCATTGCTCACAACGACGTCGTAGGAACCGGCGTCGGCGAGCGTGACGGCGTTGAGGGTGTAGCTCGACGCGGTGGCACCGGGGATGGCCGTGCCGCCCTTGCGCCACTGGTAACTGACGGTGCTGCTGGTCGCATCCTTACCGTAAGCGGCGACGGTGAAGGTGGTGTTAGCGCCGCCGTTGACGGTGCGAGAAGTGGGCGACGTGACGATGACGGGCGCGGAGGTGAGCTCGAGGTTGAAGAAAAGGGAGCCTTGCTCAGCAGCCCAGCCATCGACGGCGAAATGATACGTGGTGCCGGACGTGACGGGGATCGTGACGATGCTCGTGCGGATGCGCTGCGATTCATCGGGCACGCTGCCGGGCGGCTGCTCGTCGTCGTTGGTCGCAAGCTGGGTGAGCGCGCCGACGGCGGAGCCGGTGTAGGCGGCGAGCATGGTGTCGCAGGCGCTGTCGCGCGTGGTGACCTTGAGGGAGCCGCTGGCGGGCGCGGTCCATTTCCACCAAACGGAGGAGCCGCCGGGCTCGTTGGCGTGGTGGTAGGGTTCGCCCGGTTGCTTGAACGCATGCACGTTGGTGCCGGCGTAGCGTCCGGTCGGCTCGCTGAGCGTGACCGGCGTGGCGTTAGCGAAGAGGTCGTTGACCGGCGGGGTGACGGATCCGGCCGTGCCGTAGAGCGACTGACCGCCGGCGATATCGTCGGCTTGGAGAGCGTCCACGTCGCTGACGATGCTGTTCATGATCGCCTGCACGCTCTGTCCGGCCTCATCGGGATGGTCCAAGCCCAGCACGTGGCCGAATTCGTGGATCGCCACGCGGCGGATGTCCTGCTGCGAACGCCGCACACCGCGATAGGAATCCCACCAGATGCTTTGGTTGAAGATGACGTCCGCCTCCGCGATCACGTAGGTGTTATCGTCGCGCTGATAATAGGGCAGCGTCAGCGTGACCGCGAGGGTGCCGCTGGTGAACGCCTCGCCGTAAATCGTGCTGTTGAAGAAAACCTCGGTGGTTCCGTTTTCCTCCTCACCCACGCCGGAGGCTTGGATCTCGGGCAAAAACTGGACGCGGCCGAGCACGGCATTCCAGTCGGCCATGGCCTGCTGCACGCTCGTGGCATAGGTGGTGCCGTCGCGCAGGGAGGAGGTCGGCGCGGGCACGCGGATGCGCATCATGATGCTGCCGGGGTTCCACGCGCCGGTCGGCCCGCCTTCAGGATAATTGATCAGGTCGTAGGCCTGCGCCGCACCGGACGCCAGCAACGCCAACAAACCGAGAAGAACGAAGTGAAAGGGCGACTTACTTTTCATTGCGCGCTCCTTCCCGGACGTTGCCGCGCAGCTCGCGGATCTTGGTCGTGAATGCCGTGGGCGTGAGCGCGTCATTCACCGAGCGCGCCCGGCGCTGCAATCCGGCCGCCGCGCCTTCCGGCATCGGCGTCGCGATCTCGGCGGTGTCGGTCAGCGGGACGCCGTTGCTGCGCGTGAGGTATTCGCGGCCGGTGGCCTTGTCGCGCTTCACCGGGTAGCGGCCGTGCATGACGGCGTAGGTCGGATAGAAGGCCTTGCCGTTGTCCTTCACGAAGAAAATTTCCTCCTGCCCGACGATGAAGGTCGGCACGCCGGCCACGCGGAGCTCGCGCTCGCCCACGCGTCCGCCGAGCAGCGTCAGCACCAGCGGCGTGGGCGGCTCGCCGGCGATCGTCTCGATGACGTCGAGCGTCACCCGCGTGCGGATGACGGTCTTCTTTCCCCGCGGCTCCTCGTAACTCGACACCTCGGTCACCCGCGCGCGCACAATGCAGTCCGCGCCGTCGACCATTTCCTCGAAGCTGGGCGGCAGCACGGTGGTGGCTTGCACCACGGGCACGGCGCACAGCGCCAGCGCGATCATCGACATCAACCCGCGCCACGACAGCCTGCCGCGCGCCGGTCCGGACAAAACAAGGGACTTGCTCATAGGAGGAGGCCGGGATTCGAACGCCGGCCCGCGCGCGAAAAATCGGCAAAAGGATGAACTACCAGCGCGCGTTTCGACGGCAAGTCTTTGTCCGCGGCATGCCGCACGAGCGGACGCCACGCCCGCGCTCCTGCTCAACCTTCGCGTCGCGCGTCCACCTCGATCTCGAACAGCAGGTCGTCGCGGCAGATGTCGCAATGGATCGGCAGCGCCGGCATCGCCGTCGCGCCGTGCGCCTGCTGCCAGGCGCGGAAATACGGGAGATATTCCGGGCGCTTGCAGTAGGCGTTGGCGCGCGTGACGTCGGCGAAGCCCATCCCGCGCGAACGCAGGATCGCCTCGACCACGTCCATCGTCAGCCCGATCTGCTTCGCGATGTCGCCCTGCCAGACGGTCTTGCCGCCGGGCTCGATACTCGCCGTGCCCGACACGAGCAGGCGTCGCACACCCGCCGAGTCGATCTCCACCGCACGGCTGAACGCGCTGCCGTAGGCCGGCGCCGGGCATTGCAACGGCGAAGGCACGTCGCGCACGCTCGCTCCCGCGCCGTGCGGCCGCACCGCCCACGCCGCCACCGCGGTCGCGGCTCCGGCCGGGTTGCGTCCGGACACGCCCGTGCTCGCCGGTAGTGTGCCGGTGCGGAACGTGATCGGCGCATAGAACGCCGAGCGCACGCGGTTGAAGGCGTCATACCACGCAAGGATGTCGTCGTTGAAAAACCACGTGCGCACGACGTCACTGAGCGTGAAGCCCGCCAGGTCGAGCGCCGCGTCGAGCGTCGCAAACATCTGCTGCACCTGCGCCGGGCGGTCCATCGCCACCGCAGTCGGCCCGAGCCCGCCGAGCAGGCAGTGCCGCGCCGCGCCATCGTCGTAGATCGTGCCGAGCACATGGCCGCCCACCACGACGCGCTCCACCGGACTGCCGCCGCGCCGCGCGAAGACCTGCACGCCCACGAGCGGCGCGCCTTCGCAGCTCGCGCCCTCGACCCACGTCACCGGCCAGCGCGTCTCACCGAGCGCGGCGCGCATCGCCTCCGTCGCCTCCGCGTGCGCGGCCGTGCGACCGTAAATCATCAACGCGAGGATTGTCGCGGGCTCGCGCCGCAGGTGCGCCGCGAGGCGCTCGAAAAAGGCCGTCGCACTCTCGCCCGGCCGCGCGGCCTGCGTGTGCACGAACTCGACGCCCGACGCCGCCGGGCCGGCGTCGTTCCGTTCCGCTTCCACGCGCACCGCCGAGGGCTGCGTCGCGGCGCGCCCCTCCCGCACCAACGAGGTGATACTCATGCCTGCACAGACGAATCCGCCCGCGCGCAGTTACGACCCGCGGCAGCGCGACGGCGTTTCGCGCGGTGACTGAAGCCCGTCGCGCATCAGCGATTAGGCGCGATAATACGCACGGCTGATCCGCGCCGCCGCGTAGCCCGGCGCACCTCGCGGCGTCACTCTGAGTCTAGTTCCTGATTTTCGACAGCGGCCGGGTCTTGCGGCGAGGGGTTGCAACACGGCCGCGGCTGCGCCGTGCCGGCGCGCCGCGACCGGACGCTCCTCGCGGCTCCGTCCGCCCCACCCTTTCTCATGCGCCGGCTTTTCCGTCCGCCCTTCCCCCGCTCCGCCCGACCCACGCCGCGCGCCGCGCTCTTCGTCTCGCTCGTCCTGAGCCTCGCTCCCGCCGTCTTCGCGGCGGCGCCGGCGGCGCCGCATCCGGTGTTCGAACGCGCGGAGTTCGCGACGCCGGCCAGCGCGCTCGACGCCGCCTGCACGGCGCAATGGCAACAACTCGGCCTCACGCCCGCGCCCGCGTGCTCCGATGCGGTGTTCGTGCGCCGCGCGTTCCTCGACGTCATCGGCACGCTGCCCACCGCCACCGAGACACGCCGCTTCCTCGCCGACCCCACGCCCGACAAGCGCCGCGCGCTGATCGAGGCACTGCTGGCGCGCGACGAGTTTGCCGATTACTGGGCCATGAAGTGGAGCGATCTGCTGCGCGTGAAGGCGGAGTTTCCCATCAATCTCTGGCCCAACGCCGCGCAGGCCTACCACCGCTGGATTCACACCGCCGTGCGCGACAACCTCCGCTACGACGAGTTCGCCCGCACGTTGCTCACGGCCAACGGCAGCAACTTCCGCGTCGGCCCCGCCAACTTCTACCGCGCCGTGCAGGGCCGCGACCCCGAGTCGCTCGCTCGCGCCGTCGCGCTGACCTTCCTCGGCGAGCGCGCCGAGAAATGGCCCGCCGCCCGCCGCGAGGGTCTGGCGGCGTTCTTCGCGCAAGTGAGTTACAAGCCCACCGGCGAGTGGAAGGAGGAAATCGTGTTCTTCGATCCCGCGCGCGACCCCGGCCGCTACACCGCGCCCGTGTTCCCTGATGGCCGCGCCGCGCGCCTCGCTCCCGGCGCGGACCCGCGTGCGGCCTTTGCCGATTGGCTCGTCGCACGCGACAATCCCTTTTTCGCCCGCGCCTTCGTCAACCGCGCTTGGTCGTGGTTTTTTGGCCGCGGCATCGTGCACGAGCCCGACGATCTCCGCGCGGACAACCCGCCTGCCAACCCCGCGCTGCTCGCCGCGCTCGAACGCGAATTCATCGCCAGCGGCTACGACGTGAAGCAGCTCTTCCGCCTCATCCTGAATTCGCAGACCTACCAGCGCTCCTCGCTCGCGCCTGCCAACGACGCGCGCCTCGAGACGCAGTTCGCCGTCTATCCCCTGCGTCGCCTCGAGGCCGAGGTGCTCATCGATGCGCTCAACCAAGTCACCGGCACCACCGAGAAATACAGCAGCGCGATCCCCGAACCCTACACCTACATCCCCGAGACCCAGCGCGCCATCGCGCTGCCCGACGGCAGCATCACGAGTTCCTTCCTCGAGACCTTCGGCCGCGCCGCGCGCGACAACGGCCTCGAATCCGAACGCAACAACGGCGTCACCTCCGGCCAGCGCCTGCACCTGCTCAATTCCACCCACATCAAGCGCAAGCTCGAGACCGGCCGCGGCCTCCAGCCTCTCCTTCGCGCCAAGCGTCCGCTCCCCGCCAGCGCCGAGGAGCTCTACCTCACGCTCCTCTCGCGCCGCCCGACCGACGACGAGATCGCCGCCCTCGCCGCCTACGCCGAGGGCCACGACACGCGCACCGCGCTCCTCGACACCGCTTGGGCGCTGATCAACAGCGCCGAATTTCTCTACCGCCATTGAACGCGCCCGCCCGCGCCGTCCCCTCCGCTCCCATGCACGTCCATCACAGCGAAGACCACCGCCAGTGGAGTCTCGACCAAGAGGTCCGCCTCTTCGGACTCGACGTTCCCCAGATCAGCCGCCGCGACGCGCTCCGCCTCGGCCTGCTCGGCGCCGCCGGTCTGCTCGTCAACCGTTACGCGCCCCGCGCCCTCGCCGCCTCCGCTCCGCTCGCCGCGCCCGCCGTCACCGCCTCGCCGCTCGTCCCGCGCGCCAAGTCCGTCATCCAGATCTGGCTCTGGGGCGGTCCCTGCCACCTCGACACCTTCGACCCCAAGCCCGACGCCGGCGACGATTACTCCGGCCCGCTCCGCTCGCCCCTCGCCACCAACGTCGACGGCATCCGCATCGGCGAACTCCTCCCCGAGCTCGCCAAGCACGCCGACAAATACGCGCTCATCCGCAGCATGAGCCACGGCATCAACGGCCACGAGACCGCCGCCTACACCGTGCAGACCGGCCGCGCCTCCGGCGGCCGCGACGTTTTCCCCGGCGCCGGCGCGGTGGTGTCGCTCTTCAAGGGTTACGACGCCGGCTACCGCGGCCTGCTCCCGCCCTACATCGTGCTCACCGAGTTGCAGGGCCGTTTCTCCGAGGCCGGATTCCTCGGCGCGCGCTACAAGCCCTTCGCCACGGGCGGCGATCCCGGCGCCAACCAGTTCCTCGTCGAAGGCGTCGTCGCCAAGGGCATGAGCGACCAACGCCAGCGCGACCGCCGCGATCTGCTCCACAAGCTCAACACCCTCCAACACGCCGCGCGCAGCGGCGATCCGCGCCTCGCCGCCCTCGCCCAGTGCGAAGGCGAAGCCTACGAGATGATTCTCGGCGACGCCGGCAAGGTCTTCGACCTCGCGCAGGAAAAAGACGCCCTCCGCGACCGCTATGGCCGCAACACCTTCGGCCAGTCCTGCCTCATGGCGCGACGCCTCGTCGAGCGCGGCGTCCCTTACATCACCATCAACTACCGCGGCTGGGACACCCACAAGCAGCACTTCCCCATCATGCGGCGCAAGCTGCCCGAGTTCGACCGCGGCCTCGCCACGCTGCTTGAGGACCTTGCCCAACGCGGCCTGCTCGACAGCACCGTCGTCTGGGCCGGCGGCGAATTCGGCCGCACGCCGAAGATCCTCTGGGAAGCTCCGTGGAACGGCGGCCGCAACCACTTCGGCGCCGCCTTCTCCACGCTCGTCGCCGGCGGCGGCTTCAAGGGCGGCCACGTCCTCGGCGCCACCGACAAGCGCGGCGAGACCGTCACCGAGCGTCCCGTGCATCCGTCCGACCTCATCGGCAGCGTTTATGAACTGATGGGCATCGACCCCGAGGCCCGCCTGCCGCACCCCGAGGGCCGCGACGTCCGCGCCATGCCGGCCGCGATCGAAGGCGGCCAGCGCCGCACCCGCCTCAGCGAGATCATGTGACCCCGTCCCGCCACCCTCACATGTCCGCCGCCCGCTGCCTTCGCCTTTCCCCGTTCGCCCGCCTCGCGCTTGCCGGCGCGATGCTCGTGCTGCTGCCGCCCGCCGTCCGCGCGCAGAACCAAGCCCAAGCCGATCCGCCGCACCTCGGCTACATCTACCCGGCCGGCGCGCGCCAAGGCACCTCCGTGCGCGTGTGCATCGGCGGTCAGCGCCTGCGTGGCGCCGAGGCGGTCCACGTTTCCCCCGCTGCCGGCATCACGGCCAAATTCGTCGACTACGAACGCCCGCTCACCGTCGACGAAGCCAACCAGGCCCGCGACGAGGCGCGCGAACTCGAGAAGCGCCGCCGCGCCGCCCAGGAAAATTCCGCGGTGAAGTGGACCGACGCCGACGAGAAGAAACTCACCGCCCTGCGCTCGCGCTCCATGATGCGCGCCAACCGCCTGCCCACGCCCGCCGTCGGCGAGACGGTGACCGTCGAGATCACGGTCGCGCCCGATGCCGCGCCCGGCGTGCGCGAGATCCGCGTGCTCGGTGCCATCGGATTGTCCAATCCCTTCGCTTTCCACATCGGCGACCTGCCTGAGTTCAGCGAGCCCGTGGTCAAGGGCACCTCCGTGCGCGACGCCCCCGGCACCCGCTCGCGCGCCGCGCTCGACATCGCCCTGCCGGTGACCGTCAACGGTCAGATCCTCGGCGGCGAGGTGGACCGCTACCGCTTCGAGGCCCGGCGCGGCCAGCAACTCACCGTCATCGCCCGCGCCCGCGCGCTCATCCCCTACCTCGCCGACGCCGTGCCGGGCTGGTTCCAGGCCACGCTCGCGCTCTACGACGACGAAGGCCGCGAACTCGCCTACCGCGACGACTACCGCTTCGACCCCGATCCGGTGCTCGCCTACACGATCCCGGCCGACGGGCGCTACACCATCGAGATCAAGGACTCCATCCACCGCGGCCGCGAGGACTTCGTCTATCGCCTCAGCCTCGGCGAACTGCCCTTCATCACCAGCGTCTTCCCGCTCGGCACCACGCCCACGGCACCGACCCGCTTCGCCCTCCGCGGCTGGAATCTCCAAAGCGGCGACGAAAACGGCCAGATCATCGAACACCGCGACGGCTTCATTGAGCTCTCGGTGCAACGCCACGGCTTCCGCTCCAACGCCGTGCGCGTCCACGTCGACCCGCTGACGCCCACGCTCGAAGCCGAGCCCAACGACACCGCCGACGCCGCGCCGCTGCTCACGCTCCCGGCGTTGGTGGATGGACGCATCGGCCGCCCCGACGACATCGAGATTTACCGTTTCACCGGCCGCGCCGGAGAACCGTTCGTCGCCGAGGTCCTCGCCCGCCGGCTCGATTCGCCACTCGATTCGCGCCTCGAACTGCTCGACCCGCAGGGCGCCGTGCTCGCCAGCAACGACGATTGCGAGGACAAGGCTGCCGGCCTCCTCACGCACCACGCCGACTCGCGCCTCGAGATCAAGCTCCCTGCCGACGGCATCTACGCCGTGCGCCTGCGCGACGTGCAACACCGCGGCGGCGACGACTACGCCTACCGCCTGCGCCTCGGCCCGCCGCGCCCAGACTTCGAGCTGCGCGTGTCACCGGCGACCATCAACGCCCGCGCCGGCGGCAGCGTGCCGCTCACCGTTTACGCCGTGCGCCGCGACGGCTTCACCGGCGAGATCGCGCTCGGGCTCATCGAGGCCCCGCCCGGCTTCGCGCTCAGCGGCCCGCGCATCCCCGCCGGGCAGGACAAGGTGCAACTCACGCTCACCGCCGCCTCCACGGTGCCTCGCGAGCCCACGTCATTGAAAGTCGCCGGCCGCGCCCTGATCGGCGGCCAGCCGGTCATCCACTTCGCCACGCCGGCGGAGGACATGATGCAGGCCTTCGCCTACCAACACCTCGTGCCCGCCCGCGAACTCGTCGTCTATCCCGCCACGCGCGGCAGCGGCGTGCGCAGCGCGCAGACCAAGCCGGTCGCCCTGGCCGCCGGCGGCCAGGGCCGCGTGCTGCTGCGCACCGGCAGCCTGCGCGAGCCCGGCCCGTTGCACGTCGCGCTCGTGAATCCGCCGACCGGCGTCACCGTCGCCAGCACCCGCGAGACCGGTGACGGCGTGGAAGTCACCCTCGCCTGCGAGGCCAACGCGCCCGCGACCGCCGGCAACCTCATCTTCAGCGTCACGCACGAGCGTCCGCCAACGGGAAAACAAAAGCGTCCGCGCCGCTCCTCGCTCGGCTGCGCGCCGGCCATCCCCTTCACCCTGACGGCCGGCGGCGGCTCCTGACGCGCTCAGTTGAGCTGGCGCTGCATGCGGCGCGGCGACGCATCGGCGTCGGCCTCGCGCTCGTTGCGCTCGTTCCGCGGGGTGCGCTCGGGCTGCGCCCGCGGACGTTCGGCCGGAGGAGCCGGCGGTGCGGAAACCCGCGGAGCCGGGTTGTCGGAGCGCGGAGGATTCACGACGCGCCCCGCATCGCGGACGGGCGGCGGATTGCCCGGGCGCACGGGATTGCCGACCTGCCCTGAATTGTTCGCTGTCGCAGGCTGATCCGCGCGCGGCCCCTGATGCCGCCGGGTGTCCGCGCCCTCGACCCGCGGAACGCGCGGGCCCGGCGTCGCGGTCGGATTGACGCGCGGCGGCGGCGTGCGTGTCTCGCGACCGACCTCGGGCGCGGGCGTGCCGGGCCGCAGCGCCGGACCGCGCGGACGATCCTGTCCCGGACGCGGATTCACCTGCCCGGGCTGATGCCGCGGAGATGGAGATTCTGGGCGCACACCCCGATCCGGGCGACGCCGCTCGTCGCCGCCGCGCGACGGCTGGGCTTGTAACCGGGACTGGCGCGCGGCTTCCCAATCGCGGTTGGGACGCAACACCACCGGCCCGACCGGGCGCACGTGATGGTGCGGCGGACGCGGATGGCGCGGTTGCCAATGCGTCCAACGATAATCCGGATGCGGATGCTGGTGCGAATAACGGATGCGCCAATCAGGGCGATAATACCAATGCGCGGGCCGGTGCACGACGTGCACGGTGCGGTAGCGCCAGTCGCAATCGAAGCTCAGCCACCAACCGATGCTGTAGCCGATGCCGAAAGTGAGGAACGGCCGCGGCCAGAACGTCGTGACGTGCGTTACGTAGAGCACCTCGGGATCGTAGCGCGGCACATAGATCACCGTCGGCTGCGCGGGCACGATGCGAATCTCATCCGCCTCCACGAGCACGTCCTGTTCCGCCGTGCTGGAGAGCAGCCCGTTCGCGCGAGCGCGCGTCCGCAGCGTTTGCACGGCGGTCATCACCTGTTCCCGTTGGTCGAGGAATGCCTCGCCCAGCGTGCGCGTCCATTCGAGGTTCTCATCGAGATAGTCGATGACTTCGCGGTAACGCGCGAGCGCCTTCACGCTGTCGTCCCACGGCTCGGCGTCGACCGCCTCGAGTTCGCCTCCGCGTTCGAGGTAACGCGCCGCCAGCACGATGTCCGCCGGCTGCGTCGCCGCCGGCAGGATGATCGCCACGAGCGGATCCGGATACAACGCGATGGGCGCAACCAGTTCCTCGATTTGAGCGACGGTCAACGGCACCCGCTCCGGCGGAGGAGCCGGCTCCTCCGCCCACGTCCACAACGAGAGGGAAAAAATACCGGACAGGAGGAACAGCTTTTTCATGGGGTGATCTCGGTTGGAGTTTGACCCTGAGACGCGGGAAAAGTTGTCGCTATTCAAAAGAAAGCGGTTCCCCGTCGCGCCGCACCGAGGAACGCGCCTGCGACCGGCCGGGCAGATCAGTCTGCCGCCGAGAGCCGATCAACTCCGCAAAGACCGCGCTGACTTGGCTTTGCGCTCCACCCAGGCTCCCACGCCCCACGCGATCAACGCATACGCCGTGGCGGCGAGGTGGGCGCTCGTGGCGACTTTCACCGTCGGGTCGTCGAAGGCGATGAAACCGCCGCCCTGCCCGCCGCGCGTGATCTCGTAAACGAGTTCCACGACGTAGATGACGACGACCGCCGGCCAGAACCAGTCGCGCCAGTTGCCCTGCCAGCCGCGCACGGCGAGCAGCAGGAGCAACCCGAGGTTGACCGCGCTGAGTCCGGCGTAGCGCTGCATCTGCGGATCGAGCCAGTAGATCGCCGCGCTGATGAGCGCAGGCTGCACCGTCAGCGCGAGCCAGCTCGCCGTGCGGAAGCGTTGCCCGAGCGTCCAACCGAGGATCATGAGCAGCCCGGCGTCGGCGATGAAATGCATCCACCCGAAATGCACCAGGTGCCCCGTCCAGATGCGCCACAGCTCACCCGCGCCGATCGCGTCGCGTTGGTAGATGAGCGGCTCGCGCCAGGCCGGCACGAGCTGCACCACGAGCGCCGCGCCGCCGATGGCGACGTAGAACCACGGCGGCCAGCCGAGGCGGCGCAGGAAGTTCACCCACGGGGCGGGCGTCATGACGGCAGTATCAACAGGCGGCGGGGCGCGGCGGCGTTCACTGCTTCGGTTTCAGCAACCGCTCGCGCGCGACGAGGTAGAGGAACACGCAGATCGCCGCGAACGGAATAAGCGCCAGCAAGTCCGCGTAGGCGCCACCGTAGAACGGGTTGTTCGCCGCAGACCACGCCGTCACCGCCGCATCGAAGTCGCTCAACACGCCCGCGAAGAACGCGATCGCGATGCCCGCAATGGCGCCGCCGGCGATGTAGCCGGAGGCGAGCAGCACGCCCGGACTCTTGTCGCTCTCGGCGGTGAACTGCTCGTCGTTCATCGCCGCGTAGGCCGCCTTCCGGCGCGTGCGGCGGTCGACCAGCCAGCGGATGAAGCCGCCGACGAGGATCGGCGTCGACGCGGCCAGCGGGATGTAAACGCCGACGGCGAACGCCAGCGCCGGCACGAAGCTCATCTGCAGCACCACTGCGATCATGACGCCGAGCAGCACCAGCGCCCACGGGAGCTGTTGGTCGAGGATGCCCTTGATGATGTAGGAAACGAGGCGCGCCTGCGGGGCGGCGAACTTCTGCACCTTCGTGCCATCTGGCCGCTCGCTGTAGGCGCCATTGATGCCGGGATCGACGAACCACACGGCCTCGCCGCGCTCGTTGACGAAATACTTGCCCGCCGGGCCGCCCACGTCGTCCTGCTTGTGCCAGACAAAATACTCCGCCGCATCGTCGCGCGCCTGCGGTCCCTGCAACGCCTCGCGCTCGAGCGCGCCGACCGACGCGACCTTCGCCTGCAGGCCGGCCGGGGCCACCTGCGCCGCCGGCACATAGACCGTCGCGGCGTCGTTCAACCGCAGCAGGATCGGTCCGAGCAACAACGCCGAGGCGAACGCGCCGACGAGGATCGCGTATTGCTGCAGCTTCGGCGTGCCGCCGACGAGGAAGCCCGTCTTCAGATCCTGCGAGGTCGTGCCGCCGTTCGAAGCCGCGATGCACACGATCGCGCCGACCGAGAGCGCCGTCACGTAGTAGGCGGGCGTGCTCCAGCCGATGAGCAGGAAGATCAGGCACACGAACAGCAGCGTGGCCACCGTCATGCCCGAGATCGGGTTAGACGAGGAACCGATCTCGCCCGTGAGCCGCGACGAGACCGTCACGAAGAGAAAGCCGAACAGCACGATCAGCGCCGCGCCGAGCAGGTTCATCTGCAGGGGCTTGGCCAGCACGATGCAGGTCATCAGCACCACGATGCCGATGCCGATGAATTTCAGCGGCAGATCCCGCTCCGTGCGCGGCACGGCGTCCGCCGCCGGGGTGTCGCCCTGCGCCGCCCGCACGTCGCGCACGCCGGCCACGAAGCTGTGCCAGATGGTCGGCAGCGCCTGGATGAGGCTGATGATGCCGCCCGCCGTCACCGCGCCCGCGCCAATGTAGAGGATGTAGGCGCGGCGGATGTCGTAGGGATCCATGTCCGCAATCGGCACCGTGCCCGGCGCGATCGGCACCGGCACGCCGTCGCCGAAGAATTTGATCAACGGGATCAGCACGAGGAACGACAGCACGCCGCCGCCGCACATGATGGCCGCGATCCGCGGCCCGATCACGTAACCCACGCCCACGAGCTCAGGCGAGATTTCCGCGCCGACGGAGCCGCCCTTAAGCGGCGCGCCGAACACTTTTTCGGGGATGTCCTTCCATCCCTTCAGCGCCGCCATGGCGATCTTGTAGAACAAGCCGATGAAAAAGCCCGCGAACACCACCTTCGCGCCCGGCGACTTGCCCAGACCGGCCGCTTCCGCCGCCACCATCTCCGCTCGCGCGCTGGGCGAGGCCGCCTGCCGCGAAACCTCGTCGACACTCGCCTTCAACACCGCCGCGCAGGCCGTGCCTTCCGGATACTTCAACACGCCGTGCTCCTTCACGATCAGCGCGCGGCGCAACGGGATCATCATGAGGATGCCGAGCAATCCGCCCAGCAGCGCCACCAGCATCACGCGCGCGACCTCGAGGTCGAAGCCGAGGATCATGATCGCCGGCATCGTCGCGCCGACGCCGAAGGCGATCGACTCGCCCGCCGAGCCGGCGGTCTGTGCGATGTTGTGCTCGAGGATCGTCGCGTCGCGCAGGCCCACTTTCGAGAGAGCGCGCCACAGCGTCAGCGAGATCACCGCCACGGGGATCGACGCGCTGACGGTCAGGCCGACCTTCAGCACGAGATAGAGCGACGACGCGCCGAAGACGATGCCCAGCACGGCGCCGGTCAGCACGGCGCGCAACGTGAACTCAGGGATGACGGCCGAGGCCGGGATGAACGGCTCGAATTTCGAGGAGGAAGGTTGCGCCATGGGAAAAAGCGGGCGCAGCTTGCTGCGCCGCGCCCGGGCAGGCAACCCAGCATTCGCCCACCGCCCCCGCTCAGCGGCGGCGCTTCGCCGGCTTGCGCGCGGCGAGCTTGTGGCGGATGAGCCAGTAGAGCATCTCTAGGCGCGGCACGGCGGCGCCGACGGATTTGGCGCGGCGCACGGGCTCGCCCCAAATCTCCTCGATCTCCACCTCGCGGCCTTCCTCGCAATCGATCAGGCTCGACGGACGGTAACGCCCGATCTTCTCCGTGCGCTCGAACTGCAGCTCGACGAAGGAGCGCGGGATCACGTGCCCGAACTTCGCGGCCGCCTCCACAATCTCCTCCATCAGACGCCGCGCGAGCGCGCGCAGGCCCTCGTCGGCCATGATGAGGTCGGTCGTGATGCCGCCGGCGGCGATCGCGATGCCGTTGAAGGGGACGTTCCACACCAGCTTGCGCCAGCGCTGCTCCTCGAGGTTGTCGTGCGCCTCGCACTTGACGCCGGCGCGGTTGAAGAGCGCGACGATCGCCTGTGTGCGCTCGTCCTTCGTGCGGCCGAATTCGCCGATAGCCATCAGGCCGGGGAACAGACACTCCACCACGCCCGGCGCCGTGCGCGTGGCGCCGATGTAGCAGATCGCTCCGGCGGTGCGCGCCGCGCCGACGACCTCCGCCACGGGTTCCTCCACGCCGAGACCGTTCTGCAGCGTGAGCACGACGGT
Source organism: Candidatus Didemnitutus sp. (assembly GCA_017991595.1). GTDB lineage: Bacteria > Verrucomicrobiota > Verrucomicrobiia > Opitutales > Opitutaceae > Didemnitutus. The sequence continues at coordinate 225,250 of JAGOQJ010000001.1, read as the reverse complement.
GTTCTCGTGCAGCAGCGGCGGCAGCAGCCGGCGCAGCTGGTCGTTTGCCGTCGCCTTGAGCGCCACGATCACCAGATCGCAGGGTCCGATCTCCTCCGTCGAACCGTAGGCCTGCACTTTGCGCACGTGAATGCGTGCGGACGGGGTCTTGATCCGGATGCCGCGCGCGAGCAAGGCGGCGCGGCCGGTGCGGGCGAGAAAATGGACGTCGTGGCCGGACTTCGCGAGCAAGGCTCCGTAATACGTGCCGAGCGCGCCGGCGCCCACGATCGCGATGCGGGGCTTGGCGGGGAACGGGGGATTCACAGGCGCGAGCACACACGCGCGCGGAGAAAATTCAATCCCGGAGCCGCTCCGCACCCGCGCTTCCGTCCGGTTTTTTCGCGCCGCCCGGGTGGACCGCGACTCCATCCGCGCTCGCTGACTCGGGTGCGCGTCAGAGCGAGATGTTGTCGGTCAACCGCACCTCATCGACCCAGAAGGCGACGGCCATGAGGCATTGTCCCGGCACGACTTCGCGCATCGCCTCCATCGTGTCGCGATTCACCACGGCGATGTAGATGATGCGCAGGCGGCGTTTCTGCCCGATGATGTGCGTGGCCTCGGCGACGATGCGGTCCGCGCTGCGGACGCCGCTGGCGACCATCTCCCGCGCCCGGCTCAGCGCCTGGTGCACCGCCAGCGCCTCCTCGCGCTGCGTGGGCATGAGGTAGGCGTTGCGCGCGCTCAGGGCCAGACCGTCCGCATCGCGCACCGTCGGCCCGGTGACGATCTCCACCGGCAGCGAGAGATCGGCCAGCATCTTGCGCACGACGGCGACCTGCTGCGGATCCTTCTCACCCAGCACGAGCGCCTGCGGCTGCACGATGTGCAACAGCTTCAGCCAGCAGGTCAGCACGCCGCGAAACAACGCCGGGCGCGAGATGCCGCACAGCGGCTTGCTCACGCGGTCCTCCGCGACGGTGGTCGAAAAATGCTTCGGAAACATCTCCTCGGCGGTCGGCGTGAAGAGCACCGCCACGCCTTCGCGCTCGGCCAGCGCGGCGTCGGCGGCCGGCGACCGCGGGTATTTGCCGAAGTCCTCGCTCGCCCCGAATTGCAGCGGGTTGACGAAGGCCGACAGCACCACCTCCTCGCCGCGCTCCCGCGCCAGCCGTATCAGGCTGACGTGCCCCGCGTGCAAGGCCCCCAGCGTGGGGATCAGCGCGATGCGCCGTCCATTGGCCCGCAGTCCGGCGGCGGCCTCCCGCATCGCCGCGATGGTGTCGATTTTTTGCATACAGGGAACGAACTTGAACTAACCCGCCGCGACCCGCTTTATCAAGCGCTCTTCGCCCGGCACCCGCGCCGGTCGTCGCGCCCTTATCCTCCCGCCCGCTCCCTTCCACCGATGATCCGCCTCAACGAACACTACTCGAAGCTCAAGGCTTCCTATCTTTTCGCCGACATCGCCAAGCGCGTCTCCGCTTACGTCGCGACGCACCCCGACAAGCCCGTCATCCGCCTCGGCATCGGCGACGTCACCGAGCCGCTCCCGCCCGTCTGCATCGCCGCCCTCCACGCCGCGACCGACGAGATGGCGCACCGCGCCACGTTCAAGGGCTACGGCCCCGAGCAAGGCTACGCCTTCCTCCGCGAAGCCATCGCCCAACACGATTTCACCGCCAAGGGCGCCCCCGTCGAAGCCGACGAGATCTTTGTCTCCGACGGCTCCAAGTGCGACGTCGCCAACATTCAGGAAATCTTCGCCAGCGACATCCGCATCGCGATCCCCGATCCCGTCTATCCGGTCTACGTCGACACCAACGTCATGGCCGGCCGCACCGGCGCCAACGCCGACGGGCGCTACACCGGGCTCGTTTATCTCGATTCCACCGCTGCCAACGGCTACGTGCCCGCGCCGCCCGCCGAGCCCGCCGACCTGATCTACCTCTGCTTCCCCAACAACCCCACCGGCGCCATCGCCACCCGCGCGCAGCTCGAGGCTTGGGTCGCCTACGCGAAGCAACACGGCGCACTCATCCTCTTCGACGCCGCCTACGAGGCCTTCATCCGCACGCCCGGCATCCCGCGTTCGATCTACGAGATCCCCGGCGCGCGCGACGTCGCCATCGAGTTCCGCAGCTTCTCCAAGCTCGCCGGCTTCACCGGCCTGCGCTGCGCCTACACCGTCGTCCCGAAGACGCTCAAGGCGCGCGACGCCGCCGGCCACGAGCACAGCGTGCACGCGCTCTGGAGCCGCCGCCACACGACGAAGTTCAACGGCGTCTCCTACCCCGTGCAGAAGGCCGCCGCCTCCGTCTACACGCCGGAAGGTCAGGCGCAGACGCACGCGCTCACCGAGTTCTACCTCGGCAACGCCAAGCTCATCCGCGAGGCGATGGGCAAACTTGGCTTCGCCTGCATCGGCGGCGACAACGCGCCCTACATCTGGGTGAACGTGCAGCGCGATTCCTGGGAATTCTTCGATCTGCTGCTCAATAAGGCGCAGGTCGTCGTCACGCCCGGCGCCGGCTTCGGCAAGTGCGGCGAAGGCCACGTGCGCATCAGCGCCTTCAACTCCCGCGCCAACGTCGAGACCGCCCTCGCCCGCATCGCGAGCGCCCTGCGCTGAGCAGTCCCGGCCCGCGCATCTCTCAATAATTCTCCCGACGCCCCTTGACGCAAGGTAGCGGCGGTCGTCCCGACCGCCATCGCACGCGCCTCGTGGCGGTCGGGACGACCGCCGCTACCTCACCCGACCCGCGCCTTTCGTCTGGGGATTATTAGGACAAAAAAGAGCCGCCGCGCTCAGCCGAGCAGGCGTTGCGTGCGGATGTTCTCGTGCACCCAGAAACGGTGCACCGTCAGCGCGCCGAGCCGCAGGTCGTAGCCCCACTCGGTGTCGAGCAAGGTCGGCGCTGGGCCGCTGCGCTCCATCCGCAACCGCTCACACGCGCCGTGCGCGAGGGTGCGCGCCTGCGCGAAGGCGTCTTCCACCGACACGTGCGTGCCCCAGTTGTGGGCGCGCTGCGAAGGCCGGTTGCCCTCCCCCACTTCCAGGGAAAATTGGATCACCGCGAAGTTCGCCGCTGCTCCGGGGGTAGGCATGACCCACCTGTAATCGCCCCGGCCCGGTCCGCCAGTGGAAAAACACGGCGGCACGCCGCGGCGATTTTCTTAACTCTCCGGCGGCGGCACGGCGGCGACGATCTCGTCGGCCAGCTCGGCCACGGCATCGCTCAACACGCGTGCGAGTTGACCGTGGTCGCCGTTCCACGACCGACCGCGGGTGCGAAACTCGCGGCGCACAACCATCTCCGGCCGGTCGCCCACGCGCAGCAGCTCGAAGACCGCGACAAATTGCACACCGTCCTTCGCGCCCTCGGCGTTGAGGATGCGCACGGTGAGATCGTAGTCGCGCGGCAACTGCGCCGGGAAAGGATACGCCAGCACGCGGACGCGCGCGGCGAGGTGCTCCCGCAACAGGCGGGTGATGCCGGCCTCGATCGGCTCCGCCCAGCGGGCGTCGGGCGTGTAGGCGAGCTCGTTGTCGCCGGTGCGGATGACGATGGATTTTTGCCGCAGATACACCGGCACGTCCACGGGACGCAGTCCGAGCCGCACCGTGCCGGCCGGACCGGTGGTGGGCGCAACCACGCCGCTCTCGAGCACGTAGTGGCGCGTGTTGTCCGGCTGCGCCTCCGGCAGCAGGTTGCAGCCGGCGAGCAACGCCACCGCGACCAAACCGACGGCGAGGCGGAGCGAAAACGAGAAGGGACGGTGCGGGGCGTTCATGGTCGGCGGATCACTTGGCGTTGGCGGCGGGCTTGCGGCCGACGAGCAGGGCGTTCGGGTTGCGCTCGATCAGCTCGGCGAGACGCTGGATCGCCTCGGCGGCGTCGGAGACTTGCTGGAGCGCCCGCGCCACATCCTCGCCGAGGTAACCCTGCGATTGCACAAAACGACGCGTGGTCACGGCGGCGCCGTCGATCGACTCGATCGCCTGCTGCGCCTCGGTCAGCGTCTGGCGGAACTCGTCGCTCACGGGGCCGACCTGCGCGTCGACCTTGGCGACGAGCGTGCGGATTTCGCCGATCGCCTGATTGAGATTGGCGAAGGCGCCGCGCGCCTCGGGATTGTTGACGAAATTCTCCACGCCTGCGGCGGCCGCAGTGATGCGCGCGCCGAGTTCCTTCACGTCGAGTTCGGAAATTTTCTGGTTCGTGGTGCCGATGAGCGTGCGCAGGTCGCGGCTGAGCTCGGAGATCTTGGCCTGTTTGATGTCGGCGACGATCTCGACGAGGCTGTTCTGCAACTCCGAGATCGGCGACGGGATCGCGGGCACGACAGGGTAGCTCTCGGCGCGCCGTGGCTGGGCGTCGGGATACTCGCGGGGGTCGACGAAGCTGAGCTCGACGAAGAGGAGGCCGGTGATGCCCTGCAGCGTAAGACGGGCCCGGAGACCGCGCTCGACGAGGTTCCGGAGCTCGGCGGGATTGGTGATCTCGATGGTGTTGCCATCGCCGTCCATGAGGACGTTGCGGTCGACCTCGCAGATGGTCTGCACCTGCGCCGCGCGGGCGGCGGTGTCGTAGCGCACGGCGATCGCGGCCACGCGGCCGATGCGGACGCCGTTGATCTTCACCGCGGCACCGGGATCGAGCCCGCTGACGGACTCGTCGAAATACACGACGAAGCGCGTGGGCTTGGAGAAGAAATTCGTCCCGCCGAACGAGATGAATGCCAGCATCGCGAGCAGGACGGCGCCTAGGACGAACATGCCGACGACGGCGGGACTGAAGCGGGATTTCACGCGGAGGTGTCTCCTTTTGTTTCAAGCGACGCCACGCGTCTATTCAAAAACTCCCGCACGCGCGGGTCCTCGCTGCGGTCGCGCAACTGGCGGGGGTCACCCTCAGCGATGAGACCGCGCGTCTCCTTCTCCAGCATCACCACGCGATCGGCGATGTCGAAGATGCTGGCGAGCTCGTGCGACACGACGACGATGGTGGTGCCGAGCGTCTCGCGCAGTTGGAGGATGAGTTCGTCGAGCTTGAGCGAGGTGATCGGATCAAGGCCGGCCGAGGGCTCGTCGAAGAACACGATCTGCGGGTCGAGCGCCAGCGCGCGGGCGAGGCCGGCGCGTTTCTTCATGCCGCCGGAGAGCTCGGCGGGCAGGTAATCCTCGTAGCCGGCGAGGCCGACCTGCGCGAGCTTGAGGGCGACGACCTCGTCGCGCTCGCGGCGGGAGAGGTCGGTGTAGAGTTCCAGCGGCAGCGCCACGTTCTCGCGTAGCGTCATCGAGCTCCACAGCGCGCCGCTCTGGTAGAGCACGCCGAAGGTGCGCAGCAGCGCCTTGCGCTCGGCGGCCGCGGCATGGGTGAAATCCCGCCCGAAGTAACGCACGCTGCCCTTCGCCGGCGGCACGAGGCCGATCATGTTGCGCAGGAGCGTGCTCTTGCCGCAACCGCTGCCGCCGATGATGAAGAAGATCTCGCCGCGCTTCACGGCGAAGGAGACGTTCTGCAGGATGACACGGTCGTCGTAGCGCGCCTCGAGACCCTCGACCTCGATGGCGAACTTGCCGGTGGCGGGACTGACGGTAGGCGCGCTCATCTCACCAGCCGAGGATGTTGAAGATCACGGCGAACACCGTGTCGCTCACGATGATGAGCAGGATGCCGGTGACCACGGCCTCGGTCGCCGCGCGGCCGACGCCGGCGGCGCTGCGCTCCGCCTGCAACCCGCGCAGGCAGCCCGAGACGCCGACGAGCAGGCCGAACACCCCGGCCTTGATCAGGCCGGTGAACAGGTCCGACAGGTCCACGATCGTCTTCGTCTCCGCCCAGTAGAGCGATGCCGGGATGTCGAGGATCGCGCGCGAAATGACGAGCCCGCCGAAGATGCCGAGCACGTTGGAATACAGCGCGAGCAACGGCATCATCGCCAGCAGCGCCACGAGCCGCGGCATGACGAGAAAGTCGATCGGCGAGACGCCGAGGGTGTCGAGCGCGTCGATCTCCTCGTTCGCCTTCATATTGCCCAGCGTCGCCGCGAAGGCCGCGCCCGTGCGGCCGGCCAGCACGATCGCCGCCATCAGCGGCCCCATCTCGCGCACCACCGCCACGCCGACCATGTCGGCCACGTAGATGTCCGCGCCAAACTGCCGCAGCTGCACCGCGCCCTGATACGCGAGGATGATGCCGACGAGGAAACTGATCAGCCCCACGATCGGCAGCGCCTGCGCGCCGCACTGCTGCATCTCCAAAAGACAATCGCGCCAACGGAACTGCGCCTGCCCGCGCACGAACCGTCCGAAGCTGAACACGCATTCGCCCACCAACCGCGAGAGATCGCGCGCCTCGCCGGCCAGGTGGTGCGTGAAGACGCCCACAGCGGTGAACAGGTCCGGCAACTTCGCCTCCGCGTGCACCGCCTCGCGGCGCACCAGCAGATCCATCAACTGCACCGCGCCCGGCGGCAAGTTCTCCGTCTCGAACTTCGCCCCGATCGACTCCGCACCCGTGCGGGCGTGACGGACGAAGAGTGGCAGCGCGCTATCCCAATCCACCAACCCGTCGCCAACGACACGGATCGTGTGCGGCGCGGCCACGTCCGGGTGCGCCTGCATCGTCTGCGCCGCCAGATCACGCCAATCCGGTCGCCGCCCCGTCAGTTTCCAATCTCCGCCCACCGCCACGGTCATGACGCCATCGGCCAACTGCGCCTCGGCGCGAGCGGGAACGATGCTGGGTTCGGACATGCCGGCACTCTCGTCTCACGACCCGGCGGGCTCCAGAACTTTTTGTCCGACCGGATGACTGCCTTCAGCGGTGCCGCAGGTCAGGCTCGCCGCTGAGATCGCCCGCGCGACCGGCCATTTCCGACTCGCGGGCGGCGGACCGACCGCGATGCTGGCCCGTTCCCATGCGTCTCCGCACTGTCCTCTTCGACCTCGACGGCACCCTGCTCGACCATTTCGGCGCGATCCACCGCTGCCACGCCTACGCAATGCGTCAGATCGGCCTGCCGGAACCGACGATGCAACAGGTGCACGACGCCATCGGACGCGGCTTGGAGGACGCCATCGCCGCCCTCGCGGGCCCGGAGAACGTCGCGCGCATCCTGCCGCTCTACCTCGCGCATTGGCGCGCCACGAATCTCCAGGACGTCACGCTCCTGCCCGGTGCCCGCGAGTTGCTGGAAGCCCTGCGCGCCCGCGGGGTCACCTGCGGCGTTCTCACCAACAAGCGCGGCGATGCAGCGCGAGAGGTCTGCGCCCACCTCGGCGTCACGCCACTCGTGGCTGGCATCTTCGGAGCGGGCGACACGCCCTGGCTCAAACCGCAACCCGAGTTCGCTGCCCACGCCCTCGCCGCGCTCGGCGCCACCGCCGCCACCACAGCGCTCGTCGGCGACTCGATCTACGACCTCGCCGCCGCGCAGCAGGCCGGCCTCGTCTTCTTCGGCGTCACCACCGGCACGCACACGGCGGAGGAACTGCGGGCACACGGCGCCACGGAGGTGTTCGCGTCCTTCGCTGCGATGTCGCCGGTGTTGCTGGCGCGGGTATAGCACGTTTGGGTTTTATCGCCGTTCCGCGCAAGGTAGCGGCGCTCGTCCCGAGCGCCATCTGCCGGATAACCGCTTGGCGGCGCGACCAAGGTCGCGGCCTACCGTTGGCGCCCCCGTTGCCCGCCCACCGGCTACTTCCCCTCGCGCGCCCAAGCCACCTCGGTGTCCAGCGCCTCGAGCGAGAGCACCACGTCGCGCAGGAAGTAAACCAGCGAACCTACCAGCAGCACGATGCTGGTCAGGAAAAGCCCCAGCAGCACGGCCTCCGCCTGCAGTTGCAGCCGCCCGGAGACGAAGATCGCGAGCACCAGCAGGCATTCGATCAGCATGCTCACCACGGCGTAGATGACCGACCAGCGGATGAGCCGCGTGCGCAGATGCAACATCGTCAACTGGCCTTCGACGTGCCGGACATCGCTGCCTTTGGAGCCGCGCAACTGCCCGGCCAGCGCGCGCGTGCGGTCGACGGCCCGGCCCATGCGGTTTGTCAGCGTGAGCAGCAGCATGCCTGTGCCCGAGATGAGGATGACCGGCGTGATCGCCGCCTGGATGATCTGGAGCAAGGTCGCGCTCGTGCTGGGATTCATGGGGTGAAGGCTAGATTGAGAGCGTCAGCCCGCAATCTCCGGGCGTGTGCATTTTCTGTCAAAGGTTGCGCTGTCCGATCCCGTTCAACGGTGCAGGGTCTTCGCCCGGTCGATCTGCAACCGCAGTGCGCGCAGGGCGTAGAAGATGTCGCGCAGGAACACCACCAGCGAGCCGATGAGCATCAGGAGGCTCCCGCCGAAAAGTGTCACGACCACGCCGCGCATTTCCCATTCCAGCATCGCGCCGCAAAACAGCGCCACGATCATCAGGCACGAGAGCAACATGCTCAGGCCGTTCATCGTCACCGCGCGACGGATCAGCAGTGAGCGGTGCCACATGATCTCCAGCTGATCCTCCAGGTGCCGGCGCTCGTCCCCCTCCATCGCCGGGATCTTCTCCGCCAGGAGCCGCGTGCGATCCACGATGCGGCCCATGCGATTCGTCAGCACGATCATCAACGCGCCCATGCCCGACACGAGGATCACGGGCGTGATGGCGAGCTGGATGATCGGCAGCAGCAACGAGAGCGATTCCATGCCCGCGCACCTTGTCTGCCTCGGCCGACCCCGGCAATGCGCTTCTTGTTTCCCCAGCCCGCCCGCGCCGTCCGCCGCACCGCCTCGGCCGCGATTCAGGACCGGGCTTGCCCGCGGCGTCACGACGGATAACCGTGGACCCGCTTGGCCGCGCCCTCTCCCAACTCCCTCACCGGCGTCCTCGAACGCATCATTTTTTTCAACGAGGAGAACCACTACACCATCGCGGAGCTGCGCCCCGAGAACGCCAAGGCCGCGGACGATCCGGCCTCCGCCCCGCCCGCCGAGGGCAAGTCGCTCGTCACCATCGTCGGTCCGCTGCCCGGCGTGCAATGCGGCGAGACGCTCCAGCTCACCGGCGAGTGGACCAAGCACGCGCAGCACGGCGCGCAGTTCAAGATCACCGGCTACAAGAGCGAGCTGCCTTCCTCCGTTTACGGCATCCGCAAATACCTCGGCTCCGGCCTCGTCCCCGGCATCGGCAAGGTCTACGCCAACAAGATCGTCGACGCGTTCGGCGTGGACACCTTCCGCGTGCTCAGCGAGGAGTCCGGCAAGCTCCGCAAGGTCCCCGGCATCGGCAAGGTCCGCGCCGGCGCCATCAAGGCCGCGTGGGAGGAGCAACGCACGCTGCGCGAGGTGCACATTTACCTTCAGACCTACGGCGTCACGACCTCGCAGTGCGTGAAGATCGTCAACCAGTTCGGCCCCGAGGCGAAACAGATCATCACCCACGAGCCCTATCGCATGGCGCGCGAGATCGACGGCATCGGCTTCAAGACCGCCGACCGCATCGCCATCAACCTCGGCTACGCCAACGACGCCCCGCCCCGCCTCGACGCCGGCCTCATCTACGCGCTCGAGACCCTGCAGGAGGAAGGCCACACGGCCTACCCGCGCGAGGAGCTCGTCACCTACACCGCCACACTCCTCGAGACCTCCGCCGAACGCGTCGAGGCCCGCATCGACGCACTCATCGCGCAAAAAGCCATCGTCGCCCACGGCCCTTCTGGCGCTGAGCCCTCAGAGCACAGCGCTCAGCTCGCCGCGCGCAACGCGGCGGCCATCCAGCTCCCGCTCAACACCCGCGCCGAACAGAAAATCGCCGACACTGTCCGCCGCCTCACCGCCGTGCCGAGCGGCCTCCCGGCCATCAAGGTCGACGCCGCCGTGCAATGGGCGCAGGACAAGGCCGGCTTCGCGTTCCACCCGCTCCAATCCAGCGCGATCAAAAACGCCCTCACGCACAAGTTCTCCATCCTCACCGGCGGACCGGGAACCGGCAAAGCGCAGCCGTTGCACGCCCGGGTGCTCACGCCGGAAGGGTTTCGTGCCATCGGCGACCTCCGTCCCGGCGACCTTGTGGTCGGCGCGGAGGGCGATGTCGTGCGTGTGCGCAGCATCCATCCGCAGGGTGTGAAGCCGACGTTCCGTGTCACCTTCGCCGACGGGCGTTCCTGCGAATGCTGTGCCGACCACCTCTGGAAACTGTGGACCCGCACCTCCGTCTGGCATCCGGGCAAAAAGAAGAAGATTCGCTCCCGCGGCTGGCGCGTGGTCCCGCTGAGCTACGTGCAACAACGCCTCGCGGATGATCGCACCGAGAGCGAGCGCATGGCCGTGCCTTTGCTGCAGCCGCGTCCCGAAGGCACGGATCTGCCGATCGCCATGCCCCCGTATGTTCTGGGCGCACTCATCGGAGACGGCGGGCTCAAGGAGGCCGTGTTGCTGACTTCGGCCGACGCAGAATTGCTGGACCACGTGGCCGGGCTGCTTGCTCCCTTGGGCATCCGCCTCAAACCGGTCACGCTTCACGGCAAGCCGACGCTCACGCACCGGTTGGTCGCCCGCGGCAAAGGTCACGCCAACCCCTTGCGCGATGCGATCGTCGGCTGGGGGCTGAATGTTAATTCGGAGGCCAAGTTCATCCCGCCTTCCTTGTTCGAGGCGTCCCTTGAGCAACGACTCGAACTGCTGCGCGGCCTCCTCGACACCGACGGCACCGTGGACCACCTCGGCGTGGTCTCCTTCACGACCTCCTCGTTTCAACTCGCCCGGGACGTGCAGCGGCTGGCCTGGTCCCTCGGCGCCATCGCCACCCTCGGCGCAGTGAAGCGACCGCATTTCACCCACCGGGGCGAACGCCGGGCGGGGCTCGACGCCTACACGGTCTTTCTACAGCACCCGGAACCGGCCACGCTGTTCCACCTCTCGCGCAAACGGCAAAGGACGGAGCGTCCGCACGCCCGGCGGCGCCTGTCGCTCCGCCTGCGGATCGCCTCTGTCACGCCGCTGGGCCCGCAGGAATGCGTGTGCATCAGCCTCGAATCGAAATCCGGGCTCTATGTCACCGACGACTACATCGTCACCCACAACACCACGATCCTCCGCGCGCTCGTCGACATCCTGAAGGCCAAGAAAGTCCGCGTCACGCTCGCCGCCCCCACCGGCCGCGCCGCCCAGCGCCTCGCGGGCACCACCGGCGGCTTCGCCTCCACCATCCACCGCCTGCTCAAGTTCGAGCGCGGCGCCTTCACGGTGAACGAGGCGCACCCGCTCGCCACCGACTTCCTCATCGTCGACGAAGCCTCGATGCTCGACACCCGCCTCGCCGCCGCGCTGTTGCAAGCCGTGCCCGCCCGCGCGCACCTGCTCCTCGTCGGCGACATCGACCAGCTCCCCAGCGTCGGCGCCGGCAACGTGTTGAAGGACCTCATCGCCGTCAGTAGTGAGCTAGTTGCGAGCGGCCCCACCCCATCTCCCATTGCCCATCGCCCATCACCCGCCGAGGCACCGGCCTTGCCGGTGACCCGCCTCTCCTTCGTCTATCGCCAGGGCAAGGAGAGCTCCATCGTCACCACCGCGCACGCCATCAACGAAGGCGTCGCCCAGCCGCCACCCGTGCTCGGCGAGGTCGGCAAGGCGCAGACGTGGAGCGATCTCAACTTCATCGCCGCAACCGACGCCGAGGACTGCCTCGCCAAGATCGTCGAGCTCTGCACGCACTTCATCCCGGCGCATTTCAAGTGGTTCAACCCCATCACCGACGTGCAGGTGCTCGCCCCGATGCACAAGGGCACGGTCGGCGTCGGCAACCTCAACACCCGCCTCCAGGCCGCACTCAACCCCCACCAGAAGGGCCTGCGCGCCGTCAGCGGCGAGTATCGCCCCGGCGACAAGCTCATCCAGCTCCGCAACAACTACGACAAGGGCCTCTTCAACGGCGACATCGGCCGCGTCGTCAGCACCGACCTCACCAAGGGCACGCTGATCGCCGATTTCGACGGCGAGTCGCACGTCTTCGAGCGCGGCGAGTTCGGTGACGTCGCGCTCGCCTACGCCATCAGCATCCACAAGTCGCAGGGCAGCGAGTATCCTGTCGTCATCGTGCCGCTGCTCAAGGCGCACTTCATGATGCTCCAGCGCAACCTCGTCTACACCGCCATCACGCGCGGCAAGAAGAAGGTCTTCCTCGTCGGCGAGCCCGCCGCCTACTCGATGGCCGTCCGCAACGCCGAGTCGAAGTTCCGCCACACGCACCTCCGCCAGAAAATCGTCGGCCCCTGAATCGCCGGAGCCTCGCTCAAGGCCGGTCGCCCTGTCCGCCGGAACCAGCGGAGGCGAAGAACCGCCCCTTGCCGCACTTTCCCGTTGCGAGCCCTGACACCGCGAGAGACAACACCCCGCACTCACGGCGGGGCCACGCCAAGGGATTACTCCTTTTGCCATGCCCCGCCCGTCACACCGCTCCAAGAAACGCGTATCATCACGGCCCCCGCGTCACCCCGGCGCCAAAGCAAAACCGCATTCTGCGATGACCGACCCCCGCTCCGAATCACTTCGAACGTTTGTCCAATGGGCGAAGGCTCACGTGCGGGGCGATGAAAAGGGCGAAGCGCAGACCTAAACGATGTTGCGGGCGATAATGCGGCCTGTCAGCACCTCGGCACCCTCGTGTTTCCATGAGCACCCTGCGTCAACTTCAAGAACGTCGCGCCGAGCTGACCGGCTTGCGCTTGCTGCTGGGAACAGCCGCCGACGAAGAGTTCGAAAAACCGCTTCTGCTCAGCAAAATTACCGCGAAGGAGAACGAATTACAGCAACTCGAGCGCGAGCCCACGATCACTGCGCCGGAAACTGAACTGCTCTTCGGCGGGCGCGCGGTTGATGGTTCGCTGGGGATCGACGCCAAATTCGCCAGTGCGGTGCTCGAATCCTTCCAAGACATGGTCAGCAATCACTACAGCGGACGCCTTTTTCCTGGCATGAGTCGCGAAGGACGACGGCCAGGGGAGCAGGAATCGCGGCTGTTCCTGAGCGCGCTGCCCCGTGGCTCGTTCGGACTTAAATTGACGCAACCGCAGCCCGCGGACTTCGTCGTCGCCCAGCACGTCGGCGAAGCGATGGAAGAATTGACCACGCTCGTCGAAGCCGCTGCATCGGGAGACGCCACCTTCGCCCAAGGTGTGGAACGATTCCACCCTCGCGTGCTCGTCCCGCTGCGGCGATTTCTCGACACGCTGGCCAATCGGGAAGCGACCGTGACGATCCGCTCCGGCCAACGGGAAACCCAATTGTCGATCCCTCAGGTGCAAGCTGCGCGGACAAGAGTGGCCGCGACGATTCCGGAATCCGACGAGGTCACCCTGCGCGGAGTTTTTCGGGGTGTGCTTTTGGAATCTTGGAAATTCGACTTCGTTCCAGATGGAGCGTTGCCGATTTCCGGTGCCCTTGCCGACTCGGTCACCGACGAACAAGCTCAGTCCATGGTGGCGCTGTGCGACAGACCATCGGAGGCACACGTGCGCCGCGTGCGTTTCAGAACTCACGGAAACGTGAGCCGCCCAACCTACGAGCTTCTGGCTCTGCGCGGGCTTTAAGCCTCACGGCACCCACTCGTCCATTGCCTCGGCACCCATCGGGACGGCGGGGCCGTGTTTCAGGAGTTCGTTGTTAGGGAAGCCGAGCCGGGCGGCGGCGTTCACCCCGGCTGCGTGTTTGCGGGCGCTCGGTCGTGGTTCCTCACGGCATGCGTTCCGCTCAACGCAAATACTCCGCCAGCCACGCGAAAATCTCCCGGTGCCAGAGCTGGCTGTTCTGCGGCTTGTTCACCCAGTGGCCTTCGTCGGGGAACATCACGAGCTTCGACGGCACGCCTTGCCGCTGCAGCGCGGTGAAAAGTTGCATGCCCTCGCTCAGCGGCACGCGGAAATCGAGATCGTTGTGGATGATCAGATTCGGGGTCTTGAAATTCGCAGCGTATTTGTGCGGCGACCACTTGAGCTGGTCGGCGTCGCGCCACGGCACGCCGCTGTCCCACTCGGCGAACCAGATTTCCTCTGTCGTGCCATACATCGACTCGAGGTTATAGACGCCGCAGTGCGTGATGAGCGTGCGGAAGCGGTCGGTGTGTCCCTGGAACCAGTTCATCATGTAGCCGCCGTAGCTCGCCCCGGCCGCGGCGGCGCGCGTCGCATCGATGTAAGGCTGCTTTTCCAGCCAGTCCATGCACGCCATCAGGTCGGCGAACACCTTCCCGCCCCAGTCGCGCGAAATCTCATCGGTGAAGCGTTGCCCGAAACCGGTCGAACCGCGCGGATTCGGCAGCGCGATGACGTAGCCCTGTGCGGCCCAGAGCTGCGGATTCCACCGGTAACCCCATGCGTCCATCCACGCACCCTGCGGGCCGCCGTGCACCCAGAACACGAGCGGGTATTTCTTCGTCGCATCGAAGCCGGGCGGCTTGAGCAGCCACATCTGCACGTCGGCGCCGTCGGGCGCCGGCACCGTGACGCTCTCCAGCGCGTTCATCTGCAAGCTCGCCGCGAGCGCCGCGTTGGTGCTCGTGAGCGTGCGGGGTTGGCTGGCATCGGCGCCGCCTGCGAGGTTCAACGCGCGCACCTCGGCGGCCCGCGTCGCGTCGTGGTGGCTGAACACGAGCACGCCGCCGTCGGCCGTGAGGCTCAGGCTGCCGCTGACACCGCCGCCGTTGTGCCGCACCGGCGCGCTCTCGCCGTCCGCCGCCACGGACCAGATCGGCTCGGCGCCGGCCTCCTGCGCGGTGAAATAAATCCGGCTGCCGTCGGGCGCCCACAGGAAATCCTCGGCGGAACGATCCCACGCCACGGTAAGGCTGCGGTGCTGGCCGGAGGCGAGGTCGAGCACGCGGAGTTCCCATTTGTCGGCCTCGAACCCGCCGCGCGCCTGCGCACGGTAGGCGAGTTGCCGGCCATCGGGCGAGAAACGCGGCGCGCCATCCGCCCCGGGATTCGTCGTGAGCTGGCGCCTGGCGAGCGTGGCAAGGTCCACGAGCCAGAGATCGTGATTCGTGCTCCACGCCTGCTCGCGCAACGGCAGCGGCGGCGCGGTGAAGGCAATCGACCGGCCGTCGGGCGAGAACGCGAAGTCGTCGCCGCAGCTGAACGTGGACGAGGTCGGCACGGCATCGTTGTCGCCGGGCGTGACGTTGCGCGGCTCGCCGGTGGCGGCGCCGTCCTGCACGCCGACGATGAAGAGGTGCTTGCGGCGACCATCGTTCCACGAATCCCAGTGGCGATAGAGCAGCTGCGTGACGACACGCGCCTTCACCTTGCTCTTCTCGCGCGCGTCGAGCTTTTCGCGGTTGAGGCGGTCGGCCTCGGCGAACGGCTTATCGGAAAATTCGGCAAACACCTCCGAGATGAACGCGATGCGATCGCCCGCGGGCGACCAGACGGGATTCTCCGCCCCGGTGGCGAGCGACGTGAGGCGGCGCGCCTCGCCACCCGCGAAGGGCAGCAGCCAAATCTGCGTGTCGCCGTCGCGGTTCGACTGGAAGGCGATCCACTGCCCGTCGGGCGACCAGCGCGGATGACTCTCGCTCTTCGGCGTGTTGGTGAGCGCGCGGGCCCTGCCGGTCGTCGTCTCGACCAGCCAGAGATCGGACTGCGTGCGGTTCTCGTCGAACAGCACTTCGCTGACCACATAGACCACGTGGCGTCCGTCGGGCGACACCTGCGGATCGGACACGCGCTTGAACTTGAAAATATCATCGAGCGTCAGAGGACGCGCTTGGGCGAGCACGGCCGGCGCGGCCAGGACAATGCCAACGAACGCGAGCGCGAGCACGGCCGGCACGCGGGAGAAGACGGAGCGGAGGGGAGTCATGGGCGGGAAAGTCCCAGCGCCGCGGACAACCGCCCCGACGCTGGCGGGCGCGAGTCAGCCACAAGCCGGCGCGCGAGGGAAGTCCGCTTTGCCCCGGTAGCGGCCGTCGTCCCTGACGGCCATTGCTCAACCGTGGCGCTCGGGACGAGCGCCGCTACCATTTCCCTTTTGCCGAGTCGCCGAGGCTAACCGGCGCCGCGTCTACAGCGTCACGCCGTCCTTGAAGATCGCGATCTCGCGGAAACCGTTTTCCTCGTTGCGCGTGCGGGCGCGGCCGCTGGCGAGCGCGATGACGTGCTGCAGCAACTCCTCGGCGAGTGCGGGCAGCGTGGCACCGTCGATCAGGCGGCCGGCGTCGAAGTCGATCCAGCCCGGCTTGCGGGCGGCGAGCGCGGAGTTGGAGGCGATCTTCACCGTCGGCACCGGGCCACCGAGCGGCGTGCCGCGCCCGGTCGTGAAGAGCGCGAGGTGCGCCCCCGACGCCGCGAGCGCGGTAAGCGAGACGATGTCGTTACCGGGGCCGGTGAGGAAATTCAGGCCGCGCTCCTGCAGGCGACCGGCGTAAGGCAGCACCGCCACGACGCCGCTCGTGCCACCCTTTTGGAGGCAGCCGAGGGATTTTTCCTCCAACGTCGTGATGCCGCCATCCTTGTTGCCCGGCGAAGGGTTCTCGTAAACGACCTGGTTGTAGCGCTGGAAGTATTCCTTGAAGCCATTGATCATCGCCACGCAGTCGTCGAACACCGCCCGCGACACGCAGCGGTTGAGGAACAGCGCCTCGGCGCCGAACATCTCCGGCACCTCCGTGAGCACGCTCGTGCCGCCTTGCGCGACGAGCAGATCGGAAAACGCGCCCACGAGCGGATTCGCCGTCAGGCCGGAAAAACCGTCCGAGCCGCCGCACTTCAACCCGACGCGCAGGCGCGCGAGCGGCAACGGCACGCGCCGGCACCGGGCGGCGTCCTGCGCGAGCTCGCCGAGCAGACGCAGGCCGTCGGCAATCTCGTCGGCCGCCTCCTGCACGACGAGGAAGCGGTAGCGCCCCGAGTCGACGCCGGGCAGCAACTGGCGGAAGCTCGCCATCGTGTTGTTCTCGCAACCGAGCCCGATGACGAGCACGCCGGCCGCGTTCGGGTGGCGCGCGAGGCCGGCGAGGATCTGCTGCGTGGCCGCGTGGTCGGCGCCGAGTTGCGAACAGCCGTAGGGATGCGTGAACGCGTGCACGCCATCGACGCCCGCGGGCAGGCCTCGCTCGCGAAACTCCCGGGCGACGCGCTGCGCGATCTCGTTCACGCAGCCGACGGTCGGGATGATCCAGAGCTCGTTGCGCACGCCGACCTCGCCGTCGGGACGCACGTAGCCATCGAAGGTCAGCGCGGGGCGCTCCGGCAGCAGCGCGGGCGGCTGCGGCGTATAGGTGTAGTCGAGCACGCCTTCGAGAGTCGTCTTCACGTTGTGCACGTGCACCCAGGCGCCGGCGGGGATGTCGGCGGTCGCCCGCCCGATGGGCTGGCCGAATTTGAGCACGGCCTCGCCCGCGGCGATGGGACGCCGCGCGAACTTGTGGCCGCAGGGAATGTCGGCGACGAGCGTGATGCGGGCTCCGTCAGCGTTCACGGCAGTGCCGGCGGCCAGCGGACGCAGGGCGATGGCGACGTTGTCGGAGGGATGAATGACGAGGATGCCGGAATGCATGGCGTGGAAAAAGCGGCGCGAACGACGGGAACGGGGCCGACCGGATCAGCCGACGGGTTGGGCCGCCGAGGCGCGATCGAGCGCGGCGGCGATGGCCGCGCGCATGCCCTGCTCGTGAATCGTCGCGAGGTCCTCCGTCACGGCCACGAGCAAACCGGGAATCTGCGTGAGATCGCGTTCCCAGAGTTGGAGGCGGCTGAGCACCTGCGTGGCGAGCACGCGCCAATCGCGGCCGTGGTCCCAGTCGACCCAGGCGGCGGCGAAGAACTCGAGCACCGGCGCTTCGTCGCGCAGCGGATAAGTTTCCCCGTCGCGCCGACCTTCGTAGGAGCCGGCGGCGTTGCGCTGGCCGCGGTAGAACCAGATCAGCGCCGCGAGCGAGAAGCCCAGCAGCGGCGGCGGCGTGCCCCGGGCAGCGGCGTGATCGAGTAGCGAAGGCAGCACGCGCACCTTCCACTTCGAGACGGAGTTGAGCGAGATGGAGAGCAGCTCGTGGCGCACGAAGGGATTGCGGAAACGCTCCAGCACGGCCTCGGCGTAGGCGGCACGCTCGGCCGGCGGCTGCGCGACGTGCGGCACGATCTCGTCGAAGACCACGCGCTGCACGAACGCGCCGAGCAGGTCGTCCTCCATCATCTCGCGCACGGTCACGGCGCCGGCGGCGTAGGCGGCGAGCACGGACGAGGTGTGCGCGCCGTTGAGCACGCGCACCTTGCGGTTGCGGTAGGGCGTGAGGTCGTCGGTCCACACGACGTTGAGGCCGGCCGCCGCAAAGGGCAGCTCGGCGGCGAGGTGCGCCGGGCCCTCGATGACCCAGAGGTGGAACAGCTCCGCGGCGACGAGCAGCTTGTCCTCGTAGCCGAGTTGCGCCGTGAGCTCGGCCGCCTCGGTCTTCGGGTAGCCGGGCACGATCTGGTCGACGAGCGTGTTGCAAAAATGATTCGCCTGCTCGACCCACGCGACGAAAGCCGCGGGCAAGTGCCAGGCGGCGGCGTGGCGCAGCACCGCGGCGCGGAGCTGCGTGCCGTTGCGCTCGATGAGTTCGCAGGGGAGGAACACGAGTCCGCGCGCCGCCGTGCCGCCGGCCTGCCAGCGCGCGTGCAGCAGCGCCGCGACCTTCGCGGGGAACGACTCCGGGCAACGCCCGGGCGTGAGCGGCTCCTCGACGTAGGCGATGCCGGCCTCGGTGGTGTTGGAGAGCACGAAGCGCAGCTCGTCGCCCGTGAAGGCGCGCACGAGCTCGGCCCATTGCGCGTAGGGATCGAGCGCGCGGCGGACGGCGGTGACGATGCGGCGCGACTCGACGACCTGGCCATTCTGCATGCCGCGGGTCAGGGCGGTGTAGAGGCCGTCCTGCGCGTTGAGCAGCCCGGCGAGACCCTGGCGGATCGGCTGCACGACGAGCACGCTGCTGCCGAGCAGGCCGCGGCCGTTGAGCTCGTCGATCATCACGTCCGCGAAGGCGCGGAGGAAATTGCCCTCGCCGAACTGGACGATCCGCTCGGGGAACGCGGTGAGCGGACCGCACCGGAGTCCGGGCGGCAGGGCGGGCGAGCGTTGCAGGAAGGAGCGGGACAGGGCGTTCATGGGCGGCGGAAGCAGAGGGAGATTCGTGCCGGCATCGTGCCATGTCGCGCGGGCCGATGCTACGCCGATGCCTGTCTCAAGGGCGTTTGATTTGGTCGCATTGTTGAAACGCGCAGCGCAGCGCCAAGATATGCGCAGGGCGGGCGGCTCCGCGGCGCGGATCTTTAGGGCGGGGTCGCCAAACCGCGCCAATGATGGAACGCACGCAGGTCGTTTCAAAAATACAGCCGACGCTTAGTGGGTAGCGGTCGTCGTCCCCGACGGCCATCGGGCATGTGGCGCTCGGGACGAGCGCCGCTACCCTTCCGCCGACCGACGCAGGGATTGGCGGGGTTCAGCGACCCCGCCCTACAATGACTGACCGCACACACGCACCGCCTTGGGACGGCGCGTCACTGGCCGAGGCGGCGTTTGTATTTCTCGTGCAGGTCGGTCTGGCGGCTGCGCAGGTCGAGGCGCGCACCGTCGATGTAGGCTTGCTGCACGTTCGAGGTGACTTCGAGCGCGTCGCCGTCGGTGACGATGAGCGTGGCGCGTTTGCCGACTTCGAGCGAACCGAGCTCTGCCTCGAGACCGAGGAGTTGCGCCGGGTAAAGCGTGACGGCCTTCAGCGCCTCGTCGGCGGGCAGGCCGTAGCCGATGGCGAGCGCGGCTTCGTAGGGCAGGTTGCGCTCGTTGCCGGGCTCGCTGGCGCCGTCGGTGCCCATCGCCACGCAGAACTTCACGCCGGCAGCATGGAGCTTGGCGGGGGCGGCGTAGGCGGTGTCGTAGGCGTCGTCGCGGCGCGGCGGGAGGTTGAAGGTGCCGGACAGGATGACGCCGACGCCGGCCTCGCGGAGGTGGTCGGCCACGCGCCACGCGTCGCGTCCGCCGACGAGCGTGATGGGCAGTTTCTCCTCCCGGGCCCAGTCGAGGGCGGCGTTGATCTGGTTGAGCGCGTTCGCGTGGACGAAGAGCTTCCGCTCGCCGCGCAACACGGGCAGCAGCGCCTCAAGACGCAGGTCGGTATCGGTGCGGCCGGCGGATTTCGCCCCGGCGTAGGCGCGCGCGGCGGCAAAGGTGTCGCGGATGAGCTTCACGCGCTCGGCGATGTCGCGGCGCTGTTCGTCGGGGCTGCGGGGGTTGCGTGGGTTGCGACTGATGTCGAGCGACGGCCAGTAAATGTGCACAGCCGTGGCGGGACGCAGGGCCATGTCCTCCCAGGTCCAGCCGTCGAGCCGCACGGTCGCGGAAGTGCCGGCGAAGATAGCGGGGCGACCGGCGTCGGACGCGGCGAGCGGCGTGATGTTGGCCGTGAGCACGCCGTTGAGCCGCGCGACGGGGATGAGTTCGCTGTCGGGATTCACGGCGACGAGCGTGTGGGCGTTGGGATTGACCGCGCCGAGCTCGGCGGTGTCGACCGTGGCGCGCACGGAGAGGATCTCGGCGAGGCCGAGCTGCGAGTTGGCGGAGATGAAGCCCGGATAAATGTGCCGGCCCGCAACATCGACAACCTCGGCGCCGGTGGGCGCGGCGAGGCCGGGGCCGATCGCGGCGATCCGGCCGTCGACCATGAGCAGGTCGGTCAGCGGCAGGACTCCGCCGCTGACAGTGTGCACGGTGCCGCCGCGCAGGAGCACGGGCGCGGCGGGACGTTGCGCAGGGATGATCGTCGATGCGGTGGCCGCGTGGCCGAGCGCCAGCGCGGCGAGGAGAAGGGCGAGACGGGTTTTCATCGGTGGCCTCCGGCGTGGGTGGTGCAGTTGTGGACGTTGTCGCCGTGATGGTAGATCGCGCGGTATTCGTCGGTCTCGTGATAAAGTGACTCCGCGAGCGCGCGCAGCGTCGGCGGCAGGGGCGGCGGGCCATCGCCGCCATCGGCGTCGGCCCCGCTGCGCTCGCCGCCGGTGAGCGCGCGCTGGCGCGCCGGCAGCGCCTTCTGCACGAGCGCGGCGTGCTCGGTGGCGGCGGCGGTGCGCAGCGCGGCGTCTTCCTGCAGGTCGAAGTAGCGGCGGCCTTCGATCCAAGTCTGCTCGGGACGCGCGAAGCTGGAGAGCGGCGCACGGTCCCAGATGACGAAGTCGGCGTCCTTGCCCGGCTCGAGCGAGCCGATGCGGTCGTCGAGGCGGAGCTGTTGCGCAGGGTTGATCGTCACGAACTTCAACGCCTCCGCCGGCGGCAGGCCGCCGTATTTCACGGCCTTGGCGGCCTCGGTGTTGAGACGGCGCGCCATCTCGGCGTTGTCGGAGTTGAACGACGTGAGCACGCCCGCGCGGTGCATCATCACGCCGGCGTGCGGGATGGCGTCGATCACCTCGAACTTGTAGGCCCACCAATCGGCGAAGGCGGACGCGCCGGCGCCGAGCTTGGCGATCTCGGGCGCGACCTTGTAGCCTTCGAGGATGTGTTGGAAGGTGGCGACGGGGAGCCGCAGCTCCTCGGCGAGGCGGATGAACATGAGCACCTCGTCGAGCCGGTAGGAATGGATGTGGATCACCCGGTCGCCGCGCGCGATCTCGAGTGCGGCGTCGAGCCGCAGGTCGCGCCGCGGCGGCAGCGGTGCGCGGCCGGCATTGAACTCCTCCCACGCGTGCGCGTAGTCGGCTGCTTGGCGGAAGGTGTCGAGGAACGTCTCGCGCATGCCCATGCGGCTGATCGGATAGCGCGAGCGGGACGAAGAGCCGTTGGCGCGCACGGGATTCTCACCGAGCGCGAATTTCACGCCGGGCTTCGCGCCGGCGATGAGCAGATCGGAGGCGCGCGTGACGCCCCAGCGCAGCTTGATGACGGCGTTCTGGCCGCCCATGGCGTTGGCGGAGCCGTGGAGGAGATTGGAGGCGGTGACGCCGCCGGCGAGCTGGCGGTAGAGGTCGATGTCGGTCGGATCGAGCACGTCCTCGACGCGCGCCTCGACCGTGACGGAGCTGCCGCTCTCGTTCACGCCGCGCTGGATGGCGATGTGCGAATGGCAATCGATGAGGCCCGGCGTCACGTGCTTGCCGGTGGCGTCGATCACGAGCGCGCCGGCGGGCGCGGCGAGGTTGCGGCCCACCCGCTCGATCTTGCCGGCGTGCACGAGCAGATCCGCCTGTTCGAGCGTGCCGGCGGCGGCGCTGGTCCAGATCGTGGCGTTCTTCACCAGCACCCACTCCGGCTGCGCGGGCAGGCCGGCGCGACCGAAGGCGCCGGCGGGATAGACGCCGGTGCTCGCGAGGATTTTCTCCGCCGCGGCGGGTTTCTTGGTGCGTTCGCCGGACGGGGTTTTCTTCGGGGATTCGACCAGCGCGGGGCCGGTGCGGCGCGCGGTCCAGCGCAGCGCGGACCCGTCGGGCAGCGCGCCGTCACCGGCCAACTCGTCGCCGAAACCGCGCGCGCTCAGACGCACGGTGCCCTCATCGCCGCCGAAGAGCGTCGCGGGGGCGAAGAGCACCACGCCGTCCTTCTGCGCCGCGACCGGGATGTCCTTGTCACCGGCCTTGGCGCGGACGCGGTTGGGCTTGGCGCCGCGGATGACGATTTCTGCCGGACCGGTCGCGCCGCTCCACGTCAGCGCCCAAGTGCCGCGCGCATCGTAGCGTTGCCAACCGTCCTGCGCAAAGGGTTCGCCGTCGACGAACACGAGTTCGATCGCCGCATCGTCCTGCGTGAAGAGATCGCCGCTCGCGACGACGACATGCGCCGCGCGACCGGGTTCGAGCGTGCCATGCGTCGCCGCGACACCGAGCAGTTCCGCGGGCGTCGTGGTGAGCGCGGCGAGCGCCTGCTCGGCGGGCAGGCCGTGCTTCACGGCGTCGCGCACGCGAGGCCAGAAATCGCTCTCCTTGCGCAGCCCGGTCGCCGTGAATGCGACCGGCACACCCGCGGTGGCGAGGCGCGCGGGATTGGACGGGGCGAGCTCCCAGTGTTGCAACTGGTCGAGCATCACGTCGGCCGCCTTCTCGGGCGTCTCGACCTCGGGCGCTTCGGGAAAATTCAGCGGCAGGACCACCGGCGTCTTCGCGGCGGCGAGTTGGGCCGCCACGCGGTATTCCGTGCCCGTGCCGCGCAAGGCGAGCCGAAGCCCGAACTCGGCGGCGATCTTCTGCGCGCGCTCCACATCGAGCTCGTCCTCGAGCTGCACGAACAGCGTTTGCTCGCCACGCACGACCGGCGCGAGGGCGGCGAGCGCCTCGTTCGTTTCGGGGCGCGCGGCGCCGGCGGGCTGGCGCGCGTGCTCAGCCTGCACCACCTGATACCAGCGGGCGTCGAGCAAGGTCTGCCGCATGAGCGCGATCGCGCCCATGAGCGAGGTCGGGTAACGCACGTCGCCGCCGCCGGGGAACGCGCCGAACTCGAAGCCCGCGCTCTGTGCCACGACCGGGCGCACCACGCTGCTGTTGAAAGGCGCGCCGCTGAGCGCGACGAGGCTGGTCTGACCGCGGAAGATGCCGCGCGCCGGCACGACGTGCGCGACGGTGAAGCCGAGACCGCGCAACTTTTCCGCAGCCTTCGCATCGGCGGTCAGCGCCCGCTCGGCGCTGCGTTGCGGCGTGATGCGCGGATTCCAAGCGCGCGTGCCGCCGGCCGGTTCCTCGCGCGCGGCGGTGCCGGCGGAGAGCGCGCCGCGCGTGGACACGGCGGGCTTCATCGCCTCGGGCAGGAAGACCGTCGCATGGCTCTCGATGAAGCCCGGATAAACCGTCGCGCCGGCCACATCCCAGACCCGCGCATCGGCGGGCACGGCGAGTTCGGCCCCGACCGCGGCCACCACGCCGTCGCGCAGCACGAGCGTGCCGCGCTCGATCACTTGACCCGGCGCGACGACGATGCGCGCCCCGACCAGCGCGTGCGTGCGCGGGCTCGCGTCGCGCAGGCCCTCGATAGGCGTGGTGGAGACCGGAGGCGCGGCGACGAGTATCGATGCGAGGGCACCGATCCAGACCAAGGCCGCGAAACGGAACCACGGCGCACGGCCGGCTCCGACATAGGACTGGCGGAAGGACATCATGACGGGGGGTAAGGAGGCGCGCAGGCTGGCCGCAGGCATTTCGCGGCACAACGCACAATTTCCGGCGCCTGCCGCTTTGCCGCTGCGCGGTTGCGCCCGCGCCGTCAGTGGTTTCCGTTCAACCCGCCGCGCCGTCCGCCCATCCCAATCCCTCCGCGCGCCGAGTCCCCGTCCACCACCCTTTTTCGCAACCATGAAACGCCTCGTCCTCACCCTGCTGGCCCTCACGTCGGGTCTCGCGCTGACCGCCGCGACGCCGACGCCGGAAGGTTTCAGCCACGTCAAATCCCTCGGCGGCATCCACGAATACCGCCTCGATGCCAACGGCCTGCAAGTCCTCCTCATGCCCGAGCACTCCGCGCCGGTGCTCACCTTCATGGTGACCTACCGCGTCGGCTCCCGCAACGAGGTCACCGGCACCACCGGCGCCACGCACCTGCTCGAGCACCTCATGTTCAAGGGCACCGAGAAGTTCAACCGCGCCAAGGGCACCGGCGTCGACCAGCTCCTCGAACGCACCGGCGCGCTCTACAACGCCACCACCTGGCTCGACCGCACCAACTATTACCAGACCCTTGGCAAGGAGCACCTCGCCATGGTCGTCGAGGTGGAGGCCGACCGCATGCGCAACCTCTGGCTCCGCGACGAGGACCGCCGCCCCGAGATGACCGTCGTGCGCAACGAATTCGAGCGCGGCGAGAACTCGCCCTTCCAGTCCCTCATCAAGGAGATCATGCAGGCCGCCTTCGTCGCTCACCCCTACCACCATTCCACCATCGGCCACCGCAGCGACATCGAACGCGTGCCGATCGAGAAGTTGAAGGAGTTCTACGACACTTTCTACTGGCCCGACAACGCCACCGTCACCGTCATCGGCGACTTCCAGACCGAGGAGGCGCTCGCCCTCATCGCCAAATTCTACGGCCCCATCCCGCGCTCCCCCAAGCCCATTGCCGAAATCTACACCGAGGAGCCCGAGCAGACCGGCCCGCGCCGCGTCACCGTCAAACGCGCCGGCCAGCTCGGCGTCGTCGCCCTCGGCTACAAGAACCCCGCCGCGCTCCACCAAGACTGGGTCTCCGTCGAGATCCTCGGTCAGATCCTCACCGACGGCCCCAACTCCCGCCTCTACCGCGCACTCACCGACAAGGGCCTCACCACCAACGTCGCCGCCTTCAACGGCTACTTCAAGGACCCGTCCATGTGCATCCTCTTCGCCGCGCTCGCCCCCGGCGCCACCCACGACGCCGTCGAGAAGATCGCCCTCGAGGAGATCGAGAAGCTGAAGCAGGACGGCGTCACGCAACAGGAAGTCGACGCCGCCGTCGCCAAGCTCCTCACCGATCTCGCCTTCCAGCGCGACGGCTCCTTCGCCCTCGCCGGCCAGATCAACGAGCACATCGCCGTCGGCGACTGGCAGAACTTCGTCCAGATCGGCGACAAATATAAAGCCGTGACGCCCGCCTCCGTGCAGGCCGCCGCCAACAAATACTTCAACATCGACCAGAGCACCACCGGCTGGTTCGTGCCCATCCTCCCCGGCGCCGCCCCGGCTCCCGCCGCCGCCAAGTGAAACCTCCCGCACTTGCTCCCATGAAACGCAAAGCCCTTCTCTTCTCCGTCCTCGGTCTTCTGTCCTCCGTCCTCGGCGCCACCGCCCACGCGCAGATCGCCGACGGCGTCACGCGCACGCGCATCGCCGGCCTCGACGTCGTCGCCTACAAGACCGGCGTGAAGGACGTCGTCTACCTGCGCGGCTCGCTCCCCGCCGGTGACAACAAGGCCCCCGCCGACAACGTCATGCTCCCCACCCTCGTCGGCGGCATGCTCGAACGCGGCACCACCAAGCACACCAAGAACGAGATCGCCGACCAGCTCGAAGCCGTCGGCGCCTCCATCAACTTCAGCGTCGGCTCGCACATGGTCGAGTTCAGCGCCCGCTGCCTCGCCAAGGACGTGCCGCTCGTCGTCTCGCTCCTCGCCGAGCAGCTCCGCGAACCTGCGTTCACCGAGGAGGAATTCAACCGCCTCAAGCAGCAGACCGCCGGCGGCCTCCAGCGTGCGCTCGAGAGCACGGACTTCCGCGCCACCGACGAGTTCTCCCGCGCCGCCTTCAGCCCCGGCCACCCGAACCACAACGCCACCATCGAGCAACGCATCGCCGCCACGCAGAACGCCAAGCTTGAGGACCTGAAGAAATTCCACGCTGAGCACTACGGCCCCGCTCACCTCACGCTCGTCGCCGCCGGTGACCTCGACGTGACCGCGCTCCAAGGCGAACTCGCCAAATCCTTCGCCGGCTGGTCCGGCGGCACCCCGCCGCTGTCCACGCCGAAGAACGCGCCCACCGACGCCGCCAAGGAGCAGACCGTGTTCATGCCCGGCAAGACCTCCGTCAACATCGTCATCGGCCAGTCCACCGGCATGCGTTACGGCGAGACCGACAACATCGCCCTGCGTGCCGGCACCGCCATCCTCGGCAGCGGCTTCACCGGCCGCCTCATGGCCAACGTGCGCGACAAGGAAGGCCTCACCTACGGCATCGGCGCCTCGCTCGGCAACGACACCTTCGCCGACGGCGACTGGAAGATCACCGCCACCTTCGCGCCCGCGCTCCTCGAGAAGGGCATCGCCTCCGCCAAGCGCCAGCTCAACACTTGGTATCAGGACGGCGTCACCGCGGACGAGCTCGCGCGCCGGCAGGACAACCTCGTCGGCTCCTTCCAGGTCGGCCTCTCCACCACCGAAGGTCTCACGCAGACGCTCCTCACCACGCTCCACCGCGGCAAGGACCTCGGCTGGATCGACCGCTACCCGCAGATCGTCCGTTCGCTGACGGTCGAGCAGGTGAACGGCGCGATCAAGAAACACCTCAACCCCGACGAAATGTTCCTGATCAAAGCCGGCACCGTCCCCGGTGCCGCCCCCGCGGCGAAATAAGCCGCGTCCCACGCCAATCCGCTTTTCAAGGCGGGGTCCCTGCGACCCCGCCTTTTTCATGTCCGCCCCGCACCCGCCCCGCGTAGGCAGCGACCTTGGTCGCGCCATGGCCCGATCTGCGCGAGCAAGCTCACCGCCTACGGCGCGACGGCGCCTGTGACCGCAAACGTCCTTGGCTCCCCGCTTTTGCGACGCCAATTTCACCCTCATGCCCGCGATCCTCTACACCGTCCGCGCCTCCTGCCCGAATGCCCATGTGCGCGGCCGTTTCCTCTCCTGGCTCACGCCGCACCACGTCGCCGAGGTGATGAAGGGCGGCGCCACTGCTGTGCGCATCGTCCTGCCCGACCGCGAAAGCGACACCGCCCCCGGAAGCCCTGAGCCAGTCGAAGGCGCGGCCGTCGTGGAGACGCAATACGTGTTCCCTTCGCGCAAGGCCTTCGACACCTACGTCCGCGACCACGCCCCCGCGCTGCGCGCCGACGGCCTGAAAAACTTCCCGCCCGAGAGCGGTGTCACCTACTCCCGCCAAGTCGCCGAGATCGCCACCGAGCTCGAAGCCTGAGCGCGGCCTCGGTGCAGTTCACCCGAATGAGGGAATGGCGCGACGACGCAAAGTCGCGCACACTGGCTCCCTCATGAGCCGCCCCACCCCGCCCCTGCTCCGCGTCCTTCGTTTCGGTCTTCTCTTTCTCACGGCAACCGGTGCGGCTTGGGCCGCGGATACGGCCCCGCGCGAACGCGCCCCCTTCAACGCCGGCTGGAAATTCCACCTCGGCGAAGACCCGACCGCCGGCGAGGCGCTGCAATACGAACGCGTGAAGGCCGCCATGCTCGCCACCGGCGACCACCTGCTCAATTACCGCCCGCCCCAACCCAACCCGCCGCCGCCCGCGCCCGACCTGAAATGGCTCACGTTCGCCAAGCCCGAGTTCGACGACGCCGCGTGGCGCTCGCTCACGCTGCCGCATGACTGGGGCGTCGAGTCCGCGTTCGATCAGGACCTGCCCGGCCCCACCGGCAAACTCCCGTGGGCCGGCACCGGCTGGTATCGGAAGAAATTCTCCCTCCCCGCCAGCGACGCCGGCCGCCGCATCCACCTCGAGGTCGACGGCGCCATGGCCTACGCGCTCGTATGGTGCAACGGCCACCTCGCGGGCGGCTGGGCCTACGGCTATTCCTCGTGGCGCGTGGATCTCACGCCTTATCTTCGTCCCGGCGAGGACAACGTCATCGCGATCCGCCTGCACAATCCCGCCGAGTCGTCGCGCTGGTATCCGGGCTCCGGCCTTTACCGTCACGTCTGGCTGACAAAAACCTCGCCCACCGCCGTCGCGCACTGGGGCGTGCACGTCACCACGCCGCAAGTCACCGCCGAGTCCGCGCTCGTGCACGTGGCCGTCACGCTCGACAACGCCTCCGCCGCCAAGGCCGACCTGCGCCCCCAAGTTACTCTCTTCGCCGCCGACGCCGAAGGCCGCGCCACCGGCCCGGCGCTGACGCAGGCCGAAGCCCTGCCCGTCGCGCTGCCCGCCGGTCGCTCCGCGCATGCCGCGGTGACCTTGGAACTCGACGCGCCGCGACTCTGGAGCCTCGCCGCGCGCCACCGTTACGTCGCCGAGGTGCGCGTGCTCCGCGACGGCGCCGTGGCTGACGTCGTGGCCACGCCGTTCGGTATCCGCACGCTCGCGATCGATCCGGAGCGCGGGTTCCTGCTCAACGGCGAGCACGTGCCGATCCGCGGCGTCTGCCTGCACCACGATCTCGGCGCCCTCGGCGCCGCCTTCAACGTCCGCGCGATGGAGCGCCAGCTGGAGATCCTCCAGGCGATGGGCGCCAATGCCATCCGCACCTCGCACAACCCGCCCGCGCCCGAGCTGCTCGAGCTCTGCGACCGTATGGGCTTCCTCGTCATGGTGGAGCCGTTCGACGCGTGGCGCGCGGGCAAGAAGCCCGACGACTACAGCCGCCTCTTCGACGACTGGCACGAGCGCGACATCCGGGCCATGATCCGTCGCGACCGCAACCACCCGAGCGTCATCCAGTGGAGCATCGGCAACGAAGTCGTGGAACTCAACGACCCCGAGGGCTGGAAACTCGCCGCGCACCTCGCCGCCATCGTCCGCGAGGAGGACCGCACCCGCGCGATCACGGCCGGCATGAACAGCGTCCGCGCCGCCTATTCCGGTTTCGAGCAGGTGCTCGACATCGTGGGCTTCAACTACAAGCCCGCCGAATACGCCCGCTTCAGCGCCCGCCACCCGCACCTCGTGTTCATGGGCGCGGAGACGGCCTCCACCGTCAGCTCGCGCGGCGAGTATTTCTTCCCGCTGCCCAAGACGAAGGCCGACGGCGCGCAGGATTTCCAAGTCAGCAGCTACGACCTCACCGCTCCGCCTTGGGCCTGGCCGCCGGACGTCGAATGGAAGGCGCTCGACGAACACCCGGGCGCGCTCGGCGAGTTCGTGTGGACCGGCTTCGACTACCTCGGCGAGCCCACGCCCTTCAACCGCGACACCACCAACCTGCTCAACTTCAGTTCGCTCGAGCAGCAGGCGCGCATCGCTGCGGAACTCGCCGCGCTCGGCAAGATCCGCGTGCCCTCGCGCAGCAGCTACTTCGGCATCGTCGACCTCGCCGGTTTTCCGAAGGACCGCTACTATATCTATCAGGCCCGCTGGCGGCCCGATCTGCCAATGGCGCACCTCCTGCCGCACTGGAACTGGCCCGAGCGCATCGGCCAAGTCACGCCCGTGCACGTTTACAGCAGCGGCGACGAGGCCGAGCTCTTCCTCAACGGCCGCTCGCTCGGCCGCAAAAAGCGCGGCCCGCTCGAATACCGTTTCCGTTGGGACGACACCGTCTACGAACCCGGCGAGTTGAAGGTCGTCACCTACAAGAACGGCCAGCCCTGGGCCGAAGCCGTCCAGCGCACCACCGGTGCCGCCACCGCGCTGCGCGCCACGAGCGACCGCGCGCAGCTGCGGGCCGACGGCAGCGACCTCGCGTTCGTGAAGGTCGAGATCGTCGACGCGCACGGCCGGATGGTCCCGCGCACGAAGCCGCTCCTGAAATTCTCCGTCACCGGACCGGCCGATCTCGTCGCCACCGACAACGGCGACGCGACCGATCACCGCGCCTTCGGCAGCGCCGAGCGCAACGCCTTCAACGGCCTCGCGCTCGCGATCGTGCGTCCACACGCCGGCGCGGGCGGCGAGATCACGCTCCGCGTCGAGGGCGAGGGCCTCGCTCCCGCCGAAGTTCGGATCGAAGCCCGCTGATCGCACGAACGCAGCCGCGCGGCTTTTCCCGCCGCGCGGCCGGTGCATTCACCAACGCCACGCCGCCGTCACGCCGATCTGGCGCGGGTCGGCGCGGTTCTCGTAGCGGGTCTCGATGTAGTTCGGATCTTCGTTGCCGAAGAAATAGACGCGCTTGTCGTATTCCTCGTCGAGCAGGTTGCGCGCCCAGACCGTGATCGTCCAATCGCCCCACGCGTAGCCGAGCGTGGCGTTGATGACCTGGAACGGGCGGCGCGCCTCGTTCTGGTTGTTCGAATCGAACTGCTGCCCGCGCGCGACCAGTTCCGCGCTGCCGAAGAAGCCCTGCTCCGCGCGGTAGCGCGCGCCGAGCGTGTAGCCGTAGCGAGGCGTGTTGGCGAGGCGGCGGCCGCCGACGGGGTTGCCGTTGGAGATCGTCGCGGCCTCCAGCTCGGAGTCCATCAGCGCGAGTGTGCCGTGCAGCGTCCACGCGCGCGTGAGCGCGAAGCTGCCCGAGGCCTCGAGGCCGGTGACGTGCGCGGCCGCAGCGTTGTCGGTGAAGAAACGGTAGCTGCCGCCGAAGCCGGCGGAGTCGCGCACCTGCGTGTCGCGGCGTTCGAGGTGGAAGACCGTGAACTCGCCCGTGAGGCGCTGCTCGAGCCAGTGGCCGCGGAGACCGAGCTCGTAGTTCAAGAGCGTCTCGGTGGCGTAGGTCAGCGGATCGACGGCGGTGTCGATGCGCGCGTCGACGTTGATGCCACCGGCCTTGTAGCCGCGCGTCACGGAGGCGAACGCGTGGTGCCGTTCCGTCAGCGCGTGCTCGAGCGTGAGCTTGCCGCCGACGAGCGTGTCGTCGAAGCGCGGCTGCGTGACCACCACGGGATCGAACGTGCCCGGGCCCTTGCGGTAGCGCGTCTTCGTGCCGGTGCCGTGCAGGTCGATGTGTTCGGCGCGCAGGCCGAGGATCGCGCGTGTGCGCGGCGTGAAGTCGTGCGCGATCTGACCGAAGAGCGCGGCGTTGTCGGAAACGTAGGTCGTGCGCAGGCCGCGGATGTTGCCGGGGTCCTCGTTGGTGTAGGCGCTCGTCTCGTCGATGCGGGCGAAGAACGCCCCGAGCGTCCAGCGGTCGATCCAGCCGAGGGCGCGCGCGCCGGCCTCGGAGTCGAGGCGCAGTTCCTGGTTCCACGCCGTGCGCTCGCGGTTGAGGTCGCTGAAGCCCTCGTAGGAAGCCGCGGTCCAGTCGTCGTCGTAGCTGTAGGCGGAGTCGATCCACGCCGCGCTCGTCACGGTGCTGAGGCGGACGCCGCTCCAGCCGCGGTAGGTGCCGCGGAGGCTGGCGGCGGTGGAGCGCTGCTCGTCGCGGCCGGGCTGATCGCTGAAGGTGAACTCGCCGTTGTTATCGAGCGCGAACTCGTCGTAGCCGTTGGCGAAATCGGAGAACAGCACCGCTGCTTCCCAACGCCAGGCATCGTTCGGGTTGAAGGTCAGGCGCAGGCGCGCGGTGAGTTCGTCGCGCGCGTTCGTGTCGCGATCGAGCGTGAGGTTGCGGCGGAAGCCGTCGCTGCGGTGCTGCTGCACGGCGAGGCGCATCATCAACTTATCGGGTGTGGCGGCGAGAAGCGGGCCGCCGAGCGCGACAGCGCCGGAGCGCAGATCGTCGCCGCCGGCCGAGGCTTCGACCTGGCCGGTCCAGTAAGGCGTGGGCGCGTGGCTCACGAGACGCACGACGCCGCCCGCGGCGTTGGCCCCGAAGGCGCCGGCCTGCGGGCCGCGTAACACCTCGACTTGGCGCACGTCGAAGGTGCTGCCGAGCGTGCCGAGGCCGGTGAAGTCGAGATCGTCGACGACGAAGCGCACGGTCGAATCGGGCGTCTCGCCCTCGAATTGCGAGTTCTCGCCGATGCCGCGGATCTGAAAATAGCGCGGACGCGACGTGCCGCCGGTCCAGGTGAGGTTCGGGATCTGGTCGACGAGATCGCCGAAGTGCCGCACGGAGGCGGCGCGCAGCGCGTTCTCGTCATAGACGGAGACGCTGGCCGGGATGCGGTCGAGCGGGGTTTCCCAGAGATCGGCCGTCACGCGCAGCGGCGCGAGGCGGACGAGGTCGGGCGACGGGTCGCCCGCGGCAGGAGGCGCAGCCGGCGGTGTGTCCGCGGGGCGCGAGGCGCCGGTCTGGGCGCGCGCGGCGGCGAGAGCCGTCAGCGCGAGCGTGATGGAGAGGATTCGTGTCGGGAGTTGCATCGTTGTTGGATGCCCGACCCAAATCGGACTCCCGTTGAAGGGGCACCGCTCCGAAGCAACCCCTTGGCGCTCATCGCGGCGCCTGCTGTTTCCTTCGTCGGCATGATCCGTTCAGGTTCCAAGGGTCGAGCAGCCGGTCGTGCCGCAATCTCAGCCCTCCGCGGAGGACACCCCTACAGGCAAGGGCAGCCAAAGTCGCGGCGAGCGCGCCGTCAATCCCGCGTTGCGTCGTAACACACCGCCGCGGCGGGCGGGCGGACGAACGAACCCCGTCACCGGCCGCCCACGGTGTTGCCAAATCGCATCCGGGCGTTGTGGATACGGCAACCATGCCCCGCCGTGTCCTGATCGTCGACGATCTTGCCCCGCTTTGTCAGGAACTCCGCGCCGCCGTGCGGCCGGTCTGCGAAAGCGTGGCAATCTGCACGAGCCCGCTGCGCGCCGTGCGGCTGTTGCGGACCAACCGCTCCGACTACGACCTTGTGATCACCGGCCTGGCGATGAAGGAGCTGAGCGGCTTCGACGTCATCCGCCGCATCCGCGGGCAGGGCAACCCCGTGCCGATCCTGATGCTCACGGCCCGGGGCAACGAGACGACCGCCATCGAGGCCACGCGCCTCGGCGCCTCGGACTACATGGATCGGCCCGTCGCGCCAGCGGAGCTCCGCGCGCGCGTGCAGAAGATCTTCGCCGCGAGCGAGGCCCGCGTCGCCGAGCCGCTGGCCGCGCCCGCCAACTACATCACGCAATCACCGGAGATGAAGGCCATCTTCGACATGGTCGATGCCGTGGCGCGCAGCGACAGCCGCGTGCTCATCCTCGGCGAGACGGGCACGGGCAAGCAGCTGATCGCGCAGGCGCTGCACGCCGCGAGCCCGCGCCACCGGGAGCCGTTCGTCGAGGTCAACTGCGCCGCCATTCCCGAGAACCTGCTCGAGAGCGAACTCTTCGGCCACGAGCGCGGCGCGTTCACCGGCGCGACCGAGCGCCGGCAGGGACGCTTCGAGGAGGCCGGCGCCGGCACGCTGTTTCTCGATGAGATCGGCGAGACCAGCTACGCCGTGCAGGCGAAGCTCCTGCGCGTGCTGCAAAGCGGACGCTTCAGCCGCGTCGGCGGCTCCGCCACGCTGCAATCCCGCGCGCGGGTCATCGCCGCGACCAACCGCGACCTGCAGAAGGAGGCCGAGGAAGGCCGCTTCCGCGAGGATCTCTTCTACCGGCTGCACGTGATCAGCATCACGCTGCCGCCGCTGCGCAAGCGTGCCGGCGACGTGCCGTTGCTGGCGGAGCATTTCCTCCGGCGTTTCGCCACGCCGGGCGCCGCGCCGAAGCGCTTCACGCCGGAGGCGCTCGACTGGATGCAGCGCTACCCGTGGCCGGGCAACGTTCGCGAGCTGGAGCATTTCGTCGAGCGGCTCGCCGTGCTGCACGCGGGCGAGGTCATCGACGTCGCCGCGCTGCCGCCGAAGATCTTCCACACCACGCGCCCATCGCTCGTCGGTGAGCACGCCCCGCTGTTGCCGCTGGCGGAGGCGCGCGCGGCGTTCGAGAAGGAATACCTCGAGCGCACCCTGCGTCAGGCGCGCGGCAACATGTCGCGGGCGGCCACGCTCGCGGGCACGGACCGCTCGAACTACTTCCGCCTCGTGCGCCGCCACGGGATCGATCCGCAGGCTTTCCGCTGAGCGCGCGCCGCCGCGCCGGCGCGGTGCGAGGCATGAACGCATTGCGCCGTGGCATGCACATTGCTAACTTTTCAACCGGTCACCTTTTCGCGCCATTACCCATGAGCCTTCTTGCCGCCCTGCCCCGCGTCGCCCTTGCCGGCGTTGTCATTTGCTCCACCGCGCTGCCGGTCGCGCTCCACGCCTCGGCCACGCACCGGCTGGAGCCCGTCGATGCGCCGCACGGCATGGTCGTCGCCGGACATCCGGAAGCGACCGAGGCCGGCGTGCAGATGCTGCGCGCGGGCGGCTCGGCGATGGATGCCGCCGTCGCCGTATCGCTGGCGCTCGGCGTGGCGGAGCCCTACGGCTCGGGCCTCGGCGGGCGCATCGTCATCGTCTATTACGAGGCCGCGACGAAGCGCGTCTCGGTCGTGCACGGCGTCGAGTCGGTGAGCCGCGCACTCGACGTCGACGCCTACCGCAAGCTCCCCAGCGCGGGCCGCTCCATCGGCGCCACCGCGGTCTGCGTGCCCGGGTTGCCCGCCGCGCTGCATGATGCGCACCGGCGTTGGGGCCGGCTGCCGTGGGCCGACAACGCCCGGCCCGCCATCAAGCTCGCGCGCGAGGGCTTCCTCGTGCTGCCGCTCTCGGTCAAATTCTTCCAAAGTCAGGAGAAGAAGCTCCGGCGTTTCGCCGAGATCGGCCGGCTCTACCTCCCTCGCGGCAAACTGCCCGTTGCCGGCACGCGCCTGGCGAACCCCGATCTCGCCGCCACGCTGGAACTCTTCGCGCAAAAGGGTCCGGAAGGTTTTTACCGCGGACCGGTGGCGGAGGCGATCGTCGCCTCCGTCCGCGCCGGAGGCGGCACGATGACGCTCGAGGACCTCGCGCACTATCGTTCGGAGTTTTCCGAGGCCGCGCGCTTCACGTGGGGCGACGCAGAGATCTTCACCAGTCCTCCACCCTTCAGCGGCGGCACGATGCTCCAGCTCGCCATGCAGGCACTCGAAGGCGCGACCTGGCCCGGCGAGACGCTCCGCGACCCGCGCAACCTCGATCGCGTGGCCCGCGTCGTGCAACGCCTCTACCCGCTCGTGCAGGCCGAAATCGGCGACGTGCCCGACACTTGGGAACGTTACCGCCGCCTCACCGGACCCGAGACGACCACGCTCCTGCGCAGCGCGCTCACCACGCCCGGACGCCCGCTGGTGCACGTCTCCACCGCGATGGAGGACGAGGGCCAGGCCAGTTCCACGACGCACTTCGCCGTGGCTGACGCGGAAGGCAACATCGCCTGCATCACGCAGTCCACCGGCTATCATTTCGGATCCGGCATCGTCGCGCACGGCACCGGCGTGGTGCTGAACAACTGGATGAACTCCCTCACTTACGGCGACCGCAAGTCGCCCAACTACGTGGCGCCCGGACGCCGCGGCCGCAGCACCACGTCGCCGACACTCGTGCTGCGCGGCGGCGAGCCCGTCCTCGCCGTCGGCGTGCCCGGCGGACAACGCATCCCGATCGGCGTGCTGCAGGTGCTGTTGGATTACCTCGCGTTCAACCGCTCCGTGGGCGAGGCGATCGGCGACACGCGCTTCCACGTCGTGCGCCCCGCTTCCGCCGACGACGCCCGCAACAAGCTCGAGTTCGAGTATTCCCTCCCCGTGCCCACGGCGGAGGCGCTGCGGCAGCTCGGCTGGAATCCGCGCATCGAGGACGACCCGGAGCATTTCGGCGGCGTCAACGCCATCGAGTTCCTCCCCGGCGGCGTGAAGCGCGGCTGGGCCGACCCGCGCCGCACCAACGCCGCCGCCGGCTACTGAGCGGCGCGGTGCGGCTAATGGCGTGGCGGTGCACGCGATCACGCGTTGCGCGGTCGCCACACATCGTGTTGTAATCACGCCCCATCGGATGTCGCGCGGGAGTCATCGCCTCGATCGGATTTTGCCAGAGCACTGGCCGCTGCCCGTTGCCTGGAACAAGAGCCCGCGGACAGTCTCATCGCTCGCTCCGGGTCAACCACCGTCCTGGACGGACCGGAGCGATATCCGGCCCTGATTTTTCTCCATGTCCTTGCGCCGCCTTGCGCCTCTCGTTGCGCTGCTTGTCGTCACCCTCGCGTTTTGGCTGCTGCTCACACCGGGCGGCCCAACGACCGCTCAGCTCGCTGCGCGCCGCCCCCACAGGTCGGCCGAGGCCACCCCGTCGAGCGCCGGTCCCACCAACGAGAAAGCCTCCGTCTCAGTCATCGCCGCCGCCCGCAGCCGTCAGGAACGGTTGCGCCGCCTGATGGCCAGCGATCCGGCCCGGGCCCTCGCGGAGTCCATCTCGTTCGCCCAATACGCAGCCCTGCCCGAGGCCTTGCGGGAATACTACGAGCAGCCTTTCGCCGCCATCGCAGCGCTCGACGTCATTCCCGTCTGCGGCGCAACGGAGGCTCGCACGCTCGTCGTCCTGCGCCACGGCGAGCGCACCTACTCAGCCTTCGCCGCGGGACCTCACGTCAGCGCAAGCTCCCGTGCATCGCGCCCGGTCCACGGCATTCTGCTCGGCGATCAAGCCGTCGTCGCGGATACGCCGCTCGCCCTGCTTTCGCCGGAAGATGCCGCGCTGTTTGCCCACCTGCCGCTCGGCCAACCCGATCCGGCCCGCGATTTCTCCACTGGAGCGCCGCTCGGCACCTCGCCGGTGGTCGCACTCGCCGGCAACCGCCGCCTGCTCTTCGCCGACCACGCAAGCGCCGAGGCCTTCAATCAACGTCTCGCTACACTCGATCTCCGTCCGGGTCCGCAGGGCGGCTCCGCCCTCGCGCTCGCCCTGCCTTATCCGAGCGACCCGTCGGCGGGCTTCGACTGGACCGCGGCAGCAGCAGCGGTCGACACGGCCGCCTCGGCGTGGACCGAGACACCAAAGAACGTGTTCTTCATCCGGGCCGATTTCTCCGATGCGCCGGGCTCTTTGTCGCAGGCGTCGCTGTCCGAGCAAATCAACACTCGGGTCGCGTCCAGCCTGCGAGAGATGTCGTATGGCAAGACCACGGTGACGACCGGCGTCAGCTCGATGATCGTGCGCCTGCCACAGGCCAGCACCGCCTACAAAACCAACAGCTTCCTGCTTTACGACGACGCTCTCGCCGCCTACCGGGCGCTGGCCGGAGCGCAGTCTCTCAACGGCTACGATATCATCGGCGTGCAGTTTCCGTCCATCGGCGCCTCCTCCGGCATCGTCTACGCGGGGCTCGCGACGATGGGAGGCTCCCGTCATTGGCTGCAGGGCAATCCGTCCGACAAGACGATCGTGCACGAATTCGGCCACAACTACGGGATTGGCCACGCCCACGCGTGGAAGACGTCGGACGGTTCCGTCATGGGGACCGGTGAACTGGTCGAATACGGCGATCCTTTCGACGTGATGGGCTCCGGCTCTCCGCCCGAAGGGCATTTCCATTCTCAAGCCAAGGTCGCGCTCAACTGGATCACCTCGTCCGGCTGGGTCGACGCGAACGTTCGCGGCTCCGGCACCTACCGCCTCCACCGCTTCGACCACGCCGACACGACCGGGACGCTCCGCGGTTTGCGCGTCATCAAGGACCCTTCCGCCACCGCCTACCAAGTCGGCTACTACTGGGTCGGTTACCGTCCCGGTATTCCCGGCAACACGTTCCTTTCGCAAGGAGCCTACCTCACTTGGGAAAGACCCGGCATCGACAACGCCGCGCTGCTCGACCCCACGCCCAATTCATCCGCGGGCCTCACGGACGCGGCGCTGCGCGTCGGCGTGACTTATTCCGACACGACTGCCGGCGTGCATCTGACGCCGCTGGCCACCGGCGGATCCGGCGCCGACGCCTGGATGGATTTGCACGTCGAGCTGGGCACTTTCCCCGCGAACCAACCCCCGAGCGCCACGTTCTCGCCCCCAGCCAGCACCGCCGCCCGCACCCCGACCACGCTCACCGTGGTCGCCACCGATCCCAATGGGGACCCGCTCGCCTACGACTGGGAGCTGGGCGATGGTTCCGCCCCCCTCAGCGCCGCCACGCGCACCCACTCGTGGAACACGGGAGGCACTTACGACATCTCCGTGCGCATCAGCGACCGCAAGGGCGGCGTCACCACCCGCACCGCCACCGTGACTGTGACCGACCCGCTTCTGACCTGGAACTCCTCCACGGTGGCCGCATCGGGCAACCTGAGCGCCGTCACTTACCTGCGCGGCCGCCACTTTGTCTTCCAGAGTTCGTCCATTTATTCCTCCCTCGATCGCGTCAATTGGACCGTATCCAATCTCGGTTACAATAACCGCATGAACGCCTGCGCCGCCAACACCACGGCGTTCATCGCTGTCGGTGCGGACTACGACTACGCCACCTCACGCTGGATCGGAGCGATCAATCGCTCACTCGATGGGCGGATATGGCAACAAATCACCCTTCCCGCGCAGGTGGCCGAGCTCACTTCCGTTGCCGCGAGCGACACGGGCGTATGCGTCGCCGTCGGCTACAACGGCACGCTCCTGCGCTCCAGTGACTCCGGCGCCACGTGGACGATTCTGCCCGCGCCTACCGGCGCCCCTTCGCTTCGAACCGTCGCCTGCAGCGCTGGCCTTTTCATGACCGCCGGCGACAACAATACCCTCCTCAGCTCGACCGACGGCCTCACGTGGACGGATCGCTCCGCTGCCATTGGACAAGGCACCGTCATGCACCTCCTCCATGCCGACGGCGTATGGTATGCCGCCACATTCAACGCGATCCATCGATCCACCGACGGTGGGCAGACTTGGACGCGAGCCAGCCTCGCCCTATCCGGCAGCTCCTTCAGTATCCAACGCCTCGCCGCCGGCCCGGGCATCCTCATCGCCACCGCAATCCGCTACGAAGGATCCACCAGTTCGTCCTTCTGGCTCATCTCCACGGATGGCCTGTTTTGGGGAGCCACTCCGCCCGGCACCACCATCCCAGCGACGAGTTCGCTCACCTACGCGGACGGCGCCCTCCAATTTGTCACCGGCACGGACGGCTCCCTCCGTCGCAGCGAGTCCTTCGTCACCGGCAATCGTTCTCCCGCGGCCATCACGCTCCAATCGGTTACGACTGCCGCCGCCCGCCAACCCGTCGCCTTCACCTCCTCCGCAACCGATCCCGATGGCGATTCCCTGCGTCACCTCTGGGACTTCGGCGACGGCTCCGCGTATCAGGAAGGCAACACCGCCTCCCACACCTTTGCCGTCGGCGGCACCTACACCGTCAAACTACACATCACCGACTCCCGCGGCGGCCTCGTCACCACCGAAAAAACCATCACCGTCACCGACCCGCTGCTGACGTGGGACACCTCCACGGTGGCACCTTCCCAAGCTTTCAACGCCGTCGCCTTCCTCCGCGGCCGTCATTTTCTCGGCGGCAGTCAATCCATCTACGCCTCGCTCGACCGCACCAATTGGTCCGGCGTTTTTCTCGGGAACAACAATCGTGTGCATGCCTTCGCCGCCGATACCGCGGCATTTGTTGCCGTCGGCATCGACTACGACTTCTCCACCTCGCGCTGGCTTGGCGTCGTCCACCGCTCGCTCGACGGGCGTTCCTGGCAGAAGGTCGCCCTGCCCGCACCGGTGGCCGAGCTCGCTGCCGTCGCCGCGGACGGCAACGGGACCTTCGTCGCCGTCGGTGCCAGTGGCACACTTCTCCGCTCCAGCGACTCCGGAGCCACGTGGACGATTCTGCCCGCGCCCGCCGGCGCCCCGGCGCTTCGAGCCATCGCTTACGGCAGCGGCCTCTTCATGGTGGCGGGAGAGCGCTGCCTCATCACTTCCGCCGACGGGCTCGCTTGGTCGGAGAACTCACCCGCCGCCGCGCAAAACTACTTCAACCACGTGCTGCACGTCGCCGGCATCTGGTATGCCGCCACGCCCGGCACGATCGATCGCTCCACCGACGGCGGACTGACCTGGACGCGGGCCAAGTTCGCCCCCTACAGCACCGGTTTCAGCATCCAGCGCCTCGCCGCCGGCCCCGGGATTCTCGTCGCCACCGCCATGCGCTATGCGGGCGCAGTCACCACGCCGGCGTTTCTCGTCTCAATGGACGGGTTGACGTGGACCTCCACCCTCGCCGCCGCGCCGTTCCCAGCCACTTCCGCATTTGTCTACGCGGATGGTGCGTTCCACTCCGGCTCAAGCAGTGGCGGCGAGTTTCGCCGCAGCGGTCCCTTCGTCACCGGCAATCGTCCTCCCACGACCATCACGCTCCAATCGGTTGCGACCGCCGCCGCGCGCCAACCCGTCGCCTTCACTTCCTCCTCGACCGATCCCGATGGCGATCCGCTCCGCCACCTCTGGGATTTCGGCGATGGCTCCGCCTATCAAGAAGGCAACAGTGCCTCCCACACCTTTGCCGTCGGCGGCACCTACACCGTCAAACTACACATCACCGACTCCCGCGGCGGCCTCGCCACGATCGAAAAAATCATCACCGTCACCGAGCCTCTTTCGGTTTGGACCCAGCGCAGTTCAGGCACCAACGTCACCCTGCGCGACGTCGTCCTCGCCCCTTCGGGTCGACTCGTCGCAGTCGGGGGCAACAGCGGCACTTTTCGCGTCTCTACCGACGGAGGCGCAACTTGGCCATCCGGCGGCACCCTCGCTACGAATACCTATCTGTTTGGAGTGCATTACGCCGCCTGCCTCTTCGTGACCGTCGGCGAGACCTACGATTTCAGCGTCTCCGCCTGGCGCGGCGTGATCTACACCTCGACCGACGGACTGGCCTGGACGCGTCGCCTGTTCGCCGGCCCCGGACTGCGGGCCGTGACCCATGGCGCCGGCGCATTCATCACGGTCGGACTGGACGGCACCATCCACCGCTCGGGCGACGGCATCACGTGGACGCCCATCTCCTCCGGCACGACCAACCATCTCTATGCCGTCACTCTCGGTGCAGGCCTCTTCCTTGCCGTCGGTGCCAACAGTTCCTCCATCGACGGCACGGTGCTGACGTCGACGAATGGCGAGACTTGGACGAACCGCAGTGCGGGGCTCGGCACAACGCAGGGGCTTTCCACGGCCGATTATGTCGGCGATCGTTTTCTCGTCAGC
This sequence comes from Candidatus Didemnitutus sp., assembly GCA_017991595.1. Classification (GTDB taxonomy): domain Bacteria; phylum Verrucomicrobiota; class Verrucomicrobiia; order Opitutales; family Opitutaceae; genus Didemnitutus. The sequence continues at coordinate 183,972 of JAGOQJ010000001.1, read as the reverse complement.
GGCTTCTACACCGGCATCCGCCATTCGACCGATGGCGGCGGCCGCTTCACCGCCGCCTCTGCTTTCGAGATCCAGGCCGCCGGTTTCGCCACCATCAACGGCCTCTACTTTGCGGCCGCCATCAATCGCAACCAGTCGTCCGCGCCACTCAGCCTCGTGTCCCAGGATGGCGTCAACTGGAACGCGGTCAGCGCCCCCGCTTTCGGCGAACGCTACGCCGTCATCGCCGTGGGCACCACTTTTCTCAGCGTCGGGGCGAATGGAGAAATCTGGCAGTCCGCGCCCGCGCCCGCCGAAGCCGGCGGCTACGACAACTGGCGGGCCGCTCGCTTCTCCGCCCGCCCGGCCGACGGCGAGGCAACCGCGGATGCCGACCACGACGGCGCCAGCAACCTCGCCGAGTATCTCGCCGGCACCGATCCGCTCTCCGCGTCCGCCTCTCCCGTCTTCGCACCATCGATCCTCGCCGGCGAAATCACCCTCGCCGTGCCCCGCGCGGCTCACGTGAGCGATGTGCTCGTGCGCTTCGAGACCAGCACCGATCTCATCACGTGGACCGATGCCGGCATCGTGGTGATCGAGACGCCGGAGGAAATCATCGGGACGATCGATTTCGACACCGCCCGTCGCTTCCTTCGCGCCCGTCTCGAGCTGATCCGCTGAGCACGGACTCAACGCCGCCGGCTACTGAGCGGCGCTCTCCGCGGCGAAGATGCGAGCACGCGAGCGCGACCCTCGCAGCGCGCCCGTTCGTCAAACCACGTAAGCGGCATTGCGCATCTTTCGCCGGAGAGGTGAAAAAAGTCGCGCGGCATGAGGGTTGCTGAAAAATCCTCTATCATGCGCGCGCGTCGTCTGCTGCCTGCCCTGTTCTCCCTCGTCGCCGCCGTCAGCGGCCTGGCCGCTCCCGCGGCCCCGGAATTCGACCTCATCATCCGCCACGGTCGCGTGCTCGACGGCAGCGGCGCCCCGTGGTTCCGCGCCGACATCGGCATCCGCGACGGCCGCATCGTCGCCGTCGAACCGCTCGCCGGCCGCACCGCCCGCGAGGAGATCGACGCCACCGGCCTCTACGTCGCGCCGGGCTTCATCGACGGCCATTCGCACGCCGGCCCTGCACTCGCGAAAGCGAGCCTCGCCGCCGCCGAACCGCAACTCGCTCAGGGCGTCACCACGATCTTCGTGAATCCCGACGGCGGCGGCCCCGTCGATCTCCGCGCGCAACGCACCGCGCTCGAACGCCACGGCCCGGGCATCAATGTCGCGCAGCTGATCGGCCACAACGCCGTGCGCCTGGCCGTCATGGAGATGGAGAACCGCGCCCCGACCGACGCCGAGCTGGCCCGCATGACGCAGCTGGTGCACGCCGCGCTCGACGCCGGCGCCTTCGGCTTGTCCAGCGGCCCCTATTACACCCCCGGCAGCTACTCCACGACCGACGAACTCGTCGCGCTCGCCCGCCCCGTGGCCGAGGTCGACGGTTTTCACAGCAGCCACATCCGCGACGAGGGCAACTTCGGCATCGGCCTGCGCGCCGCCGTGGACGAACTGATCGAGGTGTCGCGCCGCTCCGGCGTCACCGGCGTCGTCACGCACCTCAAGGCGCTCGGACCGGACGTCTGGGGCGCCTCCGCCGACATCGTCGCCCGCATCGACGCCGCACGCGCCGCCGGACTCGAGATCTACGCCGACCAATATCCCTACGACGCCGGCTCCACCAGCATCACCGCCGCGCTCGTGCCGCCCGCCGCGCAGGCCGGCGGCCGGACTGCGCTGTTGCGCCGGCTCGACGACCCGGTGGAAGGCCCGGCCATCCGCGCCGGCATGGAGGCGAATCTCGCCAAGCGCAACGGCGCCGCGAACATGCAGATCCGCCGCTTCGAGCCCGAGCCGCGCTACGAAGGCCGCCGCCTCGCCGACATCGCGGCCGAGGCCGGCGTGAGCCCCGTGGAGATGGCCGTGCGGATGATCCGCGGCGGCGGCGCCGCCGTCGTCATGTTCGCCATGGCCGAGGAGGACATCGCCCGCTTCATGCAACAGCCCTGGACGATGACCGCCTCCGACGGTTCGCTCGAAGCGCCGGGCGAAGGCGTGCCCCACCCACGCTCCTACGGCACGTTCCCGCGCAAGATCCGCCGCCACGTCTTCGAGCGCGGCACCATCACGCTTGAGCAAGCCATCCACTCAATGACCGGCCTGTCGGCGAATGCGTTCCGCCTGCGCGACCGCGGCCGCCTGCAACCGGGCCAGTGGGCGGACATCGTGGTCTTCGACGCCGCACGCGTGCGCGACCTCGCCACTTACGAACAACCGCAGCAGCTCGCCGAGGGCATGGTGCACGTGCTGGTGAACGGCCGCGCCGCCATCCGCGACGGCCGGTTCACCGGCGAACGCGCCGGCCGCGTGCTCGTCCGCCCCGGCACGCCGCGCACGACTCCTTGACTTCACCCCGCCGGCCATGACCACGCCCCTGCGTCCGCCGCGCGCCGCCGACGTCCAGGCGGCCCTCGCCGCCATCCGGCACCAGGTGGTGCGCACGCCACTGCTCGAGTCCGCCGCACTGAGCGAGCGGTGCGGTGCGCGCCTGCTCGTGAAGGCCGAAACGCTGCAACACACGGGCTCCTACAAATTCCGCGGCGCCGCGAACCGCCTGCGCCTGCTCGACCGCGAGGCGCGCCGGCGCGGCATCGTGGCGTATTCCACCGGCAATTTCGCGCAGGCCGTCGCCGCCGCGGCGCAGGCGCTGGGCGTATCGGCCAAGATCATCGTGCCGCATGATACGCCCGCCGTGAAACGCGACCGCACCCGCGCACTCGGGGCGGAGCTGCTGCTCTACGACCGCACCGTGCCCGGACGGCGCGAGGAACTGGCCGCGGAGATCGCCCGCGCCGAGCAACGCACGATCATCCCGCCCGGCAACGACACCGACGTGCTCGCCGGCTACGGCACCGTCGGCGCCGAGTTGCTGGAACAATATGCCGAGCCGATCGGCGCGTTGGTCGTGCCCTGCGGCAGCGGCGGCCTGACCGCCGGCATCACCGCCATCATTGCCGAGACGCGTCCCGCGACTCCGCTTTTCGCCGTGGAACCGGTCGGCTTCGACGACGTCACGCGCTCGCTCGCCGCCGGCGATCGCCTGCGCAACGCCCCCGGCGCGACCACGATCTGCGACGCCCTCACCGCGCTCTACCCGGCGGAGCTGCCTTTCACCGTGATGCGCGGTCGCGTGCGCGGCTTGGTGGCGAGCGACGACGAGGTGCGCACGGCGATGCGGCTCGCCTTCGACCACCTGCATCTCGTGCTCGAGCCCGGCGGCGCCATCGCGCTCGCCGCGGCGCTGCACGGCCGCGTGCCTGCTGGCGACGGCGCGATCGTGGCGATCGCCTCCGGCGCCAACGTGGACCGCACCCAGTTCGCCGACATCCTCCGCGGCGCGTGAGACGCCCCCGCGCCGCCGTGCCCACCCGCTTTGCTCTCCAATCCGTTTGTAGTCTATTAGACTACAAATGATTTCCTGAACCGAGATTTCAGAGGACAGGTGCTGATGTTACTTGTAGTCTATTAGACTACAAACAACCCGGCGCGCTGACCTGGCAGGGCGGGCGCTGCGATGGGCTGCAGGCGGGGGAATGGGACCGGTTCGGCTCGCGCGGGCATCTCCCGGACGTGGCCAGCGAACACCCCCGATGACGTCCATGCACGAGGCGAATCAGTCACCCGCGGGGCATCTTGGAGCGGACAATCCGCACCAAACGGGCCTGAAGCCGGGGTCGCGCTTGCGTGGACGCGGGCTGCACTCGTTGCCGCCGCCTGCCATTGGCCGGGATGATCCAGGCGTCCGGCAAGCCGCGTCGCCCTCAACCCACGAGGACGCTCAGGCCTCGATCCGCACGGGGCGCGTGAGGTCTTGCCCCGGGAAAGTCGCCTCGAGCAAGCGGTGCAATTGCTCAGCCGTCGCCGCGTCGATGCTGCCGGCAGGGTGGCGCACGCGGTTCGACGCCAGCAAGCCGCGCCGCCGCAGGATTTCCTTGCGGATCGCCACGCCGGGTTGCTGCTCGAACACCATCAGCGGCAGGTAGCGCGTGAAGACGCGGCGCGCGCCCTCCGTGTCGCCCGCGCGCATGCGCGCGACCATGGCCTGCAACACTTCAGGGAAAGCGAAGCCGGTGTTGAAACCGTCGGAGCCGCGCTCGAGATCGAAGAATCCGTAGAGTGCGCCCAGCCCCGTGAGCACCGAGACCTCCTTGCGCACGAGACCTGCCTTGAGCGCCGCGATCTTGTTCGGGCTCGGCGTCGCCTCGGCCTTGATGCAGACCACGCGCGGAAACTCGTTGGCCAGCCGCAGCAGCAACGGCAAGGGCATGTGCACCTCCGTCGACAGCGGATGATCCTGCACGACCACCGGCACGGGCGAGGCCTCGATCACGCGACGATAATACTCGAAGACCACCGCGTCGTTCGGCACCGGCTGCTTCGACGGCGCCACCATCACCGCCGCGGCGCCGAGTTGCGCGGCCTCGCGGGTGAGCGCGGTCGTCGCCGCCGTGCCCGTATGGCTCGTGCCAACGATGACTGGCCGGCCGCCGGCCGCCGCGACCGCGGTCTTGATCAGCGCCGTGCGCTCCGCGTCGGTGAGGCGGTTGGACTCGCCCAACACGCCGAGCACAGTGAAACCGTCGACGCCGAGCTCGCCGAAGAAACGGATCAGGCGGTCCAGCGAAGCGTGGTCGGGAGACTCGTCGTCGTGAAACGGCGTCGCGAGAATGGGGATGACACCGGTGAAGGAAGCGGAGGCAGACATGGGAGAAAGGGGCGAAGCCACCGCAAACGGAGGCGCGCGCCGGGGCAATTGCAGAATTGATGCCAGACTCGGAAACGGCGCCCTCTCCCGGGCGGCGCGCCACGCCCGACACCCGCCGCGCGTGCGCGCTGCTGTCGTTTTGCCACGCTCTGTTGCCGGATGCACAACGCTCGGCAGCGACCGGACGCGTCCGCCAGAGCGAGAGCGCCGCCGAAGACCGGTGGCACAAGGGGTGCTGAACCGCCCGGTGACGCGCGCCGGCCCATCCGGGTTTGCCCCACACGCCTCCGCGTGCGAGGCTCGCCGCGCTGTCGCCCTCCCGCCTTCGCCGCCGTGAAAATCGCCACCCTCCGTCTCGCCTCCTTTGAAGAAGCCTGCGTGCTGTTTGCCGCGGGCTTCGTGCCCGTGCGCGCCATCGCCCGGCACCTGCAACGCGACTGGCCCGCCGACCTCCTCGGGTTGCTGACCACGCACAAGCTGGACGAACTGCAAGCCTGGCACGACGGCCTCGCCGGCGACTTGCCCGCCGCGTTGCAACTGGCCGCGATCGCCCCGTCCGCCGCGGTGTTTGCCCCGCTCTACCGCCACCCGCGCAAGATCTGGGGCATCGGCCTCAACTACCGCGCGCATGCCGCCGACCTCAACGAGACCTCGCCCACGCTCGAGCCCGCGAGCTTCATGAAGCCCGACACGAGCATCATCGGCCACGGCGACACGATCCTGCTCCCGCGCCTCTCGCACAAGACCACGGGCGAGGCCGAGCTCGGCATCGTCTTCGGTCGCACCTGCCGCGACGTGCCGCGCGAACGCTGGCGCGACGTCGTGGCCGGCTTCTGCACCATCATCGACATGACGGCCGAGGACATCCTCCGCCGCAACCCGCGCAACCTGACCCAGAGTAAATCGTTCGACACCTTCTTCAGCTTCGGCCCGTTCTTCGTGACGAAAGACGAGATCCGCGACGTGAACCAGGTCCGCGTGCGCACCGTCATCAACGGCCGCATCCACGCCGAGAACGTCGTCGCGAACATGACTTTCCCGCCGGATTTCCTCGTGCATTATCACTCGCAGATCATGACGATGCTCCCCGGCGACCTCATCTCCTCCGGCACGCCCGGCGCGGCCCCGCTCGCGCACGGCGACACGGTGGAGTGCCACGTCGACGGCTTCCCGCCGCTCGTCAATCTCGTCAGCGACCTCAAAACCACCAACGCCTGAACCATGGACCTCGGACTTACCGGCAAATCCGCCCTCGTGCTCGCTTCCAGCGGCGGCCTCGGCCGCGCCACCGCGCTCGCCTTCGCGCGCGAAGGCGCTGACGTGACGCTCTTCGCCCGCCGCGAGGCGGAGACGCGCGCCGCCCAACAGGATATCAAAACGCAGACCGGCCGCGACGCGCATGTCGTCATCGGCGATCTCACCAAGGCCGCCGACATTCAGCGCGCGGTCGACGAAGCCGCCGCGAAGTTCGGCCGCCTCGATATCCTCGTGAACAACTGCGGCGGCCCGCCCGCGGGCACGTTCGACGCGTTCGACGACGCCACCTGGCAAGCCGCCTACGAGCTCACGCTCCTCAGCTACGTGCGCTCCACGCGCGCCGCGTTGCCGCACCTGCGCAAGGCCGGCCGCGGCTGGATCATCAATTTCGTCTCCTCCTCAGTGAAGGCGCCGCTCGAGTTGCTGCTCCTCTCGAACACGTTCCGCATGGGCGTCATCGGCCTCACGAAGACGCTCGCTGGCGAGGTCGGCCCGCAGGGCATCCTCGTCAACGCGCTCGGACCCGGCCGCGTCTACACCGACCGCATCGCCCAGCTCGACGGCGCCCGCGCCAAGAAGGCCGGCACCACGCCCGAACAGGTGCGCGCCGACATGTCGAAACAGATCCCGCTCGGCCGTTACGGCGAACCGGAGGAGTTCGCGCGCACCGCCGTGTTCCTCTGTTCCCCCGCCAACACCTACATCAGCGGCCAGACGCTCCTCGTCGACGGCGGCATGGTGAAGGCCTACTGACCCCGCCCATGTTCGACGCCCTTGCCCTCGCTCCCGAGGATCCGATCCTCGGCCTCGCCGCCGCGTTCAACCGCGACCCGAGTTCCACCAAGATCAACCTCGCCCAAGGCATCTACCTCGACGAGGCCGGCCGCACGCCCACGCTCGCCTGCGTGCGGCGCGCGGAGGAGCTGTTGCTCCAAGCCGCGCCGCCAAAGACCTACCTGCCGATCGACGGCAGCGCCAAGTTCAACGAGGCCGTCGCCGAGTTCGTGCTCGGCCCTGCGCTGCGCGCCCAGCTCGGCCCGCGCGTCGCCGTGGTGCAGACGCCCGGCGGCACCGGCGCCGTGCGCCTCGCCGCCGAAATCGTGCACCTGCTGCACGGCACAGCCACCGCGTGGATCAGCAACCCCACCTGGCCGAACCACCCGAACATCTGCCGCGCCGCCGGGTTGAAACCCGCGGAGTATCGCTATTTCGATGCGCAGACCAAGCGCCGCGACCTCGACGCCGTGCTCGCCAGCCTCGCGACCGCCGCGCGTGGCGACACCGTGTTGCTCCACGGTTGCTGCCACAACCCCACCGGCGACGATCCTTCCGAGAGCGAGTGGCGCACCCTGCTCACCGCCGTGCAGCAACGCGGACTCGTGCCGCTCTTCGACTCCGCTTATCAGGGGCTCGCGCGCGGACCGGATCAGGACGCGTTCCCCATCCGCCTCGCCGCCGAGATGGGACTCAGCTTCCTCGCCGCGGTCTCGTTCTCCAAGAACCTCGGCCTCTACGGCGAACGCGTCGGCGCCCTGCTGCTCGTCGGCGCGGATGCCGAGGGCGTGCGCCGCGCGCTCAGTCAGGCCAAGGCCGTCGTGCGCACCGCGTGGTCGAGCCCGTCCGCCCACGGCGCGCGCATCGCGGAGACCGTGATGACGCACGCCGAGCTGCGTCCGCTCTGGCTGGGCGAACTCGAGACGATGCGTCTCCGCCTCGTGCAGATGCGCCAGGATCTCGTGCGCCTCATGACCGAGCGCGGCTTCGGCGCCGCGTTCGCGCCGCTCGCGGAGCAGCACGGCATGTTCGCGCTCACCGAACTCTCCGGCGAACGCGCGCGCTGGCTGCGTCAGGAGCACAAGCTCTACCTGATCGAGAGCGGACGCATCAACGTCGCCGGTCTGAATCCCCGCAACCAGACTGCCGTCGCCGATCTCTTCGCCCGCGCGCTCGCGCAAGGCTGACGATCCCGCTTCCTTCGTTCAGCCTGCGCCGCTTTGCGTGGCGAGGCGCATTCTCACGGGCTCCGACCGGAGCCCGTTTTGCTTGGCCGCCCAAGGGACGCCGGCGGGCGCCGACCCCATAAACATGAAGGGGCCGCCCTTTCAGGCGGCCCCTGCATGACCTAACACCAAGCAAACCGTAAGAACTACAAGCAATGTCTCGTTAAGAACGACGCACTGTTGTCACTCAGATAGACGTCACGTCCCTCGAAAACGTTGAAAGATTTTTGCAGAAATCTGCACACCTCCCAACTCAGCGATTTTCAACATTTTGGAGAAATCCATCCGCTGATCGCTCGCACACCGGGAGATTTCTGCGCCACCCGTAGAAACGTGAAGGGGCCGCCCTCGCGAGCGACCCCTTCATGACCTAACACCAAGCAAACCGTAAGAACTACAAGCAATGTTTCGTTAAGAACGACACACTGAACACACCCAGATAGACGCACCTGCCCCGCGAAACGTTGAAAGATTCCCGGAGATTTCTGCGGTGAATAACTTCTTCGGAAAATGTCTGGCTTTGTTCGCTGGGCTCCAGTGATTTGCGCGCGGGTTGATTTCCGGTTTCCAGGGCGCGGCAACGCGCCCCGCCTCGTCATAAACGCCCGAAATCATGCCTCCTGCCCGCCCCCACCTGTTCGGCCTCCTCGCCGGACTTTTCCTCGCCACCGGTCTCGTTCTCGCCGCCTTCCTTGTCGCCCGCGCCTGGACGCGTCTGAGCGAAACCAACGTCGTCAACGTCACCGGTTCCGCCCGCAAAAACGTGCGCTCCGACCTGATCGTCTGGCGCACCTGTTTCCACGTCGACGCCGCCACGCTGCCCGCCGCGCAGCGGCAACTGCAGGAGCAGCTCGCCCAAGCCACCGCGCATCTGGCCCAGAGCGGACTCACCGATGTCGCGGTCGCGCCCGTGGAAGTGCAGGAACTCACCGTGCGCGCCCGCGATGCCGACGGCGAAGAAGCCACCGTGCGCCGCGTCGGCTACCGGCTCTTGCAACGGCTCGAGATCCGCTCGACCGACGTCGAGCGCGTGCCGCGGCTCGCGGCCGACACGAGCGCGTTGATCGAGCAGGGCATCGTGTTCTCGGCGCACGAATTTCAGTTCATCTACACGAAGGCCGGCGAGGCGAAGGTGGAGATGATGGCCGAGGCGACGAAGGACGCCCGCGCGCGCGCCGACCAGATCGCCCGCCAAGGCGGCAGCGAAGTCGCCGGGCTGCGCTCCGCACGCATGGGCGTCGTGCAGATCAACCCGCTGCACTCGAACGCCACGAGTTGGGAGGGCAACAACGACACCAGCGCGCTCGACAAGACCATCACCGCAACCGTGAGCGCAGTGTTCTCCCTGCGCTGAACATCGCCCGCCCGTCCGGTCCCGGGCAGAGCCCTCTTCACCCGGCTCGTTTCGCCGCTGGCGCGTTCATGGCGCGCCGGCCCGCGTGACTCGGAGCCGGACGAATCGACGCCCCTCCGGCCCGACCGGGATGACGATCGACTGCTCGCCGACTTCATCGTCGGCGAGCACGCGCCACGTGGCCCACTCCAGCAGATCCGCGCTCACCTGCACCTCGACTTCCGTATCCGCCGCGCTGTCGGCGGCGCGATAGAAACGAAAGATCAAGCCCTCCGCGCCGGGTTCGAGGAAAGTCGCCGCGCCACCCTCGGCTCGCACGGGATCACCGCCCAGCGCATATTCGACCAAGTTCGTCCGGCCATCCGCGTCCGGATCGGCGTCCGCCGCGGCGGCGTTGCCGGCCAGCCCGGCATTCTCGGCCCACCACTCGAAGGGCCGCCGCACCGCCAGCGCCGCGGGCTGGCTGAGCACGGTGCCGGAGGGATTCGTCACCGCGACCGTGTAGCTGCCCGCCGCGGTGAAAATCAGGTTCGAGAGCGTGAGACTCGCGCCCGTCTCGCCCGGCAAGACGGCGCCGTCCTTCATCCATTGGTAAGTCGGCGAAGGGACACCCACCGCCTCGACGGCGAGCATCACGGTTTCACCGACGCCCGCAGTGCGGCTCTGCGGTTGTCCGAGAATCACCGGAGCCGCAGGCGCGTAGCCGGTGACCGCGAACGTCACGTTGTCGATGCCCACGCCCTGATCGACGCCCGACATGTTGGCGACATACCAGCGAATCCAGAGATCGTTGCCGGGAGCCAAACCCAGACCGCCGATCGTCACCGGCTCGAACACCGTGGAGTTGCCCGGGAGATTGAAATTCACCGTCGTCCCGGATGATTGGCCGTTGCCGTTCAACGGCGCGGTGTAGCTGAGCGCGGGAATCGTCGTCCACGTGCCAGTCGTGAGGCTCGTCGACTGGCTGAGACGCTGGTGGTTGTAGGCGACGACGATCGTGTTGTTGTTCGCGCCCGTGCTGCGATAAAATTGCCCGGCGGTGTAGCCGAGCGAGAATTGCGTGATGGTAAAGCCAGTCTGGTTGCGCAGACGCAGGCCGAAATAGATGCCGGCACCGGTGCCGACTGATCCGGCGGTGGTGTCGCTCGGTCGCACGCCGAGGAGAAAGTTGTTCGGCAAATCAGTGCCCGAGAGGAAGCCGAGAAAGCCGGAGTCGGTGTCCGACAACGACGTCTGCACCGTCACGGCGATCGGCGTGCCCAGCGCATTTTGATGCAAGAACCAGCCGGGCACGGTGACCGCGTCTTCCCACGCGAGACTCGCCGGCGCGGCACTCGACGTGAAGGCGTGATTGAAACTCGCCCGGTAACCCGCGCTCTCGAGCGTGAGCACGGGCGAGTCGGGTTCCTCGATTTCCGCATCGGGCGGGAAATACGGCTCCGCGGAAAACAACAGCGCCGACGCATAAGGCGTCATGCGCGACGTGTCGTGACCGACACCCGGCGCGTAACTGAGCTGCCAGTTGAAAGTCGTGCCGAGTCCCGGCGCCGCCGCCGTGGCATGCGCGTGAAAATACTGGCCGCGCGCGAGTCGATGCGGCCCCTGCGCCTCGGCACCCGCGCTGTGGCTGAGATCCGTCGAGGCGGGGTCGTTGTCCGCCGTGCCGAGCAGGATCACATGCTCTTGTGCGAGTCGCTCCCGCAAGAGCGGCAGGGAATATTGGCTTCCGCCCAACCCGAAGGGAAACGCGGTCGGCAACTCCGGCACGGTATACCAGCCGGCATTGGCCGCGACGGCCTTCTCGACCCGCGCTTCCGGCGCAAACAGCAGCATCCGATGCACGAATTGCGATCCGGCGGAGTGTCCGTAGAGCCGGTAGGTCGGCCGCGCATCCGAGCCGAGCCCAGCCCGCACCTCGTCGAAGATCGCCTCGATCACATGGAAGGCCCATTCGGCCGGCGGCCGCGCCAAGCCATCGGGCCCGAGCATGCCACCGAGGTTGTAGCCATTCGTGCCCGGAAAAGCTGCATCCGTGAACTCCGGCGCGACGATGATGCAGCCGCGCACATCCGCCTGCGAAATCCACGAATCGCGGTAGAACGACGCGTTGCGATTCGTGCCGTGGCAGACGAACACGAGGGGCGTGTCCACAGCGGTCGCCGACGCCGGGCGATAGGTCCAGACCGGGATCGTTTTGCCCGACCAGACAAACTCAAACGCGCTCCGACCAACCGGCACAGTCACCGCCGACCAAGCCGGCACGGCGAGCGCCAGCAGCTGGCACGTGAAGGCCAAATAAAACCCGACGCGTCGTGAAGCGGAAATGCGCAAGGAAGACAAAAAGACAGCTTGGCGATGAGCCAAACCGGAGACTGTTCATCGCCCGCTCGACGCCCAAACGCAATCGGCGAGCACGCGGCGAAAACAGGCAAACATACTCCCTGCCGCCGCGAAATCTACGCCTCCTCACCCCGCCTTGACCAGCGCCACGCCTTACAGATGCACTTCCGCCGGCAGCACCTTGCCGGCGTTTTGCTTTTCGACGATCGGCGTGTTCTTGAGCGGGTAGCGGAACTCGCGGCCCTCGAAGTTCCGGAAGACGACCTCGTCGTCCGTGATCTTCTCCAGATACTCCGGGTTGATCGGCACCTTGCCGCCACCGCCGGGCGCATCGATCACGTATTGCGGCACGGCGTAACCGGTCGTGTGGCCGCGCAACGCCTGGATGATCTCGATGCCCTTCCGGACGTCGGCCTTGAAGTGCGCGCCGCCCGTGATGAGGTCCATCTGGTAGAGGTAATACGGTCGCACCCGCATGCGCAGCAGGCGGTGGACGAGCGCCTTCATGACCTCGGCGTCGTCGTTCACCCCGCGGAGCAGCACGCTCTGGTTGCCCAGCGGCACGCCGGCGTAGGAGAGGCGCTCGCAGGCGTCCTTCAATTCCTGCGTGGCTTCCTTCGGGTGGTTGACGTGGATGCTCATCCAGATCGGCCCGTGCTTCTTGAACACCTCGCACAGCTCCGGCGTGATCCGCTGCGGCAGGAACACCGGGATGCGCGACCCGATGCGGATGAACTCCACGTGCGGGATCGCGCGGAGGCGGCCGAGCAGGTGATCGAGCTTCTTGTCCGAGAGCAGCAGCGGATCGCCGCCCGAGAGCAGCACGTCGCGGATCTCCGGGTGGGCTTCGATGTAGCGGAGGCCTTGCTCGTATTCCGGGTGAAAATTGTAGTCCTGCGCGTTCGAGACCAGCCGGCTGCGCGTGCAGTAACGGCAATAGCTCGCGCACCGATCGGTCACGAGGAAGAGCACGCGATCCGGGTAGCGGTGCACGAGGCCGGGCACGGGCGAGTGTTCGTCCTCGCCCAGCGAATCCAGCATCTCCTCGGCCGACACGATGCTCTCGTCGATCCGCGGGATGACCTGCTTGCGGATCGGGCAGGCCGGGTTGTCGCGGTCGATCAGGTTGAAAAAGTAGGGCGTGATCGCCAGTGCCAGCTTGTGGGCCGCGAAAAGGCAGCCGGCCTTCTCCTCCGGCGTCAGCGTCATCAGGCGCTCGAGCTGCTCGACGGTGGTGATGCGGTTCTTGAGCTGCCACGTCCAGTCGCGCCAATCGGCTTCCGGGATGTGTTGCCAAAGGCCCTGGCCCTCGAACCAGGTGGCGCGGTCTTCAGAATAGGACATTGAAGTGGAAAACGGCTATCCGGTTGGCGCGGGGTGTCAAACGGGGGTTCGCCGACGCTCCAGAACAATCACCGGCGCGTCGCCCCGACACAGCCTGGGTTAAATTCCCGGTGCAAACAGGCCACGTCAGGCCACTTGCATCGCACATCCGGGGGTTGGATTGACCGATGTGGCGCGGAGGGATTTTTTCGCGCCCACGTTCTTTGTCGGTGATTGCAGCCTAAGCACCCGTCGCTTCCTCGACAGGTGCGCGGGGGAACCAACTTCCCGGCGCGAGCCGGGACGGGGCGCACGCGACGGGGTAACCCGCCACCAGGCCACTTCTCTGGCCGAGCCCGTCAGCTAACCTCGTCGGCCTCGGGAAGGGCGATCCTCTGAGCCTGCAAGCGCAGTGCCCATGGTCACTCCACCAACATCCCCTGCCGCCACGACGCGAGAGAAACGGTTCGCGCCGCCGGATGCGGGTTTCAGGTCGATCTCCATGACTCCACTGCTTGCCGTCGTTCGCGCCCGGCTCGAACGGCTGTTTTCCGATCCGGTGCGGCTTGTGCCGCTCGGTTACGCCTTCTACGTCACCCTCGGTTGGGGACTGTTGCTGCTGCCCCTATCTCAACGCGAAGGGGCGGTCACCACTTGGCTCGATCACCTCTTCACGACGGTATCGGCCGTGTCGACGACTGGCCTCGTCACGGTGCCCACCGGAACCGCCTACACGGGAGCCGGGCAGTTCGTGATTCTCCTCCTCATGCAACTGGGAGGCTTGGGCTACATGACGCTCGGGTCGTTCACCGTGCTGTCGGTCACCGGACGGCTGCCGGCGCTGCGCGAGAAAGTCGGGGCCACGGCGCTCAGCCTGCCGGACGGCTTTGCCGTGGGCTCGTTCCTGCGCGTGGTGGTCCTGTTTTCTCTCGGGATCGAAGCCCTCGGCGCCTTGACGCTCACCCCGGTGTTCGCGGCACGCGGCGTCGAGCACCCGGTGTGGGAGGCGGTGTTCCACAGCGTGTCCGCGTTCTGCACCGCGGGCTTCGGGCTCTATGGCGACAGTTTCGAGAGCTTCCGCGGCGACCTCTGGCTCAACACCGTCATCTCGATCCTGAGCTATCTCGGCGCCATCGGCTTCATCGTGGCCGCGGACTGCTGGGCGTTCGTGCGCGGACGGAAGGCCTGGCTGACCCTGACCTCGAAGATCATCCTCGTCAGCACGGCGTGGATCGTCGTCATCGGCACGCTGCTCTTCGCCACGACGGAACCGAGCATCGCGGCCCTGCCGCCGGGCGAACGCTGGATGACCGCGTTCTTCCAAGTGATGAGCGCCAGCACCACGGTGGGCTTCAACACGGTGCCGATCGGCGCGCTGTCCGCCAGCTCGGTGCTGCTGCTGACGATCGCCATGATCATCGGCGCCTCTCCTTCCGGCACCGGCGGCGGCATCAAGACCACGAGCCTGACCGCACTCTGGGCGGTGATGCTGGCTGTCGCGCGGCGACGCTCGCAAGTGCGGTTTCTCCACCGCGAGGTGCCCGACGCCCGCGTGCGCGCGGCCGTGGCCAATGTGACGCTCTACAGCCTCACCCTCTGCGCCGGCATCTACGCGTTGACCCTCGTAGAAACGGCACCCGTGGCCGATCTGGTCTTCGAAGGCGCCTCCGCCCTCGGCACGGTCGGCCTCAGCCGCGGCATCACCGGAGCGCTGTCCGCCACCGGCAAATTCATCCTCATTGCCCTGATGTTCCTCGGGCGCGTCGGTCCGCTGGCGCTCGGTATGGCCTTGGTCAGCCGCTCCACCCTGGACGACACGAATCACCCGGAGGAGGATGTCGCCCTCTGAGGCCAGACCGTCGGCCTGTGCCTTTCCGGATTGAGCCGATCATCGGCAACCACCGCGAGCGAAGGCGTCGCCGGCGCGGCGGAAGTCCCACCGCGCCGCCCAGTTGGAATTATGCCCCGCAGTTTCTCGGAATCTCGCTAGACACCCCCGGGCGAACTGCTTTTCGTGCCTCTTTAATGTCCGCTCCCAAACCCGCGATTTTGGCCCTTGAAGATGGCAGTGTGTTCCGCGGCGCCGCTTTTGGCGCCGAGGCAACCATCGCCGGCGAGTGTGTCTTCAACACCTCGATGACCGGTTATCAGGAAATCCTGACCGACCCGTCCTACTTCGGGCAGATCGTCACGATGACCGCGGTCCAGATCGGCAATTACGGCATCAACGAGGAGGACGAGGAACACGCCGGCCCCAAGGCCTCCGGCTTCGTCGTGCGCGAGGTCTCCCCCATCGTCAGCAACTGGCGCAGCCAGATGTCGCTCGACGCCTACCTCGCGAAACACGGCATCCCGGGCATCAGCGAGGTCGACACCCGCGCCCTGACCAAGAAGCTCCGCGTCACCGGCGCCATGAAGTGCTGCCTCAGCACGCAGCCCATTTCCGAAGCCGACGCCGTCGCCCGCGCCAAGAATTGGCAGGACATGGCCGGCTCCGACTACGTCAAGGACACCACCTGCAAGGCCCCCTACGTCTGGGGCACCGACGACGCCTCGCGCTTCAACGCCGCCTACCTCCCCGTCGGCACCACCCTCGGCGCGAAGCCCCCGCACGCCACGCGGTTCAAGGTCGCCGCCTTCGACTACGGCGCGAAATACACCATCTTCCGCAAGCTCGTCCGCCACGGGTTCGACGTCCACGTCTTCCCCGCCACCGCCACCGCCGAACAGGTGCGCGAGGCCGGCGTCGACTGCCTCTTCCTCTCCAACGGCCCGGGCGACCCGGCCGCGCTGCCCTACATCCACAAAACCGTCAGCGCGCTCCTGCCCGATTACCCGACCTTCGGCATCTGCCTCGGCCACCAGATGATCACGCACGCCCTCGGCGGCACGACCTTCAAGCTCAAGTTCGGCCACCGCGGCGGCAACCAGCCGGTGAAAAACCTCGAAACCGGCAAGGTCTCCATCACCGCGCAGAACCACGGCTTCGCCACCGACCCGAAATCGCTCGAAGCCCGCAGCGCCGTGGTCACGGAGATCAACCTCAACGACAACACCGTCGAGGGCCTCCGCCACAAGGAGCTGCCGGTCTTCTCCGTGCAGTATCACCCCGAAGCCGCCCCCGGCCCGAACGACGCCGACCCGCTCTTCGAGGACTTCTACGCCCTCGTCGCCAAGCGCAAGGCCGGCAAGATCTGAGCTGCGCGCACGCCGCGAGACGCCGCGCGCGAGGGGGTCAGATTCAGGTAAAAGGCGCCAAGTCGGGCCGGTCTCACGACCGGCCTTTTTCGTGCCCCCGCCAGACGCCGTGGCACTGCGCACCTTCAGCCTGCTCAAGCTCCAAGTGCGGCTTTCGCGCCGTGCCATGAATATATATTTCGAATGACTCGAGCATCGCGCTGTCCGAATCTCGCCTTCCCCATGATGAAAACCAAACCCTCCTTTTTCCTGCGGCTGTGGTTGCTCGTCGTCGCGCTGCCGATTGCGGCGACCGCGCGCCCGGAGCCAGACGCGCCGCTCGCACAGCTGGTCGTCGTGCACACGAACGACATCCATGACCATGTGCGGGCACGGGAGGACGGCGCCGGCGGCCTCCCGTATGTGGCGGGATTTGTCGCGCAATTGCGCCGGGAGTGCGGCGACGTGCTGGTCGTGGACGCCGGCGATCTCACCGAGAAAGGCGACCTGATCGGCGCGCGCACCCAAGGGCTGATCACTTACGAGGCCATGCGGCGCATCGGTTATCACGCGGTGGCAATCGGCAATCACGATCTGGATCGCGTGCCGCTCGAGCGCCTGCGGCGTCACGAGGAGGCGCTCGGCCAGCGGCTGCTATGCGCGAATATCCTCGGCACCGATGGCCAGCCACTATTCGAGCCGGCGCGTCTGGTGCGGATCGGCGAGGTGCAAGTCGGCTTGGTGGGGTTGACCTTGGCAGCGCGGGACGGCCGGACGCGCGAGGGCCTGCTCGACCTCCGCGCGAGCGGTCGCCGGCTAGCGCAGGAAGCCCGCGCGCTGCGCGCCGCCGGAGCGGACGTGGTCGTGGCGGTCTGCCACGAAGGCACGAAGCCATGCGCGGAACTTTCGCAGCTGGCCCCGGAAGTCGCGCTCTTCGTCTCCGCGCATACGCACGAGATCGTCCGCGCCCCCATCGTCGTGCCCGGCACCGAGGCCTTGGTCGTGCAAGCCGGCTCCTACGCGCGTTGGGCGGGCCTGATCAAACTCGAGATCGACCGTCGCACCGGGCGCATCGTGCGCTATGGCGGTTCGCTGGTGGAGATGACTGGCACCGCATGCGCGCCCGACCCAGCCATGATGGAACTCGTCGCCGCGGCGGAGTGTGCGGCCGCTCCGGAAGCCGGCGACTTCGTGATCGAGAACGAGACGCTCCTCACCGCATCCGAGATCGGCCGGCTCGGCGCGGAGGCCCTGCGCACGCAGACCGGAGCCGAGATCGGTTTCTGCCTGCCGTCGCAAGTCGTCCGCGACGTGCTCCCCTCCGGTCGGCTGGACTACAATTCGCTCTACCGCGCCGTCGGCCTGATCGGCGCCAACCTCGTCGCCGCGGAACTGACTGGCACGGAGATCGCCACCTATTTCACGGGCCTGCAACGCGCAGGAAAGGAAAAGCCGGAGTGGTCCGGCTTCAGCGCTCGTCGCACCAAGCGCGGCGGCCTGCTCCAACCCGAGCTCGAACCGACGCGCACCTACCGCGTGGTGATGCCCAAACGCGAATGGGGGCTGGTGCAACGGCAGCTGAGCTCGTCCGGCAGAGGTCCGACGACAACCCCGCTCAAAGAGCGGGCGCAGCGCGTCGACGCGAGTCTCGCCGGTGTGTTGCGCGATTACCTCTCCGCCCAACGGGAGCAGGGCAAGACGCTGCGTGAAGTCCTCGCAACGTTAGAAGCGGCACGCTCGGAAACCGCAGCGCTGACCGCGCATTGAGCGCAACCTTGCAGTTACAACAGCTCTCCCCTCTTTTTCGAGAACCTCCAGGCTCTGGTCACCAACTGCGAGGCCGGGGATGTTGGATCGGAGCTAAAGCTAAATACGGAATTTCCGGAGCATCGTATGTTGAACTAACCTATCGAGCGTTCGGGCGGTAAACACTTTTCCCTGCGTCGCGATGAGCAGCTTGCGCATATCCTCCCTTCTTACCTTGAAGCCGCGACCGCCAATGCAGGCCACCAGTTGAAAGCCCTTCCGACGACTGATCGCGGCCAGATGCTGCACTCTCGTAACCTTGTCCCGCGCGGTGCCATCGTCCTCGGTGATCTTTGCCTCGATGACGACGCGGGGATTAAATTCATCGGGAATGATGAAGTCAGGAGCCTGGTCGAACCCTGGCAGCCGTTCCGCCCGCTTGGTTTTTCGGAATGAAATCTTCCGGTCCGTCAGTGTGGCCTCGATCGCGCTCTCCAGCACGTCACCCACCAGTTCGCTCACCGAATCCCGGTGCCCGGCGAACGGCCGGCCAAGAAAACGCTCGTAGAGCAGCATCGCGTAGGGTGCGCCCATGGCCGCCAGATGCGCGACGCCGGCCAGACCGCTCGCGGTGTCCGCCTTGTGCAGGCGATGAACCGATCCTTTCACCGGTTTCGGTGCGCCTTCACGGATAAGGTCGAACGCCGCCCGGAGCATGGCGCGCATTCTCCGCTCCTGAAGCTGTGACGGTTGAAAAGGCCCCTTGGGACTCAGCCGGACATCCCTGTCCAAGGTGCGAGCAAACCCCTGGGAAACCACCTCGCCAGTCCTTTCAGATGCGACGTAAGCCCATTCCGAGGGCGTGAAACCCAGCACAGACCGCACGACCAGCAAGCTCAACGGCAGTTTGCACAGTTCGCCGAACGCCGCCTCGGAATCGAGGACCGAGAAGGAACGTGTGACGAGTTTGAGATGTTCATACGCCTCCGCGAACTGATCGTAGTCCACAAAACCATCGCCCCGCGGCATGGTCAGGAACTCGGAGCCCAAATCGGCGAAGACTGCATCGATGAAATGGTCGGCGTCCTGTGACAGCTGCCGGGGCGTGGCTTCAAAAGGCTGCATATTCCTCCTTGGGGAGCGGTTCTTCGGCGACCAACGAGACAGTTTCGTCGGGAAGGCGCAAGCGCTTCAAATCGAACGCCCGCAGGCGCTCTTCCCACGGGCCAAAGGTTGTGAACCAAGCTTTCACTCTTTCGAGTCGCCCTTCCGGCCCGCCTTCCCGGCTCCACGACTCACGCAGGTGCCACACGGCCATGCGCGTCAGGTGCCCCATCAGGACGCAGCGTGCGTCGCCCAAGGTGGGCTTCACCTCCGCATCGGCCAGCGCCTGCAAATCGGCGGTCACGAGATCGAGCAGCCGGGTGACATCCGAAACCAGCCAGCTCCGCCGGGTGCGACCATGTTTCCGGCAGACAAACACCGTATCGATGATGGACGAGCCGGTGCCGCTGATGTGAATGGAACCGCCCATTTCCGCCGGACACGGGAGCGACGCAGAACATACCAGCCCCGCATCGAGAATCGCCACCGCCACGGCGGCATACGCGGCGATATCATTGTGATGGAAAGTGAAGGTCAGCGGCGCCTCGTCCTTGAGCGCGCCGCCCATTACGCGCCAGACCTTGCCCAGGCGATCGGCAAAAACAGCCAGTCCGCGGCCCGCGGTTTCGTTACCCACCACTTCGTCATCGTGACGCGTGCTGGGTGTTTTGAAACAGGCGTGCTGGTCGCCGACCAGTTTGCGCAGCCACACATAGCAGAAATCCATCAGCTCGGAATACTGCACGTTGCCGAAATAGGGCGGATCCGTGAAAACCGCGTCCAAGGACCGCCGCGGCAGGACCGACCGGGAGGAATCATCGCACTTCAGCACCACGCGGCGTGACTCGGGCGGATTCACGCCGTTGCGATGCTCGCCGATCCATTCGGTCGTCGGCACGAGGTGCTTGCGGCGGCCTTCGTAGCGGACCTCGAACGGCGCGTCGCAATACGCCTTGGCCTTGGCATATTTGGCGGTGATGTTGACCCAGCCGCCGCTGCCGACCGGCAGCCCGTCGGCGTTGGTGAATCCCAGCAGGTTGGCTTCGGCGCTGATCAACCCGACCGGGAACCCGTGGACGGAAAAAATATCCAGCACCTTCAGCGCACGGGTGTCGTAGCGGCAAAGACTGTTCTGATAACGCAGAAGATCACTGAGATTGGTGCTCAGTGCGGATTTGATGCGGTTGTCGGATAGCTTCGCAATGAAGCGAGCGCTGAGTTCCAAGCCCAACAACTGGCGCGGATGAAACAGCTGGCTCCACCGCTGGTAGCCCCAGCGATGAAGCCGGGTGCTTTCATCTCCTGACGGGATGAGATCGTCGGGCACAAACCGCGTATCCAGTTTCGCGAAACGTTGCTCCGCCTGCTGCGCCTTGGCCAGATCGTCCTTGTCCGGCTTCTTGAAGAACCGCCCCTGGTGCGGCCGGCTGCACGCCGGGTTGTGATACTCGATCGCGAACATCCGGTGCGCGAGCGGCTCCGGCTGGTGCTGCGGGATACGCTGTTCCGTATGACAGCTGACACACTTGAAGCGCCCCCGTGTGACCACGGGTTCGTTGCTCAGCTGCGTGCCGCAAGCGCGGCAGCCGGGCAGCTTTTTCCCGGCCACATCATCCACTTCGTTCAATTCGCCGCAATCGGAGCAGATGAGCACAGGCCGCGGATGGCGGTCGTTTTCCGCCAGCAAGCGGCCCGGGAAAAGATCGTTGATGTGTCCGCACCCCGAACAGGCGCAGGTCTTGACCCAGAGAAAGGTCTTCACCGGGCAGCCAGCTTTTCCATCGACCACGCACTGCGTGGTATAAAAATCGCCCAGTTCCTTCTGAAGGTATTTTTGCAGCCGGGCCACCTCCGCCTGATAGGCTGCAAGATCGAGATGCGTGATCTCCTCGTTCACCACCCACCACGCCATCGGGTTGATGTCGAACCCGGTCACATCACAGCCGAGCCGGTTCGCCTCGAGAATGGGCGTGCCCCCGCCCATGAAGGGATCGGCCACCTTTCGGCCCGACAGACGATGCGATTGGTAGTAGGTCTGCGCCACCGGCCGGCCGAGAAACTCGGCCAGCATGAGCGCTCGGAACAGTGTGCCGGGGCGGCGGGCAAACCATTTGTGCACGCCGATGATCGGTCGGATGTTCTGTTGGATTTGTTTCTCCTTCAGAGCCAGCCGCGCCACAAACGACACATTGAAACAGTCTTCAATCATTGACAGGATTAGTCTTCATTTGCCCACGCGAGATATGGCAAGGCCGAGAACATTTCGCCTTTGAGATTACGTCAGAATCGCCTGGGAAGGATTTCCCGTTGTGCTGGGAAGCTGCGGACAAGACTCTTCTCTGACAACTGCCATCCCTTAGAAATTGATAATTCTGAGCTGTGACTAGCCACCACGTATGGGACTATTGCTGCGCAGATTGGAACTGTGCCGAGAATTGACGGAGATTATCTCAAACTGGGGAATGATTGCGCCTAAATGCTTTTTCGTAGCAAGACGCTTCAACCCGATGCGCCCTGCTATTTGCCATAGAGTTGGATGAGACGTCCCAGAAAGCCGTCTGTAAAGTGCATGAAAACTCCGGGCGGCGGGGTGACCGCCGCCCGCACGATCGATCAGCCGAGCGGTTGCACGCCGAGCGTGCCGACGAGGGCGGCGCGGTAGGCGGGCGAGGCGACGCGGGCGGACTCGGCGCGCGCAGCTTCAAGCCGCGTGCGCAGGCCGAGGCGCTCGACGATGTCGGCGTTGACCGGCACGGCGACGTAGGCTTCGAGCGTCTGCACGTGGCGCTGCCAGGTGCGGACGTCGAGCGCCTGCTTGGCGTCGAGCCGGGCGCGATACCAGTCGCTGGCGAGCAGGTTGTCGCGGGTGAAGAGTGCGCGGAAGGCGGGCGAATCGAGCGTCCAACCCTCGGCGGAGACGCCCTGCGTCATGATCTCAAGCAGGGCGCGGAGCGGTGGGCAGGCGAGCGCGATGGTGCCGTCGTCGAAGTAGCTCTGCGCCACGCGCTGGTGGGTGGAGCAGATGTTGTCCATGCCGTCGGCGAAGAGGGCGGCGTCCTGCGTCTCGGGGCGCAGCATGGCCTCGGTGAAGACCGAGTGCGGGTGCGTGAACATGCGGGCGAGGAATTCGCGGGCGAATTTCTCGGTGATGCGGTAGCCGAGGCGGCTGGCCTGCACGGGGCGACCGGCGTGGACGAAGTCCTCGCACTTCTCGAGGTAGCCCTCGCGGATGAGGTAGGCGGGCTCGCGGACCTCGGGCTTCATGCGCGACCAGATCTCGGGGATGAGGAGGCTGATGTCGTGGTCGACGCGGCAGTGCGGACCGACGTAGCCGGCGGCGGAAACGAACGAGGGCAGGCCGGTGAGGATGTTGGAGACGAGCGCGGCGTTGAGGTCGATGATCGCGGGCAGCGCGTTGAACGGGCCCTTGGTCAGCGCGCCTTCGGAGCCGGCGCCGGTGGTGGAGGGCGACTTGCCGGTCATGGAGCTGATGAATTCCATGAAGAGCTCGGGCAGCTCGAAGTAGTGCAGCGGGTTGAAGACGGCGAGCGAGCGGATGGCGGCCTGCGGCTCGGGCGGGTTGTTGCGGCGGCCGGGCACTTGCGCGTCAACCGGCATGAGCACCGGCACATCGACGGGCAGGCGGCGGTAGAGGCGGGTGCACATCTCGGCGAGGTGCACGCTGCGCGCGTCGGCGAGGTCGGAGCGGAGCTGGAGGTAGCGCGGGTTCTTCGAGGGCTTGCCGTCGACGAGGCGCGGGTGGGCGGAGGAGACGAAGTAGGCCGGGCCGGACTCGGCGGTGGCAGCGCGGCGCACGAGGTCCTGCATCGGCGCGGTGTATTGGGTGTAGCCGATGGCATCGTCCATCAGCTTCTGCGCGTCGGTGCGGGTGAGGGGCTCGAAGTTGGAGATGAAGTTGCCGGGCTCGGAGAGCTGGCTCTCGGTGAAGCGGTCGTAACCGCGATGGATGGCCTCGTCGGGACGCTGGAAGAGACGTTGCTCGCAGTTCTCCACGAATTTCTGCGAGAGCTCGCCGCGGGCGGGCGCGCTGCGGCCGAGGGCCGGCGCGGGCACGACGACGGAGGCGGTGATGTCGTCCTCCATCTGCACCTTGGCGGCGGGGTGGAAATCCTCGCGGAGACCGAAGACGCGCCACGTGCCGTCGGTCTCGTAGCCGACGCGGAGGTAGCTGGCGACGAGCTTGCGGTTGTCGCACTTCAGCTCGTTGCCGGGGTTGCCGTTGATGACGTCGGCCGAGAAGTGCTCGCGCCAGCGGTCGCCCCAGGCGGGGACGTAGTGGCGTTTCACGACGAAGACGATCTCGCGCAGGTAATGCGGAATGGAGCGCAGCCACTCGTTGTAGGCGTCGCTGTAATCGTCGGAGGGCGTCAGGAGCTTGATGACGGAGCCGAGGGAGCGCTCGGTGCTGAGGATGGGGCGGCTGTCGGTGCCGCGGCGGGCGGGATCGCGGAAGCGGTCGGAGTAGTCGCGGCCGATGAGGTCGGCGACGCGCTGCATGTCGCGCTCGAAGTCGGCGATGAAGACCGGGCCGGGCAGGATCGCGTCGGAGATGGCCTTGGAGATCTCGGATTTGCCGCCGCCGGAGACGGTGCAGGGCTTGTGGCAGAGCGTGACCTCGGCGAGCGTGCCGATGAGGCGCCAGGTGTTCTGCGCGGGCTGGCGTTCGAGAGCGATCTTGTAGCCCGAGGGCCGCACATAGGTGCAACCGGCGCGCAGCGGCAGGCTGTAGTCGCGGCCGGCGTGCTGCCAGGTGAGGCGCTGGGCGGCGAGGTCGAACTGGGTGTGCTCGGCGACGTAGAAAATATCGGGATACTTGCGGTCGATGCCATAGCCCTCGGGCTGGACGTCGACGAGCGCGGTGTAGTCGCGGGCGACATCGGCGAAAGAGTAGCCCTTCTGCTTCACGTAACGGTTGCCGGAAA
The DNA here is from genome assembly GCA_017991595.1 of Candidatus Didemnitutus sp. Lineage (GTDB taxonomy): Bacteria > Verrucomicrobiota > Verrucomicrobiia > Opitutales > Opitutaceae > Didemnitutus. Next base: position 159,927 of record JAGOQJ010000001.1, on the reverse strand, counting down.
CGCCGTCGCCCTGGTCGTAGGACGGGAACACCAGCGCACCGCCCGCGTGCTCCTCCTCGGCGAGGCCGTAGAGGTTGGCGGAGTAGCTGATCTGGGTCTTCACCTCCTTCTTGCAGTAACCGAAATAGTTGTCGGCGATGAGCGTGACAATGACGCCGCTGGCGTCGCGGGCGCAGACCTTGAAGGCGGAGCCGCCGTTGTAGCGCTCGTCCGGCTTCTGCCAGCACATGCCGTCGCGGCGCTGGCGCGGCGTGGCCGCGTCGTAGTGCGGGAGACCGAGTTCGCGTTTGGTGACGCCGGTGAGGTGCGGGGCGAGGATGACGCAACCGGTGTGGCCGGTCCAGCCGGCGGGGTTGAGCGCGGCGTCGTTGTCGGGCAGGTAAGGATCGCCGCCGTTGCCGAAGATGGACTCGACAAAATCGAGGTTGGCGACGAGCGAGCCGGGGGCGAAGAAGCGGATCTCCATGCGTTTCTCGCCGATGAAGCCCGGCACGGCGGGCACGACGAGCGGCCGGAGCAGGAGCGAGACGAAGCAGTGGGCCTCGTGGCCGCTGCCGGCGGTGAAGGGCAGCGCCTGCAACTCCGGCGGCGGACGCAGCGCGCGATCGAGCAGGCCGAGGAAGGCCTGCGGCGGCACCTCGAGCTTGTCGTCCGGCACGGCGAGGCCGCTGCCGCCGACGATGTGGAAGACGCCCTTCGTGGTGCGGCGGTCGTTCACCGGGTTGTGCAGCACGCCGTTGCGCAGGCGGTAACTCTTGAGGAGCGGGGTCGTGTGCTCGTCGCGGTCGAAGGGCAGCGAAAGCTCGCGCGCGAGGCCCGGGCGGTCGAGCACGAGGGTCTGGGCCGGCAGGCGCGGCACGGTGCCCACGGCACCAAAGGCGCGGTCGAGGAAGGCTTGGAGGCGGGTATCGGCCGGGCAAGGCTGGGCGGGCTGGGCGCGGGTGCGCTCGTGCTGGCGGGCGATCAAAGGCGCGGCGAGGTGCGCCCATTCCACGCTGCTCGGGTCGCCGACGGGGACGTGACCGAGCATCGTGAGACGCAAGTTGATCGCTTGGTGGAGGGTGGCGCGTTGATCGGACATGGGAAGGGGGGAAGAAGGCATCGGAGACCGGAAGCTGACGGAGTGAACCAGCAGCATGAAAGCGCGCGCGAGGCTCCCGCGACGCCTTTTGCAGTCATCAAGTCGACCGCGCGGCCTTTTGCATTAATTGTTATTCGGTCACAGCGGTTTCTACTAAGCGCACGGCCCGGCGCGCGCGCCGGAACCTGTTTCGGCCGCGCTTCTCGCGGGCGCTCCGGAGCTTGCCGCATCCACGCGCCGCCAAAGTCCGGACGCGCGGGCGCGATTTGTGTGTGTCAACTCGCCGCGCGACGGTGATGCGACGCCGCCCACCACCCAGCCGCCGGCTCAGCGGAGACGGGCGCTCAGCGGCCCTCGAGCGCCTGCTCGAAGCGCGCCGCATCCTCCGCGGTGTCGACGCCGATGGTCGGATCCTCGGTCACGTCGATCGCGATCGGGTAGCCGTTCTCCAGCACGCGCAGTTGTTCGAGCCGCTCGATCTGCTCCAGCTTGCCCGGGGCCAGGCGGACGAATTGTTCGAGGAAGTCGCCCTTGTAGGCGTAGAGCCCGAGGTGCTTGTAACAACCGTGGGCGGCGAGCCAAGCCTCGTCGACCTTGCCGCCGAGGTCGCGCGCGTAGGGCATGGGCGAACGCGAGAAGTAGAGGGCGCGGTTCGTGTTCGTGCGGACGACCTTCACCTGGTTCGGGTTGTGGAAATCCTCCACGCGCTTGAACGGCGTGCACAGGGTCGCCATCGGGGCATCACCTTGGATGAGCTTGGCCAGCGCATGGAGCTGGGCGCCGGATACCAGCGGCTCGTCGGCTTGGACGTTGATGACGTAGCTGGCGCGCACGGTGCGGTTGGCCTCGGCCAGCCGGTCGGTGCCGCTGGGATGCCGGGCATCGGTGAAAATCGTCCGGAAACCCGCCGACTCGAGGCACTCGGCGAGCAGCGGATGGTCGACGGCGAACCAAAGTGGAAAATCCGGCGCCTCGGCCGTGATCCGCTCCGCCACCCAAATCACAAGCGGTTTCCCCTTAATGACATGGAGCAGCTTACGCGGAAAACGAGTCGACTCCAACCGACAGGGCACGATCACTGCTAGGGCGGGCATAAAGGGGAATGTGATTGCAAGCCCGGGCGCTTAGGGCTTTTTGCATTACCCTTTATTTTCAGCCGATAACGACCCGCAATGGAAAAGAGTGACACCAATACTGCCGCCACCCACGTCCGGGAACTTCTTGTGCAAAACAAGATGGGCATCCACGCCCGCCCGGCCGCGATGATCGTGCGTGTCACCAACAAGTTCAAAGCCGAGGTCTTCGTGGAGAAGGACGACGAGCAGGTGAACGGCAAGAGCATCATGGGCCTCATGATGCTGGCGGCCGCCAAGGGCTCGAAAATCAAGTTCGTGGCCACCGGCGAGGACGCCGAAGGCATGCTGAACGAGCTCGAAGCGCTCTTCGCCAAGAAATTCGACGAGGCCTGAGCGCACCGGACGGCGCGCAGGAACAAAGATCGAATCACGTCGCCACTCCCCAGCGGGCCGGCCTGAAGCCGGCCTTTTTTGTGGGCGGAGGCCGGCAGCCGATCTCACCGACGGTGCGCGCGCCTCCCTTTTAAGCCTCAAACGAGGCTGTAGAACCGCCGTGCGTTCGCAGTCGTGATCTCCGCCAGCCGTTCGCGGCTCACGCCGAACAGCTCCGCGCAGAAATCCGCGGTGTGGCTCAGGTAGGCAGGCTCGTTGGGCTTCCCGCGGTGCGGCACCGGCGTGAGGTAGGGAGCATCTGTCTCCAGCATCAGCCGCTCCAAGCCTTGGACCTTGGCCGCCTGCCGCAGATTCTCCGCCGTCTTGTAGGTGATGATACCGGTGAAAGACCCCCACCCGCCCCGCCGCTGCAGTTCAGCCATCTCGACCACGCCTTCCGTGAAGCAGTGGAACACCACCTTGCACCAGTCGACGCCGCTCGCATCGACCATGTCCACGCATTCTTGGAACGCCCCGCGCGAGTGCACCACGACGGCGCAACCCAGCTCCTTGGCCAGCGCCAGCCCCGCCGCGAACGCCTCGCGCTGATGGGCAAAAATCCGGGCCGCCGCCTCCGCGTCGTCCTTCGGCAGATGGAAGCGATCGAGACCGATTTCCCCCAACCCGACCGGCTTGGGCCCGGCAGATCCGGTCCAGAACGACGCCAACGTGGCGAACCGCTCCCGCCAACGCTCGTCGACGCTGCACGGATGGATGCCGGCGGTGTAGTGGACGAAACCGGGGTGCGCAGCGGCGAGTTCCCGGTAAAGCCCCCAATCGTCCGCATCGGTGCCGATGGTTACCAAGGCCTCCAATCCGGCCGCGCGCGCGCGTTGCAGGATCGCGTCCGCTTCGCCGCGGCGCGCAAACGATTCCAGATGCGTGTGGGTGTCGATCAGGCCCATGAGACGCAGTTGAAGCCCCGAAAAACGCGGAAGCCAGCGCTTTCGCGCCGGCCTCCTCTGATCTGGCCGCCGGCTGGCGGCGGCGAAAGGGTCACTCGGTCTTCAGCGTGATGTCGCCGCCCGAGGTGCGGAGTTTCAGCACCGGCCCGCCGCCGTTCACCGCGCCGGCGAGGCGACTCTTGCCGATGCCGCCGTCGCCGATCTGCAACGTGAGGCCCGCGGCCTTCACGTTGCCGCCCGACGTGCGGGCATCGAGCTGGAAGCCGGCCGCAGCCGGCACGCGCACGACGACGTTGCCGCCAGACGTGCTCACGAAAGCGTCGCGCTGGAGCGGCCCGGCGAGCGAGACGCGCACGTTGCCCCCGGAAGTCGTCGCGCTGACGAGTTCCGTGGCGGCCTCGATGCGAATGTTGCCGCCGGACGTGGAGACTTCGGTCGGTCCGCGGGCGCTCTCGACCTCGATGTCGCCGCCCGAGGTCCGGGCCTCCAACTCGCCGTCGATCCGGGCAAAATTCAAATCGCCGCCGGACGTGCGGGCCTTCACCTGCCCTTGCAGGGATTCCACGCCGATGTCGCCGCCCGAAGTCGTCAGGCCGAGGTTGTAGCTGCGCGGCACAGTGACCGTGAAATCCACGGTGACCGGCGGCCAGCTCTTCCACACCAAGCCCGATTTCGACCGCTCATACTTGGCCTCCGCGACCACGTCGTTGCCCTCTTGCTCGATGCGGAGACGCTGGTCGGCCAGCAGCTTGTCCGCTTCGGTGTCGGTGTTGGCGCGGACTGTCTGCCGAGCCACGACGCGCACCTCGGGGGTGTCGGCGGTGTGCACAACGATGTCGCCGCCTTGGGTGACGACGGTGAGGTTGCCGCCTGGCTGCACGGTGAAGCTGCGCTCGACAGTGCGGACGATCTTCGCGGACAGGGCGAGAGGCGCGAGCGTCAGCAAGCCCGCTGCCAGCATGGAAGGGAGGATTTTCATGGTCAGTTCTCCGGATAACCCCGCCACGGCGGCCGAAGTTACAGTTTTCCCGGCGATTCCTGCGGGCTTTGCTGCACCCGCACCGGCATGCGCGCCAGCAAGCGCAGCAATTTCAGGTCGGCGCGCACCGGCCACCAATCGTAGAGGTAGATTTCCACCGGCCGCCACATCGCCACCCAACCGACAATGTGCAAGCCGAGTTCGACGAATTCGCCCCAAGGATCGGGCACGGCATCGCGCACCAGCACGCCCAAGCCGAAACAGAAACCGAGGAACAGCAACCCGATCACGAGATTGGCCCGCCCTCGGCGCAGCAGGAGGCGCAACTCGCTGCGCTTCAGGTCGGCCCGGTTCGCGAAGTAGTGCTGCACCGCGTGTTCGAGGCCCGCGAGGGTCTGCTCGGAGGGCGGCGCCGCGACATGCACCAGCAGCTCGAAGCCGCCGTAGTGAGGCAACTCGCGCGCCCAGCCGACAATGAAACTCTCGACCGCCGCATCCAGATCGCGATCGATGAGCGGCGAAGGGTCGAGCGAGTTGAAGAGCTGCGGCAATTCCCGCAACCGCACCTCGATGCGCGAGGGTTGCATACCACCAGCAAAACGGCCCGCCGCGAAAGCGCAACGCCGCCGGCGCGCACCCGCCGCGCGCGCGAAACTCGGTCAGGCGCTCACTCGTGCCGCACGGTTAGCCACTGCCGGAGGCAGGTCCGCAGCTCTTCCAGCCGCACCGGCTTGGTCAGAAATGCGTCCATGCCCGCGGCGAGACAGGCCTCGCGATCTTCCGCCCGCGCATTGGCGGTCAAGGCTACGATCGGCAGCGCCCGTCCGCCCAATTGCTGACGGATTTTCCGCACCGCCTCCATGCCGTCCATGCCGGGCATCTGCATGTCCATGAGCACGAGCGAGAGTCCGGGCGCGAGCGCGCGCTTCAGAGCGTCGGCGCCGTTGTCGACGATCTCCACGTCGAGGCCCATGCGCCGCAACATGACTTCGATGACGCGCTGGTTGCCCCAGTCGTCCTCAGCTACGAGCACACGCCCCTTGAACTGGACGCGTCCGGTCGCGGAGGCCTCCGGCGCAGCCGCCGGTCGCTGGCCGCCCACGGGCAGCGGCAGTTCGAACCAAAACTCGCTCCCCTGCCCCGGCGTGCTGCGCAAATGGACCTCGCCGCCCATGCGCCGCACCAGGCTCCGCGAAATGGCCAACCCCAGGCCGGAACCGCCGTAGCGCCGCGTCGTGGAGCTGTCGCCTTGGGTGAATTTCTCGAACAGCCGCTGCTGCGTCGCGTCGTCGATGCCGATACCGGTGTCCGCCACGCGGAACGCGAGCGTCGCCACGCCGTCCGTCACCCGCAGCAACTCCACCCGCATGTCGACGCGTCCGGCCTCGGTGAATTTCACCGCATTGCCGAGCAGATTGAGCAGCACCTGACGCAGCCGCATGGAATCGCCGCGCACGGTGGGCGGCAGATTCGGGCCGGTGTGCAGGGAGAGCGTCACGCCCTTGGCCGATGCTCGGGTCTGGAAAAGCGCCACCACCTCTTCCGCCACTTCCGCGGGCGAAAAATCGATCTCCTCGAACACCAGCTTGCCGCTCTCGATCTTCGAGAGGTCGAGAATGTCGTTGAGGAGGTGCAACAGCGTGTCGGCCGATTTGCCCGCGATGGCGATGTGCTGCCGTTGGTCCGGCGTGAGCGGGGAATCTCCGAGCAGCTGGAGCATGCCGATGATGCCGTTCATCGGCGTGCGGATTTCATGGCTCATCGTGGCGAGGAACTCGCTCTTGGCCTGGTTCGCCGCCTCGGCGCGCCGTTTGGCGTCGCTCAGGGTGCCGACCAGCTCGTCGTTCTCGTAAATGAGCCGGTAGAGCTTGCGCAGGTCGGCGTGGTGGAGCTTGGCCGTGTTGAGCAGGAACAGCGCATACGTCACCGTGATCGCGGCGAGCGTCCACGAGCCGGTCTCGCCGAGCTGCAGGAAGCGCGCGACCGCCGGCGCCAGCGTCACCACCAGGTAGAATCCGTAACAGTAGCGCACGGACGCGAGCGAGCGGGCCGCACCAGCGTTCATGCCACCGACGATAAACACCGCGAGGCAACGCGGCAGCAGCGCGTCGGTATCGAGGAACATCCAGGCGCCCGCGCCCCAGACGAGGCCGGCCGCCACAAGTTCGAGGAAGAAGATGCGGCGCCAGAACGGCAGTTCACCGTCACTGCGCGACCGCCGGGCGAAGGCGAGATTCGTGCCCAGTCGCACGCAGGAAACCACGACCACCGCCGCAAACCAAAGCGCGCATTGCGCCGCAGGGAAATAGCTCCAGACGCCCGCCGTCATCACGGCCGCGAGCACGAAATTCGAGAACAACCCGAAGCCCGCCGAGCGGTAGAGCAGCCGTGTCATCTCGGCCTCGACGCGCGCATCAATTTCGCGCGCGACGTCGGCAGCATTGCGTGGCGGGGTTGCTTGCACTGGAAGAGTCAAAGGGATGCCGCGCCGGGGCGCAATGAGTTCATCGCCGCATCTTGTTCCGGAACTCAATCACGTCACCTGCGGCGAGCTTCAGGTCGTCGCGGCCCTTGCGCACGCGCTTCAAGTCCAGCTCCACGCGCCGTCCGCCGCGGAAGATCGCGGCCAGGTCCGCCGCCCGGCCCACCGGATCGGAACGGGCCAGCGTGTAGAGGCGCAACCCTTCGCGCCAAGGGAGTTCGCTCACTGCCCCCGTCTGGCCGTCGACCACGACGACCATGCCGGCCCGCGCGAGCGCGGCGGCGGACTCCATCGTCAAGGCCGTGACATCGCCCGACGAGGTCACGGCGGACGAGACCACCTTGCCCGAAGTCTTCACGGTCGCGACGGTGACCTGCCCGGCGGCCTTGACGCTCGCCGCCGTCACCGAGCTCGCCACTCCGGCCGTCGCGACGACGGCCGCGCAACCGCCCCCCGGAGACCGCCAGCACCAACGCCAATCCTGCGCCCACCCAGCGGCAACTCACGGGGACAGTCCGCCCCCGATGTATTGCCGTAGCGACTCCGCCTCGGCGCGATGCATGCTGGCCACCCAACGCGATACGTCGCCGATCGAAATCAAGCCGAGCAATTTGCCCTCCTTGAGCACGGGCAGGTGGCGGCAGCGCTGGGCCGTGAAAATCTCCATCGTCTGCTGCACCGTCGTCTCCGGCCCGATCGTGAGGACGTTGCCGGTCATGACCGCGGCCACCGGCGTCGTCTTCGGGTCGCGCTCCGCCGCCACGACGCGCGTGAGCACATCGCGCTCGGTGAAGATGCCGGCCACCCGCTCGCCTTCCATCACGAGCACGGAGCCGATTTTGTGCCGGTTCATCTCCTGGACCGCATCGGAAACGGAAACGGTGGCAGCCACCGTTTTCACCGCTCCCCCTTTGTGTTCCAGCAACGTGGAAATCGAGGTGTTCATGGGGTAGTTTGGGGTTGGCCGGGACCCTACCGTCGCTCCGGGGCGCAGCAATCCCAAAGCCTGCACGGCGGCCTCAGCGCGGCAGATTGCCGAGCGCGTCGAGACTCTTGAGCACGGTCCGTCCCTTCACCGGCAGCGCCGCGGCCGGTGGCTTCGGCGGAGGGGCGGACGCCGGTGCCTCGCCCGCGATCTCGCGACCCGCCGCCAGATCGCGCAAGGCCCGTTCAAGCCGCACCGCGGAGACCGGTCCGTCCGTGCCCAATTCCTGCGCGAACAGGCTCACGCGCAACTCCTCCACGAGCCAGCGGAACTCACCCGCACGCTCGCCGAGCCGCGTCACCGCCTGCACGAAAGGCTGCAATTCGCGCGCTCGTGCCGAGTCCTTCGCCGGGTCGCGCTTCCAACGCTCGGCGCGGGCCTGCATGCCCTTGAGGTAACGCGGCAGATGCTTCAACCGCGCGAACGGGATGCGCGCCACGAAATCGGGCGGCACCAGCGCCGCGAGATCGTTTTCCAAACCCGGATACGGAGTCTTGTGCGTCTGCAGCGCGAGCCGCAGCGTCAGGATCTCGCGCAGCAGGTCGGTGAGGCGCGGCACGAGGCCGCGGCTGTCGGCCTTCGCCGCCTCCACCACCGCCGCGAAACGCGCCGCCGTGAGCGGCCGCACCTCGCGCCCGGTCAGCCAGTGCTCGATCGAGACCAGCGCCTGCTGCTGCAATTTTTCCAACGGGGCGATCCCCGCCGCCAGCACGCCGAGCGCGCGGAGCCCGCGCAGATCCTTCTCCAACCAGCCGATGTCATGGCGCAAATGCGACGCGAGCAACCGCCGCACGCCCTCGCGCGTCGCGGCCTGCGCCTGCTCCGGCGCGGCGAACAAGCGCACCGCCACGCCGGCCGGCACCGCCTGCAAACCCGGGAATGCACGCACCGGCACGCCGGCCTGCGCGCTGATGACGATGTCCTCCGGCAGATCGCCGAATTTCCACTCGAGCGCGGGCTCGCGCTCCCACTGGGCGCGCGCGGCACGCCAGGCGGCGTTGTCCGTGGTGGCGGCTTGCCGACTCACTTCGCGCTCCTTCGAGCCGAGTTGGTGTTGGAGCTCGGCGAGATCGCGGCTGGCCCCGAGCACGGTGCCGCGCTGGTCGACGACTTCCACGCGCACGCGCAAATGCTCCGGCAGCGTCCGCTCGCTCCAGCCCTGCGGATCGATGCGCACGCCGAGCTTGTTCGTCAGCACCTCCGCGAGGGCGCGCACCAGCGTGGGCCGGGGCGAACGCCCGGCGAGCAACCGGAGTTCGCCAAGGATGCGGCGCGCCGTTTCGGCGAGCGGGATCAACGCGCGGCGCTGGTCCTTCGGCAGCGCCTTGAGGAGAATCTCCACTTTCTCCGCCAGATGCCCCGGCACCGCCCAATCGAGCGTGGCTTGGTCGAGCTCGGCCGCTTCGGCGAGGCTCACGCGCAACGTCACGCCATCGTCGTCCGCGCCGGGCTTGTAGGCATAATTGAGTGGCAGCGCCCGGTTCTCCAGCGGCACGGCATCGGGAAACACGGCGGGATCGTGCGGCTCCTCGTCAGGCTTCAGGTCATCCTCGCCGAGGAAGAGGAACTTCGGCTCCGTCATCTGGCGGTGCCGCACGAAATCGACCAGTTCCGGCACGCTGCTGATGGCCTGGTAGGGCGAGTTCTCCGAACGAGCCGCAACCGGACGCGCAACGCTTGGCGGCTCGTTCGGAGAACTCGCCCTACCTGCCGGCGGCAGGAGCCGCGCGGCGTAGAAACGATAGACCGCCTCGTCGAGGTTCATGTAACCGGCCGCGCGCAGGCGCGTGAGGACGCTCTCGGCCTTTTCGCGCAGCTGGCGATTGTGTCGGATGAAATCGAAGGGCCACGTGACGGTATCGCCCACCAAACCTTCGCGAATGAAGATCTGCGTCGCGTGCACCGGATCGATCTTGCCGTAGCCGACCGAGCGGGTCTCGAGCTCGAGGTTGTAGAGCCGGCGGCGTTCCTTCACGAGCACGCGGCCGCTCTCGACGCTCCAGAACGGTTCGCTGTGCGACACGCGCAGCAGGTGCGCGCCGAGATCGAGCGCCCACGTGGGATCGATGCGCGCGCAGGTGCGGGCGTAAACGCGGCCCGTCTCCATGATCTCCGACGCCATCAGCCAGCGCGCCACCTTCGGTTTGGCGGGAGCCTGCTTGCGGGGCGCAACCGGCTTCTCGCGCACCGCGCGCTCGAACAGCGCCGAGCCGGGGAAGACCGCGACCTTGCGATCGTGCGCGGCGTGGTAGGTGCCGTCGTCGGCGCGCGTAGCGATGTTGCCGAGCAGCCCCGCGAGGATGGAGCGGTGAATCGCCCGGTAACCCGGCGTGCCGAAGGCGAGATCGCGCACCGACTCGGGCGTGGCAGCGGCCTTGCGCCGTGCGGCCCGGCCGGCGTCGCGCGGGTCGGCGCCGTCGCCGTCGAAGACCGACGTGTCCTCGAAACCCTCGCCGCCCTCGATCGTGTCGATCAGCTGCGCGTGCACGTCGCGCCACTCGCGCATGCGCATGAAGGAGAGGAAGTGCGCCGTGCAGAACTTCCGCAGCTTGCCCAGCGTCATCGCTTCGAACTCGTCGTGATACGCCTCCCAGATCGCGAGCAGCGTCAGGAAATCCGAATCGGGGTGCGTGAAGCGCCGGTGCGCCGCATCGGCCTTTTGCTGCTGGTCGAGCGGACGCTCGCGCGGGTCCTGGATGCTGAGCGCGGCGGCGATGACGAGCGCCTCGCGCATGCATTTCTCCGCCCGCGCCTGCAGCACCATCCGTCCGACGGTTGGGTCGACCGGCAGGTGAGCAAGATCGCGGCCGAGATCAGTGAGCACGCCCGCCTCGTCGATCGCGCCGAGTTCGTGCAGCAACGCATAGCCCGCGCGAATGCCCTTCGCCGGCGGGGCATTGAGGAACGGGAACTCCTCGATGTCGCCGAGGCCGAAGGCCTTCATGCGCAGGATGACGTCGGCGAGGTTGGCGCGCTGGATCTCCGGCTGGGCGAAGCGCGGGCGGTCGTTGTAATCCTGCTCCGAGTAGAGGCGGATGCAGACGCCGTTGCTCACGCGGCCGCAACGGCCCTTGCGCTGATCGGCGCTGCTCTGCGCGACCGGCTCCACCGGCAGGCGCCGCGTGCGGCTCTGCGGCACGTAGCGGCTGATGCGCGCGAGGCCGGTGTCGATCACGAAGCGGATGCCGGGGATGGTGAGCGAGGTCTCGGCGATGTTCGTCGCGACGACGACCTTGCGCTTCTGCGTAGGGGCGAACACGCGCTGCTGCTCCGCGTTGGTCAGGCGACCGAAGAGCGGCACGACTTCGACGTCGCGGCTGCGGCGGCCCTCGAGCAGGTCGCGCATCTCGCGGATGTCGCGCTCGGTGGGCAGGAAGACGAGCACGTCGCCGCCCGAGCTTTCGCGCAGCACACGTTCGACCGCCTCCACGGCGCCGTCGATGTAGGTGAACTCGTCGTTGCGGTTGGGCTGGTAGGGCGAGTTCTCCGCACGAGCCGCTTCGCGCCGCGTGGATCCATTCGGCTCGTTCGGAGAACTCGCCCTACCCTGCGGATCGGCCATCTCTTCCAACGGCCACCAGATGACCTCCACCGGATACGTGCGGCCCGAGACCTCGACGATCGGGGCACCGTCGAAGGCCTCGGAAAAGGCCTGCGTGTCGATCGTGGCCGAGGTGATGACGATTTTCAGGTCCGGCCGGCGCAGACGCAGCCGGCGCAGGTGGCCGAGGATGAAATCGATGTTGAGCGAACGTTCGTGCGCTTCGTCGACGATGATGGTGTCGTATTCGCGCAGCTCAGGGTCGCCCTGCAACTCGGCGAGGAGCATGCCGTCGGTCATGAACTTCACGACGGTTTGCGGCGAGGTCTGGTCGGCGAAGCGGATCTTGCAGCCCACCTCGCGCCCGTAGTCGACGTTGAGCTCCTCGGCCACGCGGCGTGAAACCGAGGCGGCGGCCACGCGGCGCGGCTGGGTGCAGGCGATCTTGCCGCGAGTGCCGCCACCGGCCGCCAACACCATCTTAGGGATCTGCGTGGTCTTGCCCGAGCCGGTCTCGCCTGCGAGGATGATGACTTGGTGTTTCAGCAGCAGGCCGATGATCTCGTCCGCGCGCGCGCTGATCGGCAGTTCCGGCGGGAACTCGATGCGGAATTGAGGCGTTGGTTTGGGACGTGACGACATCGCGCTTGGCGTGGCAGCGTAAGCAAGCCAATCAGGCTGATTCGGAAATGACAAAATCCCCGCCGACCCTCCCGGAACGCAAGCTGCAACGTGTGTTGACCATCTCCCGCGCCGACAGCATCGGCGTGCTGGTGTGCTCCGGCAGCAGCCTGTTGCTCAGCCTGCTGGCCGGCGATGCGACCTTCGCCCTGTTCTCCGCGCTGGCCCTGGCGGCCGGCGGCATGGAGGCGCACGGACACCGCCGCCTCCGCGAAGGTGGGCCGGAGGGGTTGCAGTGGCTGACGGGGGCGCAGGGCTGCCTTTACACCGTCGTGGTGGGGTATGCGCTGTGGCGGCTGAATTTCTTCGATGCCACGGCGTATTGGGAGCAGGTGCCCGCGCCCGCGCGCGAGCAGTTCGACGTCAAGATGCGCGAGGCGGGACTCGATCCCGTCGCCGACCGCGCGCAGCTCCTCGCGTTTGTGAATTTCCTCGTCTGCTCGGTCCTGCTGGTCGTGAGCACGCTCTACCAAGGCGGCCTCGCCTTCTGGTATTCGCGCCAGCGGGCGGCGGTGCTGGCGGCGCTGGGCTACGAAGCGCCCCGCACCTGAGGTGTCCGCTCCGCCCTTGCGCCCCAGCCGCGCAGGGAATTGAGTCGGGAGTGCATGAGCACCCCTTCCTTTTTCCCCCAAGACATCATCATCAAGAAGCGCGACGGCGGCGCGTTGTCGAAGGAGGAAATCGAGTTCTTCGCCCGCGGCGTGGTGGACGGCCGCTTCGCCGACTACCAAGCGACCGCCCTGCTCATGGCCATTTTCTGGCGCGGCATGACGGCGCAGGAAGTCGCCTGGCTCACCGACGCGATGATGCGCTCCGGCGACGTGATCGACCTGCGCGACCTGCCCGGCGCCAAGGTCGACAAGCACTCGACCGGCGGCGTGGGCGACAAGGTCTCGCTCATCCTCGCCCCGCTCGCCGCGGCCTGCGGCGTGAAGGTCCCGATGATGTCCGGCCGCGGCCTCGGCCACACCGGCGGCACGCTCGACAAGCTCGAGGCCATCCCCGGTTTCCGCGTGATGCTCGACGTGCCGGAATTCCGCGCGATCCTCCAGCAGGTCGGCATGGCCATGATCGGCCAGACGCCGAAAGTCGTGCCCGCCGACCGCAAACTCTACTCGCTCCGCGACGTCACCGGCACCGTCGAGTGCATCCCGCTCATCTGCGCCAGCATCATGTCCAAGAAACTCGCCGAAGGCATCGACTCACTCGTGCTCGACGTGAAGTTCGGCAAGGGCGCGTTCATGAAGAAAAAGGAGGACGCGCTCGCGCTCGCGCGTGCGATGGTCGCCGTCGGCAAGGCCGGCGGCAAACCGGTCCGCGCGCTCCTCACCGCGATGAACCAGCCGCTCGGCCGCTGCGCCGGTCACACGACGGAAGTCATCGAGTCCATCGAATGCCTGAAAGGCCGTGGTCCGGCCGATCTCATGGAGGTCACCTACGCTCTCACCGGCCACATGCTCATCCTCGGCGGCGCCGCGACGGACGAAGCCGATGCCCGCGCGAAGATGGCAGCCGCCATCGCCAACGGCAGCGCGCTCCAGAAATTCCGCGAGATGTGCGTCGCCCAAGGCGGCGACCCGCGCGTGGTGGACGATTACTCGCTCCTGCCCGCCGCGAAACAGATCCGCGCCCTCGCCGCACCGGCGGGCGCGAGCGGTTTCGTCAGCGCGGTCGACGCCCTCAAGTGCGGCCACGCCATCATGGCGCTCGGCGGCGGACGCGCTGCGGTCACCGACAAGGTCGACCACGCCGTGGGTCTCTCGGACCTGATCAAGATCGGCGAAAGCGTCGAGCCCGGCACCCGCCTCTGCACCCTGCACGCGAACGACGAAGCAAAGGCCGCACGGGCGGAGGAATTGATCCGCGCCGCCATCACGCTCTCGCCGGAGCCGCCCGCTCCGGAGGCGCTGATCCAGGATTTGGTGGCCTGATTTCGCTTGGCTTTCCGCTCCGGCGGAGCCTTCGGGCGATCCGGTTTGCCGCTCCTCTGGACGGGCCAACAAAAGCCTTGCGCCGACCCGTGCCGGACGTATCCCTAGCCGTTCCGTTGTTTGCTCAGGTGGTGGAATTGGTAGACACGCAGGTCTCAGAAGCCTGTGCCTAACCGCATGGGGGTTCGAGTCCCCCCCTGAGCACCAACTTCGTCAACCTGCCGGCGTGTGCTGGCGCTCGAGATCGAGCAGGCGCTGCTTGCGCCACAGGCCACCAGCGTAGCCGCAGAGCGAGCCGTCCGCCTTGATCACCCGATGACACGGGATGACGATCGCGATCATGTTGGAGCCGTTTGCGCGTCCGATGGCGCGTGCCGCCTTGGGCACGCCGACCGCGCGCGCCATCTCGAGGTAACTCCGCGTGCGCCCGGGCGGGATGCGCTGCAACTCCGCCCAGACCTTCAACTGGAAGGCCGAACCGACCGGGGCCAGCGGCAACTCGAACCGCGTCAAACGTCCGGCAAAATAGCGCTCCAACTGCGCCGCCACGGCGTCGAGCGTGGCGTGATTGCCCGGCACCACCGAGCATTTAAGGCGGCGGCGGAGGACGGCGATCTCGCGCTCCAGGCCGCGCCGATCCACGAATTCGAGCAGCCGCAGGCCGGCATCGTCGGCCAAGGCGAGCATGGTGCCGAGCGGCGTCTCGATCCGGCGGGCGAGGAGGCAAGTGCGTTGCTTGGCGCCGAGCGGCGGCTGGCCGAAGATGCGCGCGAACGCCTCGCGAAAACCGCTGGTCGATTCGTAACCGCGCTCGAGTTGCACCTCGATGACGGGCTTGCCGGCCTTCACGTCGCGCAAGGCCAGTCCCATGCGCCGGGCGCGTTGAAAGGCGTGGAACGTCATGCCGTGATAGGCTTTGAATTGCCGCCGCGCGGTGGAGGGATCGATGCCCAGGGCAACGAGTTCCTTGTCGCTCACGCGGCCGTCCTCGGCGTCCTCCGCGGCACGGCGCAGGCGCTCGACCAAGGGCGGCACGGGCTTGGTGGCGTCCATCGGCCGGCAGAGCCGGCATGGGCGATAGCCGCCGTGCAAGGCCTCGCTCACCGTGGCGAAGAACTCGACGTTCTCCACCTTGGGTTTCTTCGCCTTGCAGGTGGGCCGGCAGAACACGCCGGTGGTCTTCACGCCGGTGAAAAACACGCCCTCGTAGGCGGCGTCGCGCTGCGAGAGCGCCTGATACATCGTGCGGAATTGCGGCAGGCGCGGACGGGCGTCAGACATGGTTAAATCGGGCTGGATCATGCTGACAGTCTATCCGGAACCGGGGCAAGGATTCCGCCGATTTCCGGGCAGGGAATTTCCGCCCCACCATTGACCGCGCTGCTGAGGCCGGATTGAGTAGCAATCATGCAGCGTCCGACTTCCCGTCCTGTCGCCTGGCAACGTGCGTTCACGCGCTTCCCCGCTCCAGCGCGTCGGGAGCTTGAGCGGATGTGGGAGACCGGCGGCATGCTGCCCGCCGAGACCGTGGCGCGGCTCCTCACGGAGCTGAAAGTCGACACGGGCACGCTGATGCTGCGATTGCTGCCGGTGGCCCAAGCCTACGCGCAGGTGCCCGTCTCGCACTATCCGGTCGGCGCCGTCGCTGCCGGACTCCTCGCGCGCGGCGAACGCTGTCCCAATCTCTATCTCGGCGCCAACCTCGAGATCGCGGGCGTGGCGCTGAGCTTCACCGTGCACGCGGAGCAATCGGCGACAAATCACGCCTGGTTGCACGGGGAACCGGGCCTCTCCGCCCTCGCGGTGAGCGCGGCGCCGTGCGGTTATTGCCGGCAATTCCTGCACGAATTGAGCACGGCGCACACCCTGTCGTTGCTGCTGCCGTCGGGCAACAAGGCCGGCTACACCGTGACGCCCCTCGCGCAACTGTTGCCGCAGGCCTTCGGTCCGGTGGATCTCGGCGTGCAGGGCGGGTTGATGGATCCGATGCTGGCCGCGCCGCGCCTCGCAATCGACGACGCCGCGGCCAAGGACGAACTCGCCGCCGCCGCCCTCGCGGCCGCGCGGCAGAGTTACGCGCCCTACCCCACCGACCGGGCTGGCCAATTCGCGGGCGTCGCGCTGCAGGCCGCGAGCGGGCAGATTTTCCCAGGACGCTATGCGGGCAACGCCGCCTACAATCCCAGCCTTTCGCCGCTCGAGTCGGCCTTGGCTTTCATGCGCATGAGCGGGCCGCCCGACCGCGCGGCGGACATCCGGCGGTGCGCTCTCGTCGAGGTGCCGACCTTGGCCAGCCAGCGCAGCGCGACCGAAGCGGTGCTGGCCGCCTGCGCGCCCGGCGTGAAGTTGGAATATCATGCCGCGCGCCCCGGACGGACGGCGCGCCGCTGATCAATCCGCCAGAAACGGCCGGATGTCGGGCAGCTCCTTCACGCGGCGCCCACTGCGATTGCGCTCAAAGTAGGGCTCCGGTTGGACGGCGTCCTCGTCTTCCTCGCCATCATCCTCGTCGTCGGTCTCGATCGGCACCGGCGGGAACTCCTGATCCTCGTCGAAATACTGCGACACCCGGCGCGGCTGCGGATCGAGCACCAGAGCGGGATTTTGCAGCCCGGTTTTCTTCACCTGAATGAAATGACAAGGGAAGAACTGGTCTTCATAGCGACGGATGAAGGTGCTGAGCCATTTGTTGGCCACGCCGTCGCGCTTGGTGAGGAAGACGACATCAGAGAAATGGATGCACGCATCGAGCCACTGCATGAGCGGCGCGTGTTTCTCGGAGAGCTGGCAATCCACGACGCAGAACACGCGAGCCAGCTCCGCCTGATGCTGGACGAGCCAACCTTTGAGCGCCTCCAGCTGGGTCATCGTATCGCCGTGCGCGTCGCCCACGAAGAAGACCGTGCCGCCCGGCGGCAGGTCTTGCGCGGGAAGGTTGGTTCCATCCCAAGTCCAGCGACGGACCTCGACCTGCGGACGCTGCGCCAAAGTCTGCTCGGCCGCATCCTCGTGTTCGCTCGTCGCGACCAGCACGAGCACCGGCTGGTCCGGGGTGATCCCGTTTTTCACCAGATCGAGCACCAGCGCGCGGCGGCCCGAGCGCGGGGTGCCGAGCACGAAGTAAACGGAAGGGGCCGATGGATTCATGACGTGCGAAGGAAGTCCGGCCCGAGGGCCGGACAAGTCAGAACTTGAATGTCTGGTTCTGGGCGGCGTGGCGCATCCAGTGGTCGACGAGGACGAGCGCGGCCATCGCTTCGACAATCACCACCGCGCGGGGCACCACGCAGGGATCGTGGCGGCCACGCCCTTTCAGCTCCGTGGGCACACCCTGCAAGTCGACGGTCGGTTGGGACTGCATGATGGTCGCGGTGGGCTTGAACCCGACGCGAAAAACGATCTCGGCGCCGTTGCTGATGCCGCCCTGGACTCCGCCGGATTTGTTGGTGGCGGTCGTCACGCGATCGTCGGCCGCGACAAAGGCGTCGTTGTGCTGCGAGCCTTTCAGGAGCGTGCCGGCAAAACCGCTGCCCAATTCGAACGCCTTCGTGGCCGGCAGGGAAAGCATCGCCTTGGCCAGATCGGCGTCGAGCCGGTCGAAGACCGGCTCGCCCAATCCCGGCGGGACGTTGCGGATGCGACACTCGATGGCGCCGCCGACCGAGTCGCCCTCGCTGCGAACCTGCTTGATACATTCGATCATCTTCTCGGCCGTCGGGCCGTGCGGACAGCGCACGGCGTTGGCCTCCACCTCGGCGAGAGTCGGAAAATGATCGAGCCACGGCGCTGCGACTTGATGGATGCGCGTCACGAAGGCGCGGATCTCGATGCCAGCCGCCTGCGCGAGGATCTTGCGGGCCACCGCGCCGGCCGCGACCCGGCCGATGGTCTCGCGGGCAGAGGAGCGGCCGCCACCGCGATGGTCGCGGATGCCGAATTTGGCCTGATAGGTGAAATCGGCGTGGGACGGGCGGAATTTCTCCTTCATCTCCGCGTAGGCCTCGGGTCGCGCATCGGCGTTGCGGACGAGCATGGCCAGCGGTTGGCCGGTGGTGTGCCCCTCGAAGAGACCCGAGAGAAACTCGACGCGGTCCTCTTCCTGGCGCGGCGTGGTGATGTCGCTCTGTCCGGGACGGCGACGATCCAGCTCCGCTTGGATCTCGGCGGCGGTCAGAGGCAGCCGCGGCGGGCAACCGTCGATGACGACGCCAACGCTGGGTCCATGACTCTCGCCCCAAGTAGAAATGGTGAACAGTTTGCCGAACGAATTGGCCACGGTCGCATGGTTGGGCGAAGGCCGCTTGCAAGCAAGCTTGGCCTCCGCATCGTCCGTCACATGAAATTTTTCGTGCTCAGCGGGAGTCATCGCGCCGAGGCGCAATCGCTGAAAGTGGCCCGCTACCTCGCGCAGGCCCTGCCGCAAGAGGTCCCCGGCGCGGAGGCCATCGTCCACAGCTTGAGCGGTAATCCGCTGCCGCTCTGGGATGAGGCCAGCGGCGGTGCACCGGAAGAAATCTGGGCGCCGATCTCGCGTGACTTGCAGGCCGCGGACGCGTTGATCGTCATCAGTCCCGAATGGAGTGGCATGGCCACGCCGGGCGTGAAGAATTTCCTGCTGAATTGCACAACCCAGGAAGTCGGCCACAAACCCGGTCTCATCGTCACGGTATCGGCCGGACGAGGCGGCGCTTACCCGGTGGCCGAACTGCGCATGAGCGGCACCAAGAACAACCGCCTCGCGTGGTTGCCCGAGCACGTGATCGTGCAGCACGTTGAGAGCAGTCTGAACACGCCCGACGGGACGCCGGAGCTGGCGAAAGATGACACAGCCATCCGGCAACGTCTGCGCTACGCGCTGCGTCTGCTCGCGGAATACGCCAAGGCCCTGCGTTCCGTGCGCGCGAGCGGTGTGGTGGACCACCGGCAGTTCCGCAACGGCATGTAGGCGAGGCCAATTGGCGCCCCCGCCCGGACTTGAACCGGGATGCGCGGTTTAGGAAACCGCTGCTCTATCCAGTTGAGCTACGGGGACTAATTATTGGCCAATAAAGAGTTGCGCGATATAAAATCGAGGACGAAAAGCGGCTTGTAACCCGTTTTTGTCACCCTAGAGTTTCGGCATGCCTGAGGAGCCGAAAGCTGGTGCATTTCAGAAGGTTGCCGAGTGCCTGTATCGTCACAGGTCATCGGGGACGTATTACGGCTTGGTCAAAAGGTCGGGCAAGCAGTATCGGCGCTCCCTCAAGACCACTGACCGCAAGCTGGCTGAGCGACGCTTGGCCGAGTTTCGCCAAAAGGTCGACCGCCTCGACCACGCCAAAGTCAGCTCCACGCTGACCTTCGCGGAGTGCGCCCAGCAATGGCTCGGCACAGTGACACCCCACATGAAGGCGTCATCGGCCCGCCGCCGCGAAACTAGCGTTGCCCAACTTCTCCCTCACCTCGGTCCACTGCTCGTCCGCAATATCACCTCCAGCACTTGCGAGGGATGGGTAGCAAAACGCGGCCCGGCGATCTCAGCGTCGACCTACAACAACGAGCGCGACACCATCATTGCGATTCTCAACTACGCTAAACGCGAAGGCATGTTGATGGACAACCCCGCGCTGGTGCTTCGCCGCCGCAAACTCGGGAAGTCGAATATCCTGATACCATCCCACCAAGAGTTTCAAAAGCTGGTCACGACGATGCGGGGGCTGGGTGTCCGTTATGACCATGGAGCGAACCTCATTGAACTGCTCGCCTACTCGGGCATGAGGTTGGCCGAGGCGACCTCCATTCTTTGGAGCGACGTGGATTTCGCCAGTGGCCGCTTTGTTGTGACGGGCGGCGAACTGGGAACCAAGAATAACGAGGCCCGCAGCGTCCCACTCTTTCCGGCCATGCGCGAATTCCTCTCGAGGTTGCGCGCAACTGGCGACAGTGCACCAGGGCAGCGAATCATTCCCATTGATCGAACGTCCAAGGGACTCGAACAGGCCTGCGAACGCGCCGGACTGCCTGCTTTCACTCATCACTGCATGCGGCACTACTTCGTGAGCAACGCCATTGAGGCGGGTGTCGACTTCAAGACCATCGCCGCATGGGTTGGCCACAAGGACGGCGGCTTGCTCGTCGCCAAGACATACGGGCACCTCCGCGATACGCATTCGGTTGAGATGGCAAAGCGCATGACGTTTGCGGCCAGCTCTACAGCTTCCGAGAACAAGTGAGGGGGCTGGGGTCGAATCGACCCCAGATAGGCCGCAGGCCGTAGAACCCGAAGCGGCAACACGCAGCCACGCGTTGCAGGCAAGCACGACGCAACGGGCCACCGGAAAACACCCTCCCTTTCCCAGCAATCTAGGACGCTTCCACGCGGCGACAGCGCGCTCGCTCATTTGACATTGATGGGCGGCGAGGGGCAACGGCCGCGCGCGGAGCGCGCGCCGGTGCCCGTGCCGCCTTTCCTTGTTTCTATGGCCAATAACTGTCCGCCGAAAAGTGGCAGTCTGCCGCGACAGGCAATGCGGCTCACGTTGCATCGCGAGCGTGAACGTTGTAACCCGTTTTTGTCACCCGGTGCCAAAATTCAGGCCGTTTACAGACAGCATCAGCACACGGTCGAAATCAGAATTCCGCTGATAGCAAAGCGGATGATCAATCCAGCCGACATGAGCGAATTTAGGAAAAAACGCCCGGGATAATTAGGAAACCGCTGCTCTATCCAGTTGAGCTACGGGGACTAACCTTCTCCGCCAATCACCGCCGCACCCCGGTGGGACGCAAACTAAAAATGCCCGTTGACAGGTCAGGGCCCGGAAGCAACATCTCGTCCCCTTTTCCAATTCTCATGAGCACCGAACCGAAGCAACAGAGCCTCAAGCCGGAGGAGATTCCGATGACCCAACCCCAGCTGATGTCCCGCTACATCACGGACACGGGCAAGATTCTCCCGCGCAAATACACCGGCATGTCGGCCAAGCAGCAGCGCTCCGTCACCAAGCAGATCAAGCGCGCACGCACCATGCTGGTGATGCAGTAAGCCGGAGCTCGACCTCCTTTCTCATTGAGCCGGAGCACACGCTCCGGCTTTTTGTTTTTCCGCATGAAAACCCGCGTCCACACGCCCTCCTCGACGAGCCTGCGCCGACTGGCAGCCGCGCTGCGACGGGGAGAGTTAGTGGCGATGCCGACCGAAACCGTCTACGGATTGGCGGCCAACGCGCTCGATGCCGGTGCCTGCCGACGGATTTTCACGGCGAAGCGACGCCCGGCGAACGATCCATTGATCGTCCATGTCCTCAACGTAACCGCGGCGCGACGCCTGGCCGACTTCTCCGCTCCGGCCCGCGCGCTGGCCCGGACCTTCTGGCCTGGACCGTTGACGCTGGTGCTGCCCAAGAAATCGGTGGTGCCTGGCATCGTCACCTCGCAGCAACCCACGGTCGCCTTGCGCTCACCTGCCCACCCGCTTGCCCGGCAATTGATCGCGCTGGCCGGAGTGCCGCTCGCGGCGCCCAGCGCGAATCCCTTCGGCTATGTCAGCCCGACCACGGCCGCGCATGTGCTGGATGGGCTGAAGAACCGAATCCCTCACGTGCTGGACGGCGGCGAGTGCGGAGTCGGCCTCGAATCGACGATTGTCGATCTTTCACATCCGGGCCGGGCGGTCATTTTGCGTCCCGGCGCGATTTCAGCCGGAGATCTGCGAAAGGCGTTGGCCAAGCATGGGCTGCGGCTGCGGGTCTCCACGGCGCGCCGTCGCACGGTGCTGGCTCCAGGGACCCTCCCGCAGCATTACAGTCCGCGCACGCCGCTGAGTCTGGACAAGGCACCGCGCAGCCAGCGCGCACCAGAGGACAACCACGGCGTGATTCACTGGCGGAAACCCAAGCGCCCGCGCGCCAACGATGACTGGTTGAGCCAACGCGGTGACGTCACCGAGGCGGCGCACACGCTCTACGCGGTGCTGCGCCGGATGGATGCCGCCGGATTCAATCAACTCTATTGCGATCGCGCTCCGGCCAGCGCGGGGCCGCTGGGTGAAGCGATCAATGATCGCCTCACTCGCGCAGCAGCCAAAACGCACCGCTGACCTCAGCGGGCCGGTTCCTCGCCCTCTTTGCGGGCCATCGTGATGTAATAGTCCTTGTAGGACTTGTCGTAATACTGGGCGTAGTAGTAACCGGAGACGGCGAGATTCAGACCGTTGAGCACCGCGCCGAAGCAGGGCACATTGACCTCAAGGAGGCGACGGGCCGCGAACTGCGCCGCTTTACGCCGCACGCGATTGAAGTAGATCGTGAACACCGAGCCATCGACCAGCGGTAGGATGATCAACGAATCGCTCACCGCCGCGAGCGGCGGCGTGTCGATGAAGATGCGATCGTAGCGCTTCCGGAGATCGGCAATCATGACCTCGAAGCCCTTGCTGTTGAGGATCTGCGTGGGGTTCTTAGCTCGTCCGCCGGCAGGGATGACGTCGAGATTCGGGTGGATGCCCTTCACCAAGGTTTCCTCGATGGAGGCGGAGCCCGCGCAGATATCGATGACGCCCTTCAGATTCTCGATGCGGAACGATTTGTGGACATTCGGTTTGCGGAGGTCGCAATCGATGATGATCACGCGTTCGCCGTGCGCCGCAAAGGTCAGCGCGAGATTCGTGGAGACGAAGGATTTGCCTTCACCGGGAACCGTGGAGGTCACCAAGAGAGCTTGGGCGTTCTTGCTCTCGTCCTTCAACCGGAGGCTGGAGTGCAGCGCCAGAAAGGCCTCAGCGACCTGCTTGTCCTGGTTGTTGACGACAATCTGAGCCTTCTCCGGCTGTTCGAGACGCTTGATCTCCGGGATAATGCCGACGAGCGGCAGGCCGATTACGCCCTCGATGTCGTAGGAGCTCTTCACGCGATCGTCGATGTAGGCGACGAAGAACGCAAAGGCAGTGCCGAGGGCCAAACCGCCCAAGATACCGAGTGCGAGATTAAGCGGAATGTTCGGGGAATAGTGCCGGAGCGCCGGCGTGGCGCGATCAACCCAACGGGCGTTCTGGGTTTCGATCGTGCTCGTGACGGACGTCTCCTTCATACGAGCCAAGGTGGCCTGCAGGAGCTGCTCGCTGATGCGGAGATCGCGATCGAGATTGGTGTATTCCACCGCGGCTCGATCAAGTTCGAGCGACTCGGCTTCCTGTTTCGCGAGAAGTGAGCGAGCCTCCTGATCGTTGCGAAGGGCGGTCTGGTATTCGGCCTCGATGGTCGCAGCAGCGGTATTCAACGCCCGCGTCAGTTCCATTTCGGTCTGCGTGAGCGAGTTCACCGCCTCGATCATCTTGGGGTGCTTGTCGCGGTAGCGCTCGCGGAGCTGGGCGATCAGAATCTTCTGGGAGGAAACCTGCTGCACAAGCTGAGCGATCAGTTGCTGGCTGGAAATGAAGGGAAGATCAATCAGGGCGGCCAGAGAGGAGCGGCGCTCTTGGACTTGCTTCCAGCGCACTTCGGCATCGTTGAGTTTGGCGGTCGTCTGCGTGACGTAGGCGCTGAGAGCCTTCAGCTTTTCGGTGACGATGTCCTTGCGCTGATCGAGCGAGACCAAATTGTTCTTCTCGCGATAGCTTTGAAGGCTAATCGCGATTTCCTCGACGCGCCGGCGCTGCTGGTCGGCCCGAACCTTGAGTTCATCGACGGCCTTCATCGACTCCTCGATGCGTAAGCGGGAATTATGAGCGATGAATTCGTCGATGAACAAGTTGGCCACCTTGGCGGCGATGAACTTGTCCGGGTGACGATATTGAACTTGGATGATCAACGACAACCGGATCGGGACGATCTTGCGGTTCTCGTAGATGACCGTGGCCGGGGTGATCGGCTCGTCTCCTTCCATCTCGCCGGCGTAGGGCGCCATGAACTGGCGCAAGTCCTCGCCCGTGAGACGGTCGGCGACGGCTTGGACGATTGCCAAACTCTCCAACACCTTGACTTGCGTATTCAAATCTTCCGCAGAGCGAATCTCATTATCCATCACGCCTTGGACCTGCATGATCACCGGATCACGCCGGAAGACCTGCACGCTCGAGACCGACATGTAATCCTTGGTCTTCGTGAAGGTGTAGATCAGCGCGGAACTGAAAACCAACAGGAACACGACCACGATATACCAAACGCGCTCGCGGAGAATGAGGACATAGTCCTGAAAGCCGCGCTGCACTGCGGTATCCGCAGAGCCAGCATTCGCACCATACGCGCCGTAATTGTTACCGTAGTAGGTGTAAGGGTAGGCGCCTGATCCGGAGCCTTTTTCAAATTTGGTGGTTTCCATTGCTTACCTTAAAGGATGCGTTCCGGAACGAAGATGATGTCGCCTTTGCGAAGGAACCATTGTTCGACGGAATTCCCCTGAATCAAATCGTCCGCGTTGATGGTTTCATTTTTTGTCTGTCCATCTTCCGTCGTGCGCGTGAGCCGGACTCGACGCCGATCAGCCAATCGATTGAAGCTGCCCGCCCGGGCGATCGCCTCAAGCAGGGTCATGTTTTGCTCGGGGGTGAATGGGATGGCCCCGGGCTGATTGACCGAACCTAAAACTTGCACCGTGCGCGGGGTATACTCGGCCACGGTGATAGTAATCTGAGGGTTTTTGAGATAATCCCGATCGTATAGCTCGCGAATCATCTCCTCCGTCTGGCGAACCGTCTTCCCCTTGAGGTCAAGCGTGCCAATCAAGGGCAGATTGATGGTCGATTCCTGGGAAATGCGCACCTCCCGGAATAGATCCGGCTCTTGAAAAACAACTACCCGGAGCAGATCGGAAGGCTGCAAAACATAATCGGTAGGCACCTGCGCTCGCAGGAAAGACGCGGCACCAAGTGCCACAGTCAGACTCGCCAGCAGGAGAAAGCGGCAGCGAAACAGATTCATGGACGGAAAATAAAAACGGAAGAAGATCGCTTACGACCTTCTTCCGTCAAATGGAACACCGCGGGCTCAGTAACGGAAGTTAGCCGTCAGACCGAACACGTTGTTGCTGAACGTCGGGAGCAAAGCGGCCGGAATCACAGCGCTCTCCGAGCCATTGTTACGGTAGGTGTAGCTGGCCGAGAAGCTCAGGTATTCATTGTGGCGATAAGAAAGACCGACCGAGCCTTGGAAATAGTCGTCTTCGCGAATCGAATACTCCGTAATGCGATAACCGAGTTGAACGTTCCAACTCCATTGATCGTCGAAACGAGAATTGAGACCGATAGAGGCAGTCAGGTCCTCGGTTGAATCACCCAATGCGGAAGTTCCATAGTCATTGCTTAGGCCGATATAAACCGAGGTCTTGGCCGAGTGCGCGTAATTGAGGCTGGCGTCCATGCCGAAGCTGCCGTCCGAACCCGCCCCATCAACGTCACGATTCGTGTAGCCCACGCGAACTTGACCACTCAGCTTCGGCGTGAATTCACCACGAGCGCCGATGTTGAAGAAATGATCCTTGTTGTCGGTGGTGCCAACGCCACGCACATCGGTGCTGCGATAACGATAACCCAAGCTGACCTGCATCTTGGGAGAATACTCGAAGTAGACATCGAGAGGAACGGTCCATGTGTCACTGTCGCGCAGAGTGGTCTGCACATAGTCGTTGTCATCGTAGCGAACGCCAAAGCTGACGGTGCTCTTCTCGGTCGCGCCGACTTCCATCATGGCACGCGCGCGGGTGGTGTCACGTTGGACAATCAAACCCGCGACTGAAGGCTCGTTCTGGGCGGTCTCGATGAACGAGGCACCGAAATCGACCTTCGTCTTGCCGTTGCTGTAGAGCGTATTCAGGCCGACGTTGGCCAAATCGGTATCTTGGGAGGAATTGTCCGAGTAGCGCAGGATGTCGTGGCGGTAGTAGAGGTTGCCCGTCGTCATCGAATTACGACCGAACACCATGTCCACGCCCGGCGAGAACGTGAGAATCATGTCATCCACGCGATTCGCCCCGTTGCGGAGATAGATGTTATCGTCAATGGTGACGCCAACGGCGGCCGTCAGGAAGATTTCGGCGTTATCGCCCATGGCCAAAGAAGGCGCGGCGGTGAGTTGGTTCGCGCCAAGCAAAGCGGTCAGCGCGAGGATTCGTCCGTAGGATTTCATACGTGAATAGGGGGCAAGGTATAATAGGTCAGTTCGGCGGCTACAGCCCGAGAGCAAGATGCAAAGGATTAACGTGAGCAAGCACTTTTACCGGCACCTGACAAAGGTTCTTATCCGGACTTCTACGTAGACAACTGGCCCGCCCGAGACTATCTGCGGCCAGATGAGGCCCCTGTTGCCCTTTTTCGCCGAGCGGTCGCCTCGCAATGGGGCCACCGTGCTTCGTCTGCGGTGGGGCCGGATCATGGCTGCAATCGTCGTGTGTTGCGTGCTAAGCGCAACCCTCTTCGCTGCCAGCGCATGGATCTTTCTCCGGCACATCCGTGGAGTGATGGGCGTGAACTACGTCGATTTGCTCCTGCCACCGCGTTGGCCCGAGGCGCGGCGTGCCATCGGCGATCACTATGTGTTGCCGAAGGCCAATCGGCCCTGCGCCGGGGCGACTACCGGGGCGCCTTTGTGCAATTGCGCGCGGGACTGGCGCGCTCCCCCCTGCACCCCCGCGCGCGCCTGGACCTGTGCGCTCTTTACTTAGCCAATCGCCGTCCGGACCTCGCTCAGCAATTGCTCGTCGAACGTCCGGAGCTTTTCGCCCGCGACGCGGAATATCTGCGAGCAACCCTGCAATTCCTTCTCGATTTTCATTACGACGCCGAATTGGCCAAGATTTGCGACGATCTGCTCCCCTTAGAGACGCTGGACCATGTCCTTCCGGCCTACTTTGCCGCCCAAATCGCCTACCTCCGCGGCAATTATGATCGCGCAGAATCGCTCCTGCGTCAGCACAAGCTGACCCAACATCCCGAAGGCCTCCTCCTCCTCGCCCGCATCGAATCCGAGCGTGGGTTTCCCGAACTCGCGCTCGCCAGCTTGGAAGCGCTTGTAAACCAAGGCGCCTCCTTGGATGAATGCTACCCGCTCTTGCGCGACTTGCGCCAGAAACTCGGGCGAACCCAAGAGATCGAGCGCACAGCCGCCCTGCGCTTGGCTGCCGATCCGCTCTCTCCGCTCCCGCGGCTGGATTTTCTGCGTTTGCACCACGAACGCGGCGACCAAACGGCCCTGAAAAAGGAGATAAATTCCTACCTCACCCACTTCGGTGAGAATCAGACCGCCCTGCTCTTCTTGGGCGATTTCGCCGCCAATGCCGGCCTGCCCGACCTTGCACGCCTCATTCGCGATCGCTTCCTGCGCCAAAACTGGTCGCCCGAGCCCGCCGAGCTGATGCTGGCCGAAGCCCACTTGGCCGCCGGCGAATACCAGCAAGGCCTAACCGTCTTGGAAGCGCTTGCTCGACAACCTGGCGCCAACAGCCGCTCGGCCGCCCCGGTGCTCGACAGCCTGCGTTCCATTGCCCTCTTCGGGTTGGGCCGGGCCGACGAAGCCCAACTCCACCTCGACCACCTCCTCGGCCAGCCCAACCTCCGCGCAGATAACCTTCAAGCCGTCGCCACCCGCCTCATCGGGCTCCCAAAAGCCCCGCAAGCCCGGGCGATCCTCACCCACGCCGTCCAAATCGACCCGCTCAACCAAGCCGCGCTTACCCAACTAGTGGAACTCGAGGCCGCGCAAGGCCACTTCGACACCTTGCCCGCCTTCGTCCACCGCCTGCTGGCCATGCGCAAGCCCTCCGCGCATGTCCTGAACCAGGTCGCCGGTCGGTTCGGCAGTGACTTGAACCTCCTGCATCCCGAGCAAGCTCCCCTGCTCGCCGCGATCCGACGCGCCAGCGTGGCTCCGCGCGCCGCGAACTGACGCCTCTCAGCGCCCCAACACCTGCGCCAGCGCCGTCAGCAGCCGCGCATTCTGCTCCGGCGTGCCCACGCTGATGCGCAACCACTCGGGCAAACCATAGCCCTTCACCGGCCGCGTGATCAGCCCCAACCGCTGCAAGGCATCGAACACCGCCACCCCGTCACCCACCTTGGTGAGGATGAAATTGCCCTGCCCCGGCACGAATTCCACGCCCAGCCGCGCCAGACCCTCCTCCAGTTGCGCCATGCCCGCCCGGTTAGCCGCCCGACAACGCGTCACGAATTCCTCGTCGTCCAACGCCGCCGTCGCTGCCGCCGCCGCCACACCGTTGACGTTGAACGGCTGCCGCGCCCGCTGCACCACGGCGATCAACTCCCGCGCCGCATAGCCGTAGCCCACGCGCAGTGACGCCAGCCCGTAGATCTTTGAAAAGGTGCGCAGCGCAATAACCTTCCGCCCTTCCGCGATCAACGGCCGCATATCCGGCGCCCGCTCCAGATATTCCGCGTAAGCCTCGTCGAAGACCAAAATCACCTGAGGCGGCAAGGCCCGCACCAAAGTCGCGATTTCATCCTCCGTGTTGGCCACGCCCACCGGATTGGCCGGGCTGGCGAGGAACACCAACCGCGTGCGCGGTGTGACCGCCGCCGCCAGCGCCTTCAGATCCTGCCGCAACCCCGGCCCGAGCGGCACCTCCACCGGCGTGGCACCGAACATCAGCGTGACGAGCTTGTAGACGATGAAAGACGACCGGTGCATCACGCACTCGACGCCCGGCGCCAGAAACGCATGCCCCAACAATTCGAGGATCTCGTTCGAACCATCTCCGATGATGAACTGATCCATCCCCAACCCCCACTTGCGCGCCAACCGCTCGCGCAGCACGTAATAGCCGCCATCGGGGTAGAGCTGCGCCTCATCCAGCGCACGCTTCGCAGCCGCGAGAGCCTTGGGCGACGGCCCGAGCGGATTCTCGTTCGACGCCAACTTGACGATGCCTGCCGGGTCCAGCCCCAGCTCGCGCGCCACCTGATCGATCGGCTTGCCGGCCTCATACACCGGCTGCGTGAGGATGCCCTGATTCGCCAGCTCCGCGTAAGTCATGATGCGGCATCCCACGCTTCCGCGCGCGAGGTCGCAAATCAAAACCCGCCCGCCGCTTCAGCGCTGCCAGCCGCGACTCGGCACGCGCACCCAGCGCATGCCCGCCGCCTCCGCCGCCCGGAAGCCGGGATCGGCATCCTCGAACACGAGGCACTCCGTCGGCGGCACACCCATCTTCGCCGCCGCCAGCAGGAACATATCCGGCGCCGGCTTGCCATGCCGCACATCCTCCGGCGTCACCACCACGGGGAAAAGTTCCGCCAAGCCCACGCGCTCGAGCGTCCGGCGCACGATCGGCTTCGGCCCTCCCGAGGCCACGCTCACCGGGGCGCGCCGCGCGATCTCCCGCGCAAAATCCACCACCGCCGGGATGACACGCAACTCGCCCTCCATCTCGAGAAAAATCTCCTCCTTCTCCACGAACATCCGGTCCGCATCGACCGCCAGCCCGTAGTGTTCCCCCAGCAACTCCGCCACGCGCCGCGTCGGCACCCCGCCCAGCGAGTAGAACAGTTCCTCGCTCAACTCACCCTTCATCCCGGCCCGTTGCATCGCCACATTCCAAGCCCGGTAGTGCAACGGCATCGTGTCCACCAGCGTGCCGTCGCAGTCGAAGATGTAGCCGGCAAACGGCCCCGCGGGAATGTCGAGTTGCATGGGAAACGGCCAGCGAACCAACGCCCTCCGTCCCGGCAACCGCAATCTCCGGCATCACCCGCGCCCGCGCCGACACCGGCATTGACCCGCCGCTCCGCCGCTCGCATTTAATAATCATGAGCAAACTTCTCGGCAAACGCGCCCTCGTCACCGCCGGCGCCCAAGGCATCGGCCTCGCCATCTCCCGCCAGCTGGCGGCCGCCGGTTGCGACGTCTTCGTGCATTA
Source organism: Candidatus Didemnitutus sp. (assembly GCA_017991595.1). Lineage (GTDB taxonomy): Bacteria > Verrucomicrobiota > Verrucomicrobiia > Opitutales > Opitutaceae > Didemnitutus. The sequence goes on along the minus strand of JAGOQJ010000001.1, from coordinate 129,994 downwards.
CCGCTCCAGCGCCGACGGCGCGCAGGCCTTCGCCGCCGAGGCTCAAAACCTCGGTCGTCGCGCCGGCTCCGCCGCCGCGGACCTCACCACGCCCGACGGTGCCGCCGAACTCGTCGCCGCCGCGGTGCAATGCCTCGGCGGACTCGATGTGCTCATCAACAACGCCGGTTCCCTCGTCGCGCGCCGCAGCCTCGCGGAGGCCGACGACGCGTTCTGGACCGAAGTCATGGCGCTCAATGTCGATTCCCTGCGCCGCGTCACCCGCGCCGCCGCACCGCACCTCGCCGCCTCCGCCCGCGTCAACGGCGGCGCAAGCATCGTCAACCTCTCCTCCCTCGCCGGCCGCAAGGGCGGACACGCCGGCTCCCTCGCCTACTCCACCGCCAAAGGCGCCGTCCTCACCTTCACGCGCTCCCTCGCCGGCGAACTCGGCCCGCAGGGCATCCGCGTGAACGCCCTCGCCCCCGGCCTGATCCTCGGCACGAGCTTCCACAACACCCACACGACCGAGGAATCCGCCCGCGCCACCATCGCCGGCATCCCGCTCGGCCGCGCCGGTCAGGCCGAGGACGTCGCCCGCGCCGCCGTCTATCTCGCGAGCGAATACGACGGTTTCATCACCGGCGCCACGCTCGACATCAACGGCGGCGTCTACTCCTGTTGATCGCATCGCACGCGCCGGCCGCCCGCAGGCTGCGCGCACCCACAACAAAGGCCCCGCGTCAGCGGGGCCTCGGGAGTTTCAGCGCCGTCCGCCGCGCGTGAGGCGGCTCTTCGGCTTTTCCGGTGCGACCTGCGGCATGCCGCCGCCGTCGAAGATGCCGGAGTAGGTGTAGTTGAAGCCCTCGACCTTCTTCCACTCGATGTTCTGGCCGATGAAGCGTTCGATGCTGCGCGCGTCGCGCCAGGTCTCCTCGGTGACGAGCGTGAAAGCGTCGCCGGTCTTCTGCGCGCGGCCGGTGCGGCCGATGCGGTGGACGTAGTCCTCGGGATTTTCCGGGACGTCGAAATTGATCACGTGCGACACGTCGGCGATGTCGAGGCCGCGGGCGACGAGATCCGTCGCCACGAGCACCTCGTATTTGCCGGACTTGAATCCCTTCAACGCCTCCATGCGCTCCTGCTGGCTGCGGTCGGCGTGCATCACGGCGCAGGTGTGGCCGGCATGCTTGAGGCGGTTGGCGACGTAATCGGCGCCGCTCTTGGTGCGCGAGAAGATGATGACGCTGTGATACTGCGTCTGCTCGAGCAGGTGCGCGAGCAGGTCGAACTTCTGCGCCTGCACTACCGGGTAGAACGCGTGCGTGATGGTCTCGGCGGTGGAGCGTTCGCGGCTGACGGAGATCTTGAACGGATCGCGCAGCGCCCAGGAGGCGAGCTGCTCGATCTCGGGCGGCAGCGTGGCGGTGAAGAAGAGCGTCTGACGATTCTTCGGCACCTTCGCCACGATGCGCTTCACATCGGGCAGGAAGCCCATGTCGAGCATGCGGTCGACCTCGTCGAGCACGAGGATGTCGACCTGATCGAGGCGAATCTCGCCCTGCTCCATGTAATCGAGCAGGCGACCCGGCGTGGCAGCGAGCACGTCGATGCCGCGCGCAAGGTCCTCGCGCTGCTTGCCGTAGCCGACGCCGCCATAGACCACCGTCACGCGCAGATCGGTGAACTTGGAGAAATTCTTGAAGGCTTCCTCGACCTGCACCGCGAGTTCGCGCGTCGGTTCGAGGATGAGGCAGCGCAAGGCGCCGCGCTGGCCAAGCTTCTGCAGGATGGGCAGGGCGAAGGCCGCGGTCTTGCCCGTGCCGGTCTGGGCGGAGCCGATGACGTCCTTGCCCGCGAGCACCTGCGGGATGGCCTGCGCTTGGATGGGCGTCGGGCTCTCATAACCCATCTGCTGGACGGCGTAGGCGAGGCGATCGTTCAGGCCGAGCGCGGTGAACGCGGTGTCCATCTTCGGCACTTCCGGCAGCGGCTTGGGCGCACTGCGGGGAGCCGGAGAGCCGGCAACAGCGGGGGCGGAGCCGCGGTGAGACGAGTGGCCGCGGCGTTCCCCACCCGCGGGGGCGTGACCGCCCTTGCCGGCTGGTTTGTGTCCGTGGGGGCCGGGCGCAGGGCGCTGGCCGCGGGATTCGTGCTTGCCGGTGGGTTTCGGGTGGCGGTGAGCGGTGGTGGACTTCGTTTCAGCGCTCTTCTTGTCGCCTTTGAAAGTCTGCTTAATCTTGGTGATGAGCTTGCGGAGCATGTAATCGGAGCCGGGCTTATCGCTGTGAAGCACCCGCATTGCAACCCCGCAAAAAAACGCGCTCCAGCGTTGCGGCCGGAGCGGAGGGAGAGAATCGGACAGCCACGGCCCCGAAGGGCGCACGGCTCAGAGTTTCTCGCGGATGCGGGCCAGTATGAGGTTCGACATGGCCTCGTCGCCCATCAACCCGACGCGGATCGACATCTTGGTGGTGTTGGGCGTGACCTGCTTGAGGGTGATGGTCACCTTCTTGTCCAACGCCGTGCGGGCGATCACCTCGGCGTCGATGGCACTCTTGCGATCGGTGATGATGGCGAATTCGAGCTCCTTCAACGCAGCCTGCGTGGCGCGGTGCACCCGGGCGAGATCGCGTTCGTGATGCGTCTCCAACGCGCCGCGCACCCAGACGACGCCGGCGGTGGCCGCGCCAGCCGCCGCCACAGCGACGCAGCCGGAGAGCAAAGTGCCGACACCCAACGCCAGCACGGCGAGCCACACGCGCGGTTGAAAAAGGAGGGACAGGGAGGTTGAGCGGGAGGTGTTCATAGGTGGATGGGATGAGGTTGTGTGGTCCTCTTGACACCGGGGCCGGGAAATTGCTCCCGGCCAATCCGTCAGGCGGGCGGCGCGCTGCGGGGCTTCGCCGCGGCTTGATCGAGCACCTTACGCAACTGCTCCAATCCGTAGGGTTTGGGCAGGACTGCGCAAAACCCGTGCTCCCGGTAACGAGCCAGCACCGGGTCGCGCGAGTAGCCGCTGGAAACCACGGCGCGGACCTGCGGATCAATCTGGCGCAGTTGCTCCATCGCCTCGCGCCCGCCCATGCCTCCGGGCACGGTAAGATCCATCACCACCACGTCGAAGGGCGTGCCCGCCGCCAGCGCCTCGCGGTAAGCCTGCACGGCCGACTGGCCATCGGGTGCGCCCACACAATCCGCCCCGATACGCTCCATGAACAACCGGGCCATCTCGCGGATGGGTTGCTCGTCGTCCATGAACAACACCCGCACGCGCAGCGCCGCCAGGGGCGCAGGCTCCACGGGGATCACCGGCTCCGGCTGGCGCACCGCCGGCAACCAGAGTCGGAACATCGCTCCTTCGCCGAGCTTCGACTCGACCTCGATGTGTCCCTGGTGCTTGCGCACGATGGAATAGACCGTCGCGAGACCGAGCCCGCTGCCCTGTTGCTTGGTGGTGAAATACGGATCGAAGATTTTCGTCAGGTGATCGGTCGCGATACCGGTGCCCGTGTCGGCCACGCTGATCTCCACATAATCCCCAGCCGGCAACCGCCCCACCGCGCCCGCCGCCAGCCGCGCGTTGGCCGCGCGGATGCGCACCGTGCCGCCCTGCGGCATCGATTGCACGGCGTTGATCGCGAGATTCTGCACAACCTGCCCGAGCTGCCCCTTGTCGGCGTTCGCCTGCCAGAGACCTTCGGCCAGTTCGAAGACGCTGCGCGACTTCGAGCCGTGCATCGCGAATTCCACGGATTCGCGCAACAGCTCCGGCAACGACACCGCGGTGCGCACCGGATCGCCGCCTTTCGCGAAGGTCAGCAGCTGCTGCGTGAGATCGCGCGCACGCATCGTGGCGCGCTTGGCATCGTGCAACATCCGACGCACGGAGGAATCCGTCGCCGTGTCCATCTCCGCGAGCGTCACGTTGCCGAGCACGACCGTGAGGATGTTGTTGAAATCATGCGCGATGCCGCCGGCGAGGATGCCCACCGCTTCCAGTTTCGACGCACGCATCAGCTCCGCCTCAAGGCGGCGGCGCGCCGTGATGTCGGTCACAAAGCCTTCGTAGTAAAGCAGGCGCTGCTGCTCGTCGTGCACGGCGCGCGAGGTCTCGGAGATCCACAGCGTGTGCCCGTGGCGGTCGATGATGCGCGACTCGAAGTTCTCCACCTTGCCCTGGCGCTGCAGCAGCTCAATGAAGCGCTGGTGCTCCTCCGCGTGCGCGTAGGCGATGCCGCCGCGCTCGCGCTGGTTCCACGCCAACATCTCCTCAGGCGAATCGAAGCCATGGAGGCGCGCCATCGCGGGGTTCACGGCGATGAAACGTCCTTCGGGCGTCGCCCGGTAAACGCCGCCGACGGCGTTCTCGAACAACTCGCGATAACGTGCCTCGCTCTCCCGCAGCGCCTGCTCCGTGGCGAGCTTGGCGGTCATGTCGAAGGGCAGCGAAAGCACGCACGGACGCCCGTTCAGGCTGAGGCCGTGCGTGTAGACCTCGACGATCAGGATCGTGCCGTCCTTGCAGCGATGCCGCCACAAGCCCGCGGAGTGCGCCCCCGTCGCCTGTGCCGTCTGCCCGCGATAGGTCTCCATGGATTGACGCAGGCGGTTAGCCTCCTCGCCCGGTCGAAGGTCGAGCACGGTCATCGCCAGGAATTCCTCGCGCGTGTAGCCGTAGCGCTGCACCGCCGCCTCGTTCACCATCACGATGCGCAGCGTCTCCGTGTCGAAGATATACATCGGATTCGGCGTCATCTCGAACAGGTTGCGGTAACGCGCCTCGCTCTCCTGCAACGCCTGCTGCGCCGCCCGGATCGCCGTGATGTCGGTGAACACGAGCCGCACATGCCGGTAATCGGGCCGCCCGTCCACCCGCTCCAGCGACCAGCGCAGGAGCATGTGCACAATGCGGCCATCGAGCATGCGATAGACCTTCTCCTGCGTGAGCGTGTCGCGCCCTTCCCAGATCGCCTCCAGCTCGCCGACGAAACCGTCCAGCGCCTGCTCCGTCATCACCTCGCGCAGGCGCGCGTCCATCTCCTCGGTGCTGCCGAAATTCGAATGCTCGAGCGCACAGCGGTTGGCCGCCACCAGCCGCTTCAACCGGAACAATTCCTCCACCTGCCCCGGCTCCTGCGCGAGCCGCGCGCGCAGATCGGTCACGCCTTCACGCCGCCACGCCTCCAGCCGGTCGGCGATCGCCTGCACATCGGCGACCACGATCGGAGTCGGCGCGAGGTCGAAATACTCGCGCTGCTTCTTCTCCGACACCTGCAACTCGCGCGTGCGCCGGTCCACGAGGCGCTTCAGGCGCCAGTTCGCCAGCATCACGAGCAACGCCACCGCCAGCGCTGTGCCGGCCGCGATCACGACCCAGCGCGTCCAGGCGGGCACACGCTCCTCCTGCGGACGGCTCCAGACGAAACCCTCCACGCGTTGCGCCTCGCCTGCGAGCGAAAGCCCGACCACCAACTCGGCGAGCTTGCGCCAGCGGCCGGGATTCATGTGGCCGATCGCCACCACGTCCGGTTGCGCCAGCCGCTCGATCGCCGCCGCCTCGAAACGCAGACGCTCGCGCGACAAGTTCGGATGCGTGTGGCTGTGCTCGCGCAAGATCCACTCGACGAATTCCTGCGGGTGCGCGAGCGCGTATTCCCACCCGCGCACGATGGCCCGGTGCATCGCCTCCACCCGAGCCGGCGCGCGGCGCAATTCCTCCTCGGTGGTGAACAGCGTGTCACCGTAAAAATCCGCGCCGTAATCCGCCGGCCGGATCAGGCGATAACGCACCCCTGCACGCTCCGTGTCGAAGGGCAGATCCGTCACCCACGCCGGGATGGCATCCGCCTCGCCCGTGATGAGCTCGTTGCGGTCCGGCAGATTCGGCACCTCCACGTATTGCCCGGGTTTGATGCCCTCGAGCAGGAAGACCGCCCGCAACTCAGCGTTCAGCGAGCGGGGATCGAGCGCGATCCGCTGGCCCACGAGATCGAGCGGCGTGGCGATGGGCGAATCAGCCCGCACCATGATCGCGAGCGGCGAGTGCTGGAAAACAGCCGCCAGCGCCACCAACGGCGCACCCTTCAACCGATCCACGAGCAGGCTCGCCCCGCTCGCGATGCCGTAGTGCGCGCGCCCGGCGACGACTTCCGCCACCGGCCGCTTGCCGGGCACGCCTTCACGCAACTCCACCGTCAGGCCTTCGTCGCGAAAATAGCCCTGCGTCTGCGCCGCGTAGAGCCCGGCAAACTGGAACTGATGCGTAAATGGCAACTGCACCACCACCCGCTCCGTGCCGTCTTCCGCTGCCCACATCGCACCGCCCGCGAGCGCCAGCCACAGGCCGCCAGCGATCACGCCAGTCCGGAAGGAATGAAGGAAAAGACGCAGGAACATCCGCGATGAGTCAGGACTTTCCAAACAAGTCGGCCCAGAGGGGAAGTCGAGCCGCAATCCCTTGAAATAACTTGTTAAACTGTCGCCATTTCCCCGTCAGCTCCTTGAGTGCGCGCATGCCCAACGCGATCCGCCCCGCCACCGAGGCTGACCTGCCGCTCATCCTCAATTTTATCCGCGAACTCGCCGACTACGAGAAGCTCGCCCATGAGGTCGTCGCCGACGAAGCCTCGCTCCACCGCGCGCTCTTCCCGGCCGCGCCCGCCGCCCCGCTCGCGCACTGTGTCATCGCCACGGCCGACGACGAGCCCGCGGGCTTCGCGCTGTATTTTTTCAACTACTCCACCTTCCTCGCGCGCCCCGGGCTCTACCTCGAAGACCTTTTCGTCCGCCCGTCCTTCCGCGGCCGGGGCTTGGGCAAAGCGCTCCTCCTCCACCTCGCCCAACTCGCCAACTCCCGCGGCTGCGGCCGCATGGAATGGGCCGTGCTCGACTGGAACCAACCCGCCATCGCCTTCTACGAATCGCTCGGCGCCCGCCGCCTGAAGGAATGGCAGATCTGCCGCCTCACCGGCGAGGCGCTCTCCCGCTACGCGTGAGAAGATTTTCGCTTTCGGAGGCTCGATTTTGATTTCGGACGCGCCGGCAAACCGCCCATCAGTTTTGCAGAACGATGAGCGGAACAGCTCACTTCCGCTCGCCCTCCGGACCTAAAATCGCGAATCGAAAACCCCCAAATCAATGCACCTCTACTGGGTCGACGCCTTCACCGATCGCCTGTTCGCCGGCAATCCCGCCGGAGTCGTTCCGCTCACCGCTTGGCCGGACGACGCCCTCATGCAACGCATCGCGTTCGAGAACGGCCTCGCCGAGACGGCGTTCTTCGTCCGCACCGGCGACGCGCGATTCCACCTGCGCTGGTTCACCCCGGCGGTCGAGGTCGACCTCTGCGGCCACGCCACGCTCGCCACGGCCGCCGTGATCTTTGGCCAACTCGGCCAAACAGGCGACCTCATCACCTTTGACTCGCGCAGCGGCCCGCTCACCGTCGCCCGGCGCGGCGACCGGTTCGAATTGGATTTCCCTGCTCGCCCCGCCTTCGCCACCGAGGAAGTGCCCGCCGCGCTGCGCGATTGTCTCAACCTCGCCCCGTGCGAATTCCTGAAGGTCGCCACGCATCCGTATTACCTCGCGGTCTTCGCCACCTCAGCCGAAGTGCTCGCCCTCCGCCCCGACCTGCCGCGTCTCGCCACCCTCGGCGACACGCGGCTCATTGCCACCGCCCCCGGCGAAGACTGCGACTGCGCCTCGCGCTTCTTCGCCCCCGGCGCCGGCGTGCCCGAGGATCCAGTCACCGGCTCCGCGCACTGCACCCTCGTGCCGTATTGGGCCGCCCGGCTGGGCAAGACGCGCCTGCACGCCCGCCAAGTCTCCGCCCGCGGCGGCGAGCTCTTCTGCGAATTCGCCCCCGCGACAGGCGCAGGTTCGACCGGAGATCGCGTGAAGATGGCCGGCCACGCGACGCTCTACCTCCGGGGCGAGCTTTTCGTCTGAGTTGCCGGGTTCACCCATCCGGCATCCGCCGGTTGCTGCATCCCTCTGTCATCGCATCCATCCTCCCTTCGCATCCGTATGTCCTGCATGAATCGTTCCCTCGCTTTCCTCGGCTTCCTCGCCGCCGCGGCGCTGGCCTCGGCCCAGCCTTCGGCCACCATGCGTCCCTCGCTGCTCTCGTCGGTTTCCGTCGAGACCTCCTACTCCTCGGAGGAAACTGTCGCCCGGGGCGCCACCGATCTCGGTGAACTTTCCATCACCCACTACGGCGTGAGTTTCTCGCGCCGCCATGTGCTCAGCGAATCCGGCTCGCTCACCTACGGCCTCGCCTACACCGCGCATGAGCTCGACGCCACCGGCCCGCTGCCGTTGCCCGAGACGCTGGCCGAACTTTCCCTCAACCTCGGCTGGCAGCACCGCCTCTCCCCGCAGTGGAGCGTGGCCGTGTTCGCCCGGCCCGGCTTCTACGGCGATTTCGAGGAGCTCGACGCCGACTCGCTCAACGTCCCGCTGCTCGCCCTCGCCAACTACGCCGTCAGCCCCGACCTCGTCTGGAGCTTCGGCCTGAACGTGAACGCCTTTTCCGACAACCCCGTGCTCCCCGTCGTCGGCGTGCGCTGGCAATTCGCGCCGGGCTGGACCTTCAACGTCGGTTTCCCGCGCAGCGGCTTCACCTGGCAGGTCACCGAGCAGCTCGCGCTCCGCGCCGGCGTCGGCCTTCAGGGCGGCAGCTTCCGCATCACGGAAAATCTCGGCATCCCCGCACCCGGCATCGCGCGGCTCGCCAACACCTACGTCGATTACCGCGAGGTCCGCGCCGGCCTCGGGTTGGATTACGCGCTCGGCGACCGCCTCTCGCTCGCGCTGGACGCCGGCGCCGTCACCGATCGCAAATTCGACTACTTCGACCGCAGCTACCGCCTCGACAGCGACACCGGTTTCTACGGTGCGCTCGCCCTGAAGACCTCGTTCTGACCGCCGCGCGCGGCCCCTGCGCGTCATAGCTCTCACCAGCGGCTCGGCAACGGGCCGCTTTTTTCGTGCCCTGTCCCTTCGGCCAATTGTCATGGTCACAGTGCTCGTTTAGTATGACTGTGCTGGTATCAATCCTTCTTCGCTGCCGCTACTGCCCGTCCGCGCTTTCCCTTACATTCCCGCCTGCCCCGTCCACGCCATGATCCAAACCGTCGTTGCCCCGAAGCCGCTTTCGTCCGCGAAGGCCGCCGCGCGCCCGCTCTACGCGGAGCTCGCCGATTCGCTCCAGAACCTCATCGAGCAGGGCACGCTGCGTCCGGGCCATCGCGTGCCGTCCGTGCGTGTGATGTCGCGGCAGCGCGACGTCTCCATCGCCACTGTGCTGCAGGCCTACACCGTGCTGGAGAACCGCGGCTACCTCGAGGCGCGCCCGCAATCGGGTTACTACGTGCGCCCGCGCCCGCCGAGCCTCGCCCCCGAGCCGCGCATGGCCAAGCCCATGTGCAAGCCCTCCTACGTGGGCGTGAACGATCTCACCGCCGAGGTCATGGAAGTCGCACTCAACGCCGACTACGTGCCCTTCGGCTCTGCCTGCCCGCACCACAGCCTTTTCCCCACCAAGAAACTCGCGCGCATGCTCGGCTCCGTCGCCCGCCGCGACCCCACGCTCATCGGCCGCGCCGGCATGAACTGGGGCTACGAACCGCTCACGCGCGAGATCGCCCGCCGTTACCTCCAGGCCGGCGTGCCCATCGCGCACGACGAACTCGTCGTCACCTCCGGCGCCACCGAGGCGCTCAATCTCTGCCTCCGCGCCGTCACCAAGCCCGGCGACACGGTCGCCATCGAGACTCCCGCCTACTTTGGTTTCCTCGAGATCATCCAGGCGCTCAACCTCCGCGCGCTCGAGATTCCCACCTGTTCCCGCCAGGGCATGTGCACCGACGCGCTCCAGGAGGCGCTCAAGCAGAACGACGTGAAGGTCGTCATGCTCATGCCCAACTTCCACAACCCGCTCGGCTCGCTCATGCCGGACGAGAAGAAGCAGCGCATCTACGAACTCATCGCCCGGCACGACCTGCCCATCATCGAGGACGACATCTACGGCGATACCCACTTCGGCGACGTGCGCCCCAAGCCGCTCAAGGCCTGGGACCGCGACGGCCGCGTCATGCTCTGCTCCTCCTTCGGCAAGACGCTCGCGCCCGGCTTCCACGTCGGCTGGAGCGCGCCCGGCCGTTACCTCGAGCGCATCCGCCGCCTGAAGTTCATCAACACCATGGGCACGCCGCGCATCCTGCAGAAGACGCTGGCCGAGTTTCTCCGCGACGGCGGCTACGACCACCACCTGCGTTCGCTGCGCCGCGCCTACAGCCAGCACCTGCACCTCTTCCTGCAGGGCATGCAGCGCTATTTTCCCGAGGGCACGCGCTTCAGCCGGCCGCAGGGCGGCAACTACATCTGGGTCGAGTTCCCCGCCAAGGTCGACTCGCTCCGCCTTCGCAAGGAGGCGCTCAAGCACAAGATCAACCTCGCCCCCGGCTCGCTCTTCACCGTGAAGGACCGCTACCGCCACTGCATCCGCATGAGCTGCAGCCAGCCCTGGTCTGACGAGATGGACGCCGCCCTCCGCACCGTCGGCGAACTCGTGCGGCAGCAAATCTGAGGCGCGGCGGATTCCCCGCCTGTTTTTCGCCGTTCCCCCGACGCCGGGCGGCCGCCTCCCTTCTTTTTCCCCTCCTTCCTTTCCGTGTCCTCCACTCCCTCGCGTCTCGCGCTGATCCTCGGCTTCACCACGATCTACGTCGTCTGGGGCTCCACCTACCTCGGCATCCGCATCGCCGTCGAGACGCTGCCGCCGTTCCTCATGGCCGCCGCGCGCTTCCTCGTCGCGGGCGCGATCATCGCCGCCTTCATCTCCGTCACGCGCGGCTTCCGCGCCACCCGCAAGCAGTGGATCGACAACTCCATCATCGGCGCGCTCCTCCTGCTCGGCGGCAACGGCCTCGTCTCGTGGGCCGAACAGAAAATCCCTTCCGGCATCGCCACGCTGATGGTCTCCGTCGGCCCGCTCTTCATCGTGTTGCTCGATTGGGGCGCGTTGAAATTTTTCAATGACGGCAAACGTGGCTCGCGTCCCAACCTCGCCACCTTCGCCGGCATCGCCCTCGGCTTCGCCGGACTCGTCCTGCTGGTCGGGCCAGACGTGCTGCGCGGCGGCACCGATGGCCTCGACCCGGCCCGCATCGTCGGACTCATCTTCGCCTGCCTGTTCTGGAGCGCTGGTTCGCTCTACACCCGCTACGCCTCCGCGCCCGCCGAGCCGTTCACCGGCGCCGCCATCCAGATGCTGATGGGCAGCGTGTGGCTGCTGCTCGTGAGCGTCGCCCGCGGCGAGCTCACCGACTTCTCTCTCGCGCAGGTCAGCGCGAACTCCGTTTGGGCTTGGGCCTACCTCATCGTCTTCGGCTCGCTCATCGGTTTCACCACCTTCGTGTGGCTGATGAAGCACAGCACGCCCTCGCACGTGGCCACCTACGCCTACGTCAACCCCGTCGTCGCCGTCTTCCTCGGCTGGCTCATCCTCAAGGAGCCGATCGGGCCGCGCACGCTGCTCGCCTCAGCCATCATCATTGCCGGCGTCGCCATCATCACCGTGGCGAAGAACAAAAAGACCCTCGCCACGCCCCCGCGACAGGCCGTCGCCGCCGTGGGTGACCCGGATCGCGCCCCGGCCAAGTAAGCCGGACGGGCCTCACGTCCGCCCACCGCGGACGGCGACTCACCACGCGGTGCGAGCAGCGCCACATTCGCCGAGGGAATCCCGCGGCAGCCGCGTATCACGGATGTGAACGTTCGTCTCGTTTTCCTCCTCGTCGCTCTCGCCGCGGCCGCCGCGCTCGGCGGCTTCCTCGTGGGCCGCCACGCTCCCGCCGCCGACTCCCACGATCACGGCGCCGCGCCCGCCGCGACTTACCAGTGCCCCATGCACCCGTGGATCAAGGCCGACCGCCCGGACGCCAAATGCACCATCTGCGGTATGGCGCTCGTCGCCGCCTCCGGCGCCACCGGGGCGTCGGACGCACCGCTCGACCCCAATCTCGTCACGCTCACGTCGGCCCAAGCCGCCGTCACCGGCGTGCAAACCTCGCCCGTCCGCCGCGGCGCGTTGGCCCGCACCGTGCGCGTGAGCGGGATCATCGACGACGACGACACCCGCCACCGTATCCTCGCCGCTCGCGTCCCAGGCCGGATCGAGAAACTCCACGTCAACTTCGTCGGTGCCGACGTCGAGGCGGGCGCGCCGCTCGTCACGATCTTCAGCCCGGAGATGCTCACCGCCCAGCGCGAGTTCGTCGAACGTATCAAGGCCGGCACCGCCGTCTTCACCTTGGCCGAACGCTCCGCCGCCCGCGAACGCCTGCTCGAGCTCGGTCTGACCGACGAGGAAATCGACATCCTCGAAAACACCCTGAAGCCCACCGCGATGGTCACCGTGCGCGCCCCGATGTCGGGCACCGTCGTCTCGCGCGCCGTCTACGAGGGCAACTACGTCGCCGCCAACGACGAGTTGTTCCAGATCGGCGATTTCTCGCGCATGTGGTTTGTTTTCGACGCCTACGAGCCCGACCTCGCGTGGCTGCGCACCGGCCAGCCGGTGGAGGTTCACGTGCCGTCGTTGCCGGGCAAGGTGCTCACCGCCCCCATCGCCTTCATCGACCCGAATCTCAACGAAGCCACACGCACCGCCCGCGTCCGCGTCGTGCTCGACAACCCCGACCGTATCCTCCGTCACCGCCAGACCGCGCAGGCGGTTGTCGTCGCCGAGGCGCCGGAGACGCTGCTCATCCCGCGCAGCGCCGTCCTCCAGCACGGCGGCAAGCCCGTCGTCTTCGTCGACCGCGGCCAGCACGCCTACGCCGCGCGCGAGATCCAGCTCGGCCGCTTCGGCGATCGCGACGCCGAGGTGTTGTCCGGCCTGCGCGAGGGCGATGCCGTCGTCACGCAGGGCGCGCTGCTTCTCGACGGCCAGGCCCAGCTCGCCCACGCCGCCGTCGGCGCATCGGCGCATGACCACGGCGCGGCGCCGGCCGAGAAGATTTCCGCTGAGGCGCCGAAGCACGACGCGGCCGCCGCCGCGCTGTTGCGCACGCTCGCGTTCGCCGCCGCCGACTCCGCCACCGCCCTCGCGGCCGACGATCTTCCCGCTTACCGGCAGGGCTTTCCCGCGCTCCGCGCGGCGCTCGACGCCTACGTCGCCGGCTTCGCCCCCGCCGCGAAATTCCCGCTCACAACAACCGGCGCGAAGCTGGTCGACAGCGACGACATCGAGGCCGTGCGCCGCGCCTTCGAGCCGTTCAGCACCGACCTCGCCGACCTCGTCCGCGCCGAGCACCTGCACCACCGCGAGCAGCTCTGGATCTACCAATGCCCGATGACTCCCGTCCTCGGCACCGGTCGCTGGCTCTCCCGCTCCCACGAACTCCGCAATCCCTTCTTCGGCTCCGCCATGCTCGAGTGCGGCGAGGAAGTCCACTGAGGGCCCAAACCGGTTTGTAGTCTAATAGACTACAAACTCGCCTGGCCGCTTTCGCCCCCTTCTCACCGCCGCACGCCACCTTTTCGCTCCAATGATCGACGCCGTCATCCGCTGGTCGTTGCACAATCGCTTCCTCGTCCTCTCGGGCTTCCTCGCGCTGTGCGCGTGGGGTTTCATCGCGCTGCAGCGCGTGCCGATCGACGCCATCCCTGACCTATCCGAGAACCAAGTCATCGTCTACGCCGATTGGCCCGGCCGCTCGCCGCAGGAAGTCGAGGACCAGATCACGTATCCGCTCAGCGTGTCGCTCCAGGGCCTCGCCGGCGTGAAGAGCGTGCGGGCCACCTCGATGTTCGGGTTTTCGTTCCTCACCGTCGTGTTCGAGGACAAGATTGACACCTACTTCGCCCGCACGCGCGTGTTGGAGCGGCTCAACTCCCTCGGCGATCTCCTGCCCGGCGGCGTCGTGGCGCGCCTCGGCCCGGATGCCACCGGCCTCGGCTGGATCTACCAGTATTACCTCAAGGACGAATCCGGCGCGCATGACCTCGGCTCGCTGCGCTCGTTGCAGGACACCTTCGTGCGCTACCAACTCGCCGCCGTGCCGGGCGTCGCGGAAGTCGCGAGCCTCGGCGGCTTCGTGCGCCAGTATCAGATCGAGGTCTCGGCGCAGAAACTGAAGCAATTCGACGTCATGCTCGGCGACGTGATGGACGCCGTGAGCGCGGGCAACCTCAACGTCGGCGGCAAGACCATCGAGGAAAACGGCGCCGAGTTCGTCGTGCGCGGCGTCGGCCTCGTGCAGGACACGACCGATCTTGAATCCATCGTGCTCCGGCCGCGCCAAGGCACGCCGCTCTACCTGCGCGACGTCGCCACCGTGCGCATCGGCGGCGATTTCCGCCGCGGCACGCTCGACGTGAACGGCCGTGAGGTCGTCGGCGGCATCGTCGTCATGCGCTACGGCGAGAACGCCTACCGCGTGATCCAAGACGTGAAGGAGCGCATCGCCGCCATCTCGCCCGGCCTGCCCGCGGGCGTGACGGTCGAATCGTTCTACGACCGCAGCGACCTCATCTCGCGCGCCATCGCCACGCTCAAGGACGCGCTGCTTGAGGAAATCGTGCTCGTGACGCTGATGCACGTGTTCTTCCTCTGGCATTTCCGCAGCATCCTGATCGTCACGATCCCGCTGCCGGCCTCGATCCTGATCTCGTTCATCCTCATGGATCGCTTCGGCATCCCGTCGCACATCATGTCGCTCACGGGTATCGCGATCGCCATCGGCGTGCTGGTCGACGCCGGTATCGTGATGACGGAAAATGTCATCCGCCAATGCGAGCTCGCCGAGCAACGGCTTGGCCGCCGCCTGACCAAGACCGAGGTCTTCGACATCACGCTCCGGGGCTCGCAACAGATCGGGCGGCCGATGTTCTTCTCCATCATCGTGGTCGTGCTCGCGTTCGTGCCGGTGTTCATGCTCGGCGGCCAGGCAGGGAAACTCTTCCACCCGCTCGCTTGGACGAAGGTCTTCGCGATCCTCGGCGCGCTGGTCCTCGCGATCACGGTCGTGCCCGTGCTCTGCACGCTCTTCGTGCGCGGACCGTTCAAGCCCGAGGACGAGAACTGGCTGATGAAGTTCCTCCTGCGTTGCTACGACCCGTTCCTGAACTTCGCCCTGCGGCACCGGCGCACCGTGCTGGCGCTCGCGGCCGCGCTGCTCGCTTTCTGCGTCGTGCTCGCCTGGGGCCTGCCGCGCGTCGTGAACGACCGCCTGCCCGCCGCGATCGCGAAGCACACCGACGGCTTCGGCACGGAGTTCATGCCCACGCTCGAGGAAGGCTCGCTGCTCTTCATGCCCGTCCTGCTGCCCGCGACCTCGCTCACGGAGGTGAAGCGCATCATGGCCTGGCAGGACAAGGTCATGAGCGAGCACCCTGCGGTCGCGTCCGTCGCCGGCAAGCTCGGCCGCGCCGAGACCGCGACCGACCCCGCGCCGGTCGAGATGATCGAGACCACCATCATGCTCAAGCCGCCCTCCGAGTGGCCGGCCGGCACGACGAAGGAGAGCATCATCGCCGACCTCTCCGAGAAGCTGATGAACGTGCCAGGCTACGTGCCGGGCTTCCTCCAGCCGATCGAGAACCGCGTGCTCATGACCAGCACCGGCATCCGCGCCCAGCTCGGCGTGAAGATCTTCGGCGACAATCTCGACGCGCTCCAGGCCAAGGCCTTCGAAGTTGAGCGCGTCATCAACCGCGTGCAGGGCGCCACTGGCGTCGCGCCCTCGCGCGTGCAGGGCAAACCGTATCTCGAGATCGCCGTGCGCCGCGCCGACCTCGGCCGCTACGGACTGAGCGTGAAACACGTCTACGACTACGTCGAAGCCGGCCTCGGCGGCGCGACCGTCGGCACCACGCTGAAGGGCCGTGAACGCTGGCCGCTGCAGGTGCGACTCGCACAAGAGGACCGCGGCGACATCGAGAAACTCGGCGAACTCGTCATCCCCACGCCATCGGGCGCCGTGGTGCAGTTGCGGCAAGTCGCCGACATCAAGCGCGTCGTCGGGCCGAACGAGATCGCGTCCGAGAACGGCCGCCTCCGTGTCTTCGTGCAGGCCAACGTCGCCGACCGCGACCTCGGCGGCTTCGTCGCCGACGTGAAGCGCGCGGTGAGCGCCGAGGTGAAGCTCGATCCCGGCATGGCGATCGAATACGCGGGCGAATACGAGCAGCAGCTGCGCACGACGCGCACGATGATGTTCGTCTTCCCGCTCGTGCTGGTGATCTGCTTCGCCGTGCTCGTGGTGACGTTCCGCTCGCTCGCCGAGGCCGCGCACGTGCTGCTCGCCGTGCCGTTCGCGCTCACCGGTGGCGTGCTGCTCCAGTGGGCCATGGGCTTTAATTTCAGCACCGCGGTCTGGGTCGGCTACATCGCTCTCTTCGGCACCGCCATCCAGACCGGCGTCGTCATGGTCGTCTATCTCGAGGAAGCCGTCGCCCGCGCCAAGGAGCGCCTCGGTCGCGCGCTGACGCACGACGAGCTCATCGCCGCCGTGAAGGAGGGCGCCCGCCTCCGCCTCCGGCCGAAGGTGATGACCATTGCCACCACCATCGCCTCGCTCCTGCCGATTCTGTGGAGCACGCAGACCGGCTCCGAGGTGATGCAGCCGCTCGCCGCGCCCGTCGTCGGCGGCAGCATCTCCAGCCTGCTGCACATCCTGATCGTCACGCCCGTCATCTTCGTCTGGCTGCGCGAGCGTGAGACCCGCGCCGCCGCCGCGGCCGTCGCCGCCGCGGCCGTCGCCGCCCAAGAATGACCTCCGCCGGCACCCACGCGCTCGCCGCCCGCCTGCACGCCCAGCGCGACACGTTCAAAGCCTTCCTCGCCGCGCGCGTCGGCAGCGCGGCGGAGGCAGAGGACACCCTGCAAACCAGCCTCGTGAAGGCCCTGCAGCACGGCGACGGCCTGCGCGACGACGACAAGCTCACGGCGTGGTTCTATCAGGTGCTGCGTCGTGCGGTCATCGATCACTACCGCACGCGCGGGGCCGAGCGGCGGCGCACCACGGTGCTGGGCGCACAGCTCGTCGCGCTCGGGGAAGACACCGCGGCCGCGGCCGTGCCCGGGCTGGAGGCGCAACTGTGCTCCTGCCTGACCGGCGTCATCGCCACACTCCCGCCGCACTACGCGCAGCTGCTCCACCGCGTGGAACTCGCGGGCGAAACCGTTAAGGATGCCGCGCGCGCCCTTGGCGTTTCCGCCAACCACGCCAGCGTCACGCTGCACCGGGCGCGCCAGGAATTGCGCAAACGGCTCGAACAATTCTGCGGCGCCTGCGCCGACGGAGCATGCCTCGACTGCGACTGCGCGCCGCCTGAGGCGTCCTCCTCGTCCGCACGCGCGCATTGATCAGGTGGGGGCGCTTGTCCCAAGCGCCCTGGGTTCACGCCCCCGCGGCAATCTCAGCGCGTGACCGAGAGCCGCAGAAATTTCCTCCCGGCGGCACCGAGCGTGGCCGTCGCAGTGACTTGATCGCCCGTGACGGCAAAATCCTGCGTCACTTCTGCCGCGCTCCAGTTCACCAAATCCGTCGAGGCCTCGACGGTGTAGGACAGCTCCGGCCGGCGGCGCCGGTAGGTGAACTCCACGCGATCGGCATCGGCGCGCACGAACTGCGGTGCGCCCACCCAAGTCGCCACGTGTGGATCGAGGTCGAGCGCGTATTCCACGAGCAGCGGCAGCCCGTCGGTGTCCGCGTCGGAGTCGTCGGCCGCATCGAGCGCGAGCCCGTGGGTGAGTTTCCACGCTTCATAGGCCGTGCGATCGACCAAGGTGTTACCGTGAAAATCCAGCACCGTGATGCGCGTGGGCTCGAAGTCGCCCCACGGCGCTTCGGGATCGGGCGACACGACGAGTTGCACGGTGCCGCCGCCACCGGGATAGGGAATCGTCGGCGCCGCGACTTGGAGAAGGAGACCGGATTGGTTCGGGTTGTCGCGCAGCGTGGAGCCTTGGCCGACGATGTCGTAGTAATCCACGAGCCGCGTGACGCCTGCCCCGCGCAGAATGATCCAACGAATCGTGTTATGTTGCGCGGGGATGAGGATGTCCACGGTGCGGTTCCCGCTCGTGCTGAACACGGCCTGCGCGCCCACACCCGTCGTGCGCGGCAACAATTCCAACGGCGAGCGGCTGCGCATCTCGTTGCTCGCCTCGGAGGCGAGGCCGACAAAATAGGTGAAGTGCAGGTGATTCGACGTCGCGCCGGTCTTGCCCACGTAGCCGATGATTTGTCCCGCAGAGACCGCGCTGCCGATTCCGATGCCGGCGGCGAACCCGTGCAGGTGCAGGTAAGCGGTCCAGCGCCCGGCGCCGTGGCTCACGAGCAGGTTGTTGCCGCTGCCGGTGGTCACGCCGTCCCACTCGATGCGATTCGTCACCGTGCCAGCCATGACCGCGTGCACCGGCGTGCCCTGCGCGGCGTTGAGATCGAGCCCGGCGTGGAAATCGTAGCGCCCGATGTTGCGCGGACCGAAGGCGTAGCGGATCACGTCGGCGTCGGCCGCGGAGCTGTTCGCCAGCGGCCAGCGCACGACGGTGCCTTCCGGCAACGCCGCCACGGGCGTGCCGCGCGCCTGGTTGGACGGACCGCTCGTGCCGTCGGGCCCAGTCGCCGTGACGATGTAGTAATACGGCGTGCCGTTCGTGCGTCCGGTGTCCGTGTGCGTGAGGGCCGTGATCCCCGTGGCGACCATCGTGTAATTGCCGGTCGTGGCACTGGTGCGCCGGCCCAGCGTGTAACTCGTCGCACCCGGCACGGCTTCCCAGCGCAACGTAAGGCTGCCGTCGCCGGAAATCGCGATCAGCGTCTGCGGTGCCGGCGGCGGCGCAGCGAACGCGATGAGCACCGCGGCCAACCCCAGCGCGCACACTCCGAGCCACCGCGCCCGGCGCGTCCGGGACAAAGAGGTTGGCCGGTGGTCGTTCATGCCTCTGCGTTATCAGGGCAAGCGGC
The DNA here is from genome assembly GCA_017991595.1 of Candidatus Didemnitutus sp. Classification (GTDB taxonomy): domain Bacteria; phylum Verrucomicrobiota; class Verrucomicrobiia; order Opitutales; family Opitutaceae; genus Didemnitutus. The sequence continues at coordinate 111,029 of JAGOQJ010000001.1, read as the reverse complement.
CCGCGGCGTCCATCCCAAGCGTCCGCCGGGCGTAATCATACCCTAGCCCCGGCGGCAGCCTACGCCGCGCGTCGCGACGATGGTCGCTCGTCCGGCGCAGGATTTTTCGGGCCACCGCGTAAGATTTCGCCGCGAGCTCCGTCTCCCCGGCAAACCACCGCTCCCATGCCGCCCGACCCCACCCGCTTCCCTTCACCCAGCGCCGCCCTGCGCGCGCTGGCCTTCCCGGCTTTTCTGCACCACGCTGCTCGGCGTTCGGACGCCTCCGTTCCGCGCCGGTCGATTCAACCCGAACTCCTCTCGTGATGCATTCCTCGCCCCCTTCCTGCCACGCCGCGAACGCGGAATCGCCCGCTGGCGCCACCGCCGCACCGCGTCCCGACGAGCCCGTTTACATGGGCCTGCCGCACGAGCGGTTCCTGCGTCCGCGCTTCCATGTCGCCGTCGTGCTGACGCTCCCCGTGCTCGTGCTCGCGATGTGGCCGATGGTCTCGCACGGCCTCTACGACTACCTGACGATGCGCGAATCCGCGTGGCTCCAGCTCGTGTTGACCACGCCGGTGTTCTTCTGGAGCGGAGCGCCCTTCCTGCGCCGGTGGTGGAAATCGATCCGCGAGCGCGACCCCAACATGTTCACGCTCACGGTCACCGGCACGGGTGCCGCGTATTTCTACAGCGCGTCCGTCGTGCTGCTGTGGGACCGCGTGCCACCGCACCTCTTCTCGCATCACGGCGCCGCACTCTACTTCGAAGGCACGGCGTTCATCACCACCGTCGTGCTCCTCGGCCAAATCATCGAACAACGCGCGCACGCGCGCACCGACGCCGCCATCCGGGCGCTGATGGACCTCGCCCCGAAGATCGCCCACCGCCTCGACGCCGACGGCCGCGAGAGTGACATACCGGTCGACGCCGTGCAACCGGGCGACCGGCTGCGCGTGCGGCCCGGCGAACACCTCCCGGTCGACGGCGTGCTCACGACCGGGCCCGCCGAGATCGACGAATCGATGCTCACCGGCGAGCCGTTGCCCGTCACCAAGCAGGCCGGCGAACCCGTCAGCGCCGGCACGCTCAACACCACGGGCTCGTTCGTCTATCGCGCCGAGCGCGTCGGCGCCGACACGCTGCTCGCGCAGATCGTCCGCCTCGTCGAGCAGGCCGTCGAGAGCGAGCCGCCCATCGCCCGCCTCGCCGACCGCGTGTCCGCGTGGTTCTTCCCGGTCGTGCTCGCGATCGCGGCGACCTCATTCGTCGCTTGGACGCTTCTCGCCGCCGAGCGCGGCTGGCTCTACGGGCTGATCAACGCCGTCTCCGTCCTCATCATCGCCTGCCCCTGCGCGCTCGGCCTCGCCACACCCGTGTCGCTCGTCACCGGCATTGGCCGCGGCGCGCAGGCCGGCGTGCTCGTGAAGGACGCCGGCGCCCTCGAGGCGCTCACGCACGCGAACACGCTGCTGATCGACAAGACCGGCACGCTCACCGCGGGCCGCCCCGTCGTGGCGGCGGTCCGCCCCCTGCCCGGCACGGCGCTGGCCGAGGATGAGTTGCTCCGTCTCGCCGCCTCCGCCGAGTCGCCCAGCGAACACCCGCTCGCCCGCGCCATCGTCGCCGCGGCGCAGGCCCGCGGGCTCAGCCTCGCCGCCGCCGAAGGCTTCGCTGCGCAGGCCGGAGCCGGCGTCACGGCGCACGTCGAAGGACGCGCCGTGCAAGTCGGACGCGCCCCGGCCGGCACCGTTTTCCCGGAGCATCCCACCGCCACGCTCGCCGCCGTCACCGTCGACGGCCAAGCCGCCGGACTGATCGCGCTCGCCGATCCGGTGAAGCCCACCACGCCCGCCGCCATCCGCGAGTTGCAGCGGCTCGGCCTGCGGGTGTTCATGGTCACGGGCGACCGCCAGGCCGCCGCGCAGGCCGTGGCGCAGCAGCTCGGACTGGACGGTTTTCACGCCGAGGTGACGCCCTCACGCAAACAGGAACTCGTCCGCGAACATCAGGCCCGCGGCGCCAAGGTCGCCTTCGCCGGCGACGGCCTCAACGACGCGCCCGCCCTCGCCGCCGCCGACACCGGCATCGCGATGGGCACGGGCACGGACGTGGCCATGCACAGCGCCGGCCTCGTGCTCGTGAAGGGCGACCTGCAGGCCCTAGTGCGCGCCGTGCACCTCAGCCGCGGCGTGTTCCGCAACATCAAGCAGAACCTCTTCTGGGCGTTCTTCTACAACGGCCTCGGCCTGCCGCTCGCCGCCGGCGCGCTGTTCCCTGTTTTTGGCTGGCTGCTCAACCCGATGTTCGCCGGCGTCGCCATGAGTCTCAGCTCTCTCACCGTCGTCGCCAACGCCCTGCGGCTGCGCCGGCTCCGACTCTGACCCAGCCCACCCGCCCCTCGCCGGGCTGGAGATTCCGTGGAACCTGATTAGGATTCCAGGCGTCTTCCCTCCCATCATGAAACCCACCCGACTCCTTCTGCTAGCCGCCGCGGCCACGACGCTGCTGCTCGCCACCGGTTGCCAGACCGTGGAAACCCGCATCAAGGAAAAGCCCGAGGCCTTCGCCAGCCTCGACGCCGAGACCCAGGCGAAGGTGAAACAGGGCATCATCGACCTCGGCTACAGCGAGGATGCCGTCTACCTCGCCCTCGGCGCCCCTGACCAGAAACGCGAGTCGCGCAGCGCCGCCGGCGCGCAGACCGTGTGGATCTACAACACCTACTACGAACGCTACGACGGCACCCGCTTCGCCGGTTACGCGCGCCGGGTCTATTGGGACCCCGTGCTGAAGACCTATCGCTTCCACTACCACCCGGTTTACGCCGAGACCTACCGTCCTGAAGTCGAGGAGCGCATCCGCATCACCTTCGAGAACGGCAAGGTGACCGTGATCGAGCAATCGAAGGGCTGAGCCTCCGCTCCGCCTCACCCTCCTCCCGCAGCGGCGTCACTTCGACGCCGCTTTTTTGTGCCCTCACCCGGCCAGCACGCGGCGCAACACCGGGGCGATCCGGCGGGCGAGCGTGCGATTGGCGTAGCCGACCCACGCCACCGCGGTGGTCGTGTCGAGCGGAGCGCGCAATCGCCGGCCCGTAGCATCGCGCACGACGCAACCCGCCTCCTCCGCGACCAGCAGCGTGCAGATGTCGTAGGGATGACACGCCAGCGACGCGCCGGCACCCAAGCCCAGCCGCGCAAACGCCACCGGGCGCACATCGGCGATGAAGCGATCGTGACCGAGGATGAGTTCGTAGAGCTGCCCGCCGGTGCTGATATACTGGTCGTCGAAAACCGGCTCGCCGCCGCTCGCGCCGGTGAGACCGAGGGCGCGCCACAGCTGCTCCTCGCGCTCCGCCAGCCACGCTTTGCCCTCGGGGAGAAACTTGGCGAAGGCGCCGAAACCATGCGCCAGCGTGGTCGCGCGCGAGGGCTGCGGACGGAGCGCGCGTCGGCGCCCCGTGCGCAGATCGAGCCGCGTGGCGCGGAGCCCGCCACCGCGCACGGCGCTGAGCTGGTCCGAGAAACCGGCCTTGCTCGTCGTCAACTCGGTCATCGCGGCGACCGTGATATGGCTGACGTCGGTGCGGACGCCGCGCTGCGGTGCGAGGCCGGCGAGGGTCCACGCGCTGCGCTTGTCGTGCATCAGGCCGCGCGTGCCGTCGATCGGATCGAGGATCAGTTTCCACTTCGTCGCGCGCACCGGCGTGCCGCGCGGGAAGGTCACCGCACCCTGCTCCTCCAAGCCCTCCATCACCAGTTCGACGGGCTCGCGCGCCGGCCAATGTCGGGCGAGCCACGCGAGGATCACCGGCTCCACCACCGCATCGATGCCGTAGATTGTGTCCGCCGCCGTGACCTTCGCGATGCGGCGGAGGTGCGCGGTGCTTTGCCGGCGCGAGCGGAGCACCGCGCGGCGGATTTCCTCCTGCAACGCGCACAACAAAAGGCGAAAACGCTCGGGCGACATCAGGCGAAGGGGTTCAAGAGCCGAACTCGGCCCGCACCGCGGCGGCCAGATGTTCGCGCGTGGCGGCGAGGGCAGCCTCGAGGGGAAGCCCGGCGGGCGAGAGCGCGTGCGTCCGCACGGCAGCGACCGGCTCCGGCAAGTCCACGGACCCGGCGAAAACATGCACCGGCTTGCCGCGATCGAGAGCGCGACGCACGACCGCGCCCGGTCCCTTGCCTTGCAGGGAACTGGCGTCGAAACGCCCTTCGCCGGTGAGCACCACGTCGCAAGCCGCGAGCTTCGCGTCCAGATCGAGCCATTCCGCCACGAGTGCGAAGCCGGGCACCAGCGTGGCGTCCGCCGCGGCCAGCAAACCGAAGGCCAAGCCGCCGGCCGCACCCGCGCCCGGCGTTTCGCAGAGGAGCGGATGCTTCTTCGCGTGCGTGCAGAGCAGCGCCGCCATGCGGCCGGTCATGTATTCGAGCCGCGTGAAATCCTCCGGCTGCAGGCCCTTTTGCGGAGCGTAAACCGCCGCGGCGCCGAAGGTGCCCATGAGCGGATTGGTCACGTCGCAGGCGACGAAGAGCGGCGGCAACGGACGAAGCTGGCCCGCGACCACCGCGAGCGCGGCCCAGGTCTGCGGCACAGGCGGATCGAGGCGCGCACCGTCGGCCGTCCGACACTCGAACCCAAGCGCGGTGAGCGCGCCGAGCCCGGCGTCGTGCGTGGCGCTGCCGCCGACGCCAACGAGGATCGCATCTGCGCCCGCGTCGGCCGCCGCGGCGATCAACTCGCCGGTGCCACGCGACGTGGTCTGCCAGGGATCGCGCCGGTCGGCCGGCACGAGCGCGAGGCCGCTGGCCTGCGCCATCTCGACGATCGCGAGGCGGCGCGCGCCCGCCGCGAGTCCGAGAAGCGTGCGGACCGCCGGGGGCAATTGCGCTACGTCGACCAACCCGTAATGAGCGGAGACCGGCGTGCCGAGCGGCCCAGTGACCGGGCAGGACACGAGTTCGCCGCCCACGGCGCGGGTGAGGATGGAGCAGAAACCTTCGCCGCCGTCGGTCAGCGGGCAGAGTTCAGTCGCATGCCCCGGCCCGAGCGCCTGTGCGGCTACGGCACACGCTTCCGGCGCGGAAAGGGCATCCTTGAATTTATCGAACGCCAGCAGGAATCGCATGGGGGCAAGACAGCGGGACGCGCGGCCGGCGCGAGCCCGAAAACGACCCGGCGGCCGGACCTCGGCCGCGTTCAGGACGCCATCGGACGGGCGCTCTCGGGTTTGAGCTCGCGCGTCATGAGCGCGCGCAGGGCGTCGGCGGGTTTTTTACCCGTATAGAGAATGGCATGGATCTCGGCGAGGATCGGGGCCGCGATGCCCTTTTCCAAACAGAGGCCGTGGAAGGCGTCCGCGGTGCGGTGGCCCTCGACCACGGTCTTGCGGCCGGCCATGAGCTGCTCGACGGTGGCACCTTCGCCGATGCGCTGACCGAACTCGCGATTGCGGCTCCACGCGCCGTGGCAGGTGGCCACGAGGTCGCCGAAGCCGCTCAGGCCGTAGAACGTTTCGCGCTTGGCCCCGAGCGCCTCGCCGACGCGCACCATCTCGGTGAGGGCCCGCGTGAGCAGCGCCGCGCGGGCGTTGTCGCCGAGCCGGAGGCCATCGCACAGGCCGGCGGCGATGGCGTAGATGTTCTTGAGGCAGGCGCCGTATTCGGCGCCGGGCAGGTCGTCGCCGGTGTAGATGCGCAGCGCGGAATCGCTCATCGCCGCCTGCACGCGCGCGACGCAGGCATCGGGCCGGGCCGCCGCAAGTAACATGGCCGCGGGCAGGCCGCGGGCGACCTCGGCGGCGTTGGTCGGGCCGGTCAACGTGGCGACGTTCACCTGCGGGAGCACTTGTGCCATGACCTCGCTGGCGCGGAAGTGGGTGTCGACCTCGAGACCCTTGACGAGGCTGATGAAGAGTTGGAGCCGACCAGCGTCGCCCAAGACGGCGCGCATCTGCCCGCACCACGCACGCAGGGCGTGCGAAGGGCTGGCGATCAGGGCCACGTCGGCCCCGCGCAATGCCGCGCCGAGATCGGCCGTGACGGCGAGCGACTCCGGCAACGGGATGCCGGGGAGGTAGTCGCGGTTTTCGCGCGCGGCGGCGATGGCGGCGGCGTGTTCCGGGCGGCGCGCGACGAGCGTGGTCGGGTGGCCGCGGCGCGCGAGATGGGCGGCGACGGCGGTGCCCCAGGCACCGGCGCCGATGACGGCAAACTGCAGGGTAGGCGTTTCAGCCACGGAAGGAAACGGGTTGAGGGGTGCGACCGGGCCGCAGCGGGCGGTCCGGTCCGAACGCGGCGGAAAACCCGACCGCGTTCAGGCCTTCAGAAAGCCGGGAATTTTCTCGCCGGCAATCATCGTTTCGAAGGTCTCGCGCGCATTCACCAACTCGAAGCGGGTGCCGGAAACGAACACCTCGGCCGGGAGGGCGCGGGTGTTGTAGCGGCTGGCCATGGTGTGGCCGTAGGCGCCGGCGCTCATGAACACGCCGAGTTCGCCCTCGCCGATTTCCTGGATCGTGCGGTCCTTCGCAAAACAGTCGCCGCTCTCGCAGACCGGGCCGACGAGGTCGGTCTTGAGCGCAGGGCGCTCGGTCTCGCGGACGACGGGCACGAATTCGTGGTAGGCGTCATACATCGCGGGGCGCGCGAGGTCGTTCATCGCGGCGTCGAGAATGACGAAGGTCTTGCCGTGGCCGCGCTTGACGTATTCGACGCGCGTGAGGAGCACGCCGGCGTTGCCGACGAGGAAGCGACCGGGCTCGAGGAGGATCTTGAGGCCGAGCGGAGCGAGGAGCGGCGTGAGCGCGGCGCCGTAGGCCTCGGGCGTGAGCGGGCGCTCGCCCTCGAGCTGGGCGTCCCACCAGGCGGCCGGGCCGCTGGCGAGGGCGTCCGGATAAACGATGCCGATGCCACCACCGACGCTGAAATACTGGATGCCGTAGGTGCGCTGGAGCTCCGCGACGAAGGGCAACACCTTTTCGACCGCCTCGACGAAGGGGCCGACCTTGGTGAGCTGCGAGCCGATATGCATCTGCACGCCACGGATCTCGATGTGCGGGAGCTTTGCGGCCGCGGCGTAGGCGGCCGCGGCGTATTTCAGCGGGATGCCGAACTTGTTCTCGCTCTTGCCGGTGGTGATCTTGGCGTGGGTCTTGGCGTCGACGTCCGGGTTGATGCGGATGGCGATGGGGGCCTTTTTGCCCAGCTGGCCGGCAAGGTGGTTGATGCGCTCGAGCTCGGGCTCGCTCTCGACGTGGAAGCCGTAAACGCCTGCCTCGAGGGCGAGGCGGATCTCGGCGTCGGTCTTGCCCACGCCGGCGAAGACGCTGTCCTCTGCGCGGCCGCCTGCGGCGAGCACGCGGCGCAGTTCGCCTCCGCTCACGAGGTCGAAGGCCGCGCCGAGGTTCGCGAAGTGGCGCAGGACGGCGAGGTTCGAGTTGGCTTTGCAGGCGAAACAAATGCGGACATCGAGCCCGGCGAGGCTGGCGGCGAGACGGCGGTAATTGTCCGCAATGGTCTGCGCGCTGTAGACGTAGGTCGGGGTGCCGTGCAGGCGGGCGACGGCGGCGAGGTCGACTCCCTCGGCGTGCAGTTGGTTACCGACGTAGTGAAAATGGTGCATGGCGCGGATGTGGTGAGGGGCGACGTTGTTGGGTTTGAGAGCGGAAAACCACTCCTTTTTGCGCGTGTGACAGAACAGCGCCCGCGCGGCAGCGAGGCCGATTGCGCGGGTCGGTGGCGGCGTTTTTTCGGCGGCGCGCGCGACGCGGCGCGACGTGCGCGGGTAAAGCCTGCGTCAATTCGCACGCGAAACGGAGAATGCCCTTGAGTGTGCGCGGCGAATGCGGAACGAATCGCAGCGTGAAGCGCGCGCTCCGCCAATTCCTGTCCTCGCTACCCTCCCTCCGCGGGCGGAAGCTCGACCGGCGGCTGCGGGCGGCCTCCACGCGCCGGGCGCAGTTCGTGAGTTTTCTCGAGGCCAGCGGCTACCGCACGCACTCGGTCGACACCTACGAACGCAGCCTGCGCCGCCGCCGCGCCGCCAAGGCCGTGCTGATGTGGGCCACCGCCTTCGCCGCCGCCTGGATCGTGCTCGAGAGCGCGCAGGCCGTCTCGATCTTCTGAGCCCGCGCGGCCCAGCCGCCGCCCATCGACTCCCCGCCGCGATGCCGCCGGCCGGTCTGAGTTGACGCCTCGCCCGAGACGCCTTCCATGCCGCGATGCCTTCCGCCCACGCCCCTGGAAGCCGCTCGTTGTTCCAACGTTTCCTCAACGTCGTCGAACGCCTCGGCAACGCCCTGCCCAACCCGTCCACGCTATTCGCCGCACTCTCGGTGCTCGTGGTGCTGCTCTCCTGGCTGTTCAGCCGGCTGGGCGTGGAAGTCGTGCATCCAGCCACCGGCCAGACGATCGCGGTGGTCAACCTGCTCTCGGTGGACGGCCTGCACCGGTTCATCACGAACGTCGTGCCGAACTTCGCGGGCTTCCCGCCCCTCGGCACCGTGCTGGCCTGTCTCGTGGGCATCGCGGTGGCGGAACGCACCGGCCTGATCGCGGCGCTGCTGCGGCTGATCGTGCTCAACTCGCCGCCGCGCCTGCTCACGCCGATGGTGATCTTCGGCGGCATCATGTCGCACTCGGGCGGCGACGTGGGCTACGTGCTCTTCATCCCGCTCGGTGCGGCGCTGTTCCACGCCGTGGGCCGGCACCCGCTGGCGGGGCTGGCGGCGGCGTTCGCGGGCGTGTCGGGCGGCTTCAGCGCCAACCTGCTGCTCGGCACCATCGATCCGCTGCTCGCCGGCATCACCCAAGCCGCCGCCACCACCGCCGGCATCAAGCCCGGCTACGTCGTCTATGCGACGGCCAACTACTATTTCCTCGTGGCGGCGACCTTCCTGCTCACGACCGTGGGCTGGTTCGTGACCGAGAAAATCGTTGAGCCGCGTCTCGGCGAATACCGGGGCGACGCCGCGCGCGAGCCCATCACGCCGCTGACCGCCGCCGAGAAGCGCGGCCTGGCTTGGACGCTCGCGGTGAACGTCGCGATCACCGGCGTCATCGTCTGGGGCCTGCTGCCGGCGGGCGGCTTCCTGCTCGATCCGAAGCAACCCGGCCTGCTCACCTCGTATTTCATGCGGGGGTTGATCTTCTTCATCTTCCTCTACGGCTTGGCCTCGGGTCTGGCCTACGGGCTCGGAGCGCGGACGATCCGCAACGACCATGACGTCATCCGCGGCATGGACGCCTCCATGGCGACGATGGCGTCCTACATCGTGATGTCGTTCTTCTGCGCGCAATTCCTCGCGTTGTTCAACTGGACCAACCTCGGCACGATCATCGCGATCGAGGGCGCCACGGGCATCAAGGCCCTGGGACTGCAGGACAGCCCGATCCTCCTCATGGTCTCGCTGGTGTTCTTCACCGCCACGGTGAACCTGCTCATCGGCTCCGCCTCGGCCAAGTGGGCGCTGCTCGCGCCGGTGTTCGTGCCGATGTTCATGCTGCTCGGCTTCACGCCGGAGCTGGTGCAGGGTGCGTTCCGCGTCGGCGACAGCTGCACGAACATCATCACGCCGCTGATGGCCTACTTCCCGCTCATCGTCACCTTCGCCAGCCGTTACCTGCCCCAGACCGGCATCGGCACGATGATCTCGACGATGCTGCCCTACTCGATCGCGTTCCTGATCGCGTGGACGATCATGTTGATGACCTGGATCTGGCTGCGCCTCCCGATGGGGCCGGGCGCCGGGCTGTTCCTCACGCCGTAACTTCCCCGCCATGAGTTCCACCCCGCCGTCGGCCGCACCGGTCCCGTTCTTCCAGCGTTTCCTCAACGGCGTCGAACGCACCGGCAACGCCCTGCCCAACCCCGCCACGCTCTTCGCGCTGCTCGCGGCGCTTGTCGTGGTGCTCTCGGGCGTGCTGCACGCCGCCGGCGTGGCCGTGACCAATCCGGCCAACGGCCAGACCATCGCGGTGGTGAACCTGTTCTCCATCGAGGGCCTGCACCGCATGCTGCTCGAGGCGGTGCGCAATTTCCTCACCTACCCGCCGCTGGGCATCTCGCTGACCTGCCTGCTCGGCATCGGCCTCGCGGAATACTCCGGCCTGATGGGCGCAGTGCTGCGGCTCTTCGTGCTCGCGGCGCCGCGCCAGCTCATCACGCCGATGGTCATCTTCGCCGCCGTGATGTCCAACGCCGGCAGCGAGGTCGGCTACGTGCTGCTCACGCCGCTGGCCGCGGCGCTCTACCACGCGCTGGGCCGTCACCCGTTGCTCGGACTCGCAGCAGCCTTCGCCGGCGTGTCGGGCGGCTACAGCGCCAACCTCCTCATCGGCTCCGTGGACGTGCTGCTGGCCGGCCTGACCGAGGCGGCGGCGCACATCGTCGATCCGACCTACAGCGTGGCGGCGACGGCAAATTACTACTTCATGGCGGTGTCGACCGTGGTCGTCACCGTTGCCGGCACCTGGGTGACGGAGAAGATCGTGGCGCCGCGCCTCGGCGACTACCGCGGCGACGCGCCGCGCGAGGAGTTGAAGCCGCTCTCGCACGAGGAGAAGCGCGGTCTGCTGGCCGCGGGCGCGGCGGTCGCGCTGCTCGTGGCCGTGGTGCTGGCGGGCGTGTTGCCGGCGGACGGCTTCCTGCGCGACCCGTTGAAGCCGGATTTCAAGGACACGCTGTTCATGCGCGGACTCGTGGCGTTCATCTTCCTCTTCGGTTTCGTGCCGGGCGTGGCCTACGGCGTGGCGGCGGGCACGATCCGCAACGATCATCAGGTCGTGGCCGGCATGACGCACACGATGAAGTCGATGGCGTCGTTCATCGTCCTGGCGTTCTTCGCGGCGCAGTTCATCTCGTATTTCATCTGGACGAATCTCGGCACGATCACGGCCATCGAGGGCGCCGCGCTCATCCAGCGCCTCGGGCTGCAGGACCTGCCGCTGCTGCTCATGATCGCCGTGGTGGGCTTCGCCAGCCTCGTGAACCTCATCATGTCGAGCGCCTCGGCCAAGTGGGCGCTGCTCGCGCCGGTGTTTGTGCCGATGTTCATGCTGCTCGGCTACTCGCCCGAGCTCGTGCAGGGCGCGTTCCGCGTGGGCGACAGCGTGACCAACATCGTCACGCCGCTGCTGAGTTACTTCCCGCTCATCCTCACCTTCATCCACAAATACGACCCGAAGGCCGGCATCGGCACGCTCATCGCCACGATGCTGCCCTACTCGGTCGCGTTCGGCATCGCGTGGACGATCCTGCTGATGCTCTGGATCTGGCTGGGAGTGCCGATGGGGCCGGGCGCGCCGTTGTTCCTCGCGCGCTGAGACAAAGCGCAGTTGCGCGCCGCGCGGCGGACGCTTTGCCTCGGCGTCGTGCCGTTCGAACCCGAGCTTTACCCGTGGATCTCCCTCGCCGCCATCGCGTGGGGGGTGCTCGACTGTTTCTTCGGGTATCGCGTGTTCAAGGTCACGGTGGCGCTGGTCGGCGCGCTCGCGGGCGGATTGCTGGCGCAGGCGGCGGTGGTGGCGCTGGGCTTCGACTCCACGGTGGAGCTGGCGGCGCTGTTCGTCGGCGCGCTGGGCGGCGCGGCGCTCGCGTTCCTGCTCTACCTCGCGGCGGTGTTCGTGGCGGGCTTCGGCTTTGGAGCGACGCTGGCGGTGCTGCTGCTGGCGCACTTCAACCACATGGTCGCGCTGCTGGTGGCCATCGTCACTGGCGTGATCGGCGGCTTCGCGGCCGTGAAGCTGCAGAAGGTGCTGATCGTGCTGGCCACGGCGTTGCTGGGGTCGTTCCGCGCGCTCGTGGCGGTGACTTACTTCACGGCGGGGCTCGACTGGGTGTATTACTACCGGCAGCCGCAGCAGCTCCCGGCGCTGATCGACGGCAACGGCTGGATGTTCCCCGCGATCCTCGTGCTGGCCGCGGTCGGCGCCATGGCGCAGTTCGAGCTCGGCCGCGCCGACGGCGGCAAGGGCGACGCGAAGAAGAAAAAATAGCCGCGCCCGCCGGCCGGGCGAAGGGGTGAGCTTCCGGCCTTGCCGCGCCGGGACGCGCGCGCACACTGCGCGGGATGAAAAAATTTCTGCTCGTGGTGTCCGTGGCGCTGGGACTCGTGTGGCTCGTCGGCGGTTGCGGCAATTCCTCGCGTCCGATGATGGGCCTCGGGCTGGAGCTGACCGCGCTGGAACGCGCGGCGGACGGCACGGCCACAGCGACGGTGACCCTCGTCAACCCGAACGTCGGCCCCTACAATTTCGCCAGCGCCACGCACCGCATCTACGTGCAGGATCGGCTGCTCGGCACGCTGACCATCGCCAGCCCCACGGCCGTGGCCCCGCAGCAGAGCGCCACGCAGAGCGGACCGCTCGTGTTGGAAAAGGGAGCCACCTGGCCGCAGGGCGCGGTGCGCTACCGGATCGAGTCGAATCTCAAGCTCCGCCTCTACGGCGACAACACGCAGGCGCACAAGCTGCAGGGCGCCGGCACGATCGAGGTCACGAGCAAATAAAAAAGCGGCGCCGGGTCGCCCCGGAGCCGCTGCCTGTTGTTCATCCGCTTTTCAGGCGGCAAGCCGGCCGACTTGCTTCACGGCGTGACGGACGCCGATCGGCGCCGGAAGGCGGATGGGACGGGCAAGGGTGAGCGGCCGCGGCTCTCGGCTGTATTGTTCCAGCGTCCACGCGACGAGCGCGGTGGCGAGCAGGGCGGAGACGAAGTAAGCGGCGTCGAAGGCACCGCTCGCGAAGGAAACGAGACCGACGAAGGTCGCGGCGAGGAGGGAGATCAGAGCGGTTTTCATGAGGTTCATGGGTGGATGCCATGAACACCCGGCAACCCGGCGAAAGTTGCACCCGGTCGCAAAAAATCGGCGCCGCGCGACCGTCCATGGCATCAGCCCGCCCGCCTTGCGAGTTGCACCGTGCGGACATTTGCCCAGTTTAAGCGTTTCCCGCTTCGGCGTGTTCCGCTCCCTATTTCCTCCAGCATGAAAGCCCTGCTCAGTCTGTCTATGGTTGCCCTCACCACCGTTTCCTTCGCCGCCACCGCGGATCAGTCCGCCCCGCCGGCCGCTTCTCCGCTCACTGCGCCGTGGACCGGCCCTTACGGTGGCGTGCCACCGTGGGATCAGGTGAAGGCGGCGGATTTCCCCGCCGCGTTCACCGCCGCGTTCGACGAATACCGCCGCGAGATCGCCGCCATCGCCGACAACCCCGAGAAGCCCACCTTCGCCAACACGCTCGTCGCGATGGAGCGCTCCGGTGACACGCTGCGCCGCGTCATGGCGATGTTCGGCGTCTATCAATCCAACCTTTCCACGCCCGAGGTGCAGGCGCTCGATCTCGAGTGGTCGCCCAAGATCGCGGCCGTGGCCGACGAGGTGAAGTTCAACGCCAAGCTCTTCGCCCGCATCGCTGCCGTTTACAACACCCGCGGCGACGCCGGCCTCGATCCGGTCGACACGCGCCTCCTCGAGCGCACCTATGCCGATTTCGTGCGCACCGGCGCCAAGCTCGACGCCGCCGGCAAGCAGCGCCTCGGCGAGATCAACCAGCGCCTCGCCGCCCTCTTCGCCGACTTCAGCGCCCGCGTGCTGAAGGACGAGGAAACTTGGACCGCGCTCGGCGCCGACGACCTCGCCGGCCTCTCCGCCGGCCAGATCGCTTCGCTCAAGGCCGCCGCCGAGGAGCGCGGCCTCAAGGATCAGTGGGCCGTGGTCAACACACGCTCGAGCGTCGATCCGTTCCTCACCTTCTCCGCCCGCCGCGACCTGCGCGAAAAGGTCTGGCGCGCCTTCAAGAGCCGCGGCGACAACGGCGGCCCCAACGACACCAACGCCCTGATCGTCGAAATCACCAAGCTCCGCGCCGAGCGCGCCCGCCTCCTCGGCTACGCCACGCATGCCCACCTCCGCATCGAGGACACGATGGCGCGCACGCCTGAGGCCGCCGAGCAGCTCATGGCCAAGGTCTGGACCGCCACCACCGCCCGCGTGCAGGAGGAAGTCGCCGACATGCAGAAGCTCGCCGAGCAGGAAGGCTTCACCGGGCAGATTGAGCCTTGGGACTACCTCTACTACGCCGAGAAGGTCCGCACCGCGCGCTACGCCGTGAACCAGGACGAGCTGAAGCCCTACTTCGAGCTGAACAACATGATCGCCGCCGCGTTCCACACCGCCGGCCAGCTCTACGGTCTCCAATTCGAGGAGATCACCGGCAAGGTCCCCGCTTTCCACCCCGACGTCCGCGTCTGGGAAGTGCGCGAGAAGGACGGCCGGCACATCGGCCTGTTCTACGGCGACAACTTCGCCCGCACCGGCAAGCGCTCCGGCGCGTGGATGACCGGCTACCGTTACCACGAGGCCGTCGACACCGTCCGCACGCCCCTCGTCTCGAACAACAACAACTTCATCAAGGGCGCGCCCGGCGAGCCCGTGCTCATCTCGCTCGACGACGCCACGACGCTCTTCCACGAGTTCGGCCACGCGCTGCACTTCCTGCTCTCGAACGCCAAATATCTCGGCCTGAGCGAAACGCCCGGCGATTACGTCGAACTGCCCAGCCAGGTGCTGGAGAACTGGGTGCTCACGCGCCCGATCCTCGATCGCTTCGCGCGCCACTACCAAACGGGTGAGGCGATGCCGCAGGCCCTCGTCGACAAGGTGCGCGCCGCCGCGAAGTTCAACCAAGGCTACTCGACCGCCGAATATCTCTCGGCCGCGATCGTCGACATGCACCTCCACAACCGCGCCGAGGGCATCACCGATCCGAAGGCCTTCGAGCGCGACCTCATGGCCGGCATCGGTGCGCCGAAGGAAGTCGCCATGCGCCACCGCCTGCCGCAGTTCCTCCACCTCTTCTCGAGCGACGCCTACTCGGCCGGTTACTACTCGTATCTCTGGGCCGACGTGATGGCCTCGGACGCCTTCAAGGCCTTCGAGGAAAAGGGCGACATCTTCGACGCGGACCTCGCGCAGAAGATGCGCGAGCAGCTCCTCGCCCCGCTCAACAGCTCCGACCGCGC
Organism: Candidatus Didemnitutus sp.; assembly: GCA_017991595.1. Lineage (GTDB taxonomy): Bacteria > Verrucomicrobiota > Verrucomicrobiia > Opitutales > Opitutaceae > Didemnitutus. The sequence goes on along the minus strand of JAGOQJ010000001.1, from coordinate 96,023 downwards.
CGAGGCCTACCGCATCTTCCGCGGCAGCGACCCGAAGGTCGAATCCCTGCTCGAGCGCCGCGGCTTCCCCGTCGAGAAGCCCAAGGCGGAATAAGTCGTCGCAACCTTCCTCCTTCACTCAGGCGCCGCGCTTCCCGCCGGCGCCTTTTTCGTGGGCGGTGCGCATCGTCGTGTGTCTCCGCGCGAGTGGTGCGGGTGCGGGAACCCAGGGCGCTTGGGGACAAGCGCCCCCACCAAGAATGGCGCGACGCCGAATGCGGCCATGAAAAACGGCGCGGAGTGGGCCGCGCCGTTGGCAAACATCGTTCGGGCCGTCCGCGCAGCGGACGGGCGCAGGGTCGCTCAACCCGCGCCGCCGGCGGCGCTGGAGAAGGGCGTGAACTTCGTCTTCACCACCGCGCGGATGTATTCGCGGTTCAGGCGGGCGATGAAGTCGTGCGAGATGAGCTTCGGGCACACGGCGCTGCACTCGTATTGGTTGGTGCAGTTGCCGAAGCCGAGCTCGTCCATCTTCGCGACCATCGCGAGCACGCGGCGCTCGCGCTCGGGCTGGCCCTGCGGGAGGAGCGCGAACTGCGAGACCTTGGCGGCGACGAAGAGCATCGCGGAGGCGTTCTTGCACGCCGCGACGCAGGCGCCGCAGCCGATGCATTGCGCGGCGTCCATCGCGAGATCGGCGTCTTCCTTCGGCACGGGGATGCTGTTGGCATCGGGCGCCGCGCCGGTGCGGACGGAGATGAAGCCGCCGGCCTGCTGGATCTGGTCGAAGGCGGAGCGATCGGTCATCAGGTCCTTCTGGACCACGAAGGCCTTCGCGCGGAAGGGCTCGACGAGGATGAGATCGCCGTCCTTGAAGCTGCGCATGTAGGTCTGGCAGGTGGCGATGCCCTTGCCGGGACCGTGCGGCTTGCCGTTGATCGTGCACGAGCAGGTGCCGCAGATGCCCTCGCGGCAGTCGTGCGCGAAGGCGATCGGCTCCTCGCCCTGGCGGGTGAGGTTGTCGTTCACGACATCGAGCAGCTCGAGGAACGACATGTCGGGATTCACGTCCTTGGCCGGGTAATCGACGAATTTGCCGGGGCTCTTCGCGTCGGGCTGGCGCCAGACGCGGAGGGTGACGTTGAAGAGTTTCTTGGAGGGTGAGTGTTCGGCAACCATGGGGATGTCCTCGTGGGGCGGCTTATTTGTAGGAACGGACGCTCATCTTCACGAATTCGTAGTTGAGCTCCTCGGTGTTGCGGAGCGGGGCCTTGCCTTCGCCTTGGTATTCCCAGGCGGCGACGTGGGCGAACTTGGCGTCATCGCGGAGGCACTCGCCGTCGGGGTGCTGGTATTCTTCGCGGAAGTGACCGCCGCAGCTCTCCTCGCGGGTGAGGGCGTCGAGGCACATGAGCTCGCCGAGTTCGAGGAAGTCGGCCACGCGGCCGGCCATCTCGAGGGACTGGTTGAGCGAGGCGGCGGAGCCGGGGACCTTGACGTTCTGCCAGAACTCCTCGCGCAGGGCGGGGATTTCCTTGAGCGCCTTCTCGAGGCTCTGCTTGGTGCGGGCCATGCCGCAACCGGTCCACATGATCTTGCCGAGGCGGCGGTGGAAGTGGCTGACGGGCTCCTTGCCGTTGTTGGCGAGGAGGCGCTGGGTCATCGAGGTGACGTTCTCCTCGGCCTGCTTGAACTCGGCGCTGTCGGCGCTGGGGCGGGAGCCGGGCTTCTGGCCGGCGAGGTAATCGCCGACGGTATAGGGGATGACGAAGTAACCGTCCGCGAGGCCCTGCATGAGCGCGGAGGCGCCGAGGCGGTTGGCGCCGTGGTCGGAGAAGTTCGCCTCGCCGAGCACGAAGAGGCCCGGGATGTTGGACATCAGGTTGTAGTCCACCCAGAGGCCGCCCATGGTGTAGTGCACCGCGGGGAAGATGCGCATGGGGGTCTTGTAGGCGTTCTCGTTGGTGATCTCGTGGTAGATGTCGAAGAGGTTGCCGTAACGCTCGCGCACGCCGGCTTCGCCGAGGCGCTTGATCGCGTCGGAGAAGTCGAGGTAAACGCCGAGGCCGGATTCGCCGACACCGCGACCTTCGTCGCACATGCGCATGGCGGCACGGGACGAGACGTCGCGCGGGGCGAGGTTGCCGAAGCTCGGGTAGATGCGCTCGAGGTAGTAGTCGCGGTCCTCCTCGGCGATCGTGTTCGGATCCTTCTTGGCGTCCTCCTTCTTCTTCGGGACCCAGATGCGGCCGTCGTTGCGCAGCGACTCGGACATGAGCGTGAGCTTCGACTGGTAGTCGCCGGAGACGGGGATGCAGGTCGGGTGGATCTGCGTGTAGCAGGGGTTGCCGAAGCAGGCGCCGCGCTTGTAGGCGCGCCAGATCGCGGTGGCGTTCGAGTTGCGCGCGTAGGTGGAGAGATTGAAGACGTTGCCGTAGCCGCCGGTGGCAAGGATGACGGCGTCGGCGCTGTGGCGGGAGATCGCGCCCGTGATGAGGTCGCGGACGATGATGCCCTTGGCGTGGCCGTTGACCACAACGAGGTCGAGCATCTCGGAGTTGGTGTGGAGCTGCACGGCGCCGGCGCCGACCATCTTCGAGAGCGCGCTGTAGGCGCCGAGGAGGAGCTGCTGACCGGTCTGACCGCGGGCGTAGAAGGTGCGGGAGACCTGGGCGCCGCCGAAGGAGCGGTTGGCGAGGAGGCCGCCGTATTCGCGGGCGAAGGGCACGCCTTGCGCGGCGCACTGGTCGATGATGTTGACCGAGACCTCGGCGAGACGGTGAACGTTGGCCTCGCGGGCACGGTAGTCGCCGCCCTTGATCGTGTCGTAGAAGAGGCGGTAAACGCTGTCGCCGTCGTTCTGGTAGTTCTTGGCGGCGTTGATACCGCCTTGGGCGGCGATGGAGTGGGCGCGGCGCGGGCTGTCGTGGAAGACGAAGCACTTCACCTTGTAGCCGAGCTCGGCGAGCGTGGCGGCGGCGGACGAGCCGGCCAGGCCGGCGCCGACGACGATGACCTCGTATTTCCGCTTGTTGGCGGGATTGACGAGTTTGATCGAAGCCTTGTGGTTGCGCCACTTGTCGGCCAGCGGGCCGGAGGGAATCTTGGAGTCAAGTTTGGCCATGACGGGTAAGAGTTAGCGCTGGATGAGGCCGCTGAGCACCGGCACGTAGCCGAGGATCGAGAGCGGGATGAGAGCATTGAGCACGAAGTAGCCCACGCAGTAGATCTTAGCGAAGATCTCGAGGTTGCGGGTCCAAGTCTCGTTCTTGAGGCCGAGCGACTGGAACATCGAGACGATGCCGTGGACGAGGTGGAAGCTCAGCAGGCCGACGGAGACGATGTAAAAGAGGGAGACCCAGCCGTTGCTGAAGCCCTCGACGACCATCCGGTAGACGTCGCGCACCATGGTGCCGTCCGCGAGCTTGTAGGTGTGCTCGCTCCACTCCGGGTGGCCGGCGCGCACGGTGAAGTGAGCGAGGTGGTAAATAAGGAAGGCCAGCACGATGAGACCGGTGCGAGCCATGACGCGGGAGGCGAGCGTGGCGCGGTTGGTCTTCTCGCCGAGATAGCTTTCCGGGCGGGCGGCGCGGTTCTCGAGCGTCAGCTGGATCGCCAGCCAGACGTGGATGGCGACGCAGGCCAGCAGGAACAGCCGGATGGCCCACAGGCCGCCGCCGAGCGACTCCAACAGGAGGCCGTAGTGGTTGATCTTCTCCGGCGGGAGGAAGATCTGCAGGTTGCCGACCAAGTGGCCGGTGACGAAGCCGAACAGCACCAAGCCGGTCAGCGCCATCAGGAACTTCCTGCCAATGGACGAGGTGAAGAGCGAGCCAAGGAGGTTCATCGCGAGTGTAGGGAAGATTGCCGGTGCGGGAGGGGTGGATGACCACCGGCAGGCCGAAAACCAAGGCGGTCGGCCCCGGATTGTAAAGGCTGCCGCCCGGCAGTCCGCAAGTGACGTCCGCTTATTAGGCTCCCTAACCCCGGCAAGAAGCGACCCCGGATTCAGTGCGCCGTCGCCCCGGCCGCCCGCCGGACGGAGGCCAGCAACTCCCTCTCCTCCGGCAACAGCGGCTCGCGCACGTTCTCCAACAGCGGCGCGGCTTCCGCAGCTCGGCCAGCCTCGACCAGCAGCGCCGCCCGCACGAGAGCGAAACGCGACTGCCGCCAGGCACCGACGCCGAGCCGGTCGAGCAGGACCAACCCTTCCGACGCGCGCCCGGCCGCGCGCAAAGCCAGCGCGTGCAAGACGGTCGCGAGCGGATGGTCCGGCATCCGGCGGTGCCACTCGGCGGCCTGCTGCTGCGCCGTCGCATCGTCGCGTCGGGTGAGGAAAGCCACGAGCAACTGCTCCAAGCGCGCCGGCACGTCATCCGGCATCTCGCGCACCCAGGCGCCGTAGTGCCGCCACAACGCGGCGCTGTCGCCCCGCCGCAGATAGGTCACCTGCAATGCCTCCCACGCCCAGCGCTCGCGCGGGTAGCGGCGCGTGAGCGCCGTGAGCGCACGCTCGGCCTCCGTCGGCCAGCCCCACAGCTCCGCCAGCCGCCACAACACGCGCAGGGCCGGACGCGTCATCTCCGCGTTTTCCAACAACGCCTGCCAATCCGGTCCGCTGCGACCGCGGCCGGCCCGTGCCGCCCGCACCGCGAAAGCCTCATCGAGCACCGGCCGCGCGATCACGCCCCACGCGCCGTAGGCCAGCGCCTCCTGCAATTGCGGCCAATCCTGCGCCCGCGCCGCCGCCTCGGCCGTCACGACGACGACCGCCGCGTGCCGGCGGGTCGCCTCCGGCAAAGCGCGCGCCCACGCGAGCGCCTCCGCAGCCCGGTCTTCGCGCACCAGCCAGGCCAACAGCACCGCCGCATCCTCCGGTTCCGGATACGGCTCCGCCCGCACATGGGCCAACAGGCGCGGGCGGCCCGGCCGCGCTCCGGCGCGGAGATGCACCGCGCCCGCCCCATCGAACAACCGCTCCGCCAGTCGCTCCTCTGGATCGGCGGCCAGCGGCCAGCGCCGCGGCGCATCGCCCATGAGCTCCAGCGTCGCACGCACGCGGAGCGGACCGCTGCGCGCCAACTCCTCCAATTCACGCCGGCTCTCCTCCAACCGTTGCCCCGTCGCCAATCGGTGCGCCGCCAAGGCGAACCGGTAGCGCACATTTTCCGGCGCCAGCCGGTGCATCGCCGCCAAGTGTTCCTCCGCCACGGCCGGCTGCCCGTCGGCCAGCGCCAGCGCCGCCGCCAACCGGTGATGCTCCAGCTGCCCTCGTCCCGGCGCCGTCACGGCCGCCAGTGTCTCGCGGGCGAGCGGGAAACGCAGGTGCTGCACCGCGCTGGCCGCCAGCCGCCACCGCGCCTCGTCACCCGGCGCGAGCCGGTTGACGACTTCCCACCGCTCTAACGCCGACGGCGACCCGACCCGGTCGAAAAACTCCGCCAAGGCCCGCTGCGCCGCCACGCTATCTGGCCGCACCTGCACCGCCTGCTCCAATAACAGCTGCGCGCGCCGATACTCCCCCTGCTCCACCAGCCGCCCGGCCGCCCGCAGGTTTCTCAGCTCCGCACCGACCGCCCAATACCAAATCGCTCCACCCGCAACCAAGGCCAACGCCCCCATGATCATCGCGGTTCGCGGCAGCCGACGCCCTATCCTATCTTTCAGTTGCGCAAGGTATTTTGGGAATTTTTCGCGCATGGATTAAAGTTCTCTGCCGCTGGGCCGACGATGAGAGAGAGGTATGAGTGACTTTCGGGTTGGGCAAAAATTACCTTATTACCCTAGTTTAACTAGGTGTTTTCACCTATTCTATTGACGGGAGTGGGAGTCAAACTAGGAATCATGCCGATGTCCTTTATCACTGCCCTTAATCGGCTCGGCGCGCGCTCCTTGAGCACGATCGGCCTGTTTTTGCTGGGCGGCGGACTCGTCGCACAGGCCCAGGTGGCGGTGACGAGCGTGACCTACGGCTCGGCGGTCAACACCACCAATCGCACGGCGGACAACATCACTTATCTCAACGAGTATACGCCCGTCGCCAGCATCGGCAGCGCGCTCGGGGACTACCAGTTCAACGGCCCCACCGCCTCGAACGTCTTCTTCCGCCGCAACACCGGCGCGGGCAATCCGAACAACTCGACGGTCTTCTACCAATACTCCTCGACCAGCAGCGGCAACGCCACCGTCTACGGCCGCGGCGACACCAGCCCCACCCTCTCCGAGGTCATGCTCAGCAGCGACCTCACCCAGGGCCTGCGCAATCCCTTCGCCAACGGCGGCAGCAGCTCCGTCAACTCGAACATCGAGCGCATCGATTTCTACTTCGCCGGCGGCTACACCGTGCAGGCGGGCGACGCGCTGGTCTTCTTCGACCTCGAGAACGTCGGCAACAACGGCGACGGCTTCCGCATCTCCGCCTTCACCTCCTGGGGCACCGTCAACGGCACCGCCGCCCCCACCGCCTACGCCAACACCGGCCTGCTCGTGGAGCCCGACACCTTCGGCGACGCCGTCGACACGCCCAACGGCACCAACGCCCGCTACATCCGCTCCACCACCACCAGCGGCGACAATCTCGCGAGCAATCAGTCGATCGCCACGCTCGACAGCAACAGCGGCACGCCCAACTCCAGCGACCTCTACCTCGTCGGCATCCTCATCCCGCTCGCCGACCTCGGCCTCAGCGTCGGCCAGACGATCTACGGCTATTCCCTCTTCGCCGGCGACGTCGCGTTCACCTCCACGAGCCAGATGAACAACTGGAACAACTCGACGTATTATCCGACGAACACCGACGCCTCCACCTGGGGCAACATGGATTTCATGGGCTTCGGCGCGCAGCTCTCCCGTCCGATCCCCGAGCCGTCCACCTACGGCGCGCTCCTCGTCGGCGCTGTCGCCGGCCTGCTCGGCTGGCGCCGCTTCCGCACCCGCCGCTCCGCGTCCGCCGCCTGAGCGGCCCGGCCGCGCGTGCCGCCCTCGTTGGCCGCGCACCCAAGCGCGATTTTCCCGACCCTGCGCGCAGGCAGCGAGCTTGCTCGCGCCCCATGGCCGGATCCATCGCCTGATCCGCGCTCCGTCGCGCGCGGCGTCACTTCGCCAGCGGCTTGAGCAAGGCGAACTTCCCGCTCGCGGCGGGCTGGATGAACTTGCGGCGGAACAGCGTCACGCGCGCTCCATCGCCCAACACACCGCCCAGCGCCGCGGCCACGCGCTCCGGCGCGGTCTCGTCGGCCACGTATTGGAATTCCCAGCGCTGCTCCGAGACCTGCACGAGGCTCCAATGCCAGCACGCGAACTCCTCCGGGATGACTTGGTCGACCTCAAAGGCCGACACCACCGTGCCGTCCGCGCGCATGTGGAGATCCTTTTCGCGACCGAGGATCCGGTAGCCCGTCGGCGTGCGGCGCACAATGTCACCGGTGTGGTAACGCAGCAGCGGCATCGCCACGCGGTCGCGCGTCGTGACGAGGATCTGGAACGCATCCGCCTCCCTCGTCGCGCCCCGGTCCGCGTCGGTCGAGGACCACGGGACGAGTTCGATGAAGCAGTTCGCCTCGACCACGCGCAGGTTGTCGCGGAACGCATCGCCCACGAAAAGATAACCCGCCTCGGTCGAGCCGTAGAGGTCGACCTGCGCCGCGCCGGGGAAGGCCGCCGCGATGCGTCGGCTGTGCTGGAGCGAGGCCTTGCCGTAAGTGAGGATGACGGTGCGCACACTCGGCACCTGCACGCGCCGCTTCTTCAGCGCGCGAGCCAGCAGCGAGAGATAAACCGGCTCGCCCTCGATCACCTCGGGCTGCACGGCCTGCAACTCGCGCACGATGCGCTCCCACTCGCCGTCAGGGAACGCGAAGGGATCACTCGAGAGGTTGAGATAGACCGTGCCGTCGAAATAGCGGTGCGGGAACGGGTGATCCTCGTAGGGACAGAGGTTGCTCGAGCAACCCACGGGCGCGAGGACGCACTTGCGATACGGACGGTCGGCATACTGCGCCAGCACCGGATGCGCGAGATAGGCGCGGCGCGTCTGCGCGTTCCACCAGCCGTCCTCCATCACGACCGTCATCGGCCCGCTCGTGGTGCCGGAGGTGTGCTCGTATTCGTATTTTTTCTGCGCGAAGCCACGCTCGATCTCGCGGTAATCGGCGAAGAACGCCGTGTGCCCGCGCTGCACGATCTCCTGCTTCGTCAGCACCGGGATCTCGCGATAACACGCCCAGCGCAGCGGCTCGTGATGCAGCGGGAAACGCTGCGGATAGAGCGGGCTGCGCGCGTAGATGGCACGGACCTCCTGTTCGAGCGGAGCGGGCAGACGGTCGCCCACCTCGGCGCCGAGCGTATCGGCCGAGTTGGCGAACGCGGGCGTGGAGACGGCGCTTTCCATCGGGTCAGCCGAGTAAATGAGCACCGCCGCCAATGTCAAATGACCGGCCGGGCATACGTCGCGCGCGTCACGCGCACGACGGCGGATTGATTATGCAGCCGCGAGGGTAGCGGCGCTCCCTTCGCCGTAGGCAGCGAGCTTGCTCGCGCCTTCCATCGGCGGGGACCATCGCCCACCATGGCGGTCGGGACGACCGCCGCTACCAAATCAGGCCAGCGCACCGCGCTCAGGGCGCGCGCAACCGCTCCCACACCGGACGGAAAAGCAGCAACGCATCGAGCACGAGCGCGTGCGTGATCTCGCCGCGGTAGGCGCACTGATAAACCTCCTCGACCGGCAGCGTCAGGATCTCGAACTCCTCGTTCGGGTCCCACGCCAGTTCGGCGCGTCGCTCCGCGCCCTCGACCAGCACGAGATGGCAGCGATTGGTCTGCATCGCGGGGTTCGGATGCACGGAGCCGAGCAACCGCGCGGACGCGCCGACGAAACCCGTCTCCTCCTGCAACTCACGCTGCGCGGTCGTCACCGGATCCTCGCCGGCCTCCATCACGCCGCCGGGAATCTCGAGCGAAAGATCGTTCGTGCCGAAGCGGAACTGGCGCACGAGCACGAGTTCGTGGCGCGGCGTGAGCGCGATCACGTTCACCCAATCGGGCGCGTGGATGAGGAAGAAATCGCGCGGCGCCGGGTGTGCCGGATGCTGGAAGTCCACGCTCTCCACCGAGAAGATGCGCGTCTGCGTGAGCGGACGCGCGCCGAGTTTTTTCCAGCGCTGCGGTTTCTGCGGCGAACTCATGCCGTCACGCTCGCGGAGCCCCGCGGAAATTTCCACGCCAGAATTTCCCGTCCGCCTCCTCGCCGCAGGCAGCGAGCTCGCTCGCGCCACCCCTCGAGCATCCTCCTCCGTAGGCCGCGAGCTTGCTCGCGCCCCCCGTGGCCTCGCGCCTTCCGCGCATAAAAAAGCCCCCGCTCGCGCGGAGGCTTTCGAAATTATTTTTCTCCGAACGGCTCAGCGGCCGGGGAGGCGGATCTTCTGGCCGACGCGGAGGCGGCTCGGCTCGATGCCGGGATTCTCGGCGAGGACGGAGTCCAGCGAGACGCCGAACTTCTTCGCGACCTTTGCGAGCGTGTCACCCGCGGCGATCGTGTAGGTGCCATCGGCGTTGCGCACGCCCGTGGGCGCCGCGGCGGCGCCACCCTTGGCGGCGGCCGGAGCCGGCTTCTTCTTCATCTCTTCCTCGACCTTCGCAACCTGGGCGCGGAGGGCGACCATCTCGGTGCCGACTTGGTTGAGGGCGGTCTGGATGCCGTCACGGAGATTCTTGAGATCGGACTCGGATTTCGCGGCGGTGGAGCGAACCTCGTTCTCGATCGTGGCGATCTTGGCGATTTCGTCGGCCTGCGAGGCGACGGTGGCCTTGACCTTGTTCAGCTGAACAAGGGCGACGATGGCGAGAATGAGGGCGCCAGCGGCCGCGATAAGGCCCGCGACCGGCAAGATGCCGCCGCTGCCGGAGTTACTGTCCCGAGAAAGAGTATCCATGGATTAAAAGAGTGAGATGGGCTTTTTAGGTGCCGCCACAGGGTGACGCAAGAAGCATTTGTTCACACTTCCCGCTCTCCACAGCTCATTTCTTGCTCTGCCGGGCGCCCGAGCCGGCGATCGAGGCCGCGAGACGATAATTGGTCGGGGCGACAGGATTCGAACCTGCGACCTCCTGGTCCCAAACCAGGCGCTCTACCAGGCTAAGCTACACCCCGAAAACCAGCCCGCAGGGTTGGCCGATGCGGGCGGGAGTCAACGCTGGTCTCTCCCCACCCACATCGCCCCGGCGGGGGCGGTTGTCCCTCAACGCCCTGAGTTCCCGGCAACCGACCGTGGTGGGGAGGAAGCACGGCCAATCCGTCGGGCGTAATCGATGCGCGGCTCGTCGGGGACGACTCGCCCTACCGGCGGAGAGTCGATCGTGGCGACAAGGGCCATCGGGCGTTTCTCTGCCGTCGTTCTGTTGGGAACGGTAGTGGCGGTCGTCCCGACCGCCACACGTGGACCGCTCCCGCATCTTCAAATCACCGGGAAACCACGTGAACCGCTCTCGCGGCCCGCGGACACGCGCCAGCATGACCGCGCGGAGCAGGGACGTTACCCCGCCCGCGCGTCAGGCTTTAATTGCAGAGCTCGCCCTCAACCGGCGCGGCGCACCGGCCGCGCCGCGTTCAGGGCCGCTCGACCTTCAGGCGGAAGAAGAGCTTGGCTCCACCCGCGTGCCGGGCGCGCCAAGTTTCCACGCCGTCGCCGGTCGCGACCTGCACGTGCTCCACGCCGTCCGAGTTCCAACTGACGAGATCCGTCGAGACCTGCACCGTGTAGGTGAGGTCCGGGCGCTCGCTCGGACGCGTGTAGGTATAGGTCCAGTCGTTGTCGGCCGTGGCCGGCTCGGGCAACGCACCTACCGGGCCGCGCGGGGCGAAGCCGAGGGCGTATTTCATCAGGTTGGTGAGACCGTCGGGCGTGAGCTTAACGTCCGGACCGCTGATCTGCGGGTCGTTGCGCTCCTGCTCCGTGAAATGCTCCGCGAGCCAGGTGCCGAAGCCGCTGGGCGGCGGCACGGCCTCCACGGCCACGCTGAGCGAGAGGTCGTCAATGCGCCAGTTGGCGGTTCCGCTGCCGGGGCTGTTGGGGCCTCCGTTGTATCCGTAAAGCCGGAACGTCACCGCGGCGCCCACTTCGCCCGTGGTCGCCGTGAAGGCCGGCGTGTGATACACCCAAGCGGAGTTGGCGGTCATCGTGCCGGAAGCGATCGGCGTGGTGTAGTTGTCGACACTCGTGAAGAGCGCATATGCCTGCGGGCCGGTCGACGTGCTGCGCGAGCCGAAGCCGAGACTGGAAAAATAAAGCTGCGAACCGGCTGGGGGTGTGAACGTGAATTGATAATACGCAGAACCGTCCGTGGCTTTGTTGAGCGCACCGATGCGGGCAGTCAGACCGGCGTTGCCGCTGCCGCTGGCGCCGGCGTAGCCGGACGAGGCCGAGGTGGTCGTGACCATGGTGGTCGTGCCGAAATTGTTCCCCTGCGTCAGCGTGCCGCCGGTCACACCAGTCGGCAACGCGCTGCTGGGCGCACCGCCGGCAGTGAAATTCCACGTGATGCTGCTCGGCACGACGGTGCTGACGGTAAGCGTCGCGGCGTTGCTCGTGACGTTGCCGGCAAGGTTGGACACCACCACGTCGTAGCTGCCGGCGTCGACCGCCTGCACGTTGTTCAGCGTGAGCGTGGCCGTGGTGGCGGAAGCGTTGCCCGCGATGGGCTGGCCGCCCTTGCGCCACTGATAGGTGAAGGGCGCGGTGCCGTTCACGCCGACGGCGAAGGTGGCGGTGCCGCCGAGCGTGACGGTCTGCGGCGCGGGGTGCGTCGCGATCGTCGGCGCGACGGGCACGACGGTGGTGAAGGCGAACGAATAATCCTCGTTCATCGTCAGCGTGCCCGAGCCCTGCTCGGTGACGCGGTCGGCGAGGATGTTCACCGTGATGGTGTCGGAGACAGGCAGCGTGGCGGACGGCGTGATCGTGTAGGTCGTGGGGCCGCCGCTGACGGTCGCGGCGAGCGCGCCCTGCGTGGCGCTGGTGAGGGTGAACCAATCCGCGGCGAGCGTCACCGGCTGGTTGAAGGTCACCGTGATCGGCTGCGCGGGCGAGATGCCGGTGGCGTCGGAGGCGGGCGTCGTGCTGACGACCGCGGGCGCGACCGGGCCGGCGTTGGCGGCGGTGAACACGAAGTCGTCGATCGCGAGACCGTCGTCGTTGTTGATGTCGTCGGCGTCGGTCCAGCGCAGCACGAGGCGCGTGCCGGCGGGCCAGACGAGGCCGGTGACGGTGGCGCTGACGGTGCTGCGGTTGGCGGCGGCGTTGCCGTCGAGCACGGCGCCGGTGGTGTCGACCGGGTTGTTCACCGGAGCGGTGAAGTTGAGCGCGGCGACGGAGACGAAGGTGCCGGTGTTGAGGTCGGTGCCGTCGACGGCGTAGGAGAACGCGAGGGTATTGGCGTTGCTGTTGCCCTCGCGCCACTGCTCGCCGACGTAGGTGACGGTGAACTCCGTGAGCGTCTGGCCGGTGTTGTTGTTCAGAATCATCCCGAAACGCGAGCGCGTGGAGCCGCTGCCGACGGAGCCGAGGGCGCGGTCCGCCGCGCCGATGGTGCCGAAGGAGTAGATGGCGCCGTTCACGGCGGAACCGTTGTCGATCTTGTAGCGGGCGTTGGCGCCGGTGCCGTCGTATTTGGCCATCCACCACGCGCCCATCTCGGCGCCGTTGAAGGGCGCGGCGGTGAGCTGGAAGGGGCCGTTGCCGGCGATGGACACGGCGGTGTCGGAGTCATAACCGTGCGTGCCGGTGAGCGTGTCGAAGTTCTGCGCGTAGGTGCCGCCGGTGTAGTTGAGCGCGCCGTTGCTGAACGAGCTGATCGTGAGCGACGCGGCCGAGCTGGTGACGGTGCCGACGGCGTTGGTGATGACGACGTCGTAGGAACCCACGGCGGAGGCATCGACGTTGGCGAGCACGAGGGTGGCCGTGGTGGCGGAGGCGTTACCTTCGATCGGCACGCCGGCCTTGCGCCAGACATAGGCGAGCGGCTCGGTGCCGATCGCGGTGACGGCGAAGGTGACCGTGCCGCCGAGGCCGACGCTGGTCGTGGCGGGCTGCGTGAGGATCACCGGCGCGCTCGGGGTGACCTCGAGGCTCGCGGGGCCGCCGGTGGCGGAGCCGGCGGAATTGGTGGCCACGACGTCGTAGTCGCCCGCGGCGGCGGCCTGCACGTTGGTGAGCGTGAGCGTGGCACCGGTGGCACCCTCGATGGGTTGGCCACCCTTGCGCCATTGGTAGGTGAGCGTGGGCGAGCCGCCGGCCAGCGCGCTGAACACCACGTTGGTGCCCGCATTGGCGGTCTGCGACATCGGCTCGCTCAGGAACACCGGCGCGACGCCCGTGACGGTGAGCAGCGCGGGGTTGCTCGTGGCGGTGGAGACATTGTTGGTCACGACCACGCGGTAGTTGCCCATGTGCTCGAGCTGGACGTTGTTCAGCGTGAGCGTGGCGGAGGTGGCGCCGGCAATCGGCTCACCCTCGAAGGTCCACTGGTAAGTCAGCGGGGCGTTGCCCGAAGCGGTGACGGAGAACGTCACCGAGCCGCCCGCCGCGACGGATTGCGCCACGGGATTGGTCTCGATCACGGGCGCGCCGACGACCGGCTGGCCGTCGATCATCGTGCGGAGCACAGAGGCGACCTGCGCCGACAGCGCGGTGAAGAAGGTCAGGCCCGTGTCCTGCTGGATCTGGTTCACGCTCGTGAGGTAGGTGCGCCAGTCGTTGCTCAGGCCGGAGGTGACGTTCGGCACCTTGATGGCGATGACGCGCGTGTTGGTGGTGATGCGCTCCGTGATCGGGGCCGTGCCCACGGGCACGACGACGACGACCTTCCACACGTAGGAAGGGATCGCGGCGACGCCGCTGGCGATGCGCCGGCCGTCGAAGATACTCGGTCCGGAGATGACGAGCACCTCATTGCCGGCCGCGGCGATGTTGCGCGTCTCGATCTCGAAATTGTTCCAGACGCCGCCGTTGTTATGCGAGGTCTGCGGCACCATGTTCGACATCAGGAAGGTGAACGTGTTGTCCGCCGCCGTGACCGTGCGGTCGGCCGAGGGGCACATGTGGCCGCGGCTCAGGCCGGGGTCGTTGTAGTCGTTCGGCTGCACGCGGTAGAAACCGGCCGGCAGCAACGGGTCCGCGGACCACGCATCCGTGCGGCCGGAGGCTCCCCGGTCCTCGCTCGTCAGGTTCCAGCTCACCCAGTTCGGCTGGCCGAGCGAATCGTTGTAGCTGATCGCGAACTGGTCGCGCACGATCAGGTAGTTGTTCTTCACCGCCGCGTCGGTGACGGCGTTGCTCGGGTTGCCGAGCAGCAACTGGTATTGCGCGCCGATCTTCGCCTCCGCGCCGAGCACGGCGAAGAGGACCACGACCGGCAACAGGGCCCAGGTCAGGGCCCGCGCGAACCGCGCGGACAGGGGACGGGACGGGAGGACGAGCGCCCGCGACCACGTCGCGCGCGAGGGGGAGGTGTGCATGGGAAAAGACGTTCGCGCCGGCCGCGGGGAGAGCCGGCGCGTTTCAGGCCCGGACGGGCCACAGGGAAACGATCAGGCGAGACGGGAGCGACGACGCAGCACCACGCCGGCGAGGGCGAGGGCTCCGAGGATGGCGGCGTAGGTCGAGGGCTCGGGGACCGGAGTCACCGACGCCCAGGTCGTGCCGATGCGCAGCTCATCGAAGGTGCCAGCCGGCGAGCCGCTGGCGCCGCGGATCAGGAAGGAGTTGATGCTCGTCATGTCCGTGCCGCCCGTGGAGGTGAGCGCCGCAGACGGGACCGCGAGATCGTCGAACGTCGCGGAGGCCGGGTTGATCCAGAGCTTAGAGACGTCGTTGGCCGTGCCGCTGACGAATTCGTAGCTGCCCACGATGAACACCGTCGTGCCCGTCGCGAACACCGTCGAGTCATACGCCGGCGTGCTGTTGCTGCGATTGGAGAGGCCGATCTGATAGCCGCCGCCGCTGGCCTGCAGCCAGATGGTCGACGCAAAATTCGTGTTGCTGTTTAGACCGAAGCTGTAGGTCGTCGCCGTCGGCAAACTCGAGAGCTTGAACGCAAACGAGTAGAAGATCGTCCCGCTGCTCACCGGCGTGGTCGTGAAGGGCAGGACCGCTTCCTTGAAATTGCCGCCGGGCAGCGAGGCCGAGCTGCCGGTCGAAGCCGCGAGGCCGGTCACGGAGAGGTTGCCGCTGGCGATCGTGACGTCGGTGCCGGAATTTTGGAAACCCCAGGTGTAGGATCCACCGAGGATCTTCCCGGGCAGCGGGTCACCGTTCACGTAGGAGAACGGTTCATAGACGGATTGCGCATGCGCCGAGACGAGCGCGCATCCCGCGAGGAGGACGGTGCAAACGAACGAACGAGGCGTGTTGGTCATAGGGGGGGCTGAGGCGCAGACTGGAAACCCCTCGTCATACGCGCAAGCCGCAAGCCGTGACATTTGCGTTTCAAGTGCCGCTAATTCCGCCAACCGCTGGCAACATCTGCGCACCCGCGGTCCTTCTGTGAAAAGAATGTGTCGCGCCAAAAAACGACGTGATTCTGGCGGGCGAGCTGCTAGTCACTTCGCACTCTCCACTTACCCCTTATGAAATTAAAGCTTATCGCTTTGCTACTAGGCCTAACCGTTTCGAGTTACGCTCAGGTGTCGATCACAACGCTGAATTCAGCTTACACGCAAAACTTCAACACACTAGGTTCGCTGGCGGCCGCTAGCTTGCCAACAGGCTGGGCGTTCAGCAACCAAGCGAACTACACGTCGCTCGCTACCGCGACAACTTTGGCGGCGGGAAACACCGGAACCGGGTCGCTCACAGGAACCTCAAGCGGCGGATATTACAATTTTGCTGACGGCATAACTGCCTCGTCGACGGATCGCGCGATCGGTTTTCTTACGAGCGGTTCTTTCACGTCCCCTCGTTATCTCTACTTCGTGTTCACCAACAATACGGGCGCAACCGTATCATCGCTTAACATCAGCTTTGATTATGAAAAATACCGCTCGGGAACACGCGCCTTCGATCTAACGCTATCAACCAGCACAAACGCCTCGGCTTGGACGAATCAGTCGAGCGGAAGCCAGAATTTCGCAAGTGACGCGAGCAACACGGTGATTTCAAACCCCGAGCTTACTACAGCGAAGTCCTTAACTTTGACAGGCCTCAGCATTGAAAACGGCGAAAACTATTATCTTCGCTGGTCGTATGTCGGCTCTGGAGGCAACACTAATGCGCAAGCAATAGGCATCGATAATTTCTCCCTCACCGCCATCCCCGAGCCCTCGACCTACGCGGCTATCTTCGGCGCGTTGGCGCTTGCGGGCGTCGTGGTGCACCGCCGCCGTCAGGCGCGCCGCTGAGCCACCTCCCTTTCCGTAAGAACGACCACTGGCCCGCCGGTTTCCCCGGCGGGTTTTTTATATTTCAAGCACGCGCTCCTGCGGCAAAGGACATTCTTCCAGCCCGCCGGAAGGTGCGCTGGTGTAATTTTTTGGCGTCGCGGCACATTGCTGCGTGATTGTGGCCAGATTACTGCTAGGGCCTTTCGTCCTCCACGCTAAGGTCGAATTAAAGTGATTCGGCCAAGTGACCCTATACCCACGATGAAACGAGTCCTGTTAGTCTTTCTATCGCTTGGTGCGCTCTCGCTCAGCGCACAACCGATCTCCTACACCAGCACCAGTGCAATCGGCAATTGGGGCACCGCCCGCTGGAATAATTCAGCCGATGGTCCGAGCTATGTTTCAGCCTATACAGCGAACCAGAACGTCAATTTTACCTCTGGCACCTACCGCTTCGCGGGCATGGGCAGCACGATAAACGTCGGAAACATCACCGTCGCGAGTGGGGTGACGGTGAATTTCACCAGCGCGAGCGGCACGTTAGCGACTGGTGGAAACGTGAGGACCATCGACGTCGGCAGCGGCGGACTGGTGAGGTTGGGCTCGCAGGCCATTGCGACCACCGCGGGCACGGGATTCATCAAGACGGGAGCCGGAACTCTATTCCTGGCGGGCTCGGCTTACCCGGGAGGCTTCACTCTCAATGCGGGAACGGTGATCGTCGGAGGCGTAAACGCCTTGGGCAACGGATCCCTCACGATTAATGGCGGAACGATCGGATCGGACGACAGGCGTGATTTGTCCGGTAAATTTGCGGGCGGGATTACGGTCGGAGGAGATTTTCAGCTCGGGGCACCTTCTTACCCCGTTAACGCGACTCTCAAGTTCAGCAATGCGATGAACTTCGGCGGAGCAACGAGAACCCTGACCATCGGCGGCAACGCATCCTACACGCTTGGCGGAGTCATCTCCAACGGCGGATTGACCGTGAACCTAGCCTCGGGAGCGACGGGCCAACTCGATCTGACCGCCGTCAACAGTTACGAGGGAGCAACCACCATCTTCGGCGGCACCGTGCGAGCCAACATCGCCGGCGCGCTCGGCAGCGCCGCTGGGTCCGTGACGGTTTCCGGAGGCACGCTCAATCTCAGCGGATACTCCCACACGAAAGGACAGATCACCCTTTCCAGCGGCACTCTCAGCGGCGGCACGATGAGCAGCAGCATCGGATTCGAGCTACAATCCGGCAGCGCCCACGCGAATCTCTCCGGCACTGGCGCCGTCTCGAAGACGACGAGCGGCACAATTACATTGACCGGTAACAACGAGTTTTCGGGAGGCATGAGCATTGCCGATGGCACCGTGCTCGCTTACTCGAATAACGCCCTCGGCAGCGGCGCGGTATCCATCACGGGAGGGACCCTCAGTCTCGCCGCCAGCTACGTCACCGTCGGCAACGCCATCAACATCGGCGCCAGCGGCACGCTGATGGGCACCGACGCCGCGGCCGTGACGGGCTCGATCACGGGCACGGGCACATTGGCGGGCACGCTCAACCTCGCGGCCGGCGCCAATGTCAACGCCGGCAACAGCCCCGGCATCCTCCACAACATCGGCACGCTCACCTTCAGTTCCGACTCCACCTTAACTTGGGAACTCGGCGCGCTCAGCACGGCCGACGCCGGCACCCATTTCGATCAGATCGCCAACACCGGCACGATCAACCTCAACGGCGGCATGCTCGCGCTTTCGCTCGGCAGCTTCGCTCCATCGGCCGATCCGTTTTGGGCGAGCGATCGTTCCTGGACGGTCATCTATAGCACCGCCGGCGGCAGCACCACGGGCACCGCACTGGGCATCGCCTCCGACCAATCCGGTTGGGCCAGCCTCGGTTCGTTCGGCACGTCGCTCATCGGACAAGACATGGTCCTGTCGTGGACCGCGGCCGCCATCCCCGAGACCTCGACCTACGCGGCGATCTTCGGCGCGTTGGCGCTCGCGGGCGTGTGCGTCCACCGCCGCCGTCAGGCGCGCCGCTGAGCCGATCCCTCTTCCGTAAAGAACGACCCCTGGCCCGCCGGTTTCCCGGCGGGCTTTTTATTTTTCCGTGCCGTCACCGTCCCCGCGTGTTTGCGCTTTCCCGCCCGGGCGTGTTGCGGCAGTTTGCCGGGATGCCGCGCGACGCCCCCGCGACGCGCGGCGCTGATGCACTCCCGCTCCGCCGTCCTGTCCGCCCTCGCGCTCGTTGTCGCGGGTGCGTTGACGCTCCTGTTCACGCCCGCCTCCCCCGCCACCCCGCGCCGCGCGGCGTCCCGCCCCTCGGCCGAACTCGCGCCGCCCTCCACTCCGGCCGCCGTCGCCGCCGCATCCGCGGCCGCGCTCGCCTCCGCGCGCTCCGCGACGCCCGCCCCGGGCGCGCCCGGCACGCCGCCGCCCCTGCCGCCCGCTCCCGCGAGCGCGACCGCCGCCGCTCCGGTGCCGCCGCCGCGCGTGGCCGATCTCCTCGAAGCCGCCGGCGACCTGAGCGATCCCGCCGTGCGCGAACGCACCGTCGCCGCGATGCGGGCGTTGCAACAGGAACGCCGCGCCGCCGCCGAGAACCGCGCCCGCGAGCTGGGCCTGCAGCTGCGCCGCGTGCTCCCCAACGGCCGCGTGCAACAGGTCTATGCCCTCGATGCCGAGGGCCGCCCGCTCTACCGCACCACGCTCAACCTCAACGCCGCCCGCAGCTCCGGCGCTTCCCAACTCCACGCCGAGGTCCCCGCGCTCACCGGCTCCGGCGTCATCGTCGGCGTGTGGGACGGCGGCTCCGTGCGCACCTCGCACCAGGAATTCGGCGGCCGCGCGATCAAGAAGAATGCTGCCACGGACGAAGACGACCACGGCACGCACGTCGCCGGCACCATCGCAGCCTCGGGCGTGAATGCCGCGGCCCGCGGCATGGCGCCCGCCGCCACGATCCATTCGTATGATTGGGACGAGGATTACGCCGAGATGACCGCCGCCGCCGCCACCGCCGGCGGGCAGACGACGAAAATCTACCTCTCCAACCACAGCTACGGCGGCCTCACCGGCTGGGAATGGATCGGCGAGACGGACTACGATTGGGAATGGTATGGCACCGGCACCGGCACGAGCGGCAGCGATTCCTACTTCGGCCAATACGACGACGCCGCGCGCGATACCGACGCGGTCGCCTACGGTTCGCCCTACCTCCTCGTCTTCCGTGCCGCGGGCAACGACGGCACCGACAACCCCGAGAACGGCGACATCGTGCGCCTCAACCCCGACTCGAGCACCAACACCACCTACAACTCCGCCTCGCACCCGAAAGGCGACGGCCTCTACCGCGGCGGCTACGACAACATCTCCTACGACGCCATCGGCAAGAACGTGGTCACCGTCGGCTCCACCAGCGACGCCCTCACCGGCACCCAGCGCGACCTCGCCAAGGCCCTCGTCTCGGACTTCTCCTCCTGGGGCCCCACCGACGACGGCCGCATCAAGCCCGACCTCGTGGCCAACGGCGACGACCTCTACTCCTCCATCGCCACCTCCAACACCAGTTACGACACCTACGGCGGCACGAGCATGGCGACGCCCAGCGCCGCCGGCTCCGCCGCCCTGCTCGTGCAACTCTACGGGCAGTTGTTCCCCGGCGCCGCGCTCCGCGCCAGCACGCTGAAGGCGTTGCTCCTCCACACCGCCGACGACCTCGGCACCGCCGGCCCCGACTACCGCAACGGCTGGGGCCTCATCAACGTCAAGGCCGCCGCTGATCTCCTCCGCGACCACGCCGCCAACCCACTCAAGCTCCACATCAACGAGGCGCGCCTCGACACCGCCATCACCACGCTCACGCACGAGTTCATCTGGGACGGCGTCTCGCCCATCCGCGCCACGCTTTGCTGGACCGATCCCGCCGGCACCTCCACCACCAGCGCCGATTCCCGCACCGCCCGCCTCCGCAACAACCTCGACCTGAAGATCACCGGCCCCACCGGCACCACGCACCTGCCCTACGTCATGCCCTTCGTCGGCACCTGGACGCAGGCCTCGATGGCGCTCCCCGCCACGACCGGCGTGAACAACACCGACAACGTCGAACAGGTTTACCTCGCCAACCCCGGCACGCCCGGCGTTTACCGCGCCGTGGTGACCTTCCAAGGCACGCTCGCCAACAACGCGCAGGACTACGGCCTCATCATCTCCGGCTCCGCCGCCGAAGCCCCGCCGCCGCCCACGCTCGCGCTCCAGGCCGTGTCGCCCGACACCGGCATCTCCGGCGAAACCGCCACCCTCACGCTCAGCGGCGCGGCGCTCTCCACCGTCACCGACCTGCGTCTCACCCGCAGCGGCCAGCCCGACCTCGTGGCCACCAACCTCCAGCTCGTCGGCGGCACGCTCCGCGCCACCGTCAACCTCACCGGCGCCGCCTCCGGCGCGTGGACCATCGTCGCCACCGGCGAGACCACCGCGAGCCTCCCCGCCGCCTTCACCGTCGTGTCCGCGCTCTGGAGCGCGAACTTCGACACCACCACCAGCGGCTGGTCCAACCAACCCATCCGCGGCACCGCGACCGGTTGGACCTTCACCTCGACCAGCTCGCACACCCCCAACCGCTCCGCCACCGCCGCCGGCCCCGGCACGCGCACGACGCAGGCCCTGCTCTCGCCCACCGTGGCGATCCCCGCCGGCGCCACCAACCTCGCCCTGCGCTTCTGGCACCGCTACACGCTCGAAACCGACTGGGACGGCGGCCGCCTCGAATACCAGATCAACGGCGGCACCTGGACCGGCGCCGGCGACAGCGGCTCCGGCACCACGTTCGACACCAACGGCTACACCCTCACGATCGATCCCGACGCCGTCTCCGACTTCGCCGGCAAGCCGGCCTGGTCGGGCACGGCCAGCAGCTTCGGCCTCACCGTGCTCAAGCTGACCGACACCGCGCGTTTCGCCGGGCAATCCGTGCGCTTCCGCTGGTCGCTCGCGACCGACGACTCCACCACGAGCACCGGCTGGTGGGTCGACACCATCGCGCTCACCGGCAGCGAAAGCCAGCCGCAACCCGCGACCGTCACGCTCTCGAATCTCGCGCAAACCTACGACGGCACGCCGCGCTCCGTCACCGTGACGACCGAGCCCGCCGCGCTCGCCACCAGCGTGCTCTACAACGGCAGTGCCACGCCGCCGGTGAATGCCGGCAGCTACGCCGTCGCCGCGCAGGTCACCGCCTCCGGTTACACCGGCAGCGCCAACGGCACGCTCGTCGTCGCCCCGGCCGCCGCCACCGTGACGCTCGCCGGCCTCCGCCAGGTTTACGACGGCACGGCGAAGCCCGTGCAGGTCACCACCAATCCGCCCGGCATCGCCTTCACGCTCACCTACGACGGCAGCACCACGCCCCCGAGCGCCTTCGGCACCTACGCGGTCGCCGCCACCATCACCGACGCCAACTACGCCGGCAGTGCGCGCGGCTCGCTCGCCATCACGCCCGCCTTCACCACCTGGGCCGCGGCGCAAGGCCTCACCGGCAACGCCGCCCTCGCTTCCGCCGACCCCGACGGCGACGGCTTGCCCAACCTCGTGGAATTCGCGCTCGGCGGCGACCCACTGGCCGCCGACACCACGCAGCTGCAGCCGCAACTCACCGCGCAGGACGGCGTGATCGAACTGACCTTCACCCGCGCACCCGAGTCCGTCGGCATGGCCGACGTGATCGTGCAACTCAGCTCCGATCTGACGACTTGGACGGACTTCGCGACCTTGAGCGACGCGCAGACCGGCCCGATGCGCCTCACGCTGCCCGCCGGCGGCGCCGCGCAGTTCGCGCGGTTGCGCGTCGTGCCGCGCTGAGTGGCAAGCCCACCCGAAGAAAGACCTCCCGCGAATCACGCGAATCGCCGCGAATGAGGGAGGTGAAGTCTTCGCCGCGTCCGGTGGTGGGGGCAGCTGTCCTCAGCTGCCCTGAGTTCCCGCTCACGAACGACACACGTATCCACGTCCAACGAGGGCGCTTGGGACAAGCGCCCCCACCTTGCAGCAATGGCGGTCATCCCGACCACCGCACCCTTCCACCGTAGGCAGCGAGCTTGCTCGCGCCCTCTGTCGTAGGCAGGCGCCCTCTGTCGGTAGCGGCCGTCGTCCCTGACGGCCATCACCCGTTCGTGGCGGTCGGGACGACCGCCGCTACCTTTTACTTTTCATTCGCGCCCATTCGCGTGATTCGCGGGCCACTTGCCTGCGCGGCCCGCTTGGCCAAGTAGCCGCGAGCGCCAGCTAGTAGCCGCACCTCGGCTCGCTCCGCGCTCGCCGCTACCTCCGGAAGTCCGCCCGCGCGAGACCCCAAAAACAAAAACGCCCCGGCGCAAAAGCGACGGGGCGGATGAAAGATCAGAACGGGCGGGCAATCCCACCGCGTCGGCGCGCCAGCGCCGTTGACGCGGTTATTCGCCGCCGGGCTTGAACTCGATCGCCGGGGCGGCGCTGTCGGTCTTGGCGGCGGGCGCGGCAGTGGCGAGCTCGGCGCGGAGCGTGAAGGCGCGCTGGCCCCAGAGGCCCATGGGCTCGTGCTTGGAAACTTCGTCGAGGAGCGCATTGACCTCTTCGAGACGGCCGGCCTCGCGGGCGAGCGTGGCGAGGTGGAAGGCGGCCTCGGCGCGGAGCGTGGCGAGTGCATTGGCGTCGTCCTTGAGGGCCTTGAGGGCGGTCTCGGCGGCGGCGCGGTCGCCGGCGGAGAGCTGGCTGATGGCGGCGCCGAGACGGGCGCGGCTCTTCAGCGCGACGGTCTCGAGGGAGTCCGCGGCCTTCTGGTAGTGGGTGGCGGCGGCCTTGAAGTCGTTCTTGCCGTAGGCGTCGTCGGCGAGGCGCAGCAGCGCGACACCCGCGAGAGCGTGGTCGGGGTGCTCGGCGACGAACTTGGGCAGCTGGTCGACGCGGTCGATCTTGGCGTAGGCCTGCTGGATCTCGCGCTCGACGCCGGCGCGGTAGAGCTGCCAGCCCTCGCGGGCGAGGATGGCGACGAGCACGATGGCGACGACGGCAAAGAGGAAGGAGCGGTTCTTCTCCCAGAAGGACTCGACGGTCAGGCGGAACTCATCGGCGCCGGCGGGCGGCGGCGGGTTGGCCGGGTCGTGCGGTTGGGGAGCGGAAGGAGGGACGATGCTCATGGGAATCGCGCACCATGGGGAACGCCGCGAAAGCGCTCAAGCCCGGAATCAGGGCGGGGCGGCAGGAGCGGGCGGGGCGGCAGGAGCGGGCGGGGCGGCAAGGGCGGCGGATGCGGGCGCAGCTTGGAACCCAGGGCGGTTGGGGACAACCTCCCCAACTGGGCGGGCAGCGCGGACAGGGACGGCTGGGCCGACCGCTTCAGCCTCAACCATCACACTGAATAAGATCACCTGTGGCCGCGGGAACAAAAGGGTAGCGGCGAGCGTCCCGCTCGCCACGGGTGCGGTGGCCGCCAGCAATGGCGACGCACCCTTCAACGACAGCCACACTCTTTCTGGAACTACTCTAAACGACCGCCGCGCCGCTCAATCGAAGACCACGGTCTTGTTGCCGTAAACGAGGACGCGGTTTTCCAGATGCCAATGGACGGCTTGGGCGAGGACGAGTTTCTCGAGGTCGCGGCCCTTGTGGATGAGCTCGTCGACGCCGTGGCGGTGTGTCACGCGGGTGACGTCCTGGTGGATGATGGGACCGTCATCGAGCACGGCGGTGGCGTAGTGCGCCGTGGCGCCGATGAGCTTCACGCCGCGAGCGTGGGCTTGGTGATACGGCCGGCCGCCGGCGAAGGCGGGGAGGAAGGAGTGGTGGATGTTGATCACCGGGCAGCCGGCGGCGGCAAGGAAATCGCCGGAGAGCACCTGCATGTAGCGGGCGAGGATGATGAGCTCGACCTTGAGGCGCTTGACGAGAGCGAGCTGGCGTTTCTCGGCAGCGTTCTTGCGGCCGGGCTCAACGGGGATGTGGTGGAACTTCAACCCGTAGCCGCGGACGGCGGCGGCGAGGTCGCGGTGGTTGGAGACGACGGCGACGATCTCGCAGGGATACTCGCCGGCGCGCCAACGGAGGATGAGGTCGTGGAAACAGTGGTCGGCCTTCGAGACAAAAAGAGCCACACGCGGACGGCGGAGCGAATCGGTGACGGTGGCCTGCATCCGCAGCTCGTCGCGCGCGTAGGCAAGGAAGGCTTTCTCCTCGGCGGGCACGCGCGCGCCGGCGGGAGGCACCCACTCGATGCGCTGGAAGAAGATTCCCGCTTCCTCGTCGCGGTGCTGGTCGGCGTGGAGGATGTTGCCGCCCCGCTGGAAGATCCAACCGGCGGCGCGCGCCACGAGGCCGCGCTGGTCGGGACCGTGCAGGAGCGCGACGAGCGTGAGCGGGGCGGCGGGAGCGGAGGCAGGCAGACGAGTCATGGCAACGGGAAGGATTACAGCAGCGGGAGAAACTGAAGCAACCGCGTGTCGTTGCCGAGGACCGGCCGTGTCATCGGCCGGTGGCGAGGGGCGGGACGCCAAAGGCGGAGGCAGCTGTCCCCAGCTGCCCCGGGTTCCCGTGCACGAACGACACGCGCATCGGACGCAGGCCCGAGGGGCGCTGATCCGTAGCGGGGAGCGGCCGTCGTCCCTGACGGCCATCTCCCGTGCGTGGCGGTCGGGACGACCGCCGCTACCTTTCCGTTCACACCGCGGCGGGCAGAAAACCCGAGGGCGCTTGGGACAAGCGCCCCCACCCTCAAGCCGGGACGGCCGCCGCTACTTCACGCGCCCCACCCTCACACCATCGGCGTGGTGTTGAAGCGGTATTCCTGGATCGGACGGACGCCGACGAGCTTCTGCTTCATGGCGCGGATGCCGTGCAAGGCGGCCTTGGCACCGGTGAGCGTCGTGGAAATCGGCACGTTGTTCGCGTAGGCGGCGGCGCGGATCGCGTTCTCGTCGTGGCGCGGGATCATGCCGCGCGGCGTGTTCACGACGAACTGGATCTCGCCGTTCTTGATCATGTCGACGCAGTTCGGCCGGCCTTCGTTGAGCTTGAAGACGGGTTGCACGTTGAGGCCCTGCGCCTGCAGGAGCTTCGCGGTGTTGGTGGTCGAGCAGACCGTGAAACCGAGATCGAGGAAGCCCTGGGCGAGCTCCACCACGTGTGGCTTGTCGGAATCCTTCACGCTGAGGAAGACCTTGCCCTTCACGGGTAACGCGGGCTTGGCGGCCATTTGGGTCTTCGCGTAGGCGATGCCGAGATCGTCGTCGAGGCCCATGACCTCGCCGGTCGAGCGCATCTCGGGGCTGAGCACGATGGCCGCGCCGGGGAAGCGATTGAAGGGGAACACGGCTTCCTTCACGCACCAGTGCTTCGGCTGAATTTCCTTCGTGAAACCGAGGTCCTTGAGCTTCGCGCCGGCCA
Organism: Candidatus Didemnitutus sp.; assembly: GCA_017991595.1. GTDB lineage: Bacteria > Verrucomicrobiota > Verrucomicrobiia > Opitutales > Opitutaceae > Didemnitutus. Next base: position 70,255 of record JAGOQJ010000001.1, on the reverse strand, counting down.
TGACGCGGGCGGCGAGCTTGGCGAGCGGCACGCCGATGGCCTTGGCCACGAACGGCACGGTGCGCGAGGCGCGCGGGTTCACTTCGAGGACGTAGAGCTCGTTGTCCTTGATCGCGAACTGGACGTTCATCAGGCCGACGACCTTGAGCGCCTTGGCGAGCGCGTAGGTGGCCTGGCGGACGGTGCCGAGCATCTCCTTCGCGAGCGTGTGCGGGGGCATCACCATCGCCGCGTCGCCGGAGTGCACGCCGGCGAACTCGATGTGCTCGAGCATGCCGCCGACGAGTGTGGTCTCGCCGTCGCTGATGCAGTCGACGTCGAGCTCGATGGCGTCTTCGAGGAACTTGTCGATCAGCACGGGCTTGCCGGGCATGACGCCGAAGACCTGCTGCACGACGTCGCGCAGCTCGGCCTCGCTGTAGAGGATGAACATGCCGCGACCGCCGAGCACGAAGGACGGGCGCACGAGCACCGGGTAACCGAGCTCAGCCGCGCTCGCGATCGCCTCGGACTCCGACATGGCGATGCGGTTGGCGGGCGACTTGAGCTTCAGCGTGTCGAGGATGGCGGCGAAGAGCTTGCGGTCCTCGGCGGCGTCGATGCTCTCGGGCGAGGTGCCGATGACGTTCACGCCGCGGGCCTTCAGGGCGCTGGCGAGGTTGAGCGGGGTCTGGCCGCCGAACTGCGCGATGGCGCCGATGCAGCCTTCCTGCTCGTAGATCTCGAGCACGTCCTCGAGCGTGAGCGGCTCGAAGTAGAGGCGATCGGAAGTGTCGTAGTCGGTCGAGACGGTCTCGGGGTTCGAGTTGACCATCACGGTCTCGAAGCCCGCCTCGCGCAGCGCGAAAGACGCGTGCACGCAGCAGTAATCGAACTCGATGCCCTGGCCGATGCGGTTCGGGCCACCGCCGATGATCATGATCTTCTTTTTCTTCGAAGGCAGGATCTCGTTCTCGTCGCCGTAGCTCGAGTAATAGTAAGGCGTGAACGCCTCGAACTCCGCGGCGCACGTATCGACGAGGCGGTAAGTCGTGTGGACGCCGGCCTGCTTGCGCGCAGCGCGCATCGTGTCGAAATCGACCTTCAGCAGGTGCGCGAGCTGCGCGTCGGAAAAGCCGAACTGCTTCGCGCGCTTCAGCGTGCGCGCGTCGAGCGTGACGAGCGAGAGGGTCTTGAGGTGCTGCTCCATCTCGTGGAGTTCGCGCAGCTGCGTGAGGAACCACGGGTCGATCTTCGTCAGGTTGAAGATCTCGTCGACCGTCATGCCGGCCATGAAGGCCCAGCGGAGGTAATAGACGCGCTCGGCGTTCGGCGTGCCGAGTTTCTGGCGCAGCGTGGCGTCGTCGGGCAGTTCATCGCCGCCGTATTTGCCGCCGCCACCCCAGCCGCGCGCGCCGGTCTCGAGCGAGCGCAGGCACTTTTGGAAGGACTCCTTGAAGGTGCGGCCAATCGCCATCGCCTCGCCGACGGACTTCATCGCGGAGGTGAGCGTGGCGTTGGAGCCGGGGAATTTTTCGAAGGCGAAGCGCGGGATCTTCGTGACGACGTAGTCGATCGTCGGCTCGAAGCTCGCGGGCGTGAGACGCGTGATGTCGTTGCGCAGCTCGTCGAGCGTGTAGCCGACGGCGAGCTTGGCGGCGATCTTGGCGATCGGGAAACCGGTGGCCTTCGACGCGAGGGCGGACGAACGCGAGACGCGCGGGTTCATCTCGATCACGACCTGGCGGCCGGTCTGCGGATCGATGGAGAACTGGATGTTCGAGCCGCCGGTCTCGACGCCGATCTCGCGGATGACGGCGAACGACGCGTCGCGCATCGTCTGGTATTCCTTGTCCGTGAGCGTGAGGGCCGGGGCGACGGTGATGGAATCGCCGGTGTGGACGCCCATCGGGTCGAAATTCTCGATCGAGCAGATGACGACACACTGGTCCTTGTGGTCGCGCATGACCTCCATCTCGTATTCCTTCCAACCGAGGAGGCACTCCTCGATGAGGACTTCGTGGGTCGGCGAGGCCTCGAGGCCGCCGTTGACGATCTGCTCAAATTCCTCGCGGTTGTAGGCAATGCCGCCGCCGGTGCCGCCGAGCGTGAACGACGGGCGGATGATGAGCGGCATGGTGCCGATTTCCTCTGCGGCCTTGCGGGCTTCGTCGAGCGTGTGGACGACGCGCGACTTGGCGACGTCGAGGCCGATCTTGAGCATGGCCTCCTTGAACAGCTGGCGGTCTTCGCCCTTCTGAATCGCAGGCGGCTTGGCGCCGATCATCTCGACGCCGTATTTCGCGAGGATGCCCTGCTCGTGCAGCTGCATCGAGAGATTCAGCGCGGTCTGGCCGCCGAGCGTCGGAAGCAGCGCGGAGGGGCGCTCCTTGGCAATGATCTTCTCGAGAATGTCGACCGTGAGCGGCTCGATGTAGGTGACATCGGCGAACTCCGGATCGGTCATGATCGTGGCCGGGTTGGAGTTCGCGAGGATGACCTTGTAGCCCTCCTCCTTGAGCGCCTTGCACGCTTGCGTGCCGGAATAGTCGAATTCGCAGGCTTGGCCGATGATGATGGGGCCGGCGCCAATGATCAGGATGGACTCGAGGTCGGTGCGTTTAGGCATGAGCGCAGATTTCGGCGAAGGTTGGGGCGGTGGTGGGGCTCGGCAAGCGGGAAAAGGGCCCGCGTGTGCCGGCGGCGTCCGCAGCGCTGCGTCATAGGGCGCACGCGAAGGTGACGCGACGATCAGACGCCGGGAAAAATCGTCGCTGGTGCCGGGTCGGCCCGCGAGCCGCGCGGGGCGGAATCAGAGCCGGGCGGCGTCGACGCCGAGGATCTGGGCGGCCTTGGCCTTGTCGCCGCCGGTGGCGTGGAGCACGCGGGTGAGGTAGAGTTTTTCCTGCCCGGCGAGGTAGTCGGCGAGCGTGGGCCAGTCCTTCAGCTCGTGCACGCGGAGCGGCAGCTGGGCGGAGGTGACCACGCGCGTCTCGGCGGTGGAGAGCACCTGCGAGATGACCTGGGTGAACTCGGCGAGGTTGCCCGGCCAGCGATAGGCGCGGAGCGTGGCCAGCGCGTCGTCGGTGAACTCGATCTGGCGCGCGTCGAAAGCGGGGTTCGAGGTCGTGGCGGCCACGGACTTGATCAGGAGCGGCAGGTCCTCCAAGCGCTCGCGCAACGCCGGCAGCTGCACCGGCAGGGCAGCGATGCGGTAGAAGAGCTCCTCGTTGAAGCCGCCTTCCTCGGTGAGCTTCTCAAGGTCGATCTCGGTCGTGCAGACCACGCGGTGCTGGTGGGAGTGGTTGCGCAGCACGGAGACGAGCTGCTCCTGCGCGGCCGGCGCGAGGCATTGGACGTGCTGGAGCAGGAGCGTGCCGCCGCGAGCCTGCTCCACCCAGGGACCGCCGGTGCCGCTCGGGCCGACCAAGCCTTCGTGCAGGACGTCGGCGGAGTTGAGCTTGCAGTCGATGCCGACGAACGGGCTGCCGGCCGGGGCGCCGGCCTGATGCAGCAACTCGGCGGCGATCTCGTGACCGCTGCCCAGCTCGCCGGTGATGAGGACGGGGGTGTGCGCCGTAGCGAGCTTGCGGAGCTGCGCAACCAACCGCGTCATCTTCGGGCTCGAGCCGACGAGCCGCGCCTCGAAATCCCCCGCAGCGACGCCCGCCGGAGCGCCCGCGCGCGTCTCGCGCTCGGTCACCAGCCGCTTGAACTCCACGCCGCGCTTCAGCGTCTGGATGAGTTCATCGACCCGGAAAGGCTTCTGCAGGTAGTCGAAGGCGCCAAACTTCAGCGCCTGGATCGCGCTCTCCGTGCTGGCGTAGGCCGTCATGATGATGACGACGCAGCTCGGGTCGTATTGCTTCAGGTGCTTGAGCAACGTGATGCCGTCCATCGGCTTCATGTCGATGTCGGCCAGCACGAGGTCGAATTTCTCGGCCTTGTAGCGGGTCAGCGCCTTCTCGCCATCCGTCGCGAACGCCGTGGCATACCCCGTCGGCTGGATGACAGCCTCCAGCATCTCGTGAATCGAGATGAGGTCGTCGACGATGAGGATGGCAGGCATGGCGGAGCGACGACTGTGCGAATCGCCGCGGGGCCATGCAAGCGGGTTCCTAGACAGCGCAGGCTAAACGCTTTTTTCACACCCGGCCTGTTCAGCCCTATAAGGCGGCGGCGCGTCGCGCGCGAATGCAGCGGCCCCGCCGCGGGGCCGCGATCGCGGACGCAACTGCCGGACCATCAATTGCCGCCGGCCACGGCGCCGAGCTGGAAGATCGGGAGGAACATCGCCATGACGATGCCGCCGACCACCACGCCGAGGAACACGATGAGCAGCGGCTCGATCAGCGACGTGAGCGCGGCGACGGTGGCGTCGCACTCGGTGTCGTAGAAGTCGGCGATCTTGTTCATCATGCCGTCGACGTTGCCGGTGGATTCGCCCGCCTTGACCATGTGCTTCATCATCGGCGGGAAAAAGGGATTGGCGGCCATGACCTCCGAGACCTGTCCGCCCTGCGAGACGTGGCGGGCGATCTCGACGCAGGCGTCCTCGACCTGGACCTTGCCCGACGCGGCGGAAACGATCTCGAGCGTGCGCAGGATGGGCACGCCGGAGCGCATGAGCGTGGCGTAGGTGCGGCAGAAGCGCGAGAGGGCGATCTTGTGCACGAGATTGCCGAAGATCGGCGCGCGCACGAGGAACTGGTCCTTGTGACGCCGGCCGGCGGGCGTCGCGGTGTATTTCTCCAAGAATCTCCACGCCACGTATGCACCGCCACCGATATGAAGGATACTCGGCTTGATAAAGAAGCCCACGAAGCTGGAGAAATCAGGCTTCAAGAAATTGCTGACGTCGATCAGCAGCTGCGTGGGCGCGGGGAGCTTGGCGCCGAAGTCCTTGAACATCTCGGCGAACACCGGGATGACGAAGATGAGCAGCACGTTCACCAGCGCGATGGCCAGGCCGATGACCGCGATCGGGTAGGTCATGGCGGACTTCACTTTCTTGGTCAGCTTGACCGTCGATTCGAAGTAGGCCGCCACCTTGCCGAGAATCTCCGCCAGGCCGCCCGAGGCCTCGCCCGCCTCGACCATCGAAATGAAGAGCGAGTTGAAGGAGTTGGGGAATTTCTTCACCGCCGCCGAGAACGACGTGCCCGTGGCGATGTCGTTGCGCACGTCGCGGATGACGATGCGGAAAATCTGGTCCTCCGTCTGGTCCTGCAACGCCTCCAAGCACGACACGAGCGGGAGACCGGCCTGCAGCAGCGACGCCAGCTGGCTGGTGAAGAGCGCCAGCTCGCCGAGGTCGAGCTTGTAGGTCTTCGCTTTCTTCTCGAGGGCCTTCTGTTTCGCGAGCGCCTGCGCCGCCTGGACACTGGATTTCGGCTTCGCCGCGGACGTGGTTGCCATAATGGCGCCGTTAAAGACCATGCCCCACCCCCTCGCAATTCCATTCCTGACGCGCCCGGAATTTAACTAAAGCTTGAATGCCTGCCGCCGCGCGCCACTCTCGCCGCGCTGCCTTCGCGGGCATAGTTTAGTGGTAAAACTCCTGTCTTCCAAACAGGTATCGTCGGTTCGATTCCGTCTGCCCGCACCACCGCGCCCCCGTCAACCCGGGATGGACACCGCCCGCGCGCTCGCGCACACCATCGGCCGTTGAACCTCGTCCTGTTCACGCCGGAGGAAACCCGGCGACCGCTCCCGCTCACCGACCCGCGCGCCCGCCACGTGCGCGATGTCCTGCGCCGCGGCGTGGGCGACACCTTCGACGCCGGCCTCGTCGACGGCCCGCGCGGCACCGCTACGCTCGCCGCCCTCGCCGACGACGCACTCGTGCTCACCTTCGCGTGGGGCCCGCCCCCGCCCCCGCCCGACCCGCTCACGCTGCTGCTCGGCCTGCCGCGCCCGCAGACCGCACGCGACATCCTGCGCGACGCCACCACGCTCGGCGTCGCCGCCCTGCACTTCGTCGCCACCGAGAAAAGCGAACCGAGCTACGCGCAAAGCACGCTCTGGCGCGACGGCGAGTGGCGCCGCCACCTGCTCGCGGGCGCAGCCCAGGCCTTCGCGACGCAGATCCCCGCCGTCACAGCCGGCGAACCGCTCGCCACCGCGCTCGCCGCCTTGCCGGTCGGGGCGACGCGCCTCGCGCTCGACAATTACGAAGCCACCGCGGCGCTCCGCGACGCCCTCCCTGTCGGCGCCACAACTCCGCTCGTGCTCGCTCTCGGTCCGGAGCGCGGCTGGGGCGCACGCGACCGCTCCGCCCTGCGCGCGGCCGGTTTCACGCTCGTCCATCTCGGTGCCCGCGTGCTCCGGCTCGAGACCGCGGTCGTCGCCGCTCTCACGCTCGCGAAATCAACCCGCGGCACACTCTGAGCCACCGCCGGGAGCGCAACCCGACTGCCGCGCGCCGTATCAGCTCCGCGTGTCCGCCGCCCGCCTCCACTCCTGCCTTCGCCACGCGATCGCTCGCCCGCTCGCATTCGCCTCCCTCATCCGAGTCCGCCGTGATGTTTGTAGTCTAATAGACTACAAACTCGCTTGGTGACGCGGTCCGATGCCACGGGCCCCCTCACGCGCCAACGGCGGCAGGCGCGAGCCCCTCACGATGCCTTTTTCCCGAGTGGGAACTCTTCGCCGACACGCGACGCTCACCCGCTCCCACCTTTGACCTGCGTCGCGTGCGCGCATGGACAGGCGGAGCGCGGCGGGATACTTGTAGTCTATTAGACTAACAAACCGGCTCGGGTCAGGCGCGCTTGAAGAAGCAGACCGTCGGCTGGCGGTTGCCCTTGCCGAGGCGCTTGGCGCAGGTCCAGCCGGGCGGCGTGAGTTCGGTCTCGCCTGGCATCTCGAATACGATCACGGGGTCCGCCTTGGCGGCGAGGGCAACGTCGAGGTGCGCAAAGAGTTTCGGCGCCGCGGCCTCGATGAGGTCGTAGGGCGGATCGATGAACACCAGATCGGCCGCCGGCACGGTGGCGAACGTGGCCGTGAGCGCGTCGGCACTCCACACATCGAGCCCGTGCGGCTCGCGTCCGAGGCTCTTGCAGACTGCCTCAAGGTTGCGCCGGAGGCAGGCCGCCGCCTTGGCGTTTTTCTCCACGAACACGCCACCGGCGGCGCCGCGGCTCAGGGCCTCGAGCCCGTAGGCGCCACTGCCGGCGAACAAGTCCCAAAACACCGCCCCGGGCACGCGGCTGGCGATGCTGGAGAAGACGGCCTGCCGCATCGCGTCCGTGGCGGGCCGCACGGCGTCGCCTTTGGGCAACACAAGCGGTATGCCCCGTGCTCCACCGCCGCTTATGCGCATGACCCCTCCCTGCCCGGCCGCGCGCAGCCGCCCCGACCCGCGCGGATGTCGCGCGGGGGAACACTTGGGCGGCGGTGCGGTTTTAACATACTGGTTGCGCCTTACTTGACGCGGAATTAGCTGTCGGCGTTCAAGCAATGCCTTCACTTAACTGGCCCGCTCCGAGTCAAAGGCAATGCCTTACCTTTTCCACCCAGCATGAACTCCCGATCCGCCGTCTGGCTGCTCCTCGCAGCGACGCTGGCGCTCCCCGCCCGCGCCGCGGAGCGCAACGCGTGGCCGTTCTGGGTCGGGCAGGAGGACGAGCGCACGGGTGAGGTCACGGCGGCGCAGGCGCTCGGACCGCTGCTGGTGCAACGCACGGGGGAGGCCGGCGCCGAGACGCAGGTGTGGCGGCCGTTCTTCCTCTGGCAGAAGACCGCAGCGGGCGAACAGGGCCACGTGCTCTACCCGCTGTTGAGCTGGCAACGCACGGGCGAACACGACGCCTCCTTCTCGCTCTTCCGGCTTGTCAACTCGCGCCGCACCACCGCCGCGGACGGCGCGGCCACGGGCGGCTTCGACGTGTGGCCGTTCTATTTTTCACGCGCGACCGGCGCGGCCGACACCAGCTATCGCGCCGTCTTCCCGCTCAGTGGCACCATCAAACACCGCTTCGGCAAGGACGAGCTCACCTGGCGCCTGTTCCCGCTCTATGCGCACGTCACTGCGCGCGGCGGCCGCGAGACGACACACGCGCCGTGGCCGTTCGTGCGTCTCATCGACGGCAACGGGCACCACGGCTTCGAGCTGTGGCCGCTCGCCGGCTCGCGCGGACGCGAAGGCGATTACCAGCAGCAGTTCGCGCTCTGGCCGCTGCTCTACCGGCAGGAACGCACGCGCGAGGACGGCGTCCACGCGAGCGTCGGCGCGCTGCCGTTCTACACGCGCGACACCGCGCCGGGCTACCGGAACGAGAATTACCTCTGGCCCTTCTTCGGCCACACCGAGCGCACCGCGCCGACGGCGCAGGCCTACCGCGAGACGCGTTACTTCTGGCCCTTCCTTGTGCAGGGCCGCGGCGAGACGCGCCACGTGAACCGCTGGGCGCCGTTCTACACGCACTCGGTCGCGAAGGGTTACGAAAAGACTTGGCTCCTCTGGCCGCTCTACCGCCGCGGCGCGTGGCAAGGCGACGGCGTCGCGCAGGAGCGCCACCAGTTCCTCGTCTTCCTCTACTGGGCCAACGTGCAGCGCAGTCTGGCCAACCCGGCCGCCGCGCCGGCTTACAAGAAACACCTCTGGCCGCTCGTCAGTGTGTGGGACAACGGCGCCGGACGCCGCCAGCTCCAGCTGCTCAGCCCGCTCGATATCTTCTTCCCGCACGACGATCCTGTGCGCCAGCTCTACACGCCGCTCTTCGCTCTCTATCGCCACGACCAGCGCGCACCGGACGACGTCCGCTGGTCGTTCCTCTGGAGCGCCGTCACGCGCCGGCGCACGGCGCAGGAAAGCGAATTCCATCTCGGTCCGCTCTACGGCGCGCAGCACACGGCGCAGGGCTCGCGCATCACGCTCGGCGCCGGGTTGCTCAGCTGGCGCCGCGCAGCCGGCGAGCGCCGCTGGCAGTTTTCCTTTTTCGATTTCTCCCGCCCGAACGCCACCCCCGGCGCCGCGGCCTCCTCCCCATGAACCAGCTCAACCTCATCCTTGGGCACATCGGCGGCGTCGTGCTGCTCGCCGCGCGCACCGCGCGGCACGTGCCCACGCTGCGCTACCAGGCCCGGCGCTTCATCGAGCAGTGCTTCCTCATCGGCTACACCTCGCTGCCGATCGTCACCATCCTGAGCTTCTTCATCGGCAGCGTGCTCGCGCTGCAGGCCGGTTACTCGATGCAGAACTTCGGCGCCAAACAGTTCATCGGCTCCCTCGTCGGCCTCTCGCTCGTCCGCGAGCTCGGCCCCGTCATGGTCGCCATCCTGCTCGCCGGCCGCGTCGGCTCCGCCATCACCGCCGAGCTCGCCTCGATGAAGGTCTACCAGGAGATCGACGCTCTCGTGACCATGAACATCCCGCCCGAGCGCATGCTCGTCCTGCCGCGCCTCGCCGCCGTGCTGTTCATGATGCCCGTGCTCACGCTCATCGCCAACCTCTGCGGCTGGTATGGTGGCGCGCTCGTCAGCCAATACACCACCTTCATCTCCGTCGACAACGAGGCTTACTTCGCCGCGCTCAAACGCTACATGGAGTGGAAGGACGTGTGGGACGGCCTCGTGAAGGCGGAGGTCTTCGGCTTCGTCGTCGTCCTCGTCTGCTGCTACATCGGCCTCAACACCCGCGGCGGCCCGCGCGAGATCGGCATGTCCGTCACCAAGGCCGTCGTCTCCTCGCTCATCCTCATCCTGGTCCTCGATTACTTCGTGACCAAGGCCCTCCTCTGACGCCATGAGCCCCTCCTCCCCCGCCCCGTCGCTCGCCGACAAGACCTTCGGCGTCACCATCGCCAACCTCACGAAGCAGTTCGGCTCCACCACCGTCCTGCACGACGTCAGCCTCGACATCCAACCCGGCGAGATCTTCTGCATCATGGGCCCCAGCGGCTCCGGCAAGAGCGTGCTCGTGAAACACATCGCCGGCCTCGAGTGCGCCACGAGCGGCGAGGTGCGCATCGGCGCCTTCGACGCCGCCGATCCCGCCACGCGCGAGAAGGTCCACCTCGCCCTCGTCTTCCAGGCCGGCGCGCTCTTCAACTCCCTCACCGTTTACGACAACCTCGCCCTCTACCTCCGCGAACACCGCCTCTACAACGAGGCCGGCATCCGCGAGCGTGTGATGCACGCGCTCTCGATCCTCTCGCTCGAGAAGGCGGTGAAAAAATACCCGTCCGAACTCTCTGGCGGCATGAAGAAGCGCGTCGCCATCGCCCGCGCCCTCGTGATGGAGCCCCAGCTCCTCATCTACGACGAACCGACCTCCGAGCTCGATCCCGTCATGGGCGCCACGATCAGCGAGATCATCGCCACCCTCCGCGAGCAGACCGCCGTCACCAGCATTGTCGTCACGCACGACCGCGACCTCGCCCTCAGCATCGCCGATCGCATCGCCATCCTCATCGACGGACGCATCCAAGCCCAAGGCACGCCCGCGGATTTCCGCGCTCCGAAGGATCCTGCCATCGCGAACTTCCTGAGCCCCGTCATCGACCTCAAGAACCCCCGTTTCAAACAACTGGAGAACTCCTGACATGAACAGCACCCAACAGTCCATTCGCGTGGGCCTCTTTTTCCTCCTCGGCTGCGCGCTCGCCTGGATCACCTTCGAATCCCTCAGCGGCGGCCAGGTCTTCCGCGCGCAGGGCTACACCGTCATCGCCCCCTTCGCCAACCTCAAGGGCCTCAAGACCGGCGACGAGGTCCTCATGGCCGGCGTGAAGATCGGCACCGTGAAGACCACGCGCCTCGGCCAGCAACGCGTCGAGGCCGTCCTCACCATTGACCGCGACGTCCGCATCCCCGACGACGCCGTCGCCTCCGTCGAGACTTCCAGTCTCCTCGGCAGCCAGCACCTCGCCGTCTCCTTCGGCCATTCCGCCACGATGCTCGCCGACGGCGCCGAGATCCGCACCAAGAACACCGTCGATATCGGCGAAGTCATCGCTCAGCTCGGCTCCCTCGGCGCCAAGCTCGAGGGCGTCGCCGACAACATCGGCCAAGCCCTCGGCGGCAAGGGCGGCTCCGGCTCGCTCTTCGGCAAACTCGACCAACTCGTCGACGCCAACGGCCCCAAGCTCACCGAGACCATCGCCAACCTCCAGGACATCACCGCCAAGCTCCGGAACGGCGACGGCACGCTCGGCAAGCTCGTCAACGATCCCACGCTGCACGACGAACTCCTCGGCGCCGTCGGCGAGATCAAGACCGCCGCGGCCGACGCGAAGGTTTTCCTCGGCGACACCCGCGCCATCGTCGCCGACGTCAAGGCCGGCAAGGGCACCCTCGGCGTGCTGCTCTACGACGACGCCACCGCCCAGAACCTGAAGCTCTCGATGAACAACATTCGCGAGCTCTCCCAGAAGTTGAACAACGGCGAGGGCACGCTCGGCAAACTCCTCGTCGACGACTCCATGTATCGCGAGATCCAGAGCGTCGTGAAGAAAGCCGACCGCGCGCTCGAAGGCATGGGCGACACCGGCCCGATCACCGCCGTCGGCGTCGTCGCCAACGCGCTGTTCTAAAGCCACCGCGCCACCGCACCGTCAGTCACGTTCTCCCTCTCCCGACCCGCGCCCGCCCGGCGCGGGTCTTTTTTTGCCCGCGTTTCGTTCCTCGTGCGCTCCGGGTGCGGCGCCGCGCTTGATACAGCCCGCGCGCTTGCGCCGCCCCGCGTGTCGCGCTTGGCTGCGCTCATGCCGCTCGTCATCCAGCTCCTGCCCGGCGAATTCGCGATCGCCCGCCTGCCAGCCGACGCCGCGATCCCCGACTGGGCCCGCTCCACGGTCTTCAGCGCCACCACCCGCACCACCGACGAGCTCTCCATCCTCTGCCCCGCCGTGCAGATCCCGCCCGCCGTGAAACACGAGGCCGGCTGGCGCCTCTTCAAGCTCCGCGGCCCCTTCAACTTCACCGAGACCGGCATCCTCTCCTCCGTCCTCGATCCCCTCGCCTTCTCGCGCATCAGCATCCTCGCGCACTCGACCTTCGACACCGATTACGTGCTCGTGAAACAGGCGCAGGTAGAGGACGCCGTGCGCACGCTCCGCAACGCCGAGCACACCGTCGAGCGCCTCACGTAGGTCCACCGCGCGCCCTTGGGCGGGACGCCCGGTCGGAGTTCAGTTGGCGTAGGTGACCGTGCGCGCCCCACCGACCCCGAACGCGGTCACGGCATTGCCCTGCACCAAGGGCGAGACGTAGGTCTCCCCGGCAGCCAGAGTCATAGTCTTGATGTATTGCGTGGCGTGCGTGCCGACGAGCGTGGCGCTCGCGACCGACGACACTCCCTGTTCGAGGAAATAATGGTCTGCCGCGACCGAGAGCTGGCGCAGATTATTCGTCACCGCGCGGTCCTGCGACTCGGCCCGCACTTTCTGGAACGCCGGCACAGCCAGCGCCGCGAGCAGCGCAATCAGGGCGACGACGACCATGATCTCGACGAGGGTGAAAGCAGCGGCGGGCGAGCGGTGGACAGGCATGACAAGGAAGAGGTCGCGTGGAGAGCGCGACTGCGCTTTGAGATGCCGGCTGGCCCTGCCGAGTCAAAGGAGGCGGGCGATAATAAACGACCCGGGCTTGGGTAATTGCCCCCAAGTCCATCCCCGCCAGTCAGCCCGTGCGCCACTGTCGCTGGCGCGGCTCAGGCCGGCAAGCGGAACGTCTCGAACTCGCGCTTCACGTCCTGCATGAACGCCGCCGCACCGGCGCCGTTCACGACCTTGTGATCGAAGGTGAGTGAGAGCGTGACGACTTCGCAGGGATGGATGACGCCGCCGTCGTTCACCATGCGTTCGTGCGCCGTGCCGATGAAGAGCGTGCCCACGGCCGGCGGCACCACGATGGGTGTCGCGCACTCGACGCCGAACGCGCCGAGGCTGGTGATGTTGAGCGGAGCCTGCACCTCGACGATCTTGCCGGCGCGCGTCTCCTCGATGGCGCGCTGGTAGGCGGCGCAGAAATCAGTGAACGAAAGCCGGTTCGCCGCCGCGATCGCCGCGGTCGCGAGCCGGTCGCCCTCGAGCGCCACCGCCACGCCTTGGTCGAAGTCAGCCTGCTCGTAAATCGCACCATCCTTGGCCGCGAGACAGCGGAACGCCGCGTGCTTCTCCTGCGCGCGCGTGACGCACCACGCCATCAACGCCGAGGGCGAGGGCGCGTCCTTGCCGAGGCGCTGCTTCGCCGCTTCGCGTGCGGCGCGGAGCGCGTCCCAGCGCACGTCCATCAGCATGTTCGCGGGGACGACCGCATCGAGTCGCTTGGTGATGGCGGGAGGAAGCGCGGGCGGACGGACGTTGCCTTTCATGGAGGAAGAGGATGCGACGGGCGCGCTCGCGACGGCGGGCGCGGCGGGCGACGCTTTCGCCACGCTGGGTGAGGGACGAGGCGCAGCGGGAGCAGCGGCGGGCTTGGCCGCGCCCTCGACCGGCAGGCCGGCCACGCTGGCCGCATCGCCGGTGACGAGCGCGATCTCCTGGCCGATGAGCACGGTGTCATCGAGCCGGATGCGCCAATCCTTCAACTGACCGGCGAACGAGGCCTCGACCGGATAGACGGCCTTGTCGGTCTCAAGTTCGCAGAGCACCTCGTCGTGCTTGATCGCGTCGCCGGGTTTTTTGTTCAGCGCGACGACCTTGGCGGAACGCAGGCCCTCGCCCATGATCGGCACGCGCACGAGGATGTCGTGCGTGCCGGCGATGACGGTGTGCTGCGGCGCATGGGTGTCGGCGGCCCGGACCGGGGTGGGCGCCGGTGGTGGCGCGACCGGCACGGCGCGAGCCGGAGTGGCGGCGCCGCGAGCGAGGTTCACCGAGACGCTTTGCCAAATGGCGTCGACGATGCGCGGCACGTCGGGCAGCGCGGCATATTCGTAGATCGGGTTGTAGCCGATCATCACGTTACCCTTCGTCACGAGCGTCGGCGGCGCCTTCAGCGCGGCGAAGATCTCGGGCCGGCCCGTGAGGTGCTGGATGATCATCTGCCCGACGGAGCAGGCCTCGGTGTCCTCCTGCACGACGATGAGGCGGCCGGTCTTCAGCACGGATGCGGCGAGCGTTTCCTTGTCCCACGGCACGATCGAGCGCAGGTCGATCAGCTCGACGCTGACCTCGCCCTGCAGTTCGCCGATGGCTTCCTGCGCCTTCTCCACCGTGTTGCCCCAAGCGACGAGCGTGAGGTCCTCGCCTTCGGTGACGACGCGGGCGCGACCGAGCGGGAGCGAGCGGATCGGCGCCGCGCTGGCGCGCTCGGCCCAGAGCATGTGCTTCGGCGCGAGGAAGAACGTGATGTCCTCGCTGTGCATCGCGGTCCAGAGCAGGCCGGCCGCATCCTCGGGCGTGGACGGGATGACGATGTTGATGCCGGGGAAGTGCGCGTAGGCGGCCTCGTTGGCCTGCGAGTGCCAGAGCGAGCCGCCCGGCAGGTAGGCGCCGTAGGGCGCGTAGAACACGGCCGGCACCTTCCACTCGCCGTTCGAACGCCAGCGGATGTTGGCGAGGTTCGACACGACTTGGTTGAAACCGGGAAAACTGAAATCGATGAACTGCAGCTCGAACACCGGCCGGCGTCCGTAGAGCGCGAGGCCGCCCGCGACGCCGACGATCGTCGACTCGGCGAGCGGCGAGTTGAACACCTGCTCCGGGAAATCCGTCGAGAGCTTCTGCGTGAGACGGAAGACGCCGCCCTTCGGATCCTCCACATCCTCGCCGAAGATCATGCGGCCCGGCTCGGCGTCGAGGCCGGCGCGCAGCGTGCGGTTGATGAGGTCGCCCATGCGGTAGCTGCCGGGCTTGAACAATTCTTCGTCCAGCTCGGGCAGCGGGCCGGTGACCTCGTGAAACAGCTCGTCGGCGCGCGGATCCTCGGCCTGTTCGGCAGCGGCGTATTCGGCGCGCACGCGCTCCTTGATCTCCTCCTCGAGCCGAGTGAACTCCGCCGCGGTCAGTTCGCCGGCCGCGATCATACGGTCGCGGAGCACGCGGATGGGATCGCGCTGCTCCATCGCCGCGATGTCCTCCTTCGAACGGTAGAGCGTGTGGTCGTCGGAGCTGGTGTGGCTCGAGAGCCGCTCCACCTGGCACCAGAGGAAGACCGGGCCACCGCCGGCGCGGAGCTGCGCGATCGCTTCCTGCGTGGCGGCGTGCACGGCCTCGACGTCGTGTCCGTCGACGGCGCGCCACTGCGCGCGGTTGAGCACGTCGAGCGCGAGCGGGTTGGTCTTCCGCGTCGGCGTGGAGATGCCGTAGGCGTTGTCCTCAACGATGAAGAGCACGGGCAGCTTGCGCTCCGCCGCGAAGGCGACGGCTTCGTAGAAATCGCCCTGGCGCGTGGCGGCGTCACCGATCGTGGTGACGACCACGCCGTCCTTGCCGTCGAGTTGCAGACCCCAGGCGATGCCGCACGCGGGCAGCAATTGCGCGCCGAGCGGCGTGGAGACGGTGACGATGTTCAGCTCCCGGCAGGAGAAATGCGACGGCATCATGCGGCCGCGGGAGACGGACTCGCGCTTGGCGAAATACTCCAGCGCGAGGTGGCGCGTGCCGAGGCCGCGCCCCATCACGAGGCCGCGATCGCGGTAATACGGCACGACGTAGTCGCCCGCACGCAGCTGCGCACCGAGCGCGCACAGCGCCTCGTGGCCGCGCCCGGAGACGTGGAAATGCCCCTTGCCCTGCCGGTTCAGGTTTTCCTCGCGCAAGTCGCCGAGACGGCTCTCGAGCATCGTGCGCAACAAGTGACGGCGTTGTTCCTGATTCAAAGGCGGGATCGCGGCGTGGGCCATTTCAGAGGGCGTGGCAGAGCGGAGAGGTTTCCCAAATTGTCATAAGCGGCAATGGCTTTTTCGGGAATCGCATCGGTGGGAACGGCGAAATTTCGCCGCGCCACCGCGCATGGCGAGACCCGAAAGCGTCATCGCCGCACGAAAAAAACGCGGCGCGGACGCACGTCAGCTCACGCACTCCGAGCGGTGCGACGCGCGTAGCGCATGAGTCCGCCGCGGAACGCCGGAAAACCCGCGCCCATGAGCAGCGCGAAGTCCGCATCGTCAGCCGATTTCAACACACCTTCGTCGAGCACGCGCTGCGTCTCGGCGATCATCACGCCGTTGAGATGATCCTGAATCGCGCGCGCGTCCATCGTCTGCACCGCCGCGGGCGCGAGCGCCTGCAGCGCGGGGTTGGGCGACTCCTTGCCGCCGGCGTAGGTGTAGAAGCCGGAGGAGGCGCCGTTCTTCCGTCCCTTGAGGCCGGCCGCGAGCATGCGGCGGCACACGGTGGCGGCGCGGAAGCGCGTGGGAAAATAGTGTGCCATCTCGCCGTAGATGAAGTCCGTCACGTCCACGCCGACCTCGTCGATCAGCCGCATCGGCCCCATCGGCCAGCCCCAGTCGCGCATCGCCGCATCGAGCGCGGCCGCGGGCACGCCCCGCTCCCAGAGGAGGCAGGCCTCGTTGAGGTAGAAAAACAGCGCGCGCGTGACGAGGAAGCCGGGCGACGAGCGGCAGATGACGGGCGTCTTGCCCAGCTGCTTGGCAAACGCGAGCACGCGCTCCGCCGTGTCGCGCGTCGTGTGCGGCGAGAGCACGAGCTCGACCAGCGGCATGCGGCTGACGGGGTTGAAGAAATGGATGCCGATCGTGCGGCCGGGGAACGTGGCCGTCGCCGCCAGCTCCTCGATGGGCAGCGCCGAAGTGTTCGACGCGAGCACGCAATCGGGACGCACCACCTGCACCAGCTCGGCGAAGAGCCGCTGTTTGTCCGCGACCTGCTCGACGATCGCCTCGACCACGAGATCGCAGTCCGCGAAAGGCGCGAGCTCCGTCGTGCCCTGCACGCGCGCCCAGCCTTGCGCGGCGGCGGCGGGGGAAAGCTTGCCGCGCTTCGCGGCCTCGTCGAAGAGCGCCTTGATCACGCCGAGACCGCGTTCGAGCAGTTCGGGTTTCACGTCGCGCAACACGACCTGGTAACCGCGCGCCGCACACCACTGCGCGATGCCGGAGCCCATCACACCCGCGCCCACGACACCAATCTTGCGAAACGGAACATGTGCCGCCGCCGCGTCCGCCGGCGGCGGGAACCACGCGTCGACCGTGAGCTTCTTCACGGCGTCCTTGAGGAACAAGACGTGCACCATGTTTTGCGCGACCTCGCCGGCCGCGATGTCGCCAAAGAGCGCCGCCTCGAGATCGAGTGCGGCGGCGAGAGGCAGGGTCGCACCCTGCTCGATCGCATCGAGCACGGCGAGCGGCGCGGGCTGGCCGCGCAGGCGCGTGAGCGCGGATTTGCGCTGCGCGACGAAGAACGCCGCGTCCGCCGGTGCCCCGGCGGCGCGCGCCGGTTTGCCGCCCGCAGCGAGCTTGAGCGCCGCGGCCTTCGCGCGTTCGCGCAGCTCGGCAGCGGGGGCGATCTCGTCGATCAGACCCGCGCGGAGCGCGTCCGCCGCGGGCACGAGCTGGGCCTTGAGGATGTGTTCCACCGCCACCGCCGCGCCGATGAGGCGCGGCAACCGCGCGCAACCACCCCAACCCGGGATCAAACCGATGCCGACCTCGGGCAGGCCGATGACCGTCGCGGGCGCGTCGCTCGCCACGCGCCAGTGGCACGCGAGCGCGAGTTCGAAGCCGCCGCCAGCGCAGGCACCGTGGATCGCACACACGACCGGCACCTTAAAGTTGTCGAGCAACGCGAACAGCTCCTGCCCCGCGCGCGAGGCCGCGCGCGCCTCGTCCGCGCTGGCGAGCCGGCCGAGCCACTTCAGGTCCGCGCCGGCGATGAAGATCTTTTCCTTCGCGCTGGCGACAACGACCGCGCGCACCGGCTGAGCAGCGAGCGCCTCCACGGCGGCGCGCAGCGCGGCTTGCGTGGCGGGATTGAAGACATTGGCGCGGCTCGCGGGATCGTCGAAGGTGATCCAGCCGATGCCGTCGCCATCGACGGAATGCGTGACCGTGACGGGGTAAGTCATGGGGGAATTTAATCCATAGGAACGCAGCGGACGCAGCCCTGTAAACGCCAAGGCCGGCCGCGCCCCCAACTATTAGCGCGCGTATGACATGGGTTGACGCGCTACTGGCCGCCCGCAAAACGCCCGCGGTGCGCGCTCAGCGCCGGCGCTTCGCGTCCGGCCCGGCGAACTTGCGCAGGTATTTCAACGCCACCTCGAAATCATGCGGCAGCGGCGCCGCGAGCGTCATGCGCTCGCGCGTGAGCGGGTGCGTGAAGGTGAGCGCTTCCGCGTGGAGCGCGAGGCGCGCGAGCAGCGGCCGCTCGTCGGCGCGGCCCTTGTAGCCGCGCTTCAGATCGGAGAGGAGCAGCGGCGTGGCGTTGCCGTAGAACGGATCGTTGAGGATCGGCCAGCCGCTCGCCGCGAGGTGCACGCGGATCTGGTGCGTGCGGCCGGTCTGCGGCCGGCACTCGAGCAGCGTGAACGCGCCGAAACGCTCCAGCACGCGGAACTCGGTCACGGCGCCCTTGCCGTGCTTGCGCACGACGCACATGCGGCCCGGCGCAGCATCGTCCTCCTTCAACACGAGGTCCACGGTGAACGCTTCCGGCAATCCGCCCGTGGCGTCCGCGACCGGCTTGGTGCCGCCGGCCCACGGCGCGGCGCACTCGCCCGCCCCGACGACGAGCGCGAGATAGCGTTTCTCCACGGTCTTCGACTGGAACTGGCCGCTGAGGAAATCGAGCGCGGCCTTGGACTTGGCGCAGAGCACGAGGCCACTCGTGTCGGCGTCGATCCGGTGCACGTTGGCGACGCCGTGCCCGAAGCGCTCGTGGACGAGCCCCATCAGGTTCACGCGGGTCTTGTCCCAGCGGTCGGGCGCGATCAGCAGCCCGCTGGGCTTGTCGAAGGCGATGACCGCTTCGTCTTCGAAAATCACGGGCGGAAGGGACGACATGCGCGGCGTGTTCAACGCCATGGACCGCCTGCGCGCAACCCTATACCGGGTGCGCCCCGGAAGGCCCTAGGGCCGGGATGATTTCCACCCAACCGCAGGTCCGGTCTGGCTTCCGCGCGGCGAACTGCTTGTCTTGCCGCCATGACGTTGGCGCCGGCCTTCCTCGTGAAATTCCTCGCGAGCTATCGTGCAGCCCGGTTGCGACACCGGCTGGCGGCCGGCGGCCCGGGCATCGCGGCGCAACAAACGGCGTTGGCGCGGCTCTGCGGCGCGCTGGCGCGCACGGAATTCGGCCGCCTGCACGGCCTGCCGGCGGGAGCCGACCTGGCGACCTTCCGTCAACGCGTGCCGCTGCGCCGCGTGGAGGAGTTTCGCGGCTGGATCGAGCGCATGGCGGGCGGCGCCAGCGACGTGCTCTGGCCCGGCCGCTGCCGACACTTCGTCTATACCGCGGGCACCGTCACCGGCACGCCGCGCCCGCTGCCCGTGACCGCCGACCTGCTCGCCCACTACCGCGGCGCGCTCGCCGACGCGCTCCTGCTCCACGTGCTGCGCACGGGCAGCCGCGAGATCTTCCTCGGCCGCCACCTGCACCTCGGCTCGGGCACGGCGCTCACCTGCGCGGGCGAATCTTCCGCCGGTTACCTCGATGCCATGGCTTGGCTCTCGCTCTCGGACTGGGCCCGCGAAAATCTCTACGCCCCCGACCGCGCGCTCGCCGATCGCTCGGACAGCCCCGAACGCACCGCCGCCATCGTGCAACGCTACCCCGCCGGCGCGCCCGTCTCCCTTCTCGCCGGCACGCCCGCCGCGCTGCTCGCGCTCGCGGAGGCCGCGCGCGGGCCGGACGCGGAAGCCGCACCGCTGCGCGCGCGCTGGCCACGGTTGGAATGCGCCGTGCACACGGGCGCGCTGCCGCTCCTGCTGCTCGACGACCTTCGCGCCGCTCTCGGCCCCGGCGTCTGCCCGCACGAGGTCTATGCGGCGGCGGAAGGCATCTTCGCCGCGCAGGACGGCGAGGCGAGCGCCGGGCTGCGCCTGTTCACGGATGTCGGTCTCTTCTTCGAATTCGTGCCGGTGCGCGAACTACCCGCCGGCGGCGAGTTGCCGCCCGGGCTCACGTGCCTCACGCTCGCCGAGGTCCAGACCGGCACCGACTACGCGCTGGTCGTCACGACTCCGGGCGGGCTCTGCCGCTGCGTGATGGGCGACCGCGTGCGCTTCGTCTCGACCACGCCGCCGCGCCTCATCGTCACCGGCCGCACGGAGCTGCAGCTCGACACCTGCGGCGAGCAGATCTGCGAGCGCACGCTCACGACGCTGCTGCAGGGCGTGTGCACGCGCAGTGATTGGAAACCGGTGGCGTTCCACGTCGCGCCTTATGCGCTGCGGCCCGCGCCGCGCCCGCTCCATTGCCACGAATGGTGGATCGAGCTGCGGCCCGGCACCGTCCGCACACCCACGGGCCCGGTGCTGGCACTTGAACTCGACGAGGAGCTGCGCCGGCGCAACCCCGACTACGAAGCGCGCCGCCTGCACGGCCAGATCGCCGAGCCCGTCGTGCGTCTCGTCATGCCCGGCACCTTCGCCTTGTGGGCGCAGACGCATGCCGCGCCGGGCGGGTTGGCCAAACTCTCGCCTTGCCGCAACGACCGGCGTGTCGCCGATCAGCTCGCCGGCATCGCACGCTTCCACGCCGGCGGTTCGCAACCACCGCTGCGGGAGCCGGCGTCAGGCGCTTGAGCGTCAGCGGAACGGTGCGCCCTCACGGGGAATCGAACCCCGGTTTGGGCCTTGCGCGCGGCGCGCAGCCTTAGGCGTGCCGGCCCTTGAAGGTCAGCTCAGCCACGCCGCTCTTGTCGAGCTGGCCCAGCCCCAAGGCCTGCATCTGCTCGAACTGCGCCTTGGTCGCCGCCGCCAGCGGCAGCTCGAGGCCGGCGTCGCGTCCGAGTTGCCATGCGATCGTCGTGTCCTTCGCGGCGTGCGCGGCCGAGAAGAAGCACTCGTGCGCGCGGTGTTGCATGTCCTCGCCGTCGGTTTTCAACACCTGCGAGTTGGCACCGGTCTGCGCAAACACCTCGCGCAACATGGCGAGGTCGAGCCCAAGCGCGTGCCCGAGGCCGAGCCCCTCGGCGAGGCCGGCGGTGTTGATGTTCATCACCAAGTTAACCAGCGCCTTCACCTGCGCGGCCTGCCCGGCGGGGCCGATGTAGCGCAACGCAGCGCTGAGCTGCTCCAGCACCGGGCGCACCCGCTCGAATTCGGCGCGGTCGCCGCCGCACATCAGGTAAAGCGTGCCGTTGCGCGCCTGCGGGATCGACGACGCCATGCAGCCCTCGAGCGAGACCGCTCCGGCCGCCCGCGCGCGGCGCTCCACCTCGACATGCACGGCCGGCGTGATCGTGGCGCAGTTGACGAAAACCCGTCCCTGCGCGCCGGCGAGCAGCGAGTCGCCGCTCTCGGCGAACACCGCCAGCTGCGCCGCATCGTCGGTGACGACCGTGAAGATCAGGTCCGCCTCCGCCGTGACGTCCGCCAAGCGCGTCGCCGCGCGGCAGCCCAGCTCGCGCGCGAGCTCCGCCGCGGCCGGCGCGTGCACGTCGTGCACCACCGTGACGGTGCGGCCGCAGTCCTTGAGGCGCCGCGCCATGTTCGCGCCCATGCGCCCGACGCCGACAAATCCGATGCGTTCGATCATGATGAAGAAGGGTTGCCGCGAACGATTCGCATCCGCGCCGTTTCCGCCAGCCAGAACACCGCGCCGACACGCCCGCAGCAGTGCGCACGTGACAGCATGTGTCAAAACCAGAGCCTGAAGCGGGGCTTTTGGCTCCGGTGAGCGGGAGAAATATCCGCCCGCGCCGGCAAATCCCCCGTTGTTCCAAGCACCCGACTGGCACTCCATCGCCGTCCACGGGCCAAAACTCAACCGACCCAACCCAGACCAGCTATGAAACGATTCGCACTCCTCAGTCTCATCGCCCTCAGCCTCGCGGCTTCGGCCCAAGCCGTCATCATCGGCGTCAACACCGGCTATCTCGTGGATAGCCAGGAGGCCTACTTCGCCGCCCGGATCGGCAGCGCTTTTTCCGAGAACGACAGCATCTCCCACCAAGGAGAGTTCGAGATCGGCTACACGCAGGACTCCGACGCGGGCATCAAGGCGGACATCCTTCCGCTGATGCTCAACTACCGCGCGGAGTTCAAAAACCAGCAGGGCTGGACCCCGTATGTCGGCGTCGGCGCCGGCATGGCCCGCGCCAGCCTCAAGGCTTGGTTCGGCAGCCAGGACGACTGGAGCTTCGCCCTGCAGGGCTTCGCCGGCGTGGGCTACAAGGCCAGCGCGAACGCGACGCTCACCCTGGGCGTGCGCTACCTCTGGATCGACGACGTGAAGCTCTTCGGCACCGCGGTCGAAGTCGGTGACGACCTCGCCATCGAGGCCGGCGTGAGCTTCAAGTTCTGAGCCGGCGCCAGCCATCCCTTTTCCCCGAGGCGCGCACCCACCGGTGCCGCCTCTTTTGTTTTGCGGCGGCCCGCGCGCCCGGATTTGTTGCCCGGACACCGCCTCTCCGCCGATGCTCACGTTGCTCCGCCTGTTGTTGAAGGTGCTTTTCCGTCTCCGCGTCGAGGGCGCCGAGGCGCTGCACGGTCCGGGCCCGATGCTGCTCTGCCCCAACCACACCTCGTGGCTCGACTGGGCGCTCGTGCTCGTGTGTCTCGACGACAGCTGGAAATTCGTCGCCTCGTCCACCACCGCGCAGACCACGTGGATCCATCGCAAGATGATGATCAACTCGCGCACGTTCCCGGTGGACAACACCTCGTCCTACGCCGTGCGCGGCATGGCTGAGCACCTCGAGCGCGGCGGCAAGCTCGTGCTCTTCCCCGAGGGCCGCATCAGCGCCACGACAAATCTCATGCGCGTCTACGACGGCACGGCCTTCCTCGTGCATCGCACCGGCGCCAAGGTTGTCACCTGTTACCTCCGCAACGCCGTCCGCGTGCGCTGGGTGCGCCACACGGGTTGGACGAAGTGGTTCCCGCGGCTCTCGGTCCACTTCAGCCCGCCGCTGACCGCACCGGATTTCTCGCATCTCGCCCACAACGTCGCGCGCCAGAAGCTCACCCAGTGGCTGCGCGACCAGATGATGCGCCAGCAGTTCGAAGTCGAGATGCGCGACGGCCCCGCCACGCTGCCCGCCGCCATCGTCGAGATGGCGCGCGCCCTGCCCGGCAAGGTCATCGCCGAGGACCTCACCTGGACCGAGTCCACCTACCGCAAATTGATGATCGGCACCGAGGCGCTCGCCGGCGCCCTCGCCCAGGATCTTTCGTCAGACCGCGGCGAGCGCATCGGCGTCATGCTCCCGACCGTCAACGGCGCCATGGTCACCACGCTCGCGCTCTGGTCGCTGGGCAAAACGCCGGCCTACCTCAACTACTCCAGCGGCGGCCCCGTGATGGTGAGCTGCGCGCGGCTCGCCGGTCTCCGCCAGGTGCTGACCTCGCGCGTCTTCCTCGAGAAGGCGCGGCTCAACCTCGCTCCGCTTGAGGAAGCCGGTATCCGTTTCATCTACTTGGAGGATGTCCGCACGCGCATCGGCGGCGGCGCCAAGCTCCGCGCGCTGCTCGGTAATCTCTTCTCCGTCGGCCGCACGCTGCGCCGCGCCCCGGTCGCGGCCGGCGACACCGCCGCCATCATTTTCACCAGCGGGTCCGAAGGCATTCCGAAGGGCGTCGAACTCAGCCACCGCGGCCTGCTCGCCAACCTCCGCCAGCTCTTCGTCGCGGCCGACCTGCGCGACGACGACCGCTTCTTCAACGCCCTGCCCTTCTTCCACAGCTTCGGCCTCGTCGGCGGCATCATCGCGCCGCTCGTGCGCGGCTGCTACGTCTTCAACTACCCCTCGCCGCTCCACTACCGCATCGTGCCGACCGTCGTCTACGAGAAGAACTGCACGATTCTCCTCGGCACGAACACCTTTCTCAACGGCTACGCGCGCAAGGCGCACCCCTACGATTTCCACACCGTCCGCTACCTCGTCGCCGGCGCGGAGAAGGTGCAGACCGCGACCTTCGAGACCTACGCACGCAAGTTCGGCGTGCGCATCCACGAAGGCTACGGCGCCACCGAGTGCGGCCCAGTGCTCTGCCTCAACACCAAGATGGACCCCAACACGCTCACCGCCGGCCGGCTCCTACCCGGCATCGAGTGGCGTCTTGAATCCGTCGAGGGCGTGCCGGCCGGCGGACGACTCTTCGTGCGCACGCCCGCGATGATGAAGGGTTACATCAACCCGGACGCCAACGCACAGTTCCAGGCGCTCGGCGGCTGGTATGATACGGGCGACATCGCGCAGGTGGACGCCGACGGCTACATCACCGTGCTCGGCCGCCTCAAGCGCTTCGCCAAGATCAGCGGCGAGATGATTTCCCTCACTGCCGTCGAGGACGCGCTCGCCGGCGCCTTCACCGCCACCTACGGCCTGCGCTGCACGCTCGCCGTCGTCGCCGTGCCCGACGCGGAGAAAGGCGAGAAGCTCGTCGCCGTCGCCAACGAACCCCGCCTGCAACTCGCCGACGTCCGCGCCGCCGTGCGCGCCAAGGGCCTGAGCAATCTCTGCGCGCCGCGCGAGCTGCGCTTCGTGCACGCCATCCCCAAGCTCGGCTCCGGCAAGGTCGATCACCGCGAACTCGCCCGCATGCTCCGCGACGGCGAGACGACGGCCGCCGCGACCGAAGCCTCCGCATAACGCCGGTTTCCGACCGGCCACGGTGTAGGGGCGCAGTCTTGCTGCGCCCGGATGCATGCGCGCAAGCACGCCGCCGGCAAAATCGACAAAGCACCCGGTCACCGGCCGACCCTGCGCGAGCAGCACCGCGCCACGGCTTCGCCGAACGGCCACTAGTCAGCGCGGGCGATTTCATCCACCTTACCGCCCATGTCTGCTCCTTTGCCTGCCGCCGGGTTCGATCTCGACGCCTACCTCGCCCGAATCGGATACACCGGCGCGCGCACGCCCACGCTCGACACGCTCCACGCGCTGCTCTGGCACCACACGACCACGATCCCTTTTGAGAATCTCGACGTCCTCCTCGGTCGCCCGATCACGCTCACGCCGGTCGCGCTCATGGCCAAGCTCGTCCACGGCGGACGCGGCGGCTACTGCTTCGAGCAGAACAATCTCTTCCTCCTCGCCCTGCGCGCGCTCGGTTACCGCGTGACTCCGCTGGGCGGACGCGTGCGCTGGCAGCTCCCGCGCGACGTCGTGCCCGCCCGCACGCACCTCTTTCTCCGCGTGCATCTACCCGAGGGCGATTTCGTGGCCGATGCCGGACTCGGCGCCGCCTCGCTCACCCGCCCGCTCGCGCTCCTGTTCGGCCCCGAGCAGAGCACGCCGCACGAGCCGCGCCGCTTCGTCGACGAAGGCGGACGCCTGTTCCACCAGATGAAGGTTGGCGACGAGTGGACCGACGTGGTGGAGTTCACGCCCGACGAGATGCACCCGATCGACTGGGAACTCGCCAACTGGTGGACGAGCGCGAGCCCGGCTTCGTATTTCCGCAACAACCTCACCGTCGGCCTCGCACTGCCCGACGGCACGCGCAAAGGCCTCCGCTCGGATGGGTTCACGCACCGCCGCGGCGGCGAGACCCTGCACCACGAACCCGTGCGCGACGGCGCCCATGTGCGCGCGTTGCTCGCGGAGCACTTCAACCTGCACTTCCCGGCCACCACACGCTTCGGCCCACCCGAAGCGCCGTGGGCGCAGTAGAGCCGCGTTGCACGCCGAACCTGGCGCAGTGCTTGGTTTCGCAAGGCCCCGTCCGGCCGGCGGCACGATGGCGCGTCAGTCGCGCTGCAGGCTCACGCTGCATGTCACGCCGTCGGCGTTGCGCGTCACCACCACGACCTTCACTCCCTGCGCCAGCCAGCCTTGCACGAACGCACCCACTTCCTCGAGAGGGATCCGTTCGTGTCGTTCCAAGAAATACATGCCGCGCATCCTAGGTCGCGTCTCCGCGCACTCATCGCGCAAAAGCGCCTGAGTTTAGGTGCGAGCGCCCCTTGTCGTGCACCCGCAGCGGCGTAAGCAAGGAGGGTTTTCCCCGCGTCAGGCGGTCACGCGCGCCGGTGGTTCGCGTCCTTCATTCCGCTCGATCATCTCGAACGACGTGTGCGCGATGCCGTCGGCCTGGCCGGCCTCCTCCTTGAGTTTCTGCAAATAGGCACCGACACGGTCGTTCCACCCGAGCTTGCGCGAATGCTCGTTCCACACGAGCACCTGCGTGCGGTTCGGCCGCAAACCACGGGCAAAAATCCACTCGGCGAGCTCCTCGTCCGTGCCGCCCTCCCGCACGCGTGCCTCCACGTCCGCGAACGACACGTTGAGGAAACCGCACAATTGCCCGTCGAGGCCGAGCGACAGCCCGTAATTGCGGTGATACTCCTCCGGCAACTGCCCGGCGAGGTGCAGCCGGATCTTGTCGATCATCCGCCCGAGATGATGAAGACCGCCGACCGTCTTGTCGTAAGGGCTGCGCAGACCGGGCACGTGGGGCATGGCCGCCATGAAAAGCCGGCCTCCCGCCCGCGCCACCCTAAAGTCGCGACCCCGTGCTTCGCGCCTATCGGGCGCATCTGGAGCGCCGCGCTTTGACTCCTGTCCGCCGGAACTCATGGCACCGCACCGTGGCAAAACGGATGCCCCGTCACGTGAGGACAACCCAGCGGATCCCCGACCGCCACCGTTCCGCACCGTCGCACGCCGCGGTAACGGCGCTGGCAGCGGAAAAGACCTTGAGCGAGATGCACACCGCACCGACTACAAATCCGCATCCACCTGCCAAGCCAGCGGTCGCCCGCTCTGCTGCGCCGTGACCCAGCACAACAGCACCAGCGTGCGCTCTGCATCGAGGCAGGCCCGCTGCGCCTTCAGGCAGACTTGGAGCCGTTGCCGCGACACCCCGAGCAGGCGCGCCAGCTGCACCTTGCTACCCCGCTTGCGCAGGAAAGGCAGCGCTTGCCGCACGAGTTCGTTCCACAGCGGCGTCGCCAATCCCGGGTGCAACGTCGCGCCCCCTTTGCGTCGTTTCGCCTGCCGCTTGGCCTTGGCCGCCTCGCGCCACGTCTCCTCCGCCAACTCCATCAACACCCCCGCCGCCAACATCGGCACCTGCGCCGGAAAAATCGCCTTCGGTGTGCTCGTCATTTTTGTAGTCTATTAGATTACAAGTGAGCGCGGCAAGTTCACGTTCACCGGAGAATGCCCCGTGATGTTTGTAGTCTAATAGACTACAAACATCACGGCACTGGCCGCCGGAGCGGAACAAGGCGAAGTATCCGGGCGACGCGCGGCTTCGGACCACGCCAAGCAGGCGGCGATCGGCGACATGACAGGCGATGCCGGAACGGGAAGCGGCGTTGCCGTGGAGGACACACGGAGGCGGGTGCCGATGCGTTGCAGGCACGAGGCGGGAAAAGTCCGATTCCTACGCCATGCGACGGGCGTAAGCGTCACCGGCGATGGGTCTTGTGCGGGCGGTTTTAGCGCGGAAAATCCCTCCCATGCTGCCTCATCCCCTGCGTGCCCTCCGTCTCACGCTCGCCTGCGCCTTGCTCGCCGCGAGCGGCCCCGCCCTTCTCGCCCAGCGCGTCGCCGTCGAGGCCCGCCACGGCGTTGTCACCTCGGCGCACGCGCTCGCCTCGCAAGCCGGCGTGGAAATTCTGCAGAAGGGCGGCAACGCCGTCGACGCCGCCGTGGCCACCGGCCTCGCGCTCACCGTCGTCTATCCGGTCGCCGGCAACATCGGCGGCGGCGGCTTCATGGTCATCCACCTCGCCCAAGGCGGCCAGCACATCATCGATTACCGCGAGATCGCGCCCGCCGCCGCGACGCGCGACATGTATCTCGGGCCCGATGGCGAACTGATCAACGGCCCCGGTTCCTCGACCGTCGGCTGGCGCGCCAGCGGCGTGCCCGGCTCGGTCGCTGGCTTCGCGCTCGCCCTGGAAAAATACGGCTCGGGCAAGGTCTCTTGGGCTGACGTCTGCGAACCCGCACGCCGCCTCGCCGCCGAAGGCCACGCCGTGACGCAGACCACCGCCCAAGGACTGCGCAACAGCGCCCGCCACCTCGGGCGCTTCGACGAGTCGCGCCGCGTTTACCTCAAGGACGGCGCCCTCTGGCAGACCGGCGACTGGTGGGTGCAACGCGACCTCGGCGAGACCTTCACCCGCCTGCAGAAGTTCGGCCCGCGTGAGTTTTACGAAGGCGAGACCGCCCGCCTCATCGCCGCAGCCATGGCCGCGAACGGCGGCACCATCACGCTTGAGGACCTCAAGAACTACCGCGCCGTCGAACGCGAACCGCTCCGCGGCAGCTACCGCGGCCACGACATCGTCACCATGCCGCCGCCCAGCTCCGGCGGCATCGCCCTGCTCCAGATGCTGAAGATGATCGAGCCCCACGACGTCGCCGCGCTCGGCCACGACTCGTCGGCGAAATACCACCTCTTCACCGAAGCGATGAAACGCGCCTTCCGCGATCGCGCCGAATACCTCGCCGACCCCGACTTCTCGCCCGTGCCCGTCGCGCAGCTGCTCGACGCCTCCTACCTGCGCCAGCGTTTCGCCGACTTCAACCCCGACCGCACCAAGCCCGCCTCAGAGATCGCCCCCGGCCTCGGCAAGGCCGCCGTCGCCGCCGTGCCCGCTCCCGAATCGCTCGAGACCACGCACTTCTCCATCGTCGATTCCGAAGGCAACGCCGTGGCCAACACCTACACGCTCAACGGCGCCTACGGCTCCGGCGTCACCATCCCCGGCACCGGCATTCTCATGAACAACGAAATGGACGACTTCACCTCCAAGCCCGGCACGCCGAACAAATTCGGCCTCATCCAAGGCGAGGTGAACTCCATCGCCCCGCGCAAGCGCCCGCTTTCCGCCATGACGCCCACGCTCGTCTTCAAGGACGGCCGTCTCGTGCTCATCACCGGCAGCCCCGGCGGCCCGACGATCATCAACACCGTTCTCCAAGTCATCAGTAACGTCGTCGATTTCCAGATGACGCCCATGCAAGCCGTCGAAGCCCCGCGCATCCACCACCAGTGGATGCCCGACGTGGTCACCTACGAGAAGCTCAGCATGTCGACCGACACGATCCGCGCCCTCGAAGCCCGCGGACACACCGTGCGCATGCGCCAATCCTACGAAGGGACCTATCAGGGCGACGCGGAGACGATCTACATCGACGCCGACGGCCTCCGCCACGGCGCCGCCGACCCCCGCAAGGGCGACTCCGCTGCCATCGGCTACTGACGCAGCCCGCCTTCCATCACGCCCGGCCGAGCCGGTTTCCTCCAGCGCGACCCCAGCGGTCGCGCTTTTTCATGCCTGCGCTCCGGTCGGTGGGCCGCGCACATTCAATAAAGTTGCTGTTGACAACTTTCTTATTTTGGTTGCTAGTAACAACCATCACTTCATCCCCGCCCTCCCATCCAAACGCCATGAACACCTCCGCCTTCCTGTCCGCCCTTCGCGCCAACCCCGCGCTCCCGCTCGTTTTCCGCTCCGGCAACGCGTCCGTCTCCTCCGGCTATCACCTCACGGAGGCGAAGCGCGTCAGCTACGAGACGATGGATTGCGGCGCCATGACGCACCGCTGGTCCGAGACGCAGTTCGAGCTCTGGGTGCCGCCGCTCGTCGGCGGCCTGCCCGGCCGCGACCCCATGCCCGCCGGCAAGTTCACCGCCATCATCGACCGGGTGGAAAAGGAACTCCTGCTCGACGGCGAAACGGAAGCCCGCGTGCACGCGAGCCTCGGCGACCACCCGGCTGCGCTCTACAGCATCGCCGCGACGCACGCGCACGAAGACCGGCTCCTAGTCGAGCTCACGCCCGACCGCACGCGCTGCAAGGCCGCCGAGCGCCGCGTCGCCTCGCTCACTGGCGGCTGCTGCGACGGCGCCGAGCCATCCGCGCCGGACACCTCCGCTCCTGCCGAGTCCGCCGGCTGCGGGTGCGACGGCGACAACCGTCCCGTCGTCGCCAGCCGCGGCTCCGCCTGCTGCGCCTGAGGCGCACCGGCACGCGGCGCTCGCCAAAACGCAGGCGCCGCCCCAATTTCCCCGCATGGCCCGCTCCGCCGCTTCCAACGCCCAGCAGACCGACGCTCTTCTCCGCGACGTCGTGCGCCTCTTCCTGCAGGCGCAGCGCACGATGACCTCCTGCTGCTCCGACGCGACTGCGAAGGAATGCGAAGCGCTGCTGTTGCTCGGCGCCCAGCCGGAACCTCTTACCGTGCAAGCCTTCGCCGGGCTCATGGGCTTGGAGAAAACCTGGGCCAGTCGGCTCGTCGCGCGCCTCGAGAACGGCGGCCATATCCGCCGCGTCGACAATCCCGGCGACGGCCGCAGCTGGCTGATCGAACTCACGGCCAAGGGCCGGAAAGAGCGCGCCAATCTCGAAAAATCGCTCAACGCCAACGCCGTCTCGCTCCTCGGCTGCGTGCCCGCCGCCGAGCGCGCCAACGTCGAGCGCGCACTCACGCACCTGCGCGATGCCCTCGCCCGCTGCCTCCGCGACTGCACCCCGTCATCCTGATCTTCATGCCCTCCGTCTCCCGCCACGCAGAAACGCTCGCCGTGCACGCCGGCCGCGCGCCCGATCCGGCCACCGGCGCCGTCACGCCGAACCTCGTCTTCAGCTCCACCTTCGCCCGCGACGAGCAGGGCCGGCTGCCCGGCGGCCACATCTACTCGCGCACCTCCAACCCGAATCGCGCCGCCGTCGAATTCGCCCTCGCCGCGCTCGAAGGCGGCGCACAGGCCCTCGCCTTCGCCTCCGGTCAGGCCGCCGCCGCCGCGGTCTTCGCCACGCTCGCACCGGGCGACCGCGTGCTGTTGCCCGACGACCTCTACCACGGCACGCGTTACCTCGCGAAAAACGAGTTCGCGCGCTGGGGCCTCGTGCCGGAATTCGTCGACACGAGCGATCTCGCCGCCGTCGCCGCCGCTCTGCAGCGGCCCGCGCGCCTGCTCTGGCTCGAGACGCCTTCCAACCCGCGCCTGAAGATCTCCGATATCGCCGCCGCCGCGCAGCTCGCCCGTGCGGCCGGTGCGATCGTCGTCGTCGACAACACCTGGGCCACGCCCGTGCTCACGCAGCCGCTCGCGCTCGGCGCGCACCTCGTGCTGCACTCGACGACGAAGTATCTCGGCGGCCACAGCGACCTGCTCGGCGGGGCCCTCGTGCTCGGTGCGGACGCGCCGGCGGAGCTGCTCGCGCGCCTGCGTTCGTGGCAGAATCTCGGCGGCGCAGTGCCGGCCCCGTTCGATTGCTGGCTGCTGTTGCGCAGCCTCAGCACGCTGCCGCTGCGCGTGCGGGCGCAATCCGCCACGGCCGCCACGCTCGCCACTTGGCTGGCCGAGCATCCCCAAGTGGAACGCGTCTATTATCCCGGCCTCGCCTCGCATCCGCACCACGCCGTCGCGGCGCGCCAGATGACCGCAGGCGGCGGCATGATCTCATTCGAGGTGCGCGGCGGCCACGACGCGGCCAAGGCCGTCGCCGGCCGCGTGCGGCTCATCACGCCCGCCACCAGCCTCGGCGGCGTGGAGAGCCTGATCGAGCATCGCCGTCCGGTCGAAGGGCCTGATTCCGTGACGCCGCCGGGCTTGCTGCGCTTCTCGGTCGGTCTCGAACACGTGGACGACCTGCGCGCCGATCTCGCGCAGGCGCTGGGCTGAGACGCGAGCGCGCAGCAGGCCGCGATTTCAACCGCGACGAGCCGCGGCCTGGCACGCGTCATTGCGTTGTCGCCGTAGGCAGCGAGCTTGCTCGCGCCCCTTGCTTCGTCGCCGCAGGCTGCGACCTTGGTTGCGCCGCGAGTGCACGAGCGCGTGCAAGCACGCTGCCTAAGACGGAATCGCGGCGGCAGGAGTAATTCGCGAGGGCCGGCGGCGCCGGTGCGTCGCGCTCACTCGCTGCGCAGCGCTTCGACGGGATTCACGCGCACGGCGCGCAACGCGGGGACGAGGCAAGCGAGCAAGCCGGCGGTGCCGAGCGTGAGCGCGACGCCGAGGAATGTGGCCGGATCCGTCGGCGTGACGCCGTAGAGGAAATTCGTCTGCAATTTCCCGGCGAGGAACCCGAGGCCGAGCCCGATCGCCAGACCGAGCGCAAGCCGCAGGCCGCCTTCGCGCAGGATGAGGCGCAGCACGGCGCCGGGCGCGGCGCCGAGCGCCATGCGCACGCCGATCTCCTGCGTGCGCTGGTTCACGCTGTAGGCCATGACGCCGTAGAGACCGACGCCCGAGAGCACGAGCGCCACGCCGCCGAAGATGCCAAAGATCCAGGCGAAGAGTTGCTTGAAGAACTTCGCCTGCGCGACCATCGCCTCCAGCGTGCGCGGCCAGTAGATCGGGAGGTCGTCGTTGAGTGAGCGCACGGTTGCGCGCACGACCGGGGCGAGGGCGGTCGCGTCGCCCGTGCGGGCCCGGGCAAAGACCGTCATGAAGCGCGCCTCGTTGCGCTGCGCGAACGGCACGTAGGCCTGAGGCATGTTGCTCCATTCGCCTTGGAAATTTCCCTGCAGCGTCGGGCTGACGACGCCGATGACGGTCAGCCACTTCAAGTCGGCAGGCTTGCTGCCGTCGCCGTAGGCGAAGCGCTTGCCGAGCGGATTCTCGCCGGGCCAATACCGCTCCACGAAGCGCGAGCTCACGATCGCCACGGGCAACGCGGAGGCGGTGTCGCGATCGTCGAAGATGCGCCCTTGCAGCAGCTTGATGCCGAGAGTGTCGAAATAGCCGCCGGAGACGCCGACTTCCGTGGCGAACTGGCGCGGCGCATCCGGGCCGGCGGGCCGACCGTCAATGACGATCACGTTGCGGTTGTTCCACGTCGGCTGGGCCGAGGCGATGGCGGCGGATTCGATCTCGGGGCGCGCGGCGAGACGCTCGACAAGCTGGCGGTAGAACTCGCGCTGCACGTCGGCGGTCTTGAACTCCGCCTCGGGCAGGCCGATGCGACTCGTGAAGATGCCCGCGGTGCGGTAACCGATGTCGGTGGACTGGATCGCCATCACCGAGCGCACGTAGAGTCCGGAGAGCACCAGCAACACGCACGACAGCACGACCTCGCCCACGACCATCGCGCGCGTGAACTTGCTGAGCGAAAAACCGGTCGAGCCGCGTCCGCCGTCCTTCAACACGGTGACGAGGTCGCTGCGCGACGCGCGCCACGCCGGCCAGAGGCCGGCCGCGAAGCAGGAGAACAGCGCGAGGCCGACGACGTAGGCGATGCCCGTGGCGTCGATGTCGAACACCATCCAGTAAGGCGGCGACGTGCCTTCGACGTAGTGGTTGAAGATGGCCATGAGCCCATAGGCGAGGCCGAGGCCAAGCGCGGCGCCGGCGGACGAGAGCAGCAGCGCCTCGGAGAGCAGCAGTTGCACGAGGCGGCGGCGGCCGGAGCCGAGGGCGGAGCGCACCGCGATCTCCTTGCCGCGCACGGCGGCGCGCGCGAGGAGGAGATTGGCGACGTTGGCGCAGGCGATGAGCATGACAAGGAACACCGCGCCGAACATCAGGCCCATGAGCTGGCGCGTCTCGTCGTCGATGAACTCGTCGCGCAAAGGCTTCACCGTCACGCCCACGTCGCGGTTCGTGTCGGCGTGGGCGGTCTCCAGCTGGCGGGCGAGACCAGCGATCTCGGCGCGGGCAACCTCGAGTGAGACCCCGTCCTTCAAACGTCCCATGACTTCCCAATAGCGGTTGTCGCGTTTCTCGTCCGGCATCTGGCGGAGCGGCATCCAGGCATCGGACTCCTCCGGAAAACGGAAATCCGCGGGCGCGACGCCGACAACGGTGGCCCATTCGCCGTTCACCTTCACACTGCGGCCGAGGGTGGCGGGATCGGATTTGAAACGGTCGCGCCAGAGCGAGTGCCCGAGCACGACGACGGGGGCGGCCGAGGGCTCACCCTCGGTCGGCAGGAACCAGCGGCCGTGCAGCACCGGCACGCGCAGCATGCCCGGACCGCTGAAGGTGATGGCGCAGCCGGTGACGCGCTCGGGATCGGCACCTTCGCTGCTGATGTTAAAAGTCCGCTCCTGATACGCGGCGAGATCCTCGAATGAGCTCTGCCCGGCGCGGAGGTCGCGGAAGTCGTCCGACGACATGCCCATGCTGTCGATGCCCGCCTTGAGGTTGTTGTTCTCGACGTGCAGGACGCGGTGCTGCTCGGGAAACGGCAGGCCGCGCAGCACGACCGCGTTGACGATGCCGAACATCGCGGTGTTCACACCGATGCCGAGCGTGAGCGTGAAGACGGCGACCAAGGTGAACAGCGGACTCCGGGCGAGAGTCCGCGCGGCGAGGCGGAGATCGGAAAGCATGGCGAGGCCTGGGTGGTGGTTGCCCTGACAACACACCCCGGCCGCGCGCAGTTGCAGAAACTACGCAGATACCTGCGCCCCGCCCGGTCGGCCGGGCGGGAGGTAGTCAACGGAAGCGCCGGCGCGCCAGTCGCCCGACGCGGGAGCCCCGCTCATTCCTCGTCTTGGACGGTGAAGTTGATCGGAATACGGACGCGGGTGTTCACGCGCTTGCCGCTCTTCATGCCGGGACGGAACTTCCACTTGCTCACGCCGATGATGGCCGCGTCCTCAAAGTCGCGATGCACGGACGGCTGCGCGGTGGCGTTCACCACGTCGCCATTTTCGGTGACGATGAACTCCACGATCACGGTCGCCTGCGTGTATTGCTGCTTCATCTGGAACGGGAAGTTCGGCGCAGGCTGCGCGATCGGCGAGGGCTGGCGGTCGAGCTGGGAGATCTCGAACACCTTGCCGAGGTTCTGCATGGTGCGACCGCCGCGAGCGATGTTCACCGGGATCTGCGTAACCTTAGCCGCCTGCAAATTGCTGGTGACGTCCGGGGCGTATTGCAGCGGCTGCACGAAGGCGCTCACGGTGACCGACGGGGCATCCGCCAGCATCGGCACCGCCATCGCCGGGGTTTCGTCGGCGACCTCGCCGAGTTCCTGCACGGTCTCCGGCTCCTCTTCCTTCAGGTCCGGCATGGCGATTTGCACGACGGCAACCTCTTCGACCGGAGCGACCTTGATGACCTTGCGAGGTCCATTAAACCCATAGAGAAGAACGACATGGAATGACGCCGAAGCGATCAGACCTATCGCCAACATCAGCCAAGGGCGATCATTCGACTGGTAGCGCCAAGCGCCGGGATTGCGGACAGTCGGGTTTTTGGGAGTGGGCGTAGTCGGCATGGGCTTTGGTGCGGTCAGGGAGTGACTCGCAGGGGTGGCATCCAGCTTGAGCATGCCAACATAATACTCCCCCCGGCCCTTGCAACCCCTGCATTGCTTGCCCAAGGGTGCGCATCGTTTGCAGCCACCGGCAAGTGCACCATTGCACCCACCTAACCCACGCTGCCAGACTGATTTCATGACGCTCGCCGACCTCGGCTGGACCGACGAATGGGCCACCGCCTTCGCGCCGCACACCGCGGCGGGGCGCGAGCCCGCGCGCGTCACCCTTCAGCTGAAGGGCTTTTGGGAAGTCACCACCCCGGACACCGCCCGGCTCGCCGAGTGCACCGGCAAGTTCCTCAACGAGACCACCGGCATCTCCGCCATGCCCGCGGTGGGCGACTGGGTCGTGATCGAGCCGCTGCCCGGCGACGACACCCGCGCCCTCATCCACGCCGTCCTGCCCCGACGGACCAAATTCTCCCGCAAAGCCGCCGGCGAGCAGCAGATCGAGCAAGTCGTCGCCGCCAACGTCGACACCGTCTTCCTCGTCAGCTCCCTCGACGCCAATTTCAACCTCCGCCGCATCGAGCGCTACCTCGCCGCCGCCCGGAGCAGCGGCGCCCAGCCCGTCATCGTGCTGAACAAGTCCGACCTCAGCCGCGAGGCCGCAGCCCTCCGCGCCGAGGTCGCCGCCATCGCCCGCGACGTGCCCATCGTCGTCACCAGCGCGCTCAAGCGCGGTGGCGTCAAACCCCTCCGCGCCTGGCTCCAGCCCCGCACCACCGTCGCCTTCCTCGGCTCCTCCGGCGTCGGCAAATCCACCCTCATCAACGAACTCGTCGGCGAGGAGGTCCAGTTCACCCAGGAAGTCCGCGATATCGACGGCAAGGGCCGGCACACCACCACGCAGCGCGAGCTCATTCTCTCCCCCGACGGCGTGCTCATCATCGACACGCCCGGCATGCGCGAGCTCCAGCCCTGGCAGGCCGACGAGGCCGTCGACGACGTCTTCGCCGACATCCGCCAGCTCATCCTGCGCTGCAAGTTCACCGACTGCGCCCACACGACCGAGCCCGGTTGCGCCGTGGCCGCCGCGCTGGCCGACGGCTCCCTCGATCTTTCGCGCTGGAACAGCTACCAACGTCTCCGGCGTGAGACCGCCTTCGAGGTCCGCCGCGTCGACCGCCGCGCCTCGCAGAAGCACAAGTCGGAGTGGAAAAAAGTCACCAAGCAGCTCCGCCAGCGCATCCGCGACAAGCAGGGCGAAGACTGAGCGGCGGCAGCCCACCTCCTTTCGCGCGAGCCGGCGGCAAACGGAACCGGGTGTAGGGCGGGGTCGCCGAACCCCGCTTTCCTGCGCAACGAGCCAACCCTCTCGACGGCGTTCGTCGACCCTACCCTGCCGTTGCGGCGCTGGAATTGAAACCTGCTCGTGCGCGGCGTTGACGCTCCCGGGCGCGACAGCTAATTCCGTCGCCCATGTTCACCATCATCGGCGCTGACGGGAAGGAATACGGGCCGGTTACGGCCGAGAAACTGCGGGAATGGATCGCGAGCGGCCGGGCCAACGCCCAGACGCAATGCCGCCGCGAAGGCGAAGTCGCGTGGAGCACGCTCGGCTCGTTGCCGGAATTCGCCGGACTCTTCGGCGGCTCCACCGGCGCCAGTGCGCCGCGCGCGGAATTCGTCCCGCCCGCCACCGGCCCGACCGACCCGAAGGCCTACGCCGACGCCCTGTTGGCGCGCAACGCCCAGCTCGATCTCGGTGCCGCTCTCGGCCGCGGCTGGGAACTCCTGAAGGCTCACTTCTGGCCGCTGGTCGGCGTCACGTTCGTGATGACGATCCTCATCGCCGCCGCGAACTTCATCCCGATCGCGGGCCTGCTGCTGCTCGGCATCCTCGCCGGCGGCCTGCAACTCTACATCCTCCGCAAGCTGCGCGGCGAACCCGCCGCGTTCGAGGACTGCTTCGTCGGTTTCTCAAGCATGACCGGTGCGCTCATTATCGCGAGCCTGCTGGTAACGGTGTTCGTGATTCTGGGCGTCTTCGCGCTCATCCTGCCAGCCATCTACCTCGCGGTGGCCTACCAATTCGTCTATCTGCTCATCCTCGATCACAAGCTGGAGTTCTGGCCCGCGATGGAAGTCAGCCGCCGCGTCATCACCGCCAACTGGTTCATGATGCTTCTTCTCATCATCGTGGCCGCGTTGCTGTCTTCGCTCGGCCTCATTCTCGTCGGCATCGGCTACGTGCTGACGGCGCCGCTGTTCTACACGACGCTGGTCGCGGCCTACGAGCAACTCGTCGGCCCGCCGAAGGCCTGATGAATCGACGCGGCGGCGGCGGATCGTCCGCGCCGCGCCCCGCCTCATCCCGCGCTGCCGCCCTGTCCGGGCGGCGGCGCACCGCCGGGCCGGACGGGCGGAAGCCGGTCCGGGTTCAGTTCGAAGTCTTGGCCGCAGCAGCGGCGGCCTTCGCGGCGCTCGCGGCCTGCGTGCGATAAGCGTTCTTGATCGCACCCTCGAAGGAGCCTTCGAGGTCAGGGTAGAGCGCCATCGCCGCGGCGAGCGCTTGTTGGTAATTGGCGGAGTTGCTGTGCTGCACGTGCAGGTAGAGCGCGTAGTCCGTGAGATTGTCGAAGGAGAGATCGGAGGTTTTCTTCAGGTATTCCGGTCCGCCGAGGAAGGCCTGCGCGGTCACTTCCTTGGACTTCTTCTTGAGCAAGCCGCCGGCGAGGCCGCCGAAGGGAACCTTGGAGGCGACGGCCTCGGTGGCCTTCTCGCCGACCTTCTCGCCCACGATCTTGCTCGCGGCGACGTTGAGGATCTTGCCGGCCCACTCGGTCATCTGGCCGTCGGCCTTGTAGGGCAGGAGGTATTTGCCCTTGCTGCCCGCGATCGGCGCGGGGGCCTGCAGCGTGACGGTGGACTGCTGGTATTTTTCGACGACCTTCAGCACCTGGGTGATGACCTTCTGGGCGCGGGCGATGTCGGCCGCGTCACCCGCGGAGAGGGCGAAGGCCGGCAGGGAAGCCGTCGTGAACAACGCGGCGAGAACGAGAGGACGCAGGGACCGGGACATGGGGTAACGGATTGAAGGTTGCTCGCGCGACAGGCCGCGCGAGCGCCTGTTGTAGCACGCGTCGCCGCACCCAACCATACGCAGAGCTGCGTAGCCGCGCGCCGGAGCCGGCCGCATCCGAAGCGCACGGCGCGGTTGCGCGGCCGTCCCCGCGAAACGACCGCTCAGACGATGCGATCGACCAGCGGCTCCTGTCGCAGGAAACGCCCGAGGTTATCCGTGAAATGCCGCACGAGGTTCTCATCCTGCTCGCGATGCCCGCCGGCGAGGTGCGGCGTGATGTGGCAATGCGGCTCGTTCCACAACGCGTGCTCGGGCGGCAGCGGCTCGGGATCGAGCGCATCGAGGAAGGCCGCACCGACCTGACGGCTTTGCAGCGCGAGAAGGAGCGCCAGTTGATCGACGGTGGAGCCGCGCCCGATGTTGTAGAAATACGCGCCGCGGCGCAGCGCGCCGAAAAACCGCTCGTTGCAGAAGTGCCGCGTGCCCGCCGCATCGGGCAGGCAGTTGACGACGTGGTCGGCCAATGGGAGCACGGTCGCCACGTCCGCCTCGCGCACCATCTCAATGCCCTCGTCACCGCGCGGAGCACGACGCACGCCGATGACGCGGCAGCGGAACGGCGCGAGCAGCTCCGTGAGGCGCTTCGCGATCGCGCCGTAGCCAAGTAACACCACCGTCCTGCCCGTGAGCGTCTGGATTGTGTAGCGGCCCTCGGCGTAGTTCCACGCGCGGGCACCGGTCTTGTTCAGGATGTAGCCGGGCAACTCGCGGCTGAAGCACAGCATCATGGCCAGCGCGTGCTCGGCGCAGGGATTGGCGAAGACGCTCGAGGCGTTGCTCACCAGCGTGCCCCGCGAACGCATCGCCTGCCGGAAATCGTCGCGATCGTAGCGCGTGTAGCCCGCCGTGGAGACCGCCACCCAACGCAAGCGCGGATGCCGCATCACGTCGACCGGATCGGGTTGCCCATAGGCGATGTCGGCCTCGGCCAACAGCGGATCAGGCTCGCCCGGAGTCAGGACTGAGCGCGAGGATTTCGCGGATTGCAGCACGCGACAACCGAGGCGGGCGAGGCTGTCGTAGAACAGCTCGCGCGCACCGGGTCGAAGCTCGTGGTTGGCCCAGACCGTGAGACTCATGCGCGCATCACGCCTCCCGATTTCACGCGCGGCAAGCGCGATTCATCGAATAAGTAATACCACCCAACAGGGCAGCGGGTGATTGCGCGTGCGCAGTGCAAATTGCTGGATTCTCTGCGTGCGCGGCGCGGCTTTCGCACGCTGCGCCGCACGTTCGCGCACGAATGTTCGCCCGCGCCGGCTTGCCTCGCTGGCGCGTTTCGCGGA
The DNA here is from genome assembly GCA_017991595.1 of Candidatus Didemnitutus sp. GTDB lineage: Bacteria > Verrucomicrobiota > Verrucomicrobiia > Opitutales > Opitutaceae > Didemnitutus. Next base: position 30,644 of record JAGOQJ010000001.1, on the reverse strand, counting down.
GAATTCTGCCGCCGCTGCGCACCGCATGGAATCCCTCATCATCCTGCTCGTCGTCTATCTGGTCGGAGCGCTTGTGGTGCTGCCGATCTGGACGTTCATCAAATTCAGCCGCACCAAACGCGAACACGACGAACTCGCCTACGAGCTGGACCAAGTGCAACGCGAGGTGCGCGCGTTGCGCGAAAGCCTGAAGCAGGCCGCGCCCACTGCGCGTGAATCCACTGCGGCTCCGAGCGCCACCGCGGTCGTCACGCCGGCGACTGTGCCCGCCAGCGCAGCGGCAATCCCCAGCGTGGGCGCCGCCGTCCCCTCGCCGGCGCCGGCACTCCCGGTTTCTCCTCCTTCCGTCCCGGGCATCGCTGCGACTCCACCACCGCCGGCGCACGCGACCGCGCCGCAGGAACCGGACGCGCCACCTGTCATCGTCGCGCCCTTTAAACCGTTTGCGCCCGTTGTGCCCGCCGAACCCGCACCGCCCGCGGCGCCGCCCGCGCGGATGTTGCCGACGATCGACTGGGAACAATTTATGGGCGCGAAGCTCTTCGCGTGGCTTGGCGGCCTCGCGCTGTTCCTCGGCGTGGCGTTCTTCGTGAAATATTCCTTCGAGCACGACTTGGTCCCGCCGGAGGTGCGTGTCGCGCTCGGCTTCCTGCTCGGTGCCGGGCTCATCGTCGGCGGGCTGCGGCTCGACCGGGAGCGCTACCGCATCACCTGCCAGACGCTGATCGGCGCCGGCGTGGTGTCGCTCTACGCCGTGACGTTCGCGTGCAACTCGATCTACCACTTCGCGTTTTTCGGGCCGGTGCCGACCTTCCTGCTCATGGTGTTGATCACCGCGGCGGCCTTCCTGCTCGCTGTGCGCCTTGCGGCGCCGGTCGTGGCGATTCTCGGTCTGCTCGGCGGCTTTCTCACGCCGGTGCTGTTGTCCACCGGGCAGGACAATCCTCCGGGCCTCTTCGGCTACCTCGCGCTGCTCGATGCCGGTCTCGTCGCCGTCGCGCTGCGCACCGGCTGGCGCTACCTCGTGCCGTTGAGCGCAGCCGGCACGCTCGTGATGCTGGTCGCCTGGGCGGAGAAATTCCTCACGGTCGCGAAGGCGCCGGTCGCGATGACGGTCGCGCTGGCGTTCAGCGCGCTCTACTTCGTGGCGCTGGAACTGGCGCGCCGCCGCTCCGCCCATGACCGTTCCTACACGTCGACCGCCGCGGCGCTGCCGCTGGCGGGGTTCGGCTTTGCGCTGTTCTTCCTCGGCATGCCGGCGGTGGCGGGCAACGCGCCGCTTTTTCTCGGCTACGTGCTGGCACTCGATGCCATCCTGCTCGCGCTCGCGTGGCGGGAGGAGACGTTGCCCCGACTGCATTTCCTCGGCGGCATGATCGCATTCGCGCTGTTCGCATTGTGGAGCCTGACGCGCGTGACACCCGAGACGCTGCCGTGGGCGCTGGCGGCTTATCTCGTCTTCGCGGGGCTGCACACGGCCTTTCCGCTGCTGTTGGAACGACGCCGGCCGGCCTCATCGCCCGCGTGGTGGAGCCAGCTCTTCCCGCCGCTCACGCTCGTGCTCATGCTGCTGCCGTTGGCGGACCTCGGCCCGACTCCTTGGCTGCTCTGGCCCGCCGTGCTGCTGGTCGACGTGCTGGCGATCGGCCTCGCCATCGCCACCGCCTCGCTCACCGGGATCGCCGCCGTGCTGGTGCTGACTTTCATCGTGACCGGCGTGAGTTTGATAGGCGGCCCGGCCGACGTCCCGCTCGAGCCCGCGTTGCTGGCCGTGCTCGGCGGCTTCGCCGTTTTCTTCTTCGCCGCGACGTTGTGGCTGACCCGCCGGCTCGGCGCGCAACTGGCCGAAAGCGATAGCCCGCCGTGGCTCCGCGCGTTGGGCGGGCCGCGCGCGCAGCTGCCAGCGTTTTCCTCGCTGCTGCCATTTCTGTTGCTGGTGATGGTGGGCGCGCGACTGGCGGTGCCGGATCCGTCGCTGCTCTTCGGCCTCGCGCTGTTGCTTACCGTGCTGACGCTCGGGCTGGCGCGTCTGCTCGCGGCGGCCTGGCTGCCGGCGTGTGCGCTCGCGGGCGTCGCGGCGCTGGAATACACGTGGCACGCGCGACACTTCGCGGCGGACGCGGCGCGCGGGCCTCTGCTCTGGTATGCGGGCTTCTACGCCGTGTTTACCGTGTATCCGTTCGTCTTCGCGCGGAGCTTCGCGCGCACGACGGGGCCGTGGGCCGTGGCCGCGCTCGCGGGCGTGGCGCAATTCCCGCTGGTTTACCGCCTGCTCGACGCCGCCGGACCGCTCGCGGTGCCGGGCCTCATCCCCACAATCTTCGCGCTCGCGCCACTGCTCAGCCTCGTCGGCGTGCTACGGCTCAGCGGGGCGGACAATCCCCACCGGCTGAACCAGCTCGCGTGGTTCGGCGCGATCGCGCTGCTCTTCATCACGCTGGTCTTCCCCGTGCAATTCGAGCGCCAGTGGGTGACGATCGCGTGGGCGCTGGAAGGCGTGGCGCTGCTGTGGCTGTTCCACCGCGTGCCGCATCGGGGCTTGCTCGGCACGGGCGTCGTGCTGCTGCTCGTCGCGTTCGCCCGCCTGGCGCTAAATCCCGCGGTGCTCTCCTACCACGCGCGAAGCGACACGCCGGTCCTCAACTGGTATCTCTACGCCTACGGACTCGTGACGCTGGCGCTCTTCGCCGGCGCCGCGCTGCTCCGTCCGCCGCACGACCGCGTGCGGGGCCATTCGCTGCCGGGCCTGCTGCGCGCGCTGGGCGTCGTGCTGGCGTTCCTGCTCGTGAACATCGAGATCGCGGACGCCTTCACGCCGGCGGGGGCGAGCGTGCTGACGTTCCAGTTCGGCGGGAATTTCGCGCGCGACATGTCCTACACGATCGCGTGGGCGCTCTTCGCTCTCGGCCTGCTCGGCGCCGGCATCTGGCAACAGCAACGCATGGCCCGCTACGCCGCGCTGGGTCTGCTGGGCGTGGCGCTGCTGAAATTGTTCCTGCACGACCTCGCGCGCCTCGAGGCGCTCTATCGCATCGGCGCTCTCTTCGCCGTGGCGGTCATCGCCATCCTCGCGTCGTTCGCCTACCAACGTTTCCTGCCCGGCCATGAGAAAACTCCTCCGTCGCCCTAGCCTCGCCTGCCTGCTGCTCGCCGCCCCGCTCGCGGCGACCGCCGCGCTCCAACCCGCCGACTGGCGCCACCGGCAGGATTTCACCGTCGCCGCACCGGGCCTCGTGCGCGTCGCGCCGACGCCCGCAACTTTTGACGGCGGCGAGGCGGACCAGCGCGACTGGCGCGTGGTCGACGCCGACGGTCGCGAACAGGCCTACCTGCTCACGATCGAACGCGAGCACCGGCCCGAACCCCAGCGCGCCGCGCAAGTGACCACGCGCCTGCACGGTAATTTCTCCCAGACGACGATCGCCACCGGCATCGACGGCCCGCTCGCCGTGCTGCGGATCGAGACGCCGGCCCGGCTGTTCCTCAAGGCCGCGAACGTGGAGATCTCCGACGACGGCGAGACGTGGACAACGATCGACCGGGGCCTGCCGCTCTTCCGGCAGGCCGGCGCGGAGAACCTGCGCGTGGACCTGCAAGGTCGCCGCGCAGCCTACGTGCGGCTGGAGCTCGACGATTTCCGCTCGCCGGCCCTGACCATCACCAGCGTCTGGCTGGAGCCCGCCGCGGGTGAGCCGGCGGCGTTGCAACCCGTGGAGACGCGCCTCGTGCGCCGCGAGGCGTTCGCCGGCGAGACTGTGCTTACGGTCGCCCTGCCGGGCCGGCATGTGCCGCTCGCGCGACTGGATTTCACCACCCCCGAGCCGCTCTTCACGCGTCAAGTGACGGTGGCCGAGCGCGAGCTGCGCGACGGCGAAGCGAGCGAGCGCATCGTCGCCCGCGGCACCATCTACCGCGTGCAACTCCCGGGCGTGCCGCCGCGCGAGCAACTGAGCCTACCCCTCGACTTCGCGCCCACCACGCGCGAGCTGCTCGTGCACATCCACGACGGCGATTCGCCGCCGCTCCAGCCCACGGCCGTGCAAGCCTGGCAGCCACCCGCCGCGCTCGTGTTCGCCGCGCCTGCGGCCGGCGATTACGCCGTGCTCACTGGTCACGCGCAGGCCCGCACGCCGCGCTACGACCTCGCGGCGCTGGGCCAGGATTTGCGCCGCGCCGAGGCCGTCGCACTCACGCTCGGCGAACGACGCGCCAACCCCGGACACCGCCCGCCCGACACCCTGCCCGAAGCCTCCGCCACCGGCGGCGCGTTCGACGCGACCGGCTGGACACACGTCCGCACCGTCACGCTCACCGCCTCCGGCGTGCAGGAACTTGAACTCGATGTGCCCGCGCTGGCGGCAGCGCGCGCGGATTTCGCCGACCTGCGCCTCGCCCGCGACGGCAAACAAGTGCCTTACCTGCTGGAGCGCCCCGCCCTCGCCCGCCAGCTCGAACTCGCCCTCACTCCCGCAACCGATGCGCGCCGCCCCGCCGTGGGTCGCTGGACGATCGCGCTGCCGCACGCGCGGCTGCCGTTGCGCGCACTGGTTTTCCGCTCTCCCGACCCGCTGTTCCAACGCACGCTGCGCGTGCACGAGACGATCACCACCCGCCGCGGCGACACCTACGAGCGAGCGCTCGGCCAAGCCACGTGGACCCGCACACCGGACACTGCGGCGACCGACACCTTCACGCTCGCGCTTGAGACCGCGCCCGAGACGAAATTGCTCACGCTCGAGATCGACAACGGCGACAATCCCCCGCTCCAGCTCGGCGCGCTCCAAGCCACCTATCCGGTCGTGCGGCTCGTCTTCAAGGGCCAAGCCGGCGAGACGCTGACGCTCCACGCGGGCAAGCCCGGCGCCACCGCGCCGCGCTACGATCTCGCCCTCGTCGGGCGGCAACTGCTCGCTGCCGACCGGCATCCGGCCCGCCTCGCGGACGCTGCAACGCCCGCGACGGACCGAGCGGCGCCGTTGCTCGCCTCGCTGCGCGGTGGCGTGGCGTTCTGGATCGCGCTCGCGGTCGTCGTGGTCGTCCTGTTGGTCGTCGTCGCGAAATTGTTGCCCAAGCCGCCCGCCGCCTGAGCCGGCGCGGCGTGGCGCGTGTGCGTCACACGGCGCGCGGCGGCAAGCGGGCGGTTGACTCACCTGCGCCCGCGCCAAACCCTTGGCGCGTGCGTCACCGTCGACCGTGCCGACTCCTGCTCTGCCTCCTCCTCGGCAGCGCGGCGGCATGGGCGGAGCCGGTGACGGGATTTTTCCACCCCGAGGCGGGCCTGCCGCTCCTGCGCACCTACGCGCCGTCGGAATACGGCGGACATTACCAAATGTGGAGCATGGCGCAGCGGCGCGACGGCGTGCGCTTCTTCGGCTACTTCGGCGGTCTGGCGGAGTTCGACGGCTCGGCCTGGAAAAACCTCCTGCTCAACTCCGGTGCCGTGCGCGGCCTCGTGGAGGCGCCGGACGGCAAGGTTTACCTGTCGTCCACGACGCGGGTCGGCTGGATCGGTCACGATGCGGCGGGCAACCTCGAGCTCAACTCCATCGTCGAGCAACTCCCCGCGGAGGCCGGTGGGCTCAGCCTGTTCACGGAATTCGCCGTGCACGACGGCGCGCTGCTCCTTTCAACTAACCACGGGGTCGTGCGCTGGGCGAACGGGCGCGCGGAGAAATTCTGGCCCTTCCCCGGCAAGGCCGCGCTGCGCCTCAACCAGCTCGGCGACCGCGTCTGGGCGCGCCGCATGGGCGAGAAAACGGTGCACGAGCTGCGCGGCGACACCTGGGAAACCGTGCTCGACGATCCGTGGCTCGACGGCAAACGTGTAAACTTCATCGCCGCCGCCGGCGACGGCCGGCCGATCTTCGGCATCAGCGCGCTGGGGCTGTTCACGCCCGGTCCGGACGGCAAACTCGCGCCTTGGCGCACACCGGCCGATGCCATCCTCGCGCAGGCGCAGCTCTATTGCGCGCTCACGTTGAGCGACGGCACGCTCGCCATCGGCACGCTCAGCGACGGGCTCATCCTCATCTCCCGCGACGGCACGCGCGCGCGCCAGCTCACGGTCGACCACGGTCTGCCGAGCAACTTCGTCGAAGGCCTCGGCGCCGACCGCGACGGCCGCATCTGGATTTGCACGATGCACGGCATGGCGACCTTTGCCTGGCCGGCGGCGTTCACGCTCTTCGACACGCGGCTCGGCATCGATCCGTCCGCGCTGCGCTCGATGCGCCGCGCCGAGGACAAGGTCCTGCTCGGCGGCACCGGCGGCGTGATGAGCGTGCAGGCCGCCGATCCGGCCACGCCACAATTCGCCCGCATCACGCGCGTCTCGGCCGCGGCGGATTTCCACGGCGACCCCGTCTTCCATTCCTCCGGCCGCATCTACCCCTCGACCGGCGGCTTCAAGACCGTGCGCGACGGCCGCGCGGTGCAGGTGCTGCAGACCGACGACATGTTCTTCTCGCTGCGGCCCGACGCGCAGAACCCCGACCGCATCTACTTCGGTGCCCAGCGCGGCGCCGGCAGCGCGCTCTACCGCGACGGTGCGTGGCGGCTGGAAGGTTACGCAGCGGGCTTCACGCAACCGGTCGCCGCCCTCGAGGTCTCGCCCGATGGCACACTCTGGGCGCGCAACACCTCGGGTCTCGGCTGGCGCATCCGCGCGCCGCGCACGCCGGACGGCGCGCCCGACTGGAGCCGCGCGGAGGCGGTGCCTTTCGAGCAGGTCGCAGGGTGGCCCGTGCGCGAGGATCCGTTCTGGGTCATCACCAACACCTCGGTGGGCCTGACGGCCTTCACGCCGCACGGCGTGTTCACGTATGATTTCGCCGCCGAGCGCTTCGTGCCTGCGGCGCGCTACGACCGCAGCATCACGCCTTCCGGCCAGCTCTACGCCGTGTCCGACGAAGGCCCCGACGGCATGTGGTGCATCGTCTTCCCCGAGGGCCGCGTCGCGGGACGCCGCCACGCGATGGGCCGCTACGTGTTTCCGCCCGACGGGCCCGCGCAATGGAAACCGTTGCCCGAGGACATCCCCGCCGCGGTCGGCCCGCTCGCCGCGCACGAGGTGGTGCCCGATGCCAACCAGCCGCACGTTTACTGGATGCGCGGCGTCGGCGCCATCGCGCGCCTCGACCTCGCGGAGCTGCGCGAAGCTCCGCCGCCCGCCGCGCCGCCGCTCCTGCGCCGCATCACCCGCGGCGGCGCGCCGCAACCGCTGCCCCGCGCGGGCGAGACGCTGGAATTCCCCTGGGGCCGCGCCACGCTCGCGTTCCAGTTCGCCGCGCCGCGCACCGAGTTGGGCGAGGCCCGTTATCAGACGCGCCTGCTCGGATGGAACGACGACTGGAGCGAACCGACGAAGCGCCCCGAGATCGTGTTCAACGGTCTCAGCGCCGGCGAATACGTCTTCGAGGTGCGCGAGCTCGATGCGCAGCAGCGGAGCGGTCCCGTGCTGCACGCGGCCTTCATCGTGCTGCCGCCGTGGTGGGCGACGCCGTGGGCCTGGGGCGGCTACGCCCTGCTCGGCCTGCTCGGCGTCGCCGGCTTCACGCGTTGGCGGCTCGCCGCCGCCCGACGCGAGCAGGCGCGCCTCGAACGCCTCGTCGCCCAGCGCACTGTCGAACTGGCCGCGGCGCGCGACGAAGCCGAGGCCGCGAGCCACGCCAAGAGCGACTTCCTCGCGCACATGAGCCACGAGCTGCGCACGCCGCTCAACGGCATCATCGGCTACTCGCAGGTGTTGCTGAAGGACCGCGCCATGGCCGGCCCGCAACGCGAGCGCATGGCGATCGTGCACGCCAGCGGCCAGCACCTGCTGCGCATGATCAACGAGGTGCTCGATTTCTCCAAGATCGAGGCCGGCAAGCTCGAGCGCCACGACGCCCCGCTCCACTTCTCCCAACTCCTGCGCGAACTCACGCTGACGCACGAGGCCGCCGCGACGAACCGCGGGCTCGGCTTCGCGGTCGAGACGCCGGAGCGCCTGCCGGAATTCGTCGTCGGCGACGCCCAGAAACTCCGCCAGGTGCTCGACAATCTCCTCTCCAACGCCGTGAAGTTCACGCGGCAGGGAGGGATCACGCTGCGCGTCGAGCGTGTCGCCGCCGGCCCCGCGGAGGCGCCGCCGGAGTGGCGCTTCACGGTCGCCGACACCGGCGTGGGTCTCAGCCCGGAGGATCGCGCACGGTTGTTCCAGCCTTTCGAGCAGGCCCGCGACGGGCGGCCCGCCGAGCCGGGCACGGGCCTCGGTCTCGCCATCAGCCAACGCCTCGTGCGCCTGCTCGGCGGCGAGTTGCAGGTGGAGAGCGAGCGCGGACAAGGCAGCCGCTTCTCCTTCGCCCTGCCGTTGCCGGAGACGGGCGCGCCCGACCGGCCCGACGCCGCGGCGCAACCGCTCGCCGGCTACGATGGCCCGCGCCAGCGCGTGCTCGTGGTGGACGACAACCGCATCAACCGCGCCCTCCTCGCCGACCTGCTCACGCCGCTCGGTTTCGACGTCGTGGAATTCGCCAGCGCCGAGGAGATGCTCGCCGTCGCGCCCGGCGGACTCGCCGCGCCGCTGGCCTTCCTCGACGTGCGTCTGCCCGGCATCGACGGGCTCGAACTCGTCCGCCGGCTGCGGCAGCGCGACGACACGCGCGCCCTGCCGATCGTGTTCACCTCCGCCTCGGTGCTGACCTTCGACCGCGAGGCGGCGCAACGGCTCGGCTGCCCGCACTTCCTGCCCAAGCCCTTCGCCGAATCCGAACTGCACGCGCTGCTCGCCCAACTGCTCGACCTGCGCTGGCGCCGCGGCGATGCCGCGTCCGACGCCTCCGCGTCGGCGGTCTCCGCAGCCAAGCTGCCCGTCACACTCGCGACGGAATTGCTGGCTCATGCCGACAGCGGCGACGTCGGAGCGCTGCGCGCCGCGCTCGCCGCCGCCCGCACGACGCATCCGGAGGCGGCGTCCGCCCTGGCCGGTATTGAGGCAGCAGCAGCAGCCTACCGCTTGGAAGAAGCGCGCCGGCTCCTCCGCGCCGCGCTTTCGTGAAGCGCAGTCGCGCGCACGGGGCGGCAGGCCTTTCAGAAAGAGTTTACGCATGAACGCGTAGGCAGCGTGGCGCTCCGTCCGTTGACCGTGTCCGGCCGGCTGCCAACATGGCCGCCATGCGTAACCCCCTCGACCGCCTGCGGCGGTGGCGCCGCGTTCTGTCCGGCGCGCTCTTCCTGATCGGTTGCTCCGCGTTCGCGGCGCACGACACCGGCCGGCCGCTGCTTCAGCGATTCAGCGCCAAGGATTATCGTTCACACTACCAGGTCTGGTGCGGACAACAGGCGCCGGACGGCGCGCTGTGGTTCGGCAGCGCGGGCGGCGCGGTGCATTTCGACGGACGCGAGTGGGGCGACGTGCGCGTGCCGACTTCGTTCGTGCGCCAGATGGCCGTCGGCGCGGACGGCGCCCTCTACGTGGCGGGCGAGGACGAGTTCGGCTTCATCCGCCGCGAGGCGGACGGGCGCGCGGTTTACCACTCGCTCATGGAACACGTCGACGCCGCGCTCAAACCCATCGGGCTCGCCCGGCGCGTGGTGGCGCACGGCGACGCGGTGTTCTACGCCGCGGATCGCGCGGTGTTCCGCTGGCAGGGCGGACGGCTGACCGCGTGGACCTTCCCGCCCGAGCGGCGCAACGTCGTCGATGTGGTCGGCGACGAGGTTTACCTGCTGCGCGGCGCCGAGGGCATCCGGCGGCTGCGCGGCGCGGAGTTCGAAGCCTGGGCACAGCCCGAGGCGATGAAGAAAGCACAGTTCACCTTCCTGCTGCCGCCGCCCGCCGGCACCGACGCCGTGGCGCTGCTCGCGCTCGGCACGGACGGTTTGTTCCTGCTCGACCGCGCCGGCGCGGCGACGCCGTGGACTCACGCCGCCGCCGAGGCAATGCGGGCGACACGCCTTTTCTCCGGCCGGCGGCTCGCGGACGGCGCCTACGCCTTCGGCACCGTCGGCGGCGGTCTCTTCATCGTGGCGGCGGACGGCAGCCGCTACGAACACCACACCACGGCCGACGGCCTCACGCACGACACCGTGCTCGGCGTGGTCGAGGACCGCGAGGGCGGCCTGTGGCTGGCAACGCAGAACGGCATCACCCGCGTCGACCGCACCGTGCGCGCGACGGTGTTTGACGGCAGCAACGGCCTCGGCGACGGCATCCTGATCGGCTGGGAGCGCCATCACGACGGCGTGCTCTACGCCGTCTTCAACCAGCAGTTAGTGCGCCTCGTCCCCGGCGAAAAGCCGGGCGCGGCGCGTTGGGAATCCGATCCGCGCGTGCCGAAGGACCTCGTCGTCGCGCAACTTGCCAGCCACGCCCAGGGCCTGCTGCTCGCCACGAGCCGCGGCGTCATGCTGCTGCGCGACGGCGCACCCGAGTTGCTCCCGGTGCAGGCCAAGCAGCCCACGTCGCTACTCGTCTCCACTAGCGATCCCGCGCGCGTTTTCATCGGCTACGATCTATACGTGTCCAGCGCGGTCTTCCGCGACGGCGCGTGGCACGACGAAGGCCCGATCCCGGGCGTGGAAGGCGAACCCTTCTCGATGGCCGAACGCGACGGCGCGCTGTGGGTGGCGACTTCGACGCGCGGCGTGTATCGCATCGAGCGCCCCGCCGGTGGCGGACGCTGGCAGGAAGGCCGCGTGCTCCACGCGCTCGAAAGCCACGGCTTGCCGCCGGGGCACGGCTGGGTGTTCGTGCGCGCGACGGACTTCGGCGTGCATTTCGCGACGGAGAAAGGCCTTTACCGCTTCGACGCGGCCAGCGGGCAATTCGTGGCGGACGACCGCTTCACCGTCGCGGACCGCGGCGGCCTCTGCGTCGAGGCGCTCACGCAGGGCGACGCCGGCGAGGTCTGGTTTGCGGCTTCGCCCGACCGCATGACGGCGCAATTTCCCCTCGTGCGCGCGCGGAGCGGCCCCGGCGGTCGCATCGTCGGCACGGAGCTGCCCGGCGTCGTGCGCTCGCTGCTCGGCATCAGCGGCGCGCAGGCGATCCTCTACGAACGCACGCCCACCGGCGGCGTCGCGTGGGTGAAGGGCATGGACGTGGTGCTGCGCATCGAGTCCGCCCAGCCCGAGCCGCGGCGCGTCGCGTGGACGCCGCTGCTCCGCGGGTTGCAGGCCGAGGGGCGCGCCCAGCCGTTGCTCGGCGGGCCGCTCCGCTTCGGCTACAATCGCGAGCCCTACGTCTTCCGTTACGCCGCCGGCCTGTTCCGCCCCGGCGCCGACGCGCAGTTCCAGACGCGTCTCGTCGGCTTTCGCGATGCGTGGTCGGCCTTCAGCGCGGAGACCGAGACAACCTTCACCAACCTCGAGGGCGGGCCCTTCACCTTCGAGGTGCGCGGGCGCGATGCCGACGGCAACCTGAGCGAGGTCGCGCGCGTGACCTTCAGCGTCACGCCGCCCTGGCACCGCCGGCCGCTCGCCTACGCCGCCTACGGCCTGCTCCTGCTCGGCGCCTTCGCCGGCTACGTGCGCTGGCGCATCGCCACCGTCCGCCGCGAGCGCGACCGGCTGGAGCGGGTCGTCACCGAGCGCACCGCCGAGCTGCGCGACGCCAAGCAGAAGGCCGACGACGCCAACCGCGCCAAGAGCACCTTCCTTGCGCACATGAGCCACGAGCTGCGCACACCGCTCAACGGCATCATCGGCTACTCGCAGATCCTGCGCCGCAGCCCGCGCATCGCGCCCGAGGACCGCCAGCGCCTCGAGGTGGTGGCCAGCAGCGGCGAACACCTGCTACACATGATCAACGAGGTGCTCGATTTTGCCAAGATCGAGGCCGGCAAGCTCGACGTGCGCCCCGCACCGTTCGCGCTCGGCCAGCTCGTGCAGGAACTCGCCACCAACTTCGAGCTCCGCGCCCGCGAGAAGGGTCTCGCACTCGATCTCCATCTCCAGGGAGTGAGCCAACACCTCGTGCTCGGTGACGCGCAGAAGCTCCGCCAAGTCATCGACAACCTACTCTCCAACGCGATCAAGTTCACCGCCGCCGGACGCGTCGGCCTCGAAGTGGTCGTGCAGGGAGAGAAGGTGGCTTTCCACGTCCGCGACACCGGTGTCGGCATCGCACCGGCGGACGCAGCGCGGCTGTTCGAGCCGTTCCAGCAGGCGCGCGAGAACCGGCCCAACGTGCCCGGCACCGGCCTCGGCCTCGCCATCAGCCGCCGCCTCGTCGAGCTGATGGGCGGGGCGCTCACCCTCGCCAGCGAGCCCGGCCGCGGCAGCGTCTTCTCCTTCACCGTGCCCCTGCCCCGCCTCGAGACCGAGGCGCGCGCGGAATCCCCGGCCGAGATCATCGGTTACGCCGGCCGGCGCCGCCGTCTGCTGGTGATCGACGACGTGACGACGAACCGCCAGCTGCTCGCCGATCTGCTCACGCCGCTCGGCTTCCTCGTCGATCAGGCCGCGACCGGCCTCGACGGCGTGCGCGCCGCCGAGGAGAACCCACCCGACCTCGTCTTCCTCGACCTGCGCCTGCCGGACATCCACGGCGTCGAGGTCGCGCAGCGCCTTCGCGCCTCGCCGCGCACGCAATCCGCGGCGATCCTCGCCATGTCGGCCAGCGTGCTCTCCTTCACCCGCGACGACGCCTTCCGCGCCGGCTGCGACGGCTTCCTCCCCAAGCCCTACCGTGAGGAGGATCTGTTCAAGGCTCTCGCCTCCGCGCTCACCCTTACTTGGACGCACGCCGCCCGGCCCAACACTGCCAACCCCTTCCCCGCCCAGCCACTGCCCCGCGCCCTCGTCGAGGAACTCATCGCCCACGCCGAGAGCGGCGACATCGCCGCCCTGCGCACGGCGCTGACCGCCGCTCTCCAGGCTCATCCCGGCGATAGTTTGCTGACGCAGGTTGAAACCGCGGCGAATTCCTACCAACTTGAGCGCGTGCGCCAGCTCCTCCATGGAGCGCCCGCCGCCGGATGAAAGCACCCACCGTCCTGATCGTCGACGATACGCCTGCCAACCTTGGCGTCGTCCTGGAATCGCTCGGCAGCGCGGGCTACCGCCTGCTCGTCGCCGAGAACGGCCAGCGCGCCCTCGACCTGCTCGCCAAGCAGCCCGTCGACCTCGTGCTGCTCGACGTGATCATGCCCGGCATCGATGGATTCACCACCTTCGCCCGCGTGCGGAGCAATCCCGCTTGGGCGGACCTGCCCGTGCTCTTCATGACGGCGGTCGACGACCCCGCGCAGAAGGTCCGCGCGCTCGAGGCCGGCGCCGTCGACTACATCAGCAAGCCCGTGCACCCGCCCGAAGTGCTCGCCCGCGTGCGCACGCATCTCGAACTCCGCGCCGCGCGCAAGGAGCTCGAAAAACAAAACGCCAAACTCGAAGCCGAGATCGCGCTCCGCTCCGACGCCGAGGCACAGCTCGCCCAATCGCTCGACCGCGCCCTCCTCGTCATCGACGGCGACGGCCGCGTCGTCTTCCGCACGCTCCGCGCCGCGCACCTGCTGCACAAGCACCTACCCGGGCACGAGCCCGGCCGTTTTCCGCCCGAGCTCGCCGGCGTCGAGCGCCGCGAGAGCCCGCACGGCATCCTGCTCGTGCGCCGCTTCGCCGCGAAGGACGGCGACCCGCTCAACGTCGTCTATCTCGGCGAGGAACACGCCCCGCCCGGTCCGGCGGAACTCGTCGCGCTCGGCCTGACGCCGCGGCAGGCCGAGGTGCTTTACTGGATCGCCCAGGGCAAGACGAACGCCGAGACCTCGATCATCCTCGGCACTAGCCCGCGCACGATCGACAAGCACGTCGAGCAGCTGCTCGAACGCCTCGGCGTAGAGAACCGCCTCGCCGCCGCCGCCAAAGCCAACGACATCCTCCGCCCGGTCGGGACCTGAGGAGCGAGGCAGGGTTCGGCGACACCGCTCTGCATTTCTCCAGCTTTACGCCCGCGAAGTGGCGCGAGGGCAAAGAAAAGCCCGCGCCGGGGAATCGGCGCGGGCGGAGAACGGGTTGCGGTGCGCTTACCAGATCTTCGTGCGATCCTCGGGCTTCCGCCACATCGGGTCGCCTTCCTTGATGCCGAAGGCGTCGAAGAAGGGCTGGAAGTTCACCAGCGCACCGATGGCGCGGAAGTTGCCGGGGGCGTGCGGGCCGACCATCACCTGACGGCGCATCGCGTCCTCGCGGTAGGCCGTGCGCCAGCCCTGCGCCCAGGAGATGAAGAAGCGTTGCTCGGCGGTGAAGCCGTCGATCTTCGGCGGCGTGGGCTTGCCCTGGAGCGAGCGCTGGAAGGCCTCGTAGGCGATGGAGGTGCCGCCGAGGTCGGCGACGTTCTCACCGAGCGAGAGGGCGCCGTTGACCTTCAGGCCGGGGAGCGCCTCGTAGGAGGAGTATTGGTCGATGAGCTTCTGCGCGCGGGCGCGGAATTGCGCGTCGTCCTCGGGCGTCCACCAGTCGGTGAGGTTGCCGTCGGCGTCGTAGCGGCGGCCCTGGTCGTCGAAGCCGTGGGTGATCTCGTGGCCGATGACGCCACCGATCATGCCGTAGTTGACGGCGTCATCCATCGTGAAGTCGAAGAAGGGCGGCTGGAGGATGCCGGCGGGGAACACGATCTGGTTGGCGGTGGGCTGGAAGTAAGCGTTCACCGTCGGGGGCGTCATGCCCCACTCGCCCTTGTCGACGGGCTGGCCGAGCTTGTCACGGTTGCGCTTGGACTCGAAGGCGGCGGCGGCGCGGGCGTTCTCGAAGTAGGAACCGCGCGCGATGGCGACGCTGGAGTAGTCGCGCCACTGGTCGGTGTGGCCGATGCGGGCGACGAAGCGGTCGAACTTGGCGACGGCCTTCTCGCGGGTGGCCGGGCTCATCCACTCGAGGGTGGTGAGGCGGTCGCGCATGACGGCTTTGATGTTCTTGATCATCTCATCCATGCGGGCCTTGGCCTCGGGCGGATAATGCTTGGCGACGTAGAGCTGGCCGAGGGCCTCGCCGAGGGCGTTGTCCGTGGCGCGGGCGGCGCGCTGCCAGCGGGGCTCCATCTGCGGCGTGCCGCGGAGGACGGTGCTGTAGAAACGGAAGTGCTCCTGCTCGAAGGGCGCGGCGAGCAGGGGTGCGGCGCCAGACACGACGCGGTAACGCAGGTAGATCTTGAAGTCGCGAACGGGACGCGAGGCGATGATCTGGTTGAGCCCCTCGAAGAACTTGGGCTGGCCGACGACCACGTAGTCGGTCGCCTTCGGATCGAAACCGGAATCGATCAGGTGCTGGCGGATCGGGAACGCCGGCACGAGCGCGGCGAGTTCGTCGAACGTCATGCGGTTGTAGTTGGCGAGGCGGTCGCGGAGCTCGACGGGGGTCTTCATGTGCTCGGCGAGGGCGGTCTCGACGGCGAGGACGGTGGCGGCCTCCTTCGCGGCGGTGTCGGGGGCGTCGCCGAGGAGGACGAACATCTTGGCGACGTGCTCCTGGAACTGCTCGCGGACCTTGGCGAAGGCGTCGGAGAAATAGTAGTCCTTGCTCGGCAGGCTGGTGCCGCCTTGGAAGAGGTAGAGCGCATTGATGTCGCTCTGCTTCTGGTCGGCGAAGACGAAGGCGGAGAACAGGCCGCCGCCCGCGCCGTCGCGCCGGAAGGTGGCGATGACGCGCGAGAGATCGTCGAGGTTGCGGATGTTGGCGACGGCGACGAGCTGGCGCTCGATGGGGCGCGTGCCGGCGGCGTCGATCGCGGCCGTGTCCATCGCGCTGGCGAAGAAGTCGCCGACCTTCTGCTCAATGGAGCCGGGGGCGTGGGTCTTCGCGGAGACGTCCTCGAGGATGGCCTTGAGGTTGGTCCAGTTGTTCTGCTCCAGCGTGTCGAAGGCGCCGAAGCGCGACTTGTCGGCCGGCATCTGGAAATTCTTATACCAGCCGCCGGCGGCGAACTGGGCGAAGTCGACCTTGGGGTCGACGCTGAGGTCCATGTGCTGGGTGCTGAAGCCGCTGGGGAGCTTGGCGGGCGTCGCCGAGGCAGAGTCGGCGGCCAGCAGGGCCGTGGCGGCGCCGGCGCCGAACGCGGCGAGCGACAGGAGGCGGGGCAATTTCATAGGAGGAAGAACCAAAACGGCTTCCTAGCGGACGGCAACTGCGGGTTGGCGAACGGCGCATCCGCTGCGGCGAGTGGCGCCGGGGCATCGATCGGCCGGCGCCTGCTTTACCCGACGCGGCCCGGGGCGCCGCCGGCGCAGGTGCACGGGGCAACCGCCTCAGACGAGGATCCGCTCGATCGCCGCCAGCTCGTCCGCCGCCAGCGGCGACTGCGCCAGCGCGCCATGCAAATCGTCGAGCTGCGCGACCTTACTGGCCCCGATCAGCACGGTGGTGATCTCCGGCCGGCGCAGCAGCCAGAGCACGGCGAGCTGCGCGAGCGTCGCGCCGCGGGCGAGCGCGATGTCGTTGAGCGCGCGGATCTGCGTGAGCAGTTCGGGCGTGATGCGCTCGCTGGGCAGGAACGGCGTGACGCGCCGGCCGGCCCGCGAATCGGACGGGATGCCCGCCAGGTAGCGGTTCGTCAGCAGGCCCTGCGCGAGCGGCGAGAACGGAATGCAACCGACGCCGAGCTCGGCGAGCGCGGGCAACAGCTCCGCCTCCACGCCGCGCTCGAACAAGTTGTATTTCGGCTGGTGGATGAGCAGCGGCACGCCGTGTGAGCGGAGGATCGCGGCGGCAGCGCGCGTGCGGGCCGCGTCGTAGTTCGAGATGCCCGCGTAGAGCGCGCGCCCGCTGCGCACGGCATCGGCGAGTGCGCCCATCGTCTCCTCGAGCGGCGTGTCGGGATCGGGCCGGTGCGAGTAGAAGATGTCGACGTAGTCGAGGCCCATCCGCTTCAGGCTCTGATCGAGCGAGGAGAGCAGGTATTTGCGCGAGCCCCAATCGCCGTAGGGACCGGGACCCATGCGGTAGCCGGCCTTGGTGGAGATGATCAGCTCGTCGCGGTGGGCGGCGAAATCCTCGCGGAGCAACCGGCCGAAATTCTCCTCCGCGCTGCCCGGCGGCGGGCCGTAGTTGTTGGCGAGGTCGAAGTGCGTGCAACCGAGATCGAAGGCTCGACGGAGCAGCGCGCGCTGGTTTTCGAGCGCGTCGACGTGGCCGAAGTTGTGCCAGAGTCCGAGGGAGAGAAGCGGGAGCTTCAGGCCGGAGCGGCCGCACCGCGCATAGCGGCCGGTTTCGTAGCGATTCGGAGCGGGAACGTAAGCAGGGACGAGGGACATCGAACCCGCAGCGTGCGCGAACGCCGCGTGTAGCTCAACGGGGATTTGCCGCGATGACGCGCGGGCGGCTCGAAGCGAACGGAGGATTGGCCACGAAAAGCACAAGGCGTCCGACCGCAGCAGCGAGTCTTCCGAGCGTCTATAGGCGCCGGCACATTTTCGCGAGCCGTCGGGCTCTTGTGTTCTTTGTAGCCAACCAAACTCCGCGGCGACCGCAAGATCGGCACGCGCTCCGCACGTCCTTGGCGCCGACCGCGACGCGGCTGTTTTCTGTAGGGCGCGGTCTCCTGACTCCGCCGAGTTGCGCTGCCACTGCCGCGCCCTTCCGAGTTACAGCCAGCGATCCCAACCCACGCCGCGCCCGCGTGTCTTCTTTTCTCACGGACTGCACGGATTAGCATTCGGCTTTCGCGCGCATTCGGCCCGTTTTGCGTCGGATCCGACAGCGTCGCCGTCACGCATCCTTCGCCTCGAGCAAGGCCGTGGCTTTGAGCGCGGCGGTCATACGGTTTTCAACGGCCAGTTTTTCCAGAATGCTGGCGACCTGCTTTTTCACGGTGCCCACCGTGTTGGCAAGGATCGCCGCGATCTCGGGGTTGCTCTTGCCCTGCGCGATCCAAAACAACACCTCCGCCTCGCGCGGCGTCAGACCGAGCGATTCGAGGCGGCGGGCGTCGGGCACGACTGCCTCCTCCAGGAGCAGCGTGACGCATTCGCCGGAGCCGACTTCGGCGAACCGCCGGACGCGCAACGAGGCCACCGCTGTTTTCAATTCGAACTCCGGAGCCAACGCCGACGTCCCGACCAACGCCTCGAGCGCCGACGGCAACCTGTCCGCCACCGGGCCGAAATGCTGTTCGAGCAACCGCTGCGCGCGCACCGTGGCGAACAGGATCGCTCCATCCGTCGCCGCGACGATGACCGCGCGATCGAGCGAGTGGCGCAGCGAACGCTCCGCCTCCTCCCGCCGGCGCACCTCCTCCTGCAACTCCACGCGCAGACGCCGCAGCTCGAGATGCACGCGCACGCGTGCCAGCACCTCCGCGGGCTGGATCGGCTTGGTCACGTAGTCGACCGCCCCGGCCTCGAGACCTGCGACTTTATCAAGCACGTCGTCGCGCGCGGTGAGGAAGATGACCGGGATCTCGCGCCGTTCCGGATCAGCGCGCAGTCGTCGACAGGTCTCGAAGCCGTCGAGTCCCGGCATGCCCCAGTCGAGCAGGATCAGATCAGGACGCACCTTCGTCGTCAGGCGCAGCGCGCGTTCGCCACTCTCGGCAAGCAGCACGCGATAACCCGCCGCGCCCGCGGCATCGACCAGCAAGGCAAGATTCGCGGGCACATCATCGACGACGAGAAGAGTCTGGCTCATGAGTGAAAGGAGTTCGCGACGCTCTCGTTCCCGCCCGGCGTCCGACGCAAAGCCGCCACGATCCACGCGCGCAACCGCGCGAGCTGCGCCTGCGCGGCGAGCGAGTCGAGCGCATCGAGGAACAATGCCGTTTCGTTTCCGCCTTGGCGCATCGCCGCCAGCTGCGCCCGCAACGCGCGCAAATCGCCGAGTTCGGCGAGCGCGTCGAGTTGCTCGAGTTCGGTGCGCGAGGGGAGCAACCAATCCGACGGCAACGTCCCGGGCGCCGGCCCTTCGGACAAGACTGGAGCCGCGTATTCCCACTCGATCGCCAGCAGCCGGCCGATCGTCGCCAGCAGCCGCGTCGCCACGATGGGCTTCGGTTCGAAATCGTCGCAGCCGGCCTCCAGCGCGAGCGTGCGATCGACCGGAAAAACACTCGCCGAGATCGCGACGATGCGCACGCCGGCACCGCCAGGCAGGGCGCGGATGCGGCGCGTGGCGGTCAGGCCATCGACGCCCGTGAGGCGCAGGTCCATCAAAACAAGATCGGGCAAACGCGCCGCCACGCGCGCCACCGCGGACGCACCATCATCGGCCTCCTCCACTTCCAGCCCGCAGGGTTCCAGCAAGGCGCGCAGCACCTCGCGGTTCACCACCTTGTCGTCGACCACGAGCACGCGCCGGCGCGGGCCGCGATATCGGGTCGGCAGAATCTCCCGCGTCTGCACCATGCCGGCCGGCGCCTCCGCGAGCGGCAGGTCGAACCAGAACCGACTCCCTTCACCCGGCGTGCTCTCGACCAGGATCACTCCACCCATCAGGCGAACCAGCCGCTGACTGATCGCGAGACCGAGGCCCACGCCCTCCGCGGAGAGATGCGGTCCGGCGGCTTGATGAAACAGGTCAAAGATCGCCGCTTGTTCGGACGCCGCGATGCCGATGCCGGTGTCGCGCACCGTGAAGCGCAACCGGCGCACGCCGTCTCCCGCGCTCGCGGCCTCCGGTCCGACCGCCTCCACGCTGAGCGCGACGCTCCCGCGCTCCGTGAACTTGAGGGCGTTGCCCACCAAGTTGAACAGCACCTGACGGAGACGCGCCTCGTCGGCCAGCAAGGCGTCGGACAAACGGGTTTCGTCCCGCACGGAAAACGCGATGCCCTTCTGCGCGGCGCGCGGAGCAAAAACCTCCGTGACGTGGGCGAGCAGGCACGCCAGCGACATCGGTTGCAGCTGAAGCTCCGCCTTGCCGGCCTCGATCTTGGCGAGATCAAGCACGTCGTTGATCAAGTGCAGCAGATGATCACCACTCGCGTGCATCGTCTCGATCTGGCGGCGGACATCACCGTCGAGACCCGGCGCATGACGGAGCAATTGCGCGTAACCGAGGATGGCGTTGAGCGGCGTCCGCAGCTCATGGCTCATGCTCGCGAGGAAAACGCTCTTCGCGCGATTGGCCGCCTCGGCGGCGTCACGCGCGACCACGAGCTGTTGTTCGCGTTCGCGCAGCTCGCCGGTGCGCGCCGCGACCTGGCGCTCGAGCTCGAGGTTGCGCCGGTGCGCGGCGCGCATGCGCCAGCGGACCGCACCCGTCATCGCGACCACCCCCGCGAACGCAAATCCCGTCAGGGCCCACCACGTCTGCCACCAAGGCGGTAACACGAGGAAGTTGAACTCCGCCGGCTCGCTCCAACGGAAATCCGCATCGCGCGCGCGCACCAGCAAGGTTTGCCGGCCGGTCGGCGGCCGCCGCAGCACGAGGGAATTCTCGGGTGCCGGCGCCGACCATTCGGCATCGCTCGCGAGCCGCGTCTGGTAAAGCAGAGGAGCATCATCGAGCCGGTTGGTGCCGAAATTGAAAACCAGCGCCGACGCGCCGGGCTCGATCTGCACCGGTTCATCCGCGGCGAGCCGCATGGGCCGCCCCGCCTGTTCAACGCGTCGGATCACCGCGCGGAACGGCGCCGCCGGCCCTGACTCCAACGGAAACTCCATCCGCACCAACGCGTCGGTGCCCGCGAACCACAGAAGATCGCGCGAGCCCGGCCCGGTTTCCTCGAAATATTTCCAGCGCTGACCCACTAGACTCACGAGGCTCGCGGGCATCGGGTCCCAGCGATCCGGCGGCGTGTGCCGCCAGAGGGGCCAGGCTTTCCGACCCGCAGAACTGTCGGGCTCGCCATAGACCCACACGCGCTCGTCCTGGACATGCAGCGAAAACACCTTCGTCCCGGACGGCGGACGCGGAGCGAGAAACTCGTTGAAGCGGCGGGCCGTCGGATCGAACCGATACAATCGGCCCTGATCATAAAGCGCCGCATCGCCGCCCAGCGAGAACGGCAGGCGCATCAGCGGCAACGTCTCGCTCGGCAATCCGTGCCCGCCGAAATAAGACTCGGCCCGCAGCTCCGTCTTTCCCGCCTGTGTCGTGCCCGGCAATCCGAGGAAGCGCAGGTAACCGACATTCTGCGCCGCGCCCCACACACTGCCATCGGCCGCCGCCGCCAAGCCGCGCAAATCCCCGGGCGTCGGCAACACGATTTCCGTCCAGCGCCAGCGTTCGCCTTCCCGCTGCACGACGCGCAGCTCCCGCCCACAGCCGACGAACGCGATGCGCGGATCGACGCCCGATGCGAGCACCGACCAGCAGCGCGTGCCATTCGGCGGCGTCAGCGTGTATTCAAAACCATCGGGACCGATCACGTGCAGCCCGTCGCTCGCTGCGGCCAGCAACGAGCCGCCGGCCTCGGCCAGCTCCCACACGGGACCGCGCGTCTTGAGCCGGGTTTCGAACTTCGCCGGCGTGCCGTCGGCACCGGCGGGCTCCAGGCGGAACACGCCACGATCGCCGGGGAGATGAATCCGCCCGGCATAGCGCACCGGCGCACGCACCGCCATTTCAGGCAAACCGTTCGGCGCACCGAAGCGCGACACGCGGGGAAATCCCGCCAGCCGCACGATGCCGTTCACGCGCGCGACCCAGAGATTGTCGAACGCATCGCACAGGAGACCGGTGCTCGTGTCGCGCCACGGCCGGCCATCCGGTTCCACGGCGAGGTGGTAAATAAGGCGACCGTCACGCTCGAGAAAGACCAACCCGCCGCCGAAAAGCGAAACCACCAGCCGCCCGTCGCCCTGCGCGAGCGCGGTGGCGATCGACCCGGCGCCGCGCAATGGCTCCGCGTCCGCCGCGAACCGCTCCGGCGGTGCGCCGTTCGCCCGCACGTGCCAGAGTCCTTGCGTGTCGGTCACGAAAATCCAGCCGCCTTCCTCCCGTGGCAGCGCCGCCAGCAGCAATCCCGCGCGCAACGCGGGCGTGTCGGCCGCGACCTGCCAGGCCTTGCCGTCGAACGCCCGCACCGGTTCGCCCGGCGAAGTGGCGAAGAGAAGATCTCCCGCCGCGCACACCTTCGTGTCCGGCAGCGTGCGTTCGACCGAAAATTTTCCGTTGTGCCAGCGCAACAGGTTTTGATCCGTGTCGAAATACACGCCGTGCGACAGCGCGTGGACGGCCCGCGTGTAACCGAAGGGTCGATCCTGCGCGGGCACCTGCGCGGTGAGTGACACATACCGCCGACCGCCGAACCCGTCGTGCTCGAGATAGCCGACCGCGTTCACACCGCCGAGCCACACGCGATCCTCGCGATCGCAGGTGATGCCTTGGATGAACAACGCTTCCTCGACCTCAATCGAATGCCAGCGATTGCCGTCGCGCACGACCACACTCGAGCGGTTGCCGAAGTAGAGCCGTCCTTGCCGGTCCTGCGTGACACACCAGTTCTGCGGATCCGCGTCGTAATCGCTCGCGCGGTAAACTTGCGCCACCGGATAACCCAACTCCGACCACTCGTCCGTCTCGGCCGCCGCAGCGCCCGCCGTGAGCGCGAGAGCGCTCCACACCGCCACGAGCCAGGGACACCGGCGGAGGCAAAACGACACGAGGCGATGGGGCAGCAAGTCTCCGCAGCCGGACATTCCCCATGGAGAATTGGCCTCCGAACGTGGGCAACCGCGAAGTGGCCGAACCACACCCTACCGCACCGTCTCCCTTCTGAATACCGAGCCGGCATACCTCCATGGAGGTATGGCCACTTCCTCGCCCCTCCGCTAAGCTGTGGCCCCGCCTCGCAGGCCCCGCGTTACCAGCGGCAGTAGTCCTATCGATCCGCGCCTATTCCGTTTCCGCCATGACTTCTCCTCAACGTTGGTTCACCGCGCGCCTCTGCCTTTCGCTGGCCGGCGCTCTCGTCGCCTCGTCCGCCACCCGCGCTCAAGTTTGGACCGGCGCGGTCAATTCCTCCTGGACCAATCCCGCCAATTGGACGAACGGCATCGTCCCGAACAGTTCGTCGGCCGTCGCCACGTTCGATGAGGGCGCCGCGAGCGTAAGCCTTCCGAGCAACGTGACGGTGAAGGCGCTCGATTTTTCCGAGACCGAGGTTTCCCACGTTCTCAACATGGACTATGCCCAAACCCTTACCTTGGACGGCATCGGCATCATCGGCCCCACCGCCAGCGCCTCGCAGCTGATCAACAACCTCACCACGGCCGGTAATATCGTCTTTCTGGGAGCCGCCACCATCAGCCGACCCAATCCGGCGGCCTCGATCACGTTGGCCAACGGCGGGACGATCACCTTCGCCGACACGTCCAGCGCCGGTTCGGCGACGATCAACAGCCAAGGCTACGGCCGGGTCAATTTCACCGGTAATTCCACCGCCGATTCGGCCACGATTACCGGGGCGGTTTATTTTGCCGACCATGCCAGCGCCGGCACCGCCACGTTCTCCAACGCTGGCGGCGATTTCGCCGGCAATTCCAACGCCGGTTCGGCCACGTTCAACGGCGATTACTATTTGCGATTTTTCGACACGGCCAGCGCCGGCTCGGCGACGATCGGCATCCAGCAAAATCGATCCATCAGTTTCTGGGACGACACCACCGCCGAATCGGCCACCTTCACGGTCGACGGTAGTCTAAACTTTTACGGCAACGCGTCCGCCGGTCAGGCCACGATCGTCAACTCCAGCACCGGCCAAGTCGGCTTTTCTGGCAACTCCTCTGCCGGCGAGGCGACCATCACTAACCATTACAGCCTTGGATTCGGCGGTTTCGCCAGCGCCGGTTCCGCCACGATCCTCAACGAGAAATGGCTCGATTTCTCCCAGTCTTCCGACGCGGCAAACGCGGCGGTCACCAATACGGCCACCGGGACTCTCGTGATCACTGTCAGCCAGTTCTCCCTCGGCTCGCTCGCCGGCAGCGGCATCACTTACCTCTATGCCTCCGGCACCTTCGAAGTCGGCAACCTCAACACCGACACCACCTACTCCGGTTCCATCGGTGGTAGCGGCACGACTTTCATCAAGGTCGGCACCGGCACCCTGACGTTGGCGGGAGATACTCTTAGCTTCGGAGGCTTGATCGAGGTGCAGGCCGGCACGCTCCAGTTCGCCCGGACCTCCGCGTATTATGGCGGTCGCACGGACAGCTCCTGGGGGCCTTTCATGAGCGTCCAGGCCGGCGCCATGGCCGCGTTCAACGCGGGCGGCGCGGGAGAATTCAGCCCCGGGGAAGTCGTCACCCTCGGCAACTACGCCAACTTCGCCGCCGGCAGCTTTCTCGGGGTGGACACGACGAACGCCGCGGAGGGCGATGTCACGCTGTCGAACCCGCTCACCGGCGCCTTTGGCCTCCGCAAGCTTGGTTCGGGCACGCTCACCCTCGCCAGCGACAACACCTACCCCGGCATCACCACCGTCGCGGCCGGCACGCTGCGTCTCGCCGGCGCAGGACGACTCAGCGACTCCACCGCGCTGACCATCAACAACGGCGCGACCTTCGACCTGAACGGCGTCACCGACACCGTCGGCACGCTGAGCGGCAGCGGCAATCTCACCTTGGGCGCCGGGGCGCTGACGACCATCATGGGCAGCGCGGAAACATTTTCCGGCGTCATCTCCGGGAGCGGCGCGTTCACGAAGGACGGCGGCAGCACCCTCACTCTCTCCGGCAACAACACCTACACCGGCGCGACCACCATAGCCGCCGGCACGCTCACGCTCGCCGAGGCGGGCCGGCTGAGCACTTCGACGTCCGTGACGATCGCCAGCGGCGCAACGCTCTCCGTCGCCAACGCCGACCACACCCTCGCGTCGCTCGCCGGCGCCGGCAACGTCGACCTCGGCTCCCGCGTCCTCACCACGGGCGGCAATGACGCGAGCACGACTTTCTCCGGCGTCGCCTCCGGCACCGGCGGCCTGACCAAGACCGGCACGGGAACCCTCACGCTCGCCGGCGACAACACTTACACCGGCGCCACCACCATCTCCGCCGGCACCCTCGCCCTCGGCAATGGCGGCAACGCGGGCAGCGTCGCCGGCGACATCGTCAATAACGCCGCGCTCATCCTCAACCGCGCCAACGACGCGACCTACGCGGGCGAAATTTCCTGCAGCGGCTCCGTCACGAAAAGCGGCGCCGGAACCTTCACGCTCACCGGCAACAACACCTACACCGGCGCCACGACCATCTCCGCCGGCACGCTGGCGCTGGCGGACGACGGCCGCTTGAACGCCGCAACTCCGGTGACCGTCGCCAGCGGCGCGATGTTCTCCTCGACCAGCGCGGACCGCACCATCGGCTCGCTCGCCGGCGCCGGCAACGTCGCGCTCGGCTCCCGCGTCCTCACCACGGGCGGCAATGACGCGAGCACGACCTTCTCCGGGGTCGCCTCCGGCACCGGCGGCCTGACCAAGGTCGGCACGGGCACGTTCACGCTCACCGGCAACAACACTTACTCCGGCACTACCACCATCAGCGCCGGCACCCTCCAACTCGGCAGCGGCGGCACCACCGGCAGCGTTGCCGGCGACATCATCAACAACGCCGCGTTCATCCTCAACCGCGCCAACGACGTCACCTCCACTGGCGTGATTTCCGGCAGCGGCTCCGTCACGAAGAACGGCGCCGGCACGTGGACGTTGACCAACCTCACCTCCTACACCGGTGCCACCACGATCAACGTGGGGACCCTCGAGTTCGCCGGCGATGCCAACCTTTATGTCAACGGCCTGCACACCGGCGACATCACCGTGAACAGCGGCGGCACCCTGCGCCTCGCCCGCAATTACATCTTCGGCAACTGGGGCGACACCACCACGCCAGCGCTCACGATCAACGCCGGCGGCCTCGTCACCAACACGGGCACCACGACCATGCTGGCCGACCTCACGCTCGCCGGCGGCACCCTCGAGGCCCAAGGCGGTGCCAGTCCCGGATTCCCGGCCTATTTCCTTCGCGGCATCGTGACCGCCACCGGCAACATCGCATCGCAAATCACCGCGCCGGGCGGCACCAACTCGCTCCATCAAATCCAACTCGGCGACAACACCGACGGCGGCGCCACCACGTTCAACGTCACCCACGCCGAGGGCCTGCTCACCATCAGCGCCGCGCTGGAAGACGGGATCAATCTCGCGGGGAGCGCGCTCACGCCGAGCGGACTCGTCAAAACCGGCGCGGGCACACTCGTGCTCTCCGCCGACAACACCTACTCCGGCACCACCACCGTCAGCGCAGGCACGCTGCAGATCGGCGCGGGCGGCACCAGCGGCAGCGTCACCGGGAACATCGTCAACCACGCCGCGCTCGTCCTCGACCGTTCTGACGACGTCGTCTTCGACGGCGTGATTTCCGGCAGCGGCTCCGTCACGAAAAACGGCGCCGGCATCTTGACCTTGACCGCGGCCAACTCCTACACCGGCACCACCACGATCAACGCCGGCGTGCTCAATTTCGCGGGCGACAATTACGCGTATCTCGATGGCAAGCTCACCGGCGCTATCAACGTGAACGACGGCGGCACGTTGCGCTTCAACCGCAATCTGTCGTTTGGCGGCTTCGACGTTACGAGCACCCCATCGATCACGGTCAACGCCGGCGGCGTGGTGGACAACGGCTCCACCTTCAACACCCTCGTCAACTTGACGCTCGCTGGCGGCACGCTTGCCGCTCGCGGCGGCGCCGGTCCTGGCTACCACGCCTATCACCTGAAAGGCACCGTCACGGCGAGCGGCGCAGTCGTCTCTCAGATCACTGCGCCCGGCGATATTAATTCGTTCCATCAGGTGCAAATCGGCGACCACACCGCGGGGGGCACCACCACCTTTCACGTCGCGGACGCCGCCGGCAGCCTCGCCATCGACGCCGCGCTCATTGACGGCCTGAACTCCGCCGCCACTGCCTACACCGCCAGCGGCCTCGTCAAGACCGGCCCGGGCACGCTCACGCTCACCGGCGCCAACTCCTATGCCGGCGGCACCACGGTCAGCGCCGGCACGCTCGTCGGCAACGCGACGAGCCTGCAGGGCAACATCACGAACGATGCCGCGATCACGTTCGAGCAGGCCTCGGCCGGCACCTATGCGGGGAGTCTCTCCGGCACCGGAACGCTGACGAAAAACGGCGCCGGCACGCTCACTCTGGCCGGCGCCAACACGTTCACCGGCGACACCACGATCGCAGCCGGCACACTGGAGCTGGGCCACTCGCTCGCGCTGCAGAACAGTGTGGTTCACCTGTCCGATGGCGGAACGCTTTCCTTCGGAACGCTGACCGCCGTCTCGCTCGGCGGTTTGCCCAGCAACTGGTCGCTCGCACTCAACAACGGTTCTTCCCCTCTCGCGCTCACCCTCGGATCAAGTGCGGACTCGACTTACAACGGCGTGCTTTCCGGCACCGGTTCACTGACCAAGGTCGGCAGCGGCACGCTCACGCTGACCGGCGCGAACACTTACACCGGCGGCACCACGGTGAGCGGCGGCTGGCTCGCGGGTGACACCACGAACCTGCGCGGCACTATCACGAACAACGCCGGCCTGCGCTTCAATCAGGACACGGACGCCGCCTTCAACGGCATGCTCTCCGGCGTGGGCGGTTTCACCAAAGCCGGCGCCGGCACGCTCACGTTGACTGGTCAGATCAACCAGGCGGCTGTGGCGATCGAGCAAGGCACGCTGCACGTCAGCGGCGACGTTTCCCTCGGCTCCGTCTCCGTCGGCCAGTCGGGCATCCTGGCCGTCAGCCAAGGCGGGGTTTCGCTCAGCACCTTGCAGACCTACGAGTCGGCCACGGTCGCCGTCAGCGGGGGCACGCTCTCGCTGAGCGAACTCACCGTGGCCGGCTCCGGCACCGCCCAACTCAATCTTTCGGGCGGCACGGTGAACGCGTCCGGCACTACCCTTCTCGGCGCCTACGGCGACAGCGCGCACGCCACGGTCTCGGGCGGCACCCTGAACACCGGAGACTTTTACGTGGGTTACGGCGCCTACGGCCGGCTCACGCAAACGGCGGGAACCATCGCGGTCAGCGGAAACAGTTATATCGGCTACTGGGCGGAAAGCCTGGAATCGGAAGTCCTCGTGTCCGGCGGCACCTGGACCACCGCCGGCAACCTCTATATGGGCGAACTCGGCGCCGCCTCGCTCACGATCACCGGCGGCACGGTCAGGGCCGGGTTCATCGACATGACCGCCACGGACTACGGCCCCAATCGTCTCTCCCTCGGCGGCACCGGCGTCCTCGAGACGTCGCGTATCATCACCGACAACCCCCTGACCCTCACCGGCGGCACACTGCGCGCGACCGCCGACACGGCATTCAGCGACAACACCCTCGTGCTGCAAAGCGGCGTCGCGACGATCGACTCGCAGGGTTTCTCGCTGCATTTCAATCGCGCGCTCACCGGCGACGGCGGCCTGACCAAAGCCGGCTCGGGCCAACTCCTGCTCAGCGGCAACAACTCCTACACCGGCGGCACCTCGATCAACGGCGGCACGCTCGCGGTCGGCGCCGACGCGCATCTCGGCGGCGCCGCCGGCACGATCGCTTTCGCCGGCGGCACGCTCCGCACGACGGGCACGTTCACCGCATCGCGCGCGACCACGCTCGATGCGGGCGGCGGAACCTTCGACGTCGCCACCGGCACCACCCTCACATGGAACGGCAACATCACCGGCGACGCGGAACATCACCTCAACAAAACCGGCGACGGCGCGCTCGTGCTCGGCGGCGACAATTCCTACTCCGGCGGCACGAACGTGAACCAAGGCGTGCTGCGCCTCGGCTCCGCCACCGCGCTCAGCCCGAACACCACGCTCCACGTCGCCGCCGGCGCGAGTTTCGACGCGAATGGCTTCGCGCAAACCTTCACCGGCCTCAGCGGCAGTGGCACGATCGAGACCGGCAGCGCCGGCGTCACCGTGCAAACCTCCGCCACACCGACGATCTTCGAAGGCACGCTCACCGGCAGCGGCAGCGTCACGGTCAGCGGCAGCGGCAAGCTCACGATCGCGAGCAGCGGACATACTTACACCGGCGAAACCACCGTCAGCGGCGGCACGCTCAAAATCACCGGCGACATTTCCTCGAGCGCACTGACCGCCGTCAGCAACCGGGGCGTCCTGGCCGGCACCGGCACCGTCGGCGTCCTCAGCCTCGCCAACGGCGGCACGCTCGCCCCCGGCAGCTCCCCCGGCACGCTCAACGCCGGCGACACGACGTTCGGTGAAGGCGGCTACTACGCGTGGGAAATCAACGACGCCCAAGGCTCCGCCGGCACGAACTGGGATCTGCTCAACGTCACCGGAACGCTCACCTTCTCCGCGACCACCGAAAATCCCTTCACGATCTCGCTGCTCACGCTCACGGCCGGCAACGACAGCGGCCCGCTCTTTAACTTCAACAGCGGTCTGAGCCACGCCTACACGATCGCCACCGCCAGCGGCGGCATCTTCGGCTTCAACCCCAACGCCATCACGCTGAACCTCGCCGGTTTCGAAAATTCCCTCGACGGCGGTGCCTGGTCCGTCGCGCAGGCAGGCAACAACGTGAACCTCGTCTTCACCTCCACCATCCCCGAGCCGTCCACCTACGCCGCCCTGTTCGGCGCCGCCGTGCTCGGGCTCGCCACCTGGAAACGCCGGCGCCGCACCCCGTAACGCGGCACACTTCTCGCCCGCTGCGCAGGCAGCGCGCTCGCGCGCGCCCTTTCGCGCACTCCCCTGCACGCCCCTCCGCACGTGCCCAACCTGCGATCGCAACCGCCGCGCCTGCGCGTTTTCTTTCCCACGAACCACGGATCAAATCGGATTCCACAGATCACGCGGCGCCCCTCGCACCGCTCATCCGTTTCATCCGTCAGCATCCGTCCATCTTTGGCCCAGAGAGTGTTTCTCCGTGGCTCTACCCGCGCCACTTCTGCTCATCCAAGACGGTGGGATGCACGAAGCGGAAGATCGGTTGAGCGATACGAAGGTGGATCAGGCCGCCCCCACGCGCTGAGAAGAATTCGAAGTCGTTTTAACGCGCCGGGACGGCGCGTTCCATCTCACTGCAGCGCCACGTCGAACGGTGCGCCGGTTTTGGCGCGGACTTCGTCGAGGGTGATGCCGGGGTGCAGCTCGATCAGGCGCAGGCCGCCGGCGTTGGGCTTCACCTCGAACACGCAGAGGTCGGTGATGATGAGGCTGACGACGCCCTTGCCGGTGATCGGCAGCGTGCAGCTTTTCAGGATCTTCGGGCTGCCGTCCTTCGCGCAGTGTTCCATCACGGCGACGACGCGTTGCACGCCGGCGACGAGGTCCATCGCGCCGCCGGGGCCTTTGACCATTTTGCCCGGCACCATCCAGTTCGCGATGTCGCCGTTGTCGGCGACTTCGAGCGCGCCGAGGATGGAAAGATCGATGTGTCCGCCGCGGATCATCGCGAACGAATCGGCGCTGGAGAAGAACGCGGAGCCGGGAATCGTGGAGATGGTCTGCTTGCCGGCGTTGATGAGGTCAGGGTCGACTTTGTCCTCGGACGGGAACGGACCGATGCCGAGCAGGCCGTTCTCGGACTGGAGCGTGACCTTCATACCGGATGGGATGAAATTTGCCACGAGCGTGGGGATGCCGATGCCGAGGTTGACGGTGTAGCCGTCGCGCAATTCGCGCGCGGCGCGCTTCGCCATGAGTTCGCGGATGGGAGTTTCTTTTTTCGAGGCCGCGGCGCCCTGCACGGTGC
>JAGOQJ010000015.1 GCA_017991595.1 Candidatus Didemnitutus sp. | reverse complement strand
CCGGCCTTCCGGCGCATCGATCCGGCGCTGTGGCGGCAGGCGCTGGCGGCGCTGCTGTCATTCCGCGCGACCAACCAGCGCATGCACAACAAGGTGATGATCGTCCACGGCGCGGTGTTGCTCACCGGCGGCCGCAACATCGAGAACGCCTACTACGACCACGCGCTCGAATACAATTACCGCGATCGCGACGTGCTCGCCACCGGTCCCGCCGTCGCGGAGGCGCAGCGCTCGTTCGAGGAATACTGGAATTTTCGCCATGCCATCCCGAGTCGCGCGCTGAAGGACGTCGCCGCCGCAATCGAGCGGGGGCGCTTCCGGCGTTACGACCGGCGCGAGGATTGGGAGTTCGGTCCTTCCTTTGCCGCGATCGGCCGGGAGGCCGACGAAGCCGCGACGGTGCGCGCCCGGTTCGTCGAGCCGCTCGCGGTCGTGCGCAACGCGCGCTTTGTCAGCGACGAGGCGGGCAAGGCGCGCGGCTGGCTCAAACGCTCCGCGCCGCGCGGCACGATGGAGCTGCGCCGCGCCCTCGAACAGGGCCGCGCCGACATCCTCGTGCAGACACCTTATCTCGTGCTCAGTCCGGCGGCGCGCGACCTCATCGCGGAGCTGCGCCGCCGCGAGCCCGGCCTGCGCATCCGGATTTCGTCGAACAGCTTCGCGTCGACCGACAACCTCATGGCCTACTCGGGCAACTACCGGCTGCGAAATCTCTACATCGAGCAGCTCGGCCTCGAGGTGCACGAGTTCAAGCCGCGCCCCGCCGTCCTGCCGGCGCTCTTCCCGGACTGGGCCGCGCAGGACCGCCTCGCCGCCGCGCGCGTCGCGGCGGGGGAGCAGAAACGCCCGATGTATTTCTCGCTCCACGCCAAATCGCTCGTGGTCGACGATGCGGTCGCCTTCATCGGCTCTTACAACCTCGATCCGCGCTCGGAGAACCTCAACACCGAGGCCGGGTTGCTGATCGAGGACGCAGCCTTCGCGCAGGGCCTGCGCGCGGAAATCGAGCGCGACCTGCGCGCGGAGAACAGCTGGGTGATCGCGCGCCGCGCGCTGCCGCTCGGCCTCGACACCGTTAACGGCCTCGTCGGCCGTCTCGCGGGGCTCAGCCCGATTGACGTGTGGCCCATCCGCAACACCACGAGCTTCGAGCTGCGGCCCGGCGCGCCGGAAGTTGCGCCGTCGCACCCGGATTTCTACCGCCATTACCGCGAGGCGGGTTCCTTTCCCGGCGCCGAGGGTTGGATGAGCCAGGAGGAAATCGTCACGCGCCTCTACAAGGCCATCGGCGGTTCGCTCACGCCGATCCTGTGAGGCCGGCCGCGGTTCGCCGCCGCGCCGTTTGACAAGCCCGCCGCGCTCGCCGAGCCTGCGCACATGGCCACGACCCCGCTGGACCCCGCGCAAATCACCGCCGCGTTGCAGGAATTGCCCGGCTGGAAATACGAACACGACGCGCTCGCGCGCACGTTCCAGTTCGGCAGCTTCAAGGAAGCGATGTCGTTCATGGTGCGCGTGGGCTTCGAGGCCGAGGCGATGGACCATCACCCGGAGTGGACCAACGTTTATGGCCGCGTCGCGATCCGCCTGACGACGCACGACGCCGGCAATCGCGTGAGCGCAAAAGACGTCGCGCTCGCACGGAAAATCTCGGCGTTGAGTTGGGTGCCCTGAGCCACGCGCCCGGCAACTGGCCGCGCGCGGCAGCAAGTGTTACTGCTCCCGCTCGGAGGGGTGAGGTAGCGGCGATCGTCCCGATCGCCATGAGCAAGCCGGCTCCTCAGGCACGACTTGCCCTGCCAGCGGGCAAGTCGCCGGTAACCTCAGGCGGTGTTCCTCAGCGATGGGACGCCGGTGCGCCGGCGTGCCCGCTGCCGTGCACGGAGCAACTGATCAGGTAGCCCTGCACCTCGTCGTAATTGGCGCTGTATTCACCGCCGGCGATGCAGGCCGGCATCGTGCGGATGTATTTGTCCGGCCCGACGATGTCGTCCCAGGTCTCCGCGCCCTTGCCGTTTTCAAGACGGTATTGATCGAAGGCGGCGGAGAACATGCGCTGGTTGTTCACGCAGGCCTTCTCTTGCGAGGCCTGCCGGACTTTCTGAAAGGCGGGGATAGCCATCGCGGCCAGCAGGCCGATGACGACGATCATCATCATCGCGCCGGCGGGCGACGCGGAGCCGGCGCCGCCGCCGGGCATGAAAAGACCGAGCAAATACGCGAGCGGGTGGCGCGGTGCGCGCGGTGGCGGGGCGCCGTCGGCCAAGGCCATCACGTCGGTGACGCGGCGCGAGAGAGTCGGGTAGGTGGACGTGAGCTCGTGCAGCGAGACGAAGAAGCCGCGTTCCTGCGCGTATTGTCCGGCGTAGGCGGCGGCGTCGATGCGCCGGCCATGCTCGCGTCCGCCGGCCAGCACCAGCAGACCGCGCGTGGCCGCACCGACGTCCTGCGCGGCGAAGGCGCCGTAGCGATCGCAGGAAGTTTCCCACGCGCGCCGGTAGGCGGGTCCGACCAGCGGAAAGAACAGCCCGGGGGCGAGGAAGACCTGCTTGAGGATGTGCCGGCTCTTCAGGTGACCGATTTCGTGGCCGAGGAGGAAACGCATCTCAGGCGAGTCCGGTCCGAGCGCCTCCAGCAGATCGGAATAGACCACGACAAAATCGCGGCCGGTATGCCGCGTGGCGAAGGCGTTGAGCAGGCCGCCGGATTGCAGGACGTAGAGCCCGGGCACCTGGCGCAGGCCGAGGCGCGCGCAGACGTCGACGAAGGCCCGGTGCAACTCCGGCATCTGGCGCTCGGTGACACGCACCGCCTCGGCGCGGAGATAGGCGACGAGCAACCCGTTGCCGAGCCACAGGAAAACGCCGAAGAGCAAGGCGTAGAGAAGGCCGACGATCGTCAGCGCGAGACCGAGCCAGGCGAGGATCGAGACGATCAACACCCATACGAAGTAGGTGTTCTCCTTGGCGACGGTGAGGTTGGCAGGCGAGAGCCTGACCGGAGGGATAACAGTATCAGACATGAGGATGAACAATGAGGAACGGCCCGTGCGCCGGCGAAAGTGGCGGGCGCCGCGACCGAATTCCACCGAAAAACCGCCGTGATACAGTTGTCGCAGCGGTGCGAGTTGTCCTCAGCTGCGCGTTCGGCAACCGGCCGCGCGCGGCGCGCGTTCACTGCGGCTGGCGCAGGTATTTGCTGACGGCCTGGGTGCGCGAGTGCACCTGCAGCTTCTCGTAGATGCGGCGGATGTAGGTGTTCACCGTCGGCACGCTGACTCCGAGCGATTCCGCGATCTCCTTGTAGAGATAACCCTGGCTGAGGAGATTAAGGACGGATTGTTCGCGCGGGGAGAGGTGCGTGAGTTCGGCGGCGGCGCTCGCGGTGGCGGAGGCCGGGGCGGGCGCGGGGACGGCGGCGAAGGACTGCACGACCTTGCGCGCGATGCCGCTGCTCATGGGCGATCCGCCTTGGAGAATCTGCGCGATGGCGGCGAGCAGCTCCTCGCGGCTCGTGCTCTTGAGCAGATAACCGGTCGCGCCGGCGGCGAGCGCGGCGAAGATGTGCTCGGGATCCTCGTAAACCGTGAGCATGAGGAACTGCGTCTGCGGGAGCTGCGGCTTGAGGCGGCGCACGGCTTCGACGCCGTTGAGCTCGGGCAGGTTGATGTCGGTGAGCACGACATCGGGGCGCAGCGCGGGCAATTCCTCCAGCGCGGGGGCGCAGCGCGGGTAGGCGCGCACGAGCTCGAGATCGGGTGCGCCGGCGATCAGGTCGGTCAGGAACTTCCGGGTCAGGTCGTCGTCCTCAATGATGGCGAGGCGGGTTTTCATCGGGGGGAGCGGGGTGCAGCGGCACGCGGAGAGTGACGACGGTGCCGCCGGTTGGGGCGTTGGCGAGGGTGCATTCGCCGTGGAGGTCGGCGAGGTGCTGGCGCATGTTGGCGAGGCCGTTGCCGGCGGCGATGCGGTCGGGCGCGCGCGCGCTGGCGGGCGCGGCGGCGAGGCCGCGGCCGTTGTCGACGATGCGAAGCGTGAGCGCGGTGGGTTGCACCTCGAGTTGCAGCGTGACCGTCGTGGCGCCGGAGTGCTTCACGGCGTTGTGGAGCGCCTCGCGGCAACTGAGGAAAAGATTATGGCGAAGCTGGCTGGAGAGCGCGATGGCGGGCGTGGGATTCGGCGCCTCGAGGCGGCAGCGCATGCCGGCGGCGGCGAGGAATTCCTGCGCGAAGTTGGCGAGGTAATAGACGAGGCTCTCGAGGTTGTCGTGCCGCGGGTTCACGGCCCACACGATCTCGTCGAGCGAGCGCGTGATGGCGCGGGTGGCGTCGTGGATCTTGTCGAGCGGCTCCGAGGGCGCGGCCTGCTGCTGCTTGGCGGTCTGGGTGAGCAGGCTGATGCGCGTGAGGGTGGCACCGATGTCGTCGTGGATGTCGCGGGCGATGCGGGTGCGCTCGCGCTCGATGGCGCGGGCCTGCTCGGCTTGGCGCAGGCGGCGTTGGAGGCGGCGATGGGACCAGGTGCGGATGACGAAGCCGAGCGCGGCGAGCACGGCGCTCGCGGCAGTGAGGAGGAACCACCATGTCTGCCACCACGGCGTGGGCACGACGAGGGTCAGCAAGGCCGGTTGGAGATGCCAGCGGGCGCCGCCGTGGCTCACGCGCACGGCGAGCACGTAGCGCCCGGGCGGCAGGCGCGGGTAGGTGACCGTGCGGTCGGGGCCGAGCACGGTCCAGCCTTCGTCGAAGCCCTCGAGGCGCACGCGCAGGAGGATGCTCTCGGGCATGGCGAGGTTGAGCGCGGCGAGGCGGAGCTGGACCTTGCGCACGTGGGCGGGCAACTCGACGCGGGCGGCGAGAGGCTGTGGCGCGTCGTCGAAGGTGAGCGCGGCGAGCTCGACCGGCGGCACGGTGTCGCGGCCCTGCGCGACGACGGCGGGGTCGGTGCGCAACACGCCGCGCCGGGTGGCGAACCAGAGCGTGCCGTCGGGCGCCTTCCACGCGGCGGGTTGGTAGATACCGAGGCAGGAGAGCGGAGGCACGCCGTCGTCCTTGCCGACCATGATGGTGTGGACGTAGTTGGCGCGCCCGGCGGCGAAGGCGCGCACCTGCTCGACGTGCGCCCAGAAGATGCCGCCGCGCGTGGCGAACCAGTAGCGGCCGTGGTCGTCGAGGAGGAGTTGGGAAACGTTGCTGTTGGGCAGGCCGTGCTCGCGGTCGAGCGCACGCGGCGCACGGAAATCGCCGGGGGCGAACATCAGCACGCCTCGGCGCGTCGTGCCGATCATGAGCCGGCCGTCGGCGTCGAAATGGATCACCTGCAGCGCGCCCGACTCGGCCGCATCGGGAAAATCGACGCGCTCGAAGCCGTCAGCGGTCGAGCGAAAGAGCGCGCCGTTGGCCGCGCCGAGCCAGATGCGCCCGGTGGCGTCCTCGGCGAAGGCGCGCACCTCGCGGCCGTCGAAGCCGCGGCTGCGGTCGAAGACCGTGAGTTCGCCGGCGCGCCAGCGGCCGATGCGTTCGGGCTCGAGCGCGAGCCAGTAATCGCCGTTGCGGGCGACGAAGGTGCTGCGCACGTCGCGCCAGGCCGCCAGCTCCGGGACGCGGATGAGGTCCTCGACTTTATCCGGATCGGTGTGAAACACGCCGAGGCCGGACGCGATCCACACGCGGCCGTCGGGCGCGGGGTGGACGGAGCGGGCGCTGAAGGACGGCCAGCCGGCGCGGCGGGCGAGGGCATCGACGTTGCCGCCCTCAACGCGGGCCACGCCGCCGTCGCGGTTGGCGAGCCAGAGGACGCCGCGGGGATCGGCGGCGACCGTGTAACTATAATTGTCGTGGAGCCCGCGGTCGCGGTCGAAGAGCTGATGCGCCTGCGTGCGCAGGCGGTTGAGGCCGCCGCCGTCGGTCGCGATCCAAAGCGAGTCATCCCCGTCGTCGCAGAGGCCGGCGATGTCGTCGCTGGAGGTGGACACCTGCCGGAGCTCGTCGCCGGTGAGTCGGTGCAGGCCTTGGGAGCGCGTGCCGAACCAGAGGCGGCCTTGGCGGTCTTCGAGCGCGGCTTGCAGGTAGAGCGCACGCAGCGTCTCGGGCAGATGGCGGATCTCGGTGAAGCCGTTGCCGGCGGCATCGCCGCGGTAGAGTGTCGTGCGCGCGACGAGCCACACGCCACCGCTGCGGCTCGGGAAGATTTTCAATTCCGTCTCGGGGTAGGGCAGGGGCACCGCGTGCGCGCCGGCGCGGTCCAACCGGTGCACGGCGTTGTTCCACAGCGCCCAGGTCCGGCCCGCCGCGTCGCTGGCGAAGAGCCACGGACGCTTCGACGTGCTGCCCGCGAGTGTGTCGATGCGGCCGCGCGCCGCGCCTTGCCGCCAGAGCAGCGTGCCGTCCGCGCAACCGATCCAGCGCGTGCCGTCGGCCGCGTGGAAGGCCGCCTGCGGGGATTTGTCCGCGAGCAGCGGCTCGGGCACGAAATGGAACGCGCCGCGCCGCCACAGGTGGTAGCCGGCCGTGAGGTCCTGGCGGTCGCGCGTGCCGGGCAGCAGCAGTTCCCCGTCCTGCGCCGGTCCGGCCGGTGGCGCGCTGAAACCACGCAACACCGCGCCCTCGGGCACCGGAACGGGGAGAAAGGTTGTGCCGTCGAAGCGAGCGAGCGTCGTCTTGCTCACGGCCCAGAGGTAGCCGTGCGCGTCCTGCGTCACGCCCAGCATGTCGTCGGACGGCAGGCCCTCGCGCTCCTGCCAGCTGCGCAGCGTGAACGGGGGC
The DNA here is from genome assembly GCA_017991595.1 of Candidatus Didemnitutus sp. Taxonomy (GTDB): domain Bacteria; phylum Verrucomicrobiota; class Verrucomicrobiia; order Opitutales; family Opitutaceae; genus Didemnitutus. The sequence goes on along the minus strand of JAGOQJ010000015.1, from coordinate 8,445 downwards.
GGCTCCAGCTGGGGCGGACGCTCCGTGCCGGCCCCGCTCGTGCCGGCGACGAAACCGAGGGCGACAAGCAAGGCGCCGCGGAGCAGGGGAGAGAGCCTGAAGGGGTGGGGCATGGGCAACCGTCGCGAAATCAACGCTCTCGACCGGCGCCGGGCAATCCCACTTCTGCGCGCATCGATGAGAATGTCGTCAAATTTGACGACATGACGGTTCGCCGTCATCAGCGCATAGTGGTTCGCCCGCGCGCGCCTGCGCGCACTTGCCTCATCCCCCTGCTGTCTTCCCGCGCCACCCCGGTGCTCCTCCCCATGACTCTTCCCCGCTCGCTCCTTCTGGGCGCCACGCTGCTGGCGTCGCTCCTGCCCTTGGCTGCATCGCGCTCGCTGGCGCAGACCAAAGTCGTCAACGACACCTTCACCGCGGGCAGCACCATCAACAGCAATCCGGCCTCGCCCGCGGTGCCGTCACCCACCGCGATCGCCTACCAGCAGATCGCCACGAAGGTGCTCAACCCCGCGCCGCCGGTCCTGGCGTCCAACAGCCTGCGCCATGGCATCGTCAGCACGTCCTCCGGCCTGAGCCACATCCAGGCGCTGTTCACGAACTACCCGGTCAATCTCGCCAACGATGGCGACTACATCGAGGCGACCGTCACCTTCGTCTCCGAGGGCGGCATCCTCACGGCGCACAGCAACAGCGCCGTCTATGTCGGCCTCTACGACGCCAACCAAGTCGGCCCGATGCCCGGCGGCATCGCCAATTCCACCGCGGCCGTCGCCGGCTTCGCCCAGAATTGGCAGGGCTATGTGAACCGTTACTTCGGCCCCGGCGGTGGCAACGGCTTCGTCTACCGCGCGGCGCGCGGCGCCACGGATGGCAGCAATCAGGACGTCGTCTTCAACTTCCTGAGCAGCCCTCCGCGCGTCGGCTCCGACATCACGTCGACGCTGACTCCGTTCGTGACCGCGGCGCCTTACACCATCGTCTATCGCATCACGCGCACCGCCACGGGTGTTGCCCTCAGCACGACGCTTTACGCCAGCGACACGCCCACCGGCACGCCGCTGCACACGCAGACCAACACGGCCACCGGCATGGCCACGACCAAGTTCGATGCCCTCGCGATCGGCTACCGCTGCGTGGCCAGCGTCGCGAGTGTGATGAACATCAAGGCCGTCAAGGTCGTCACCACCGGCGCGACCACGATCGTCCCCGAGATCCTCGCACAACCCCTGAGCCTCACCAAGAGCCTCGGTGAGCCGGTCGAATTCGCCGTGCAGGCCGACGGCGGCGCGGGCACGACGCTCACTTACCAATGGTTCAAGGGCGCGGAGCCGATCTCCGGCGCGACCGCCGCCAGCTACACCATCGCCGCCGCGGCGCTCGCCGACGCCGGTAACTACACCGTGGTCGTCACGAGCCCCGCCGGCTCCACGACGAGCGCCGTCGCGACGCTGGACGTCACCACCGGCGCCGTTGCCCCGGCCATCCTTTTGGAGCCGCAGGGCGCGACGATCCTCGTCGGCGGCACGCACACCTTCACGACGGCGGCCAACGGCACCTCGCCGCTCGCCTACCAGTGGCAGCGCAGCACGAACGGCGGCGCGGATTGGACCGACATCTCCGGCGCGACCGGCACCAGCTACACGCTCGCGGGTGCCACCCTCGGCGACGCCGCCCTCTACCGGGCTGTCGTGACCAACGGCCAGGGCTCCGCGACCAGCGCGGCCGTCGCCTTGGTCGTCAACCAAGCCCCGCAGATCACCGTCCAACCCGTCGGCGGCTCGATCGCGCTCGGCGGCTCGCTCACCTTGAGCGTCACCGCCACCGGCACTCCGGCACCGACCTATCAATGGCGGAAGAACGGCACCCCGATCGACGGCGCCACCAGCTCCACCTTCACGATCAGCGGCGCGACCGGCGCCGACACCGGTGGCTACACCGTCGTGGTCTCCAACGTCGTCAGCTCCGTCACCAGCGCCACCGCCGCCGTCGGCGTGCTCTCGCCGACGCTTGCCCCGACCGCCTTCACGCCCACGGCCGCGACCGGCGGGCGCAACCCCGATACCCGGCTCACGATCACGTTCAACGAGCCGCTGTCGGTCGGCGTCTCCGGCGTCATCCGCATCCACAACGCCGCCGACCAAAGTGTCGTCGACACCATCGATCTCGTTGCCGGCACCACGTTGCGCGACTCGCTGCGCGCCGGCAACGCCCTGTCCACGCAGCTCCTGCCGGTGCAGAAGAAGCCCATCGGCGGCATCCCGAACGATTTCAACTATTACCCCATCACCGTCGACGGCAACACGGCCACCATCCACCCGCGCAACGGCGTGCTCGCTTACGGACAAACCTACTACGTCACCATCGAGCCCGGCGCCTTCGTCAACGCTTCCGGCGAGACCTTCGCCGGCCTCAGCGATCCACAGGCTTGGCGCTTCTCCATCAAGGCCAGCGGTCCCGCCGCGGGCACGACGACGCTCCGCGTCGCCGCCGACGGCTCGGCCGATTTCGACACCATCCAGGCCGCGCTCGACTTCATCCCGGCCAACAACTCCACGCCCACGCTCATCCACGTGAAGAGCGGCACCTACTTCGAGATGGTCGGCTTCCAGCAGAAGCACAACGTCACGATCCTCGGCGAGCACGTCGATGGCACCGTCCTCGTTTACCCGAACAACAACACCTTCAACAGCGTCTCCGGCGTTTACCACCGCGCCACGCTCGTGGCGCAGAGCGTTCGCGACTTCACGCTCGCCAACCTCACCATCATCAACTCCACGCCGCAAAACGGCACGCAGGCCGAGGCCCTCGTCATCAACGGCGCCAGCGCCACCATCGGTCGCAACATCGTCACGAACTGCAAATTCTACAGCTATCAGGACACCGTGCAGTTCAACAAGCAGACCTACGTCAACGACAGCGTCATCCACGGCGACGTCGACTTCCTCTGGGGCGACGGGCCCACGTTCATCGAGAACTGCGACATCCGTTTCCTGCGCAGCGCGGGCTACCTCACCCAGATCCGCAATAGCGCCGCCAACCACGGCTACGTCTTCGTCAACTGCCGCTTCACCGCGCCCGCCGACATCACCGGCGTGTTTCTCGGCCGCATCGACCCCAATTCTTTCCCCGCCAGCGAAGTCGTGATCCTCGACTCCACCTTCGGCGACGCCGCCCAGAACGCCTTCCTCGCCACCGCCACCGGCGCCGTCGGCTCGAACTACGCCGCCGGTTGGTGGCGCCTCGACGGCACGACCAACACCAACAACGCCGGCAATGTGCGCTATTGGACCGACAACCTCCGCGACGCCAACGGCGCGCTGCTCACCAATCCCGCCAGCGACGCCTTCACGCAGATGCCCCTCGACCCGACGCTGCAGGCCAATTACCGCAACGCCACCTGGGTCCTCAACACCAGCATCGCCGGCGTCGTCAACGGCACCTGGACGCCCGCGCTGGCCCCGCTCATCGGCAGCCAGCCCGCCTCCCGCACCGTCACGCTCGGCTCCTCGACCACGCTCTCGGTTTCCGCCGTCGGCATCCCGCGCGTCTCCTACCAATGGCGCAAGGCCGGCGTCGATCTTCCCGGCGCGACCCAACCCACGCTCACGCTCACCAACCTCTCCGCGGCCGACGCCGCGAACTACACCGTCGTCGTGACCAACTCCGCCGGCTCCCTCGAGAGCGAACTGGCCACCGTCAGCGTCGACGGCACCGCCGTGCCTCCCGTCATCACCACCCAGCCCGCCTCCCAGACCGTGACGGAAGGCGAGGGCTTCACCCTCAGCGTCGCCGCCAGCGGCACCGCACCCATCACCTATCAATGGCGCAAGGACGGTGCCGTCATCGCCGGCGCGACCGCCGCCACCTACACGGTCGGCGCCGCGACCCCGCTCGACGCCGGCAGCTACACCGTCGACGTCACCAATGCCGGCGGCACCGCCACGAGCGACGCCGCGGTCATCACGGTCAAAGGCATCGGTCTGATCCGCCCCGGCGGTTACGCAGCCAGCGTCACCGGCGGTGCCGCGGGCGACACCGTCACGGTCAACACCGCCCTCGCGCTCAAGACCTACGCCGAGTCCGCCACGCCCTACACGATCATCGTCTCCGGCACCATCGACCTCGGCGCCGGCGTGCGCATCAAGCCCAAGTCGAACAAGACCATCCGCGGCGCTACCGTCGCCTCCACCATCCTCGGCACCATCGAGATCAGCAACGCCAACAACGTCATCATCTCGAACCTCAACATCTCCGCCGACACCGGTGCCGCCGGCGACAACGACGGCATCACCATCACCAACTCCACCAACGTCCTCGTCACCAAGTGCAGCATCTACAACTGCACCGACGGCAACCTCGACATCGTCGCCGGCTCCGACCTCGTCACCGTCTCCTGGTGCAAGTTCTACTACACGCGCGACAACGGTCATAACTTCTCCAACCTCGTCGGTTCGAGCGACACCGATACCGGCACCGGCGACGGTCGCACGAACTACCGCGTCACCTGGCACCACAACTGGTGGACCGGTCTCGCCAAGCAGCGCATGCTCGCCTGCCGCTTCGGCCGCGCCCACATGTATAACAACCTCTGGGACTGCACCGGCAACGACTACTGCACCGAGACGCGCAACATCGCCGCCATCTTCTCCGAGCGGAACTACTACCAAGCCGTGAAGAACCCGCTCGCCAAGCGCACCTCGCTCCCCACCGACGTCGGTCTGCTCATGACCATCGACAACGTGTTCGACGCCTGCACCGGCACGCAGCTCGTCTCCGCCGATACGATCTTCACCCCGCCGTATTCGTATCAACTGAGCGCCGCCGCCAGCGTGCCCGCCCTCGTGCGCGCCGGCGCGGGCAACGTCGCCGTCGACACGCCCGCTGCCTTCGCCGCCGCGATCGCCGGCCCCTCCGCCGCCGTGCCCGCCGGACAGGCCGCCACACTCACCGCGCAGCCCAACGGCTTCACGCCCACCTCCTATCAATGGCGTTTCAAGAACGTCGCCCTCGCCGGCGCCACCTCCGCTACGCTCACTCTGTCCAACGTGCAGGAAGCCAACGCCGGTGACTACACGGTCGTCCTCGGCCTACCCGAAGGCGCCGCCGTCGTCAGCGCGCCCTACACGCTCACCGCCGGCCCCGCGCTCACGACTGCCGAGGCCTGGCGCCTGCAGTATTTCGGCGCCACCGCGCCCACCGGCGACGCTGCGGACGCCGCCGACCCCGACGCCGACGGCTTGAGCAACCTGCTCGAATACGCCCTCGGCCTCGATCCCACCAGCGCCTCCGCCGTCGCCCAGCCCGCGGCCGGTGTCGCCGCCAGCGAGTGGACCTACACCTACACCCGCCCTGCCGACCGCAGCGACCTCACCTATACGGTTGAATATTCGACGACGCTCACCGGTTGGAGCCGCACCGGCCTCGTGCACGAACGCACCGCCACCGGCCCCACGGAGACTTGGCAGGCCCGCCTGCCGCTCAACACCGGCCCGCACGTCTTCTTCCGCCTCGAAGTCGTCCGCCCCTGAGCCCCGGCCGCCGCGACGTCACTCCCGTTCGTCGGTAGGCAGCGTGCTTGCACGCGCCCTGCTTTGCGCCGCCCGTAGGCAGCGAGCTCGCTCGTGCCCTGCACACTCGGGCGCGACCAAGGTCGCTGCCTCCCCTGATGAAGACGTTCCGCTGATCTGCGCCCGCCACGGCACGGCAGGTAGGGCGAATCCTCCGGCTGAGCTAGATTCACGCCCACCGCCCACCGCTCACCGTTAACTGCTCACGGCCGCGCCGGCCTCACGCCCGATCCAGCGGACTGCGCACGCCCAGCCCCGGCTTCTGCATGACGTGCGTATAGATTTGCGTCGTCTCTACGCTCGTATGACCGAGCAGTTCTTGCACCGTTCTGATATCCGCGCCGTTTTCGAGCAGATGCGTCGCAAACGAATGCCGCAACACGTGCGGCGTGACGCGTTTGTTCAGGCCCGCCCGGCGCGACGCATCCTTGAGCACCCGCTGAAACCACGCATCGCTCACGTGATGTCGCCGAACCACGCCGCTCTCCGGGTCCTTCGACGGTTTCGCCGATGGAAAAACCCACTGCCACTCCCACGTCTCGCCAGCCTTGCTGAATTTCTTCTCCAAGCCTTCGGGCAACCACACCCCGGCCAGTCCGTTCGAGCGATCTTCGTCCCACAATCTCCGTAATCGCTCCAGATGGACCTTCGTCCGCGGCACGATGCTCTGAGGCAGCACCGTGCGTCGGTCCTTGTCTCCCTTGCCCGCGAACACCTGGACCTGGCCTCGTTCCAAATCGAGATGGTGCACCCGCAGACGGAGCAACTCCATCAACCGCAAACCCGAACCATACGCTAACTGCGCCATAAGTTGCATCGTTCCATCCAACTGCGCGAACAACGAATTACACTCACCGGCGGTGAGCACCGTCGGCAACCGCCGCTTCGGATACGCCCGCTCAAACTTCATCTCGCCCAACTCCCGCGATAGCGCGTGCTCCATCAAAAACACCAGCGCGTTCAACGCCTGCTTCTGTGCCGAGGGACTCGCGCGACCATTCACCGCCAGCGCCGACAGAAACGCGGCGACCTCTCCACCGCTCGCCGCGTAAGGAGAGCGCGGCGCGATAAATCGCGCAAACCGCACCGCCCACTCGCGATAGGTCTGTTCCGTTCTCCACAGGAATCCTCGTTCGCGGATCGCTTTGATCAGCGCCCGCTCCCATGGCTCGTCGCCCAGATCGTCTACCGCTTTTGGTGGTTCCAACTTCCGGGTTACACGCTCATCGCTGCGACTTGAAGGGCGTTGCTCCGCCAGCGCCACGTTGCCATGGTGGTCGCCGTCGTCCCTGATGGCGAGCGGCGCACGGACTTCAACTTCCGCCTTCACCTGGCGTGGATTGCCGTCACGCATCCGCACCTTCCCTTCGCGATAAAACCAGCGCAACGCCTCACGCGCCGGACCCCGAGAAATTTTTTCCCGCACTGCGAGATATTGCGTGGCCAGCTCTGCCGTCGCCGGCGATCGCGTGTCTTTGCAGTGCTTGAGGAAGGAAAGGATTTCGCGCCGAAATTGTTCTTTCCGCTCCGGCGCTAAGGCCGCCAAGGCGAGGACTTCCTTCCAATCGAAAAACGAAACGGGCCGTGAGTTCATCATGCGGCCCATGTTTACATCAGTAGGCTTTCCGCGGTTTTGCACAACCGCAAAAAGCCAACGCCAGAAAAATCAGGATTGAACATCAGCCGCTTACGAGATTTCTTCCGTGAGCGGGCCACTAAACTGTAGGCAATCTACGTAGTCTGAATAACACTGTTGGCCGGAAGATTCCCACCGATGCTTAGCTTCTTCAAGAAACCGATTGTCTCGCAGTCGGAGTTTACCGCAGGCCGAGCAGTCTCCGTTTGGGTCGGGGATTTTCGGGAAGAGGATTCCTTCGACGCGTATCTCCAAGAAGAGAAAGGCTTCGCTGCTGATTTCGGGTTCAAGATCGATGATCGCAGCGGTCCTGAAATCAGTGTCGAGCAGGGAGAAGTCGGGATTCGGCAGTTGCTGACCGGATTTTCGATCTACGAGCAGTTCATCGATGCGGCCGTGCAGCGCGCCGAAGAGAAGAAGATTTCAGGTGCATCCGCAGCGGCGGTGTTTCACTTCGTCTCTTACCCTGATTCAGCCATCCGTTCACAGAAGCGCATGCGCTTTCTTGGATGTTTCCCCGTGGACGGCTTCAAATGAAGAAGAAGGGCCAACCAGACGGCACAGACAACGAGCGGGCTTCGCCCGCTCGTGTCTGACCTCAATCGTTGGGCAAAGAAAGATGATCGCGTCTCCTCCTCACACCAGAAAGCTCGGCCTCCTCGGCGTAGCGTTGGTGAAGGCACGCCTTCCCAAGACCGTCAGTGCCGCATTGGATGCCGTTCGTGATGAGGTCGAAGCCGTCATGATTTCCTCTGGATTCCTCACAGGTGCTCCTTTTGCTTGGGTCACAATAGCCGTGCGTTACGGCCTGAAAAATGAAGAAGCTCCTCATTTCGGGCGCGTGAATAGGAAGTTTGGGGATCTTCCTCTTTCTATCGAAGTCGACACGCACCAGCTGCAGCACGCAGATCTGTCGCAGGCGCGCACTGTAGTGCGTCAAGCCGTAGTGCGTGCCTTGCTCGCCGCCGCCGCGAGGTATGACCGACCCTCCGATGCAATCGAAGCGCTAAAATGAAACCGCCCAACCAGGCGCTAGAGCCAACGATCTCAGCTGTCACGATCCGTGCTCTCGCACGGCTCGCGCCAGCCGAGATCGCGGCTCATCTTTAACGTTGATCTAGCTGCGTAGATTCAAGCTGGAAAAAAGTATATTTGTCCGCGGCGCGGGCGCAGCGGAGCAGGCGACGCCGCCGGGGGCGGCAGCAAACAGGGACCGAGCGACGTAACTGAGGAGAA
>JAGOQJ010000010.1 GCA_017991595.1 Candidatus Didemnitutus sp. | reverse complement strand
CTGCTGGGCCTCGCGGTGGCGTTGGTGTGGTCGTTGCGGGCGGCGGAAGGGCCGGCGACGCCGCGGATCGAGGATTTCGGCTGGCTCGCGGGGCGGGGGGAGTCCGAGCGCAACGGTCGGCGCGTGAGCGAGCAGTGGATGGAACCGGCCGGCGGGACGATGCTGGCGATGAGCCGCACGGTGCAGGACGGACGCACGCGCGAGTTCGAGTTCCTCGTGCTGGCGATCGATGTGGAGGGCGGCGTGACGTTGACGGCTGCGCCGTCCGGGCAGGCGCGCACGACGTTCAAGCTGGCGACATGGACGCGCGACTCGTTCGTGGTGGAGAATCCGGCGCACGATTTCCCGCAGCGGATCGGCTATGCGCTCCAACCCGACGGCTCGTTGCGGGCGTGGATTGAGGGCGTGCGGGGCGGGAAGACGCGAAGGATCGAATTCGCCTACCGGCGCGTGCCGTAGATGCGCGGGAATGACGCGCGCGGCGGTGTCGGCGCGAGGGAATCGGCGCGACAAATCCGCGGCGGACGCATTAGCGTGCGGGCATGAAATTGAAGTTGAAGCGCATGGATCCGATCTCGATCGGCAAGATGCTGGCGGCGCTCTACGGGCTGATGTCGCTGCTCTTCGTGCCGGTGATGCTGATGTTCGTCGGGCTGGGGGCGATGGCCTCGGCGCAGAGCGGTGGGGAGGCCGCGCCGCTACCGTTCGTGTTCGGCATGGGACTCGGCTTCCTGCTGTTTCTCCCGTTGATCTACGCCGCGATGGGTTTCGTCACCGGGGCGCTGGGCGCGCTCGCCTACAACTTGCTGGCGCGCTGGCTCGGCGGGTTCGAATTCGAGTTCGAGGAAGCAGGCTCGCCGCCGCGAGCCTGAGAGTCGCGCGGCGCGACACGACCGCACCGCGCGCACAGGATGATCGGCGCACTGCGTCGGATGTCCGCGCAGCGGCGGCTCACTGCGCCGTGAGGACGGCGTAGGATTTCTTGCCCTTGCGGAGGAGGAGATACTTGCCGAAGAACAGATCCGCGGCGGTGACGGTGCGTGCCAAGTCGACGCGGGCGTTGTTCAGATAGACGCCGCCGGCTTCGAGGGATTTGCGCGCGGCGCCCTTCGAGGGCTCGAGGCCGGCGTGGACGACGAGGTCGGCGATCGGCGCACCGGAGCCGTCGAGCTTGGCGCGTTCGAGGACCTTGGTCGGCACCTCGCCGACGACGTCGTTGAAGATCGCCTCCGTGACGCCGTCGAGCGAGCCGCCGAAGAGAATCTCGCTGGCCTTGAGCGCGCCGGCGAGAGCGTCGGCGCCGTGCACGAGCGTCGTGACTTCGCGGGCGAGAGCGCGGTGGGCTTCGCGGGCGCCAGGATTGGCGGCATGCGCGGCTTCGAGCGGCTCGATCTGCTCGCGGGTGAGGAAGGTGAATTTGCGGAGGTATTCGCAGACCTTCGCGTCCTCGGTGTTCACGAAGAACTGGTAGAACCGGTAGGGGCTCGTCTTCTGCGGATCGAGCCAGACGGCGCCGGAGGCCGTCTTGCCGAACTTGGTGCCGTCGCTCTTGGTGATGAGCGGGAAGGTCCAGCCCCAGGCGGTGGCGTCGTGGCCGAGCTTCTTGCGGATGAGGTCGGTGCCGGCGGTGAGGTTGCCCCACTGGTCGGAGCCGCCGATCTGGAGCTCGCAGTTGAAGGTCTTCCGCAGGTGGAAGAAGTCGTAGGCCTGCAGGAGCTGGTAGCTGAACTCGGTGTAGCTGATGCCGCTCTCGCCTTCCATGCGGGAGCGCACGGAGTCCTTCGCGAGCATGACGTTGAGCGAAAAATGTTTTCCGACGTCGCGGAGGAATTCGAGGAAGCTGAAGGGCGCGATCCAGTCGGCGTTGTCGACGAGGCGCGCGGGGTTGGGGGCAGCAGTGAAGTCGAGCAGGCGCGAGAGCTGGGCCTTGATGCAGGCGATGTTGTGGTCGAGTTGCTCGCGGGTGAGAAGGTTGCGCTCGGAGGAGCGGCCTGAGGGGTCGCCGACCATGCCGGTGGCGCCGCCGGCCAGGGCGATGGCGTGGTGGCCGGCGCGTTGGAAGCGGGCGAGCGTGAGCTGCCCCATGAGGTGGCCGACGTGGAGCGAGTCGCCGGTGGGATCGAAGCCGCAATAGACCGTGATGGGCTGGCCGGTCGCCAGCCGCGCACGCAGGCCGTCGAGATCGGTGCAGTCGGCCAGCAGGCCGCGCCATTGAAGGTCGGAAAGAAGATCGCTCATGGGAAAGGCGGAGTTAACGGCCTGAGCGGGCGAGGGCGCAAGATTTCTAATGAGAGCGCAGCTGCGCAATACTGATGCAGCGGATGAGGCAATCGTCGTTGTCGCCTCGACACGCCCATCCGAGCTTGGTGAGGCGGGCCGCTAAAAAGGATCAGTATTCATGATGACCAAGAAAGGTCGGGCGCGGGAGTGGGTTGTGATTTGGGCGCTGATGAGTCTCAGCGTCTGGAGTCACGCTGCGGAGCCGTGGACGCGACGGAATCCATTGCCGCAGTCGGAAACGATCACGGGGTTGGTTTGGAATGGGTCCGGATTTTTGGGCGTGGGCACTAACGAGACCGTCATCTCCAGCCCGGATGGAGTCGACTGGACTGTGCGCCGGTCCGGCATTCGTGAGCAAATGGTAGAACTCGCGTGGGGGGCGGGGCAGTATGTGGTGGTGGGGGGAGCCGGCTTGATTGCCACGAGCCCCGACGGCGTGGTTTGGACGCGACGGGATGTCGCCTCCGTGTGGAGCCCCTCGCTCCATGCGGTGGTGTGGAATGGCGAGCGCTATGTAGCGGTGGGCGACATGGGACGCATTATGACCAGTGCGGATGGCGTGAAATGGAGCGATCACAGCATTTCGACGACTGATTTTCTAACGGGAGTGGCGTGGGGGGCTGGACAGTTCGTTGCGGTGGGGGGCGGTTTTTCCGCAGTCGTCTATACGAGTGCGGACGGCGTGTCGTGGGTCGAACGTTTCGCGGACGCGGGGTCGCCGCTGATGGACGTCGCCTACGGCAACGGCGCCTTTGTGGCGGTGGGACGTTACGGCATGGTGTTGCAAAGCCCGGATGGGGTGGACTGGTCGCGCATCGAGTTCGCAACGGATATCCTGTTTACGGCGTTGGTTTGGGATGGCGCCCAATTCGTGGCGACGACAAACGTGGGCGCGCTGTGGAGCAGTTCCGATGGGGTCACGTGGGAAGAGGTTGCGCCCGGGGCCAACCGTGCGTTGGAGGATATCGCGTTCGGCGGTGGGCGGTGGGTGGCCGCAGGGGCGGACGGACTGCTCGTGACCAGCGGGAATGGTGTGGCATGGGAAATCCTCAGCCGCGGGACGGTTGCCTGGCTCACGGCGGCGACATTCACCGGAAGTGAGTTCGTGGTCGTATCCAACCAAGGGACCGTGCTGAGCAGTGTGGATGGGGTCACGTGGAATTCGCGTTATGCCAACGAGGAACTCTCCTTCAGCGCGGTTGTTCGAGGAGGGCCACGGACGGTCGCGGTGGCCGGGCGCTTCATGGTCAGCAGCGTCGACGGCGTCACTTGGTTCAAGCGCGAGATCAGCCCGCCGGATTCTTTCAGCACGATCGCGTGGGGCAATGGCCGCTACGTTGCGCTCGGCAGTGGGCAGAAAATCATGGTCAGCGAAAACGGAGCGACTTGGACTGCGGTCCCGCTGAGCGGAAATGTCCATCCTTCTCACGTTATCTGGGCGGGGGACCGATTCATCGCGGGCGGGGTGGGCGGTTTGCTCGTGAGCGCTGACGGGTTGAGTTGGCAAGTCTCCCCGCTGGGTGACGGCGATGAATTTTGCATCGGGCTGGCGACCGATGGAGCCACCGTCGTGGCGGTGATGAGCTCCGGGCGCTTGTTGACGAGTGTGGATCGCGTGCATTGGTCGCAGTGTCCGTTGCCGACGAATATCCGCTTGGCCGGGGTAACGTGGGGCGGCGGTTTGTTCCTCGGTCACGATGGGAGGGGGAACATGCTTGCCAGCTCCGACGGCTTCACATGGGTGGCCGGTTATCATCGTGAGATCGAAGGGTTGCGCATCGCCGCCTACGGATCCGGCCGCTTTTTGGCCGTCGGCGGCACGGGACGAATATACACGGGCCGGCCACCCCGGTTTGCGGCGCATCCGACATCGATCCTAGTCGACGAGGGATGGAGCGGCGCATTGGCGGTCGCGCCGGAGGGGTCGGGCAGCGGGTCTCTGCAATGGATGAAGGATGATCAGGTCCTGGCCGGTGCGACCGGCTCGATTCTCGCCATCAACGCAGCGGTCACGGACGATGCCGGGCGCTATTACGCCATCCTTGAGACCGCGGGTTGGAGAGTCCCGAGCGCGTCGGCCCAACTTGCCGTCCGCAGTGTCTTCGATGTTTGGCGTCACGCGGCGTTCACTGCCGAGGAACTGTCCAATCCCGGCATCAGTGGGCTGATGGCGGATCCCGATGGGGACGGGCGGTGCAATCTGATGGAATATGCGTTGGGCACGGATCCCTGCATGGACGACACCTCCGATGCTTGGACCGCAGAGCAAACCGTCGCAGGTTGGCGCTTCGACTATAGCCGCCCGGAGCAGCGTCCTGATCTGGGCTACGAGGTCGAGGTCTCGACCGACTTGCGCGATTGGTCGAGCGAGGGAGTCATCCACGAGCGGGTGACGGTCGGTGCGATGGAGGGTTGGCGGGCGATTTATCCTTTTGGAGCCGAGCGGCTCTTTTTCCGGCTCCGCGTGACGAAACCCTGAATCCAGCGCGTCCAGCTAATGCCCTTCGCCCTTGAAAAAGTAAGCCCGCTCATACTGTGAAAAGGGGGTTGCGGCGCGCTCGCGCGGGGCTCTACTTTGGGCCTTCTTTCGCCGGTAAAATCCGCCGGCCAAGATCCAACACCCAATCCACTCCTTCCATGGCTCTCGCAGTCGGCACCAATGCTCCGGACTTCACCCTCAAGACCAAGACCGCGGACGGTCTCAAGGACATCAAGCTGAGCGACCACTTCGGCAAGCAGCCGGTCGTGTTGCTGTTCTTCCCGCTGGCTTTCACCGGCGTGTGCACGCAGGAGATGTGCGACGTATCGGGCGGCATCTCCGCCTACGCCGACCTCGGCGCCACCGTTTACGGCATCAGCGTCGACAGCCCGTTCGCGCAGGAAGCCTGGGCCAAGACCAACCGTATCACCGTCCCGCTCCTGTCCGATCTCAACAAGTCGGTCACGAAGGCCTACGATGTCGTGTTCCCGAACCTCGCCGGTGTGGGCGATACGTCCGCCCGCGCGGCGTTCGTCATCGGCAAGGATGGCGTGATCAAATACGCCGAACAGACCCCGACGCCGAAGGACCTGCCGAGCTTCGAGAAGATCAAGGCTGCGCTCGCCAAGTAAGTTTTCCGCCTCTGCAGCGGTGCTCAAGCTGAGCCCGCTCGATCCTGCGGCGCCCGCTGCAGTCTAAACTCGAGCATTTAAAAATCGAAAATCCCGTGTCCCTCCCGAACCCGTTCAACACCCTCCAGACCTTCGAAGGCGGCAAGCAGTTCTACTCGCTGCCCGCGCTTGAGAAGGCCGGCTTCAACGTCTCGCGCCTCCCGGTGAGCATCCGGCTCGTCCTCGAGGCCGTGCTGCGCAATTGCGACGGCAAGCGCGTGCTCGAATCCAACATCCGCGAGCTCGCGAATTGGAAGCCGAACGAAGCCCGCACCGCCGAAATCCCCTTCGTCGTCGCGCGCATCGTGCTGCAGGACTTCACCGGCGTGCCGCTCCTCGTCGACCTCGCCGCGATGCGCTCCGCCGTGGCGAAGATGGGCAAGAATCCGAAGATCATCGAGCCGCTCGTGCCCGTCGACCTCGTCGTCGACCACTCGGTGCAGGTCGATTTCGCGGGCTCGGCTGAGGCGCTGCAGAAGAACCTCGATCTCGAGTTCTCGCGCAACCGCGAGCGCTACCAGTTCCTGAAGTGGGGCATGCAGGCGTTCGATACGTTCAAGGTTGTTCCGCCGGGCATCGGCATCGTCCACCAGGTCAACCTTGAGTATCTCGCCAAGGGCGTGCTCAACGCGGGCGACGTCTACTATCCGGACACCCTCGTCGGCACCGATTCGCACACGACGATGATCAACGGCATCGGCATCGTGGGCTGGGGCGTCGGCGGCATCGAGGCCGAGGCCGGCATGCTCGGCCAGCCGGTCTACTTCCTCACGCCCGACGTCGTCGGCGTGCACCTCACCGGCTCGCTCCGCGAGGGCGTCACCGCCACCGACCTCGCGCTCACCGTCACGCAGCTCATGCGCAAGACGAAGGTCGTCGGCAAATTCGTCGAGTTCTTCGGCCCCGGCGCCGCGGCGCTGCCGGTCGTCGACCGCGCGACCATCGCCAACATGGCGCCCGAATACGGCGCGACCATGGGCTTCTTCCCGATCGACGCCGAGTCGTCGAACTACCTCCGCGCCACCGGTCGCGACGAGAAACACGTCGCCACCTACGAGGCTTACTACCAGGCGCAGGGCCTCTGGGGCATTCCGCAGAAGGGTCAGATCGATTATTCGCAGGTTGTCGAACTCGACCTCGGCAGCGTCGTCCCGAGCGTCGCCGGCCCGAAGCGCCCGCAGGACCGCATCGAGCTGAACAAGCTCAAGGACAACTTCGTCACCTCGTTCGCGAAGCCCGTCACCGAAAACGGATTTGGCAAGAAGGCCGAGGAGTTCTCCACGGTGAAGGCCGACATCGCCGGCACCAAGATCGGTCACGGTTCCGTGCTCATCGCCGCCATCACGAGCTGCACCAACACGTCGAACCCGAGCGTCATGCTCGCCGCCGGTCTGCTCGCCAAGAAGGCGGTCGAGAAGGGTCTCCAGCCGAATCCGGTTGTGAAGTCCTCGCTGGCCCCCGGCTCGCGCGTCGTCACCGACTACCTGAACAAGACCGGCCTCACGCCTTATCTCGACCAGCTCGGCTTCCAGACCGTCGGCTACGGCTGCACGACCTGCATCGGCAACTCCGGCCCGCTCTCCGCGCCGGTTGAGGAGGCTGTGGTGAAGAACGATCTCGTCGCCGCCTCGGTGCTCTCGGGCAACCGCAACTTCGAGGCCCGCGTCCACCAGAACATCAAGGCCAACTTCCTCATGTCGCCGCCGCTCGTCGTCGCCTTCGCGCTCGCCGGCCGGGCCGACATCGACCTCAGCTCCGAGCCCATCGGCAACGGCAAGGACGGGAAGCCGGTTTTCCTGAAGGACATCTGGCCCACCATCCAGGAAGTCCGCGACCAGATGCAGGCCGCGCTCAAGCCCGAGGTCTTCCGCAAGCTCTACACCGACTTCGCGGCGCAGAACCCGAAGTGGAACGAGATCCCGTCCACCACCGGCAACGTCTACTCCTTCGACCTCAAGTCGACCTACATTCAGGAGCCGCCGTTCTTCGCTAACTTCGGCATGCAACCCGGCACCATCGCCGAGATCCGCGGCGCCCGCGCCCTCGGCATCTTCGGCGACTCCGTCACGACCGACCACATCTCGCCGGCCGGCGCGATCAAGAAGAGCTCGCCCGCGGGCAAGTTCCTCCTCGAGAACGGCGTCAGCTTCGAGGACTTCAATTCCTACGGCTCCCGCCGCGGCAACGACCGCATCATGGTCCGCGGCACCTTCGCCAACGTCCGCATCAAGAACCTGATGCTCGGCGGCAAGGAAGGCGGCAACACGCTCGGGCCCGACGGCGCCGAGACTTCGATCTACGACGCCTCGATGGCCTACCAGGCCAAGGGCGTGCCACTGATCGTTCTCGCCGGCCAGGAATACGGCACGGGCTCGTCCCGCGACTGGGCCGCCAAGGGCACCAACCTCCTCGGCGTGAAGGTCGTCGTGGCGCAGAGCTTCGAGCGCATCCACCGCTCCAACCTGGTCGGCATGGGCGTGCTGCCCCTGCAGTTCAAGGACGGCACCACCGCGCAGACGCTGAAGCTCGACGGCACCGAGACTTACGACGTCATCGGCCTCAGCCCGGCGGTGAAGCCCCAGCAGGACCTCACTCTCCGCATCACCCGCAAGGATGGAACGGCACAGGATGTGCTCGTCACCTGCCGCATCGATACACCCATCGAGATCGATTACTATCAGCACGGCGGCATCCTGCCTTACGTGCTGCGGCAAATCGTCGCGAAGAACTGATTCCGAACACGGTAGGGCGAGTCCCTCCGCCGGGCCGCGGCTCGGCCGGAGCATTCGCCCTGCCTTATTCCCATGCCCGAAATCCCGAAACCCGCCTTCCTCGTCAATGCCTACACCGACCCTGTGCTGGTGCGGGTGCAGGGGCGGGCTTCGTTCACGAACAGCGGCAGCCTGAAGGATTTCTTCACCGAGATGATCCGGCAGGGAAAGACGCGGTTCGTCCTCGATTTCCAGCAGTGCGCGAGCATGGACAGCACCTTCCTCGGCGTGTTGGCCGGCGCTGCGCTGCAGGTGCGGCGCCTGACGCCGCCGGGGACGCTCACGCTCGTGCGCGTCGGCGATCGCAACCTCGAACTCATCCGCAACCTCGGCCTGCACCGTCTGGCGACCGTCGATGCCGGCGATTTCGAACTGAGCTTCGACGGCGGCGGCGCGCAGGTCTTGAGCGAGGAGAAGAAGAGCGAGATCGAGAGCGCGAAGCTGGTGCTCGAGGCGCACGAGAACCTCGTCAGCGCCGACTCGGCCAACGCGGCCAAGTTCCAGGACGTGCTCGCCTTCCTGCGCAATCGCGTGGACGGCCGCTGAGCCCGCGCCGCGGCGGCGGGCCGCTGGCCGTCGCTTCCGGCGGATTTCGCCTCGAATTCGAGGCTGCTCTGCGCCCAACTGGCGGCTGCTCATGACGCTATTCCTTCTCGGCGGAGTGATGGGTGCGGCGATCGTTTACGCCTTCTACTGGCGGGCGCATCGCGCGGCCGCGCGCGTGGAGGAGGAGAAGACCTCGCTGCTCGAGGAGCGTCAGATCGTGCTCGATTACATGCACACGATGGTCGACGCCGTGGGTGAGCGGCTGTCGCGGGATGAGTTGTTCCAGCGCATCGTGCACGCCTCGATTCTGAGCACCGGCGCGTTGAGCGCGTGCATCTTCGAGAAAGGCGCGGACAACCGCATGCGCGGCGTGGCGGTGGAGGGGCTTTTCCCGCCGCACCGTCCGATCGCCGACGCGCAGCGGATGCAGCTCGGCTCGCGCGCGAAGTTCATCGAGCAGGTGCTGCGCTCGGAGTCGTTTCCGGTGGGTGAGGGCATCGTCGGTCGCGTCGCCGCCACGGGGCAGGGCGAACTGATCGTCGACGCCCGGAGCGATGCGCGCATCGTGCGCCACGAGGATCCGGCGCTCACGGTGCGCTCCGTCATCGCCGCGCCGATCATGGTCCGGCAGCGCCTCATCGGCGTGCTCTGCGTGTGCAACGCGGCGGACGGGCTGCCTTTCAGCCGCACGGATTATTCGCTCGTCGCCGCGCTGGCCGAGCAAGCGGGCCTCGCGGTCCACAACGCGGATTTCATCGCGCTGCAGGTCGAGAAACAACGCCTCGACCTCGATCTCGCGCTGGCGTCGGAGGTGCAGCAGATGCTGCTGCCGCACGAGATGCCGGTCTGGGCCGGAGTCGAGATCGACGCGCGCTACCTGGCGGCGCAGAAAGTCAGCGGCGATTTCTACGATGTCTTCCCGCTGGACGAGCATCGCCTCGGCCTCGCGGTGGCCGATGTGGCGGGCAAGGGCATGTCGGCTTCGCTCCTCATGGCGATCTGCCGCACGTTGCTGCGATCCATCGCGCCGCGGCACGACTCGCCGGCGGCGGCGCTCCGCGCGATGAACCGCGCGCTCGCGCAGGAAATCGGCACCGGGCTCTACGTGACGATGCTCTACGCGATCATCGACCGGCGGCAGCAACACGTGACGTTCGCGCGCGCGGGGCACGAGTTGCCGCTGCTCGTGGCGCCGGCTGCGGCCGGCGGCGTGCGGCACGAGTTCCTCGGCTCCGACGGCATGCCGCTCGGGTTGGTCGACGCCGAGATGTTCGATGTCGCGCTGCAGGATCGCGCGGTGGCGTTCCCGCCCGGAGCCACGCTCGTGCTCTACACCGACGGTTTGACGGAGGCCCCCAACGCGGATGGCCGCGAATTCGGCAACGCCCGCCTCGCCGACGCCGTGCATTTCTCGGCCGGCCGCTCCGCCGCGCAGGTGAACGAGTGTATCCTCCGTGCCGTGGCTGATTTCAGTCAAAGCGGGCCGCAGGACGACGCGACGCTTGTTACTGCCAAAAGGACCTATTGATTGGATAATGGCTCTAGTGCGACTGGGAAACATGCTTGGTTTATTTCTAGGGGGAGAGTTTCCAGCTTCGCGGGCGTCATGCGTCACGCCCTCCGCTCCCTGCTCCTGTCCTGCGATCGCTTCCTCCTGCTCGCGCTCTGGGTAGTCTTATTTGCAGCGAGCACCGGCTACGCGCAGGACCCCATCAACGTGGCGGACCACACAGGCTGGAACCCGTGGACGACCAACGGCACGACGCTGCTCACCGATCCGCTCGGCGATCAGCAAACGGGCCAAGGGCAGGACGACTTCGTCGGCGACTCGACCTACTACGGCTACGCGCAGAAGGCCGGCACGTTGAATGGCACGGACACCTTCATGTTCCGCGCGCGTTTCAACAAGTTCGACGGCACCAACCAGTGGGGCGGCAACGGCGGTAACATCGGCGTCGGTCTCGACCTCGACGGCAACGGCAGCATCGACCTCGTGATGGTCATGGTCGAGAGCTCCGGCAACGTGAACAACCGCACGCGCACCGTCTATTTCGGCTCGCCCGGCACCGGCGCCAATACCGGCCCGAGCACCACGACGTGGACGATCGACACGAGCACGACCGCGGTGAAACAGACGCTCACCGCCTACAATGGCTCGAACGGCAGCACGGCCAGCTACAGCCTCGTGCAGACGACCGACGGCTCCGCCTTCAGCGGCACGCCCGACTCTTGGCTGACCTTCGCGGTGAGCTTCCAGACCCTGCAGGACGCGATCCGCAAATACGCTCGCGACAGCAACGGCAACATCGGCGTCAACAGCATCTTCGCCAACTGGACGATCAACTACACGACGCGCATCTCCTTCATCGGCTACACCTCGACGCAGCTCAACGCGCTGAATCAGGACTTGTTCGGCACGAGCGGCAACAACTCCTCGACCCTCACCTGGAACCAATTGGGCGTCTCCACGCCGATGCAGGATGCCTATGGCATCGTGCCCGAGCCCGCGACCTATGCGCAGCTCGGCGCCCTGCTGCTCGCCGGCGCGTTCGTCGCCTATCGCCGTCAACGCCGCGCGACGTCCGCGTCCGCGCCCCGATCCTCGTCCGGCGCGTGAGCAGTTCGCGGTGGAGCCGGGGATTGCGGTGGACAGCCGACTCGCTGCGCATGGCGGGCGGCTTCCTCTATTGGAACGTGCGCAAGACCGCCTTCGTGCGCCGCGGTCGGCAGGGACGCAATCCGTGCCAGAATCCGAACGACGACAACATCGCCCGCCGCGTGCGCTGCGATGCCGTGGCGCACTGGCACGAGCCGGCGCGGTTCGGCCGGGTCTGTCCGCTCCTCGTGCGGACGCCGCAGGGCTGGTGTTGCTCAGTCAACGCCCGCGGCGTGCGTCCCTTCTGGGGCCGCGCGCTGGCTTGGTGGGGCGGTGGGTTGCTCGCGATCTACGTCGCGAGCACGTTGCTGGTGTTCGCGGTGCTCGCCTTTTTCACCGGGGCGCGGGTCTCGTGGTGGCAGGTGGCCTGGCCCGGACGCTGGTCCGAGATCCGGCAGGAACAGGCCGGCTACCTCTACGACCGCGCGATGCGTGCCTTCGTGCAGGGTTCGCTGAACGAGGCGCACCTCGCGCTGGCGAGCGCGGCACAGCGCGATCCCTCGAACCAGAACGCGGCGGTGCTGCTCGGGCAGATCACGATGTTCCAAGGCAGCTTCCTCCACGCCGACGCCCTGTTTGAGCGACTGATGCGCGAGCGCGAATCCGAGGCCACCCGCATCGCGATCACTTATCACGACACCTTGCTCAGTCTCGGGCGCACCGACCGGCTGGCGCAGCACTGTCTGGCGATGGCGACCCGCGATTCTGCGCACGCTGCGGTGTGGGTGCGCTCGCTGCTCCTCGCGTTGCGCAACGACTCCGTGACCGCCTCCGAGCTGGCGACCACCCAGCGCGGCCAACTCGCCGCCATCGCGCCGCATGCCCGGTTGCTGGTGCAGGCGGAGATCGAACTGCAGGCCGGCAACCGGCAGGAAGGTATCGCGCTCCTGCGCAAACCTTTCTCCGGTCCCTACAACCTGCTCTACATGCAGCTGCAGGTGGAGCGCCTCGCCGAGCTGGTAGCACACACCGATGCGCAGACGCTGCTCGATTTCTACGGTCCGATCATGGGCAGCGTGTCGCACGCGATCGCGCAGTTCGCGCTCAGCCGGCACATGCAGGATGACTTGGCGGCGCGGATGCTTTTCCGTCGCGTGCTATCCGGCCCCTTCGATGAGAAACGCGTGGAGCAACTCGCCGTGGCGCTCATCAAGGCCCCCGATCCGGTTCTCTACGCGGAGCTCAGTGACAAGGTGCTCGCGACGCCCGGCCTCGCGGCGCCGATGGCCACGACTCTGTGGGTCACCGGGCTCGTCTGTGCCGATCGCGCGCGGGCCGATATCTGGAAGGAACACGACCCGGATTTCCCTCCCGCCAGCTTCCCGCGCGTGCGCCAGATCGAGTTCGCCAGCCGCGACCTGCAGGACCCGCAAAGCGTCGTCCACCTGATCAACGTGGTGGCCTTCCCGCGTGAGGTGATCACGGCGTTGCTCACCCGCGTGGACCGGGCCGCTCCGTCGAAGCGCACCCTGCGCTTGAACGTCGAGTGAAACGCCACGGCAGCGCCGGGCGGAGGCTGCTGGCATAAGAGGAAAACCGGTTTGCGTTCAGCGCGACTGGCGCAACCGTGGCTTTGATGTCCGCGTCCGTCCCTTCCTCGTCCGCCGCTCCCCGTTTGTCCCAGCCCGATTCCGCGGGCCATTTCGGTCCTTACGGTGGCGTCTATGTGCCCGAGACGCTGATGACCGCGCTCAACGAGCTGACTGAGGCCTATCTGCAGGCGAGGACCGATCCGGCGTTCCAGGCCGAGTTGCGGCATCACCTGAAGGAATTCGCCGGGCGGCCGACCGAGCTCTATTTCGCCGAGCGACTCACGCAGCATTGCGGCGGCGCGAAGATCTACCTGAAGCGCGAGGACCTGCTGCACACTGGCGCGCACAAGATCAACAACGCCCTCGCGCAAGCGCTCCTCGCCAAGCGCATGGGGAAGAAGCGCATCATCGCCGAGACCGGCGCCGGCCAGCACGGCGTGGCGACGGCGGCAGCGTGCGCCAAGTTCGGCCTCGAATGCGTCGTTTACATGGGCGCGGTCGACATGGAGCGCCAGGCGCTGAACGTATTCCGCATGCGCCTGATGGGGGCGCAGGTCGTCGGCGTGGAACAGGGGCAGAAAACGCTGAAGGACGCGGTGAACGAGGCGATGCGCGATTGGGTGACCAACGTGCGCACCACGCACTACATCCTCGGCACCGCCTACGGCGCGCACCCGTATCCGATGATGGTGCGTGATTTTCATCGCGTGATCGGCCAGGAGGCGCGCGAACAAATCCTCGCGCGCGAAGGGCGCCTGCCGGATGAGCTTGTCGCCTGCGTCGGCGGCGGCAGCAACGCCATCGGCCTGTTCTTCGAATTCCTCGACGAGCCCGGCATCAAGATGACTGGCGTCGAGGCCGGCGGTCGCGGCATCCAGCGCGGCGAGCATGCAGCGCGTTTCGAAGGCGGGCGGCTCGGCGTGTTGCAGGGCTGCAAGACCTTCATCCTTCAGGACGGTGACGGCCAGATCGAACCCACGCACTCGGTCAGCGCCGGCCTCGATTACGCGGCGGTCGGTCCGGAGCATGCGTTTTACCGCGACCACGGCCGGATCGATTTCGCCTACGCGACGGACGATGAGGTGCTGGAGACGTTCCAACTTTGCTCGCGGCTCGAGGGCATCATCCCGGCGCTCGAATCCACGCACGCTCTCGTGCACGGCCTGAAGCGCGCCAAGGCGCTGCCGAAGGACAAGATCGTGCTCGTGAACCTCAGCGGTCGCGGGGACAAGGATGTGCAGCAAGTGCAGCGAATGTTGGATTGATTCCGCCAACCGGCTCAACCCGCCACGGCTTGAGCCGCCCGCAGGGAGGGCGGCGCAACAAAATCCGTGTCATCCATGAAATCCGTGGTTAAGGATTAGTCCGAATGAATTCGATGACTGGCTTCGGCCGTGGCTCGGCCCAGTTTGGAAACCACGCGATCGCCGTGCAGGTTAACTCCGTCAACCGGCGCGGGCTCGACCTCACGATGGCGTTGCCCGATGCGTGGGAGTCGCTCGAGGGCAGCGTCGCGGAGGCGGTGCGCAAGGTCGTCGCGCGCGGCAAGGTGCATGTCGTCGTTGAGGTGGACGGCGGGCGCGCTGCGCAGAGTTGGGACGAGGAGGCGGTCATCGAGGCGTTGGAGCGGTTGGAGCAGCTTGCGGAATCGCGCGGCGTGCCATTCCGGCCGACGCCGGAGCTGCTCTGGCAGATCGCCAACGCGCAGAGCGGCGAGGGCCAGCTCGGTGCGCCGGAGGAAGTGTGGCCGGCGTTGGAGCAGGCGCTGCAGGCCGCGCTGCGCGGTCTCGGGGCCATGCGGGCGAAGGAAGGCGAGGCGCTGCTGATCGATTTTCTGGGTCGGTTGGGCAAGCTCATGGCGCATGTGGATGCGATCGCTGCCCGGGCGCCGCAGATCACGACGAATTACCGCGAGCAGCTGATGCAACGCCTCCGCACGGCGGGGCTCGAACTGGACGTGAACGACGAGCGCGTGCTGAAGGAGGTCGCGCTCTTCGCCGAGCGGATCGACATCACCGAGGAAATCACGCGCCTGCGGAGCCATTTCGCGCAACTGAAGGAGCTGCTGCGCTCCGGCGGCGAGATCGGCCGCAAGGCGGAGTTCATCCTGCAGGAGATTGGCCGCGAGGTGCACACCATCGGCAGCAAGGCGAACGATCTCGCGATCAGCCAGCGGGTGATTGAGTGCAAGAACGAGCTCGAGCGCGTGCGCGAGCAGATGGCGAACGTCGAGTGAGCGGTGCTCGCGCGGCGAAGTAGGGAAGTAGTCAGAGGCGAAAACAAGCAGGCCGAACCCAGTGGTTCGGCCTTTGCTGTGCTGGTGGCGCCGTGCTTCGCGCCTTGTTACCGGCTGCTTGTCACTGGCCAGCTGGCTCCGCGGGCTGCTTCAGCGACCAGATCACGTAAAGGGCCACGCCGCAGACGATGCCCATGTCGGCGACGTTGAATGACGGGTAGATGTAGTCGCCGAAGTGGAAATCGAGAAAGTCGATCACGTGGCCGTAGCGCAGCCGGTCCGTGAGGTTGCCGACCGTGCCGCCGCAGAGCAGCCCGAAGCAGAGTTGGGGCAAGCGGTGGGGGAGTCCGAGCGCACGCCGCCACAGAAAGATCGCGAGCAGCGTGGCCAGCGCGAGCAGGGCGAGCCAGTGACCGTAACCGGAGAACACGCTCCACGCTGCGCCGGTGTTGCCGACATGGACGAGGTTGAAGAAGCCCGGGATGACGGGGATGTGGAACGGCGGTCCGTAGGTGGGATATTCGAGCTGGGCGACGATCCAGCCCTTCGTCAGCTGGTCGAGTGCATAGACCACCAGCGCCACGATCCAGAACAGGCGATAGGCGAGGATGCGCTGGAGACGCGGTGGGCGCGGCCCGACGTCAACCCGAGCCCGGCCCGGCGCGGTGGCGGGGGGCGTTGGACTAGTGGGCTCGGGGTTCAAGCGGGGATCGAAAATCCGGAGTAGGGACTTCGCTCACTCGTCGCCGCCGTCGTCGTCGGACATTTTGCCGCCGCCGTCCTCTTCGCCGGCGTCGCCGAAGAGGCCGCCGCGTTGCTGGGCGCGGTGCGAGTGACGCTCGACCTGTTTCTGGGCCTCCGCGGAGTAGCGGGTGAAAGGCACAGCGTGGAGACGTTCCTTGCTGATCGGCTTTTGCGTGATCTCACAGATGCCGTAGCTGCCGTCGTGGATGCGCTTGATGGCGGCCTCGATCTCGGAGAGGGCTTCCTGCTCGCTCGAGACGAGCGAGAGGGCGAAGTCGCGGTCAAAGGTGTCGGTGCCCGCATCGGCCATGTGCTGGCCGTAGCCGGAGAGGTCGCCGGAGTCGTCCTTGGCGGACTTCATCAGCGTCTCTTCGGTGTGTTCGCCGAGCTGGGTGAGGACGTGGGAGCGGAGCTCGATGAGCTGCTTGTAGTAGCGGCGGAATTTCTCCGGCACGTCATCTTCGTGCACCATGGCCGGCTTGCGACCCTTGGACGGGTTGAAACCGAGGATGTCGGACAGGGAAGCGGGCTTGATGTGGTTGGGCTTGGCGGCCTTTTCCAGCTTGGCGGCGAGCTCGGCCTGCTTGCTGGCGGCGGTGGTCTTGCCGTTCTTGGCGGACTTGTCGGTCGTGGTGACGCTGGTCTCGTTCTTCTTCGCGATTTCGCGGACCTCATCGAGGGAGAAGGAGATGGCCTTGACCGGGCCGGCGGACTTGCGCTCGAGGATCCGGCGCTTCAGGTCGGCCGCGGTCATGCCGGGCTTGGCCTTGGGCGTGTCGACTTTCGCCGGGGCGGCCTTGGCGGCGGCCGGCTTGGCCGGCGCGAGCTTGGGCGAGACCTTGGCGGGAGCGGACTCTTTTTTGGCCGGGAGGACTTTCACCGGCTTGGTGGACTTGGCGGGAGCAGCTTTCTTCACAATCTTCGTGGGCTTCTTGACGGGTTTCGGAGAGGGTTTCTTGACGGGAGATTTTTTCGATTTGGCCATGGGGGTAGGGGGTAAACGGCAGGGCAGGATCGATCAGGAAAGGGCTTCGGCGCAGCGGGGACAGACCTCGCCGTGCGGAGTCGCGGCGAGGGCCGGCACCCAGCGCCAGCAGCGCGGGCAGCGGTTGTGGCCGGTTTCGCGGGCATTGAAAGCCTTGATTTCGAGCGCGGCGCCGGAATTCGGTTCCAAGGCCACCTGCGAAACGATGAAAAACTCTGCCAAGGAGGCGCGATGCTTCTCCAACGCGGCGGAAGTGCCGTCTTCGGCGGAGCCAGCGAAGGTCAGCACGGCGTCGAGCGATTTGCCGATCGTGCCGGCCTGGCGGAGCGGCTCGAGGGACTCGGTGACCTTGGCGCGGAGCTTGAGCAGCGCGGCGAACTCGGCGTCGAGCGCGGCATCGGTCCACTCGGCGGGCGCGACGGGCCAGTCCTGCAGGTGCACGGAGTCGTCGCTGTATTCCTTACCCGTGGTGGCGAAGCTCCAGGCTTCGTCAGCCGTGAAGGTGAGCACGGGCGCGAGGATGCGCACGAGGGTGCGGAAGATCTGGTGGATCGCGGTCTGCGACGAGCGGCGGAGCGGGTGCGCGGAGCCGAGCGTGTAGAGGCGGTCCTTCAGGATGTCGTGATAGACCGCCGACAGCGTGACCGAGCAGAACTGATTGCAGAGCTGGTAAACGCGGTGGAACTCGAACGCGTCGTAGGCCTGCGTGCACTCGGCGAGGAGCTTGGCGGTCTGGTGCAGCGCCCAGCGGTCGAGCGCGTCAAGCTGCGCGTAGGGCACGGCGTGCTGCGCGGCGTCGAAATCGAACAGATTCGAGAGCTGGAAACGGAACGTATTGCGGAAAAGACGATAGGCCTCGCCGACGTTCTTGAGGATCTCTTCATCGACCGGGATGTCGTCGCGGAAATCCTGCGAGGCGATCCAGAGGCGGATGACGTCGGCGCCGTGGTCCTTGATGTAGGCCTCGGCGGTCTGCGGCTTCTGGTAGGTCGAGCTCTTGGAGATCTTCTGGCGGTTCTTGTCGACGATGAAGCCGTGCGTGAGGACGTTCTTGTAGGGCGCCGCGCCGAAGGCGATGACGCTGCACCAGAGCGAGGACTGGAACCAGCCGCGGTGCTGGTCGCTGCCTTCGAGGTAGAGGTCGGCGGGCCAATGCGTGCCGCCTTGGCCGCGCTGGAGCACGGCGGCCTGGGTGGAGCCGGAGTCGATCCAGACGTCGAGCGTGTCGCGGCCGCAGGTGAGCTGGTCGGCGCTCGGCCAGCCCGCGGGCAGCGTCACCCCGGCGAGGATCTCGCTCGCGGAGGCATCATACCAAAAATTCGTGCCGCGGGTGGCGATCTTGTCGGCGACGGCGCGAATCACGTCGGCGTCGATGTAGGCCTGCTTGTCCGGGCCGTAGAACGCGATGATCGGCACGCCCCAGGAGCGCTGGCGGCTGATGCACCAGTCAGGACGCGATTCGACGGCGCCGCGAATGCGGGCCTCGCCCCACGCGGGAATCCAGCCTTGGGCCTGCGCAATCTTGGTGATCTCGCCGAGGGCGACCTGGCGGTGGCCGGCCTTGTCGAGCGAGACGAACCACTGATCGACGGCGCGGAAGACGATGGGGGTCTTCGAGCGCCAGCAATGCGGGTAGGAGTGCGAGAGGTTTTGCTTGGCCAGGAGCGCGCCGACACCGGCGAGCTTCTTCAGCACCGCGATGTTGGCGGGCGAGGTTTTCTTGGCCGCGAGGTCCTCGACGGATTCGAGGCAGGTGAGGCCGACGAGATCGGCCGGCACCTGGCCGTCGTCGAGGTATTTGCCGTCGTCGCCAACCGGGCAGTAGATCGGCAGTCCGTATTTCAGGCCGGTCTGATAGTCCTCCGCACCGTGGCCGGGTGCGGTGTGGACGCAACCCGTGCCGCTGTCGGTCGTGACGTAGTCGGCGAGGACGATCGGCGAGGCGCGATCGATGAAGGGATGGCGCGGCGCGAGGTGTTCGAGCGTGGCGCCCTTCACCGTCTGCACGATAGTGGGCTGCGATTCGATTTTCGCGGCGGTGGCGACGGAGCCAAGCAACGCTTCCGCCACGACGACGCGCTCGGTGCCAAGGTCGGCGACGACGTAGTCGACTTCGGGGTGCACCGCGATCGCGAGGTTGGCGGGAATCGTCCACGGCGTGGTCGTCCAGATGACGACGAAGAGCGGCTTGTCCGTCGGCAGGCCGAACTTGGCCGCCTGATCGGCGGGCACGGCGAACTTCACCCAGATCGAGGGCGAGACGTGGTCCTTGTATTCGATCTCGGCTTCAGCGAGGGCGGTCTCGAAGGGGATCGACCAGTAAACGGGTTTCTTCGAGCGATAGACGAGGCCCTGGGCGACGAAGGCGGCGAAGGTGCGCAGGACGTCGGCCTCGAAGGCGGGCGCCTTGGTCTTGTATTCGTGCTGCCAGTCCGCGAGCACGCCGATGCGTTTGAACTGCGCAGTCTGCTTCGCGATCCAGCTTTCGGAAAACGCGTCGCATTTCGCGCGCAGCTCGGCGGTGGTGAGGTTGAGTTTCTGCTCCTGGATTTCGCGCGACACCTTCTGCTCGATCGGCAGGCCGTGGCAGTCCCAGCCGGGCACGTAGGGCGTGGCGAAGCCCTGCATGGATTTGTAGCGGTTGACGAAATCCTTGAGCGACTTGTTCAACGCGGTGCCGATGTGGACGTCGCCGTTGGTGAAGGGCGGGCCGTCGTGCAGGACATATTTCTTGCCGGAGCTGGCGCGGCGGGCCTGGATGCGCGCGTAGAGGTCCAGCTTTTCCCAATGGCTAATTCGCTGCGGCTCGCGTTGCACGAGATTTGCCCGCATGGGGAAATCCGTCTTCGGAAGCAGGAGCGTGTCTTTGAGTTCTTGGGCCATTCTGGGAAAAGCGCCGGACGCTACTCCACGGAAAGGGGGAGTCAAGGGGGGAGGCGGGCCCGAATTTTCGATTTTCGCGTCCCATTTTCCGAGTGGCGGGAACGGGGTGCAACGGAGGCGCCACGCCGGCCGCGGTTGAGACGTAGGGGCGCAGTCTTGCTGCGCCCGCACGAAGCCGTGCTCGCCGGAAGGGCGCAGCAAGTCTGCGCCCCTACAGGGTTACTTCGCGGCGGCTTCGGCGACCTTGGCGGCGAGTTTTTCGCCGCTCTTGCAGCAATCGGGCAGGGAGATGCCGTCGCGGCACTGCCCGCCGATGAAGAGGCCGGGCGTGCGATCCTCGAGACGGGACATGGTCTCGAAGTGGCGCTCGTAGCCGATCTGGTATTGCGGGATGGCGCGCGGCCAGAAGCTGTGTTTCACGAACACGGGTTTGCCCTTCACGCCGACGAGCTCGCGCAGGTCGCGCTCGACGCGTTCGAGCAACTGCTCGGTGCTGAGGCGGGCGTGCTCCGGCTGGCGCATGCCGCCGGCGAAGACGGTGAGCGCGACGTGGCCCTCCGGCGCGCGGCCGGGGAACAGCGTCGAGGAAAACAGGATGCCGAGCACGTCGCGGCGTTCCTTCTCGGGCGTGAGGCCGCCGAAGCCGTCGAGCGGATGGGTGACGTCCTCGCGCTTGAAGCCGAGGAAGAGCGACGACACGGGCGGGTGCGTGATGGTGTCGAGCGTGGCGAGCGGACGCTCGGCGAGCGTGCCGAAGGTGAGCTGGGCCAGCGCAGTCGCGGGCACGGCGAGGACGACGAAGTCGAATTCACCGCCGCAGCGGTCGTTGCCGTGCGAGCAGACGAGGCGATGCGGTTGGCCGGGGATGATAGTCTCGACGGTGGTGTTCAGCTCGACGGCGCCGGCCGGGAGCTTGGCAACCAGCGTGTCGATGAGCTGCTGGAGACCGCCGCGGAAGGAGACGAGCGGCGTGCCGCCCTTGGCGCGTTTCTGGCCGGGCGGGCGCTTGGCCTTCATCACGGCCATCATGCCGCGCGGGAGCGAGCCCTTGAGTCGCTCGGCCTCCCAGAGGCTGGGGAAGGCGTTCTTGACGGAGAGTTTTTCCGGGTCGCCGGCGTAGATGCCGGCGATGAGCGGGTTCACGGCGTAGTCGACGAGCTCCTGCGTGTAGTGCGAGCGCACCAGCTCGGCGAGGCTGACGTCGGTGTTGCGGACGCGCGGGCGGGAGAAGAGCTCGGTGAAGAGCGAGAGCTTGGTGCGGGCGCCGAAGATCGGCGTGGCGAAGAACTGGCCCGGCCCCATGGGCACGGGGACGAACCGGCCGTCGCGGACGATGAAGCGTTTCTTCGCGGCGGGATTGGCGACCTGCAACTCGGGTTCGAGGCCGAGGTCGGCAACCAGTTGCTTCAGCTCCGGCGCGCCGAACTGCACGGAATTCGGGCCGCATTCGACCAGCCAGCCGCCCTCGCGTTGCGAGCGGATGGCGCCGCCGGCCTGCGCGCTGCGCTCGAACACCTTCACGCGGAATCCGCGTTGGTGCAGCCGGTAAGCCGCCGTGAGGCCGGCGATGCCGGCACCGATGATCGCGACCGATTTTTGCGGGTTCGAGTTCATGACGGGAAAGGGCTCAGCGCCACTGGGTGACCGTGTCCACGAGCGCCTGCATGTTCTCCACCTTCGCGGAGGGCATGATGCCGTGGCCGAGGTTGAAGATGTGACCCTTGGTGCCGCGCATGGTTTCGAGCAGGCGGGTGGCCTCGCGGCGGACGATCTCGGGCGTGGTGTTCATCAGCACGGGATCGAGGTTGCCTTGGAGCGCGACGTTGTCCGGCACGAGCCGGCGCACGACGCCGAGGTCGACGGTCCAGTCGACGCCGAGCACCTTGGCGCCGGTGAACGCCATGTCGGTGAGCTGCATCGGGCAGCCCTTGGCGTAGAGGATGACGGGGAAATCCTTCGGCATCGCCTGGATGATCTGGCGCATCCAACGGAGCGAGGCGGCTTCGTAGTCCTGCCCGGCGATGATGCCGCCCCAGGAGTCGAAGATCTGGATGGCGTCCGCGCCGGCGCGAATCTGCATGTGGAAGAACTCGATCACGGCCGCGGTGAGTTTCTCCATCAGCGCGTCGAAGAACGGACGGTCGGTGAAGAACAGCTCCTTGATGCGCGAGAAATCCTCCGAGCTGCCGCCCTCGATCATGTAGGTGGCGAGCGTCCACGGCGAACCACCGAAACCGAGGAGGGCCTTCTCGCCTTTCAGTTCCTTTTTCACGAGCGCGAGCGATTGCGCCATGTAATCGAGGCGTTCGGCCACGCCTTGGGAATTGAGACGGTCGAGCTGCGCGCGATTTTCGAGGCGGAACTCCATCGCGATGCCGCCTTCGTCGCGGAACTTGTAGCCCTGACCGAGCGCTTCGGGGACGACGAGGATGTCGGAGAAGATGATCGCGGCATCGAGCGCGAAGCGGCGGAGCGGCTGCAGCGTGACCTCGGCGGCCAGCTCCGGCGTGCGCACCATTTCAAGGAAGGAGGACTTGGCCTTGAGGGCGCGGTATTCGGGCAGGTAGCGGCCGGCTTGGCGCATCACCCAGATCGGGGGACGGTCGAGCGGCTGGCAGGCGGCGGCGGCGAGGAAACGTTCGCGGGAGGTCATGCGGGGAAATTGGCCCAGTCGGCGGGTTTCAGGAAGGTGTCGTAGAGCTTCGCCTCGGGCGAGCCGGGGGCGGGTTGGTAATCGTAGCGCCAGCTGACGAGCGGCGGCAGCGACATGAGGATGCTCTCCGTGCGCCCGCCGCTCTGCAGGCCGAAGTGCGTGCCGCGATCCCACACGAGGTTGAACTCCACGTAGCGTCCGCGCCGGTAGAGTTGGAAGTCGCGCTCGCGTTCGCCGTAGGGCGTCGCCTTGCGGCGCTGCACGATCGGGAGGTAGGCGGGCAGGAAGGCGTCGCCGACGCTGCGCATGAGCGCGTAGCTGGGGACGAAGCCCGGGGCGTTGAAGTCGTCGAAGAACACGCCGCCGATGCCGCGCGGTTCGCAGCGGTGTTTCAGGAAGAAGTAGTCGTCGCACCAGCGCTTGAACTTCGGGTAAAGCTCCGCGCCGTGCGGCTCGCAGGCCGCGCGCGCCGTGCGGTGCCAGTGCACGCAATCCTCCTCGAAACCGTAGTAAGGCGTGAGATCGAAGCCACCGCCGAACCACCAGGCGGAAGGCTCCGCCGGCGTCGTGGGGAAAGCCGCCTCGTTGTCCGCGTAGTGCTGCCCGGCGCAGAAGAACCGCACGTTCATGTGCGAGGTGGGCACGAAGGGATTACGCGGATGGATGACCAGCGAGACGCCCATCGCGTGAAACGGTTTGCCGGCGAGCTCCGGGCGGTGCGCCGTGGCGGAAGGCGGCAGGGAAGGGCCCGTGACGTGGGAGAAATTGACGCCCGCCTTCTCGAAAACGGCGCCGTTTTCCAGCACGCGCGAGCGGCCGCCGCCGCCCAAACTGGCCGACGCGGGTTCGCCGCGAGTCCAGCGGTCCTCGCGGAATTCGCCACCGTCGTCCTCGCGCGCCAAGGCAGCGCAAATGTCATCATGCAGGGCGAGGAGGTAACTGGCGACGGCGTTGGGATCGGGAGCGGACATGCGTGGAGAGCCATGGAAAGCCGGGCGTGAACGTCCGGCAACCCTTATAGCAAGGGTAGCGCGGGCGGTAAGTTGTTGCCGTGCACGCCTTGCGGAGGACGCTGCGCATTTTGTCGGCCGGGTGCGGCAAACGCCGAGTGGTCGGGCGGCGCGCGGCACGATGCGCACTGAGTCAGCCGCGGCGGCGGTGAGGCATGCGACCGGTGGCTGGTTCGCGCCCCCTTGACGACTTTGCTAAAGTCCGGGTTCGACACCGCCGATGCCCGGCGGTTTGTTTCACCTTCGCGTTCAAACCATGCTCACGACCCTTGCGCTGACCGGCTTCACGGTCGCTTTTTTCCACGCCGCCATTCCCACGCATTGGCTGCCGTTCGTGCTGGTAGCGCGGGCCCGCAGCTGGACGAACGGCAAGACCATCCTGGTGGCGCTCGCGGCGGGCGTGGGGCATGTGTTGCTGACGAGCCTGCTGGGCCTGGCCATCGCTTGGCTGGGGCTGCAACTGGACGAACATTTCGGCGAGTTATTCACCCAGATTGCGGGCGGGTTGCTGCTCGTGATCGGCGCGTGGTTTTTCTACCGGCAGGTGCGGGGCGGCGTGCTGCATCACCACGTCGGCGGTAGCGAGCACCGCGCCTCCGAACATTGTGGGCATGAACACGACCACACGCATTTGGAGGAGGAGTTGAAGGACTCGCAACTCGTCTCCCGTCGCGCGGGTGACTGGGCGGCGATCAGCGGGCTCTTCACGCTGCTGACTTTTTCGCCCTGCGAAGGGTTTCTGCCCGTCTATCTTTCGGGCGTCGCCTACGGTTGGACGGGATTTTTCGTGCTCAGCGGCATCCTTGCCGTGGGCACGCTGGCGGGGATGTTGCTCTTCACCTCGCTGACGCTGGTGGGCTTCTCGAAACTGCCCTTGCAGAAGCTCGAGCGCTACGAAGCAGCCCTGCTGGGCCTGATCTTCACCGTGCTCGGCCTGATGATGCTGTTCCTCGAGCACGGCCACGCGCACTAAGGTTGCGAGAGAGGCGCGGCGGATTCCAAACTGCATCGAAGGCGGTCTCGACATCGCGCGGGAGGGACGGGTAGCTTGGCGGGCGATTGCAAACGTGGTCAATTAGCCTGAAGAGTGGAAATGCCATCATTTGCGCGGGGCGGTGGCGGGCGGCGGCGCTGTTGTTTTGCCTCGTCGTGGGCTTGGCGCCCGGAATGACATCGGCGGCGTATCGCCTGCCGACGGCGCTGGGGGCGCGCACGAGTTTTGCCGGCGATGACGACTTCCTCGATTACGTCCAGCGGCAGACCTTCAACTATTTCTGGCTGACGCAGGACCCGATCACGGGCCTGGTGCCGGACCGCGCGTCGAATCCGGACATTTGCAGCATCGCTGCCGTGGGTTTCGGCCTGAGCAGCATCAATGTCGCGGTCACGCGCGGCTGGATCACGCGCGCCGAGGGCGCGGCGCGCGTGCGCACCACGCTGGAATTCCTGCGCGATCTGCCGCAGGGCGACGCGGTGAGCGGCGTCGCGGGCTATCGCGGTTGGTTCTACCATTTCCTCGATCTGCGCACCGGCCGGCGGGCATGGAATTCAGAGCTCTCCACCATCGACACGGCGCTGCTGCTGCTCGGCGTGCACGATTGCGGCCTGTTCTTCGACGCCGCGGACAACGCCGACGAGGCGGCCATCCGGCAGGCGGCGACGACACTGCTGCAGCGCGTGGACTGGGCCTTCATGCGGAGGAGCGATCAGTTGCTCTCCATGGCGTGGGACCCCGTGACGGGGCACGCGGCGAGCGCGTGGATCGGCTACAACGAAGCGATGGCGCTCTATCTCCTCGGGCTGGGCGCGGAGAACGATCCGCTGCCGCCGGCGTCATGGACCGCGTGGACGGAGGGTTACCAGTGGCGGACCCATTTCGGCCACAGCTACGTGTGGACGCCCACCGGCTCGCTCTTCACGCATCAGTATTCGCATTGCTGGGTGGATTTTCTTGGCGTCAACGATGCCTTCCTGCGCACGAGCGGCGGCAACATCGACTACTTCGAGAACTCCCGCCGCGCCACGCTCGCGCAGCAGGCCTACGCGGAGACCCGGCCCTATGCGAATTACGGCGCGTTGGAATTCGGCGTCACGGCCTGCGACGGTCCGGGCGCGACGATCGGCGGCGTAACTTACGCGGGCTACGCCGGACGCGGCGCGCCGCCCGGGCCGCCGGTGACGCTCGATGACGGCACGCTCGCGCCCACGGCCGTGCTGGGCTCGCTGCCGTTCGCGCCCGAGATTTGCCTGCCCGCGGCGCGGCATCTCTACGACACTTACCGCGCCGAGATCTGGTCCGACTACGGGTTTTGCGACGCCTTCAACCTCACGGCCAACCGCTGGTTCGATCCGGATCTCGTCGGCATCGATGCCGGGCCGATCGTGCTGATGATCGAGAATCACCGCAGCGGCTCCGTGTGGCGGCGGATGCTGCGCAGTCCGGTGATTCAGCGCGGCCTGCAACGGGCGGGCTTCACGGCGCCGCCGCCCGACGGGCTCGATGTCACCGCCACCTCCGCTACCCACATCAGCGTGACGTGGACCGACCGCGCGCAGTTCGAGACCGGTTTCCAAGTCGAGGCTGCGATCGCCGGACAGACTTTCAATCCGGTCGCGACCGCTGCGGCCGATGCGGTGGGCGCGAGTTTCACGGCGCAGGCGGGCACGAGCTACACGGTGCGCGTGCGCACGCTCAGCGCGGCCGGACTCTCGGGTTACAGGGAAACGCGCCAAGTCACGACGCCGGCGGCGGCGACGATCACGGTGCAACCGGCGGACACGGTCGTCACCACCGGGCGCTCGGCCGAACTGACCGTGGCGGCTACCGGGGAGGTCGCGCTGACTTATCAATGGTTCAAGGGCGGCGTCGCGATCGCGGGCGCAACTGCGTCAACCTTGTCGCTGGCCAATGTGCAAGGCGGCGAGGCCGGCACGTATCACGTCGTCGTCAGCAGCGCGGCCGGCTCGATCGCGAGTCGCAGCGTGACCGTGGCGGTGAATCCCGCCTTCTTCCCGCATCCGTCCGGCGTGGCGGTGACGGCGGGCGGCGTGCTCGCGGTGGCTGACGCTTCGTTGCACATCGTGCAGCGCGTCAGCCCAGCGGCGCGGGTCGGCCTGTTGGCGGGCGGTTCCGGCGTGACGGGCGCCGCGGATGGCCTCGGCAGCGCGGCGCGTTTCAACCAGCCCGGCGGCTTGGCGGTCGACGCGACCGGCACGGTGTTCGTGAGCGACACCGCCAACGCGCTCATCCGCAAAATCGCCGCGGACGGCACTGTGACGACATTGGCCGGCTCTTCCACTCTCCGCGGCAACACGGACGGCACCGGTGCCGCGGCGACATTTGGCGCGCCGAGCGGTCTCGCCTTGGATGCGGCCGGCAATCTGTTCGTCGCGGATGCGTCGAACCACACGATCCGCAAGGTGACCCCGGCGGGCGTGGTGACGACTTTCGCCGGCGCGGCCGGCCTCTCCGGCACTGCCGATGGCACGGGGGCGCAGGCGCGTTTCAACACGCCGACGGGCGTTGCCTTCGATGCGGCGGGCAATCTCTACGTCGCCGACTCCCTCAACGGGACGGTGCGGCGCATCACGTTCGCCGGCGTGGTCACGACGCACGCCGGTGTGCCCGGCGTCGCGGGGGCGACGGATGGCGCGGCGACCGTGGCGCTGTTCAATCGGCCGCTCGCTGTGACGACGGACGCGGCCGGCAACGTCTTCGTGGCCGACACCGGCAATTCCACGATCCGCAAGATCGCCGTCTCCGGTGCCGTCACGACGTGGGCGGGCTTGCCGGGCGTCGGCGGACTGCGCGATGGCACGGGAGCGACGGCGCTGTTCAATCAACCCAACGCGCTAGTCTGGCAGGCGGATGGCACGCTCTGGATCGCCGACTCGGGCAACGCAGCGCTGCGGCGCATCGATGCGTCCGGCTCCGTCAGCACACCACTGCTCACGGCCGAACCGGGCGGTGGCACGGGTGGCGGCACCACGCCTCCGCCGGTGACGCCGAGCCACGGTGGGGGCGGTGGCGGCGCGATCAGTGCCTGGGCGATGCTGAGCTTGGCGGGACTGGCGCTGGCACGCGCTTGGATTCAAGCGACGCGGCGCGCCCGCTGAGCGCGTTGCGCGGCAGGTTGCTCAAACGCCGAGCTGCTGCTTCAGGATCTCGTCGACGAGTTTGGGGTTGGCCTTGCCGGCGGAGAGTTTCATCACGGCGCCCTTCAGCGCGTTGATCGCCTTCGCGTTGCCGGCGCGGACCTGGTCGGCGGATTTCGGGTCATTGGCGATCGCGGTGGCGCACCAGCCTTCGAGGGCGCCCGTGTCGCTGGACTGGCGCAGACCGCGGCGGTCGACGATCGCGGCGGGTTGGTCGCCGGTCTCGGCCAAGTCGGCGAAAACTTCCTTGGCCTGCGTGCTGGAGACGACGCCTTGGTCGATCAGCTGC
Organism: Candidatus Didemnitutus sp.; assembly: GCA_017991595.1. Classification (GTDB taxonomy): domain Bacteria; phylum Verrucomicrobiota; class Verrucomicrobiia; order Opitutales; family Opitutaceae; genus Didemnitutus. The sequence continues at coordinate 39,646 of JAGOQJ010000010.1, read as the reverse complement.
ACGAGGTCGGCCAAGTGCGCCGGGGTGACCTTGCTGGTGGCGAGATCGATGCCGCGCGCGGCGAGGTCGCGAAGGAGGTCGTTGGCGATCCAGTTGGCGGCGGCGGCGGGCTTGGCGCCGAGCTTCACCGTTGCCTCGAAGAAGTCGGCCAGCGCGCGGTCGCGGACGAGCACGGAGGCGGCGGAGTAGGGCAGGCCGAGTAGCTCCATGAAGCGCGCCTGCTTGGCGAAGGGGCGCTCGGGCAGCTCGGCGGCGAGGCGCGCTTTCCACTCGGCGTCGATGCGCACGGGCATCAGGTCGGGATCGGGGAAGTAGCGGTAGTCGTGCGCCATTTCCTTCGAACGCATGGAGGCGCTGCGGCCGGTCTCACCGTCGTAGAGGCGCGTCTCCTGCACGATCGTGCCGCCGGTCGTGACGACATTGATCTGGCGCTTGATCTCCGTGACGATGCCGTCGCGGACGTAGGAGATGGAGTTGAGGTTCTTCAGCTCGACCTTGGTGCCGAGCTTGGTCTCGCCGACGCGGCGGATGGAGATGTTGGCGTCGCAACGCATCTGGCCCTTCTCCATGTCGCAATCGGAGATGCCGGCGTAGATCAGCGACTGGCGCAGCGAAGTGAGAAACGCGAAGGCTTCGTCGGCGGAGCGGATGACCGGCTCGGTGACGATCTCCATCAACGGCGTGCCGGCGCGGTTGTAGTCGATGAGCGAGTCGTGGGCCTCGTGGTTGAGCTTGCCGACGTCCTCCTCGAGGTGGATGCGAGTGAGCTCGATTTTCTTGTGCTCGCCCATGACGGCGAGGGACGCGCCCGGCAGCTCGATCTCGACGGCGCCGTGGCGGCAGACGGGCTGGTCGTATTGCGAGAGCTGGTAGTTTTTCGGGCTGTCGGGGTAGAAGTAGTTTTTCCGGTCCCAGCGTGTGACGGTGGCGATCTCGCAGTCGAGCATCAGGCCGGTCTTGATGATGGCGTCGAGCGCGGCCTTGTTCAGCACGGGCAACGCGCCGGGCAGGGCGAGGACGACGGGGTCGGTGAGGGTGTTCGGCGGCTCGCCGTAACCGGTGGCGACGCGTGTGAACATTTTGGAGGCCGTCTTGATCTGGACGTGCACCTCGAGGCCGATGACTGCTTCGAAATCCATTTTAGGTTACCACGAAAAACACGAAATACACGAAAGCGGGTCGTGGGCTCGGTAATTTTGTGTGGTTCGTGTGTTTCGTGGTTTCACAGGTTCGGGGTTTGGCGGTTCCACTCGTGCGCCTGTTCGTAGGTGTGGGCGAGGGCGAGGAGGTCGGCTTCGCGGAAGGGCTGGCCGATGAGTTGCAGGCCGATGGGCAGGCCGGCGCGGGTGAAACCGCACGGCACGCTCGCGGCAGGCAGGCCGGCGAGGTTCACGCCGATCGTGTAGATATCGAGGAGATACATCGCGAGCGGGTCGGCCTTCTCGCCGAGCTTGAACGCCGGCACAGGCGACGTGGGCGTGAGCAGGGCGTCGACCTGCTCGAAGGCGCGGAGGAAATCGCGGCGGATGAGGGTGCGGACCTTTTGCGCGCGCAGGTAATAGGCGTCGTAGTAACCGCTCGAAAGGACGTAGGTGCCGAGGATGATGCGGCGCTTCACCTCCGCGCCGAAGCCCTCGGCGCGCGACTTGGCGTAGAGGTCGATGGCGTCCGTCGCAGCCTTCGAACGGTGGCCGTAGCGAACGCCGTCGAAGCGCGCGAGGTTCGACGACGCCTCGGCCGTCGCGATGACGTAGTAGGCGTCGAGGCAATACTGGGTGTGCGGCAGCGAGACCTCTTTCACCTCGCAGCCGCGGTCGCGGTAGAACTTCACAGCGGCTTCCACGGCGGCGCCGATCTCGGGGTCGAGGCCTTCGCCGAAGTATTCCTTCGGGATGCCGATGCGGCGCGGCGCGGGACCGGCGAGGGCGGCGCGGTAGTCGGGCACGTCGGCCTTGAACGACGTCGAGTCGAGCGGGTCGTGGCCGGCGAGGGCTTGCAGCACAAGGGCGACGTCCTCGGTCGTGCGACCGAAGGGGCCGATCTGATCGAGGGACGACGCGTAAGCGACTAGGCCGTAGCGCGAGACGAGGCCGTAGGTGGGCTTGAGGCCGACGAGGCCGCAGAGCGCGGCGGGTTGGCGGATGGAGCCGCCGGTGTCGGAGCCGAGGGAGGCGATCACTTCGCCGGCGGCGAGGGCGGCGGCGCTGCCGCCGGAGGAGCCGCCGGGCACGCGGGTGAGGTCCCAGGGGTTGGCGACGGGGCCGAAGGCGGAGTTCTCGTTCGACGACCCCATGGCGAACTCGTCGCAACCGAGCCGGCCCCAGAGGACTGCACCGGCGTCCTTCAGCCGGCGGGTGACGGTGGCGTCGTAGGGCGAGATGAAGTTTTGGAGAATCTTGCTCGAGGCGGTGAGCGGTTGGCCGGTGACGGCGATGACGTCCTTCAGGCCGATCGGGATGCCGTCGAGCGGGCCGCGCGCCTGGCCGGCGGCGCGGCGGGCGTCGGACGCGGCCGCTTGGGCGAGTGCGTCGGCGGCGTCGCGGGAGTTGAAGGCGTGCACGCGCGGCTCGATCGCCTCGGTGCGGGCGATCAGAGCCTGCATCAGTTCGACGGCGGAGAGTTCGCGGCGTTCGAGGCGGGCGGCGAGGGCGGTGAGGGACTGGAAATGGAGCGGGGTCGACATGGGCGGCGCGGGCGCGGGGCGTTATTCGACGACTTTCGGCACACTGACCATGTTCTCGCGTTGAGCGGGCGCGTTGCGCAGGGCGTCGGCGACGGCGAGGCCCGGACGGGCGACGTCGGCGTCCCAGACGTTTTCGACCGGGAAGGCGTGGGCGGTCGGCTCGATGCCGGAGACGTCGACCTTGGCCAGTTGCTCGATGTGGTGGAGCACGTTGCCGAGTTGGGCGGCGAAGGTGGCTTTCTCCTCCGGAGTCAGGGCGAGGCGGGCGAGTTGGGCGACGTAGTCGATATTGAGGTCCTGCGGGGCGGACATGGCGGGCAAGCTTGCGGGGGCGGCGCGGCGGCTGGCAACGGGCAAACGCGTCATGGGGCGGCGTGTGTGGGCGGCGCGTGCGCGTCGAGGTTAGACTTGCCCCGGGCGGGGCAGGGCGGGATTGTCGCGGCACCCCATGAAGCTCGTCGTCGCGCTGATCAAGCCGTTCAAACTCGAGGAAGTGAAGGAGGCGCTCGCGCGCATCGGTTTGGAGGGAATGATCGTGGCGGAGGTGAAGGGCTTCGGCCACCAGAAGGGGCACACGGAGATTTTCCGCGGCACGGAATACAGCGTCGATTTCCACCCGCGGATGCGGATCGAGGTCGCGATCGCGGATGAGCAGAAGGAGCGCGTCGTGCAGACCATCGTGCAGGCCGCGCGCACCGGATCGCCGGGCGACGGGCGGGTCTTCGTCTTGCCGCTCGAGGAAGTCACGCGGATCGACAACGCGCAGCAGGGGCAGGCCGCGCTTTGAATCTCGCATGGAGCCGCGCGGCACACCCCGCATCCGGATCGTGGATTCCCACACGGGCGGCGAGCCCACGCGGTTGGTGATCGAGGGCGGACCCGACCTCGGGGACGGACCGCTGACCGGGCGGGTGCGAGTTTTTCAGGAGCGCTGCGATCATTATCGCTCGGCGGTGGTGAATGAGCCGCGCGGGTCGGACGTGATGGTCGGGGCGCTGCTCGTTGAGCCACACGAGCCGGGCTGCGCGTGCGGTGTGATATTTTTCAACAACGTCGGCTACCTCGGCATGTGCGGTCACGGCACGATGGGCGTCGTCGCGTCGCTGGCGCACCTGGGGCGATTGCCGCCGGGCGTCGTGCGGGTCGATACGCCGGTAGGCGTCGTGACGGCGGAGTGGCACGCGGACGGGCGCGTGTCGGTGGAGAATGTCCCGAGCTGGCGCGAGGCCGCGGGCGTGGCGGTCGATGTGCCGGGGATCGGCGTCGTGCGCGGCGACGTGGCGTGGGGCGGCAACTGGTTCTTCCTCGTCGCGGAGCACGGTCAGCCGCTCGAGCTGGCGCGCGCGGCGGAGCTGCTCGATTATACGACGCGCATCCGCCGGGCGGTGAATGCTCAGGGTTTCCCCGCGGTCGACCACGTCGAGTTGTTCGCGCCCTCGGCCACGCCCGGCGCGCACAGCCGGAACTTCGTGCTCTGCCCCGGCGGCGCTTACGACCGTTCGTCCTGCGGCACGGGCACGAGCGCCAAACTCGCCTGCCTCGCCGCCGAGGGAAAACTCGCCGAGGGCGCCGAGTGGGTGCAGGAGAGCATCGTCGGCAGCGTCTTCCGCGGACGCTACCGTCGCGCTGGCGACAAAATCATCCCGACCATCACCGGCGCCGCGCACGTCTGCGGCGAGGGCGTGTTGCTGCTCGATCCGGACGATCCATTCCGTTGGGGCATCCGTTCACCATGAGCTCATCGCGTTCCGTCATCGTCATCGGAGGAGGCATCGTCGGTCTTTGCACCGCCCATTCGCTCGCGCGCGCCGGTTGCGCGGTCACCGTGGTGGAGCGCAACGCCGAGAGCGCGGACTCGTGTGCGCACGGCAGCGCCGGCTACGTGTCGCCGAGCCATGTGGCGCCGCTCTCCGCGCCCGGCATGGTGTGGCAGGGGCTGAAATGGATGACTAGTTCGCGCAGTCCGTTCTACATCCAGCCGCGGCTCGATGCGGACCTGCTCCGCTGGGGCTGGCTGTTCGCGCGGCATTGCACGCCGGCGCATCGCGACCGGGCGGCGCCGGTGCTGGCCCGGCTCTGTCTCGAATCGCGCGCGCTTTTCGTGGCGCTCGCGGCGCAGACGGGAAACACCTTCGCGTTGCGGACCGAGGGATTGTTGAACCTGTGCCAGACGCAGGAGTGTCTCGATCACGAGGAACACGGCCTCGCGCGGCTCGCCAACGCCGTGGGCGTGGAGGCGCGCGTGCTCGACGCGCGACAGACGGCCGCGCTCGAACCCGGGGTGCGCATGCAGGTCGCCGGCTCGGTCTATTTCCCGATCGATGCGCATCTGACGCCGCGCCAGCTCGTGCCCGATCTGATCGCGTTGCTACGGCGCGCGGGCGTGACCTTTCGCTGGGAAACCGGCATCACTGGTTGGCGCACCGAGGGCGGGCGGATCACCGCGGTGGCGACCGACCGAGGCGACCTGCAGGCGGATGATTACGTGCTCGCGACGGGCTCGTGGGCGCCGGACACGGTTCGCGGGCTGGGCATCCGTCTGCCGATGCAGCCGGGCAAGGGCTACAGCCTCACACTCGAGCGTCCGCGTTTCCAGCTCACCAAGTCGCTCATCCTGACCGAGCGCCGCGTGGCGGTGACACCGATGGGCGAACGGCTGCGTTTCGGCGGCACGATGGAACTCAGCGGGCACGACGGCCGCGTGCGACCCGAGCGCATCGAGCAGATCGTCGCGGCGGCGCAGGCTTATTTCCCGGATTTCACCGCGGAGGATTTCGCGGGCGTCCAACCGTGGTTCGGCTACCGGCCGGTCTCGCCCGACGGGTTGCCGTATGTGGGCCGCTTTGCGCGGCACCCGAATCTCGTCGCCGCCTGTGGTCACGCCATGCTCGGCGTCACGCTCGCGCCGGTCACCGGCGAACTCGTGGCGGAAATCCTAACCGGCCGCGCGCCGAGCATCGACCTCACGCTGCTCAACCCGGATCGCTTTGCATGAACTGGAAAGGTGTCATCCCCGCCATCACCACGAACCTGAAGACCGATCTCACGGTCGATCACGAGGCTCTCGCGGCGCATTGCCGCTGGATGATCGACAGTGGTTGCGCCGGCATCGTGTGCTGCGGCTCGCTCGGCGAGGCGGCGACGCTGACGTTCGACGAGAAAATCGCCATTGTGCGCACGGCGGTGGCCGCAGTCGGCGATCGCGCTCCGGTGGCGCTCGGCATCGCCGCGCTCTCGACGGTCGAGGCGGTGGCCCTGGCCCGCGCCTCGGCTGAGGCCGGCGCGCAGGGCCTGATGGTGCTGCCGCCTTATGTTTATGCGAGCGACTGGCGGGAGATGAAGGCGCACGTCGCCGCGGTCATCGCCGCGACGCCGCTCTCGTGTATGCTCTACAACAATCCGGTCGCCTACAAAACGGACTTCCTGCCCGAGCAGATCGCCGAGTTGGCCGCCGAGCAGGCGAACCTTCACGCGGTGAAGGAATCGAGCGGTGACGTGCGGCGCGTGACGGCGATCCGCGCGCTCTGCGGACGGCGGCTCGACGTGCTCGTCGGCATGGATGATGCGATCGTCGAGGGTATCTATGCCGGAGCCGTCGGCTGGATCGCGGGGCTGGTGAACGCATTTCCCGAAGAAAGCGTGGCGTTGTTCGAGCACGCCAGCCGCGGCGACAAGGCCCGCGCGCTGGCGCTTTACGCGTGGTTCCTGCCGCTGCTGAAGCTCGATACGGTGCCGAAGTTCGTGCAGCTCATCAAGTGGGTGCAGGCCGAGGTCGGCCGCGGCACGCCGCACGTGCGACCGCCGCGCCTGGCGCTGGCCGGCGCCGATCTGGCGCACGCGCGGGCTGTGTTGGAGAAGGCGCTGAAGGAAAGACCCAAACTCTGATGGCCACAAAAAGCACAGAAGTCACACAACCGGGAGCGCACATTCGGTTGGTTCTTTTTGCGCTCTTTGTGTTTTTTGTGGCTACCTTCTGATTCATGAAACCTGACGGCGGCAACCTCATCGGATTCGGGTCCAGCGGTCCCGGCGGAACTATCTTCAAGGCCATCAACCCGGCGACCGGCGAGCGCATCGAGCCCGGGTTCGCGTCGGCGGACTCGGAGGATGTCGATCGCGCCGTGCAGCTCGCGGCGGAGGCAGCGCCGGTGTGGGCCAAGCTGCCGGGCGCGAAGCGGAATGCTTTCCTGCGCCGCATCGCGGACAGTCTCGAAGCCAAGTGCACCGATCTCGTGGCGCGCGCCCAACTCGAGACCGGCCTGCCGGAGGCGCGGCTGAAGGGCGAGGTGGCGCGCACAGCGTGGCAACTGCGGCTTTACGGCGAGGCGGCGGAGCGCGGCGACTGGCTCGACGTGCGCATCGAGACCGCGCAGCCCGATCGCCAGCCGCTACCCAAGCCGGATCATCGCTCGCTGCTGCGTCCGCTGGGGCCGGTCGTCGTGTTTGGCTCGAGCAATTTCCCGTTCGCCTACTCGGTGGCGGGTGGCGACACGGCTTCGGCCTTCGCGGCGGGTTGTCCCGTGATCGTGAAGGCGCATCCGGCGCATCCCGGCACGAGCGAATTGGTCGGGCGGCTGGTTCTGCATGCGGTGCGCGACTGCGGCCTGCCGGAGGGCACGTTTTCGCTGCTGTTCGATGCGGGCTTCGAGGTCGGCCAGACGCTGGTGCGGCATCCCGAAGTGAAGGCAGTGGGATTCACGGGCTCGTTGACGGGCGGGCGGGCGCTGGCCGATCTCGCGGCGGCGCGGCCTGAACCGATCCCGGTTTACGCGGAGATGGGCAGCATCAATCCGGTCTTTCTGCTGCCCGGCGCGGTGGAGGAGCGCACGCCGGCGCTGATCGAGGGTCTGTATGCGTCGTCACTCACGGGCGTCGGGCAATTCTGCACGAATCCGGGGCTCATCGTGCTCCAGCGCACGCCGGCGGCGGAGCGTCTCGTGCAGGAGCTCGCCGCCCGGCTCGCGGCGACGCTCGAAGGGGTGATGCTGACGCCGGGCATCCGCAACGCCTTCGTCGCCCGCACGACGGCGCGCGCGGAACAGACCGGGGTGCGCGTGATCGCGCGCGGCAACGCCACGTCGCATTGCTCGGCCGCGCCGGTGTGGTTCGAGACGGAGGCGCGTTTCTTTGTGGGCAACCACGCGTTGTCGGAGGAGATTTTCGGACCGAGCTCGCTTGTGGTCTGGTGCAAGGACCGGGCGGAGATGCTACAGGTGGCGCGGTCGCTCGAAGGTTCGCTCACCGCCACGTTGCACGCGGGCGCCGCCGAGGCGCCGCAGCAGGGCGAGCTGATCGAGCTCCTTGCGGCGAAGGCCGGGCGCGTGATCCTCAACGGTTACCCGACCGGTCTCGAGGTGAGCCACGCGATCGTGCACGCAGGACCGTATCCGGCGACGAGCGACGGTGGACGCAGCACGTCGGTCGGCACACGCGCGCTCAACCGCTGGGCGCGACTCGTGTGCTATCAGAATTTTGCGGACGCGTTGCTCCCGCCGGAATTGCAGCGCGCCAATCCGCTCGGTCTGCGCCGCCTCGTGAACGGCGAGTGGACGAGCGGGCCGGGGCAGTAAATCGGAGCGCCGGTCTTCGACACCGAGGAAAGACAGAGGTCCACCGAGGGCACGGAGTAAGATCCCGTGTCCCCGGGTTGGTCTTTCGGTGTTTTCCGTGACGAGGGACAGACGTCCGATTCAGGACGCGGCCAGTTTCGCGGCGGCGTGCCGGAGGGCGCGGCCGTAGGCGGTCAGGCCGGGGTCTTCGGTCGTGTCGATCAGCGTTTCGAGCGCGAGCTGGAGTGCCGCGGCGTGCTGGCCTTGGGCGTGCAACGTGAGCGCGAGGAAGACGTCGAATTCGCGGTTGTCGGGGAACTGGAGTTTGCCCGTGCGCAGAACCTCGGCGGAGCGCTCGAGCTGTCCGAGCTGGCGCAGGGTCGAGCCGAGGCCGATGAGGGCGTTGGAGAGCTCGTTGGGCGGCAGGCCGAGCGCGATGGCTTTTTCGTAGGCGGCGAGCGCCGGCTCGAGTCGGCCGAGCGTGTCGCAGGTCCACGCGATCTGATAGGCGATCTCGGCGACGTGCGGGTGGCGCGTGTCGAGGTCCTGCAGGCGCGGGAGGAGTTGGTTGAACTGCCCGTGCGCGCGGGCGCCGACGATGGCGTCGAGTTCGTCTTTCCAGGCGGGCAGGTCGGTGTTCGCTTCGCTCACGAGCTTTCAGCGGTCAGCAATCAGCGGTCAGCTGGCTCAGCGATCGGCTTGGGGCTGATCGCTGAGAGCTGAAGGCTGACCTTAGTTTTTCGGTGCGTTGGCGGCCGGGGCGGCGGGCGCTTTTTTCTCCGGGAGCGCGCGGGTGGCGATCTCGTGTTTGAAGCGGGCGACGAGGTCCGCGATCTTGTGGACGCCTTCGTCACCCTTGGCGCGGGAGCGCACGGAGGCGCTGAAGGCTTCTGCTTCCTTCTGACCGAGGACGAGCACGTAGGGCACCTTTTCCAACTCGGCGCGGCGGATCTTGGCGCCGAGCTTGTCGGAGTAGGTGTCGAGCGTGACGCGGAGATCGGCGGCTTGGAACTCGGCGAGCGCGGCCTTGGCAAAGTCCATCACCTTGTCGGAGATGGGCACGAGGCGGACCTGCTCGGGGGCGAGCCAGAGCGGGAAGTCACCGGCGAAGTGCTCGATGAGCACGCCGCAGAAACGCTCCATCGAGCCGAAGGGCGCGCGGTGGATCATCACGGGCGTGTGAGCGGTGTTGTCGGCGCCGATGTAGCTGAGGCCGAAGCGCACGGGCAGCACGTAGTCCACCTGCACGGTGCCGAGCTGCCACTCGCGGCCGATGACGTCCTTGATGACGAAGTCGATCTTCGGGCCGTAGAACGCGGCTTCGCCGGGCTCCTCGGTGAAAGGGACACCGAGCGTCTTGGCGGCTTCGCGGCAGGCATTCTCGGCGAGGTCCCACTTTTCGGGGTCGCCGGCGAATTTCTTGCCGTCCGGATCGCGCAGGCCGACGCGCACGCGGTAATCCTGCATGCCGAGCGTGGTGAGCACGGTCTTCACGAGCGAGAGACAGCCTAGCACTTCCTGCGCGACCTGTTCGGGCGTGCAGAAGAGGTGGGCGTCGTCCTGGGTGAAGCCACGGACGCGGGTCATGCCGTTGAGCTCGCCGGATTGTTCCCAGCGGTAAACGGTGCCGAACTCCGCCAGGCGCACGGGCAGGTCGCGGTAGCTGTGCGGCTGCGAGGCGAAAATCTTGATGTGGTGCGGGCAGTTCATCGGCTTCAACAGGAAGCCGTCGATGAGCTGGTCGTCGGGGAGGACGCGGTCCTTGGCGATGGTCTCCTTGCCGGTGCGGGCATTGAGATCGTCGGCAAACTTCTGGGAGACGGCCTCGATGCGGTTCGACATCTCGGCGCAGGAGCAGCCGGAGGCGACGAGTTGGTCGAGGAAGTCGCGCTCCACGATGGGCGGGAACTGCGATTCCTTGTAGTAGGGGAAGTGGCCGGAGGTCTTGTAGAGCGCGAGGCGGCCGATGTGCGGGGTGAAGACCTGATTATAGCCCTGCTTGCGCAGCTCAGTGGAGATGAAGTTCTGCAACTCCTGACGCACGATGGAGCCGGCGGGCGTCCAGAGGATGAGGCCTTGGCCGACGTCTTCGTCGATGTGGAAGAGCTGGAGGTCCTTGCCGAGCTTGCGGTGGTCGCGTAGCTTGGCCTGCTCCATCTGCGTGAGGTAGGCGGCGAGTTCGTCCTTCGAGGCGAAGGCAGTGCCGTAGATGCGTTGGAGCTGCTTGTTGCGCTCGTCGCCGCGGTGGTAGGCGCCGGCGATGGAGAGAAGCTTGAAGGCTTTGATCTGCTTCGTGTAGCGGACGTGGGTGCCGGCGCAGAGGTCCATGAACTCGCCGTTCTGGTAGAACGAGATGGCCTCGCCCTCGGGAATATCGGCGAGGCGGCCGAGCTTGTAGCGCTCCTGGCCGCGCGAGCGGATGATCTGCTCGGCCTCGGCGCGCGGGACCTCCTTGCGGACGAAGGGCTGGTTCTCGTCGATGATCTTCTTCATCTCCGCCTCGAGCCGCGCGAGGTCCTCGGCCGTGAGTTTGTGATCGAGGTCGATGTCGTAGTAGAAGCCGTTGTCGGTCGGGGGACCGATATCGAGCTTGGCATCCGGGAACAGACGCAGGACGGCAGTGGCCAGCACGTGCGACGACGAGTGGCGGATTTCCTCGAGGGGAGTCATGGACATGGTGAGCGTTGGTTGTGGTCCTCCTTACGATTGGAGGGCCGGAACGAAAAACACCGCCGGGAAACCCGCCGCATGTCAACGCGCGGAATTTCGGCGCCGGTGAACTTTTGCGTCAGTCGACGGCTTGCCGGCGAACTTAAGTGGCGGCAGGAGAATCGTTCCGCGCTCCCTTCGCGGCGCCGCCCAGGCAATTTCGGCTTTGCGCCCCGAGCGGTTTTGCGGCGCTAGTGCGTCGTGCCCGACATCCGTCCCATCGCCGTGCTGCGCACGCCCTTCGCCGAGAAATTCGGCGTGCCGCGCCAATCCGGGCTCGTGCCGGCGGCCGAGGGCCGGGTGGAGTTCCTGCCCGAGTTCGCCGCGCCGGAGTTCGTGCGCGGACTCGAAAATTTTTCGCACGTGTGGCTTATCACGGGGTTTCACTGCAATCCGCCGTGGGACGGCTCGGCGACAGTGCGCCCGCCGCGACTCGGTGGCAACGAGCGCGTCGGCGTCTTCGCCTCGCGTTCCCCGGCGCGGCCGAACGGCCTCGGGCTCTCGCTGGTCGAGCTCCGCGCGATTGAGGCCGGTGCGCTGCGGGTCGCAGGCATCGATGCGGTGGACGGCACGCCGGTTTACGACGTGAAGCCGTATCTCCCGTGGTGCGAGGCGAAGCCCGATGCGCGTTCCGATTGGGCCAAGGACGCGCCGGCGACGCGCACGGCGCACGACGTCGTGATCCCGTCGGAGATCGCGGCGCGATTGCCGGAAAGTGTGGTCACGCTCGTCCGCCAGTTGCTCGCGCTGGATCTTCAACCCGCCTACCATGCCGCCGAGGCGGAGCGGGTGTATGGCATGACGGTCGCGGATTGGAACATCCGCTGGCGCAGCACCGCCGGCCGGATCGAGGTGGTGGAGGCGCGACCGAAAGGCTGATTCGCGCGGTGCTCCGCGGCGGCGCACGGCGGGACGGAGGCGAGAGCGCCATGCAGCGCGACGTGCAGGGCGCAGCGTGCGAGTGCCTACTTTTTCAGTGGTTCGAGGCTGTGGCCGTCCTTGCGGTCGAGCCCTTCGACAGGCTCAGGGCTTCGGAGCGTCGCGGTCATCATCTGCGGGGCGGCTATTTCTTGAGCGGTTCCAGTTTGTAGGAGTCCTTGGCGTCCAGCATGGACCAGCCGGCGGCGGTGAGTTCCTTGCGGAGTGCGTCGGCGGCGGCGAAGTCCTTGGCGGCCTTGGCGGCCCAGCGTTTTTCGGCGAGGGCTTTCACCTCGTCGGGGACGTCGGCCTTGGGCACGGCGTTGGCGGCGGCGAGCTTGGTGGCTTCGAGGCCGAGCACGCCGAGGATTTGGTCGAGCGTGGCGACGTCGGCGTCGGTCGGGCCGCCACCGATCCCGCAGCTGATTTCGTGGCCGAGTTTGAAGAGCGCGCCGAGGGCGCCGGGCGTGTTGAGGTCGTCGCGCAACAGGTCGAGGACTTCGCCGAGGCGGCTGGGCGTGCCGTTGCCGGCGACGCGGTATTTCGGATCGTGGAAGACCGTGACGATGACCTGGAGCTTCTTCAGCGCGCTTTCGGCGGCGTGGAGCGATTCGAGGGTGAAGTTGAGCTGCTTGCGCGGGTGGCCGGCGAGGAGGGCGTAGCGGATGGCGAGCGGGGAGTGACCCTGCGCGATGAGGTCGCGCACGGTGTAGTAGTTGCCCTTGGACTTCGACATCGTGGTGCCGTTCACGAGCAGGTGCTCGCTGTGATACCAGTGGCGGGAGAAAGTCGTGCCGTTGCAGCACTGGCTCTGGGCGATCTCGTTCTCGTGGTGCGGGAACAGCAAATCGATGCCGCCGCTGTGGAGGTCGATGGTGTCGCCGAGGATCGCCTTGCTCATGGCGCTGCACTCGATGTGCCAGCCGGGACGGCCGGCAGCGGCGCCGTCGGGGCCGGCCCAGGAGACGAGGCCGTCCTCCTCGGGCTTGTAGGCCTTCCAGAGCGCGAAGTCGGAGACGGAGTCCTTGTGATCGGCGTCGGCGACGGTGTTGGTGACCTTGAGCTCGCGCTCCTTGATGCGCGAGAGGCCGCCGTAGCCCGGGAAGGAGGCGATCTTGAAATAGACCGAGCCGTCGGCGGCGCGGTAGGCGCAGCCCTTCTGCATGAGCACCTCGATCATGTTCACCTGCTCCTTGATGTAGCCGGTGGCGGTAGGCTCGGCGTGCGGCGGGAGCAGGTTGAGGGCGCGGCAATCCTCGTGAAAAATCTGCGTCCAGTGCCGGGTGATGTCGGCGAGCGGGCGCTGTTCCTTCTTGGCTTGGCCGATGGTGCGGTCGTCGACGTCGGTGAGGTTGCGGACGTGCTTCACCTTGTCCGGGCCGTATTCGAGCTCGAGCAGGCGGCGGAGGACGTCGTTGACGGTGAAGGTGCGGAAATTGCCGATGTGCGCCGGCGCATAGACCGTCGGGCCGCAGTTGTAGAAGGTGAAGAAATCCTGCGGGTTCGCGGGATCGGGGCGGCGGAGCTCCTGCGGGCTGCGGGTGAGGGAATCGAAGAGACGGATGGCCATGGGGCGAAAGGTGAATCCGAAATGGAAAATCGGCGCGATGGCAAACGCGACGTTGCCCGCCACGGCAAGGTTCGGGCGCCGCTCTGTGGGACGCACCGCACGTGCGATGCCGTGCGGACGCGACTCCATTGTCTTGGTGCGGTGTCGTTAATCTGTGCCCCTCGGCGCTCCGACCCGCTGTGCCGCCCGGTCAAAATCCGCGGTGCGAAGGGCAAGATTTCCATAGCCGGGGCAGGGCGGAGCGGCTACCGTGAAGGCTCCATGCCCAAGGACTTCCCGCTCGAACTCACCCGCCGCCCGCGCCGTCTGCGTCGCTTTGCCAGCCGCCGCGCGATGGTGGAGGAAACCGTGTTGCGCCCGGCCGATCTGATCGCGCCGCTCTTCGTCGTCGACGGCACGCCGGCGCCCGAGGAGATCGGCTCCATGCCGGGCGTCTTCCGCTTCAGCATCCCGGACCTCGTCAAGGAGTGCCAGGAATTGCACGCGCTCGGCATCCCGGCCGTGGCGCTCTTTCCCAAGCTCGATTCGAAGCTGAAGGACGAGAACGGCACGCAGGCGCTCAATCGCGAGACGCTCGTGCTGCGCGCCGTCCGCGCCGTGAAGGCCGCGGTGCCGGAGCTGTCGATCATCACGGACGTGGCGCTCGATCCCTACACGACGCACGGCCACGACGGCGTGCTCAATGCCGAGAAGGACAACGTCGATAACGACCGCACGGTCGCGATCCTCGCCCAGATGGCCGTGTTGCAGGCCGAGGCGGGCGTCGATTTCGTCGCCCCGTCGGACATGATGGATGGACGCGTCGGCGCGATCCGCCGTGCGCTCGATGCCGCCGGCTACACGGACACGGGCATCATCGCCTACTCGGCGAAATACAATTCGGCCTACTACGGCCCGTTCCGCGACGCCGTCGGCAGCGCGCAGGCGGCCGGCACGCGCCTGCTCAGCAAGGCGACCTACCAGATGAACCCCGCCAACCGCCGCGAGGCGATCGAGGAAGTGTTGTTGGACATCGCGGAGGGGGCGGACGTCGTCATGGTGAAACCCGCCGGCGCCTACCTCGACATCATCCGCGAGGTGCGCGACGCCGTGCGCGTGCCCGTGGCTGCGTATCAGGTGTCGGGCGAGTATTCGCAGATCCAGGCCGCGGCCCGGCTCGGCTGGCTCGACCTCGTGCGCACGCGCGGCGAGTCGCTGCTCGCCATCAAGCGCGCCGGGGCCGACATCATCCTCACGTATTTCGCCAAGGAATTCGCCAAGGCCTACAAGGGCTGAGCGGCGCAGCCGCAGATTTCAGGAAGGCGCTGGCGTCGTTGCCGGGGCCTTTTTTGCGCGTGCCGCCGGGATTCGGGGCCTCGTCGACGCTGGCATGACGGCTGCAGGGTAGGGCGAGTTCTCCGAACGAGCCGAATGGGTCCAGGCGGCGGACGACGGCTCGTTCGGAGAACTCGCCCTACCGAGGCGAAAAGCGGGGTGGCGACTCCGTTCGATAAGTAGCCGCGATTAGCCCGTTCAGGCCTTGGCGAGCAGGCTGTGGCGGCGGCTGTAGCCGAAGTAGATGATCAGGCCGAGGCCCATCCAGATGGCGAGGTTGAGCCAGGTGATGAGCGGGAGAAAATACATCTGCAGGGCGCAGCTGCCGATGCCGAGGATGGGCACGAGCGGCACGAGCGGCGTGCGGAAAGGGCGCGGCAGATCGGGCCGCGTGCGACGGAGCACCCAGACTCCGGCGCACACGAGCGAGAAGGCCAGCATGGTGCCGATCGAGATCAGCTCGCCGAGCAGGTCGAGCGGGAACAGCCCGGAGATGACGGCGCAGGAGATGCCGGTGATCCAAGTCGTGATGTGCGGCGTGCCGTATTTCGGGTGGATCTTGGCGAAGGACTTCGGGAGCAGGCCGTCGCGCGACATCGAGTAGAAGATGCGCGGCTGACCGAGGAGCGAGACGAGGATGACCGACGTCAGGCCGGCCAGCGTCGCGGCCTCGATGAGGTAGCGGAAAAAGGCCGGGGCCTGCACGTGCTGCAGCGCGTGGATGAAGGGCGCGTCGACGTTCAGTTCCTTGTAGTGGACCATGCCGGTGAGGACGATCGACACGCCGACGAAGAGGACGGTGACGACGCCGAGCGTGCCGAGCAGGCCGATGGGCAGGTCGCGTTGGGGATTCTTCGTTTCTTGCGCGGCGGAGGAGACGCAGTCGAAACCGACGTAGGCGAAGAAGATCGCCGCCGCGCCGCGGAAGAGGCCGCTCCAGCCGTATTCGCCGAAGGTGCCGATGTTCTCGGGGATGAACGGCACGAGGTTGGCCTTGGCGACCGCCGGGTGCTTGAAGAGATACCAAATACCGTAGCCGATCAGGGCGACGAGGATGCCGACCTTGATGAAGACCATGACGTCGTTGAAGGAGGCGGATTCCTTGATGCCGATGTAGAGGACGTAGGTCAGTGCGAGCGAGATGAAGACGGCGGGAAAATTGATGATGGCGCCGGTGGTCGAGAGTTTGCCGCCGACCACTTGGAGCGGCGCACTCGAGAGCGCCGCGGGCAGCGTGATGCTGAACTCCGCCAGAATGTCGCGGATCGCGCCCGACCAGCTGACGGCCACGGCGGCGCCGGAGAACAGATACTCCAGCACGAGGCACCAGCCGACGACCCAGGCGAGCAATTCGCCGAGCGTCGCGTAGCTGTAGGTGTAGGCGCTGCCGGAGACAGGAATCATCGAGGCGAGCTCCGCGTAGCAGAGCCCGGCGAAGAGGCAGGCGATGCCCGAAATGATGAAGGAGAGAGCGATGCCCGGGCCGGCGTATTGGGCGGCGGAAGTGCCGGCGAGGACGAAGATGCCCGCGCCCACGACCGAGCCGATGCCGAGGCTGACGAGGTTGAGCGGGCCGAGCGTGCGCTTGTAGCCGTGCTCGGCGCGGGCCTCGCGCTGGAGGTCGGTGATCGATTTCGTGCGAAACAGGCTCATGCAGGGCAGGGGACGTGTGTGTGGGGTTCGCCGCGCGGGGTAAGGGGAACGCGCGTCGTTACTGAGTGTCCGGCCGGGGGCTGGCAACACCGGAGCGGCGGCGATCCCCCGGCGAGCCTAGCCGCACCTTGCGCGGTCCGGGCGGTCCGGCGGGCCGTGTGGTGCCCGGAGGCGGACAATAAAAAAGGCTGCGGCGGAATCGCACGCAGCCTTGGCAAAGGGGAAACGGACCGGATCAGGCGCGGCCGCGACGGCTCTTGGGGCGCTCGTCTTCTTCCTCGGCGTCCTCGTCGTCGAAATCCTTCTCGGCGCCGTCGTCCTCGTCTTCTTCGTCCTCGTCGGAGTCGGGCTTTTTTTCGCCGTCCTCGTCCTTATCCTCTTCCTCATCTTCGTCCCACTTGAGGGAGGCGTCGTTCTTCATGCGCTCGTCCTCCTCCTCCTCGATCTCGGGGAGATCGTCATCGTCCTCGTCGGCGGCGACGCGCTTCTCGGTCTCGTCGTCCTCGTCGCCGTAGCCGGCGGGCACGAAGTCGAGGATGGCGGTGAGCTCGCTGAAGAGGTGGACGGACTTGCCTTCGATGAAGTCGTTGTTCTGGGCTTCGCGGATCTGGTCCTCGACCTCGTCGACGGTGAGCTTCTCCTCGAAGTCGAACAGGTCGTTGAGCAGCTTCACGCGGAGGCGCGTGAGGTGATCGAGCAGGTCGGCGTAGGGCCCGTTTTCCTCGTCGATGATGTCGGGCAGGGCGAAGAGCTTCTCGTCGGACTCGAGGAGCGACTCTTTGGTGCGCTTCAGGTTCACGCGGCCCTTGCCGAGATCCTTGGTGATGCGGAAGGAGATGAACGCGCGCTCGAAGATGTCGGGGTCGAAACCGTATTCACGCAGCGGCTCGATGGCTTCGATGAGATGATCGACTTGACGCGGATCGATGATGCTCAGCGCGTCGACATCCCAGTGCACCGGATCGCTGACCTCGTCGACCCACCAGTTGTGGTCTTCGCCGAGCCGCACAATGCACCATTCGAGTTGAGGGGTTCCTTTCGCCATAAGTGATAAACTTGACCGGAAAAAGGACGCGCGGGGGGCAGTGTCAAATACTGAAACACTATTTTGCGCAAAAATTTCCCGACTTTGGTAAGTCGCCGGCTGACATATCGGTTGTCGCGCTTGAAAGCGGCCGGCGCGCGCCTCATGGTCCGGCCACGCATGGGCCGCTACTACGACAGTTTCGCGAAACCGTATTTCTTCCGCTACACCCCGGAGGAAGCGCACGAAAAGGCGGTGCGCGCCCTGAGGCTCCTGGGGCGCTTGCGCCCGGTGTGCGCGCTGCTGGAGCGCCTGCACCAACTCGATGCCTCGCGCCACGCGCCGATTGAGTGCTTCGGGCTGAAATTCCCCAATGCCGTGGGCCTTGGCGCGGGATTCGACAAGCACGGTGAAGCTTGGCCCGCTGCGGCGGCGCTCGGCTTCGGCCACGTGGAGATCGGCACGATCACGTTGCACGGGCAGGACGGGAATCCGCAGCCGCGCGTGTTCCGTTTCCCCGCGCAGGAGGCCGTGATCAACCGCATGGGATTCAACAACCATGGCGCCGCCGCACTGGCCGCGCGGTTGGCGAAACAGGCCGCGCCCGGGCAGCGCCGCATCCCGCTCGGCATCAATCTCGGCAAGACGAAGGTGACGCCGATCGACCGCGCCACCGAGGATTACCTCGGCAGCTTCCGTCTGCTGGCGGATTATGCCGACTACGTGGCGATCAACGTCAGCAGTCCCAACACGCCGGGGCTGCGCGAACTGCAGGACGCGTCGTGGCTGAAGCCGCTCCTCGGTGCGCTGGTCGCGGAGAACACCGCGCGCGTCGCCGCGGGCAAGCCGCGCCGGCCGCTCCTTCTCAAGATCGCGCCTGATCTCAGCTTCCCGCAAATCGACGCGGCGCTGCAGGTCATCGCCGATCTCGGACTCGACGGCATCATCGCGACCAACACCACGCTCGCGCGCCCGGGTTTCTTCGCGACCGTCAACGAAACGGGCGGGCTCAGCGGCAAGCCGCTGCAACGGCGCGCCACTGAAGTCATTCACTATATCAGTCGCGCCACGGCCGGGCGGCTGCCGATCATCGGCGTCGGCGGCATCCACGACGAGGCCTCCGCCGCCGAGAAACTCGATGCCGGCGCCACGCTCGTGCAGATCTACACGGGCATGATTTTTCGCGGGCCGTTCTTCGCGCGCGATGTGGCAGTCGCGTTGGCGGAAAGGCAGCGCCGCGAGGGCCGCGTTTGAGCGCGGTCTGCGCTGAGTTCGCCGGCTGACGACGATGTCCCGCTCCATCACGCTGCTGCTCGACAACGGCTCGCTCGCTCCCGCGGCCACGTTGCGGTTGCGCGAACTCGCCTCAGCGCTCGCAGCGCGCGTCGGTGCGCCGGTCGAGCCGGTGTCGCTCCTGCATTCTTCCGCGATCCCGGCCGAGGCGCTCGACGGGCGTCCGGCGCAGATCTTCGAGCCGGCGGTGGCGCGGAGAGCCGCGGGTGGCGCGGACGATTTTCTCGTGGTGCCGCTCTTCTTCGGACCGAGCCGGGCGCTGACGGATTACCTGCCGGAACGCGTCGCGCAGTTGCGCGTGCGGCATCCGGGCCTGCGTGTGCGGTTGGCGCCGCCGCTGTTCGACGCGGCCGATGAGCGGCTGGCGCAAATCCTCGCGGACCACGTGTGTGCTGTGCCGGCCGAGGCGGGCAGCGGTCCGCTGCGCGTTGCGCTCGTCGACCACGGCAGTCCCGTGCCGGTCGTCACGCGCGTGCGCGATGCGTTGGCGGAGCAGTTGCAGCGCTTGCTCGGCGAGGCGGCGATCGTGGCGCCGTGCAGCATGGAGCGCCGGCCCGGTCCGGACTACGCGTTCAATGAGCCGCTGTTGGAAGACTTGCTCGCCCGCGAAGGCTGGAACTGCGGCCCGGTGGTCGTCGCCATGCAATTCCTGCTGCCGGGACGGCACGCGGGGCCGGACGGCGACGTGGCGGAGATTTGCCAGCGTGTGGCCGCGGTGCACCCGCAGCTCGTGACGCGGCTCACGCCTCTCGTGGCCGAGCATCCGCGGTTGCTCGACATCCTCGCGGATCGCTGGCGGGCGGGGCAGGGGGCTGCTGCGCTTTGAACTCGTCTTGGCGCACGAACGTGGTTGCGGAAATTTCCGGCTCAGTCGCGTGATCCGAGAGCGGCAGGTGATCGAGCCAATCGCGCCACAGCTGCTGCAGTCGTGTCCGGCGTTTTTCAGACGGAGGCATGGGCGTAGGTGCGGGCCGGCGCTGCGGTCTGCCACTCGGGATTTTGCGCGGCCACTTCGCCGATGACGACGAGCGAGGGCGTGCCTTCGGCGTCGTGCGCGAGGTCGGCGGCGGTTTCCAGCGTGCCGGCGCGAATGACCTGCTGCGGTCGCGAGGCGTCGCTGATGATGAGCAGCGGAGTCTCGGCGGCGTGGCCGTTGGCGACGAGACGGCGCGCCAAGTCGGGCAGGCTGCGCGTGCCCATGTAAACGCACAACGTCGTGCCGGGTTGCGCGAGCGCTTCCCAATCCAGCGGCGGACCGGACTTGCCCGCGCATTCGTGGCCGGTGGCGAGCACGGCGGCCGATGCGAGTCCACGTTGCGTGAGGCTGATGCCGGCGGCGGCGGCGGCGGCGCAGGCTGCGGTTACTCCCGGGACGATTTCGTGCGCGATCTGCGCGGCGCGCAGCGCTAGGAGTTCCTCGCCCATGCGTCCGAACACGGAGGGGTCGCCGCCCTTCAGCCGCACGACTTTCCGACCCGCGCGAGCCTGGCTGACCAGCAGCCGGTTGATTTCCTCCTGCGAGGCGCTGTGCCCGCCGGCGCGCTTGCCCACGTAGATGAATTCCGTGCCCTCACGGCACAACTCGAGCAGATCGCGGCCCGCCAAGTCGTCGTGCAACACCACCTCGGCGCGTTGCAGCGCTTTCAGACCGCGGAGCGTGATGAGATCAGCCGCACCTGGACCTGCACCGACCAGCCAGACGTAACCCTGCTGGGAAGTCGCGCCTTCTGAAAACATTACTAGGGACATGACCTATGACATATTTGAGCTTTGCTCAGGGTCAAGAATCAGCTTGGTGTCTCTGTGTCATGTCCGACGCTTCCTCCCTTTCTCCCGCCCCCGCATCTGTCACTCCCGCTGTCTCCGCCGCACCGGCCCTCGCCAAGAACGAGCTTTTGAAGCAGCGCGATCCGACGCTCGGCGGCGCCATCGCTGCGACGCTGGCCGACCCGAACGCCGACCGGTTTTCGGAGGACGACGAGCAATTCATCAAGTTTCACGGCTTCTACCAGCAGGACGACCGCGACAAGCGGAAGACGGGCAAGCAATACATCTTCATGATCCGGAATCGCCTGCCAGGCGGTGTGATGACGCCGGAGCAATACCTCGCCTTCGACGACCTCGCCACGCGCTACGCGAACAACACCCTGCGCATCACGTCGCGCCAGGCCTTCCAGTGGCACGGCGTCGTGAAGTCCGGCCTCGGCCCGATCATGCGCGGCATCCACGACGTGCTCTCCACCACGCTCGCTGCCTGCGGCGACGTCGCGCGCAACGTCATGGCGCCTTCCACGCCGGCGACCTCGGTGCTCGTCGAGCAGGTGTTGGCGGATTCGCGTCTCGTCTCCACCGAGTTGCTGCCGCGCGCGACCGCGTATCATCAGATCTGGATCGACGGCCATGAGCTCAACCTGCACGGCGCCCGCGGCGAGGAGCCGCGCGAGCCGCAGCCCGCCGAGGATCCGCTCTACGGTCGCACTTATCTGCCGCGCAAGTTCAAGACGGCCTTCGCCATTCCGCCGCTCAACGACACCGACGTCTTCACCAACTGCCTGGGTTTCGTCGCCATCGCCGATCCGGCGAATCCGGACCGCGTGCTCGGCTACAACCTGCTCGTCGGCGGCGGCCTCGGCATGTCGCACGGCAACAAGGAAACCTATCCGCGACTCGCCGACGTGCTCGGCTTCTTCCCGCGCGAGCGCATCGTCGAGGTCGCGAAGGCCGTGCTCACCGCCTACCGCGATCACGGCGACCGCACCAACCGCAAGCATGCCCGCTTGAAATACGTGCTCGAGGAGAAGGGCGCGGCGTGGTTCCGCGGCGAGGTCGAGGCCCGCACGGGTTTCGCGCTCGCGGCTCCGGCACCGATGAATTTCACGCGCCAGGGCGATCTCTTTGGCTGGCACCGCCAGACGGACGGTCGCTCCTTCCTCGGCCTCTACGTCGAGGCCGGGCGCATCAAGGACACCGCGCAACGCCAGCTGAAGACGGCGCTCCGCCGCATCGTGGAAAAGCACCTCGTGGAAGTGCGGCTCACGCCCTCGCAGAATCTCCTCCTCGCCAACGTCCCCGAGGCCGCGCGCGCCGACATCACGGCGATCCTCGCCGAACACGGCGTGCCGGTGGAGAATCAGGCGCGCGCCGTGCGCAGCGCTTCCATGGCCTGCCCGTCTATGCCGACCTGCGGCCTCGGCCTCGCTGAGAGCGAACGTTTCCTGCCGACCCTGCTCGACGCCTTCGAGGCGGAGCTCGCCGCGCTCGGTCTCGCCGACGAGGAACTCATCGTGCGCATGACGGGTTGCCCGAACGGTTGCGCCCGTCCCTACATGGCGGAGATCGGCTTCGTCGGCCGCGCGCCGAACAAATACAACCTCTACCTCGGTGGCTCCGAGACCTGCCTCCGCCTGAACCGCGAATTCCGCGCGAGCGTGAAATCCGAGGACATCATGAAGGAGCTGCGCCCCGTGCTGACGCGTTGGCGCGACGAGCGCCTGCCCGGCGAGCGCTTCGGCGATTTCGCCCAGCGCACGATTCTCCCCGAACTCGACGCCGCCAAGGCTGCGGCCGCCACTGTCGCCACCTGAAAACGGCCCACCTGCCCACTCATGTCTTACACCGCTGAACAAATTTCCCGCTGGAACACCGAGCTGCGCGTGCGTCCGGCGCTCGACATCGTCCGCTGGGCCGCGTCACTCGCGCCCGGGCGCGCCATCGTCTCGACGAATTTCCGTCCCTACGAGGCCGTCATCCTCCACCTCGCCACGCAGGCCCGGCCGGACATTCCCGTGCTCTGGGTCGACCACGGCTACAATCTCGCTGCGACCTACCGCCACGCGGAAGAGGTGACGGCGCTGCTGAAGCTCAACCTGAAACCGTATCTTCCGCGTCTCACGCCGGCGCATCGCGATGCGGTCCACGGCCCGGTGCCTGCGCCCGACGACGAGGCCGGTCTCAAGCGCTTCAGCGCGCTGATGAAGCTCGAGCCGTTCCAGCGCGGCATGCGCGAACTCGCGCCCGCCGTCTGGATCACCGCGTTGCGCCGTTCGCAGACCGCCAACCGTGCCGCCCTCGACACCGTGACGTGGGACGCGAATTTCAACACGCTCAAGGTCAGCCCGCTCCTCGATTGGGAGGACGCGCAACTCGAAGCTTACCTGCGCGAGCACCGGCTGCCCAACGAGCTCGCCTATTTCGACCCGGCCAAGGCCGACGCCAAGCGCGAGTGCGGCCTGCACGTCGCCTGGGGCCGCGAGGCCGTGGCTGGCGTGGACGCCGCGCGCTGAACCATGCCCACGCCTGCGTCCCGCGTCTCCATCCGCTTTGCAGGGTCGTCGCCTGTCGCCGGGCGGCTCGGTGTGTGTTGCCATCCCAGCCCGTATTCCGTGGCGGCCCTGCTTCCTTTCGGCGCGCGAGCGCCTCTCCGCTAGGGCCCGCGTTCCGGACGGCCCGCGCAGTGCGATCACGCCCTGCGGCCCACCCGCACTCCAGCCCGGCTCACTTATTCTTCCCTCGTTTTTCACTCTGCATGAGTTCCTATCATCTCGGCCACCTCGACTACCTCGAGACGGAGGCGATCCACATCCTGCGCGAAGTCGCGGGTGAGTTCGACCGTCCGGCCATCCTGTTTTCCGGCGGCAAGGATTCCATCTGCCTGCTGCGGCTCGCCGAGAAGGCGTTCCGCCCGTCGGAAATACCGATGCCGTTCCTCAACATCGACACCGGGCACCATTTCCCGGAGTTGAACGAGTTCCGCGACCGTCGCGCCGCCGAACTCGGAGCGCGCCTCATCGTGCGCACCGTCGACGACGCCATCGCGCGCGGTCTCGCCATCCCGGCGCCGGGCGAGATCAGCCGCAACAAGCTCCAGATTCCCACGCTGCTCGCCGCGATCGAGGAGTTCCGCTTCGACTGCCTCATCGGCGGCGCGCGCCGCGACGAGGAGAAGGCCCGCGCGAAGGAGCGCTTCTTCAGCTTCCGCGACAGCTTCGGCCAGTGGGACCCGAAGAACCAGCGCCCCGAACTCTGGAACCTCTACAACGCGCGCCTCAATCCCGGGGAGAACATGCGTGTGTTCCCGCTCAGCAACTGGACCGAGCAGGACGTCTGGGAATACATCCGCCGCGAGCGGCTCGCCGTGCCGACGATCTACTTCAGCCACACGCGTGAGTGCGTCCGCCGTGCCGGACAATGGTTGCCCGTCAACACGCTCGTCCCGCCCAAACCCGCCGAGACCGTGCAGACGCTCCGCGTGCGCGTGCGCACCATCGGCGACATCATCTCCACGGGCATGATCGAATCGCCCGCCGACAACGTCGACGACATCATCGCCGAGGTCGCCGCCGCGCGCGTGACCGAGCGCGGCTCGCGCGCCGACGACCGCGCCTCCGAGGCCGCGATGGAAGACCGCAAGAAAGCAGGCTATTTCTAACATGCATTTCGCCCCCGTCACCGAGGCGCCGACACCGTCCGCGCCGACTTTTTCACCTGCGCCCGCGACTCCTCCGTCGCTGGTCGACATCCTCCGCTTCAACACCTGCGGCAGCGTCGACGACGGCAAGTCCACGCTCATCGGCCGCCTGCTCTACGACTCGAAATCGCTGATGGAGGACCAGATCGAGGCGCTCGAGCGCTCCGCCGACCTCACGGGCGAGGGCCGCATCAACCTGGCCAACCTCACTGACGGCCTCCGCGCCGAGCGCGAGCAGGGCATCACGATCGACGTCGCCTACCGCTACTTCGCCACGCCGCGTCGCCGCTTCATCATCGCCGACACGCCCGGTCACGTCCAATACACGCGCAACATGGTCACGGGCGCGAGCACCGCGAACCTGTCCATCATCCTCGTCGACGCCCGTGCCGGCGTCATCGAGCAGAGCCGCCGGCACACCGCCATCGCCGCACTGCTGCGCATCCCGCACCTCGTCGTCGCGGTGAACAAGATGGATCTCGTAGGCTGGAGCGAGGCGCGGTTCGAGGAGATCCGCGCCGAGTTCGCCACCTTCCTGCCGCGTCTCGGCATCAAGGACGTGAAGTTCATCCCGCTGAGCGCGCTGAACGGCGACAACGTCGTCGAGCCGTCGCCGCACACGCCGTGGTATGCGGGACCGACACTGCTCGCGCACCTTGAGACCGTGCACATCGGCAGCGATTGGAACCTCGAACACTTCCGCCTGCCCGTGCAGTGGGTGAACCGGCCGAACCAGCCGACCGACGCGCGGCTGCACGACTTTCGCGGCTTCAGCGGCCAGATCGCCGGCGGCGTCGTGCGGGTTGGCGACCCGATCATGGCCCTGCCGGGCGGCCTCGTCTCGCGCGTGAAGCAGATCCACACCTACGACGGCGAAGTGCAGGAGGCGTTTTGCCCGCAATCCATCACGCTCGTGCTGGAGGACGACATCGACATCTCGCGCGGCGCGATGCTGGTGAAGCCCGACTTCCTGCCGGGTGGCGACACCGAGTTGCGCGCGCGCCTCTGCTGGATGCACCCGCGCGCCCTGACGCCGGGCCGGAAGTTCCTGCTCAAGCACACGACGCACACCACCCAGGCCGTCGTCACCGAACTCGTCAGCCGCCTCGATCTCGCCAGCTACGAGCCGCAGCTCGCACCGGCGGAGTTCGGGTTGAACGATCTGGGCGAGGTGCGCCTCCGCACCGCGCGTCCGCTGTTCTACGACGGCTACGCCGAGAACCGGCTCACGGGCTCGTTCATCCTCGTGGAACCTGGCACGCACGCGACCGTGGCGGCGGGCATGTTCCACCCGCCGACTTCGCCTGCGCGGCCGGAGCTCACGGATTACGCGATTTGAGCGCGGTCGCCTGGCGGATTGTCATCGCGGTCCGGACAATTCCGGCAGGGCGATGCACAATGGGTAGCGGCGGTCGTCCCGACCGCCGTCGCACACATCTCATGGCGGTCGGGACGACCGCCGCTACCTAAGCCTTGCCGCTGCACCGCTCGCGGGCGTAACGTTCCCGACCTTTGAAGATCACCGTCAAACTCGACTACACCTGTCGCATCCTGTGCGAACTCGCGCGGCATTACGCCGGCGGCGAGCCGGTGCGGATCGACGATCTCTCGAAGGTGGAGGAGGTGCCGGCCAACTTCCTCGCGCAGATCCTCGGCGAGTTGAAGAACGGCAAGCTCGTCGAGAGCCGGCGCGGCGTGCAGGGCGGGTTCCTGCTGGCGCGGGCGCCGGACCAGATCACGTTGCTCGATATTATCCACGTGATCGAAGGCGACCTGCTGGCTCCGAGCGGCAACCACGGCGGCAAATCCGGCCGGCGCATGCGGCAGATCTGGGACGAGATTCGCGAAGTCGCGGAAGAGCGGGCACGCGCCTACACCCTCGAGGCGATGGCGGCGCGCACCGAGGCTGAGATGTATTACATCTGAGTCACGCGCCCGACTGGCCCACCAGCTCGGACACGAATCCCGTCTGGTGGCCGCTGAACTCGGTGCGCAGACGTCCGCAATACGCGTGCACCTGCTGCTCGAATTGGCGCAGGTTGAAGCTCGGGTAGAGTCCTTCGCGGAGGATCGCCCATTCGGGAGTTTGCTCCAGCGCGAGCGTCTGATCCGCCAACGGATCGCCGCAGGTGCCCACTTGGTTTTGCCGGCACAGGTCGCGCGCCAGGGAGACGATGGCGACGAGCGGCGCATCCTCGGTCGCGCTCGCGGGGTCGTCGATCCAGCGCAGCACGTTCGCGTAGCGGCGGGGCAGGCTGCATTTCTCGGCGAAGTGCAGCGCCAGCTGCGTGGTCGTCCCGCCGAGGAACAGCCGCTCCGCCTCGCTCCGTCGCACGCGGTGCAGCCGCGTGTGCTCGAGGATGGCTTGGCAGCCGGCAGGCTCGAGGTGCGCGAGCAGCAGGAGACCAAAATCGTGCAGCTGCCCGGCGGTGCGCGCGGCGGCTTCGAGGCTGTTGAACTCCAGATCGCGGCACAGCAGCTGGGCGATGCGGGCGACCCCGCGCTGATACGTCCAAAAACCGGGCCAATCGAACGCCGGTGGCAGCGCCAACGTGGCCTCCGGCGTGCAGACGAGATTGCGCGCGAGTTGTTCCAGTCGGGTTTCGCCCAGCTGGCCCACGGCGAGCCGCGCATCCTCGATGCAGGTGAGATCGTCGTCCTCCGTGCGCAAGCGGTGTGCGGCGAGCAGGACCTGCACGGTCAGCCCAGGGTCGCGCGCCACCTGGTCCATCAACGGATGGATTGAGGAGGGTTTGCCGTTGGCGAGCATCTGGAATCCGGCCGCGACGGAATCGATCACGGGGCAGCCGGGCAACGCCTCCGCCCGACGCAGCAGTTGTGACCAGTCGAGCATGGGGCAACGCCCTTCCGCCGGCGCGGCCAGCCACTGCGCGCGTGCCAGCTCGAGCGGGTCGGCGATCCGGGCCGCGTCCGCGCCGAGGAAATCCGGTCCGATGCGCTGCGGGTCGAGCCAGAATCCGATGAGGTCGGCGGCGAACCGCAGCGCGGCGAGCGCCGTGTCGGCTTCCATGTTGCCCGCAGCGATCCGTTCCAGCGTCTCCACCATGCCCCAGGCGCCGGCAACCTCCGCCTGCTCGTGCAAGGGGCGCGTGAGCGCGTTCACGGCGGTGGAATCGCGCGCCCGCAGAGCGGCGGCCAGCGGCTCGCCGGCGAGTTGCGCCGTCTGTTGCAGCGCCTCGAGGGAGCGATGCAGTTCGGCGGACGACATGCCCGTGAGCCGGCAGAAGGACTTCTCCTCCTCGAACAGCCGCGCCCTCCACGGATCCGCCTCGGCCTTGGCGATCTCGGCGTAGATCGCCTCGTCGGCGTAGGGTTTGATGAGGATGTTCTGCACGCCGGAGCCGAGGCAGCGCTTCACCAGCTCGCGGTCGGCCTTCTGCGCATAGACGACCACCGGGATGTGGCGCAGCAGGCAGTCGGCTTGCAGGCTCTCGATCAGGGCCAGCCCGCTCGTCGGAGGCAGGGCGAGTTCGGTGAAGACCAAGTCCACCCGCACGTTGCGCCGGAGGAAGGAGAGGGCTTCGTCGGCGTTTTCGACTGCCGCGCAGGCATGCCCGCTGCGGGTCAGGATGCCGTGCATGGCTTTCCTGGCCACCATCCCGGGATCGACGAGCAGGATATGCGACATGGGAACGCCGTGCATCCGTCCAAGACGGGACACACGGTGCATCCTCGGCCATCGGCCGTTGCGCGCCGGACTTGAGCACAATCGCACGCGCAGTGCGCCGTTTGACGCCGGAGCGGACGGAGAACGGATGTCGCGATTGTTTGACAGCATCGGCCGGACCGGAGATTTGATAATTATCAGGTATTTCGCCTGCCCCATTCTCCGATGCGCTTTTTCTCCCTGTTCCGCGTGCCACGAGCGTTGCTCGGTGGTGCTTTCGTCGCCCTGTGCGCCGCCTCGGTGGCCCACGCCGTCGTGCGCCGCGTGAGCGATGCCGCAGGCTTCAACAACCTGCCAACCCTCAATGCCGGCGACGTCGTCGTGCTCGAGGACGGAACCTACGGCGAATTGAACAAGACGCTCGTCAGCACGATCACAAGCGACGCCGAGGCCCTCGCCAATCCCATCCGCGTCCATGCGGCCACGCCCGGCGGGGCGGTTGTGACGCAGCCCTCGCGGATCACGTTGCAAGGGCGCGGCATCATCCTGGCCGGGCTCGATTTTGCCGCCGGCAGCGGCATGTATCCGAACACCAATTCCGACCCCGTGTGGATCATCAAGCTCGATGCCAATTCCCGGCACATGACCGTGAGCAACGTTCGTTTCCGCGACTGCGTGGCGGGCGACGACTACGGGCACTGGATCTATGTCGAGGGCTTCAACCACACGATCGAGTATTGCAGCTTCACCGGCAAAACCACGCGCAACGCCACCGTCGCGTTCAAGCGCAATACCTCCGAGGCGGGCATCGCGACGCCGCGGCAGCACGTGCTGCGTTACAATTACTTCGGCCCGCGCGAGTGCTCGACCAGCCAGAACGGCTACGAATCCATCCGCATCGGCGACAGTTCCTCGCAGGCGCACGACATGCGCGTGACGGTCGAGCGCAACGTCTTCTACCGCGCGATCTGGCGCGACGACGGCCAGAAGCCGAACGACATGGAGATCATCTCCAACAAATCCCGGGGGAACCGCATCCTGCGCAACACGCTGCTCGAGAGCTACGGACAGATCACGCTCCGCCACGGCGACGCCTGCCTCGTCGAAGGCAACTTCATCTTCGGCGGCGGCGCCTACGCGGGCGACACCATCGTGCTCGGCTCCGCCAACTCCAACCAAGGCGGCGTGCGCGTCATCGGGCAGGATCATCAGGTGCGGAACAACTATTTCGTGAACCTCACGGGCACGAACCTGCGGGCGGCGCTCTGCGTCATGGCGGGGGCCACGACTTGGGACGACGGCGACGGCTCCGGTGGCGACAACGGTTACGAGTCCGCCGCCAACGCCACCATCGTCCACAACACCTTCATCAACTGCCGCGAGATCAACCTCGGCTACGTCGACACCGGCTCGCTGCAACCGACCGGCGTGCGCCTCTTCAACAACGCCTGGCAGGGCACCGGCAGTAGCAACGGCGTCGTGCGCTACAGCGCGTTCACGCCCGCCGGCTCGGGCGGCAACTATTTCTATCATCCCGACGCCGACTACGGCTGGAACGGGCTCGGCGGCACCTACACCGCGAGCGCCTCGCCCCGGATCGACGAAGTCGTCGATCACTACCGGCGGCCGGCGGCCGGCAGCCCGCTCCTCGACGCGGCGCACGTGACGCTGGCGGCGACGGAGGATATCCGCGGCCTGGCGCGGCCGGCGACCGGGCAGGACATCGGCTGCCACGAGCGCGAGGCGGGCGAGGGCGGGTTCCGTCCCTTGCTTCGTCACGAGGTCGGGCCGGTTTTCGACGGCGGCCCCGCCGGCACCTATCCCGACGGTTCCCCGGCGACGCCTTACCAAGCCTTCCGCACGCGCCACGGACTCGACGAGACGACCGGCGCCCCGCTGGCCGATCCCGATGCCGATGGAATCGTGAACGCCGTGGAGTTTTTCCTCGGCACCGATCCGACGCTTTTTTCCGCCGGTGAGCGTCCGACCCTGAGCCATGTCGCCGGCGAGAGTGGCGGGCAGTGGCACTTCAGTTTCCGCGCCGTGGCCGCGCTCGGCGCAGTGACGTGGGCCGTCGAGCACAGCGGCGATCTCGTCAACTGGAGCCGGGCGCAGGACGGCGTCGCCGGAGTCAGCATCAGCAGCACGCCCGCCGGCGCCGAGTGGAACCAGATCGCCGTGACCCTGCCCGCCGCCACCACGCCGTTTTTCGCGCGCTTGAGCGTTACGGTGCCCTGAACGCGCGGTCGCAGTCGGTCGCGCCTCCGCAAGGCCTCGCTCGACAAACCGCCGCCGCCAGCCAGCGTGGGCGCACATGGCCAAGGCGACGCGAAGCAAGCAGCGACTCACCAAGAAGGTCTATCAGGCGCAGGCGAAGCAGCTGCGCGCCCGCCTCGTGCAGCTGCAGGTCGAGTTGAAGCAGGTGCCGTTCAAGGTGCTGCTCATCATCGCCGGTCCCGAGGGGGCCGGGCGCGGCAATCTCCTCAACACGCTCGCGGAGTGGCTCGACCCGCGTGGGGTGGAGACGTTTTCCTATCATCCGCCGACGGAGAGCGAGCAGGTGCATCCGCTCCAGTGGCGTTTCTGGCGCAGTTTGCCGGGCATCGGCCGCATCGGGCTCTACGCTGGTTCGTGGTATACGGAGACGCTCCGCGAGGAGGCCCGCAACAAGCGCGCCCTCGAGCACGTTGCGCACGAGGCGGAGCGCATTCGCGATTTCGAGCGGTTGCTCGCCGACGGCGGCACGCTGATCGTGAAGGTGTGGCTGAATCTTTCGAAGGACGCGCAAGGCCGCCGACTGCGCACGCTCCGCGCCGATCCGCTCACGGCTTGGCGAGTGACGGACGAGGACTGGCATCATCACCGCAACTACAAGCGCCTCGACAAGACGGCGCGGCTCATCCGGCGCATCACCGACCGGCCGGGCGCGCGCTGGCACGAGGTCGAGGCGGAGGACGAGCGCGCGCGCGATCTCGCGGTCGCCCGACTGTTGCTTGCGCAGTTCCGCCAACAGCAGCGGCATTTCGCGCGGCTGCGTCCGCCCGTGGCTCCGGCGGTGGTCAAGCCGCTGCGGCCCTCCGGTCGACGCCGCTTGCTTGCACTGCCGCTCGATCAGGAGTTGGCGGAGCGGGATTACGACGCACTGCGCGAGGAGTGGCTCGGACGCCTGAGCCGCGCGACGCGGGCGGCGTTCGCCGCCGGACGTGCGCTGGTCTTCGTCTTCGAGGGTTGGGATGCCGCGGGCAAGGGAGGGGCAATCCGCCGTCTGACCAGTGCCGTGGACCCGCGCGATTACAGCGTGATCTCCGTGGCAAAGCCGACCCCGGAGGAAAAGCATGCGCACTACCTCTGGCGCTTCTGGCGCGATGTGCCGCGCGACGGGCGCATGGCGGTGTTCGACCGTTCGTGGTATGGCCGCGTCTTGGTGGAACGGTTGGAGGGCTTTTGCCGCGAGGACGAGTGGAAGCGCGCCTATGGCGAGATCAACGCCTTCGAACGCGCACTCACCGACCACGGGGCGATCGTGATCAAATACTGGCTGCACATCTCGCACGCCGAGCAGCTGCGCCGTTTCCGCGAGCGCGCCACCACGCCGCACAAGCAGCACAAGTTGAACGACGAGGACTGGCGCAACCGCCGCAAGCGGGCCGCCTACGAGGTCGCGGTGGGCGACATGCTCGCTCTGACCGACCGGCCGAACGCGCCGTGGCATCTCATCCCGGCGGACGACAAGCGCTACGCCCGGATCGAAGTCCTCAGCACCGCCGCGCGACAGATCGAGGCGGCGCTGGAGGATTGAGCGACGGTCTGCCGCGCACGCGGCGCGTCAGAGTCGCGGCATCGTCAGGCCGCCGTCGACCATGATGACCTGGCCGGTGCTGAAGGGGAAATCCCCGCGGGCGAGAGCGGCGACGGATTTGCCGATGTCGGTCGGGAAACCCCAGCGCGGCTGCACGCAGAGGCCGCCGGCGATCAGCTTGTCGTATTTCTCCGTCACGCCGGCCGTCATGTCGGTCTTGATCACGCCCGGGCGCACTTCGTAGACGGGGATGCCGTCGGCGCCGAGGCGGGCGGCGAAGAGCTGCGAGAGCATGCTCAGGCCGGCCTTGGCGATGCAGTATTCGCCGCGGTTGATCGAGACCACCGTGGCGGAGATCGACGTGATGTTGATGATGTGCGCGGCGAAGGCCGGGTCGGCCTTCTTGGCGGCGACCATGTCGCGGGCGAAGGCCTGCGTGAGGAAGAACACGCCGCGGAGGTTCGTGTTCACCACGTAGTCGTAGCTCTCCTCGCTCGTCTCGAGCAGGTCGGCGCGGACCTTGGGGGCGACGCCGGCGTTGTTCACAAGGAGGTTGATGGATTTGCCGCCGGTGAAGGCTCGGGTGGCGGCAAGGATGGCCTCGCGGCCTTCGCGGCTGCCGACGTCGCCGCGGGCGTAGCCGACCTTCACGCCGGAGGCGCGGAGTTTGGCGAGGGATTCGGCGACAGCGGATTCCTCGCGGACGCCGTTGATGACGAGATCCCATTTTTCGGCCGCAAGGGCCTCGGCGATGCCGAAGCCGATGCCGCGCGAGCCGCCGGTGACGAGTGCTACTTTACCCATGAGAGATTAAGAATTAGAGAAACCACGAAATACACGAACTACACGAAAGGAGTTTTGCCCGCAAATTGACGCGAATGGGCGCGAATAAACTCGGAGAAAGGCACCGTCATCCATTCGGGGGATTTCGCGCGATTCGCGGGCGGTTGGTTAGGGTTTCGTGTATTTGGTGTGTTTCGTGGTGGATCGGTTTGGTTACTTCAGCGGGGTGACGTCGACCCACTGGCGCTTGGCCCAGGAGTCGAGGGCGAGCTCGGCGAGTTGCACACCCTTGGCGCCTTCGTGGAGGGACCACGGGAAAGGCGAACCGGTGACGACGTGCTTGAGGAAGAGTTCCCACTGGATCTTGAAGGCGTTGTCGTAGACGCCCTGATCCGGGACGCGCACCCAGCCGTCCTTGTATTTGATCGGGCTGTCGATGTCGGGATTCCAGACGCAGCGCGGCGTGGCGGCGATCGACTGGGCCTTGCAGTCGCGCAGGCCGGCGACGGCGGTGCCGTGCGTGCCGTCGACGTGTAGCGTGAGCAGGTCGTCGCGATCGACGCGGGTCGTCCACGAGGAGTTGAAGTGGCAGATGACGCCGTTGGTCAGCTCGAAGGTGGCGTAGGCGGCGTCGTCGGCGGTGCACTTGTAGGGTTTGCCGGCTTCGTCCCAACGCTGCGGGATGTGCGTGGCGCCGAGGCAGGTGAGGCTCTTGATGTCGCCGAAGAGATTCTGGATCACATACTGCCAGTGGCAGACCATATCGACGATGATGCCGCCGTCGTCTTCCTTGCGGTAATTCCACGACGGGCGCTGGAGCTTCTCGTGTTCGCCGGTGAAGACCCAGTAACCGAACTCGCCGCGGACGGAGAGGATCTTGCCGAAGAAGCCCTGGTCCATGAGCCACTTCAGTTTCACGAGGCCGGGCAGCCAGAGTTTGTCCTGCACGACGCCGTTCTTGAGGCCGGCGGCGGTGACTTCCTTGGCGAGCGCGAGCGCCTCGGCGGAGGTGGTGGCGGTGGGCTTTTCGCAGTAGATGTGTTTCTTGGCGGCGATCGCCTTGCGGACGCCGATCGGGCGCTGGCCGGTGAGCGTGGCGTCGAAGTAGATCTGGTTCTCGGGCTTCGCGAGTTCGGCGTCGAGGTTGGTGGAGACGCGCGACACGCCGGTGCGGGCGGCGAGGGCCTTGAGTTTCTCCTCGCTGCGGCCGACGAGCACGGGGTCGGGCATGATGACCTCGGAGTCGGAGAGCTTCACGCCGCCCTGGTCGATGATCGCCTTGATCGAGCGGATGAGGTGCTGGTTGGTGCCCATGCGTCCCGTGACGCCGTTCATGATGATGCCGATTTTGTGAGTTTTCATAGGAGGAGGGAAATTGGCCACAAAAGGCGCAGAAGGCGCAAAAGGGCCGGAGGTTTGGTTTTTGAGTTTTTTGTGCTTTTTGTGGCTAAAACAGAATTGGCTCAGACGTGGTCCTTGTAGGCCTGCACGATGCGCGCGAGGTATTCGTCCTGATCCATGGCCCAGAGGCGGGTGGAGAAGATTTCGACTTCGTTGAAGCCGCGGTAGCCGGTCGCCTCGACCCAGGCGCGGATTTGGCGGAGCGGGATGCAGCCCTCGCCCATGAGGCCGCGGTCGTTGAGCATGTCGACGGTCGGCGTGCGCCAATCGCAGACGTGGTAGGCGAAGAGGGCGTTCAGCTTGGCGCAGCGGGCGATCTCCTGCTCGAGCGCCGGGTCCCACCAGACGTGGTAGGTGTCGAGCGCGACGCCGACGAGCGGGGACTTGAGCTGCGCGACCATGTCGTTGGCCTGCGCGAGGGTGTTCACCGCCGAGCGGTCGCCGGCATACATCGGGTGGAGCGGCTCGATGGCGAGCTTCACGCCGGCGGCCTGGCAATCGGGCAACAGCGCGGCGATACCGTCGACGATCTGCTGGCGCGATTCGGTGAGCGGCTGGCCGGGGACGGCGCCGCAGACGAGCACGATGAGCGGAGCGCCCAGCGCGTGGGCTTCGGCGATGGCGCGGCGGTTGTCGTCGAGCGCCTTGGCGCGGCCGTCGGCGGTCTTGGCCGGGAAGAAGCCGCCGCGGCAGAGCGAGACGATGGACAGGCCGTGGTCGCGGAGGAGCTGGCCGGTCTTGGCGATGTCGCGGCCGGCGAGGGCATCGCGCCAGACGGTGATGCCTTTGACTCCGGCCGCGGCGAATTTCGCGGCGGAGGTCTCGATCGCCCACGGTTTCGTGGTGATCGTGTGGATGCAGAGTTGGTCGAGAGAGGCGGGATTCATGCTGTGCAGATTTTTGTCACAGAGGGAGACGAGGGGGCTCAGAGGTCACAGAGACTTTGCTGAACCTCCGTGGCCTCTGTGTTTCTCGGGCTTGGCTCTGTGTCGAAGATCGATCACTTCAGGCAGCCGAAGAAGGTGTAGTGGGGCTTGTTCTCGATGAGGCGCTGCAGGGTGAGCGCGGCTTCGCGGACGTGGTAGTCGCCCCACATGCAGGCTTCGCCGCACGGGACTTTCCGGCCGGCGGGGATGTGGTCCCAGCCGTTCGGGCGGTGATAGACACTGTGGAGGAGCAGGCCCTGATGCGCGGGGTCGATGCCGAGGTAGGCGTCGCTGAGCAGCGTGCGCATCGTGGTGAGGCCGGCCTGCCAGTATTTTTTGCCCTCGGGCGTGTTCTCGCCGAGGTAGCGGCCGAGGCGCAACAGGCCCTGCACGCCGATGGCGGCGGCGGAGCTGTCGACCGGCTCGTGGTCGTTGAAGATCTCGGCGTTGCGCGCGCGCCAGTCGCCGAGCTTGTGCAGGTTGGGCGCGCCGCCGTCCCAGTAGGGGATGCCGTCGAGCGCGGTGTTGGCGATATACCAGTCGCAGGTGGCCTGCGCGCCCTTGAGGAGGATCGCCTCCCATTTCGCGCGGCCGCCGAGCGGCTCGAGTTCGGCGTCGCTCACGGTCTTGAGGAACTCGAGTTCCTCGGCGAAGCCGACCATCGCCCAGGAGAGACCGCGCGTCCAGGTGGTGAAACCGGAGAAGCCCTGCTGCGAGTTCGGGCAGCGGAAGCGGCCGTCGTTGCGGTTGAACACGGCCTCGTGCGTCGTGCGGCCGCGCTCGGCGGGCACGTCGTAGCTGTCGCGGCCCTCGCCGTAGTAGATGGAGTATTTCGCGGTGGACTCGATGTGCTGGAGGCCGCGGTCGAGGAGCGAGTGCGCGGCGTCGTTCTCGCCCATCAGGCGGTGGCCGAGCTTGTGCGCGACCATCAGAATGCGGACGGAGCGGATCGTGTCGACGAAGAGGGAGTGCGGGCCGTTGAACGAGTAGATGTAGCCGCCGCCGCCGAAGACCGAGGACCAGCGCGCGGCCTGGACGGCGCCGGAGGCCTTGAGCGCGAGCTCGCAGAACTCGACCTGGTTGGCGGGCAGCTTGCCCTCGCGCTGGAGGCGCAGCCAGTTGCCGTAGGTGCTGAGGTTGTTGAAGCCGTGGTCGTGCACGCCGACGTGCGAGACGTGCGAGGCCATGCGATCGACCGTGAACTTCGCCGCGGCGTCGGCGAAACGCTGCTCGCCGGTGGCGTCGAACTGGAGGAAGCCGGAGCCGTAGTTGAAGCCCTCGGTCCACTCGGTCCAGCCGCGGGCGGTATACTGGCCGGCAACGGTGAAGACTGGCGAGCCCTTGGCGGGATCGTAGGACTTGAAGATGGAATCGATTTTCTGGCCGGAGAGCTGCCAGAAGGATTTGAGGGCGGGCGCGAGGGCCGCGGCTTGGAGCGAGGTGTCGATGCGCATGGGGAAGGGGAAGTGGGCTGGAAACGGGGAAGGGCGGGCGGAGGCGGCGTGTTCAGTAGCGCTTGTCCTTGCGCAGATGCAGGATCACGAACTGCGAATCGGCCAACGCCTCGTAGGTGTGCTGCTGGATGGCGTCGAACTGGATGCTCTCGCCCGCGCTGAGGATGCAGTCCTCGTGCGGGAGACTCAGGCAGAGTTTGCCCTCCGTGACCCAGCAAACCTCGGTGTCGTCGTGGTGGATCTCGGGGCGCGAGACCTTGGCGCCCTTCGGCGCGGTGCCGAGGAGGCCGACGACGTTGGCGTATTTGATCTGGCGGAACTTGAAGTCGCCGGAGCGGTAGTGCTTCTCGCCGGTGCGGTGAGCCAGCGGGGATTCGGCCAGCGCCATGAGATCGGTGGCGCTCAGGCCGAAAGCGCGCGCCAGGCGGAATAGCGTCTCCAGCTCAGCCGACTGCTGATTGCGCTCCAATTTGGAGATCACCGCCACCGAGACGCCCGACGCCTCGGAAAGGTCCGCCAAGGTCAATTCGTGCTGCTCGCGCAGGCGGCGGATGACCGAAAAGTCGAATTGGGGTGTCGCCGAAGCCATTTTCGCTGACGAAAAGAAAATATCATAAAATAGCTGTCAACGAAAATAGAGGAAACGGGCAATCGGAGCCGCCGAGCTGGCGATTCCGTCTTGGAAGGGGAGGAAACCACGCGGCTGAATTTCGGCGCTTGCGCAGCTGGAATTCTTGGCCCAAGTTGCCGGCCGATTTTGCTTCGGTGCGGTAGCCAAGTGGTAAGGCCGAGCTCTGCAAAAGCTCTATTCGGCGGTTCGATTCCGCCCCGCACCTCCAAGCAAGGGCAAAATCTGCCGAAAGTTTCGGATTTCTGGGCCGCGTCCATGTTGATCGACAGTGCTCGGCAACGACTGAGTGTTCTTGCCCAATCAGTCCGACATGGGCTTGATCCACTTTGCTCGATACCTCCTCAGACTATGGTAGTTCGAGCGCCCGCCCCGTCGAAAAGTCCCCAGAACCATGGCCTCCGAAATTATCTCCCTCCTCAACATGAAAGGTGGCGTCGGTAAGACCACCTTGGCGGTTAATCTCGCCTATCACATGGCCTACAATGCGGGCAAGAAGGTCTTGCTCGTCGATTTCGATCCCCAGTTTAACGCGACGCAATACACGATGAGGTTCGATCAATTCGACTCACATCGGAAGACCGCTGGAACCATCGCTGATTTGCTGATCGACCAACCAATCTTACAAGCGGGAAAAACACGGAAAAAGAAGGACATCCGAAAGATAATTTTTAGCCTGTGGGAGAATAAAAATTCCGGCGGCAAGTTAGACATCGTGCCCGCGGAGTTGAACCTCGCGTTCATCGTAAAGAATCCGGCACAAATGGACTCAAAGCTGATCAAAATTCTGGAGCCGGTCTCGAGTTTCTACGACTACATCTTCATTGACTGTGCCCCGACCGATTCGGTGCTAACGACGATGGCGCTGAATGCGTCCCATTACGTTCTAATTCCAATGCGACCCGATCGGTTTTCGATCCTCGGTTATGCTAACTTGCGAGAGACCATCAACACGTTTCGGGAGAACTGCACGAATCCGAACGAGGTGCAGGAACTCGGAATCGTGTTCACCCAGGTAATGGGGAATTCGCAGATCGAGGCAGAATGCATCGCTGAGATCCAAGCCGCCGCCTCGTCATGGAGCGAATATGTCTTTAAGAGCCATCTCAAATACTCCACGTCATTCGCACGGTCCATCAATGATCGAACCCCTATTTTTGAAACGGCATATGCTCAACAGCCCGCAAAACAAGCAGCCAAGGACGTCGCCGCGGAAATGGTCCGCAGAATTGCAGCACTCTCATGAACGAACGAGTCACCTTTCGAATTTTAAGAGATATTTTTAACATCCTGAGTTACTCATCTCCTGATGATCTACGCTCAGCTAGTTATGACCAAAAGCTCTCGCCCCAGATCGCGCGCGCATTGGAGTCCTTAGCGGACGAGGCGGCCAAGGGGTTTCGTTATGTGGAGAACCGCGAGAGCTTTTCACGGGCAACGCGAAACCCGCAACCGCAGCTAGATCCTTTGGAGCGAATGATCATTAATTCGCCGCGATTCGCGGATAAAAAATCTATTTTCGACTTAGCAAAAACGCTGGGAATTAAAGTTAGCTTCGGCCCTAAAGACAGCCTCGCCCGCGTTCAAAAACGCGTGATTCAGGCAATCCGTGCACTTCCTGATGGAGAAAAGCTGGCAGCGCTTCGGCTGCTGCAAGGTCGGCACATGAAGGACCTCGAAGGATGGCTGGATGTAATCAATCGTAAGGGGTGAATGACGCCGCTTCCCCACAGCAGCCAGCTCAACGTAGCGCTCCAAAAGCTGATATCTGACGCCACTCAGGCCAAGACGGCCGGTGCGAGCTCCTTCTCGGGTTCACCGCGATTGAAACACTTGTATCGGCTCTGTAACGCCGTTGATGGAGTGTTGGACGGATTGGACGCACCGCAGATGAAGCCCTCGTTGCAGGCGGCCCGGTCAATTGTCCTGAATCAGCCGGTCCTCCTTCTTTACTCGTTCATGAGCGAAGCGTTCGTCGATTTAAGACGCTTCACTGAGCTGATCATGTGGAACATCTACTTCACGGATCATCCCGTTGAATGGCGCGAGTTCCTAGAGAACGCCGGATTCAGCCGAGATATTGAGCGACCGATCTCATTTTGTGCGCATCGAGAGTTGGGATTTTACCTCGCCTACGCCAAGGAACTCCTAGAGCGAGAACCGTCAGGTCTCGCAGCAGAATCGCTGGAAGGACTTCAAGCTGCAGTCCGCGAGCTGAACAAGCATGCCCATGGAGCTACGTTGGCAGCCTTGACCCGCCGGGAAGATGTTTTGACCCCGCGCTCCGACGCCGACGCAAAGGCGCTTTGCGACCAAGCGAGCCGCGTCTTCACCCACGCGACAGTTGTCTTGTGCGCGGTTCACCGAAAGAGGTTTGATAAACTCGGCGCGGCACCGAGAGCTTATTTCGATTTCTTGGTTGGTGCACCGCTGGCGAAGAAAATTCGAGCCGGCCAATTCGGGCTAGGGACATAACTGGGGAGTCTTTTGAGTTTAGGTAAGCCTGACCTGCCCCCCGTCGCTGTAAGGTCAAAATGAGACAGCCAGCTTGGCAAGAACGTGGCGTTCATGAGCTGTGAATTCGGCTATTCGACGGAGGTCGTTCTCTCTGCCGTCACCCACCAACTGCGAGTCTCACTGCGGAGAATCTGGCGCGGTCACGATCGTCGCGCTTTCCTGTTCTCCGTCGGTCGCGTTCGATACGGTGACGTAGCTCACGGCGGTAAGCGTCCGATCGGCGTCCTCCTAGGCGCGGCCGGTTGAGAGCGGTAGAGTGGCGGGATGGGAACGATCGTTGCGGAGGTCATCGACACGGGGAAGCGCGACGCGCGTGGTCGGCGCCGGGTG
>JAGOQJ010000017.1 GCA_017991595.1 Candidatus Didemnitutus sp. | reverse complement strand
TGCGTCTCGTCCTGCACCGCGGCAAGTCGGGCACGTGGTGCGCTTCGAGCCCGGCTCCGCGCCGCTGCCACTGCAATGCGAGCAGGAGCCCAGCCGGCGGAAGGAGATTTCCTTCTCCACCCCGTGCGCCGCCTCCTCGAGCGTGATCTCGATGTCGTAACGCAGGTCGGAACCGCGACCGGAACCGCCGCCGCCACCACCACCGCCGCCGAAAAATTCGTCGAAGATGCCGCCGCCACCGCCGCCCTGGCCGAAGACCTCGCGGAAAATGTCGAACGGATCGTGGAACCCGCCGGCTCCACCGCCGCCACGTGGACCGGCTGCGCCGCCCTGCTGGAACGCCGCGTGGCCGAACTGATCGTAAGCCGCGCGCTTCTGCGGATCCTTCAGCACCTCGTAGGCCTCGGAGATTTTCTTGAACATCTCCTCCGCCTCCTTGTTGCCCGGATTCTTGTCCGGATGGAACTGCACGGCCTTCTTGCGATAGGCCTTCTTGAGGTCCTCGTCGGACACGCCCTTCGCGACGCCGAGCAACTCGTAGTAATCTTCTTTGCGTGCGGTCGCCATGGTCAGGACTTTGCCTCCGCCTGAGCCGGGCCGCTGGAGACGACGACGGACGCCGGCCGCAGCAGACGGCCGTTGAGCGAATAACCGAGCCGGATGACTTGGATCACCTTCTCCTCGGGCGCATCCGAAGGCTGGTGCGCGAGGCAGTCGTGCAAATTGGGATCGAAGGTCTGACCGAGGGGATCGATCTCCTTCATCCCGTGCCGGGCCAGCGCGCCCTTGAACTGCTCGAGCACCATGGCCATGCCATCGACGATCGACTTGCTGTCACCCGCGCCTTGCTTGGCCGCGACGAGTCCGAGTCCGAGGCTATCGAGGATCGGGATCAGATCCTCGACGACATTGGCGGCGGCGAACTGCCGTAGCTCGTCCTTCTCGCGCAGGGTGCGTTTCCGGAAATTCTCGAAATCCGCCACGGTGCGCAGGTAACGGTCCTGCTGCGCGGCCGCGTCGGCCTTCGCCGTGGCGAGTTGTTCCTCGAGCGTCGGACCGCTCGCGGGAGCGCTAGTGGGCGCCGCCTCAGGGGCGGGCGCCGGCGCGGGATTGACGGGAGTGGTATCGGTTTGGCTGTTATCGCTCATTCGGGCCGCGGAAGATAGGCTCAGGGTTTCTTCTTATCAAGTGACTGCATGAAACCCTTCAGGGTTTCGCCGGCCTTGGCGCCGCCGTCCTGCAGGAGTTTGCCGGCGCCGATGAGGGCATCCTTGCCGCCGGCGACCATGCCGCCCACGGCATCGGTCACGACGCCGAACGCCGCGCCGCTGAAGGGCGAAACGAGGTCGGCCACGCTGTCGACGTTCGTGAGCTCGCGGTTGATGCCGAGGTTATATTCCTTCACCGAGGGCTTGCGGCCCGAGTGGTCGGCGTAGGTGAGCTTGTCGAACTTAACGACCATCCGCTTGATCAGAAATTCCGTCTTGGCGCCGCTCTTCTCCTTCGGCGCGGGCTCCTGACTCGCCGGTCCGGTCAGGCCGTCCTTGAACGCGATCGCGTTGAGCACGCCGTCCTTGTTCTTGACCAGCGTGACCTGCGCCACGTCGACGACGACTTCGTCCGCCATGAGCTTGCCGCCGAGCAAGGGAAACAGGTCCGCATCGGCGCGAAACTCCCGCAACTCCACAAACGGCGTCGCCTCCGGCCAGCCCTCGGGATTCTGCATGACGAAGCCGCCGAGTTGCACCTTCGCGGTGAAGGGATTGACCGACAGCCGGTCGATCTTCACGGCAAAGCCGGTCTTCGAGCGGATCGTCGTCGCCACGATCCGGGGCAACAGCAGCACCCAGACGATCGCCGCGACGACCGCCAGCAGAGCCAGCACGAGCAACACCTTGGCGAGGAATCCACCGCGGTGCGCGTTGGGGGTTTGCAGATGGGTTTTCATGG
The DNA here is from genome assembly GCA_017991595.1 of Candidatus Didemnitutus sp. Taxonomy (GTDB): domain Bacteria; phylum Verrucomicrobiota; class Verrucomicrobiia; order Opitutales; family Opitutaceae; genus Didemnitutus. The sequence continues at coordinate 2,564 of JAGOQJ010000017.1, read as the reverse complement.
TCAAAGACGGCTGAAATTTTCGGTCACGAGCACAGTGGCATTTTCCGACGCTGCAAAGGAGAAAGCACCAGCGAACGGCAGCAGCACGTTGCTGCCCCGCGCGAGCTTCCCGCCCTGGCTTTCCTGCAACGTCCCTTCCACCACGGAGAGGATGCGGGCCTGTTCGCCCGCCGGCACGGCGAGCGTCTGCCCCGGCGCCAAGCGCACCCGTCGGATGCGGAACTCCGCGCAATCCGCCAGCACGCCGCTGGTGCCGTCGTCGCGGAGCAGCTCGGGCGTGCCCGCGCGATTGGCCGTCAGGCTCGCGAGCGATTGCGCGACGTGCATCTGCCGCGGTTTGCCGTCGAGCCCCACGCGCCCCCAGTCATAGACGCGGTAGGTGGTGTCGGAATTCTGCTGGATCTCGAGGATAACGTTGCCCGCATCGATCGCGTGCATGACTCCACTGTGGATGAGGATGGAATCGCCGGCCCGCGTCTCATGGCGCAGCAGCAAACCCTCCGCGGTGTTGTCGGCGAGCGCCGCGCGGAAACGCTCCGCATCCACGCCGGGCACGAGTCCCGCCAGCACGGCGGCGCCGGCAGCGGCGTGCGCGACATACCAATTCTCCGTCTTGGGCTCGCCGCCGAGTTGCGCGGCGATGCTGGCCGGCGGATGCACCTGCAGGCTGAGCCGCTCGCGGCAATCGAGCCACTTCACCAGAATCGGAAACGGCCGCTCAACCGGCCACGCCGGCCCCATGATCTCCGCCGTGTGCGCACGCAGGAGCTCGCGCAGGCTGCGGCCCGACGCGGCGCCGCCTTGCACGATCGATTGCGCCTCGGGCCGATCGACGATCTCCCAACTCTCCCCGATCGGGCCGCCCGCGGGCAAGGTGCGACCGAGCCAGTCGGCGAGCGCACGGCCGCCCCAGACGCGTTCCTGATAGACCGGTGAAAATTCGTAGTAGCGCATGAAGGAAAAGGAGATGAAGTGAGACGCGAGGAACGGGGAATTTACATTGACCCCCTCTCGCGCTACAACTGTGTAAAGGCACTCAAAATGGCCAAAGCCGCGAGTTCAAATTCCAAGGACAACACGCCCTCGTTCGAAGGGCCGCGTTACCGACCCAACTGGTTCGGTGCGCTGCTCTGCTTCGGCTGCGGCGTGCTGCTGCTCGTGGCGATGCTCGACTACGCACCGAGCCAGACGGAGTGGATGCAACAGGGCGGCAAGTCCGAGGTGGTCAACGGCGTCATGCGCCAAGTGCCGGTCAAGACCGCCACGGCCCCGAACCTCGTCGGCGCGGTCGGTGCCGACGTTTCCTTTGCGAACTTCGCCCTGCTGGGCGGCAGCGCGTGGCTCGTGCCGATCTTTCTGCTCTGGATGTCCTACACCTATGTGCGCAGCGCGCGGCACCTCACCGGCACGCGCCTGATTGCGATGATTTGCTGCATCATCTCGGGCACCGCTCTGCTCTCGATGCAGGAATCCGTTTTCATCGGCCGCGACGTCTACACGCAGGGGCCCGGCGGTTATTCAGGACGCCTTTTCTATGACAGCCTGCTGCGCGACAGCCTGGGAGTCTTCGGCACGGCCTTCCTGATGGGTGCGATTTATCTCACCGGACTGCTTTTCATTTTCACCCGCGACATCACCGCCGAGTTCGAGAAGGCGCTGCATGCCTTCGCCGAGTGGCGCAAGCAACGCGCCGCGCTCGCCGCCGCCCGGGCCGAGGAGCTGCGCGCTCGCCGCGCGGAAGCCGAAAAACAAAAAGCTGCCGCCGCTGCCGCCGCCAAGGCCGCGCCAGCGCCCGCTACCCTGTCGCGCCCCGGCCCGAGCGCCGCCCCGCTTACGCCGCCGAAGAAGATCGTCCTGCCCAAATCGGATGAACCGCTCGCCGAGACTCCGAAACTCGCCCCTGCGGACGAACCTGCTCCCGCCAAACCCGCCGCCCGCATCGCGGCTCCGGCAACCGACACCAAGCAACTCGCCGTCGCCGCCGCCGGCAAGATCGAGCTCAACATCGTCAAGGCCGAGGAAACCAAGAAAGCCAAGGTCGTCCTCCCGCAGACCGACGACAAGACCTACGAATTCCCTCCGCTCAAGCTGCTGAAGGAGCAGGTCAAGCTCTCCGCCGCCGACAGCGAGGAGGAACACCGGCAGAACGCGGAAAATCTCCTCCGCATCCTGAGCGAGTTCGGCGTCGAGGTCTCGCTCGGCGAGATCCACGTCGGCCCCGTCATCACGCGCTATGAGGTCGTCCCCGCCGCCGGCGTGCGCGTCGAGAAAATCTCCGGCCTCGACAAGAACATCGCGCTCGGCATGCGTGCGCAGTCCGTGCGCATCCTCGCGCCCATCCCCGGCAAAGCCGCCGTCGGCGTCGAGGTGCCCAACCAGAAGCCCACGCCCGTCGGCATGCGCGAGATCCTAGAGAGCGAGGATTGGGCGCACGCCAAAGCCGAACTGCCCATCGCGCTGGGCAAGGACGTTTCCGGCAAACCACTCGTCTCCGACCTCACCAAGATGCCGCACTTGCTCATCGCCGGCGCGACGGGCTCCGGCAAATCGGTGTGCATCAACTC
>JAGOQJ010000003.1 GCA_017991595.1 Candidatus Didemnitutus sp. | reverse complement strand
CAGCCGTCTGCACCGCCGCTCCAGTCTCCAAACGCACATCCCGCGCACCCAACAACGTCACCGACCCAGATCCGGACCGGACCCCAGCCGCAATCACCAGATCGGAAGAGACGCCAGAGGCGTGGAGACGAATGACACCGGCACCGGCGGTCTGCACCGGACCGTTGACCGTCAGCGTGCCGGCGGTGGCGGTGATGATGACAGGAGAACCGGCGGACTGATTGACCACGCCAGCGGCCGCAACTGTCAGGGCGTCGACTTCCTCGATGACGATGGAACCGGAAGTGGTGTTGAGAGCGGAAACCGAGCCCAGCGCCGTGTCGATGTCGGCAGCGTTGGTGCCGCCGATGCCGGTCGCGGCCTTGAGCGCAGCGAGGCCAGACGTGGTGAGATTGGGCGTCTCCAATGCCGTGTTGTCGGTGATCGCGCCGGCGGTGGCGGTGACCGCAAAGTCACCGGAGGTGCTGATCAGACGCGAGACGGCAACGGAGGTGGCGGCGGTGTAGGTGATTGAGCCGGCCGCTGACGTGGTGGTGGTGCCATCCGTCATCGTAATTGCACCGACATCGGCCGTGACGCTGATGGTGCCGGCGTCCCCGGTGAAGAGGTTGGCGTTCTGCGCCACGCTGTCGGCACTGAGGGCGAGAGCGCCGGTCGTGGAGCTGACATCCGCACCGATGGTGAGCGGGCCCGCATCGGCATTGAGCGTGACCGTGCCGGAACCATGCGCCGTGACGACCGCGCTGACGCTCAACGCCGCGGCATCCACATCGACATCGATCGAGCCGGCGCCGGCCAGGGTGCGGAGGCCGGTGCCGTTAATGGTCAGCCCGCTCGTCTCGTGCAGGAAGATGCCGCCGGAGAGATTGGTGGTGGCTTGGACGGTGGCGATCGTGGTGTCGATATCGGCCGCGCCCGTGGCGCCGATGCCGGTGGCGGCGGTGAGCGTGACCTGGCCGGTGGTCGTCAGGTTGGCCGACTCGGCGACGGTGTTGTCCGTGATCGCTCCGGCGGTGGCCGTGAGCGTGAAGACACCGGACGTGGAATTGAGGGCGCTGAGCGCGATGTCCGTGGCCGCCGTGAAGGCGATCGCGCCGGTCGTCGTGCTGGTCACCGTGCCGTCCGCCATCGTGATCGCGCCCACATCGGTGATGTAGGTGATGGCGGCGGCGCTGGTGCCGACGTTGGCATTCTGGACGATGGCGTCGGCCGTGAGGCTGATGGCACCCGCCGTGGAGGTGACGGTCGCGTTGGCCGTGAGCGTGCCGGCCAGGACGTTCAGTGTGATGGTGCCGTTGCCGTGCGCGGTGATGACCGCGTCGGCAGTGAGATTGCCGGCATCGACCTGGATGGCGATCGGACCGTTGCCTGCGAGCGTGCGGACTCCGGTGCCGTTGATGACGAGACCGTCGGTCTCCTGCAGGTAAATGCCGCCCGAAGGGTTGTTGGTTGCCTGGAGAGTGGTGATCGTCGTGTCGATGTCCCCTGCCCCGCTCGTGCCGATGCCGGTGTTGGCCGTGAGCGTCGTCTGACCGGTCGTCGTGAGGTTGGCGGATTCGGCGGCGGTGTTGTCCGTGATCGCGCCGGCCGTCGCCGTGATGGTGAGATCGCCGGAGGTCGACGTGATGATGGCGAGCGCGACGTTCGTGGCCGCAGTATAATTAATAGAGCCAGTCGCCGACGTGGTCATGGCGCCGTCGGCCATCGTGATGGCGCCGAGATCGGTGACAAAGGAGATGGTGCCGGCGACACCGGTGGCGAGAGCACCGGATTGCGTGGCGCTGTCGGCCGCGATGGACAAGTTACCCGCAGTCGAGCTGATGGTGCTCGCGGCGGATTGGGCGAAGGCGCCGGCGGTGGCGGTGAGCGTGATGTTGCCGGCGCCATGTGCGGTGACGTTGGCGTTCACGTTGAGCGCGCCCGCGTCGACCGTGATGCGAATGTTGCCGTTACCGGCGAGCGTGCGGACCGGGCCGAACAGGGTGAGCGTATTCGGGTCCTGAATGACGATGTCGCCGGAGACGTTGTTGGTGGCCTGGAGGGCGGTGACGTTGACGTCGAGGTCGGCGAGACCCGTGCCGCCGATACCGGTGTTAGCCACGAGCGTGAGCTGGCCGGAGGTGGAGATGTTGAGGGTGGCGTCGGCGCCCGGCGTGAAATCGGTGATGGCGCCGTCCGCGGTGAGCGTGATGTTGCCGGAGGTGGAGACGATGGAGTTGACGGCAATATTGCCGGCGCCGGTGGTCGTGACGGCGATGGCGCCGGTGTTGCTGGTGATCTGGTCGACTTGGAGGGAGTCGGACTCGGTGAGATTGAGCGCGCCGGTGCCGGTGAGGACGAGGCCGTTGATGGTGCGCGGCGAGCCGTCGCCATAAACCTCGCCCGCGATGGTGAGTGAGCCCACGCGCTCGACCGTGGTGCGGAGGGTCATATCGCCGCTGGTCTGGGCCGCGAGCGCGCCGCCGATCACGCGGCCCTGCGTCTGCAGGATGGAGCCGCCGCGGGCGAGCAGTGCCAGGGTGGAATTGCCGGCGGCGCTGAGGATCGTGGACTCGGGCGCGGCGCCGTTGAGCAGGATGCTGCCGCTGGTCAGGCCGGCGGAAAGCTCGATGCGGCGGTCGGCGCCGGCGGCATTCGAGGTGACGATCTGGCCGGTGGAATTGATGATGATGTTGCCGACGCCCGTGCCCCAGCCGGCGGTGAGGGAGACGCGATTGAGCGCGTAGATGCCGGCGTTGAGGACGATATTGCCGGCGGCCTCGAGGCGGATCCACGCATTGCGCTCGGCGGTGGTGTTGTTCACGGCCCAGCCGAGGCGGGCATCGGCGTTCAGCGTGATGTCACCGGTGCGGGCCACGAGGCGGAACTCGGGGACGATCGCGTTGATGTCCTGCGGACGGGTGACGATGATGGAGCCACCGAAGATGCTCGTCTTGTTGAGGTATTCGCCCGGCGCGAGCTGGGTGCCCATGAAGCCGAGGTAAACGGTGCCGGTGCCCGCGGCGGCGTCGCCGATGTTGACGATGGAGAAGCCCGGGAGGATGAGGGCGATCTCGGAGGCGTTGAGATCGAGGCGGTTGTTGAGCGTCGGAGTGGTGCCGGCGGGCGGCGAGTTGCCGACGACGATCGGGCGCGAGACCGTGTAGGGCTTGAGCGTGAGGCTCGACTGGGCTCCGATGTCGGAAATGGTGCCGGTGAGCTGAATCTGATTGGCCGTGATGGTGGCGTTGCCTGCGCCGACCTCGAGGGTGCCGAGGCGGACGAAGGTCGAGATACCGTCGCCGGTCGAGGTGAGGTCGAGCGAGACCACCACGGTCGTGAGATCCATGATGATGTTGCCGGAGACATTCTGCATGACCATCGCGCCAGCGGTGGAGTTGCCGGAGAGCGTGACGGCGGCGGCCTTCTCGACGGTCAGCGGGGCGACGCCGAGGTTGATGTTGCTGGCGAAGGCGATGCTGGCGTTGCTGCCGAGCGTGAGCGCGTCGGGCAGGTAGATGCCGCCGATGCCGCCGACGGCGCTGCCGAAGTTGATGGCGCCGTTGGCGAAGATGGCGGCGGTGCCGTTGAAGTCGAAGCGGGCGTTGGCCGAGAAGGTGACGGTGCCGACGTTCGCGTAGGCGGCGTTGCTGCCGATGGCGAAGGCGCCGTTGACGGCGACATTGCCGCTGAAGGTGATGCTGCTGCCCTTGGCGATCGTGACGGTGCCGGTGACCGTGACGGGGCCGTCGAAGACGATGTCCGTGGCGTTATCGATCACGAGGTTGCCGCCGAGGGTGACGGGGCCGCGGAAACGGACCGTGGTGCCGTTCTGGACCGTGAGGTTGCCGGAGAGGGTGACAGCACCGCCGATGTCGATGACGCCGCCGGCATTGAGCGTGAGGTTGGCCAGGGCCTTGTTCTGACCGATGCCGTTGGCGACCGTGATCGACTGGGTGGCGTTGAGCGTGAGGCTGTCGGGGCCACCGGAGCCGTTGCCATCGATCTGTCCGCCGGGGTTGCCGATGATGATGCTGCCGTCGGTGGCCGTGATGGTGCGGACGCCGTCAACCTCGACGGTGTCGCTGATGGTCTCGGAGAGGGCGTTGATGTCGGCCGAGAGCGTGGTGGTGGAGCCGTCACCGAGGATGTAGAGGCGCTGGGCGCGCAGCGGCGAGAAGACGAAGATGGCATCGCCGCGGAGCACGACGTTCGGGCCGGGCAAGGTGACCGGCGTGAGGCTGCGGTCGCCGAGGTAGAGGGTGTTCAGCAATTCGTCGGAGCCGAAATAGATGAGGCTGCTCGAGAAGAGGTTGTTGAGCTCGGATTGGGTGAGGATGAGGCCGTTGCTGCCGCCGGGGACGGAAGAAAGGGTCGTCGTCGTCGGGATGAAGACCATCGCGAGCGTCGGGTTCGTCGGATAGACGTAGATGTTATTCGTGCTGGTGACGGTGCGGCTGAGGTCGATCTGGTTGCCGGACAGGATGACTTCGACAGTGGTGTTGATGGGCTGTGCGACGGTCTGCTGGCCGAAGAGGCTGACCAGTTCGAGGCGGCCGGAGGTGGACGAGGCGACATTGGTGACGTCGTCCATGTCGATGATGTAGCTCGCGCGGTCGGTCGGGGTGTTGACGGCCAACTCGGCGACATCGGTGAAGAGCGAGAGCGGGCTGATCTGCGAGCCGGTGACGGGCGCGCCGACTCCGAGCGCGGCGCTGAGGACGAGGCGGCCGTTGTTCGATTGGATGAAGGCGCCCTTCTGCTCGCGGAGGACGGTGCCGTTCGGCGTGTAGAGGATTTCCTCCCAGCCAAACGCATCGGCCTGCACGACGCGTCCGGTGAGGAAGTCGACGGAGGCGAGCGAGTATTTGGCGAAGCGCAGGGCCCAATCGAGCCAAGTGTGGAAGCCGCCGGGGCCCGTGCCGGTGCGCCAGCCGAGGCCGGAGGTCGTGATCGCGCCGGCCTGCGCGGTGAGCGTGATGGTGCCGTTGCCGTTGCCGATATAGCCGTCGTCGGAGGCGCTGTAGAGGCCGGCGTTGAGGTGGATGTTGCCGGCAGAATTCAGGAAGGTGATCGGACCGTTGGCGCGGGTGACGACGTCGTGGTCCACCGTGAGCGTGGAGGCGGACTCGAAGCTGACCAGACCGGCGTGGATGCGGCCGGTCCAAGCAATGGACTGCGCTCGGATGGTGAGATCGCGGCGGAGATCGATGACCTCGGCGCCGGGGCCCGCGATGGTCACGGCGGCGTTGAGCGCGACGAGGTTGATGGTCTCGACGTTGTTGTAGCCGGGGTCGTAACGAACGACCTGCGTCGTGGCGGCAACCTGCGTGAGGCGGGAGTCGCCGGTGCTGTCGGAGAGGCGGATCGCGCCGGAGAGGCTTGAGGTGACGTTGAGGACGTCGACGTTGGAACTGCTGGCGCCATCGTCGATCACCACGTGGCCGTTGAGGCCGCCGAGGGTGACGTTGTAGGTGTCGTCATTGCTGTTGCCGCGGAGCGTGACGTCGTTGGCGGCGGTGGCGGTGACGTTGTAGACGTCCTTGCCGGAACCGCCGGACCAGATCTCGGCGACGCGGTTGGGATCGGTGACGCTGTTGTCACCGATGGTCGCGACGTAGGTGGAGCCGAGGTTGAAGGTGATGGCGCCGCCGATGGAGGTGAGGTCGATGAGGTCGGCGAGGTCGTTGGCGTCCTCATCGATGCTGTCGGCGCCGAACTCGCCGGTGAAGTAATAGGTGTCGGTGCCGGCGTTGCCATTGAGCGAATCATTACCGATGCCGCCATCGAGGAAGTCGTCGCCAGGGCCGCCGAGGATCGTGTCGCGACCGGCCTCGCCGTAGAGGAAATCGTTGCCGCCCTGGCCGTTCAGGGTGTCGTTGCCGTCGCCGCCGTAGATGCGGTCGCTGCCCGGGCCGCCGGTGAGGCTGTCGTTGCCCGTGCCGCCCCGGAGGACTTGGTTGCCGCTCGACGCGCTGATGATGCGGTCATCGCCGACGCCGCCGTTGATCTCGACGTCCGCGAGGACACCGCCGGCGATGGTGATGGTGTCGTTGCCGTTGCCGGCGTCATTGACGATGATCTTGGAGATGCCGCCGTAATCCTGCTGGTAGCCCATGGCGGCGACGCGGACGGTCTCGTTGCCCTTGGAGCCGCCGACGTGGGTAACGACGAAGCTCTCGTTGTTGTCGGTCGTGTAGCTGCCGCCGCGGTGGCGGGCGTCGACGCCGATGTTGAGGCGGAGGACGCTGCCGATCTTGGTGGCGAGGATCGGCGGGGCGCCGAAGGACCAGACGATGTCGATGTCGAAGGGCCCGATGGAGAAGCTGAAGGTGGCCTCACCCTTCTGGATGTTGAAGGACAGGCTGAAGCTGAAGCTGATGCTGATATCGATCGAGAAGAGGCCGAAATCGATCTCGACGCCCGCACCGGCGGAGCCGGAGGCGCGGAAGCCCCAGTGCGCGAGTGTGAGGCTGAAGTTGGCAAAGAAGTAGACCGGACCGAAGTCGAGGCGCACGCCGGCGCTCGCGGTGAACTCGAACTCGCCGTTGGAGCGCACGTAGCCGCTCAGGTTCACGGTGAGGATGTTGAAGAAGTTCATCCCGAGATTGCTGATGCGGATCTCGAAATACTCGGAAGTCGCCGTGATGGAGGCGGCGCCGCGCACCTCGAAGACCCAGATCTTCAGCTTCATGTCGATCGCGACTTGGAAGAAGCTGATGCGCGTATCGAGCTTGAGGCGGAAGTTGCCGGAAATCTCGATCAGGCCCATGGAGAGCACGCTGACGCCGAGACCGAGATCGATCATGAAGTAGGGCGTGCCGCCCTCGGTGCCGATGGCGGCGGCGCCGCGGACGGAGAGGCGGCCGAAGAGCTTCAGGTCGACCGAGGCGTCGAACATGATCTCGAAGCCCGTCGGGCTGAGCTTGAGGAAGGCGGAACCCTCGATGGAGAAGAACAGCACCTTGAACTTGCCACCGAAGCTCACGATGATGGTGGAGGCCTCGATGCTCTGATCGCGGAGCCCGGCAACGGCGCCGGAGTTCGGGTCGACATCGAGCACCTTCACGGTGCGGGCCGAGGAAGTGGTGTTGATCGCGAGCAGGAAGCTGCCCTCGAGGGAGACGACACCGAAGCCGTCGAGGGTGCCGGAGAGCTGGAGGCTGCCCCACAAGCCCGCCGGGCTCAGATAGAGACTGCCGACGGCGTTGAGGCTGCCCAATGGCGACAGATCGGCGGATGCGGATATCTCAAGCGACACCGTGGTGCCGACGATCTTGAACTCGGCGCTGCCCTGCAGGCTGAGCACATCGAGGAGTCGGATCGTGCCAGTGAGCTTGATCCGCATGTAGGGACCGGCGGGCAGATTGACGGTGGCGGCACCGATGGTGGCAATCGCATCGCCCGTGGTGTTAACCTCGAAGATGAAGGTGCCCGAGAGCTCGAAGAGGGACGACCCGCCCACGTTGAGCGAGATGGCGATCTTGGCGGCGATGCCGCGCGGGCCGATGAGCAGGGCGCCGACCGCGTCGAAGCTGATGATGTTCTGGTCCGCAATGCGGAGGCTCAGCGTGGCCTCGGCGGACAGCATCAGGCCGTTGGTGCCGACCTCGAGGTAGAACGTGCCGGCGAGCAGGAAGCCGGTCTCAGGCGTGCCGATGAAGAGGCTGCCGTCGATGAAGATGCGGGCGTAGATGCCGGCCTCGAGCGTGACGTTGCCCGTGCCGAAGGAGAATATCTTCTCGGCATTGGTCGTGTTCACCTCGAGGCGGAAGGTGGCGTCGAACCCGAAGCCGTTGCCGTTCACGACCGAATCGGCCGTGATGTTGATGGCGAGGACACCAGCGATGACGTAGAGCGGGATGTCCTCCGTGCCGACGTTGATGACCGCGAGTGCGCCCTGCGCCTGGGCACGGAAGATCGTCGCGCCGAGCACCTTCGCCGTGAGCGCGCCGGAGATGGTGACGCTGAAGCCCTCGGCGTTCGCGATCATCGTCATCTCGCCCTCGATGCGGAAGCCGGCGAGGTTGCCGATGCTGAACTGGATATAACCGGAGGCCGCGAGCTTGATCTCGGTGCGCGCGAGGAAGACGCCGTTGATGGTGAAGTCCGTGTTCGCGGTGTTGATGAAGAACGCCAGCTTGAACTGGAGCTCGAAGCCCGTGCCGGAGAGCGTCTCGGCGCCGTCGGGCGCGGAGACGCCGCCGCCCACGGAAATCTGGATGAAGGCCGCGATGTAGGGCGTGCCGTTGTGCACACCGATGCGCAGGCCGGCCGAAGCGCGGCCAAGCGTCTGATCGGCGACCTCGGCCGACACGTCGGCCGTCATCTGCACGTAGCCGTCGCCAGCGGCGATGGTGAACGAGAACCGGCCCGTGAGCTTGGCCGCATCGGTGCCGCCGACGGTGAAGGCCAAGTAGCCGCCCGCCACGAATTCGAAGAAGAGCGGACGGATGGTCTTGATCTCCTCCGTGAGGCGATTGCCAGTGCCTTCGTCGAACGAGTAGGTGCGGATGGACTTCGCCACCGTGGCGGTGTTGATCTCGAGCACGAAGCCGGCCTCGAACTCGAAACCGACGGGCAGGCCGAGGCTGCCGTAGCGCACGAGTTCCGCGCGACCGTAGAGGCCGTCGGCGTCGATCTTGAGCGAGGCCGAGCCCTTCAGCTTGAATAGCGTCGGGCCGCTCTGGGCGTCCGGCACCGGAATTTTGAGTTCCATGCGGATGGCGGCCTGCAACTCGAAGCCTTCGGAGGAGAGCGAGATGAAGAACGCGCCGTTCCACAGGAACGCGTCGAGGATGTTCGCCTCCGCGAGGCCCGCGATGGCGATGTAGGGTCCGGCTTCGGCGTCCGGATCGTCCACCAGCACGGATTGGTCGAGCGAACCACCCTCGGTCGGGTCGAAGTCGACGTTCAGCTTCTGCGGCGTGCCGGAGATGGTGACGGTATCATAGCCGACGACCTCGCGGAGGAAGGTCGGCACGCTCCACTCGATGTCCTCGCCGTAGGTGTTGATGAGCACGTCGAGCGAGCCGCCGATGTGCACGCCGGGGAAGTTGAGCGCGGCGCCGAGCTTGAACTTGCCGGCGATGCCGTCGGGCCGGACGAGCAGGAGCGCCTGGACGCGGGCCTCGAAGATCTTCGTGCCGCCGGGCGTGAAGGAGATGTGGCCGTCCGCGAACATCTCCAGGCTCGTGGTCTTGAGCTTGATGGAGAAGGCGGCGCTGATCGAGAAGACCTCCGAATCGTTGATCGAGAACTTCGCGTAGGCGTAGGCGGCGATGAGCAGCGTCTTGGCCTCGAGGTCGAAGGTCTGCGTGTCGTTGCGCAGGTTGAAGACGAGCGAGGTGGAGTTCGTCGTCGAGGCGATGTCGCCTTCGTTGGCGAGCTGGATGAAGAACTGACGCTTGGTGGCGTTGTCGACGATGCGCCAGAGGGTGCCGTCGATGATGGTCTTGACGCTGTAGTCGTTGCCGAGGGTGTTGTCGCCGGTGAAGAGCGCGAGGAGGCCGGCGGCGATCGAGCCGTTGTTCAGGCCGTCGATGGCGGACTCGGTTGCGCCGAGGGAGGCGAAGGTGTCGCCCGGAATGCCTTCGACGCGGATCGTCTCGGTCTTCGTGGTCTGCGTCGTGTTGATCTGGAAGGTGCCGGCAATCTTGATGTCGATGCCGATGTTCTTGAGGAACTCGAGGTTGGTCTCGACCTTGATGACGCCCCAGAGCTTGGGCAGCGCGAGATCGAAGACCGCGGAGTCCGGCACCGGGATGCCCATGTCGGTGAGCAGGTCGCGGACGGTGACGGAGTCGGCATCGGGCGCGCTGAGATCGAGCACGAACACGCCGGCGGCCGAGCCGAGGTTGCCGAGGTAGACGACCTTGAAGGTGCCGCCGAATTCGAGGCGCAGGCGCGGGCCGCTGTCGGTCTCCTTGGCCTCGAAGTTGACGTAGCCGCGGATGTCGAGGAGCGGCTCGTCGGTGAGGCCGGCCGCATCGAGCGTCATGCCGCCCGCGAGGGAGATGTAGAACGTCGTGGCCGGGCGGCGCACGGTGAACGAGGCGCTGAAGGCCTCGGACTCGTTGCCGGCGCTGTCGGTCCAGGCCCCCTGCTCCATCGACAGGACGACCTCGAGACGGTCACGCAGGCTGGCGACGCTGAAGGTGCCGGTGAAGAAGAAGCGGAAGCGGTTGGTCGGGCTGCCGTTCTCCTCGACGCGCTCGACGCGGTCGATGCCGTAGCCGCTGAGGGCCGCGCCGCGCTGCGTGAGACGGAACTTGGTGGCGTCGCTCTCGGTGTTGTTGGTGAAGTCGACGGCGGTGCCGCCTTCCTCCAGCGCGAGCTGAATCGTATCGGCGTCGACGACGATGACGAAGTAATCACCGGTGGCGAGACCGCCAGGCAGCGCACCGCCAGCGAATTGCGAGAGCGTCACGCGACTGCCCGCCGCGAGGCCGTGATCGTTGAGCGTGATCGTGTTGGCCGTGCCATCCATCTCGATGCCTTGGAAATCAAGGGCGATGAGACGGTAGACCGCGAGGTCGAGACCGGCGGCGGTGACCGAGTCGGCGTCGACCAGCAGGTTGGCGAGCGCCGGGGTGAGCGTGAGCTCGAAGTAGCCGAGGCCGTTGAGTGTTTCCGTGTCGACGCCGCCGCCATCGACGAAACTGGACGGAGCCGCGGTCGGGCGCGCGAGGGTGAACTCGACGGAAGTCTCGACGTTGTCGGTGCCGGCGTCGTCGGTGAACGTCGCACTCAGGAAGGTGACCGTCATCTTGCCGGAGACGAGGGTGCCGGTGAAGGAGTAGCGGTAGGTATTGGTGCCGGCGAGCGCCCCGGGCTGGGTCGGCGTGCCGGAGACGACGAGCTGCGTGCCGTTGGCGAGCGTGATGCGGACTTCCTTCTCGTCATCCAACAGGGACTCGGCCGTGACCTTCGTGCCGGTGCCGGGGGCGAAGGTGATGTCGAGGTAGCCACGATCCTCAAGCACTGTGAGGCCGATGGTGGCGGACGGGGTGAAGCCACTGACGGTGGCCGTGCTGCCCTCGATGGTCAGCTGGATGGTCTGCTCAAGATTGGTTAACCCGGCGGAGTCCGTGAACGCACCTGCGGCGATGGTGAACGTGACTTCACCCGGCGCGAAGGTGCCTGAGAAGGTGTAGCGATAGATGTCAGTTTCGCCTTGGCGCACGCCGGTCGCGCTGAGGACGGCGGTGCCGACACCCGGGCCGGCCACGGTGAGCGGGGGGCCGTTGGCCAAGCCGAGCAGCGAGCCGCTGGTGCGCGAAGGCGACAGACGGATGTCAATATAGCCCTGCTGCAGCAACGCGCCGAGCGGAGCGGTGCCGGCGGAGCCCAACGTGGCCAGCGCCGCCGTGCTGCCTTCGATGCGAATGGAAACCGTCGCCGCCGCATTCTGCACGCTCTCGCTGCTGCCGATGACCCTCTGCGAGAAGGAGCCTTCGGTGAACGTGATGTCGAGCGAGCCCACGGCCCAGGCGAAGCCGGCATTGGTGATCTCGTAGCGGAAACGGTGCACGCCGCGGTTCTTGAGCTTCTCGATCAGGCTGTCCTGCGATGCCGCGGTGACGAGTGTCTCCGTGGGGATGCCATCGGCGTTCAAGCCGAGCTCTACGCCCACCGGTGTGCTGCCGAAAGTGAGCTCCAAGCTCGTGCCGTCGGCCATCTTCAGCACAGCGGTGAACTCCGGCGCCGCGTCGAGAATCGAAGCGTAATCGAGGCTGCCGAGCGTGCCGGGAGCGTAAAGGACATCGAGGTAGTATTTGCCGTCGGCGGTCTGCGTGATGTTCAGACGGCCGACGTTCACCGTGCTAGTCTCCGGAATGACCACGACACCGCGCGGGCGGTTGGTATCCACGTCCTGAGCGTAGCTGCCCTCGATGAAGACGAGCGTCAGCTCGCCTTCGCTCCAGTCAAAGCCGTCGGTCGTGATCTCATAGCGGAAGCGGCGGGTGTTCTTCTCCTGCAGGAGCGCGAGCAAGGCCTCGGGCGTGGCGGCCGTGAGTTCGGTCACGGTGGTGCCCTGCGCCTCGGCCATCTCGGGTTCCGCCTCGGTGCCGACATTGATGAGGATCGGGTTGCCCTGCTCATCCAGCAGCGGCCCGGTCGTCACTTCGAGGCCGACCGGCGTGCCGGCGATCGTCAGCGTGATGGTGGAGCCGTCCGCCTTGCGGAAGGTCGCGGTGAACTCGGCCCCGGAATCGAGGATCGAGGCATAATTGATCAGCGCGTTGGCGTCAGGCGTGAAGGTGACGTCGACGTAGCGGGTGGTGCCGGTGTTGAGCTCGGCGGCGCGCTCGGTCGTGTAGGAAGCGGAATCGGCCGCGACGGCGCTGATCGGAATGATGCCGGCAGGCGGCGGCGTGCCAGCGGCAACGACTGGGATCTCGACCTCCTCGCCAGCATCGTTGCGGAAGCCCATCTTCAGCTTGCCGTCGATCGAGAGCAGGCGCACCTGATCGGGAATGTCGGCGAGGAAGAGAATTGTCACGGCGCCGCTGGAGATGTTCGAGAGATCCATGTAGAGCTTGCCGCTCATGCTGATGAGGTCGGCCGCGAAATTGAGCTGCCCCTTGATAAGGATCTTGCCGTCGGTGCTGATGATGAGGTCGACCTGGCCGTTGAAGACCGACTGCGAGGTGTAGGCGGAGAAGACCTTGGCGGAGCCCTTGATCAGCATGGGCGCAGTGAACGCGGCGCCAAAGCCGCCGAGCGCCGGGTTGGCCTGCACGGCGACATACTGGTTGAAGACCTGGGTCTTGATCGCGGCGAGCCAGGCGCCCGCGTCGCCGGCGACCGCGGAGACATCGAACTCGGGGTTGCGCAGCTCGAAGGGCTCGTCGATCGACGGCAGCGTCTTGAAGAACTCGACGCCGGCGACGAAGTTGTTGATGGCGAGACCGGTGTTGGGCTCGAGGATGATGCCACCGGGCACCGAAGCCTCGACGATCATGCCCAGCGGCCCGAGCTCGCTGAAGGCGACGCGGACGCCGAATCCACCCACGCCGGCGACCGTCATGCTGCCTTGGATCGCCATGTAGAAAATGCGGTCGACGACCTCGCTGTCGGGCGTGAACTCGTCACCGAGCGCGAACTGGCCGGGCGAGGGCTCGGTGACCTTCAGCACGCCGGCGATAAGGCCGCCGGAGATGGTCGGGCTGCTGACGGTGACGGCTAGGCCCTCAATGCCGACGATCGGGAACTTGCCCTCGGCCAACAGGCTCGGGCGGATGCGGATGGAATCGACCGCACCGCTGAAATTGAAGCCACCGCCCGCGCCGGCTCCGGCGATCGCGCCGGTGAGGATGATGTCGAACTCGCCGGGATTATCGGCGAAGCTCGGCCATTCGAGTGCGATGCTGGTGATGCGGAGAGGCAGCCAGGACGGCCACTTGAAGTTCTCGCCGGTGGCGCCGCCAATGCGCAGGCCGATGCCGAACATCGCGGTCGGGTCGAGCGGGTTGCCGGTGCGGAAATCGCCATTGCCGGAGATGTAGAAATTACGCGCCAAGCCGCCGAGCTCCGTGGAGCCGATCTTCACATCGGCGGTGACCTCGCCGAAGACGGCCATCGGGTCATCCGTGCCCGACGAGCGCGTATCGAGGAAGAAGTCCTTCGCCGAGATGGTGATGAAGCCGCCGATTTTGATCGTCAGCGAGTCGACCGCGAACACGAAGCCGTCCACGCGTCCGTCCGTGAAGGTGATGTCGGCCCGCAGCGCTTCGGTGTCCGCATCGCGATTGCTGTCGACGGCCTCGATGGAGAAAGCCGCGTTGCCCTGGAGCACCGAGGCACCGCCGGTGGCGACGAAAATGGATCCGTTGAAGGCCGGCTGGTCGGAACCGTCGAAATTTACCGACCAGTTGGTGACGCCGACGCGGATGTCCTTGAACTCGAGCACGCCAGCCACGCCGATCGTGCCGCCACCGGGCTTGGTGAAGGTGAGTTGCGCCTCGCCGACCGTGAAGCCGTTGCCGCGCACGGTGAGGCCGGGGATGAGCGCGTTGTCCGGATCGAACAGATCGGTGTCGTGAGGAGCCACCGAGCCCGTGATACCGAACGTGGGGAACTCGATCGCCGCGTTTTGCAGCACAACCAGCTCCTGATCGTCCGCCGCCGCCGGATCATAGCCGATGACGATGCCGGAAGCCGTGACCTTGAAAAGATCGGGCACCTCGATGAGGAGGCTCGTCGCGGTGATGTTCCACTTGCCGGTGGCGGAGAGTCCGAAGCCGGCGGCCAAATCGACCGCGATGTCGAAGGAGACAGTCAGGCCGGTGAGCTCCGCCTTGATGCCGGAGGATTGCTGGGCACCCGCCGAGCTGGCACCGCCGAAGGCCAGCGTGAGCTTGTCCAGCGAGAGCTCGAGGGTGATGACGACCTTGCCATCCTTGAAGCTGAAGTCCGCCAGCGAGACGCCCGGGTTGGTGATGCTCAGCGGGCCGACGGTGAAGCTCGAATCGCTCTGCGCGAAGGAGCGGCCCGGAGCCGGAGTGCTACCCGGCCCGCCCGGCAACGCAGCGCCGGAAGAAGACGGGAAGTTCAACTCGTAACCGGCGATCGTCGCACCCGTGAGGGCGAAGCTGACCAACTTGAAGCCCTCGGCCGCCGTGATCTTCATCGCCGCCGTGCCGGACACCGCATAATCGCCGCCGCCGAACGCGAGGGTCGCGGTCGTGATGTTGATGTTGATGTCGCCACCCGCAATCGGCTGGATTTCGACCTCGCCCGACAGCGTGAAAATGTCGCCCACGCTGATCGTGAGCCCGCCGATGAAGATCGGATCGGAGACGGCAGTCGTAAAGCTGAGTTCGATCTCCTTGTCCGGACCGACCGAGATAGTCTCGGTGAAGGCAGCGCCGGTCTTGTTTTGCGCGACACCGAAGCGGAGGCCGAGGGAGCTGGCAGCAGCCTCAAGGCCGTCGAGACCGACGAAGCCCACCGATCCTTCGCCGCGGAAGGCATACTTGCCCGCCACATCCGTGAACATCACGAGCGCAAACTCGATATCGTAAACCCGCAGGCCGATCGCATCGGGGTTGGCGCTGCCGTCCGCCAACCGCATCGGACCGGCGCCGACGAAGACCTCGCCGCCGACCACGCCGAGCGTGAAGCGACCCGCGGTGCGCGTGAAGGCGAGATTGCCGTAGAGTTCGATGGTGTCGGCAATCGAGAACTTCACATCCTCGCCGATGAACTGGATGAATCCATTGGTTTCCTCGGCGGAGAAATCGAGCGCGATGGTATTGCCATTCAGGATCACGGTCTCGGAGACGGCCTCGGTGAATTCGTTCAGGCGCAGCGTCATCGTGGCCGAAAGGGTGAAGCCCGGGACGCCCACGATGCTGACGGTGCCGGTGACGCTGCCGGCCTTGAGCGAGCCGTCCTGCAGGAAGATCGCCTCGCCATCGACCAGCTCGAGGCCGATGCGGCTGCCGGTGACGTTGTCGCCGACGAAGATCGTGACGTTCGAGCCGACGATGACCTGGCGGCTGGAGCCGTTGACCGTGGCAGACTTGAAGCTGAAGTCGCCGGTGATCTCGATGCCCGGGAAAGTGATCCGCAGATCGCCGAGGACGATGCGCGTGTAGTTGCCTGCCTCGAGATTGACGGTGCCGAACACGCCCTCGGCCGAGACGGCCTCGCCGGTGTTGTTGAGCTCGAAGGTGAGCGTAGCCCCCGCCGAGAACACGCCGAAGGACAGATCGGCGGTGAAGGAGAGTGAACCGGCCATGCCGGCGTCAGTGAGCACGAAGAGGCCCTGGGCGTTCGCGATGTCGATCGGGCTGCCGCCACTGCCCTGCCCGAGGAAGCCCGGGACGGAAATCTGCGCGGCCGAGACGACGATGCGGCGGGCGCCGGCGCTGTCCGTGGTCTGCTCGAAGGAGAAGTGGCCACGCAGCGTGATGCCGAGGACCGTGACGTCCAGCGGTGTGGCGGAGACGCGGACCAGCGAGCCGGCCGCCAGATCAAAGGTGAAGCTCTGGTCGCCCACCGTGACGGTCTCGGTGACGGCCTCGGTGAGGTTGGCCAACGTGACCGTGAACTGGGAATCGTTGATCGAGACGCCAGGAACATTTTCGAGCGCCACCGTCGCCGTGATGGTCGCGGCGTAGCCGGCCGAATTGATGAGGAACGCGCCGGCACCGTCCGTGACGCTGAGGAAGGTCGTGGTGCCGTCGCCCAGCGTCGTGCTGAAGTTGGCCACGCCGATCTTGATTACCGAGAGGCCGGCGCTGTCGAAGCCGCGCGAGAAGGTGAAATCGCCTTCGACGCGAAGCACATCGCCGAGGTTGACGCCGAGACCGAAGGCGGTGAACGCCACGAAGGGCTGCGCCTGCGTGCCCGATTCCATGCCGAGGTCGGCGCTGATGCCGTCCACCGTCAGGGTCCGCGGCGCGGCGGAATAGTCGACGCCCGACGTGTTGTAGCGCACGAGCACGGAGTCCACCGTCACACCGGCGAAGTCGAGGCCGGTCAGGTAGAACTCGCCCTGCGCTTCCAGCGCCACCCCACCCTCGGCACCGATGACGAGGGCGAGCGTGCCGTCTTCGATGCCCACCGCGAAGTCGCCGACCGCGAGACCCGCGTCGACGTCCGTCGCCACGACGATCAGTTCGTCGTCGTTTTTCTCGAAACCAAAGCTGCCCGAAACCGAGACAAAGCCCGCGATGCTCAAGACACCGTGGCCGACCGACACACTCAGCAGCGCTCCCGTGTAATCGAGCACGACCGGCTCGCCACCGGTGGCAACAGACAGGCCGCCGCCATCAAGCGTGCTGAAGTCCAATGCCGGCGGGCCGGTCGCATCGGGGCCGGTCGCGGCATTATAGGAGATGGTGATGTCGTTGAGCTCGAAGGTGAGCGCATCCGGCAGGCCGACGAAGGACGCCGTGTCGGCCGACACCTTCAGCGCCGTGTAGCGGACAAGATCGGCTTCGTCAGTCGGTGCAAGCAGCGCCAAGCCGAGATCCACGCCGCCGAGCGCGATGCCGATCGCGCCATCGGCGTCCGGCGTATCGGCGCTGTCGACGACGCCGTCGCCATTGCTGTCGGTCCAATACGGGCCACCGATGCCGGCGAAGACGTAGGCGTTGGCGGCGCCGAAGGTAAGGCTGCGGACGGATTTCTCCACGCCGTCGGTATCCGTGACGTCAAGCGTCGGGCCTTGCTCAAAGGCGAAGCTGCCGCGCACGTAGACAAATTCGGAAAGGGCCAGCGTCGCATCAGCGACCTCCACACGCAGCAGTGCGCTGGAGAAGTCGAGCGTCACGTCGTCGCCACCGGTCGCGATGCTGAGACCGCCCTCGGCCAAGCTCGAAAGATCGAGCACCGGCGCACCGACCGTGGCCGAGCGCACGCTGTTCACCGCCACACTGATGCCGTTGGCGGCGATGGTGAGACCCGGCAATCCGACGAGCTCGGCGCTGTCGGCGGAAGCCGCCAAGGCAAAGTAGCTGTCGGCGTCGTTCTCGTCGGTGGGCTGGAAGAGCGCCAAGCCGAGCTGCACACCGCCCATCGCCAAACCGACCGCGCCTTCGCTGGCGGGCGTATCGGTGCTGTCGATGATGCCGTCGCCGTTGCTGTCGGTCCAATACGGGCCGCCGATGCCGGCGAAGACATAAGCGTTGTCGGTGCCGAGGGTGAGGGCGGTGACTTCCTTGCGCGGTGCGCCGTCGGCCGTGGTCGCCAGATCGAGCACCCTGCCCTGCTCCAGCGCGAAGGCGCCGCGAACGTAGATGAATTCGGAGACCGCGAAGGTCGCATCGCCAATGAGCACGCGCAGCAGACGCGAATCGTAATCGAGCAGCATCGTCTCGTTGCCGGTAGCGACTTCGAGACCACCGTCGGCCAAGGCCGCAAAATCGAGGGCCGGCGCCGTGAAGGTCGGGTTGGCGGAATCGTCGGCCGTGTTGACCGCGATGGTGATGTCGCGCGCATCGATGGTGAGGAGTTCGCCCAGGCCGACGAGCGTCGCAGAATCCGCCTGCGCCTTCAGCGCGGTGTAGCTCAGCGTGCTCTCCGCATCGGTGGGCTTGAGGAAGGCGAGCGCGACATTGACATTGCCCAGCGCGACGCCGAGCGCGCCTTCGCTGACAGGCGTGTCGTCGCCATTCACCACCCCATCGTCGTTGCTGTCGGTCCAATACGGGCCGCCCACGCCGGCGAAGACATAGGCGTTGGAGAGGCCGAGCGTGACGACCTGAGCCTCGAATTCCGTGCCGGTGAGGTCGGACACCTCGATCGCGTCGCGCTTCTCGAAGGCGAAGCCGCCGCGCACGTAGATGAACTCGGAAATCGCGAAGGTCGCGTCGCTGACCGCCACGCGCAGCAGATCCGCATCGTAATCGAGCACCACCGGATCGCCGCCCGTGATGATCGACAGGCCGCCATCATCCATCGTGCTGAAGTCGAGCACGGCCGGCGTCGCCGCAGCGTCGGCGAGATCCGAGGCGCGATTGATCTCGACCGAGATGCCGCGCGCCGTGATGTCCAGCGGCCCGAAGCCAACGAAGGTCGCAGAATCGGCCGTCGCCTTCAACGCCGTGTAGCGGGTCTGATCGGCGAGATTGGTCGGGCGGAACAACGCGAGGCCGAGATCGACGCCACCGAGTGCGAGGCCGATTGCTCCGCTCGCATCGGGCGTGTCGTCGCCCGTGATGGCGCCGTCGCCATTGCTGTCGGTCCAATACGGGCCGCCCACGCCGGCAAACACATAGACATCCGCCGCACCGATTGTCAGACCGCGCACGGAGCGCTCCGCGCCGTTAGCATCGTCGATCGTGTAACGCTGGTCCTGTTCGAAGGCGAACGCGCCGCGCACATAAACGAACTCGCCGAGGGCGAGCGTGCCGTCACCCACCATGGCGCGGAAGACGCGGGAACCGAAATCGAGCGTGACGGTATCGCCGCCGGTCGCGACCTCGACGCCGCCGCCTTCGAGCTTGGTAAAGTCGATCGAGGCCGGCCACGGCGGACCGACTTCGCCCGGACGCGACGCGGTGTTGAGGTGGAGTTCGACTTGGCGCGCGTCGAGCGTGATAAAGTCGGGCAAGCCTGCGATCGTCGCCTGATCCGCGGTGGCCTTGAGCGCCATGTAACTGGCGGTGTCCGCGGCGTCGGTCGGGCGGAACAGGGCCAGCCCCAGATCCACGCCGGACAGCGCCAGGCCGAGCGCGCCATCGGTGTCGGGCTGATCCGCGGAGGTCAGGACGCCGTCCCCATCGCTATCGACCCAATACGGGCCGCCGATGCCTGCGAAGGCATAGACATTGGAGAGGCCGAAGGTGACGACGCTAACCGTCTTGGTGCCGCCCGTGGTGGTCGTGATCTCCATCTCGCGGCCCTTCTCGAAGGCAAAGCCGCCGCGGATGTAGAAGAATTCCGAAATCGAGATCGTGGCGTCGGCCACGGAGACGCGCAGCAGCGCGGAATCGAAATCGAGCGTCACGCTCTCGCCACCGGTGAGCACCGCGAAGCCACCGTCGAGCAAGCGGGAGAAGTCGAGCGCCGCAGCATCAGGCGTGGTCGAGCGCACCTGATTCACACCGACCTCGATGCCGCGCGCCGCGATAGTAAGACCTTCGATGCCCACGAACGCGGCCGTGGCGGCCGAGACCTTGAGGGCGAGGTAGCTGTCGCTGTTGCCGAGGGCGGTGGGCTTGAAGATGCCGATGCCGACGCGCACGCCGCTGAGGGCGATGCCCATCGCGCCGTCGGTCACGGGAGAGTCGTCGCCGTCGATGCGGCCGTCGTCGTTGCTGTCGGTCCAATACGGGCCGCCCACGCCAGCGAAGACGTGCAGGTTGTCGCCGCCGAAGGTCATGCTGGTGACCTCGACCGTGGAATCGCCGCCACTGAGGTGGACGTCGAGCTCGTTGCCGATCTCGAAGGCCAGCGCGCCGCGGATGTAAACGAACTCGGAAACGGCGACTGTCGCGTCAGCGATGAGGATGCGCTGGACCTTGACGTCGTAGGCAATGGCGAGCGGATCGCCACCGGTCAGGACTTCCAACCCGTCGGTGCCAAAGCGGGTGAAGTCGAACACCGCCGGGCTTGCCTCGGCATCCGCGCTGTCGGTGGCGCGATTGAGTTCGATGGTGATGTCCCGCGCCTCGATGACCAGCAGGTCGCCGAGCCCAACGAAGGAAGCGCTGTCGATCTGCGTCGTGAGCGCGGTGTAAGTCACCGTGCTGCTCGCATCGGCCAGACGGACAATCGCGAGCGCCGCGGTGATACCACCGGCGGCGATACCGATGGCGCCGTCGGCTTCCGGCGTGTCGTCGGCGGTGATGAAGCCGTCGTCGTTGCTGTCGACCCAATACGGACCGCCGACACCGGCGAAGAGGTAGGCATCGGAAGAGCCGATGGTGAGAACGTCGAAGTCCTCGGTGCCCTCGCCTTCCGTGACGTCGAGGGTGCGCTCCTTCAGTTCAAAGGCGAAGTTGCCGGCGAGCGTGACGAAGCTGAAGAGCTCGATGCGGACGTAGCCAGTCGCGCGAACGAGATTGCCGTCGGCGCCGTCGATCTCGAGGCGCGTCGTGCTGGTGGTGCCGGTGCGGACATCCAGCGGCATGGCCGACCAGTCGATCACGGTGCTGCCGCCGTCGGGGTTCACCTCGCCTTGTTGCACGACCGTGAGCGCGGCGTCGGTGACGTCCGGCGTCAGCGTGACGGTGGCCTCGGGCAGGTCGCGGCCGGCGAGATCGTCGCCGAACTGCACGGTCCAAAGGCGCGCGCCAAGTTTGGTGACCGTGATGGTGAGCTCCGTATAGGCGGCCTCGAGCGACTCGAAGATCGCGTCGACCAACTGCTGCGCCGTGGCGTCGAAATCGATCGCGGCGGTGGTGTAGCTGTTGCCATCGAACGCGAAGGTGAGCGTGAACGTGCCGTCGGCGCCCTGGCCGATCTGGATGCGCTGGATCTCGCCGATGGCGGCGCGGCCGGCCGTGACGATCGCGGTGCCCGCGGTGAACGCCCCACCCTGCGCCTTTTGCGAGCCGCCGACCGTCTTGGCCGTCAGGGAGGCGGCCGGACCGGTGGGCGTGGCGATGACTTGGATGAGCTGAGGCGTGCGGCCGTTGAAGCTGCCGGGGTTGAAGGTGATGACGTAGACCTCGCTGCCGGTGGCGGAAACCGTGCCCGACGAGATCGGCGTCCAGGCCGCCGTGAGCGCACGGGCGACCTCGGAGGCGGAGGCGCCGACGCTCAGGAGCGCCGTGGTGTAAGTGATGCCGTTGTCCGTGATGCTGAGGCGGAACGTGCCGCCCGTCGGGGCAACGAGCGTAACCTGCTGCTGCTGGCCGGTGCCGACGGTGCCGGTCTGCTGCGACTGGACGGAAACGACGCCGAAGCTGAGCTTGTTGCTATCGGGCAGGAGCGTCGCGATGTGGCGCGGAGCCACGTTGGACTTGAAGGTGACGATGTAGCGCTGCCGCGTGACGGTGGAAGTCTGGTCGAAGGTGACGGTAACGTTGCCGACGCCGACCGTGACGAGGTTCTCAAGCGCCTGGCGGATGTAGCGGGCGTTGTTCGTCACGTCGCTGCCGGCGTAGCGGATCGGGACGGTCAGCACACCGTTCAGATCGAGCGTATAAGTGCCGCTGCCGCGCAGGAGCGGATCGTCGATGGTAATGACCTGGATCGACGGACTGCCGGCGGTCGGGGCGGCGATGATCTCGACGGTCGACGTGATGGCCGGGAGCGTCGTGGAAACCGCGAGGCCGCTGACCGGCTGGCCGGCGAGTGTGCCGATAAATTCGATGGTGAAGCCGGCGGCGCGTGTGCCGGTAACGATGACGTTGCCGGCACCGATGCCGGTCAAGGACTCCAGCGCCGCCTTCAGCGCGGTAATGATCGCAGCGGAGGATTGCCCTTCGCTCACGACAACCTGCGCCGTCGCGCTGCCGTAGGTGAAGGTGAGCGTCGGCGCCTCGGTGCCGAGCGTGAGCGCATAGGTGGCGTTCTGAATGACGCCCGAAGTCAGCACCTTCACGCGGAGCAAGGCGACTTCGGTGCCGCCAAGGGCGCCGCCGAACGCGATGCGATACTTGCGCGAGCCGGCCACCGAAGCGGCGTCTTCCGTCACGGTGACATTACCGGCGCCGATGTTCGAAAGGGCAACGAGCGCGGCTTGGATGGAAGCGGCTTGGGCGACGGGGTCGGCGCTGTAAGCGATGGCCGCCGTGGTTTGCGCGCCAAAGGTCAGCGTGAAGGAACCGTAGGCGGTGGCCGAGGCAGTGAGCGTCAGCAACTGGACGCCGTCGACGGCCGCGACGCTGGCCCCGGATTGCGTAACCTCCGACGTGATTTCCGGCGGCGTAGTGGTGACACCCAGGCCGGTCAGGTCCTGCCCCGCGAGCGCGCCGACAAATTCGATGGTGTAGCCGTCGGCGCGGTTGCCCAGCACCTGCACATTGCCGGCACCGATGCCGGACAGGGATTCCAAGGTCGACTGTAGCGCGCTGGCGATGTCCGCATCGGTCGACTGCGGCGTGATGACAAAGGAGGCGGTGGCGCCGGCCAAATCGAACTCGACGCGGCCGAGCGTGCCGGCGAGGTCGAGCGAGAGGACGGTGTTGCTTGAGGAGCTGGTGTTGCGGTTGATTTCGACGAGGAGGCCCTCCCCTTCCATCGTCACGCCGTCGAGGCCGACGAAGGCGACCTCGGTGGCGGTGGCCTTGAGCG
Organism: Candidatus Didemnitutus sp.; assembly: GCA_017991595.1. GTDB lineage: Bacteria > Verrucomicrobiota > Verrucomicrobiia > Opitutales > Opitutaceae > Didemnitutus. The sequence continues at coordinate 332,863 of JAGOQJ010000003.1, read as the reverse complement.
CCATCCAGCGCCAGCCCGGGTTGGCACGGTCGGCGACGAGCGCCAAGGCGAAGTCGCCCTCGGTCAACGACAGACCCAGTTGGTCGGCCGAGCCACCATTGATCCCGGCGAAGGCATCGATGTTCGTGGCGCCGATGGTGAGAAGATTGGCATCCACCAGTTGGCCGTCGGCGCGCGTCACCGTGCCACGGGATTGCTGAATGGCGAAATCGCCGGTGACCGAGAAGAAGCTCGCGACCTTGAGCGTGAGGTTATCCACCGCAGCGCGGGTGACGTTGCCCTCGACGCCATCGAGCGTGAAGGTGAACGACGTCGCCGGACCGGTGGCGATCTCGAGGTCGGTGACAGAGTAATCGATGACCAGATCGTCCGCGTCGCGACCCGCCACGGTGCCGTGGAAACGGTTCAATTCGACAGCCAGCGGACCGCCGGAGACCTCAAGGCCGGGGAGACCGACGAGGCCGAAGCCGCCCGCGGTGGCCTGCAGGCTCGTCCAGCTGACGGCGTTGCCGTCGACCTCGCCACTGAAGAGACCGAGCGCGAAATCCACGCCGGTGAGGCCGAAGCCCATCGCATAACCGGAATCGGCCGGGCCATTGATACCGACGAAAGCGGAAACGCCGCTGCCGCCGAGGGCCAGCAACTCCGTCTCCACGACAGTGCCGTCGGCGAGGGTCACTTCCTGCTCGGTCTTGTCGAAGGCAAAGCTGCCCGAAAGTTGGACGAAACCGAAGAGATCGACCGCCAGGTTGCCGGAGGCACGGAGCGTCTCGCCCTTGTCGGCACCGAGGCTGATGGTGCGGGTGTCGGATGGACCGGTCGCCACTTCCAGCGGCATGGCCGCAAAGTCGATCAGGCTGCCATCGGTCGCGGCGCGATTGATTGCCAGAGCAATCGTGTCCGCCTCGACGCGCAGACCCGGGACGCCGATGAACGCCGCGCTGGCGGCCTCGGCCTCGAGCGTGGTCCATGAGCGGGTGGCGTCGGCCTTGTCGGTGTGGATCGCGAGCGCGAGTTCCACGCCGCCGAGCTGGAATCCGAGACTCGGCTCGCCGTCGACCGCGAGACCGGCGAACACAGCGACGTCCTTGGCACCCAAGGTCAGGCGATCGACCGCGACGACGCTGTCGTCGTCCAACGTGACGCTGCCGTCCTGACGGCCGAAGGCGAGGTCACCGGAGAAGCGGACGAAGCCATAGAGATCGATCTCCATGCGGCCGCGGGCCTGCAGTAACTCGCCATCTTCGCCCGAGAAATTCAATTCCAGCGTCGAGTCGGTGGCCGTTGGAATCTCGACCGGAGAGGCGGCAAAATCGACGACGTTGGGCTCATCACCTTCCGCCAAGCCGAGCTGGCGGTTGATGTTCACTTCGACTGCGGTCGCGCTGATGGTGATGCCATCGACACCGATGAAGCTGGCGCTTTCCGCGGTCGCGCGCAGCGCCATCCAGCTCGCCGCCTCGGTGGTCGTATCGGGCTCAGCCAGTTTCTCCGTAAAGACCGCAAAGGCGAATTCCACGCCAGTAAGCGAGAGACCGATAGCATCGTCGGAATCAGCCGGGCCATTCAGACCCGCAAAAGCCGTCAGACCGCTACCGCCGACCGTGAGGGCGCGCGTCTCGACCTCCGTGCCGTCGGCGAGCGTGAGCGTCTGCGCGGCCTGACGGAATGCGAGACCACCCGCCACGTGGAAGAAGCCGCCGACCGTAAGATTGATGTCGCCGCTGACTTCAAGCAGCTGGCCAACTTCGCCGCCGAAATCGAACTCGACCGTCGTGGTCGGCCCGGTACGCACGGACAACGGAGCGGCGGCATAGTCGACGACGTATTGATCCGCATCCGCTCCGGCGGCCACGCCACTGACGCGGTTGAGCGCGATGGCGACATCGGTCGCCGAAACCTCGAGACCGGGGATGCCGACAAGGTCGATCGTGGTCGCGGTCGCCTTGAGCGTCGTCCAGCGCAACGCGGCGAGCTCCACCTGCGCGGCGTCCGGCGTGAAGAGCCCGAGACCAAAGTCAACTCCGCCCAAACTCAGGCCCACGGCGCCAGCGCGATCCGCCGGACCGTTGAGGCCGACGAACACATCGAGTCCGGAGCCGCCGAGGGTGAGCAGCGAGGTTTCCACCTCGGTGCCGTTGGCGAGCGTCACCACCTGCGGGGCGCGTTGCAGCGCGAGACTGCCTTGGAGGAAGATGAAATCCGCCACGGCGACCTCGGCCTCACCGATGGTCACGCGCAGCAGTTTGTCCGCGAAGTCGATCAGGATGGATTCGCCGCCGGTCAGAACGCTGAGCCCGCCGCCTTCGAGCGTGGTGAAGTCGCCGGCGCGCACAACGCCGGCCGGATCGTCGGCGTAATTGACCTCCACCGTGATGTCGGTGGCGCGAAGCGTGAGGACATCCTCGAAGCCAACGAAGGCCGCGCTGTCCGCATGAAGCTTGAGGGCAAAGTAGCTGATCGGCTCGGCCACGCCGGTCTCGCGCAGCATGGCCATGGCCGCGTGGACCCCACCGATGGCGATACCCGTGGCGCCGTCCGCCGCCGGCGTATCGGTGGCGTCGAGCACGCCATCGTCGTTGGAATCGGTCCAGTAAGGCCCACCGACGCCGGCGAAAACATAAGCATGGGTGAAGCCAAAGGTGACAACGTCGAGATCGCGCGTCTCCCCACCCTCCAGCTCCTCGGCGACAGGAACGCCCTTTTCGAAGGCGAAGCCACCGCGCACGTAAATGAAGTCAGCCAAGCGGAAGTGCGAATCCGCCGCCACGACGCGGATGAGCGCGCGGTCGTAATCAAGCATCACCGGCTCACCGCCCGTGAGGACTTCCAGGCCGCCGCCTTCGAGGGAGCTGAAGTCGCCCGCGGTCACGAGACCGGAAGGATCATCGGCGAGATTGATCTCGATGGAGAGGTCGGTCGCAGACGCTTCGAGGATGCCATCGAAGCCCACGATCGCCGCCGAGGCCGCTTCGCCCCGAAGCGCGACGTAGGTCGCGGGCGCGGCAACGCCGGTCTGCTTGAGCAGCGCGAGACCGAACGTGACACCACCGAGCGCGATGCCCATGGCGCCGTCGCTCGCGGGCGTGTCGTCGCCATTGAGCACGCCATCGCCGTTGCTGTCGGTCCAATACGGTCCGCCGAGCCCGGCGAAAGCGTAGGCGTTGGTCGCGCCCAAGGTAAGGACATCGAGGTCGCGCGTGGTGTCGTCCTCCAGCACCTCGACGACGGACGGGCTGCGCTCGATGGCGAAGCCGCCGCGGAGGTAGATGAACTGGCCGACCGCGATCGTCGTGTCGGTCGAGGTCACGCGCAGCAGCGGCAGATCGTAGTCGAGCACGATGGCGTCGCCACCGGTGAGGACCGCCAGGCCGCCGCCTTCGATGCGATTGAAGTCAAACACGTCCGGCGTGGCTTCCGGATCGTCGCGGTCGGAGGCGGTGTTGATCTCGACGGTCAGGTCGCGCGCGTCGATGGTCAGCAGGCCTTCGAGGCCGACGAAGGTGGCGCTGTCGGCCCGGGCGTTCAGCGCGGTATAAGTGATGGCGGGCGTTTCGCGGCTGGTGAGGAACGCCAGCGCGGCGGTGACCCCGCCCACGGCGATGCCGAGCGCACCGTCGGTGGCCGGAGTGTCGTCGGCGGTCACGGAGCCGTCATCGTTGCTGTCGATCCAGTAAGGCCCGCCCAAGCCGGCGAAGAGATAAGCGTCAGACGAGCCGACCGTGAGGATGTCAAAATCCTCGAAGCCGTCGCCCGCGGCGTTGGCGATGGAGTTCTCCTTCTTCTCGAAGGCGAAGTTGCCGGCGAGCGTGGCAAAGCCGAAGAGCTGGATGTGGGCGTAGCCGGTGGCGCGCACGAGATTGCCATCGGAGCCGGCCATATCGAGCGTCGTGGTCGTCGTGGTGCCGGTGGAGACATCGAGCGACTGCGCCGCCCAATCGATGACCGTCTCGCCGCCCGCGGGGTTGACCGTGCCCGTCTGCACGACGGTGAGGCTCGCATCGGCGACGACCACATCGATGGCGACGACGGCATCCGGGATGTCGCGGCCGGCCAGGTCGCCGCCGAATTCGATCTCCCAGGTGCGGGCGCCGTATTCGCGGACGGTGATCGTGAGCGTGGCGTAGTCGTCCTTCAGGGCATTGAACACCGCGTCGACGAGTTCGTCGGCGCTGGCATCGAGGCTGACGGCGGCGGTCGTGTAGGTCGTGGCGTCGATCGTGAAGCTGAGCGTGAACGTGCCGTCCGCGCCGGTCGTGATGACGAGGCGCTGCACTTCGCCGATGGCCGCGCGGCCTTCGGTGACGGTCGAGGTGGAAACGAGCAGCGAACCCGCCCGCGGGCTCTGCGTGCCGCCGGTCTGGGCGAGCGTGAGCTTGGCGGGCGTGCCGGTCGGCACGGCGGTGACGACGATGAGCGCGGGGTTGCGTCCCTCGAACGACGTGGGGTTGAAGGAAATCGTGTAGGTGTCGCCGGTCTTGCTCACCGTGCCAGACGAGGCCGGGCTCCACGCAGCGGTGAGCGCGCGGGCGACCTCAGAGGCGGAGGCACCGATGCGCAGCACCTCGGTCAGGTAAGTCGTGCCGTTGTCGGTGATGCTGAGGCGGAAGGTGCCGGTCTCGGTCGGGATAATCGTGATAGCCTGCGCGGCGCGGGCCCCGGAGACACCGTTTTGCACGCCCTCGATGCTGACCGTGGCGCCGTGGAGCTTCGTGTTGTTGGCCGTAGCGGTCGGCAGATCGCGACCGGCGATGCCGTTGCGGAAAGTGATGACGTAACGCTGCGCGGTGATGGTCGAGTCCTGGTCGAAGACCACGGAGACATTGCCCGCACCGATGATCGGCAGCGCTTCCAGCGCCTCGCGGATGCGGCGGGCGTTGTTGGTGATGTCGCTGCCGGCAAAGCGGATCGCGGCGGTCGTGTAGTTGCCGACGCTGAGCGTGAACGTGCCGGAGGCGGTGAGGCTGGCGCTGATGAGGACGGCCTGGATCTCGTTGGCCGGGGTGCCGGGCGTGGAGACGACCTCGACGTTGGTCTGCACCGCCGGGTAAGTGGTCGTCAGCGTGAGGCCGCTGACCGGCATCCGAGCGAGCGCCCCGACGAACTCGATCGTGAAACCACCTGCGCGCGTGCCAGTCACGAGGACATTGCCTGCGCCGATCGTATCAAGCGCCTCAAGCGTCGAGGTCAGAGCGGTGAGGAGCTGGGCATCGGTCATCGCCGCAGTCAGGACGATCGCCGCGGTGTCGCCTGCACGACCGAAGGTCAGCGTCGCATCACGCGAACCGAGTTCGAGGGTGTAGCGCGTGTTGACGATGATGCCACTGGTGAGCTGGCGGATGGCGACCTGCGGGACGTTCTGGCCGGCGCGCGCACCGATAAAGGTGATATTGAACAGACGGACGGTGGCCGTGGAGCCAGCGGCCTCGACCAAGCTGATGTTGCCAGCACCGACGTTGGACAACGCTTCGAGCGCTTGATGGATATCGAGCGCCAAGGCGGCGGCGTCCGCGGTATAAGTAATGAGGCGCGTAACTTGGTCGCCGAACTGCAGAGCGAAGGAGCCATAGGCAGCGGGGTTGATAACCAGACGCAGCTGCTGGACCTCGCTAACGGCCGGCGTGCTGCCGCCCGTCTCGGTGACATCCGAATCAAGAACCGGCGCAGTCGTGGCAACCGCCAAACCGGAGAGATCCTGACCGGCCAGCTCACCGATAAACTCGACCGTGTAGCCATCCGCCCGATTGCCGGAAACGAGCACGTTGCCGGCACCGATACCCGCGAGCGATTCCAGCGCGGTCTGGATGGACGTCGCGATCGCGGAGTCGGTCGACTGCTGCGTGATCTCGAAGGTCGCCGTGGCACCGCCGAAAGAGAAGGCCACCGTGCCGAGCGTGCCTGCGAGACCGAGCGAGAGGACGGTGTTGTGAGACGAACTCGTGTTGCGGTTGATTTCCACCAACAGGCCCTTGCCGAGCAGCGTGAGATTATCGACGCCAACGAAGGCAACCTCAGTCGCGCTGCCCTTGAGCGCCATCCAACGCCAACCCGGGTTCGCGCGATCGGCGACCAGCGCCAAGCCGAATTCACCTTCGGACAACGTGAGCCCGAGGCGATCCTCCGTGTCGCCGTTGAGGCCGACGAAGGCATCGACCTGCGTGGCGCCGACGGTGAGCAGGTCGGCATCGACGAGCCGCCCGTCGGCCAACGTGACCGTGCCGCGCGACTGTTCGAAGGCGAAGGAACCGTTGACGTAGAAGAAATCGGCGATGCCGAGCGTGAGGTTGTCGCCGGCAGCGCGGGTCAGGACACCCTTAGCGCCATCCAAGGTGAAGGTGAACGTCGTCTCCGGACCGGTGGCGATCTCGAGGTCGGTCTGCGTATAGTCGATAACGAGGTCGGCCGCGTCGCGACCGGCCAACGCGCCGTGGAAACGGTTCAACTCGAGCAGCAGCGCGTCGCCGGAAAGCGTCAGGCCCGGGATGCCGACGACCGCGAAGCCCGAGGCAGTCGCCTGCAGCGTAGTCCACGACACGGCCGTGTCGTCGATTTCGCCGTCGAAGAGGCCGAGCGCGAAGTCCACGCCCGTAAGGCTCAAGCCCATCGCATAACCGGACTCGACCGGTCCATTGACACCGACAAAGGCCGAGACGTCATGCCCGCCGAGCGCGAGCAACTCAGTTTGCACCTGCGTGCCGTCGGCGAGCGTCACTTCCGTCTGTGTCTTGTCGAAGGCGAAGCCACCGGAGAGTTGCACGAAGCCGAAGAGGTCGATGTTCAGGTTGCCCGAGGCACGCAGCGTCTCGCCGTTTGCAGCGGAGAGACTGATCGTTCGGCTGTCGGACGGTCCGGTGGTCACCTCCAAGGGCGACGCAGCAAAATTAACCAGACTGCCGTCCTCCGCCGCTTGGTTGATGGCGAGGGAGATCGTATCCGCCTCAATCCGCAGGCCGGGCACGCCGATGAAGGCGGCGCTAGTGCCCTCGGCTTCCAAGCTCGTCCACACGCGTGTCGCATCGGCCTTGTCGGTCTGAATGACCAACGCGAGTTCCACGCCACCAAGCTGGTAGCCCAGGCTCGGCTCGCCATCACGCGCGAGGCCGGCAAAAACATTGAGGTCCTTGGCACCCAGCGTCAGACGCTCGACCGCCACATCGGCAGTCTGATCGTCAAGCTTCACGGTGCCATCGGTGCGACTGAAGGCCACATCGCCCTCGAAGCGAACGAACCCGTAGAGATCGATCTCCATCCGGCCGCGAGCCTGCAGCAGATCGCCTTCGGCGCCGTCGAACTCGAAGGCGAGGTCGCTGTCCGCACCGGTCGCGACGGCGAACGGCTCATCCTTGAAATCGATGACGTTCGGCTCTTCGCCGTCGGCGACATCAAGCTGGCGGTTGATCGCCACAGTCAAGTCGGAGGAGGAAAGCGTGACACCCGGCAGGCCGATGAAGGAGACGCTCTCCGCCGTTGCGCGCAGCGCCATCCAGCGCACCGGCACGGTCTCGGTATCGCCCGGCGCGACCTGCTCGCTGAACAGGGCATAGGCGAATTCGACGCCGGTGAGGGAAAGACCCACCGCGTCACCCGAATCAACGGGGCCATTGAGTCCGGCAAAGGCAGTCAACCCGCGACCGCCGAGCGTGAGCAGATCGGCATCAAGTTCCGTGCCATCAGCCAACGTGACACTGGCGAGCGAGCGGCGGAACGCGAGGTCGCCGGACACGTGGAAGAAATCGCCGACCGAAATCGTGATGTTTCCGCCGATCTGGAAGAGTTCGCCATCCGCGCCGTCAAACTCCAGCATGAGCGAGGTCGAGGAACTGGTCGCAATCGTGAGCGGGTCGGCCGCATGGTCGATCACCAGCGCGTTCGCATCTTCGTCGGCCGGCACGCCGAGGGCGCGATTCAGCGCCAAGGCCAGCGAGCCGCCCGACAACTCCAAGCCGTCGATGCCGGTGAGGCTGTAGCCGGTGGCGGTGGCGGAAAGGGACTGCCAGCTGCGTCCGGCCAACTCCTCCTGCGCTTCATCCGGCGTGAACAGACCCAGCGCGAACGACACGCCGCTCAACGTGATGCCACGCGCCTGGCCAGAATCTGCCGGGCCGTTGAGACCGGCGAACGCGGTGAGGTCGTTGCCACCCAAGGCGAGCATCTCGACCCACACCTCGGAACCATCCGCCAAGGTCACACTGCGGCTGGAGCGCTCAAGGGCGAATCCACCACTAATATAGAAGAAGTCGGAAACAGCGATGGTCGCGACGCCCACCTGCACACGGAGAAGCTCGCGGTCGAAGTCGATCAAGATGGAGTCGCCGCCCGTCGCGATGCTGAGTCCGCCGCCGGTCATGTTGCTGAAGTCGCCAGCGACGATCTCGCCGGCCGGGTCATCCGCTTGGTTGACCTCGATGACGATGTCCGTGGCGGTCAGCGTGAGCGTCTCCTCGAAGCCGACCCAAGCCGCCGAGTTGGCGGCAATCTTGAGCGCAAGGTATTCCACCGGCTCCACCACTCCGGTCTGACGCAGCATGGCCAAACCGAACGAGACGCCGCCCAAAGCCAAACCAGCCGCGCCGTCGGCGGCGGGCGTGTCGGAGGCATCGATCACGCCGTCATCGTTGGAGTCGACCCAGTAAGGACCGCCGACACCGGCAAAGACATGGACATTGGAAGCCCCGATCGTGACGACATCGAGGGCGCGCTCGCCGCCGTCCTCCAAGACCTCTACGACCGGCACACCCTTCTCGAAAGCAAAGCCGCCGCGCAGGTAAACGAAATCGGAGATACGAATCAGTGCATCCCCCACCGAGGCACGCAGCACCGCGCGGTCGAAATCGATCAGGATCGCCTCGCCGCCGGTCTGAACGGTGAGGCCGCCATCCGGCATGGCGCTGAAGTCACCGGCGACAATCTCGCCGGCCGGATCGGTGGCGCGATTGACCTCAATCTGTATATTAGAAGCGTTGAGCTCGAAAATGTCCTCAAAGCCGACAAACGCAGCCGAATCGGCGCGAGTCTTGAGCGCGACGTATTCGACCGCGTCGGCTTCAGCCACGCCAGTCTGGCGCAACATCACCAAAGCCAAATCGACGCCGCCGAGAGCCAGACCGCTCGCACCGTCGGCTTGCGGGGTGTCGGCCGCAGTGATGGCGCCGTCACCGTCTGAATCCGTCCAATAGGGACCACCCAAGCCGACAAAGACATACGCATCGGCCGCGCTCACCACGAGGGCGTCGAGTTCGCGCGTGCCACCACCGTCGAGCGCCTCGACAATGTCGGGGGTGAAGTCGAAACCGAAGCCACCGCGCACGTAGATGAAACTGGCCAGGATCAGCAGCGCATCGCTCGCTTCACCACGCAGCACCGCACTGGAGTAATCGAGGAACACGGCTGCGCCGCCGGTCGCGAGCGTCAGACCACCACCCTCGAGGGCGGAGAAGTCGATCACCGGGGCCGCCGCGTCTTCCACGCCGGACACGCCGTTGACGGCGGCGCTGAAACCGTTGGCCGTCAAAGTCACCTGATCAACGCCCACCAAGGCCGCGCTGGAGCCGACCAAAGCCAGCGCGTAGTAGCGGGCTTCATCAGTCTCGTCGCTCGGCGTGAAGAGGGCCAAGGCCAAGTCGACGCCGCTCACCGCCACGCCCAGCGCGTTCGCATCCGGGGTGTCGGAGGCATCGATTACGCCGTCGCCATTGCTGTCCTGCCAGTAGGGGCCGTTCAGGCCGAGGAAAGCGCGCGCGCCGGTCATGCCGATCGTGAGTAGCGAGGCATTGAGTTCGGAGCCGTCGCTCAACTGCACATCGCGGTAACCCTGCGGATCGATGGCCAAGGAACCCTCAAAGGACAGGAAGCCGGCAATCTGAATGACGGCCTGTTCGACCGAGGCACGTTGCGTGGACGCATTATATTCTAGAACGATGGGGCTGCCGTCGACCACCAGCGTGTAGCCGCCCGCAGGCAGCGAGGCGAAGTCGATGACAGGCGCGGCCGCGCCTTCCGCATCCTTGGCGCGGTTCAGCTCGACCGTCAGACCGGTGAGCGAAAAGGCGAACGCATCGCCCATGCCGACCAAAGCCGCGGTGCCGGCGGTGGCGCGCAGCGCGTAGTAGCGGCTGCCGTCGTTGGCGTCGTTCGGCTTGAACCAGAGCAACGCGACATCGACGCCGGAAGCGGCGACCCCCACGGGGCCGTCGTTCGGGGTGTCGGAGCCGTCGATCATGCCATCGCCGTTGGAGTCGTTCCAGTAGGAGCCGCCCGAACCGGCGAAAAGGCGGACGTTGGCCGCGGTCAGGGAGAAACCGGAGAGCAGCTTGGTGGCTCCATCGATCGGCGCCGAGTAGTCGGTGAGGCGCGTCAGCGTGAATGCGCCATCGATCGCAACGAATCCGAGATCCAAGCGTCCGCTGACCGTGATGGTCGTCAGCGCGAAATAGCCGAAGCTGAGAAACTCGCCGATCTTCTGCTTGTGCTCGGAGCTGAGCAGATCAAAGAGGAAATTGTCCGTGCCCGGCGCGAAGGACCGGACCACGAGTTGAATGCGGTCGGCTTTCTGAACGATCTCGAAGTAAACCTTGCCGTCGCCCGCACCGAAGAGGCCCACGGCCTCGTCGAATTTGCCGCTGATGCTGCCGAAAGTGAGGATGTCGAAGACATCGCCGACCTCGGGTTTGAAGTCGTTCGCCAAATTAACCACCAACTTGCCCGCGAGCGTGGCCAAGCCGGTGACTTCAAATTGAGTATATTCTCCCTCGCTCGTGCCACCAATCGTGATGGTGAGCGTGTCGCTTGCCGTTTGCGTGAGCGTCGCCACCGGAGCGGCTTCGCTTTGCGCGGCGGAAGCCGGAGGACCTTGGCCGGAGTTGAGACTCTGGACCAAAGTGGAAACAAGCGGCGCGAGCGCCGGACCGGCAGGCGGGTTGGCGTCGGTCGGCTCGCCGAACTCCGTCGGCACCACCGCATCCGGACTCGCCGTGACTTCGGCGGCCGAGATCGATGAAGCCGAGGCATCGGTTTCAGCCACCGGCGCTGCTTCATTATCCGTCTGCGCGGAAACCGGCAGAACAGTCAGAGAGACACCGTCAAAAAGATCGCCGTCGCCCTCGCCTGCCGAGGATTGGGCGGACGCGGAGACGTCAACGTGGTGGGTCGCCTCCTGGACCACCAACGGCTCGTTTCCAGGCTGCAAAATCTGCGTGAGATCGGCAGGCAGCAAAGTCGCGGACAGAAGCATGCGCTGCTCCAATGCCTCCAAGGCAAAAGAAGGACTAGCCGCACGTGACTGTGGCGCAGTGGAACTCAAGGGGCGAAGAGTGGCAAAATCAGTGCCGGTGCCGAATTGTCGTTACAAGCCAAATTCAACCGCTGACGCGTATCATTCTGGTGACGGTTCACGCTTGACTGGGGGAATCCGGGCATGCGTCGTGGCAGAAATTAAATTTGGTCGATGGCCTGCCCCGGAATAAGGGCGCGGGCCAGTTCCTGATCCTGCTGCATTACGAGGCGCCGCTGGCGGAACGAAGCCGCCTCGGCCGAGCGTTGAGCCCGGCGCAGAATCACTCCCGTCAGGCGCTCCCCTTTCCCCGGTGCCTGCCGCATCACACGGAGCAGCAACCGGCGGACGGGCTGATTGAGAAACCGGCTGGCCAAATCATCCTCCAAGGAGGCGAACAATCGCGTGCTGCCAGGATCGCCTTGGCGCCCTGCGCGGCCCTCGAGCTGACGATCGACGCGGCCCGATTCGTGGAGTTCAGTCAGGATCACGTGCAAGCCGCCTGCCGCCGCCACGCCGGTGCCGAGACGGATGTCCGTGCCACGACCCGCCATGTTCGTGGCCACCGTGATGGCGCGGGCGTCACCTGCGAGGTGCACGATGGCAGCCTCCTCCGCGTGCCGCACGGCGTTGAGCAGCGTAAAACTGAGTCCGCGCGCCTGCAGCAGCCGACCGAGGTGCTCGCTGGCCGCGACGCTGCGCGTGCCGACCAAGATTGGTCGGCCCTGCGCGTGCAAGGTCTCGATCTCGGCCACGACCGCTTCCCACTTCTCGGCGGCAGTCGCGAAATACCGCGGCGTCCACCGCTGCCGGAGATTGGGCCGGTGCGGCGGCACCGCCGCGAACGGCAGTTGGTAAATGCTCCAAAATTCGGGCGCCGCCTCCGCCGCCGTGCCGGTGATGCCGGCGAGCCGACGGAACAAACGGAAGAATCGCTGAAAGCTGATCCGCGCCATCGACTCGTTCGGCTGCGTGATCGGCAAACCCTCGCGCGCCTCCACGGCTTGGTGCAGGCCCAGACGCCAGGAACGCCCCGGCATCATGCGTCCCGTGGACTCGTCGACGATCACGATCTTGCCGTCCTGGATGACGTATTGCTTGTCGCGGATGAAGAAGTGCCGCGCTTGCAGCGCCTGGTTCACAAGCGACTCGAACCAAGCCGGCTGGCGATAGCGCGCATCTTCGGAGCCCTGTTCCGCGCTCCAGCTCCGAAGGTGAGCCCGGCCCGTTTCCAGCAGGCGGATTTCCTTGTGCCGAATTTCGACCTGATAGTGTTCGCCTTCCCGCAACGTCGCCGCCGCCCGCTCGGCCAGACGACAAGCGGAAACGAGCGCCTCGTTCGCCTGTGGCCGGCTGATGATCAGCGGCGTGACCGCCTCGTCGATGAGCTGGTTGTCCGCCTCGTCGACGATCGCCGTGTGCAAGCCGCGCAACACGATCGGCTCCTCGAGCTTGCGACCGGCCTCGCCGCGCACGAGCCGCGCGACCATCCGGCGCCCCGGATCGGACATCGCCCCGAGCACGAGACGGTCACGCAGGAAGTCGGCGGCCAGCTCCTTGCTGGTCGTGTAAACAATCTGCGCCCGATAAGCCTCGCGGCGCGCCGGCGCTTCCATCGGGCCCGTAACAGCCGCCACGGTGAGACCGCAGAGCTTGTAGAATTTTGAAAGTGTCTCGGCATCGCGCTGCGCCAGATAGTCGTTCGCCGTAATCACGTGAACGGGCCGGGCCTGCCAGCCTGACACGGCCGCCGCGAGCGCGATGGTGAGCGTCTTGCCCTCGCCCGTCGCCATTTCGACGAGACGTCCTTCCGCCAAGCCGAGCGCGCCCATGACTTGCACGGGATAGGCCCGCAAACCGAGTGCACGGTAGGCAAGTTCCACCACAAGCGGCAGCGCGCGGCCGAAAAGTTCGGGCCAAGGACGTCCGCCGCGGCGGATCTCCGCGCGACGCTCGAGCAGCAGTGTGTGGAGGCGATTGTCGCCCAAGCCCGCCAGCGCTTCCGCCTCGGCATGCAGAGCCAGCGCCCGCGCGCGCAGCTCGGCGGCGTGGCGCGCCCTGCCCCGCCACGCTCCGTGGGCGCGATGCACGAGCGCATCGAGGCCAGCCGGCAAGGCGTCGGGTTTCACGAGTTCGGTGCGGCGCACCTCTTGCAGCGGAGCGGCCATGCGTCAGATGCGGTAACGTTCCTGCAACAGCTGGCGGAAGGAGCGCGCCCACTGGATGAGCAGAGGCGTCCACGGACGCTCCATGCGCATGACGCCCATGCGTCCCTGCCAGAGCACGGTTTGGGCATCCTTAGACACACTGTCACCGGCGATGCGACCGACCACGAGGAAGAATGGTTCGTCGGCACGAATGCCGGTCGTGTCATCCGGCCGCACCTTGATCGGACCGCCGGCGTTCCAGCCCAAGGCGGGACTGGGCAAAAATTCCTGCCGGCCCGGCACGACGCGCCACTCCTTCACCGGCACCACGGTGCCCGCGGCGCCCTCAAAGCGCAGTTCGGCCTCTTGAGCAGCCGCGTTGAACAGCTCGCTCGCGTGCTGCTGCGAGACGACCGCTTGAAACTCCCAACCGGGGCCGCGGCCCACGATTTCGCCCAAGCGCACGCCGCGGGCGAGCCAGAGGCCCGCCCAATCGTCGGAAGTCGGCGAAACCCAGCGGCCGGCGGCCGGTGCTCGCACTTCCAACTCGGTGAGATCGCGCTCGATCTCGGCGAGCCGGCTCTCAGCCACCTCGCGACGCGCGCGCGTCGGCGCGATACCGGCGGCGAGTTCGGAGAGCATGTGACGCTCGCGCCCGCGCGCCTCCTCCACGTCCGCCCGCGCCGCCGTGATGGCAAATTGGATTTCCGGGTTCTCCATCCGCACGAGCGGACGGCCCTCTTCCACTTCCACGCCGCTGCGGGACGGCACCTCGACGGCAAAGCCCGCTACACTAGTATAGACATCGCGCGAGCCCTCCGCGCGCACGACGCCGGGAGCGCGGAAGCGATTGGGCATCGGCACGGCGGCGAGAAACAGCAGCACCACCGCCACCGCACCCGCGGTCACTCCCCACGCACGGCGGCGCGAGCGCTCGATGCGCGGCTCGCGCACGAGATATTTGCCCGCCTTCACGAACGGCATGACGAATGCGCCGACGAAAGTCAGGATGCCTGCGAGCAGGCCGAGACCGAAGTAGCGGTCGGCCACGAGCAGGATGATCGCGACGGTGATGAAGACGCGGTAGATATAACTGGCGACGCCGAAGACCATCAGCCAGCCGGCCTCGCGCTTGGTGCGAGCCGGGCTCTCGAGCGTGCGCACGCCGAGCACCTTGTGCTCGAACCAGTGCAGCCACTGCCGGGCGGAGCGCGGCTGGAGATTCGGCGAATCCGTGAGGTCCGACAGGATGTAGTAGCCGTCGAAGCGCAGCAGCGGATTGAGATTGAAGATCAGCGTCGAGACCGAGGCCACCACCATGGTGTTATACGCGAGACTGTTCAATGTGCCGGGACCGGTCGCGGCCCAGACCAACGCGGCGATGCTCGCGTAAGCGAGCTCGGGCAACATGCCGCCAGCGCCGACAACCACCCGCTTCCACCGCTCGCGGAAAGCCCACGCTGCCGTGGCATCGACGTAGGGAATCGGCGTGAACACCAGCAGCGTCACGCCCATCGCGTGCACTTCGCCGCCGAAGGCCTTCACCGTGTAGGCGTGGCCGAATTCGTGGATGAGCTTCGCCAACGTAAACGCCGCGTAGAGCAGCAGCAGGTTTTCCGGCGCCATCACCGCCTGCGATTGGTCGAGCGCGCGATCCCAATTCGACAGCACCGCCGCGAGCCCCAGGCCCGCGAGCAGCAGCCAGCCCACGGCCGCCGCCGGCGTGGCCAGCCAGCGCAACCACGGCCAGGTCCGACGCAGCAACGGCTCCGGATCGAACAGTCGGATGCGGAGGAAGAAGATGCCGAAGAGCTGTGAGACCACCTGCGCGCGAGCGCGCTTCTGGTGTCGCTCGAACAGGCGCTGCGTATCCGCCGGCGTGTCGGCCGCGAGCAGGTTCGCCTGATAGAGCTGCGCGAGCATCGCGACGATCTCCCCCTGCCCCGGCGCCGTCTCGGGCGTGCGTTCGAGGCAGCCATGCCAGATTTCCTCCACCGTGCGCGTGCCATCGAGCCGCGCGATGAAGTCGTAAGCCTCCGGCCGGAAACGGAAGAAGGAGTTCGTGAAACCGTCCTGCGCGACGAACCACTGTTCGCCGCGGAAGCGCTGGCGGCGCAGGTTGACGGACGGGCGGAGGCGCAGCCGTTGTCCGGCGACGCGGTGCCAAGATTCACTGAAGAGGGCGCGTTGTTCGCTCATGGCCGGTTCACCACCAGAGTTTCAACCGCAGGAAGTCGACCAAGCGGTGCGTCGCGATCCACAGCAGGCTGCGGTGGCCCGACTCCAACTTCGCCACGCCGGTCATACCGGGGCGCAACCAGTCGGCAGAGACGCCCTGCAACTGACCGCGCACAACGAAGACGTTGCCATCGCGCTCGGTGACGGCCGCCGGCTCGATGCGCTCGATCTTCACGGCGAAGGTGTCCTCCGGCCGGGTGGCGAACGCGACCTCGGCGGTCTTGCTCGCGGCCACGAGATCGATGTCGCGCTCCGGCACGCGCATCTCGACGTAGAGCCCGCTCGATTGCGAGATGCGCATGAGGATGTCGCCGGCTTTCACGGGAGCGCCGATGCGCTCGCGCAAATCGCCTTCCACGACGATGGCGTCGTAGGGCGCAGCCATCACCGCGCGATCGAGGCGGTAGCGGATGAGGTTCACCCGCGCCTCGGCCTGCGCGGCGGCGGCGCGAGCGGCGCGGAAGTCAGCGAGCTTGCGCTCGGCCTCGGCCTTCTCCGCCTCGGCGGAGAATCGCTGCTTCTCCGCGAGCGCGGAGGCGAGCTCGACCTGCAGGTCGCTGGTGTCGAGCTTGAGCAACACGTCGCCCGTGCGGACGAGGTCGCCGGGACGCGCGCGCACCTCGGCGAGGTAGCCTTCATACGGCGCGGGCAGATGCAGCATGGCTTGCGCGCGGACGATGAACGGCGCGTTGACGCGATAAGGCAGCGGCACGAAGACCGCGAAAAGCAGGAAGAGCGCGGCGGCGATCGCACCGACTTTGATCCAAGTCTGCTTGGGACCGAGGAACTGCGCGAACCACTCGCGCCACGCGCCAGCCCAGCGCGCGCCGAACCAGCGGTCATGGCGGTGCAAGTCGTCGAGGCGGCGGGCGACCTGGTCGGCGACGACACGCAGTGCGAGCGCATCATTTTCGGTGAAAGCGGTGGTGCGTTCGAGCGTGATCACGCCACGCGGGGAGCCATCGATGCGCAACGGCACCGACATCAGGCCCGCGAGCCGCTCCAGTTCCGCGTAAGCCTGATGATCGCGCGTGATCGCGTCGGCATCCGGCAAGGCGGGAAACAGGATCTCCTCGTCCTGGTCGCGCGATTCTTCCATCGCCGCCTCCAAGCGCTGCACAACGTTCATGCGCTTCTCGAAATTGTCAGTGCCGCTGATCGCGCGCACGCGGATGTAGGAACCATCCGTCCAACCCAGCGAGACGCGGGTGCATTGGTGCCGCGTGGCGATCTCGTTCACCAGCGCCATCGCCACGGCGAGGAAACGCGAATGGACATTGGTGGCGGCGAGAACCTCGAGGGCTTGGGAGAAATTGACGAGTTCCCGCTTGGCCCGCTCCAGCTGGCGTTGACGCTGATAGAGCAACGGCGTGTCCGCCGCGAGACGCAGCGGCACTCCGGCCGCCGTGAGATCCTCGTGCTGACCGGGCTGGATCGCCGCGGCGATCAGGCACTCGTCCTTCACCTCACCGGTGGAGAGAGCGACGAGCACGAGTCCCGCCAAATGTGCCGCGTTGGCCGGTGCGGCCGCGATGCCCTCGCTCAGCGCCTGTGCCGCTAGCGCCTCGAATGCCGGGCCCGCCATCGGCACGGGGAAGTCGCGCGGATCGGGCCACGCAGCCGCCAGGCGCCACTCGCCGTTGACGCGGACCACGACCCGCGTGCCGATCGCCCCGGACAGCTCGGCGCACGTGCGCGCGAAGAGCGGCCAGAAATCTTTGACCGGACCTTCGAAGAGCCGGCACGCCTCAAGGCGGGCGATGGCTTCATCGGGGGCAGCAGGAGAGGGCGAGGACTTGCTCATGGACAAAATGGACGCGGTGCGTCGGAGGTGCGGCGTGGTCGTCTCGCGAATACCAGGTAAAACACCTAGATCGCAGAGGGTGTGTGTTGGCCAAGGCTTTGCCCATCCCGGCGGGAAACTTCAACAGCATTCCCACGCAGAAAATATTTTCTGAGCCGTGATGAAGAATTGCCACGCGATAAACTATTTATCACACCCTCGCGCCGACCTGTCCACGCACCCGATTTTTTCGATTCCCTGAGAAAGTCATTGTTGCAAGGATGCCGACCCCTGACCTGCATGCACCGATCCAAACATTCCATTGCGCTGCTATTTAGTATTTTAGTCTGCGCCTGCTCCGTTGCGGCCAACACCGCCCCCACAACCCCCAGTGAGACTAGGGTAATCAGCCTACACGATTTGCTCGTGTCGGCCATGAATGCCAATCTGGAGGTGCAGGCCAAGCGCCTGGATCCGGAGATGCAGGACCTGCGGGTCTCAGCCGCGCTCGGCGTGTTCGAGCCGAGCTTGGTGGCGAGCGCACTCTATTCCAGCACCGAGCGAGTGCGCACTTTCCAAGAGCGCTCTTCCCTGCTCTTCAGCCCCGGCGGCAGCGACCCCGTGTCGCGTGAAGATGCCGGACGCTTCCAGACCGGCGTCGCGGGCCGCCTCCCCTTCGGCGCGACCTATGAAGTGCTCACCGGACTCGATGAGATCCGCAACAACTCGAACCAGTTCAACTCCGAGTTCATCGCCACCACGACCGTCAACTTCACGCAGCCGCTGTTGAAGGACTTCGGCTTCAAGGCCGGTCTCGCCGAGGTGCGTCTGCAGAAGCAGGCCGCCACCGCGGTCCGCCAGGAACTGCGTGCCGTCGTGCTGCGCGTCCTGCGCGATGTCGCCAACGCCTACCACGAGATGGCCTTCGCCCAGGAGAACGTCGCCGTGAAGGAACAGGCCGTCGCCGTCGCCTCGGATCTGGTCCGCGAAAATCAGCGCCGCGTCGACGAAGGCCGCATGGCCCCGATCGACGTCACGCAGGCGCAGAGCCGCCTCTCCGAGGCCCGCGAGGAACTGCTCCTCGCCCGCAATTTCCTCGCCCAGCGCCGCAACGTCCTGCGTGAGCTCACCCGCGACAAGTTCGACGAGAGCGATGACTTCCTCGTCGACAGCGCGTTCGTCAGCACCGCTGCTCCCGAGGTCAGCCGCACTGCGGCCCTCTCCGCGCTCTATTCCAAGAACCCGTCCTACCTCGCCAGCGTCGAGCTCGCCAAGGCCGAGGATGTGCGCATCGCCTACGCCGAGAACCAGCGCATGCCCCGCGTCGACCTGAAGGCCTCCTACGGCTACAACGGCATCGGCAAGACGCTTACCCGCTCCTACCGCAATTATTGGGAGCGCGACCAGCCCACATGGAGCGCCGGCCTCGTCGTCAACGTCCCGGTCTGGGACAAGACCGGCCGCGCCCGCCTCTCCGAGGCCAAGAAGCGCAAGGAGCAGGCGCTGCTCACCATCCAGCGCACCGAGGTCACACTCCTCGCCGCCCTCGACACCGCCATGCGCGATATCCAGAACGCGACCGAGCGCGTCGGCTTGGTGAAGGATTCCGTGCGCCTCGCCGACTCCGCGCTATCGGCTGAGCTCAAGCGCCTCGCCTCGGGCCTCACCACCAGCTTCAATGTCGCCCAAGCGCAACGCGACGTCAGCACCGCGCGCTCGCGCGAACTCGCCACCTACGTCGACCTCAACAAAGCCGTGACGAACCTCCACTTCGTCCTCGGCACCCTGCACGAGGAACTGCGCGTCAACATCGCCGACTGATTCACCCCACCATGCACCTGCCGCGTCCGCTCCGCCGCCTTCTCCTCCTTCCCGTCCTCGCCTGCTCCGCACTCAGCGGCCAGGCGGCGGACCAGCCGCGCCTCGACGGCTTGGTTCTGCCCTTCCGCGAAGTCGTCGTCGCCTCGCCCGTGCAGAGCGTGATCGTGCAGATCGCGCACCGCGAAGGCGCCTCGGTCAAGGCCGGCGACGTGCTGGCCCAGCTCTACAGCCGCATCGAGGAGCTCGACATGCTCCGCACGAAGGCCGCACTCGAAAAGCGCGAGTTCGACTTCAAGGGCTCGAACAATCTCTACGCGGACAAGATCATCTCCCAAGACGAGGCACTGAAGAACAAGATCGAGCTCGAGCTCGCGCGCCTGCAGGCCGAGCAAGCCACCGAGCTCTTCAAGCAACGCACGCTCCTGGCGCCGATCGACGGACTGATCGTCGAACAAATGCGCGAGGTGGGCGAAAGCGTAACCGCGACGCAACCCGTGTTCCGCCTCGTCGACATCGCGCAGGTTTACGTGCAGTTCTACATCCGCGCCGAGGAATTGGGCCGCTTCGCGCTCGGTGACGCGGTCGAGGTGCACTACCAGGCCGGCGACCGCCAGATCATGCGCCGCGGCAAGGTGGACTTCATCGACCCGCGCGTCGATGCAGCCAGCGGCCTGCTGCGCGTCAAGGTGCTCGTGCCCAATCCGGATCGTCAGATCATGCCCGGCCTGCGCGTCGAGATCGCGCCCGCGAGCTGACACCGCGTCGCGCGTTCCTTCCTTTTCGAGGCCGCCTGCGGGCGGCCTTTTTTGAGGCCCTTATTTTCGCACCCTGCCTCTGATCGCGCTCGATCGGGATGGTCACGATGCAGTGCGGGCCGCACACCGGCCCTGTTTCGGCTTGCATGCGAAAAAGAGCCTCCCGTAATACCTGCGTTCCTCCCGTTCCTTCCCAGCATCTGAGCGATTCTGCGCACCACCCGTCACCGGTTGGAAGTGCTGCCGTTCGGATCAGGAGACGAGAGGCAGGGGGTCGATAGCTCAATGGTAGAGCAGCGTCCTTTTAAGTCGTTGGTTCTGGGTTCGAATCCCAGTCGACCCACCACCTTGTCAATTAGCTGTTAGAAGTAGCTTGCGGGTAACATCCGGGTTGAGTTCTTGGGGTGCTCGCGGTTCTCTTCCTCAGGTTTAGCCCCCACTCCGCGACCCATCCGTTTAACCCGTGGCCCATCCATCCCAAGTCAAGCGCATCGTCATCGTCGAGGACCAGACCGCCATTCGCGAGATGCTGGCCGAGATTCTTCGTATCGACCCATCCTACAAGATCGTAGGTGAAAGCGGCGATGGCCAGGAGGCCTGCAACCTCTGCTTGGAGCTCAAGCCCGATGTCATCGTGCTCGACGCCCGTCTGCCCGGCCTGAGTGGCGTCGACATCCTCCGCCGCATCGCCAAGCAGCTGAAGAACACCCGCGTGGTCGTTTTCTCCGGCTACGAAAGCCCGGCGCTGGTGCGCGAGATGCTCGAAGCGGGGGCCCACGGTTTCGTCGAAAAGACCGCCGGCCTGGTGGAATTCAAGAAGGGCCTCGAGACGGTCGCCGGTGGCGGCACTTATTTCGGCCCCGGCGTGGCCGCCCTGCTCCGGAATGTCGTGGCCAACAACAGCCCCGCCTCCGGCGCCGACCTGCTGACCGACCGCGAGCGCGAGATCCTCAAGCTCGTGGCCGAGAGTCACAGCACCAAGGAAATCGCCCAGAAGCTCGGCATCAGCGTCAAGACGGTGGACAACCACCGCACGAACCTCATGCGCAAGCTCAACCTCCACGACGTCGCCAGCCTCACCCGCTACGCCTTGGAGATCGGCCTCGTCGACCATCGTTCCCAAGCTTGGTCGAAGTGAGCGAACCCGCCGGGGTTTTCTCTTGCCCGGTCCCGGCACTATGGCCGATATAGCGGTCTTTCAGGCAATTTCTCCATGAAGAATCTCCAGAAGCTATTCAGCCTCGCGCTCGCAGCCTCCATGCTCCTGCTCGCGGCCTGCTCCAAGAAACCCGTCCGTGACCCGCAGACCACCATGATGGGCCCGGGCACCACGACGATCGATCCCAACGCCGTCGCGCTCCCCGACGTCGCCCCCGGCACCGATCTCGAAGCGCGCAACTTGCCGCCCGGCGCGACCGAGGACGAGTTCACCATCCGCGGCCTGATGGAGCCCGTCTATTTCGAATTCGATCGCTCCGCCGTTTCCAGCAAGGAGCGCCCGAAGATCGAGGCCGCCGTCAAGTGGCTCAAAGAAAACGCCGACAAGCGCATGCTCCTCGAGGGCCGTTGCGACTGGCGCGGCACCGCGGAATACAATCTCGGCCTCGGCGACCGCCGCGCCAACGCGGTGAAGAAATACCTCGAGTCGCTCGGCATCGATCCGAAGCGCCTCGAAGTCCTCTCGAAGGGCTCGACCGAAGCCACGCAGACCGGCGGCGACGCCGAGTGGGCGAAGGATCGTCGCGTCGAGTTCGTCGTGCTGAAGAAGTAAGCCGGCACACGCATTCTCTCTTTCAGCCGCGGAGCGATCCGCGGCTTTTTTGTGTCCGGCAGACGGCTCGCGCGCGACGCATGAGCGCGGCGAGAAGACTGGTGCGCGGAAGCGGTAGCAACGCGCCTTCATCCACGGCGTCGATCTCGCTCGTGGCGGTCGGGACGACCGCCGCTACCTTACGCGGAGTCACACAGGCGCCCGACGGCAGCGCACGAGCGCACGGTGGACATAGAAAAGCGGCGCCCGGGTGGGCGCCACGGAAGAGTTGGCATCTACGCGCTCTCGCGCACGAGGGCGTCGCTGTGGTTGCGCGACTTACTGCCCGCGCGCGAGGTGCTCGAGCACACGCCGGCTCGTGGCGATGCCCTTCTTCATCACGCCGAGATGGAAGCTCTCGTTCGGCGCGTGCAGGTTATCCTCGGGCAGGAACAGACCCATCATCACCGCATCGAGGCCGAGCACGGTCTTGATGTCGGCGATCAGGCCCACGCTGCCGCCTTCGCGGAGATAGAGCGCCGGCTTGCCCCAGACTTCCTTCGTCGCGGCATCGAGCGCGCGGAAGCACGCGGCGAGACGCGGCGACTGGTTCTTCGGGGTGTTCGAGCGATCGGGCGGGATCACGACGTAAGGCGTCGCGACGTGCTGCTCGGTGATCTTCAGCGTGACGCCCTTCGGGCAGCGCTTCCGGATGGTTTTGAAGATGAGTTCCTTCACGTTCTCGGGCGTCTGATTCGGCACGAGGCGGCAGGTGACCTTGGCGCTGGCTTTGCTCGGGATGACGGTCTTCGTGCCCTCGCCCTGATAGCCGCCGCTGAAGCCGTTAAACTCCAGCGTGGGCAGGAAGCGGATCGCCTCGAACGGCGTGTAGCCGGGCGGCGTGTGGAATTTCGGGATGCCGAGGAATTTCTGGTAAGCGTCCTTCTTCAGGCCGGCCTTCTTCAGCTGCGCGCGCTCCCACGCCTCGGGCTCGATGACTTTGCCGTAGAAGCCGGGGATGTTCACGCGGCCATCCGGAGTGTGCAACGAGGCGCACAACTCGGCGAGCGCCTGCAACGGATTCATCAGCACGCCGCCGTTCATGCCCGAGTGCAGGTCGGTTTTCGGGCCGGTGAGTTCGATCTCGAAGGCCAGCATGCCGCGCAGGCCGACGGTCACGACCATCTGGTCGGGCGACGGGATGCCGGTGTCGGACATGAAGATGAAATCGCCGTCGAGGCGGTGCTTGTTGGCCTTGAGGAATTGCTTGAAGTTCTTGCTGCCGATCTCCTCCTCGCCCTCAACGACGAAGGTGATGTTGAGCGGCAGGTCCGGCTGCTCTTCCAGCAACTGCGCGACGGCCGCGATGTGGACCAGCAGCGGGCCCTTGTTGTCGGCGGTGCCGCGACCGTAGATGCGGTTGCCCTTGATCACGGCCTCGAACGGCGACGTCTTCCACTGCGCGAGCGGATCGGCCGGCTGCACGTCGTAGTGTCCGTAAATGATGACGTGCGGCGAGGTCTGGTTGACGATGCGCTTCGCGACGATGACGGGATGCAGGTCCGTGGGGACGGACTCCACGCTGAAGCCGATGCCCTTCAGCAGCGAGGTGAGGAAATTCTGCGCC
Source organism: Candidatus Didemnitutus sp. (assembly GCA_017991595.1). Taxonomy (GTDB): domain Bacteria; phylum Verrucomicrobiota; class Verrucomicrobiia; order Opitutales; family Opitutaceae; genus Didemnitutus. Next base: position 309,473 of record JAGOQJ010000003.1, on the reverse strand, counting down.
CCGCGCATGCCGTCGAGGAATTTCGAATCGGCGGAGACGCTGGCGTGGCTGACGTATTCTTTGAGTTTCTCAATGGGGTCGAACATGCGCGCAGCTTGCCCCAACTTGCGCACGGCGGCTAGTCAGAAACCAAAAATCCGGCCTGGCGCGCACACGCCGCCGCGTGCCGGCGACGCCCGCGGCCCGCTCAGCGTCCGAGGATCTCGTGCAGGCGCGCGCACATGGCGGCGTTGCCGGCGACGTATTGGACGCGCGGGGATTTCAGCCAGAATTCCCTCATCGGGAACGGCGCGGGCGTGAGGTAGTGCAACTCGCCGCCGCCTTCGACGATCAGCGCCGCCGCGGCGGCCACGTCCCAGATACGGTTGTTGTGCTCCACGACGCCTTCGAGATGCCCCACCGACGCATAGGCCAGATGCAGCGCGCTGCTGCCGAGGCCGCGGATCTTGAACTGCTCGATGAGTCGCTTGCCCTCGGCAGCGTAGATCTTCTCCACCGGCGAGTGGAAGCCGATGAGGCTGTTCGAGTGTGGCGGCTCCGCGCTCACCCGCGCCGGGCGGCCATCGTCCCACAGGCCGCGTCCCGGACCGCCGTGCATCAACACGCGGCGGGCCATATCGTAGATGACGCCGTAGATCGGCATGCCGTCGTGCAGCAATGCGAGCGAGATCGAGACGTAGGGAATGCCGTTGGCGTAGTTGTTGGTGCCGTCGATCGGATCGAGCACCCAGCAATAAGGCGCCGTCACCGGGATCGGCTGGTCCGTAAGGGCCAGTTCCTCGCTGAAAAATTGATCCTCCGGAAACTGCGCCGTGATCGTCCGCTGGATGCTCTCGGAGATCGCGATGTCGACCGCGGTCACGCGCGTGCCGTCGTATTTGAGTTCGGCGCGGGCGCGGCCGAACTCGGCGTGCAGTCGGGCTGTCTCGGCCATCACGGCTTGTTGGGCGGCGGCGATACGGCGGTCGATCTCGGAGCGGGAAGTCATGGTCGCCCGCGAACTAGACGCGCTTTGCGGCCAATTACCACAAAACTTTCACCGCGCCGCGCCACCCGCGCCGGACTCCGGCTTGAGCTGGTGCCCGCGCGTCACGGCCGGGGCCTTGCCGGCGTTGAGCCGATCCATCACGGCGGCGAGTCGGCGACGCTTCTCGTCGCCTTGTGCGAACATCTCCAGCTGGGCCGGTTTCTCCTCCACGTTGGAAAAACGCACACTCACGAGCCGCAGCGGACGCCTTTGCGTCCACGCCCCGCGCAGCAGCGGTGCGACGAGACCGTAGAACGGCTCGGCCAAGTCCGTCGCCGCCGTGAGCGAGCGTCCGCAGGAGCTGTCCTCCATGCCGGGATAGCGCACCTTCACGGTCATCGTGCGCACGCATTTTCCGTCGGTGCGGATGGTCGCCATGAGCTCGTCGACCATGCCCTTGGCCACGCGCTCGATCTCGGCGAATGAGGCGATGTCGTGCGCAAAGGTCTCCTGCTGCGAGTAGGATTTCGCGTCGTCGTGCTCGGTATGCACGGGCCGGTCATCCTCACCGCGCGCCATGCGCAGCACATCTTCCCAGCCGCTGCCAAAGAGCGCCTTCAACTCCGTCTCGCTCCGCCCCAGCACGTCGCGCACTTGGCGCAGGCCTGCGGCCTTCAGCCGCTCCTCGCTCTTCTTGCCCACGCCCGGCAGCACACCGATCGGCAACGGCGCCAGATAGGCCGCCTCGTTGCCGGGTGGCACGACGGTGAAGCCCTTCGGCTTGCACGCCTTGCTGGCAATCGCAGCAACGAGCTTGTTCGTGGCGACACCGAACGAGGCGGTGATTTGCAACTCGTCCCAGATGCGCTGCTGCAGCGTCCGCACGCGCTGCGTGATTTCCTCCGCCGTGCGAAACCCGCAGGGCCCGAGATCGAGATAGCCTTCGTCAATCGAGTTGCGCTGCACGAGCGGAGTCATCGTCTCGCACAGATCGAACATGCGGCGCGAAACCCGGCTGTAGAGTCCCGACGTATGTGGCAGCAGGATGAGGTCGGGACAAACCTTCAGCGCGAGCTTCGTTGCCATCGGCGTATAGACGCCGCACGCGCGGGCTTCGTAGCTGGCCGAGGAAATGATGCCGCGCTCCCGGCCGCCCACCGCGCACTTCGTTCCGCGCAGCTCCGGTTTCAACGCCAGCTCGCACGACACGAAAAACGCATCGGCGTCGAGGTGGACGATGGTCGGCAACGCGCGCGGCATGCCTGTTTCAATGAGCCGCCGAAGCGCGCAAGGCAAGTGGCGGCGCAGCGCGCCGCGTGCCTCGCAGTCCGCCGGCTTTCAACGCTGCGCCAGCTGACGCAAGCGGGCATCGACCTTGTCGCCGGCATAGCGCGCGACGAATTCCTGCAAAGCGTCGGCATCGACGGCCGTGGAGACCACGACGAGTTCCCGGCCATCAAGCACCGCGATGCGCAGCTCCACGGGTTCGTGCTCGGCTTGGGTGTCGGACGCGTAGATCATGACCGTCTCGTCCGTGCCCGCGACACCGACCAAGCGGGACCAACCGCGACTTTGCATGGCGCGATCGGTTCCGGCCAGCAGTTCACCCGGCGCGAGCGGCGCCGCCTCGGAAGTGCGCTCATAGACGCCCACGCTGGCATGTTTGACCGCGCGCAGCGCGCACCGTGCCTCGCCGATCTCAGGATGATCCACGAACCACAGCCCGGTGCGCAGCGTGCCGAGCGTCGCGCTGCCAATGCTGAGCTGCACCTTGGTCTCCCAAGCGCCGGGGGCGGCCGCCATCAGGTGGCGGCGCAGCAGCGCGGCATCGCGATCGAGCGTGAGATAACTCGCCGCCCCGACCGCCACGATGAGGAAAGGAGCGAGCAGAAGACCGACAATCCACGGCCACACGCGGCGGCGACGGATCACGGGAGGTTGCGACGAGGAAGAGTTCATGGCGGGGCGGAATAAAAGGGAAGCTGGTGTGGGAACGCGGCGCCCAGTGCGAGGACGCCGCGTGAAGGGAGCCTAACTCAGCTGCGCGTGGCCTTGATCTTCACTTTGCGCAGCGGCTCGATGTCGTATTTCTCGGCCAGCGCGCCGATCTTGTCGGCGCTGATATTGCCGACGACGTTCACGAAGACGGCCTGACCGCGGCGGTCGATGACGGTGACGACGAGCCCGTCGATGGCGTCTTCGCTCTGCATCTTGGCGAAGACCGCGACATTGTCGCCGCCTTCCGCTTCGCGCACGGTGACCATGCGCGTCCAACCCTGACTCTCGAGCTTGGCGCGGACATCCTCGATCTTCGCGATGGTTGCGGCGCGGTTGCCGTCATCGAGGTCGACCACGTTGACGCGGATGCGCTTGATGTCGCCGACAAGTTCGGCGGCGTCGGGCTCGTGATGCTTCGCGATGCGCGCGGCAAACTTGAGCAAGGCGGGCGAGAGGTTGATCTCGACGAATTCGCCCTTGGCGGACGGCGCCAATTGACCGATGTCGACATAGCCGGGCTCGGCGGAGGCGTTGGCGGAGACGAGCATGGCCGCCGAGACGAAGGCGGCGGTGCAGAGGAGGCGGAGGGAGTTCTTCATGGGACGGAGCGGAGTTGGAGGTTGATGGCCGGATTGCCCTCATCACCCGCCATACTGGTCGGAAGTCGCAGGTATTTTCCTGCGTTTCACCACCCTGCAGCCAGAGTCTCGGGGAAACGCTCGTTCAGCTGCCTCGCTGCCACTGCGCCAGTGCGATGCCGGTGAGCGAACGCGCCTCGGCCTCGATGCCCTTGCGCGGCCCGGCGTAAACGATGTCGCCGCCCTCCGGCCCGCCGCCGGGGCCCAGATCGATCAGCCAGTCGGCGACGTTGATCACATCAAGATTGTGCTCGATGACCACGACCGTGTTGCCGGCGTCGCGCAGTTTGAACAGCAGGTCGAGCAGGCGCACAATGTCGGTCCAGTGCAGACCGGTGGTCGGCTCGTCGAGGATGTAGAGCGTGCGGCCCTGTTCGCGCTTGCTCAGTTCGAGCGAAAGTTTGAGCCGCTGCGCCTCACCGCCGCTCAGCGTCGTCGCCGATTGGCCGAGTTGCAGGTAGCCGAGCCCGACGGCCTCCAAGGTCGCGAGCTTCTCGGTGATGCGCGGGAACGCGCGGAACAGCTCGATCGCTTCGCGCACGGTGAGGCCGAGCACGTCGGCGATGTTCCGACCGTGGAATCGCACCTCCAGCGTCTCGCGGTTGAAGCGCCGGCCGTCGCAGCTGGGACAGGGCGCAAAGGCATCCGCCATGAACTGCATATCGAGGCGGATCTGCCCGTCGCCTTGGCAACGCTCACAGCGTCCGCCGCGCACGTTGAACGAGAAACGGCTGGCTTTGTAGCCGCGGACCTTGGCCAGCGGCAGGTGGGCGAAGAGATCGCGCAACAGGTCGAGCAGGCCCACATAGGTAGCCGGATTCGAACGCGGGCTGCGACCGATGGGCTCCTGGTCGACCTGCACGGTCTTTTCAAAATGCTCGAGACCCGCGAGCGCACGGTGCTTGCCCGGAACAACCTTCGCGCCATTCAGCTTGCGCGCGGTGGCGGCAGCGAGGATGTCGTTCACGAGCGAACTTTTCCCGGAACCGGACACTCCGGTCACGCAGGTGAGCAATCCGACCGGGAAGGCCGCATCGACCTGCCTCAAGTTGTTTTCCGCCGCGCCACGCACCGTGAGCCAGCGTCCGTCTGGAGCGAGCGTCTTGGCGTCCTTCACGACGCGCAGCTTGCGCGCGAGATAAGGTCCGGTGCGCGAAGCCGAGGCGGGCAGGCGCATGCAGTCGGCCGGCGTGCCTTGGAACAGAATTTCGCCGCCCTCGCGGCCGGCGCCCGGCCCGAGCTCGATGAGGTGGTCGGCGAGGCGCATCGTGTCCTCATCGTGTTCGACCACCACCACGGTGTTGCCTCGATCGCGCAGGTCGCGCAGCGTAGCGAGCAGCTTCTGGTTGTCGCGCGGGTGCAGGCCGATGCTCGGCTCGTCGAGCACGTAGATGACACCGACCAAGCCCATGCCGAGCTGCGTGGCGAGCCGCACGCGTTGCGCCTCACCGCCGCTGAGCGTGCTGTATTCGCGCTCGAGCGTGAGGTAACCGAGTCCGGTCTCGTGCAGGAAATGCAGACGCTGGCTCACGCCCGCGACGACTTCCTGCACCGCCTCGTGATCGGCCAGCCGCGCCGCCACGCCGCGCACGAATTCCAGCGCGCGGGTGATGTCGAGCGCGACGAAATCGGCGTAGGACTTGCCCGCGAGCTGCACGGCGGCGCTGCGCGGATGCAGGCGCGAGCCGCGGCAGGTCGGACACAGTCCGCTGACCATGTAAGTCGTCAGGCGCGCGCGGAAGCCGTCGCTGTCGGTCTCGCGGAAGCTCGTCATCAAATCGTCGATCACGCCGGCGAAGGGCATCGCCTTCGCCTCGCGCATGCGCCGGAGCTTGAAGCTGAACAACCGCTCCCCGGCGCCGTGCAGCAGCGTGTGGCGGGTCTCCTCGGGGAGATCCTTCCACGGCGTCTCCGGGTCGAAGGGCAGCTGCTCCGCGAGCTGTTTGAGCAGGGCGTTGTGCTTGATGATGAGATTTTTTCCGCCGATGCGCCACGGCTTGAGCGCGCCCGCGCGGACGGATTTCTCCGGATCGGGCACGACGAGGTCGTCACTGAACGTCAGCTTGCGGCCGAGTCCGCCGCAATCGGGGCACGCGCCCTCCTTGTGGTTGAAGGAGAAATGCCGCGGCGTGAGCGGTTCGAACACGTCGCCACAGTGCTCGCAGGCGAGGTTCTGGCTGAGCGAAATCTCGCGCCACGGCGCGTCGGCCGTGCGTTGCACGAGCACGATCGCGCGGCTCTGCCCCTCGCGGAAGGCGAGCTCAAGCGAGTCGGCCACGCGGCTCCGCTGGTCGGCGTTTAGCACGAGACGGTCGACGACGAGTTCCACGACGATCTCCGTCGCACCGTTCGGGATCAGACGTGGTTCGTCGAGCGAGCGGATTTCGCCGCCGATGCGCACGCGCTGGAAGCCGCGCTGACGCAGGTGCGGGATTTCCTCGCGCAGCACGGACGGCTTGGCGCGCATCCACGGAGCCAGCAGCACCGCGCGCTCGCCGGGGGCATCACGGAAGAGTTGCGCGATGCAGTCGTCGAGCGAGCGCTTAACGACGCGACCGCCGTCCTTCGGGCAACGTTGCTCGCCGGCGAGCGTCCAGAGCAAGCGCGCGTAGTCCGCGACCTCGGTGACGGTCGCGACCGTGCTGCGCGGCGAGCCGCTGCCCGTGCGCTGCTCAATCGCCAAAACGGGAGAGAGACCGTGGATGAAATCGACGTCGGGCCGCTTCAACTGTTCGAGGATCTGCCGCGCCTGCGCCGACAGGCTCTCCATGTATTTGCGGTAGCCCTCCGCGTAGAGCGTGTCGAAGGCCAGCGACGACTTCCCCGAGCCGCTGGGTCCGGTGATGACGGTCAAAGTCCCGCGCGGGATGCGCAGCTCCAGGTTGCGCAGGTTGTGCTCCCGCGCGCCCTTGATGTGGATGTTCGCCGCCGCGTCCATGCGTCCCACGTTTGCCGATTCGCGCGAGCCGTCAAAGCGCTATTAGCGAAAACAAACCCCTGCCAGTGCGTGGATTAAGTCTTGAGTCACGACGCCAAACCCTCATTCATCCGCCGAATTCAAGGCCCATGCTGTGGCTTGCTAGTCCCCTAACCCACCCCTTGCGCCGTCCCGCTGTCTGACGGGCGCGCGCTTTTTCCTGCTATGAACCCAAGCAAAAACCTGCCCCGTCGTCTGCACACCCAGACGATCGTAGCCCTTGCCTCCCTGCTCGGCTTGGCGACCGCCTCCCATGCGGTCGTCTTCGAGTTGGGCGACGCCAAGGGCAGTTTCGACACGACTCTGTCCATCGGCGGCCTCTACCGCCTCAACGATCCCGATCCGCAATTCTACGGCATCACGAGCAGCTACAACGGCGTCGTCGGCCAGCAGCGCTCCGTGAACGCCGACGACGGCAACCTCAACTACGGCAGCGGCCTCGCTTCGCTGCTCATGAAGGCCAACCACGACCTGCAGATCGATTACGGCAAGATGGGCGCGTTCGTGCGTGGTTTCTACTTCTACGACCGCGAAAATGCCAAGGACCTGCGCAGCCGCACGGCGCTCAGCCCCGAGGCCCGCAAGATCGTCGGCCGCGGCGGCGAGTTCCTCGACGCCTACGTATATTTCAAGCCTGACATCGGCCACATGCCCGCGCGCTTCGCGGTCGGCCGCCAGGTGCTGAGCTGGGGCGAAAGCACGTTCATTCCGAACGGTATCAACTCCGTCAACCCGATCGACGTCGCCAAGCTCCGCCTCCCCGGAGCCGAGCTCAAGGAGGCCCTGCGCCCCGTGAACATGGTGTCGTTCTCCCTCGGCCTGAGCGACAACCTGACGATGGAAGGCTTCTACCTCCTCGATTGGGAGCGCACCCGTGTCGATCCTCCCGGCACCTATTTCAGCACGAATGACTTCGTCGCCAAGGGCGGCTCGAAGGTTTACCTCGGCTTCGGCGCCATCCCCGACAACAGCCCGCTCGGCGCCATCTCCCGTGGCACGGACATCGAGCCCAAGAACTCCGGCCAATACGGCGTCGCCTTTCGCTATCTCGCCGAGGGCCTGAACAACACGGAGTTCGCGCTCTACTACATGAATTATCATAGCCGGCTGCCCGCGATCTCCGCGCGCACGCCGACGCAGCCCGTCAACAGCGCCGTCGTCGTGAGCGACTCGGCCGCCGCCATCACCGGCAGCGCCACGCTCATGGGCGCCATCGTGCCCGCCGCGACCGCCTCGAGCGTGCCCGTGTCCACCGCCGTGCAACTGCTGATCGGCGCCTCGCTGGGGGACCCGACCGCCACCGCTGCCATCGCGAATTTCCCCGCCGTAGCCGCGCTGGTCCCGACCATCGCCACCAACGTTACCGGCCCGATCGGCCAGCGCGAACTCCTCATCGCCGCCGCCACCGGCCGCTACCTCATCGAGTTCCCCGAGGACATCCACCTCTGGGGTGCGAGCTTCAACACCAACATCGCCGGCATCGCGCTGCAGGGCGAGGTCAGCTACCGCAACAACCAGCCGCTCCAGCTCGACGACGTCGAACTGCTCTTCGCCGCGCTCTCGTCGCTCAACCCGCGCTTCGCCGGCAACCAGATCGGCAACTACCTCGGCCAGCTCAACACCTACGTCTCAGGCTATCGGCGCCACAAGGTGTGGACCGGCCAGATGACCGCCACCAAGGTCACGCGCGGCGTCCTCGGCGCCGATCAGACCACGCTCCTCGCGGAAGCAGGATTCGTCAGCGTCGACCTCCCTGCCCGCAGCCAGATGCGCTACGACGGCCCGGGCACCTTCGTCGGTGGCAACGCTGCCGTCATGCAGACGGCCGGCGGCCTCAATCTCGCCGAGCCCGCCTCCGCCTTCGCCCAAGATTTCTCGTGGGGCTACCAGCTCGTCGGGCGCCTCGACTACAACAACGCCTTCGCCGGCGTGAACTTCTCGCCCGTCGCCATCTTCGCGCACGACGTGCACGGCAACACGCCGCTCCCGCTCGGCAACTTCATCGAAGGCCGCAAGACCATCACGCTCGGCGTCGACTTCACCTTCCAGAACGCCTGGGGCTGCGAACTCCGCTACGTCAACTTCAGCGGCGCCGGCAAATACAACCTGCTCGCCGACCGCGACTACGTCTCGGCCACGGTGAAGTATTCCTTCTAAACCTCTACCCGACCCTTCCATGAAATCAGGCATTCGTCATTTCCTCGCCGGCTCCGCCGCGCTGGCGCTGGCGCTCGGCGCCTCCGCGGCTCTCTCCCCGGCCGACGCCGACCGCCTCGGCCGCGACCTCACGCCCCTCGGGGCCGAGAAGGCCGGCAACGCCGACGGCACCATCCCCGCGTGGGACGGCGGTATCACCCAGGCGCCCGCCGGCTACACCCCCGGCATGCACCACCCCGACCCGTATGCGGCCGACAGCGTGCTCTTCACCATCACCGGCGCCAACGCCGACCAGTATGCCGACAAGCTCAGCGCCGGGCACCTCGCCCTGCTCAAGGCCTACCCGACCTACTCGATGCCCGTCTATCCATCGCGCCGCTCGGCCTCCAACCCGCAGCGCATCTACGACGCCACCAAGAAGCACGCCACCACCGCCACGATGACCGAAGGCGGCAACGGCATCGCCGGCACCATCAACGGCGTGCCTTTCCCGATCCCGCAAACCGGCCTCGAAGTCGTCTGGAACTTCCTCACGCGTTACCGCGGCGAGGCCGCCAAGCGCACGTTCAGCCAAGCCGCCCCGCAGCGCAACGGCAGCTACACGCTGGTGGATTTTGAGGAGGAATACCTCTTCAACTACGCCCGCGCCGACGCCACCGAGGCCGGTCTCGACAACGTCCTCGTCTACTTCAAGCAGGCCGTGCTCGCCCCGGCCCGCCTCGCCGGCTCCATCCTGCTCGTCCACGAAACGATGGACCAAGTGAAGGAGAAACGCCGCGCCTGGCTCTACAACGCCGGCCAACGCCGCGTGCGCCTCGCGCCCTCCATCGAATACGACAATCCCGGCACCGCCTCCGACGGCATGCGCACCTCGGATCAGCTCGACATGTTCAACGGCGCGCCCGATCGCTACGAATGGAAGCTCGTCGGCAAAAAGGAAATGTATGTCCCTTACAACTCCTACAAGCTCCACAGCGATTCGGTGAAATACAAAGACATCCTGAAGCCCCTGCACATCAATCAGGACCTCACCCGCTACGAGCTGCACCGCGTGTGGGTGGTCGATGCCACACTCAAGCCCGGCACCAACCACGTCTACTCGCGCCGCACGCTCTACATCGATGAGGACAGCTGGCAGGTGCTCGCCGTCGACCAATACGACGGCCGCGGCCAGCTCTGGCGCGTCTCCGAGGCGCACTGCATCAACTACTACGATGCGCTCACCTTCTGGAGCACGCTCGAGGTCCACATCGACCTCGTCGCCGGTCGCTACCTCGTCATGGGCCTCGATAACGAGAACAAGACCTACGACTTCACCCTTAAGCGCGGCCCGCAGGACTTCACCCCCGCTCGCCTCCGTCAGGAAGGCGTGCGCTGAGCCTGATCTTCCAACCCCGAAGGCCGGTCCACGCGACCGGCCTTTTGTTTTTCTCCAGCGGAATGCAAACACCCGGTCTTGCTCCCCGGCGAAATCTTGGCTCGTCTAGTCGTCTGATGTTGCGGCTGTTTTCCGCCTTCCTGCTCCTTGCGTCGACCCTCGTCGCCGCCCCCGCTGAAACCTCCGAGCCGGCCCCGCTCGCGTCCAAGTCGCTGTTGCTCGACATCGCGCACGCCGGCGACGCGCTTGTCGCCGTGGGCAACCGCGGCCACGTGCTTCTGTCCGCCGACCAAGGTCTGACCTGGCAACAGAGCCTCACGCCCACACGGGCCATGTTGACCGGCGTCGCCTTCGTCAACGAGCGCCAGGGCTGGGCCGTCGGCCATGACGGCGTGATCCTTGCCACCACCGACGGTGGACGCACCTGGCAACGCCAGGACAGCGGCAGCGACCTCGACACCGTTTACCTCGACGTGCTCTTCCTCGACGCGCGCCACGGCTTCGCCGTCGGCGCCTACGGGAAGTTCATGGTCACGCAGGACGGCGGCCAGACTTGGCGCGAGCAACGCGTGCACGAGGAGGACATGCACCTCAACCGCATCACGCGCGGCCCCGACGGCACGCTCTATCTGGCCGGCGAAGCGGGCCTCGTGTTGCTGTCCCGCGACCAAGGCCAGACTTGGTCCAAATGCGAACTGCCTTACGAAGGCTCGCTCTACGGCATCTGCCCGCTGAGCGGCGGCGTCCTTATCGCCTACGGCCTGCGCGGCCACATCCTCGTCTCGCCTGACGGCGGCGAAACCTGGCAGGAACGCGAGACCGAGGCGAAGCCCCTGCTCATGACCGGCCTGCGTATCCGCGACGGCGTGGCGCTGCTTGGCGGACAGGGCGGCAATTTCTTCATCACCCGCGACGCCGGACGCACGTTCCACCACTGGCAGCCGCCGGAGTTCGGCACCGGCGTGGCCGATCTCGCGATCGCCGCCGACGGCGCGATCGTCACCGTGGGCGAAGCCGGCGCCGTGCGCCTCACTCTTCCCTGATCATGCTCGCCCGCGTCGAAGAGCTCATTTTCCGCCACCGCAACGCCACCGTCGCGATCTTCGTGCTAATGACGGTCTTTCTCGGCTGGTTCGCGGCCAAGACCCACGTCGATGCCAGCTTCAACAAGCAGCTGCCGAGCGATCACGAATACATCCAGAACTTCAAGAAATACCAGGAACAGTTCGGCGGCGCCAACCGCGTCGTCATCGCGCTCATGGCGAAGGAGGGCGACATGTTCACGCCCGAGTTTTTCCAGGCGCTCAAAGGTGCCACAGACGAGGCGCATTACCTGCCCGGCGTGGATCGTTCCCAAGTCACCTCGATCTTCACCCCGAACGTCCGCTACATCGAGGTCGTCGAGGACGGGCTGATCGGCAGCAACGTCATCCCGGCTGACTTCGTGCCCACGCCCGCTGGCCTTGAGCGCGTCCGCCAGAACATCATCAAGTCCGGTCGCGTCGGCATGCTCGTGTCGAATGATTTCACCGGTGCAGCGATCATCGTGCAGCTGCTCGAAGTCGACCCGAACACCGGCCAGCGGCTGGTTTACGCCAACGTCGCCGACGCACTGGAGAAGAAAATCCGCGACAAGTTCGCGAGCGAGCACATCGACGTCCACATCATCGGTTTCGCCAAGGTCATCGGCGACATCACCGACGGCGCGAGGGGCGTGCTGATCTTCTTCGGCATCGCCATCGTGCTGACGGCGTTCCTCCTCTATTATTTCTCGCAGTCGCTGATCCTCACGATCCTGCCGCTCGTCACTTCCTTCTGCGCGGTCGTCTGGCAACTCGGCATCCTGAACCTGCTCGGCTTCGGCATCGACCCGTTATCCATCCTGGTGCCGTTCCTGATCTTCGCCATCGCGCTCAGCCACGCGACGCAGATGCTGCGCTCGTTCCGGTTCGAATACAACGTGGGGGGCACCGAGATGCACGCGGCCCGCGCCTCGTTTTCCAATCTCTTCATTCCCGGCACGATTGCGATCGTCACCGACACCGTCGGTTTTCTCACCATCTGGCTGGTGAAGGTGCCGATCATCCAGGAACTCGCCATCACGGCCAGCATCGGCGTGTCGCTCATCATCCTCACGGACCGCTTCCTACTGCCGGTGCTGCTCAGCTACACGAAGATGTCCCCGGGCTTCCGCCGGCGCGTCAACTTCCGCCGCTTCGCCCTGCAGCCCGTGTGGCGCCGCTTGGTTAATTTCACCTGCGGGCGCGCCGCGATCTGGATCGTGCTGGTCTCGGGTGCCCTCTGGATTTTCGGGCTCTACATGTCGAAGCAGGTGCATGTCGGCGACACGCACGCCGGTGTGCCGGAGCTGCGGCCAAACTCGCGCTACAACCTCGACACCGCCGCGATCACTTCGAAGTTCTCCATCGGCGTCGACGTGGTCACCGTCATCGTCGAGACCGTGCCCAATGGCGTGATCGAGCACGACGTGATGACGCTGGTCGACCGTTTCGCGTGGCACATGCGCAACATCGAGGGCGTGCAGTCCACGCTGGCGATCACCGACCTCGCGCGCACCATCAACGCCGGTTGGAACGAGGGCAGCCTCAAGTGGCGCGTCCTCGCCCGCAACCGTGACTCGCTCGCTCAATCCGTCTCCCCAGTGGAGACCTCCAGCGGCCTCCTCAACGAGCACGGCAGCGTCATCCCGGTGATGATCTACTTGAAGGACCACAAGGCCGAGACGATCACCCGCGTGATTGCCGCCGTGAAGGATTTCCGCGCGCTCCACCAGAGCGACCGGGTGCAATTTCTGCTCGCCACCGGCAACGTCGGCGTGATGGCCGCCACCAACGAGGTGGTCGTCGCCGCCCAGTTCCCGATGGTGATGTGGCTCAACTTGGCGATCGTGGTGCTCTGCCTGATTTCCTTCCGCTCCTGGCGGGCCACCGCCTGCGTCGTCCTGCCGCTGCTCGTGGTGTCCGAACTGGCCTACGCCGTCATGGTGTTCCTCGACATCGGTTTGAAGACCTCGACGCTGCCCGTCGTCGCCCTCGGCGTCGGCATTGGCGTCGATTACGGCATCTATCTCTGTTCGGCGCTCATGGAGCGGATGCGGCAAGGTGACTCGCTGGAGGACGCCGTGTGCTTCGCCTACGCGACTATGGGCACTTCCGTGGTGTTTACCGGCCTCGCGCTGTCCGTCGGCGTCGGCACGTGGGCGATCTCGGCGCTCAAGTTCCAAGCCGACATGGGCGTGCTGCTCGCCTTCATGTTCCTCGTGAACATGCTCGGTGCGATGCTCGTGATGCCCGCGCTCGGCAGCTTGCTGTTCCGAAGCAAGCGCGCCAGCCTCACGCGTCCGCCGTTCCCGGTGTCCTCAGCCGGCCAGTGAGCCGTTTCCGCTGGCGTCGGCCGGTGCACGCGTTTTCCTGACGCCATGCCCGCAGAAGAATCCCCGATCCTGAGTCCGGTGCAGAAGCGCTTGGTCGGCACCGCGCTGGGCTTTGGCGCCGTCGTCGCGATCCTCGCGTTGATCATCTACTGCGTGCGCATGATCGGCGTCGTAGTCGCTGAGTTCTCGGGCGTCATCTGGCCGATCGCCACCGCCGGCATCCTCGCGCTTATCCTCCGTCCCGTGGTGCGCCTCTTCGCCCGCTGGCTGAAGGGCCGGCGCCTCGCCGCCGTCATCCTGCTCTACGGTGTCGTGGTGCTGGTCGCCGCCGGCGCCATCCTCGCCGTGGCCCCGGCCGTCATTTCGCAGATCGTCGATTTCTTCGCCTACCTGCCGACGCTGTGGCAAAAGACGCTCGCGTGGGGTGAACGGCAGTTCCCCGACTGGCTCGCTGTCGCGCGCCGCTACATGGAGAACCCGAGCATCAAGGCGATCGCGGACTCGCTGACGCAGCAATTCCAAGACATCATCGGCCACCTCGCCCCTTCGCTGAAACACGCGGGCGCGGGCCTCTTCGGTTTCTTTGGATTAGTCGCCTCGCTCGCAATCATTCCGGTTTACCTGTTCTTCTTCCTGCTGTCCGACGACACCGATCCAACCGCTCGGCTGGAGTCCAACCTGCCCTTCCTTCGCGCCGACCATCGCGCAGACGTGCTCTTCCTGATCCGCGAATTCCTCAGCATTCTCGTCGCATTCTTCCGCGGTCAGCTGCTGATCGGCGTCATCATGGGGCTGCTGCTGGCCGTCGGTTTCTCGATCGCCGGGCTGCGCTTCGGCTTGGCGCTGGGGCTGCTCATCGGGTTGCTGAACATCGTCCCCTACCTCGGCTCCATCATCGGTCTGGCCATCGCGATCCCGCTGGCGTTCCTGCAGCCGGATGCCGGCGGCCTGGGCCTCGCCGCCGCCGTGCTCGGCGTCTTCGTCGCCGTGCAGGTCATCGAGGGCTGGGTGCTGACCCCGCGCATCATGGGTTCGCAGACCGGGCTGCATCCGGTGGCGATTATCTTCGCGGTCTTTTTCTGGGGTCAGGCCCTCGGCGGATTGCTCGGCATGCTGCTGGCCGTGCCGCTGACTGCCTTCGTCGTCACAGCGTGGCGTCTGCTCCGCCACAAGTATTTCTCCGATTCCGCGACGACCGTTTGACGGTCGCACGCGCCCGCCTACCGTCCGCCCATGGCTTGGGAGGTGCGTTCTGACAATGGAGTGTGGCTGCCGCAAATCGGCTGGTGGCTGGATGCGCGCGTCGCCACGCCGCGTTGCATCGTAAGCCACGCCCACGGCGACCACATCGCCCGTCACCGCGAGATCGTCTGCACGGCCGCCACGGCGCGCTTCGTGCAGGAGCGGTTGCCCGGGAAGCGGGAATTTCATGTGCTGCCCTTCGGCGTGGCGGAGCAGCTCACGCTCGAGTGCACCGTGACCCTCTTCTCTGCCGGACACATTCTCGGTTCCGCGCTCACACTGCTCGACCATCGCGAACACGGCACGCTTCTCTACACCGGCGACTTCAAGCTCCACGCCGGCGCGGCCGCCGAGCCCTGCGCCACACCGCGAGCCGACGTGCTCATCATGGAGTCCACCTTCGGTCTGCCGCGTTACGTCATGCCGCCGGCGGAGGAGATTGGCGCCGCCTTGGTGGAATTCTGTCGCGCCACGCTCGCCGACGGCGCGACGCCCGTGCTGCTCGCCTACAACCTCGGCAAGGCGCAGGAACTCGTGCGTCTCCTCGGCGCGGCGGGCTTGCCGCTCATGCTGCACCCGCACGCCGCGCGTTACACGGCGCTCTACGCCGAGTTGGGCGCGGCCATGCCTGAGCACCGAACCTTCGATCCGCAGGCACACCGCGGCCATGTCGTCATCGCGCCGGCGGGGGACGCCTCGCTGCACTGGATCAACCCGAAACGCATCGCCGCCGTCACCGGGTGGGCGCTCGATACCCGCACCCGTTTTCAGCTCGGTTGCGACGCGGCGTTCCCACTGTCCGACCACTCGGATTTCAACGAGCTGCTCGCCTTCGTCGAGGCAGTGCGTCCCCGCACCATCTACACGGTGCACGGCTTCGCGCGGGAATTCGCCGCCACCCTGCGCCAGCGCGGACACGAAGCGTGGGCCCTCGGACGCGGCAACCAGCTGGAACTTTCCTTGTAGCCGGCGGACCCAACTTTCACCCTCGCGCCGTGCTTGCCCGCCTCCTGCTTTTTATCGCCCTCGTGTCCGCCGCCAATGCGGCACCGTTCACCGGCATGCGCCCTGGCGAGAAATTCACCTACAAGGTCGGCTTCGCGATCTTCCCACGCGCCGGCGAGATCACCATCTCGGCCGCCTCAGCACAGGATGACCGCGGACGGGATCTGCTGCGCGTCACCACGGCGATCGCCTCACGCGGACTCGTCCGCGGCCTGTATCCGTTCGATAACCAAGCCGAATGCACGATCGACCTCGCAACCGGCCGGCTGCTCCACGTGAAGGAGAGCGGCGAGGACCCGAAGCGCGCCACCGACTCCGAGACGGTCTTCGATTATGCGCAGCGTGTGGCGCGACACGTCGACCGCAGCCGGCCCGGACGCAGCACGGACATCCCCATTCCCTCAGGCGATCCGATCGACCTGATCACCGCTCTCGTCAGCACGCGCGAGTGGGACCTCAAACCCGGGGAAAAACGCGACGTGCTCGTCCATTTCGGTCGCGACCTCTACCCGCTCTCGATCCATGCGGAGCGCTATGAGGACATTCGCACGCCCATCGGCAAGTTCCGCGCCCTCGTGTTGGTGCCGCGCATGGACACCGAGCCGAAGGGACTCTTCAAACGCGGCGGCGAGATCAAGGTTTGGATCGCGCAGGACGGCTCGCGCCTGCCCGTGAAGATGCAACTCGTGCTGAAATACGGCACCGCGTCCCTGTTGATGACGAGTCACGCAGGCACCACCCCACCGCAGGCGGACTGAGTCCGTCACTTCGCCTGCGCTCGCCGCAGGTGCTCGACGACAATCTGGAAGCGCCACGGTTTGGCTGCCCACACCGGGCCGGCATAATCCACGCCCACCCGCGGTCCGCAGACGATACGAGCGCGCGGTGCAACCCAGCCATGGTCTTCGAGGTGGAGACCGCTCTTCGGCAAGGCCGGCGCGCCGTTCAGCCGGCGATCGATTTGCAGGCGCTTGGTCAGCCGGCCCGGACCGATGACACCCTCGACCCCGCGGATCAGGATCGCCGCCGGATGGCCGGCCGGACCGGTCACGAGATTCAGCATCTCGTGCATGCCGTAACAGAGATAAACATACCACACGCCCCCGTCGCCAAACATGACCTGCGTGCGCGGCGTGCAGCCCTTGCTGGCGTGGCACGCGCGGTCCTCCACTCCGACATAGGCCTCAGTCTCAACGATTACCCGCTCCTCCCGCCTGCCCTCCACGGTCCGGACCAGCACCTTGCCGAGGAGCCAGCGCGCCAGCGTCACCGTGCCGCCGCGCTGCCATTTTTCCGGAGGAATCACCCGCTGCATGAGCCCTGAGTTGACCATCCGGGCCCTCACGCGCAAGCTGCGCTTGGCCAGTGCGAAGGGATTTTCACTCGGAGAATCACGAACTGAAAATAAATCCTTGCACCCCCTCCGGCCGCTCCCCTTATTTCGGCCCTTTGAATTTATGAAAGCCACTATCAAGACACAGGGCAAACAGTTCTCCGTGAGCGAGGGCGACATCCTCGTGGTGAACCGCTACCCCAAGACCGAGGCCGGCTCCACGGTCGAGATCAACGAGGTTCTCGCCGCCGGCGAAGGTGAAAACTTCAAGGTCGGCACGCCTTTCCTCACCGGCGCTTCCGTCAAGGCCAAGGTCCTTGAGAACAAGCGCGGCAAGAAGGTCGTCGTCTTCAAGAAGAAGAAGCGCAAGGGCTACGAGAAGAAGCGCGGCCACCGCCAAGAGCTTTCCGTCATCAAAATCGAATCCATCAGCGCCTAAGGAACTACTGCCATGGCTCACAAGAAAGGTCAGGGAACATCCAGCAACGGCCGCGACAGCCACTCCAAGCGTCTTGGTGTGAAGGCTTTCGGCGGCCAGAAGATCCTCGCCGGCGGCATCATCGTCCGTCAGCGCGGCTCGAAGCACCACGCCGGCGACGGCGTCGGCACCGGCCGCGATTGGACGCTCTTCGCTCTCCGCGATGGCACCGTCCAATTCGACAAGGCTCACCGCAAGGTGAACGTCGTCTAAGCGACCGCTTACCGCATCCATTTCCCAGGCGTCCCGCACTCGCGGGGCGCCTTTTTGTTTTTCGGCCCGACAACGCATCCTTCGCCCCGCGGACGCCTGCTTGCCTCCCGGCATACCGCCGCCCAGCCTCGCCCGCGTGTCCGATCGCCTCGACGAACTCCACCGGCAACGCGCCACCCTGCAAGCGCACCTCGACTGGCTGGACCGCGAAATCGCCCGGGAGAAATCCGAATCGCGAGACGCGACACCGCCGAGCAATTTCAGTGGTCAGACCGCGGCTTTAGCGAAGGAAACATCCGCGCGGACGGTTGCTTCCCTCGTGCCCGCGACCGACGCGTCCAGCGCCGATGCGGAGTCGATCCTGGCGCAGTTCGCCGACAGTCCGCAAAAAATTCAGACGCAGGTGAAACGCGGTTGTTGGACGGTGTTCGCGCTCGCGTTGCTCATCCCCGCCTTGGGTGTCGCAGCGTGGTATTTCTTGCGGGCCCGCTGAGGGCAGGCCGCTGCGGCCCGAACGCTCCCCGTCGCATCCTTTGGCCTGAGCTTACTCGGCCGGCTTGGCCTCTGGCTCGGGCGCAACTTCGCTCGCCGGAGCTTCATCCGCAGCGGCCGTAGCCTGTTCCAAGCTCAGCTGGCTCGGCTCGCTTTCGTCCAAGCCCATATCGGAATCGCTGGCGGCACGCGGCTCATTGGCCGTCTGCAACCAGGCATCGATCTGGCGGGGAGAAAGCACGTCCGAAGCCGGCAACTCGTCGAGCGACTTGATGCCGACGAACTCGAGAAACGCATCCGTAGTCCCATACTGGATCGGCCGGCCCGGCAAATCCGCGCGACCGACGACGTAAACGAGATCCCGTTCCAGCAGTTTCTGCAGACCGGCATCGGCGGAGACGCCGCGGATCTGCTCGATCTCCGCGCGCGTGACCGGCTGCCGATAGGCGACCACCGCCAGTGTCTCGATGGCCGAGGCCGTCAGGCGCACCGGTGGCGGCTCGTTGCGCAGCAGGCGCACCCAGCGCGCGAAACGCGGATGCGTCACCAAGCGCCAGCCGCCATGCCCTTCCACGAGCAGGACCTCGCTCCCCGCCGCCTGCAATTCGAGCGAGATGGCGTCCATCGCCTCCCGGATCTGCGCCGTCGTGATGAGCGAAGGCACGTCGCGGTAAATTTCGTCCTCTTCGGTCGCCGGCACGATCGCCTCCGCGGCTTCGCCTTCACCGACGGCATCCACGGGCGCTTCAACAGCGACCGCTTCAGCCTCCGGCTCGGTGCCCTCGACCGCAGCTTCGTCTCCCGGGGCCGGCTCGTGCGCCAGCGGCAGGCTCTCCACCTGCTCGTGAAAACGGGTGAAGGCAGTCTGGATGTCTTTCACCGCGAGCGGTCCGTTCGAGGCGAACAGCATCACTTTCAAAACACGCTTGAGATCGAAGGCCATGGAAGCCCTTCAGTGAGGGTTTGGCGCCGCGGGCTGACAATCCCGAATTGACGCTTTTCCGACTAGCCGCCGTTCCCCGCCCCGGCTACGCCTTAACGCGATGAATTGGGACCGCTTCAAATCGCTCTACTACCACCACCCACGCCTCGGCTTCGGCCTCGACGTCAGCCGGATGCCTTTTCCCGCCGACTTCCTCGAGTCGATGGAGCCCAAGCTCGACCAGGCCTTCGCCGCCATGAACGCGCTGGAGACCGGAGCGATCGCCAATCCCGATGAGAACCGCATGGTCGGCCACTACTGGCTCCGCGCCCCCGAGCTCGCGCCCACGTCCGAGCTGCGCGACGCCATCACCAACGCTCTCGACGCGATCAAGGAATTCGTGGCCGGCGTGCACGGCGGCCAGATAGCGCCGCCCGCGGGCGGCAAGTTCAAGGAATTGCTCGTCGTCGGCATCGGCGGCTCCGCGCTCGGTCCGCAACTGGTCAGCCACGCCCTCGGCCGCCCCAACGGCCGGCGCGACAAGATGCGCGTCAGCTTCTTCGACAACACCGACCCCGACGGCATGGATTACGTGCTCGCCGAGCTCGGCTCCAAGCTGAAGCAGACCCTCGTGGTCGTGATCTCCAAATCGGGCGGCACGGTCGAGACTCGCAACGGCATGCTCGAGGCCTCCGCCGCCTTCAAGGCCGCCGGACTCGATTACCCGAAGCACTTCGTCGCCGTCACCGGCGAAGGATCCAAGCTCGACCAGATCGCCCAACAGGAAGGCTGGCTCGCGCGCTTCCCGATGTGGGACTGGGTCGGCGGCCGCACCTCCGAGCTCAGCGCCGTCGGCCTGCTGCCCGCCGCGCTCCAAGGCATCAAGATCGACCAGATGCTCGCCGGCGCCGCCGCCATGGACGAGGTCACCCGCAAGCCCCGCCTCAAGGACAACCCCGCCGCGCTGCTCGCCCTCATGTGGTATTGGGCCACCGACGGCCGCGGCGCGAAGGATATGGTCGTCCTCCCTTACAAGGATCGCCTGCTGCTCTTCTCGCGCTACCTCCAGCAACTCGTGATGGAGTCGCTGGGCAAGGAGTTCGATCTCGCCGGCAACGTCGTCAACCAAGGCATCGCCGTTTACGGCAACAAGGGTTCAACCGATCAGCACGCCTACGTGCAGCAGCTGCGCGAGGGCGTGAATAATTTCTTCGTCACCTTCATCGAGGTGCTGAAGGACCGCACCGGCGATTCGCTCTCCGTCGAAGCGGGCGGCGTCACCAGCGGCGATTACCTGCAGGGCTTCCTCCTCGGCACGCGCGACGCTCTCTCGGAGAAGGACCGCCACTCGATCACCATCACGGTGAACGAAGTCTCTCCCCGCACGCTCGGCATGCTCATCGCGCTCTATGAGCGCGTCGTGGGCCTCTACGCCTCGCTGGTCGGCATCAACGCCTACCATCAGCCCGGCGTCGAAGCGGGCAAGAAGGCCGCCACCGCCGTTATCGGCCTGCGCGCCCAGATCCTCGCCGCGCTCCGTGCCGAGCCCGGCACGGCCTTCACGGCCGAAGCCCTCACCGCCCGACTCCCGGCCGGCGCCAACGCCGAACTCGTGTTCAAGGTGCTGGAGCACCTCGCCGCCAACCCCGGCAGCGGCGTCACCAAGACGCCGCGCAAGCCGTGGTTCGACAGCAGCTACGCGCTCAATCCGTAAGGGATGCGGCGCCCCTTCGCTATCGCGCTGATCCTCGCGATGCTGGCCTTGGCCGGCATCGCGTTGCATTTCCGCTCGACCGCAGTCGAAGCGGATACTCGCGCACGCTCCCTCGCCCGCGAACTGGCCGAGTCCCGCTTTGAAGCCAAGCGCGCCCGCGACCGGGTCGCGCAGCTCGAGGCCGAGGCCGCGCGGCTCGATTCAGAACTTGGCTCCGCCAAGACGCGCACCACGGCGACGGAGACGCGGACCGGTGAACTCTCCCGCGAACTCGATGCCGTGCGCACCACGCTCACGGAACGCCAGCAACGCGAGATCGCCCTCCTCAGCGAGATCGAAGCCCTGCGCCAGCAAGCCCGCGCCGCCCCCGTCTCCAGCCCCGCGTCACCCGCCTCGCCCGCTGCTGCGCCGATGCCGAGCCCGGCGCGCGAAGACCAAGCCGCCTACGCCCGGCGCATCGCCGCCCTGGAGGCCCAGCTGACGGATTTACTCACGCGAGCCTTGGAGACGCCGACGAACGAAGAGAACTCTCTTTCCGCACCGGTCCCGCCCCAAGCCCCGGCGGCCGCCGCCCCGACGCATCAGGTCGTGCGCGTCGGAGCAAAGGACGCCTTCGTGGTCATCGATTTTGGCACGGATCACGGCGCCGAGGCCGGCGCATCCTTGACGCTCGCGCGCGGAACCTCCGAGGTCGCCCGGGTTCAAATCAGTGACGTGCGTCCCCGCTTCTCCATCGCCCAAGTCCTGCCCGGCACGCAGAAACGGCAGTTGCAGACCGGCGATATTGTCCTATTAGCCCACTAGTCATGACTCTCCGCAAAGCCCTTTTGGCCCTCGCCCTCGGTGTGCTGGCCCTCGCCGGTCTCTCCGGTTGCACCTCGCCCAAGCAGGACACCTCCATTCCGTGGAGCCGTCCGGCCAATTGGGAAGGTCAGATTCCCGGCATGGGCCGCTGAGCGCGCCCACCTGCTGCCTGCGGCAACATGGCTGACCCTGGCGTCAACGCCTCCCTCACGCCGCAACCCGGGCACCTCTACGTCGTCGCCACCCCGATCGGCAACCTCGCCGATCTCACCGAGCGCGCCCGCGCCATCCTCGCGCAAGTCGATCTGGTCGCCTGCGAGGATACCCGCACCACGGGGGTCATGCTCCATCGCTTCGGTCTGCACAAGGAGCTCGTCCCCTACCACGAGCACAACGAGACCGAGGCCGCCGAGCGCCTTGCCGAGGCGGTCGCCCTCGGCAAATCCGTGGCGGTCGTCAGCGACGCCGGCACGCCCGGCCTGAGCGATCCGGGCTTCCGCCTCGTCCGCGCCTGCCGCCGCCGGCAACTGCCCGTCGTGCCGGTGCCTGGCCCAAGCGCCTTGGTCGCGGTGCTCTCCGCGGCCGGGTTGCCCACCAACGGTTTTCTTTTCGCCGGCTTCCTGCCCGCCAAATCCGCTGCGCGCATCGCGTTTCTCGAAAAATACCGCGACTTCGACTACACACTCGCGCTCTACGAAAGCTGTCACCGCATCGACAAGTTCGCCGCGGAAATCGTGGCGACGCTCGGCCCCGACCGCGTGGTGTGCATCGCCAAGGAGGTCACGAAGCTGCACGAGACCTTCTTCGTCGGGCTTTCTTCCGAGGTGCTCGCCCGCCTCGGCAAGGCGAGCTTGAAGGGCGAATTCGTCGCGCTGATCGCGCCGAAGGATTTCACGCTCTGAGGACTCTGCCGCCAGCGCGACGCGACGGCATGGACTGCAAAACGACGCCCCCATCACCGTGAGCAATTCCAACGTCGCCGTCGTCGATATCGGCAGCAACTCGATCAAGATCCTCATCGCCACGCGTGGCCCTGCGGGCGGCGTCCTGCCCTTGCTCAACCGGTCCATCGATGCCCGCATCAGTGCCGGCATCAGTGCCGCCGCGCCGCGGCTGAGCGACGAAGGTATGGAGCGCGGCTGCGCGGCGGTGGCGGAACTGCTCGCGCTCGCGCGGCCCTACGAACCGGTCCGCATCCTCTTGGTCGCCACCAGCGCGGTGCGCGACGCGGTCAACGGTCCGGACTTCCGCGCTCAGGTGCTGGCCCGCACCGGCCATGCCATCCGCATCCTCACCGGCGAGGAGGAGGCCAACGGCATCGGCCGCGGCCTCGTGTCCGATCCCGCGCTGGCCGCGCTGCGCGATTTCCACGTCTTCGATCTCGGCGGCGGCAGTCTCGAGTGCCTCGCGTTCCGCGACCGACGCATCAGCCACTCGCTCAGCCTGCAACTCGGCTGCGTGCGTCTGATGGAGAAATTCGTTGCCGATCAAAGCGCTTCTTTCCCCGAAGAAAGTCGACGCGCGATCGCCGCCCACACGCGCGCCGCGCTTCTCGCCTCCGGCCTGCCTCTCGCTCGCCCCGATGCGGCAGCCGTCGCAACTGGCGGCACGGTCGCCACCGTCCGCGCCATCGTTGGCGCGCGCACCGGCCGCTCCGTCGCGGAAACGGAGCCGCGCATCACAGCCGCGCAACTGGCCGAATTGCTCGCGCAACTCGCCCCGCTTTCGCTCGAACAACGCCGGCAGGTGCCCGGCCTGCCCGCAGCACGGGCCGACGTATTTCCGGTCGCGCTCGCCACTTTCCTCGCCGTCGCCGAGACGGGCGGATTCGCGGAATTCCGCCACTCCTTCCACAACCTCCGCTACGGCCTCGCCGCAGAGTTGCTCGATACGGTCTGAGTCACTGGCCGCGCCCCGCTGCGGCGCGCGGCTCAGGTCAGCTTGCGCATCTGACCCATCAGGTCCTCGAAATCCCGGGGCAAAGCCGCGCGCAGATCCATCGGTTTGCCCGTGACCGGATGCGTCAGCACCAGATGCTCCGCGTGCAGCATCACGCGCGGCGGCGTCGGCAGCGACGGACTCGGCTTCCAGCCATAGGTAGGATCACCGAGCAACGGATGCCCGATGGACTTGAAGTGCACGCGGATCTGATGCGTGCGGCCCGTGTGGATCCGGCAGCGCACGAACGCCGCGCGTTCGCCGAATTTCTCCAACAACACCCAATCCGTGCGCGCGGGCCGGCCGCCTTCGCCCGTTGTCATCCGGTGTCGGTGGACGGGATGCCGCGCGATCGCCCGGTCAATCGTTCCGCTCAGGAGTTTTGGCACGCCGCTGATGAGCGCGACGTATTCCTTCACCAGCGCGCGCTCGGCGAATTGGTCGGAGAGCGCGCGGTGCGCGGCGTCGTTCTTCGCCACGACCAGCAGGCCCGTCGTCTCCTTGTCGATGCGGTGGACGATGCCTGGACGCTCCACGCCGCCGATGCCGCTCAAGTCCGAGCAATGAGCGAGCAAGGCGTGGACCAGCGTGTCCTCGCCGGTGCCGACACCGGGATGCACCACCATGCCGGCCGCCTTGTTGATCACGATGAGGTGCTTGTCCTCGTAAACCACGTCGAGGGGGATGGCCACCGGCCGTAGCTCCGCCGGCCGCGCCTCGGGCAAAGCAAAGACGATCGTCTGCCCTTCACGGACTTCATCGCTCTGCGCGATCGTCTTGCCGTCGACTTTCACCAAACCGGCCTCGAGCGCGCGCTGGAAGGCGGCGCGACTGTGCTCAGGGAATGCCGCGGCGAGCACCTTGTCGGCGCGTTCGCGGCGGGAGCCGGCGGGGACGGTGTAGGTTTGATCGGCCAAGCGGCTAAGTTGCCCGCCGCCACGTCCGGGGGCAAGCGGCTCCTGCTTCGTTTCTCCGCCGCCCGGCGCCGCGCCTCAGCGTGCGAGGACGGCGTCCAACTCGGCGAAATAGGCGTGCTTCTGCTCCGGGGTGAGCAACGCGACCTCGAAGCCGTTGCGGGCGTATTGCGCCAGCTCGCGCCGCGAGAGACCGAGCGCGTTGGCGACGGCGAGGTATTCCTCGTTGAGCGAATTCGCGAAACAGAGGGGATCGTCCGTGCTGATCGTGCAACGGATACCCGCCTCAGTCAGACGGCGCAGCGGATGACGCTCGAGTGAAGGCACCACTTTGAGACCGACGTTGCTGATCGGACAAACGTCGAAAGTGATCCCGCGCTCCGCGCAGAGCTGCACCACCGCCGGATCCTCGATGGCCCGGATACCGTGTTGCACGCGCGTGACGCCAAGTTGCTCGACCGCTTCGCGCACGCGGGCGGCGCCGTCGAACTCGCCGGCGTGGCACTTGGTGACGAGGCCGGCGGCGCGGAATTTTTCCCAATAACCCGCCGTGGCCGGATCCGTCGGGATGGGCTCGAAGCCGTGCAGGTCCACACCAGCCAAGTCCTCCCAGCCGAGGAGTTCGTCGACGAGGTGCCGCATCGGACTGCTGAAGATGTCGCGCGGCATCCCGGTGAACACGCGCACATGCAGGCCGCGGGGCGCGGCGCTGCGGATGGCGGCGATGATCTCGGGGCCGGGCACGCGGATGAACTCCACCACGGGCAGGTGAAAGCTCGTCTCGACGTATTTGACGTTCTGCGCGGCGTGGTGCTGGAACATCACCCGCGCCGCCTCGTAATAACGCTCGGCCGAGTCGAACCACGGCAGCGCATTGTCGAGGAGCTGCTTCTCGAAGGCCGGGAACGTCTCGTAGCGGTAACCCCGCTCGCGGAACGCCGGATTCGCGGGCCAGCGCACCGGATCCAAGCCGTGCAGCAATTCATACGGCAGCGCGCCCTCCACGTGGAGGTGCGTTTCCGTTTTCGGCAGGGCCTGGATGAAGGCGGCGAGCGAGGAATCGGGCAGCATGGGACGTCCGGGGTTGAGGCTCAGCCTTTCTTGAGCAGTTCGGCGGGATTGAGCTTCTGCAGTGCCTTCGGCACGAAAAGGCCGTCCTTGCGCACGAGCTTGCCGTCGAACCAAATCTCGCCGCCACCGTAATCGGGGCGCTGGATGCAAACCATGTCCCAGTGCACGGCGGACTTGTTGCCGTTGCCGCCGATCTCGTAGGCTTGGCCGGGTGTGAAGTGGAAGGAGCCGGCGATCTTCTCGTCGAAGAGGATGTCGCGCATCGGCTGCAGGATGTGCGGATTGAAACCGATCGCGAACTCGCCGATGTAGCGTGAGCCGGCGTCGGTATCGAGAATCTCGTTCAGGCGCTTCGTGTTGTTGCTCGTGGCCTCGACGATCTTGCCGGCCTTGAAGGTGAGCTTGATGTGGTCGAACGCGGTGCCGAGGTAAACGGTCGGGGCGTTGTATTGGATCGTGCCCTCGACGCTCTCTTTAACCGGACAGGAGAACACCTCGCCGTCGGGAATGTTGCGCAGGCCGCCGCAGGGCACGGCGCCGATGCCCTTGATCGAGAATTGCAGGTCGGTGCCGGGGCCCTTGATGTGCACGCGGTCGGTGCGGTTCATGAGGTCCGTGAGGGCCTTCATGCCGGGCTTGTAGCGCGAGTAATCGAAGGTGCAGACGCGGAAATAGAAATCCTCGAACGCCTCGGTGCTCATGCCGGCCTGCTGCGCCATCGCCGACGACGGCCAGCGGAGCACGACCCACTTGGTCTTGTTCACGCGGTAATCGAGCACGGGCTTCATGATCTTGGCGACGAGCTGCACGCGGTCGGACGGCACGTCCGAGGTCTCGAAGATGTTGTCGGAACCGCGCACCGCGATGTAGGCCTCCATCTTCTGCATGCGCTGGAGCTCGATGTCGGCCGACACCTGATATTGCTCCGCCACCGCGCCCTGCAGCAGCTCGCGGGTAATGCGGGCGCGTTGCAGGTTCACGTAGGGCAGCGCGCCGCGCGCCCGAGCGGCGCGGACCAGCGCGATCACGAAAAGGTCGGGGCAATCGAAGGCGTCGATCAGGACGCGGTCGCCCTTTTTCAACTCGGTGGAGAAGCCGGTCAGCACCTCAGCCAGCTTGGCAAAACGGGTATCGCTCATTGGAAATGTATCGCTTCGCGCCGCGCCTGCTTCAACTCCAAAGCCGCCGGAGCCCGCCCCTGCGCGCTGCGGAACCCGGTCAGGCCGGCCGTTCAACCGCGGCAACGGTGTTGGACTCCGGCTCCTCGTTCGCCGGGCGGCCGCGCGGGAAGCAGATCTTGCCCACCGCCTCGTGGAAGTCCGAGGCGCCGCGCAGGATCTCGATCTCCAACCGCAAATAATAGAGCGGCAGCGGACAGGCCTCCGAGGCGGCGATGCGCACAGCATCCTTCTCGGTCGTGACGATGAATTCCGCTCCGGCGCGCTGCGCGTCCGCAAAGATTTCCACCAGGTCCTCGTGCGTGAACCGGTAGTGATCAAGGAACCGCCGCGCATGCACCAGCCGCGCCCCGCCCTCGCGCAGGAAGCGCTCGAAACTCTCCGGCGTCGCGATGCCGCTGAACGCCGCGATCGGGCGCCCCTTCAGATCCTCGAGCGGACGGCGCTCGTCCGAGCCGACGCGTTGCAGGAACTGCGGGCGGTGCGCGCATTCGATGATCTCGGCCGCCGGGTTGTGGCGGCGGATGAGCTGCTCCAGTTCCTCGTCGCGGCGTCCGTTCGACTTGGTGAGAAAAACGTAGGAGGCGCGCTTCAGGTGCTTCACCGGCTCGCGCAGGATGCCACGCGGCAGCAGGAAACCGTTGCCAAAGGGGTTGGTCTTGTCGACGAGCAGCAGGTTCAGCCGGCCCTTGAGCGGCAGATATTGGAAGCCGTCATCGAGCACGAGCGTGTCGCAGCCGAAGCGCTTGATGGCGTAGGCGCCGGCCTTCACGCGGTCCTTGTCCACGAGCACGACGACGCCAGGCAGGTTCTTCGCCAGCATGAACGGCTCGTCGCCCGCCAGCTCCGAGTCGAGCAACACGCGCGTGCCGTCGCTCACGATGCGCGGCGGCTCCTCTTCCTGGTGCGTGAAGCCGTGCCACCAACGCTGCCAGAGCGGCGGGGCCTTGCTCTTGTAGCCGCGGCTGAGGATGGCGACCTTGCGCCCGCGGTCGCGCAGCGCGCGGGCGAACATCTCCACGATCGGGGTTTTGCCCGTGCCGCCGACGGTCAGGTTGCCCACCACCACGACGAGGCAGCCGAGCGGCGTGTCGTGGAAGATCCGCTGCCGGTAGAGCCAGAGCCGGAGCTGCACAATGCCGCTGAAAAGAAAGGAGCACGCCTGCAGGAACGCCGCAAAGAGCAGCGGCCCGAGCCCTTCCCGCTTGCCCATGATCACGTCGATGCCGAACTGCTCGAACTCGTTCGTTTTTTGGCGAATCCAGCGGCGGAGCATGACGTTAATTGGCTTTGACGGCGGAGGGACGGGGCATGGTTATTCTCAAGTAGCCGCCGGCGTCGCAACAATCAACTCCGGCCTCTCCCCGATGTCCTACAAGCTCTTCATCCCCGGCCCCATCGCCGTCTCCGAGAAAACGCTCCGCGCCATGGCGCGCCCGATGATCGGTCATCGCAGCGGCGACTTCATCTCGCTCTACCGTTCGCTCCAGCCGGGCCTGCAATCGCTCTTCGGCACCCGCAACGGCGTCTTCCTCTCCACCAGCAGCGCCTGGGGCGTGATGGAAGGCGCCCTGCGCAACGTCGTCCGCCGAAAAGTTCTTTGCTGCATGAACGGCGCGTTCTCGGACAAGTGGCTCGACGTCGCCCGCCGTTGCGGCCTCGAAGCCCACGGCCTGCAGGCCGAGTGGGGCCAGCCCGTCGATCCGGCTGCGCTCCGCGCCGAGCTCGCCCGCGGAGGCTACGACGCCGTGACGATCATCCACAACGAGACATCCTGCGGCTGCATGAGCGACCTGCCCGCGTTGGCGGCCGTGCTGCGGGAATTCCCGGACGTCATCAGCATCGTCGACACCGTCAGCTCGCTCAGCGCTCTGCCGATCAATCAGGACGCGCTCGGCCTCGACATCGTGCTCGCCGGCTCGCAGAAGGCTCTCGCGCTGCCGCCGGGCATGGCGGTGTTCTCCGTCTCCGCGCGCGCCCTCGCCCGCGCCGCCACCGCGCCCGCGCGCGGCTACTATTTCGACCTCGTCGAGTTCCAGAAGAACCACGAAGGCGGCATGACACCCAGCACGCCGGTGATCCCGCTGATCTACGCGCTGCAATCCAAGCTCGAAGACATCGCCGCCGAAGGACTCGAGGCGCGCTTCGCCCGCCACGCGCGGCTCAACCGCCTCGTGCGCGAGTGGGGTTTCGCGCGCGGCTTCAAATTGTTTCCGCAGGAAGGTTTCGGCTCGGTCTCGCTCAACTGTTTCGCCAACACCCGGGGCATCGACCTGCCCGCGCTGAACACCCAGTTGAAAGCGCGCGGCTTCCTCATCGACGGCGGCTACGGCAAGCTCAAGGGCCAGACCTTCCGCATCTCGAACATGGGCGACGAAACCGAGGCCACCATGGCCGAGCTCCTCGCCGCGCTCGACGCCTCGCTGAAGGAAATCGGGGCGTAAGCGTTCTGACATCGATCCGGGCGCGATGAAAAAGCTGTGGCGCAGTCTGGTCTGGTTGCTCGCCGCGCCCTGCGCTTTCGCCACGCCTCCCCTAGAGACAGCGCGCGCCGATTCGGTGCAGGTGTTGAAGATTCGGGCGAGCGAGACCGACCCCAAAATCACGCAGGCCGACTTTTCGCACTATGCCTACGTGGACCACGACGTGCTGGCGCGCCGGGAAGGCGCCGCCGCCGACCGGCAGACTCTCCTGCTCTGGATTCCCGGCACCCAGCCGCCCGGCACGAGCGGCGAAGGCCCGGGCGGAGCCGGCCATTTCTGCGAGCTCGCCGCTCGCCTCGGCTACCACGCCATCGTGCTGAAATACCCGAACGACAAATCCGCCACCGTCTGCCGCCGCGACCCCGATCCGCATGAGTTCGAGCGTTTCCGCCGCGCCTTGATCTTCGGCGGCGAATCGAAGCACCTCACCGTCAGCCGCCACGACAGCATCGAAAGCCGACTGGTGCACCTGCTGCAGTATCTCGTGAGAACGGACGCCGCGGGCGACTGGGGCCGCTTCCTCACCGCCGACGGCGCGCCGCAATGGGAAGCCATCGCCGTCGCGGGCCAATCGCAGGGCGGCGGCCATGCCGCGCTCATCGCGCTGCACCACCGCGTGGCGCGCGTGATTTGCACCGGCAGCCCGAAGGATTACAGCCTCGCCCACGATGCGCCGGCCGCGTGGCTCAGCCTCCCTTCGGCCACGCCGAAAGAGCGCTTCTTCACCTTCAACCATGAGCAGGATCGACAAGGCTGCTCTCCCGAGCAACAGGGGGCGAACCTCCGCGCACTCAACCTCGAGCAATTCGGCCCGGCCGTGGACGTCGATCGCGCGCAGCCGCCCTATCGTCACTCGCGCATCCTCACGACAAATCACCCCGGCACGAAACTCGATTCCAAGACCGCGCACACCTCCGTGATGAACCCGCGCCACGCGAACGTCTTCACCCCGGTCTGGCGTTATCTCCTCACGGAACCGACGGACGCCCCGCAGGCGCATTCCTCTACCGACTGCGAATCCGAGTCCCTGCAGCCCATCACTGCGGCGACGCGTTGACCCGGCCCATAAGCCGGCCCGCGATAGCGAACTTCGCGGAATGCAGTGAGCGCGTGCGGCACCGTGGTTTTCATTGCGTCCAAGCAATCTAAATCATGCGTGCGTTCAGCCGGCAAACCGGTCGCGTTTCCCTCGCGCGCGCGAGCGTGCCCCTACCCGCGTGCGCACACGCGCGCGCGTCTCGGGCAAAAAAGTAGTGCTTGAAATCCGGCTCGCCCGTGCGTAACCGCTCGCCCTCCCATGAAGTCCCTCATCATCGCCGAGAAGCCGTCCGTGGCTGCAGACATCGCCCGAGCGCTCGGCAAGGTTCCCAAGAAGGGCGACCACTACGAGAACGACGAATACGTCATCTCCTCCGCGGTCGGCCACGTCGTGGAACTCCAGATGCCCGAGGACATCGACAAGAAGAAATACGGTTTCTGGCGCCTCGAGACGCTTCCCATCATCCCGGAAAAGTTCGAACTCAAGCCGATCGAGGACTCGAAGGAGCGGTTCAACCAGCTCAAGAAGCTCATCGCCCGGAAGGATCTCAAGGAAGTCATCAACGCCTGCGACGCCGGCCGCGAAGGCGAACTCATTTTCAAGAACCTCGCGCTGCTCGCGAAGAACAAGCATCCTGTCCGCCGCCTCTGGCTCTCCTCGATGACCAACGAGGGCATCCGCGAGGCCTTCTCGCGTCTGCGGGACGACGCCGAGATGCAGGGACTCGCCGACGCCGCCCGCTCGCGCAGCGAGGCCGACTGGCTCATCGGTATCAACGGCACCCGCGCCATCACCAAGCGCATGTTCGGCTCCCGCGCCGGCAACGTCGCCTCCGTCGGCCGCGTGCAGACTCCCACCCTCGCGATCGTCTATGCGCGCGAGCTCGAGATCCGCAATTTCCAGCCCCGCGGCTACTGGCGCGTCACCGCGGGCTTCGAGATCGCCAAGGGCGGCTACGAAGGCGTCTATCAGCGCCCGGATTTCAAGCGCGGCGACGATGAACACGACCGCGTCGACCGGCTCTGGGACAAGGCCGCCGCCGAGGCCGTCTTCGCCGCCTGCCAGGGTCAGCCGCTCGCCAGCGTCAGCGAGGAGAAGAAGCCCACCACGCAGATCGCCCCGCGCCTCTACGACCTGACCACGTTGCAGCGCGAGGCGAACGGCCGCTACGGTTTCCCGGCCAAGCGCACCCTCCAGATCGCCCAGGCGCTCTACGAGAAGCACAAGATGATCACCTACCCGCGCACGGATTCGCGCGCGCTGCCCGAGGACTACATGCCCGTGGTCCGGGAGACGCTCGCCAACCTGCACGGCGCCCTCGCTCCGCACGCCCAGCGCGTGCTCGAGCGCGGTTGGGTTCAGTTCAACAAGCGCATCTTCAACAACGCGCAGGTCTCCGACCACTTCGCCATTATCCCCACGACGCACGAGGCCAAGCACCTCGACGAGGCCGAGGCGAAGATCTTCGACATGATCGCGCGGCGCTTCGTCGCGGTGTTTCACCCGTCAGCCGAGTTCGATGTCACCACGCGCCTCAGCGTCGTGGCCGGCCACACATTCAAGACCGACGGCAAGGTGCTGACCTCCGCAGGCTGGCTCGAGGTTTACGGCAAGCAGACCGTCGATGACGACTCGGCCGACTCGAAGGCCCTGCCCGCCCTCACGTCCGAGGACGCCCAGCGCGCCAAGACCGTCGCCGCCAAGCTCCACGAGGAAACCACCAAGCCGCCACCGCGCTACACGGAAGCCACGTTGCTCTCCGCGATGGAGACCGCGGGCAAACTCGTCGACGACGAGGAGCTCGCCGAAGCCATGAAGGAGCGCGGCCTCGGCACGCCCGCCACCCGCGCCGACACCATCGACGGCCTCATCTACCAGAAGTATATCGACCGCAACCAACGCGAGCTCGTCCCCACCGCCAAGGCCGAGCAGGTCATGCAGTTTCTCACCGCCGTGAAGGCCGAGGACATCACCAGCCCCGCCATGACGGGCGAATGGGAGTTCCACCTCCGCCAGATGGAGCACGGCAAGTATTCCCGCGCCGAGTTCATGGCTCAGATCGTCAAGGAGACGAAGGGCATTATCGAACGCGTGAAGGGTTTCGAGGAAGACGACTCCATCGCCCGTGAGACCGACATTCCCTCGCCCACCGATGGTAAGCCTCTCCGCGAGACGCTGCGCGGCTACAAGTCGCACGACGGCGAGTTCATGATCTACAAGGTCGTCGGCGGCCGCCGCATCGAGGAGCACGAGGTCAAGGAGCTCGTCACCACCGGCAAGGTCGGCCCGCTCGACGGCTTCATTTCCGCCAAGACCCGCAACCGTTTCTCCGCCGTGCTCAAGCTCGCGCGCGTCGAGGAGGAGGCCAAGGACGGCACGAAGTCCGTCAAGTGGAAGACCGAGTTCGATTTCGGCGACAAGGTCGACATCGGCACGCTCACCCCGTTCTGGACCGATCCCAAGACCGGCGCCCAACTTTGCGAAAACGGTAGCAGCTACATCGTGCGCGAGCCGAAGCCCGATGGCACTTGGGAGCAGACCTTCCGCATCGGTCGCCTCATGTGTCAGAAGGCCATCGCGCCCGAGCAGGCCATCAAGCTCGTCAGCGAGGGCAAGACCGACCTCATCGAGAACTTTATCTCCAAGAAAGGCCGTCCGTTCAGCGCGTTCCTCAAGAAGGAGGGCGCCAAGTTCGCCTGGGAATTCCCGCCGCGCGCCCCGAAACTCGACAAGGACGGCAAACCCATCGAGCGCAAGGCCCGCGCCAAGGTCGATCTTTCCAAGGCCACCGTCCTCGGCGAAAGCAAGGTCCACGCCGGCGGCCAGCTCGTCGAGCTCGGCGACGCCTACTACGTCCGCAAGCCCGACCAGGACAACCGTCAGGTCTTCAAGCTCTCGAAGAAACTCTGTGAAGTGGAGCTGCCCGCCGCCCAAGTGCAGAAGCTCCTCACCGACGGCCGCAGCGACCTGATCGAGAACTTCGTCTCCAAGCGCGGCAACAAGTTCAGCGCCTACCTCGTCCTCTCGCAAAAACAGGACAAGGCCGACTTCGAGTTCCCGCCGCGCTGAGGCCGCACGGAGCGCCCGGAGATCGCCCGGTCGCTCCAGCGCAGTCCGCGTTTGCACTCGCACCGGCGGCGAAACCTTGGTTCGTTGCCGGCGTCTTTCCGGCATGCGCACGCCCGCTCGTCTCCTCCTGCTCGTCCTCGTCCTGACCACCGCCACGAGCGTCTTCTACGCCGTGCAGCAGCAGACCTCGTTGCGCCACGCCCGCGCCGCCGCCGAGTCGCTCGAACAGGAACGCTCCGAGCTGCGCAAGAAACTCTGGGAGGCCGAGCGCCGGCGCAAAGAAATGGAAGCCCGCCTCCGCGCCATCGGCTCCACCGACGGCACGACCACGATCCAGACCGAGACACCCGACTTCAACGTGCCCGGCCCGGACGAACCGCGCGGCGGACCTCCCGGCCGTCGCGACGGCTTCAACCGCCTGATGGCGGCGCTCGACACGCCGGAAGCGCAGCGCCTGCTCGGCCTCGTGCAGCGCGGTCAGGTCGACGCCAATTACAGCGCCCTTTTCCGCGCCCTCAACCTCTCGCCCGCGCAGACTGATCAGCTCCGCAATCTGCTCGCGGAGAGGCAGGCCGCTGTCGGCGACGTGCTCGCCGCCGCGCGCTCGCAAGGCCTCACCGGGCGCGAAAGCCGCGACGAGATCCGCGCGCTCATGCAAGCCACCCAACAGGAGATCGACGGCAGCATCCGCGCGCTGCTCGGCGAGAACGCCTACCAGCAATACCAAGACTACGAGCGCACCGGCCCGCAGCGCTCCTTGGTCAGCCAGTTCAACAACGTGTTGCCGACCATGCAGCAACTCTCGCCCCAGCAAACCAGCGCGCTGGTGGACGTGCTGGCCGCCAACGCGCCCGCCCAGTCAAATCGCAACGGCGTGGTCGCGCTCGCTGGTCGCTTCGGCTCGATCAGTCTGTCCGGCGCGCCCATCACCGATGCCGCGATCCAGCAGGCCTCAGCGTTCCTCACCGCCGAACAAGTGAGCAGTTTGAAGGCCTATCAGGAGCAGCAACAAGCGCAGGCGCGACTAAGCCAATTGATGCGCACTCAAAATCAGCCCCCTCGCGCCGGCGGGCAAAGCGGTGGCGCCAGCGGCGCCGCCAATGCGTCATCAACCCCTCCCCCGAAGGGGTGAAGGGCACATTGCTCTTGTCGGGTTGGCGGGTTTCGGGGTAAATCAACGCCTCGTCATGATCGTTACCACCGCCCAGCTCTTCAAGCACGCCTACGGCAAATACGCCATCGGCGCCTACAACATCAACAACGCCGAGCAGGCCATGGGCCTGTTCCGCGGTGCCATCGCGTCCAAGGCCCCCTTCATTATCCAGATCTCGAAGGGTGCGCGCAAATACACCGACAAGAAGATGCTCGAGGCGATCATCCGCGCCGCCGATGACATCTTCCCCGAGGCCATCTTCGCCGTCCACCTCGACCACGGCGACGAGGAGACCTGCTACGACTGCATCAACTCGGGCTTCTACAGCTCGGTCATGATCGATGCCTCGCACGATCCCTTCGCCAAGAACGTCGAAATCACCAAGCGCGTCGTCGACGCCGCCCACAAGAAGGGCCTCTCCGTCGAAGCCGAGCTCGGCATGCTCGGCGGCGTCGAGGAGGACATCAAGGTCGAGGACGGCCACGCCACGCTCACGAACCCGGCCGAGGCCGAGGAATTCGTCAAGCTCACCGGCTGTGACTCCCTCGCCTGCGCCATCGGCACCTCGCACGGCGCCTTCAAGTTCAAGGGCAAGCAGTCCCTCCATTTCGACGTGCTCGAGAAGATCAAGGCCCGCATGCCCGGCTTCCCGCTCGTCATGCACGGCTCCTCCAGCGTGCCGCAGGACGAGGTTGCCCGCATCAACGCCGCCGGCGGCCAGATCGCCGGCTCGATGGGCGTCGACGTGAACGAGTATCTCCCCGCCGCCAAGCTCGGCGTCGCCAAGATCAACATCGACACCGACGGCCGCCTCGTCTGGACGCGCGTGCACCGCGAGTTCTTCCGCGACAAGCCCGCCGAGTTCGACTTCCGTCCGCCCGGCAAGGTTTACATGGAGGAATACGCGAAGTTCATCGCCTCGCGCAACGTGCTGCTCGGCTCCGCCGGCCAGCTCGACGACCTCCGCCAGAGCCTCGGCAAGTAACGGCTCGTCATCCCTTCTCTCGCCAGCGAGCCTCGCGCTCGCTGGCTTTTTTATGCACCTCGTTCTCCTCCACGGCGCGCCCGCCACCGGCCAATCCAGCGCGAGTGCCCGCGCTAGATCCCAAGAAGCCGCGCCGGAAATTTCCCGGCGATTTGGTCTTTGCTGACGGACATGCTGCCCGATTTCTCCAGCTGCCTGCGTCAAATGGCCGACGTCGTCGTGCGGATCGGGCTGAATCTCCAACCCGGCCAACGCCTGCTCGTGCACGATCCCTACGAATTGCACGGCGTGGCCCGCAGCGCCGAGGTGATCGTCGAGGCCGTGCGCGCCGCCGCCCGCACGTGCACGGAACAAGAGGAGCCACTCGACGTGATTTGGGGCGACCCCGCCCACCTGCGCGATCACGTCGAGCGCCGCGCTTGGCGCGCGCTTCAGACCTCACTCGCAGCCAACGCGGCCCGGATGCAACGGGCCATCGAGCACGGCGACGCCCTGCTCTTCCTCACCGGCACGCACCCGCGCCTGATGGCCGGCCTGCCAGCTGCCGACGTCGCTCAAGCCAAGCAGATCGCTTGGGAATGCTTCGGGCCGATCGCGCAGCAGCTCATCGGCGGCGCCACGAACTGGACCTGCGTGCCCGCTCCCTCGCCCGGCTGGGCAGCGGCAGCTTTTGAATTTCTACCCGCCGAGATGCGTCTCACGGCATTATGGGATGCCACTTTCGCCGCCTTCCGCTGCCAGCGCCTCTCCGAACCGACTCAGCCCGTCGCCCTTGAACGCTGGTCGGATCACCTGCTCGCTCTTGCGCAGCGCCGCGATGCGCTCAACGCCAACCGACCGACCGGCCTCCGCTACCTCGGCGCCGGCACCGATCTCGCCGTGAAACTTCCGCCCCAGCATCGTTGGTGCACTGCGCAACTGACCACGCGCCGCGGCGTGCCCTTCGTCGCCAATCTGCCGACGGAGGAAGTCTTCACGGCCCCGGACAAAGACTCGGCCACCGGCGTGCTCCGCACCGCGCGCCCGCTGCTGTATGCCGGCGTGGCAATCGAGGACATCGAACTTGAATTCTCCCGCGGCGAAGTCGTGTGCGCGCGCGCCGGGCACGGCGAGGCGATGTTGCAGCAACTCCTCGCGACCGACGACGGCGCCCGCTGCCTGGGTGAAGTCGCGCGCGTGGAACCGGCTCCGGCTTGGGCGGCGGCAGCGCCGACGTTCCAACACGTGCTGTTCGACGAGAACGCCGCGCCGCATGTCGCGCTCGGTGAGGCCTACGCCTTTTGCCACGACGGGCCATCCCGCGCGCTCAACCGGAGTCTCCTCCACGTCGACCTGCCGCTCGCGGCCACCGCCACGCTCATCCACTGAGCGAGTCGCCGCATTTCTTTCACCCGCCGTGAACGCCCCCGACGCCCAGCCTGACGAGACCCTCGCCCTCGTGGCCCGCGCGCAGGCGGGCGAGGAAGCGGCGTTCGGCGCGCTCATGCGGTTGCATTACGAGCCGACTTTCCGCGTCATCTATGCGATCGTGCACAACGAGCACGACGCCCGGGACATTTGTCAGGAGGTGTGGCTCACCGTGTGGAAGGAACTCAAAAATTTCCGCGGCGCCTCCAAGTTCACCACCTGGGTCCACCCCATCGCCGTGCGCAAGGCGCTCGATCACCTGCGCAAGCGCCGCCGCTGGTATGATCGTTTCCTGCCCTTCGCCTCTCCCGGCGAAGATCATCCCGGCGTCGCGGAACCCGCGACCCAGACCACCGCGCGCGACGAGGCCGAGTCCTCGGAGCGCTCCGCGCGGCTCCACCGCGCACTCGCCGCCCTGCCCCCAAAGCTCCGCGCCGCGCTGACGCTGCGTGAGCTGCAGGGTTTTTCCTACGAGGAAGTCGCCGCCGCCCTGTCCCTGCCCGTCGGCACGGTGATGTCCCGTCTTTATCACGCCCGGCGCCAACTGGCGCAAAAATTCAAGGAAACACCATGAACACTGCCCGCTTCCTCTGCACGCTCGCGCTCGTCGCGCTCGTGACGACGCTGGTCCCGCCCGCCCAAGCCGCCGCGCCTGCCCGGCTGCAGGCCATCCTCATCACGGCCTCCAACGAGCCCTCGGCCAAGCGCGACCCACGCCTCGCGCCCTACGAAGCCAAACTCCGCGGCCTGTTGCGCTTCGAGTCGTTCACTTTCCAAGGCAGCGACACCGACACCCTCGCCGCCGGCGCCCGCACCACCCTCGTCATTGGCCAAGGCCACGAACTCGACCTCACCGCCGCCGCCGACAGCGCCCTCAAGCTCCGCGTCCGCTGGGCCGACAAGATCGGCGGACGCACGTTGATGGACACAGGCCTCAAGCTAAACCCCGGCGCGCCCGCCATCATCGGCGGCATGCCGACAGGCCGGAAGCCCGGCGAGGTTTACGCCGTCATTCTCGTCGCCCGCTGAGCGGCGCAGCGTGGCCCGTTTTACCCGCCAAGATTTTTTGAATAACCCGCCGACGAGCGACGTCGCAAGGAGCGAACCCAACCAGGAGACACCTATGAAGACCAGAATCACCGCTCTTGTTCTCGCCGCCGTCGCCGCCCTCACTCTTGTGCCCAAGCCGGTCCAGGCGGGCGACAAGGAGATTGCCGCCATCGGGGGCTTCCTCGGCGGCCTCATCCTCGGGGCCGCCATCAACGAAAGCCGCACCTTCGAACCGCCGCACGAGACAACCATCGTCGTCCACGACCGCGACTACGGTCC
Source organism: Candidatus Didemnitutus sp. (assembly GCA_017991595.1). Taxonomy (GTDB): domain Bacteria; phylum Verrucomicrobiota; class Verrucomicrobiia; order Opitutales; family Opitutaceae; genus Didemnitutus. The sequence goes on along the minus strand of JAGOQJ010000003.1, from coordinate 271,195 downwards.
CCGGGACGACCGCGGCTACTGGAAGACTGTCACCGTGCGTCACTGGGTCCCCGAGACCTGGGAGATCCGCTACGAACACGGTCGCCGCATCCGCGTGTGCATCCCCGGCCACTACGTGCTGCGCCGCGACCGCGTCTGGGTCGCTTACGAGCGCCCGCACCACCACCGCCGGTGGTAACACCACCTCGCCCAAACTTTGTCCGCCCCTCCGGACCTCCCGCCATGAACTGCCGCCACGTTGAACCTCTCCTCCTCGCCGCACGCGACGGCACGCTGACCGCAGAGCAGCGCGCCGGGCTCGAGCGGCACTTGGCGGAGTGCGCCCCGTGCCGGCAGCTGCAAGCCGACCTCACCGCATCGCTCGCCGCGCTGCGCACCGAGATCGCCGGGGTCACGTTGCCCGACGTCGACGCCGAGTGGCGCCAGCTGCAAGGCCGCCTCCGCGAGACGCGTCCCGCCCAAGCCCGACGGCGCCAGCCGACTCCGTTGCTCTGGTTTGCCACGCCGCTGGCCGCTGCGGCCGCGATTGCGCTGGCCTTCGTCCTCGCCCGCCCGACGCCGGTGGCAGAGCCGTCGGGTGTCGCGATCGAACCGTCGCCCCTCGCTGGTCTGGCGCACGCCGACTACGTTGAGGTGGCGGTCGGAGAAGCCACTCCCATCGTCTACGTCGATCAGGAAAGCGGATGGCTCGTCGTCTGGGCCGACATGAGCGACACCACGCACGGCTGAGGTCCGTTGGCGCCGACGCGACGACCGCATGGCTGTCGCCCAGAAAGTCGTGCATTCGCTACCGGCGTCGCGCGCCTGATGCCGCGCAGCGTTCGCTCAGGGAAGCCAGGGGAACTGCTCCGCCTTGGGTTTCCGTTTTTCCTTCTGCGCCGTCATGAACTCCTTCGCCTCCTCGGTCATGTAGTAGAGCATGGTGGCGTTGCCGGCGAGTTCCTGCACACCGCTCTGGCCATCCAGCTCGGCATTGAACGCGGACTTGAGGCAGCGGATCGCGAGCGGGCTGCGTTGGAGAATGTCCTTGGCCCACGCCACGCCCTCGGCCTCGAGCTCGGCGACGGGCACGACCTTGTTGACGAGCCCCATCGCGAGCGCTTCCTGCGCGTTGTATTGGCGGCAGAGGAACCAGATCTCGCGCGCCTTCTTCTGGCCGACCATGCGCGCCAAGTAGCTGGAGCCGAAACCGCCGTCGAAGCTGCCCATCTTCGGGCCGACCTGGCCAAAGATGCCGTTGTCCGCCGCGATGGTGAGGTCGCACATCACATGCAGCACGTGGCCGCCGCCGATCGCGTAGCCCGCAACGAGCGCGATCACCACCTTGGGCATGGAGCGGATGAGCTTCTGCACCTCGAGAATGTTCAGCCGCGGCACGCCCTTGGCGTCGATGTAGCCGCCATGGCCGCGCACCGATTGGTCGCCGCCGGCGCAGAAGGCATACTTGCCGTCCTTGGCCGGGCCGGCACCCGTCAGGAGCACGACGCCAATCTTCTGGTCCTCACGCGCGTCGAGCAGCGCCTCGTGCAGTTCGAACACCGTCTGCGGCCGGAAAGCGTTCCGCTTCTCGGGACGGTTGATCGTGATTTTGGCGATGCCGCCCGCCTTCTGATAAAGAATATCTTCGTAGGTTTTGACCGTTTGCCACGCGGGAATCATGCCGCACAGCAATACGAAAGCCCCTGAGCCGCAAATGTTTTCGCGGGCCGTCCGCATTTTTCGCCTCGCGGTGGTCAAGCGCTTTTTGCCCGTCGGCCCGAAACAGCTTGGACCGGCCCCGGTGTTGGCGACAATGCGCCCTTCATGCAGACCAACGGCCAAGGGAGCAGGCAAAGCTTCGTGAACAAGGGACTGGCGCTGGGCGCCCTCGGCGTGGTGTTTGGCGACATCGGCACGAGCCCGCTCTACACCATCCGCGAGTGCCTGCATCATTTGCCTCCCGTCGAGCATGCGCAGGCGGTCATCGGCGTGCTCTCCCTGATCTTCTGGTCGCTGGTGATGGTCGTGAGCGTGAAATACACGCTGTTCGTGCTCCATGCCGACAATCGCGGCGAAGGCGGTATCTTCGCGCTGCTCTCCCTGAGCCGGCTCGATCGCACGACCAGCGGTGCGCTGGGACTGGGAACCTTCATCGTGCTCGTCGGCGCAGCCATGCTGTGCGGCGAGGCGGTCATCACTCCGGCCATCACCGTGTTGAGCGCGAGCGAAGGATTCAAACTGGTCTGGCCTGCCGTGGACCGCTACGTGCCTTTCATCGCCTGCGTCATCCTCGCGGGCCTGTTCGCCTTCCAGCATCGCGGCACGCATTTCATCGGCCGCATCTTCGGGCCGGTCATGCTGGTGTGGTTCGCCGTGCTCGGGTTGCTCGGCCTGTGGCACATCGTGCAAAACCCGATGGTGCTGCGCGCGCTGAATCCGATCCACGGACTCGACCTGCTGTTCACGCACCCGGAGCAGGTCACGCTGCTGCTCGGCTCGGTCGTGCTCGCCGTCACCGGCGTCGAGGCACTCTACGCCGACATGGGTCACTTCGGCCGCCGCGCCATCAAGGTCGCTTGGTATGGAGTCGTGCTGCCGGGCCTGACGCTGAATTACTTCGGCCAAGGGGCGAACGTCCTCAGCCGCGGCGATGCCGTGGTGAACCCCTTCCTCGAACTGGCGCCCGAAGGCCCGCTGCGCTACGCGTTGCTCGCCCTCTCCATCGTCGCCGCCATCATCGCCAGCCAGGCGCTCATCTCGGGCGCGTATTCGCTCATTCGGCAGGCGATCCAGCTCGGCTACTTTCCGCGCCTGACCGTGCAGCACACCAGCAGCGAGCACATCGGCCAGATTTACCTGCCTTTGGTCAACATCACGCTGGCCCTCGGCTCGATCGCCACCGTCTGGGGCTTCGGCTCTTCGAGCCGGCTCGCGGCGGCCTACGGCATCGCGGTGACAGCCACGATGATCGTCACGACCCTGATCCTCTTCGTCGTCATGCGCCGCGCTTGGCGGTGGGCACTCTGGCAGATCACGATTCTCTGCTCGGTGTTCCTCTTCATCGACGTCGTCTTCTTCTACGCAAACCTGCACAAATTCTTCGACGGCGGCTGGCTCCCGATCTTCATCGCCGCCGGCGCCGTCGCGATAATGACGACGTGGAAGATCGGCAAAACGGAGATTTTCCGCCGCATCTACGCCAACGAGATCACCGACACCGAATTGTGCGACATCGCCCGCAGCGAGCACCTCACCCGCGTGCGCGGCACCGGCGTCTTCATGGCCGGCAATCCGCGCGGCACACCGCTCGTGCTGCTGCACCATTTGAAGGCCAACAAAGTCCTCCAGGAGACCATCATTCTCCTCAGCGTCGTGACCGAGGAGGTGCCCAAGATCGCCGACGCCGAGCGTCTCACCGTGGTCGAGATCGGCTGCGGCGTCTGGCGCGCCGTCGGCCGCTACGGCTACATGGAATCTCCCGATGTCGCCCGTCTCATGGAGCAAGTGAAGGCCGCCGGCGTGCCGCTGAAACTCAACGAGGCCACCTACTACTTCAACCGCGAGATGATCATCACCGGCGGCAACACCCAGATGTTCGAGTGGCAAAAGCATTTCTACGCCTTCCTCAGCCGTAACGCCCGGCAGGCGCGTGATTACTACCGCCTCCCTCCGATGCAGATCATCGAGGTCGGCATGCCGATCCAGCTGTAGCGACACGAATCTGATCGCACCGGGAAATTGGAGAGCGGGCGCCGACCCTGCCTTGGTGCGGAGGTAACCGCACGTCCGAAGCGGGGTTCGGAGCCCCCGCCCCAAATTCAATTTAACCGCGACGCTACTTCCGCGAACAGCGCCTTGCGGAACGCCGCATCGCGCTTCCGGTCAGTGCGCACCTCGAGCACGCGCACGCCGCGCTTGGGCGGCTGAGCGAGCAACGTCTCGAGTTGCCGCAAATCGCTCACGCTGACGTGTCGCACGCCGTGCGCGGCGCAAAGTTTGCCCAGATCCACCGCCTGCGGCGTGGCGAAAAACTCCTCGAACGGCGGTTCGAATTGCGCCACCGGCAAGTGTCCGAAGATGCCTCCGCCGTCGTTGTTGATCACGATGACCGTGAGGCTGCCGCGGAATTTCTTCGCCAACAGCAGCGCATTGGCATCGTGCAGGAAGGCGAGATCGCCCGTCAGCAGCACGCCCGCCGCGCGTCCATGCATCAAGCCGAGCGCCGTCGAGACGTTGCCATCGATGCCGTTGGCACCGCGGTTGCAGTGCACCGTGTGTGCGCGGTCGTTCGCCGGCCAAAAATACTCGACGTCGCGCACGGGCATGGAGTTCGCAACCATCATCACCGTGTCGCGCGGCAACAGCGCGGGCAGTCGCGCCGCGACCAGTCCCTCAAAGAGAAAATCCGCCCGGGTCAGCCCACGCCGCAACGCCCCCGCGGCCTGCCCTTCCGCCGCGGCCCACGTTTGCGCCCAAGCGCGTGGCGCACGGCGCCGCACCTGCACCTTGAGCCCAGTGACGTCCGCGCGGACGATCTGCGTGCGCGCGTGGAGGGCATCCGCATTGTCTTTTCGCTCCGTCACCAGCGTCACGGGCGCATCGGCCGCCTGCAACCACTGGCGCAGCGTCTTGCTCGTCGGCCACTCGTGCAGACACAGCACCTGCTCCGGCCGCAACGCGCCCTGCGCCACCGCCGAGCGCGCGATGACGTCGTAAGTCGTGACCAAACCCGGCACTTCGCGCCGGAAATTCCGCAGCGGCGACAATCCATCTGCGATCACCGGCCAGCCGAGTTGCCGCGCGAGGCGCCCGATCGCCCGCGCATAGGCCCGTGCATCGGCGGGCCGGGCTTGGCCCGCAACGATGACGCCGCGTCCGCCGAGCGTGAGTGTCGTGCGCCTCTCGCGCCGCACCACAATCGTATTAATCCCGGCGAAGAAGCGTGCGGTGATTTTGCCTTCGAGCGCCGCCGCGCTGCCGTCCGCGACGGGCGGAAGCGGATCACGGAACGGCGCGTTGAGATGCACCGGACCGGCCACCGGCCACCGCGTGCGCTCGACGGCGTGCACGACCGTCTGCCGCAGATAGGCCAGCAGCGGAAGCGTCGCCTCCGGGACAGCGAGTTCGTGATAGAATTCCACGTAACCGCCGAAAATCTTCTGCTGGTCGATGGTCTGGCCCGACCGACATTCGCGCATCTCCGGTGGCCGATCCGCCGTGATCACCACCAGCGGCACTCCGCTCTCCCGCGCCTCGATGATCGCCGGGAAGTAGTTCGCGCCCGCTGTGCCACTCGTGCACAGCAACACAACCGGACGACCCGAGCGTCGCGCCAAGCCCAACGCAAAGAACGCCGCCGACCGCTCGTCCAACACCGGAATCGCCTCGATTCCGGGATGAGCCGCGAACTGGACCGTCAGGGGTGTCGAACGCGAGCCGGGCGAAATCACGGCCTGCTGCACCCCGGCGCGCACCAACGTCTCCACGAGCACGCTCGCCCAGAGAGAGTTCACATTGCGATAGTCGAGTTGGAGCGCACTCATGCCTCAGTCAGGGCTTCGATCAGAGCTTTGAACTTCAGCTCCGTCTCCGCGAATTCTTTTTCCGGGTCCGAGCCGGCGACGATGCCGGCACCGGCATAGGCCGTCGCCGTGCAGCCATCGACCAGCGCGGAGCGCAGACCGACGAAAAATTCGCCGCCGCCGCGATGATCCACCCAGCCGCAGGTGCCGGCGTAGAGGCCGCGGGCGAACGGTTCCAGCCGCGGAATCGCCGCCACCGCCGCCTCGCGCGGCGTGCCGCCGACCGCCGGAGTCGGGTGCAGCCGGGCCAGCAGATCGAGGATGTGCCCGCCATCCGGCAACGCGGCGCTGATCGGCGTGTGAAGGTGCTGCACGTTGGCGAGCGCCAGCAGGCGCGGCTGCTCGGCATGTTCGAGCACGATGCCGAGATCCGCCACTCGGCGCGCGATCGACCCGATCACGAAGCGATGTTCGCGCCGTTCCTTCTCGTCCTGCATCAGCCGGCGCGCCAAGGCGGCGTCCTCGCTGGCCGACTGCCCGCGCGGCGCCGAGCCGGCGAGCGCTTCGGTGTGCATGCGACCCTCGGCCACGCGCACCAGCCGCTCGGGCGAGGCGCCGATGAAACTCTGGCCGCGACCGTTCGCGACGGAAAACGCGTAGCACCCCGGATAGCGCTGCCGCAGGTGGTTGAGCACGCCGAGCGGATGAAACGGCTCGGGCGTCGTCAGCCGCTGCGCGCGGGCGAGCACGATCTTCTCGTAATCGCCACGGGCGATGCCCGCGAGGCCCGCCGCCACGGATCGCTGATAGGAACCCGCGCCGCCGATTTCCTCCACCTGCTTCGGCGCGGACGGACGCTCCCGGTTACGCGCCGAGGAGTAGTCGAAGGCGCGGAACTTCGCGTGCGCCTTCGCCACCTTCGCTGTCACCAGATCGAGCGGCAGCTCCGGCGTGACGACCAGATTCGCCACCGCCACCGAGCCGTCGCCGCGGCGCGATACCTGCCAGCGCGGCACAAAAACGCGCAACGCCGGAAACGCCGCACCGGCCTCCGCCTCGTTGGCGAAGCCCGCCGCCACAAAAAAGTGCGGACCGGCGAAAGACTCTTCCAGCGGACCAACCGCGATCGTTTGCGCCAGCGTCTGCGCAATGAATTCCTTGGCGGCGGCGAATCGAGCCGGGCCGTGCGCGTCGAACGTAAGCACCGCCTCCGCTCCGGCGACCGCGAAGCCGGAGCCCGGACGCTCGACGTAGAAGTGCTGTTCGCGCTCCTCAAAAATCGATTCGAGCACCGCGAGCGGATCGAGGCTTTCGACCGCCACGCTGATGCTCACGAGCTGCGGCCGACCGGCCGCACGGGCGCGCTCGGCACAGTCGCCCAAAAACGCCCGCAACGCCTCGGGCGTCGAGTTCGCGGTGGGATCGATCGGGAGGTGGAGCATCGCGTCAGGATCTCGGGGTAGCGGCGGGCGCCAGCGAGCCGTTCACAACGTCCGTCGGCTCGCTGGCGCTCGCCGCTACGTGTCGTTGGCTACCACCGGATCGACTCATGGCGCTACGCTCTCCGTCAGCCCTTCTTCTCCGTCGGCGGCTTCGGGAAAAGGATGTCGACGGCCCCGAGCTTCGCCCCGGCGAGGCGGTTGCCCCACTCGAGTTCGCCGTCCCACTGCGCCAGCGGCGGCTGGGCGAGACCAGTGCGGATCTTGTCGACCGTCGTCGGCATCGCGGGCCAGAGCAGAGCGGAAGCGAGGCGCAGCGCCTCGGCGATGGTCGCGAGCGTGGTGCGCAGCTGCGCCTGGCCGGCGGGCGACGGATCCTTGGCGAGCTTCCACGGCGCCCGGCGCTCGATGTAGGCGTTGGTCGCGGTGACGAACTGCATCGTGCGCTCGAGCGCGGTGTGGAACTGGAAGCCGTCGCTCAGCGCAATGACTTCGTCGCGGGTCTTCGGCCACAGGGCCTGCAAGTCGCGTTCGGCATCCTCCGTCACCTCCGCCGCGGGCACGACGCCGGCGGCGAAGCGGGTCGTCATGTTGAGCGTGCGGTTGACGAGGTTGCCGAGGTTGTTCGCGAGCTCGCTGTTGTAGCGGACGAGGAATTGATCCTGCGAGAAGTCGGCGTCCTGCCCGACGGTCATCTCGCGCACGAGGAAGTAGCGGAGCGAGTCGACGTTCCAAGTTTTGCAGAATTCGACGGGGTCGACGAAGTTGCCGGTGCTCTTCGACATCTTGGCGCCGTTGATCGACCACCAGCCGTGCACGAGCAGGCCCTTGGGCGGCGGCAGGCCGAGCGCGTGCAGCATGATCGGCCAGTAGATGCCGTGCGCGGGGATGAGGATGTCCTTGCCGATGACGTTGTAGTCGGCCGGCCAGCGACCGAGGTCCTTCACGACGGAGTAATAGTTCAACAGGGCGTCGAACCACACGTAGGTGACGTAGTTCTCGTCGAACGGCAGCGGGATGCCCCACTCCAGACGGTCCTTCGGGCGCGAGATGCAGAGGTCGTTAAGCGGCTCGCTGAGGAACTCGAGCAGCGACTTGCGGCGGTGGGCCGGGAAGACGAAGTCTTCGTGCGTCGTGATGTAGTCGATCAGCCACTGCTGATACGAGCGAAGTTTGAAGAAGTAGTTGCTCTCGGTGATCTCGGTGACTTCGCCGAAAATCTCCGGCCACTTTCCGTCCGGGCCGCGGTCTTTTTCCTGAAGAAACTGCTCCTGCCGGGTCGAGTAGAAACCCTGGTATTCGTGTTTGTAGATCTCGCCCTTGTCGAAGAGTTGCTGCAGGCAGTCGCGCACGACCTGCTTGTGGCGCGGCTCGGTGGTGCGGACGAAGTCGTTGTTCGAGAGGTTGAGGAGTTTCGCCAGTTGGACGAACTCCTGCGCCGTGTCGTCGACGAACTGTTGGGTCGGCACGCCCTTGGCGCGGGCGCTCTGCTGGATCTTCTGGCCGTGCTCGTCGGTGCCGGTGAGGAAATACGCGTCGTAACCCTGCATTCGCTTGGTGCGCGCGATGACGTCGGACAGCACCTTTTCGTAGGCGTGGCCGAGATGCGGCGAGCCGTTGACGTAGTCAATGGCGGTGGTCAGGTAGAACGACTTCATGAAAAGAACGGTCAAAGTAGTGCTCAGGCGCCGTTTGTCGAAGATTTTGACGGGACTCCGCGGGCGGCTTGTCCCACTCTGACGCCGCGAGCATGCACCCGAACTTCCGCGCCTTTCTGCTCTCGGCCGGCCTCCTGCTGGTCTTCCTGGCCGTGGCTTTGCTGCTGCAAGCCGGGTTGCAGCGCCGGGCCGCGCAAGTGCGCACGGAGAGCGCCCGCGCCGCCGCCGAGCGCGTGCGCGCCGTGCTGATGCTTGCGTCGCGGGCCCCCGAGGCGTGGGACCAAGCCTATCGCGAGCATCTGAGCCAGGCGAGCGGTGCCCGAATCGAACTTGTCTCGAGCGCGACGACCGGCGCGGCGCGCAACGCGCCCCAAGACGACGCGGCCGTGATCGCCTTCCAACTCAACTACCCGGGCCATCCGGACTGGTGGGTCGCCGGCGAACTCGCCGCACCGGGCCTCGAACGCCTCCAGCTCGCCTACCGGCGGGCCATCGCCGGCTTGGTGCTGCTTGGCGTGCTGCTCGCCTTGGTGCCGTTGCTCGGCTTGGTGCTGGCCCGGCGCGAAACCTCCACCCGCGCGCCGTGGCGCGTGGAGGCGGCCGGGCTCGAGCAATTTGCCCGCCTCACCGTGGAGCGCGGCGCGGCGCTGGAGCGCGAACACGGCGCCCGCATGCGCGCCGAGGAGGACCTGCAAGTCAGCCGCCACCTGCTCGATCGCTCGCTGGAGGACCGCATCCGCCTCGGCCGCGAATTGCACGACAACATGAGCCAGACGCTCTATGCCGTGTGCCTCACCTTGGAGAGCATCGGCAAACACGCCGCGCTGCCCACGGTGGCCGAGCAACGCCTCACCCAATCCCTGCAGGAACTGCGCCGCCTGAACCGCGAAGTGCGCGCCTACATCCGCGACCTCGAGCCCGACAATGTGCGCAGCGAGTCCTTTGCGTCCGCGCTGCGCGCGATGCTCGCGACCGTCGCACCCGACGTCACCGTTGAGCAACGCGTCGAGGACGAAGCCCTGCGCACGCTTTCGCCGCATCAGATCGCCGAGCTCATCAACCTCGTGCGCGAGGCCGTGAGCAACAGTGTGCGCCACGGCCGCGCCACGAGCATCACGGTCCGCGCCGCACAGGACGGCGAGCGTCTCGCGCTCGTGATCGCCGACAACGGCACAGGTTTCTCCGCTCCGTCCCCTTCGCCCGGCCACGGCCTCGCCAACATGCGCGCGCGCGCCGCGGCGCTCGGCGGCGAGTTGCAGATCGAATCCTCCGCCGGTAAAGGCACTCGCGTTTTGCTGACCCTGCCCTTGCCCTCTTCTTCCGCATGAGCACGCCCGGCTCCGCCTCACCCCTCCGCATCCTGCTCGTCGACGACAGCCCCTTGATCCGGCTCGGGCTGCGCGCGGCCCTCGAAGGCCGCACCGACATGCAGATCGTCGGCGAGGCCGGCACGGCCGCCGAAGGCGTCGCCGCCGCGGAGCGGCTGAAGCCCGCCATCGTGCTCCTCGATCTGCGCCTGCCGGACAAACCCGGCTTCGCCGCCTGCCGCGAGATCGTGCAGCGCCTGCCCTCCGCGCGTGTGTTGATCCTCACGTCCTCAACCGACGAGCGCAACGTGCAGCAGGCCATCACCGCCGGCGCCTACGGTTATTTGCTCAAGGAGAACGACAGCGCCACGCTCGCCAACGCGATTCTCCACGTCGCGGCCGGACGCTCCGTGCTCGACCCTTCGCTCGCCAACCAAGTCGTGCGCCTTGTGCAACGCGGCCCGGAGTTGAGCGCCGTCGACAAGATCAAGGCCCTCTCCTTCCAGGAGCAGCGCGTCGTGGCGCTGCTCACCGAAGGCCGCACGAACAAGGAGATCGGCGACAAGCTCGGCCTGACGGAGAAGACCGTGAAGAATTACCTCGCGACCATCTTCGACAAGCTCGGTATCGCCCGTCGCGCCCAAGCAGCCGCGCTCTATACCGAAGCCCAGCGCGAGTCGCTCTGAGTCGAAATTCTCCGGCCGAATCCGCGCCGGATTTTTACTCGCGGGGAGGCTAAAGCCTCTGGCCTCAGGGGAGGCTTTTCCGCTTCGCGTCAGGCCCTGATAGCGGGGCGCGCGAACAGGCATAATGGGGGTATGCGCTGCATGCCCCACTCCGCCCGTCCCGACGCCGGGCTCACCCTTGTCGAGGTGATGGTGTCGCTGACGATCATGGCCACCGTGATGGCCGGTTTTCTCGGCACCTTCGTGCAATCGCGCCGCGTCACCGAGGCGAGCGTCCTCCACGCCGCCGCCTCGAGCATGATCTACGGCATCATCGAGCAGATCAAAGGACTCGAATACACCGAGATGCTCCCGAGCGAGGTCGACGATTACCACCCCGACAATCCCTCCGAGCGGCTCGGCGAGGCGCCCTTCGTCCGCGTGCGCATCAACCAGGACCGCACCACGTGGCTGCGCGTGGTTTATACGAAGCAGACCGACAGCCCCAACACGCCGCGCGGCCCCACCACGACCCCGGCGGCCACCGCCACCGCCGAGAGCGTTGGCGCCATCAACAATTTCCTCGGCGAGATCCCACTCTCCACCGTCACCGGCACCACCGCGCAACATCTGTCGCTCAACCTCTGGGTGTGGATCGACGAACTCGCCCCCGTCGGCGACGTCTCCGAGGTGAAGAAGATCACCGTCGTCTACACCTACAGCTACATGGACGGAAACACCGAGCGCATCATCCGTGACCGCGAGGTGTTCCTCCGCACTCGCTTCGACCAATGAACTCCTTCGCCTCCCGTCGCGCGACCGCCCGCGCCGGTTTCACCCTCACCGAGGTGCTCATCAGCATGAGCGTCGTCAGCCTCGTGCTCACCGCCGTGATGAGCACCTTCGTGTTCGGCTACCGCATGATGTATCGCGACAGCCAGCGCCTCGCGACCAACGCCAACCTCCGCTACTTCGTCTCCCAGGTCTCGAAGGAAACCCTCGACGCGTCCGAGTTCTACATTTTCACGGACTACCGTTCGCTCGACGGTAGTGTCGACCTCGAGGCGGACGTCACCGCCTCCATCACCGCCGTCGACGGCGTCGACCTCTACCACGGCGACTGCCTGGTGCTCGTCACGCGCGTGAGCCTCGATGCCTCCGCGCGCGTGCGCCAGTTCCGCATCTATTACCGCGTCGCCACCGCCGCGAGCACCGAGGCCCCGATCCGTTACTACGAAAGCGCCGACTACGGTGCCAGCGGGACCGCCACGTCCCTGACATCCCTGCTCAACGGCATCAACCTCAGCAGCACGCCCGCCTACCCCGGCTCGCGTGTCCTCGCCGCGCGCTCCCGCGGTCGCCCCTACGACGCCGACCCGCGCTCCATTTATCCGATCTTCTCCAGCGAGTTTCCGACGCTCACCAAGACCAACGAGAACGTCTCCATCAACGTCGAGATCATCAACGGCTCCACCATCAACAACCTGCTCTCGAGCAGCTCGTTCAACTACACCATTTCCCCCCGGAGATAAGCCATGAAGCTCACCCGCCGCCAAGGCTCGGCCCTCATCACTGTCATGCTCCTCGTCGCGGTCATGGCCGTGATGACGACCCATCTCCTCAGCTACGGCATCGCCGAGCGCCGCCTGAACGAGCGCCAGCGCCTCGTCCTCCGCTCGCGCAACATGTCCGAGAACGTCGTGCTCTACGCCTCCGAGCAGATCACCAACAAGCTCTACAAACTCCGCAGCCCCTCGCCCCGCGCCTTCCTCGGTGCCAATGCGCTCACGCCCACGCCCGACGACGTGCTCACCACGGAATTCTCCACGCCCGACGACGTTGAGGTCCGCGCCGGCCTCACCTCGACCAGCGGCCTCGTCTATCTCGACCCCAACGACGCTGCCAACGCCACCAACCCCAACGCGGGCCTGCAGGTCAGCAACAGCACCGTGCCCGTCATCGGCAAATCCACCATGCGCCACGCCGCCGTCGGCGAAGCCACCACCTACGCCGAGCAGAAGCTCGAGGTGGCCATGATGCCGCTCTTCCAGTTCGCCATCTTCTACAACATGGACCTCGAGTTCGGCCCCGGACCGAACATGACCATCAGCGGCCCCGTCCACACCAACGGCGATTTCATTTCCCGCATCCAGACCGGCTTCGGCAACACCATCCGCTTCACCGACCGCGTCACCAGCGCCAAGGGTTTCTACGCCAACACCGCCCACCGCGGCCCCACTTACATGGCCGACGGCGATGTCGACAACGGCCCCGGCGGCACCGGCCCGCTCTACTTCCGCAAACCGAGCGAATCGATCTCCGGCGGCACCAGCATCAAATCCTCCGGCGGAGTCTGGCGCGACCACAAGTGGGGCGGCACTAGCGAGACGGCATCCTCCCTCAGCCAGTTCCGCAACTTCGCCACCTCCACCTACGCCGGCAACCTCCGCACCTCCGTCCACGGCGTCACCAAGCTCGTCCTCCCCGCCATCGGCGACTACGACGAGACCACCGCCGAAGGCCGTCGCAACGGACGCCAGATCATCGACCCGCCCCTCACCACCGACGCCGGCGGCCTCCGCGGCACCAAGTTCGGCCGCAACGCCGGGCTCTACCTCGTCGTCAACCCCGACGACGAGACCCGCACCGGCCGCCTCCCCGATGGCTCCACCGTCAGCATGCGCGCCCGCTCCTACCGCGCCTACCTCAACACCGTCAGCGGCAACTCGCACACCATCCGCGAAATTCTCCTCCCCGGACAACCCAGCTACGGCGTGTTGAACGCCTACGTGAACAACCAGCCCAACGCCTACCGCGTCGACACCTCCGTCGGCCCCAATCAGATCCTGCGCATCCCGCAGGGCGGCGGCGTCGACCCGGCCGACACCGGCTACGCCGGCAGCACCACCCCGCCCGATTTCGATTCCAGCCCGACACCCGCCGAGGTGCTCCCGCACGACGCCTACTTCTACGACATGCGCCGCGCCTTCAACAACACCGGCTACCCCTTCAACCGCAGCTCCGGCAACCGCTACCGCCCGCGCCCGATCGCGAAGATCGATTTCGACTTCGCCCGCTTCAAGATGGCCGTCGAACGCACCCTCTTCGTCAGCACCACCGCGTCGATCTACCATCCCGGCGTGCCCAACAACACCAACTGGAGCAACAACGTCCTCAACAGCAGCGCCACGCCCGCCAGCTACGGCCTCGGCATCGCCACGGGCACCAACACCTCCTTCGACGAGTTCCCGGACACCACTCCGGTGGTCGCGATCCAGCGCAACCTCGCCGGCTCCTTCCTGCCCGGCATTGTCACGCTCTCCGCCACGCAGCAGGTCGGCGCCAATCCCACCGCCTCTTACGCCGGCCGCTTCCGCATCGAGACGACCACCGATACACCGAGCACGCTCGGCGTCTACGCCACGTGGACCGAGGCCTCCTTCTCCGCATCGGACGTCTCCTCGCTCACCTACACCCCGGCCGGCGCCACCCTCACCGCCGTGCGCATCAGCCTCTACACCGCCGGCACCGCCGCCCACGACTCCGCCCGCCTGCTCTCGCAACGCATCATCCCCATCGTCGACGCCAGCAGCACCGCCGTCACCGCCGCCCTGACCAACGATCGCCACGTCATCCCCTGCAGCAGCACCACCAGCGGCTTCACCTACGCCAACGCCGTCACCGAAATGCGCGTCTTCGTCGGCGGCGTCGACGACACCGCCAACTGGACCTTCAGCACCTCGCTGGTCTCGGCCTCCGGCAGCGTCAGCGGCAGCCTCAGCACCACCGCTCCCTTTTTCAACCGCTACGCCGTCACCGCCGTGTCGAACACCGGCACCGTCTGCACCGCGGCCAGCCCGGGCATCGTGCGCATCACCGCCGCGAAGACCGGCTACACCAGCATCTCGCGCGACTTCCAAGTCGTGAAACAGAAGAGCATCACCAACGCGCCCTCCGACAACCAGACCGGCACCTGGTTCGCGACCACGCAGGCCGTCGCCGTCGATCCCTTCCGCCTCTACTTCGCGCCCGAGAATCCGACCGATACCCCCGTCGCCGTGCAAGCCAGCGACCTTGTCGGCAGCGGCCCCTCGCCCTGGTTCGACGGCATCACCATCTACGTCCACTCGGTGGACGCCGAAGACGACTCCGTCACCGGCACCGGCAACAGCATGCTGCGCAACCGTGTCGATTCCGGCGTCCGCCTTTGGAACGGTCGCGGCCCGCTGGTCTCGCTGCCCTCGGCGTCGTATCCCGGACGCACCGGCCTCAGCTTTGTCACCAACGATGCCGTTTACATCATGGGCCATTTCAACGCCGACGGCACGGTCAACTCCACCCTCAGTTCTGCCGGCACCGGCGGCTACAGCGGCCAGTATCCCGAATCCGCCTCCGAGATGCTCAGCTCCGTGATGGGCGACGCCATCAGCATCTTCTCGCAGCCCGAGTTCTCCCGCTCCGGCTCCTCGCCGAACTACCGCTACTACCCCAATTCCGGTTGGGCCGATTCGATGAGCGCGAGCCGGCGCGACGACAGCGCCAATTATTCCACCAGCTGGATGAGCACCAATCCCAGCGGTTCCAACACGCTCGACGGTCTCAACGCCTCCATCCAGCCCGCGCTCATGCCCAACCTCACTGTCGCCTCCAGCGTCACCGGCACCGGCCCGCGCCCGCGACCCGCCGACACCACGCCGAGCACGCGCACATCGAAATTCGCGCCGAGCGAGACCGAGGTCTCGGCCTGCCTGCTCACCGGCATCGTGCCCACCACCCGCGCCAGCTCCTCCGCCTCCAAGCAGACCAGCGGCGGCGTGCATAACTTCCCGCGTCTCTCGGAAAACTGGGCCGGCTCCGTCGCGCTCTACATCCGCGGCTCACTCGTCGCCATGTTCGAGAGCCGGGTCGCCACCGAGCCGTGGGGCATCCGTTATTATCAAGGCGCGCTCCGCAACTGGGGTCTCCACCAATCGCTGCGCGACGCCAACCACGACGTCCCGCTCGAACCCATCGTCCTCAACGCCCGCCGCATGAGCTACCGCGAGATCTCCGCCGCCGAATACAAGACGCTCAAGGAGACGATCGAGGCCCTGCCGCACTGAGCCCCGCCCGCCCGCTCCGCGCCACGCGAGCCTTCATTCCGTCCCTCGTGGGCAGCGAGCTCGCGCGCGCATTCATTGCGTCCCCTGTAGGCAGCGAGCTCGCTCGCGCCCAATCAGCTCCCGCCCACCGCCCGTCTCAACCGATCTTCGCCTGCGCCAGCCACGCCGCCAGCTGCGCCCACGCCCGGCCGCGGTGACTGAGGGCGTTCTTCTCGCCTTCCGTCAGCTCGGCATAAGTGCACGTGTGCCCTTCGGGGATGAAGAGCGGATCGTAGCCAAAACCCTTTCCGCCGCGGGGCTCGCGCCCGAGCACGCCCTCGCAACGTCCTTCGAAGACCTGCTCCACGCCGCCGGGGCCGCGCAGCAGCAGCACACAGACGAACCGCGCCGCACGTTGTCCTTCCGGCACCTCGCGCATCACCTCGGCCAGCTTGCGCAGGTTCGCCGCCGCATCGCCCTGCGGCCCGGCAAAGTAGGCCGACTCCACGCCCGGCGCGCCGTCGAGCGCGTCGACGCACACGCCGCTGTCGTCGGCCAGCACCCACGCGTCCGCCGGCAACGTCGCCTGCAGCGCCACGGCCTTCTTGCGCGCGTTGCCCACGAACGTGCCCGTGTCCTCCTCGACCGCCGGCATCTTTTCCGCCGGGACAACCCGCACGCCGCGCGCGCGACTCGCCGGCGTCTCGTCCGCGAGCCGCTGCATTTCCTGCGCCTTGTGTCTGTTACCCGAAGCGAGATGGATGATCATGAAAGGAGTTTGGCTTCGCCGCCGCACCTTGTCCGCCGGCGCCTTGGCCAACGCGGGATCACTCGAGCAGCGTCCGGCGCGTGAACGCCGCTTCGTCGACGCACATCCGCTCCGGATAGCGCACGAAGCCGCGCATCAACGCGTCGTCGCCGTGGATTTCATGGCGCACCTGCTCGAGCCGCACCGCCGCGGCGAGCGTCTCCGTGCGCAACCCGCGGAAGATGGCCTTGCCCTTGTCGTCGGCGAAGAGCACCGGCGCGTGGTAGGTGAAAAGATAATCGAGCTCGCGCGCCTGCAGCAGCTCGCTGATGAGCTGGGCCCCACCTTCGAAGAAAACGCCCGTGATGCCCTCCTCCGCGCAACGGCGGCGGAAGTCCGCGAAATTCACCTTCGGCGACGGGCTGGCCAACACCCACGTCTTCACGCCGAGCGCGTTCAATTTGCGCACGTAGCCGAGCCCGCCGTGCTGCGTAGTCACCACGATGGTGCGCTCGCGGAATTCGTCCGTGTAAACGCCGGGCAGATGCTGGTCGAGCACGGTGCGGAGCAGGCCGTCGAATACGAAACGCCACGGACACCACTCGACGCCCTCGACGCGCGCGGTCAGCCGCGGATTGTCGGCCCGCACCGTGCCCGCGCCTACGGCGATGGCAGGGAAACCGCGGCGCCAGCGGTGCGCGTCCGCGCGCGCGGCCTCGCCGGTGATCCACTTCGAATCGCCCGTGCGCGTCGCCACCTTGCCGTCGAGCGTCACGCCCGATTTGGCGGCGAGCAGCGGCGTGCGCCGCACGATCCAGTGGTTGAAGATGAGATTCAGGTCCGCGCACTCGGCAGCGAGCACGCCCGTCGTCACCTCGACGCCGGCGGCGCGCAGCACGTCGAACCCGTGGCCGGCGTGCGCCGGGTTGGGATCGGTCGCGCCGACCACCACGCGCGTGAGGCCGGCATCGACGATCGCGTCCGTGCAGGGCGGCGTGCGGCCGTGTGTGCAACAGGGCTCGAGCGTGACGTAGAGCGTGGCGCCGGCCTTCGGCGCGCGGCCGAGCGCGCGCAGTGCGTTGATCTCCGCATGCGGTTCACCGGCGCGGGCGTGAAAACCCTCCGCCACCACTTCGCCGTCCTCGACGATCACCGCCCCGACAAGCGGGTTGGGATGCGTGTCGCCCCACGCGCGCTTCGCCACCGCGAGGGCGCGCCGCATGAAGGGTTCATGCTCCGTGTCGTTCATGACCGCGCGGCGGGCACGTAGGGATTGTCCGCCATCTCCGCCGCCACGGTCGTGCTCGGGCCGTGGCCGGGATACACCGCCGTGTCGGGCGGCAGCGTGTAGATCTGTCCGCGGATGGATCGCTCCAAGGTCGCAAGATCGCCGCCGGGCAGATCCCAGCGTCCGACGCCGCCGTTGAAGAGCGCGTCGCCGACAAAGGCCACCCGCGCCTGCGGTTCATGGAAAAGCACGTTGCCCGGACAATGCCCCGGCACATGGCGCACCTCGAACTCGCGCCCCAAGGCCGCGAGGCGCTGGCCCGGTTCGAGGAAGGCGTCGATCTTCACGCTCTCGAGCTTGATGCCGGGCATGAGGAAGGCGCTCATGACCTCCGGGGT
Source organism: Candidatus Didemnitutus sp. (assembly GCA_017991595.1). GTDB lineage: Bacteria > Verrucomicrobiota > Verrucomicrobiia > Opitutales > Opitutaceae > Didemnitutus. The sequence continues at coordinate 253,170 of JAGOQJ010000003.1, read as the reverse complement.
CTCGATCAGATGCTGGTCGGCGCGGTGCGCGCGCACGGTAGCGCCGGTGGCGCGCTTGATCTTCGCGGCGTCCTGGGTGTGGTCCCAGTGGCCGTGCGTGAGCCAGAGTTCGCGCAGGCGGCACTTGTCCTGCCGCAGCAGTTCCTCGACCTCTTCCCAGACATCCGCGGGCGCATCGACCAGCACGGCGTCGCCGGTCGCGGGCTCGGTCAGCAGGTAGCCGATGGTCTGGATCGGTCCGGAAGGGAGGACGTGAAGCTTCACCCCGTCTTGATGCGTCCGGCTCCGGCGCGTCGCAAACGTAAATTGACCTACTGACGTTCGAGGGCGCGGCGCACCGCGGCGCGGAGTTCCCGTGAGTCGAAGGGCTTGTGCAACAGGGCGCTCACGCCCGCGGCGCGCAAGGCCTCGGGCAGGATCTTCTGGTCGAGCCCGCTGCTGAGCACGATCGGCAGATCGGGCAGGCTCAGACGCAGGGTCGCCGCCAGTTCCCAGCCATCGATGCCCGGCATCATGACGTCGGAGACGAGCAGATCGAGACGCCCTTCGAGCGTGCGAAAGAGCGCGAGCGCCTGCTGGCCGTTCGGAGCCGTGTGCACGCGGTAGCCCTCGAGTTCCAGCACAGCCTTGGCGACGCTGCAAATCGCCTCCTCGTCGTCGACCACGAGGATGGTCTCGCCCCGACTGCGACCAGGGGCCTCCGCTGCAACCGCCGGGCGCAGCGCCTCAGGTTGCATGAGCGCGGGCAGGAACACGTCGAAGCGCGTGCCACGCCCCAGCTCGCTCGTGAGCTCGATGAAACCGCCGTGGCTGCGCACGATGCCCATGACGGTGGCGAGGCCCAGGCCCGTGCCTTTGCCGATCTCCTTCGTCGTGAAAAACGGGTCGAAGATCCGCGTCCGCAACGACTCCGGGATGCCCGTGCCGCTGTCGCTCACGGACAACACGAGAAACGGTCCCGGCGCCACGCCCGGATGCCGGGCGGCCGTGGCGGCATCGATGCAGGTCGCGCGCAAGCCGAGGGTCAGCTGCCCGCCCTCGGGCATCGCGTCGCGGGCGTTGACGCAGAGATTCATCAACACTTGGTGGATCTGCGTCGGGTCGGCCAGCACCGCAGGCAGATCGCGCGCGAGCTCGCGCGTGGCGGTGATGTTGCGCGGAAAAGTTTCTGCGATGAGATGCAGCATCTCGCCTATCAAGTGCTCCACGCGCAGCTCGATGCGCTCGCCGCTCAAGCCGCGACTGAAAGTGAGGAGCTGAGCCACGATGGCCGCGCCGCGCTGCGCGGATTGCTCCACGAGGCCGAGCAGCTTCTGGTCCGACGGCTGCGGCAACTTGCCGCGCAGCAAGGTCCCGATCATGAGCATTGGCGCGAGGATGTTATTGAGGTCGTGCGCCACGCCGCTCGCGAGCGTGCCGACCGCTTCCATGCGCTGGGCCCGCAGAAACTGTTCCTCCAATCGGCGCTTGTCCGTGATGTCGCGTGCCACGCCGACGATGCGGAACACCCGGCCGGACTCGTCGCGCACGGGGAACGCACGATCCGCGACCCAGCGCACGCTCCCGTCGGGACGATGGATGCGGTATTCCTCGGCGTAGGTGCCCTCGGCCTGCCGCGCCACCGCGCGCTCGACGCGCTCGCGATCGTTCGCGTGGATGGAATCGAGCCACTGGCGCGGCGAGGCACGCAGCGACTCGCACGAGCGCCCCCAGATGCGCGCATACGCGGGGCTGACGTAGAGCATCGTGTGCTTGGGCACATCGGTCATCCAGAAGACTTCGTCGACGTTCTCCGCCATCTGGCGGAACAGCTCCTCGCTCTCGCGCAGCGATTGCTCCACCCGCCGGCGCTCGGTGATGTCTTGGAACGATCCACGCACGCGCACGACGCGACCGTTTTCCAGCACCGGATGCCCGATCGTCCGCACCCACTTGGGCACGCCGGCTGCCGTCACCAACTCGAGTTGCAGGTCGTAGGGCTCGGCGCGCTCGATGGCGCCTTGCAATGCCGCCTCGATGCGGGCGCGTGATTCGCCCGTGTAGAACTGCAGGCCGAAATCGCGCGAGGTCATCGCCGCGGGATCGAGGTCGTGGATGCGCGCCACCTCATTTGTCCAATACCCTTCGCCCGTCTTGGGATCGAAGCTCCAGCCGCCCACTTTCGCGATGCGCCCGGTCTCCTCGAGCAGCGCCTCGTGGAAGCGGGATCGGGCCTCCGCCTGCCGGCGGTCGGTGATGTCCTGCAACACGATCAGGACCTCGTCGTCGAGCAACGTGCCCGACAGCTCCATGGTGCGCGTGCGGCCCGCCTTCGTGACGATGCGATACTCGCGCAACGGCAGGTCGGTGCCCTCGCGGTGCGCCTGCTCCAGGTCCTGCGTCCACTGCTGTTGCACCTGCGCCCGGTAGTCGGGATCGGGATAGGCCAGCGGCCACCAGCGATCGATGGGCGAGATTTCCTCGATGGTGTAGCCGAGCAGCTGGCCGGCGCGCCGGTTCATGCTGTTGAGCGTGCCGTCGCGCCGGGCGTAGATGAGCCCCACCGGGACGAGTTCGTAGAGCTGCCGGAAGCGCTGCACCAACTCGCCGCGCGCCTCCTCCTCGCGTTTGCGCGGGGTGACGTCCACCAAGGTGCCAGCGACCCGCGGCACCGCGCCGCCGGACTCGTGATGGCACGCCGCGCGGACCATCACCCAGCAATCGCTGCCGTCGCGCCGGCGCAACCGCACCTCCACGAGCGTCTCGCGGTGCCCGGCCAGCGCCGCCTCGCGCACGCCGGCCAGCGTGGCGCGATCGGCCTCCGTGGCCGCGCGTTCGAGCAGCGCCGCGAACGTCGCCGGCGCCGGCGTCTCGGCCAAGGCCACCGCGCGGTCGCGCCACCACCGGAGCGCGCCGGTGCGCAGGTCCTCGTCCCAGAAATCCACGCCCGCCGACTCCGCCGCCAGCCGGATGCGCTGGGCCGCCCGGGCCTGCTCGCGCGCCGCGCGGAACACCCCGACGCACACCATGCCGAGCATCGCCGCGACCCCGAGCAGAGTCGCGAGGAATTGCAACCGCGCCCGCTCGCGCACCTCCGCGAGCTGCCGGCGCTGCGCCACGTCCACGCGCTCGGCGAACCGCTCCAACGCGCCGTGCGCCAACCGCAGCGCGAACGGATCGCCCTGACCGTCCAGCCAGCGGTGCGCTTCGCGCCGGTAGGCCTCCGCGCGCCGCCCCAGTTCGTCCTCGGTCAGAGCCGTGCCGTCTTCGGCGGCGCTGCGCGCCGCGCCGGCGTGCAGGCTCTCCGCCAGCTGCGCCTGCGCCTGCTCGAACAAGGCGAGGCCTTCCCCCTGCACGGCCCGTTCCTCCGCCGTCGCCGCCGGGCCGTGCGTCTTCAGCGCGCTCTTCGCGAGGTCGATGCGCGCCGTGCGCACGCTTTGCAGGATCTCGGTCGCCCGGCTGATCTCGCGGCGTTGCACGGCGTAGAGGCCCAGCAACAGCAGGCACGTGACAAACGCCGCCGCGAGGGCCGCACCGAGCCAGAGCTTCGGTTCGGACAGGAGCCACGCCTGCGGAGAAAATCGTCGCGAGGTTGTCTTCATCAATTCGAAGGGTGTGCAGGCGACGACTCCCCGGCTCCGCTCGGACCGGGCAGCTCCGCCGTCGTGAAACCGAACGGCTCGACGAGCCGCCGATGCTCGGGGCTGCCGACAAAGTCCGCCAAAGTGCGGTCCCACGCCTCGCGCAGCTCCCGATCCTCGAGGCGGAATGCGAAGCCGCCTTCCGCCGCACCGGGCGCATCCGCCGGCGGAGCGAAGGGCTCCGCCAACTCGCCAACCCGCGCGCCGCCCGCCCGCATCATCCATTGCAGCGACGGCGCCGAGAGCGCGAACGCATCGACCGCCCCGACCGCGAGCGCCTGCATACCCGCGCTCGCGTCGGACACCGCGATCACCTGCCCACGGCGCCAGTGCGGGCGCCCGAGGAAATAGGCCTCCTCGAACGAGCGCGCGAGCACCGCCACGCGGGCGCCGCGCTCCGCCACGTCGGCGTAGGAGTGCAACGCGAGCGGATTGCCCTTCGCCACGAGCAACCCCGCGCGCACGCGGAACGTCGGCCGCGAAAACGCCACCTGCCGCGACCGCTCGGGCGTGATGAACAGACCGGAGGCGATCACGTCGATCGTCCCCTCGCGCAGCTCCTGCACCAACGAGCCGAACTCCGTCTGCCGCCACACGATTCTCCCGCGCCCGATCCGCTCCGCGACGATCCGCGCGATCTCGGGGCTTTCGCCCGTCACCCGGCCCGTCGGATCGACGTAGGCATAGGGCGCCTCCACCGCATAGCCGATGCGCAACACGTCCTCCGCGACGCGCGCCGGTTCGGTCGCCCGCCAGACTCGCCAGCCCACGCCCCCCAGCAACACGCAGCTCCCCGCCAGCAGCACGAGCAGGGAAAGATGGCGGATGACCGACGCACGCGTCGGCGCACTCGCTTCCGGGGACGACGAGGGGAAGAGCAAGGGGCGTTGAACGGAGTGCGACACTTGCCCTGGCCCAAGGGCGCGGCGGCGCTTGTTTCCTGACCGAGAGAACCAGCCTGTCCGGAGGTGACCGCGAAAGCCGCCCAAAGCGGCAACTTTCGATTCAGCAATACCATGGAAACATGCGCGCCGCTCCCGCACCCTCAAGGCTAAAACGGCCCTGCGCCCGCCTTCCGCGCCGCTCACCGCGCCGCCCGGGCTCGTGCCGCGGACCAACTTTTCACTCGCCGCCCCGCCCGCCCTGCTCTGTCTTCTAGCCTTTCCGTCCTCCGACATGACCTCCGCCGAAATCCGCCAGTCCTTCCTCGATTTCTTCGCCTCTCAGGGCCACACGATCGTCCCGTCGTCGCCCCTCCTGCCGGACTCGCCCGGACTCCTTTTCACGAACGCCGGCATGAACCAGTTCGTGCCCATCTTCCTCGGCGACCGCACGCCCGACGTGTCCAAGTGGGCCGGCGTCCGCCCCGCCAAGGACACCCGCGCCGCCGACACCCAGAAGTGCATCCGCGCCGGCGGCAAACACAACGACCTCGAGGACGTCGGCTTCGACACCTACCACCACACGATGTTCGAGATGCTGGGCAACTGGTCCTTCGGCGACTACTTCAAGAAGGAGTCGATCGCTTGGGGCTGGGAACTCATCACCAAGGTCTGGGGCATCCCGCCGAAGCGCCTCTTCGCCACGATCTACAACCCCGACAAATCCAAAGGCGACCCCGCCGAGCGCGACGAAGAAGCCTACGCGATCTGGGCGAAGCTCTTCACCGACGCCGGCCTCGATCCCGCCGTCCACATCGTCAACGGCAACAAGAAGGACAATTTCTGGATGATGGGCGACACCGGCCCCTGCGGCCCGTGCTCCGAAATCCATTTCAACCTCCTCCCGTCCGACGACGAGGCCGAGGGGCGCAAACTCGTCAACAGCTCCAGCCCGCGCTGCATCGAGATCTGGAATCACGTCTTCATCCAGTTCAACGCGAACGCCGACGGCACCTTCGCCCCGCTCGCCGCCAAGCACGTCGACACCGGCATGGGCTTCGAACGCGTGGCCGGCATCTACGCCACGACGAAAGGCTTTAAGGACTTCTCCGCCGAGCCCTCGAACTACAACTCCGACGTCTTCGCCCCGCTCTTCACCAAAGTCGCCGCGCTCTCCGGCAAAACCTACAAGGGCACCGTCCCGACCAAGCGCGAAGGCCTCACCGAACAGGAGAACATCGACGTCGCCTTCCGCGTCCTCGCCGACCACGCCCGCTGCGTGAGCTGCGCGATCGCCGACGGCATCATGCCCGGCAACGACGGCCGCAACTACGTCATCCGCCGCATCCTCCGCCGCGGCATTCTCTACGGAAAGAAACTCGGCTTCAAAGTCGGCGACTTCTCCCAACTCGTCGCCCCCGTCGTCGAGTCGCTCGGTCACGTCTTCCCGGAGTTGAAGCAGCAGCAGGAAGTGATCGTGCGCGTCATCCGCAGCGAGGAAGAGAGCTTCGGGCGAACGCTGGAAAAGGGATTGGACGTGTTCTGGTCCGACATGGTGGAGCTAGTCGCTCACTCGTTGATGCATGAGTGGGTCGACAAGCCCTTGTGCTATCGGATCAAAGCTGGCGAGCGGCACGTTCGTGAACGAATTCACGACAACGACGAAGCTCCGGTGGTCGAGTTCGACCTGAATGGTGACTTCATCGCGAAGCTTCAGAAATTTGAGATTCCGATTCCCACAATATCTGGCGACACGGCTTTCAAACTCTACGACACCTACGGTTTTCCCCTCGATATGACCCAGCTGCTCGCCACCGAGCGCGGCCTCACCGTCGACACGGCCAAGTTCGAGGAACTGATGGAAGAGCAGCGCAACCGCGCCCGTGCCGCGCAGAAGAAGGAAGTCATCGTCGCGGCGACCGAAGGCGAAGCCACCGACACCCAACCGACCACCTTCCTCGGCTACACCACGCTCACCGCCACCGGCACGCTCCTCGAAGTCGTCAAGACCGAGAAGGACACCTTCCTCGTGTTCGACCAGACGCCCTTCTACGGCGAAATGGGCGGCCAAGCTGGCGACACCGGCACCGTCACGATCGCGGGCCAGACGCTCCAGATCGTCGACACGGTTAAAGACAAATCCGGCCGCCACCTGCACAAGGTAGCGCTCAGCGCTCAGCCCTCAGCCCTCAGCAGCGGATCGACCGCGACGCTCGCGGTCGATCCCGTCCGCCGCCGCGCCATCAACCGCCACCACTCTTCCGCGCACTTGATTCACTGGGCTCTGCGCAAAGTGCTCGGCACGCATGTCCGCCAGGCCGGCACGTCGAAGACGCCCGAGCGCATGCGCTTCGACTTCTCGCACTTCGAGGCGATGACGCCCGACCAGCTCAAGGAGGTCGAGCGCCTCGTGAACGAGAAGGTCATCGATAACGCCAAGGTCGAATGCTACGAGACCGAGTTCGATAAGAAGCCCGAAGGCACCCTCGCCTTCTTCGGCGACAAATACGGCAAGATCGTCCGCGTCGTCGACATCGGCGGCTACTCGCGCGAACTCTGCGGCGGCACGCACGTCGCCACCACCGGCGAAATCGGCCTGATCAAGATCGTGGCCGAGATGGCCGTCGCCGCCGGCACCCGCCGCGTCGAAGCCGTCGCCGGCCAGCCCGCCTTCGACTACGTCGCCACCCACGAAGCCGCGCTCAAGACCGTCAGCCTCAAGCTCAACGCCGGCGTGCAGGACGTCGCCCAGAAACTCGACGCCCTCCTCGCCCACCAGAAGGAGCTCGAGCGCAAGCTGAAGACCTTCGAGGCCAAGGCCGCCGCCGGCCTCGCCGACGAACTCATCGCCAAGGCAACCGAGAAGGACGGCCTCAAGTTCATCACCGCCGTCGTCACCGCCGAATCGCCCGACGCGCTCCGCTCGCTCGGCAGCCAGGTGTTGAACAAGCTCGGCGAGGGCGTCGTCACGCTCGGCGCCGCGTTCAGCGACAAGGCCAGCGTCGTCGCGTTCTGCTCGCCCGCCGCGATCAAGGCCGGCCACCAAGCCGGCAAGATCGTGAGCGAACTCTGCGCCAAGCTCGGCGGCAAGGGCGGCGGCAAACCCGACTTCGCGATGGGCGGCGGCAAAGAGCCCGCCAAACTCGCCGAAGTCCTCAAATAATCCGTCTTTCCTGTAGGGGCGCAGTCTTGCTGCGCCCTTCCCGCGACAACCTCTCAATCCCCTCGGCCGGTCTCACGACCGGCCTTTTTCATTCCCCACGCCCGGGCAATCCGCTGCGCCTATCCGTCGCCATTTGGCATTATTTACTATGCCATTTGGCATTTTCACTTGAGAAACGCCTCCGGCGCGCCCATCTTCCCGCCATGAAAACCCGCAAGCCCAAGGCTCCGCTGGCCGGCGATCTCCACGACAACCACGCGCTCAAGGATCGCGTCGAGGAAGGGTTGCCCGTGCTCGAGATCGTGCAGTTCGGCAAGCAGGCGGGTTTCACCAACGAGGAACTGGCCCGGCTCATCCAGATTCCTCCGCGCACCTACGCCCGCCGCGTCGCCACGAAGGCGCGCCTGAAGGTCCATGAAGGCGAGCGCGCGGCGCGGCTGATGCGCCTCTTCGACCGCGCCCGCGAGGTTTTCGGCACCGACGAGAACACCCGCGGCTGGTTCAACGCCAAGCTCCTCGCCCTCGGCGGCCAGACGCCGCTCGATTACGCACAGACCGAGCCCGGCGCGCGCGAGGTCGAGAACCTCATCGGTCGCATCGAGCACGGCGTCTTCTCGTGAGTTCGCGGCTCGTCTGGCGCCTCTGCGCCGCCCAATACGCGCCCACAGCCTTTTCCGGCGAAGGTGCCGAACTCTACGGCGGCCGCTGGTCGCCGCCCGGACGGCGAGTGGCCTACTGCGCCGAGTCGCGCGCCTTGGCCATCGTGGAAGTGTTGGCCAACGCCGACGAGCCCGACCGTCTGCTGCACCTGAAATGGATGCTCTCGGCCGCGACGCTGCCCGAAAGCGCCATCGAGAAGCCGACCCGCTTTCCAGCGAACTGGCGCCGCTTCCCCCACCCGCCCGACACGCAAGCGGTCGGCGTCGCCTGGCTCGACGCCGGCACGCACCTCGCGCTGCGCGTGCCGAGCGCGGTCGTGCCCGGAGAGTTCAATTACCTGATCAACCCGCAGCATCCCGCGTTCGCGAAGCTCGCATTCTCCGCGCCGGAGCCCTTCGCCTTCGATCCGCGCCTGCTGTGAGCGCGGCCTGCGGGCGGCAGGCCGTCTCGCGCATCACTCGTCGCGCAACGCCACCAGCGGATCGATCTTGGCAGCGCGGCGCGCCGGCAGATAACTCGCCAGCAACGCCACGCCGATCAACACGGTCGACACCGCCGCATAGACGCCGGGATCGGTCGGCTTCACGTCGAAGAGCAGCGTCGTCATCGAACGACTGAGCAGCACCGCGCCGACGAGACCGATCGCGAGGCCGAGGCCCGTTTTCCACAGGCCCTGCCGCAGGATCATCGTCACGATCTGACCCTGCGAGGCACCGATGGCGCCGCGCACGCCGATCTCGCGCGTGCGTTGCGAGACGTCGTAGGCCAGCACGCCGTAGATGCCGAGCGCGGAGAGGAACAACGCCAGCCCAGCAAAGGCGGCGAGCAACAGCATCACGGCACGGCGGCTGTCGTAGGAGCCGCCGATCGCCTTCTCCAACGTGCCGGTGTCGAACAACGGGATGGCCGGATCGATGGCGCGCAGCTTCGCGCGCACGGCCGCGATCGTGTCGGATTCGCTCCGGTCGGTGCGCAGGAACAGCGTCAACCCGCCCGGCCGGCCGCCGGACATGAGCTGGTAGATGAACGGATTGCCGCTCTTCTCCTCCACGCCGTTGTGCGGCACGTCCTGCACAACGCCGATGATCGTCGGCCAGTCCTCCGGCTTCTCCGGCGGTCCGCCGAAATCGAAGCGCCCGCCGATGGCCGAGCGCCCGGGGAAGAATTTGCGCGCAAAGCTCTCGTCCACGACGAAGTGCTCGCGCCCGGGCGCCCGGTCGGCCTCCTCGTAGAAGCGCCCCTCGATCAGGCGCAGCTTCATCGTCTCGAGGTAGCCCGGCGTCACGAGCACGCGAAACGCGCCCGGCTGCGGCGAGCCCGGGGGCAGCGTATCCTGTTCGAGTGTGAACGCGTTGATCGGCAGCCCGCCTTGGAACGGCGTGGCGAACGAGAGCGCCACGGAACTCACGCCGGGAATCTCGCGCAGCGATTGCAGCAGGCGCTCCTGCAGGTTCTTCGCCGCCTCCTCGCTCGCACGATGCGCCTGCGGCAACGCGATGCGCCCGGTCACGACACCCCTAGGGTCCAGCCCAGGGTCGACGTCGAGCGCCTTGGAGAAACTGTGAATGAGCAACCCCGCTCCGGTCAGCAGCACGAGCGCCACGGCCACTTGCGCCACGACGAGCACGCTGCTCAGCGTGCGCACGCCGCGGCCCGACGAGGCGCCGCGCGAGCCACGCTGGATCACCTCGGCAAGATTCGTGCGCAGCGTGTGGAAGACCGGCACGAGACCGATGAGCACGCCCACGACCGCCGTCAGCGCGATCGCAAAGCCGAGCACGCGCCAATCGAGCGTGGCCGGCAGGGCCTGCGGCAACATCTTGGCCGTGTAGAAATTGATCGTCCGCAACGCCCCCCACGCCAGGCCGATTCCAAGCACGGCGCCGAGCCCCGTGAGCAACAGACTTTCCAGCAGCAACTGCCGCGCGATCGTGCCGCGCCCGGCGCCGAGCGCCGAGCGGATCGCCAGTTCCGCCTGCCGCGCATTGGAGCGGACGAGGAGCAGGTTGGCCACGTTCACGCAACCGATCAGCAGCACGAAGGCCACGCCGCCCTGCAGCAGCAACATGGTCGGCCGCACCGGCTCGACGCGCTGGGCCTGCAGGCCGCCGACATTCATGGTCATACCCGAGCGCTCGACGAACTGCTGCACGCCCGGGGGCGAGGCGTCGACGTAGCGTTTTTCGATCAGCTTGGCCTCGGCGTCCGCCTGCTCGGCAGTGACGCCGGGCTTGAGCCGGCCATACAGTTGGATGCCGACGCCGTAGCGGGTCTGCGGATTCTCCGCGCCGGGCGGCCACGCGAGCGCCGTGATGAATTTCACGCGCGCGTCCACCGCCTCCATCACCCGCGGGGCCACGCCGACGATCTGGTAATTCTCGCCGTCGATCCGCAGCGTCTGGCCGACCGCCTCCGGGCGTTCGCCGTAGCGGCTGCGCCAGAAGGATTCCGTGAGGACGACCACCTTGTCCGCACCCTGCTTGTTCTGTTCGGTGGTGAAAAAGCTGCCGATCACCGGCTGCACGCGCAGCAGGCCGAAGATCTCGCCCGTCGCCCGCGCGCCGCTCATGCGCTCGGCGGCGCCCTCGTCGCCGATCATGCCGTTGAACAGCGTCCACAGCGCGACCGTCTCGTAGGACGTGGCGTTCCGCGAGTAATCGAGATACATCGGGACGTTGGCCGGCATGTGGTCGAGGCCGGCTTTCTTCGCCGAGCTGTAGAGTTCCACGACGCGCTCGGGCTCCGGGAACGGCAGCGGCTTCAACATCAGCGAATAAACCATCGAGAAGATGGCTGTGGTGGCGCCGATGCAGAACGTCAGCGTCAGCAGCGTGGTGGCGGTGATGCCGCGGCTCTTCCACAGCAGCCGGCAGGCATGGCGAAGGTCACCGGCCATGCCGGTGAAGAGCCCGGCGGAGCGCGGGGCAGAGGCAGGAAGTTGAGGCATGCCCGCTACTAACCCGCGGAGCAGACGCGAAGTTACAGAGAATTTGCGCCTTTCCACCCCATTCGCCCAGACGCGGCGGCAGGCCCGATTTCCCCTTCCCGCAACCAAAAATCGCGCCGCGCCACCCCGAGCCTTTGCAACGGCCGGCGAATCGCTATCCTGAGCGCATGAATGCGAAGGTCATCGCCAACCAGATCTGCGATCAGGCCGATGACTTCCTCGGCGGCGTGACCCGACGCGAGGAAGCCAAGGCCGGCATCGCGGAATACCTCACCCTGCACCATCGCTCGCTCGCGGCGGCCGACAAGAAGGCCGTGATCGACGAGACGATGCGCATCCTCGAGAACGAAGGTTTCTTCGAAGCGGAGGCCGGTGGCGACGGCGAGGACGCCGGCGACTTCAGCAACGCCGAGGAAGAGTGAACACACGCCCCGCCGCAGTGAGGCGGGCTTGGCGACTGCCCATCCCCGCCGCGCTCAGTCGCGCGCCCGGCGGGAGAATTTCTCGATGGCCGTGGCGAGATCCTGTCGCCGCACGGGTTTCGTAAGGAAGGCGACCATGCCGATCGCGAGGCAACGGCTGCGATCCTCGAGCGTGGCATTCGCCGTCAGCGCCACGATAGGCGGCGTGCGCGCCCCATCCCGCCGCCGGATCAAGGTCGTCGCCTCGTAGCCGTCGCGCACCGGCATGCGGCAATCCATGAAGATCAGGTCGTAGCGCGTCGCCGCGGTCTTGGCGATCGCCTCGTCGCCGTTTTCCGCCGTCTCGACCTCGCAGCCGAGCGACTTCAGCAGGCGGTCGGCGATCATCAGGTTGACCGGATCGTCCTCGACCAACAGCACGCGATGCGGACCCACGCGCAGCGGCTCCGCCGTCGCCTCGACCGTCGCCGTGCGCTGTGCCGGCGTGCGCAAACGCGTCAAAGCCTCCAGCAGATGTTCAGGGTGCAACACCGGCTTGTGCACGACCCCGGCGGGCTGGAGTTCGGCGACATCCTCCGGCGCGAAACCCCAGGAAGTCGCCAGCAGCACCGGCGGCCGTTCCGGCAACTCCTGCAGCAGCGCCTGCAATGCACCTCGCTCCAGGACGGCGACCGAGGCGTCCACCAACAGCGCTTGAAAACCACCCGCGCGCAACAGCGGCAGCGCCTGCGCAACCGTTCCGACACTGTGCACCTCGATACCGGCGCGCGCGCCGATCCAGCGCACCGCGTCGGCCGCTTCCGCCAGATCGTCGATCGCCAGCACACGCCACTCGCGCTGCGGGCTGACGATGCAGGGCAATTCAATCTGCACCGGGATCTCGACCACGAAGGTCGAACCGCGCCCCTGCGCGCTTTCCACGCTGATCGTCCCGCCCATCATCGTCGCGAGCCGCTTGCAGATCGCGAGCCCGAGGCCCGTGCCGCCGTAGCGGCGCGTCGTGGACGAGTCCTCCTGACTGAATTTCTCGAACAACCGGTCCCGCGCCTCCGTGGCGATGCCGATGCCCGTATCGCTTACCGCAATCCGCAGGCGCGTCCGGCCGGAGTCGGCCTCGGGCGCGTGATCGACGCGCATCACCACATGGCCGCGATCGGTGAATTTCACGGCATTCGCCAGCAGGTTGAGCAGGATCTGGCGGAGGCGCGGCGCATCGCCGATCACCATCACCGGCAGGTCCGGCGGCAACAGCAGCACGAGTTCCAGTTCCTTCTCCCGCGCCTTCGGCTGCACGATCTCCATGGCTTCGAGCACCGGCTGCCGCAGCTCGAAAGGCGCCTGTTCCAACACGACGTGCCCGGCCTCGATCTTCGAAAAATCGAGCACCTCGTTCAGCAGTCCCATCAAGCCGTCGGCGCTCGTGCGCAGGTTGTCGAGGAACTCGCGCTGCGTCGCATCGAGCGGCGTGTCCAGCAACAGGTCGGCGGAGCCGATGACACCGTTCAATGGCGTGCGGATCTCGTGGCTGATGGTCGCGAGGAAGTCGCTCTTGGCCTTGTTCGCCGCCGCCGCGGCCTGCTGCTCGCGCCGCGCCAGTTCCTCGCGCGCCTGCGCCTCGGCCACGCGCCGCTCGTTCTCCAGCCGCTCGCGCTCGCGTCGCAACCGCGCCGACTGCGCCAGCCACACGCCGCCGCCCACCAGCGTGACAAGGAGTGCGATGCCGCCGTAGCGGAACCACACCGTCTGCCAGAAATACGGCGCGACGATGAGTTCGCTCACTTCCGCCGCCGCGCCGCGCCGGCCGTCGCGACCGATCGCACGCACCGTCAGGCTGTAGGTGCCCGGCGCCACGTCGAAGAACTCCACGCGCCGCTCGCCCTCGACAAGCATCCATTTCTCGTCGCGCCCGCGCAGGCGATACTCGAAGCGCAGCGTCTCACCCGTGCCGACATCGACGGCGGTGAAATTAAACCCGAAGCGCCGCACGCCCGCCGGCACCCGCAACGGCTGCCCTTCGCGCCAAGGCATTTCGTGGTCATCCAGCGTGGCGGACAGCAGGCGCGTGCGCGGCGGAAGCTTCGGATGCAGGTCCTGCGCCGGATCCACGAACGCGAGTCCGCGCATCGTCGCGATCGCGAGTTGGCCGTCGCTGGTCAGCCGCAGCAGCTGGTCCATACCGTCGCGCAACGCGAACGGCAGACCGTCGGAGCTGTCGAGCAGCACGAAATCCCACGGTTCCTGCCCGCCTTGCAGCCAGTCATCCAGCGATTTTGCCGCGACGCGCACCAAGCCCCGGTTGGTGCCGAGCCAGAGATTGCCCGCCCGATCCGATTGCAGGGACAGCACTTCCAGCGCGGGCAGCCGCGACGGGCTGTCCACCTCTTTCCAGTCCGCGCCTTGGAGCACGGCGAGCCCTCCTTCCGAGAGGGCCACCCACACCCGCCCCGCGGGGTCGCAGTGGAGTGACTCGATCCGCCGCCGCACGCCGGCGAAACGTTCCTCGCGCACCGTGTCGCCGCGGAAAGACCAGAGCCCGCCTTCGCGCCCGCCCGCCCACACCGTGCCGTCCGGTTGCTCGCAGAAAACATGAAAGCGCTCCAGTGGCACGCCGTCCTTGAGGTCGAAGCGGCGGACGGATTCGCCCGTCACCACCGCCAAGCCGCTGCGCGTGCCCACCCACGTGCGACCATCGCTCGCTGGATGCACGGCATAGACGACATCGTCGCCCAGCTCGGCCAGCGTAAAGGCCCTCACCGCGCCCTGCTGCATGCGCACGGCGCCGAAGCTGAACGTGCCGATCCACAGTGCGCCGTCGGCACCACGCTCCAGCGCCAGCGGCCAGGACCCTGCCAGCTGCAGCAAGTCAGCCTCATTGCCCTGCAACGGCGTGAACCGCCCGTCGCGGAATCGCACCAGCCCGCCGCCGTGCGTCGCCACGAGGTAATTGCCCGGCGAATCCTCCAGCACGGCGTTGACCGCCGGCTGCGTCAACCCGGCCGCCCGGTCGAACGATTGCACGCGCTTCGGCCGCAGTCGCGCGAGGCCGCCACCATTGGTCGCGAGCCAGACGTTGCCCTGGGAATCGTCGAACACGTTCAGGATCGCCTGATTTTCCAGCCCCTCCTCCATGGTCACCCGCAGGGTCTCTCCATTGGGCGAATGCCGGATCGCCCCACGCGTGTAGCTGCCCATCCAGAGATTGCCCGACGCATCCTCGCGCAGGGTGATGTAGTCACTCAGAAAATCCGCGGGCCGCGGCAATTCCTCGACCAATTCCGTATCCACCCAACGCATCACGCGTCCAGCGGCCGACACCCACAATCCTCCGCGCAAAGCAGGCGTGGCGCTACCCAACCGCTCGTGCGAATCGAAGGACGCATAGATGGTCTGCCAACGCCCTTCCTGCCAGCGGTGGAGATGCTGCGAAGTCACCGCCCACAGCACGCCCGCGTGGTCCACGTGCAGGCGCAGCCCCACGTCGCGCTCCGTCGGCACCGGCGGCGCCTCGAACGGCACAAACGCGCCCCGGTCGCGACAGATGAAAGCGCGCGACCCGTAGGTGACGTAAATCTGGCCCTCCCACTCGCCCAGCGATTGCGGGACGTCGAGCGGCACGCCCTCCGCTTCGGACCACCATTGCCATTGGCCGTTCTCCCAGCGACCGACGCCGCGACTGGTCGCGGCCCAGAGTGCGCCATCGCGCGCCACGTGCAGGTAGAGCACCATGCAGTTCGCCAGCGCCGGCGCCTCGGGCGCGGTGATGACCTCGAAGCGCACGCCATCGAATCGCATCAGGCTCGAGAACGTGCCGATCCACAGGTAACCGTCGCGCGTCTCCGCGAAACACGTGGGCGCCACGTGCGGGAAGCCGCTCTCAATCGTCCAGACCCGCAGCTGATAATCCAGCGTCACGGGCTGGACATGGTGCAGGGCGTGAGCGACCAGCGCGCTGCCGCCAAGGCAGAGCAGGAGAAACGTCTGACGAAGACACGTGAACATCAGTCCAAGGCGGGACGGGAGGCCGGTTTTGCTGCCGGCCAGTGTCCCGAGTCCTGCCAGCGCGTCCAGCTCTCAATCGCCCTGATTCAGCGTCCACCGACTCCGGACATGCCTTGCCCGCACGACAGCCCTTGAGCGGCTCGCCGCCTTGACGTCGCGCACGAGCCGCACAGGTTGAGCCCATCCTTCTCTCATGCCCCGTTATACCCTGAACGTGAATGGGCAGGCCCGCACTGTGGACGTGCCCGCGGACACGCCCCTGCTGTGGGTCCTGCGCGACCATCTCGGCCTGCTCGGCACCAAATACGGCTGCGGCGCCGGTCTCTGCGGCGCCTGCACCGTCCATCTCAACGGCGTGCCGTTGCGTTCCTGCCAGTTCGCCGTCTCCACCGTCGCCGCCATGGCGATCACCACCATCGAGGGTCTCTCTGCCGACGCCTCGCACCCCTTGCAAAAGGCCTGGATCGAGCACGACGTCCCGCAATGCGGCTACTGCCAGGCCGGCCAGATCATGACCGCCGCCGCCCTGCTCAAATCCAACCCGCGCCCGACCACCGAGGAGATCGACGGCGCGATGGCGGGCAACCTCTGCCGCTGCGGCACCTACCTGCGCATTCGCGCCGCGATCCAGGACGCCGCGCAGGCGATCGCGACTCCGGGAGGTGCCCAATGAATCCGCCCGACACCGGCCTCTCGCGCCGCGAATTCCTGCGCGTCACCGCGCTCGCCGGCGGCGGCTTCGCCCTCGGCCTCGCGGCCTCGCCCGCAGCGTTCGGCCAGCCCGCCGGCGCGCTCGACGACACCGCGCGCCAGTTCACGCCCAATCCCTTCATCCGCATCTCGCCCGACGGCACCGTCACCCTCGTCGCCAAGAACCCCGAGGTCGGCCAAGGCGTGAAGACCTCCCTGCCCATGATCCTCGCCGAGGAACTGGAGGTGGATTTCGACCGCGTCGTCATCGAGCAGGCTGCACTCGACCCGCAGCTCGGCGCGCAATTCGCCGGCGGCAGCCTGTCCACGCCGATGAACTACGACACGCTGCGCAAGGCCGGCGCCACCGCGCGCACGATGCTCATCGAGGCCGCGGCCCAGACCTGGGGTCTCAGCCCCGACGAACTCGAGGCCGAGCGCGGCACCGTCGTGCACCGCGCCAGCGGCCGCCGCCTCACCTACGGCGAACTCGCCGCCAAGGCCGCCACGCTGCCCATTCCCGACGAAAGCAAAATCCGTCTGAAGGAAGTGGAGGAATTCCGCCTGCTCGGCTCGCGCGTCGGCGGCGTCGACAATCCCGCCATTGTCACCGGCCAGCCTCTCTTCGGCATCGACCAGCAGATGCCCGGCATGATCCACGCCGTTTACCAAAAATGCCCCGTCTACGGCGGCCGGGTGAAGTCCGCCAACCTCGACCAGCTCAAGGCCCTGCCGGGCGTGCGCGACGCCTTCGTGCTCGAAGGCACGCGCAATTACCACGGTCTCATGCCCGGCGTCGCGATCCTCGCCGATTCGACGTGGGCGAGCTTCAAGGCCCTGCGTGAGCTGCGCGTCGTCTGGGACGAAGGCCCGGGCGCGGAGCAAAGCAGCGTCGGCTACGAAGCCCGCGCCGCCGAACTCGCCGCCGGACCCGGCAAAGTCGTCCGCCACGACGGCAACGTCGACGCCGCGCTCGCCACCGCCGCGAAGGTCGTCGAGGCCCGCTATTTTTATCCCTATCTCCACCACGCCACCCTCGAGCCGATGAACGCGATGGCTTGGCCGACCGCTGACGGCGGCATGGAGATCCTCGCGCCCACGCAGACGCCGCAAAGCGCGCTCGACCTCGTCGCGCAGACGCTCGGCCTAGCCAAGGACAAGATCAAGGTGCGCTTCACGCGCATCGGCGGCGGCTTCGGCCGGCGCTTGGCCAACGATTACGTCGTCGAGGCGGCCGCCATCGCGCAAAAAGCCGGCGTGCCGGTGAAGCTCACCTGGACGCGCGAGCAGGACACGCAACACGGCCACTACCGGCCCGCGGGCTGGCACCATTTCAAAGCCGGACTCGACGCCCGCGGCGACATCGTCGCGTGGCACAACCACTTCGTCACGGTCGGCCTCAATTCCGACACCGAGCCCGGCCGCAGCGCCGGCTTCAGCCCGGCGGAGTTTCCCGGTCGCTGGCTGGCCAATTACCGCGTCGCCCAATCGGTCATCAACACCAACGTGCCCACCGGCCCGTTGCGCGCCCCAGGCAGCAACGCGCTGTCGTTCGTCATGCAGTCCTTCATCGACGAGCTCGCGCACGCGGCGGGCCGCGATCCGGTCGAGTTCCGGCTCGCGTTGCTCGGCGAGGATCGCGTGGTGCCCGGAGCCAACCCGCAGGCGCCCGGCTACGACACCAAGCGCATGAAGGATTGCGTGCGGCTCGCCGCCGAGAAATCCGGCTGGGGCCAGCCGCTTCCGCGCGGCTCGGGCCGTGGCATCGCGTTTCACTTCAGCCACCGCGGCTACGTCGCGGAGGTCGCCGAGGTCAGCGTGGCGCCCGACGGCACGTTGAAGGTCCATCGCGTCACCGTCGTCAGCGATGTCGGCCCGATCATGAATCTCAGCGGCGCCGAGAACCAGATCCAGGGCTCGATCGTCGACGGTCTCGGCGGTGCGTGGTTGCAGGAAGTCACCTTCGAGCGTGGCCGCGCGCAGCAGGCGAACTTCGACACCTACCCGCTGCTGCGCATCACCGAGACGCCGCAGGTCGACGTGCACTTCATCCAGAGCAAGAACCCGCCCACCGGACTCGGCGAACCCGCCTTGCCCCCGCTGCCGCCGGCCGTGTGCAACGCGATCTTCGCCGCCACCGGCAAACGCGTGCGGGCACTGCCGCTCAGCCGGCAGGACCTGCGCTGGAGCTGAGCCGCCCGCGCGCGCTCAGTTCCCGCTCCGGGTCAGATCGAAGACCACCCGCTCCGGAGCCGCCTCCGGCCGCGCGCTCACCGTCCGCACCGGCAAATCCTTTCCGCCCGGCAGTCCGGCCGGGAAGCGTTCGCGCAACGCGAGGGCAAACATGGCCTGCGCGGCCGGCGCGTGGTCGGCGATGCGCACCTGAAAATGCGGTTCCACCACCGCGACGCGGTCCGCCGCGGGCGTCACCATGAGCGTCACTTCGCTCTTGCCGACGAAATTGGCCCGCAGCACGGCGCCGCGCAGCGCGCCCCATTCGTCGGCCAGCGGCGCCGCGAGATGAGTGAGCGGCTGGGTCGCCGCCGCGAAGCCGCCCGCCGCGACCAGGCCGCCGAGCGCGGCGTAATGCCAGAACGGCTTCTTACCGGGCCGGTCGCCCACGCCGCGCACCGCGGCCGCCACGGCCACGACCGCCACGCCGGCCAGCGGCCAGATCGTGCGATAGCCCGCGTGCCAGTGCGGCGCGAGCACGACCACGAGCGCGAAAAGCGCAAACGAGCCGAGCAAGGCCAGCAGCCACGCCGCCTGCACCCGCGCATCCGCGGCCACCTGCCGGCGGGCCGCGAAGATCACGCCGGCGAGCACGCCGAGGGCGAGCACCGCCCCCGCCACGCGCCAAGCGCCGGTCTCACCGACCAGAAAGAGCGCCCAGCTGGAAGACACCGCGACGCTAAAGAGCGAGATCAGGCGCTCCGCCAGCCCGGTGCGGTCGGCGATGCCGGCATCAGTCATCATCCAGCGCTCCACCAGCCACGCGCCGACGATGCCGAGCAACATCAGGAAGGCGTGCAGGCGGAACCATTTCCCGAGTTCGCCGACGAGGCGCAGCGGACGCGAGAAAGTCAGCGCCGCCAGCGGCACGAGCGCCATGATCGCGTTGGGCAGAAAGCACATCGCCGCGGCGAAATAAAGCAGCACCCCGCCGAGCAAACCGACCGAGCGGCGCGTGCCGCCGGCCTCCAATTCGCTCTCCGCCGCCGCGAACCCCGCCAGCGAGAGCAGCGCGGCCAGCACGGCCGGCCAAGCCGAGGCCCAGCTGGCAGCCAGTTGGGCGCTGGGGAGCAGCACCGTGCCAAGCGCGACCGCCAGGGCATCCAATTCACCCCAACCGCCGCGTTCGAGCGATTGCCACAGCGCGACGCCGGCCAGGATGACGAAGAGCACCGCCAGCCCGCGCACCCACGCCAGCCCCCCCACGCCCTTCACTGCAAAGAAGGCCAGCTCCGTGAGTGCGCCGTGCAGGATGCCGCTTTGCGTGTCGTCGATGCCACCGGCGAGACGCAGGTAATCCTCCGGCGTGCCGTAGCCTTGCAGCAGCAAGGGTCCGTAGGCGAAGAGCGGGACGAGGACCAACGCGAGATAGCAAAGCCGCGTGCGCATGGATCAGAGCAGCAGTTGCTGCTGGTCGACTTGTGGCGCGATGCCCGCGAAACGTCCATAGCGTTCCACCCAGTCGTCGATTTTTTCCAAATAATAGACAGGATCGTAGGGCGCGGCGACGGGATCGTGCAGCGCGAGCGGGCGCGCCCGCTGCCAGTCGGCCGTCTGCCCCTTCTGCCGGGCGACAATGTAATAGGTCACGCGCTCGCCCATGCGAGGCCGCGGATGCAGCTGCAACGCGGCCTCGGCCGAGGCGCGCCGGGGTTTGCCGCCGCCCGCGACCCATTGCTCGTAAGCATCGGGATTCTGGCTCAGCGCCTCCGATTTCGCGAGTTCGGCGACGGGCAGTTCGCGGGCGCGGATTTTCTCGCGCAACTCCGCCACCGTGGCGAGAGGCGAACGCGTGCTGACACCGAGCACGTGGGCGATCATCTCGTCGCTCAGGCGCTTCAGGAACGGTTCGATTCCACGCGAGCGCAGCGCCGAGCCGCGGAGCGTGATCTGGCCGTCCGCGACCAGCGCGTAGTTCTTGGCCTTGTAGCAGAACATCGCGTCGTAGCGGCCGTCGAATTCCAGCTCGATGCCCGCGGGCAGGATCTGCTGCACCTGTGCGAGCAGGGCGTCGGGATTCGCATGGTGCGCGGCAGAGGAGAGGTAAATGCCGTCGGTGTCGGCCTCGAGTATGGTGCAACCGAGGCGCGCGAACTCGTCGATCAGCGCCTGCAGCAGCTCGCGGCCGCGGCGCGTCACCTCCGCGGCGAGTTCGCCGTCGCCGAAGCGCGCGCCGGAGAAACCGAGGTAGCCGTAGAAGGAATTGATGAGGATCTTGAAGGTCTGCTGCCGCGCCTGCGCCTCGTCGCGCTCGGCGGCGGTCGGCGCGGTCTTCGCCAGCTGCTTGTATTTCAGACGATACTCGCGCAGACGCTGCAGCAGCGGGATAAAGACGCCCAGAGTGTCGCCGCGCGGGTTACGTCCGATGTGCAACAGGAGGCTTGGGTAGAGCGACGCGACGTCGAAGTGCAGCACGTGCTTGAACACGCCTTCCTGGAAACTGCGCGTGAAACCGCCCTCGAACCCGGCGATTTCCACTGGCCCCGGGCACGCCGCGCGCGCGTGGTAATACTCCTCGAGGAAGAGCAGGTCCACCTTGCCCGCCGTGCCACGCAACGCCGCCTCCTGCAGCATGAGCGGAAAGGCGCGCGCCTGCTCGAAATAGGTCGGCAGCAGCACGTCGGCCACGCCCTTCGTCTCGCGCAGATCGTCACCGAGGTAGGCGAGAAATTTGGCCCGGTCGCGGCGGAACTCGTCCTGGATGCCGTGTCCGTCGATGTAGGTGCGCCCGGCGCCGGACTCGGGCGTGACACCGAAATAGACGGCCGCGTCCTTTAGGCCATACGACGTCATCTCGCGCGTCGTGATGTCGTAAAGTTGCACCAGCAGGTAGGTGTCGACGACGGCGCGCCCCGGAATGTCGCAACGGGGGAAATCGATCCAGCGTTCGGCCACGCGCATGCGGCTGTTGCGGAACTCGGCCTTCAGTCCGAAGCGTCCCCACGCGCAGGGCACCTTGTGGCGCTTGCCGCGCTGGCGCAGGTAATCGAGGTCGAACTTGAACAGGTTGTGTCCCTCGATCACGTCGGGGTCCATCTCGTGCAGCGTCGCGTTGAAACGCAGCAGCAGGTCGCGCTCGGCGGCGTCGGTTTCCTCCGCCAGGGTGAGCAGTTCGCGGCGCGCGCCGCATTGCAGGCCGATCGCCAGCACGCGGTCGCCGGGGCGCTGGGCATCGCTGAATCCGCCCTCGACCTCCGACGCCGTCTCGATGTCGAGCTGGCAGCGGCGCAGCTCGGCAAACGGCAGGTCGGCAAACAACCGTGCCCGGCGCTGCACGAGCCACTGGTGCTCGTAGGGTTTGAGCACATCGATGCCGCCGCCGTCGCGCACGCTGCGCACGAAGTCGTCAAATACCGCCAAGCCCTCCGCATGCGCCAGCCAGGCGAAGGCGCCCGCGCCCTGCAGCGGCTCCACCGCGATGCCGGGCGATGGGGGCGGCGCGGCGGGCAGCCAAGCGAAGGGCCGGAACGGCTCAAGGCGTTCCGTGCGACCGCCGTCGGCGGTCGACACGCAAACGTGCGCGCGGCCCGCCTCGTCGATCCACAGGCCGCACAGCGACTCACCCATCGGCGGGGATCAGCCGGAGAACGGCCGGAAATAGACCATCGCGACCGCGACCGCGAGGAGCACGAGCGTCACGAGGCTCAACACTCCGCGCAGGTGCGCCTTGCGGTAAGCGAAGCCGGCCATCGCCGCGACGCCGAGCCAGCAGGCAGTCTTGACCCAGATCCACGGCGTGCTGCCGAAAGGGATCTTGTTGATCGTGAGCATGCCGAACCCGCTGATGAACATCAGCAGCGCCGCGATGCCCGTGACCATCATCGTGCGCTTGCGGTTCTCCGGCGCGGGATTGGCGAAGGCCATGAACGTGTGCGCCGTGAGGACGAGCAGCGACAGGATGTGCAACAGTTGGTAGTAAGGCAGTCTCTCCATGATGTGTGTGCGGGTTAGGGGAAAAAGAGTGACACCCCACCTGTGCCGTGCGCCCAAAGGCTCATGTCCTTTTTAGTTTAAGGTGGGCGCCGCTCGCCGCGCTTCTGCCTTCCGGTTTACGGCCTGGCATCCACGCTGCGTGAAAGCAGCTCCCAAATGATCACAAAGGCAAAGAGCAGTTATTGAAGGCACCTCGAACACTGCAGGGTGTCGGTGCGACCCTACCCCTACCCCCTGCTCCGTCAAATGCGAACGTCGCGGAAAATCCGGGGCCGATTCCATCGCCCGGTCGCGCGCGTCGCGGCGTTCAGTCCATCTCCGTCGGGTCGAGATGCTGGATGATGACTTCCTGTAAAGTCGCGAGGAACACGTAGGCCGCGAAGGCCCGACTCTGGGCCTCGGGCAACTCTTCCAACTCGACCTCCCCGCTCTCGAGGCTGCCGTCATCCAAACCGCGAAGATGCAACTCGCGCAACCGCAGCCGCACCGCCGCGCAGGCCCGCAGCACCGATTCGCCGTTCTGCGCATCCAGCACGATGATGCCGGTCGCGAAAAATTCGCTGCCGAACAAGCCCAGCAGCACCGCGAGATCGCTGCGCTGGCCGCCGAGCAGTTCGTCGCGCCAGCTGGCGGCGAAGTCGGGCTCGTGCTCGGGCACCTGCGGCTCGACGGCGAGCCGGGGCTCGAGCGTGTCGGCCGCGGACTTCACCGCATCGAGCAGCGGCGCCACGGCGTCGAGGTTGAGTTTGATCTCAACCCGTTTCATCGGACTCCAGGATCGCGGTGAGATGCCACTGTTGCAGCGTGAAGACGTAGGCCTCGGCCGGCTCGCGTTCGCCGACCCAGAGCACGGAGCGGCCCTGTTCGTGGACCTCGAGCATGTGCTTGCGTGCCCGGGTCTCGTCGAAGCCGAACACCTTTTTGAAGACCAGCACGACGTAGGACATCAGGTTCACCGGGTCGTTCAGCACGACGACGCGCCATGCGTCCTGCAAGGCCGTCGCGGTTGCGGTGGCCTCGGCCGGGGAATGATGCGGATTGGTCTCGGCCATGGGCGCGAAACGAAGCGGGCGGACGGGAATGAGCACGACTGGGTGCCGGCGCTCAGGCCTGCGAGCGCACGGCCTCGGCGATGACACCGGCGGCCTCGGCGAGCGGGACCTTGCGGATTTCCTTCTGCGCGCGCCACTTCAGCTCGATGATGCCTTCCTTCAGGCCCTTGCCACCGACGGTGAGGCGCAGCGGGATGCCGATCAGGTCGGCGTCCTTGAACTTCACGCCGGGGCGCTCCGCGCGGTCGTCGATCAACACGTCGGCACCCGCGGCTTCGGCGGCGGTGGCAAGCTGTTGCGCGACGTCGCTGGCGGCGGCGTCCTGCGGATCGAGATTGACGACGATCACCTGCCACGGCGCGACGCTCCACGGCCAGAGAATGCCGTCGGCGTCGTTCGATTGCTCGACGATCGCCTGCAGCGTGCGACTGATGCCGATGCCGTAGCAGCCCATCACCATCGGGTGCGACTGCTTCTTGTCGTCGGTGTAAACCGCGCCGAACTTCTCGGAGTATTTTGTGCCGAGCTTGAAGACGTGGCCGACCTCGATGGCGCGCACAATCTTCAGCGGCTGGCCGGACTTCGGGCAGGGCTCTCCTTCGCGCACGCGGCGGAAATCGCCGAACTTCGTGATCGCGAGGTCGCGCGCGACGTTGACGTGGCGGAGGTGGAAACCGTCCTTGTTCGCGCCGGTCGTGCCGTTGCCGATCAGGCGGATGGCGTGGTCGGCGAAGATGCCGGCGAGCGCGGCGGGGTTCTTGATCGTGCCCTTCACGGCACCGAGCGAACCGGGCTTGGCCCCCATGACGGGCTCGATTTCCTCCGGCGTGGCGGCGCGCCAGAGCTGGAAGCCGAGCGAACCGAGCTTCGCCTCCTCGACGTCGTCGCAACCGCGCACGATGACGAGGAAGAGCTTGCCGTCGCCGACATAGACGAGGGTCTTGAACTGCTGGTCCGCCGGCACCGAGTAAGGCGCGGCCTCGAGCGCGGCGATGGTGACGATGCCGGGCGTGGCGAATTCCTCGATCGCGCCGGCGGGCGCGGCGTCCGCGAGGTCGGCGGGCACGATCGCACTGGTGGCCTTCTCGCGGTTGGCGGAGTAGCCGGCGTCGGAATAGACGATGTCGTCGTCGCCGACCGGGGCCGGGACCATGAACTCGTGCGAGAAACTGCCGCCCATGACGCCGGTGTCGGCCTCGACCGGGATGGTCTTCAGGCCGCAACGCGAGAAGAACGCCGTGTAGGCGCGCTTCATCTTGTTGTAACTCTCGATCGCGCCGTCATCGGTCGCGTCGAAGCTGTAGGCGTCCTTCATGATGAACTCGCGGGCGCGCATCAGGCCGTAGCGCGGGCGGATCTCATTCCGGAACTTGTGCGTGATCTGGTAGAAATTCTTCGGCAGGTCGCGGTAGCTCGTGATCTCGGTCTTCACGAGCGGCGTGATGACCTCCTCGTGCGTGGGCCCGAGGACGAACTCCGGTTCCTTGCTGCGGCCCTTGCCGGCGCCGGCGTGGTCGACGCGATACATGATCTCGCGCGCCGCGGCCCAACGCGGGCCATCGGTCCAATTCTCCACCGGATGGATGTGCGGCATGGCAAGCTCGATGCCGCCCTCGCGGTCCATCTCCTCACGGCAGATGGCCATGATCTTCTGCAACACGCGCAGGCCCGACGGCATGAAGGTGTAGAAACCACCGGCCAGCTTGCGCACGAGACCCGCGCGCAACATCAGCTTGTGCGAGGCAATCTCGGCGTCGGCCGGGCTCTCCTTGAGCGTGGGGATGAAAGTCTGCGACCACTTTTTCATGTGAGTCCGGCACCGAAGCAACTCCCCCGCCCGCCTGCAACGGAATTTGCTGTCCCGGGCCGGCCGCGTCGCGCCGCCGAAACCGCCTTGAGCCCGCGCCCCCACGCGGCTTTGGTCCCGGCATGAGCGTCCCCGCCAAGCGTCCGTCACCGAAGCCGTGGTCCATGAAATGGATCGCGCTCGCCATCGTGCTCTTCGTGGTCGGCTACACGCTCGTGAACGTCTACTACCGCAAGCCCGGGCGCGCCTTCCGGCCCTACGAGGACATGAACAACCGCGCCACCACCGCGCGCCTCCTCGCCGCCGGCTGGCAAAAACTGCCGGTGGAGCTCCGCCTCCCCGCCGAGAAACCCGCCCTCACCCTCGCAGCCACCGTGAACCGCGGCGCCCCCGGCCTCGGTGCCGAGCTTGAGGCGGCCTTCGCCGAAAAACCCGTCCTGCTCGCCACCATCGGCCGCGTCACCGCTCCGCAGAGCGTCGCCCGCGGCGCCACCTGCGCCATCTACTTCTCCGGCACACTCACCGACCAGCATCTCCAACTCGGCCATGTCGACGCGCTCCGGCGCGGCGACGAGATCGTGCTCGTGCCCAGCCTCGAAAAATTGCCCGGCAAGGACCTGCTCACCCGCTGGAACGACGGCGACTATTGGGCCGGCCTCGATACCGAGCGACTGGAGCCGGGCCGCTACCGCGTGCGCCTCGCCGCCCGCGGCCCCGTCGCCGAGTGGACGTTCACCGTCACACCTTGAACGCACCGCCGCGGCCCCGCCGCACCGCACATCCCGATTGACGGGCGGGCGGCGATGCCCGATTAAACGCGTTCCGACATGTCCACCGGCGCCGACATCAAACCCACCGATCTCCGCGGCATCCTGAAATACGTCCCGCGTTACCAGGACCAGATCTTCGTGCTCGCCATCGACGGCGCCATCGTGGCGGACGAAAACTTCGGCAACATCCTCCTCGACGTCGCCGTGCTGCGCTCGCTCGGCATCAAGGTCGTCATCGTCCACGGCATCGGCAAGCAGATCGAGGAACTCTCCGTCCTCCGCGGCGTGCCCATCACCGACGTCACCGGCACGGGCGTGACCGACGCCGCCACGCTCGACCTCGCCATCCGCGCCGCCGGCCGCGTCACGCACCTCGTCCTCGAGGACCTCACGCAGCAGAACCTCAAGGCCGCGCTGACCAACGCCGTGCGCTCCGCGCCCATCGGCATCCTCCGTGGCGTCGACCACCAGCTCACCGGCCGCGTCGACCGCATCGACCGCGACTTCATCCTCCAGCTCATCTCCTCCGGCGTCGTCCCCGTGGTGAATCCCATCGCGTTCGACCGCGACGGCCGCCCGCTGCGCGTGAACTCCGACCTCCTCGCCGCCGAGCTGGCCGAGGCGCTCCACGCCACCAAGATCATCTATTTCACGACCCACCGCGGCCTCGAAGTCGCCGGCAAATTCCATCACCAGATCAACGTCGACCGCCTCCGCGAGATCCTCGCCGAGCGCCCCGACTCGATCAACGAGCCCATGCGCAGCAAGGCCGCGCACGCCGTCAAGGCCATCGAGACCGGCACGCCGCGCGTCCACCTGCTCGACGGCCGCCAGATCGACGCGCTGCTCACCGAGATTTTCTCCAACGAAGGCGTCGGCACGCTCATCCACGGCAACGAATACCAGCAGATCCGCCAGGCCACGAAGCGCGACGTGCGCGCAATCTACAACCTCACCCGCTCCGCCGTGAAGCGCGAGGAGCTGGTCTTCCGCACCCAGCAGGCGATCGAGAAGAACATCGAGAACTTCCACGTCTTCGAGATCGACGAGAACATCATCGCCTGCTGCTCGGTCACTTTCTTCCCCGAGCGCCCCGGCCTCGCCGAGGTCGGCTCGCTCTACGTGATGCCGTTCTATCACCACCGCGGCGTTGGCAAGAAGATGGTAGATTACGGCTGCAAGGTCGCAAAGGACGAAGGCGCGAAGACCGTCATCGCCCTCTCGACGCAGGCCTACACCTTCTTCACGTCCGTCTGCGGCTTCGAGGAAGTCGACAAGGACGCGTTGCCCGAGTCCCGCCTCAAGAGCTACGAGGAGAGCGGCCGCAACTCGAAGGTGCTGCGCAAGCAGCTCGCCTGAGCCGCGCGCCTCAGCGCGCCTCCGGCGGCAGGAAGTCGAACGTCGCCACGTCCTCGATGCGCAGCTCGCGCTCGATCGCGCCGAGTTCGCGCAGGTTGCTCAGCTGCGTCTTGAGCCGCGCCGCCGTGAGCTGGCCCATCTTCTCGCCGCGCGCGGGATCGCCGAGCACGAGCTGGTAATCCTTCATCGCCCGGATGCTGTAGGCGAAGAACTCGGGTGAAAGCTCGGGCCGCAGCCGCTGCAGCAGTGCGTTGGCCGGCGCGGGGTCGCCAGTGAGGTATTCCGTCCAACCGCGGAGCGAGGCGCGCACGAATTTGCGCACCACCTCGGGATGCTCCGCCAGAAAAGCGTCGCTCGTGAAGATCACGCGATACGGTTCGTAGCCCGGATGCGCGATGAGCAGCGCACCGACCTCGGCGCCGCGCTGGCGGGCGAAAAACGGCTCGTTCGTCACGAAGCACTGCTGGACGAAACGTTTGTCGTTCATGAACCGCGCGAGGTCGCCCACCAGCGGGTGCAGGTTGAACTTGATGCCGTATTTCCGCTGCACGAACTCGATCCACACCGACCCGGCTCCCGCCATGATCGTCTGCCCGTCGAGATCGCGGATCTCATGGATCGGATTCTCGCGGTGAAAAAGGATGCCCTGCGCGTCACGCTGCATCTCGGCCGCCACCATTTTCAGCGGCACGCCGCGGCCGACCGCCACCATCACATCGTCGCCATTCGTCATGCCGAGGTGCATGCGGCCGGTCGCCACGCCGGTCATCACCTGCGCGTTCGGGCCGCCGGGCACGAGCTCCACGTCGAGCCCTTCCGCCGCGTAGTAGCCCTTGGCGAGCGCCTGATAATAACCGCCGTGCTCGGGCTGCGGGAACCAGTCGGTCTGGAACCGAACCTTGACGAGCGCCGGGCCGCCGGACGCGGATGCAGCTTCTTTTTTGCCGCAACCGGCGAGGAGCGCCACCCCGAGCGTGGCGAGGATGAAAAGCGTGGAGCGAATCATGTCAGTGATCGTTGCGTTCGAAGGAATCATGCCACTTGCGCAGCACGGCCCAATTCAGAAATGCGACCGCTGCCACGAACACGAAACCGAGCAGGCAGCTCGTCAGCGCGGTGGCGAACAGCGCCGGGATCTTGATCTGCGTGTTGTAGCTGTAGACGAGGAAACCGA
Source organism: Candidatus Didemnitutus sp. (assembly GCA_017991595.1). Lineage (GTDB taxonomy): Bacteria > Verrucomicrobiota > Verrucomicrobiia > Opitutales > Opitutaceae > Didemnitutus. The sequence goes on along the minus strand of JAGOQJ010000003.1, from coordinate 224,461 downwards.
GCCCACCCGAGCCGCCAGAGGCGTTGCCCACCATGTATTCGCCGAAGATCGCGCCGATCGGCGCCAGCGTCGCGGCGATGCGCAGCCCGGCGAGGTAATAAGGCAGCGCCGAGGGCACGCGCAGCAGCAGGAGCTCCTGCCAGCGGCTCGCGTTGCACATGCGGAAAAGCGCCACGTGGTTCAAATCCGTCGAAAGCAGCCCCTGCGTCGTGTTCGCTACGATGGGGAAAAAACTGATCAACCAAGTGATGGTGATGATGCCCGGAAAACCCGGCCCGGCCCACAGCACGATGATCGGAGTGAGCACGATCACCGGCGTCATCTGCAACATCAGCAGCCAGGGATAAAGGCTCGCGTGCAGCGCGCGCGATACACCCAGCAGCAGCGCCGTCACCAAGCCGCCCGTTGCCGCGAGGGCGAAACCCGCCAGCGCGCCGAGCGCGGTGCTGCCGACGGCGGAGAGCAAACGCGCCCGTTCGTGCCACGCCGCCTCGAAGATTTCCAGCGGCGCCGGCAGGATCCAGCTCTGCAGCCCGGACCACGCGCGCACGGCATACCAGAGCGCGACGAATGCCACGCCGCTCACCAGCGGCAACGTCCACAACAGCCAGACCGGAGTCTTCTTCATCGCACGCCCTCCTCCACCGCGTGCAGCAGCCGCGACACCTCGTTCACCTTCGCTTGGAACTCCGGCCGCTCGCGCAGCTCCGCGCACCGCGGATATGGGAAATCCACCGCGATCTCGGCGTGCAAACGCCCGGGATTCGCCGCCATCACGACGATGCGATTGGAAAGGAACACCGCCTCCGCGACCGAATGCGTCACGAACACCCCGGCGAACGCCGCCTGCTCGCGCAGCGCCAGCAGCAACTCGTTCAGCCGCTGGCGCGTCATTTCGTCGAGCGCCCCAAAGGGCTCGTCGAGCAACAGCAGTTCCGGCGCGAGCGTCAGCGCGCGCGCGATCGAGACGCGCATCTTCATGCCGCCGGAAAGTTGTCGCGGATAATAGTCCGCCACCGCCGCCAGCCCCACGCGGTCGAGCCAGCCGCGCGCCTTTTCCGCTCGCTCCGCCGCCGCGACGCCGCGCAGGCGCAGCGGCACCTCGACGTTGCGCCGCGCCGTCAGCCACGGCAGCAGTGTGGCGTCCTGAAAGATGAACGCCTGGCGGTCACGCGCCTGCCGCGGCGCCCGGCCGAGCACGGTGACCTCGCCTTCCGTCCACGGACTGAGGCCGGAGATGAGTTTCAACACCGTCGATTTGCCGCAGCCGCTCGGACCGATCAGGCTGACGAAATCGCGCGGCCGCACCGCCAAGTCGACCCCGTCCAGCACCACGGGCCCGTCGCCGTAACGCTTGCGGACGTGGTGGAGTTTGACGATGGGCGTGGCTGCGTCCATGAATCGCGCGCAAGTGGACACGAACGCCGTCAAAACGCCAGTTCCTTTGCCCCTCGCGGCTTGGCAAACCTTGTCATCCACCGCCGCCGCGCGCGCGGTGCACGCGCGGGTCGACGCCCTGCCCGCCGCGCTGCGTTCCGCCGCGCTGGCGTGGCTCCGTCCGGAACGCGAGTTGGCCGAAGCACTCGACGCGGCCGACCGGGCGCAGCCGTTGCGCGGCGTGCCCTACCTGGTGAAGGATCTCTTCGATGTCGCCGGTGTGCCGACGCGCGCCGGCTCGGCTTTCCTCGACCGCGCGCGCCCCACGCCCGGCGACTCCACGCTGGTGCGCCGGCTGCGCGCAGTCGGCGCGGCCTGCGCCGGCAAGACGCACCTCGTCGAATTCGCGGCCGGCCTCACCGGCGAGAACCGCACCTTCGGCGACTGCCCGCATCCGCACTTCCCCGACCGCCTCGCTGGCGGCTCGAGCAGCGGCTCGGCCGCCCTCGTGGCGGCCGGCGTCGTGCCCTTCGCGATCGGCACCGACACCGGCGGCTCCGTGCGCGTGCCCGCCGCGTTCTGCGGCGTCCATGGCTTTCGCGGTATCCCAGGTCATGCGTTCATCCGCGACGCGGTGCCGCTCTCGCCCACCTGCGACACCGCCGGCTGGTTCACCCGCGAGGCGGCCGACATGCAGACTGTCCTCGCCGCGTTGATCGGCCCGGCAACGGCACTCGCGCACCCGCCACGCGGCGTTTTCCTGCGCGTCACCGACCTCCTGCCCGACGCCGATCCGGCGGTCGACGCCGCCTGTGCGCGCCACGCGGCCGCCTTCTGCCCCGCCGCGGACGAACTCACCCGCCGCGGCCTGTTGGCCGATTGGAGCGAGGCCGTGGCCGCCTACACCGCCGCCGTGACGCGCGAAGCGCACGACGTGCACCGCAACTGGCTCGCCCCTTACCGCGAGCACTACGATCCGTCGATCTGGCAGCGTTTCACCGACGCCGGCAAACTCCCGGAGGAAACCCTCGCGGCGGCGCGCGCGGTGTTCGGGCAGATCCGCGCGAGCTTCGCGGCGTATTTCGCCACGCACGATTTTCTCGTGTTGCCCTGCGCGCCGTTGCCCGCGCTGACGAAAGCCCAATGCACGCCCGAGGTGCGCCGCTCCATCCTCACCTTCACGACACCCGCCAGTCTGGCCGGCTTGCCCTGCCTCACCGTGCCGGTCGCCTTGCCCGGCGGACTCACGGCCGGGCTGCAGGTGCTGGCGGCCCGCGAGGACAGCCCGGTCTTCACGTGGTGGCTTGAACAGGCCGCGCGCTGACCGGCGACGGGATCAGAGCAACACGGCGGCATTCGCACGCAGAACGCGATCCCGCGTCTCCGGCGGCAGATTCTCCTCTGCCGTCGCGACAAAAGTCGCGAGCCCGCCGCCGTCCTCCTGCGACGGATAGAGACGCAGCGGGAAATCCGATCCGAAGAGCAAGCGCTCCGCGCCCACCGCCGCGACCGCGCGCGCCCACACGTCGGGGCCGTAGAGCAAGGGCGAAGCGGCCGTGTCGAACCACACATTCGCCGCCGCGCGCATCCGCGGCTGGAAAGCCAGTCCGCCGCCCCAGTGCGCGAGGATGAACCGCGTGCCCGGAAAATCGCGCGCCAGCGCCACGAAGTCCTCCAGCGGCGTGGCCACCCGCCCCGGGAAAGGCCGCGATTCCGGATCGGTGACGTGCAGGTTCACCGGCAGCGCGAGTTCGCCCGCCAGCGCCAGCACGTCGCGCCACCGCAGATCGTCCAGCGCGATCCCCAGCGAGTGCGGCGACAGCTCCCCCAGCCCGCGAAAGCCGTGTTCGTGCGCCCAGCGCACCTCCGCCAGCGCCGCCGCGTCGCCCGGATGCACCGTGGCGAACGCGCTCAGGCGATCCGGGTGCGCCTGCACGCAGGCAGCGTAGAAACGGTTTTGCTCCGCGCAGGCGGCGGGCGTTTCCCAATACCAGCCGAGCAGCACGCTGCGCTCCACGCCCGCGGCGTCCATCGTGCGCAGCAACTCGTCCACGTCCGGGAAGAGTTGCACCGGACGTCCGTCCTTGCGGTGCCGCGTGCACAGCGTCGCCCAGTGCGGCTCGCCGTTCGCCGCCGCCCACGCGGCCGGGTCGCGGTTGACCGCGGCGGGGTAAAGGTGGACGTGGGCGTCGACGGCGCGCATGAAAATCCGGCTCGTTCTCTAGCCGCGGACCTGCACTGTCGAAAGCCAATTTCTCCCATGCTCGCGCGCTTCTTCCAACTCGACCGCCACGGCACGACCCCGGTGCGCGAGATCCAGGCCGGCCTCACGACGTTCGCCGCGATGGCCTACATCCTCGCCGTGAACCCGGCGATCCTCGCCGCCGGCGGCATGCCGCGCGAGGGCCTCGTCACCGTCACCGCGCTCGCCGCCGCCGCCAGCACGCTGATCATGGCGCTGTTCACCAATTTCCCGCTCGCGCTCGCACCGGGCATGGGGATCAACGCCTACTTCTCGTTCACCGTCTGTCTCGGACTCGGCGTGCCGTGGCAATCCGCGCTCGGCCTCGTCTTCATCAACGGCTTCGCCTTCCTCGCGCTCTCCGTCTCCGGCATCCGCGAGAAGATCATCAACATCATCCCCTACCAGCTGAAGATGGCGATCACGTGCGGCGTCGGCCTTTTCATCGCCTTCATCGGCCTGAAGAACGGCGGCCTCATCGTCGACGACGCCAACACCCTCGTCACGCACGGCAACCTCGGCTCGCCCGCCGTGTTGCTCTTCTTCGGCGGACTCCTGCTCACCATCATCCTCGTCACGCGCGGCGTGCCCGGCGCGATCATCCTCTCGATCCTGCTCACCACGCTGGCCGGACTGTTCATCCCCGACGGACACGGCGGCCACCTGACGAACTGGCCCGAGCAGGCCGTCGCGTGGCCCGCCTCGATGGGCGACACCTTCCTCCAGCTCAATTTCAACTATTTCGCCCAGGACCCCGTCAAAGCCACCACGGTCGTTCTCACGCTGCTGCTCATCGCCTTGTTCGACAACATCGGCACGCTCGTGGGCGTCGCGCAACGCGCCGGCCTGCTCGATGCGGACGGTCGCCTGCCGGGCGCGGGCAAGGCGCTCGTCGCCGACTCGCTCGGCGTGATCGTCTCCTCGCTCTTCGGCACGTCGAATGTCGTCAGCTACGTCGAATCCGCCTCGGGCGTCGCCGCCGGCGGACGCACCGGACTCGTGGGCGTGACGGTTGCGGTGCTGTTCCTGCTCGCGCTGTTCTTCACGCCGCTGATCCTCGCGATGCCGGCTGTAGCCACGGCGCCCGCGTTGGTCGTCGTCGGCATCTTCATGTTCCAATCGGTGGCCGAGCTGAATTTGAAGGACTTTCACCAGGTCGCGCCAGCCTTCCTCATCATCCTCGGCACGCCGCTGACCTTCAGCATCGCCGAGGGCATCGGCCTGGGTCTGCTGACCTTCGCCGTCGTCTCGCTCTGCACCGGCCGCGCCCGCCAAGTCTCGTGGCTGATCTACGTGCTCGCGGCCATCTTCGGCGCACACCTATTCCGCGACCTGTTCGCGCGGCTGTTCTGATCCGGCCGCGCCGCCCCGGCGGCGCCAAACCTGCGCCAGCAACCCGTCGCGCGGCGCGAACACCCACGCCAGCACGAACCAGCCCGTGCCGGCCACGACCATCGCCGCGCCGATCGAGCAATCGAGCCACACGCCGAGGTGCACGCCCGCAACCGCGCTGAGCGCCGCGTGCGCCACCGTGAGCAGGTGCACGCGCGACAACCGGTGCGCGAGCAGCGACGCCGTCGCCCCGGGCAGAATGAGCATCGCGATGACAAGAATCGCTCCCACCGCCTCGAACGCGCTCACCACCACCACCGAAAGCACCGCCATGAGCCCGAAGTGCGCCGCGGTGGGATTCACGCCGAGGCTGCGTGCGAGCCCGGCGTCGAAGCTCGCCACGAGGAGTTCCTTGTAGAACGCGACGATGAGCACGACGACCGCCAGCAGCACCGCGCCCATCCGCACGACCGAGAGCGGTCCGAGCACGAGCCTGCCGGCGGTCACGAGTTCGTCGAAGGGCACGTAGGCGATCTCGCCGAAAAGCACGCACTCCACGTCGAGGTCGATCGTGTCCGCATAGAGCGCCGTGAGCACCACGCCCGCGGCGAAGAGCGTGGTGAACGCCACGCCCATGGCGGCGTCCTGCTTGATGCGCGAGCGCGTGTGGATGAGCTCGATCAACACCGTCGCGCTGACACCCGCGATCAGCGCGCCGAGGAACATCGGGCCCGTGCCGCGGCTGCCGGTGAGCAGGAACGCGATCACAAGCCCCGGCAGCACGCTGTGGCTCACGGCGTCGCCCATCAGCGCGAGCCGGCGCAACAGCAGGTAATTGCCCACCAGCCCGCAGGCCGCCGTCGCGACGAAGCCCATCAGCATGATCCAGCCGAAGGTGCCGAGCCCCTGCGTCCAGGGATCCACCATCACGCGCTGCCAGTCGAAGGCGGGGATCAGGTCGCTCATTCGGCGTTTCCTCCCGGCGAGGGACTGTCGCCATGAATCTCGCTCGCGCGCGGGATGCGCCGGCCGTGCGGATCGCGCTCGGCATGGCGGAAGCGCCGCTCAAGTTCGCGCACGACGTCCTCGCCGAGCACGTGCTCGATCTTCTCGGCGTCCTCGTGAACGTGGTCGGCCGCGATGTTGGCCGAGTCGGTGAGATAAAGTTCCCACAACCGGTGGTTGCGCACGATCTCCGCGGCGCGCCGCCGGCCCTCGGGCGTGAAATGCACCACGTCGCCGCTGATCGTCGCCAGGCCGTGTCCGGCTAGCGCGCGACCCTGCGCCTGCGCCTCAGCCAGCGTCTCGCCGCGCCGGTCGGCCAGAGCGGCGAAGGTCACGCCCTCGCCGACGAAATCCCGTTCCTCCCACACGCGGTAGATGGACTTGAGCGTGTTCTCGCGCCGGGTGCGCGCCGTGCGGTCGCGCCGCCGCCACCACCGCGCCAACACGCCGTGCCGCGGCGCGAGGAAAAACGCGCCCGCGAAGAGCGCGCTCGACGCCAGCACGATGAAGGGGCCGGTCGGCAGGTTGTGCCCGAGGAAGGAGAAAAACGCCCCCAGCACGCCCGCCACGACGCCGAACACCGCCGCCAACGCCAGCAGCCGGTGCAACCGGTCGGTCAGCAGGTAGGCGGTCGCCGCCGGCGTGATGAGCATGGCCGACACCAACACCGCGCCGACCGCCTGCAGCGCGATGACGACCGAGAACGCGAGCAGCAGCATCAACCCGCGGTCGATCCACGCCACCGGCAGCCCGCTCGCCCGCGCGAACGCGCCGTCGAAGCTCGCCACGAGGAGTTCCTTGTAGAAACACGTCACCAAGCCGAGCACGAGCACGGCCACGATACCCATGAGCACGAGGTCGTCGCCGCTGATCGCCGCTGCCTGGCCGAAGAGAAACTTGTCGATGCCGCTCTTGTTGCCCGTGGGCAACCGCTGGATCATTGTCACGAGACAGGCGCCCGCGGCGAAAAACGACGCCAGCACGAGCCCCAGTGCCGCGTCCTCCTTCAGGCGTGTGGTCGCCGTGATTGCGCGCACCAGCGCCGTGCCCAGCAGGCCGGCCGCGGTGGCGCCGACGAAGATCGCCAGCGGATCCTTGGACAGGTTCCAAAGAAAACCCAGCGCGACGCCCGGCAGCACCGCGTGCGACAGCGCATCGCCCACCAACGCCATCCGGCGCACGACGACGAAGCCGCCGAGCACGCCGCAACACACACCGAGCAACGCCGCGCCCGCCACCGCGGTGCGCACCGCCGGATCGCGCAGGCTCAGGAAACGCGCGACCTGCTCGCCCAAGTCCGTCGCGGCGACGTCGCCCACGCGCGCCGCGTGCGCCACCGCCGCGCACCCGAGCGCGAGCCCGAGGACCGCCAGCCTGCGCCACGCGTTCATGATCCGCTCTTCTCCGAACGCTCGGCAACGCCGACCGCATGCGCCACCTCGGAGAGGATGGTCAGCCGGCCGCCGTAGGTGCGCTGGAGCAGCTCGGGCGTGAACACCTTCTCCGTCGGCCCGAAGGCCACGACGTTCATGTTCAGCAGCAGCAGGCTGTCGAAATAGCTCCGCGCGGTCGGCAGATCGTGGTGCACCACCAGCAGCGTGCAGCCGCGGTCGCGCAACGAGCGCAGCACCGCGATGATGGCCGCCTCCGTCGCGGCATCCACGCCCGCGAAGGGTTCGTCCATGAAATAGAGCTCCGCCTCCTGCGCCAGCGCGCGGGCGAGGAACACGCGCTGTTGCTGGCCGCCCGAGAGGTTCGCGATCTGCCGGTCGGCAAACGGCAGCATGCCGACCTGATCGAGGCAGGCCCGCGCCTTCGCCCGCTCAGCGGCGCCGGGCCGGCGCAACAGACCGAGTCGGCCGTAGCACCCCATGAGCACCACATCCATCACGTTGACCGGAAAATCCCAGTCCACCGACTCGCGCTGCGGCACGTAGCCGACCCTCGTGCCGGCCGCGCGCAGCGGCTGGCCGAAAAACTTCACCCATCCGCTCGCGACGGGCAGCAGCCCCATGCAGGCCTTGATCAACGTGGATTTGCCCGCGCCGTTTGGACCCACGATGCCGACCAGTTGGCCGGCCGGCACGGCGACGTCGACACCCCACAGCACCGGCTTCTTGTGATAGGCGACCGTGAGATCGTGAATTTCCAGCGGGAGGACAGAGGCGTTCATCGCTTGGGCAAGGACCAACCGAACCGGAGCACCGGGCTGATGTCCGGGGCGATGCGCGAGCAACCGAACATGCAGCCGAGATCCCAGTAAAACCGCTCGCTGACCTGCCACGTGACGCCCCCACCGAGCAAAGTGGCCCAGCGCCGCTCCAGATCCGGAGCGGCATACGTCATCGCCTCGAAGTAACAGCCGATCGTCTCCGTCAGCGCGCGTCCCGCCACCACCGTGGCGGTAAACCACTCCTCGCGTCCGCGCGCGCCATCGTCGAGCCAGTCGACCTGCACCTGCCCGCCCGACCACCACGTCTCGCTCAGCGGCGCGGCCCACGGCACGACAACGCCGAACTGCGTGCGCGCCGGACGCAGGCTCTCGTGCGCTGTGCCGCGCACGGCGACATACGGCAGCAACGCAACGCCCGTCTCGTCCTTTTGCCAGACCTGCCACTTGGCGCGCAGATAAAGTTCGCCCATGCCACGGGCGCGCGTCGTCGTCACGCCGTCGCTCGCGCGCTCCTCGCGCCAGGAATCGAGGCCGAGTTGCACGTCGAGGTTCGGCAGGACGCCGGTCGTCAGTTGCACGTAGCCCAGATAAGTGGAGCGGTAGTGCACACCGTCACGCCACGGCGTGTGCCGGTCGTAGGCGATATTGACGACATCGGTCTCGAGCAGCCATTCGGCGGGGGCGACGGTGGTGGGGGTCTCGGTGTATTGCGCGACCGCGGACAAGGCGGTGACGGCGAGGAGAGCAACGGAGCGGAGTGCCGTTTTCATGTCATTTCAACGCGTCCACGATGGTAGACAGGTTGTGCTTAATCATGCCCTCGTAGGTGCCAAGATTGTATCCGCCTTCGATCTGCCCCGGCTCGCCCATGGCGTCGGAAAATAGCTCCCCGCCCACGCGCGCTCCCGAGTCGCGCGCCACCCGCTCGATCGTCGCCGGCGACACGCTGCTCTCGACGAACACCGCCTTCACGCCGCGCGTGCGGATGAAATCGCTCAGGCGCGCCACATCGGCCAGACCCGCCTCCGTCGCGGTCGAGATGCCCTGCAAGCCGACCACCGTGAACCCGTAGGCGCGACCGAAGTAATTGTAGGCGTCGTGGCTCGTCACCAGCACTCGCCGCTCAGCGGGCAACTCCTCCGCCTTCGCCCGGGCCCAGGCGTGCAGCGTCGCCAACCGCGCTCGGACCTCCTCGCCTTGGCGGCGATAGGCATCGGCGTTCGCGGCGTCGGCCGCGGCGAGTCCCTCGACGACGGTGCCCACGCACTTCGCCCAGAGCTGCACATCGAACCAGACGTGCGGATCGAAGTGTCCCTCGAACGCCGCCGGCTGCAGCAGCTCCGTCTCCGGGATCGACTCGGTGACCGCATAGACATGCCGCTTCGACCGCGCGAGCTTGGTGAACACGTCCGTCATGCGGCCCTCTAGCATCAGCCCGTTGTAGAAAATGACTTCGGCGCGCTGCAGCCGGACGATGTCCGCCGCCGTCGGCTTGTAGAGATGCGGATCGACGCCCGGCCCCATCAGCCCCTCGACTTGGGCGAAATCGCCCGCGACCTGCCGCACGAGATCAGTGACGATGGACGTGGTGGTCACGACGCGCAGCCGCGCCTGCGCGGCCGGAAAGCCGACGGTGACGAGCAGCAAAAGACAGGCGAGCAACCGGGACATGCCTGCACGGAGAGGCAGCGGCGCGACGTTTTCAATAACAAACTTAGTCATTCCTAATTTTGTGCCCGTTGCCTGATGTTTGAGCGCGGTGCTTTCCGCCTTGAGTCACCGGCCGGCGTGCGGCGACATCGCAGTTGCATGTCCAAAGGCTTCGCCCGGATCGTCTTTGCTCTCACGCTCGTCTTCTTCGCGCTCTTCTTCGCCTGGCCGATTTTCCAGATACTGAAAGGCGGGTTCGTCGACGCGGACGGCAAGCTGACCTTCGCCTACCTCGGCGCTCTGCTGAGCGACCCGATCTACCTCGGCGGCTTGGGCAACTCGTTCCTCCTCGCGGTCACGACGACGAGCCTGGCGCTGTTAATCGCGCTGCCATTGGCGTTCATCGCGGACCGTTTTGTCTTCCCGCTGAAGAACCTCCTCGGCTCGCTCATCCTCGTGCCGATGATCCTGCCGCCTTTCGTCGGTGCAATCGGCATCAAGCAGATCCTCGGACAATACGGCGCGCTGAACAGCTTCATCATCTCGCTCGGGCTGAAGCCCGAGGGTTGGACCTTCGACTGGCTCGGCGCCAACCAGTTTCTCGGCATTTCCATCGTCACCGCGCTCAGCCTCTACCCGATCATCTACCTCAACGCCGTGGCCGCGCTGGCCAACATCGACCCGGCCATGGAGGAAGCGGCGGAAAACCTCGGCTGCACCGGCTTCCGGAAATTCTTCAAGATCACCCTGCCGCTCATCAAGTCGGGCCTCTTCGCCGGCGGCACGATCGTCTTCATCTGGTCGTTCACCGACCTCGGCGTGCCGCTCATCTTCGACTACGCGCGCGTCACGTCGGTGCAGATTTTCTACGGCCTGAAGGACATCGGCGGTAACCCGTTCCCCTATGCGCTCGTGGCCGTGATGCTGGCCAGCTCCGTGCTGTTCTACGCCATCGGCAAGGGCCTGTTCGGCCGCCAGTCCTACGCCATGATGGCCAAGGCCACGCACGCCGGCGGCGCGCGCTCGCTCGGGGCCGGCCGCTCCTGGCTCTGCACCGCGCTCTTCGGCGGCGTCACCTTCCTCGCCATCCTGCCGCACCTCGGCGTCGTCGCCGTGGCGTTCTCCAACGATTGGTATGCCACCGTCCTGCCGCAGAACTTCACCCTCGACAACTTCGAGCTCGCGCTCGGTCACGAGCTGACCGTCCCCGCGATCGCCAACAGCCTCAAATACGCGAGCATCTCCACCGTCATCGACCTCATCCTCGGCATCGCGCTCGCCTACGTCATCGTGCGCTCGAAGATCCGCGGCCGCCAGATCCTCGACTTCCTCTCGATGATGCCGCTCGCCGTGCCCGGGCTCGTGCTGGCCTTCGGCTACCTGGCGATGAGCCAGGAAGGAAAGTTCTTCTCCTTCATCAACCCCGTCGCCGACCCGACCATCCTGTTGATCATCGCCTACTCCATCCGCCGCCTGCCTTACGTGGTGCGCTCGGCCGCGGCGGGTTTCCAACAGACGAGCGAGACGCTCGAGGAGGCCGCGCAGAACCTCGGCTGCCCGCCGCTCAAATCGCTCTTCAAGATCACCCTGCCGCTCATCCTCGCCAACCTCATCGCGGGCGGCCTGCTGGCCTTCTCGTTCGCGATGCTCGAGGTGTCCGACTCGCTCATCCTCGCGCAGAAACAGCTCTATTACCCAATCACGAAGGCCATCTACGAACTCTTCCAGCTCCTCGGCGACGGCAAGTTCATCGCCTCCGCGCTCGGCGTCTGGGCCATGGTCTTCCTCGGCATCACCATCGCCGGCATGACGATCCTGCTGGGCAAGAAACTCGGCGCGATCTTCCGCGTCTGACCGCGGCCGGCACGCTCAGTCCGCGCCGACCTTTCGCCTCTCGCCGCCCGCTCACGCCGCCGAATCGGCCCCGGTCACCGTATTCTCGCCCGCGCGCAAAGCCGCCGTGGTGCCGTCGGGCAGCACGCATTCGCCCGTGACACCGGCGGGCAGCGTCGCGTGCAACGCGAAGCGCCCACCCGCGCGCTCCCAGCGCACCGCGATCCGGCCGCGCGCCGTGACGACGCTCGCCTCCGCACGCGCAAGTCCCGCCGGTTGCGGCGCGATGCGCACCGTTTCCCAGCCGCGCGACGCCGGACGGATGCCCGCGATCGTGTTGACGAAAAATGCGAGCGGCCCCGCGCCCCACGCATGGCTGAGCGAATGTCCCTCGGGCACGCCGTCCTCCGTGAGGTGGTGGCTTCGCCAGTGTTCCCACGTCGAGCCGGTCTCCAGCTGCGGTGCATAGCGTTGCTTTAGCCGCGGAATAGCCAGCTCGCCTCGACCGTGCTGGCCGAGCGCTTCGAGCACGGCGTTCGTCGTGAACGGACTCGCCTTGATCGGATCGGCGCTCGGCATCGCGAAGATCGTCTCCAAGATGCGCGCCGCCCGCGCGCTGCCGGGCGCTTCGAGGTGGATCAGCGCAAAGGCGTTCGTGCCCTCCGACAGCGTGCCGAAACCGCCGCGCGCATCGAGCGAGTCGCGATAGGCGCCGGTCGCCTCGTCCCAAAACGCGCGCCGGTTCGCCGCCTCGAGACGACGGGCCTTGGCCTGGAAATGCCGGGCGTTGACCGGATCGCCGAACTCTGCGGCGAACTCCGCCGCCACGCGCGTGGCCGCGAGGTAATGGAAATTCAGCGTCGCGTTCAACGCGCCGGTCGACGGCACGCGGCCGGGCTGCGGACCTTCGCCGAGATCGATATACATCCAGTGCGGCACATTCGCGACGAGCCCATCCTCGCGCTCGAACGCCGTGAACCAGCGCAGCGCGTGCAACAGCATCGGCCACCACTCGCGCGCCAGCGCCGTGTCGCCGGTGAACCACGCGTAATCGCGGAAAGCCAGCACCCAGTGCAACGAGTAAAGCGGGATCGGCGAGACGTTGAGATTGCCGGTCGGAAAACGCGGCACGAGCGAGCCCATCCAATCGATGCCGTGCCCCACCTGCTCGATGAGCCGGCGGTGGATCGTCCCGGCCGCAAACCGGTGATGGAGCGTCATCGCCGTGAAACGCCCGTCGCCGATCCACTGCTGCTGCTCGCGGCTGGAGCTGTCGACGATGCCGTCCTGCGCGCACAGGCGCAGGGTGTGCGCGCAGATCGTGTCGAGCCGGTTGAGAAAATCGTCGTCGCACGCGAAGTGCCCGCCCTCGCCGAGCGGCAGCGTGAGCCGCCGCAGCGTCGCGCGGTGCAGCGTGAATTCGCCGGGCGTCCAGACCCACAGCTGGGCATGGCGGAGCGCCAGCCAGTTGAAGACCACGCGCAGCATCTGCCGAGCGCCACGGAGGATGAAACGCGTCGTGTGCACGCGCGCCGTGCCGGGCTTGGGCACGCGGCCGTCGACCAGCATCTCGCCGCACAACAGGTCGACCGTCGCTCCGGCCGGGCCGGTCACCTCCGCTTCGAAATAGCCGCATTCATCCCGCCCGAGATCGAGCGAGATCACTTGCGCCGTGCCAACGTCGCGGCCCGACAGCCGGGCGGGCAAGGTCACCTTCCGTCCGAGCGCGAGCGGCGGACGCACCGCGCCGAGGTCATCCACGGGCGGCGCGGCGAACGCCACCTCGTCGCCCTTCGCATCCGCGGGAAACACCACCTCGTCCACCGTGCGCGCCGGCAACGGCTCGGGCGCAAAATAATACCACGGGCCCATGCCGAGCGTGGGCTTCACGTAGTCGCTCGGAGTCCAGGCGCGGTCGTCGAACGCCGGCTGTTGCCAGCCGTCCTCGGCCAACCGCAGGTCCTGCACTTCCATGCAACCGAGCGTGGCGTGCAGCCGCGGCGTCGGGCGCTGGAACTCGGGCGCGGGACTCGTTTTCCACGACGTGTCGCTGACCACGTGCCTCTTCTTCCCGTCCGCCATCTCGATCGCGAGGTGCGCGAGCAGCGCCTGCATCAGGCTCTGCCGGCCGCCCGTGCCGAAGCCTTGGAACAGAGCCAGCACGGCGAGCGTGTTCTCGCCCGGCCGCAGGCGCGCGGTCACGTCATGCGTGTCGAACAACGCCCACTTCCAATCGCTGCGACCCGGCCCACGCGCAATTTCCTCGCCGTTCAACCACGCGATGTAGTGCGTGTCGGCCCACAGGCGCAGCTCCGCGCGGACGACGTTCGCCGGCGCGTCGAACTTCCGGCGGAAACGCATGAATCGGTTGCGCGGATTGTCGTAGAAGAGTGTCTCTCCCTTCATCCAGATCAGGCCCGTGCCGGCGGCCCAAGTCACCTCCATGGCGCTCGGACGCGCGCGCGGCTCCAGCGACGGACCGATCGGTTCGTTGGTCCCTGACGGCAGTGCAGACGTGGCGGGAGAGCCACAGAGTTCACGGACACCGAGGCCGGCGAGCGACAACGCGGAGAGTTTGAGGAGATCGCGACGGAGCATGGGGAAACGGGGTGCAGGGCAACCGGACAGCGCCTCCACGACGCCGCGCTTCGTCGCGCCACGCAAGCAACGGCAGGGTCAACGGTTGAGCCTGCCCGCCGTTGTCCGCCGACACTGCATCCGGCCCACTCAGTCGGCCTTCCCCGCGGCCCTCCCCATGATCGCCCCACTCCGCACCGCCGCCCTCGGGTTGCTGGCGCTGGCCACGGCCGGCGCCGCCGAATTCGACTCCCAGATCGACGCGCTGCTCGCGCGCATGACCGTCGCCGAGAAAGTCGGCCAGCTCACGCAGATCGGCACCGCTCCCGGCGGCGGCGATCACCGTCCCGAGCACGAGGTGCTGGTCGAGCAGGGCCTCGTCGGCTCGCTGATTAACATACACGGCGCGGCGAAGACCAACGCCGTGCAGCGCCTCGCCGTGGAGAATTCCCGCCTCGGGATACCGGTGCTTTTCGCCTACGATCTCATTCACGGTTACCGCACGATCTTCCCCGTCCCGCTCGCCGAGGCGGCCAGCTGGGACCCGGCGCTCGCGGAGGAGACCGCCGCACTCGCCGCCGCCGAGGCGACCGCCGCCGGCTTGCGCTGGACCTACGCGCCGATGGTCGACATCGCGCGCGATCCGCGCTGGGGCCGCGTCGTCGAGGGCGCGGGCGAGGACCCGTATCTGGGAAGTCTCTTTGCCGCCGCGCGCGTGCGGGGTTTTCAAGGCGAACGTCTCGGCCAGCCCGGCCGCATGCTCGCCTGCGCCAAGCACTGGGTCGCCTACGGCGCCGCCGAGGGCGGGCGCGAATACAACACCACCGACGTCTCCGAAGCCACGCTGCGCGAGGTCTATTTTCCGCCCTTCCGCGCGGCGCTCGATGCCGGCGTCGGCTCCTTCATGGTCGGCTTCAACGCGCTCAACGGCGTGCCCGCCTCCGCCAATCCCTTCATCACGCAACAGGTCCTGCGCAGCGAGTGGGGCTTCGACGGGCTCGTCATCAGCGACGCGCGCTCGGTTCTCGAACTGCTTAACCACGGCACCGCCGCCACGCCGGCCGAGGCCGCGCACCAGTCCTTCGCCTCTGGCGTCGACGTCGAGATGATCAGCCGCACCTATCAGGAATCGCTCCCGGCGCTGCTGGCCGCCGGCCGCATCGACGCGGCGCAACTCGACGCCGCCGTCCGGCGCGTGCTGCGGGCGAAGTTCCAGCTCGGACTCTTCGCTCGCCCCTACGTCGACGAGGCCGGCGAACGCGATGCCTTCCTCACGCCGCAGCACCGCGCCGTGGCCCGCCGCGCCGCCGCCCGCTCCTGCGTGCTGCTCAAAAACGACGCCGATGTCCTGCCGCTCCCGCGCACCGTGCGCCGCCTCGCAGTGATCGGCCCGCTGGCCGACGACGCCCGCGCACCGATGGGTTCTTGGCACGGCGATGGCCGCGAACGCGATGTCGTCACCCTGCTCGCCGGCCTCCGGGCCAGGCTCGGGCCGGAGACGGAGGTGACCTACGTGCCGGGCCTGAAATCGGTGCAGGACGAATCCGAGGCCGGCTTTGCCGCCGCCGTCGCCGCCGCACAGGAAGCCGACGCCATCGTCGCCGTCGTGGGCGAGACCGCCCGCATGAGCGGCGAGGCCGCCTCCCGCACGGCGCTCGATCTGCCCGGCGCACAACTGCAGCTCGTCCAAGCGCTCGCGCGCACGGGCAAGCCGCTCGTCACCGTCCTGCTTTGCGGCCGCCCACTCGTGCTCGGTGAGCTCGTGCGCGCGACGCCCGCGCTGCTGCTCGCGTGGTTTCCCGGCACCGAAGCCGGTCACGCGGTGGCCGACGTACTCTGCGGCGACGTCAATCCCGGCGGCAAGCTGCCGATGACTTTCCCGCGCAGCGTCGGCCAGATCCCGCTCTATTACGCCGCGCTCAACACCGGACGCCCCGCCGCGGAAAAGCTTTGGACCTCGAAATACATCGACAGCCCCAACACTCCGGAATTCCCGTTCGGCTTCGGCCTGAGCTACACGCAATTCGAGCTCTCGGGCCTCGCGGTGGACAAGCCCACGCTGACCGCCGGCGAATCGCTGCACGTCAGCATCGAGGTGCGCAACACCGGCGCCTGCGCCGGCGATGAGGTCGTGCAGCTCTACCTGCGCGATGTCGTGGCCAGTCGCTCCCGGCCGCTGCGCGAGCTGCGCCGCTTCGAGCGCGTCCACCTCGCGCCCGGCGAGACGCGTCGCGTGGCGTTCACGCTGCAACCGGACGACTTCGCCCTCCACGATGCCGCCTTGCGCCGGACAGTGGAGCCGGGCGAATTTCACCTCATCGTCGGCACGAGTTCCGTCGGCGGACTCCAGACCACCGTGACCGTAACGGGCTCTTCCGCACTCCAACCATGAAATTGCTCTCCTGCGCCGGCCTTGGCCTTCTCCTCTTCGCCGCCGCTCACGCCGCGCCGCCTCCGCCAGTCGACTTGCGCGCGGCCTACGGCGCCAATCCCGATTTTCCCGCCACCCACACGGGCCGCCCCGATGCGGTGCTCACGTGGAGCGCGCCCGCTGGACCAGTAACCGGCTGGAAACTCAACCGCCGCGCCGCAGGCGAAACGAAGTGGCGCACGATTCAATTGTCCGATCCGACGACGACACGCTACGTCGACCCCGATGCGCTCGCCGGCTCGCCCAGCGTCACGTATCATCTCAGCGCGCTCGGCCCCGACGGCGCCTCGCCCGTCGCCACGGCCACCGCGTGGCGGCTCGAGCGCCGTTATCCTGCCACGCCGACTTGGTCCTGGCCCGGCACGGAAGTCTGGATCTGCAACGCACCCGGCAAGTCGCCGGCCCTGACCCGGCACGGCGAAAGTCGCCTCGCGTTGAAAAACCTCAGCGAGTGGCCGCAACTTTCCGACCAGATCGACGGCATCGTGCTCTTTTATTCGACGATCCAGAACGCGTCCGTGGCCGAATTGCGCGAGTTCGCCCGCGCGCTGGCTCCGACGCCCACGCGGGGCCGCATCCGGCTCGCGATCGAGATCGGCGTCTTTCATTCGAGCGCGCGGCTCGGCGATCCGGCCGCCCAGCAGGACGCCGGCGTGACGAGCTTCGCCGCGCAGCACCGTGTGCTGCGTCGCTTCACCGACCCGGTGTCAGCCGGCGGCGCGGGCGGCGTGATAGACTTCCTCTACCTCGACGGCCCGCTGCACCGCGCGATGTTCCACCAGAACAAGCGCACCGGCCTGACGATGGCCGACGCGGCTGAGCAGGTCGTGCGCTGGATGGAGCGCTGGCGGGCCGAATATCCCGCGTTGCAGTTCCAGCTCATCGCCAACTTCTCCAGCTGGAGCTTCGCCGGCGTGCCCGCGCGCAACTCGCGTCCGCACGCCGAGGGCGCGAAGGGCTTCGGCGCTTACGAGGACGTGCTCGCCACCCTGCCCCCGCTCGCTGCGCAGCGCGGCGTCCCGCTCACGGGCGTAATCACGGATTTCGCCTACGACGCCTTCACGAACGAAGCCGCCACCGACCAGCCCGGCGTCGTTCTCGGCCGCGATTACCGGGCCCGCTACCGGGCCTTGCACGAGCAGGTGACAGCGCTGCGGCTCGGACCCGCCGGTGCGCCGCTGAAGTTCGGCATGCTCGCCAACAGCAACCGCGGCACCGGCACGAGCAACTATGCGGCACGCGTCGAGCTGCTCAATTACGTCGAGGAAATCCACGCGCTGGGCCTGCAGCCCGCGCAGATCGTCGTCGAAACGTGGAACGCCTATCCCGACCGCTGGCTGCCCGAATCGCGCCCGGACACGATGACGCACCTGACTTGGCGCGTGCTCAACCGCCTGCGCCACGGCCGCGACGTCGCGTCGGACAGCGCGCCGTGAGCGCGGCTGATTGGTGTCGTCGGCAAGGTAACGGCCGTCGTCTGTGACGGCCCTCTTGCTCGTGGCGGTCGGGACGACCGCCGCTACCCCGCGTCGCGGTCCGCGGAGCGCGAGCACGCGCTACTCGGCGCGCACGACGCGGGTGAAGGTGAGCGCCATGCCGCCAATCAGGCCCGACGGCAACGGGCCCGCCTGCCACGGGTAATAGTCGCCGGGCTTGATCGTCGCGGGATCGGGATAGTGCACAGCCATGGTGTTGGCCCAAGTGAGCCGCTCCGCCTCGGGCAACGTCGCGTCGTAGAGACAGCGGTTCACCCACGTGTTCGCCACGGCGATGCGCAGTTCGTTGCGCCCGGCGCGCAGGTGGCGCGTGACGTCGATGCGATACGGCGGACGCCAAAGCACGCCGACGCGCTCGCCGTTCAGCGTCACCTCGGCCACTTCCGCGACCTGTTCGATCGCCAGCGCCACCCGTAGGTCCGGCGCGAGCGACTCCGCCGCCACCTCGAAGGTCTTCGCGTAAACCGCGGTGCCCGAGAAATGCTTCACGCCGGGCACGGTTGATTCGGTCCAGGAAGTCAGCGCGGAAAATTCCTGCGGCTCTGCCGGCCCGCCCCACTGCGGGTCGAAGGTCACGGCAAAGGGGCCGTCGATGCGCTGCGCGGACGGCACGTTCGCAGCGGTCAACGCGAGCGCCGAACCGTCGGCGCGAGTCAGACGCAGCGTGCCGGGCGACATGAACTCAGCGCCCAAGCCCGTCGCGTCCGCGAACAGCCGCGGCGCATCGGTTGGGTGCGCGTCGGCCGACGCGGCGCGTGCGCCGTGCGCGAGCGCTTCGGCGGGCGACCAGGCCTTCGCTTCCACGGTGAAGTCCGTTGCGCGTCCCTTGAACGACGACCGCAAGGCAGCCGGCGGGTGCACGATGCGACCGGAAGCTTCGCCCCGTGCGACGGGCCGGCCGTTGACGAAGAGGCTCGGCACGCCGCGCGTGTAAACGACGGCGAGGCGCGCGCCCGGCGGCACGGGTTGATCCCACACGAGCACGCTGTTCAGGAAACCCGCGCCGTGCTCGAAGACAGCGATCGAGTTGCGTCCGACGCTCAGGCCCGCGCAGGCACGCTTCGCATCGCCCATTTTCACGTGCATCTGCTCGGGAAAGAGAACGAAATTCTCGCCGGCCTGGCTGACGATGCCACGCCGCGCCGCCGCGGTGAGCTTGCGGTCGATGGTCGGAGCGACGGTGACGGCGAAGGAGAAAGTGTCCGCCACCTGCGTGTGGTCCGTCCGCTCCGCCGGCCCGCCCGCGGAGAAGAGTTCCCGGCCCTCCCACTCGGCGCGCACGACGGCGCGCGGGGCCGGCACGCCGCGGAAGACGAAGAACACGCCCTCCATGCGCTCGAGCGTGAGCGGCACGTGCGTGTAGCCATCGCGCTCGAAATATGCCGGCGCACGCTCGATCCGGCCCGTCTCCGGGTGCCAGAGTGCGACGTCCTTGCCCGTCACGCGGAACGACAGCAGGCCCGTGCGCGGCGCATCGGGGAGGCGGTTGATGACCCAGAACCACTCGGTGCCGTCGGCATGCTCACGGTGCGTCCAGCCGAGATCGGTGGAGGGCGCCCCAGCGAGCACGCAGCGGAAGTTCTCGCGGATGCCACGCGCCGCCGCGGCCTCGTTCGCCGTGTAACCGACATAAAACGTGCCGCGCCCCAACTGGCGCGCCGCCTTACGTCCGTCGCCGTAAAGTTCCTCGACGAGCGCGCGCCACCGCGCCGCCGCTTCGGCACCGCCGCGCAGCGAAGGCGGGGCGGAAGGCTTCGCGAGCGCGGAGACGGTCGCACCGCCCGCCACGAGATCGCGCAGCCGTTCGAGCGTGGCAAGTTGAAGCGTGGTCTTGGGAGAGACGACTAGCAGTTCATACGCCATGCGTCCGGGGCTCACGAGACGCCCGTCCACCACCTTGAGGAAGCGGCGCACGCCATCGCCCTCAATGATGTCGTAGGCGAAGTTGCCGGTGATCTCGAGCGAGACGCCGGTGGTGGGAATCTCGTCCGAGTAGAGCGAGAGGATGCGCGCGGCGTATTTGCCCTGCTGCAGCAGGTATTGGTTGCGCGCGATCGTGTCGAACCACGGGCGGGCGAAGCGCCACCACGGGAGCTTGCGGTTGAGCGAGACGCCCCACGGATCCATCTGCCAACCGGGTGCGCGTTCGTCGGCTTGGTGCGTGTAGGAGTGGAAGACCGTGCCATTGAAACCCGCGAGCAGCACGGTGTCGGCGGTGCCTTTCATTGTCCACGGCGTCTCGGCCCAGTTGCCCTTGCGCGAGGTGAGCGCCTCGCAGGTGGTGAACTGCTTGCCGTAGAAGTGCGCGGTGCTCGCGACTTCGCGCGCGGCCGAGTGGCGCACGCCGGGCACGACGCCGGACTCGCGCGCATCCTGCCAGACCTCGCTCATGGGAATATCGGCCTCGCGGAACGAGTTCATCGGGCTGCGCATGAAGATGCCGCTCGCGGGCTCGGTCTCGTAGCGCAACCCGCGGGCGCGGACGAGTTCGCCGAGCCGGCCGTAGAAATTCTCCATCACGAGCTCCGAGAAGGTGCGGCGCAGGTCGCGGAGGAAATTCTCGGTCGTCGCGACATCCTCGATGCACTCGCCCGCGTAAACCGGCAGCCACGCGAGCAAGTCGTAGCCGTTGCGCGCGCGGAAAAGCTCCGGCAGACGCTCGGTCCAATTCTGGTGCCCGGCCTCCCACGAATCGGTGGCGATGATCGAGAAGGTGTCGCCTGCGAGCGGACCGGCCGCATCGATCATGCGCTGCGGGTAAGCCGCGAAGTGATGGTCGAGTGCCGCCGGGTCGAACTTGTCGACTTCCAAGCCGAGGCCTTCGGGCGTGGCGGGATGGTTCGTCTTGCCCGTGGTGGTGTAGCCGGCGCGCATGACGACCCATTCGCCCGCGGGCGCGGTCCAGCGCAGCACGCCGCCTTCGGCTTGGGCGGTGAGATCGCGGATCTCGTCGCGCCGCAGCGTGAGCGGAGCCGGAAACGGGCGCGCGGTCTCCTCGATGGCACCGCTCGTGGCGAGCACGCCGGCCTTGGCGGCAAAATTGTCGATCGGCGAGGCTGCGCGGGAGAACTCACCGGGCGCGAGCAGCTCGAGTTCGGCGAGGGTCAGCACATGCTCCTTCACAACCCCGCGTCGCACGCGCTCGGTGGGATCGGGGCTCTGGTAGCGGACGAGGCGCCAGAACCGCGCGCGACGCGCCGGAAACTCGGCGGACGTGTCCGCCTGCCGGAACTGCAGCTCGCACACGCGCGTGAAGGTCACGCCGTCGTCGGAAGCCTCGAGAAAGATGTTCTTCGGCAATTCATACATCCACTGCACCTCGGTGAACACGCCGGCGGCCTCGAAGGGCTCCTTGAACTCGAGTGTCACGCCGCAGAACTGGTCGGGGCGCGTCTTGTCGTGTGCGTAGGCGATCGTCTTCTCGCGGCGGCCGTCAAAGAGCACGCCGGTGTTGCCGTGGCTCGGCTTGGTGTCGGCGTTGGCCGGTCCGACCTTCGCCAGCACATCGCGATGCATGGCGAGGTCGGCGGGACGCTTCGCCGGCCAGGCGAGCACGGCGATGTCGCGCACGAAATCGCGCTTCCGCTCGAGCTCCGGCAACGGGATGACCTGCGCGGTGCCGTTGCCGGTGACGCGCACGAGCTTGTAGGTGAGCTCCTTCATCGAGAGCTCGGGCGTGATCCAAGGGCCACCCGCTTCGGACCAGCCTTCGCAGGCGTGGATGCCGAGCCCGATGCCGTAGCGCTTCGCCGTCTCGGCGGTGAAGCGGAAAGTGTCGAACCACTCCGGCGAGTTGAACTTCAGCGGTCCGGGGACCTTGCTGTTGAGGTGAAAGATGCGGGCGAAGCCGTAGCCCTTGTCCGCCATCTCGCGCAGATCGGCCTCAATGCCGGCGCGGGAAACATTACCCCCGATCCAGTGCCACCAAGCCTGCGGACGCGCGAAGCCGCTCGGCGAAACAAAGTCGGCCTCGCGCGGCGTGTGGGCCGCGAGATCGGGATCGTAATTCGTGTAGCGATGGAACTCATCCGCCGCAGCGAACGCGACAGTCGTGCCCGCCAAGGCGGCGAAGGTGAACAGGGAGCGCATAAAGGGAAACGGCACCCGACGACACTGCCGTCCGCCGACGACAACGTCCACAGGATCGCAACCCGCGTCCCGCTCATCCGATCCAGACCAAGCCGCCGCGGGCGCTCCCTCCTCTCTTGCGAAGCGCGCCAAGTGAGCCTGCTCTGAATTTCAGCTAAAGCCGGATGAACTGCACGGGGTTGAATCCTTGTCCGGGTGAAAAAAAATGGAACCGTCGACGCAGCCGCCGTGGCGTTTACCAAGCGGCGGTCGAGATGCTGACGCGCAGGAAGCGCGCGGGGCCCGCGCTGAGCGACACCGGGTCGGTAACGGTGACCGGACCAGCGATGTTCTGCTCGCCCGTGCTGCTCCAGATCACGGTCCACGGACCAGCCGGTGTGTTGGCAGCCTCGACGGCATAAGTGAGCGCAGGATCGGCGTGGCGCGCGAAAGTGAGCGTGAGGCGGTCGGTCTCGGTCGCCAAGGCGACGGCCGCGGAGCCGTCGGGCTCCAGCGGATCGAGTCCGAGCGCGAATTCGACGAGATTCGTCCAGCCGTCGCCCTCCGGATCGGCGTTGGCGGCGCTGGAGGCGTCGATGGTGGCGGAGCCGAAATGCAGTTCGCGCCACGCCGCGGTGGCGCTGGCGACCTGATTCTGTCGCGTGAAGCGCAGCTCATCGCCCACGACGGCGAGCGAACCGTGCCAGCCGGCGGGCAACGCCAGCTGAGGAAGCGATCCGGCGAACGAGCCCGCGCGAACGAGTGTCCAAGTCAGGCCGACCGCAACCTCGTCGCCGGCGAGCGCGAGGGCAGCGCCCTCGGCGAAAGTGACGGAGCCGTCGACCCGCAGCGGCGCATGCGCGACGGGATCGGCCGGCAGCGTGGCGGCGATGCGACCGCCGGCCTCGAGCGCGAGGTTGCCGGCGATGCGGCCGGAGCCGGTGAGCGTGCCGTTGGCGCCGACGGTCACCGCACTCTGGGCGTGCAGGCTGCTGGACGCATCCAGCAGCAGGATGCCTTCGGACACGGTGGTCGCACCGGTGTATTCCTGGGCGGCGGTGAGCTTCAGCTGGCCGGCACCGACTTTCTCAAGCGAGCCGGGGCCGGCGAGCACGCCGTCGTATTGCGTGTCGAGGCCGCTGTGGCCGACCTTGAGCGCGACGGCGGCGGGAGCGGCGTCGATGTTCTGCAGCGTCAGGCCACGCGAACCGGTGAGCCCGCCGAAGGTGGCGCTGGTGATGGACTGCGGCGTGGTGACGTTCGCAGATGTCGTGGTGTAGCCGAACTGGAGCTGGCCCGCATCCGCGGCGTTGAGATCAACCGTGCTGTTCTGGAGGGCAAGCGACTCGGTGCCGGCGGAGGCGCCGACCCGCAATACGCCGGATTCGATGCGGGTGATGCCGTCGAAGGTGTTGGCACCCAGCATCTGCACGCTGATGGAGGCGGCGCTGGCACTGGAACCGGTGACCTTGATGTTACCGCTGCCGCTGATGACACCTTTGACCGTGGTGATCTGAGGCTGCACCGTGGTGGCGCTGATGTTTTTGCTCACGAGGGTGACATCGCTGTTGAGGGTGAGCTTACCGTGGAAAACAGGCACCGAGGGCGCGGTGGTCGCGTTGCCGTTGATGATGCCGCCAAGCTGGAGCGTGCCGCCGCTACCCGCGGCGACGGTGATGTTGTTGTAGACGTTCGCTCCGGTGGTCGCGTTGAAGATGAGGCTGGCATCGCCACCTTCCGCGATGCCAAGCGTGACGGGATTGGCGCTGGCGCCGAAGCTGTTGGAGCGGGTGAATTGCGTGATGCCGGAGGCGATGGTGACATTACCCACGAAGGTGCTGGTGGCGCTGAGCACGACCGCGCCCTTGTCGAGGGCGTTGATTGCATTGTGGACCGTGAGATTGCCGTTGCCGCTGATCGGCACCAAAAGGTTGATCGCGCCGGCGGACGTGCCGTTGCCGGTGCTGCCGTAGGAGACGTTGCGCAGCGTCAGGTCGTCGGCGAGCGTGAGCGTGCCGCTGGTGGAATTGCTGAACTGAATGCGCGCGCCAGCGCTGGTGGAATTGATGGCGATGACGGCACCGTTACCGTTGTTGTTGAAGGTGACGCTCGGGTTGCTCACCGCGTTGTTCATCAGGATCGTCAGGGAGTTGGCGCTGCTGCCGAGTAGAGACAGGCCTCCGATGGTGACGCCACCGGCGACATCCTGGTTGATGCTGATGCTGCTGCCCGTGACGTTGCGCTCGACGAGGACGCCGGCCCCGTTCGGCGAGCCGGAGGACCAGAGCGTGCCGTCGGAGGTGCTCCAATTGTAGGTGCCGGCAACGCTTTGAACGATCGTGATGGGTTGGGCGGAAAGGGCGGCGGCCAGGGCGCCCGCAGCAAGGACGGCACCGCCGGCGCGGAGCGCACGGCGAAAGGAAGCGGAAGAGACGCGTTTCATGGGGTTGGGGGGGCGGTCGCTCCGCACCGAAATTGACGCCGGCAGCGACCGGATGACAGCCCTACGCATAGGCCATGGCGGCGGCGGCGGCGAACCGGGCTTGGGTCAAACGTTGACCGGCGATGGAGGTCCGCCGCGGCCCAGAGCCGGACATCGCTCCCGGGCACGAAAAAGCGCCGGCCCCCCGGCCGGCGCTCTATTCTTACCCCAAAATGAATGCGGCGGGCTCAGCCGCGGGCCTGACGGCGGCGCAGCCAGACGAGACCAAGAGCAAGCGCGCCGAAGATCGCCGCATAGGTCGAAGGCTCGGGCACGTTGGTGTAGTTCAGGTAAACATCGCCTTCCACGTCCGACAGGGAGAAGGAGCCACCGGGACGCAGCGTGTCGAACAGACCGCCGACTCCGTCCGCCCAGTTGGACGAGGTGAGCGACAGGTTGCCGAAGTTCGACAGCGAGGCGTTGTCGTAGATCTTCCAGCTCCGCTCGCTGTTCCAGAACGCATCGCTCCAATCGACCGTCGAACCGGCACCGTTGAAGGACAGGTTCAGGGACGTCGCGCCGGCGAAGTTCAACGTGCCGTTGACGACCACTTGGTCGAAGAGCGCCGTCGGATCACCTTGCGTCGCGGTGTTGGCCGCGAGCTCCCAGTTGACCGTCGCGCCGGTGTTGTAGGTCAGGTCGCTGGCGAAGGTCTGGATGCCGGGCGAGTTGCCGGGGCTGTGCGTGCCGCTGATCGTCGCCGCACCGTTGATGGTGCCGGAGCCGGCCAAAACGCCGTCCGCATCCACGCTCAGCGCGCTCGAGGCGTGCGTGGAGCCGTTGAGGATGAGCGTGCCATTCGTCACCGTCGTGGTGCCCGTGTATTGCTGCGCAGTCGTAAGCTTGAGCACGCCGCCGTTGACGATCTCAAGCGAACCCGCGCCGCTCAACACGCCGTCGTAGGTGGTATTGCCGCCGGCCTTGCCCACCTTCAGCGCCACGGCGCCGGGCGAGGTGTCGATGTTCTGCAGGGCGAGGTTGCGGGAGCCGGTGAGGCCACCGAAGGTCGCGGACGTGATGGTCTGGGCCGTGGTGACGTTGCCAGAGGTCGTGGTGTAACCGAATTGGAGCGAACCGGTGTCGCCGCTGCGCAGATCGACCGTGCTGCTCTGCAGCGCGAGCGAGTTCGTGCCGGAGGCGGCACCGATGCGCAACACGCCGGACTCGATGCGGGTGATGCCGTCGAAGGTGTTGGCGCCGCGCAATTGCACCGACACTTCCGCCGCGCTGGAGCTCGAACCCGTGACCGTGAGATTGCCACTGCCGGAGACTTCGCCGTTGAAAGTGGTGATCTGGGGCAGGACGGTGGCAGCACCGATGTTCTTGCTCACAAGGGTGACATCGCCGTTGAGCGTGAGCTTGCCGTGGAATACAGGGGTCGAGGGTGCGGTGGTGGCGTTGCCGTTGATGGTGCCGCCGAGCAGGAGCGTGCCGCCGCTGCCCGAGGCGACAGTGATGTTGTTGTAGACGTTCGCGCCCGTGGTCGCATTGAAGATGAGGCTGGCATCGCCGCCCGCCGTGGTGCCGAGCGTAACGGGATTAGAATTCACACCGAAGCTGTTGGAGCGGGTGAATTGCGTGATGCCGGACGCGATGGTGACGTTGCCGGTGAAGGTGTTGGTGGCGCCGAGCACGACCGCACCCTTGTCCAAGGTGTTGATCGCATTGTGAATGGTCAGATTGCCGTTGCCGCTGATCGGCACCAACAGGTTGATCGCGCCGGCGGACGAACCGCTGCCCGTGCTGCCGTAGGAAATGTTGGTCAGTGTCAGGTCGTCCGCGAGCGTGAGCGTGCCGCTGGTGGAATTGCTGAACTGCATGCGCGCGCCAGCGCTGGTCGAGTTGATGACGATGGCCGCACCGTTGCCGTTGTTGTTGAAGATGACGCTCGGATTGCTCACCGAGTTGTTCATCAGGATCGTCAGCGAGTTGGCACTGCTGCCGAGCAGGGAGAGGCCTCCGATCGTGACGCCGCCGGCGACATCCTGATTGATGCTGATGCTGCTGCCCGTGACGTTGCGCTCGACGAGGACGCCGGCGCCGTTGGGCGAACCCGAGGACCAGAGCGTGCCGTTGGAGGTGCTCCAGTTGTAGGTGCCTGCAGTGGTCTGGACGATCGTGATCGGCTGAGCGAAGAGAGCGGGCGTCAGCAACGCTGCAAGCAGGAAGGCTCCCGCTGAGCCAAAGCGACGGAGAACCGGAAAGGACGGACTTTGCATGGGGGATGGGGTTGAGGGGTGAGCAACGGTGCGCACTACGCGAAACTGATCTCTTTTAAGCGTTGCCCGCGCGGGCAACAAACGACCCGCGGGTTGACAGTTGACCGCCTCACCCGGCCTATCCGCCCCGTCCGTGCTCAGCGCTCCAGCATCGCGGCGGCCGCCTGCACTTCCAACCAGCGTCGCGTCGCGAGCGTGCTCGGACGGTCCTCGAGGAACTCGACATCGGCGTGCACCTCGGCCCCGAGGCGCGCCGGCTCGTAAAACCAGACCGCCCCACCCATCCGCGCCGCCCGCTCGTTCCAGCCGAGCCCGACCTTGCGCCAGCCGTCGCCCGCTTTCGGGTCCCACGCGGCCCCGGGGTTGCGCGTGGTCAGGAAACCCCGCCAGACCGCCGCGATGCGGTCGTCGTGCAGCGCGAGACGGTTGGCCGCGTAATCCCCGCGCGAGAAACCCGTGAAGAACACCGCGCGACGGTCGCCACCGAAGCGCGTCCAGACCTCCTCCAACGCCGCCAGCGCGTAATCTACGCCGCGCGCCACATCACCGAAGCCGTCGATCTGCTCGCGCTGCCCGTCCTCGCTCACGAACGGCAGGTTCAACACGATGAATTTTTCCCCGCGAGCCAGTCCCGCTGCGAGTTTGCCATCCGCGGTGCGGCCGGTCGAGTAGCAGAATTTGTGGTAAAAACGGTTGCCCGTGAACTCGACGATCACCGGATAACGTCCGCCCGGCCGCCACTCGCGCGGCAAGGTCAGCACGTGCCGCACCTGCGTCGCACTCCAACCCGGCAAGGCCCGCTCCACGCGCCGGCCCGGCGCCGGCTCGCCGCGTTCCACCTCGGGCACCCGGTAACGCCGCGTCATCGCCGCGGGCCGCGGGAGCCCCTCGCCCACCGCACGGATCGCCCCGACCTCGACCGCCAGCGGCTTGGCGCCGTGCTCGAACACCAGCTCCAGCCAGCGCACCTCCGCAGCATCGATCGCCGGCGTCAGCACGTCCGGGCCGGAGTAACGCGCGTGCAAGTCGATGCGGAACCGCCGCGTCTCACCGGGCGCCAGCGTCTCGCGTCCGGCGGGATCGCCGCCCGGGAACGTGGAGACGCCGCCCCACCCTTGCCCGGACATCGCCCAAAAGGTGAACAACACCGGCTGCGACCCGCGATTCGTCAGCTCGGCCTCGACGTGACGAAAGCGCGCCAAGTCCATGCCGCCTTCCGACAGCAGAAATTTCACCGCGCGGTGCAGGTCCGGCGCGCTGGCCTCCAGCCCTAGGCGGCCGCCGTCCTCCTGCGCCTGCACGCCCTCAGCTACGAGCGTCGCGGCGGGAAACCCTAGCGGACCGCCCCAAAGCGCACGCTCCGCCTGCGGCGCGACAACATCCGCGGCCTGCGCGACGGCGCCCAGCAAACTCGCGAACACCACCAAGCCCACGCAGCCGAGTCGGAGCAGACGGTTCATGGCGGACTAGAATTCAGGGCCGCACGCTGCGGTAACTGGGACCGAACTTCAGCTCACGCACGGTCAGTGGCGCGGTGCCGCGGTTGGCCAAGGTCACACCCTGCACCTCGCGCGCGGCGCTGGTTTGCTTGGCGTTGAGCTGCCAGTCGTTGTTCAGGCTCGTGTTGCCCTGCGCATCGACGTTGGCGTGAAAGAAGGGTTCGCGTTCCGGCACCGCGGCGGGTTCGAACACGCACAGGCTGAGCGCCGCGCGCCCACCTGGCTCGAGCGGCGGCGTGTAGCGTCCGATCCAGATCATCTCCTGGCCGGCCTTGAACCACGGCTCCTGCCGCCGATTGGCCGGGAAAGCCGTCGCGGTGCGCACCACCTGCGCAAAACCGGCCTGCAGGCCCGTCGCGACACTGCCGCCCACGCTGAACACCGGCTGCGCATCCGCGCTGAACGTCGCGGCCAACTCGGCGCCGGCGGCGAGCGTGGCCTTGAAACTGAAATAGCTGGGAAACTCGCCGCGCGTCGCCAGCGGGACGGCATTCGGCAGCGCCAGCGGCGTCTCGCGTCCGGGAGCAATCTGCACCGGCGCGTCGGCGAGCAACGTCAGCGTCGGCGCGGCGGTGAGCAGACGCGTGGGCCGGAAGACGCGCACGTAATCCACCGCCATGTAGGTGCCGTGCGCGGCGTCGGTCAGCGGCGTCCACGCCTCCGGCCAAGGCAGGTTGCTGAAGACGATGTTCATCTTGTCGCCGGTGTAGCCGCCGAAATACGACCAGTCGTCCTGACCGAACTTGCCGTAGGCCTCCTTTTCGAGATTCGGAAACCACTGCGCAAACTTGCCGACGCCGGTGCGGTATTGGTCGTGGTAGCGCGCATGCGTCTTGCCGCGCCAAATCTCACGTCCCTCGAGGAAATAGATCATCTCGTGCTCCCCATACCAGATCGCCCAAGTCTGATACTGGTCGAAGGGATGCTCCACGTGGATGCCCTGCGCGACGTGGTCGCTCTCGCCCTTGGCGTTCTTCGCGTAGGCGTAGGTCTTCCAATCGTGCCACGCAATGTGGCCGCGCCCGACCGCGCCGGCGGCGCGTGCATCCTGCCGCGTCTCGACGATGTCGATCTCGTAGCGGTCGCCCAACTCATCGCGCTTGGCGCCGATGCTCGTCATCCAAAATGCGTTGTTCACGCCCGTGGCCTGACCGGGCTTGAAGCGCACCTCGATGAGCACGTTGTTCTCGACCGTGCCGCGCGTGTAAACATAACCCGCGGTCCACTGCGACACGCGCTGGCCGGCCGGCCGCGCCTCCTTGCGCACATGCAACCGCAACTCGCCGTCGCGCACCTCGAGATTCTCCGGCCCGCGCGCAGTGTCGCGCGAGAGACCTTGGTCGTAGGACTGCGATTGCCACACCGCCGAATCGAGCCGCGTGCCTTCGAATTCGTCGGCGAACACGAGTGCGAGTTCCTCGTTGAACGGATTGACGGAAGGCGTCGGCGCCGCGACCGCGAAACCGCAGCCGAACAGGCCGCACGGAATCAGACGCAGGAAACGGGAGAGCGGGGTCATGGAATTGGGCAGGAAAAAGGTGCGGCCGGGAGACCGTCGGTGTTGAGCAGCCAGCCCGTCGGAAAAGCGCGCCACGCATACCGCACGGCGGTCGGACGCAGGCCAGCTGGCACCGGCAGGCGCACGCGCGCGCCCGCAAGAATCTCCGGCGCTGCGACGACGACGAACTGCCCGTCCTCGCCCGCGATCTCGAAAGTTGCCGCGGCATCGCCGCCGAGTTGCAGCCCGCCGCCGGCGTGGGCGAATTCCAACTCCACCGCGCCCGAGCTTGCGACGGCGTGCCGGAGCACCGGCCCCGAGTCCTCGACCGCTTCGCCGTAAACGCGCTGACGCGCCAAGCGCGCGAGGCGCTCGCCAACCTCGCGCTTGCGGGTCGGATGTATGTCCGCCCGATCGCCGACATCGATCGTGATGGCCTGACCGGTGTGCGGCAGACGCAGCGCCGAAGTCTGCACGGCGCGCATGGTCACCCAGTCATCGTGCGTCGTCGTCGGCGGCATCTTTTCGAGGCCCGGCAACTGAACCCACAGGAACGGCGCCTCGGGCACGCCGAAATCGCGGCGCCAGTGGGCGATCAAGGTCGTGAAGAGTTTCTCGTATTCAGCCACGCGCCGGGCGTTGCCCTCGGCTTGATACCAGAGGAAGCCGCGCACGGCGTAAGGTAGCACGGGCGCGATCATGCCGTTGAACAGGGCCGACGGCTCCTGCTGGTGATTCGGTCCGACCGGTCGGGCCGGCTTGGCCGGCGCCTTTTTGCCCGCGGCGCGCGCCGCGACTGAATCGGCTTCCCAGCGCTGCAAGTCCGCTTCGTGACGCGCGAGCGCGGCGGGATACTTGGCCAGCACCTCCGCCCAGCGATCGGCGACGGCCTGAAACTCCGGCTCGCTGGCCAGCGCCTCCGCGCTCATCCAGCCCTCGACCGGGCTGTTGCCGTGCGATGCATTGATCAACCCGATCGGCACGCGTAGCGCCTGCCACAGCTCCCGGGCGAAATGATAACCGACCGCGGTGAACTCACCCGCCGTCGCCGACGAACAGACCGCCCATGCCGCGGGCACCTCGTCCTGACGGGTCGTGCGCGGGTTGCGGCCGACCTTCAGGTGTCGGATTTGCGGGAAGTCCGCCGCGGCGATGTCCTCGCGCGCCGTCGCCGCGCTGCGCAGCCGGAATTCCATGTTCGACTGCCCTGAGCACAGCCAGACCTCGCCGACGAGCACGTCGCGCACGACGACGCGATTGCGGCCCTCCGCCACGAGTTCCACGGGCTGCGCGCTCGCCGAACGAGCCGGCAGATCCACGCGCCAGCGACCCGCGGCATCGGCCGTCGCCTCGACTGGTGCGGATTTCCCGAGGGTCACGCGCACCCGCTCGCCCGGATCGGCCCAGCCCCAGACGGGCACGGCGCGGTCACGCTGCAACACCGCATGATCCTGAAACGGCGTGCCGAGGCGGACCGCGGCCCACGCCGGCGAACTCATGCCAAGCAGGAGCGCCAACAGCACGAACCATCGCATCGAGTGCAGAACGTGGGAGAGACGCATGGAAAAAATCAGCGTGCGACCGGACCGGGCAAACCCTCGCGTAGCTGCTTCGCCGCGTGCTCATAGAGCGCGCGGGGCTGGCGGAACTCGTCCACGAGACCCCAGCGCCGGTAGCCGTCATCGCCCGAGCCCGGATAACGGCTGGCGTAGTCGTTGAAGGCCCAGAACGACAGGCCGCAAATCCACGGCCGCGCGGCGACGTGCGCCAGCATGGCGTCGAAATGCTTGAGCCGCTCCTGCTCGGTCTTCACGCGATCGGCCCGGAGACCGAATTCCGTGATCGCGACCGGCTTGTCCGGCCAGCGAACGTGCACGAGGTCGACGAAATCCGGGAGGTCCTTCGGATTAAAGTAAATGTTGAGCGAAATGTAATCGACGTGGTCGAACGCGTGCTCGCCCAGCCCCCGGCCGTCCTTCAGTTCACGCAGCACACGACCCAGCGCGGCAAAGGTGACCGGGCGCGTGGCGTCGAGTCCCTTGACGAACTTCGCCATGTCGCGCGTCCACGCGACGCCTTCCGGTGTCCACGATTCGTATTCGTTGCCGAGGCTCCAGCCGACGACGCTCGGATGATTCTGCGCCAACGCGATCAGATCGCGCATCTCGGCCTCGAACTGCGCGCGCAACTCCGGCGAAGCCTGATCGGGCGACGTATAGCCCCACATGCCAACTTCGAGCACGAGCAGCATCCCGTGGCGGTCGGCCCAATCAAGCAGGTTGCGCCCGGGCGCCGTGTGCTGGATGCGCGAGAAGACGAGACCCGCATCCTTCATCAGCTGCATGTCCTGCGCGACGAGCGTATCGGGATCGATGCCGCCGTGCACGGGATGCCCGCGCGCGCGGTTCGCCCCGGCCCAGCGCATCGGGCGGCCGTTGAGGAGGAATTGCGCGTCGCGGATCTCGATCGTGCGGAAACCGAAGTTCGCTGCGTGCGAGGAAGTGGATTCGTCGAGGGTCGCCTGACTCGTGTAAACGGCCGGCGCGGACAATTCCCACGGACGCACCGCCGTGGACGGCACCTCCGCGCGCAACACGACGGAGCCGGCCGCGCGCGCCGCGAGTTCATACGCGCCTTTCAGCTCCACCGGCGTGTCGGCCACGCGCACCGCGACCTGCCCGCGCTGCGCAGCGGCGGTGTCGTTGCGGAGATAGACGCGCACACTCAACTCCCAGGCGTCGCCCGTGCGGCGCGTCTCGATTTTCTGGCCGGCGATCCACACCGGGGCGTGCGCGACGAGCTTCACGCCGCCGAGGATGCCGCCGTAGTTGAGCCACGGATATTGACCGGCGTTGGCCGTGGTCCCGCTACGCGCGCCGGGCAGCGCGCGGAATTTCACGCGGTTGTCCACCGCCACGACGAGGAAGTTCTGCCGTCCGGGCAACAGGTGCTCCGCGACGGAGAACTCGAAGGGCGTGTAGCCACCCTCATGCGCGCCGACGTAGCGACCATTGAGCCACACGCGACAACGTTGAAAGACCGTGTCGAACTGCAACCGCCACGTGCGTCCGTCCGCCGCATCGGCGGGCACGGCGAAGGAGCGGCGATACCACGCGACGCCGGTGTAGGCATAGCGCGGATCGGTGAGGTAATCGTGCGGCACGCTCACCGCATCCCAACCCTCGCGCCCGTGCGGCTTCGCGCCGTCCCACGCCGCGTCGGGTTGGTGCCAGAGCGTCGATTCGCCGCGATCGGTCGGATCGAGCGCGAAAGACCAACCGGAGCCAGCGAGGTTGAGCTCGAGCCCGGCGGCGGACAGCAAACCGCAACCGCCGAGGACGCCGACACAGAGAAGAGAACGCAGGTAGGTCATCATGGGGAAAGCAACGGGGTCAGGGAGTGGCGTCATCGCCGGAGAACAACAGGCCGGACAGCAGCAGCTCACGATCGTCGTCGGCGCCGGAGATTTGCTCGACGCGCACCCGGTGCGGGCCGGGCGCGTGCGTGCGCGCATCGAACCAAGACTTCAATCGATACTGCGGGCCGAGCGGCTGGTCGCGGAAACTGCCTTCGACGGGCGGCAGATCGTCGACGTAAACGCGGAAAAAACTGCTCTTCTCGTTCTTGTAGCCGAGCACGCCGATGACGGAGCCGTGCACGATGCCCTCGACGGTCGCACCTGCGGTCACGGAGCGCCAAGTCGGAGGCGCGAGCCGACCGGCGTGGAAAGTGATGCGTTTGTCATCGGGCGCGAGTTCGCTCCAGGCGGCCGACGCCTGCAGTGCCCCGATCGGCTTGATGCCGGCGCGCTCCCAGTTATCCGCGCGCAGTGGCGCGACGAGAGCGTGCGGCGCACGCCGGCCCGCTTGGGCGATCGTCGGCCAGTGTCGCGCGACGACCTCAGTGTAAAGCTCATGTCCGAGCTCGTTGGGATGCGTGCCATCGTGCGAGAAGACGCCGCGCCCATCCGCGTCCTTCAGGCCGACGCTCTTGTCGGCCGAGAACACCCATTCGCCCGCCGCGACGCGGCGCGCCACCTCGAAGCCGAAGGCGATCGTGGGAATGCCGTAGTGCGCCGCGACGCGCTCCATCGCGGTGGCGGAGCGGTTCATGCGCCCGGCCGTGTAATCCGGCAGCATGCCGCGCGCGATCGTGTAAACGAAGACGATGTCGCACTCCGGAAACTGCGCCCAAGTCTGGCGCACGATGCCTTCCATCGCGCGCTCGATGCGCACGGGGTCGAGCGCGCCGTCGTTGACCGCGAACTCGACGAAGAGCAGGTCCGGCCGGTGCGCGAGCACATCGCGCTGCAACCGCGCCACACCGAGCGGCGAGCCGGTGCCCGGCACCGCGGCAAAGATTTCCTCCACCTTTGCCTGCGGGTAAATCCGCTGCAACTGGGCGCGCGTGCCCGTGCGCCAGCCGTTCGCCGCGGTGATGCTGCCGCCGAGGTAGGCCACGCGAACGGTGCCGCCAACGGAAGCCTTGGCGTGGAAATTCGGCACACCCGTGCGCGGCTGCGCCTCGACGACCGCCGGGGCCGCAGGAAGGAATTGCACCACCGCGCCGTCGCCAGCCGCGAGCGCAAGGCTCCACGGCGTCTGCGCCGTGACGGCCTCCACCTCGCGGCGGACAAAACCGGTGCGCTCCGGGCTCGTGAGCTCCACCGCCCGGTAGCGACCGTCGCCAAGGAAGGAGAGATCGAGCCGCTCGAGGCGGACGGGCTCGTCGCCGTTCAGCACGCTCAGGAACCACGTCTCGCCACTCCGCCGCGCGATGACGGAGAGTTGGCCGAGGACGCTCGGGGCCAGCACGCGCGTCTCGTCCCACGTGGCGGGGATGGCCTTGAGCAGATCGAGCGCGGGGCGCGTCGCGGGATCGCGCAGCAGCATCTCCGGGTGCTCGGCGATGCATTGCAACGGCGAGAGGAACTGCACGACCGTGGCGAGCTGGTGCGCCCACGTGGTCGGGCCGGGCCGCGAGTAGGCCAGCGGCGTGTAATCGCCCGCCCCCACCACGAAGCGCGTGTAGGGCAGCGCCGCGTTGTGCCAAGCCGGGATCGGGCCTTCGCGCATCTTGTTCAACTCCACACCGCGGATGCCTTCACGCGTGATCTCGTTGGGGAAGGTGCGCGCCTCGCCGGTGGACTTGGTGACGCCGTGGAAATTCACCAGCAGGCGGCGCTCGGCTGCGAGCCGCAGCGCGGCGAGCGTGAAATCGACGCGGTCCTTCGACTCGGCGTTGAGGAAATCGAGTTTCACGCCGGCCGCTCCGGCCGCGGCGACCTCGTCGAGGAAGCCGCGCAGCTGTGCCCAATCGTCCGCGGGTGAGGCGACGTCCTTGTAATCCTTCCAGAGCAGCACGCCGACCCGGCGTTCGCGCGCATAGGCGGTGATCGCGCGAATTTCCTGCCAAGCATTGGGCCAGTCCTTCCAGCCATCGTCGACGATGGTGTATTCGAAGCCCAGTTCGACGGCGTAGTCGACGAACGCCCGCTCCTCGGCGGGCGTGCCCGTGCCGGCGCTCCACCAACGCCAGACGGAGCGCCCGGGCTTGATGTAGCTCGTGTCCGCGTAGAGCCGTGTATCGGGCGGCGGACAGAGATTCGGGATAAGCGTGCTGTTGACGAGCTGATCGAGCGTGCGGACGACGATCGTCGCCCGCCACGGCGTCACGATCTCGCCGCGCACTTCAAACCCCTTCTCGCCTTCCGTGAAGTCGGCCTGCACGACGCGGCCCTCGGGCAGCGCACGCAGTCGCAACCCGCTGTAGTTCGCCAGCGCAGCCTCGCTCAACAGCAGGTAACCGCCCTGCTCCGCCAGCTCCACCACGAGCGGCGTGCCTTGCACGGGGCCTACCTTGGAGATCTTGGGCAGATTCTCGACCGGGGTGGACATCCACTCGCCCGCGTAGCTCTTGAGCTTCCAGTCATTCGGCCGCTCGAAGAACCAGACGCGGCTGCGCACCGGCAGCTTCCAACTGGACGCCTCGCCGTTGACGCGCCGGGTTTGACCTTCTGCGCCGGGCACGATTGCGCGCCACGCGAAGCCGTCGTCGTAAGCCCGCGCCTCGAGCGTGAAGGCCAGAGCACCGGCGCGATTGCGCACCGGCACGCGCAAGGTGCGTGCGCGGTTGACCGCCTGCGCCTTGCCGCCGTGCAGCGGATAAGTCTCGTCAATCGCCCCGCGCTCGGCCTCGCCGAGGCTGACGCCCGCGCCCAGATCCACGCCGTCGACCGTCACGCCGACGCGTGCCGGCTCCAGCAGCGGCTGGTTGAAGCGGCTCAGACTCCAGACGAGTGCGCCCGAGGCATCCGTGGCGAACTCGCCGCGCAACGTGCCGTCTGGACTGGACAGCGTGAGCGGCGCCGCCGCGACCACCGCCAGCGGCAAGGCCGCCGCGAAACAGGCAACGCCCGCGAGAGCACCCGCACGGCGAAACAGGGTAGCGAAAGAAAGCATGACGAAAACGGAGATCAGTAATCGAAGGTGAGCACGCTCCAACCGAAGGCCGGCAGCGGAACGGACAGGGAATCGTTCGCGCCGGTGAGTGGGGTCACGTTGCCGTCGCCGGACGTCAACCGGGCCGCGGTCCAGGCGCTGGTGCCGGAAGCGAAGGTCGCGGCCGGCACTTTGACCTGCGCGCGCGTGGCGGTGGTGCGGTTGTTGAGCAGCACGACGAAGACGCGACGCGCGTCCGTCGCGCGGGCGACGAGGTATTCGACGGCGGGCTCGTCGCATTCGACGCGACCCCAGGCGAGTTCGGCCGCCTCGCCCAGCACACGGCCGGGCGCGAAGCCGTAGCAGCGGTGCGGACCGACCTTGGGCGTGATGAAGCCCGCCGGGAACGAGACCTGCCCCGCCGTGCGCATCGCGGCCTCGGAAACGAGGTAGTCGATAATCCAGCCGATCTGCCACCACGCGTGGTGCGGGAATGGGCCAGCGCCGCGGTCCATGCTGTTCCAGTAATAAGAGGCAACGCTCGTCTCGCGCTCCACGAAGGCGTCGCGGGCGATCGCGCCCGCGCGCGCGAGGTCGCGGAAGAGCGGCTCGCCGGTGAGCGCGTAGAGGCGGATGAACCAACCGGCGTGCGTCGCGAGCAGGATCGGGCCTCCGCCGCCGGCCGAGCCGATGGTGCCGCCGTGCTCGAAGCCGAGGCCGGACTGGTTGATCTCCCAATCGAAACGCGGCGTGCCCTTGACGGATTTTCTCGCCGCGGTGGCGAGCGGATGCGTGAAGATCGACGTGACGTAGTAGCGCGCGGTGGCGATGGCCGCCTCGCGGTAAGGCTCGTGCTGCGTGATGGCGTGAAGATCGAGCAGCGCCTGCGAGATCTGCGCGGTGGCGAAGTCAGGAGCAAAGCGGTTGTCGCCGCACACGCCGAGGAAACGGCCGGGCTCGACGGCGTTCTTCAGCAGCCAATCGGCGCCGCGGCGGGCAGCGGCGAGGTATTTTTCGTCGCCGAAGATGCGGTGCGCCACGAGCAGGCCGTAGAAAGTCGGACGCAGATCCGGCGTCTCGGTGAAGAGCGGCTTCTGCGTGCGGTGATCGTAGGCGACTTCCCAACTGCCGTCGGGTTTCTGCCACTCGAGCAGGCGGTCGGCGGCGAGGCGCAGGCGTTCGCGCAGCTCCGTGTCGCCGGGCGCGAAGAGCAGGACGTTGCCGAGATCGAGCATGACGTAATAGGTCAGCGCCACGGGCTCGACGTAGTCGCCCCACTCTTCCGTGAAGCGCCGGCTCTTCGAGAGATAATACTGGCCGAGCGCCGCGCCCTGAAAGAAGCCGGGCTCGCGCTGCTGTTGCACGAGCTTGAAGTTGCGCGCAAAGGGCAGCCGGTCGCGCACGAGGCGCGGATCGTCGGTGAGCTTCGCCAGCATCCACATCGCACCGTAGTCGGAGTTCTTCATCCCGTCCTTGTCGGAACCGAGGATGCCGCCGAGATAAGCCTGCGCACCGATCGTGTAGCCGCCGAACTCCTCCGTGCGCCAGAGCGAGGTGCGGTCGTCGACCACGTAATCGTGCAAGGCGAGCAGGCGGTGCGAGAGGGAGCGGGGCGGCTGCTTGAGCGCGAGGAACTCGGGCAGGCGATAGACGTGCGTGATGACGTGCTTCAGCGCGGCAAACCAGTCGGCTTGGCGCAGCACGTAGCGAAAGCGGAAGGTGCGGGAGTCGCCCGCGGCGAGTTGCGAGCCCTCCTCGCCCAGCACCGGATGGTAGAGCGTGGGCGAGAGCCGGCCCTGCCGGTTCATGTGCGAGAGGCCGAGTTGCCAGACTTGGCGCGTGCTCTGGTCCTGCGTCCACGGATCGGCCGCGGTGCCGGGCTCGGCTGCGACCGCGAGCGTGACGCCCTGCCGGTTGGTCATGACGGAAGCGAGCGTGGACGCGGAGCGCTCGCGGACCAAGACTGGCCGGTCCGGCAAGCCGTGACCATAGACGAGCGAGAGCACGAGGTTGGGATTGATCTCCCGCCCCTGAAAATAACCCGGCACGACGGCCCACTGCAGGTCCGGCAGCGCGAGTTGCGCGAGCGTCGGCGTGGCAAGCGAGTAGAAGCCATCGCGTTTGGCGGTGAGCGTGACGGCAACCTCGACATCGCCAGGCGCGCAGGGATCGAGGCGCCATTCGGCCGTCAGCGTTGCGACCGGCGTCTCTCCCGTGAAGGTGAGCGTGCCATCGGCGCCGCGCCGCACGTCACGCGGATAAAGCGCGTGTTCCTCGCCCGCGAGGTTGAGCGCCACGGGCTTCGTCGTTTGCTCCCACTTCTTGGTGTTGTAGATGTAGGACGGCTCGGGGAACGG
This sequence comes from Candidatus Didemnitutus sp., assembly GCA_017991595.1. Lineage (GTDB taxonomy): Bacteria > Verrucomicrobiota > Verrucomicrobiia > Opitutales > Opitutaceae > Didemnitutus. The sequence continues at coordinate 185,782 of JAGOQJ010000003.1, read as the reverse complement.
TTCCGCGTGTCCGGGCAGGTGAAACGGCAACGAGGGTGCGTCGGGAGACGTGGGCGAATACAGGACCGTGTAACGCCCCGAGGGCTCGCCTGCGGGAATCTCCACGCCGTCGACGGTGCGGACCGCGGCGGTGGCGAGTTGCCAGCCGGCATCGGTCTGCTTCCACGCGAGTCGGATGGCTGCGCTTTCGAGCGCAGGCGCGGGCTCCTGCACGGCGTGAGCGGCAGCGCTCGCCAGCGCGAGGCAGGCAATCAGGACAGGGGTGAAGCGAGGGGCGGACAGCATGGGCAAAGGGGAAACAGCCGCGACCGGGCGGCCGGGAAGGCCGCCGTCGCGACGGACGAACGGGGAAAATTGACGGCGCCGAAGGGGGACGGCGCGATTGGATCAGGCCGAGGCGTAGCAGCGCACCTCGAAGAGCGCCGCGGGGATGTGGGCCGCGGGGCGTTCGAGCTCGATGCGGAGCGCGGAGGTTTTCACCGGCTGCGGCAGCACGAGGCTGGCGCGGGTCTGATAGTGGCCGGTCGCAGACGCGAGCACATTGCCCGCCTCGTCGAGCACGCGGTAGGCCGGCACGCAGAAGGGCATGCGATCCTCGGGATGTCCCCAGAGCACCGACTCCATCGGGTGATCGTAATCCGTGTCGAACATGAGCTCCACGCGCGCGATCGTCTGTGGCTGCGACCAGCGCAGCGTGAGCGTCGGCCGCTCGTCGGCGAGATCCGCAACCCAGGCGTTGGGCTGCGTGGTGGGACGGGCGACGCCGTTGACGACGTTGGCCGCACCGAAGCACTCCAGCGGCTGCGCGAGCGCGAGCGCGAGGTTGTGTCCGGCGGGACGACGTTTCGGTTGCCAGAACTCAAAGGTGTCGACGCCGATGTCCTCGGTCGGCTGCTGCACGGCGGACTTCGCCACGGCCAGATTGACCGTGTGGCAGAGCGAGAGCACGCCGGTGAGGCGCTGCTCGCTGCAGCGGAGGCTGATGTCGCCATTGCCGAAGAAACAGACGAAGGCGTAGCGCTCGTCGGTGAAGACGTGGCGGAACGGGAGGCGCAGCGGCTGGCTGGAGCCGGGCGCCAAGGAGAGCCGGATCGTCTCGAGCGTGACGTTCGGCGTGTGGTTGTCAGCGCGGTCGCTCTGGCGCAACTCGACGCGGAGGTCCGCGGCGGCGGCAACGTCGGCGAGCAGCGTGAGATTGAGCGACGTGCCGGAGTGGACCGGCAGCATCATGGCCCAGCCGTCGGTGAGCTTCACGAGCGGTCCGTCGGGCGCGAGGGCTGCGAGCTTGAACTCGCTGGAAGCCGACAGCGTCGCGCGCGGGGCGAGATCCTCGGCATCCTGCAGGCGCAGACCGGGGATGTGCTGACCAGTGCGCAGGAGGGCGCGCTGGAGCTGGCGCATGCGCGCGGGCTCGGTGAGCGCGCGCGGGGCGACACCGGCGCGGTGGCACTCGGCGGCGGCGAGGCCGACGGCCTGACCGATGTGGGCGCAGGTGGCCATCACGCGGCTGGAGCCGAAGGCGACGTGCGTCGCACTGATGATGCGGCCGGCGAGGAAGAGATTGGGAATGTTGCGGCTGTAGAGCGTGCGATACGGGATCTGGTAAACGCCCTTCGCGTGCCACTGGTTGCAGCCGGGCTTCTCGCTGAAGACGCCGTCGGCCGGGTGCAGGTCGATCGACCAGCCGCCGAAGGCGACCGCGTCGTCATGCGCGCGCTGCTCGACCACGTCCTGCTGGCGCAGGATGTAGTCGCCCTCGAAGCGGCGGCTCTCGCGCTTGCCGGGGATGGTGCCGACCCACTCGAGCGTGAGGTTCTCGGCCTCCGGGAACTGGCCGGAGTTCTTGATGTGGTTCCACACGCCGTAGATGACGCGCCAGAGCTCCCACTTGATGTCCTCGGTGGCGTGGACGGTGTCGAGGCGACCGCCGTATTCGACCCACCAGAGGCGGCAGCCGAATTCCTTCGCGTTGAACGAGCGGTAACGCGGGATCTTGGTGATGTCCTTGAGCGCGTAGGACGGCGGCGTGAATTTCACGGGGCGGCCCGCATCCTTGGAATAGAAGTAGAGCGAGTGGCCGAGGAGTTCGCCGTATTCCTTCGACGGCGCGAATTTTTCGCCGAACTCGTCTTTCGACTCGGCGCCCATGCGGAAGGCCGCGCCGGCCATGAAGCCAACGATGCCGTCGCCGGAGGCGTCGCAGAAGAGCGGCGCGGAAATCTCGTAGCGGGTGGAGTTCTGCGAACAGAACGCGCGAACGGTCTTGATGGCGTCGTCGTCGCCCTTGGTGAGCTCGAAGACGGCGGTGTTCAGGAGGAGCGTGATGTTGGGCTCGGCGACGACCTTCTCGAGGAGGATGGTGTCGAGGATGTAGGGATTGCCCTCGCGGTTGCGGTAGGTGTTCTCGACGAGCAACTCGTCGATCACGCCGCCTTCGCGGGCCCAGCGGTTGTTGTTCCCCATGTGCGAGGTGGCGCCGAGGATCCAGAGGCGGACCTCGCTGGAGGCGTTGCCGCCGAGCACGGGGCGGTCCTGGACCAGCACGACCTTGAGCCCGGCGCGCGCGGCGGAAATCGCGCAGCAGACGCCGCTCAACCCTCCGCCCACGACCGCGAGGTCGGGGGAAAGGCAGACGCGTTGGAGCTCACGGTGTGAGACGGGAGATTCGATTTGCATGACGGAGAGTGGCGAAAGGGAGCGGAGAGCCGTAGCGCGGGATTACGCGGCGGCGGGAGCGGGGGTCTTGGGCGCGGTGCGGTGCACGCCGCCGAAGTAGAGCATCGCCCACGCGAGCGGATGCAGGCAGGCCATGATGAGGAACCATTGCGCGTAGCCGGTGCCGTGGACCGCATCGAGGACGGGGCCGAGCACGGAGTGGACGGCTTGATCGAGGAAGCCCGCGGGCTTGGTCAACGGACCCGACGAGACCATCGAGGCCACGAGCGTGTTCATGAGGATGCCGCCGACGGTGCTGCCCGCGGCGACGACGCTGAACACCGTGCCGAGGCAGGCCTTGGGCACGACGTCGACGACGAGCGAGCTGATGTTGATCAGCCAAGCCAGCGAGGCGAAGACGGCGACGACGGTGAGTGTCAGGGCGACGTTCACGCCCGCGGCCTTCGCGATGAAAGGCGAGACCGGCAGCAGGCACGCGCAACCGAGCATGATCCAGAGGCGGCTCCGCGCGGGAGCGATGCCGCGTTTCACGAGCACGCCCGAAAGCCAGCCGCCGAGGAGACTGCCGACGCCGGCCGCGGCATAGACCACCCACGTGATGGTGAGCTGGCCCTGTTCGAAGCCGCGCTCGGCATTCAAGTATTTCGGGAACCAGAACTGGTAGAAATACCAGACCGGATCGGTGATGAGGCGGCCGATGAGCAGCAGCCACACGACCTTGCTGGTGAAAACCTGCTTCCACGTCCACGCGGCGCCGGAAGTCGCGCCGCCGGCCTTGGCCTCGTCGGCCGCGGATTGGTCGAGCAGTTGAAGTTCCTTGTCCGTGACCAGCTTGCTCTCGCGCGGCTGGCGGTAGAACCAGAGCCACGGGATGAGCCAGAGCAGACCGAGCCCGCCCGTGATGATGAAAGCCATGCGCCAGCCGATGCCGTGGCCGATGAGATCGTTCAGGAAGGGCAATTTCTCCGCGTAGGGATAGGCGGCCAGCGGGATGACGATGTAGGGCGCGACCGTGGCACCGATGGTGGCGCCCATCGTGTAAACGCCGATGGCCAGCGCGCGCTCGCGCGCGGGGAACCACTCGGAAACGACCTTCGAGGCCGCGGGCCAGACGCCCGCCTCGCCGAGGCCGAGGGCAAAACGGAAGCCGCCCATCGAACGCACGCCTTGCGCCGCGGCAGTGAGCATGTTGGCGACGGACCACCAACCGACGAAGAGCACCATGCCCACGCGCGTGCCGAGCATGTCCACAAGCTTGCCCGAGATCAGATACGCGATCGTGTAGGCGACGAGGAAGATATTGACGATGTTCGCGTAGTCGCGATCGGTCATCCCGAGGTCCTTCTGAATCGTCGGCGCGAGCGCCGAGAGGACCTGCCGGTCGACGTAGTTCAACACGGCGGCGAGGAACACCAGCGTGATGATCCACCAACGGAAATGAGGAATCTTGCGCATGGTCTTACTTCTCCAGCGTGACGTAGGCAGAACCCGGGCGGCGGCCGTCCACCGTCAGGCCCGTGAGTTGGAAGCGGAACGAGGTCGCGTCCGCCGGCAGCGGCACGGTGAACTCGAAGGGATAGGCCGCATCGGTGACCTCGGCCTTGCGGCCGCCGATGCTGTAGTGGAGCGTGACCTCCTTGAACTTGGCGTCGTCGGCCTGCAGGTAAACGTAAGCGGTCTTCGCTGCGGGGCCGAAGTTGAGGATCATGGCGCGCGCGTTGCCCCAAGGCAGCTCAGCGTAGTCCTGCTTCCACGCCTGCGCGGGCGCGGTGGCGAGGAGCTTGTGCTGGAATTTCGGCGCGACCGTCAGGCCTTCGATGACGACGGCGGTGAGGCCCATCGGCGCGACGGTGACATTGAACTTGCCGCCCGTGAGCGTCGTCTCGCCGGCCGGTTGGCCGTCGGCGATCAGTTTCACGCGGTAGGTGCCCTGCCCCGCCGCCGGGAGCACGTCAGGATTGAACGCGACCTCGGTCGTCACGGCCGTGCGCGACTGGTTCGTCAGCGCGATGTAGAAACGCCCTTCGCCGCGCGCCGTGAGGTAGTTCAGCTCGACGTCGCCGACTTGGAGCAGCCGCTGCGGCATCCAGAGCGTCGCATCGGTGAAGCCGTGGAACTTGCCCGGGCGGTCGCCGTAGAACTTGCTCTGCAGATACGCGTAGCCCTCGATGAAGCGCGACGGGAAATCGATCTCGCCCTTCGACCGCGCGAACGCATCCGTGACGAGGTAGTCGAGCAGGATGCTCATGTGCGGCCAGATGTGGTTATAGTGGAAGGAATTCACGCTCAGCTCGTCGTGCGGACGCAGCGGGTAGTCGGCCTGCTCGTAGATCGTCGTGCGCGCAGTGTTGATGTGGTAGCCGGGGAAATTGCGGTAGCGCCCGATCACGGCGGAGCGCGCGACGTCGTGCAGGAACGTGTCGCCGGTGAGCGCGGCGATGCGGAGCATCCACGGCGCGTGATTCGCCATGAAGATGGCGCGGTGACCGGACATCGTGCCGGAGGACTCGGGTGTGAGGCCGATCTCGGAGAGGCGCCACGCGGGCACGGACTCCTCGGGGGCGTGCATGGGTTTGTGCCCCTTGCTCTTCAAATACCAGTAAACGGGCGCGTTGCCGCCGGGATTGACCGTGACGTTTTCGTCCGGGATGCGCGGCGCGGCCCAAGTGAACATCGCAAAGCGGCGCGCCCCGAGCCGGGCGGCCTCGAGGTAACGGCGGTCCTGCGTGGCCTCGAACAGCTCGAAGAGGTCGATCCACTTCGGCGCGAAGGCCGTCCAGAAGAACGCGCCCTGATCGAAGGTCTGCGCGCCGGGCACGAGGCGCGTGGCGATGTAGTCGTCCGCCCCGGCGCGGGCCTTGGCGAGGTAACCCGGCTCGCCGGTCGAGCGGTAGAGTTGGAGATTGTTGGGCCAGGTGTCGCCGGGCGAGACGTCGTCGAGGTTGAGCGTGCGCGTCTTGGTCAGCAGCCGTTCCGCGAGCAAGCGGAAGACAGGTGTGGCGCCGTCGGTGATGCCGTAGAGCGTGGTGAGTTCGCTGATCGGCGAGGCCGGGCCCTTCAACGCGCGGGATGGGCTCTGGATCTTCTGCTCCGGATCGAGCGAGAACAGGAACTTCTCGCGCGAGAGCAAATACTCGACGATCGGATAGGCACGCTGCTGGAAGATGCGCTCGTCGTCCGCCACGAGGGCGAGGTTGAGCGGGTTGAGCGCGGAGACGTTCTTCACCGCACCGGGCACGTCGGTCGAATACGCGCAGCCCTTCAGGTCGTCGATGAACCAGCTGTAGCGGCTCATCCCGTAATCGATCATGCGGTCGAGCGTCTGGTTGAGCGAGCTGATGGCGTTGGAGCGGTAATCGTGGAAGCCATAGAGGCGACGCGCGACGTCTTCGTAGGCGGTGGTAATATCCGCCGCGGGCGCCGCGTAGAGCCGGAGCTTCAGGCTGAACGCCTCGCCCGCCGCGCGACGCGATCCGGCGCCGCCGAGCACGGGCGCGAAGACCATCGGGCGCGCCGCGCCGTCCGCCGTGCGCAACGCGACGCCGAAGCGGCTGTTCTCGAGCACCGGCAACGGGTTGAAAGGGAACTCATCGACGTCGACCACCACGCCCGACACCGTGCCGTCGCGGCGCACGAAGGTCGCGGGCACCGGACACTGGAACGCCGCGGTGAGAAACGACTGCACCGGAAAACGCTTCTCCTGCCAGAGGAACGGCTGCCAGATTTCGGCCGCGTCCGCTAGCGCCGTGACTGGCGCGCCAGTGAAGCCGACGGAGAAAAAGGCCGCCGACTTCGGCGTCAGCGTGAAGGTCAGCACCGGCTCGGCCGGCTCCGCCGCCGGCAGTGTGACCGTCGCCGTGAGCGCAAAGTCGGCGTGGTCGGCAAAAGTGTAGCGGATGCCCGCCGCGGTCTGCTCCCACGCCTGCGCGCGCAGCGTCACGGCCGGGGCCGACGCGAAGAGGTTCGCCGTGCGAGATTTCGTGGAGCCATCGAGGATGCGGTCGTCGAAGCCGTCGCCGCCTTGGGCGTTGGAACGTTTGACGGCCTTCAACTCCGCCTGCGCGGGCGCGCCCGTCACTTCCCACGTGGCGACGTTGTAGGAAATCTCCTTCGCCCCGCTCGGACGCATGGCGAGCTTCGGATCGGTGCGCGTGATCAGCACCGTGAACTCAGGTTGGAAAACGAGCGGCGCGGCACCGCGCGGCGTCACTTGCAGCGCGCCGTCTGGCGCGAGCGCGAGCGCATAGCGCGCATTCGCCAGCTCCGGGGCCGCCATCGCCGGCACGGCGCAGCCGATGCCCAGTAAGAGGAAGGTGGCCAAGGACAAACGCATGTTCCGAGTCTCCGTATTCCGGGCGGTGCGACGAGCCGGGGCTAGGTCAACAGTCCACCTCGCAAGGGCACCGACGGACGCAGCGCAGATCGAGCGGAAGGACGAGACAGGCAGACGGAGAAACTGCATGGGCAGAAGCAGGACTGAACCGGGAGTTGGTAGGCGGGCCGGCGGGCGAAAGCTGGGGCACCCGACGGACCTTAGGACAGCAAAACAAAGCTATAACGCCAGCCCGCCCGCAGCGGAGCAACGGGCCTCAGGGTGAACAGTTGACCGGACGCCCTGCGCGAACCGCCCGGTGGCGAAGCGTTCAGAGCAGACGCGCCCCGTCGGCGACAGCGAGTTTGATGACCTCGGGCTCGCGGTTATGCCGCGTCGCATAGGCGCGCTGCACGATCGCGGCGTCCGCCGGCGTGAAACTGTCGTCCGTCAACGCCATCACGGCCCCGCCGAAGCCGCCGCCGGTCAGGCGCGCGCCGATGACGCCGCGCTGCGTGCGCAGCAGCTCCACCAAGGTGTCGAGCGCCGGCGTGCTGTTCTCGAACAGGTCGCGCGAGCTGGCGTGCGAGGCGAACAGCAGCTCGCCCACGGTGCGGATCTCGCCCCGCTGCAGGGCGGCGACGACGCGACCCACGCGGTCGTGTTCCTCGATGACGTGCCGCGCGCGCCGGCGGAGATTCTCGGGCAACGCCGCCAAGCGGGCGTCGAGCGCCGGACCCGGTTGCAGGTCGCAGAGTAATTCGACGCCGAGCAGGCGTGCGGCCTCGAGGCACTCGCGGTGCCGCGTCGCATACATGCCGTCGACGAGTGCGTGCTTCTCGCGCGTGTTGAAGACCCACAGCGTCAGCCCCGCCGGCAACGGCACGAGCGAGAAGCGCGGGCCGCGGCAATCGATGCGCACGAGCCGGCCGGCCTCGCCGTGCGCGCTCGTGCCTTGATCAAGGATGCCGCAGGGCACGCCGACGTAGCGATTTTCCGCGTGTCGCGCGATCTTCGCCAGCACGTCCTTGCCCGGGATCGGGGTGCGGGCCAGCGCGAGCAAGGCGAGCGCCGTGGCCAATTCGAGCGCCGCGCTGCTGCTCAAACCGGCGCCCGCCGGCAGATCGGCTGCGACGACGACGTCGAAACCAGCCGGTCGCGCCAACCCAAAATCGGCCAAACTGTGCCAGACCCCCAGCGGGTAGTTGATCCAAGCCTCGTCGCCCGCCGGGCGCGCAGTGATCTCCGGCGACCACTCGACGACGTTCTCGCCGCCCACGGTGTGGAAGCGGCAGCGACCCGTGTCGTTCTCCACCGCGGCCACCCAGACGAAGCGGTCGATCGCAGCGCCGAGCACCTCGCCGCCGTTGTAGTCGGTGTGGTTGCCCACAAATTCGATGCGCCCGGGGGCGCGCGCGACGACGGTGGCCGGACGGCCATAAACCCGGGTGAAAGTCTCCAGCAGCGAAGGATGGTCCATGATGGGGAAAAACGGCGCGCGATTCGCATACAACTGCGCGGACGCGGCAAACCCATTTGCGCCGCGCGGCGCCACGCCGTGCGTCATCGCGCGCGCGGTTTTTCACTCGGCCAGGAGCGCTCGGAGTGTGCGCCGGGGATTCTCCGGCCGGAAATCGGTCTACCGTTGACTTTCCTGCCTCGTCCCGCCGCAATCCGCGCGTGACTTACCAAGTGAGCATGCGCGATGTGGCCCGGGCCGCGGGAGTCTCCGTCTCGGCGGTCTCGCTCGCGCTGCGCAACAGCCCCAAGATCTCCGCCGACCGCCGCGATGCCGTGCTCAAGATCGCCGAGGAGCTTGGCTACCGGCGCGACCCGCGCATCACCGAGCTGATGGAGCACCTGCGCACGGCGCGCCCGCAGCGCGCGTCATCCACCATCGCGATGATCATCCCCGAGCTGACGCGCGAGCAGCTGGCGCATTACCCGCCGATCCAGGGCCTGATCGAGGGCGCGCGGGAGATCGCCGCCGTGGCCGGCTTCGGGCTCGATGTTTTCCACCTCACCGATCCGGGTATGTCGCCGCGCCGCGTGCGCCAGATCCTGCTCGCCCGCGGCGTGAAGGGCGTGCTCATCGCCCCCTGCGCCAGCGGCGTGGCGCGGATCAACTTCGACTGCACCGGGCTCTGCGTCGCGACCGCGGGCTACAGCATCATCGAGCCGCGCCTGCACCGCGCCTGCCCCGACTACCTGCAGATGATGGATGAGCTCATCGCCGACTGCACCGAGCGCGGTTACCATCGCGTCGGGCTCGTCATGACCTACGGCGAAGGCGGCATCGGCCAGAAACTCTTCACTTCATCGTTCCTCTACTGGCAGTCCACGATTTCCTCAGCCGAACGCATCCCCGTGCTGCCGAAGGTGCAGATCACACCGGAGAACCTCCGCCGCTGGTTCGATCGCTACCGGCCGGAAGTCATCATCAGCGCCGGCTCCGTCTTCGCCACGCTGGAGGAGATCGGCCTGCGCGTGCCACGCGACGTGGCCTTCGCCAGCATCGACGTCTCGCAATCCCCCACCGACGCCGCCGGCGCGGACCATCGCTACAACCTCGTGGGCCGCGAGGCACTCAAGCAGGTGCTGACGATGCTTAACCTGAATCTCACCGGCGTGCCGGACAGCCCCAAGGTGGTGCTCGTCGACAGCCACCGCCGCGAGGGCTACACGCTCCCGACGAAACGGGCCGCCGCCCCCGTGAAGCCGACGCGCCGCGCGCGCGCCAGCAAAAAGCCCGAGCCCGCCTTCCGCGGGTTCGTCGACTGAGGCGCTTCACTCCCGCACAGGTTAGCGCAATCTGCCACCACAGGCCCCAAAGGGTAGCGGCGAGCGTCCCGCTCGCCACGAGTGAGGTGGTCGCCGTGCAGGCAGCGAACGCACAAGCACCCTGCCCCGGCCCCGTGCAACCCGTAGGCAGCGAGCTTGCTCGCGCCTTCTCCCCGTGGGCAGCGAGTTGGGCTGCGCTCCGTCGGCGGGTTGGCGCGAGCAAGCGCGCTGCCTACGCGGCCGGTCTGCGTTCCGCGGCGGGCGCGCTCAGCGCGCGGGCTCGAAGCGCACCTTCACGTCGTCGAGCGCGAGCGAGTGCGCGCCGTTCTCCGTGCCGTTGCCCGTGGCCGTCCAGAGGAGCAGGAAATGTTCGCCGGGGCCGAGCGGCCGCGGAAAGGCGATGGCGCCGATGATCGGCGCGACGTGCACGGGGCCCTTGCTGGCGTGGCGGGTGACGCCCGTGGCGTCATCCTGCGAGCGGAACTCCAGCGAGCCGACCTCGGCGACGGGCGCGACGCGGTGCACGGCGAACTTGTCGGCCGGGAATTTGGGGCCGAGGTTGGCGATGGCAACGCGCAGCGTCTGCAGGGTCTCCACGTTGCCACCGTATTTCACCCACTGTTCGCCTTGGTAGGCGATCTCCACGCGGCCGATGGGATGCTTCGTGTCGTTCACGAACACGACGCCGGCGTAGAATTTCGTCGCGCCGTTCGCCTCCGCCTTGCCGCCGAAGCGGAAGCCGATCGCGCGGTCAGCCGCGCCGGCGAGGCCATAGTTCACCGTGGCGACGACGTTCGGGAACTTGCCTGCGCTCGACACGTAGGCGTTGGCGCCCGCGAGCGGCTTGGCCGCGGCGCCGGTCACGGTGGCGAGATACCACCCGCCCATGCCGTAGCGCGTCTGCTTGCCGTCGTTGGCCCATTCCCACGGCGACTGCTCCGCCGGAGCGGGCAACTGGTCGAAGTTCTGCTCGTAGGTGAGGTCCTTCAAGGTGGACAATTTCACCTGCGCGAGGCCGGTCGAAGCGAAGCCGGCGACGGTGAGGGCGGCGGCGATGAGACGGAGCGAAGCGGACATGGCAATCGGGGTTGAGGGAGGAGCGATGCCGGGAGTGGACGGCGGCGCCGCCGACTCCCGCGAAATAATCAGCGCGGCCAGTCCACGGCGACTGGCGCAGGCCGGCAAGCGTGCCCGGGGTTGACCGTTGAGCGCCACGTCGCGGACGCAAAAAAAACGCGGCCCCCGGAACCGGGAGCCGCGTGAATTTAATCCCAACCAGGCCGCGCACGTGCGCGGCTCAGAAGCGCAGATTGGTGGTGAAGCGGAACGTGCGACCTTCCGGATAGTAGGCGGCGACGGTCATCTTCCGTTCGTCGAGGACGTTCGCGACGTTCATGGACATGTCGAGGCGCATGCCGTTGCTGAACTTCTTGAAGGCGTAGCCGACGACGGCGCCCCACTCCTTGCGTTCGTCGATGTAATACGGGACCTGCAGCGTGGTGGCGGTCTGCGTGCCGGTGATGCGCAGGTATTGCTGCGCGTATTGATAGGTGAGGCCGAGGCGCAGACCCTTCAGCGCGCCTTCGCGGAAGTTGTAGCGCGCGGCGAAAGAGTAGGTGCGCGGCGGAACACCCTGCGTGCCGGTCGGGCGGGTGCCGACGAGCGCGGGCGAGCTGGCGTGCTCGATGATGCGAACGTCGGTCCAGGCGATGTTGGCAAGCAGCGTGAGGTTGCTGGTCACCTTGCCGCCGACGTCGAGGCTGATGCCGCGCGCGCGGGTCGTGGCACCGGGGATGTAGCGCGGGAGGTCGAGGTCGGAGCCGCCGGGATTGTCGGGGTTGTCCGTGACTTCATTGTCCTGCTCGACGTTGAAGATGGCGAGCGTGTAGGAGAAGGCGTCGTTCTTCAGCAGGCCCTTGAGGCCGATCTCGCCGCCGAAGGACTCCTGGTTACCGAGGAGCTCGCTGGTGTTCGGGTCGAATTGCGGCGCGGGGTTGAAGCCGGTGGCGACGTTGCCGTAGGCGACCATCGCACGGTTGATGATGTGGAAGTTGGCGCCGGTGTTATAGGTGAATTGCTGGCGGTCGCCCTTTTGCTGGCTGACATCGAATTCCGCCCAGTCCTTGCGCACGGAGCCGGTCAGGGAGAGACGGCCGTTCATGAGGTCGACGGTGTGGTTGAGCAGGCTGCCGTAGTAGAAGCGCTTGAAGGTGTTCGTGCTCGAGGCGGTGACGCTCCACGTGGCGGGATCGAAGGCCGGGAGGGCATAGTAGCCCGAGACGGAGGGATTGAGCGGATCGGGATTTTTCCAGGCGTTGAGCTGGGCCGTGGTGGTGAAGCCGAGGGCGTTGAGCGCGTTGTTCAACGGGGTGCCGCTGAGTGCCCAGGTCTTCTGGTCCTGATCGTTGCCGTAGACGTCGAAGGTGAGGAGCGTGCGCTGCTTGATCTTGCCGTCCCACTTCTTGGTCAGGTCGATCTGGAAACCCTTCTCTTCGTAATCGATGGTTTGGTGCGCGCCGGCGCGGTCACCGGTCCAGATGCCCTTGGTGGTGTCGAGCCAGATGCCGGTGAGCGTGTTGAGCACGTTCTGGCGGGCAGTCGTAGGATTCGTCGCCCAAGTGGCGGGCGTCGAAGTGCCGTGGCGGAAATACTCGCGCGTCGAGTAGGAGAAGTTGGCGCGGAGGCTGAGGTCCTGCGCGATGCGGTGCTCAAGCGTGAGGTAGCTCGAGTTGGATTCGCGGGTGACGCGACTCAGAGCGCCGTTGCTGGAGAAACGGGCCAAGCGATCGGCGAGTTCCTGATCAGGCAGGTAGAACACGGAGCCTTCGGTGATGGTGATGCCGTTGGCAACACGCGTCCAACGGGAGAAGGCCTGCCCGCCCTGCATGATGCGGCGGGTGTATTCATGCTCAGCCGTGAGCTGGGTGTTGGGCGAGATCTTGTAGGTGACGCTGGCGGAGACGTTGGTGGTGCGGTTGAACCAGAAATCCGTGGGACGCTCGAAGTCGTAGTAGGCGGCGTCGACGCGGTAGTAAACCTTGCCCGGGATGAGCGGGCCGGTGATGTCGCCGCTGATGCGCTGGTAGTCGTAGGTGCCGACGACGTTGCTGATGCCGCTGGCGAATTTGGTGCCGGGCTTCTTGGAGATGTAGTTGATGACGCCGCCGGGCGAAACACGGCCGTAGATGGCGGACTGCGGGCCCTTCACCACCTCGGTGCGGGCGATACTGTTGGAATCGGGAGCCTGCGAGCGGGCGAAGCCGTTGCGGAAGTAAGGCACCGAGAAACCGCGGAGGCGCGTGCCGCCGCCGCCGCCTTGCGCGGGGTCGCCGGCCGCCATGCCGGAGAAGAATGGCGCCTGCTGGTCGAGGTCGAACAGCTGGAACTCCTTCACGAAATCCTCCGTGAGAACGGAGACCGAGAACGGCAGATTGATGATGTCGGTGGCGACGCGCGTGCCCGAGGTGCTCTCGGTGGCGACGAAGCTGTCATCCTTCGAGGTGTTCACGCTGAACTCCGGCAGCGTGACGACGTCCTGGGATTGTTCCTCCGGCTCGGCCGGCGCGGGCTGCGCGAGGGCGGTGCCGGCCAAGGCCGTCGTGGCCAGCAACAGGCGGGTAAAGCGAAAACGAGTGGGTTGAGCCACGTGCATGATGCGATGGGGGTGAGGGTTTGGGTGAGAGGCGTGCCCCGCCGAGCGGGAGACCGAGATAACGGCGCGATTAGCGCCCGGGCGAGCGTCGTGCACAAGGTCACGGCAGGTAAACCGTTGAGTTGAGAGTCAACGGTCGAGCGCGACCCGCCTTTCCCCGCGCCAGCGCTGAAAGAAGCATGTCGTGCGCGCTGGCCTTCGCCGACTGATGCGCAGCGCTCCACCCCTTCCCTCCCCATGACCCCCAATCCGTTCCTCGGTGTGATCTTCCATTGGCTCGGCGGCCTCGCCTCCGGCAGTTTCTACGTCCCGTTCAAGGGCGTGCGCAAATGGTCCTGGGAAACCTACTGGCTCGCGGGCGGCATCTTCAGCTGGCTGATCGCGCCGTGGGTCGCGGGCTTCCTGCTCTCGGAAAATTTGATCGGCGTGCTCGCCGAGATCCCCGCGCGCACGTTCGGCATGACTTATCTCATGGGCGCGCTCTGGGGCATGGGCGGCCTCACCTTCGGCCTCACGATGCGCTACCTCGGCATGTCACTGGGCATGGCGGTGGCGCTGGGCTATTGCGCGGCGTTCGGCACGTTGATCCCGCCGCTGGTGAAGGGTGAATTCGCCGCGCGCCTGCTCGACACGCCCGGCGGCCGGCTCGTGCTGCTCGGTGTCGTGGTCTGCCTCGCCGGCATCGCGCTCGGCGGCTTCGCGGGCATCCGCAAGGAGAAGGAACTCGCCGGCACCAAGCAGTCCGCGATCAAGGAATTCAATCTGCCGAAGGGCCTGCTCATCGCGACGTTCTCCGGCATCATGAGCGCGTGCTTCGCGTTCGGTTTCCAATTCGGCGAGCCCATCACGCGCATCGCCGCCGCGCACGGCACCGGCCCGCTCTGGGTCGGGTTGCCTGTGCTCGTGGTCATCCTGCTGGGTGGTCTCACCACGAATCTGCTGTGGTGCGCACTCCTCCACTGGCGCAACGGCAGCGCACACCAGTATTTCGCCGCCACGGTGCAACCGCTCAAGGGCTCCACCGCCGGCAGCGGCGAAATCGGCCATGCCGCCGTCTCCGGCCTCGGCGACGACGCGCCGGTCGGCAGCCCGGTGCCGCGGCTCGGCAACTGGATCTTCTGCGCACTCGCGGGCGTGACGTGGTATCTGCAGTTCTTCTTCTATCAGATGGGCGAAAGCCAGATGGGCGACTACCGCTTCTCCAGTTGGACGCTGCACATGGCGAGCATCATCATCTTCAGCACGCTCTGGGGCATCTACTTCGCCGAGTGGAAGGGCGCGAGCCGCCGCACGCGCTGGCTCGTAGCGCTCATGCTCGCTGCATTGATCGGCTCGACCGTGATCATCGGCTGGGGCAACCACCTCAGCGCCACCGTCGCCGCCGCGCACTGAGCCGCGCCCGCCACCGCGCAGCCCGCCAGGGCCACTCGACCCGCGCGCGGAAAACTGCGTCCTGCCACGCACCCGCGCTCAACCCATTTTGTAGTCTAATAGACTACAAGTTCCGTTGGACACCGTTTCCTCATTCAGGATACGCCGGGAATATTTGTAGTCTATTAGACTACAAGTGTCGTGATACGCCGCGAACACAGTCGTGATAGGTCGGGATGTTTGTAGTCTAATAGACTACAAACATCCTGGCGTGTATCGGCTGCGGTGTTGCGTGCGGTGGTGCCGGCCGCCGGTGACGAGGAGTGGAATTGAGCAGAGCGAGCGGCGCGGCTCGTTCACTCACTCGTTGACGACGCGCAGGCGCAGAAAAAAACGCTCCAGCTCCGGCATGAGGCGCAGCGAAAGACGTTCGAGGGTCGCGGTCTCGGCCACGATTTCGAAGAGATTTTCGTCCTCGCTGCCGGCGAGATTCACCCAGGTGACGAGATCCTGCGAGAGTTGCACATCGAACGCCACGCCGGCGGCCGTGGTGCGGCGAGTGAAGGCGAAGACCGGCTCGCCGTTCGCCGCGAATTGCAACTCCGGCCAGCGCACGCGGTCGGCCGCGGTCGCCTCGCTGCCGAGGAAAAATTCGTGCAAGTTGTTCACGCCGTCGCCATCAGCATCCGCCAGGGGAGCGCCCTGCGGCGACGTGGACAGGCCGTTGCCGGCGGCGAAACCGGCGTAGGCGTTTTCCGTCGCCAGTGTGAGAAGCGGAGCCGTCACGACGACGGAGCCGAGCTCGGCGTCGGGCACGGTCAAATCAAGGTAAGCCTCGAAGGCGCCTCGGCCCTCCGCGAACGGCACGGAAAATTCGAACGGGAAAATCTCGTCCGTGCGTTCCTGCCACGCCGCGTCGCTGCCTTGCCGGTAGCGCAGGCGCGCGGAGATCACGCGCTCCGCGAGCAGGTCGGTGTAAACGAACGCGCTGGTCAGACCGCGTCCGAGCGAGAGCAGCATCGCGTTCACCTTCGCGGTCGTGCCCCCGACGGGGAAAGTCTGCCGGGAAAGCGCCGCCGCCCCGAGCTTCGGCGACGCGACGTCGAGCATGCGCCGCTGGAGCGCCGTGCGCGGCGTCACGCCATCGAGCGCGAACGCCACGATGCCACGCGCCGGAATAGTGAAAGCCGGGAGCGTGTTGCCGCTGAAACCCACCGACTCGGCCGCTCCGTTGTTCACCCAGCGGCGTCCGCCCATGCCCGACCACGCGCCGACGCGCGCGGGATCGAGCGCGACACTGACGGTCTGCGGTGTGGCCGCCTGGTTGATGAAGGCGAGATAGAGCCGCCCGTTGCCGTAGCCGGCGAGGTAGTCGACTTGCGGATTGTCCGGCGTGGCGAGCCCGCGCGGCAGCCAGAGCCGCACGCCATCGTCGCCGTAGAAGCGGCCGGGGCGATCGCCGTAAAGCCGCACGCGGAACGCGCCGCCGTGCATCGAACGCGCGGGAAAATCGATCGCCCCACCCGACTGCGCGTAGAAGTTCGAGACGAGAAAATCGAGGATCTCGCCCGCGAATTCCCACGCGTGCCCGGGATTCATTGTCGCGTGGCTGAGCAGCCACATCGGTTGGTCGGGCAATTCGGGGCGCTCGATCACGAGCGAGGGAACGGAGCGGTTGTCGCCGGGGTAATTCGCAAAACGCCCGACCATCGCCCAGCGGCTCACGCTGCGCAGGAAGGTGTCGCCGCCCGCGAGATGCGAGAGCCGCATCAGGTGGCCGTGGTTATCGAGCCAGAACTCGCCGCGATAAGCCTCGGAGGCGAGGCCGGTGAGCGCCACGCGCCAAGCCGGCACGGTCTGCTCGGGCGTCGGATAGCCGAGCGGCAAAGGGAAACCCCACCGCGTCCAACGGCCGAACGAATGCGCGTGGATCGGCGCACGGCCACCGCGGTCGACGGTGATGCTCGTCGCCGGGACCGCGGGCGAAAGCACTGCAGTGCGCGCGGCCCATTCGTAGGCACCGTTGAGCGCGGCGGCGAGGTAGCGCGGATCGCGCTGTGCAGGCGTCGCGCCGCTGGCCTCCCAGATGTCGAGCCAGTCCATGTAGTGGTCGCTGAAACCGGTCGGATCGCTCACGAGGCGTGCGTTGGCGCGGTTCAGCGCGGCGGTCAGGTCGGCCGGCGCGCCGGTGAGCGCATATTTCGCCAGCAGCTGGGCGAAGACGCTGGTCGAGAAATTCTTCTCCGTCGCAAGGCTGCGGAGGGCATCGACGCGCTGCTGGTAAAACGCGTGCAGGCTCGCGAGCTGCACCGAGCTGAGGTAAGGCGAACCGAGACTGCGGCTCGGGTTGCTAAGCAGGCCGGTGTCCTCGGTATCGTAGGGCACGAAGGTGTTGCTCGCGCGCGACAGGCCGAACTCCACCTGCGGCAGCGCACGCTGCCAGTAGAAGTCCTCGTCGTCGGTGATGACGGCCGCCGCGAGCCCGAAGAGCGGGGAGAACGGCTTGAAGGAGTTGGGCTGGTCCGAGAAGTAGTCGTAGTATTTCTGCTCCGCGTGCCACATCGCGTAGTTCCGGCCGTTGCGGTCGGCGAGGTAATCCATCACGCGCTCGAAGGTGCGGTTGAGCGAGCCCGTGCCGGTATTGTCGCGCGGGTCGTCGAGGTGGAAAACGGATTCGGCGACGTGGCGGTAGATTTCCTTCCAACCACCGGGTTGCACGGCGTAGCGCACGCGGAAGCGATGATCCGCGCCGGCGGCGAGCTGCGACTCCGCGCCGCCGAGCAACGGGGCGAACGCGAGCGGACGGATCTGCCCGTCCTGCCGCTGCAGCATGACGCCGAAGCGCGAGTTCGCGCGCGTCGGCGCGCGGGCATCGCCGGCCGCATCGGTGAAATAACTTTCACTGGGATCGATGACGATGGCCGCGCTCCAGCCGGCCTTCGAGGTCACCTGCGCACGCGGGAGCATGAGCTGACCCTCGCACACGACGTGGTTAAAATGCTTGTTGTTGGCGCCGAGCGCATCCTGCGGACCGACGACGTAATCAGCGGACGCCACGCCGGGCACGCCGGTGAACGCCGCCATGTAGTAGCCGGCGGTGCGCGCGACGATGCGCGTCTCGATGCGCGGCGTCTCGTCGCCCGGCGGCAGCAGCAGGCTGGCGCTGAAGGTGAAGGGCCGCGCCGCATCGTCGGTGAAGGTCCATGTCACCGTCGTGCCGTCGGCGGTCGTCGCGAGGCTCGCGCCGGCGGCGCGCAGCGCGTGGCGCACGCCCGCGCGGAACGGATCGATTGTGCCGCGCGCGTAGGTGCCGCTGATGGCGAGCTTCACCTCGGAGAGCGTGTCGTTCGTGTAATAGGTCCAGGTGCGCGACGCGCCGCTGCCTTCCACGCGCACCGGGTAGGAAAGCTGCGTGCGCCACTCCGGAGTGTTGAGCGTGGTGTTGAGTTCGTCCGCCGGGACCTCGTAGGCCGTCCACAGCAGGGAGGTGCGCGGTGCGAGGTAATAGTTGTCGTGGTTCTCGTTGAAGCCCGGCGCGGTGGCACTGAACATCACGGCAAACTCCGGCGCGAGCACGTGTGGCGTCGCGACGCCGGCAACCGCGACCGTGATCGTGGCGTCGCCGTTCAGCGTCAGCGTGTAGCGGTCGTTCTGGAAAGTCTGCGCGACCGCCGGGCCGCCGAGCAGCAAAACGAGGCCGAGAAAGAGCAGAGCGCGGTGCGGGTGCATCGTCGTTCAGTTGCCCAGCCAACGGTAACCGAAGGCGCGGTTCTTCAGGATCTGCATCATCCCGCCCCACCAACGCAGATGCAGGCCGTCGGCGCCGAGCCGCGCGACGCGATCGGGCGCATACACAGCCTCGACGAAGGCCGCCGGCAGATTCTCGACGCCCTCCGAGAGCGCGTGGTCGACGAGCATCTCCTGTCCCGCGAGGTCGAGTTGCTCGAAGTTGCGGCCGGGGAAGAGTTGCGGCAACCGCGTGGCCAACTCGGCCGCGGTCGCCAACGCCGCCGCGCGCAGGCGCGCATCCGCCTCCGCGCGCGTGATGCCGCGCGTGTGGTCGAAAACGCTTTCGAGCGGCAGCTCGTAACCGATGCGCCGCCCCTTCGGCGTCGAATACGGATAGAAGCGCCCATCCGCGCGCATCCCGAGGTTCATCACGCTGACCTTGCGCGCCGAGGCGGCGGTGTGGGCATTGCGGCCCTCGATCAGGAAAAGCACGAAGCTCTCCGTCAGCTCGTAGGGCGCGGCCTGCGCGCGCGGCGCGGCGACCCCGCCGATGCCGGCGAGCAAAGCGAACAAGAGCACCGCGCGCAGGAAGCGCGGACATGGCACTCGGCAAATCATGGGGTGAAAAACAGGGGTGGCAGCCTCGGCGATGAGGATACGATCAAAGAAACCGCGCTCCACCGCGTCCGCAATTTCCACCCTCGTCAACCGTTGAGCTGCGGCAGCCTCCCCAGCGTGCCGCAAAAACGGTAAGCGGTCGGCGTTGTCCCGGTCGGTCTCCCCTGCCCGACTCGTCCCGAATCCCCAACTCAAGTCACTCATGCTATCGATTCCCTGCTGGCTGCGCCGCGCCCTCGTCCTGACTTCATTCGCCCTCGTGGCTGTGCATGGCCACGCCGCCGCCCCCGCGCACCGCCTGGTCCTCGCGACGGACGCCTCGGTCGAGGTGGTCGCACCCGACGGCGCCCGCGCGCGCTTCGCCCCGGAATTCACCCTGCTTTACGCGGCGCAAAACCCGAACCTCCAGACCCGCTGGGGCCGTTACACCGACAAGGGCCTGGCGAGCGGTGACCAAGGCTCCATCTACCACGTTCTCACTTGGGGCAAGCCGACGAGCGCCGTCGTCACCGACGAGCATGTCGCCGACGGCTACGATCCCGACGCCGACCGCCATTACGGCGCGGGTCGCTCGCCCAATTTGTTCCAGGCCGGCAAGCTCATGACGCTGCGCGCCACCGGCGCGCGCGAGGAGGGCGGCCGCATCCTCTGGACCTTCGCGGAGACGGACGGCGTCGCCCTCAGCGCCGAGCTCGCGCCGGCGGCCGACGGTGCCGAGCCGCGCCTGACGCTGCACGCGCGCGTGACGAAGCCGGGCTGGTATTCCTTCGGTTACACGGGCGCGCCGCGCTGCGCGCCGACGGAGATCGAGGAACTCTGGCAACCGCTCATCTACACCGACCGCCGCTTCCCCGAGGGTCCTTACCTCGAGGCTTCGGCCCGCCTCACGATCCCCACCACGCTCGTGCGCCGCGCCGGCGTGACGGTCGGCGTGATGGCCGATCCGGCCGAGTTGCCCTTCCAGCCAATGCCGGTCTTCGCCACCTCGCGCTTCGGCGTCGCGCTGCGCAACCGCGCGGGCGAGGCGCAACCGATGCTGTTCGCGCCCATCCTCGGCGGCGCCGGCTCGAAGCTCGCCGCCGGTGCGGGGTTCTCCTTCACCCACCGGCTCGTCGTCACCCATCGCGACATCGACGCCACGCAGGAGCACCTCGCGCGCACGAGCTTCGGCTTCGCCGACGTGCGCCACAACGCCCTCGGTTCCCTCAACGCCACCTTCGAGCGCATGCTGCAATTCGGCCTGAGCGAACATGCGCGCTTCAACGCCGACCTGCGCGGCTTCGCCTACGACACCGACGTGCCCGGCTCGGTGAAGAACGTCTCCGCGCTGCACCCCTACTCGCTCGCCCTCGTGACGGACGACCGCGTGATCTTCGACACCCTCGCGCGTCCGCTGGCCGAGTTCTTCGTCTCACGCGAACGCTTCCTCTTCTCGATCGATCCCAACGCCAAGGGCCAGTCCGTCTCCTCGCGCCTCGGCGGCCTCGGCGCCCCGCTCTCCGAATACGCCGCGCTGCACGAACTCGCCGGCGGCCGCACGCCGTTCTTTCTCCAGACCGCGCAGTCGCTCTTCGGTCAGAACCGGGTGCTCAACCTCGTCTCCGAGCTCCGCGGCGCCTTCTGGGCCAACTCGCTCGCGCTTTACGATGCGAGCGGCGACAAATCCTGGCTCGAGCGCGCCAAGCGCGACGCCGACGACTATCTCCGCACGCGCATCGACACTCCGCCGGCGAACTTCGAGGACCCTGACTCGCGCGGACTCTTCTTCTGGACCTCGTTCGCCCCGCAGTGGATCGAGCTGCTCGAACTCCACGAAGCCACCGGCGATGCCCGCTACCTCGAGGCGGCCCGCAAGGGCGCGCGCAACTACACGCGCTACATCTGGTTCGCGCCCGCGATCCCCGACGGCGAAGTCACGGTGAACGAGGGCGGCTTCGCACCCAACTACCGCTCCGGCCCGAAATTCCCGCGCGTGCCGCTCGCCGAGGAGCGCGTGCCCGCGTGGCTGGTTTCCGAGATGGGCCTCACGCCTGAATCCTCCGGCACCAGCCGCGGCCACCGCGCCATCCTCCTCGCCTGCTACGCGCCCTGGATGCTGCGCCTCTCCGCGCTCACCGGCGACCGCTTCCTGCACGACGTCGCGCGCTCCGCCGTCATCGGCCGCTACACGAGCTTCCCCGGCTACCACCTCAACACCGCGCGCACCACGGCCTACATGAAGCCCGACTTCGCCGAGCGCCCGAAGGACGAGCTGAACGCGATGACGTCCATCCACTACAACCACATCTGGCCGCAGATCGCGCTCGTGCTCGATTACCTCGTGTCCGACGCCTACGCGAAATCGCGCGGCGCGATCGATTTCCCGAGTCGCTACGCCGAAGGCTACGGCTACCTCCAGCAAAAGATCTACGGCGACCGCCCGGGAAAGATCTACGACACCGCCGGCCTGCACCTCTGGATGCCGCGCGGCGTCGCGCAGGTCGCGCATCCGGAGCTCAACTACCTCGTCGCGCGCGGCGACAATCGCGTCGCCCTCGCGTTCACCAACCAGTCCAAATCCGCCGTGACGAGCCGCGTGCGCCTCGCGCCCGAGCTCGTGACGCTCGCCGCCGACGCGCGCCTGCGCGTCTGGCACGACGGCCAGCCCGGCCCGGTCGCGACGCCCGCCGCCGACGGCAGCTTCGAGATCGCGGTGAGCCCCGAAGGCGTCAGCGCGGTCGTGATCGAGGGCGCGCAGGCGAAGGTCCGCTTCCAGCAACAGGCGCTGGCCCGCGACGTGCCGCCGCTCCCGGCCAAGGGCAGCGTGTGCGAGCTCGGCTTCCGCGGCGCGCGCGCCGTGGCGATGCGCTTCGGCGCCGGCGATCTCACCAGCATCTACGCCTACCTGCCCGACTTCGAGCGCGAGATCGTACGCTGCACGCTGCATCATCGGCAGGGCGACGGCGCCTACACCGCGCGCGAGGATCGCGCCTACCCGTTCGATTACACGATCCCCACGGCGGGCGACGCGCCCGTCGAGTTCTACGTCGAGGTGGAGTTGCGCGACGGTCGCGTGGAAAAATCCCCCGTCGGTCGCGTGCTGCTCAAATGAGTCCCGCCATGCCGCGCCTCCTCTCCCTCGCCGCCCTCGCGTTCGCAGCCTGCGCACCAGCCTTCGCCGCGCCTCCGCCGCCCGCGCCGGCCGGTCCGCTGGCCAACACGTTCGTGAATCCGCTGCCGTTGCCCAATTACCCGCTCGGCAACTGGACGCAGAAGCCCTCGCCTTCGCTCGACCGCTGGCTGAAGGGCTACGTGCAGGACTTCCGCGAGCTCGCCGATCCGTCCGTCATTTACCACGACGGCAAGTGGATCATGTATCCGTCTGTCGCGATGGCCTACGTGAGCGAGGATTTCATCACGTGGCGCAAGGTCGACGTCACGCCAGGCAAGATCGGCGACGGTTATGCGCCGAGCGTCGCGGAGCACGGCGGCAAGTTCTACCTCGTCGGCTGTTTCTCGGAGCTCTACGTCGCGGACGGCCCGCTCGGGCCCTTCCGTTCGCTCGGTCCGATCACGGCCGCCGACGGCACGAACCCGATCGACCGCGTCATCTTCGATCCGATGCTGTTCTCCGACGGCGGCCGGCTCTATCTCTATTACCATGTCGCCGGCGACCTCGTGGGCGTCGAGCTGAACTCCGCCCAGCCCACGCGCATGGTCGGCGTGCCGCAAAAGCTCGCCGCGTTCCGCCCCGATCAGGAGTGGGAGCACTACGGCGAATACAACGAGGACCCGCGCCGCAGCTTCATGGAGGGCGGCTGGATGTTCAAACACGGCGACACCTACTACCTCACCTTCACCGGCCCCGGCACCGCGCTCGGCACCTACGCGCTCGGCGCCTACAAGGGCAAGTCGCCGCTCGGCCCCTTCACGTATCAGGCGAAAAACCCCGTCCTGCGCAAAACCACCGGCGTCGTCCCGGGCGCCGGCCACGGCTCCATCGTGCGCGGCCCGAACCACACGCTCTGGGCCTTCGTCACGAGCGTCGTGGGCAACTACCATGTCTTCGAACGCCGCGTCGGCCTCTACCCCGTCGGCATCGACGCCGACGGCGATCTCGTCGGCCTGCCTGTGCGCGATGTCCCGCAACTCGCACCCGGCACCAACCCTCATCCCGACAAGGGCAACGAAGCCGGCTGGCTGCCCGTCAGCGTCCGCACCATCGCCCAAGGCAGCAGCGTCGCGTCCGGCCGCACCGCCGACTACGCGATCGACGACAGCGCGCGCACCTGGTGGCAGCCCGCGCCCGACGACGCCAACCCGTCGCTCATCGTGGACCTCAAGACCACCTACGACGTCGCCGGCATCCGTCTGCTCTGGGCCGAGCCCAACCTCGACCACAAGCAGAACATCCTCGGCGGCCCCGTGCGCTACCGTCTGCTCTATCAACCCAAGCGCAGCGACACCTGGCAGGTCGCGCTGGATTGCAGCGGCAACACGACCGATCTCGTCATCGATTACCGGACCTTCGCGCCCGTGCTCGCGCGGCGCTTGAAACTGGAGATCGTCGGCGCGCCCGCCGGCGTGCAGATCGGTGTCCTCGAATTCACCGCCTTCGGCCGTGCACCTCGCTGACGTTGGTCCCGCTCTCCGCTCAAGCCGTGCTCCGGTAGGGGCGGTCGTCCCGACCGCCCTCCGCCGCGCGCTCGCGTTCGCCGCCGCACTGGCGTGTGCGACCTCCGCACTCGACGCCGCAACGCTCACCAACGACCGCTACCGCCTCGACCTCGCCGACGACGGCACGGTCACATTGCATGTCGACGGCGTGCCGCCGCAGACGGTGCAACCGCGTTTCGCCGTGCTGAGCAGCGACCGTGATCCCGGTTACCACGTCAACCACCAGAATTATCACGTCGCGCCTCGCACCGCGCCGCGCTGGACCGCCTACGAGGAGGAACTCGGCGCGCTGAACCGCCGCCTCGCCTCGCCCGTCGAGCGCGAGCTGCGGCGCTACGACGCCGTCGTCACCGCCGACGCGAAAGGCGCTCGCACGTGGACCTACCGCGACAACGCCGGCAAGGTTGTGCTCCGCGTCAGCGGCGCCTACGCGCGCGGCACCACGAACCCGCTGCTCGCGGGCGAACGCACCGATCTCACGGCCCCACGCGTCCGCCTCGACGGCCGCACCGTGCATTGGGAATTCGCGCCGACCGAACGCTTCACGCTCACCGCCACGCTCACGCTGCCCGCCGGCGACGCCGATCCGCGGATCGAGCACCGCCTCGTGGCGCACGCGCCCGGTTGGTATTCCGTCGCCTTCACCGGCGCGCCCGATTTGCCGCGCAAGCAGGCGTTGTCCATTCCGCAGGAATGCGCCGGGCGCGGACGCCGCCAGTTCAACCACCTCGTCAACGAAGCCTTCCTCCGCCTCCCGCGCGCGCACCTCGCCGCCGGCGCGTGGAACACCGCACTGGTCGTCGACGCGCGCGAATCGCCCTTCCGCATCCCCGTGCGCCAGAACTCGCGCTTCGGCCTGATGCTGCAGCTCGCCGACGACCGGCTCCGCCCCGTTTCTTTCGCACCGATCATGGGCGGCCCCGAATCCCGCCTCGCCGCCGGCGACGTGCGCACCTTCGCGCTGCATTGCATCGTGCGCCCGGGAGATTGGAAGGACACCTACGTTTACCTCGCGCGCACGCACGCGGGCTTCCGCGACCAGCGCGACAACTCCGGCCCCGGCTCCCTCAACCGCACGCTCGAGGCGACGATGGATTTTCTCGCCGACCGCCGCGGCGGCAACCGCGCCCTCTGGCACGCCGAGCAGAAATACTACGACTACTGGACGGACAACTCCGGCATCTTCAAACCCTTCTCGCCGCTCTTCGGTCTCGGCGCCGCGATCGTCACCGACGACGAGGACTTCTACTGGTCGCGCGCGCTGCCGCAGGTCGAATTCGCGCTCTCGCGGGCCAACAACACCTTCGCGCCCTATGAGGTCGAGCAGAACGGTCAGGTGAAGGCGCGCAACCGCGAGCTCGGCCGCCCCTACCTCAACGCCGCGCAACTCGTGCAACTCGCGGGCTTCTACGGCCACCGCACGCCGCTCATCGCCGCCGCCGCGCGGAAGGCCGGCTTCGACGCGAAGGACTTCACCGCCCTCCTCGCCCGCCACGAACTCACCGGCGACCCCGCCGACCTCGCCGCCGCCCGCCGCGCCGCCGACGCAGAGCTGAAACAGCGCCGCCCGACCGGAGAAGGCGACGACTACCTCGACTGGCTCGAACTCTACCTCGCCACCGGCGAGCCACGCTACCTCGGCGCCGCGCAGGAAGGCGCCTACGGCCTCAGCACCACGATCAACCTCTCGCCCGCCACGCCGGACGGCACACTCGTCGCCGACGCCGGCGGCCGAGTCGCAGTGCACGAGCATTCCTTCGGCCGCCACCGCCTCTGGGGTTTCCAACCGCCGCGCGGCGTCCCGTCGCCCGAGCAAAGCGTGCCCGCGTGGCGCCTCTCGCTCACCGGCCTGCAGTCGCCCGCCTACCGCGGCGAATACTGGATGAACCATCACGGCCAGCTCCTGCGGCTCGCCGCACTCGCGCAGGACGATTTCCTGCGCGACATCGCGCGCTGGGGCATGGTCGGTCGCTTCGGCAATTATCCCGGCGACAACCGCTCCAACTTGTCGCTCATCCCAGAGAGCGCCGACGCCATCGAGCGGCCAATCTGGGATTGGAATTTCGCCACCGTGAATCCCGGCCACGCCTGGGAATTCGCCGGCGAGGTGATCGACTTCCTCGTCAGCGACGCCTTCCACCGCTCGCGCGGTGCGATCGATTTCCCCGGCCGGCCGATGCCCGGCACGTCCTTCCGCTGCCGCGCCTACGGCGACCGCCCCGGCACGTTCCACGGCGAGCGCGGCGTGCATCTCTGGCTGCCGCGCCGCCTCGTCACGAGCGAGCACCGGGCCTTCGATTACCTCGCCGGCCACGGCAACGGAAAACTCTACCTCGCGTTCTGGAACCAGTCCTTCACCGAAGAGACGCTCGCCGTCGCGCTCGACCCTGCGCGCGTCGACCTGAGCGGCGTCACGCGCATGGAGATCTGGCGCGACAACCGCTCCACCGGCCCGCAACCCTTCGACGCCGCCGCGCTCACCGTGCGCGTGCCCGCGAAGGGCATCGTCGCCTTCGCGCTCGAGGGCGCGCGCGTCCGCACGCAGCTGCACGCGAAACTCTTCGATCCGACATCCGCGCCGCTCGGCCCGCAAAGCTTCGCGCAGGTGCAGGCGCCGTTCGGCCGCGTCTACGCCCAGCTGCTCTCGCCCGGCCGCGGCCTCACCAGCGCCTTCGTCTACACCGACGCGCTGCCCGACGACACCATCTCCGCCACGCTGCGCTACCGGCAGGGCGACGGCGAATGGATGGAACTGCACGACGCGATTTTCCCCTACGAATTCTCGCCGCCCTACACCGAGGGCGCCGGCCCGCTCGAGCTCGACTTCGCGGTCGAGACCGCCGCCCAACGCGTCGAACACGCTCCCGCCGTCACGCTCCGCCCATGAAGCCGCTGCATCGCCTTCTCCTGCTCGCGCTCGCCTGCCTCGGCGGCGTGTCCGCGTCGGCCGCCGAGTCCTTTCCGCTCACCGACGACTTTGTCGCCTACATGAAGAGCGTCACAAACCCGCACGACTTCGGGCGGCGGGACGGAAAATTCTTCCCCTACTCCACGCGCTACGGCCGCCGCATCGGCTACGGTCGCGCGGTCGGCGACACGGCACTTTACCGCGCCGGCGAAACACCCGCCGCCGCCGATCAGCACCTCCGCTCCGGACTCGCCGCCACCGCCGCGGAACTGGCAACGTGGCTCGCGCGCGAGTTTCCCGACCGCCCCTTCGCCGCGCTCGACCGCACGCAGCAGGAATTGCTCGTCGACCACGCCTACACCGAGGGCGTCGCGCAGGTGAACCGCGCCTTCGCCGCCGCCGTGTTACGCGCCGACTGGGACGCCTTGCTCGACGACCATCTCTACGTGCGCGGCCTCGGCAACTGGCCCGACACGATCAAGAACCGCGCCTTCGGCCAGCGCTGGATTTATGGCGACAAGACCAAAGCCCTCCGCCCCCTGCCGCGCGCCGGCTGATTCCACTTCCCGCTTCCGTTCATCCCGTCGCGCGAGAGCGTGGCGCAGCCTCCTTCTTGGGCTCGCGCTGCTCTGCGGCAGCGCCACCGTGCCCGCGTTCGCCGACTCGCTCGCGGCGCAATTCCGCGCGCCGCCCGCTTCGGCCGGTCCATGGGTTTACTGGATCTGGATCAACGGCAACGTGACTCAGGAAGGCATCCGCGCCGACCTCGAGGACATGCGCCGCACCGGCATCCGTGGCGCGATGCTTTTCGAAGGCAGCCTCTACCTGCCTGCCGGACCGACGCGCTACGGCACCGACGCCTGGCACGCCAACGTCCAATACGCGATCCGCACCGCCGCCGAGGTCGGCGTCGAGATCGTGCTCATGAACTGCGCCGGCTGGGCCACGAGCGGCGGCCCGTGGAACTCCGTCGAACAATCCATGAAGATGCTCACGTGGAGCGAGACGACGCTCGAAGGCGGCGCAGCCCTGCGCAGCCCGCTGGCGCGTCCGCCCGCCCAACTCGATTTCTACCGCGACTTCGCCGTGCTCGCCCTGCCGGACCGCGGCGCGCCCGTGCGCGTCGGTTCTCTCGCGGAAAAAACCGGCCTCAAATCCTCGCCCGCCACCTCCGCGCCGGCCGAGTGGGACGCGTCCGCTGCCGGCGAGTTCGCCGCGGCGGAGGTCGTCGATCTCACCGCGCACCTGCGTCCCGACGGCACGCTCGACTGGACCGCGCCCGCCGGACGCTGGCGCGTGCTGCGCTTCGGTTTCACCACCGCCGCGCGCAAGAACCACCCCGCGCCGCCCGAAGGCACCGGCCTCGAGGTCGACAAGCTCGACCGCGCCGCCGTCGCGCACCATTTCGAGCACGCGCTCGGCCGCATCGTCCGCGACGCCGGCCCGCTGGCCGGACGCAGCCTCACGGGCGTGCTGGTCGATAGCTGGGAAGCCGGCCCGCAGACGTGGACCGACGCCTTCCCGGCGGAGTTCGCGCGCCGCCGCGGCTACGCGCTCACCCCGTTCCTGCCGGCGCTGGCCGGCCACGTCGTCGGCGACCGCGCCGCGACCGAGGCCTTCCTCGCCGATTACCGCCGCACGCTCGGCGAGCTCTACGCCGAGAATTACTACGGCACACTCCAGGAACTCTGCCACGCGCACGGCCTGAAGCTCTTTGCCGAGCCCTATGGCGGCGTGCTCGACGAGCCCCGCGCGCTCGCGCGCGTCGACGTGCCGATGATCGAGTTCTGGAATCACGGCCTGTTCAAGGCGCTCGATTTCACGCCCGGCGCCGCGCACCTCGCGGGCAACCCGCTGGTGCTCGCCGAGGCGTTCACGTCGCGCCCGCCCGTCTCGGGCTGGACCGAGCATCCCGCCGCGCTGAAGACGCTCGGCGACGCGGCCTTCGCCGCGGGCGTGACAGGCTTCGTGCTCCATTCCTATGTGCACCAGCCGCGCAGCGAACTCGCGCCGGGCTTCACGCACGGTCGCTACGGCACGCAGTTCGGCCGCCTCAATTCCTGGTGGCCGCTCGCCGGCGGCTGGTTCGACTACGTGAAGCGCAACCAGCTCCTGCTCCAGCACGGCCGCGCCGTCGTGGATCTGCTGCGTCTGCACGAGGACCGCCTGAAGACGGAATACCGCGAACCGCCCGCGCCGCCGCTCGACGGTTACCGGCAGGACAACCTCACTCCGGCCCAGCTGGCGCAGCTCCGCGTGGCGGACGGCGCGCTCGTCAGCGCCGGCGGCGCACGCTACCGCGTGCTGCAACTCCCCGCGCAATGGACCGCAACCGCTGAAACGCTGCGCGAACTCGCGCGCCTGCACGCCGCCGGCGCAACGCTCGTCGGCCCCGCGCCCTTCGCGCCGGCCGGGTTGCCCGACGCCACGCACGCCCGCGCCGCATGGGACACCGCGGTCGCGGCGATCTGGCAATCCGCCCGCCCGCCCGCCGCCGATCTGACGGCCGCGCTCGCCCGCACCGACGCCGCGCCCGATCTCCTCGTGCGCCACGGCGCCACGGGCGCCGACGTGCGCTTCGCCCACCGCGCGTCGAGCGAAGGCGATTTCTATTTCCTCACCAACCAGAGCGGCGCGCGCGTGACGGCGGACTTCGATTTCCGCGTCGGCGACCGCGCGCCCGAGCTGTGGGACGCGGAGACCGGACGCATCGTGCCCGCCGCGGCCTACACCGTCACCGCCGGACGCACCACGCTCACACTCGCGCTCGACGCCGGCGATTCGCTCTGGGTCGTCTTCCGCGCACCGCGTCCCGCCACTTGGCCCGTGCGCGTGCAACGCGACGGCGTCACGCTGCCGCTCGCGCTCCGCGCCACGCTCGCGGACGCCTGGACGGTCGACCATCCCGGCACCTACACCGTCACGTTCTCCGACGGCCACACCCGCACGCACCGCGTCGACGCACCGACCACCACGCAGCCGCTGACCGCACCGTGGCAGGTGAGCTTTGCCGCGCCGCGCCACGCACCAGCCACGCGCACGCTGGACGCACTCGACTCGCTCACCGAGCAACCCGACGCGGCCGCGCGCTATTTCTCCGGCGTGGCCACTTACGAGACGACGTTCACACTTCCACCGGCGAACCCATCCAGCACCGCGCGCCGCACGTGGCTCGACCTCGGCGCGGTGCACGATCTCGCGCGCGTCACGCTCAACGATCGCCCGCTCGCCTCGCTCTGGCGCGCGCCCTTCGTCGTCGACGTCACCGCCGCGCTTCAACCCGGCGTCAACCGCCTGCGCATCGAAGTCGCCAACCGCTGGGTCAACCGCCTCATCGGCGACGAGCAACTCCCGCCCGATGCCACCTATCACGCGCGCGGCAACGTCGCCGGCGCGCTCGCGGAATTTCCCGCGTGGTGGCACGACGCGGCGGCGATCGCCCGACGTGAGCGCGCGGCGTTCTCCACCTGGCGCTTCCACGCCGTTGACACGCCGCTTTTGCCCGCAGGGTTGATTGGTCCGGTGCGTCTTGTCATGCAGGAGAGCGTCCCGTTGCTGCGTTGATCTCCTCGTTCCGCTTTCACCCATGAAACGTCATCATTCCGCGTCCCTCGCCCTCCTGCTCGCGCTCGGCCTCGCCGGTTGCGTCACCAGCCGCGCGCAACCCGCCGCGCCCGCCGCTCCGGTCGCCGCCACGCCGCCGGTCGCCGCGCCCGCGCAACCGCCGCGCACGCCCGCGAGCGCGGTCACGCCGAACAACCGCAACCCGCGCCGCCACGCCGAGTTTCTCGCCCGCATCCAGCACGGCCCGGTCGGCGTGCTCTTCCTCGGCGACTCGATCACCGATGGCTGGCCGCGCAAGGGCGAGCTCACCTGGCTCAAGTTCGCGCCTTACCAACCCGCCAACTTCGGCATCAGCGCCGAGCGGACCGAGGACGTGCTTTGGCGCCTGCAGAACGGCGAGCTCGACGGCATCGATCCCAAGGTCGTCGTGATGATGATCGGCACGAACAACCTCGGCCACTTTGCCGACGAGCGCCCCGAGTGGGCCGCCGCCGGCGTGCAGCGCCTCCTCGAGACGATCCGCGCCAAGCTCCCGCGCGCCACCATCCTGCTCTACGCCGTGTTCCCGCGCGCCACCGCGGGCAGCGCGCTCCGCACCCGCGTCGCCGAGCTCAACCGTCACCTCGCGCCCCTCGCCGACGGCCAGCACATCCGCTTCATCGACATCGGCGCCGGCTTCCTCGACGCCCAGGGCGAGATCCCCGCCGACATCATGCCCGACAAGCTCCACCCCGGACACCAAGGCTACGACGTCTGGTATGCCGACCTCGCGCCGCGCCTCGCCGAGCTGATGCGTTGAAGACAACCGCGCCTAACCGCGCGGCCTCCGAAATCACCGTTCCACCTCCCGCCATGCGACACCTGAATCCGCTTCGCCTGGCCGCGCTCGCGCTGTTCTCGCTTGGCGCCTCGCTCGCGACCGCCGCCGAACCGCTGCCGCGGACGGCGACCAAATTCGACATCGACGGCCGCACCGCCTACCTCTTCGCCGCGCCCAACCCCGCGGAGGGCAAACCGTGGGTCTGGTTCGCACCGACATTGAAGGGCATCTCGCTCGCGCAACGCCGGGTGTATTTCGAGAGCTTCCTCGAGCACGGCGTCAGCCTCGCCGGCTGCGATCTGGGCGAAGTCCGCGGCGCGCCGCGCAGCACGGCGGACTTCACGCGCTTCTATGAGGAGATGGTCCGGCGCGGTTTCTCCCCGAAGCCGATTTTGATCGGGCAGAGTCGCGGCGGCCTGATGATGCTCGGCTGGGCGATGCGGCATCCCGACAAGGTGCAGGCCTTCGTCGGCATTTACCCGGTGTGCAACCTGGCCACGTGGGCGATGAAGAACCTCCCGGTCACGCTCGCGGATTACCAGATGACGGAAGGCGAGCTGCGCGCCCGCCTCGCCGAGTTCAACCCGCTGGACAATCTGCGCAGCTTGGCCGAGCGGAAAGTGCCAATGTTCGTGGTGCAAGGCGACGTGGACAAAGCCGTGCCGCACCGCGAAAACGCGCTCCTGTTGGAGGAGCGTTACACTTCCGCGGGCGGCCCCATCACGTTGCGCCTCATTCCCGGCGAAGGCCACAAGGTCTCGCCCTCCTTCTTCGAGAACGCCGAACTGATCGACTTCGTGCTGCACCAGGCCGGAGTCAAAAAACCGTAGCGCCCTGCGGCGATCCGCCGGCGAGGGCGGTCCAGCGCCGGGCGCGCGGCCCGTCCACAGGGTCAACCATTGACCCGTGCTCCCGTTGCGGAGTTCTCCCGGGGCGACTGAATGATGGTCGCCCCGTTTCGTTTGCCTGCGTCGTTCCACCCCATGCTGTCTGCCCCGTCCCCGGTCCGGTTTGTCCGTCGACGTCCGCTCGTCGGCGTGGCGCTGCTGTTCGTGCTGCCCATTCTTGTCACGCCCCACCTGCTGCGCGCGCAGGCGCCCGCGGGCTACGAACTGACCTTCTCCGACGATTTCAACGGCTCCGCGCTCGACGCCGCCGTCTGGGCCATCGATCCCGCGCGCCCGAACGTCGCGGTGAGTAACGGCGCGCTGCACCTCATCACCGAGAAGATCGGTCAGGACGGCTCCGGCAACGACCTCTGGCGCGAGGGCAAGCTCGCCACGCGCGTCTGGATGCAGCGCTTCGGCTACTACGAGGCGCGTTTCCGCATCGGCGCCGCCACGGGCCTGAACAACGCCTTCTGGCTCAACACGCCCGCGCCCTACAGCATCGCCGCCAATGTGATCGACCGCATGGAGCTCGACATCATGGAGGCGCATTACACGAACAAGCTGAACTACAACACGCACGACTGGGCGCCCACCCACATCGGCAAGGGCGGCAAGGCCACCGCCAGCGTCGATCTCTCCGCCGGCTATAACACCTACGCCATGGAGTGGGCGCACGACAACACCCTGCGTTTCTACTTCAACGGCGAACTCAAGCTCACCCTCGCCGCCACCACCCTGCGCGACGCCGAGACCTTCATCCCGCTCGAACTCCTCTTCTCCACCAAGGTCGCCGACTTCGCCGGCACGCCCGGTCCCGGCCTCGACGGCAGCCGCATGAGCGTCGACTACGTGCGCGCCTACGACACGCCCGGCTTCACCTCGACCGCCAGCAACAACTGGGGCACCGAGACCAACTGGGCCTCCGGCCGCTACCCGCGCTCGACCGACGCCGCCATCTTCAACCGCCCGACGGTGCCCGCCACCATCACCATCGCCGGCGCCGACAAGGCCGCGCGCGAGATCTACCTCGATCACCCGCAGCTGCCCGCGCTCACCTTCGTCGCGCGCGCCGATTTTCCCGCCGCCGTCCTCCGCCTCGGCAGCTCCGGCGCCGGCGCCGTCACCGTGAACGCCCGCGTCACCACGCCGCAGACCGTCGCGCTGCCCGTCATCGCCGAGGCGGCCCTGCACCTCAACCAATTCAGCACCGCTCCCGGCGCCACCCTCGCCTTCACCGCACCTCTGCGCGCCACCCTCGCAGGGGAGACACTGAATATCCTCAACAGCGGCGCGATCGACCTCCGCGCGCCCATTGAGGGCACCTTCGGCCCGCTGCGCCTCATCGGTCCCAGCACCACCCGCCTCGGCGCCGCCAACGCCCACACCGGCGAGACGCAGGTCCTGCGCGGCACGCTGCTCATCGCCGCCAACGGCGCACTCGGCGGCACCGCCGCCGGCACGCGCATCTCCTCCGGCGGCACGCTCGCCCTGGGCGAAGGCGTCGCCAGCGCCGCCGCCGAGCCCGTCGCCCTCGCCGGCACCGGCGCCGCCGGCCGCTCCGGCGCCTTGGAACTCCTCGACGCCACCGCGGCCACGCTCGCCTCGCCGCTCACGCTCGAGGCCGCCACCACCTTGGCGACCGCCGTCGCCGGCGGACGCCTGACGCTCACCGGCACCGTGCAATCCACCACCGCCACCGAGCTCACCGCCACCGGCCCGGGCACGCTCGAACTCGCCGGCCCCGTGCACAGCCTGCGCAACGTCATCCACCGCGGCCCGGGCACACTCCGACTTTCCAACTCCGACAGCACTTTCGGCAGCACCGCCGAGGCCGCCGCCAACGGCACGCTCCTCGTCGCCCGCGGCACCGCGCTCATCGCCGCCGACGCGCCCAACAACGCACCCGGCGCCCTCGGCCGTTCCAGCTACCGCGTCCGCCTCGGCACCGCCGCCTACGCCGTCGCCGGCGAGGAAGCTGCGCTCCTCATCGACGGCGCCTACACCGTCGCGCGCCCGCTCCAGATCGAAGCCGGCAACCAGCCCGCCGCCGCCGTCATCGGCAACACCGGCGCCACCGTCTCGCGCTTCACCGGCGCGATCTTCCTCCAACGCGAACTCACCGTCCGCGCCGCCGAGGGTGGCACCGTCCGCCTCGAAGGCATCGCGCAGGACGACACCGCCCCCGGTGCCTTGCGCATCGAAGGTCCGGGCACGGTCGAGTTGACCGCCGTCAACCGCCACACCGGCGGCACCGCGGTCGCCGCCGGCACGCTCCGCCTGCTCGGCGAGGTCGCGAGCCCCGTCCTCGTCTCCGGCGGCACGCTCACCGGCACCGGCCGCATCGCCTCCACCCTCACCTGCGCCGCCGACGGACGCCTCGCCGCCACGCTGCCCGCCACACCGGCCGCGCTCGCGCCGCTCCGCGTCGACGGCACCGCCACCTTCGCCTCCGGCGCCACGCTCGCGCTCGACGGCGCCACCGCCGCCGCCGGCTCGACCTGGACACTCCTTCGCGCCTCCGCCTTCACCGGGCCGCTCCCGCAACTCGCGCTCCCCGCAGGGTGGCAGGGCAGCCTCGCCGTCGTCAGCAACGAGCTGCGCTTCACCTTGCAAAGCATCACCGTCAGCGCCGCCGCCGCGTGGCGCACGGAGCATTTCGGCTCGGCCGCGGTGGACCCGGGCAGCGCCGCCACCGCCGACCCCGACGCCGACGGCTGGGCCAACCTCGCCGAATTCGCGCTCGGCCTCGACCCGCTCGCCGTCGACGGCTCCGCCGCCCTCGCGCTCGCGACCGCGACCGACCGCCTCACGCTCACCTTCACCCGCCGCGCCGAGCCCGCGCTCACCTACACGGTCGAAGCAGCCACGAGCCCCGCGGGGCCGTGGACCTCGATCTGGACCAGCACGGGAGCGCAAAACACCGCCGGCCCCGTCACTGTGACCGACCCCGTCGCGCTCACCACGAGCCCCACCCGCTTCCTCCGCCTCCGCCTCGAGACCGCGACATGGTAAGCGCGAGCGCAGAGATCGCGCCGCGCAGATCGTAATTCCGGGCCTTGCACCGCTGCCGGCTTCCCGCTGTTCTGCGGTAGTTCATGGCCATCAAGAAGTCCGAACTCTACTCCTCTCTCTGGGCCGGTTGCGACGCGCTGCGGGGCGGCATGGATGCCAGCCAATACAAGGACTACGTCCTCGTCCTGCTCTTCATCAAATACGTCAGCGACAAATACGCCGGCCAGAAATACGCCGCCATCATCGTGCCCAAGGGCGCCAGCTTCGCCGACCTCGTCGCGCTCAAGGGCAAGCCCGACATCGGCGACCAGATCAACAAGCGCATCATCGCCCCGCTCGAAAAGGAGAACGGCCTCAACTTCGGCGGCGTGGATTTCTACGACGCCACCAAGCTTGGCTCGGGCAAGGAGATGGTGGACCGCCTCACCGACCTCATCGCCATCTTCGAGGACCCCGCCCTCGACTTCTCGCGCAACCGCGCCGACGGCGACGACCTGCTCGGCGACGCCTACGAGTATCTCATGCGGCACTTCGCCACGGAGAGCGGCAAGAGCAAGGGCCAGTTCTACACCCCCGCCGAGGTCAGCCGCGTCATCGCCCGGGTGCTCGGCATCCGCGACGCCGCCACCACGAACAAGACCACCGTCTACGACCCCACCTGCGGCTCGGGCTCGCTGCTCCTCAAGATCGGCGACGAGGCCCGCCACGGCGGCAAGGCCGTGAAGGTCACCCTCTACGGCCAGGAGAAGGATAACGCCACCGCCGGCCTCGCCCGCATGAACATGATCCTGCACGACTACGCCACGGCGGAGATCAAGCAGGGCAACACCCTCGCCAGCCCGCACTTTCTCGACGGCGACCAGCTCCGCGCCTTCGACTACGTCGTCGCCAACCCGCCCTTCAGCGACAAGCGCTGGAGCACCGGCCTCCACCCCGACGAGGGCGGCAAGCCCGCCGACGATGGCACCGTCACCAGCCGCAACTACCACCGCTTCGACGGCTACGGCATCCCGCCCGCCAAGCAGGGCGACTACGCCTACCTGCTCCACATCCTGAAATCCCTCAAGAGCACCGGCCGCGGCGCCTGCATCCTCCCGCACGGCGTGCTCTTCCGCGGCAACGCCGAGGGCGCCATCCGCCGCGCCCTCGTCCAGCGCGGCGTCATCCAGGGCATCATCGGCTTCCCGGCCAATCTCTTCTACGGCACCGGCATCCCCGCCTGCCTCGTCGTGCTGGACAAGGCTGGCGCCGCCGCTCGCAAGGGCATCTTCATGATCGATGCCTCCCGGGGCTTCCGGAAGGACGGCAACAAGAACCGCCTTCGCGAGCAGGACATCCACAAGATCGTGGACACCTTCGCGCACCAGACGGAGATCACCGGCTACTCGCGCCTCGTGCCCGTGACCGAGATCGCCAGCCCGAAGAACGACTACAACCTCAACCTCCCGCGCTACATCGACGGCACCGAGCCCGAGGATCGCCAAGACATCACCGCCCACCTCCGCGGCGGCATCCCCAACGCCGACCTCGACGCCCTGGACCGCTACTGGAAAGTCCTCCCCTCGGTCCGCACCGCCCTGTTTGAAGGTAGGGCGCTTTCTCCGAAAGCGCCGTCGAACGCCACCTACAGCCAGCTCCGCATCCCGACATCCGACCTGAAGTCCGCCATCCTCAGCCAGCCCGAATTCACCGCCTTCACCGCCACCGCGAAAAAGCGCTTCACCAAGTGGCGCAACGCCACCGAGCCCAAGCTCACCGGCATCGGTGCGAAAACCCACCCGAAGGCCCTGATCGAGGAAATCTCCGAGGACCTGCTCTCCGCCTTCGAGACCGCCCCGCTGCTCGACGCCTACGACGTCTATCAGCACCTGATGGATTACTGGGCCGAGACGATGCAGGACGACGTTTACCTCCTCGTCGGCGACGGCTGGCGCGACGCCGCGCAGCCGCGCCTGATCGTCGAGGACAAGAAGGCCAAGACCAAGGCCCGGCCAGACCTCGTCGTCGGGAAGAAGAAATACCAGTGCGAGCTGATCCCGCCCGCCCTCGTCATCGCCCGCTGGTTCGCGAAGGAGCAGGCCGCCGTGGACGCCCTCGCCGCCGAGGTCGAGTCTCTCACCGCCCAACTCGCCGAGCTGGAGGAAGAGCACAGCGCCGAAGACGCCGCGTTCGGTTCCCTCGAAAAAATCACCCGCCCCACCGTCAAAGAAGCCCTCGATGAATTAGGTGGAGCCCGCGCTCCGCGCGGGCTTCCCGCCAAAGGTAGGGCGAGTCGTCCCGACGAGCCGCTTCTTGCGGTCGCCGAAGATTCCGCCCCCTACGGCGACCCCGCCGATACCGAAGCCCAAATCCTCCAACGCTGGCTCGACCTCCACACCGCCCTCACCGACAAAAAATCCGCCCACCGCGAAGCCGAGGAATCCCTCGCTCGCCAAACCCTCGAAAAATTCCCGAAGCTCACCGTGGACGAGATCAAGACCCTCGTGGTGGACGACAAGTGGCTGGCCACACTCGCCGCCGCCGTGCAGGGCGAACTCGATCGCGTCTCCCAGACCCTCACCGGCCGCATCCGCCAACTCGCCGAACGCTACGCCACCCCGTTGCCAGCCCTGGAAGACGAAGTGGAGAAGCTTTCCGAAAAGGTTTCCGGCCACCTCAAAAAAATGGGGGCGTCATGGAAGTGAAGCCTGGCTACAAGCGGACCGAGGCAGGCGTCATTCCGAATGAATGGACCGTGAAGACTTTTGGTGAGCTCTTCGCGTTTAGTAACGGAGTAAACGCGGACAAAGACTGCTATGGAAAGGGAGGGCGTTTTATCAACGTTCTCGAACCCATTACCTATTCGCATCTCCACGGTCCAGAGATTCCCGGTCGAGTTTCACTACCTCAGGAGGTTTCCGCCGCCTACTCAGTCAAACGTGGTGATGTTCTCTTTAATCGGACGTCTGAGACCGAAACTGAGTTGGGCTTAGCTGCGACGTATCTCGGGACAGAACCAGTTGTATTCGGGGGATTCGTAATCCGTGGACGTCCCTTCGACGAGAGCCTCGACCCCAGTTACTCAGGATATGCGCTTCGATCTCCTGCTATACGCGGGCAGATCATTCCAATGGGCCAAGGCGGCATTCGCGCCAACATAGGCCAGCAAAACCTGAGTCGCGTCGTAGCTCCGGTTCCCCCTCTTCCCGAGCAACGCGCCATCGCCGAGGCGTTGAGCGATGTGGATGGGCTGCTGGGCGGGCTGGACCGGCTGATCGCCAAGAAGCGCGACCTCAAACAGGCCGCCATGCAGCAACTGCTCACCGGCCAAACCCGTCTCCCAGGTTTTCGCGAGAATTGGACTCTCAGCCATCTTGGAGATGTAGCGGACCCGCGGAAACAGTGGAGTTTCACTGGCGGACCGTTTGGATCCAATCTCAAGTCTTCAGATTACACGGAGGATGGTGTGCGAATCATCCAGCTACAAAACATTGGCGACGGGGAATTCCTGAATGACTACGCGATATTTACCTCTGCGGCCAAGGCTGACGCCCTTATCAGCTGCAATATCTATCCCGGAGAGATCATTCTCTCCAAGATGGGCGATCCTGTAGCTCGCGCCTGCCTGATACCCGCGAATCACGAGCGATACCTGATGTGTTCCGACGGCATCAGATTGGCGGTTGATCCCAGGCGATACGATGCCGGGTTCATCTATTTCCAAATCAATGCTCCAGAGTTCAGGGCGAAAGCGTTTAACGCCGGGACCGGATCTACTCGCCGCCGCATCGGGCTTTCCGAACTCCGGAATTTGGAGCTATTCACCCCGACGGACAAAGCCGAGCAAACCGCCATCGCCGAGGTGCTGACGGACATGGACACGGAACTGGATGCCTTGGAGCAGCGCCGGGCCAAGACCCGCGCCCTCAAACAAGCCATGATGCAAGAACTCCTCACCGGAAGGATCCGGCTGGTATGAAGGCAGCAACCGCCACACCTTCGTTTTTCGTTGGCTGGGACGTCGGCGGATGGAACTGCGACAAAAATGCCAAGAGCCGCGATGCCATTGTCGTCCTCGACTTCGCGTTAAACATGGTCGGTCAACCTTGGCGCGGTAACCTGCGGGAGTGCATCTCCACCGCGCGCACGACAAGAGATTGGCTCAAAGCGCTGTTCACAAAGTGCAAGGCGGAGTTGCCGGAGGGTGATGTGAAAATCACAATGGCCATCGATACGCCGCTGGGATTTTCCAGCGAGTTTGTCAGTTTGATCACCCGGCAGGTATGCGTTGAACCGGACGCAACCTCCGGACGGAATCGGTATCTCTTTCGCCAAACTGAACGCGACCTCTTCGAACGGGGACTGAAGCCCTTGTCGGCGATCAAAGACATGATTGGCAGTCAGGCGACCAAGGGAATGCATGCCCTCGCCAAATTCGCACCTCAGATCAAAAGCTGCGGCGTGTGGACGGACGGGCAGGGTTTTTGCGCGATCGAATCTTATCCCGCTGTGGCTGGAAAATCGCCGTTGATCAAGAGGCTGCTACGGCACCACAAATCCCTTCACCATCGCGATCAGGATGATGCCCGGGTATGCGCAGTCGTGGCGCAGTTGTTTTCACAAAAGAGAGAGGCGCTTGCCGCCCCGACCGACGATGTGCCTCGCAATGAAGGCTGGATTTGGATTCCACAGGACATCCCGAACGCATGAAGGAAACCCAGCACATCGAGTGGAAGGAGGCGTGGCGGGAGGAGTATCTTCGCTGGGTGTGCGGCTTCGCCAATGCGGAGGGCGGGGTGCTCCACATCGGGCGCAACGACAAGGGTGCGGTCGTCGGTGTGGCCGACGCGAAGAAACTCCTCGTGGACCTCCCCAACCAAGTGAGGGACATCCTCGGCATTCTGGTGGACGTGAACCTGCGCCGGGAAGCCGGCCACGAATTCATCGAAATCCGGGTGGAGCCGTATCCGCACCCGATCAGCCACCGCGGGCATTACTACCGGCGCAGCGGCAGCACGCTGCAGGAGCTGAAGGGCGCGGCGCTGGATCGCTTCCTTCTGCGCAAACAAGGACGCACCTGGGACGGCGTGCCGGTGCCGGGCGTGAAGCTCTCGGACCTTTCCCCGGCCGCGATCCGCCAGTTCCGCGATCTGGCCCGCACCAGCGGGCGGCTCGATCCCGCCGACCTGCGCGCCGCCAAAGCGGATCTCATCAAGAAGCTCCAGCTCACCGACGGCCGTTACCTGAAACGTGCCGCCGTGCTCCTGTTTCACGACGACCCCGAGAGATTCGTCACCGGTGCCTTCGTGAAGATCGGCTATTTCCGCTCGGAGTCCGACCTCGCCTACCACGACACGCTGCACGGAGACCTTTTTACCCAGACGGCGAAGACCATCGACCTGCTGCGGACGAAATACCTCAAGGCCGCCATCACCTACCAAGGCATCCAGCGGATCGAGCGCTACCCGGTGCCCGATGCCGCCTTGCGCGAGGCCGTGCTCAACGCCCTCGTGCATCGCGATTATGCCGTGGGTGCCCCGGTGCAGATCCGCGTCTATGACGACCACCTGAGCATCTGGAACCCGGGTGCGCTGCC
The DNA here is from genome assembly GCA_017991595.1 of Candidatus Didemnitutus sp. Classification (GTDB taxonomy): domain Bacteria; phylum Verrucomicrobiota; class Verrucomicrobiia; order Opitutales; family Opitutaceae; genus Didemnitutus. Next base: position 145,218 of record JAGOQJ010000003.1, on the reverse strand, counting down.
GGAAGGGTGGACCTTAAAAACCCTCCTCGGCGCGCACGCCTCCACGCCTTTCAATCCCGCCGTCGCCAATGTCTTTTTTCGCTCGGGCGAAATCGAGACCTGGGGTCGCGGCATCCAGCGCATCTTCGCCGCGTGCAAGGAAGCGGGCGGTCCCCGGCCCAAGCTCACGTTCGACGGCACGGGTCTGACCCTCGAATTCCGTTATGCGTCGGAGTATTTGCAGGCCGTTTCCTCTGCGAAGGCGGCTTTTGCAGGTGAAGTCACAGGTCAAGTCGCAGGTGAAGTCACCGAACAAGTCACCGAATCAGTCACGGCACCAGTCACGGCACCAGTCACGGCACCAGTCGGAGACTATGTGGGGAAGCTCCTCCATCTGTTGAGTCAACGAGAACCACTGGGGAACGAGCAGATTCGTGATGCATTCTCGTTGAAGAGCCGACGCCGCCTGCGGGAGACCTACATCAGTCCGGCTCTCGCGCAGAGTTTGGTGGAGATGACCATTCCCGACAAACCCAACAGCCGCCTTCAGAAATACCGTCTGACCGCCAAGGGGCGGGCGTGGTTGGCGAGCCAATCGAAAGCATGAGCGACCTGGGCAAATCAGAGCGCGCGACACAGGACCGGGTCATCGCCCTGTTCGTGGACGACCTCGGCTACCGCTACCTCGGCGACTGGTCCGAGCGGAACGGGAACAGCAACATCGACGAACCGATGCTGACCGCCTGGCTCGCCAAGGCCGGCCACACGCCCGACCAGATCAGCCGGGCCATCTACCTGCTCAAGGCCGACGCCGACCACGCCACGCGCGGGCTCTACGAGAACAACCGCGCCGTTTACAGCCGGCTCCGCTACGGCGTGCCGGTGAAGACCGAAGCCGGGGAGGTCACCGGTCAGGTCGCGCTCATCGACTGGGCGCACCCGGAACGAAACGACTTCGCCATTGCAGAGGAGGTCACGCTCCACGGCGGCCACGAGCGCCGGCCAGACCTCGTGCTCTATGTCAACGGCATCGCCGTGACCGTCATCGAGCTGAAGCGCGGCTCAGTGGCGGTGAGCGAGGGCATCCGGCAACTGCTCTCCAACCAGCAGCCCGAGTTCAATGCGTGGTTTTTCGCGACGGTGCAGGTCGTCTTCGCCGGCAACGACTCGGAGGGCCTGCGCTACGGCACGATCGGCACGGAGGAGAAGTATTTCCTGCAATGGAAGGAAGACGAGGCCGACAACGCCGGCTACAAGCTCGACAAATACCTGCGCAAGATGGCGCGGAAGGAGCGCCTGATCGAGCTGATGCACGACTTCGTGGTGTTCGACGGTGGGCAGAAGAAGCTGCCGCGCGTGCACCAGTATTTCGGCGTGAAGGCCGCGCAGACGCACGTAACCCAAATGCGGGGCGGCATCATCTGGCACACGCAGGGCAGCGGGAAGAGCATCGTGATGGTGCTGCTGGCGAAGTGGATCGTGGAGAACCGGCCGCGGGCGAGAGTGCTGGTGGTCACCGACCGCGACGAACTCGACAAGCAGATCGAGCGGGTCTTCAACGAGGCCGGTCACGCCATCTACCGCACCAGCAGCGGGCGGGATCTCATGGCGCAGCTCGGCCAGGCGAAACCGCGCCTGTTGTGCTCGCTGGTCCACAAGTTCGGGAAGAAGGACGTGGAGAACTTCGACGCCTTCATCGAGGAGCTGAAATCGCGGCCGAGCCCGGCGGTGGGCGAGCTGTTCATCTTCGTGGACGAGTGTCACCGCACCCAGAGCGGCAAGCTGCACCGGACCATGAAGGCGCTGCTACCGGGGGCGGTCTTCATCGGCTTCACGGGCACGCCGCTGCTGAAGAACGACAAAGCCACCAGCCAGGAAATCTTCGGCGGCTATATCCACACCTACAAGTTCGACGAGGCGGTCGAGGACGAGGTCGTGCTCGATCTCGTCTACGAGGCCCGCGACATCGAGCAGACGCTCGGGTCGCAGGACAAGATCGACGCCTGGTTCGAGGCGAAAACCAAAGCGCTCAACGACTGGCAGAAGGCCGCACTGCGCGAGCAATGGGGCACGATGCAGAAGGTGCTCAGCTCGCGGTCGCGGATGGACAAGGTCGTCAGCGACATCGTGTTCGACTTCGGCGTGAAGCCGCGCCTCTCCAGCAAGAAGGGCAACGCCATGCTGGTCGCCTCCAGCATCTACGAGGCCTGCAAGTATTTTGAGCTTTTCCAGAAGACCGAACTCAAGGGCCTTTGCGCCGTCGTGACCTCCTACAACCCGCAGGCGCAGGATGTGACCAAGGAGGAGACCGGGGCGAACACCGAGACGGAAAAGCAGTTCCTCTACAACACCTACATGGCGTTGCTGAAGGACGTGACGCCCAAGCCCGGCAAGACGAAGACCGAGACCTACGAGGACGAGGTGAAAAACTTGTTCATCAAGGAGCCGGCCCGGATGCGATTGCTCGTGGTGGTGGACAAGCTGCTGACCGGCTTCGATGCGCCGGCCTGCACCTACCTCTACATCGACAAGTCCATGCAGGACCATGGTCTGTTCCAGGCCATCTGCCGCACCAACCGGCTCGACGGCGACGACAAGACCTTCGGCTACATCGTGGATTACAAGGACCTGTTCAAGAAGCTGGTGAACGATGCCGGCACCGGCGCCCTGCAGGTTTATACGTCGGATCTGGCTGAGGAGGACGACGGGAAGACTTCCGAGGTGTTGATGCAGGACCGGTTGCTGAAAGGCCGTGAGCGGCTGGATGAGGCCCTGGAGGCGGTGGCGGCCATCTGCGAACCGGTGAAACCGCCGAAGGGCGACCTCGAGCACATCCATTATTTCTGCGGGAACACGGAGCTGCCGGACGACCTGCAGGCGCACGAGCCGCAGCGGGCGGGCCTCTACAAGGCCACGGCGGTGCTGGTCCGGGCCTACGCTAACATCGCGGACGACCTGGCGCAGGCGGGTTACGCGCCCGGTCGGGTGGTCCAGATCAAGACGATCGTGGAACGTCAGGTGAAGCTGCGGGAGATCATCCGGCAGGCCAGCGGCGAGACGATCGACCTGAAGGCCTACGAGGCCGACATGCGGCACCTGATCGACACCTACATCGAGGCCAAGGAGCCGCGGCCCATTTCGCAGTTCGGCGAGATCGGTCTGCTGGAGCTGATCGTGAAATCGGGGATGGCAGATGCCATCGGTTCACTGCCGGAAGGAATCAAGGGCGACCGTCGCGCGGTGGCGGAGACCATCGCCAACAACGTGCGCAGCAAGATCGTGAAGGAGCAGCTCAACGATCCGGCCTTCTACGAGCGGATGTCGGCGCTGTTGCGCGAAATCCTCGCCGACCTGAAGGCGAAGCGGATCGAGTATGAGGACTTCCTGCGACGCATGGCGAAGCTGGTCGCGCAGGTGCAGGCTGGCGCGGGGGACGACACGCCGGAACCGCTGAAGCAGAGCCCGGCGCTGCGGGCGGTGTATAACCATCTGGCCAGCACGCTGGTCAAGGAAGCGGGCTTGTCGACCGGGGAGGACCCCGCGGCTTATCTCGGCAAGGTGCGCAATGTGGTCATGGAGCAGGCGGTCCGTGTGGACGCCGTGATCCGGGAAGTCCGGCCGGACAACTGGCGCGGGGTGCGGGCCAAGGAGAACGTCATCAAGGCGGCCCTGCTGCCGCTCCTGCAGAATGACGAGGACGCCGTCGAGCGGTTGTTTCCGGTGCTCTTCGCGCAAAAGGAATACTGATGGTCATGCAACTGGAGTTCGGCGGAGTGTCGGTCGATGTCCTGCGCAAGGACATCAAGCACCTGCACCTGAGCGTGCATCCTCCCTCGGGCCGCGTGCGCATCTCGGCGCCCGAGCGGATGGGCATGGATGCGATCCGGGTTTTTGCGATCTCGAAGCTGGGCTGGATCAAACGGCATCAGCACACCATCCGGGAACAAGACCGGGAAACGCCGCGTGAATACCTTGAGCGGGAGAGTCATTACGTCTGGGGCCGGCGTTGCCTGCTGGTGCTGGAACTTGCGCCGCGATCCGAGGTGGAGCTGAGCCACAAGCGGCTGGTGCTCCGGACCCGGAGCGGGGCTAATGTGAGGCAGCGTCAGGCCTTGCTGGACGGATGGTATCGGCGACAGGTGCAGGAAGCGGTGCCGTCGCTGCTGGCTCGCTGGGAGCCGAGACTGGGCGTGAAGGCGAACCGCTTCTTCGTGCAGCACATGAAAACCAAATGGGGCAGCTGCAACCACCGTGCCGGCACAATTCGTCTGAACACCGAATTAGCCAAGAAGCCGCCCGCGTGCTTGGAGTATCTGATCGTGCATGAACTGATGCACCTGATTGAACCCACCCATGGCCCGCGATTCCTAGAACTGATGGACCGTTTCTTGCCCAAGTGGCGCCACTACCGCGACGAACTCAATCGGCTGCCGGTGCGACATGAAGAGTGGATTTATTGATGTCGGACCAGACCATGGATGATCCATGGGGAAGCTCCCTGCCAGCCATTGAATGTAGCTGGCTGCGCGGCCTGATGCGATTGGGCGCGGGGCGCGCCTGCGTCAGTTGTTCCCGGGGCCGGCGAAGCCGCCGATCGCGAGTTCGGCTTCACGGTGTTCCTCGGCGTGTTCTTCCTCCACTTCCCGAAAGCGCTCGGCGTTGAAGCCGAGCTCGGCGCGGTTGCCGTTGAAGGGGTCCATCGGGTTCACCAGCTCGTGCAACAGGATGCGCACCGTGACACTCTCGTCGGAGGCGCCGTTGGGCACGATCTGGCCGTCCTTCACGATCGCCAGCTTCTCGCGGCCCAGCGTGACTTCGCGCACGGTGTAGGTCGCGCCCTTCACCGGCAACGCGACATAGAACTCCTTGATGACCGCGGGAAACACGTCATCCACGCACACGACTTTGGCTCCGACTTTCATACCGCCACACTGAAGGGGCTTCCGGCCCGCGCGCAACCCCGGCGTGGGCGCCGCGGCCTCCCGGGGCGATCCACCGCCTCCGGGGCTCCCGGAGCGCGCCCGGTGGCAGGACAATCCATGCTGAGTTTTGCGCATAAATCGCGCCGCGGCGGTGCCGGCCCCTGTGCTAGCGTGCCAGCTGGCTGCGCTGCACATCAGGTCGGCAGGGGATGATAGCCCCTTGGGTTCGAGTCCCGACGTGGCCTTCACTTTCCCGTCCGCCCGCGCCGGGCGCACCGCTTCAACGCGGCGCCGGCGCGAGGACTTCGAGCACGCGCTGCGCGTAGATGCGCATCAGGAAATCGTTTGGGTGATTCGCCCCGTTGCCGGAGAGATCAAGGTAATCTTTGCGCTCCAGCATCGCGAGCTGCGCGGAAGTCACGTCGACGAAGGCGACACCGCGCAACTGCAGGCTCAGCGCCTCGTCGCGGATGAATTTCACCGGGTCGAGGCCCGTGGGCTGCTTCGGGTTGTTGAGCATCGGCGTGATGACGACGAACTCCGCCTCCGGCGCGCGGGCGCGAACGGCGGCGATGATCTTCTCCAGGTTTTCCTTGTAGGCGACCCGGCGCGCGTCGGCGCGATCGTTCATGCCGTAGGCGAGCAGCACGAGGTCGGGCTTGAACCACGCGACCTGCGCATCGACCTGCGTGAGCGCGTGCGCCGAGGTGCCACCTGCGCGGGCGTGATTCATGAACGTGATCGGCGCACCGTAAACCCGGCGCAGCTGGCGCGCGACGAGCTCGCCGTAACCGGATTGGTAGGGCCAGACGGCGTTCTTGCCCGAGGAATCGAAGCCTTCGGAGATGCTGTCACCGAAGAGCACGACCGTCAGCGGCGACTTGCGCGCGAGCAGCTGCTGCGTGCGCGGCAGGTCGGCCAGCGTGGAGCGCGGCGCGGGCCAGCTCCAATCGCGTCCGGCGGGCTCGTAGCTGACCTCGAGCTGGCGCTCGTGATACCAGGAGCCGGAGACCAGCTTCACCGTGGTGCGCACGGTCTTGGTGGTCCCGTCCTTCTCCTTGCGCTCGGTGAGAAAAAACTCCGCATCGACCTGCACCGGCGCGCGCGTGCCGAGGGGAAGGATGACGCGTCCGTCGCGCAGGATCCAATCGCGCCCTTCCTGCAGGCGCTCGCCCGTGCCGAGGGCGACGACCTCGGTGACTTTTTTCGCCGGATAAAGCAGGCGCAACGTGACTTCCTGGCCGGCGGCCGGCGCGAGCGGGAGGCAGGCCTCGCGGTAAACCTCCGCGCCGTGCAGGAGCGAGGCGACACGCTTCTCCTCATCGGCGGTCCAGTCGGCCGGCGACGCGAGCTCCAGCGCGGGCGCACCGGCGGGCAACGCATAAACTTCGTAGGCGACCGGCTTGCCCGTGAGGCGCACGGCGAGGCGAAGCTTTCGCTCCGCGGCGGGACGGACGAGGACGGCGTTAGCCGCCTCGGTGACGTCGATGAAGTAACTGACCGTAGCACCTGCGGGCTTGAGGTGCGTGCTGCCGGCGAGGACTTCGCGACCGTCCGGCTGCACGACGAAGACGTGAATCGCGCCGCGCTCGACGCTGGCCTTCTCACCGGGGCGCTTGACCTTCAGTTTCTCAAGGTCGACCAGCTTGAGGCGCGCGAGCGGCGTGACGCCTTCCGCGAAGGCCGCGAGATCATACTCCAGCACGGCGCCGGCCGCACCGCTCGGCTCGTTGGACAGCACAATCTGCCCCGGCGCATCGACACCGGGCACGACAGCGCCTGCGGTTGCGACGGACACCGCCGCGAAGGGCGTGAGATTGGCGCGGGCAAACAAGGCAGGCACAGAACACGCGCCCCACAGCAAACCGGCGGCAACGAGCCGCAGGGAAACTGACCAGCCCGCGCGAGAGGAGAACATCGATGGGGATTGCATGAGGAAAGGTCGGTCAGCCATGGATGCCGGGATCGACGGCCGATTGCACCCGATCGGATTTGTCGTCCGCACCACGAAAGAGTTGCTCGATTTGCGCTTCAGTCACGTCCACTTCCGGCGCAAACGCTTCGCTGTCCATGTAGCGCAACAGACTGAAAAGCAGCTGCCGCACCTCGGGCTTGTCGCGGTGCTGCAGAAAATCGATGGAAGAAACCATCAGTCGTCCCTTCCCCACCCGCGCTTCGAAGAGTAATCCGAGCTTCCGGCTGGTTTCGAAATTGTCGATCACTTGCACCAACGGCTTCAGCGCGCGGGGCAAGCCATCGAGGATCATCGGCCGCCCGTGCCTCGCCATCGGCCACCATTGCCAATTCGAATGCGCTTCCGTCGGAAAATGTCCGAATGCGGCATGCGCCGGGTCCATCAACAAGCCGAGCGTGCCGGGCCCGCGGTAGTTCTTGAAGAACGCAACCGTCCAGAAATTCGCGATGAACTGGCCGTCGATGGTGTTGCGAAGCTCATGCAGCCGCGGGAGCAACAGCACCGTGCCACCGCGCGCCAGCTTCGATCGCACTTCCGCATCGAAGAACTCGGCGATCTCAACTTTGCCGGAATGGGCGTAGTTCACTTCGCCCGGATAAATCCACACGTCGTATTCGTTGCGCCACGGGGTGCCGGCAATCGAGACCTCACAGCGCAACTGCTGCGGCGCGGCGATGTCGCGCAGGGGAAACTCAATCTCCCCCACCTCGCGCACGCCGCCGGCGGCGATCTCCGCGGGCCGCAGCGTGCGTTCGGATATCACGTCATTGCCGGCGAACAGCCGCACCTGCACGACCGCGTCGCGCAGGGCCTCACGGTGATACTGGGCGATCTCCACCCGCGCGCGAAACGTCTCGTTCTCGATCCAGGTGCGCTTCGCGAAGCGCAGCAGCGGCACGACCGGCGCACAGAATTGGCGGAACCACGCCGGTTCGACGAACGACTTCGGTTCCATGAATGCATTGCACATTCCCACCCAAGCGCTGCCTTGACCGGGATAATCCTGGAGATCGAGCAAGGCGTAGCCGGCCATGTCGCGGGTGCGCAGCACGGATTCGATGTCTTCCTTGTAGCAGAGTGCCGCGAGCTTTCCCGAGGCCCGGTGAAAGGCGTCGGCCTGCGCTTCCAGCCCGCTCTTGGTCATTCGCTCTTGAAAAACTTCCATCGGATAGGGCCGCAGCACACCGGTGTATTTTCGCATTTCCGAAAAATCCGGGAACACCAGGTATTGCCCCGTTTCGTGGCTGAGCAGCGGCACCGGGCTGCGCGCCGCCGCCCGCGCGTAATCGACCAGCGTCGAAGACGGATACTCGTTGTTCAGATGGCCGAGATAGCCATGCAGCATCGAGCCGCGTGTGAGCTCGATGTCCAGGACCACGCGTCCGCCGGTGCGACGCGTCGCCGAAACAGCCCAAAAGTCATCCACCTCGAGCGGCTCCGGGGAAACGAAATGGTTGTTGGACCCCTGCGCGAAGAGCCGGCGCGAATCGAACGCCCGGAGATGAGCCACCAACTCGCGCCGGCCCGCGAGATCGCCCGCGAGTTCGTTGCCGAGGGTGAACATCACGAAAGACGGATGATTGCCGAACTCGCGGAGAATCGCCTCGCCTTCGCGCCGCAGATAGTCCGCCAGCCCGGGCCGCGCAAACGAGCCCCAGGCGGGAAGCTCCGGCTGAAGATAGATGCCCACCCGATCCGCGGCGCGGAACGCCGCCTCCGGAGGACACCAACTGTGGAACCGATAGAAATTGATGCCGAATGAGGCGGCGACGCGAAAGACCCGCTCCCACTCCGCCTCGTCCATGGCCGCATAACCGGTCAGCGGAAACACGCCGGCATCGTGCTTGCCGCGGAGAAACGTCACGCGCCCATTCACCGCAAACTTTTTTCCCTGTCGCGCAAAGTCACGCACGCCGAACGTGAGTTCGCGTCGATCCGCGAATTTGCGCCCATCCGCCAGCTCACATTTCGTCGCCACCTCCAACGCATGCGTCGTCGGAGAAAATTCGTCCCACAGTCCGGGCGCCGAGCTCCACGCGAGCTCGAGCACGTGCTGGCTGGTGCCGATTGGCAGGTGAACGGCATGCTCGCTCTGCCCAAGCCGGCCCGCGTCCAGCACGACACGAGTCATCACCTCTGCGCCGGTGCGGTTGCCGAGCGCAATCACGACGCGGGCCGAGCTCGCGCCGGCGGACGCATGCACCTGCACGTCGTCAATCCACACCGGATCGGTCACCCGCAATTCGATCCGACCGACGATGCCGTTCCAATTTGTCTGTATCCGGTCCGCCCAGACATGGCTGAGGTGCATCGGGTAGAGCTTGGGATCGTTGTTCACCTCGACGGCAAGCCGGTGCCGTCCGGGCCGCGCGCGCTCGGTGAGCACAAACCGGTGGGGCGTGCTCAGGCTTGCGCCGCGCCCCACCATCTCCCCATCAAACCAAACGCGCGTGAAGCGCGTGCGCTCGAGGAACAACTCGACGCGACGTCCCGCCCACGCGGCAGGAATCTCAATTTCACGCTGATACCATGCGGCGCCATCGTAGACAAATCGTCGGTTCAACTCCGTCGTGCTCGGCGTTGGCGAGACACCGTGTTGGCTCTCATCGAGCGTCCCGGGCAGGCGCACGGTCTCGGGCAGTTCTGCGGTCATCCACCCTGACGCCTCGCCGATCCCCTGCGGGTCCAACTGCAAGCGCCACGTTCCGGCGAGAGAGAGCCGATCTTCCGCGGCGGCGCCGAGCGCAGTCGCGCAGATGGCCAGACAGACGAGCAATCGCAAAATCATGGGATGCTTCATTGAGAATGAATCCGATACGCGCGACCACATGCCGCGTCGAAACGGACGACGTGCGCTCCCGCACCGTCTGGTTCAGATGAAACGAGTGTCGCACCGTCGCTCATGACGACAAACGACTGCGGTGCGCGCACGACGCAGCGTCCGGATTGGCTGGCGACAATGACTGCGCTCACGAGCGCGTGATTCCGCCACGCGGCATCGATTTGATATCCGCCCCGCGCGCGCAGGCCGGTGAAGGCGCCCTCGCTCCACTCAGCCGGGAGTGCCGGCAGCAGGTCGATGCCGCCGTCGTGGCTTTGCAGCAACATCTCGCCGAGCGCGGCGGCACCGCCGAGGTTGCCGTCGATTTGGAAGACATTCTCGCGGCCCTTGCGCGGGTGACCGTCCAGCAGGTTGGCGAAGACGGCGCGCTCGAGCAGCGCGTGGAACGTGGCGTGCGCCCGCGCCGGCTCGCGCAGCCGCGCCCAGAGGCCGGCATTCCACGCGAGGCTCCAGCCGACGTTGCTTGCGTCGCTGGCGTTCACCTTGCCCACGCCGCCGGCGGCGATGCGTGCGGCGAGCGAAGCGCGCGCGGCGGCGGCCAGCTCGGGCGTCGCGCGCGGCGTGATCTGGCCGCCGGGATAGACGGCGTAGAGATGCGACATGTGCCGGTGGCCGGGCTCGCGCTCGGGCACTTCGTCGAGCCATTCCAGCAGGCGTCCGTCGGAGCCGATGCGCGGGCCGGCGAGGCGGGCGCGTTTGTCCGCTACCTCGCGCACGAAGGCATCGTCGATGCCCAGCTCGGTCGCGGCGGCGACGCAGTGGTCGAAGAGTTCCGCGACGATCTGCTGGTCCATCGTGGGTCCCATCGCGAGTGCGGTCGGTTTGCCGTCCTGGAGGAAGTTGTTTTCCGGCGAGATCGACGGGCCGCTGACGAGCAGGCCGGTGCGCGGGTCGGGCACGAGCCAATCGAGGAAAAACTCCGCCGCCTCGCGCATCGCTGGGTAGCCACGATCGCGGAGAAACGCGCGGTCGCCCGTGAAGCGGTAGTGTTCCCAGATGTGCTGGCAGAGCCACGCAGCGCCGGGAGGCCAGACGTTCAAACCCTTCACCGGGCTGGTGAACCACCACGCGTTGGTGCGGTGTGCGACGACGAAGCCGCGCGCGCCATAGACATCGCGCGCTGTCTGGCGCCCGTTGGCGCGCAACCGGTCGATCATCGTGAAGAACGGCTCGTGGCACTCGCTCAGCGCGGCCGTCTCCGCGAGCCAGTAGTTCATCTGCGCGTTGATGTCGAAGTGCCACCCGCAGAACCACGGCGGATTCAGGTCGTCGTTCCAGATGCCCTGGAGATTCGCCGGCAATCCGCCGGGGCGCGACGAGCCGAGCAGCAGGTAGCGTCCGTATTGAAAATAGAGCGCCGCCAGACCGGGATCGCTCTCGCCACCGCGCAGACGCGCGAGCCGCTCGTCGGTGGGCCGCGCGCGGCGATCGTCGGCGCCGAGCGTGAGCGCGACGCGGTTGAAAAAGCGTTGGTGGTCGGCCACGTGTTCCGCGCGCAGCGTTGCGAAGGTCACCGGCGCCAGCGCCGCCACCTGCCGCGCGCAAGCCGCGGCCGGTTCGTCGCCGGCATAATCCGTCGCGGCCACCAGCAGCAGCGTGACTGCATCCGCACCCGACACGGCGAGCGCATCGCCATCGGGCGTCACCTGGCCACCCTCAGCGAGGACCTTGAGCCGCGCGGCGAAGCGCACGCCGGCGGTCGGCTTGCCTTCGTCGGCGCGCCCGCGCAATTCAAGTTCGTCCGTGCCGATCACCGCGACCGTGGCGCCAGCGAGTGGACCGGGCGTCCATACGATCGAGCCGGGTGTGTCGCGCGTGCCCGCGGCAGGATTGCGATCAAGGCGGGCGCGAAAACTGATTTGGCCGGGCCGGTCGCTGGTGAGGCGGACGACGACGGCTTGGTGCGGTGCGCTGACAAACACCTCGCGCCGCAGTGTCACGTCCCCGACGCGATAACTCGTGCGCGCGACGGCCTCGGCGAGGTCAAGCTCGCGCCGGTAATCCGCCGGCGGAGTCGCCGCCGGGGCGAAGTCGAGCCACAGGTCGCCGAGCGGCTGATACGAACCGAGTGGACGCTCGCCGAGGAACTCCTTGGCCACGATGACGTCAGCCTCGCGGGATTTTCCCTCGAACAACAGGCGCCGCACTTCCGCGAGATGACGGTGCGCGCCGACGCGATCGTAATTCCCGGGCTGCCCCGACCAGAGACTGCTCTCGTTCAGCGCCAGCCGCTCGCGCTCAACGCCGCCGTGGACCATGGCGCCGAGCCGGCCGTTGCCGACGGGGAGCGCCTCGGACCACTTCGCGGCCGGTTGGCGATACCAGAGAACGGTCTCGGTGGCCGCAGCGGAACCGGCGAGAGCGCACGCGGCGACAGCCGCGTCAAAAAGCAGGCGGAATGACTTCATGGGCAAAAGGGCTGCAGGCACCAAGGCGCGCTCACTCCGCCGGCACGCGGTTGAGCCATTCGAGCTTCACCGGGCCGAGCAGACCGGAGGGCACGAGCGGCGAGTCGGCGTCGTAGTGTTTCCAGGTGTGGAAACTGTGCCGCTTCCGCTGCGTGCGCTGGGCGGGATTGCTCAGCCAATCCGGCAATTGCAGCAGGCGTCCGTCGGTGAACTTGCTCACGCCCTGCTTCTGGAAATTCAGCCCGTCGTCGATCGCTTCGTCACCGATGAGGCGGTTGATCCAGCGATTGGCGACGTGGATCTCGAGCGTGTTGACGCCCGGCTGGAGCAAGGCGGTGACGTCGAGTCGGAACGGGGCGGTCCACGCCACGCCGGCCTCGCGGCCGTTAACGAAGACGCGCGCGATGTCGGCCACGCGGCCGAGGTCGAGCCGCGCGACCTGCGCCGGCGCGGCGGCCGGCACCGTGAGCTGCGTGCGATAGACGGCCGTGCCGGAGTAGAAACGGATGCCGGCATCGGCGTGCTCGCTCCACGATTGGAGCTGCGCGAACGTCGCGCGCGGCGGCGCGCCACGACCGTCCTTGAACTCGACTTCCCACGGCCCCGCGACGGTGAGCGCCGGCGGCAAGTCCGGCAGCGCGACCGTGCGGCGGCGTCCGTCGGAGGACTTCAGTTTCGCCTCGCGCGTCGGCGTGAGGACGGCGGTGGGCGTGAATTCCACGGCGTCCGCGTCGACGCTTGCGAGCCAAGCGGCGGGCAGCGGGCGGCGGAACACGACGAACGCGGAGCCCCAGGGCGCGAGCGTCAGCGGCACCTCCACCCCACCCTTCGTCACGGCGAACACGGGCGCATCCTGCCGCGTGCCGCGCAGCGGGTCCCACACCTCGGGCGTGCGGCCCGTCTGGCGGAACGTGAGCGGGAGCGTGCGCGCCTCGGCGCTGTAGTTGAACACGAAATAGATCTCCGCGTCCGGCGCGGTGCGATGGATGAACTTCACCGTGTCCGCGGCGCCCGGCCAGGCGAGGTCGGGCGCGACGCCTTCCTCGCGCAGGAGGTCGAGCGGCTTCAGGCCGGTGTAAACCTTGCCGGCGCCGAGGCGCTTCATCTTCTGCTTCTTGCCGTCGAGCCCGCCCCAGATCTCGCTGACGAGGCGGTCGAACTCCGCGCGTTGCGCGAGATCCTGCAGGCCGGCCGGTGCGGTGGGCGGCTCGCCGGCGAGCACGGCGCCGTCCTGCAAGAGCTGGCGCAGGTGGCGCAGCGTGGCGAGTTGCACGACCCAGGATTTCGCCACGGTCTTGTCCGGCACCATCAGCACGCGGTAACGACCGCCGGCCGGATGCACGACGCAGCCGTCCCGCACCGACATGGCGCGCACGTAGTCGGGATAGGCGACCTCGTAATCGTAACCGGGAAAAGCCTCGGCGAATTTCGACGCGAGGCCGTAACCGAGATCCTCGTCGATCATCAGGCAAAAGTCCGCGAAGGTGCGGCCCTGCTGGAGGAGGAACTGGCTGCGCGAGAGGTAGGCGAACCACGCGTCGGCGTAGGGCCACCACGTGTTGTGCCGCCCGAAGTGCACGCCGTAACGACCGAGCGCAAAACCCGGCGCGAGCTCCGGCCCGAACGGCTGGTGCGTGAGGCTGTGCAGCGCAAAGCGATTCAAGCCGAGCGTGAACGCGAGGTCGCCGGAACGCTTGAGCGAGCCGGGCGTGTTCTGGAATTTGCCGTTCTCCGGCGTCGAGGTGAACGCCTCCGCGGCGACGACGTGACGCCCGTGGAACGCGGCGGCGGAGGTCGACTGCTTGATGCGCGAGGCGCGCCCGAGCGCGTCGGGCGTCCAGAATTCGTTCATCGGCACGTCGACGTGGCGGTTGGCCGACATCGGGTTGATCGGGCCGCCCTGCGATTCGGAGTAGAGCTTCACGCCGTGCTGGGCCGCGAGGCGGTGCATGGTGCCGTAGTAATTTTCCGCGATCAGCTCGTCGATGACGTGGCGGAAATCCCACAGCACAGCCTCGGAGGCCGCGGTGGAACCGATGACGCGCCCGGCGAGGAGCGGCAGCCACGGGACGAAGTCGTAGCCCTTCAGGCGGCGGAATTCCGCGGGAAAATTGGCCGTCCAATTCTGGAAGCCGCCCTCGAAGCTGTCGAAGAGGAGCCCGTTGAACGTCTTGCCGCCGAGCGGGCCGGCGTCACGCAGGAGGCGGCCCATCGCCTGCTCGAATTGAAACGCGACGGCGGTCGCATCGAGCTTGTCGATCTCGAGGCCGTGACCCTCGGGCACGGCGGGATGGTTGGTCTTGCCGGTCGACGTGAAGCCGAAGCGGAGCAGCGTCCACTCGCCCGGCGGCAGCGTCGCGGTCAGCCGGCCGCGCGCGTCCATCTGCGCGGTGAGGTCGATCACCTGCTCGGGCGCGATGCCGGGGCTCGCGGGTCCGGCGGGGCGCGTGACGGGCTTCGCCTTCCACGCGATCTTGCCCGGCAGATCGTCAAGCCGCTCCGCGTTAACCGGCACGGCGAGCACGGCGATGTCCTGATAAAATCTCTCCTTCGGTCCGCCGCGGGCACCGTAGAACGGTTTCAGATCGGGCGGCGGCAGATCGAGCGCCACGGCGCCGCCGGCGACGTTGGTCTCGGTGAAGACGACGCGCTTCATGGAGAGCGCGGGTGTCACCCACGGGCCACCGCTGGCGGACCAGCCCGGCGTGTTCATCACGTGGAAATCGAGCCCGAGTTCGGCGGCCTTGCGGATCGCGAACTGCATGTGCTCATGCCAGTTCTCGCTGCCGTAGCGCACAGGACCGGGCGGCAGGTAGATCTCGACGTCGAACATCTGCACGCCGCCGAGGCCCTGGCGCTGGAAGGACTCGAGGTCGGCCGCGATGCCGTCCTTGGTGACGTTGCCGTTGATCCAGTGCCACCAACCCAGCGGGCGCGCCGAGACGGGCGGCGCGTCGAAGCCGGCAGCGAGCGCGTCGTCGGCCGCGGCAAGTTGCGGGCCCGCGACGAGCGCAAGCAGGGAAACGGCGGCCAGGGACAGGAGCGATTTTCTCATGGGACGAAAGCAGGCAACGGGACGGGGCGACACCTCCGGCGCGACGGAGCGGGAGTCGCTGCCGCGCGGGCGAGTCTGAGGGGCTGGAAGGGTGAACAGCACGGCGCGAGGGGACGGCGCAGACCGGCGCGGGATGAGCCCGACCGGTGCGTCCACCCAAGGTGTGCGGCGACGCCCGGGCAAACCCGAGGCCGGTCAATGGTTAACCTGTCGTGCGGTGCACCTCGCCACCGCGCACATCACGGCGCGCGCGACCGCCGCTCACGGCAGGTGCCGCAGGAAGAACGAATCGAAATACTCCGCGCCCGACGCGCCCTGGCTGCGCACCACCACGGTGGCCGTGACGTCGCCGGCGGGAGCGGCCGCGGCCGTGACGCGCACCTCGTAGTCGTGTCCGTCCCGCACCGGCACGAGCTCCGCGCGGAACGGCGCGCCGACGTTGGCGATGGCGACGTCGCGCACGGGCACGTTGCTCTGAAATTTCAGCCGCACGGTCTGCGTGCGCTCGCCGCCAGTGCGGAACACCAGCATCCGCGGCTCAATCGCCAGCCGCACCGGCACGTGCGCGATCAACTGGAGGGTCGTGACGCCCGCGTCGGTCTGCACGTCGATCTGTTTTTGCTGGAGCCCTTCGCGCGACTCGATGGTGAAGACCGCAGTGAGCACGCCGGACTCGCCGGGCGCGTAGCGTCGTTTCTCCAGCGTCGGCACCGTGCAACCGCAGGACGAGTGCAGCTCCAGCACCTCGACGGTGGCCGCGCTGCGATTGGTGAAGGCGTAGGTCGCCACGACGGTCGGCTCGCCGGGCGCGGGGAAAAATTCCGCGCGCGTGCGTTCCCATGTGAGCTGGGCGGAGGCGGTCAGCGCAAACGACAGGAAACCAAGCAGGGCGGCGGCTTTCATCTCGGACGGATGATGGCGCAAACGGCCGTCTCCGCAATCCCGGCGCGCGTCAGCCTGGGAGGCTGGGCGTCCGGGCGAGGATCAGGAGAGCGCAATCGCGCGCAACCAATCGCGGTTGGCCACATGCCATTCCACGGTGCGGCGAAAGCCTTCCTCGACGCCGACCTCGGGTTTCCAGCCGAGCAGCCGCTCCGCCTTGGCGATGTCGGCCCAAGTCTCCTTCACGTCGGCGACATGGAAAGGCTGTCCGGCGATCACGGCGCGCCGACCGAGCGCCTGCTCGATGAACTGGATGAGCGTCTGCAGGCGCACGGGATTGCGGCCGCCGCCGAGGTTGACGATCTCGTAGCCCAGCGGCTTGGCCGCGAGGATGGTGCCGCGCGCGATGTCGTCCACGTAGGTGAAGTCGCGCGCCTGCGAACCGTCGCCGAAGAGTTGGAGCGGTTGCCCTTCCGCGATCCATTGGATGAAGCGGAACGGCGCCATGTCCGGTCGCCCGGCCGGGCCATAGACGGTGAAATAGCGCACGACCGTCGTATCGAGCCCGAAGAGACGGTGGTAAGTGTAGGCCATGAGCTCCGCCGCCTTCTTGGTCGCCGCGTAGGGCGAGAGCGGGGTGTTCACCGGCTGGTCCTCCGTGAACGGCATCGGGCAACCCGCGTAGAGCGACGAGGTCGAGGCGAGCACCTGTTTCTTCACGCCGCGGCGACGCATGGCCTCCATGACGTTCAGCGAGCCGTGCGCGTTGGTGGAGAGATAGACGTGCGGATTTTCGAGGCTGTAGCGCACGCCGGCGCGTGCCGCCAAATTGAACACCGCATCGAACGGGAACTCCGCGAACAGCGCCTCGAGCTCGGCCAGATTCTCCGTGTCGAGCGGCCGGAAATGGAAACGCCCGGCCGAGCGGGCCGCACCGGCATAGCGCGAGCGCCGCGGGTCGTCGCCGAGGACGAGCCCGTCCTCGCCCAGCAACCGCGCCAAGCGCCAGTCTTTTAGGCGCACGTCGTAGTAGGCGTTGAGGTTGTCCACGCCCACGACCGTGTGCCCGGCGGCGAGCAATTGCGCGCACACCTCCGCCGCGATGAACCCGGCCGCACCGGTGACGAGGTAAATCATGTCCGCGCAGCTTGGGTGCGCCGGTTCGCGCCGACAAGCCCATCATTGACCCGCGACGCGGCAGGCGGCGCTCCGCCTCAGCCGCGAGCGCCGGCCCGCGCACGCCGCGCAGTCAGATACGCCTGCACGGCGGCGAGCGGACGCGTCGTCAGGATCTGATCGCGCGTGAGCCAGCCCTTGCGCGCCGCAGCAACGCCGGTGCGCACGTAGCCGAGCTGGTCCGTCGCGTGGGCGTCGGGATTGATCGCGCAGAGCAACCCGCGTTCCGCGGCGCGGCGCCAGTGCCGCCAATCGAGATCGAGCCGCCACGGGCTCGCGTTGAGCTCGATGATGACGCCGTGCGTGATCGCCGCGTCGATCACCCGCTCGATGTCGACCTCATAACCGGACCGCTCCAGCAGCAGCCGGCCGGTGAGGTGCCCGAGCATCGTGACGTGCGGATGCTCGATCGCGCGGAGGATGCGCTGCGTCATCTCCTCGCGCGGCTGCCGGAACGCCGAGTGCACGGACGCGACGACGTAGTCGAGTTGCGCGAGGACATCGTCGGAAAAATCGAGCCGCCCGTCCGGCAAGATATCGCATTCCGTGCCGGCGAAGACGTGGGTCTTGAACTTGCCCGTGGCGTTCAACGTCCGGATCTTCTCCACCTGTGATAGCAGCCGCGCCTCGTCGAGACCGCGCGCCTGCACGCTGGATTTCGAGTGGTCGGCGATGCCGAGGTATTCCCAGCCCAGCGCCTCGGCGGCACGCGTCATCTCTTCGAGCGTGTTGTGGCCGTCGGATTCGGTGGTGTGATTGTGAAAGGCCCCGCGGATGTCGCCTTCCTCCACGAGCCGCGGCAACGGCCCGGCCTCGGCGGCTTCGATCTCACCCAGCCCCTCGCGCAGCTCCGGCGGGATGAAGCGCAACCCGAGCGCCTCGAACAGCTGTTCCTCGGTCCGGATGTCCGTCCGGCGTCCGGCCTGTTCCGCCTTTTCCTTCGCCGTGCCCTCGCCCTCGGCGGGCACGAGGCCCCACTCGCTCATGCTCAGGCCGCGCCCGAGCGCGCGGTGACGCATCTGGACGTTGTGATCCTTCGAGCCGGTGAAGTGATGCAGCGCGAACACGAACTGCTCCGGCGGCACGAGCCGCAGATCGGCCTGCAAGCCGGACTCCAGCCGCACGCTCGCCTTGGTTTCGCCGTGCGCCGTGATCTCCTTCACACCCGGCCAGCGCACGAACCAGTCGGCCACGGGCTGCGGGTCGCGCGTCGCCACGAGAAAATCGAGATCTCCCACCGTCTCCATGCGCCGGCGCAGGCTGCCGGCGTGCTCCGCCTGCTCCACCTGCGGCAGGGCGCGCAGCCCCGCGAGGATCGGCTCGGCCGCCGTCCAGGCGTGCCACCACAGATGCCGCCGCCCGTAGGCCTCGCGGTTGGCGATGCCCTCGAGGATCTTGGTCTGCGTCTTCTCGCCGAAGCCGGCGAGCTCCGCCACCTTGCCCTCGCGGCAGGCCGCCGCGAGCTTCGCGATCGAATCGACGCCGAGCTGGTCGTGCAGCGCGCGGATTTTCTTCGGCCCCACGCCGGGAATCTCCAGCAACTCGACGAGACCGGGCGGCAGTGACGCCTTCAGTTTCTCGTGAAATTCCAATTTCCCCGTGCGGTGCAGCTCGGTGATCTTCTGCACCAACGCCTCGCCGAGGCCCTTGACCTCGCCGAGCGTCTCCGCGGCGATGCGCTCAGCGATTTCCTCCTCGCTCATCGCCTCGATCACGCGCGCGCCGGTGACGTAGGCCCGCACCTTGAACGGGTTCTCCCCCTTCAATTCGAGCAGCGTGGCGATGTCCGTGAGGACGGCGGCGATCCCGGCTTTGTTCATCGGGGAAAAGTTACCCGGCCGACGGGCCGGCGCCAGCGCGAAGCAGCGCGCCGGCGAGCTGCGCGAGGCGGGCGCGGTTGAGCTTGCCCACGGCGTTGCGCGGCCACTCCGGGAGCGCGACGTAGTCCTTCGGGCGCTGCGGCGGCGGGAGCTGGGCATGCGCGGCGCGGGCCGCCGCCAGATCGGGCGTCTGCGCAGCGGGGAAAACCGCCACCACGCGCTCGCCCCACTCCGCATCGGGCACGCCGACGACAGCCAGCTCGGTCGCGCCGGTCGCGGCGTGCAGCACGGCCTCCACTTCCGCGGGCTGCACTTTCTCACCGCCGGTGATGATGATCGCATCGCGCCGGCCGAGGATGCGCCAGTGCCCCGTCGCGTCCACCGCTCCGGCATCCGCCGTCGTGAACCACTCACCCGCCTCGCGCCACTCCGGATAATAACCGAGGAAATTCGCCGCGGAGCGGATGCGCACCTCGCCCTCCGCGCCCAGCTCGAGCTGCGCGTGCGGCAGCGCCGCGCCCGAACCGCGCACGCCGGCGAGGAATTCCTCCGGGCGCAACGCCGTCACCATCGCCGCCGTTTCCGTCATGCCGTAGCTCGGTGCCAGTGGCAGGCGCGCCGCGGCAGCGCGGGCCAGCAAATCGGTGGAGGCGGCAGCGCCACCGAGAAAGATCACGCGGAGCCCGCGCAGCCATGCCACGGCGGCCGGATCGCGGAGCAATCGCTCCAGCTGAGTGGGCACAACGGAAGTCAGCCAGCCCTCGGGCCGTGGCGGCAGCTCCGGCCGTGCGCCGGACTCGATTTCCTTCCACGCCGCGGAAACGTGCGTGCCGCCCGTGAGCACGCTGCGCAGCCACGCCATCAGGCCGCTCACGTGGTGCAACGGCAGCGTGCCGAGCGCGTGGACGCGCGGCACGCCAAAGTGTTGCGCGAATCCCGTCACCGCCGCCGCGATCGTGTGGCTGTCGTGCCGCGCGAATTTCACCGCACCGGACGAGCCGCCCGTCGGAATCATCAACCAGCCGCGTTCGCCATCATCGCTGCGCGGGGGCAGCGCGCGCAGCTGCTCGACCTGCGCCCACTCGCGCGGTCCCCAAGCCGGGTTGCAGAGGAAAACCTCACCGCGCCCCGCCGCCGCGTGCGCGAAGGCCTCGGCGAAGCGCGCCGGATCGTTCTCCGCGAGGAAAGTGCGCGGGGCGGAATCGCCGGCGGAGCCGGCGCCGAGCAGGCGGGCTAGCTCGCGGCGTTCCATAGCGCAACGGGTTCCGTGGCCTCGCCCCACGCGGCATCGAGCAACGGGCCGATCGGCGGGCCGTCCCAGCGGCGGTCGCCGAAAAGTTCGCCCACACCGAAACCGAGCGCACGCCGCGTGAGTCCGTCCCCGGCCGCGAGGCGCCGCACGATCTGCGCGCGCCCCAACGCGGTCTCGAGTGCGCTCGAAAAAACGACGTCGGCCTGCGTCGTGCGGATCCACTCCGCCACGTCGCTCCACGCGCCGGCGATGGCCGGCTTGAGCACGAAGACGCCCAGCCAGCCGCGCGCCTGCCACTCGCGGGCCGCGGCGAGGTTCGCCACCGCCTCGTCGAGCGCGAGCGGCACCGGATAATCCTGCGCCAGCCCGAGCAGCAGATCGACCTGCGCGGGCGCGGCGGGTTGCTCGACGAATTCCACCGGACGCTCCGCGCAACGCTCGAGCCAGCGCTCCGCGGTGCGGCGGTCCCAGGCGCCGTTGGCATCGAGCCGCAGCCGCGCGTAGGCGGGCAACTGCGCCAGCAAATCGTCCAGCACGGGCAATTCCTCTTCCGCGCGGCCGACGCCGACCTTCCACTTGAAAGCCAGATAACCCGCCTCCAGCCGCTGCGTCAGCACGGGCAGCGCCGCCCGGCCCGCCGGCAGCAAGGCCGCCACGGGCAACCGTTTCGTAGCCCCAGCCGTGGGCGCGATCGGTGTGACGTCGCCCACCTCGGCCAGCGCAAACCCCAGCGCGCAACGCACGCAACCGAGACGTTCCGGCACAAGTGCGAGCCCGTCGGCGTCGATCCCAGCGCCCAACCGACGACAAAATTCCGCCGCCTCAGCCAGCGTTTCCGTGCCAAAGTCCGGCAGCGGCGCGATTTCCCCATATCCCGCCCGACCTCCGACATCCGTGATGCGCACGAAAATCCCCTCGCGCTCGGTCCAGACGCCATGCGCCGTGCGCACGGGGTGCCGGAACGTCCGGCGGTAGGGCTGGTAAGCGAAACTGTAGCGCACGTCACCAGCACTACTGGGCTCGGACGAGTTGGCAAATTTTCGTTGAGGTTTGCGGGGGCGGGACTAACTCGTTCACGGCAACATGAGCCAGTCTGTTGCCGACGAGTCCGAGTTCTATCTGCCAGCCGAGCGCTTCTTCGCCGCTCACGCGCCGAATGCGCTGACTTACGACGACGTGTCGCTGGCCACGCTCTACAGCGAGATCCTGCCGAAGGACGCCGATCTCTCCACCACGCTCGCCGAGGGCCTGCGCCTGCAGATCCCGATCATCTCGTCGGACATGGACACCGTCACCGAGTCGCGCATGGCCATCGCCATGGCGCTCAACGGCGGCCTCGGCCTCATCCACTACAATCTCCCGGCCAAGGACCAGCTGAAGGAAGTCGCCCGCGTGAAACGCCACGTGCATGGCCTCATCCAGGACCCGATCACCGTCGCGCCCGAGGCCACCATCGGCGAGGTGCTGCAGATGATTGAGCAACGCCGCTTCGATTTCCGCACCTTCCCCGTCGTCGACGCGCAGGGCAAGCTCGCCGGTCTCCTCTCCGGCAACCTCGTCAAGGAGCGCTACAAGGCCCGCCGCGTCGCCGACGTCATGACGCCGCGCCAGCAACTCGTCACCGCCACCGTGCAGGCGATGGGCGCCGACCCAATCAAGGAAGCGGACAAGTTCTTCAACGAGCACGTCGGCATCCACAAGATCCTCGTCGTCGACGCGCAGGACAAGCTCCGCGGACTCGTGACGAGCTCCGACGTCGAGCGCATCACCTCCGAGGCCAAGGCGCACCGCAAGCCAGCGCGCGACGCGAATTTCCGCCTCGTCGTCGGCGCCGCTGTCTCCCCCGTGCGCAAGCCCAGCGGCGAACTCGACCGCGACAAGATCATCGCCCATGTCGGCGCACTCGTGGATGAGAACGTCGACTGCGTCGCCGTCTCCACCGCGCACGGTCACACCGCCGGCGTCGGCGACATGGTGCGCCTGCTGCGCGGCGCCTTCCCCGCCCTGCCCATCATCGCCGGCAACGTCACCAGCGGCAGCGGCGTCGAGTTCCTCGCCGACTGCGGCGCCAACGCCATCAAGATCGGCCAGGGCCCGGGCTCCATCTGCACCACGCGCGTCGTCGCCGGCGTCGGCGTGCCTCAACTCACCGCGCTCCACGTCGCCGGCCGCGGCGCCGCGAAGAAAGGCGTGCGCCTCATCGCCGACGGCGGTATCACCAAGTCCGGCGACATCGTGAAGGCCCTCACGCTCGCCGACGCCGTCATCCTCGGCGGCCTGCTCGCCGGTTGCCGCGAGGCGCCGGGCGAGATCATCGAAATCTCCGGCAAGCTCTACAAACAATACCGCGGCATGGGCAGCCACGCCGCGATGAAGGCCGGCTCCGCCGCGCGTTACGGACACGACAAGAACGACACGACGCGCAAGGTCGCCGCCGAAGGCATCGAGGCACTGAAGGAAGTCGCCGGCACCGTCGACGACGTGCTCGGCGCCCTCATCGGCGGCGTGCAGTCCGGCATGGGTTACCTCGGCGCGAAGACGCTCCCCGAGCTCCGCAGCAAGGCCCGCTACGTGCGCGTGACTCCCGCCGGCCAGAAGGAAGCCGCGCCGCACGACGTGATTGAAGTCGCCACCCGCAAGGGCTGAGCGACCGGCCCGCGCGCCTGACCCGAGCCGGCTTACTTTGCCGGCTCGAGCTTGAGCTTCACGTAAACCGGCCGGTGATCGCTGGCCGTGCGGACGCCTTCGCCGTCGTGGATGACCGCCGCGTCGTTCGCGATGAAGGGGCGCAGCCCGGGCGACACCATGAGGTAGTCGATGCGACTGTAGGAATCCTCACGGTAATAGGCGTGCGTCCACGTCTCGCCGCGCGAGTCGGTGGCGCGAAGCAGTTCGCCGACGTCGAGCTTGCCGCGCTGCTGGAGCGCGCGCACGGGCTTGCTGGTGCGCACGTCGTTCCAGTCGCCGGCGACGATGAATTTCGCCTGCGTCGGATCGGGATGGCGCGTGAGCACGAGGTCGCGCACGGCGGTCGCCTCGAGCGTGCGCTGCGTCTCGCCCTGCGGATCGTCCGGGCGCTCGGTGCGGCGGCTCTTGAGGTGGATGACAAAAAGGCTGAGGTCACCCTGATCGGTCGCGAGCACGACCTCGAGCACGCCGCGCTTCACGACGTCGGGTTTGCCGAAGAGCTCGATCGGCACCTGCGTGTGCCGGTGCACTTCCTTGAACGGCAGCTTGGAAAGCACCGCGACATGGCGGTCGGCGTCGGCGGCTTCGAGCACGAACGCATGCGGGTAATCGAGCCCCTCGGCCTTGAGGTCGCGCTGGAGCTCGGCGAGGAATTCCGGCTTGCCCATCTCCTGCAGCGCGAGGACGTCCGGCGCGAAGCCAGCGATGGAGCGGCGCAGCGCGGTCTTCTCCGACTCGGGTTTCGGGTAGGCTTGGCGGTAGGTGCCCTCGGCCATGCGGTCGGTGACGAGATAGTTCGCCACGTTGTAGGTGCCGACCGTGATCGCCTGCGCGATCGCGACGAGGCTGAGGAACAGGAGAAGCGGGCTCGCCCGCAGCAGGGATTTCATGGGGAAACGGGCCGCGCTCAACGGGAGCGCAGGAGCGCGCGCTCACGTTCGACGACGGTCGGGTGCGAGTAATAGACGGCGCTGTAGAGCGGGTGTGGCGTGAGGTTGGAGAGATTTTTCTGCGCGAGCTTGTGCAGCGCGCCGACCATCGGCGTGGCGGACTCCATCGCGCGCTTCGCGAAATCGTCGGCCTCGTATTCGTGCTTCCGCGAGATCCAGTTGCCGACGGGCGAGAACCAGAAGGTCACGAGACCGCCGAGCAGGCCGAAGAGCAAAAAGGCCGGCGCCAGCACGCCCGCCGGCAGGCCGAAGGCGGTGTTGAACCACGGCTGCTGCGCGAGCCAGGCGATGAGTGCGAAGGCGCCAAACTGCAGCAACGCGCCCGTGACGAGGCGTTGCGGAATGTGGCCGCGCTTGTAGTGCCCGATCTCGTGCGCCAGCACGGCCTCCAGTTCGGGTTGCGTGAGCTGCGCGATGAGCGTGTCGAAAAGCACGATGCGGCGGAAACGCCCGAAGCCGGTGAAAAACGCGTTTGAGTGCGCGGAGCGCTTGGAGCCGTCCATCACCTCGATCGTCTGCGCGTGGAAACCCGTGCGGTCAGCCAGCGCGAGCAGACGTTCGCGGCGCTCGCCGGCTTCGAGCGGCGTGAGCTTGTTGAAGAGCGGCAGGATCAGCTTCGGGTAGAGCACGAGCATCAGCAGCTGGAAGCCGAACACCAAGGCGAAGCCCCAGATCCACCACGAGGCACCGACCCACGAGACGAGCGCCAGCAACGCCCAAGCCAGCGGGAAACCGATCAGGACGGTCAGCGCGGTGGATTTGAGTTGGTCGGTGATCCACAGCCCCGGGGTGCTGCGATTGAACCCGAAGCGCTCCTCCAACCGGAACTGCGCCCACCACTCCAACGGCAGGCCGGGCAGGCTCAGCAGCACGCCCGTGCAGACGAGGAACAGCGCCCCGCTCCACGCCGCGCCCGGCGCCAGCGCGTCGAACCACGCCCACAGCGCGGGCAGCACGCCGCTGAACAGCAGGCCCGCCAGCACCAGCGCATCGTAAACCAACTCGAGGGAGGCGAAGCGGCTCTTCGCCAGCGTGTAGTCGGCGGATTTGGCGTAGGTCGCCTCGTCCATGATGCCGCTGAAGGCGGCGGGTAGCACGCCAGCGTGCAGGCGGGTTTCCGAGCGATTGAGGGCCTCCAGGAGGAGTTGGGCGGCGAGCCGCGCCCCGAGGAGGGCGACGACTGCGATAGGCAACCAAGACATGCCGCCGAAGAGAACACGTTTCGCCGCGCGCGCCAGCCCGAAGCGGCGGCCAGCCCGCGCCCGCCCCGCGCCGCAATCACATTCGCGGCGCCACCAAAGATTGTTTGAAATCGCCCTGTCCGGAACCACAGTGGCCCCGTGGAAAAGGACAAAAACTCCCCGCTTGGTTTCGAGACGGCACTCGCCCGGCTCGAGGCGCTCGTCGATGCCATGGAGCAAGGCGAAGTGCCGCTAGCGGAGTTGCTCGGTCAATACGAGGAAGGCACGAAGCTGCTCAAGGTCTGCGAAGCCCGCCTCAAGGAAGCCGAGCTCAAGATCGAGAAGCTGAAGAAACAGAAGGACGGCTCCGCCTCCTTCGAGGCCTTCGAATCGGCCCGCGGCGACTGATCCCTCCTCCACTTCCCTCACTTGCCAGAATGAGCTCTCCCCGCATCCTCGACCGCATCGGCGGCCCGGCCGACGTCAAGGCCCTCGCTCCCGCCCAACTGCCGCAACTGGCCCAGGAAATCCGCGACGAAATCATCGCCGTCACTGCCCGCAACGGCGGCCACGTGGGCCCCAACCTCGGCGTCGTCGAGCTCACCGTCGCGCTCCACCGCGTTTTCAACACCCCCGACGACCAGTTCGTCTTCGACGTCGCGCACCAGGGCTACGTCCACAAGCTGCTCACCGGCCGCGGCGGCGACTTCTTCCGCAAGCTCCGCAAGAGCGAGGGCGCCTCCGGCTTCCTCTACCGCCGCGAGAGTCCGCACGACGCCTTCGGCGCCGGCCACGCCGGCACCGCGCTCTCCGCCGCCCTCGGCATGGCCACCGCGCGCGACCTGCGCGGCACCGGCGAGCACGTCGTCGCCGTCTGCGGCGACGCCGCGTTCACCTGCGGCGTCACGATGGAGGCGCTCAACAACGTCGTCTCCTCCACCAAGCGCCTCATCGTCATCCTCAACGACAACGAGTGGTCCATCGCCAAGAACGTCGGCGCCATCGCGAAGTATCTCAACCGCCTCTCGACGAATCCCACCTACAACAAGCTCCACCAAGACGTGGAGAAGTTCTTCCTTGGCCTGCCCCGCGGCCACGAGATGAACCAGCTCTACCTGCGCTGGAAACGGGAGACGAAGGACTTCTTCATGGACTCGTCGCTGTTCGAGAAGTTCGGGCTCCGCTACGTCGGGCCGATCGACGGGCACAACCTCGACGAGCTGGTGAAGAACCTCGAATTCGCCAAGCAGTGCGACGGTCCCGTGCTCGTGCACGTGTTGACCAAGAAGGGCCGCGGCCTCGAAGCCGCCGTCGCCCACCCCGAGAAATTCCACGGCGCCAGCCCCTTCGACCCCGCCACCGGCGAGAACGTCAAGAGCGCCGCCGGCACGCCGCCGAACTACCAGGATGTCTTCGGCGACGCCCTGGTGCGCTTCGCGAAGCAGAACCCCAAGGTGCTCGGCATCACCGGCGCCATGCCCAGCGGCACCGGCCTCACGCGCCTGAGCAAGGAAGTGCCCGGCCAGTTCTTCGACGTCGGCATCGCCGAGGAACACGCCGTGCTCTTCGCCGCCGGCCTCGCCACCAAGGGCTTCCGTCCCGTCTGCGCGATTTATTCCACCTTCCTGCAACGCGCCTACGACATGGTCATCCATGACGTCTGCCTGCAGAACCTGCCCGTCACTTTCTGCATGGACCGCGCCGGCCTCTCGCCCAACGACGGCCCCACGCACCACGGCCTGTTCGATCTCTCCTACCTGCGCTGCGTGCCCAACGCCGTCGTGATGCAGCCCAAGGACGAGGACGAACTCACCGACATGCTGCACACCGCGCTGCAGCACGCCGGCCCCGCCTTCATCCGCTACCCGCGCGGCGCAGGCACGGGCGTCGCGCTCAAGCCCCAGCCCGCCGCGCTGCCGCTCGGCCACGCCGAGGTGCTGCGCGAAGGCTCGAACGTCATGATCTGGGCGCTCGGTCCCATGGTGCAGGAAGCGCTCAAGGTCGCCGACCGCATCGCCGCCGAGGAAGGCATCTCCGTCGGCGTCGTGAACGCCCGCTTCATCAAGCCGCTCGACCGCACGCTCCTGCTCAGTCAGGCCGCCTGCCTTCCGCTGCTCGTGACGATGGAAGACAACGTCGTGGCCGGCGGCTTCGGCAGCGCCGTCCTCGAGGCTTTGCAAGAAGGCGACTGCCAGACCGCGGTCGAGCGCATCGGCTGGCCGGACAAATTCGTGGAGCACGGCAGCAGCGTGGAGATCCTCCGCGCCAGCTACGGCCTGTCGACCGACGACATCGTCCGCCGCATCAAGGAGCGCTACCGCCATCTCGGTGAAGCCAAGGTCGAAGCGGAAGTCTGAGCCGCACACGACGGGCGGCACCCGTTGGAGCAGCTTCATCAAAGCGTGACCGTCGTGCAAGGTAGCGGCCGTCGTCCCTGACGGCCATCTTGCATATGGCGCTCGGGACGAGCGCCGCTACCTCTCCCAGCCGAGCGGCTACCGGAAAGCGTATGCGCTTGGGATGTGCGGCGCGCCTATCGCTCGCGCGGTTTGCTCGGCGCCAAAAAGAAGCCGCGCGGGTCAGGCGCGGCTTCGGAAATTTGCTTGGGATCGGTCCGTCAGCAGGCGGCGCTTACTTGTTCTTGCCGCCGCATTTTTCGCACTGCTTGCCATCCTTGGCGGCCTCGACGCAGCAGGCGTGGTCGCACTTCTTGCCGGCCTTCTCCGCCTTCTGGCAGCACTTGGCCTTCTGGCCCTCGGCGGCCTCGCCGAAGGTGTAGCCGAATGCCAATCCAAGGGCGAGCAAGGCGCACAGTCTCAGGGTTCTCATTCTGTATTTTTGGGGTTCAGGGGTGTGGACTGACCAATCGTCGCTTTGGTGCGGGTAGAGGGAGTCGAACCCTCCTCTCAGCTTTGGGAAAGCCGCATAATAGCCGATATACTATACCCGCGACAAAGAACGCACCGAGTTAGGCGGACCGACCGTCGGCCGGCAAGTCACGAATAGGAACGCCGTCCCTCGAGCGCGCTCTTCAGCGTGACGGGGTCGGCATAGAGCACGCCGCCGCCACTGGGCAGGCCGAAGCCGATGCGCGTGATCTTGACCGCGCCGCCCGGCGGCAGCCGGTCGGTGAGATAATGGCAGGTGGCCTCGCCCTCGACGTCGTTCGACAGTGCGAGGATGAGCTCCGCCACCTCGCCGCTCGCGAGCCGCGCGAGCAACGCCGGCAGATTCAGATGCTCGGGCGCGACGCCGCGGATCGGCGAGAGCTTGCCGTGCAACACGTGATAACGGCCGCGGTAGGCGCCGGAGCGCTCGATCGCCGCGAGGTCGGGCACGTTTTCCACGACGCAGAGCTGTCCGGTGGCGCGGCGCTCGTCCGCGCAGATCGGGCAGCACTCCTCCTCCGCGAGATTGCCGCAGCGCGCGC
Organism: Candidatus Didemnitutus sp.; assembly: GCA_017991595.1. Lineage (GTDB taxonomy): Bacteria > Verrucomicrobiota > Verrucomicrobiia > Opitutales > Opitutaceae > Didemnitutus. The sequence continues at coordinate 116,658 of JAGOQJ010000003.1, read as the reverse complement.
AACGCCGCACCGAGCCCGCCGCCGCCTGCAACGCGCGCACCAGCTCCGGGAGCTTGTGCGGCTGCTCGACGAGAAGGTGCAACGCCATGCGCTCGGCCGAGCGATAACCGACGCCGGGCAGCTGCTTCAGCTGCTTCTGCAGGTGCTCGAGCGCGGGCGTCATGGAATTTTCGATTTTGGATTTCGGGCTTTCGATTTCAGAACGACGCCCGGTCACCGGACCTCAGCGAAACTCGAGCACCGAAAATCAAAAACGTCAGAACATCCCCGGCATCTGGAACGCCGACGAGACCTTCTGCATCTCGGAATCGTTCAGCTCCTTCGCCTTGGTGGCGGCTTCCTGAATCGCGCCGAGCAGCGTCTCTTCGATCAGCTTCGGTTCCTCCTTGAGGAACTCGGGGTCGAGCTTCAGCGCGAGGAACTTGCCTGCGCCGCTGATCTTCACCTGCACGGCGCCGCCGCCGCTGGAGATATCGAGCTCGCGCACTTCGAGGGACTTTTGCAGTTCCTCGATCTGCCGCTGCATTTTCTGCGCTTGTTTGAGGAGTTTGCCTACACCGGCCATGGAATTTGCGGGGGTTGGAGAGTGAAAAACGCGATTGGGCCGCGCCGCTTTCGTCGAGGCAAGGCTAGACTTCGCGCCCGAGGATGGCGCGATAACCGGCGCGGAAATCCGCGTGCCGCGGCTGCCATCCCACGAGGCGGCGCAGCTTGTCGCTGCGAATGATGCGATCGGGCGTCGGGTCGCCCCCCTTGCGCGCGCTGCCGGCGGGCGCGCCGTCGAAGCTTGGCGCGGGCGCGCCGATCTCGTGCGCGAGCCACGCGAGCAGTTCCTGCTTCGTCGCAGGCGCACCGTCGCTGACGTTGCCAATCTCGTTCGCCACCTCCGGCGGCGCCTCGGCGCAGGCGAAGAGCGCGGCGATGATGTCGTCGCGGTGCGCGAGGTTCATGCGGAACGCGGGCGAGCCGCCGAACTGCGTCGTGCCCGCGCGCAACGCATTCAGCAAGTAATGCCGGCCCGGTCCGTAGATGCCCGCCAGCCGCAGGATGAACCAGCGCGCGACCGCCGTCGCCGGCGCGGCGCGCAGCAGATCCTCGGTCTCGACGAGGATACGGCCCGTGACCGACGCGTGCGCGGTGGACGCCGTCTCGTCGACCTCCGCGCCGCCGCCCTGCGGATAGACGCCCGTGCTGCTCGTGTAGAGAAAGGTGCCGATCGGACGCTCCAGCCCCGCCGCCCACGCGAGGATCGAGCGCATGCCGTCGACGTAGGAACGGCGGTAGCCCTCGGGCGTGGGATCGGCGGCGCTGACGGTGTTGAGCACCCAATCGCCGCGCGCGATCCGCGCATGCCAGGCGTGGTCCGCCAATTCGCCTTCGACGACCTCGAGGCCAAGCGCCCGCAGCTCGCCAGCGCGCGTCGCATTGCGCGTCAACGCCGTGACACGCATCCCGCGGCGCAAGGCCTCGCGCGCGAACGCCGTGCCCACGTAGCCGCAGCCGAAGATGACGAGATGGGAAGGCGCGATGGTCTGCATCGCAGCAGTATCAAATCACAAGCGGCCAAGGCTCAAGGGGAGAACCCGTCCACGGGCCGGCGCACCGGTGCGCGTCCGTGAGTCGCGCTGCACTCTTGTCACTGTCCCCGGTGGCACGTTACTTCCTTGCGCATGTCCACCGTGCTCACGCTGTTGGCCGAAGGGTTCGAGGAAATCGAGACGTTCACGCCCGTGGACCTGCTGCGCCGGGCCGGCGTGGAAGTGACGGTCGCCTCGCTGGCCGAGAACCGCCACGCCACGGGTCGGAGCCAGATCACGGCGCATGCCGACGCGGCGCTGAGCGCGGTCGAGCACGGCCTGTTTGACCTCGTGTTCGTGCCCGGCGGTCCGGGCGTGAAGCATCTGCGCGCCGACCCGCGCGTGTCCGCCCTGCTGCGCCGGCACGCCGAAGCCGGGCGCTGGATTGCCGCCATCTGCGCCGCCCCGACTGTGCTCGCCGATGCCGGTTTGCTGGCCGGCAAGGCCTATACGGCCCATTTTTCGGTGGCCGACGAACTGTCGGATATAAGGCTGGGCGAACGAATTGTGACAGATGGCCGCATCACGACCTCGCGCGGCGCCGGCACGGCGCTCGACTTCGGCCTGCATCTGGTGGCCTTGCTCACCTCGCCCGCAAAAGCCGAGGAAATAAGCAAAGCCATTTGCGCGTAAGGTTTTGCGCCAAAAAGCCGTTGCCTTGTCCGATGCCTTGCGGTGGACTTTTCGAGAGCCGATTCGGCCTGACGATTGCCCCGTCGAAGCCACCCATGCCCGCCCGCTTGCCGCTTCATCACCGAAGTGACCCGGCGAAGCATTTAGTGGTTTCACCCTAGTTTAATTTAAGGAGCCTATCCGCATGCCCTCGCCGGACCAAACCCTCGACGACACAGGCCTGATCCTCGAGGCCGGGCGCACGGAGCGCCACTACTGGCGCGACGTCTGGCGCTACCGCGAATTGCTCGGCTTCCTCGCCTGGCGCGACGTGAAGGTGCGCTACAAGCAGGCCGCGCTGGGCGTGGCGTGGGCGTTCATCCAACCGGCGATCACGACGGCGATCTTTGTCTTCATCTTCCAGAATCTGGCCAAGATGCCGGCGGGCGGCGTGCCCTACCCGTTGCTGGTGCTGTCGGGTGTGATGGCCTGGCAGCTCTTCTCCAACGCGCTCTCCGGCTCCAGCGCCAGCATCGTCTCCAACTCGAGCCTGGTCTCGAAGGTGTATTTTCCCCGCATGATCGTGCCGCTCTCGTCGCTCGCGGTCGCGTTGGTGGACTTCGCGGTGGTGCTGGCGATGTTCGCGGTGCTCAGCGTGTGGTATGGTCAATGGCCGACGTGGCACTGGCTCCTGCTCCCGGGCTTCGTGCTCATGGCGCTGGGCGTGGCTTTCGGCACGGGGTTGTGGATGACGGCGCTGACGGTGAAGTATCGCGACTTCCGCTTCATCGTGCCCTTCGTGCTGCAGGTCGGCATCTTCGTCTCGCCGGTGGGTTTCCGCACGGACTTCTTCCCCAACTGGCGCGACCTGATGTCGCTGAACCCACTCACGGGTGTGATCGACGGCTTCCGCTGGTGCCTCCTCGGCGGCCAGCATCAGCTCTCGGCCTGGAGCGTCAGCAGTTCGGCGGTGGCGATCCTGCTCCTTGTCGGGAGCGGCGTGTGGTTCTTCCGCCGCACGGAGAAAAAATTTGCGGACATCATCTGACCCCGCGCCCATGAGTGCTTCCGCTTTGCCCGCCATCCGTGTCGACCACGTCTCGAAACGCTACGTCATCGACCACGAGAAACGTCCCGACACGCTGCGCGACGCCCTGACGGGCGGCGTGCGTGCGCTGTTCTCCCGCCTCCGTGCGCAGCAGACCGAGGAGGAGGAATTCTGGGCGCTGCGCGATGTGAGCTTCGAGGTGCAACCCGGCGAGGTCGTGGGCATCATCGGCCGCAACGGCGCCGGCAAGTCCACGCTGCTCAAGATCCTCTCGCGCATCACCGAGCCCACGCAGGGCCGCATCGCCCTCCACGGCCGCGTCGCCAGCCTGCTCGAGGTGGGCACGGGGTTCCATCCCGAGCTCAGCGGGCGCGAGAACATCTTCCTCAACGGCGCCATCCTCGGCATGCGCCGCGAGGAGATCCGGCGGAAGTTCGACGAGATCGTCGCCTTCGCCGAGGTGGAGCGCTTCCTCGACACGCCGGTGAAGCGCTACAGCAGCGGCATGTATGTGCGGCTCGCCTTCGCCGTCGCCGCGCACCTCGAGCCCGAGATCCTCATCGTCGACGAGGTGCTGGCCGTGGGCGACGTGCAGTTTCAGCAGAAGTGCCTCGGCAAGATGCGCGAGGTCTCGCGCAACGAGGGACGCACCGTGCTGTTTGTCAGCCACCAGATGGGCGCCGTCCGCGAGCTGTGTTCCCGCGCGATCCTGCTCAAGCAGGGCAGCGTGTCGCGCACTGGCCCAGTGGCCGACGTCGTCGCCGAATACCTCGGATTGGCCGGCGCAGAAGGCCACGGCTTCTCGCAGGCGCGGCGCCTCGAAGGCACGGGCGACGCGCGGATTAGCGATGCGACCCTGCTCGTCCACGAGAATGCCACCAACGAACTCCTGTCCCGCGATCCGGTGATCGTGTGCCTCAAGGCGGAGGTGCAGCGCGAGACCCGGATCGCGGTCGAGTGTCTGCTGCGCGGTCCGGATGGCTTGCCGCTCGCGCTGCACGCCGGCGGCCTCGTCGAGGGGCGCGATCACCGGCTGGCTCCGGGAAAGTATGAATTCCGCTTCGAGTTGCAGCTGCCTCAGCTGGCGGCCGGTCGCTACACCATGGACCTGATGCTCGCGGACAGCGGCGTGCGCTTCCACGACTACCTGGAGCACGCGTTGCGCTTCCAAATCACGCCCCGGCAGAACGATCACGCTGGATGGCAATTCCAACAGCAGGACGGTCAAGGCTCCTTCCTGCTGCGGGCTCATCACCAAGACCCACGCCGCCTCTCATGACGCGCATCCCCCTTCTCATCCTCGGGGCCGGTCCCACCGGTCTCGGTGCCGCTTGGCGACTGCAGGAAACCGGGCAAACCGACTGGTTGTTGCTCGAAGGCGCCCCGCACGCCGGCGGTCTCTCCGCCTCGTTTGTCGACGAAGCCGGCTTCACGTGGGACATCGGCGGCCACGTCCAATTCTCCCACTACGACTACTTCGATCGCGCGATGACCGAGTTCCTCGGGGCCGACGGCTGGCTGCGTCACCAGCGCGAATCGTGGGTCTGGATGCGCGATCGTTTCATCCCCTACCCGTTCCAGAACAACATCCGTCGCTTGCCGCCGGCCGACCTCGACCGCTGTCTTCAGGGCTTGGTGGAGATCACGCGCCACCCGCGTCCGCGCCCGGCCGATTTCGGCCAGTGGATCGATGCCAATTTCGGCCCGGGCATCGCCGAGGTGTTCCTGCGGCCCTATAATTTCAAGGTCTGGGCCTATCCGCCCGAGAAACTCAACGCCGTCTGGGTGGGCGAACGCGTCGCCGTCACCGACCTCGGTCGCGTGCTGCAAAATCTCGTCCACGCCCGCGACGATCTCTCGTGGGGCCCGAACAACACCTTCCAGTTCCCGCTCCGCGGCGGCACCGGTGCCATCTGGCGCGCCTGCGCCGCCCGTCTGCCCGCCGACCGGCTACGCCTCGGCACGAAGATCGTCCGCATCGACCCCACGCGTCGCGAGGTCCACACGGAGCGCGGCGAGGTCTTCGCCTACGACCGCCTCGTCTCGACCCTGCCGCTGCGCGAACTCATCCGCCTCACCGGCCGCCACGAATTCGATGCCGTCGCCGAGGAAGGCCTGCTCTACTCCTCCTCCAACATCTTCGGCCTCGGCCTGCGCGGCCAGCCGCGCGCGGAGTTGAAGACGAAATGCTGGATGTATTTCCCCGAGGACAACTGCCCGTTCTACCGCGTCACGGTCTTCAGCAACTACTCGCCCCAGAACGTCCCCGATCCCTCGCGCCACTGGTCGCTCATGGCGGAGGTTTCCGAGTCGCCCGACAAGCCTGTCGACCACGCGCGTCTGCTCAATCAGGTCATCGATGGCGCGATCGCCACCGGCCTCATCGCCAGCCGGGACGAGCTCGTCTCCACCTGGAGCTATCGCGCCGCCTACGGCTATCCGACCCCCGGCCTGCACCGCGACCGCGCGCTGGCGCAAATCCTGCCCGCCTTCGAACAGCAGGACATCTATTCGCGCGGACGCTTCGGCGCTTGGAAATACGAGGTCAGCAACCAAGACCACTCCTTCATGCAGGGCGTCGAGGTCGTCGAGCGTCTGCTCCACGGTCGCGAGGAAATCACGCTCCGCGACCCCAACCACGCCAACAGCCGCCGTCACCCCTGGCCCTTCGAACGATGGAGCTGAAACCACCCGCCATCGCCCCCGTCCCCGCCACCACCGCGCGCCCGCGCTGGTCGGTGATGATCCCGACCTACAATTGCGCGGACTACCTGCGCGAGACGCTCCGCTCGGTGCTGGCGCAGGACCCCGGCGCCGACCAGATGCAGGTCGAGGTCATCGACGACTGCTCCACCCGCGACGACCCGGCCGCCGTCGTCCGCGAACTGGCCCCGGACGGGCGCGTCACGTTCTACCGTCACCCGGCCAACGTCGGCGCGATCGCCAATTTTAACGCCTGCATCGCCCGCTCGCGCGGCCATCTCGTGCATATCCTCCACGGCGACGATGCCGTGCTGCCGGGATTCTACCCCACCATCGAACGGCTCGCCGACGCCCAGCCCGACTGCGCTTTTTATGCAACACGCTCGCTCGTCATGGACGAGCAGGGTGTCGCTTACACGGTGTCGCCCGGCTTCCCGAACGACGGGCGTCTCGCGCTGAGCGACGACACCTTCTACACGAATCCCTTCGTCACCCCGACGATCGTCATGCGCCGGGACTTCTACGAGCGCCACGGCGGATTCGACCCGCGCTTCCCGCACGTGGCCGATTGGGAGATGTGGCTGCGTGCGCTGCAGCACGGCGGCGGCGCGGTCACCCGGCAGGTCCTGGCCGCCTACCGGCTCCACCGCAACAACGACACCAGTCGGCTCGTGCGCAAGGCCGGCAACCTCGCGGACTATCACCAGCTTTTCCTGCATGAGCTGCCGCAGCGTCCCTCGCTCGACGAGCGTCGCATGCGCCGCCAACTCGGCCTGCTGGCCTTCGAGCAGGCCGGACGCTTCCTCGCACCGGCGGACCGCGAAGCCTTTGTCGCCAACCGGCGCGTGTTCTGGGCGATGATGGGCCGGCGCGCGGGTTTCCTGCACCTGCTGGGCCAGCGCCTCGGTCGGCAATTCACCGCCGCCGCCGCCCGCCAAGTGCCCGCAACGCTGCCGCGCGATTTCCCGGCGCATTGACGCCCGATCCTAGCCTGAACCTGCTGCGATGAAATTCGCCTTCGTCTCCAACATGGATGGCTCGCCCTGGGGCGGCAGCGAGGATCTGTGGGCCGGCACGGCGGAGCGCCTGCTGCGGCAAGGACACGAGGTGCACGCCAGCACCATCGACTGGGGCGACGCCGAGGCCGAGCCGCTGCGCCGGCTCGTCGCGCAAGGTCTGCAGCTGCACCGCCGCCCCATCCCGCGCGCGCTCACCGTCCCTGCCCTCGTGCGCCAGCGACTGTCCTGGCGCCTCGGCCTTTCCCGGCCCGCTCCGCACGCCTGCGACGTCATCGCCGAACTCAGGCCGGACCTGACGGTCTTCTCGCTGGCCGGCGGATTCCCGAACGCCGACCTGTGCGAACCGCTCGCGCGACGCGGCCTGCCCTACGCGCTCGCCTATAACTGCGCCGCCGAGCACTGGTGGCCGGCCGACGAACACCGCCGCCGCGCCGCCGCGCTGACCGAGGCCGCGCGCGCCGTGTATTTCGTCAGCGACGGCAACCGCCGCCTCGTCGAGCGGCAGCTCGTTTGCGCGCACTCGCACACCGAGATCGTGTGGAATCCCTTTCGCGTGCCCTACGACGCTGCTCCGCCGTGGCCGGCCACCGCTGAGCCGCTGCGCCTCGCCTGCGTCGGCCGGCTCGATCCAGAAGCCAAGGGCTGCGACCTCGCGCTTGAGGCGTTGGCCCGCCCTGAATGGCGCGAACGCGACGTGACGCTCACGTTCTTCGGCACCGGCCGCGCCACCGAAGGCACGCAGCTCCTCGCGCGCCGCCTCGGGCTCGAAGGACGCGTCCGCTTCGCCGGCCATGTGCCGGATGTCGTGGGCATCTGGCGCGACCACCACGCGCTGCTCCTCCCTTCGCGCTACGAAGGCATGCCGCTCGCCATCGTCGAGGCCATGCTTTGCGGCCGCCCGTGTATCGTGACGGCGGTCGCCGGCCACGCGGAATTCGTGACGGAAGGCGAAACCGGTTTTCTCGCCGCCGCGCCGACCATCGACGCCGTGGCTGACGCGCTCGAACGCGCCTACGCCGCGCGCACCCGCTGGCCCGAGTTGGGCGCCGCCGCGGCGCGCGCCGTGCGGGCCCGCGTGCCGGCCGATCCCGCCGCCGTGTTCGCGGAACGGATGCTCGCGCTGGCCCAGTCCCGATGACGCCGCCCCGCCTCGACCCGCCCACCGCCGACGAGCGCGCTCGCGCCCTTGCCGCGATGCCACCGGTGCGCGGACCGCGCCGGCCGCCCCTCACGCCGGGCCGCCTCCTCTATCTCGCGCGGCACGAATGGCCCCAGTGGTTAGTCCCGGGCTCGCCGCTGCGGCGCCGTTGGACGCGCCGGCGCGAACTCCGCGCCGCTGAGCGTCGCCTCTCCTTCGCGACGCTGCCCGCCGTGCCGAACGACCCACAGTCCCTCGACGTGGTGCTGCTCACCGGCTCCGACTACGTCGTGCAGACGCTTTACGCGATGAAGTCCTGGCGGCGCCACGTCGGGCGCCCGGTGAGCTTCACGCTGATCGACGACAGCTCGCTCGACGCCGATGCACGCACGCGGCTGCTCCGCGGCGGCGGACGCATCGCGATCCAAGACGCCGCGAGCACCGAACGCCTCCTCGACGCGCAGCTGCCGGCCACCCGTTACCCGGTGCTGCGGCGGTTGCGGCTGGCCTATTTTCACCTGCGCAAACTCACCGACACCTTCCTCACCGACGACGGTCCGCGCATCGTCGTCGACACGGACGTGTTGCTGCATCGTCCGCCCGCGGAGTTGCTCCATCACTTCGACCACGGCCGGCCGTTCTACTTCCGCGATTGCACCGAGTCCTACGGCGTCACCGCCGCCCAGCTCTCGGACCTGGCGGGTGTCGCGGTGCCCACACGCGTGAATTCCGGTTGCTTCGCCTTCCGCCCTGCGCAGCTCGACTGGGATTATCTCGAGACCGTCTCCACCCGCCTGCTCGCGCGCCATGGTTACTCGTTTTACCATGAGCAGGCGCTCGTGGCGGTGTTGTGCGGCGCGCATCTCGCCGCCGAGCTGAGCGACGCCTACCAGGTTTTCCCGGATGAAGCAGAGGCGCGCCACCCGACTCGCGCCGCGCTGCACTACCTCGATGGGGCCAACAACCCGCGCATGCTCCTGAGTTGGCCGCTGCTGGAAAACTGATCCCGTGCCCTTCCGCGTCAGCGTCATCATCCCCACCTACAACCCGCACCGCGGCCGGTTGGAGCGCACGCTCGCCGCGTTGCAGGCGCAGACCCTGCCGCGCTCCGAGTGGGAGCTGTGCATCGTCGACAACCACTCGCCGGCCGACAACCGCGTGCCCGCCTCCGACGCGGCCTGGCACCCCGCGGGCCAAGTAATTTTCGAGACGCGCCGCGGCAGCGCGCACGCCCGCCGCGCGGGCTTCGCCGCCACATCCGCCCCGCTGATCGTCTGCGTGGACGACGACAACGTGCTCGCGCCCGATTACCTCGCGCAGGCACTGGCCATCGCGGAAGCGCATCCCACGTTCGGCGCGTTCGGCGGCATCACGGAGCCAGAGTGGGAGGTCACGCCTCCGGCTTGGACGCGCGAGTTCCACTCGTTCCTCGCCATCCGGGATTACGGCCCGGAGATCCTGCACGAACGCGGCGACCGTTTCGGTCCCGAATACACTCCGAATGGCGCCGGCATGGTCGTGCGCCGGTGCGTTGCCGAGGTTTGGAGCGAGACGCTCGACCGCGCCCCCGAGCGCGCAAGCCTCGGCCGCGCCGGCCGGGCGCTCGGTGCGCATGAGGATCTCGACCTCGCGTGGTCGGCCTTCCCGCTGGGTCTCGAAGTCGCCTACGTGCCTGCGCTGCGCATGCGGCACCTCATCCCGCCGCAACGCCTCACGCGCGACTACCTCGGTCGCCTGCTGCACGGTATGGCCTACTCCGGGCAATTCTTCAAAGCCGCGCGCCTCGGCGAGCCGCCGCCCGTGCCGCGCGGCCTCCACCCGCTCCGCAAGCTGCGCCGCTATCTTGTCACCGGCGCTGCCTTCAGTCCCGCCGCCTACGTGCGGTGGCGCCACTATTGCGGCAACCTCGACGCGCAGGAGGCGTGGCACCGCGACGCCACGCGCGACGCCACGCCGACCGAGTCCAGCCGCTGAGCTGCCATGAGCCGCACCGCCCTTCTCGTCCCCTGCTACAACGCCAGCCGCTTTCTTCCGCGGCTACGGGCGCAGGTCGATCGGCTCGCCCCGGCGTTCGACGAGGTGCTGCTCGTCGACGACGCGAGCCGCGACGACACGGCCGCGCAGGCGGAGACGCTGGGTTTCCGCATCCTGCGGCTGCCGCACAACCTCGGCCCCGGCGGCGCGCGTAACGTCCTCGCGCACGCCAGCACCGCGACGTGGATCCATTTCCACGACGTGGATGACGAACTCGCGCCCGATTACCTCGCCCGCGTGCGCCCCCTCAGCGCCGAGGTGGACGCGGTTTTCCACACTGTGGATTTCATCCGCGAGACCGACCGCGCCCCCATCATCCGCTGGCAACTCTCCGCCGACGGCCTCGCCCGCGATCCCGCGCGCACCCTGCTTTGTTCGCCACTCCCGACGATGGCCAGCTTCCTGCGGCGCGATCTTTTCCTGCGCCTCGGCGGCTTCGACGAGGAGCATCGCTGTTTCGAGGACGGCGATCTGCATTTCCGCGTCGCGGCCAGCGGCGCGCGCATCGCGTGGCTGCCGGAAGTGCTCGAATGGAGCCTGCGGCACGACCACGGCGCCGGCGCCAACCAACACTACTGCTTCCGCTGCCGTCTCGCGTTCCTCGAACGCTACGCCCTCAGCCAGCCCGCGTCGCTGCACGGCGCCATCGCCGAGCAGGCCGAACGCGCGGCCGTCATGCTGTTGCGGCACGGCGACAAGCCCGCCGCCCGCCAAGCCATCGCGCTCGCCGCCCGCTTGGGCCGCACGCTGCCCGTGACCGCCAATCCGTTCCTCAAACTCGCCGCCGCCTTCTTGCCCGCCACCACCACGCTCCGGTTGCAGGACCGGATGCGCTCGGACTGAAGCCATGCAACAAACCCTCCTCTTCCGCTATTGGCTCAAACACTGGCGCGCCTTCCGTCTCCGCGCCTCGGGCATCATGCTCGGCGACCACGTGAAGATTGGTCAAAGCGTCAACCTCCACCGCACCTTCAACCGGCAGGGCCGCGGGGAGATCGCGATCGGGGCGGGTTGCATGCTGGAGGACGGCGTGGTCTTCGATACCTACGGCGGCTCGATCCGGGTGGACGCGAACGTCATCATCGGCCCGCACGTCGTCATCTACGGCCACGGCGGCGTCACGATCGGCGAGCACGCGCTCATCGCGATGCATTGTCGCATCCTGTCGTCGAATCACGCGCTCGCCCCTTTCGGCACGCCGATTCGCTCGCAGCCCGACACCCTGCTGCCGACCCGCATCGGAAGCGACGTCTGGCTCGGCGCCGGCGTCACCGTGCTCGGCGGCGTCACCATCGGCGACGGTTGCATCGTCGGCGCCGGGTCGGTCGTGACGAAGGATCTGCCGCCGGGCGCGATCGCCTATGGCACGCCGGCAATCGTGCGTGGCTGGCGCGAAGGCGCCCCCCGTTGATGGAGCTGTCGGTCTTCATTCCCACGCACAATCCGCACCGCGGCCGCCTCGCCCGGACGCTGGCCGGCCTGCGCTCGCAGACGCTGCCCGCCGACCGCTGGGAAACCATCCTCGTCGACAACGCCTCCACTCCCGCGCTCGCGGCCGGCGTTCTCACCGATCCTTCCCCTGCCAACCTTCGCGTTGTGCGCGAGGACACGCTCGGCCTCACCGCCGCCCGTCGTCGCGGCTTCGCCGAGGCGCGCGGCGCACTCGTCGTGATGGTGGACGACGACAACGTGCTCGCGCCCGATTACCTCGCGCAGGTGCTCGCCCTCTTTGCCGCGCATCCGCCCCTTGGTGCCGCCGGCGGCAAGAGCGCGCCCGAGTTCGAAGCGACGCCCGAGCCCTGGGTGCGTGAATTCGACGGCCTGCTGGCCTGTCGCGATCTCGGCGAAAGTGAGATCGTCGCGACGCAGCTGTGGGACGCAGCCCGCGGTCGCAACGAATACCCGCCCTGCGCGCCCATCGGCGCCGGCATGGCGCTGCGCCGCGCGGCGGTCGAGACCTGGCTGGCGCGCCCGGGCTCCACGCTCACCGACCGCCGCGGCGCCGAGCTCACCTCCGGCGGCGACAACGATATCGTGCTCACGCTCCTCGCGCAGGGTTGGCACGTTGGTTACTTTCCGTCCCTCGCGCTCACGCACCTGATCCCCACCGGCCGCGTGCAACGCGACTACCTCGCCCGCCTCAATCGCGGGATCGCCAAGTCCTGGATTCAAGTCCTCACGCAACACGCTGCGTGCCCGTGGGGAGCCATCGCGCCGTGGACCGTGCCGCTGCGGAAAGCGAAGGCGTGGTTCCACTATAGCGCCTGGGCCGGCCCAGTGGAGTTCATCCGCTGGCAGGGCGCGTGCGGTCACTTTGAAGGTCAGGCTTCCGTCCGGGCAAAAGGCCCGGCCTCGCCATGAAACCGAGCCGCGGATACGTCTATGTCGCCACCGGCGAAGGCTACGTCCGGGAAGCCGAAGCCTCGGCCCGCTCGCTGCGCGCCGTGTCGCCGGACGCCGCCATCTGCCTCATCACCGACGTCCCGCGCGCCGAGCTGGCGCCGTTCGACACCGTGCTCGTGCGCACCGACGTGCAGCGCAACGTCGCGGACAAGCTGCTCGCGCTCGCGGCGCCTTACGAACACGTCATCTTTCTCGATACCGACACGCACCTCTGCGCGCCCATCGACGAGATCTTCGATCTGCTGGAGCGTTTCGACCTCGCCCTGTTGCAGGAGAACCAGCGCGGCTGGGACTACACGCTCCCCGGCGTGCCGTTGAGCTTTCCTGAATACAACACCGGCGTGATCGCCTTCCGCCAGAGCGCGGTGCTGCGGGATTTCTTTGCCGCATGGCGCTCGGCCTACGACCGCCTGCGCACCACGCAAAACCTGAAGAGCGACCAGCCCGCCTTCCGCGCCGCCCTCTATGGCTCCGCCCTGCGCGTCGCCCCACTCTGCAGCGAGTTCCACTTCCTCGCCAACGTGCCCAACTACGTGATGTGGCAGGTGCGCCTGTTGCACGGGCGCGGCGATCTGCCGGCCATCGCCCAGGTGGTGAACGCCGAACTCGGCCCGCGCGCCTACGTGCCCCACGCCGGCATCCTGCGCTCGTTCCACGGCCGCAAGGCCTGGGGCCGGAGCCTCCTGCTTCTCCTCGGCCGCATGCTCCGCACCCTGCTGCGGCCGCCGCGCGCCGCGGCCGACCTCGCTCCGCACAAATGGTGGCTTTAATCCGATCCTCATGTCCCTGACCGCCAATCTCCGCCAGCGCCTGCAACTCCTCCGCATCGCCTGCACGCAGCGCTACATCTGGAAAGACCTCACCGCACTGGTGAAGTCACACGGCTTCGAGCTCCGCGACATCCGCGCCAACACCCACCCGCTGCGCTTCGCGCGCGACCTGGCCGGCGCCGGCTCGCTCACGCCGCCGCCCGACTTCGCAGGCACGCTGGGTGACGGCGCGACCTTCGAACTCGCCCCCACCCACGCGTGGAACTCCGAGCCATCCGTGAGCGAGTTCCTCGGCGAACTGGCGTTTCACACCCGCGCCCGCACCATCGTCGAGCTCGGCTGCTACGTCGGCTGGACCTCCGCCCATTTCGCCCTCGCGCAACGCGCCGCCGCCGCGGGTGGACGGTTGTGGTGTCTCGACTCCGATGAGCGCTTCCTTTCCGCCGCGCGCCGCAATCTCGCTCGCCTGCAACTCGCCGAGGCCACGACATTCGTGCAGGGCCTCTCGCTCGACGCCGCCGTGCTCGCGACGCTGCCGCAGGAGATCGACCTGCTCTTCATCGACACCTCGCACGAATACCAGCCCACGCTGGACGAGATCGCCACCTATGCCCCGCGCCTCGCGCCGGGCGGATTCATCCTCCTGCACGACACCATCAGCCAGGACGGGTGCCGCCGCGCACTGCGGGATCGCTGGGCCGATTTCGCGACCATGACCTTCGCCACCGAGTTCGGCAACGGCCTGACCGCCCTGCGCCGCAAGTCCTGAGCCCGGCCCGGACGACCACCGCGCTCTGCGTCGGTCAACCGCATGGATCTCTCCGTCATCATCGCCTACTTCAACCGCGCCGACACCGTCGGGCACACGCTCGCGAGCATCGAGCGGGCGCGCGGCGACTGGCGGATCGAGATCATCCTCGTCGACGACGGCTCCGAGCCGCCGGCGGCGGACACGATCGCGCCGCTGCTGCCGCCGCACGCGCGGATCATCCGGCAATCCAACCAAGGCCTGCTCTTGGCGCGATTGACCGGTCTCCGCGAGGCCCGCGGCGAGCACGTGCTCTTCCTCGATTCCGATGACTGCATCGGCCCGGAAAAATTCTCCACGCATCTCCGCGCGCTGCGCGAGACCGGCGCCGACGTGGTTTACAGCGATTCCATCGTCGGCCCGCTCGGCGTGCCGTGGGCGGAATTGCGGAAGCCGCCGCAGTGGGAAGCGACCGAGGAGACGTCCGATCCCGCCGTCTTCTTCATCCGCGCACAACCGCCCCCGCACGCACCCGTGTTTCGCACCGCGTGGCTGCGCGCCGTGCTGGAGCGTCCGCTATTCCCGCCTTCGCCGCTCTACAACGCCGTCGCCGAGATCTGGTTCTACCACGTCGCCGCCACCGCGTCCGCGCGCATCGTGAAAGTGCCCGGCATCCACAATCTCGTCGGCCAGCACGATGGCGTGCGACTCACCAGCTGCTGGGAAAAAATGGCCGTGGCATCGCTCGCCGTGATCGAAGCGTTCATGCGCGCCTGTCCGCTGACGCGCGAAACCGAAGCCGTGCGCCGCCTCGTCGGTGAGAAAGCCTTCAACGCGTGGCGCGGCCTGCCCTACGATTTTTTTCCCGTTTATCAGGAACGCCTGCTGCAGCTCTGGCGCGCGGCCCCGCGCGGATCGCTCGCTGCGCTCGGCGGACGGAATTTCCAGCGCCTCGCGCGCGTGTTCGGGCCCGTCGCAGCCGGGCGCCTGCTGCGCCGCCTGCGCGGCGGCGATTACGCCTCCTGCCGCTCGCCGCAGGGGCCGGAGGAATTCGCCCGTCAACTCGCCCTGCTCGACGCCGCCACCGCGTCCACTCGATGACCGCCCTCCCCCGCCAACTCGGACTCGGCAAGCTGCTCTATCACACTTGGCATCGCCCGGCCGGCTGGATGCGCGATCTCATCGCCGACGGCGGACCGTGGGAACGCCGGCGCACGCAACGCGGCCATGCCGCGATGGCCGAGGCCGCCCGCACGCTGCCGCTCCCGCCGACAGGCTCCGGCGCACCGCTCGCCCTCCACCTGCTCACCGGCCGCAAATTCTGGGATCAAACCGCGTTCTGTCTCTGGACCTTCGCCTGCCACGCGGGACGACCGCTCGCCCCGGTCATCTACGACGACGGCACACTCACCGATGATCACCGCGCGCCGCTCGCACGCCTGTTCCCCGCTGCGCGCTTCGTCCCGCAGGCGGAAACGCAGGAACGCCTCAACGCGTTCCTGCCCGTAACGCGCTTCCCGACGCTGCGCGAGCGCTGGCTCAACTATCCCAACATCCGCAAACTCACCGAGCCGCACCTCGGCGCCACCGGTTGGAAACTCGTCATCGACTCCGACCTGCTCTTCTTCCGCCGTCCCACGCTGCTGATCGACTGGCTCGACCGGCCCGCGCAACCACTGCATGCGGTCGATTGCGTCACCTCCTACGGTTACTCCCGACCGCTCATGGAGGAACTCGCGGGCGCCCCGGTGGCTGAGCTCGTCAACGTCGGCCTCACCGGCCTCGACGGCGGCGCGCTCGACTGGGAACGGCTCGAGGCCTGGACGCGCACGCTGATCGCGCGCGAACGCACGAACTACTATCTCGAACAGGCCTTGATTGCGATGCTCGTCGCCGGTCGCTCGTGCACGGTCGCGCCCGCCGGCGACTACGTGACGCTCCCGCGCCTGCCCGAGGCGCACGACTGCCGCGCCGTTATGCATCACTACGTGGCGAACTCGAAGCGGGCCTACTTTCAACACTGCTGGCGCGTCGCGATGGCGCGGGCCGGCGCCTCCTCCTGATGCACGCCGACACCGACCATCCCGCTCCTCTCCATCGCCGTTCCCGCTGGCGCACCGCCGAGGGCGCCGCGCTCACTTGGCGCGAATGGATTTCGTTTCCCGTGGCGTGCTGGCAATGGGTCTTGCTCAAGACGCTCGGCCATCGGGTGGAGCGCCCTTGGATTCCGCCCTCCGCCACGCGCGCGCTGGCTGCGCACCTCCCGCCGGATTCGCACGTGCTCGAGATCGGCTCCGGGTTTTCGACGCTGTGGCTTTCCCGCCGCTGCGCCCGGCTGCTGTCGATCGAAGCCGACCAGGGCTGGTTCGAACATCTCCGCGGAACGCTGGCCGCCCGCGGCCTGACGCACGTGGATTTGCAGTTCCGCTGGGTCGGAACCGAGATGAGCGATTTTTCGCAGATTCCCGACCACTCGCTCGATCTCTGCGTCGTCGACGGCGGCCCGCGCTGCGCCTGCGCCCAAGCCGCCGTGCCGAAACTCAAGCCGGGCGGCTGGCTCTACCTCGACAACTCCGACACCAATCCCGACGCGAAGGCGTTTCTGCGCCAGCTCGCCGCAGAAGGGAAATGCACGCTGACCGCCTACCGGGGATTCCCGCCGGCGTGCCTCTATGTCAGCGAAGGTCTCGTCGCGGTTTTCCCTTCCTAGCGTGCCCGATCCGCTCGTCAGCATCCTCATCCCCTGTCACAACGCGGGCGCGTTTCTCGACGCCACGCTGGGCTCCGCGTTCGCCCAAACCTGGCCGCGCTGCGAGGTCGTGCTCGTCGACGACGGCTCGACCGACGACAGCGTCGCCCGCGCGCGCGCCTGGGAACCGCGCGGCCTGCGTCTCTTCACCCAGCCCAACCGCGGCGCCTCCGCCGCGCGCAACGCCGCCCTGCGTGCCGCACGCGGCGAGTTCATCCAATACCTCGACGCCGACGACCTGCTCGCTCCCACGAAAATCGAGCGTCAACTCGCGCGCGCACGATCCGCGCCGGCCGGTGCCGTCTTCACCGGCCGCTGGGGCCGCTTCACGGCCCGCGTGGAGGAAACCGTCTTCCCTGACGCCAACCCGCTCTTCGCCGACCTCGCGCCGCGCGACTATCTCCTGCGCTACGGGTCGCAGGATTGCATGATGCACCCCGCCGCCTGGTTGCTACCGCGCGCGCTCGCGGAAAAGACTGGCCCGTGGGACGAGCGGCTCTCGCTCAACGACGACGGCGAATACTTCGCGCGCGTCGTCACCCAAGCCACCGCGGTCGTGCATTGTGGCGACGCCGTGTCGTATTATCGCTCCGCGCTCCCCACCAGCCTCAGCGCGCAACGTCGACGACGGCACCTCGACTCCGCCTATCTCGCGCTGACGAGCATCACGGACAAGATGCTCGCCTTGGAGAACAGCGCCGCGATGCGCCGGGCCGCGGCGGACCTGCACCAACGTTTCGCCTACGACTACTATCCGGCCGCACCGGACCTCGTTGAACTCGCCCTGCGGCGCGCCGCCGCGCTCGGCGGCTCCACGCTGCGCCCGCTCGGCGGCAAAGCCTTCCAAGTGCTCAGCCGGCTCATCGGCTGGCGCGCCGCCCGCCGCTGGCAGGTGCGCCTCGGCAAATTTCCCGCCCCCGCGGCGGACGAAGCATGAGCGTCCGCCTCTTTCATCCCATGGTGGCGCCGCACATCCAACAGGTGGCGCGCGCCCTGCACGAGGCCGGTCAACTCGACCGCTACGTCACGACCATCACCGACCGCCCCACCGCCCGCGCACAACGCGCGCTGTGCCGGCTCGGCCGCTTTGCCGGGCTGGACCTTGCGCGCGAGTTCTCCCGCCGCCGCGTCACGGAAGTTCCGGCCGACGTCGTCGAATCTCACCCGTGGGCGGAGCTCTTCCGTGTGGGTTTCGCCCGGGCGACGCGCCGCGATTTGCGCTGGCACGACGGACTCTGGGACATTCTCGAACAGCGCTTCGACCGTCGCGTCGCGCGCAGCTTGCATCCTGGCCTCACCGGCGTGCACGGTTTCCTCTACAGCTCGCTGGATACTTTCCGCCGCGCCCGCGCGCTGGGGCTACGCATCGCCTACGACCTGCCTTCGCTCGAATCGGGTTACGTCGAGGACCTGTTGCGTAGCGAGACGGAAAAATTCCCCGAGCTCGACACGCCGTTCCGCCGCTGGGTGCTCCGGCGCACGCCGCGCCGCAACGCGCGCCGGCGCGCTGAATTCGCGCTCGCCGATATCGTGTTCGCCAACTCGCACGTGACGAAGGCCAGCTACGCCGCCACCGGACACGACGTGTCCAAGGTCCGCGTGCTGCACCTCGGCGCGCCGCCGTGCGTGGAGCGCGACCTCGCGCTCGCTCCGCGGCCCGCGGGCCGGCTGTCACTGCTCTGGGACGGCGGGTTCAGCATCATCAAGGGTGCCCATTACGTGCTCGAAGCCTGGCGCCGGCATCAGCTCGGACGCCACGCCACGCTCGACGTTTATGGCAGCGTGTCGCTGCCGGAGCGCGTGCTGCAACCGCTGCCCGAGGGCATCGTGTTCCACGGTTCCGTCCCGCGGACGGAGCTGCTCGACCGCATGCGCGACGCGGAGGCGCTGCTCTTCCCCTCACTCTGCGACGGCTTCGGCATGGTGGCCACCGAGGCGTGGTCGCGCGGCACGCCCGTGCTCACGACGCCCCGCGCCGGCGCCGCCGATCTCGTGCGCGACGGCGTCAACGGCCGCCTCTTCGCCGCCGCCGACGCCGAGGCGATCCACACCACCGTGCAGTGGTGTCTGGAGAATCGCGCCACGCTGCACGCGATGCGCGAAGCCGCGCTCGCCACCGCCGCCGGTTGGCAATGGGCCGACTATCGCCGCGAACTTACGGCGCACCTGCGCGCCGCCGGGCTTTTCGGCTGAAACCATGAGCGACGCCCCCAAGACCGTCTGCCTGCTCACGGCCGGACACGTCTCGTCCACGCCCCGCCTCGTGCGCGAGGCCGAGGCGCTGTGCGATGCGGGTTATCGCGTGCACGTGGTGGCCGGGCGCAGCTTCCGTCCGGCGGACGAGCTCGATGCCGCCCTGCTCCCGCGCGCCCGCTGGACCCTGGAGCGCCTCGACAGTCTCAACGGCCCCGCCGCCGCGTTCCGCAAGCTCCAGCAGCGCGCCGCACGCCGGCTCGTGCGCAAGGCGCCGTTCGCCACGCCGGCGCTCGCCGCACTCGCTCACTACGCCGGGGCGCTCGCGCAGGCGAAGCTCGCCGCCCGCCTGCGCGCCGATCTTTATCTCGGTCACCAACTCGCCGGCCTCGCCATGGCCGCGTTCGCCGCGCGCGAGGCGAACGCGTTTCTCGGGTTCGACATCGAGGACTACCACGATGCTGAGACCGTCGGCGCGATGAACGACCCCGCGCTCTCCGTGTCCGCGCGGATCATCCAGGCGACCTTTCTCCCGGAATGCAGCCACCTGACCGCCGCGTCGCCACTCATCGCGCGGCAATACGAACAGACCTACGGCGTCAAGGCGGCCACCGTGCTCAACGTCTATCCGCTCGCCGACGCACCGGCCGCGCCCGTCGCGCCCGCGCCGATCTCGACCGACGCGCCTGCCATCCTCACTTGGTTTTCGCAAACGGTCGGGCCTGGCCGCGGCCTCGAGTCCGTGCTGCGCGCGCTCGCGCTCGCCCGCACCCCCGTCGAGCTCCAGTTGCGCGGCCACGTCTCGCCCGCCTACCAAGCGGAGCTCATCCGGCTCGCCGGCGAACTCCAGCTCGCGCGCCCGCCGCGTTTCCTCCCCAGCGCTCCGCCGCATGAGCTCGTGCGTCTCGTCGCCGGCGCCCACCTCGGGCTTTCGCTCGAGGAACGCACGCCGCTGAACCGCGACCTCTGTCTGCCGAACAAAAATTTCGCCTACTTGCTCGCCGGCCTTCCGCAGTTGCTCTCCGCCACGCAGGCGCACACCGCGCTCGCCGCCGAGCTGGGCGAAGCAGCGTTGCTCGCCGATCTCGGAGAACCGGCGCAGGTCGCGGCGGTATTGGACGACTACTTCGCGGACTCAGCGCGCCAGACGCGCGCCCGCGCCGCGGCGTGGACACTCGGGCAGACCCGCTACAACTGGGAACATGAGCGCACCACGTTCCTGCGTCCGGTGCAGAAGTTGCTGAAGTGATCTCCCGCCCGATGCCGAAGCTTCTCATCGTCTCGCCGCATTTTCCGCCGCTCAATGCGCCGGACATGCAGCGCGTGCGCATGAGTCTGCCGCACTTCGTCGCCGCTGGCTGGAAGGTGGTCGTGCTCGCCGCGGACGACGACCGTCCGCTCGCGCCGGTCGAGCCCGAACTGCTCGACACCGTGCCCGCCGGGGTGCGTGTCGTGCGCGTGCCGGTCTTGTCCCGCCGTTGGACCGCGCGCCTCGGCGTGAACAACCTCGGGTGGCGCCTCTTCCCTTTCCTGCACGCCGCCGTGCGCCGCCTGCTGCGCGCGGAGCGTTTCGACCTCGTCTATTTTTCCACCACGCAATTCGCCGTGCTGCCGCTCGGACGCCACTGGTGGCAGGACACCGGTGTGCCGTATGTGATCGATCTGCAGGACCCGTGGCTGAGCGATTACTACGAGCGCTCGGGCGTGGCTCCGCCCGGCGGCTGGAAATACCGCACCGCCCGTGCGTTCGCGCAACTCCTCGAAGGCTGGACGCTCCGGCGTTGCGCGCACGTCATCAGCGTGTCGCCGGCTTATCTCGAGACGCTGCAGCGGCGCTACCCGTGGTTCGGCCCCGCCAGCGGATCCGTGGTCACCTTCGGCGCGCCCGATGAGGATTTCGCCGTGGCCCGGCAGTTGAACGCCAGTCGCGCCCCGCTGTTGCCCGCCAGCCGCACCTTGAAGATCGCCTACGCCGGCCGGCTCGGCGCGGACATGCTGCCGGCGCTCGATATTCTTTTCGCCGCCGTGGCACGCATCTCAGCCCGAGTGCGCCCGGTGGAACTGTTTTTCTTCGGCACTTCCTACGCCCAAGCTGGCCAAGGCTCGAGCACCACGCGCGCGCTGGCGGAGAAGCACGGCATCGCCGACCGCGTGCACGAACAACCCGACCGCATCGGCTACCTGTCTGCATTGCGCCTGTTGCTGGAGACCGACCTTGCGCTCCTGCTCGGCTCCGACGAGGTCGCCTACTCGCCGTCCAAGACCTACCCGACGCTCAGCGCCGAGCGCCCGACCCTTGCCGTGATGCCGCGTGGGAGCGTGCTGGAAGGCCTCGTCGACCAACTCGGCGGCGTCACCAAGATCGCGTTCGAATCGGCGACCGATGCGACGGCCATCGCGCACACCGCGGACGTGCTGACCGGACTGGCGGAGCACGGCGACTGGCAACCCGACCAGCCGTTGCAACACGCGCGGCTGCGCGACCACCACAGCGCGCGCGCAGTGGCGCAGCGTCAGCTGGAAATCTTCACCACCGTGATCCGCGCCCGCGCGACGCCCGGCGAATCCCCCCGACCGTTGGTATGACGAACCCGGCCGTCTCATTCGCTGCTTGCCCGACCGTCTCCGCCGACGGACCGCTGCCGCGCCTGGCAATCGTGCTTTCGCATCCGATCCAGTATTACAGCCCCTGGTTCCAGTGGCTGGCCGCGCACACGCCACTGCCGTTCCGCGTGTTCTATCTCTGGGACTTCGGCGTCACGACGCAGCGCGACCCGCAATTCGGCCGGGCCATCAAGTGGGACATCGACCTGCTCTCGGGCTACGACTGCGAATTCGTGCCCAACGTCGCACGTGATCCCGGCACGCACCATTTCCACGGGCTGAACAACCCGGCGTTGATCGAACGGCTGGCCGCATGGCGTCCGGGCGCCGTGCTGCTCTTCGGCTACGCCTGGCGCTCGCACCTGCGTGCGCTGCTCTGGGCACGGCGGCGCGACATCCCCGTGATCCTGCGCGGCGACTCGCACCTGCTCGGCCGCGACGCACCGACGGGACTGCGCCGGCTCGCGCTCGCGGCGCTGCTGAGGCAGTTCAGCGCCTTCGCCTGCGTTGGCGGCGCAAACCGCGACTACTATCGCGCGCTCGGCATCCCTGCCTCGCGCCTGTTCTTCGTGCCGCACTCGGTGAACGCCGCGCGCTTCGACCCCGCGGCTCCAGCCGCGCGCGCCGCCGCTGCGCGTTTGCGCGAGACGCTCGGCCTCGGCGACCGGCGCGTGCTGCTCTTCGCGGGCAAGCTGCAGGCACGCAAGCAGCCGGTCGAGCTCCTGCGCGCCTTCCTCGCGGCGGCGGTGCCGCACTCCGCGCTCGTCTTCGTGGGCGACGGTCCCTTGGAAGGAGAGTTGAAAGCGCTCGCGGCTGACCGTCCTGAGGCCACGGTGCGCTTTCTGCCCTTCGCCAACCAGACCGAGATGCCCTCCCGCTACCTGCTCGCCGACGCCTTCGCCCTGCCCTCGCGCGGCGCGTTCGAGACGTGGGGCCTCGCCGTCAACGAAGCCATGCACCTCGGCGTGCCCTGCCTCGTGTCGGACGTCGTCGGTTGCCATCAGGACCTCGTGCAGCCGGGCCGCACCGGCTGGATCTTCCCCGCCAACGACGAGCACGCGTTGACCGAGCGTTTGCGCGACCTGCTCGGCGCGCCCGCCGCGCAACTGCGCGCCATGGGCGCGGCCGCGCGCCAACAAGCCGCCGGCTACACCTACCCGCAGACGAGCGCCGGACTCCTGCGCCTCCTGACCCAGCTTTCCTGATGAGCCACGTCCCCACTCCTGTCGCGCCGCCCCACGTGCGCCGCATCGTCGCCCTCGGCTACTGCGGCTTGCTCGCGGCGATGGTGTATCTCGGCCTGAAATCCGAATGGGAGGACCCGCTGATCACCATCGCCTCGCTGACCATCTTCGCGCTCGGCATGCTGCCATTGCTGGGCTGGCTCCGGCGCAACGACGACACCTAC
This sequence comes from Candidatus Didemnitutus sp., assembly GCA_017991595.1. Taxonomy (GTDB): domain Bacteria; phylum Verrucomicrobiota; class Verrucomicrobiia; order Opitutales; family Opitutaceae; genus Didemnitutus. The sequence goes on along the minus strand of JAGOQJ010000003.1, from coordinate 93,652 downwards.
CCGATCGTCGAGTTCTTCCTCTTCACCACGGTGCCCTTCTACGCAATCCCGGTGCTCACGGGCCACGAGGCGTTGGTCAATTTCTCGGAGCAGACGGTGCTCGAGGCGGCCTTGGCGGTGATTGCGTTCCAGCTGGCGGGCCTGTGCGGCAGCGCGGCGAGCGCGAGCAGCTTCCGTCCACAACGCACGATCCGCGCGCATTGGTGGCGCGAGGAAATCCTGCCCGAGGCCAAGATGCATTTCACCGCCTACACGGCGCTGTTGAACACGATCTGGCTGTTCGTCTCGCAATTCACGCAACTCGTGCCGACCGAGTGGACCGGCACGTTGCGCGCCATCTTCTTCGGCGTGGGCATCGTGAGTCTGTTCATCCAGGGCCGCATGTGGGGCTCGGGCACGCTGCCGACGGCGCTCAAGGTGCTGTTCTGGTTCAACCTGCTCGCGCAGACGGTGCTCACCTTCTCCACGCTCGTGCTCATCAACGGCCTGAGCCTCCTCATCACCGCCGGCGTCGGCTATTTCTCCACGTCGCGGCGCCTCCCGTGGATCCCGTTCCTCGCGCTCGTGCCCATCATCGCCGTGCTCCACAACGGCAAGGCCGAGATGCGCTACATCTATTGGAGCAACAAGTCCCTGACCGTCACGCTGACGCAGCTCCCGGCCTATTTCACGCAGTGGGTCGAGTTCGGCCTGAATCCCACGGCGAACGAGCGGGGCAACGAAAAGGAGAAGGACGAGAATCTCGCCCAGGGCCTGATGCAGCGCGCCTCGCTCTACCACATCGTGTGCATCGCGGTGGAAACGATGCCCGAGCGCAGCCCCTTCCTCCTCGGTGAATCCTACACGATGCTGCCGGCCCAGCTGGTGCCCCGCATGCTGTGGCCGAACAAGCCCAGCCCGCAGGCGAGCGTGCGTCTGCTCGCCATCCATTTCGGCATCCAATCCGAGGAGGCGACGGAGGGCACGAGCATCGGCTTCGGCATGCTGGCGGAGGCCTACGCGAACTTCGGCTACTTCTGCGTGTGCCTGCTGGGCTTCGTGCTGAGCTGGCTCTTCCGCCGCCTCGCGCTCGCCACGACACACTGCGCCACGCTCTCGCCCGCCGGCCTGATGCGCATCCTCTGCATCGTCTGGTGCTTCAGCGTCGAGAACACCCTCGCGCTTTGGTTCTCGTCGTTCTATCAGGCCTGCGTCGCGATCGGCGTGCCCCTGCTGGCTTGGAAATCGCTGTTCAACGACTGATCCTCCCCTCGTCTTGCGCATCACCCTCGTCAACGGCTTCTTCCTTCCCGTGCCTCCGCTGAGCGGCGGCGCCACGGAGAAATCCTGGTATGCCCTCGTCCGTGAGTTCGCCGCCCGCGGGCACACGGTCACCAGCTTCTCGCGCCAATGGCGGGGCCTGCCCGACGAGGAGGAGAGCGACGGCGTGCGCCATATCCGACTGAAAGGCCACGACCATCAGCGCCAGCTCTGGCGTAACCTCATTTGCGACGCGCGGTGGAGCTGGCGGGTCTTCCGCCGGCTGCCTCCGGCGGACATCGTGATCTGCAACACGCTCGCGCTGCCCATGTGGCTGGGCCGGTGGAAGCCCGGCGCCGGACGCGTCGTCGTCATGACCGGCCGCATGCCCAAGGGACAATACCGACGCTACTCCCACCTCGCGCGCGTGCTCGCCCCTTCGTCGCTCGTGCGCGAGCGCGTGTTGGAGGAGAACCCGGCGCTCGACCCGGTCATCCGCGTGACCGGCTACCCGATCAACTGGCGCGAGCTCAGCACGCCGCAACCGCAGCCGCATTACCTGCCGCCACGCGCCTCGCCCGACGAGGTCACGCTCGGCTTCGTCGGCCGCATCCACCAGGAAAAGGGACTCATGCTGCTCGCCGACGCGCTGCGGCTGTTGCGCGACGCGCGCGGCCTGCCGCCGTGGCGGCTGATCCTGTGCGGACCGTCCGACGTGGCTCGGGGTGGCTCCGGCGCCTCGTTCCGCCAGAAGCTCATGCATCGTCTGTCGGAGGCGGCGCACAGCAACCAGTTTCACCTGCTCGATCCGCAGTTCAACGACCGCGTGCTCGCCGCCATCTATCAGCGCGCCGACATCTTCTGCTACCCGAGCCTCGCGACGCATGGCGAGACCTTCGGCGTGGCCGTCGCCGAGGCGATGGCCGCCGGCGCCGTGCCCGTCGTGTCGAACCTCGCCTGTTTCCGCGACTTCGTGACCGACGGCGTCAACGGCCGCGTGTTCGACCACGAAGGGCCCGAGGCCGCAGCGAGACTCGCCGCCGTGCTGGAGTCGACCTTGCGCGAGACGGCGCACCGCCGCCAACTCGCCGCCGCCGCGCGCGAGAGCGTGCAGCGCTTCGATTACGCGCGCTACGCCGAGATGCTGCTGGAGGATTTCGCCACGCTGGCGCCGTTGACCCGGTCCTGACGTTTTCCTTTGCTCGCCTGCCGCCAATGACACCGGAAGCCCCTTACCTCGGACGCGACTGTGTGACGCCTTACCCGCGCGTCGAAGTGCTGCGACGGTGGTTGTGGTTGATTGTTCAATCGACGCTCTTCCGCTGGAGCCCGCGGCCGCTGCACGGCTTCCGCGCGCGGCTGCTGCGGTGGTTCGGCGCGGACATCCCGGCGCCCGGCCAGGTCGTCATCTTCCCGACGGTGCGCATCACCTTCCCGTGGCGGCTGTCGCTCGCACCGCGCGCGATGCTCGGTCCGTGGGTCAACGTCTACAACCTCGCGCCCATCCGCCTCGAATACGGCGCCAACGTCAGCCAGCACTGCCACCTCTGCTCCGGCACGCACGATTTCCAAGTCTGGTCGATGCCGCTCGTCACCCGTCCGATCACCATCGGCCGCAATGCCTGGCTCGGTGCCGACGTGTTTGTCGGCCCCGGCGTGACCGTGGGCGAACTCGCCGTGATCGGCGCCCGTGCCGTCGTGGTGAAGGACCAGCCCGCGCGCATGATCTGCGCCGGCAATCCCTGTCGCCCGCTGAAGCCCCGACCGCAGCCGGTTTGAGCCTGTCCATGCGCGTCTGCCACATTGTGCCCAGCCTCGAGGATCGTCATGGCGGGCCCTCCAAGTCCGTGCGCGCCCTCGCCAACGCCATGGCGGCGGCGGGCGCCAACACGGATCTGCTGACCACGCTCGAAGCCGGACACGCGATGCAGACGGGCGGCGACCGCGCGCAGCTGCTCGTTTTCCCGCGCGGATTTCCCCGTGCGCTGTGTCCGTCGGCCGGCCTCGCCGCGCACCTCGCCCAAGCTTCCTACGACTGCGTGCACCATCACGCACTGTGGCTGCGCACGCTCCATTACGCACACCAAACTGCGCGCCGGCTCCAGCGCCCGCTCGTGATCTCGCCGCGCGGCATGATGAGCGGCTGGGCTTACCGGCATCGCCGCGTCCGCAAGCGACTCGCGCAGCTGCTCGTGCACCCGGGAGCCTTCGCCGGCGCCGCCGGCTGGCACGCCACCAGCGCGGAGGAGGCGGACGACATCCGCGGGCTCGGCTTCAAACAGCCCATCTGCGTCTCGCCCAACGCCGTCGCGTTGCCGGGCGCGGAGGCGTTGGCGGAAGCCCGCGCGACGTGGGCCCGACTCTGTCCGGCTGCCGGTGCGCGTCCGGTCGCGCTTTTCTATTCCCGTTATCACCGGAAGAAGCGCGTGCGGGAGTTGATCGAGCAGTGGGCGTCGCGCCCGCGTGGCGATTGGTTCCTGCTGCTCGCCGGCGTGCCCGAGGAGTATGGCGTGGAAGAGGTCAACGGCTGGCTCGCGAGCGCCGGGCTCGCCGGTCACGCCGCCGCGTTTGACGGGCGCGGCGTGTTGCCGCCCTTCGCCGTCGCCTCGCTGTTCCTGTTGCCGTCGCATTCGGAGAATTTCGGGCTCGTGATCGCGGAAGCGTTGGCGGCCGGCGTGCCGGCTCTCGTGACGGACACAACGCCTTGGCGCGAACTCGCGACCCGCGGCGCCGGCGATTGCGTCGCGTGGGAAAACTACAGCGCAGCGCTGGACCGCATGCTGGCGCTCGCACCGGCCGAGCTGCGCGCGGCGGGCGAGCGTGGGCGGCAGTGGGTGGCGGAAGCGTTCACTTGGGAACGCGCGGCGCGCCTGCTCCTCGATTTTTACCGGACCCTGCCCCATGGCTGAACCCGATCCGATCTCACGGGGCAGCGAGCCACGCCCCGACGGTCTCTCCCGCCGCGATCCGCACGACTCGATGCGGCTCTGGGCGAATCTGGTGCTGTTCCACCTCGGCACGCTGCTGGTCGGCACCTCGTGGTGGTTCGGCGGCCAATCCGAAGGCGCACGACTCGCGATCCTCATCTGGGGTCCGCTTGGCATCCCGCTTTTCTTCGCCATCTGGGGACGACAACGCGCGAGCGGCGCAGGCTTCCCTTCACCGTGGCGGCACCTGTGGCCGCTGCTGATCTTCGACTCGCTGGTGCTCATCTCCGTCTTCAATCCGAGCACGCGACTGGTCATGTATGAAGGCGAGCAACTGGTGGTGCACACGGATCCGCGCTGGCCTTGGCTGCCGAGCTCCGCGCGACCCGACCTGACGCTGCGCGAACTCTGGCAGTTCAACGTCATCGTCATCTCGTGCTTCAACGCCTTCCTCGCGCTGCGGCACCGGCGATTGCTGCGTCGGCTGCTCGCGCTGCTGGCGGCCAACGCGCTGCTGCTCGCGGTCTTCGGCACGCTCCAAAAGTTGATCGGCGCGAAAGGCATCTGGCTCGGCGCGGTCAAGACGCCCCAGCCCTACTTTTTCTCGACCTTCGTCTATCACAACCACTGGGGCGCGTTCACGGTGCTGAACGTCACGATCTGCCTCGGCCTCCTCTTCCACTCCCTGCGGCGCGGCGGTCACCGCGATTTCTGGCATTCGCCGGTGCTGCTCGGCGCCGTGGCCATCGCGTTCATGGCGGCGACCGCGCCGCTCAGCGGCTCGCGCTCGACGACGGTGCTCATGCTCTTCGTGCTTGCGATCGCCGTGGCGCAATTCCTCGGTCACGTCGTGCGCTCGCGCCGGGCGCACCACGAATCCGTGCTGCTGCCCGTCGCGGGCATCGTGCTGGCGTTCGCTCTCACGCTCGGCGGCGCAGGTTACCTGAGCCGCGACGTCATCATCGCGCGCACCGAGTTGACCGCGCGCCAGCTCGAACGCATCCGCACCGAGGACACGATGAACTCGCGCCTCACGCTCTACCGCGACACGTGGGAGATGGCCGCGCGCAAACCCGTCTACGGCTGGGGCCTCGAGACCTACGGCGACGTTTTCCGCATCTTCAATTCCCAACGCGTGCCCGAGCGATGGATCGGCGCCCCGCACTACCGTGAGGCGCACAACGACTGGTTGCAGGCGCTGGCCGAGGTCGGCTTCGCCGGCACCGGCGCGCTGCTGCTGCTGGGCTTGGCGCCGCTGTGGGGCGTCTGGCGTCTGCGCTCGGAATCGCGCCTGCCGATCCAGCTCCTGTTCGGCTGCGGCATTGTGCTGCTCTATGCTTGGGTGGAGTTTCCCTTCGCGAATCCTGCGGTGATGATGCTGTTTTGGACCAGCCTTTACGTCGCCGCTGCCTACGCCCGTCTCGACCGAGGCCGCAGCGCCCCCGCACCATGATGCCCGATCCCGCCCGTCCCCGTCTGCCGCTCTCGGTGCTGATCCTGACGAAAAACGAGGAGGCGCGCCTGCCTGCCTGCCTCCGCTCCGTAGCGGAGTGCGACGACATCGTGGTGCTCGATTCCGGCTCGACCGACCGCACGGTGGAGATTGCCCGCGCGGCCGGCGCCCGCGTGCTGGTGAATCCGTTTCGTGATTTCGCGCAGCAACGCAATTTCGGCATGGCCGCGGGCCAGTTCCGCCATCCGTGGGTGTTCCACCTCGACGCCGACGAGACGATGACGCCGGAACTCGTGCGCGAATGCGCGACGCTGCCAGCCGACGCGCCCTGCGACGGCTATTACGCGGCACCGCGGATGATGTTCCACGGCCATTGGCTGCGGCGCTGCACGGATTTTCCCGCGTGGCAGGCGCGCTGCGTGCGGGCAGGGAAATTCGAATTTGTCCAGGCCGGCCACGGCCAACGCGAGGCACCGGGGATGCGCATGGGTTACCTGCAAGGCACCTACCTGCACGACATCTCGGTGCCTGACCTCGCCGAATGGGAGGCCAAGCATCGCCGCTACGCCCGCGAGGAAGCGGTGGCGTTTCTCGCGCAACCGCAACTGCCGTTCGCCCAGCTCTGGCGCGGCGGATCGCTCGGCCGGCGCCGCGCCTTGAAGCAGCTCAGCTACGCCCTGCCCGCGCGGCCGCTGCTGCGTTTCATCTATCAGTATTTCCTGCGTGGCGGCGCGCTCGATGGACGAGCCGCATGGGGCTACTGCCGCCTGCTCGCACGCTACGAACGCTTCGCCGCCGAGGCGCTGCGCGAGGCCCGGCAACGTTCCCGTGGATAAACCGAGGGTCATCTTCGCCAACCGCGTCTACTGGCCCGACGAGTCGGCCACGGCGCAATTGCTCAGCGATCTCGCCCCGGCGCTGGTGCAGCGAGGTCGGGAGGTGCACGTCATCGCTGGCGGCTGCGGCCCGGCGGAACACGCCGGTGTGACAGTCCATCGCACAGGCGGCGACAATTCCGTGCGCGGCCTGCGGTCGCGCGTGGCGAGTTACTGGAGTTACCTGCGCGCCGCCCGGCGACTCATCAGCCGGCTCGCCCGTCCCGGCGACTGCGTCGTGATCAAGACCGATCCGCCCATGCTCGCCGCCGCACTCACCGGCCGCACGCTCGCGCAAGGCGCTCGCGTGGTGCAGTGGGTGCAGGACATTTATCCGGAGATCGCTTGGCAGCATGCCGGCGCGGCGTGGAAACCTTTTCTGTTACCGCTGCGCTACGCACGCGACCGCGCGTGGCGCGCCTCGGCTTTTTGCGTGCCCGTGGGCGACGACATGGCCGGACTGGTGTGCGGGCGCGGCGTCGCACCGGAACGCGTGCGCGTCCTGCCGAACTGGGCGCCACGCGAGATGGAGACGTTGCCGTCCCGCTCGGAGGTGGAGGCGCTGCGGTCGGCGAGCGGGTGGGACGGGAAATTCGTCGCCGCCTACTCGGGCAATCTCGGCCGGGTCCATGAATTCGCCACTGTGATCGGCGCCGCCGCCCAGCTGCGCGACCGACCGGAATTTCGTTTCGTCTTCATCGGCACCGGCGCCCGCCACGGCGAGGTCGCCGCGGCCGTGCACCATGACGGCCTCGCGAATGTGCAACTGCTGCCCGCCCGCCCGCGCGCGCAACTGGCGGCCTCGCTCGGTTCCGTGGACGCCCATGTGGTGACGCTGCTGCCCGGTTTCGAATCGCTGGTCCACCCCAGCAAGGTCGCCGGCGCACTGGCCGCGGGCAAACCGATCGCCTTCGTCGGGCCGCCGCAGAGTGCGCTCGCCGGATTCCTCCGCGCCGAAGGGTGCGGCGCCGTCTTCGCGCCGGGCGAGGCGCAGGCGCTCGCCGCGACACTCTCGGAGTGGCGCGCCCAACCGGAGCGGCACGCCGCGCTGGCACGGGCCGCGCGTGCGGCTTACGAGAAGCATTTCCGCTTCGCGCATGTGCTGGCGGCTTGGGAACGACTGCTCGACGAAGCCGGCGGCGGCGACCGGAACGACATTGCCAGCCCCAGTGCCGGAGCGCTTAGTTGATTCCCAGCCCACTGCTCATGACTTCCGCCCGCAAGATCACGCTCGCCCTCATCGCGCTCGATGCGCTGGCGGTGATCGCGTCGTTCAACCTCGTGGCGTGGGCCCGCGGACTCGTCGACCTGAGTCACCCGATCATCTCGCCGCTGTTCCTGCCCGTGCTCATCCACTGGCTCGGTGTCTATCTGATCGACGGCTACAGCAGCCGCACGGACATGATGTCGATCACCTACGCCAGCTTGCACGTCATCGCGCAGGCGGGCGTGTTGCTCGTGACGCTGCTGCTCACCTACGCCTTCATCCCGGGCGGGTTCCAACTGCAAAGCAGCCGTCTCGTGACCGCGGTTTCCTACCTCGCCGTGATCCCGCTCTCGCTCGGCTACCGCCGGATGTTCTACCAGCGGCAGCTGGCGCGCATGCAGCGCCACTTCTTCCTCTTTCTCGGCAGTCCGCAGAATTACGAGGCCTTCACCGAGGAATGCCGCAAGCACGGCATGAACCAAGGCGTGCTGAACGCCACGCACCAACCCGTTGCGGCAACGGCCGGGACAAGCAACCCGCCGACGAGTGGCGACGTGCTGCAATTGCTGCAGGAATACGAAGGCCGCATCGATGCGATCATCCTCCGCGAATCCTCGCAGGAGTTGCCGCCGGCAATCGCGCAACGGCTCGTCGAGCTCAGTTTCTCCGGCCTGCCGACCTACACCTTGGAGCTTTTCCACCAAGTCTATTGGCGGAAAATCCCGCTCTACCGGCTCAACCAAACCTGGCTTTTCCAAGAGGGCTTCCAGATCGCACGCGAGCCGGTGTTCGAGCGGCTGAAACGGCTCAGCGACATCCTTTTTTCCGCGGTCGGCCTGCTGCTCTTCGCTCCGTTCTTCCCTTTCATCGCCGCCGCCATCTGGCTGACCGACCGCGGACCGGTGTTCTTCCATCAGACCCGTGTCGGCCGCAACCGCGTGCTCTTCGAGGCCTACAAGCTCCGCAGCATGCGCGTGCAGCACGCCGGCGACCCCTACACGCGGCCCGACGACGACCGCATCACTCCGATCGGCCGCTTCCTGCGCGCGACCCGGCTCGACGAAGTGCCGCAACTCTGGAACGTCTTCCGCGGCGACATGAGCATCATCGGCCCGCGCGCCGAATGGGTGCGTTTGGTGGAGCAATACGAGCGCCAGATCCCCTGCTACCACTTCCGCCATCTCGTGAAGCCCGGCATCACCGGCTGGGCGCAGGTGAATTATCCCTACGGCGCCAACCTCGAGGACACGCTCCGAAAGTTGGAATACGACCTCTACTACATCCGCTTCTTCTCCTTCGTGCTCGATGCGTCGATCACCCTGAAGACTATCCACGTGATGCTCTTCGGCAAAGGGCGTTGAAGCGCCGCCGCCGCACGCGGCTGGCAAAACGCGCGGGAGCGCTTACCCGTAAACTGTGGCCAGAACCAAATCCTACGACCTGATCAGCATCGGCGGCGGCAGCGCCGGATTCAACGCCGCGCGAGTCGCGGCCGACCTGGGCAAAAAAGCCGCCATCGTCGACGGCGCCAAGGAACTCGGCGGTCTCTGCATCCTCAAGGGCTGCATGCCCTCGAAGACCTTGCTCTACACGGCGGAGATCCTCCATCACGCCCGCCACGCCGGCCAATTCGGCCTCCGCGTGCGCGCCGCCGCGGCCGATATGCGCGCCGTGCACGCGCGCAAGCGGCGCATCATCGGCGAATTTGCCGACTACCGCGACCGCGCGCTCCACGCGGGCCGCTTTGCGCTACACCGCGCCCACGCGCGCTTCCTCGACCCGCACACGGTGGAGCTGACGGACGGCACCCGGCTCACGGGGAAACATTTCCTTATCGGCACCGGCTCGAAGATCAGCGTGCCGCCAGTGCCCGGCCTCGCCGCGGCCAAGTTCTGGACCAGCGACGACGTGCTCGACCTGGACTTCCTCCCCCGGAGCGTGATCGTGCTCGGCGGTGGCATCGTCGCCTGCGAGCTGGCGCAGTTCCTCGCGCGCATGGGCACGCGCGTGATCCTCATCCAACGCAGCCAGCACATCCTCCGCGACCACTCCGAGGCCGCCTCGGAGGTAGTGCAGCGCGCGTTCGTCGATGAAGGGATCGAGCTCTTCGCCGGCACGCAGATCCAGCAGATCAGCCAGGACCGGCGCGGCACGACCGTGCGCTTCGTGCACGACGGCAAGGTCGTCACGCGCCGCGCCGCCCATCTTTTCAACGCGCTCGGTCGCGAGCCCAACACCCAGAGCCTCGGCCTCGCCGCAGCGGGCGTGCGCACACGCCCCGACGGCCAGATCGTCATCAACCGCTGGCAACAGACCAGCGTCCCGCACATCTACGCCGCCGGCGACTGCTCGGGGCCGCACGAGATCGTGCACGTGGCGATCCAACAGGCCGAGCTCGCCGTGCGCCACGCATTCGGCGTCAAGGGCGTGAAGCCCGTCGACTACGGCCTGCTCCTCAACGTCGTCTTCACCGACCCGCAGCTCGCCACCATCGGCCGGCTCGAGTCACAGCTCCAAGCCGAAGGCACGGACTATCTCGCCGCCGCCTACCCCTTCGACGACCACGGCAAATCGATCCTCATGGAGGCCAAATACGGCTACGTGAAGGTCCTCGCCGAACCGAAACGCGGCCGCATCCTCGGCGCGGAGATCGTCGGCAAGGACGCGGGCGAGCTGATCCACTGTTTTTCCCCCGCGATGGCCCTGCGCGCCACCGTCTTCGATCTGCTCCGTGCACCGTGGTATCACCCGACGCTGGCGGAGATCATCACCTACCCGCTGGAGGAGATCGCGGACAAAATCCGCGACCACCGCGGCTGAGAATTACCTTTGCGCGGCCCCGCGTCGCGCGGCAGAAATCTCCCCATGTCGAATTACGCAGCCCCTGCTTTTCTCACTGAACTGCTCCAAGCCAAGTCGCCCTCCGGCGCCGAGGCCCAGGCCCAGGCAGTTTACGACAAGTTCGTCCGCCCCCACGCCGAAATCTACGCCAACGACGCGCTCGGCTGCCGCTACGGCACGCTCAACGCCAAGGGCGCGCCTACCCTGATGTTCGCCGGCCACATCGACGAGCTCGGCCTGATCATCACCTACGTCAACAAGGACGGTTACCTCTACTTCGACACCATCGGCGGCCACGACCTCAGCATCATCTCCGGCCGCCGCGTGATCATCCAGACGGCCAACGGCCCGGTGAAGGGCGTGACCGGCAAGCGCGCCATCCACCTGATGGACGAAGAGGACCGCAAGAAGGTGCCGAAGAAGCACGAAATCTGGATCGACATCGCCGCGGGCTCGAAGGCCGAGGCGCTCGAGCGTGTGGCGATCGGCGACGTGGCGACCTACGACCACGAATTCGAACTGATCCACGGCTCCGTCGGCACGGCCCGCGCCTTCGACAACAAGGTCGGCGCCTACATCGTCGGCGAGGCCCTCATCCGCCTGAAAAAGGCCAAGACCAAGCTCGGCGCCAAGGTCGTCTCCGTCGCCACGACGCAGGAGGAGATCGGCGTGCGCGGTGCCACGACCTCCGCCTTCGCCGTCGACCCGCACGTCGCGCTGGCCGTGGACGTCGGGCACGCGACCGACCACCCGGATTGCGACAACCGCCGCTTCGGCGAGACCAAGCTCGGCGGCGGCCCGATCATCTGCCGCGGCCCGAACATCAACCCGAAGGTCTACACGCGCCTCGTCGAGTGCGCCAAGCGGGCGAAAATCCCGTATCAGCTCGAGGCCGACCCGCGCCCCACGGGCACCGATGCCCGCGCGATCCAGATGGCGCGCGGAGGTGTGGCGTGCGGCCTCGTTTCGATCCCGTTGCGCTACATGCACACGCCGAGCGAGGTCGTGGACCTCGAGGACGTGGAGAACTGTGTGAAGCTCTTCATCGAGTTCGCCAAGTCCGTGCAAGCCGGCGAGAGCTTCAACTGGTAAACAGGCGCGGCACGCTCGTGTGCCGTTACCATCAAGCGCGGCATCCGCCGCGCTTTTTTCATGCCCGGCGACGGCGACGCAGCACGAGCAGCCAACCAATCGCGCCCGTCAGTGCGGCGAAGGCCGCCGGCTCGGGGATCGGCACCACCGCGAGGATATCGGTGCGGTAGGCGGCGAGGTTGATCGCGTAGGTGACGTTGCCGAACACGGCGGTGTTGCCCGGCTGCCCGTTGATCTCCGAGGCCCCCTGAAATAGTCCGACTGCACCCAAAATACCTGCAAGTTCCCACTCGGACGTGTCGTAATTATAGACGAAAGCTGCACCGCCAGAATCGCCCGCCTGTCCCATCGAGCGAGCCACCGTGGCGGAACCAAAGGTAGCGGCAGAAGGGGCGACCACGGAGATGCCGTCGACGAATCCCATCGCAAAGGACTGCGTGGCCCCGGTGCCGACGTCGTAGCTCAGATGCGTGAGATCCACGTAGCCGAAACCCCACCGCGGCCCCGCACCGGCGACGGTCGTGTAGCCGTGCTTGTCGTAAGTGACGCCGGTGGTGACGTTCCACGTGTCAGGATTAGTGGCGGTGTTGATGTCCCACTTGGTGTAGGCGCTTTCGACCCGGCCGACGCCGACCATCGTGACGAGATCGTTCACGGCGACGGAGGTGGAGGCCAGCGTGACGTTGTCCAAGCCCGGGTTGCTCGCGATACGGAACAGCGTGAGGTCGCTGCCGGCGATCTGCACGGCCGAGCCGGAGACATAGGAGTAAGTCGTGCTACCGAGCGTGAAGTTGCTGGCGCCGACATGCGAAGCGGTCGCGACCCAGTATTCTCCGCCGAACGTGCCGAGATAAACCCCGCTCGCCCCTGTCGCGGTGGTGCCGACGTTGTCCCACGGCAGGTCGTAGCCGGGATCGGTCTTGTTCTGGGTGCCGTTGCCGTAATTGACGACGAGCGCGTGCAACGAAAGCGGCGCGAGCGCCGCCGACAGGAGCAGGAGGAAAACGGCCCGCCAACCCTTCATGGTGCTCAGGCAGCGTCTTTGCTCGGCGCGGTGGCGGCCCCACGGCGACCGGCTTTCCGGAGCTGCGGCTTCTTCCGGCCCTCGACGACCGCCTGGTCGATCACAACCTCGACGACATCGTCGCGGTTGGGCAGGTCATACATCACCTCGAGCATCAGTTTCTCGAGGATGGCGCGCAGGGCGCGGGCACCGGTCTTGAGCTCGACGGCCTTGCGGCTGATGCCACGCACGGCGTCGCGGGTGAAGACCAGCCGCACACCGTCCATCGCGAAGAGCTTGGAATACTGCTTCACCATCGCGTTCTTGGTGCGGAGCAAGACCTGCTCGAGGTCCTCGACCTTGAGTTCGTCGAGCACGGACACGACCGGCAGGCGGCCGATGAACTCGGGGATCATGCCGAAGCGCACGAGGTCCTCGGGCGCGACGGAGCGCATCATCTCGTCGGGCGAGAGTTCGTGGTCGCGGTCGTTGATGTGGAAGCCGAGGGAACGCGAGCCGAGGCGCTTCTTGATCACCTGATCGAGGCCGACGAAGGCGCCACCGCAGATGAAGAGGATGTTCGAGGTGTTGACCTGGATGTATTCCTGGTTCGGGTGCTTGCGGCCGCCCTGCGGCGGGACGTTGCACACGGTGCCTTCGAGAATCTTGAGGAGCGCCTGCTGCACGCCTTCGCCGGAGACGTCGCGCGTGATGGAGACGTTTTCCGTGGTGCGGCGGATCTTGTCGATCTCGTCGATGTAAATGATGCCGCACTCGGCTTTCTTGACGTCGTAGTTGGCCGACTGGAGGAGGCGGAGGACGACGTTCTCGACGTCCTCACCGACGTAACCGGCCTCGGTCAGCGTGGTGGCGTCGGAGATGGCGAAGGGCACGTCGAGGATCTTGGCGAGCGTGCGGGCGAGGAGCGTCTTGCCGGAGCCGGTGGGACCGCAGAGCAGGATGTTGCTCTTCTCGATGTCGACGTCACTGAACTCGGACGGCATCTCGATGCCGTCGCGCGCGGCCTGGCCGGGGTCGAAGCTGAGGCGCTTGTAGTGGTTGTAAACAGCCACGGAGAGCACCTTCTTCGCGTGGTCCTGGCCGATGACAAAGTCATCGAGCGTGCGCTTGATCTCGGCGGGCTTGACGAGGCGGAAGGCAGGCTTGGCCGCGGCCGTGGGGGCGTCCGCCGGGGAGGACTTCACCTCGCGGTCGATGATCGTCTTGCAGACGTTGACGCAGGAATCGCAGATGTAGACGCCCGGTCCCGCGATGATTTTGCGGACCTCCGCCTGCGATTTTCCGCAGAAGGAGCACAGGGTCATGCGCGAGGACTTGGCCATGGAAAAGGTATCAACCGGCCAAGCCGGTTAGTCGAGGGGGATTTCCGCCGGGGCGCGCTTGTGACGCGCCCCGCGGGGATCAGGCGGCGCTCTGCCCGGCGATCTGCTGGGCGTCGCGAGTGGAGCTGACGACGTGGTCGACGATGCCGTAGGCCTTGGCCTCCTCCGCGCTCATGTAGTAGTCGCGATCGGAGTCCTTCTCGACCTGCTCGGCGGTCTTGCCCGTGTGCTTGGCGATGGTCTGGTTGAGCGTCTGGCGCCAGCGCAGGATCTCGCGCGCGGCGATGGCGATGTCGGCCGTCTGGCCGCCGGCGCCGCCGCTGGGCTGGTGGATCATGACGCGGCTGTTCGGGAGCGCGAAGCGCTTGCCCTTCGTGCCGGCGGCGAGGAGCACCGTGCTCATGCTGGCGGCCATGCCGATGCAATAGGTGACAACGTCACATTGCAGGAAGTTGATCGTGTCGTAGATCGCCATGCCCCCCGTGACGATGCCGCCCGGGGAGTTGATGTAGAGATGGATGTCCTTCTTCGGGTCCTCCATCTGGAGGAAAAGCATCTGGGCGATGACCACGTTCGCGACCCCATCGTCGATGGGTGTGCCGATGAAGATGATGCGATCCTTCAGGAGGCGGCTGTAGATGTCCATCGACCGCTCGCCGCGGCCGGTGTTTTCCAAGACGATGGGAACGTAGTAGCTCATTTGGTGGCGGATGCCTCCTTGACGCTAGCCTTGGACACGAGGAAATCAAGGGCCTTGTCGAAGAGGATCTGCTGCTGGATGGCGCGGAACTGCTCGCGGTCCTTGCCGAGTTCCTTGACGAGCTTGTCGGGCTTCTGGCCGGAGCGCATCGCCTCGCGCATGAGCCAGGAATTGATGTCCTGCTCGTCGACCTTGAGCTTCTCGGCCTCGGCGATCTTGGCGAGGATGAGCTGCACTTTCACGCGGGCGACGGCGGCTTTCGACGCGCTGTCGAAGAGCTCCTTCTTGTTCTTCTCGAACTCCTCCTGCGGCACGCCGCGGCGCATGTTTTCCTCGATGAACTGGCGGAGGATGCCGTCGCGCTCGCCCGAGACGAGACTCTCCGGCACGGCGAAGTTGGCCTGTGCGACGAGGAAATCGGTGATCTGGCGGCGCTGGTTGGAGCGGTTCTCGTAATCCTTGCGCATCGCGAGGTTCGATTTCACCTGGGCCTGAAGGGCTTCGAGGCTGTCGACTTGGTTGGCCTTGAAGAAGGCCTCATCGAGCGCGGGCAGCGCGCGCTCGCGCACCTCCTGCACCTCGATCGCGTAGACAACCTGCTTGCCGGCCAGCGCCGGGACGGCGGAGAACTCGGCCGGGAAGGTCAGCGTGACGTCCTTCTTGTCGCCGGCCTTCAGGCCCGCGAGCTGGAGCGCCATGCCGGGGAGCAGGCCTTCGTTGGTGCCCTCGACCTCTTCCCAAGTCTGCGGCGCGGCGGCGTAGATGCCCTTGTCGCCGACGACCTCGGTCAACGGCTTGCCGTCGAGGCTGCCCGTGTAGCCGAAGCGGACGTAGTCACCCTTGGCGGCGGGACGCTCGGCGACCTTGAAGTCGGCGCGCTCTGCCCGCAGGCCCTCAATGACGGCCTCGATCTCAGCGGCCGTCGGCTCCGTGGGCGCCAGCTCCGTGGCGATGCCCGTGTAGGCCGGCAATTCGAAGGTCGGGCGGACGTCGACGGTGACCTTCACCTCGGCGGCGGCGTTCGGCGCGAACTCACCCTCGGACACGTCGACGATCGAAATGACGTCGACCTTCGAGTCCTCGAGGCCCTTGCGGTAAGCCTGGCTGACGATGCGGCCCTTGAACTCCTCCTTGAGGTCCTTCGCGAAACGCTTCTCCACCATCGCGAGCGGGGCCTTGCCGGGGCGGAAGCCCGGCAAGCGGACTTGCTGCGCGAATTCACCGACCAGCTTCTGGTATTCGGCGTTCACCTCGCCCTGATCGAGGGTGACGGTGAGGACTTTGCGGGTTTCGTTGAGGTCGTTGATTTGAACGTTCACGGCGTAAATTCAGAGCGGATTTCGGAAGGAAAAGAGGTCGAGGTAAGTCGTCGCAGAGGGCACGGTCAAGGCCTGTTTCCGCCCCGACGGACGCCAATGCTACGTGCGCAGTCGCCAACGCGCCCGACGGCTGCTGCGCGCACCGCCCGCGTCAAGTGCCCGTGACACCGCAATCGGCCTTGGCGTCTGCGCCCGCGCGGCCCAAGCTGCGTTTTCCGATGTTCTCGCTCGCCCAACTGCTTGCCCATCACGGCTGTATTCTGGTCCTCGACGCCGTCTCGACCACCGTGCACGTCGGGTTGTGGCGGCGTGACCAGCCGGCCGTGTGGCACGCCTCTGAGGAGGAGTCCGGCCGGGCCGTGTTCAAGCTGACCGAGCAATGCCTGCGCGAGGCCGGCGTGACGCTGGCCGACGTGCGAGCCTTCGCCTACTGCGCGGGTCCGGGCTCGATGCTGGGCGTGCGCACCGTCGCCATGACTCTGCGCACCTGGCAGGCGCTGGAACCCCGTCCCGCTTTCTCCTACCTCAGCCTTCCGCTGATCGCCCTCGAACTCGCCCGCACCACCACGCCCCCGTTCGCCGTGATCGCCGATGCCCGCCGCGACACCTGGCACACGGTCGCCGTCGACGCGGCTGCCGGCCCCGGCCCGCTGCAACGCGTCCCCGCGGCCACGCTCGCCGCCGATTCCGTCCCACTCTGGCAACCCGCCGCGTTGCGCGCGTGGGTCGCGGCCCCGCGCCCTGCCGCCGCCTGCACCTACGATGTGGCGCAGCTGCTCGACCGGCATCGCGACGCTGCGCTGTTCACCGAGACGCCTGCGCCCGACGCCTTTCAACACGAGGCGCCTGAGTATAAAAAATGGTCCGCGCAGGTGCACAGCGCCGCGACCGCCCCCTCGCGATGAGCGCCTCGGCCCAACTGCCCCCGCGTTGCTGGGTGGAGATCGATCTCGCCGCGCTCGAGCGCAACCTGAAGCTCATCCGCGCCTCGTTGCCCGCCTCCATCCGCTACGTCGCCGTCGTGAAGGCCGACGCCTACGGCCACGGACTCCCGCACGTCGCTGCGCGCCTGATGCACGCCGGCGCCGATCTCTTCGCCGTCGCCAACATCGCCGAGGCGATGACCATCCGCGAGCTCAGCGCCGACTGGCCGATCCTGCTCCTCGGCGCCACGCTGCCCGACGAGGACCGCTACCTCGCAGACTACGATCTCGCGGCCACCGTCTCCAGTGCCGACGAGGTGCGCCGCTTCGACGCTGCCGGCCGCGCCGCGGGCAAACCCATCGCGGTCCACCTCAAGGTCGACACCGGCATGGGCCGCCTCGGCGTGTGGCACGAACGCACCGCGGCGCTCTATGAACAGATCCGCGCGTCCACCGGCGTGCGCCTGGCCGGCGTGTTCACCCACTTCGCCAGCGCCGACGAGGATGCCGCCTTCACCGCGCGCCAGCGGGCGCTGTTCGTCGCCACGCTCAACGCGTTGCCCGGCCTTGATCCCGCCCGGCTCTTCATCCACGCCGACAACAGCGCGGGGCTCGAGTCCACGCCCGGCGCGGGCGGCCCGTTCAACGCCGTGCGCGTAGGCCTGCTGCAATTCGGCGTGCTGCCCCATCCCCACTCGCTGCTCGCGCGCGTGCACACGGAGCCCGTCTTCAGTTTCCACACCCGCGTGGGCCTTGTGAAGGAGTTGCCGGCCGGCACGGGCATCAGCTACGGCCGCACCCATCTTCTGCAGCGCGACTCCCGCATCGCGATTCTCACCGCCGGCTACGGCGACGGCCTCGCCCGCGCCGCCAGCAACCGCGGCGCCGTGCTCATCCGCGGACACCGTTGCCCGATCCTCGGCCGCATCTGCATGGACCAGACAGTCGTCGACGTCACCGATCTGCGCGAACCGATCTCTTGCGGCGAACCGGTCGTGCTGGTGGGCCGTCAGCGCGACGCGGAGATCACGCTCGCAGAATTTAGCCATTGGGCGGACTCGATCCCGTGGGAAATGCTCTGCTCGGTCACCAAGCGCGTCCCGCGGCACTACAAAACCCCGCTCGGTCTCTGAAACCGCCGCCCCTGCGCAGGCGTCTTGCCCCCACGTCCCCCCACGCGCATGGCCATTACCCTTAGCAAGCTCAGTCCCGCGGCAGCTTGGCAACCGCTGCCTCCCGCCGAGTGGGACGAAGCCGCCGCCCGTCACCTGCTCCAGCGCATCGGCTGGTCCGCCACCCCGGAGGAAACGGCCCGCGCCGTCGACGACGGTCCGCTCGCCACGCTCAAGCGCCACTTCGCGCAGATGCCGGCCTTCCCGAAGCCGCCGCTCGTCACCAAACTCGTGGAGGACGGCCCCGAGATGGCTCGCCGCAATTCCCGCGGCGACGAGATGGCTCGCCGCGCCGCGCGCCGCGAAGCCCGCGAACGCTACCGCGAAGCCCTCGCGGAGTTGACCATCCAGTGGCTGCAGCACGCGGCCAAGCCCGAGCACGCCGCGACGGAGAAATGGCTCCTCTTTCTGCAGGACGTCTGGGTCGTGGGCGTCGAGAAGGTCCGCAACACTGCGCTGATCTACGATTATCAGGACACGTTGCGCCGCGTCGGCCTCTCCAACGCCCCGCTGCTAGCCAAGGCCATGTCGCGCTGCCCCGCCATGATCGCCTACCTCGACCTGCAGCAGAGCAAGGCCGAGGCGCCGAACGAGAACTTCGCGCGCGAACTTTTCGAGCTCTTCACGCTCGGCGAAGGCAACTACACCGAGACCGACATCAAGCAAGCGGCGCGCGCCTTCACCGGCTACCGGCAGGTTGCGGGCAAGTTCGTCTTCCAGCGCCGCCAGCACGACGCCGGCACGAAGACCGTCTTCGGCCAGAGCGGGCCCTTCACCGGCGACGACGTCATCGACCTCGTGTTCCGCCAACCCGCCGCCGGGTCCTTCCTGCCGCGCGAGATGGCGCGCTTCTACCTCTCGCACGACCCGCTGCCTGACGCCTACACCGCCGCGCTCGGCGCTTGGTGGGCGAAACAGGATTACTCGTTCGGCAAGCTCCTCGCCGCCTTCTTCTGCAGCCGCCTTTTCTACGCGGAGGAATTTCGCGGCAACTACATCAAGAGCCCGCTCCAATTCTATCTCGGCCTCGCGCAGGACCTCGCGGTCACGCCCCCGCCCCTGCCCCGCCGCGTCATCGGTTCGCTGCGCCAGATGGGCCAGCTGCCCTACAGCCCGCCCAACGTCCGCGGCTGGGTCGGCGGTCGCTCCTGGATCAACTCCGCCACCCTCGCCGCCCGCCGCGCGACGGTGAACACCCTCCTCAACCCGACCAACGAGGAGCTCCTCAACGGCGACGAGCGCGCCGCCCTCCGCGCCGCCGGCGGCCTGGCGCGCTTCGTGTTCCCGCAGGAACGCTTCGACGCCTGGGCCCGGCTGCCCGCGCCCGAGGTCGCGCGCACGCTTCTCGCCCTCGTGCTGCCCTCGCGCCGCGATGATGACGCCCTCGCCGGCCAGCTCGCCGCCTTCATCGAGACGGAAGCCGCCAATTCCCGCCCCCGCTCCGCCGTGCGCACCGCGCTCGCCACCCTGCTTGAGTCCCCCGATTACCAACTCTGCTGAACGATGAAAAACCCCGCGCATTTCCTCCCCAGCACCCGCCGCGAATTCCTCCAGCTCAGCGCCCGCGGCATCGGCCTGCTCGCGTTCAGCCGCTTCGCCCCCTCTTTCGTCGTCGAGTCCATCGCCGCCGAGGCGCCGCGCGCAGAGAAGGACCGCACCATCCTCGTCCTCGTGCAGCTCGCCGGCGGCAACGACGGCCTCAACACCGTCGTGCCCTACTCCAATCCGCACTACCGCAAGCTGCGCCCGACCATCGGCCTGCCCGCGGAGGAGTTGCTCAAGATCGACGACGCCCTCGCCTTCAATCGCGCCTGCGCCCCGCTGCACGCCCTCCTCGGCGAAGGCAAACTCGGCATCGTGCAGAACGTCGGCTACCCGAACCCGAACCGCTCGCACTTCCGCTCGATGGAGATTTGGGAGACCGCGAGCGAGAGCGAGCAGACCCTGCCCACCGGCTGGCTCGGCCGCTACTTCGACAACGCCTGCGCCGGCCTCCCTGAGGGCACGCCGTTCGGCGTGAACATCAGCAGCGAGGTGCCGCAGGCATTCCTGAGCGAGAACGCGCACCCCACGTTCAGCCTCGCGCCCAACCAGCGCGGTGGACGCGGCGGACGCGAGAACCTCGCCCTGCTCGAATCGATGCTCCGCCAATCGCCCGCGCACGGCGACGACCACGAGCACGAGGCCAACGCCGGCTACCTCCGCCACACGATGATGGACGCGCTCGTCACGGAGAAGAAATTCCAGCGCATCCTCGGCGCCTACCGCCCCGACGCCGAGTATCCGGCCAACGCCTTCGCGGGCTCGCTGCGCAACGTCGCCGCGCTCATCGCCGCCGGCAACGCCACGCGCGTCTATTACGTTTCGCTCGGCGGTTTCGACACGCACGTGAACCAGGCCGGCAACCACGCCAATCTCCTGAAAACGCTCAGCGAGGGCCTCGCCGCCTTCCAGCGCGACCTCGAGGGCAAGCGGCTCGACGGCCAGGTGCTGACGATGACCTTCTCCGAGTTCGGCCGCCGCCCGAGCGAGAACGAGAGCCGCGGCACCGACCACGGCACTGCCGCCCCGCTCTTCGTGCTGGGTGCGGGCGTGAAGGCCGGCATCCACGGGACAGCGCCGAACCTCGACCTCGACCACAACGAGGACCTCACCTACTCGACCGATTTCCGCTCCGTCTACGCCACCGTCCTCGACCGCTGGCTCCACTGCGACGCGCAGGCCGTGCTCGGGACCAAGCACAAGGTCCTCGACTTCGTCCGCCGCGGCGCAACTTGAGCGCGCGAGCCGTTGAGCTAAGCGATCTACTCAGGCTTCCGCTCCTTCAACGGGAGCCGAACGCGGGATCGCTTGGCCGCTGCACTTCTGGCCCGCTCCGCGGCTTGGAGCACCTCGGACAAGCGTTGCTTCGCCGCGGCGTAGCCGACGGCCTCGATCTCGATCATGCGCTTCGTGTCGAACATCGAGATGCCGACCACGTCCGCCGGCTGGATCACCACGTCGCAGAGCGCAAAGTCCGCCCGGGCCTTGTGGAACATCCCGATCTCGAGGGCCCGCTCGAGCACGGCGAGGGAGGAGCCGAGCTCGCCGGGCGTCAGCTCCCGCAACGGGCTGACATGCGAGCCGATCAGGCAGTCGCACTGTCCGTGCAGCAGCCGCGCCGGGAAATTGTCCACGATGCCGCCGTCGCCGTAGCTGCGTCCGTCGATCTCGAGCGGGGCATAGACCATCGGCACGCTCGCGGAGGCGACGATCGCCCGCACCACGGGCCCGCGGTCGAAGACGCGCGGTTCGCCGCTCAACAGGTCGGTGGCGACCACGAAGAGCCGCCGCGGGAGCGCCGCGAAGGAATCCACCGGAAAATAACGGCTGAACGTCTCCACATATTTGGCCGAGTCGATGAAGCCCGGTTTGCCGAAGGCGAGCTTGGTGACCCGCAGCGGATCGGTCTCGAGGAACACGTCGAGGATCTCGCGCGGCGCACGGCCCGCCGCATACAGCGCGCCGACGAGGGCACCGGCGCTCGTGCCGGCCACCCACTGCGGCTCCACGCCGGCCTCCAGCAACGCGCGCAACACGCCGATGTGCGCGACGCCGCGCACGCCGCCGCCCGAGAGCACGATGCCGATCCGGGATTCGTCGCCTGCGGATGAAGCCATGTCACCCAAGATAGTCAGCCGTGGCTCCGGCGCGAGCGGCGCGGCGCACCGGGAGTGGGATCACGCTCCATCCGCACGCCACTCAGGGTTTGCCGATGCCGTGGGCGCGGAAACCGATCTGCCGCAGCGCGGCGAGGTCGACGATGTTGCGTCCATCGAACAGAAAAGCCGGCTTCGGCATCGCCTCGTAGATTTTCCGGTAATCGAGCTGCTTGAACTCGTCCCACTCGGTGACGATAGCCACGGCGTGCGCCCCGGCGCAGGCCTCGTAAGCGGAGTGCGCGATCGTGAGGCGCGGGTCGTTGGCACCCTTGCCGAGCACGTCGTGCAGGATTTCCTCAGCCGGGACCTTCGGATCGTAAACGCACACCTTGGCGTGCTCCGCGAGCAGGTCGCGGCAGACGTTGATCGCGGCGGATTCGCGCGTGTCGTTGGTGTCCTTCTTGAAGGCGAAACCGAGCACGGCGATTTTCTTGTCGGCGACGGTGTTGAAGAGCTCACGCACGATGCGGCTGGCGAAACGGTGTTTCTGCCAGTCGTTCATCGCCACGACTTGATGCCAGTAGGCGGCGACCTCGGGCAGACCGAAGCTCTCGCAGAGGTAGGTCAGGTTGAGGATGTCCTTCTGGAAACAGGAGCCGCCGAAACCGACGGAAGCCTTGAGGAATTTGGGGCCGATACGACTGTCCTTGCCGATGGCGTGGGCCACCTCGTCGACGTCGGCGCCGGTCGCCTCGCAGAGCGCGGAGATGGAGTTGATCGAGGAGATGCGCTGGGCGAGGAAGGCGTTGGCAACGAGCTTGGAGAGTTCCGACGACCAGAGGTTGGTCGTGATGACGCGATCGCGCGGCACCCAGCGGGCATAGATGTCGGCCAGCACCTTGACCGCAGCGTCGCCTTCCGCCGAACGCTCGCCACCAATGAGGACGCGGTCGGGGTTGTTCAGGTCGGCAACGGCAGTGCCTTCGGCGAGAAACTCAGGGTTGGAGAGCACCTGCGCGTGCAGGCCGTTGCTGTTGGCGGCGAGGATGGTGCGGATCGACTCGGCGGTCTTCACCGGGATGGTCGACTTCTCGACGATGATCTTCCGACCCGTCGCGTGTTGGGCGATGGTGCGCGCCACCGACTCGATGTAGCGCAGATCGGCCGCGCGGCCGGCGCCGACGCCGTAGGTCTTGGTGGGCGTGTTGACCGACACGAAGATCATGTCCGCGGTCTTGATCGCGGCGACCACGTCGGTCGAAAAATGCAGGTTGCGTCCGCGCGCCTCGCGCACGACGGCATCAAGGCCGGGCTCGTAGATTGGCAGCTGGTCGCTGTTCCAAGCCGCAATGCGCGCGGCGTTCATGTCGACGACCGTGACTTGGATGTCCGGGCATTTCTGGGCGATCATCGCCATCGTGGGACCGCCGACGTAACCCGCGCCAATACAACAGATTTTCATGGATAAGAGCGTGTAGGTTGCCGCCCGACAGAGCGGAATCCAAGGACGATTTTGAGGAGAGGCTAAGCGCGAACGACGCCGGAAAGCGACCGCAAGCGCGCTGGCACAGGCCGGACGCGGGGCATTAAAAAGCCGGGCCTCACGGCCCGGCTGAAAAGGTGCGGCAGAAGCCGGCGCTCAAGCCGGACTAGGAGCAGGCGTCGGCGTGTCACCAGCAGAGGCCGAGGCTGGATTGGCGCGGTCGGCGGGCTTGGCGGCGTCCTTGGCGATGGGTTTCACCGTGAGGATGGGCGACTTGATCTCGCCGTGCTGGAGGACTTCGAGGACGTGCTTGCCCTCGATGGTCTCGTGCTCGAGCAAGGCTTGGGCGACCTTGTCGAGGGCGGCGCGGTGATCCGCGATGATCTGTTGGGCGCGCTTGTATTCGCCGTTGATGAGGTCGGAGACGGCGGCGTCGATCTTGCGGGCGGTGTCCTCGCTGAGGTGCTCGGATCGGGTGATGTCGCGGCCGAGGAAGACGGTGTCCTGATTGTTGCCCATCGCGATCGGGCCGAGCTCGCTCATGCCGTAATCACAAACCATCGCGCGGGCGATGCGGGTCGCCTGCTTGATGTCGCCGTAGGCGCCGTTGGAGAGGTCGCCGGTGACAAGTTCCTCGGCGATGCGGCCACCCATCGCCATGGCGATCTGGTTGAGCAGCTTTTTCTTCGGCTGGGTGAGAATGTCCTTCGTCGGCAGGTAAGTGGTGCTGCCGAGGCTCTGGCCGCGCGGGATGATCGTGACCTTGTGCACCGGCATCGTGCCGTCATCGAGCACGGCCTGCACGATGGCGTGGCCGGCCTCGTGCCAGGCGACGAGACGCTTCTCGGCGTCGTCCATGACGCGACGGCGCGAGAGGCCCCAGAGCACCTTGTCGCGGGCCTCGTCGATGTCGGTCATCTCGACCTTCTTCTTGTTGCGACGGGCGGCGAGGAGCGCGGCCTCGTTGAGGAGGTTGGCCAGTTCGGCGCCAGAGAGACCGGGCGTGCCGCGGGCGATGACCGAGAGATCGACGTTGTCGGCGAGCGCGATCTTGCGGGCGTGCACGCGCAGGATCTGCTCGCGGCCGTTGATGTCGGGCAGGTCGATCGAGACTTGGCGATCGAAGCGGCCCGGACGCAGCAGGGCGCTGTCGAGCACGTCGGGGCGGTTGGTCGCCGCGATGATGATGATGCCTTCCTGGGTGTCGAAGCCGTCCATCTCGACGAGGAGCGAGTTGAGCGTCTGCTCGCGCTCGTCGTTGCCGCCGCCGAGGCCCGCGCCGCGTTGCCGGCCGACGGCGTCGATTTCGTCGATGAAGATCAGGCAGGGCGCGTTCTTGCGGCCCTGCTCGAACATGTCACGCACGCGGCTGGCGCCGACGCCGACGAACATCTCCACGAAGTCCGAGCCGCTGATCGAGAAGAACGGCACGTCAGCCTCGCCGGCGATGGCCTTGGCGAGGAGCGTCTTGCCGGTGCCCGGAGGACCGACCATGAGGATGCCCTTCGGGATGCGGCCGCCGATCTTCTGGAATTTCTTCGGGTCGCGCAGGAACTCGACGACCTCGGAGACCTCCTCCTTGGCCTCGTCGCAACCGGCGACATCGGCGAACGTGAGGCGGTCCTTCTCGCGCGTGAGCAGCTTGGCGCGGCTCTTGCCGAAGCTGAGCGCGCCCTTGCCGGCGTTGCGCAGCTGGCGCACGAAGAGGAAATAGAGCAGGCCGATGACGATGATGAACGGCAGGATGTTGTAGAGCAGCTGCGTCATCGCCGTCTGCGCGGGCTTCTCGGTGAAGACCAGCGAGCGCTGCAGGCGCTCGAAGTTCGAATCGGTGAGGCGGCCGGTGGCGACGAAGCTCTTCGTCAGGCCCGTCTCGTTGCGCAGATTGGCCTCCTTGGCCTCGCCGGAAACCGAGTAGAAATCGCGTCCGGCCGACGGGTCGGGGCGGATGTAGCCCTCGACGATCTTGCCTTGCTCCGCCAGCTCGACGACCTGCTGCATCTTCAGCATGGCCGGCTGCGGGGTCTTGGTGGGGTTGAAATAGAACAGCGCCACGATCGCCAGAATGATCGCCAGCCAGATCAGCATGACCTTCGGCTGAAAGCTCTCAGGCGGGAGGTTTTTCAGCGGGCGGCGTTTCTTGTTTTCGTCGGGTTCGGACATGCGGAAGGTATTTTGGGACTGGTTGGCGAACGTGGAGGTTCCACCCGGATAAGTCAAACGCCCGGCAGGAGGAATTTCGCCCGGAAATCGGAACGGATTCAGACCCGCCGCAGTTCGAGCCGGCCGGCGCGCAAAACGGCAAACGCGCTGCGCCCGAGGCTGAAGCGCGTGTCGGCGCCGCGCCGGACCAGCGCCAGAAATTGCTCGAATCCCTGTCGCGAAAGATCGGTGTCCGGACGGTGGCGCAACAGCCACCGATGCAGAGCCCGGCGCCACAGCGCGAGCGGCTTGTCCACCAACGGGGCCAGCAGCAAGCGGCCGCGCCGGTCAAACGCCGCCAAACCCTCGAGCCACATCTCCAACGCCGCATCGTCCTCCTCCAGGCGCTCGCGGGACAACGCCACGCCACCCAACACATCGCGACCGGCCGCGCGCTGCCAAGCAGGCATTACATTTTGGCGGACCCGGTTGCGGAAATACGCCTCGGTCGCGTTCGTTGCGTCCTCGCGCCAAGAGATCCCCGCCGAGCGCAGCGCGGTCACGAGGTCGCGCTTGGCCAGCATGAGCAGGGGCCGGAGCCGCAGTTCGCCCGGCCGCGCCTGCACCGGGCGCGGAGCCGCGAGCCCGGCCGTGCCGCTGCCGCGCGCGAGGCGCATGAGCAACGTCTCCGCCACATCGTCCTGCTGGTGCGCGAGCCAGAGCAGGCGTGCGCGGCGGCGCTTCATCTCGCGGGCGAAGAAAGCCTGCCGCGCCGTGCGCGCCTCGGCCTCGCTCGGTGCCTTCGGCGCATCGCGCCACTCGCCCACCCGACCGCGGATCCCGAGCGCGGCGCAGACCTGAAGGCAAAAACGCGCATCCGCCGCCGCAGCCCGTCCGCGCAGGCGATGGTTGAAATGCAGCGCGACCAACTGGCGGCGCCGCTCCGGCCAGTGCGCCCAGAGCAACAACAGCAACGCGAGAGAATCGGCGCCACCCGAGAAGGCGACGCACCACGGTCCGCGCGCGCGCGCGCCGCTCACCGTAGCCAGCACGGCGGGATGCAGGCGCGCGAGCGGCAACAGCTCGGCCAACCGCAACGCGCGGGCGGGCAAGTCGGCGAGTCGGGTTGGCCGGGGCATGGGACGGCTCGGCCGCGCGACGGGAAACAGCAGGCGCCGCTCAGCGGAAGCTGAGGAACTCCTTGCCGAAGTAAGGCACGAGCACAGCAGGAATCTTCACGCGACCGTCGGGCTGGAGATTGTTTTCCAGCAAGGCGGCGAGCACGCGCGGCACGGCGAGACCGGAGCCGTTGAGGGTGTGCACGAGCTCGGGCTTGCCAGTTTCTCGGTTGCGGAAACGGATCTGCGCGCGCCGCGCCTGGAAGGATTCAAAGTTCGAGCAGCTCGAGACTTCGAGCCAGCGCTTCTGGCCGGCGGCCCAGACCTCGAGGTCGTATTTCTTCGACTGCGAAAAGCCGAGATCGCCGCCGCACATCAGGAGCACGCGGTAAGGCAACTCGAGTTTGCGCAGCAGGCGCTCGGCGTCGTCGCGGAGCGCGTCGAGTTCCTCGTAGCTGCGCGTCGGATGCACCCACTTGAGCAACTCGACCTTGTCGAACTGGTGCAGGCGGTTCAGCCCGCGGACGTCCTTGCCGTAGCTGCCCGCCTCGCGGCGGAAACAAGGCGTGTAGGCGCAACGCTTGATCGGCAGCGCGTCCTCTTCGACGATCTCATCGCGGAAGAAATTTGTCAGCGGCACCTCGGCCGTCGGCACCGCAAAAAGGCGGTCCGGCGTCGTCTCATACATCTGCCCTTCCTTATCGGGCAACTGACCGGTCGCCGTCGCGCTGGCGGCGTTGACGAAGATCGGCGGCGCGACCTCGGTGTAGCCGGCCTTCACGTCCTCATCCAAGAAGAACTGCAAGAGCGCGCGCACGATCCTGGCGCCGTCGCCGACGTAGAACGGGAAACCCGCGCCCGTGACCTTGGCGCCGCGTCCGAAATCGAGCAGGTTCTCGAAGCCCTTGATTTCCCAGTGCGGCTGCGCGGCGGGCGAGACGGCGTTCACGTCGCCGTGCGTGGCGAACACGACGTTCTGCTCCGGCGTCTTGCCCTCGGGCACGGTGGCGTGCGGGAGATTCGGCAGCGTAAGCATGGCGGCGTGCCATTTCTCCTCGACCGCCTTGAGCCCTTCCTCGCGCGCCTTCACGTCGGCGGAGACGGCCTTCATCTCCTGAACCTTGGCGAGAAACTCCGGGGAACCCTTCTTGAGCGCGACCATCTCGTTGTTGGCCGCCTTCTGCTTCGCGCGGAGTTGCTCGACCTCGCCGAGCTGCGAACGCCAGGCCGCATCGATGGCCAGCACGGCGTCGAGGTCGACGTCGAGGTGCTTCTTGGCGATGGCCGCGCGCACGAGGTCGGGCGATTCACGGAGGAGTTTGGGATCGAGCATAAGGAGAGGGAGTAGATGACGGTTTGGCGGCGGCAACCAAACCGAAAATTGGGCGCGTCAGGGCGACGGCGCGGCGCCCGCCTGCGCCTTGATGCGGCGGAAGCGCGCGAAGACCTCCTTGGCCGGCAGCAGGCGCAAGTCGCCCACCGGGGCCTGGATGGCGTGGTTGGTCGCGGCGGTCAGCGGATAGGGCCCGCGCACCTGCGGATCGGTGGGCCCGAAGAGGCCGATCGTCCGCGCGCCCATGGCGGCGGCGAGATGCATCGCGCCGCTGTCGTTGGAGATGACCCAGTCGGCCGCGCTGATCAGCGAGGTGAGCGAGGTGAGGCTGGTGTTGCCCGTGAGATTGAGGAAGGCGCCATCCGGAAACGCCTCGCGGCAGGGCTGGTAATGCGTGCCGGCCCACACGACCTTGCGGCCGCACTCGCGCACGAGCAGCGAGGCGAGCGCGCCGAAGCCGTTCCACTTGCGCTCCTCGCGGCCGCTGTCGGGGAACATCAGCACCGGACGCTGCCCGCGCCACGGTTCCATGAACGAGAGTGTGAGCTTGCTGCCGTGGCGAAATTCCAGCGGTCCCGCCAGCCGCGGCTCGGCCCCGAGCACCGGACAGAAACCGAGCAATCGCTCCAACGGATGCACGGGCGGCTGCGGCGCGGCGATGGTGGAATCGTAGAAGAGTGTAGCGCCCTCGCGCGCATCGGCGCGGCCGATCTTTCGCTGCGCGTGGGTCCATTTCAGCATCAACCCCGAGCGCAGCAGGCCCTGCATGTCCAGCACCGCATCGAACCGGTGCTGCCGCACTTCGCGCATCAACGCGAAAAACCCGCGCACGCCGCCGTGCCGGCGGAAGACGAACACGCGGTCCACTGTCGCGCTGGCCCGCACCAGCGGCGCGAAGATATCGCGCACGATCCAGGAAACCTGCCAGTCCGGCTGCTGCGCCCGCAACGCGCCGACCACCTGCAAGCCGTGGGCGATGTCGCCGAGGGCGGAAGGCTGGATGACGAGGAGCTGACGCATGACGCCATCGTGCGACTGCGCGCGCGACGTTGGCAAGCCGTCCGTGAGTCGCGCGCGCCCCGCCCGCTCAGCGCCAGTGCTCGGCGACCCACGCCGTGGGCAGCGCGCGGCGGAGCAGACCCTTGCGGTGCCCGTGGATGGCGTCGGGCGGGTTGGGCGTGCCGTGGAAGATCACGATGCGCGCGCCCGCGGGCAACACGGGGGCCTTGACGAGATTGAGGGGAAACTTCGGCAGGCAGCCGTATTTGAAGCTCACGCACCACTCCTTCGGCCAGTAGGTCAGCAGACCCTTGCGGTGCATCTCGCGCGTGAGATATTCCTGCTCATTGCGCACCTCGCTCTTCACGCGGTCGATGTTGCGCAGGAAGTAATCGAGGATCTCCGGGTGCTTGTTGGCCTCGAAGCGATAGACGGAGGAATTGCCCGTGATGCGCCACGGCTTCGCCCAGTCGTGGATGATGCAAAACTCGCCCGGATGATCGAAGAACGGGTCGACGGAATCCGTGATCACGACGTCGAGGTCGATGAAAAGCGTCGGTCCGGTCAGGTCGAACAGCGGCGCGCCGAAGGTCGAGAGCTTGCGCCAGCCGCGCTCCTTGTCCGCCGGCAGGTTCATCGGTGGCAGCGGCAGCACCTCGATGCCCGGCCCGAGGCCGGTGCCGTCATCCGTGAAACACACGAACCGGTGCGGCCGCCGAAGGTGGCGCGTGAGCATCGAGCGGAGCCGATTGACGTATTCGGCGCCGTATTTGGTGCCCCACTTCATGCAGATGACATTGACCATGGCGGTGCGTGTTAGCGGCTGGCGCGGCGCTTGGACAGAGCGAAATGCAACTCGCCGCCCCGCGCTTGCCAAGTCGCGCCCCGCCCTGCCAGCGTCCGCCGATGCGTGCCACGGGCCAGCGTCTCCACCTCACCGGCGGCCGGGGCCGTCTCGCGGCGCTGGTGGCGGAGCGATTCCGCGCCTCCGGCCACGAGGTCCAGCTCTACTCGCGCACCGCCGCCGACGGCTGGCACGATCTGCGGGAGTTGGAAAATCCCGCGACGCTCGGGCCCGGCGACAGTCTGTTGCACCTCGGCTGGAGCACGCTGCCCGCCACCTCGGAGCGCGACCCGGGCGGAGAATGGCACCGCGACCTCCCGCTCCTGCAACGCCTGCTCGACGCCACAAGCGCCGCACGCGCGGGTGAGCGGCCTCATTTCGTGTTTTTTTCCACCGGCGGTGCCGTTTACGGCAACGCCCCGGGCCGCCCGAGCCGCGAGGACGACGCCTGTCAGCCCATCGGCCACTACGGGCGCGCCAAGCTCGCCGCCGAGGAGATCGTGCGCACCCACGCCGCCCGCACCGGTCTGCCCTGCGCGATCCTGCGCATTTCGAATCCCTACGGCTACCCGGTCGATCCGGCTCGCATGCAGGGCATCGTCCCGCACGCACTGCGCTGCGCGTTGAGCGGAGACGTGCTGACCTTGTGGGGCGACGGTTCGGCGCGGAAGGATTTCCTCCATTACACCGACTTTCTCTCCGGGCTGGAACTGGCGCTCGCCCGGCGGCTCGACGGCACGTTCAACCTCTGCGCCGGTGAATCCCACACCATCCGCGAGGTGCTCGATCTGGTGCAGCGCGAGACCGGCCGGACCATCGCCGAGCAGCGGGCCGAGGCGCCCGCATGGGACGTGCACGACAGCCGCCTGAGCAACGATCGCTTCTGCGCGGCCACCGGTTGGCACCCGCTCGTGAGCCTCGCGGAAGGCATCCGCCGTGCGGCGCGAAGCCAAGGCGCCATGAGCGCGACGTGAGCGAAGCGTCCGCGCCACCGGCCAAGCCACTCTTGCCATGCCGCGCGCCATGCGCCCACACTGCGCGGCCATTCCACCATGTTTCGCGCCTCCGCCATCGCCGCCCTGCAAGCCCGGTTGACCACCACTTGGCATGAACTCGCCCCCGCTGCCACGGGAGAAGGCTTCGACCGCCTTGTGACGGAGAATCACCTGCGCAATTTCCAGCTCTGGCACGAGGAGGACATCGCCCGCCGCGACGACCTCGGCGCCGAATCCGTCTATCGCGCGAAGCGCGCCATCGACCGCTACAATCAGGAGCGCAACAATTTCATCGAGGAGATGGACAAGACCATCGTGGCCGCCCTCCAGCCCGCCGCCGACGGCTGCCCGCGCAACTCCGAGACGCCCGGCATGATCGTCGACCGCCTCTCGATCCTCGCGCTGAAGGAATACCACATGCACGAGGAGACCGTGCGCCCCGACGCCAGCGAGGCGCACCGCGGCAAATGCGCGGAGAAGCTCGCCCGCATCCGCCAGCAACGCGCCGACCTCACGGCCGCGCTGGAGGAGCTGCTGGCCGACGTCGTCGCGCGCCGCCGCACGTTCTCGGTCTATTACCAGTTCAAGATGTATAACGACCCGGCGCTGAACCCGCAGCTCTACCGCCACGCGGCCAAACCCAGCGGCGCATGAGCCGCGCGAGCGAGCAGACCCGACTCTGGACCCCGAACCACTGGCCGATGTGGGCCGTGCTCGGCTTGTTCCGCCTGCTGCATGAACTCAGCTGGCCGGAAAAACGCCGCCTCGCGCGCGGACTGGGCTGGTTCATCTTCCACTTCGTGCGCATCCGGCGCCACGTTACCGAGGTCAACCTCGCTCTCTGCTTCCCGGAGAAATCCGCCCTCGAGCGCCGCGCCCTCGCCCTCGCCCACTTTCAATCCCTCGCGCTCGGCGTCTTCGAGACGCTGGCCGGCTGGTGGGCCGAGCCGGAGGATCTGCCGCCGTTCCGGGTTGAAGGTCTCGATCACCTCAAACGCGCGCTCGAGCGCGGTCACGGCGCGCTGCTGCTCACGGCGCATTTCACGACCTTGGAAATCTGCGGCCGCATGATGATCGAGGCCTATGCGATGGGCGGGCTCTACCGCGATCCCAACAACCCCGTCGTCGCCCACCTCATGCGTCGCCAGCGCGAGCGTCACATGTCCATCGCCGTGCACTTCGACGACCTGCGCGGCCTCGTGCGCGCGCTGCGCGCCGGGCACGTGATCTGGTATGCCCCGGACCAAGGCAAGCGCTCGAAATCGTCCGACATCCTCCCTTTCTTTGGCGTGCCCGCCATCACCAACACCGCCACCGCCAAGATCGCCGAGATGACCGGCTGCGCGGTCGTGCCGTTCTTCGCCCGTCGCGAGGCCGACGGCCGTTATGTGCTCCGCGTCTTCCCCGAACTCGAGCAATTCCCCGGCCCCGATGCAACCGCCGACGCGATCCGCGTGAACCGCCTGATCGAGGCCCACGTGCGCGAAGTGCCGGAGCAATATTTCTGGGTGCACCGCCGCTTCAAGGCCCGCGGTCCCGAATACCCGGACGTTTACGCCCGCTGACCACTCCACTCCACCGCATGAAACGCCTGCTGAAATCCGCCTTCCTTCACGTCCGCCTCCCGATCCGCCGCGGCCCGAACCGCGGCCGTTGGTGGAGCATCACGACGGGCCGGAATTACTTCCGCGACCGCTTCGTGCCGGGCAAGGCCGCCTGCTTGCCGCAGTTGGTGCGGCCGGGCGACGTCGTGTGGGACATCGGCTCGCACCTCGGCTACACCGCGTTGATCGAGTCCGGCTGCGCCGGCGCGGCCGGACGCGTCTTCGCCTTCGAGCCCAATCCCCGCAACCGCCACCTGCTCGAGTTGCACCTGCGCTGGAACGACGCCCGCAACGCCACCGTGCTGCCCTATGCCATGAGCGGCGCTGACGGCGAGATGTCGTTCGGTTGGGAGGAAAGCCAACGCGCCAGCTCCATCGCCTCGCACCTCGGCGGCACCGGCTGGAAGGTGCCCGTGCGCCATGTCGACGGCCTCATCGCGGCCGGTGTCGCGCCAGCGCCGCATTTCCTCAAGATCGATGTCGAGGGCGCCGAGGTCGACCTGCTCCGCGGCGCGGCCAATCTGCTCGCGAGCGGCGCACCACTCACGATCGTGCTCTCGACTCACACCGAGGCGCTGCACGACACCTGTTGCGCTATTCTGCGCGACGCCGGCTTCACGATCGTCGAGACCGCCGCCGTGGCCATCGCCCGCCGCGAAGGTTGGGCCGCGCTCGGCGACGTCGACCTGCTCGCCTGGCGGCCCGCCACTCATGTGAATGAGGCGGCGCAGGAGGCCTTCCGCCGCATCGGTCGCGCGGGATGAGCACGACGCCGTCCAACGTCTATCCCGATCCCCGCCCGCTGCGCGTGCTGGTGATCCGTTACCGCTTCATCGGCGACACCGTGCTGGCAATTCCCGCCCTCCGCAACCTGCGCCGCGCCTTCCCGCATGCGAAGATCGATGTGCTCGCCGAGCCTGTCTCCGGCGACACGCTGCTGCGCTGTCCTTACAAGGACGAGGTGATCTACTTTGCGCCGAAATCGAAGAAGCGTCCGTCGCCCCACCCGACTTCGCTCTGGCAATGCGCGCGCCTGCTCCGGGCGCGCCGCTACGACCGCGTCTACATCCTGCGCCGCTCGTTCTCCAGCGCCGTGCTGCCGCTGTTGGCGGGCATCCCGCACCGCGTCGGCTTCGCCACGCAGGGCCGCGGCTTCCTGCTCCAGCGCAGCACGCCTTACCCCGACAAGCACGAGGTCGAGTGCTTCCTCGACGTGCTCCGCGCAGACGGCATCCCGATCCTCGACACGCACAACGAGAACTGGTCCGACCCCGTCGTCGATGCGCGCGTCGACGCCGCGCTCGCGCCCGACGGTCGGCGGCGCGTCTTCGTCTGCGCCAAATCCGTTTTCCCACTGAAGGACTGGTCGCCCGAAGGCTTCGCCGAAGTGCTCGGCTGGCTGATCGCGGAGCGCAACTGCGCGATTCATTTCTGCGATTCGCCCGGCAACCGCGCTTACTACGACGAGATCCTCGCCGCCCTGCCCGTGGAGGCCCGCGCACACTGCCACGACTGGAGCAGGGAGTTGCCCATCCGCGACGTGAACTCGCTCCTCCGCCGCATGGACCTCGCGCTCGGCATCGACACCGGCCTGTTGCACATCGCCGCCTCCTTCCACGTGCCCGTGGTGGCGCTCTTCGGCCCGCTCGACCCGGCCCGCTGGCACCCGTGGGACACCGCGCACACCATCGTGCGCCCCGCGGATCTGAGCGGACCGCGGCCGCTGCTGCGCTTGACGTTCGCCGAAGTCAGGAACGCCATCGACCGCCACCTGCCCGCCGCATGAACGAACGTCCGCGCATCCTCCACTTCGTCACCGGCGGCGGCTCCGGCGCCACCAAGGTCGCGCTCGACCTCGCCTGCGGACACCTCGGCACGGGCAACTTCGAGCCTCTCCTCGTGCTGCGCCGCAAAAAAGTCGAACTGCCCCGCTCCATGCAGCAGCAGATCGACGCCACCGGCCTCCGCACCGCCTGGGTCGCCGACTGGCCGAAGTGGACGACCCGCCGCCAACTCGGCGAACTCATCGCGCACTTCCGGCCGCACGTGTTCGCGGCGCACGGTTTTAGCGAGCACATCTGGGGCCGCCAAGCCGCCTTCGCCGCCAGCGTGCCGGTCGTGGTGCACATCGAGCAGAATTGCGAACGCTATGCGCCGTGGCGCCTCTGGTCGGCCCGGCCGCTGGCCGCGCGCACCAGTGCGACGATCTGCGTCTCCCAGGGCGTCGCCGACCACATCCGCCGCCTGCGCGTGACCGGTCCGCGCGTGGAAATCATCCACAACGGCTCCGATCCCTCGCGCTACGCGGCCGGCGCCCCGCCCTTCGCCGCGCGCGGGCAGGACATCGTGATGGTGGCGCGCTTTGCCCGGCAGAAGGACCAGCCCACGCTCATCCGCGCCGCGCGGAGGCTCGCCGACACCGGCTGGACCGGCCGTCTCATTCTCGGCGGCGACGGCAAGCAATCCCACCGCACCGCCTGCGAAAAACTCGCGCGCCAGCTCGGGCTGGCGGATCGCGTCGATTTCCCCGGCCGCGTGACCAACGCTGCCGAGATCTACCACCGCTGCCGCGCCGCGGTCCTTTCCACCCATTACGAGGGCCTGCCGCTGGTGCTGATCGATTACATGAGCGCCGGCTGCGCCGCCATCGGCAGCGATGCGCCCGGCGTGCCCGACATCATCGCCCACGGCCAGAACGGCTGGCTCTTCCCCACCCACGACGCCGCGGCGCTCGCCGACACGCTGCGCCGCGTGCTCACCGGCGGTCCGGAGGTGGAAGCCATCGTGCAGCGCGGCCGCACCGAGGTGCCGCGGAATTTTTCCGTTGCGCGGATGATCGCGCGGCATGAGTCGCTTTACGCGGAGCTGTTGCGCTCCGCTCCACCGCTGTCCTGAACGCCGTGCCCCTGCTCCAAGTCGAGGATCTCCGCACCTCCTTCCACACCCGCAGCGGCGTCACCCGCGCGGTGGACGGCGTGAGCTTTGCGATCGAGCGCGGCGAGACGCTCGGTCTCGTGGGTGAATCCGGCTCGGGCAAATCCGTCACTTGTTACTCGCTGATGGGGCTGGTGCCGCAGCCTCCCGGACGCATCGAGGGCGGACGGGCACTGTTTGACGGCACCGATTTGCTGAACTGCACGCCGGCCGAGGCGCGCGCCATCCGCGGCAAGCGCCTCGCGATGATCTTCCAGGACCCGATGACCTCGCTGAATCCCTACCTGCGAATCGGCGACCAGCTCATCGAGCCCCTGCTGATCCACGAATCCATCAGCCGGCGCGAGGCGCTCGCGCGCGGCGTGGAGATGTTGGCCGCCGTCGGCATCGGCGAACCCGAACGCCGGCTGCGCCAATACCCGCACGAATTTTCCGGTGGCATGCGCCAGCGCGTGATGATCGCAATGGCGTTGATCACCAAACCCGAGCTGCTCATCGCCGACGAGCCGACCACCGCGCTCGACGTGACCGTGCAGGCGCAGATCCTCGAGTTGATCCAGCGGCTGCAGCGGGAGTCCGGCATGGCGGTGATCTTCATCACGCACGACCTCGCCGTGGTCTCCGGCCTTTGCGACCGCGTGCAGGTGATGTATGCCGGGCGCATCGTCGAGCGTGCGCCGACGCGCCCACTCTTCGCGCAGCCGCGCCATCCCTACACCCGCGCGCTCCAGCGCTCGATTCCTGCCCTGCAACCGAAGGGCGAGACGCTCTACACCATCCCGGGCTTGCCACCGGATCTTTCGAAGCCGCTCGCCGGTTGCCCTTTCGCCCCGCGCTGCGACGCGGCCATCGATTCCTGCCATCGCGAACCCACGGTGTTGCGCGCCGTGTCCGCGCACCACGAATCCGCCTGCTTGCGCGTGCAGCGCGGCGAAATCTGAACGATGTCCGCACCGATCCTCCAGTTGCAGGACGTTCAGACCCACTTCCCGGTGGAGTCGGGTTTTGTCGTGCGCCGCCAGGTCGGCACGGTGAAGGCGGTCGACGGCGTCTCGCTCACGCTGCACCGCGGCGAAGTGCTCGGGCTCGTCGGCGAATCCGGCTGCGGCAAATCCACGCTCGCCCGCACCATCATGCAGCTGCTGCCCGCGACCTCCGGCACCGTCACGTTGGCCGGGCGCGATCTCACCCGGTGCACGCCGGCGGAGTTGCTCGCGGCGCGGCGCGACATGCAGATGGTTTTCCAGGATCCGTTCGCGTCGCTGAATCCCCGCCTGACGATTTACGCCACGCTCGCGGAGCCCCTGCAGGTGCACGGCATCTACCCGGCGGCAGAGATCCCGGCGCGAGTCGCGCACTTGATGGAGTTGGTCGGGCTCGCTCCGCGCTTTGTCCGGAAATATCCGCACGAGTTCTCCGGCGGCCAGCGTCAGCGCATCGCCATCGCCCGCGCGCTCGCGCTGGAGCCGAAGTTGCTCATCGCGGACGAGCCGGTGTCGGCCCTGGACGTCTCGATCCAGGCGCAGATCCTCAATCTGCTCGCCGGCCTCGTGCGCCGGATGGACCTCGCGCTGCTCTTCATCGCCCACGACCTGTCGGTCGTGAAACACATCTCCGACCGCGTCGCCGTGATGTATCTCGGCAAGATCGTGGAGCTCGGCCGGGCCGAGGACGTCATTGAGCGTCCTCGCCATCCCTACACGCGCGC
Source organism: Candidatus Didemnitutus sp. (assembly GCA_017991595.1). Lineage (GTDB taxonomy): Bacteria > Verrucomicrobiota > Verrucomicrobiia > Opitutales > Opitutaceae > Didemnitutus. The sequence continues at coordinate 56,757 of JAGOQJ010000003.1, read as the reverse complement.
TCTCATCAGCGCGATTCCCACGATTCAGGCCGACGCGGGGCGACCGCGCATCGTGCTCGCCGGCGATCCGCCTTCGCCGATGAATCCGCCCAGCGGCTGTCCTTTTCATCCACGTTGCGCGCACGCGCAGGAACGTTGCCGCACCGCGACTCCCGCTTTGCGCGCGACTGGTCCGGGGCATGAGGCCGCCTGCGTGCGGCTGGATGAGATTTGAGCGGCGCCGCGCGCGGCCGCGCTCCGCTCAGCTGGCGGGCAACCCGATCTGGCGCAGCGCCTCGTAGCAGGCGATGCCGGCCGCGGTGGAGAGATTGAGCGAGCGCAACGCACCGTTCGCGTGCGGGATCTTGATCCGCCGCTCGGAGCCGAACTCGGCATGGATGTGCTCCGGCACGCCCGCCTCCTCGTTGCCCATCACCAAGCCGTCGCCGTCCTCGTAGCAGACGTCCCAGAAACTGCGCGCGCCGTGAGTGGTGAACAGCCACAGCCGGCGCGGGGCCGCCGGGCTCGCCTTGAAGGCCTCCCAGTTCTCGTGCTGGTGCACATCGAGCGAATACCAGTAATCCATCCCCGCCCGCCGCAAGTGCCGGTCGGTGATCTCAAACCCCAGCGGATGAATCAGATGGAGGCGGGATTTCGTCACCGCGCACATGCGGCCGATATTGCCCGTGTTGGGAGCGATGCGCGGTTGGTAGAGGACGAGGTGCAGCATGGCGGGACGACAGGATTTAAGCTGGCCACCCTGCGACCGATATTCCATCCCATACTGCACCCCTTCAGGCGTGGGCCCGCCCGAAGAAGACGCGATTCCATGCATCCCTCGACGACCTCTGCCGCGCCCTCGACGACCCCGCAAGGCGCGTCCGTCATCAGCCGCGAACTCGGGGTGATGCTCGTCGATGACGAGGCCGCCTACCTCGATCTCCTGCAGCAACTCTTGGGCGAGCAACTGGCCTGCCCCGTCCACAGTTTCACCCGCTCACGCGAGGCGCTGAGCGCCCTGCCGGGTCTGAACATCGGTCTGATCGTCACCGATTATCATATGCCCGGCCTCGACGGTCTGGAATTCCTGCAGGAGGTGGAGAAACTCCGTCCCGGGCTCCCGGCCGTGATGATCACCGCGCACGAAATCGAACTTACCTCCGGACCCGCGGCCCGGCTCTCCTGCCTGCGCGCGGTCGTCCGCAAGCCCTTCAAGTGGACGGTGCTGGCCGAGGAGATTTCGCGCTACTGGACCGGCTCGCGCCCGCCCTTCCCTTTCAGCCGCTGAAACGCCGGTCCGTGTCCGCGCCCGCCGCGAGAACAGGCCGCACTCAATAGCGGCGAGCGATGACCTTGAGCCCGTGGTTGTCGGCGCGCAGCAGATAGACCCGCGCTTTCACTTGAGCGGTGCCGAAGGCCGCCGCCATCGCCCGTCCGACATCACGCGCGCGCGCCGGCCGCGCGACGCACATCACACTCGAACCGCTGCCGCTGAGCCAGCCGGTTAGCGCACCGGCTTCCACGCCGGCGGAGATCGCCGCGCGCGCGCCCGGGATGCGGGGCAACCGGTAGGGCTCGTGCATGAAATCCGACACCGCGTGACGCAGGCGGTCGTATTCGCCCGTGAGGAAAGCCGCCACGACGTAGCTCGCGCTGTTGATGCTCCGCACCGCGTCGAAGTAAGGCAGCCGCTTCGGCAGGATGCCGCGGGATTTCTTCGTCTCCAACTGCTGGGCCGGCGAGGCGACCACGAAAACCAGTTCGCGCCCCAACGGCTGCCGCACCACTCCGGCCAGTTCGCCGGTCGCGGGATCGCAGCGCCCCACGCAGAATCCGCCGAGCACGGCCGGCGTGGCGTTGTCGGGATGGCCTTCGAGCGCGGTGACGATCGCCGCCAAGGCGGATTTATCGAGGCGCGCGCCGCTGAGTTCGTTGAGCGCCGCCACGATGCCAGCACGCAGCGTCACGCTGGAGCCGAGTCCGCGCGACATTGGCACATCGCCCGCGATGCGGAACACGAAACCAAAAGGCGCCACGCCCGTGCGCCGGAAAAATTCCGCCGCCGCCTCCGCCGCCATCGCCGTGCCCGCCGCAGCGGCCGCGGTGGCGGGCCGGGCTCCCGGCTGCCGGGCGCGCCGCACCGTGACGTCGTTGTAGAGGTTCACGGCCATGCCGAGCGTGTCGAACCCCGCACCGCAATTCGAGGTGCTGCCAGGGACACGCACCGTGACTGATCGGGGGAGACGCAGGGATGGCTTGGGCTTCATCGGCGAAATTTGAGGGCGCGGCGGGCTTCGAGGTTTTGCTCGCGTTTTTTCATGTCCTCGCGCTTGTCGAACTGCTTCTTGCCGCTCGCCGTCGCGATCTCGACCTTCACCAACGCCGCCTTGAAATACAGGCGCAGCGCCACGAGCACCCGGCCGCCGGTGTCGACGGCCTGCTGGAGCTTCCGGATCTCGTTCGCCTTGAGCAGGAGCTTGCGCGGACGCCGGGGCGCGTGCTGCGAGAGCCCGCCGTGCGAGTATTCCTCGATGTAGGCGCCGTAGAGCCACACCTCGCCTTTTTCCAACCGGCAGAATGCGTCCGTGATCTGAGCCTTGCCGGCACGGATCGATTTCACCTCGGTGCCCACCAGCTTCACCCCCGCCTCGAACTTGTCGTGGATGAAGAAATCCCGCAGCGCCTTCGGGTTGCGCATTTCGGTGAAGCGGGCGGAATCGTGCGGCTTGGCGGCCATGAGGGTGGAAAGGTCAGTGTGGCGCGGTCGGGAACGCGACGGGAAGTCGCGGTCGTGTCCCATGACAGGAAAAATCGGGGCCAGCCTTCACGGCCGGCGCCGGGTCCGCAAACAAAAGAAGCGCGGCCGTTGTGCCGCGCTTCGCTGGGAGGGAGCCGGATGCGGCCCGCTTAGGCGTGGGTGACTTCGTAGCTGATCTTGCCTTCGATGACCTCGCGCAGGGCGATGTCCTCGGGGCTGAGCTTCTCCAGCGATTCCACGAGCGGACGGCTGCCCCGGCGAAGTTGCTTCACGCGGCGGGACACCACGTTGATCAGCACGTTCGGGTCCTGGATGACCTTTTGGGCTTCCTTGATGTATTCGTCTCTCATGGTTTGGGAAAAGGAAGGGATAGCCCTACGTCGGGCCGGAGGTGCGTCAAGGGTGAAATCTTTTCCCCGGTCAAGGCGCCGGCTTTGGCTTGGCGAACGGCCGGCGCTCGCCAGACTGGCCGCATGATCATCGCGTGGACGACCACCGGCCAACGCGCGGATGCCGAGCGACTGGCGCGGGGCGCGGTCGAAGCCCGGCTGGCCGCCTGTGCCCAAGTCGAGGGCCCGCTCACCTCGTTCTACCATTTCGAAGGGAAGCTGACGCAGGACGAGGAATTCCGCATCTGGTTTAAGTGCCTGCCCGCCAACGCATCGGCGTTGAGCAATTGGGTGCACGCGCGGCATCCTTACCAAGTTCCCCAGTGGATCGAGGTCTCGGCGGAGAGCGTGGGCGAAAAATACTTGTCATGGGCTATCGCGAACTCTACACCCGCCCCTTTCCCAAGTTCGATCTCACCTTAATCCGACTCCCTTTATGTCCCAGCACAACAGTCTCAAGTCCGGCGGCGGCCTCGTCGTGAAGCGCAATGTCCTCAAGCGCTTCGAGCGCGTCGCGATCCTCAAGAAGCGCGGCCAGTGGAAGGACGGCGACCGCGTGCAGGGCCTCCGCAAGACCAAGCCGGACGTCTGAGCCGCGCTGAATTTTCCGTCCTGGGCAGGATCGCATGCGACCTGCCCTTTTTTATTCCCGCCCATGAGCGACGTCGTCCCGCACCTGACGCATTCCCCGGCCAAGCCAAACCTGCTGAAGCGGCTTTACGCTTGGGTCCTGCACTGGGCCGACACGCCGCACGGCCTCGCCGCGCTGGTGTTGATCGCGTTCGTGGAGTCGTCGTTCTTTCCGATCCCGCCGGACGTGCTGCTCATCGCGCTCTGCATGGGCGCGCCGAAAAAATCCTTCAAGTTCGCACTCTGGTGCGCGGTCGGCTCGGTGGCAGGTGGCATGGCCGGCTACGCCATCGGCTACGCGGCGGAGCCGCTCGGACGCTGGATCATCTTCGACCTGCTGCATTACGGAGCAGCGTGGGACAAGGTCGCGGAGCTTTACGGACAGAACGCCTTTCTCGCGATCCTCACGGCCGCCTTCACGCCCATCCCCTATAAGGTGTTCACGATCGCCGCGGGCGTTTTCCATGAGCAGGTCAGCCTGTGGACGCTGGTCGGTGCGTCCGCCATCGGCCGCACAGGACGCTTCGTGCTCGTCGCCGGAGCCATCTATTTTTTCGGTCCGCCGATCAAGCGCCTGCTCGACAAATACCTCGAGCTTTTCACCGTGATTTTCATGGTGCTGCTGGTTGGCGGCTTCGTGTTGATCAAATACGTGCTGCGCTGACGAGCTGGCTGGGCCGTGCAAAACGGCTTGAGTTTGGCCAGTGCCGGCGAATGCTCCGCACGTTGTTTTTGCGAGTGTAGCACAATGGATAGTGTAGTGGCCTCCGAAGCCATTGATCCGGGTTCGACTCCCGGCACTCGCACCAGTTTTCGTTTGGGCTTCGGCTGATAGCCCACTCGGGAGAGCACCGAATTCACCCACGAAAAAGGCCGGCAAATTGCCGGCCTTCGTTTTGGTCTCGTGCCGCGCGTCGAGCGCACGGCATACGCCCGACGCGACGATCAGATATGGATCGCCTCGTTCGTCGTGGCGGCGGCGGCTTCGCCGAGCGCCTCGGACAGCGTCGGGTGCGCGTGGATCGTGTGATGGATGTCCTCAATCGTGGCCTCGAGGTTCATCGCCAGACCGTATTCGGCGATCAGCTCCGTCGCCTCGTTGCCGAGGATGTGCACGCCGAGAATCTCGCCGGTCTTGGCGTCGCTGATGACCTTCACGAAGCCCTCGGAGTCGCCCGCGGCAACGGCCTTGCCGACCGCGGTGAACGGGAACTTGCCGATCTTGTAGGCGAGGCCCTTTTCCTTGGCGGCCTTCTCGGTCAAGCCCGTGCTGGCGACCTGCGGCTGGCAGTAGGTGCAACCCGGAAAATTGCCGACCTGCTTCGGCTTGCTGTGACCGAACATGCCGTTGACGGCGTTGACCGCGCGGAACGTCGCGACGTGCGCGAGCCAAGGCGGGCCCTGGATGTCGCCGGCGGCATAGATGCCGGGCACGCTGGTCTGGTAATTGGCGTCGACCTTTACGAAGCCGCGGTCGGTCTCGACCTTCAACTTGGCGGAGAACAGGCCGTCGATGGCGGAAACGATGCCGATGGCGACGAGCACGGTCTCGACTTCGAGTTCGGTCTTGGCGCCGTCCTTCACAAGGTCGAGCTTCACGGTCTTTTCGCCGACGCGGATATTCTCGCTCTTCGTCGCCGTGTGCACGGCGATGCCCTGCTTGGCGAAGCTGCGCTCGAGCGTCTTGGCGACTTCCTCGTCCTCGACGGGCAGGATCTGCGGCAGCATTTCGATCAGCGTCACCTTCGCGCCGAAGGCGTTGAAGAAATACGCAAACTCCACGCCGATGGCGCCGGCACCGATGATGGCGATGGATTTCGGCAGGGTCTTGGCGGCGAGCGCCTCGCGGGAGGTCATCACGCGCGTGCCGTCGACCGGCAGGCCGGGGAGCGCCCGGGGCTTCTGGCCGGTGGCGAGCAGGATGTTTTTCGTGCGGAAAAACTTCCCCTTGTGCTCACCCTCGATGATTTCGACCATGCCGGGCACGGTCACTTGGCCGCGACCGACGAAGTAATCGACCTTGTTCTTGCGGAAGAGAAACTCGATGCCCTTGGCCATCTGCGCCGAGACGCCGCGCGAACGCTGAATGACCTTCTCGAAGTCGAACGCCAGACCCTGCACGCTCAGGCCGTAGCTCTCGGCCTTCTGGATGGTGCGGTAGAGCTCCGCGCTCTTCAGCAACGCCTTGGTCGGGATGCAGCCCCAGTTCAGGCAGGTGCCGCCGGCGCGCTCGAGCTCGATGCAGGCGACCTTTTTGCCGAGTTGACCGGCGCGGATCGCCGCCGCGTAACCCGCGGGGCCGCCACCGATGACTACCAAGTCGTAAATTGCGTCTGACATAGGCGTGAAGTGATGAGCGGGGAAAGTCGCCCTCGTCCTCCCCTCGGTCAAACGCAAACTCGGTCCCTCGATGGGCGTAATTTCGCCGGCACGCCGCGCCACCCGGCAACGCGGCCGGATCAGACGTCGATCACGTCATCCCGCCGGCCTGTCCGCGGCGGTGCCGGCGGCGGCGTGGCCGCCCGGCGCAGCATCTGGCTGAGGAACAGATTCGTGAGGCTGACGATCAGCGCGCCCAGCATCGCCGAGCCGAACCCCGCCACATGAAACCCGTCCACCAGCTTGCCCACGAAATAAAAGAGCAGCGAGTTGATCAGCCAGACGCCGATGCCGAGCGTGAAGACGATGAAGGGCAGCGTGAACAGCACCAACAGGGGCTTGAGCACCGCGTTGAACAGGCTGAGCAACACCACCACGAGCGCGAGCGTCGCGCCCGAGCTGTAATCGATGCCCGGCACCAGCGTCGCGCTCAGGCCGACGCCGAGAGCGAGAATCAGCCAGCGCACGAGCAAGTTGACGAGCGGGTGGTTCATAGAATGATGACTTTAGCCCGAATCTCCGGGGAGCAATGAAAATCCTGATCGTCCAAGACTACCTACGCAGCGGCGGCACCGAGCGGCACGCCGTCTTCCTCGGCGCGGCCGCCGCCAAGGCGGGCCACGAGGTCACGCTGCTCACCTTCCGCCCCCGCGGTGCGCTCGGCGACGACGCCGAGAACCAACCCTTCGCCTTCCGCTCGCTCCAGCCCTTCGATTTTCACCTCGATTGGTTCGCCCCCGGCCTGCTCCGCGCCGCCAGCGAGGCCGCCCCGGATCTCGTGCTCTGCATGGGCCGCATGGCCAACTGCTACGCCGGCTTCATCCAGGCCCGCCTGCCCCACGCCGCGGTCATCTGCACGATGCGCACCGGCAAATCCCTGCCCTGGCTTTTCCGCCGCTCGCTGCGCCTCTGCCGCCACATCGTCGCCAACAGCCACGTCGCAAAGCGCGTGCTCACCGACGAACACGATCTCCCCGCGCACAAGATCACCGTCATCCACAACCCCGTGCTGCGCTCCCACGACGCCGACGGCCCGCGCAACCACGGCCTGCGCCGCTTCCACGGCGCGAATCCCAGCACGGTCGTCATGCTCAACGTGGCGATGTTTCGCCCGGAGAAAAACCAGCGCGAACTGATCGAGATCTGCGCCAAGCTCCCGGGTTACCTCGACTGGCAACTCTGGCTCGCCGGCGAAGGCGTCACCCGCAAGAGCTGCGAACGCCTCGCCCACGACCTCGGCCTAGGCGGACGCGTGCGCTTCCTCGGTTACCAACCCGACCCGACCCCGCTTTATCTGGCGTCCGACATCGCCGTGCTCGCCTCGCAAAGCGAGTCGCTCTCGAACTTCCTCATTGAGGCCCAGCTCCACGGGCTGCCGACCGTCGCCTACGACATCGTCGGCGTGGGCGAGTGCTTCGTGCATGGGCAATCCGGTTACCTGCTGCCCAACCTCGACCACGCGGGCTTCACCGCGGCGCTGGACAAACTCATCCGCGAGCAGGGCCTCCGCCGGCGCTTCAGCGGCGCCGCCCGCGCCCATGCCCTTGCGGAGTTCACCGCCGACCGCCAGATCCGCGCCCACCTCGACCTGTTCGCCAACTTGGTGAAGGTCTGAGTCGCGCGCGGCCCGGCCCTCCCGCCGGTTTCCAGCCCGGCTCCTGACAACACCCTGTCAGCAGACCGCCGCGCCGGCATCCGGTGAGTTGCGTTTCGCTTCGGCGTGCCCATTCGTGGGCACGGTGCCTGCCTCTCCGACCGAATCCATCCGCCTGCGCGGCGTCCGTCAGAACAACCTCAAGGGCTTCGACCTCGATCTGCCCCTTGGCCGTTACATCGTCGTCACCGGCCTGAGCGGCGCGGGCAAGTCCTCCCTCGTATTCGACACGCTCCACGCCGAAGGACAGCGGCGTTACGTCGAGACGTTCTCCGCCTACACGCGCCAGTTCCTCGAACTGCTCGACAAGCCCAAGGTCGACTCGATCGAGAACATCCGCCCGTCCATCGCCATCGAGCAGACCAACACCGTCAAGACCTCGCGCTCGACTGTCGGCACAATGACGGAGCTGACGGATTTCTTCAAAGTCTGGTTCAGCCACGTCGCCGCCTGCTACGACCCCGCCACCGGCGAGCGGGTCGAGGACGACACGCCGCAGACCATCTGGCGGAAGACGCACGCCGCCCACCCCGCCGCGACGCTGCTCATCGCCTTCAAGGTCACCAAGCCCGCCAACCTTGCCTGGCCCGAGATTCTCGCCCCGCTCAAGAACCAAGGCTACACGCGCGTGCTGCTCCCGTCGCCGGACGGCCCGCCCGCCCTCGCCACGCTCGACGATCTTCTCGCCGCGCCCGCGAGCCTCGACACCCGCCTCTCGACGTCGCTCTTCGTGATCCAGGACCGCGTGCGCATCGCGGCGGAGAACAAGGCGCGCTTCCTCGAAGCCGCGGAGACCGCGCTCCACTTCGGTCAGGGCGAGGTCCATCTGTTCACCCCGGAGCCGTTCGCGTCGGCCGGACATTTCTCGCGCGGCCTGCACTCGCCGCGGACCGGCCGCACCTTTCAACCCGCCTCGCCCGGCCTGTTCTCCTTCAACTCGCCGCTCGGCGCCTGTCCGCGCTGCCGTGGTTTCGGCCGCGTCATCGACATCGACTACCGCCTCGCCATCCCCGACCACTCGCTCTCGATCGACGCCGGCGCGATCAAGGCGTGGGAAGGCGAAGTTTACGGCGAATCGAAGCGCGATCTCCTCAAGTTCACGCGCCAACAGGGCATCCCCACCGACGTGCCCTTCGTCACGCTCACCGAGGAGCAGAAGTCCTTCGTCATCGAAGGCTCGCCCGGCTACAACGGCGAGGACAAGGCGTGGCCGAAGTATTGGTATGGGCTGAAGGGCTTCTTCCGCTACCTCGAGAAGACGACCTACAAGATGCACGTGCGCGTCTTCCTCTCGCGCTTCCGCACCTACAACGAATGCCCCGATTGCCGCGGCACGCGCCTCCAGCCCGAGGCCCTCTGCTGGCAATGGCGCGGCCACACGCTTCCGCAGCTCTACCAACTCCCCGTCAGCGAACTCCTCCAGCTGGTCCAGAAATCCAAAAACGAGCATCGCGAATCCAAAATCTCCGAGGCGCACAGCGCCACGCTCGCCCACGACTCCATCGTCGCGCGCCTGCGCTACCTCGAACAAGTCGGCCTCGGCTACCTGACCCTCGACCGTCCCTCGCGCACGCTCTCCGGCGGCGAAGTGGAGCGCGTCAACCTCACGTCCTGCCTCGGCACCTCGCTCGTGGACACGCTCTTCGTCCTCGACGAGCCATCCGTCGGCCTTCACCCGCGCGACATCGACCGTCTCATCGGCATCATCCGCACGCTGACCGATGCGGGCAACACGGTCGTCGTCGTCGAACACGACGAGGCGATGATCCGCGCCGCCGACCACGTGCTCGAGATCGGCCCCGAGCCTGGCGCGCGCGGCGGCGAGATCGTGTTCCAAGGCGACGTCGCCGCGCTGCTCCGCTCGCCCCGCAGCATCACCGGCCGCTACCTCTCCGGCCGCGAATCCGTCGAAATCCCCGCCCAACGGCGTCCGGTCGCCGCGACCAATCCCAAATCGAAAGTCCCAAATCCACGAGCCAAGCAAACCAAGTGGCTCCGATTCTCGCAGGCCTCGAAACACAACCTCGCCAATCTCAGCTTCGCGCTGCCGCTCGAGCGCTTGGTTTGCTTGTCCGGCGTCTCCGGCTCGGGCAAATCCACGCTGCTCGACAACGTCATCCATCAGGGCCTCCTCGCGCAGCGCAACCAGATGACCGAGGACCCGGCGACCATCGCGCGCATCGAGAGCGACGCGGCGTTTTCCGAGATCGTGCTCGTCGATCAATCCCCGCTCAGCCGCACGCCGCGCTCGAATCCCGCGCTCTACAGCGAAGCCTGGGATCTCATCCGCGAGCTCTACGCGCAGACGCCCGCGGCCCAGCAGGCGGGCTTCAACGCTTCCAGTTTTTCCTTCAACAGCGGCGAAGGCCGCTGCGACCACTGCCAGGGCCTCGGCAGCGAGCGCGTCGAGATGCAGTTCCTCTCCGACGTGTTCGTCCCCTGCCCGATCTGCGAAGGCCGCCGCTTCAAGCCCGAGGTGCTCGCGATCCAGTGGCAGGGCAAATCCGTCGCCGATCTCCTCGCGACCACCGTCGGCGACGCGGTCGCCTTCTTCGCCGATCATGCCGCCATCCGCTCCCGCCTCGCCGCGCTTGAGGCCGTCGGCCTCGGTTACCTCACGCTCGGACAGCCGCTGAACACCCTCTCCGGTGGCGAATCTCAGCGCCTCAAACTCGTCCGCTACCTTTCCGAATACGCCGGCGGTCAGCATTCAGCGATCAGCGCTCAGCCTTCCGCATCCGAAGCTGAGAGCCGAAAGCTGAAAGCTGAAAGCTCAGCAGGTGCTTTGCTCCTGCTCGACGAACCCACCACCGGCCTCCACCGGCACGACGTGAAGCGCCTGCTGTCCGTCTTGCAGCGCATCGTCGATCGCGACCACAGCGTGATCGTCATCGAGCACAATCTCGACGTGCTGAAGTCCGCCGACTGGATTCTCGAAGTCGGCCCCGAAGCCGGCGCCGGCGGCGGCCGCATCGTGGCCGAAGGCACACCTGAGCAGATCGCCGCCGCGAAAACGGCGACCTCGCCGTTTTTGCGCGCAGCGCTGAGCGCGGAGTGCGGAGGGCCGGAAGGCGAACTCCTCGCCGCTGAGTCCGCCGCAAATTATGCAACCGAGCGCTCCGCGCTCAGCACTCAGCGCTCTGCTCTGCACCTCCTCGGCGCCCGTGAGAACAACCTGAAGAACATCTCGCTCTCGATCCCGCACCACGAGCTCACCGTGGTCACGGGCGTTTCCGGCTCGGGCAAGTCGACCCTCGCCTTCGACATCATCTTCGCCGAGGGCCAGCGCCGTTTCATGGAGTCGATGTCGCCCTACGCGCGCCAGTTCGTGGAGCAGCTTCCGCGTCCCGACATCGACCGTCTCACCGGCATTCCTCCGACCGTCGCCATCGAGCAGCGCGTCACCCGCGGTTCACGCAAGTCCACCGTCGCCACCATCACCGAGGTCGCGCAATACCTCCGCCTCCTCTACGCCCGGCTCGGCGTGCAACATCACCCGGAAACCGACCGGCCCGTCACGCCGCTCTCCCCCGCCCAACTCCGCGCTCTCCTCGAAAAGACCCTCGCGACGCCCGCCGCGCGCAAGGCCAAGCACCTTTACCTCTGCGCTCCGCTCATCCGCAGCCGCAAAGGCCACCACGAGCCGATCGCCAAGTGGATCGAGCGGCAAGGCTACGAGCTCATGCGCGCCGACGGCCGCCTGCTGCGCGTCGACACTTTCACCAAGCTCGACCGCTACAAGGAGCACGACATCGAAGTGGTCATCGCCGACCTGAAGGCGCTCGGCGGCACACCCAAGCCCAAGGCCCAAAGCCGCAAAAAATCTCCGCCGTCTCCCGAGCCTCGTTCCGCGACCCTCGACTCTCCGGCACAGGCCCTCGCGACCGCGCTCCGTCTCGGCAAAGGCGCCTGCTTCCTCCTCACGCCTGCCGGCGACGTGCTCTCGTGGTTCTCCACCACGCGCACCGACATCGTCACCGGCGAATCCTTTCCCGAGCTCGACCCGAAGCAATTTTCCTTCAACTCGCCCAAGGGCTGGTGCCCGACCTGCCGCGGCCACGGTCGTATCTACGAATGGATGCTCAAGCCCAACGAGGACGAGGAAATGTCCGCCGAGGTCGCCGATGCGCTCCGCCATTTCGACCCCGACGATCCTTCCTCCCACGGCAAGCTCTGCCCGACCTGCGCCGGCGACCGTCTCCACCGCATCGCGCGGGCCGTGAAATTGCCCTTATCCCGCCGGGGCGCCAAGGACGCGCAGACGGACTCCATCTCCCTGCCCGATCTGCTCCGCCTCACGCCCGGTCCGCTGCTCGCCACGCTGCGCCACCTCCAACTCGACGCCCGCGGCAAGCTCATCACCCAGGACATCGTGCCGCAGATCGAGGAGCGCCTCCGCTTCCTCGCGCACGTCGGCCTCGACTATCTCTCGCTTGATCGTCCCACCGAGACGCTCTCCGGCGGCGAAGCCCAGCGCATCCGCCTCGCCGCGCAGCTCGGCTCCAATCTTTCCGGCGTCCTCTACGTGCTCGACGAGCCTTCGATCGGCCTGCACGCCCGCGACAACGACCGCCTGATCGACACGCTCCAAGCCCTCCGCGCCAAGGGCAACACGCTCCTCGTCGTCGAACACGACGACGTGCTCATGGAGCGCGCCGACCGCATCATCGACCTCGGCCCCGGCGCCGGCCTGCACGGCGGCGAAGTCCTCGCCAACGACACGCCCGCCGGCATCAAGCGCAGCACCGCCTCGCTGACCGGCCGCTACCTCGAGCAAGGCATCCCGCACCCGCTGCGCGGTGCTTATCGGGAAGTTCCAACTGTCGCGGCCCAGTCTCGCAGCACCCAGGATCGTGCGAAAGGACGCCGCAAAACTGCGCCCCTAGCCCAAAGTGCCTCGCCCGATTTTCTCGCGCTCGACGGCATCCGCTACCGCAACCTCACCGATCAGTCGCTGCAGTTTCCGCTCGGCCGCCTCATCATGGTTTGCGGCCCCAGCGGCGCGGGCAAATCCACGCTCTTCCGCGACGTGCTGCATCCCGCCGTCACCTGCGCGATCAAACATAAGCAGGCGCGCCTCACCGGCCGCGATTTCGTCAAGTTCACCGGCTTCGCCCCCGAGTCCGCCGCTCCTTCCACCGCCAAGCCCGCCCTGCCGTTCGCCGAATTGCGCGGCGCGCACGGCTTCAAGAGCGTGATTGAGGTCGACCAATCCCCCATCGGCAAAACGCCGCGCTCCACGCCGGCCACCTACCTCGGCATCTTCGACCTCATCCGGCAGTTCTTCGCCTCGCTGCCCGAGGCCAAGGTGCATGGCTACAGCGCCAGCCGCTTCTCGTTCAACACCGCCGGCGGACGCTGCGAAGCCTGCTCCGGCGCCGGCCGCATCAAGCTCGAGATGGCGTTCATGCCCGACTCCTATCAGCCCTGCGATGGCTGCCGCGGCTCCCGCTACAGCGCGGAGCTGAACGACATCACTTGGAAGGGCAAATCCATCGGCCAGGTGCTGCAGCTCTCGTTCGAGGAGGCGGCGGCGTTCTTCGACTTCCATTCGCAGCTCAAGGAAGTCTGCGAACTGATGGTCGCCTGCGGCCTCGGCTACCTCACGCTCGGCCAGAGCAGCCCCACGCTGTCCGGCGGCGAGGCCCAGCGCCTCAAGCTCGTCACCGAGCTCACCACCGGTCTCAAGACCTACCAGGAACGCTCGCGCGGCCTCGCCGTGCGCAACCTCTACCTCCTCGAGGAACCGACGATCGGCCTGCACCTCAGCGACTGCGAGAAACTCATCCGCGTGCTGCATAACCTTGTCGACCAAGGTCACAGCGTCGTCGTCATTGAGCACCACCTCGACCTGCTCGCGGAGGCCGACTGGCTGATCGAGCTCGGTCCCGGCGGCGGCCCCGCCGGCGGCGAGATCCTCTACCAAGGCCCGTTGCACGGCATCACCCGCGTCAAGCGCAGCCCCACCGCACCTTACCTCAAGGACAAATTGGCCGTATGAGTCCTTGAGGAGGAAGCCTGCCGTTGTCCGGCGACATTCACCGGTCGCCGAAGGAAAACCTCCCCAGGTGACGGACAAAAGCCGGTTATTGGTTCGCCATGCCGGGCCGCGTGACCAATTTGCCGGCAACTTGGTCAACTCCCTTCTCACCACCAAGAGACTTTTCTGGCCGCTGCAAATCGGCGGGTGGCTGCTGCTGACCCCGTTTTTCATGCTGCTGACCATGACGGTGCTCAGCGATTGGGCGGCGATCGTGCCGGTCACGCTCATCCGGCAAGCGGTCGGTTTCACCATCACGCTCGGCCTGTGGCGCCTCTACCGGCGCTGGCCGGCGCACGATTTCAAGATCCTGCGGCGCGCCGGTCCCATCGCCGCGGCCTGCGTGGCCGCGACGATGCTCGACCTCCTCGCCATCGAGGGCATGCGCCACGTGCTCGGCATGCCGGCGGTCCCCGAGCAATTGATTTACGGCGTGCTGATCCTGCGCGGCACCATCTACGTCGCGTGGACCGCGTTGTATTTCCTCATCCGGCACGAGATCGAATCGCGCGGCACGGAGCTCCGGCTCGTCCGTGCGGAGACCGCCAGCCGCGAGGCCGAGCTGTTGCAGCTGCGTGCGCAGATGAACCCGCACTTCCTTTTCAACGCGCTGAGCAACATCGTCGGTCAGGCCGAGCGCGATCCCGCCGCCGTCATCGAGACCACGCACGCCGTCTCCGACTACCTGCGCTACTCGCTCCAGCACAGCCGGCACCACGCCCCGCTCGGCGCGGAGATCGACGCCATGCGCAACTACCTTCAGGTGGAGCGTTCGCTGCACGGCTCGAGCCGCCTGCTCTGGCAGATCGAAACCACCGAGGAAGCCCGGCAGGCCATCGCGCCGACCGCCCTCGTCCAACCGCTGATCGAGAACGCCATCAAATACGGCATCCGCACCTCGCCCGTGCCCTTGCAGCTCAAGGTGACGGCCTCCGTGCACGACGGCCGGCTCCGCGTCGTGGTGGAGAACACCGGCAAGTGGATCGAACGCGCCCCCGGCGAAGAGTCCCGCGACTCCACCGGCATCGGCCTCGCCAACCTGCGGCGCCGGCTCGAGCTGCTCTACGACTCCTCCGCCCAACTCGAAGTCACCACGCCGCCCGGTCTCATCCGCGTCGCCGTGACCCTGCCGCTCGCCGGCTGAAGCCGGAACGGGGCCGCATCATGCGCCTGCCGCCAAAGGCAGGCTGGGCGCGATCTCGAGATCATAGCCACGCTCGTCGACGCCGCCGGCTTCGCGCTCGGCCCACGCTGCAAAAGCGATCATGCCCGCGTTGTCGCCCGTGTGCCGCGGCTGCGCGCGCAGGAACGGCACGCGCCGCGACTGCGCGAGCTTCTCCACTTCCGCCTGCAGCACCTGATTGTTCGCCACGCCGCCGGAAAGACCGACGCTGCGGTAATCGCCCGCCGCCAACACGAGCTTCGTCTTGCGCGCGAGCGCGTCCATCACCGCGTGTTGGTAGCTAGCGCACAGGTCCGCCTTCCGCCGCTCGATCTCCTCGGGCTGCATCTTTTCGAGCGTGTAGCGCAGGCTCGTCTTCAGGCCGGAGAAACTGAAATCCAAAGTCGACTTCTGCGCGACGGCCTTAGGGAACTGAAACGCCTTCGCATCCCCCGCGCGCGCGAGTCGCTCCACCTGCGGTCCGCCGGGATAGCCCAGCCCGAGCAGCTTCGCGCCCTTGTCCAGCGCCTCGCCCGCGGCGTCGTCCATCGTCGAGGAGAGCAGCCGGATGCGCCGCTCCCGGTCGATGGAGAACAGCGCCGTGTTGCCGCCCGACACGAGCAACCCGAGGTGCGGCAGCAAAGCCGACAGCGCCCGCTCGAAATCCGCCGGAGCGTGGGCGTGCAAACCGATGAACGGCGAAAACGCGTGCGCGCGCAGGTGATTCACACCCGCCACCGGCACGCCCCAAGCCAGCGCCAAACTCTTCGCGGCGGCCAGTCCCATGGCCAGGCAGGCCGCCAGCCCCGGACCTTGCGTCACGGCGATGCGGGTCACGCTCGCCGCGGGCGCCACGGCGAACGCGCGCGCCAGCAACGGCGCGAAATGCTGCAGGTGCTCGCGGCTGGCGAGATCGGGCACGACGCCGCCATAGACCTCGTGCAACGCGATCTGGCTGTGCACCCACTCGCCGGCCAAGCCGTGCGCGGGATCGAACAGCGCGACCGCGGTCTCGTCGCAGGAACTTTCGAGCGCGAGGATCATTTCTTCCCTCCGCGGGAGAGCAGCACGCCGCGCAGGATTTCCTCCGCCGCGGCCCGTTGCACATCCTCCACCGGCGCGAAGCCGAAGCGGTCCTCGAATTCCGCCGGGGCGGCGAGATCCTCGCGCGACTGCTGGATGCGCAGCCGCGCCTCGTCGTCCGCGCTGATCTCGATCTCCACCTGCGGTGTGATGCCGCGCTCGTGGATCGTGACGCCGCTGGGCGTGTAGTAGCGCGCGGTCGTCAGGCGGATGCCCTCGCCGTTGCCGAGGTCGATGATGCTTTGCACGGAGCCCTTGCCGAAGGTCTTCTCGCCCACGATCACCGCGCGGCCCGTGTCGCGCATCGCCCCGGCGACGATCTCGGCCGCACTGGCGGAGCCACCGTTCACGAGGATCGCGACCGGATAGGCACGAGCCGGTCCGCGGCCGCGCGCGAGAAATTCCTCCCGCGAATCCGGCGTGCGGCCCTGCGTGTAGGCGATCAACTCGCCCCTGGCGAAGAACGCGCCGCCGACATCGACCGCCGCATCGAGCAGGCCGCCGGGATTGTTGCGCAGGTCGAGCACGAAGGCCTTCATCCCGCGTTTCTCCAAGTCCTCCAACGCGGCGGTGAACTCCTCCGCGGTGCGCTCGCTGAACTGCGTGATCTGCAGGTAGCCGATACCGTCGGGCTGCAGCGCGGCGTTGCGCACGCTGCGCATGCGGATGCGCTCGCGCTTGAGCGTGAAGGTGAGCTCGCGGTTCTGCGCCGGGCGGAAGACGGTGAGCTGGATCGACGTGCCGGCCTCGCCGCGGATGAGGCGCACCACCTTGTCCAGCCGGGCCTCCTCGATGGCTTTGCCGTCGACGCTGAGCAACTGGTCGCCCCGCCGCAGCCCGGCGCGCTCGGCCGGCGTGTCGGCGATGGGCGAGATCACGACGATCTTGCCGTCGCGCTCCTCGACCTGGATGCCCACGCCGCTGAATTCGTTGTTCAACTCCTCCTCCGTCGCGGCGAAGCCCTCGGCGTCGAGGAACTCGGAGTGCGGATCGAGTTCGCTCAACATGCCGCGCAGTGCCGCGCGTGTGAGTTTTTCGTAGGAAGCACCGTCGGGTTCGACGTAGTAGCGCTCGACGGTGTCGAGCACGTCGCGGAAATACCGCACCTGCCGGTCGCGCTCGCGGTTCGGCCACCAGCTGGGCGCACCGAGCTGGCGCGCGGCGACCTGCGCGAGCAGGTAACCCGCCAACGCGGCCGCGAGCACGATGAGCGAACGTTTGAGCATGGCCAAGACTGTGGGGAAATGCCTTCCTTTGTAAATGGGTTCCTCCTTGTCCTTCCTCGACGTGTTCGCCCTTGAGCCGGCCGCAGCGGCCGGCGTCTCGTTCGCCCGCTTCGTGGAACTCGCGCTCTATCACCCGGAAGTCGGCTACTACACCGCGCCCCGGCGGCGCGTCGGACGCGACCGGAAGGCGGATTTCTTCACCGCAACGACGTTCAGCCCCGTGTTCGGCGAACTGGTCGTGGCCGCGGCCGCCGGCCTGTTGCGCGAGGCAGGCAAGGACCCCGCGGCGCACGCCTTCGTGGAAGTCGGAGCCGAGCCGCAGGGCGGCGCCTTGCGGGAGGTCGCCCACCCGTTCCGCGAATACCGCACGATCTCGCTCGGCCAACCGCTGACGGTCGAGGGCGACTGCGTGCTGTTTTCCAACGAGCTGTTCGACGCCCAGCCGTTCCATTGCGTCGCGCGCCGGCGCGATGGCTGGCGCGAACTCGGTGTCGCGCTGCGCGACGGCCAGCTGGAGCAGGTCGACTTGCCGGACTTCAGCCCCGAGGTCGCCGCCGTGCTCGACCGCCTGCCGCGCGATGCGGCCGAAAACTACCACATCGATCTGCCGCTGCGCACCGTGCCGATGATCGAGCGGTTGGTGACGCAGCCGTGGCGCGGGCTGTTCCTCGCCTTCGATTACGGCAAAACGTGGGAAGCGCTCGCGACCGAGCACCCGCAAGGCACTGCCCGCACCTACTCGCACCAACGCATGGGTGGAGACCTGCTCAAACGTCCCGGCGAGATCGATCTCACCTGCCACATTTGCTGGGATTGGCTCGTCGATGCCCTGCAGTCCCACGGCTTCGGCGAGGCGTTGGTCGAGTCCCAAGAGGCCTTTTTCGCCAAGCGTGCCGGCCCGGCCCTCGCCCAGCTGGTGGCGACGGAAGCGCGCACGTTCAGCCCGCGCAAACAGGCCTTGATGCAACTCATGCACCCGGCCCACATGGGACAGAAGTTTCAGGCCCTGCACGCTTTACGCACCTGAACGGCCATTTTGCGCTCGTGGGAGTTTTCCCTTGCGTAGCGCTCCGGCGAACCTTTACTCACGACCCTTTAACTCGACAAACATCATGGCACGAATTTGCGCAATCACTGGTAAGCGCCCCGTCAAGGGCAGCATCATCAACCGTAAGGGTCAGTCCAAGAAGAGCGGTGGTATCGGCACGCACACCACCTCCAAGACCCCGCGCAAGTTCCGCCCGAACCTGCAAAAGATCCGCGTCAAGATGCCCAATGGCGGCACCAAGCGCGTCTGGGTCGCGGTCAAGGCCCTCAAGGCCGGCCTCGTCACCAAGGCCTGAAGCCGATCCGGTTCCCATTCCTGTTTCCGACCCGCAGCCCAGCTCTGCGGGTTTTTTATTGCCGCCACGCGCCGTGCGCGGGCCTCGCCCCGATGGGTAGTTTCAGCGTCCTCAACTATGGCGCTCGAGAAAAGCGCCGCTGCCGCGGCACGTCACGCCGGCAAGCGGTTCAAGTCCTTCGCCGCCGGATTCTCAAGCAGTTGCAACATCTCATCCCGGCAGTCTTCGCACATGCCATGCGTGAGCTTGGGGCTGCCCTGCCCCTGCAACGAGCCATGCCGTTCGATCGCACGCTCGATCGACACCCAGCCCAGCCCCTCGACAAAGACCCGCGCACACCAGCTGCACAGGCGCACCAGTTCCTTGTTCGTGGTCACGTGAGGTTTGAGCCATTCCACGCTCGGGCGCTCTTCGTAGCTCTTCAGCTCGGAATGAAACTCGACCACGCCGTCCGGCTCCCCGCGCAAGGTCATGTGGAAGGTCCGGCGCTCGGCCGGCGCGTCGCACCGGTAGCGGAATTGCACCAACTGGCCGGCGCGCGCCTTGGCAACCATGCGCTGATACAGCTCGCGGAGGGTCGGATCGGTCACGACATCCCACAGCGGCTGCCCCACGACCTGCGCGGGCAAGGATTCCTCGCCCTCATTGTCTCGGGCAAAACTGATCCAGGCATCGTTGCACCCGCAGATCCGGTCCTGCGCATCGATGCGATAGATGATCGGTTCGGCGAGCATGGCCTCACTCTAATGTCGGCTTCAACCCGTGCTCAAGCCCCGGGAGCAAACTTCAGTTGCAGAAAATACCTCAGGCGCGCAGGGCCTGATAGTCGGGGTGCCGCTGCATGAAAACATCCACGTAGGAACAAGCCGGCACGACCTTGCGGCCCGCCGCGCGCGCGTCGTCCAGCGCCCGCCGCACCAAGGCCTCCGCCAAGCCGCGTCCGCGCAGCTGCGGCGGCACCAGCG
This sequence comes from Candidatus Didemnitutus sp., assembly GCA_017991595.1. GTDB lineage: Bacteria > Verrucomicrobiota > Verrucomicrobiia > Opitutales > Opitutaceae > Didemnitutus. The sequence continues at coordinate 37,149 of JAGOQJ010000003.1, read as the reverse complement.
TGTGCGTGAAGATCTGCCGGCCGTCCTGCAGCTCATATTCGGCCACCGCCACAAACCCATCGACGGCGATCTCGTAGCGGGAAGCCTGTTCGTTGTGCGTGACCACAAGGGAGGAACTCATGGCGCCACCCTAGACACGCGCGACAACGCCGCAACCCGCTTCATCCGCAGCTCAGGACGCCCGCTTCCGCGCGGTGAACTTCGCGAACAAGTGCTCTAGGTCCTCGCGCCCTTCGATTCGCCAGACCCAAAGGATGCCGCCGTAAACCAAGGCCGCGAGCGGGATCACACCACCGATCGCCAGCCAGTCGCCCAGCCGCCCGCCGGCGAAAAGCGCCGCTCCTCGCGCACCCGCCCACACCACGACGCTCATCACGACGGTCGCGACCAGGATCTTGACCAGATTCGGGCCCAACACGCCCAGTCCGAAGCCAGCGTGCTTCCGCACCAGATGGCGCTGCAGATAGACCAGCTGCACACCGACCGCCGCTGTGCTCGCCAGCGCCAGACCCACCGTGGAAAAATATCGCATCAGCACGAGGCTCAGCCCGAGGTTCACCGCAAAGCTCAACGCCGCCGCCCGCACCGGCGTCGCCGTGTCGCGCAACGCATAGAAGCCCCGCAACGCCACGCTCGTGAACGACACGAACGGCAACCCGAGTCCGAAGGCCGCCAGCACCGGCGTCATCAGCTGCGTGTCGCCGGCGTGGAACGCCCCGCGTTCGAACAGCAATCGCGTGATCGGCTCCGCCAGCAGCACGAGCCCCGCCGCCGCCGGGATGTTGATCACCAGCACGAGCCGCAGCCCCTTGTGATAACTCGCGGTGAGCGCCGGCCAATCCTCCCGCGCCGCGTGCTTCGCGATCAGCGGGAAGACCACCGTGGCGACCGCGATGGTGAACACGCCGATCGGCAGCTCCATCACGCGCGTCGCGAGGTTCAGCACCGCCGCCGCGCTGTCGTTCAACGACAAGCCGAGGAAGCGCGCCACGGAGATGTTGATCAGGTAGATCGCCGAACCGATCACGGTCGGCCCCATCAAACGCAGGATCTCACGCACGCGCTCGTCAGGCCGCAAATCGAAAGCCGGCCGCCAGCCTTCGCGCCACAGCACCCAGCCCGGCACAGCCATCTGCAGAAAACCGCCGATCAACACGCCCGCGCACAGCAGGTTCATCCGCTCCGGCGCATCCCACGCCCACCACGCGCCCGCCCCGAGCGCCGCGAGCACCGCCACGTTCAACCAGATCGGCGAGAGCGCCGGCTCGGTGAAACGCCCCAGCACCTGACACGCCGCGCTGAACGCCGCCGCGAGGCAGACGAAGATCATGTAAGGGAACAGCACCAGCGCCAAGTCGGCGCCCAGCAAGAGCCGTCGCGCCGTCTCCTCGGCCACGCCCCACTCGACCGCCAGACGGATTGCGCCCTCGGCGTTGGCGAAGAGCAGCATCGCCAGCGCGACGATTGCTGTCGTCACCACGAGCAGCCAGCTGGCCACCTTGCTCACGAGCCGGAAGGCTCCCTCGCGCTGCTGTTGCTCCAACTCGTGCGTGAGCGTCGGCACGAAGGCCGCCGTCAACGCCCCTTCGCCCAGCAGGCGGCGGAAGAGATTCGGCAACGTGAAGGCCGAGACGAACGCCGAGTTCAGCGCGCTCGCGCCGAACACTGCGGCCGTCGCCATCTCCCGCACCAAGCCCAGCACGCGCGAAGCGACCGTGGCCGCCGCCACGATGCTGATGTTCTTGAAGTTCCTCGACACAGGCCGCGCCGACGCGCCGTCAGGGCTGCGTGGTGACCTTCAACAGGCCGCCCTCGACCGCGATGGCGGAGATCTTGGCCCAGGCCGCCCGGAATTCGTCGGGCACCTTTTGCTGCTTCAGCAGCGTGCCCAGCAGAGCCCCCGTCGTGCCGGGCACGGCGTGCAACGGACACGAGCCGAGATAGACCGCCTCGGGCTGGAACACGAAGCCCTCGCCCGCGCGCACGAATCCGCCCGCGGACTGCAGAATGACTTCCTTCGTCAGGCCGAAGTAATTGAAGAGCACCTTCTGCGACACGTGCATCCGCTCGCCCTCGAGCCGGAAATTCAAGCCGCTGGCGCTGAGGAACGCATTGTCCGCCGGCGCGGCCGGCGCACCGGGCTGCGCGGGGGCCTTGGGAGCCGCCGCCGGTGCCGCGGCGGGCGCGGTGCCGCCGAGCGAAGCCGCCCACGCGTTCAACTCCTCCTCGGTGGCGATGATTTCGCCGCCGCTCACGAAAGTCGCCTGCTTGGCCTGCCACGCGCGAGCCTTGGTCGCATCGGTCTTGCCGGGCAGATAATAGACCACGCCTTGCGCCACTTCCTTCGGCGTCTCCTTCACCAGCTGGACCGGCTTCAACACGAGGTAAACGCAGGCCACCGCGACACCGAGCGCGAGGCCGAGCACGGCGCCGAGGGCAACCTCGAGCGTGCTGGGACCGTAGAGGGCTTTCTCGATCTTTTTGTCAGCCATGGCAGAGCACTATTTGGCGGCCTGAGCCGCAGGTTTCGACTCGCTGGACTTCGAAGAGGATTTTGCGCCGTCGCCGGACTTCTCACCGCCCGACTTCTTCTTGTAGTCGGTGATGTAGAAGCCGGAGCCCTTGAAGATGAGCCCCGCGCCGCCGCCGACCTTGCGCTTCAGGCCGGATTTCTTGCAGGCCGGACACTTCTTGAGCGGTTCGTCCTTCATGGACTGGAACGCTTCCATCTCGTGACCGCATTTGGTGCAGACGTATTCGTAGGTGGGCATCGTAACGTCGACCGGATAAAACCCCGCCCGCCCGCGGTGGCGAGCCTTTCTTGGCCCGGGCCGGGCGAACAAAAGTTTGCCAACCCTCCGTCTGCGCCGGACAGTGCGGCGCGCATGGAATTCGCTGCCCAGCTCCAGGCCTATGTCGACCGCGTCGAACGCGGGATCGACGACCTGCTCCCGCCCGCCGCCACCCGGCCCGGCCGCCTCCACGCCGCCATGCGCTACAGCCTGCAGGCCGGCGGCAAACGGCTGCGTCCCGTCCTCGTGCTCGCCGCCGCCGACGTTTTCGGCCGCGCCGCGGATTCCCTGCCGTCCCGAAGCGCAGACGCACTTCCGGCCGCCGTCGCCATCGAGTGCCTCCACACCTACTCGCTCGTGCACGACGACCTGCCGTGCATGGACAACGACGACCTCCGCCGCGGCCGTCCGACCGCGCACAAGCAATTCGACGAGGCCACGGCCCTGCTCGCCGGCGACGCGCTCCTCACCTTCGCCTTCCAACTCCTCGCCCGGCACTACGCCGCCGCGCCCGCGCTCGGCCTGCGCCTCACGCACGAGCTCGCCGAGGCCGCCGGCAGCGCCCAGCTCATCGGCGGTCAGATGGAGGACTTGCTCGCCGAGCGGAAGACCGACGCCACCGCCGCCGACCTCGATTTCATCCACCTCAACAAGACCGCCGCCATGATCTCGGCCGCCCTCGCTCTCGGCGGACATTGCGGCAGCGCGGGTGAGGCGGATCTGGCCCGCCTCCGCGAGGCCGGACGCAGCCTCGGCCTCGCCTTCCAGATCGTCGACGACATCCTCGACGCGACCGCGGACACCGCCACTCTCGGCAAGACCGCTGGCAAGGACGCGCGGGCCGACAAGACGACCTATGTGAAGCTGCACGGCCTCGACGCGGCCCGCCGTCACGCCGAGACCCAGACGCGCCTCGCACTCGACGCGCTCGCCGGCCTCGGCGGCGACTCCCGCTTCCTCGTGGCGTTGGCTGAGCGGATGGCCACGCGGAAAAACTGACATGGGTGCCCAACGCGACGACTACCTGCTCCGCGAGATCGACCGCCTGCGGGCGCTCGTCGCCGCGCTCTGCGACGCGCGCAACCTGCCCGCCGAAGTGGAGCGCGGGCTGCGGCTCGCCTTCGACCTGCAGGCCAAGCTCTTCCCGTTGCCGCCCGAGCGCTTCCTCGCCCTCGATGCCGCTACGCAATTCGAGCGCCTGCGCGACCAGTTGCCCGACGACCTCGCGCGCGAACGCTGCGCGACCTACGCCGAGCTGCTCTTCCACACCGCCACGCTCTACGACTTCGCCGACCGGGCCGAACTCGCCGCCGGCGCCCGTCAGCTCTCGCTGCATCAGATCCTGCTCACGCACCGCACCTGCGGCGACGAGGAGACCGCGCAACTGGCCGAGTTGATCGCCTCCGCTTGTCCGCGCGAGGAACTGGCCGCGCCAGTCGCCGCGCTGTTGGACGAGTTCTACCGCGCCAACTGATCAGCGCGCGACGAGCCCCATCCGCGCCTTGGCGATCGAGAGACCGTCGAGCAACTCCGCGATGTCCCCCTCGACCTCGGCAAAATTTTTCTCCGGCGACCACGCCCGCACCTGCACGGAGCCTTCGGGGCCGTTGTAGAAATAGCCGTGATTCTCGTAGGTGACTCCGTCCACGCGCACGCTGAAACGCAGCTCCTCGACCGTGGTGCTGCCCTGCAGTTTCTTGCCGCGACGGCGCATCGTCACGCGCTCGGCGCTTTCCTTCGCGGTCGCCAGCACGAGTTCCTCCATCGTCGCGGCCTGCACCTGGGGTCCGGCCATGAACTCCGCTTCGGCCAGCTCGTCCACGCGCAGCAGCACGATCAGGTTCTCCTCCACCGTGGCCGGATCGCGGAACCAGCGGCTCGAATCGTAGCGCAGCTGGAAATTGCCCTGCGCGAGCTCGCGCCAACGGCTGCGATCGTCCATCACCCGCGCATCCGCATAAGCGGGCGCGACCGCGAGACTGGACCAAAACTCCTTCACGCGCGCCGACTGTCCGGCGGCCGCCGGCCACTCCGCACTGGCGAAATAGAGCGCGCCGCCAACGAGCAACAAGCGCACTTCACGCAGGCTTCGCTCGCGCCGCTGCTCAATGAGCAGGCGATGCCCGGCATAGGTGCCGAGCTCGAACTGGTTGTCCTCCCGGATCTCGCCCGAGCGCGAGTTCATGAGCGTCTCGATGGTGTGCTTGAAGAGCGCGCCGCGGTGCACGGCGAGTGGCGTCACCGGATACGTGATCCGCGTGAGGATGAAGCGCTCCCCGCTCACCTCCACGAAGCGCCGCAGCGCCACCTCGTCGCCGCGGTCCGTCCGGATGCGTTGCTCCGTTTCCTGCGCCGGGGCGGGGAAATTGACCGTTACGGCCCATTCCGCCGGCGCAGCGGCGTGGACCGAATGGCAGACAAGGATGACCAATGCGAGCAGCAGGCAGCGCGCAGCAGCGTGGAGGGGCATGCGGGACAAATAGGTGCGCCGACCGGTCCGGCAAGCCTGCAACGCACCACAATCGCAGTTTCACGTAGGCGCAGCCCGCAACGAACGCGAGGTGCGCCCTGTGGTTCAGCTCCGGCTCAAGCCGGGGAATCCCCGAGGTCGGGAGAGTAACCCACGCACTGTCTCGCCGGGATCGGCGAGCGGCGCCGACAACTCACATCGCGGCCTTGGCGGCTTTGACGAGTTCGACGAAGGAGCGGGATTCGAGCGAGGCGCCACCGATCAGGCCTCCATCGATGTCGGGCTGCGCGAGCAACTCGGGCGCATTGGCGGGCTTCATCGAGCCGCCGTAGAGGATGCGCACCTTCGCGGCCAGCGCCGCACCGTAGAGCGACACGAGGAGGCTGCGGATGAACGCGTGCACTTCCTGCGCCTGCGCGGTCGTGGCGACCTTGCCAGTGCCGATGGCCCAGACGGGCTCGTAGGCGATGATGACGGAGGTGACCTGCTCGGGCTTCACGCCGGCGAGCGCCGCCTCGGTCTGCGTCTTCACGACTTCGAGCGTCTTGCCACCTTCGCGCTCGGCGAGGGTTTCACCGACGCAGAGGATCGGGCGCAGCTCGTTGGCGAGCGCGGCGAGCACCTTTTTGTTCACGAGAGCATCGGTCTCACCGCAATACTGGCGACGTTCACTGTGGCCGAGGATGACGTGCGTGACGTAAAGCGTGCGCAGCATCTCGGCGGAAATCTCGCCGGTGTAGGCACCGTTCTTCTCCTGGTGCATGTTCTGGGCGCCGAGCTTCACGCCTTGGCCTTCCAGCGCCTGACCGACGCTGGCTAGCGCCGTGAACGGCGGGCAAAGCACGACGTCGACCGAGGTCTCGCGGCCGATCTCGTCGAGGATCTCCTTGGTCAGGGTGACGCCCTCGGCGGCGGTCTTGTTCATCTTCCAATTGCCCGCGATGACCTTCTTGCGGATCAGGTGGGGAGTTTGAGTGGCGGACGAGGGCGTTGACATAGGCGGCAAATTTGGAGGCACCAGCCGGGGCGGTGCGAGTAGAATTTTGGGTCGAGACACAGCTGGCGGCAGGCGGCGCGTCCGGCACCGTCCGAGCCAAAGAAAAAGGCGGAGTCGCCCGAAGGGACTCCGCCTGAAAGCGAAACAAGAAACGAGCTCAGGCCTCGAGGAACGCGACGCCGGGGAGCACCTTGCCCTCGAGGAACTCAAGGCTGGCGCCGCCGCCGGTGGAGCAGTGCGAGACCTTCTTGGCCGCGCCGAATTTCTTCGCCGCGGTGGCGGTGTCGCCGCCGCCGACGACAGTCGTCGCGCCCTTGGCGGTGGCTTCGATGATGTCGGCCGCCATCGCCTTGGTGGCGCCGGCAAAGGCGTCGAACTCGAACACGCCGGCCGGGCCGTTCCAGACGATCGTCTTGGAGGCGAGGATGGCCTGGCGGTAGAGCTCGATGGACTTCGGGCCGGCATCGAGGCCCATCCAGCCATCGGGAATGCCGCTCTCGAGCGTGGCCGGTTGCGTGGTCGCGTCGGGCGCGAACTTGTCGGCGCAGATGAAGTCGACGGGGAAGATGAGTTCCACGCCCTTCGCTTTCGCCTTGGCTTCAAGTTCGGCGACGATCTTTGCGCCCTCGGGATCGAAGAGCGACGCACCGATCTTCATGCCGCGGTTCACCTGATGGAAGGTGTAGGCCATGCCGCCGCCGATGATGACCTTGTTGGCCTTGTCGAGTAGGTTGTTGATGAGGGGAATCTTGTCCGCGATCTTCGCGCCGCCGAGGATGGCGAGCAGCGGGCGATCGGGATTATCGAGCACCTTGTTGAAGGCCTTTAGCTCGGCTTCCATGAGGAAACCGGCGGCCTTTTCCTTGAGGGCGACGCCGACCATCGAGCTGTGCGCGCGGTGGGCGGTGCCGAAGGCGTCGTTCACGTAAACGTCGCCGAGTTTCGAGAGGCTGGCGCAGAATGCAGCGATGGCGGCCTTGTCGGCGGCTTTCTTGGAACCGTCCTCGAGCTTCACCTTCGTCTCCTCCTCGATGTGGAAGCGGAGATTCTCGAGCAGCACGACGCTGCCGGGGGCGAGCTTGGCGCAGGCGCCTTCGACGGCGGTGCCGACGCAGTCGTCGAGGAAGGTCACGGGCTTGCCGAGGAGCTTCTCCAACTCGGCCGCCACGGGCTTGAGGGAGAACTTGGCGATGCGCTGCCCATCGGGGCGACCGAGGTGCGACATGAGGACGACCGAGGCGCCCTGCTCGAGGGCGTATTTGATCGTGGGGAGCGCCGCGACGATGCGGGCGTTGTTGGTGATGGCGCCGGTGGCCTTGTCCTGCGGGACGTTGAAGTCCACGCGCATGAGGACGCGTTTGCCGGCGAGCTGAAGATCGCGAATCGATTTGAATTTAGCCATGGAAGTAAGGTGAAAAAAATGAAGGCGGGGCTGATGGCCCCGCCTCCGTGAGAAACGTGAGATTCCGGGCCATCAGCCCGACGCTGAGACTTAGAGCTTGGCGGCGATCTGCTTCGTCAGGTCGACGACGCGGTTGGAATAGCCCCACTCGTTGTCATACCAGCTGACGAGCTTGAAGAACTTCGGGTTGAGCTCGATGCCGGAGCCGGCGTCGAAGATCGAGGAGTGCTTGTCGTGGATGAAATCGGAGGAGGCGACCTCGTCCTCGGTGTAGGCGAGCACGCCCTTGAGGTAGGTTTCCGAGGCCTTCTTCATCGCGGCGGCGATCTCCTTGTAGGAGGTCGCCTTGGTGGTCTTGACCGTGAGGTCGACGACGGAAACGGTCGGCGTCGGCACGCGGAAGGACATGCCGGTGAGCTTGCCCTTGACCTCAGGGAGCACGAGCGCGGTGGCCTTGGCGGCGCCGGTCGAGGACGGGATGATGTTGATCGCGGCGGAGCGGCCGCCCTTCCAGTCCTTCTTGGAGGGACCGTCGACCGTCTTCTGGGTCGCGGTGTAGGAGTGGATGGTCGTCATGAGGCCTTCCTCGACGCCGAAGCCTTCCTTGAGGAGCACATGCACGATCGGCGCGAGGCAGTTCGTGGTGCAGGAGGCGTTGGAAATCATCGTGTGCTTCGTGACGTCGAGCTTGTCGTCGTTCACGCCCATCACGACCGTGATGTCCTCGTTCTTCGCCGGAGCGGAGATGATGACCTTCTTGGCGCCGGCGACGATGTGGCCGTAGGCGCTCTTCGGGTCGTCCTTCTTGCACTCGGTGAAGAGGCCGGTCGACTCGATGACGATGTCGACGCCGAACTTCTTCCACGGCAGCTCGGCCGGGGTCTTGGCGCTGACGACGGCGATCTCCTTGCCGTTCACGACGAGGACGTCGTCCTCGGTCTTGTCGGCGGCGGACTTCTTCGAGTCGACGGTGCCCTGGAACTTGCCCTGCGTGGAGTCATACTTGAGCAGGTAAGCGAGATTGTCGGCGGGCACGATGTCGCCGACGGCGACGACATCGAGCTCCTTGCCGAGCAAACCTTGCTCAACAAGCGCGCGGAAGACGAGGCGGCCGATGCGGCCGAAACCATTGATAGCGACTTTGACTGCCATAGGAGGTGTGGGTTGAAGAACGGTAGGAGCGTTGAATCAAGGCCAGCCCCCCGGCGTTGGCAAGTGCGATACCTGCGCGCATCATGCGAATAAGTGTCATGGAATTGCCCTGACGCGCCACCGCGGTGCGTGCCGGCACGCACCGCGCCTCACCCGCCAATCTGCCAAACTCCGCAACCAAGTGCGGGCACGAAGAGTTCCGCGGTCACCGGCGCCGCCGGGGCTAGGCGCGGCTCGCGGTAGAACCGATCCTGGTCGGCCACGAAACGCCAGGGCAGCGCCACGATCTCCGGCGGCAGCTCGATCGCGGCATCCTCGGTTTGCGGATTGATCGCGAAGAGCAACCGCTCGGCGCCCTCGCTGCCGTCGGCGTTGTAAACGAGCGCGAGCGAGGCGCCGTCACGCCCCGCGAAGGCGCGGAAAAATCCCTCGCCCGGCCGCGACCAGAGCCGCAGCAGGCGCCCGGCCGCGCTGCGGCGAAAGGCGATCCAGTCGGCGAAATAACGGTGCGTGCCCGCGAAGCGCCGCAGCCGGCGGTAATCGAGCGCGTTCAGGTCGCCGCGCAGGTAGGTGTTGTTCACGCCGCCCTTGCTGCGGAGAAAATCCTGCCCCGCGCTGATCATCGGGATGCCGATCGAAGCGAAGAGCACCGCGGCCATCAGGTGCGTGCGCCGCACGTCGGGCAGCGTGGGGCGCAGGCCGTTGTGGTCGCCGCATTCGGTGATGACGTCAATCCATGTGCGGTCGTCGTGCGACTCGGTGTAGTTCACCGTCTGCGCCGGCCAGTAGGCGAAGTGCCAGGGCGAGCCCTTGAGAAAATACTCGAGCTTGTCCGCCGCGCCGCTGCCGCGCACGTAGTCGCGGAGGAAGTTACGGTAGCCGTCGTTCCACGAGGCGAATCCGGTCGGGCGCAACGCATCCGCGATGTGCCCGCGGAAGCTCCACGGCTCGGCGATGAGGATGACGTCAGGCTTCACCCGCTTGAGCGCTGCCTCGATCTCCGCGAGCACGCCGGCCCCGATGAGCTCGGCGAGGTCGAAGCGGAAACCGTCGACCCCATAGACCTCGATCAGGTGCACGAGGCTCTCGATGATGAGGCGCTTGGTCATCGCGGAGCGGCAGCGCAGATCGTTGCCGCAACCGCTCCAGTTAGAGAGCGCGCCGTCGTCGCCGAGCTCGAAGTAATAGAGCTTGTCGATGAACATCAGGTGCGCCGGCTCGCCGGCGTGGTTGTAAACCACGTCGAGGATCACGGCCATGCCCTGCCGGTGGAACGCGGCGACGAGTTCCTGGAACTCCTTCACCTGCGACGCACCGCGCGGATCCGTGGCGTAGGCGCTGGCCGGTGCGAACCAGTTCGTCGGCATGTAGCCCCACTGGTATTCCTCGCGCCGCGCGTTGTCGTGCTCGGTCACCGGCTGCAGCTCGACGGCGTTCACGCCGAGTTTCTTGAGATAAAAATCCGGACTCTCCACCCAGCGCCGCAGCCCCGCAAAGCCGAGGCGCTCCACGTCGTTCAACTCGAGCGGAGCCTGCGCGACGAGATCGCGCACATGCGCCTCGGCGATGACAAGATCCTGCCACGCCGGCGCGTGGTAACCGCGGTCCGCCTGCCCCACCCACTCGGGATCGAGCACGATGCCGGGACCATCGCGACCGACCGCCGCCTGCGCGTAGGGGTCGAGGATGCGCTGGTTCGGGTGGAAATGTCCGAACACGTTCTGCGGCCCGCTGACGGCATACCAATAGAGCCAGCCGTGCAGGTTGCGGTCGAGCCGCACCTCCCACACGCCGCGCCATTCGCCGTCTTCGAGGCGCTTGTCCAAGTCGTAGTGATGCGCCCCGCCCGGCGCATCGAGTTCCTCGATGAGGGCGAGGCGCACGGTCTTCGCGCGCGGCGCGAACAGCCGGAAAATCGTCTCCCCTCGCCGCACCACCGCGCCGAGCGGCAGCTTCGAGTGCAGCGCGTGGAAAAATTTCCCCTGCCGCAGCCGGATGCGCGACGGCTCACCGCCTTCGCGCTGGTGCAGCACCGAATACGTGCGGCTCGGGTCGAGCGGCGCCTGCGTGGTGAAGACGAAGAGATTCCGCCCCGTGCGCTGCGGCAGCAGCGCGAGGTTCGCGTGCCCCTGCTCGTCCGTCACGCGGTTGGTCGCATCCGGTGGCAGCGCGAGCCAGCGCGCGTCGCCGGTCACGAACTTGAACCGCAGCGCCGGATCGCGCAGCAGCGTCTCCGCCGGCGCGCTCACGCTCCAGCAAGCGCGGCCGCCGATGCGCGCGGGCTTCAGTTGCCACTCGGGCCGCCCAATCGCGGCCTGCCAGCCGTTGAAATCGCCGCCAACATAGACCGCGGTGCGCTCGAAATCCACCCCCGCGTGTTCCTGCGGATCGAGCACGAACACCACCTGCCCCGCGTCATCCACGTAATACGCCGCCTCCTCCGCGTAGAGTTCCGGCGCAGCCTGCTCCAGCGTCGCCAGCTGGAAAGCCTTCTCGCCGGGCGCGAGCAGCGGCAGCAGCGCCCCCTGCCAGTCGGCATCCAGTTCGATGACACCGCTCGTCGCGGAGGTCAGCCAGGCACGGAGGATGCGGTGTTCGGGTTGGGTCACAGGAGTTCATTCAACGCCGGAACCGTGCCAACCGGCAACAACGCTTTGTCGCCCCGGGGATTTCCGCCTGTTGCACTGCGCCGTTTCCCTCCTACGCTGCCCTCCTTCATGGCCCGCGAACGCCTCCTCGTCGCCCTCTCGGGCGGAGTCGACAGCTCCGTCGCCGCCCTGCTCCTCAAGGAACAGGGCCACGACGTCGTCTGCGCCTACATGAAGAACTGGATCAACGAGGACAACGTCATCGGCCACTGCCCGTGGATGCAGGACATCGAAGACGCGCGCGCCGTGTGCGATCGCCTCGGGCTCGAGTTTCGCGTCGTCAACCTGATGCGCGAATACCGCGAGCTCGTCGTCGATTACCTGCTCGACGGCTACCAGCGCGGCCTCACGCCGAACCCCGACGTGATGTGCAACAGCCGCGTGAAGTTCGGCGTCTTCGCCGCCTACGCCCGCGCCGAAGGTTTTCAAGGGCTCGCGACGGGACATTATGCCAGGCGCGTAGCGCTGAGCGCAGAACGCAGAGCGCCAGAAACGGGCGTTCAGCATTCAGCCTTCAGCATTCAGCCGCAGCGCTACGCGCTGCTCGAAGGAGCCGACAAAAACAAGGACCAGTCCTACTTCCTCGCGCTGCTGAGTCAGGAGCAGCTCGCGTTTGCTCGTTTTCCCATCGGCGATTTGCCCAAGCCCGAACTGCGTGCGCTCGCCGCGCGCGCCGGCCTGCCGACCGCGACGAAGAAGGACAGCCAGGGCATCTGCTTCATCGGCGAGGTGAAGATGGCCGATTTCCTCAAGGCCTACGTGCCGGAGCATCCCGGACCGATCGTGCGTGCCAGCGACGGACGCGTGCTCGGCGAGCACCGCGGGCTGCACTACTTTACCATCGGCCAGCGCAAGGGCATTGGCATCCCGTCGAACACGGACCACCAAGCCTACGTCGTCGTCGGCAAACGCGCCGGCGACCACGCGCTGCTCGTCGCCTTCGACGGCCCCGCCGCGCCCGGCCTCTGGACGACCGAATGCCGTGTGCACAGCCTGAGCTTCATCGGCGAGCCCATCACCGAGCCCACGACGCTCGAATGCCGCGTCCGCTACCGCGATCCGCGCGTGCCCGTGGAGTTCATTCCCGATGCACCGAGCCACGTCGGCGAAGCTGTTTACGCGGCCACCCTCCGTTTCACCACGCCCCAACGCGCCCTCGCCCCCGGCCAGATCATGGCCCTCTACCGCGGCGAGGAATTGCTCGGCGGCGGAGTGTTTGTGTGAGCCATCCGACGACTGCAATGGAGCCCCAAATCCAACCCCAAACTGAATACCGCTGGGCACCGACTATGCTGGCCGCTTTGCTCTTGTTTGGAGGTGCCCAGCTTTTGTTTCTCAGTGTGCACGGTTTTCGTGATGGTGCATCGGTCGTGACGCCCGGCGGTGGGAAATCAGGACCGATGGGACCGATACAGGCATTTATCGCCGGTGTGGTGTCGACTGCCCTTGGTCTCTACTTGGCTTGGCACGCGTGGCATCGTTGGCGCACTCACCTGCGGAATAAGTCCGCTGCACGAACTCACAAACACACCTGCGATCGCGGGGGTTCCTAAAAATCACCCCAACTTCGCCAGCACCAGCGCGACGGCGAAGGCGAGGAAGACCACGCCGAGCGCGCGGTCGATCCAGTGGCCGTGGCGGAGGAAGCGGCGGCGGACCTCGGGCTTGGTGAAAAGCACCGACACGAGACAGAACCACCCCATCGTCGCGAGCACGAGCCACACGCCGTAGCCCACTTTCACGAGCGGCGGCGTGCCGGGGCTGACGCGCAGCGCGAAAAGCGAGATGAAGAACAGCGCGGCCTTCGGATTGAGCACGTTGACGATGAAGCCCTGCGTCCACGCCGCGCCGTTTGTCGGTGCCGCATCGCCTTCGGCAAGGTCGAGGTCGCCTTCGCGTGGTCGCGCGCGGAGCGCCTGCACGCCGACCCACGCGAGGTAGGCGGCGCCGAGATAGCGGACGACGTTCAATGCCACGGGCGATTCCTTCAACAGCACGCCGAGTCCGAGGAAACAGTAGGCAACGTGAAACGAGATGCCGCAGCCGATGCCGATGCTCGCCCACACCGCGACGCGGCGGCCGTGCGCGAGGCTCTGGCGCAACACGAGGGCGAAGTCCGGCCCGGGACTCGCCACGGCGAGCGCGTGCGCTACAGCGATGGTCAGGAATTCAGGCCAGTAGGACACGATGGCGGAGGGCGGATGAAGGAGAACAGAGGACCGACGAATACACGGCAAGGCCAGAGCGCGAGCACTCCAAGTCAGGAGCCAGAGCGGGGCGGCTCGTTCGGAGAACCCGCCCTACCCCACGGCACGCGGACCACCCCTATGCCGGAGAGAGAGAACAGCCGGCTCACGCTGGCTGCTGCGGGGACGGCGCTTTTCGTGGGTTTGGTGTGTTTCGCGGTTTCACGGCACACCCATGTCTCACCCGCGCAGTTCCATGTCCTGCGGCACGGTGCTGAGGGCTTCGGCGAGCGTCGTGAGACCGTCCTTCACCTTGATCAGGCTGTCCTGGTGGAGCGTCTTCATGCCGCCGCGCATCGCGATCTTCTTCAGCTCGGCGGTCTCCAGCTCCTTGTTGATGCCTTCGATAAGTTCCTCGTTGGTCACCATCAATTCGTGGATGCCGACGCGCCCCTTGTAGCCGCTGCCGTTGCACTTCGGGCAACCCTTCGGCGCCGCCTTGTAGATCTGGCCGCTCCAGCCGATGCCGCGTTGGAGAAGGTCCTTCTCGCGGCCCTCCGGCTCGTAGGCGACGCGGCAGCTCTTGCAGACGCGGCGCATGAGGCGCTGGGCGCAGACGCACACGAGCGACGACGAGATCATGAACGGCTCGATGCCCATGTCCGTGAGGCGGGCGACCGTGCTGGGCGCGTCGTTGGTGTGCAGCGTGGAGATGAGCAAGTGGCCCGTGAGCGCGGCCTCGACGGCGATGTTGGCCGTCTCCTTGTCGCGGATTTCGCCGACGAGGATGATGTCGGGGTCCTGACGGAGGAAGGCGCGGAGTGCGGCGGCGAAGGTGAGGCCGATCTGCCGGTGCATCTGCATCTGGTTGATGCCGGGCAGCGTGTATTCGATAGGATCCTCGGCGGTGCGGATGACGACGTCGGCGGTGTTGATCTCGTTGAGCGCGGAGTAGAGCGTCATCGACTTGCCGGAGCCGGTCGGTCCGCAGTGGAGGATCATGCCGTAGGGCTGGCGGATGCAGTCGCGATACTTGGCGAGATTCTCCTCGGTAAAGCCGAGGGCGGGCAGCGGGAGCGTGGACTTCTGCTTGTCGAGGATACGCATCACGACGCCTTCGCCGTGGTTGAGCGGCGCGGTGGAGACGCGGAGGTCGATGTCGACGCCCTTCTTGTTGTATTGCTTGAAGACGATGCGGCCGTCCTGCGGCAACCGGCGCTCGGCGATGTCGAGGTTGCACATGATCTTCAGGCGGGCGACAAGCGCGCCGGAGACCTTGGCGGGGAGACGGAGCTTCTCCTGCGTGAGGCCGTCGATGCGGTAGCGGACAATGAGGTCCTTCTCCTGCGGCTCGATGTGGATGTCCGAAGCGCCGCCGAAATACGCGTCCTCGATGATGCGGTTGGCCAGCTGGATGATCGGGGCCGAGTCCTCGTGCGTGAGATCGTCGTCGCTAACCTCGCCCTCGCCTTCGTCTGAGAATTGCGCGCCGAGCTGGTCGACGACGTCGGAGAACTGCACCTGCTCGGCGGCGTGGTCCTTCTTGAACTTGTCCTTGATGTCTTGCTCGCGCGAGAGCAGGCGCGCGACGCGAAGGCCGGTCTTCTCGGCGATCTTGGCAGCGATCTGCGTGTCGAAGGGATTGGCGAAGGCGACCAGCAGCACGTCGCCGGCCTGGCCGACGGGCAGGATGAGGTTCTTCTGGCAGTATTCCTGGTCGATCTTCTCGAACGTCGTGCTGTTGACCTTGTAGCGGGCGACGTTGAACGGCGTGAGGCCGAGCGCGCGGCAGCGCGCGACGTGCAACTGTAGCGGCGTGATCTTGAACTCGCCCTGCAACAGCTGGTCGAGTTGCTCGCCGGTGGTGTCGTCGGGGCGGCTGACGAGCGTCTGGCGCTGCTCGGCGGTGAGCTTGCCCAGCTCCACGAGCCGGTCGACGATTTGGGTCTGAACGCGTCCGAGGGGCATGGGTCAGGCGGTGGCGGGTTTGGCCTTGGCGGCGGCCTCGCGCTCGGCTTGGAGGCGGTCGAGGAAATCGGCGATCACCTCCATCGTGGTCGCGTGCCAGATGACGGTGCCGCCGAGCTTCTTTTCCCAATGGGTGCGCACGGCGGGGCTGAGGTAATAGGCGGTGGCGACAAACCAGAAATCCTCCTCCTTCTCGTAGGGCACCGTCCACGTCGCCCAGCACATGCCGGGATCGAGATCGCGGCGCACATCGTCGGCCACGTCGTAGTGCCGCAGGTCGATCACGCCAAGCGCGTGCTCGTCCATCACCGTGTGCAGCACGTGTTCTTCCTTCAGGACCTTCGTCTCGTTGACGAGGATGCCGAGGACGGAGGCTTGGCGGAAATTGCCCTGAGCGGCGAGTTCGAGCACGCGCTCGTTGGCCACCTCGAGCTCCTCGAACTTCACCAGATTGTGTTCCACGAGCGCCGAGCCGAGCAGGCGGTTGGCGCGCATCAACAGGGGCCGGTGTTCGGTCATGGCGGGAGAAAGTTTGCTCAGGTGCGCTTGGCGGGCGATTTCTTTTGCTTCGTGCGCAGGCGGCGGACGCGTTTTAACAATTCCTTCTTCAACTTCGGAATGCCTTCGTCGCTCAGGCAGGAGATCGGCACGATCTCGGCGGTCTTGTAGCGGGTCTTGAATTTCTTGAGGTTAGCGGCGGCCGCCTCCTCGTCCATCTTGTTGGCAGCGATGAGGCGCGGTTTCTTGAGCAGCGCGGGGTCGTAGAGTTCGAGTTCCTTCAACAGCTGCTTGTAGTCATCGCGCGGGTCGCGGTTGTCCGTGCCGGCCATGTCGAGGATGATGAGCAAGAGCGAGCAGCGCTCGATGTGGCGGAGGAAACGGTGGCCGAGGCCGCGGTTCTCGCTCGCGCCGGCGATGAGGCCGGGCACGTCGGCGAGCACGAGCCGCTCGTAGTCCTCGGGATACTCGATGACGCCGATCTGCGGGTGCAGTGTGGTGAAGGGATACGCGGCCACCTTCGGGTGCGCCTTGGTGATGATGCCGGTGAGCGAGGATTTGCCGGCGTTGGGGAAGCCGACCAGGCCCACGTCCGCGATGCTCTTGAGTTCGAGGCGATACTCGCCGATCTCGCCCGGCTCGCCGGGGCCGAACTTGCGCGGCGCGCGGTTGACAGAGGATTTGAAACGCGTGTTGCCGAAGCCGCCCTTGCCGCCGCGCAGGAGCACGGCCTCCTGGCCGTCCTCGAGCACCTCGGCCACCTTCTCGCCCGTGTCGAGCCGGTAGGCGATCGTGCCCAGCGGCACGCGCAGGATGGCGGGGCGGCCTTCGCGACCGTTGCAGTCCTTGCCGAGGCCATGTTCGCCGCGCTCGGCGTTCCAGTGCGGCTTGTATTTGAAATCGATGAGGTTGTTCTGGTCGTCGTCGCCGCGCAGGACGACGTCGCCACCCTTGCCGCCATCGCCGCCGTTGGGTCCGCCCCAAGGCTCGTATTTTTCGCGCCGGAAGCTCACGCAGCCGCGGCCTCCGTCGCCCGCGCGGGCCTTGATGGTGCATTCGTCGATGAACATGCCGCTCAAATTGCAGAATCCGGCGCGCTTGCCAAGTGGCGTTCGCCCGGAACGCGCCCTACCCTGCGCTCAGCCCGCCGCCCCGGAAACCGGAGGGACGGACACCGGGTGCGCGCAGTGCCCAACGGCCCGGTCAGACCGGCACCTTGATACCGCGCCGTAGGTAGGTGGGCACGTCGAGATCCTGACCTTCGAAGAGGTTGCGGTCGGACTTGTCGAAGGAGCCGCGGCTGGCCGCAGGCTCGGTGCCGCCGAAGCCGAATTCCTCCTGCAAGGGCTTGTTCGCCGCGGCGGCGGCAGCAGTGGCTGCCTTGGCCTTCGCGGTCGATCCGGCGGGCTTGGCCGGAGCTTCGCTGGCGGGCGCCGCTGCGGCCTCGTCGGCCGGCTCGCTCGCGTCGGTCGGGGACTTGTCGGTCCGGCGCGTCGGTGTGAGCGGCTTCGCGCGCGTGAAGGTGCGTCCGCCAAGGTCGGTGGCGCCCATGACGCAGACCTCGACCTTACCGTGTAGGCTCTCGTCGATCACGGCGCCCATGATGACGTGGGCCTCGCGTCCGAATTCCTCGGTCACCGCGGTCATTAGCTCGTTGACCTTCGTCAGGCTGAGGTCGGGGCCGCCGGTGATGTTGACCATCAGGCGGTCGGCCTTGCGGGCGAACTCGGGCGTGGCGAGCAGCGGGCAATTCTTGAGATCCTCGAAGGCCGCCTGGGCGGCGTTCTCGCCTTCGCCGACGCCGAGGCCGAAGAGAGTCTTGCCGCCGCGCGTCTGGAACGCCGTGCGCAGCGCCTGGAAGTCGAGATTGATGAGCCCGGTGCGCGCGAGCATGCCCCAGATGGATTTCACGCCGCGGCCGATCCACTCGTCGGCGCGCGCGAAGGCGTCGAGCACGCTCGTCTGCTCCGTGCCTTGCTGGAGCAGCAGGTCGTTCGAGAGCGGGATGACCGCATGGCAGGCGGCGCGCAGTTCCTGCAAGGCCTCCTCGGCCTGCTTGCGGCGCCGGCCGCCTTCGAAGCTGAACGGCATCGTCACGAAGGCGATCACGAGCGCGCCGGCCTCGCGGGCGAGCTCCGCCACGACCGGCGTGGCGCCGGAACCGGTGCCGCCGCCGAGCCCGGCGACGAGGAAAATCAGGTCGGCGTCGCGCACGACGGCCGCGAGCTTCTCGCGGTCAGCGGTGGCGGCTTGATAACCGAGCGCGGGATCGCCGCCGGCGCTGAGGCCGCGGGTGATGCCGGTGCCGATGAGGATCTTGTCCTGCACGGGCGAGGAGGCGAGCGCCTTGGCGTCGGTGTTCACCACGGCGAGTTGCAGGCGCTCGAGGTTCTCCATCTTCAGGCGATCGACGGCGTTGGAGCCGCCGCCGCCCACGCCGACGAGCTTGATCGCCACATCGGGGTCGGCCATGGCCTCGAGCGGGAGTTCGTTGTGCTTCATCGCGGTGTCCTCAGGAGAAAAGTTTCGTGAGGTTGTTGAGCCAGCCGCCGCCCTTGCGGCGACCCGAGGCCGGGCGTTCCTGCGCCGCACGGAGGCCGAATTGGAAGACGCCCAGCACGGTGCTGAACGCCGGGTCCTTGAGCTCGTCCTTCACCCACGAAGGCGCCTCGCCGCGGCGCGCCGGCAGGCCGAAGACGCGGCTGGCGGACTCCTCGATGCCGGGCAGCTTCGCGGTGCCGCCGGTCACAACCACGCCCGCCGCGCAATGGTCGGGCGAAAACATCGGGCCGAGTTTCTTGCGGACGACCTCGAACAATTCCTGGATGCGCGCGGCGGCGACGGTCTCGATCGCGAGCTTGGGCAGCTGGCGGTCGCCGAAGGACATGTCGCCATTCAGCCAGACCTTCTCGGCCTTGTCGCGCGTCTGCACGACGGCGCGGCCGAAACGGAGCTTCAGCAACTCCGCCTGCGCGCCAGTAACGCGCAACCCGATTGCGAGGTCGTTGGTCACGTGCTCGCCGCCGAGCGGGACCGAGCCCGTGATGAGCACGTGGCCGTCGCGGTAGAGGACATAGTCCGTGATGCCCTTGCCCACGTCGAGCACGAGCACGCCGTGCGTGCGCTCCTCCTCCGTGGTGAGCAGCGAACCGGCGGCAAGGGACGAGAGCACGAGCTCCTTCACCTCGACGTGGTAGCCGCCCACGACGTGGATGTTGTCGCTGACCTTGCTCTCCTGACCGTGCGTGATCCAGTAACCGACCTCAAGGCGGTTGCCGGACATGTGCTCGGGATCGACGACGACGCGTCCGTCGAGCCGGAACGGCCGGCGGATCTCGTGGATGCGCGTGCGGCCCGGGGGCAACTCCTTCTCCTTGGCGAGGTGGCAGACCTGCGCGATGTCGAGCTGCGTGACGGTGTTGTCGGCGGACTTCACGTTCACCGCCGCCTCGTTGTAGAAGCCGTCGAGGTGCGGCCCAGTCTGGGCCAGCCAGATCTCCTCGATGCGCGCGCCGGCCTTCTTCTCCGCCATCTCAAGCGCCTGATGGGTCGCCTCGCTGGCGGCCTTGTAGTCGATGACCTCGCCCTTCATCACGCCGCGCGATTGCGCAACGCCGACGCCGATGAGGTTGAGCGCGCGTCCGTGGGCGACTTCGCCGACGAGCACGGCGATTTTGCCGGTGCCGATTTCGACCGCAGCGACGATGTTGCCGGTGTTAGAGATCACGTTTCCGCTGGGGAGAGGGTTGAAGTTGGAAATGGAGCGGCCGCTGCTGCGCGCGCTGCTGTTGCTGCTTCGCCAGCTCCTCGGGCGTCTTCGTCAACGTCACCGGCACCTGCAGGCCGAGGGCGAGGTTGACGGACTGGAGCGCCGGCTCGTCGAGCGCGCCGCGCGTCTGGTCGATGACGTGATCGAGGCGGGCGAGCTGCATGAAGTAGTCGTCCTTCGCGCTGAACACGATGCGCTCGATGTCCTGCGCCTTGACCACGAGTTCGCGGTAGTCGTTGAGGCGGGAGAGCGAGACGATGAGCCATTCGCGGTAGAGATGCGGGGCCTGGATCTGCGCGGTGGTGAGCAGCTCGGCGACCTCCGGCATGCCGGGGATGGGTTCGTAGCCGCCGCTGTCGGCGCGGCGCAGCGTGAAGCCGTCGAGCCACGGCAGGCTGGCGATGAGCGGCTTCTCGTAATTGATGCCGTCATAGACGACGCCGTCCTTCGCCACGAGCAGCTGCTTGTTCGTGCCGCGGTCGCTCACCTGGATGCGCGCGACCGGCGTGCGCTCCTGCAGGGTGACGATCAGCGTGTCGGGAAAACTCCGCGTCAGGGCCGCGTAACTGATCTGGCCGTGCACCATGAGGCGGTCGCGCAGCGTCGCGAGATCGAGCGACATCAGCGTGGCATCCTTGGGCAGGGCGAGCGTGCGCGTGACCCAGTCGCCGGGGAGCACGCCGTTGGTCAGCACCGTGACGTCGCGCACCGTCTCGGTCGGCACGGCCTCGGCGAGGGCGCCGCGGTTGCTTTCCCAGCTGCTGACGATCGCATAGACGCCCCACGCAACGAAGCCGATGAGCAGGGTCAGCGCGCCGAGCTTGATCCAGAGCATCCGCTGGCGGTGCCGGCCGCGCTTGGACATGGCGCGCGGAGTCACCTCCTGGCTGATGTTGCGCCAGGATCGTTTGATCGGGACGTTGTCCTTTGTTTCGCTCACTTCCGGGTATGCGCCGCCGCAAAACGCTCGAGCGCGGGCGCGACCAATTCGCGGCAAAGCGCGTTGAAATCGAGTCCCACGCAGCGGGCGCTCATCGGCAGCAGGCTGGTTTCCTTCATGCCGGGCAGCGTGTTGATTTCCAGCAGATAAAGGCCGCCCTCCGCCGAAAGCATGAAATCCACGCGCGCGTAGTCGCGGCAACCGCAGGCGGCGAACGCCGTCTCGGCAGCCCGGCGCGCCTCGTCGGTCACTTCCTGGGGCAGCGGCGCCGGGGCGGTGTATTCGGTCAGGCCCTTGGTGTATTTGCTGGTGTAGTCGAAGACGCCCGACTTCGGCGTGATCTCGACGACCCCCATCGCCCGCCCGCGCAGCAAGCCGACGGTCAGCTCGCGCCCGAGGATGCGTTTTTCCGCCACCCAGTCACCCTGCCGCAGGCCGGCCAGCGCGATGTCCAATCCGGCGCGCGTGGAGATGATCTGCAAACCCACGCTGCTGCCCTCGCGGTTGGGTTTCAACACCACCTGCTCGCCGAGCTCGGCGGCGAGTTGCGCACCGGTCGGCTTGGTGCGGGCGTCGAAGTTCCGGCCCGGCGCGACGCGCACGCCCATGGCCGACACCGCCTGCCGCGTGCGCCACTTGTCGAAGCACAGGTCACTGCCCTTCGCGTCGCAACCCGCGTAGCTGAAGCCCGCCTCCTCGAGCAGCCGCTGCATGCCGCCATCCTCGCCGAACACGCCGTGCAACGCGGAGAACACCACGTGCCGCCGCGGATCGAGCCCGGTCGGGAGTGCGTTTTCGTCGACGACGAAAAACTCCGTCGGATGCGCATAAGCCAGCGCGAGGGCCGCGGCCTTGCCGGACCCCAGGGAAACTTCGCGCTCGGCAGACGTGCCGCCGGCGAGCACGGCGATGGTCGGAGAATTCATGGGCAAAGAGTTTGCCGCCCTTGCGGACGCAGCGTGTGAAGGCGGGGACGAACGCCGGCGTTCACAGCACGTCCCTCCAGTCCGCACCGAACAGCATCACCTCGGGCTGCAAATCCACGCCCCGCACCTCGCGCACCCGGGCGCGCACGCGCCGCACGAGCTCGAGGATGTCGGCCGCGCTGGCCGCCCCGGTGTTGACGATGAAATTGGCATGCACCGGCGACACCATCGCGTCGCCCACGCGTTCGCCCTTGAGCCCGCACTCGTCGATCAGCTTGCCGGCCGAGGTGCCGGGCGGATTCTTGAAGATGCAACCGGCGCTCGGTTCGCGCGGCTGAGATTCCTGGCGCTTCTTCTGGTAGGTCTCGATCTGCTGCTTGATCGCCGCCGCGTCGCCGCCCGCGCGCGGACGCAGCACGGCCCCGAGCGCCACCGCCGTTTCCAGCTCCTCGCAATGCCGGTAATCCACATGCATCTCGCTCTTGCGCATGACGCGCTTCTCTCCGGCGAGCGTCAGCAAGTGCACTTCTTCGACGACATCGAAAGTCCAGCCGCCCATCGCCCCCGCGTTCATGCGCAACGCGCCGCCGACCGTCGCGGGGATGCCTTCCATGAACTCGAAGCCGCCGAGCCCTGCCTTCGTCGCGAGGCCGCACAGGTTCTTCAGACGCAAACCCGCCCCGACCCACACGCTGCCATCCACACGCGGCGTGAAGACCTGCCAGTTCGGATGCCCGAGGCTGATGACGAGCCCGTCGACGCCCTCGTCCGGCACGAGCAGGTTGGAGCCGCGTCCCAGCATGAACACCGGCAACCCGCGCGCATGCGCCGTCGCGAGCAACAACTGCAATTCCTGCTCGGTCGCCGGCTCCGCGTAAACACGCGCCGGACCACCAACCCGCATCGTCGTCTTCGGACCGAGCGGTTCCCGTTCGGTGAATTTCGTCGTGTCCGACAGCAGCGGCCGCACATCAGCCACCAACCGCCGCCACGCCGCCTCCCGCTCCTCGATTGGTTGCAGCATCTTAAGAAAATCCTGGGCGAACACCTCGATGTCCCCTGCCCCGACGAAAGCCAGCAGATCGCCGTCTCGCAGAGCTGCCGCTAGCTTCTTGACGTCGGTCACGCCAGTCCGTGGCAGACGCGCGACCTTCCGGGGCGGATCCAGCCGCGCGAACTCCGCGGCCAAGTCATCCGTCGTGCCGCCGGCAACCGGCGCCTCGCTCGCCGCATAGACCTCGAGCAGGAAAATCTCGTCCGCCGCGCTGAGCACCTGCGCGAACTCGGCTTTGAACTGCGCCGTGCGCGTGAAACGGTGCGGCTGGAACACGACCAGCAGACGTGCGGCGCCCGGACGCAACGCCGCCAGCAGCGCGCGGATCTCCGCCGGGTGATGCGCGTAGTCCTCGATCACTGTCAGCCGCGGCGAGGCGTGCAGCACGCCCTGCCGCCGGCGCACCCCGGCAAAATCCGCCAGCGCATCGGACGCGATCGCCGCACCAATCACCTGCGCCGCCGCCAGCGCCGCCGTGGCATTGAGCGCGTTGAACTCCCCTCGCGCCCGCACCTCCGCCTTCTGCAACGCGAAATCGCCCCCGAGCGTCAGTCCCAAGCACCCGTCCTGTTTGTAGTCTATTAGACTACAAACATACTGACCGTCTTCAGAAAACTTGTAGTCTATTAGACTACAAGTGGTCGGTCCTACGAAACGGAGGAATCGAGGCGCACGGGCCGGAGATTCGACACGCGCCGGATTGGCGAGGCGGGCGACGACGCGTTGCGACATTGCGCAGGCGGCGTTCACGAGCACGCTGCCGCGCGTGCGCGCGAAGAGCGCGGCAAACTCGTCCTCGATCGCACCGCGCGTCGCGTAGTGGTCGGCGTGGTCCCAATCGAGATTCACGGCGAGCGTCACCTCCGGGGCGAAGCAGCCGATCGTGCCGTCGCTCTCGTCGACCTCCACGATCACCCATTCGCCGGCGTCTCGGGCCGGCGGCAATGCATCGCCGCCGAAAAGTCCGCCCAGCACCCAGCCGCACTCGAAGCGCGCCCGCACCAGCGCCGTGACGAGCATGGCCGTGGTGGTCGTCTTGCCGTGCGAACCTACGACGGCGACTAGACGGCGGTCGCGCGTGACTTCGGCGAGCATCTCGCCGCGCCGCACCTGTGGCAGGCCGCGCTCCGTCGCACGTTGCCGCAGCGGATGAGTCGCCGCGACGGCCGGGGAAAACACCACTAGTTCAGCGTCCGCCGGCAATTCGCCCGGCGCAACAACCGTGACGTCCGCGCGTTCGAGCCAGGCACGCGTCGCCGGATTCCACGCATCGTCGTCCGCCGACACGGCGAAGCCGCGCGCGCGCAAGTAAAGCGCCAGCGGGGTCATGCCCATGCCGCCGGCGCCGAGCAAGTGCACCCGCTGCACCGCCCGGCCGAAGACTGGAGGCGGCAGGTTCATGGGGTGGCGCGCACCGGCTGCTCGTGCCGGCGATGCCGTTCCGGCGGCAAACCGCACGCGAGTTCCTCCAAGTCCTGCACGATCGTGCCGACCGCATCCTCGTGGGCCATGCGGCGCAGGTTCTCGTGGAATTTGTGCTGCAACCAGTCGTTGAAAAGGATCTCGAGCACCTCCTGCTTCAGGCCGCCCAGCGCATTCTGATCGATGACAAGGCCGCCGCCCTGCTGCTCAAAATAGCGCGCGTTGGCCCACTGGTGGTTATCCGCCGCGTGCGGATACGGCACAAGCACGGCCGGCGTCTCACAGCGCACGAGCTCGGCGATCGTCCCGGCGCCGGCGCGGCTGACGACGAGATCGGCGGCGGACAGCAGCACGCCCACGCGGTCGGTGAACGGCTCGAACCACGCCCGCACCACGGCGCCGCGCTTCGAGCGCAGCTCGCGCACGGTGTTCTCGCCCTTGCCGAGACCGGTGACACACCACACTTGCACGCCTTCGGCGGCGA
Source organism: Candidatus Didemnitutus sp. (assembly GCA_017991595.1). Taxonomy (GTDB): domain Bacteria; phylum Verrucomicrobiota; class Verrucomicrobiia; order Opitutales; family Opitutaceae; genus Didemnitutus. The sequence goes on along the minus strand of JAGOQJ010000003.1, from coordinate 12,441 downwards.
GCGTGGTGAGGTTGTCCTCGACCCACTGGTTGAGCTGGGCCGAGCCCTGGCTGCCACCGAGCAGGACGAGCAGTTTCTGCGTCGAATCGACGCCGAGTTGCGCGCGCGCGACCTCGCGCGGCAGGCGGGTCACTTCCGGGCGGACCGGCAGACCAGTGTGGCGCACGCGCACGCCGAGACGGCCCGGCAGACGCACGCCGGGTGGCAGGTAAAGACGTTGGGCGAAGCGCGAGAGCACACGCACGGCGCGGCCGGGCACGCGGTTGGCCTCGTGCAGCGCGATCGGGATGCGCAGAAAGCGCGCCGCGGCTGTGACGCCAGCGTTGGTGAAGCCGCCGAAGCCGACCACGGCCTGCGGGCGAAACGCGCGCAGGTAGCGCAGGCTGAAGAAAAATCCCTGCCCCTGCCGCACGAGGAAGCGGGCGAAAACATCCGGCCGCGCCCCGAACGGCGCACCCGGCACGCAGGCGCAGGTGAGGTGCGGGTATTTTTCGACGAGGCGCGCGTCGACCTTCTTCTGCGAGATGAAGAGCCGCGCGTCGTGACCGCGGGCGCGCAAGGCCTCGGCGAGCGCGATGCCCGGCGCGAGGTGTCCACCCGTGCCGCCGCAGGCGATGAGAAACCGGCTCATCCGACCACCTCCGCGAGTGCGCGTCGGCGTTCGAGCGGCTTCGGCCGCTCCCACGCGCGCGAGGTGTTGATGATGATGCCGACGAGCAAGCCCATCAGCAGCAGGTTCGAGCCGCCGGCGCTGATGAACGGCAGCGACATGCCCTTGGTCGGCATCATGCCGGTGACGACCCCGAGGTTGATGATCGCCTGCAGGCAAATGAGCAGCAGGCAACCGGTGACGAGGAGAAATTGAAAAAGATTCGGCGCACGGCGCACATGGAACAGGCCGGCGATGAAAATGGTGATGAACAGGACCACGGTGAGCATCGTGAACACGAGCCCCAGCTCCTCGCCCATGATGGCGAAGATGAAATCCGTGTGCGCCTCGGGCAGGAAGGCCTGCTGCTGGCGGCCGTTGCCGATGCCCACGCCGTCGACGCCGCCGGCGGCGAAAGCCAGAATCGCCTGCCAGAGCTGGTAGGCGCCCTCGCTGCGGTTGGCTTCGACATCGAGGAACGACATCACGCGCTTCAGGCGGTAAGGGCTGTGGATGACCAGCACCACGCAGGCGCTCAGCCCGACCACGATGGTTGGGACGAGGAACTTCAACCGCCCGCCCGCGAGGAAGAGCAGGATCAGCCCGATCGTGCCGGTGAGAAACGCGGTGCCGAAGTCAGGTTCGAGGATGACCAGTCCGGCAAAGACGCCGATGCCCGCGCAGGGGATGAGGAACCCGCGCTTCAGGTCGTCCATCTTGTTCTGGTTCATCGCGAGGTAGTGCGAGAGCGCGAAGACGAGCGCGAGCTTGGCGAATTCCGACACCTGAAGGCGCGTGAAACCGAGGTTGAGCCAGCGGCGGCTGCCGTTCACCGAGACGCCGACGCCGGGGATGAGCACGAGCACGAGTGCGATCACCGCGACGACGGCGACAATCCACGCGAAACGCCGCAGGCTCTCGAGGTCAGCGAGCACCATCATCCACGCGGCCCCGATGCCGAGGCCGAGGAAGATCAGCTGCTTGTAAAGATAGGCCGCCGGCGCGGCGCCCTTCACGGTGGAACTCGCGCTGAACAGCACCGTCAGTCCGATCGCCAGCAAAGCGGCGACGCAGACGAGGATGACGCTCGCGGGAGTGATCGTGAGGTGGCGGCGAAGCGAAGGTGCGGCACTCGGCGTCGGGCTCGCCATGGGGCGGCGGGGCGTGAGGCGTTAACCCTTCGGGCGGGGATCTTCGACCTTGATGGTCGGGACTTCGGTCGCGGTGTCCTTCAAGCCGGCATCCAGATCCTGTCCAGGCGGAGGCGGCGCGATTTCAAAACGGGGAGCCGTGTTCGCGGGCGCGCTCTCGGCGGGCGTGGTGGCCGTGGTTGCCGGCGGCGGCGTGGTCGGCGCGGGCGTGGAGGCGGCATTCGAAGCAGCCGGCGTGCGGTTGCTCACGGCGCGGAAACCGGGGATGACGAGTTGCTGGCCGGCGCGGATCTTGGCCGGATCCGTGATGTTGTTGGCGGCAGCGATCTCGCCGACGCTCACCTGATATTTGCGGGCGATGGTGCCGAGGCTCTCGCCGGAAACCACGGTGTGGCGCATCGCCTCACCGGAGGCCGGGCGTGCGGTGGTCGTCGGAGCCGGCGCCTTCTCGGTCACGGCGGCGGTCGTGAGATCCTTCGGGGCCGGGGCCTTCGTCGGCACCATGAGCTTCTGGCCGGGACGCAGCGTGGCGCCGGTGCCCAGGTTGTTGGCCTTGGCCAGCTCGGCGACGGTGATCTTGTGCTTCTTGGCGATGCTCCAGAGGCTGTCGCCGCGCTGGACGGAATAGGTGCTGACCGGCGCGACGTCGTCGACCACCGGGCGGGCGGGCGCGAGGGCGGCGGCGTTGGGCGAACCGGGCCGCGTGGGCTCGGCGCGACCGGCCTCCGTCGGCGGCGTGTAGGTGCTCATCGCCCCGGTGTCGACCGGAGCCGGCGTGTAAGTGAGGCTGTCGCCCGGCGAGTGCATGGGCGCCCCGGCGGTGGGCACGGTGGCGTCGGGCGTCGGGCGATTGGCCGGCTTCGATTGGCAGCCGGGGGTCGCGAAAATGAAGATAAACGCGAGCAGGTGCACGGCGATCACTGCTCCGAAGATCTGCAAAATTTTCATGGCGGAAGTATGGGTCGTTGGGCGGGCGATTTGCTATCTAAAAATAGGGCGTGCTCACAGGTTTCCGACGAGGCGGACAAACTGCTGCCCGCGGTCGGCGTAGCCGCGGAACATGTCGAAGCTGGCGAAGCCCGGACTGAGCAGGATGTGATCGCCCGGACGCGCGGTGGCGACGGCGGTGCGCACGGCGTCCTCCAGCGTGGCGCAGCGCCGGGCCGCCAAGCCGTGGGTCGCGCAAAGCTCCGCCAGCACCGGCGCGGTCTCGCCGATCAGGCAGGCCTGGCGCACGCGCGGCGCGATCCGGCGGATGAAACCGTCCAAATCGCCGCCCTTGGCCTTGCCTCCGGCGATGAGCAACACCGGCCGGTCAAAAGTCGCCAGCGCCGCCTCGACGGCGTGGAAATTGGTGGCCTTGGAGTCGTTCCAGAAGGTCACGCCGCCCTTTTCCGCCACGCGCATGAGCCGGTGATCGGCGAGTTGGAAGGAGCGCGCCGCGGCGTAAAGCGCCTCCTCCGGAAGGCCGGCGTGCCGCCACCACGCGGCGGCGAGGAGGAAATTCTCGCGCTGCGGATACGTGACAAAGACCGTGCCAGCCAGGCGCGGATCAGCGGCCTGCCCTTCGGACTCGATGCCGGCCGACGTGGGCAGCGTGCGTTGCGTTTGCGCGGCGTAGCGCCGCACGGAGGTGCCGACGAAAACGGCCGCGACCGGCGTGCGTTCGAGCAGGCGCCACTTGGCCGCGAAATACGCGTCCATGCCCGGATGACGTTCGAGGTGATCCTCCGCAAAGTTGGTCCACAGCGTCGCGGTCGGGCACAGATGCTGCAGCGTCTCGGCCTGAAACGAGCTCACCTCGCACACCGCCACGTCGACGCGGCCGGCTTGTTCGACGACGAAGCGTGAGAGCGGGTAACCGACGTTGCCGGTCGCGGCCGCGCGACGGCCGGCGGCATTCAACGCGTGAGTGAGAAACTCAGTCAGCGTCGTCTTGCCGTTCGTGCCCGTGATGGCGACCAGTTCGCCGCGCCAGAAGAGCGACGCGAAATCGAGTTCCCCGAGACACACGCACCCGGCGGCGCGCGCCGTGGCGAGCCACGGATGCTCCGGCGCAAAGCCCGGACTGAAAACCACGAGCCCATGTGCGCGGGCCTGCGTGGAAGAAAAAGTGCGCACCACGTCGGCACCGTCGGCTCGCTCGTCGTAGATCACCCCGCGCGCACCGCACGCGGCCAGCAACCCGAGCACGCCCTGCCCGCTCACGCCGCCGCCGAGGACGGCGACGGGATGCGCAAGCAGCGGAGCGAGTTCGGTGGGCGGCGACGGCAGCATCGGAAAGGCACAGACATCCGTGGACAGCGGGATTGGGTTGGGTTCCGGTTGGAGGGATTAAAGAACCTGTCCACGGACGCCTGCGAAAAGTCGGGCGGTCTTCACGGCCACCGGCACGTCCGGCAACGCCGAGGCCACGCCGCGGCGGAGGCGACGCAGTTGCGAGGCGGAGCGGACGAGCGGCCGGCTCAGCAACACGAGGCCGGTGGGCGAGAGATCGCGAAACGAAGGAGCAAGATCGGAGCTGAAATCGAGCGGCATGGGATATTCGATTTTGGGTTTTGGTTTTCCGATTTTCCGGCTCAGCGCAGTTTCAGGGTCGCGAGACCGAGCAGCGCAAAGCCGAGCGAGAGCACCCAGAAGCGCAGGACGACCTTGGTCTCCGGCCAGCCGCGTTTCTGGAAATGGTGATGGATCGGCGCCATGAGGAAGAGCCGGCGCCCCGTGCCGAAGCGGCGCTTGGTGTATTTGAACCAGCTCACCTGGAAGACGACCGAGAGGAGTTCCATGACGAACACGCCGCCGACGATCACCAGCGTGAACGGCTGGTGGATCATGAAGGCCATGACGCCGATGAGTCCGCCGAGCGCGAGCGAGCCGGTGTCGCCCATGAACACCTCGGCCGGATGCGAGTTGAACCACAGGAACGCCATGCCCGCCCCGATCAGCGCGCCGCAGATCACCGTCAACTCACCCGCGCCGGGCACGTAGCTGATGAGCAGGTATTCCGCGATGATGCTGTTGCCCGCCGCGTAGGCCATGATGCCGAAGACGAGCGCGACCGTGATCGTGCAACCAACCGCGAGGCCGTCGAGACCATCGGTGATGTTGATGGCGTTGCTGAAACCGACGATCCAGAGATAGATCAACACGAGCAACAGCCACCACGGCATGTGCGGGATGATGGCGCCCTTCACGAACGGCACCCAGAGCTCGCGGATCTTCGCCGCGCTCTGCGGATGCCAGAGCAGCACGCCGAGCGCGACGCCGGTGGCGAGCGATTGCCAGGCGATCTTCTCCCACGGGCGGATGCCGTCCTTGTTCTTGTGCACGACCTTCAGGTAATCGTCGCGCCAGCCCGGCACCGTCAGCGCCGTGTAAACGAAGAGCGAGACGAAGACCCACACGTTCGGCGTCGCCCACAGCACCGCGCTGAGAAACACCGCGATGAAGATGATGAGCCCGCCCATCGTCGGCGTGTGCTTCTTGTCGAAATACGTCGCGCCGAGCTCGCCCGTGCGCTCGTCGATGTAGCCATGACCGAATTTCAGCTCGCGGAAGCGACCGATCAACCACGGCCCGATGATGAAGCCGATCACCACCGCGGTCAGCATCGCCCCACCCGTGCGCACGGTCAGGTAGCGCAGCAGGCGCAGCGGTCCGAAGTAGTGCTCGTAGTCGGCGAGATAACTAAGCATGGGCGGAAGCGGTGGGATCGAGCACAGTTTCGAGGCGGTAGCGGCGGCTGCCCTTCAGGAATGCCGCGCCGCGGAAATCCGTCAGGCGGGCGCGCACCGCGGTGAGGTCCGTGACGACCGCGATCTGCGCGGGATCGTTGCCGTTCTCGAGCAATCCCTCGCGCAGCGCCGCGGCGTGGTCGCCGACCGTGAAGAGAAAATCGCCGGGCCGCAGCAGGATCGTGCGCCCGAGCTGCCGGTGAAACTCTTCCGCCTGCGCGCCGAGTTCCTCCATGCCGCCGAGCACGTAGAGCCGCGGCAGATCCGGCGCGGCGAGTCCCGCGAAGGCCGCGATCGCATCCTGCATCGACGCCGGGTTTGCGTTGTAGAAATCGCAGTAAACCTGCGCCTGCCCCACGCGCTGCATCTCGCCACGCCAGCGCGACGGCGCCCAGGCCGCGAGCCGCGTCTGCAACGTGGCGTCGTCGACGCCGAGTTCCGAAGCGAGCGCGAGCGCGAGCGCGGCGTTCTGCGCCATGCCGCCCGACACACGCTGCAGCACGAAGGTGCGCTTGGCGCCGAGCGTGACTTCCGTGCGCTCGGGCCGGTGCAGCACGGTGAAGACAATCGAGCGGCCGCCGACCTGCACCATCGCCTCGTTCGCCGGCACAAGCACGAGCGGATTGGCGAGCGCGCGGAAGGCCGCGTAGGCCCAGCAGCCCACTGGAAAAACCTGCAAGCCGCCCGTGCGCACCGCCGCGGGCAGTCGCGCCTTCTCGGTCGCGACACCGTCGAGCGAGCCGAGCTTTTCCAAATGCGCGGGGCCGACCAAGGTCACGACGGCGTGGTCCGGCTGGATCATCTCCGCGAGGCCCTGCATCTCGTCGGGCATGTTGATGCCCGCCTCGATCACGGCGGCGGTGTGCTGCGCAGGATCGAGGCGCGTGAGCGTGAGCGGCACGCCGAGGAAATTATTGAGGTTGCCCTCGGTCTTCAGCACGCGGCCGTCGCCACCGCCGAGCAGGAGGGCCAGCAGGTCCTTGGTGGAGGTCTTGCCCGCGCTACCGGTAACACCGACCACGACGCCGGGGAACTCGGCGCGGTGCGCGGCGGCGATTTTTTGAAAAGCGGTCAGCGCATCAGCCGTGACGAGCTGCGGTAGGTCGCACCCGGCGACTTCACGGCTGACGAGCGCGGCGGCCGCGCCCTTCGCCTGCGCCTCGGCGAGGAAATCGTGGCCGTCGCGCTTCTCCGTCTTCAACGCCACGAAGACCTGCCCCGCGGTGAGCGTGCGGGTGTCCTGGTTGAAGCCGGCGATCGGCTGCATGGGCAGACGAGACCACCGGCCGGCGGTCCAGCGTGCGAGAGCGTCCGGGTTGAAGCGTGGCATGGAGCACGGGGCGGCGGGCGCGCGATCGCGCCGCGCGCTTACGATTTGAGTGATTTGATGCCGATGAGTTCGCGCACGACCTGACGGTCGTCGAAGGGGACGATGGTGTCGGCGAACTCCTGGTAGGTCTCGTGGCCCTTGCCGGCAACGAGCACGCAATCGCCTTCGCGCGCCGCATCGAGCGCGAGGCTGAGCGCGCGGCGACGGTCGTCGACGAAGGCGATCTTCGCCTCGTCCTTCACGCCGGTCTTCATGTCGGCGAAGATCTGCGCGAGCTGCTCCGAGCGCGGATTGTCGGCGGTGGCCCAGGCGAAGTCGGCGAACTCCTGCACGGCGGCGGTCATGAGCGGGCGCTTGGTGCGATCGCGGTTGCCGCCGCAGCCGAAGACGACGAACAGGCGGCCGGGCGTGATGGCGCGGAGCATCGCGAGCGCGTTGCGGAGCGCGTCGTCGGTGTGCGCGTAGTCGACCAGCACGTTGTAAGGCTGGCCTTCCTCGATGCGCTCCATGCGGCCGGGCACGCCGCCGAAGCTCTTCAGGCGCGGCGCAATGACGTCCGGCAGACGACCGAGCGCATAGCACGCGGCGAAGGCGGCGAGGAGGTTGCTGAGATTGTAGCGGCCGATGAGCGGGCTCTCGAGTTCGAGCCGGCCTTCGGGCCAGACGAGCGTGAGCGAGGTGCTCTTGAAATTGAGCTTCACGTTCTCGGCGCGCACCATGGCGTCGGGCGCCTCGCCGAAGGTGACGACCTTCAGGCCCTGCGGCGCCTCGGCGGCGAGGCGACGGCCGTAGGCGTCGTCGACGTTGATCGCGGCCGCGCGGGGCGCGGTGCCGACGCCGCCGTTGAAGAGACGGGACTTCACCTCGAAATAGGCCTCCATCGTGCCGTGATAATCGAGGTGGTCGCGCGTGAGGTTGGTGAACACGGCGACGGCAAACTGCATGCCGAGCACGCGGTATTGGTCGATGCCGTGGGAGCTGACCTCCATCACGGCCTGGCGGCAGCCGGCGTCGCGCATCTGCGCGAGCATGCCGAAGAGTTCGAGGGACTCGGGCGTGGTGCGATACGAGGGCACGATGCGCGCGCCGAGATCGTAGTTCACCGTGCCGATGAGGCCGACGCGCTGCTGCGAAGTGGCCAGGAGGTGCTTGGCGAGGTTGGTGACGGTGGTCTTGCCGTTGGTGCCAGTGACACCGATCAGCTCGAGCGACTTGTCGGGGAACTTGAAGAAACGCTGCGAGACGCGGCCGAGCGCGCGGCGGGCGTCGGTCACCTGGATGTAGGTGACGCGCGCGGAGGTGACGGCGGGGATCTTCTCCGCCACGATGGCGACGGCGCCGCGGGCGATGGCCTCGTCGATGAAGAGGTTGCCGTCGGCGCGGCGGCCCGGGAGGGCGAAGAAGAGGTTGCCGTGCATGACGCGCCGGCTGTCCATGGCGAGTCCGGAGATGGGGCGATCGAGGTCGCCCTTGCTCGCGACGATTTCGTCGTCGTTGAAGTAATCGGTGAGCTTGGGAGCCATTTTGAAGATTTTCTGGCTGACGCGGTCGGCGGGGCGCCGGCGGGTGGCCGGCAGGGAGCGGAACGCGGCGACGAGAGGATAGTTGGGCGTGAGGTAGCCGATCATCGGACACCTCCAGTCAGGGCGAGCATGTTGCGCGTGGGAGCGACGGGCTTGATTTCGAGATACTGGATGAGTTGTTCGGCCACGCTCTTGAAGGCGGGCGCGGAGACGGCGCGGCCGTAGGCGGTGCCGCCGGGGACGCGGGCATCGTCGACGATGACGGAGAGGACGACCTGCGGGCGGCTGGCCGGGAAGAAGCCGACGAAGGAAGCGACGTGGCGGTTGTTCACATAGCGGCCGTCGACGATCTTCTGCGTCGTGCCGGTCTTGCCCGCGATCTCGAAGCCCTCGACGTCGAAGCCGGCGCCGGTGCCGCCTTCCTGCATGACGCCGTGCAGCATGTGCGCGAGCTCGGCGGCGACGCTGGGCTTGAGGACTTGGGCGCGCTTCTCGGGCGCGATGGCGCGGACCAGGTTGCCCTGCTGGTCGCGGACTTCGCGGATGATCTGGGGGCGCAGAAGAGCGCCGCCGTTGGCGACGGCGCTCATGGCCATATGGATCTGCAGGGGAGTGGCGGCGACCGCGTGGCCCATGGGCATGCGGGTGATGGTGAGGCCGTCCCAGCGTTTCGGCTCCTCGAGGAGGCCGCGCACTTCGCCGCCGAGGCCGAAGCGGGTCGGCTCGCCGAAGCCGAAGGCCTTCACGTATTCGTAGTAGCGCTGGTCGCCGAGCTTCATGGCGAGGTGGGCCGCGCCGCGGTTGCTGGATTTGCCGACGATCTGCGCGACGTTGAGGACGCCCATCGGGTGGTCCTCCTTGGGCAGCTTGCGCTCCTTGCCGTTGACGAAGACGGTGGGCTGGTCGCAGTCGAAGGTGCTGAACGGCGTGACGACGCCCTCGTTCAACGCGCCGCCGGCGGCGACGATCTTGAAGGTGGAACCGGGCTCGATGACGTCGGTGACAGCATTGTTGCGTTGGTGATCAAGAGGAGCCTTGGCAAAATTGTTGAGGTCGTAGCTCGGGTAGTTCGCCATGCCGAGGATCGCGCCGGTCTGCGGATCACTGACGATGATGGTGGCGAACTTCGGGCCGTATTTCGCGGCGATGGTGGCAAGCTCGCGCTCGATGATGTTTTGGACGACAGAGTCGATGGTGAGGACGACGTCGTAGCCGTCGACGGGCTGGACCTCACGCGTGCGGAACTGCGCCAACTCGCGGCGGTGGCCGTCGCGCTCGGACTCGATCCAGCCGTCCTGCCCCTTGAGGAAAAGGTCGAAGTGCTTCTCGGCGCCGGTGACAGGCGTGTTCTCCTTGTTGATGTAACCGAGCACGTGGGCGGCGAGCTGGCCGCCGGGGTAGACGCGTTTGTAGCCGCGCGTGCCATAGACGCCGCGGATGCCGAGATCGGCGATGGCGTCGTAGATGCGCTCATCGACTTCGTCGGCGAGCTTCACGTAGCGGACGCGCTTGGCCTTCGTCGCCGGATCGGTGGCGGCGCGCGCGAGCTTGGCCGCGGCCATGCTGGTGCGGAGCGTGCGGTCGAGTTCGAGGAAATTGATCCCGGTGAGGCGCGCGAGATCACCCCACTTGGCGGTGTCCTCCTCGCGGAGCATCTCTGGGTCGGCGCCGAGCACGATGTAGGACCGCGAGGTCGCGAGCACGTTGCCCTTGGTATCGAGCAGCGCGCCGCGGCGGGCATGCTCGACGACGATCTGGCGGCGGGCCTTGTCGACGAATTTGAGCAACTCCTCCCGGTCGAGCACGTGGAGGTAGACCAGGCGCACGCCAACGGCGCAGAAAGCCACGAGCACGCCCGCGGCCAGCAGCGTCATCCGGAGATTGGAGGCGAAGCCCTTCGACATGGATCAGCGGCGGTAGGAGGCGCGCTCGAAGCGGACCGCGAAGGTGTTGCCCAGGTTTTCACCCGAGGTGCTGGAGAGGATAAGCGACTCGGCGTTGCGCTTGCGCGCGAGCTCGATGGACGGATCGCTGCCGACGCGCACGACCTGGCGCTCCTGCGGGGTCGCGAGCGCGAGGCGCATGGTCTGGTTCCGATCGAGGAGAGCCTGCACGCTCTCGGCCGCGGCGATCTGCGCGCGGATCTCGTCGAGCTTGCGGGTGACGTCGGCCAGCTCGCCCTCGATGACGCGGTTCTGGTTGGCGGTGCGGAAAATCTCCTGGCGCATGGCGACGGCGGCGAGGCCGGCGGTGCCGAAAAAGACGAACCAGGCGAGCAACAGGACGACGATCTTGTTCGTGTTGGCGTTGGGCGGAGGCGGCTTCATGTCAGCGGGGGTATGGACGGGAATCAGAGTTTGCGGAGGGCGCGCAGCTTGGCGGAGCGGCTGCGGGGATTGGTGGAAATCTCGGCGGCGGTCGGGACGATCGGCTTGCGCGTGAGGAGCTCGGCGTGCTTCGGGCGGAGCTGCTGCGGCATGCTATCGTTGGCGTCGACCGGCAGGCCGCAGGCGCGGCGGTAGAACTGCTTCACCGGGCGATCCTCCAGCGAGTGGAAGCTGATGACGGCGAGCACGCCGCCGGGCGCGAGACGGTCGAAGGCGGCGGGCAACGCGCGCTCGATGGCACCGATCTCGTCGTTCACGGCGATGCGGATGCCTTGGAACGAGCGCGTGGCCGGGTGGATCTTGCTCTCACGCTTCACGGCGTTGGGGATCGCGTCGGCGATGACCTCGGCGAGCGAAGCGGTGCGCGCGAGCCGGCCGGTGCCGCGGGCGGCCTCGATGGCCTGCACGACGCGACGCCAGTTCTGCTCCTCGCCGAAATCGCGGATGGCGCGGACGAGCGCGTCGTGGCTGGCGACCTCGAGCCAGCGCGCGGCCGGCTGGCCTTCGCGCGGGTTCATGCGCATGTCGGCCGGTGCGTCGTGACGGAACGCGAAGCCACGCTCGGCCTCGTCGAGTTGGAACGACGACACGCCGAGGTCGAAGAGGATGCCAGCGAAACCCGTGTCAGACAGCGCGGCGACGTCGCCGAAGTTCTGGTCGACGAAGCGGAAGGTGCCGGGAAACTCCGCCTGCACCGCCGCCGCCCGGGGTTGCGCGGAAGGATCGCGGTCGAGCGCGACGACGCTGGCGCCGGTCTGCAGGATGGCGCGCGTGTGGCCGCCGCCGCCGAAGGTGCAGTCGAGATACGACCGGCCGGGCTCCGGCGCGAGGTAAGTGAGAACCTCGGACAGGAGAACCGGCTGGTGCCCCGGGTTCATTTGGGCCGGATGAAGATCAAGCGGCGCGGCGGGCATGGCTTTTCTTGCGGCGGAGGATTGGCGTGACTCCCCGCAAGGCGCGCTTCTGCGCGCAGGCGACCATGGACAGTTTGGGCAAAGGCTGGGTGCGGATGATCATGGTCGGGGCCGGCTGGTTCGTGGTTTTCATCGCGCTTCGCTTAGAGGCCGATGCGGCGCATCATGTCGCCGAAGTTCTCGCCCGCGGTGGCGCGCTGCATGTCCTGCCAGCGCGACGGGCTCATGATGTTGAAAGTGTCGCCCATGCCGACGAGCACCGCGTCCTTCGCGATGCCGGCGTGGGTGAGGAGATCGGCGCTCGCGCCGAAGCGGCCCTGCTTGTCGAACGTGAACGACAGGGCCGAGGAGAAGATGCGCGCCTTCACCGCCTGGGCGTCGCGATCCGAGAGCTTCATCTCCGAGATCTGCGCGAGGAGCTTCTCGACGCGCGCCGGCGGCAGCACCGCGACGTAGCCGTCCGGATGCGGCATCGCGAGGAAGGTCTCGGTGTCCGAATGCGTCCAGCGCCAAGCCGACGGAATCGTGAGACGATTCTTGTCGTCGAGCGTGTGCTCGAAACGGCCGGAATAGACTGTGCCTGTGGACGCCATGAAACGGGTGTGTTCCAGGGCTCGCAGTGACCTCTTCCCCAGAACGCCCCCTTTTTCCCCATATTACACCCCACACGCAAGTAAAAAGGCGGCGCAAAACGCTGATTCTTATTCACAACATGCCGACAAGCCGGGTCGGCCGGGAAGACCGTGCAAACTG
>JAGOQJ010000002.1:1385-397401 GCA_017991595.1 Candidatus Didemnitutus sp. | reverse complement strand
GCCCAGCGAGCCGTGCTCCACGCGCTCAGAGAGCCAAGTGGATAGCGAAAAAACACCTTCTTCGTTTTGCGTATATATCTGGGATGCGGGCACAGCACTCTTCTTCGCAATCGGTCGCACGGTAGTTCGTTCGCAGGCAAGGGAATCGTCTTGAGCTGCGTGATCGCGCCACCCGCCGCCTCGTGCGTGTGCTGCAATGTCCGGCAAAGGTCGTCGAAGCCTTTCTTACTGGCAACCGACAACCAAGGATTGCCGTCACGCTATCGGACCAGCGCACACAAGTTTATGCTGCTGCGACCGGGAGACTGCTTTTCGAGCGTGCTGACCCTGCGAAAGATTTGGCCATACAAGCGGAGTTCCGGGCTTTGATGAAAGAGCTTCGCAGCCCGATTCGCTATGTGCTTGTGAAGCCGATCAGCCCGCGATTCACCGCGTTTTACGATATTGAGAGTAGCACATGGTGTGACAACGAGCTCCCGCGAAACGGGGTTTTTAAGGACAAGGCACTCGCCGTATCGGCGTGTGCGGCATTGAATCGCCTGCGCAACAAGCGCTCGGCCAGGAGCCTCTATTTCGCTCCAAGGGGTGTGCCCGTTCAGGTTCTCGCCGTGCGAATAGCGCGCCCTGCGGTTTTGTCGAAGGTGCACTCGCGCGTCGGTGCGTATCGGCCTCGCATCAAACGCGCGCATTGCTGACGATGCCGCAATTTCGGACATTTGGGAATTTCGCGGTCGTAACCTCAAATCGACGTGCGTTTGAAACCGCTTACCACTTTGCCCGAGGGATTGGGACTTCACCGCGCCTGCTTGCAATCCATGGACCGGAGGGGGTGGGGAAAAGTCATCTGCTTCATGCCATCGCCACGGACATGCGGACTCGCGGCTTTCGTTGCGAACACTTGATGGCGGAAAAAATCGCTCACGAGGCTCACCGAGCGTGCACCCCACGGAGGATTGTTGCGTGGTTGGCGCGCTATGATCGCTGTCGCGTGCTCCTCATCGACTCACTCGAACTGCATGGCGGCGCAGCCGTCGTCCGACTTGCGCGTCACGTTACTGAGCGGGGAGGGGATTGCGTCATGGCGGCTCGTCATAGTGTGGGTGGCTATAGCGTCGAGCACACGTGGTTCCATCGCATTTTTGCTGAAGCTCAGGAGGTGCATATCTCACCGCCAAACGACTCGGAAATGAAATGGATCGTGGGAACGTTGGCCTACGAACGGGCGCTGCGCCTCCCGGCGGCGGCAATCGCGGCCTACGCGGTTGGTTCGCAGGGCAATGTCCGTTGTGCCGAAGGGAAACTGCTTGCCGGCGAAAGCGTCTAATGGCCACAATCTCGCTAGTCGGAGACACATATATTAATGACATTATTATGACTACCATGCCATCGATAATCCTTCCTGACGGAGCGCTTGGCGTTGCGACGAGTGCAGCTACTTGGTGCCACTTTTTGCAATTATCACGATTGACGAATTCAAAATGCGGAGGATGGAACTCCATCAGTTTTTGGGATTCCCGCGGGCTGCAGAATTTAGCCAATTCTCATGATGTCGTCGAGATTTGGACCCGAAATTCGCTGGCTCCCCAAGCGTTGCCCAAGCCCAGACTGGAGAAGTTTAAATTTGCTGAGCGCTCGGCAGAGGAATCACGCGGTAAGGGTAAGCCAACAGGCGAGAACGCCTTGAATTGGCAACTGACCCTTCGGTTGCGCGAGAATTGTGTGCGCGGGGAGACTGCATCCGCGTATGAAGTGCCGCTTGCAGGCGAGCGCGAAGGCCAACTTAAGGCGGATGCGATGATCTTTCATCAAGGGGGGCGTCTTGAGATTATCGAGCTTAAGCGAGCTGGGACAAAAGGCGCGGACTCTCCTCTCATGGCGCTGGTTGAATGTATCTGCTATGCGATTCAAGCGCAGCGGACATGGAAGGATCTGAGCAAAGAAGTGAAGGCCCATCTGCATGTGGAAACCGGCGAACTTAATTCGATTCATCTTATCATAGCGGCCCCAGAATACTGGTCGTGCTGCAATGTTGGAAAAAAGGAAATCACGCCGACACAGGAGAAAATCATGACGGCACTCGTCAAGCGCGTCGCCCAGGCGTGCAAAATCGACATGCATTTGACTCTTGCCGATTTGGACCGCGATTCAGGAAAGATTACGCCCCGAAGCAGCAGCGAAACGCCACGATGGTCGCTGATAAGAAGGCTCTGAGGTCAAGATTTTTACCACAGTGTTTGCGTGCAACGCAGGATTTTGATCCGCGTGTTTGACGAAAAAGGCCGTCGCAAATCCGCCATTGCGGCGCGCTAGGAATTCCTCTCACAAGAGTCGGAGGCGGATCGCGCATTCGCGGTGGATGGGGCGGCGGGCAAGTGCGGCTTATACCGACGTGGTGAATAATTCGTCGTGCAACGTGCCTTCGGCGACGCGGGTGACGGGGCCGGTCATCTTGATCGCGAAGCCGTCGCCGATCTCGATGCCGATCTGGCCGCCGGGCATGTGCACGGTGACGGAGCGGTCGACGAGGCCGAGCTTGTGCGCCACGGCGGCCGAGGCGCTGGAGCTGCTGCCCGAGGCAAGCGTGTAGCCCGCGCCGCGTTCCCAGATCTCGATCTGGATGTTAGCGCGGTCGATCACGCGCAGGAATTGGACGTTCGTGCGCTTGGGGAAGTTCGCGTGCACCTCGAGGTCGGGACCGTATTGGCGGGCGAGTTTTTCCGAGATCTCCGGCAGCGGGATGACGCAGTGGGGATTGCCGATGGTCGCGGCGCAGAACGTGAACTCGCGGTCCTGGATGCGGATCTTCTCGTTGATCACCTCGCGCGGCGCGCCGGCGACCGGGATGCGGGCGCTGTCGAACGACACGCGGCCCATCTCGACCGTGATCTGCTGCCCGCCGGGCTGGATCGTCACTTCCACCACGCCGCCGGGGGTGTCGATGGTGAACGGTGCGGAGCCGACCTTTTTCTGGTCGTAGAGATAGCGCGAGAAGATGCGCAGGCCGTTGCCGGATTTCTCCGCCTCGGAGCCGTCGGGGTTGAAGATGCGCAGGCCGAACGGCGCCTTGGCGCTGGGCAGCGGGCCCCACAGGATGCCGTCGGAGCCGGCGCCGAAATTACGGTGGCAGATCACGCGGATTTGCTCGGTCGTCGGCGCGGTCCAGCCGGGAAAATCAGCCGGGTCCATGACGATGTAGTCGTTGCCGAGGGCGTGGTATTTGTGGAAGCGCATGCGGCCCGCAAATTAGAGAAACGCGAAGGCGGCGCGCAAGGCGTCCTTCGGCGATGACGTGAGATTATCGCCGTGGCCGACGAGGATGCGGTCGAAGTCCCAGGCGAGGATGCGGTCGATGGAGGTGCGCAGGGCGGCGCGGTCGTCGATCACGGCCTTGAACATGCGCGACGGCGTGAAGCGGCAGTGGCAGCCGTTGAGGCGCAGCAGCACGCGGCTGAGGAACGGCATCCGGTCGCCGAGGTTGAAAGCGAGGTCGGCCACGATGAGCGTCCGCGAAGCGCGGTGCAGGAACACCACCTCGTGCACGCGGCGCACGCCTTTCACCACAAGTTGGTCGAAGGTGTCGCCCCACGCGGTGGTAGGACGGTCGCCGAGGATGTCCGTGGCGGGGTGCGCGGGGAAGACCTTGTGGAAACGCGGCGGAGCGTGAAAACGCGCGGAAGGGTAGCGCGGCACCCAGCCTTCGAGGTAGGTGTCGTGCAGGTAATTCGGCGCCACGAGATGGCCCACCGGGCCGAGCTTGGCGAGGGCGGCGGCGAGCGCGTCGCTGTAGGCGACCGGCGAGTGCACCCACAACGAGCCATCGGGCAGGCGAGCGACCGTCATGCGGTGGCCGAGGTGCATGCCGAGGACGGCCATCGGCGCGTTGAGTTCCCAGAGCCCGGCGTGGACGGGGTTGAGCATGGCGCGGAGGTTTAGGGCCAATCCGCGCCGCACGCACGCGCGAAAACGGGCCCGCGCTCAGGCGGGCGGGTAGCCGAGGAGGCGACGTTCCTTGATGAACTGCGCCACGGGTGCGGGCACGAGGGATTCCCAGCTCGCGTCGCCACGGGCGATGCGCTCCGCCACGTCGCGGGAATAGATCGAGAGGAGCCGCTCGTCGTAGTCGGTCAGGCAGGCGATGGCGTCGTTCTCGAGCAGGTGCTGATAGAGGAAACGCAGGTGGTGGGCGACGCGGACATTGCGCGCCGTGATCAGCTCGCCCGGTGCCGGATTCTCCGGGACGGTGGCGCCGGCCGGTTGCGCGAAGCGACGCAGCGTATCCTCGCGCATCGGATAGACGTAGAGTTTGACCGCCTGCTTGAACATGCGGCCCATCGACTCGAGCAGGCCGCCGTCGAGGTGCTCGTAGTAGCGCTCGTTGAAGACGTCGAGGAGCGCATTGATGCCGAGGGTGATGCCGATCATCTCCTTCGTGTAGCGGCGGAAGTAGGCGGCGAGGCGGAAATACTCCGCGTAGTTCGAGATGAGCACGGTCACGCCGATGCGGCCGAGCATCTCGATGCGGGCGAGAAAGTCGTCGACGTCGCATTCGCCGCCCGAGCGGAGGTTGTGGATGGACATCTCCATCAGCACGAGCACGTCCTTGCCCTGCACGGTGGGCTCGCGCAGGAACTGCGCCGTGGCGCCGCGAAGCATGTCGACGTTGATGTTCGTCACCGGGCGGAACTTGCCGCGCTCGACGAGCACGGGGCGGTTGAAGAAGGCCTCGGAGGGCTGGAGCACGTCGCCGTTCGGTGCGAAGAGGGCGGCGTTGGTCAGGCCGTGCTGCACGAGCAGCAGCGAAAGCCGGCGGTTGTCGACGTGGGCGAAGGCCGGGCCGCTGAGCTTGAGCATGTCGACCTCGATGCGGTCGGTGCCGACATTGTCGACGAGCGAGGTGATGAACTTCTCGGGGTCGTCCTGAAAATAGAACGCGCCGTAGATGAGGTTGGTGCCGACGATGCCGAGCGCTTCCTGCTGCTGGACGTTTTTTTTGTCCCACATCCGCACGTGGATGATGATCTCGTTGGGTTCCCCGAGCGGCTCGTGCTGGAAGCGTATTCCGAGCCAGCCATGACCATCGGAGACCCGGGCGCTCTTGGCGGCGACGGTGTTGGCGAAGACGAAGAAGCGCGTGCGCTCGCCGCGTTTTTCCGAGAGGCGCTCCCGCAGCAGCGCGTATTCGTGATGCAGCATCGTCTGCAACCGTTCGCGCGAGACGTAGCGTGGCGCCTTGCCGTAGATGGCGTCGCTGAAAGTCATGTCGTAGGCCGACATGGTCTTGGCGATCGAGCCGGAGGCGTTGCCGGCCTGGAAGAACACGCGCGCCACTTCCTGTCCGGCGCCGATCTCGGCGATGGTGCCGTAGCGCGTGCCATCGAGGTTGATCGTGAGCGCCTTGCGGTTGGTGGTCAGCAGATTGTTTTCGCTCATCGGTCGGGCGAAACTAGGCCCGGCGGCCCGGGGCACAAGGGAAAGAATCAGGCGCGGCGGACCGCCGCTGGTGGAGCCGCGGCGCCGCTCGTCCGCGCGGGAGGCCTGCGGACAGTTTTCGCTGGCCGGTGTCGGGGCGGCGTTTACGGTGCGTCACAATGAAGAACTTCTTCACTTCGTTTTTTGCCACGATCGCCGCCCTGCTGGTCTTCGCCTTTGGCGGCTTGTTGATGTGTTTCGTGCTCATCGGCGCGCTGGCGGCGCTGGGCGAGAAGCCGGTGTCCGTGCAAAACGGCTCCTACCTCGTGCTCGACCTCAACGCCAACATCCAGGACACGCCGTCCCAGATGGAAGGATTGGAGGGGCTGGAGACGATCTTCGGCGGCGCCGCGGTGCAACGCCTGCAGCTGCGGCAACTGACCCGCGCGATCGAGGCCGCTGCGACCGATCCGGACATCGCTGGCATCTTCATGCAGGGGCAGTTCACGCCCGACGGCTACGGCACGGGCTTCGCGGCTCTGCGCGAGGTGCGCGAGGCGCTGGCCCAGTTCCGCGAGTCGGGCAAGCCGGTGAAGGCTTACCTCACGTGGGCGACCACGCGGGAATACTACCTCGCCTCCGTCGCGAGCGAGGTGACGCTCGATCCCTACGGCGCCATTCTCATGCCGGGCTTGGCGAGCCAGCCGATGTTCTTCGCCGGCGCCTTCGAGAAATTCGGCATCGGCGTGCAGGTGACGCGCGTGGGCAAATACAAGTCCGCCGTCGAGCCCTTCACCCGCCGCGACATGAGCCCCGAGAACCGCGAGCAGGTGCAGAAGCTGCTCGACGACGTGTGGCGCGACTTGGTTGCCGGCATCGAAGAGGGGCGCGGGCTCGAAGCCGGCGTCCTGCAGAAAGCCGTCGATGCGGAAGGCTTCCTACGTCCCGAGCCGGCGCTGGCCGCCAAGCTCGTGGACCGTGCCGCTTACTGGGACGTCGTGCTGGAGGAACTGAAGGCCGACACCGGACGCAAAGGCGAGAAGAAGACTTTCAAGCAAATCGCGATCAAGGACTACGCCAAGCTCGTGTCGGGCGACGGTCTCGCGGCCAACCGCCGCGACGGCGGCAAGGTGCAGCTCTCTGGTAACGAACGTCTCGGCATCGTCTATGCCGAGGGCGAGATCGTCGACGGCGACGGCGACGGCGAGAACCTCGTCTATGGCGCCAAGGTCGCGCGGCAGATCCGCGACTTGCGGCAGGACGACAAGGTCAAGGCCATCGTCCTGCGCATCAACAGCCCGGGCGGCAGCGCAGCGGCTTCGGAGATGATCCTGCGCGAGGTGCAACTCGCACAGCAGGCGAAGCCCGTCGTCGTGTCGATGGGCACGGTCGCCGCCTCGGGCGGTTACTGGATCTCGATGTTCTCCGAGCGCGTGTTCGCCGAGCCGACGACGATCACGGGCTCCATCGGCGTGTTCGGCATGTTCCTCAATTTCCAAGGACTCGCGAACGACAAACTCGGCCTCACCTTCGACGTCGTGAAGACAGGCAAGTTTGCCGACGCCACCACCGTCGTGCGCCCGAAGAGCGAGGAGGAACTGGCGATCTTCCAGAAGTTCGTCGACTGGATCTACGAGGAGTTCACCAGCAAGGTCTCCACGTCGCGCAAGCTCGACCTCGCTCACGTGAAGGAGATCGCGCAGGGCCGCGTCTGGTCCGGCGCGCAGGCGAAGGAACTCGGCCTCGTGGACGAACTCGGCGGATTGGAGGACGCCATCCGCTATGCGGCGGAGAAGGCACAGCTCGGCGACAAGTTCCGCATCGTCGAATTGCCGCGCGCGAAGCAGTTCGCCGAGGTGCTGACCGAGGCATTGGAAGGCCGCCGCCGCGAGCAGGCGTTGGCCGGCCCGCTCGGGACGATGGTGCGCGATCTCTCTGCCGAGTTGCAGAGCGTGAACCGCTTCAACGACCCGCGCGGCGTCTATGCGCGTCTGCCGTTCGACGTGCGCCTCAAGTAAGCCGCGTCGCGCAACGTCCAGACCTTTTTTCCCCGCAGCCCGTCCTCGGACGGGCTGTTTGCTTGGTGCGGCGGCAGATTTTTGACTTCGCGGGCTCCACGGTGGTTGCGCGGGATGCGCCCGGCTGTTTGAGTGGCGGGGATGAGCCAAACCACCGTCCTCCTCCGCGATACGCCCGCAACCGTGATCCCCGCCGGCGACAAGGTCACGCTGCCCGCCGGCCTGAACGTCTTCATCACCCAGACCCTCGGCGGCAACGTTACCGTGCGCACGGAGCAAGGGCTCTTCCAGATCGCGCGCGAGCATGCGGAAGCGCTGCAAGGTTATCAGCCGGCCACGCCGGCCCCGGCGGTGGTGGCGGGCGAATTCAGCGAGCAGGCGGTATGGGACATGCTCAAGACCTGCTTCGATCCGGAAATTCCGGTCAACATCGTCGACCTCGGGCTCGTCTACGATCTCGCGATCGAGCCACTGCCGGAAGGCGGGCACGAGGTGCAGGTGAAGATGACGCTGACCGCTCCCGGTTGCGGCATGGGCCCGGTGATCGCAGAGGACGCGCGCGCGAAGATCGCTGCGCTCCCTGGTGTGCGCACCGCGCAAGTCCACATCGTGTGGGACCCGCAATGGACGCCGCAGATGATCTCCGAAGTCGGCCGCAAGACGCTGGGGTTGGAGTGAGCGCTCCATCAGTCATGGTGACCTGCGCATGGCCCACTCATGACGAAGAAACTGTGCGGATGTAATGATGACGGTGTTGCCATTACTGCGTGAAATGTCTGTGTAAATCTCACTCATATGCTTGATCGACTCTTCAGCCCTACGAAGGAATTCAACGACGGATTAAGCCAGCCGCAGCGCGAAGCCATGGTGGACCTGCTGCATTTCTGCATGTTTGCCGACAACCTCGTCGCGTTGAGCGAGACGAAATTCATCGCTGCGGAGGCGCAGGGATTCAACTGGGACCCCAATATCTCGTTTGAATATTATCAGGGGAAATCGATTGGAGCGGTGCGCGCGGCTTTGGAAAGTGCCGAGGGCAGGCAGCATCTCTTGGCCAGTATTGCGCAGCGCCTGGAAACAAAAGAGGCACGCAAGCAGGCATTCGCCTTGTGCCAAAAGCTCTTTTTGTCGGATGGCGCTAAGGCGACCACGGAGTTTGCCGCACAAGGCGAAGTTCGAAAAGCCCTTGGGCTTTGATCAGGCGCTGATCGTGTCGAGCGAGCAGCCGTCGGCCGCGGGGGATTCGCAGTTCGGGCGCGCAATCACGCCGGCGTAGGGCTCGGACGCGAAGGGGCGGGTGGGCTCACTCAACAGGTGGCGGTCGCACACGGCGAACAGCTCCGCTTCGGTCATGGCCCGCCGCATGTCGTGCAAGAAGGCGCCCTGCGCGTCCACGCTCTGGCCGACGAAGTTGAGGTATTTCTTCATCTTTGCCACGTGGGCATGCTCGGGAATCCCGGGCCCGCGCGTCTCGCGGTAGAGCCGGTCCACATACTCGCGCACGTCGGCAAGTGTGGGGGCGAAGACGGGTGCGCCGGCGAGTTGCTCGCGCGTCTGGCGGAAGATCCACGGATTGCGGATGGCGTGGCGGCCGATCATCACGCCCGCGGCACCAGTCTCGGCGAGGACGGTGGCGGCCTTGGTGGCGGAGGTGATGTTGCCGTTGGCGAGCACCGGGCAGCGCACGGAGCGGGCTGCGGTCGCGATGAAATCGTAATGCACCTCGCTGCGGTAACCTTCCTTCACGGTGCGGCCGTGCACGCTGAGGAGGTCGACGGCGTGCTTGTCGATCAGTTTCAACACCGTTTCGTAGGGCGCAGTGGAATCGAAGCCGATGCGCATCTTGACGGTGAAGAGTCCGGGCACGGCGTCGCGCAGGGCGCCGAGGAGCGAATCGATCTTGGCCGGATCGCGGAGCAGGCCGCCGCCGACGTTCTTCTTGTAGATCTTGGGCGCGGGGCAGCCCATGTTCAGGTCGATGCCGGCGATCGGATGGCGGAGCAGATCCCGGACGGTGCGCACCATGTGGCCGATATCCTCGCCGATGAGCTGGGCGAAGACGGGACGGCCGGTGTGATTCTCGTCGATGGAGCGGAGGATGTGCTTCTCCGGGCGCGACTGGGCGTGGACGCGGAGGAACTCGGTGAAATAATAGTCGGGCGCGCCGTAGTGCGCCATGAGGCGCATGAAGGGCAGGTCGGTGACGTCCTGCATCGGCGCGAGCGCGGAGAGCGGGCCGGGTTGGAGCGGCGCAGGCAGCACGCGGGAGGAAGGGGCGGCGGGTGGAACGTCGGGCATGGCGGCGGGCGGCGCGGTTCGGCCCGCGCGCTGAGGGAGTCCGGCGAAGGGCCGGCTTACTGGTCTTCCTCCTCGCGGCCGGGCTCGTCCTTCTGCTGCTTGAGGACGCGTTCGAGGATCTCGGTCATGTCCTCGACGACGTCGAAGACGCGCGGGGCGACGAAGATCGGGCGCTTCTGCTGGAGCGCGAGCACGATGGAATCGCTCGGGCGGGCGTCGAGTTCGAGGAGCTTGCGGCCGAGTTCATTCTGCATCTGCAGGATGATGCGGGCGAAGTAGGTGCCGTCGTTGACGTCGTTGATGATCACGCGCTCGAGGCTGATGCCGAAGCCGAGGAAGAGGTGGCTGATGAGGTCGTGCGTGAGCGGGCGCTCCTTCTTCACGCCCTTGATCGTCATCGAGATGGCGTTGCCGACGCCCGGATCGACGTAGATGACGAAGGTTTTCTCGTCGTTGCCGAGAAACACGGCGCAGCCGTTGGCCGTGGGCATCAGGCCTTTGATGGAGACTTCGACGATGTCGGCGGGCATGAGGCGAAAGGTGCGGGCGATGGCAGAAAAGTGCAAGTCAGCGGGCGCGGTCTCGCAGGCGCAGTCCTGTGCCGGCTCCTGTGGCCCGCTCGCGGGGAAACTCAGAAGCCGTAGAGCGAGATGCCCCAGGCCTTGGCTTGGGAGAGCACGGCGGGTTTCTCGAGGACGATCACTTTGCCGGCTTCGAGGGCGGCGGCGGAGAGGCCGGCTTCGCGCATGGTCTCGAGGGTGCGCAGGCCGAAGACAGGCACGTCGAAACGGTAGTCCTGACCGGCTTTCACGGTTTTCACGAACAGCGTCTCGTCGGTCTTGAAGGTGCCGGCGCGGCGCAGCATGGCGTCGGTGCCCTCGAAGGCTTCGACGGCGAGGACGGTGCCTTTGCGCACGACGCAGCCCTGGCCGATGTCGAGGCGGGCGATCTCGCGGGCGATGTGGATGCCGTGGTCGAGGTATTCGCGGTCGACGGGGAGTTTTTTGCCGACCATCGGGCCGGCGTCGGCGAGTTGATCGTCGATGAAGGAGCGGGCGTCGAGGAGCGTAATGCCGATCTTTTCGATCTCGTTGGCGATGGCGCCGAAAATCGTCTCGGCGTTGCGGCGTTTGAGGCTGAAGAGAATCTGTGCGGCCTTGAGGTCGGGCGTGAGGCCGTGGAAGAGGCGCTTGGGTTTCACTTGGCCGGCCATGAGGGCGTAGCCGGCGCCGAATTGGCGGAGGGCGCCGAGCATCTTGCCGAGCTGGCCGACGTTGATTTCGACGCGTTCCGCGGCGGGGAAGGTGGCGACGAGCTCGGGCATGGTCTCCTCCTCGAGCGCGATGAGGCGCAGCGGCACGCCGGCGCGGCGGATGGCCTCGGCGGTCAGCAGCGGGTAACGGCCGCGGCCGGCGATGAGCGCGAGCGGGCGGCTCGGATCGAAGTTCGGCGGCAGGAAGGCGGAGAGCACGCGGGCAGAGAAGAGGGAAGTGGGCGCGGTGCCAAAGAAAAAGCCGCGCGGGGAGCGCGGCTTGAGCGGAAGAAAGGAAGGATTACGACTGGGAGCCGTAGTATTTCTTGTAACTCCGGTAGTAGCGGTAGTTGGAGTAATACTCGATGCGGCGCGGCGAGAGGCCGTTGAGCACGATGCCGAGGAGCTCGTTCTTGCTGTCGCGAAGATTCTTCACGTAGAGCCGGATGTGTTTCCGGTAGGCGCGGTTGAAGCGGCAGACGTAGATGACTTCGTCGGTGTTGCCGGAGATGAGCAGCGCATCGGTGACGGCACCCATGGGCGGGGAGTCCACGACGACGAGGTCGAAGTGATGCTTGAGGGAGTCGAGGAACTGGCCGAAGAGCGGGTTCTCGAGCAGTTCGGTGGGGCTCTTGGAGCGGCCGCCGGAGCGGAGGAGGTAAAGGTTCTCGTCGACCTTGGTGATGCCGAGCGTGGGGTCGGCGATCGGGTCGTCGGGGATGCGGCCGCCGGCTTCGAACCAAGCGATGAGGCCGACTTCGTTGGTGAGCTTGAAGTGGCGGTGCAGCATCGGGCGGCGCATGTCGCAGTCGATGAGGAGCACGCGCTTGCCGTGGCGGGCGAAGGAGCCGGCGAGGTTGCAACTGATCATCGTCTTGCCTTCGCCGGGGATGGTGGAGGTGACGAGGATCGACTTGGGGAAGTCGAGTTTGGACTGGATCTTCACCGCGCTGTAGACGCTGAGGAAGGCTTCAGATCCGGGAGAGGCTTTGTTGCCGGTGACGAGGGCGTGTTTCTCGCTGTCGGGGACGTCGGCCAACTCGGGGATGATGCCGAGGAGGTTGGCGCCGATGAAGCCTTCGATGTCCCAGGCGCTCTTGACTCGGTCGTCGAGGAAGCTGAGTCCGACGGCGACGGCGGCAAAGACGACGAGGCCGAGGGAGATGCAGTAGCGCATGATGCGGCCAAAGTTCGGCGTGTAAGGCTTGCCGGGGACGTTGGCGGCGTCGAGGGGTTTGACCGGGATGTTCTCGAGGTTCTTCGAGGTGGTGGTCTGGTTGAGGCGGTCGAGGATCTGGATGTAGTTGTTCTTCGCGACGGCGGCCTGGTTCTCGAGGCTCTTGAACTCGACGGAGAGTTCGCCGAGGCGGAGCTGGTCGTTCTCGGCGGCCTTGTATTCGCGTTCGTAGGAGGCTTCGGAGTCGGTGACCTTGGTGAACTGGGTGCGAAGGTCGGCGATGGACTGGTCGATGCTGCGCTGCATCTGCTGGTTGAGCACGTCGAGCGCGTTGGCGAGGTCGATCATCTTCGGGTGGCGCTCGAGGTAGCGCTCGGTGAGGATGGACTGCTGCTTGCTGAGCTCGGCGATCTGGCCCTTGAGCGAGGGGATGTTGCCGTAGGTCGCAATGTAGGCGACTTCGAGCAGGTTGCCGCCCTCGGCTTGGATGCGCTCGATCTGCTTCATGAGCACGTCGAGGTTGAGGCGCTCGAGGCGGACGGAGGTGAGCGCGGAGTTGATGGAACGGAGGCGGTCGGCGACGATGTCGACGCTGGCGGAAAGGGAGACGAGGTTGTTGCGGCGCTTGTAGTCCTGGAGCCGGGCCTCGGCGGCCTCGGATTCCTGGCGCAATTCCTCGGCGCGGGTGCGGAGGTAGTCGACGGCGAACTCGTTCTTACCGCCGACGTTCTCGATCAGGTAGCGCATGAACTGCTGCACGACGCGATTGGCGATGAGGGCGGCGCCATCGGGGTCCCGGTTCTCGGCGGTGATGCTGATGAGGAAACTGTTGCGCAGGGACTGCGGGGTGTAGTTGCCGATCAGCTGCGCGGGCGGAGGCGGCACGGCTCCGGGGGCGAGGTCCTGAAGGTAGGGACGCTGAAGGATTTTCACCTCCTCGGGCGTGAGGGATTGAACGACCATGCTGCGCAAGCGGCCGCTGTGCAGGATCTGGATGTAGGTGTTGAGGTCGACCTCGGAGCGGACGGAGGAGTCGACGACCTGCTCGTTGAGCACGACGCGCTCGGGGCGCTCGAATTGCATCGTCGCGGCGGCGCGATACATCGGGGTCTCTTTCGCCTGGAGGTAACCGACAACGAGGGCGACGACGAGGGCCGCGGGCAGGGCGATCCAGAGCCGCTCCCGGAGGATGACGTAGTAATCGCGCAGCGTGCGACGCTCGACGACCTGCTCGTCATTGCCGTGCAGCGAGGGCGGCTGTTTGCCGGGAGGCGGAGGGGCGGCTAAAGGTGAGGACATGTGAAGGGATCAGATGAGGCGCTCGGGGACGTAGACGATATCGCCGGGGAGAAGGAGGAGGGTGTTGTCGTCGATCTTGCCCGCGTTGCGGCGGCCCTTGATCACGTTGTCGACGTCGACCTTGAAGACTTGCTTGGAACCGTCGGGGAGCACGCGGGTGACGCTGACTTCCGTGCCCTTGCCGATATCGGTGATGCCGCCGGCCTTGGTGACGAGTTCGACGACGGTGAAGGTGGATTCGATCGGCAGAGTGTAGCGGCCGGGGCTGCGGATCTGGCCTTGGATGGAGACTTCGCGCGGCGCGTATTCCTCGACGCTGACGGTGACCTGCGGGTTGCGGAGAAAACGGCCTTCCTGATAAGCGCGCTGCACGAGTTCCTGGGCCTCGACGACCGTGAGGCCGCCGATGGTGAGTTCGCCGATGAGCGGCAGGTTGACGATGCCGCGGGCATCGATGCGGGCGAGGCGGGTGAGCTCCTCTTCCTGATAGACGTCGACGCGGACGCGGTCGGCGAGTTGCAGGCGGTGGACGTAGGCCTTCTTGGCGTCGGCGGGGTTGCCGCTTTGGGCGAACGCGGAGGCCGCCACGAAGAGCGTGGCGAACAGGAGAAGGAAGCGGGAGGCGTTCATGGCGATGATTTTTAGAAGCGGCTGGAGACGTCGACCGAGTAGCCCGAGCGCTCGAAATCGGAGAAGCTGAGCGTGGACCAGTTTTTCATGTAGTTGTAACTGGCGGTGACGCGGAGGTGCTCGTTGAAAGAGTAGGTGGCGCCGAGGTCCCAGGAGAAGAAGTCATCGCGGCGGGCCGGGGAGATGCCGAGGAAGCGATTGCGGCCGTAGGCAATGCCGCCCTCGGCTTGGAATTTGCGCGTGAAGACGTAGTTGGCGCGCAGCCCGGCGGTAATGGAGTCGACGGTGATGCCGGTGGCGGTGGTGTTGAAATCGCGGCCGATGGAGTTCGACACGGTGAGCTTGCGCGTGGCGTTCCACGTGAGGCCGGTGTTGATGCTGAACTGGTCGAAGGTCTCGCCGGATTCGGTCTCGCGGATCTGGTAGGCGAGACGGACGGAGCCGTTCACCTTGGGCAGAAGGCCGTTCATCACGCCGAAGCTGAAGCTGTGGTCGGTGGTGGTGCCGACATCGGTGTGGCCGATGCGGGTGCGGTATCCGGCCACGAGGTCGAGCTTGCTGGTGAAGACGTAGAACAGGTCGATGGACTGCCCGATGTCCATGTAATCGAGCAGGCCCGCATTCTCGGCAACATAGCTGCGCTGGAGGTAGCTGGTGTTGGAAGTGAGGTAGAACTTGTCGTTGACCGGGTATTTCACGTTCAGACCGATCGGAAAGTTCCAGGTCTGCGTGCGCAGATTCACCGCGGCATCGGCGCGGGAGCTGCGGAAGGCGCTGATCGTGAGGGCACCGGTGGTGCGGCCGGTGGTCTTGTTCAGCTCAAGGTTGAAGCTGGGATTCCACGAACTCTGGTCCGTGAACTCGGCGAACTGCTGGTAGGCGAAGATGGCGCGAGCATTCACCGCGATGATGCCGGCGCGGCGCTTCAGCTCGACGCCAACCGAGGCGCTGAAGACGTAGTCGCCCTCTGGGGCCGATTGAGCGAAGACGTTCGAATCGTAGGCGAACGTGGCGTTGCCGAACACAAAGACCTGATTGCGCGTGCCGTCGATGTTGAGCAGTGCGAACGCGCTCGGCGGGGCGAGCAGCAGCGCGGCGAGCGCGAGCGCCAGGATTTGCTTTGGCAGGGAAAAGGTGACGGGGGCGGTGCGCATTATTGCCCGGGCGTGATGCGGTCAGGGCTGACGGTGATGACGGGCGGAGGCGCGGAGGGCGTCGTCGGACGCACCACAATCTCCTCTTCGCCGGCGCCGGCGGCATCGTCGACGGTTCCGGGCGGGGCGTCCAAGCCGCGTTCGGAAACGCGTTCGATGGTCTCGAAGGTGACGGTCTTCTTCGCGTTGCAGGCGACGCTCACTTTTTCGTCGAGACTGGCGACGACCTTGCGATCGATCGGGCCGACGGTGACGGTGGGCGGCATGCCGGGGCGGCCCGGGCGGATGGTGGCTTGCTCGCCGGCGCGGAGCAGCGCGCCGCCCAAGTCGCGGCCGCCGCCCTTCACGGTGGCGTCGCCCTCGAGCAGGTAGACGACAGTCTCGTCATCGCTGGTGGAGATGGAGAGCTTGCCGCCGCGGATGTTCACGCCGGCATGCGGCGTGGAATAATTCATCGAGGAACCCGACACCAGTTGACCGGTGCAGATGCCAACCGAGCCGCGGGCGACGAAGACGTCGCTCTGGGAAATCGAGGGTTCGACCTCCATCGAGTTACGGTCCGGCCGGAAGGGCTCCTGCACGAAGCGGTCGACTTCGACGCGCGTGTTGGCGTCGACAAACATGCCCGTGCCGTTCGAGTAAACGAACGCTTGGTGTGAGTCGGCCTTGGTCTCGATCACCGTGCCGGGAGCGTCGAACGCGGTCGCCTGTTTCGCGTCGTAGGATTTGCCCTCCGTGGTGATCTGGCCTTCGCCCACCGTCTCCGCAAGGTAGAGCTTGCTGGTGGGGCCTTTCTTTTTGCCGAGCTGACGCTGCGCAAAGACCGGGCTGGCCGCGAGGGCGAGAGCCGTGCCGAGGAATGCGAGACGAAGGAGCGTTTTCATGTGGGACCGGGAGGACAGGAGCGGGTTTGACCGCCACCATGCGCACAGGTTTTAGATAGGGTGTAAACCCTATTTCAAGCCCATATTCCAGCCCCATACCAACGCGTAAGGGGCTAGCCGACAAGTAAGTTCAATAGTTTGCCCTTAACAAAGATGCTGCGCTTCAGCTGTTTGCCAGTGACGTGGGGAACGACTTTGGGGTGTTCCCACGCGATCTTAATCAGCTCTTGCTCAGTGGATTCCGCCGGCACTTGCGCGTCGCCGCGGTGCTTGCCGTTGACTTGGAAGACGACGGTGATCGTGGTCGCGACAAGTTTGCTGGCGTCATAGGCGGGCCAAGGAGCCTGCATGACACAATCTTTCTGGCCCAAGCGCAGCCACATTTCCTCGCCGAGATGCGGCGCGAAAGGCGCGAGCAAGCGGGTGAAGTCGAGCAGCGCGGTGCGCGGCAGCGCCGGCTCCTTCTGCAGCGCATTCAGCAGGATCATCATTTGCGAGATCGCGGTGTTGAAGCGCAGGCCTTCGATGTCCTCGCCGACTTTCTTGATTGTCTCGTGCAGGAGTTTTTCCGCGTCGGGCGAAAGCGTGGCGGTGTCGGACACACGCGCGCTGAGGCGCCCGTCCTCGCCGATGCACTCGCGCCAGAACTTGCGGAGGAAACGGTGGACGCCCTCGATGCCCTTCGGATTCCACGGCTTCATCGCTTCGAGCGGTCCGAGGAACATCAGGTAAAGGCGCAGCGTGTCCGCGCCGTAGCTGCGGATGATGTCGTCGGGATTGACGACGTTGCCGCGGCTCTTGGACATCTTCACACCGTCCTCGCCGAGGATGATGCCTTGATGGAAGAGTTTCTTGAAGGGCTCCGCTTGCGGCACGACGCCGAGGTCGAAGAGCACCTTGTGCCAGAAGCGCGCGTAGAGCAGGTGCAACACCGCGTGCTCGGCGCCGCCGACGTAGAGATCGGGCACGCCCCAGTAATTAAGCGCATCCTTGCTCGCGAAGTTGTCCGCGTTTTGCGGATCGAGATAGCGGAGGTAATACCAGCAGGAGCCGGCCCATTGCGGCATCGTGTTCGTCTCGCGGCGGCCACGGACCCACGCGTCACCGGCGGGCTTGGGTTGCGAAGCGGGAATCGCGGTGCCCGTCTTCGCATCGAACCAGATTTCCAGCCACTCGGGCACGTTGGCGAGCGGGCTCTCGCCGGTGCCGGACGGTAGATACGACTGCACGTCGGGCAACGTGAGGGGCAGCGCCGTCACAGGCAGCGGCAGCGCGTATTGCGTCACGCCGTTTTCGACAAAGGTCACGGGCTGCGCCGGCAGATCGGAGCGCACCGCGCAGGCGGTGCGGTAATCGGCTTCGTTCACCCACACGATCGGGAACGGCTCGCCCCAGTAACGCTGACGCGAGAACAGCCAGTCGCGGAGCTTGTAGTTGATCGTAGCCTGGCCGATGCCCTTGGCCGCGAGATCGGATGTGATCTTCTTCTTCGCCTCCGCCCAATCGAGACCGTCGTAGCCGGGCGAGTTGATCAATTTGCCGTCGCCCGTGTAAGGAAGCTTCTCGTCGCCGTCCGGCGCGGCGATGACGCGCGGTATCGGGAGCTGGTATTTCTCGGCAAATTCAAAATCGCGTTCGTCGTGCGCAGGCACGGCCATGATCGCGCCGGTGCCGTAGCCCATGAGCACGTAGTCGGCGATCCACACGGGGACCTTGGCGCCGTTGACGGGATTGATCGCGTAGCTGCCGGTGAAGACGCCGGTCTTTTCCTTGGCGGCTTCGGACATGCGCTCCACGTCGCTCTTGGCGGCGGTGGCTTTGCGGTAGGCTTCCACGGCGTCGCGCTGCGCGGCGGTGGTGAGGCCGGGCACGAGCGGATGCTCGGGCGCGAGCACCATGTAAGTGCAGCCGAAGAGCGTGTCGGGACGCGTGGTGAAGATCTTTAGGTCGCCGAGCGCGGCGTTCTCCAACTTGAACAACACCTCCGCACCTTCGCTGCGGCCGATCCACGCTTCCTGCATGCGCTTGGTCGAGTCGGGCCAGTCCACGTCCTTCAGGCCATCGATCAATTGCTCGGCGTAGGCGGTGATGCGAAGCACCCATTGGCGGAGATTGCGCCGCTCGACGGGGAACCCGCCGACTTCGCTCTTGCCGTCGACGACTTCCTCGTTGGCGAGCACGGTGCGGAGTTCCGGGCACCACCACACGGGGCGCTCGTCGACGTAGGCCAAGCCCTTCTTGAAGAGCTGGAGGAAAATCCACTGCGTCCAGCGGAAGTATTTCGGATCCGTCGTGTCGACCTCGCGCTCCCAGTCGTAGGAGAAGCCGAGGGCTTTGATCTGGCGGCGGAAGTTCGTGATGTTGTTCTGCGTGTTCGACGCCGGGTGCGTGCCGGTCTTCACCGCGTGTTGCTCAGCGGGCAGGCCGAAGGCGTCCCAACCGATCGGGTGGAGCACATTGAAGCCCTTCGCGCGCTTGTAGCGGGCGAGGATGTCAGTCGCCGTGTAGCCTTCCGGGTGGCCGATGTGCA
The DNA here is from genome assembly GCA_017991595.1 of Candidatus Didemnitutus sp. GTDB lineage: Bacteria > Verrucomicrobiota > Verrucomicrobiia > Opitutales > Opitutaceae > Didemnitutus. The sequence goes on along the minus strand of JAGOQJ010000002.1, from coordinate 378,750 downwards.
GGCCCGCGCCGGACGGATAGGGGAACATGTCCAGGACGTAATATTTCGGCTTCGTCGAGCCATTCTCGGCTCGAAATGGACGGGTCTGCTCCCAGATTGACTGCCAATGCGGCTCAATCTTGAGAAAGTCGTAGTCGGTGCAATCGGTGGGCTTCACGGGAAATCCGCCACTTTGCGACATTCACCTTCACCGTCAATCATCGTCCCGGCGATGCTCGCGGTGCTGGTCGCGCTGGCGTGGAGCCCGCAGGCGCAGGCGTCGGTCAGCCGCGGCTTCAATCGCCTGCTCGACGCCGTGGTGCGCATCGACGTGCGCGAGATGACCTTCGACGCCGGCACGCGGCGCTTCGAGAGCGGCATCGGCTCGGGCGTCATCATCTCCAAGGACGGCCTCATCCTCACCAACGCCCACGTCGTCAGCCCGCAGGCCGTGGAAATCTCCGTCACGCTCGCCAGTCTCGAACGCGTTTCGGCGTCGCTCGTCGGCTGGGATCACTGGACCGACCTCGCCGTCATCCGCCTCAATCTCGACGAGGTCAGCGCGCGCAAGCTCTCGTTCGCGCACGCGGATTTCGGCGACTCCGATGAACTCTACCCGGGCCAGACCGTTTACGCCGTCGGCACGCCGCACGGACTCACGCGCACGGTGACGCGCGGCATCATTTCCAATCCGCGCCGCCACTTCGAGAGCTGGAGCGCGATCCGCGGCCATTACGAAACGGGCCTGTTCAACACTTGGCTGCAAACCGACGCCGCGATCAATCCCGGCAACAGCGGCGGCCCCCTCGTGACGGAGAACGGCCGCATCATCGGCATCAACTCGCGCACCTACATGGGCTCGGACAACCTCGGCTTCGCCATCCCCGCGAGCGTCGCGCAGCGCGTCGCCGAGGCGTTGGTGCGCCATGGCAGTGTCACACGCAGTTACCTCGGGCTGCGCTTCCGCGAGTTGCAGGACTTGGAGCGTTTCTACGCGCTCGCGGCGAACACCGGCACGCTGGTCGACAGCGTCGACGTCGGCTCACCCGCGGCGCGGGCGGGGCTCCGTCCCGGCGACATCGTGCTCACGCTCGACGGCGCGAAGCTCGACGGCCGTTTCCCCGAGCAGTTGCCGCCCATCCAGAACAAGATCGCGAACCTCCCCGTAGGGGCCGCGGTGCGTCTCGCGGTGAAGCGCGGCAACCAGACGCTCGACCTCGTCGCCACCACGGAAAAGCTGGAGAGCCGCGTGGGCGAGGAGTGGGCGTTCGAGAAATGGGGCCTGAGCGTGCGCAAGGTTTCCCGCGCCTACGCGCGCGAGAACCAGCTGCCCGATTCCTCCGGCATGCTCGTGATTGGCGTGCAGCCCGGTTATCCCGCAGCGCAATCCGGCATCGCGCGCGGCGACATCATCATGAAGGTCGCGGGGCAGGCCGCCGACGATCTCGCGCGCTTGAAGGAATTGCACACGGCCTACGAGGCGAAGCCCGAGCCGGTGCTCGTCGAAGCCCAACGCAACCGGCGTATCGCCCTGCACGTTTTCAAACCATGATCCTTTCGCTGCGGAAAATATTTCCCTGTCTCACCCGGCGGCTCGCCGTGTCCGCTCTCGTCGTCCTCCTCGCGGGCGCGACGACGGTTGGGGCAATCGACATTTCCAGCCTGCTCAAGGAGCGGTTGCGCGCGGTCGTCGCGGTGGAGTTCACGATCCAGACCGAGACCGATCGCCGGCAGGTCACCGCCGCCGGCACGGTGGTCGATGCAGAGGGCACGATCATCATCACGGGCTCGAGCATCTCGCCCGGTTTGCCGGTGGATCAGTTGCGCGATTTCAAGGTGTATCGCCCTGAGTCGGACGAGTCCTTCGTCGCGCGCTATCTCGGGCAGGATGCGCTGACGGGTTTCCACTTCCTCCGCGTGGAGGAGAAGGCGCGCGAGCATCTCGTGTCTGTAACCAGCTTCGGCACCGCGGCGGTGCCCGCCTTGGGCGAGGAGGTGTGGGGCATCGGTCTGCGCGGCAAGGACGAGGACTTCGCTCCCTACGTGCTCTCGGCGCGCGTGGCGATGGTCGCGCGGCTGCCCAATCGCACCGCGCTCGCAGCGCACGACGTGGCTTCGCCCGGCTTGCCGGTCTTCGGCTCCGACGGACAGCTGGCGGGGCTCGCGTTGAATTCCTTCGGTCAGAACTTCCTGCTCTTCTCCCGCACGCAGGCGGGCGCGCCCATCATGCTCGTGAACGCCGAGGAGAGCAGCGTCGTGCTGCTCGCGGAGGAAGTGCTGCCGTTCCTGCATCGCGTGCCTGAGACTCCGACCGGCCGGCCCGCGTCGTGGCTCGGCATCTACGGTCTGCAGCCGGTCGATCCGGAAGTGGCGAAGCTGCTCCAGCTCGAGCGTCAGTCCGGCGTCGTGGTCAGCGACATCCTCGCCGACAGCCCGGCGGCGCGCGCCGGATTTCAGGATCGCGACATCGTGCTCGCGATCGACGGCCAGCCGCTGCCGCGGCTGAAACCCGATCGCGTGGTCGTGAGCTACGTCGGTCAGGAGGTCTTGAAACGGCGTCCCGGCGACACGCTGCGCTTCACCGTTCTCCGCGACGGCGCGCGGCTGGAGTTGCCCGTCACCATCGCGGACGAGCCGAAAATGGTGCGAGAGGCGGAGCGGAAATATTTCGAGCGGCTGGGCTTCACCGTGCGCGAGCAAGTGGTGGCGGATCGCATCCTGCACCGCGCAGCTCCGGGCGAGGAAGGCGGCGTGATCGTGAATTTCGTGAAGCCCAACAGCCCGGTTGCGGCCGCGGGCTTGCGGCCCGACGATTGGGTGCGCGAGATCGACGGCGTGACGGTGGCGGATTTCGCCGCGGCGTCGCAGCTGCTGGCGGCGATCGAGGCGGACCGGGCGCGCGCCGAATTCGTGTTGCTCACGCGGCGCGGAGGAGAGACGCAAGTGCTGCGGGTAAAACTCAACTGATTATGTTCACTGGTATCATCGAGGAAGTAGGCAAAGTGGTGGCGTTCGCGCGCTGCGAGTCGGCGTGGCGTCTGCAAATCGCGGCGGAGGTCGTGCCGGCCGACGTCAAGCTGGGCGACAGCGTCGCCGTGAACGGCTGTTGCCTCACGGTGGTGGAGCACGGCGCGGGCCGGCTCGGCTTCGACGTGCTGGAGGAGACCAAGCGGCTCACGGGTTTCGGCGAGTTGCAACCCGGCTCGGCCGTGAACCTCGAGCGCAGCCTGCAGCCGCTCGGGCGGATGGGCGGACATTTCGTCAGCGGGCACGTCGACGCGCTGGGACGCGTGGAAGTGTTCGAGCCGCGCGGGAAGGATCACTACCTGAAGGTGCGCGTGCCCGAGGGCTGCGGCCGCTATCTGGTCTATAAGGGCAGCATCGCGCTCGACGGCATCTCGCTCACCGTTGCCGAGACCGAGGGCGACACGCTCGCGGTCTGGCTGATCCCGCACACGATGGTGGCGACCAACCTGCACGAGAAGCGCGTGGGCAGCGGCATCAATCTCGAGTTCGATCTGCTCGGCAAATACGTGGAGAAGCTCCTCGCAAGCGGTCTCCGTCCCGGCGCATGAACGTGCGTGAACACCTGCTGGCGCTGACGGACGAGCTTCGTCGCTTGAAGGGCGAGGGCAGCCGGCAGGTGTCCGTGTCCGAGACCAGCCTCGCGCACCTGCGGCAGGCGGTTGCACACGCGCAGCGGGAAGTCGCTGCGCTGGGCGGTGCGAGCGCGGGGGCCGGCGACGAAGCGGTGTCATCACCTGCCGTAGCGGTGATGGAGGAACCGCGTCGCTACGCTCCCACGATCGAGGCGCCCGCTGCCCGCCCCGCGCCGGCGGTGGTGCGCGCTCCAGCTTTGCCGGCGCGGCCTCCGATCGAGTTGCCGCCCGGCACGAAGCCCGAGCGCTGGGAGGCTTTGCGCCAGATCGTGCTGAACGACGAGACGTGCCGCGCTCGCGTCTATCCGGGCAAGCAAGTCGTCTTCGGCGTCGGCAATCTCGACGCGTCGATCATGTTCATCGGTGAGGCGCCGGGCGCGGACGAAGAAGAGCAGGGTGAGCCCTTCGTCGGTCGCGCCGGGCAGTTGCTCAACCGCATGATCAAGACGATGGGGCTCGAGCGCGAACAGGTTTACATTGGCAACATCCTGAACTGGCGCCCCGAGATGGGCACGCGCAGCGCGGATGGTTACCAGACGGGCAATCGGCCGCCGACACAGGAGGAGATGGCCTACTGCTTGCCCTTTATCCGCGCGCAGATCGGCATCATCCAACCGAAGGTGCTGGTCGCGCTCGGTAAGACTGCGGTCGATGGGCTGCTCGGGCCGGATCGCTTCAAGACGATGGGCGCGGCGCGCGGCGCGTGGCATGATTACGAGAGCATTCCGCTGCGCGCGACTTACCATCCGTCCTACTTGCTACGTCAGGAAGGCCTGAAGTCTGGCCCGGCGCTGAAGATCAAACGCGATGCGTGGGAAGATCTCCTCGCGGTGATGGAGCGTGCGGGACTGCCGATCTCCGAGAAGCAGCGCGGCTATTTTCGCTGAGCGGAGCGCCGCGCGTCGATCGCGGCGCGGACACGGAGTGACTCAACGCACGTTGGCGTAGACGCTCACGACCAACTCCTCGCCGTCAGACGTGACGCCCTTGGCGCGCACCGCGGCGTTGGTGGCAGCGGTGGTGGAAAGTGGGGTCACGAGCACGCGATAGCGGCGCCCTTCCTCGATCGTCTCCAAACGTGCTGCGACGGTGTCGTTGGATGCGTAGGTTTCCGTGAACCGGATCGTGAGGCCGGCGGCGACCTCGAGGATCGCGGCTTGCTCGCGCAGCTCTGCACCGATGCGCCACTCGAGTGAGCGCGGAGCGGCGATCACCGGTGCGGGCACCTCGACGAGCAGCGTGAGCTTTTTCGGCGTGGGACTGTCGTCAGTCACCACCGTGATCGTGCGCTCGTGCGGACCGGTTCGCTCGCCGACCACGAAGCGCGCCGTGACGAGGCCGGCTTCGCCGGGGAGGTAGGTGGTTTTGTCCGTGCGTGCTTCGAGACAGTCGCAGTTGGTCTGGATTTGGCGGATGTTGACCGGAGCGTCACCGGCGTTGCGAAAAGAGAAGGCCACTTGCAGGGTTTTCTGCAGCGGACGCACCTCGCCTTCGAAGACATCCGCAGCCCACTGCAGTTGCGCGCGGGCTGCTCCCGCACTCCACGCCGCCAGGAAAATCGCGCCCGCCGCGCGCCATCTGCGCCACGATCCGGCGCTCATGGGGTGCGCAGGCCCTGCAGCACCGCGGCCGCCGCGGTGTAGGCTTCGGCGAGCGCCTGGGAGTTTTGCCCGGCGGTGGCGAAGTCGCCGGTCTTCGCCGCCGTTTCCACGGCGGCGGCAAAACGCGCGACCCGATCCGCGCCGAAATTGCCGGCGCTGCCCTTGATGCTGTGCGCGGCGCGCGCCATGGCGTTGGCGTCGCCAGCTGCGAGCGCCTGCTCCAGTTCGCGCAGCCGCGGCGGCGTGTCGGCGAGGAAAATATCCACCAGCTCCGTCAGGAATTTGCCTCCATCATCGGGAGCCACTTCGCGAAGGGCTTCGATGGCGGCGGGGTTGATGACATGGTCGGTGCTCATGCGGGTGCGCCGGAGGGCAGGGGATGCCTACAAGGGAAGCGCGGAAATGCATGGTGGCAAGTCAGGTATGGCGTGGCTGCTAAGCTCGTATCATAGAATTCGCATACGTTGATATTTTAACTTGCTGTGCGTCGGGGTCGTGCGTTGCCTTCCGGGCTTCTATGGCAAACTCCTTCGTCTTTTCCTCAGAGTCGGTCGGTGAAGGTCACCCCGACAAAGTCGCTGACCTCATCTCGGACAGCGTGCTCGATGCTTGCTTGAAGATCGACCACACCGCGCGCGTGGCGTGCGAGACCTTCGTGAAGTCCAACATCGTCGTCGTTGGCGGCGAGATCACGATCCCGAAGCTGCAGGATGCCAAGAAGGGCACCACCAAGCCGCTCGAGGAGGCGATCAATCTCGGCAAGGTCATCCGCGATGCGATCCGCGAGATCGGCTACGTGAACGACGACGACGTGTTCCACGCCGACAAGGTTTTCATCAACAACTACCTCACCGCGCAGTCGCCCGACATCGCGCAGGGCGTCGACGCCAAGAAGGCTGAGGGCAAGAAGACCGCCGAGCAGGGCGCCGGCGACCAGGGCATCATGTTTGGCTACGCCTGCAATGAGACCGCCGAGCTCATGCCGACGCCGATCATGTTCGCACACCGCCTCGGCCGTGAGCTGACCAAGGTTCGCAAGTCCGGTGCCGTGAACTGGCTCCGCCCCGACGCGAAGACGCAGGTCTCCGTCCGTTACCAGAACGACAAGCCCGTCGAGGTCGTGAACGTCGTCATCTCCACGCAGCACACCGCGGAGGTGAAGCACGCGACGATCGAAAAGTATCTCATCGAGAACGTCGTCAAGAAGGTCATCGACCCGAAGCTACTGACGAAGAACACCGAGTATCTCATCAATCCCACCGGCCGCTTCGTCGTCGGCGGGCCGCAGGGCGACTCCGGCCTCACCGGTCGCAAGATCATCGTCGACACCTACGGCGGCTGGGGCCGTCACGGTGGCGGCGCCTTCTCAGGTAAGGACCCGTCCAAGGTCGACCGCTCCGCCGCCTACATGGGCCGCTGGGTCGCGAAGAACATCGTCGCCGCCGGCCTTGCCACGCACGCCGAGATCCAGTTCGCCTACGCTATCGGTCACCCGAAGCCCGTCTCCGTCCGCGTCGAGACCTTCGGCACGGCCAAACTCGGCATCTCCGACGAGCAGATCACCGATGCGGTGCAGAAGGTGTTCTCGTTCAAGCCCGCCGACATCGTCGCGCAGCTCGACTTGCTCCGCCCGATTTACCGCCAGACGACCAATTACGGCCACTTCGGCAAGAAGGGCCTGCCCTGGGAATCCACCGCCAAGGCCGCCGAACTTCGCGCCGCCATCAAGTAACTCGCACTGCCATGGCGCATTCTGATTTTCACGTTAAAGACATCTCGCTGGCCGAATGGGGCCGGAAAGAAATCCAGATCGCCGAGCACGAAATGCCCGGCCTGATGTCGGTCCGCAAAAAGTTCGGTCCGGGCAAGCCCCTCAAGGGCGTGCGGGTCACCGGCTCGCTGCACATGACGATTCAGACCGCCGTCCTCATCGAGACGCTGGTCGAACTCGGCGCCACCGTGCGCTGGGCGTCGTGCAACATCTTCTCGACGCAGGACCACGCCGCTTCCGCTATCGCCGCGGCCGGCGTGCCGGTCTTCGCCTGGAAGGGCGAGACGCTCGAAGAATACTGGGACTGCACGCTCAAGGCCGTTTTGAATCCGCAGGGCCAAGGCCCGCAACTCGTCGTCGACGACGGCGGTGACGTCACGCTCCTCATTCACAAGGGCTATCAGCTCGAGCAGGGCGACAAGTGGGTCGACTCGCCTTCGTCCTCGCACGAAGAGCAGGTGATCAAAAATCTCCTCAAGCGCGTCCACGCCCAGAACCCGAAGTGCTGGACCAACGTCGTGAAGGAATGGCGCGGCGTCTCCGAAGAGACGACCACCGGCGTCCATCGCCTCTACCAGATGCTCGAGAAGGGCCAGCTGCTCGTCCCGGCCATCAACGTCAACGACTCGGTCACGAAGTCCAAGTTCGACAATCTCTACGGCTGCCGCGAATCGCTCGCCGACGGCCTCAAGCGCGCCACCGACGTCATGATCGCCGGCAAGGTCGCGTGCGTCTGCGGTTACGGCGACGTCGGCAAGGGCTCGGCGCACTCGCTCAAGGGCTTCGGCGCCCGCGTCATCGTCACCGAGATCGATCCCATCAACGCCCTCCAGGCCGCGATGGAAGGCTTCGAGGTCAACACGATCGAGTCGACGCTCGGCACGGCTGACATCTACGTCACCACCACCGGCAACGTCGACATCATCACCCTCGAGCACATGCGCCAGATGAAGGACCAGGCGATCGTCTGTAACATCGGCCACTTCGATAACGAGATCCAGGTCGACGCGCTGAACAAGTCCGACGCGAAGCGCACGAACATTAAGCCCCAATACGACATGTATACGTTCCCGAACGGGAACAGCATCTACATGCTCGCCGAAGGGCGCCTCGTGAACCTCGGTTGCGCAACCGGCCACCCGTCGTTCGTCATGTCGAACTCCTTCACCAACCAGACGCTCGCCCAGCTCGATCTCTGGAAGAACAAGGACAGCTACAAGGTCGGCGTCTATCGCCTGCCCAAGCACCTCGACGAAGAAGTCGCCCGCCTGCACTTGGAAAAAATCGGTGCGAAGCTCACCAAGCTCTCGCCCGCGCAGGCCGCCTACCTCGGCGTCCCGGTGGAAGGCCCCTACAAGCCCGAGCACTACCGCTACTGAGCCAATTAGATTTCAACGCCGCGGAGCAATCCGCGGCGTTTTGTTTTCCCGCCCTGCATATTAAGCTCTCCCCATGGCTAACCTCATCGCCCAGCCCACCGTCATCGCCTCCGCCGGCAACAAGCCGAAACTGATCGAGGAATTCTTCGGCCGCGTGAATTCGCGGACTGAAGCCGTCAGCATCGCGCGCATGCGCAGTCCGGGCGGTTGGGTCGAGCCGGGACAGACGCCCGAGTTCGACGAATACACCGTCGTCCTCCGCGGCGAACTGCAGGTCGAAACCAAGACTGGCACGCTCACCGTCAAGGCCGGCCAGGCAGTTCACACCTTGAAGGGCGAGTGGGTGCGCTACTCCACACCGCACGCCGACGGCGCCGAGTATATCGCCGTCTGCCTGCCCGCCTTCTCGCCGGCCACCGTGCACCGCGACGCCTGAGGTTAGTGAATCCCGCAGCTGCGTCGGCGCACCTCGGATCGCTGGCCGACTTGCCGGCGGCCGCTCAGCGGCTGATGAGATCGTAGTGCCCGCGTGTGCGCACCAAGCGCAGCGGCTGGCCGAAAAGGCGCGAGAGCGAGGCTGAGCTGAGCACGCGCCGCGGCGGTCCGTCGGCCACGATGCGTCCCGCGCGCATGAGCAGCACCCGGTCGATCTCCGGCACGAGGTCCGCGACGTTGTGCGTGACGAGCACGACGCTCTTGCGGCGCCGGCAAAGCGCCCGCAGCACGCGGCGAAACTCGATCACGGCGGCGGGATCAAGGCTCGTTGTCGGCTCATCGAACAGCACCGCGGCCGGATCGTGCACGATCGCGCGGCCGATGAAGCAGCGGCGCTGTTCGCCGGACGACATTTCGCGCAGCGAGCGCTGTGCGAGATGCGCAATGCCGAGGAAACGCAACACGCTGCGCGCCCGGCGACTCTGACTCACGGTCGGATGCATGTGCGGCCACAGCCCGATGCTGTCGAAGAAGCCGGACAGCACCAATTCAAGTCCGGTGACCGTCCGCTCGGTGACCTCGGCGGATAACCTGAGCAGCTGATCGAGCGCGACGACGCCAAGGGTCTTGCGGAAATCGGTGATGTCGGCGAATTCCTCGCCGAGCAGGCGGAAGCGGTAGCCCGGCGTATCCGTGACGGGGTAGAGCTCGCGCGTGAGCGTCTTGATAAGCGTCGACTTGCCGCAGCCGTTCGGGCCGAGGATGGCGAGGTGCTCGCCTGCTCGGAGTTGCAGGTCGAGGCCGTGCAGGGCGCGTCGCTCGCCGCGGTAGACGGTGAGCTGGCGGAAATCGAAAAGCAGGGGGGCGGAGACGGGCACGAGGCCGTCATTCCGCACGAACTCCGCTCTCCCGGCAAGCGTCGGCCGCCGTCGTGCCCACGCCCCGTCGCCCCGGCGCGAGGAATGTTTGATTCAGCTCAAGGCGTGCCGGACGTGCAGCGGGTAAGGTCGCGGCACGATGTCTACAACCTCCACGAAACCAACTCTCACGGCCGACCTCACCGTCGGTGAAATCGTCGCGGCCTGGCCGACCCTCGCGCGGGTCTTCGAGCAGTTCAAGGTCGACTATTGCTGCGGCGGCAAGCGCGCGCTGCGCCAAGTCTGCACCGAGCTGCGGCTCGATCCCGTCTCGGTCGTCGCATTGCTGCAGGCCTCCGTCGATGCGTTGGCCTCCGCGGCGGGCAGCGAGCTCGACGTGTCGGCGTATTCCCTCACCGAGTTGGCCGATCACATCGAGCGCACGCACCATAATTATGTGAAGGCCGAGTTGCCGCGCCTTTGCGAGATGGCCGACCGGGTCGCACGCAAGCACTCGTGGCGCGACGAGCGGCTCGTGGACGTGGCCGAGACCACGCTCGCGCTGGCCGCCGAGATGTTCAGCCACATGGACAAGGAGGAAAAAATCCTCTTCCCGCTCGTGCGTCAGATCGAGCGCGGTTCATCGGACCAATTCCACTGCGGCTCCATCGCCAATCCCATTCGCCAAATGGAGACGGAGCATGAGAGCGCCGGCCAGGCGGTCGCGCGATTGCGGGAGCTGACGGACGGCTTCGCGCCGGCCGAGGACGCCTGCAACACGCACCGCGCGCTGCTCGCCGGGCTGGCCGAGTTCGAATCCGACCTGCACCGCCACGTGCACAAGGAGAACAACATCCTCTTCCCGCGGGCGCTGCAGGTGGCCGGCAACAACTGACGCGCCATCGGCTCTTCGCTCTTCCTTCGCCGGGGCTGCCGCAAGCGCCCCGGCTTTGCTTTAGGCTTCGCCGAGGTTGCGCCGCAGCATCGCGGCGAGTTCCTGCGGCTGGTGCACCGCGATCGACTTGCCGTGCACGGAAATCAGCTTCTGCATGCGCAGGCGGGCCAGCGTGCGCGAGAGCGTCTCGCTGCTCGTGCCCAGCTCGGCGGCGAGCACGCGCTTGGTGCCCGAGAGCTTGATCACGCCGCCGCGCGCCTGGGCGCCGTGTTTCACGAGCCAGTTGAGCATGCGCGTCTCCACATCCTTCAGCGTGAGGTCGTCGAGCATGCCCACGAGCACGCGCAGGTGGGCGCTCATCGAGCCGAGCATGCGCATCGCGAGATCGGGGCGCTGGCCGATGAGTTCGAGGATCGGCGCCTTGGGGATCAACAGCACCGAACTCGGTTCGACCGCACGCGCGTTGGCCGGATAGCCCGTGGGCGAGGCGAGGGACGCCTCCGCCAGCGATTCACCCGAGCGGAACACGTGGATGACCTGCTCCTTGCCCGCGGCGTTCACGCGGTGGACGTTCAAGGCGCCGCTTTGCACGATGTAGCAGCCGCGCGACGGCTCGCCCTCACGGAAAAGATAGGCGTCTTTCGGCAGCGCGACCGTAGTGGTGAACGCGGCGATCGTCGTCAGGTCCTCGGCCGACAGGCCGCTGAAGAGTTGCGCGCAACGGAGCGATCCGATGAGGCCGGTGATCTTGAGATCGGCAGGACGGGGACTGACGGGCATCGCAGCCAGTTAAGCGACTGTGCTGCCGCCGCCAAGTTTTCGTTGCACAAAATCGCCGCTCGCGGGGCCTTGCGCGATGTCGCGGGCGGGCGTGAAAATCGCGGCGGAATTTGACTTGGATCAAGGCGGCCGCGTGCGGACGGACGATAATGCGCGACCCCATGGAACCGGAACTCGTTCAACGTCTGCGCGCGCGACGGGCGCAGATCCATGCCCGCTGGGAGGCTTTTCTGCGGCTGGAAAAGGCGACCGGCCCGCTCGCCAATCCCGACACGTTGGTCTTCGGCGTCGATGCATCCCTACGCGAGATCTTCGCGGCACTGCGCGCGGCGGAGCCTTTGCCCGACGAACAAGCCGACGAGTGCGGCTGCGGCCGTCATCCGCTGCAGGCCTATTACCGGGCCGGCGAGCAGGCGGTGCTGGAAGCGCTGGTGCTCGTGCAGGCCGAGCGCGCGCCGTTGCCGGCGGAAGTGCGCGACCGCGAATTCGCGGAGGTGAAACGCGTGGTTACCGCGCTCGCGCGGCGTGATCTGGGCGCGTTCGCCCGGCTTTGCCAGCTGGACCGTCCGGCGCAGTGATGCGCCGGCGCGGGTCGTTCAGCCCTGCGCGGGCGGCGTGGCTTGGATGACGAGCAGCGTCAGCTCATCAAGCGCGCGCACGGCGTGTGGCGCCTTGGGCGGCATGTGCAGCAGTTCGCCCGGCGTGAGCACGCGCGGCTGGCCGTCGATCGTGAACTCGCAGCGTCCGCTCATCACCTGCACGAGCACGCGCGCGCTGCTCGTGTGCTCCGAGAGTTCCTGGCCGGGCGCGAACTTGAACAGCGTGGCACGCAGCCCCGGAGCCGTGAGCAGCGCTTGGCTGACGATGCCGTGGGCCACGCGGTCGACGGGGATTTGCAGTGGGCAGGTGCCACTGGTTTCAGGAGCGAGCAGGGCGGAGGAGGACATGACGGAAAGGAATCTTAGTTGAACAAAGGGAAGCCGCCGAGCCGCAGACTGGCTCCAGCGAGGACGAACAGCACCGCGAGCACCGTGACGCCGACGATGTGCGATCCGAGCGCGGGCAGGTTGTCGTCGCGCAGGTTCGGGATGAGCCGTGTCTTGGCATGGATGGCCAAGGCCACCGTGCCTGCGAGCAGGAGCAGCTTGAGCTGGACCATCCGCGCCACGCCGGAGTCGGCGAACCAGTTCGCAGGTGTTCCGAGCAGGCGATAGGCCAGCGCGAGACCGGTGAGGACTTGCACGACGAGGGCGGGCAACCCGATGCGTTCGTAGGCACCTTCGAATTCCTGGATGATCGACGCCCGTCGCTCGCGCAGGGCGCGCGGCAACACGCGGATCGCCAGCACCAGATGGCCGCCTGCCCAAATGCAGGCGCCAAGCAGATGCAGCGACAGGATCGCGTAGTAGGCGCCCACGCTCATGGTCAGTCCTTCCAGAAGTTCACCGCCCACGCGCCGTCGGCGCGACGCTCCATCGACGTGGAATAGCCTTCGCTTTGCAGCAACTCAACCAGCGGGGCGGGCAGAAAGGGTGCGACGATCGTGAGGCCCTGGCCGGCCTCCAGCGCGTCGACGCGCTCACGGATGAGAGGGAAAGGTTCGTTGCCGGCGGCCAGATGCGGCCGCACGTCGAAGGTCTTGAAAGTCTTGGGTTTCATGGCGAAGGAGCGGAAACAGGGACAGGTTAGCAGAGAAAGGGGAAGAAAACCTTGATTCCCATCATGCAAACCCGTCCTGCGCGCGCAATTCAGGGTTCGCGGCGGAAGCCCGTCCCCGGCTCGAATGAGATGACCACCAAACGCCCGGCCTCGGCCGTGAAACTGCCGCTCCAGACTTGCGCGGCGTGTTCCGCGTCCGGGGCGGTGCTCACACTCAAGTGCAGGGTGTGGGCGCCGACCGTGAGCGGGCACCGCAATTCGCCGATGGATGCGCCGTCGGACTTGAAGCCCTTGGGCTGGAACACGTGCTCTTCTGCGTGCCCGTCGAGTTCCAGTCGCACGGTGACGGGGGCGCGCGAGCGGTTGGTGTGCATCGCGGCGCGCATGTGCACGGGACGATCATCCGCCGCCGCCTGCGTCGTGGCATCAAGCCAATCGCCATAGGCGCGGAAGCTGAACACCAGCTCGGGCACCGGCGCCGTCGGATGATGGAAAGGCGCGTCGCTGACCCAAATCATGCCTGCGAACAGCAACACGGTGAGCGCCATCCCGCCGGCGAGCAGCCGGAAGCGCGTGGGGCGCGTAGTGGAGGCAGGCGGCTCGCCCTGCAACAGGCGCGTAGCGACGCGGGTGAGTTCGTCGGGGCGCGTGGGATCGTAGCGCACGTGCGCGGTCTTGCGCGGATCGGCGCGGTTTGGGCGAAAGTGCGGCTCGCGTTCCCCGCGCAGGCGGAGCGGCAGCCACGCATCGCCTTCGCGGCAGAACGGATCGCTGTTTACGGTGCTGACGACGAGGACCGCGCGGGCGCCCTTCGCGATCAGCGACTCGATCACCTTCGGCTCGACCCAGCCGGAGGACGGCACCGGTCGCACCTCATAGCCCGGCAGCCGGGCGCGCCACGCGGCTGCCTGGAAGAAATCCCAGCCGCCGTCGGCTTGCGCGCAGACCAAGGCCAGCGCGGGAGGATTGCCGTCAGCGACCTCGGCGCTGACGTAATCCTGCAGTTCCCGCGTCACGCGGCGAGCATCGAACCAAGCCATGCCGATCGCCTGCGTGTCGCACGAACCGGTGCAGATGCCGCAACCGACACAGCGGTCCGGGTCGACCTGGGCTTGGGACGGGAAAGGTTTTCCATCCGTGCGCGTGACCATCGTGATCGCCCCGAACGGGCAATCCTGGGCGCATTGCGTGCACGAGAAGCAGCGCGATGTGTTCACCGTCGCCTGATAGCTCGCCCGGGCGCGCCGCCGGCCCAGCCACCACGGCACGCTTGCGAGGACGAGCAGGAACAGCCCGGCGGCCAGCCACACTCCCGCGCCCGAGAGGCGGGCGGAGAGCGTCAGCGGCCAGAGATACCACCAGTCCATCGTGAAGGCCTGCGGCTTGAGCGCCATGTCGGCCGGTGCCGCGACATCCGCCGGCACCACCAGCGCGGCGAGCACGGTGGCGAGTGACAACCAAAGAGTAAAACGCGCCACCGGCAGCAGCTTCGTGCGGCTCAGCCGCGCCAGATGCAGGCACAGCCCGGCCGCGATCGCCAGCGGCAGCACCATGTGCAGGAAGAAGACGACGAAGAAGAGCAACGACGGCACCGTGTGATTGGCTGCGAACAGTCGCCCCATCGGCTCACCGAAGATCGGGAGCACGTCGACGGCCTTCATCGTGTCGAGCGCGACCCACTGCGCTCGCACGTCCCACACGAGCCAGTAACCGGTCCAGCCGATGAACCAGACCAGCGCCAGCAACAGCACGCCGCTGACCCACGCCAGCCAGCGCGCTCCGGGGAATTTTCGGGCGACGAACGCGCGCACCGCGTGCCCAAGGATGAACAGCATCGCGAGGTCCGAGGCGTAGCGGTGCACGCTGCGTAGCACACCGCCGATCGAGCGCGGGCCGAGTTCGGCGAGAGAACTCCAAGCCTGATGCACGCTCGGGGAATACCAGAACAGCATCAGCACGCCAGAGGCGGTCGCGAGCAACAGTGCGGCGTTCGCCGCCGCCCCGAGTTGGGCCAGCGGGTTGTAGTCGCGCGGCAAGGCGCGTTCGAGCCACGCATCCGCGCGGACGAAGAGCCCTTCCGCCCACGCGAGCGCGCGGGTGCCGCGTGTCGCCGGCAGCGGCGCCGCGGGTGCGGCGGTCGTTTCGCCGCCCGGTGCGAGCGTGTCCGCCAGCGTCTCGCAATCCGGTTCCGGATGATGATGCCCGCTCATCGCCAATTCCTCCAGCTGCACTCGGCCCGAGCATGGAGTGCATCCTTCGCTCCGCGCTCGGTTGCCCGCGCACCGCGCCAGTCAGCGGCCACAAAGTAACCTATTAGGTTACCAAGCAGCACGCGCGGCACTCGTTGCGCGGCGGATGTTCGGGGAAAATGGTAACCTAATAGGTTACTTGATGGGAAGGTGGCGCGGGCGATCATCGAGATTCGGCGAGGAGGGAACTCAGGGCGGCGCGGAGCCAGGCGCGGTGACGGGGTTCGAGCGTGAAGCGGTAGGCGATCTGGCCGCGGCGATCGACGAGGAGGAAGAGGTTCACGTGCTCGATGACGCCCGTTTCGGGATTGCGGACGCGGGAGAATTGCAGGCGCGAGAGCAGCGCAAGCATGTCGGCCGGCCGGTCGGTGTTCACGTAGCGGAATTCCGGATGCGTGAAACCCTGACTCTGCGCCATGAGGTCCATCAGCTCGGCCGTCTCGTATTCCGGATTCAAGGTCAGCGCCACAACGCGCACGCCGGTGCGCTCGTTTGCGGGCAAGTCCGCGAGCAGAGCACGCGTTTCCTTGATGATCTCGGGGCAGGCGGTGGTGCACGCGGCGTAGATGCCGGTGACGAGCACGACCTCGCCGTGCAGGTCGGAGAAACGGAAGGGCGTGCCCTTCTGGTCGATGAGCGGCACGTCAGGGATCTCGAGGGCGACGCGGATGCGCTCGCTGGGGAACGGCGGCAGCGTTTCTGTCGCGCGCATCTCGGCTTGCGCGTAGGCGACGAGACCAGCAATGGCACCGGCGATGACGAGCAGGGCCGCGATCGCGGCGCCGGCGTGACGGCGCCAGGTGTGCGCGTAGCGCAGTTGCAGGAGGGTCGATCGCCAGAGCACGACAGCCACGCCGACGACGAAAAGCGGCTCGATCAGCATGACGCTGACGGCGGTCCACGACATGCCGCCGGTGCGCGGGTCGAGGTTGTAGCACCAGAGTTGGAAATCGCGCACGAAGCCGCCGAGCCAGCCGCTCTCCAGCGGCCAGAAAATGGTGAAGAGGAGAAACGCCTCGTAGGCGGCGAGCGCCGTGACGAGAAAGACCATCAGGCCCGCGCCGGTGAAAAACTGTCCGGCCCGCGCGACGGCGCTGGCGCGGCCGCGCGGTGGCGAAGCGGGAGAGTGAGCAGGAGCGAGCATGGTGAGCAGAGAAGAGAAAACGAGGCGTGGCCGGCGTGGAGCAGGACGCGAAGAGCCGGACCTGCTGTCCCAAGGGCAGTCGGCAAACAAGCGGGGCGGCGGTCGGCCCGCCGCCCCGCGAGCACTAGGCTGAGAAAAATCCGATCAGCGCACGGGCCAGACGTCGGCCAGCGCCTTCCAGTTGGCGAAGTAGTAAACCGCGAAGCAGCCGAGGAACACGAGGGTGAGGATGATCGTGCCCTTGGTCGCGTAGTGGTCGTGAGCGAGGGAGCCTTCCTTGAAGCCGGCGAGCGGCTGCACGGTGCCCCAGTCGGCCATCGGGCGGCCTTCGGTCTTCTTGCCGAAGAGCAGCGTGCCCACGCAGAGGAGCACGAAGATGAGCAGGCTGGTGAAGGCGAGCACGCCGCCGATGCCGACGAGGCCGAGCCAGAGGTGCGTCGCGGCGCTGTAGATGCCTTGCGCGTCGATGTCCCACGAGCGACGGGAAACACCCATCGAGCCCGCGAACGACATGCCGAACGACAGCATCGTGATGCCCGCGGCAAAGAGCCACGGTTGCACGCGGGCGAAGCCGCGTCCGATGAAGTCGCGTTGGAAGAACAGCGGAATCACGTAATAGGCGAGGCCCATGAACGCGAGCGATGTGCCGCCCACGACGGTGGCGTGGAAGTGGCCGGGGATGCGGAGCGTGTTGTGCGCGATGATGTTGATCTGCTGCGTGCCGAGCGTGACGCCCGTGATGCCGCCGATGAAACCGAAGATGACCACCGACAGCGCCGCGGCGGAGAAGGCGGGGTTCTTCCACGGCAGCGCCGTGACCCAGCCGAACAGGCCGCGCGTGTAACCCTTCTCGCGCATCGCGAGTTCGATGCCCGCCGGCACGGTGAAACCGTGGACCATCGAGGCGAGCACCGCGAGATACATGGCGTAGGAGGTGTTCCAGATCTTCCAGGTGGAGCCCACGCCCGGATCGACGAGGAGATGGTGCGCCGAGGCGATGTTGATGAAGATGATGTAGAGCGCGAACGCCGTGCGGCAGACCGCCTCGTTGATCGGGCGCGCGCCGGTCGACAGGTTGCCGATGAGATACCAGATCGCGACCATGGCGCAGACGTTGACCTGCTGCGATTGGTGACCGAGGCCCCACCAGATGAGGCGATACCAGGCCGGATCGGGCTGCGGCAGCCAGTTCATCGAGTAGGCGAAGGTCGGGATCATCACGAGCGCACCGTGCAGCAGCGTGACGACCGCGATGATCGCCGCCGCGGTGGCGCCGAACGTCACGAGCGGCATCGAGCCGGTGTAGGACTTGTCGCGCTTCGCGACGTAGAGCGTGGCGAAGAAGTTGTAGACGGCGATCAGCGTGCCGACGGCGACGAGGATGATGCCGAGGTAGAAACCCGGATGTGCGACGAGCGGCAGGTAGGACGTCATCAGCACGTCAGCTTTGCCGGCGAGGATGACGACGTTCACCATCAGCGCGCCGACGAGCATCATGGCGAACGACACCCACGCGACCTTGCGCGAGTAGAGCTTGGCGTTGAGCGGCGTGGTGCACGCGAAGTAGAGCACGGCGACCTCGAAGAACAGGATCCAGTGGATCAGCATGTTCATGCCGTGGAGCGTGAGGATGCGGTAGAACCAGTCGACGGGCAGCAGGTGCACGGTCTGCCAGCGCGTGAGCGCGAGCAGCAGCGCGGCGATGCCGCCGACGAGGAGGAACACGACGGCGGCGACGGCATTGAGCTTGATGAAGCGCTGGGCGCCGAGGCAGACGTTGAGCCCCGTGGTGGAGCAGACGCGCTTCGGGGCGCCGGCGGCATCGAGCGAGTGCGAGTCGCCGGCCGAGGAAGGGAAGGTGGCGGTAGCGGTGGTCATGGCGTTGGGCGGGGCCGGTTATTCGACGAAGATCTTCCCGGTCATGGCGTGATGGCCGATGCCGCAGAATTCGTTGCACACGATGGTGAACTCGCCCTTCGAGGTGGGCGTGATGGTGATGACGTGATCGTAGCCGGGAAGGACATGGAAGTTCATGTTCAGCGGCTGGAGCGAGAAGCCGTGTTGCAGGTCGAGCGCCGACATGTGCAGGCGATACGTCTCGCCGAGGCGCAGGCGCAGCGCCGGATACCACTGCCACATGCGCGCGACGAGGTAGGCGTCGCCGCCGGGCGCGGGCTCGACGATCGGCAGCTCCTTCATGAAGGGATTGTCGACCGGATTCGTGAAGGTGCCGACGCGGTTGGCGGCGATGAACTGCTCCGTGCGGGCGAGGAAATCGGCCGGTGCGACGGTGTAGGCTTCGCCGCGGCTGTTCTGCTTACCGCGGAAATGCCAGTAAGGCATCATCAGCGACATCACGAAGCACCACAGCACGGCGATGCCGAGCCACAGCTTCTCGTGACCGGCGGGTGCGTGGAACCAAGGGGAGGTAAGGGGACGCAGGCTCATGGGACGGGGCGTTCAGGGCAGCAGGGCGGGTTTGGTCATCAGCAGCTCGATCCAGCCCCACGCGGTGTAGGAGAGGAACGGCACGATGACGCCGAGCGCGAGCAGCAGCCAGGGGTTGTCCAAGACTTTCTGCCACGGATGGATTTTTTGGTCGTTGTTCATGATTGGGTGGTGGTGTTCAGGGAGAGGGACGAGGTGCGCCACGCGACGGCGCAGCGCAGCATGGCGGCGAGGAACAGGAGCCCGCCCACGACGGCGAGCGCACCGCCGAAGCCCATGACGCCGAGGCCGACGTATTCGCCGGCCGTGCGCACGTGCTGCTCGACGCCGTATTGCTTGCGCCCGAGGCCGTGCAGGCCGGCGATGGCGAAACCGAGGGCGAACACCGCCTGACCCGCGCCGAAGATCAGGAGCTGATGACGCGCTCCGGTGATGGCGCGCGCCGCGACTTCGCGGGGCGAGACGGCGCGGCAAAAATCGTAGGCGGCCGTCATCAGCGCGAGCGTCACGGCCCCGATGGCGGCGTGATAATGTCCGGGCACGAGGGTGTTCGACCCGCGGATCATCGCCCCGAGGATCAGGCCGAGCGCGGCGAGCGTCGCGCTCCCGGCAAAGCCGGCGAGCCGGTAGGATTCCTCGCTGGCGGGCACGGACCGGCGGTGCAGCCGCCAATGACGCAGCCCCAAGCCGAGCACGATCAGGATGACCGGGAAAAGCGTCCAGCGCATGAGGTCGGTGGAGAGCTCGACATACGCGCCGTTCGACGTGCCGAGCGCGGCGACGAAGGGCAGCATCCCATGCGGCAGGATCAGCGCCCCGAGGAGACCGGCGCTGGTGCTGGGTGTGAGAACGGAACGGCCCGACCAGCGTTGCAACAGCAGCAGCCACAGCGCGAGCATCAGCGCGACGTTCGCCGCCTGCAGGGCGTGTCCGCCGCCCCACATCACGAGCTCGTAGAATCCGATCGCGGGCAGGCCGGACAACGTGGTCCGCCACGCCACCGCGAACGTGGCCAGCGCGATGAGATTGCCCGCCGCCGCGGCCCGGAGCGCGACGAGAACGTCCGCGGGCAGGCCCGTGTCGGCGGAGGGACGGGCGGTGAGGGTGAGCGTGAAGAAAAGCCCCGTGCCGAGGAACCACGCGGCCAAGCCCGTGAGGAACACCGGGTGGTCGATCACGGGCACGTAGTTGGCGAGGATCGGCTCGGCGCCTGGCATCAGCGCGCCGGCAAGCAGGCCGACCAGCCCCGCGCCGGCGAGCGCAAAGGAGAGGCCCACGAGCCGGCGGGGCAGCACGCGGCCCAGAGCTAGGCCGAGAAATGCCGCCGCGCCGGCTTGGAACCAAACCACCAACGCAAGATCGACGTGCACGACGAGCGCCCGTTTGAAAAACAGCGGATCGGTGAAGACGGCTCCGAGGAACGGCAGACGCCCGACCACGAGCGTGAGCGAGAGCAGGCCGGCGAGCACGAGGCTGCCGATGGCGAATCCGAACCACACGCGCCCCACCGCGATGCCCGCGGTCGAGCGGAGCACCGGTCGCGCGGCCGGGATGTTGGTGCGGCTGAGGACAGGCGAAGGAGTCGCCGAAGAAGTGAGCGGGTGCGCCAAGGCGGGAGGCATGGCGCAGTTTTAGCGGAACGCACCACCGCGCGCCTTGACGGTCGTCAAGTTTTGCGCGCGGAAGGGGCGCTGTTCCATCGCCGCCGTGTTGCGAGCGTGCCGGCACGCCAAGAATTCCAGCGCAACAGGCGACGTTGTGGCTCCCAACGCAACAGGGCCGATCCGAGATCGGCCCCGCTAAAAATCCAAGATGCGCCCTGCCGTGACTCAGTGCACGTATTCGATCTGCAACCAGAACTTGCGGACATCCGGGAACGCGGTGCTCTCACGACTGAAGTCCGCGAACTTGATTGTCGCGGTCACGCGCTGGCCGAACTTGCGCGCGAGTTGCACATCGAATTCGTCGCCGTAGTCGGCTCCGCCGCGATCGGCTTCGAAGCGGTGATAAAAGGCGAGGAGCGAGACCGCCTGCGGGAGCGCGGCGCTCGCCTTCACATAGGTGTCGCGCAGCCCGGCGGCGGGCGTGGCGAGGAAGAGGTCGGCCCAGCCGTTGAAGGCATGGAGCGTGGCGAGCGGGGTCTTGAAGCCGACGTTGTTGTCGGAGCCGAGCTGCTCGATGCCGAGCGACAGACCGAAATTCTTCCACGCGGGGCCGGCCTCGAGGGCGAGATAGTGCGTGGAGTAGTTTTGCGGGTTGTTGCCGAAGTCGCTCTGCGTGGCGAACTCGGCGCGGTAGGCGAGTTTGAGGTCGGCGGAGAACGGGTGCGCGCCGGCGAGGCTCACGCCGTAGGTGGCGGAGGAGTTGGTTGCGGCGTTGCCGAAATCGAGGAGGTAGGCGTAGGCGCTCGCGGTGCCGAGCGGAAGGCCGGCGTAGCTCGCGTGCACGACGTGCGAATCGGACTCCCATTTGCCCTGCGCGTGGCGGTGCGAGAAGACGCGGTTGATCTGGTCGAGATAGGCGTAGGTGAGCGTGGTCTGAGCGAGCGACTTGTCGGTGACGACGAAGGCGTCGAAGGTCTGCTGGTTCTGGCGCCAGCCGACGTCGCCGATGAAGCGGGCGTTGTCCAACACGAGGCGCTGGCGGCCGAGCGTGCCGCGGGTCTGCGCGTGAGCGAAGGCAAGCCAGAGTTGGTTGATCTCGGTCGAGGCCGGATCGGCGACGACGGCGCGACCGGCGCCGCCGGGATTCAGGCCGGCCTGGCTGTAGGCGGAGCCGTCGACGGGCAAAACGTTCTCGCCTTCGAGCATGGCTTGCCAGCCGCGGAAGCTCGCGGTGGTGAAACCCACGCGCGTGCGCAGCGTGAGCGCATCGGCGTCGCGCAGCGCGGTCTGGTCCACGTGCTCGTAGCGCAGGCGCGCTTGGAGCGAGAGCTTGCCTTGCTGCACCGCGTCGGCGAGCGAGGCGGGTTCGGCGGCGACAACGGACCCGGATAAGGCGAAGAAGAGAAGGATGGCGAGGGATCTGCGCATGGGAATGGGAGACGGAAGATGGCTGCGCCGCGAGGGGCGGCGGCTCAGTGCTTCTCCGTGCTCATGACGAGGGCGGCTGCGGCATCGACCAAGCCGCCTTGCAGGCCAGCGCGCTGGTGCACGATTTCGCCTTCGGCATTCAGGATCGTGATGAGGTTGGAGTGGGCGAACTGGCCGTCGGCTTCCTGTTTGTATTTCACGCCGAGGAGCGCGGCGAGTTCGGCCACGGCATCGTCGTCGCCGTGCAGGAGCGTCCACTGCGCACCGAGGAGACGTTCGTCGCGGTATTTCTTCAAGGCGGCGGGCGTGTCGCGCACGGTGTCGAAGCTCACGAGCACGATCGCGACCTCGTCGCGCAGCGGCGCGGGCAGCGCGGCTTGGATGCGGGTGATGTCGGCGACGAGCAGCGGGCAGGCGAAATTGCAGGAGGCGAAAAACATCGCGAGGATCACGGGACGTCCGCGCAACTGCGCGAGCGTGAAGCGTGCGCCGGCGTCGGAGGTGTAGGCGGCGTCGAGTTGGTAAAGCGATTCGCGGGTGAAATCCGTGGGCGGAAGCTCGCGACCGTTGCCGGTCGTGGCGGCGGCGTCAGCGGGCTTGTCCGCGGGGCAGCAGGCGGCGGGCGCGGGTTGAGGCTCGGGCTTCTTGCAGCAGGAGCCGGCGTAGGCGGGCGCGGCGAAGGTGAGCGCGAGGCAGGTGAGAAGGAGCGTGGTTTTCATGGCGGGTGCGGATGGACGGGCCGGGTTGGGCCGGCGTCAGGGTTTGAGGTCCTGGGCGCAGCGGAAGCCGAGCGAGGAGGTGGTGTTGGGCGCCGTGAGCGAGGAGCGGAGCGCGAGGCGCATGTAGGCGGCGTAGTCGCTGGTGTCGGTGGAACCGGCGGCGCCGGCGCCGCAGAACAGGTCGCGGTCGAGTCCGCTGTCGGCGCGCGATTCGCCGGTCACCATGGCGGTGTTGAAGTCGGCGACCCATTCCCAGACGAGGCCGTGGAGGCCGCGCACGCCGAAAAAGTTGGCCTTGGCGGTGCTGACGCTCGGCTGCACTTCGGGCGTAGGGCGGGCGAGCCAGCGGTAAAGATCGCCGTTGAGCGCGGTGTCGTTTTTGCCGTCGGGCGTGGTGTAGCCGGCGGCGGCGGCGCGCTCCCACTCGGCGGTGGTGGGCAGGCGCTTGCCGACCCAGCGGGCGTAGGCGCGCGCGGCGAACCAGGAGACGCGCACGACGGGGGCGTCGGCCGGAGCAGCGGGTCCGAGGTCGGTGTCGCCGGCCCAGTGGGAGAGGTAATGCTCGTCGGCGAAGAGACGCGTGACGTGCGAGCGTTGCCACTTGGGATGGGCGACGACGAAGGCGAGGAACTGTGCGTTCGTCACCGGCAGGACATCGAGCGCGAAAGCGGCGACGGGCACGGTGGCAGGATCCTTCGTCGAGCGGAGCAGAGGCGTGTGCTGCCCCGCGGGGATGATGACGCTGGTCGGGCTCACGCTGGACTCGGCGGCGAGGGCCGGGGTCGCGTCGGTCGCGGCCAGAGCGAGGAGCGCTAGCGCGGCCAGCGCGCGGAGCAAAAAAGTGCCGCCGTGTCCGTCGCCTCCAGTCCCACCCGAGCGCGGGCACGAGGTCCGGGCTGGTTTGGTGTGGCGAAGTTGGAGGATTCGGACGGACACGGCGGGAAGAGTCAGACGAGAGAAGCGATCAGTGACGTTCGTTGCGGATGGTCTTCACTTGGTCGGCGGTGAAGGCGTCGCCCTGGTTGCCCCAGGAGTTGAACACGTAGGTGAGCACGTCGGCGACCTGCTGGTCGGAGAGCGCGGCTTCCTGCGGGGGCATGGCGCTGTTGTAGGTGGCGCCGTTGACGGTGACGGGACCGGTGAGGCCCTTGAGCACGATGCGCGTGGCGCGGTTGCGGTCGGCGAGCATGTAGTCGGACTGGGCGAGCGGCGGGAAGACGGCGGGCAGGCCCTTGCCGTCGGGCAAGTGGCAGGCGAAGCAGAGGCCCATGTAGACCTGCTTGCCGCGCTCCATCTGGGCTTCCTTGGTGAGGCCGGTGAGCGTGGGGTTGGACTTCAGCTCGGCGGCGATCTTGGCCTTGATCTCGGCCTCGCGACGAGCGGAGGCGGAACCCTCCTCGGATTGCGAGCCGAGGTAGACGGCGTCGATTTCCTTGCCGGAGTAGATGACGCGATCCTCGGCGCCGTTGACCTTGAGCATGCCGAGGGCGCCCTTGTTGAAGGCGCGGCTGAGCGAGTGATCGACTAGCACGTAGGTGCCGGGGACGTCGGTCTTGAACTCGACCATGGTCGCGCCGCCGGAGGGCACGAGCGTGGTCTGCACGTGTTCCTGCACGCGGAGGCCGCCTTCGGGGTAAACCTTGTCGAAGATCTCGCCGATGACGTGGAAGGAGGAGGTGAGGTTGGGGCCGCCGACGCCGAAGTAGATGCGGACGTTCTCACCAACGTTGGCAGCGAGGGCCTTGTCGCCAACGAGCGAACCGACGGCGCCGTTGAAGAGGACGTAGGTCGGGTGCTCGTCGATCGACTTGGCCATGTCAAAGGTTTGCAGGCCGGGTTCGCCATAGCGCCCGGAGGTGTAGAAGTCGCCTTGCATGACGTAGAACTCGCGGTCGACCGGCGGCAGGCCCTCCGACGGTTCGACGAGGATGAGGCCATACATGCCGTTGCCGATGTGCATGGGCACGGGAGCGGTGGCGCAGTGATAGACGTAGATGCCGGGATTCAACGCGCGGAAGGTGAACTTCGAGCTGTGGCCCGGAGCTGTGAAGGTGGAGGCCGCGCCGCCGCCGGGACCGGTGACGGCGTGGAGATCGATGTTGTGCGGCAGTTTCGAGGACGGGTGGTTGTTGAGGTGAAACTCCACGACGTCGCCGGCGCGCACGCGGATGAACGAGCCCGGCACGGTGCCGCCGTAGGTCCAGAAGGTGTATTCGGAGCCGTCGGCGATCTGCATGTTGACCTCGCGGACCTCGAGGTTGACGACGACGCGCGCGGGGTGCCGGCGCTTGATGGCCGGCGGGACGTTCGGCGGAGAGGTGAGGATGGCCTGCTCCACGGGCAGGGAGAGCACTTCCGGCGGATAGATCACCGGGCCTTTGGCTTCGGTGGGGCCTTCGCTAGCGAGGGCGGCGGTCGCCAAAGCGAGGCCGAGCGCGATGCAGGGGGAGAGAAGGGTCGTGGCTTTGTTCATGGCTGGTTGAGCGTGGGGCCCAGACTAGCCCATTCGCCCCACGGGCGCCTTGATTCGCATCAAGCAATTCGGCGGGAGTCCCCGCAGCGAAAACCGCTGCGGCTCAACGCCACGCGCGCACCTGCGCGGCCGTGAAGGCCGGCCCGGTGTTGCCCCACGAATTGAACACGTAGGTGAGCACGTCCGCGACCTGCTGGTCGCTCAGCATCCCGCCGAGTGCCGGCATGGCGGCATTGTAGCCGACGCCGTTGACGGTGATCGATCCGCTCAATCCGTGCAGCACGGTGCGTCCGGCGCGGGCTGGGTCGGCGAGCAGAAAATCGGAGCGGGCCAGCGGAGGCAGTGCGCCCATCATGCCCTGCCCATCGGGCAAGTGGCACGCTTGGCAGAGCATCGCGTAGATCTGCTGGCCGCGGGCGAGCTGCGCCGCGTCGAGTGCACTGGCCGGCGTGGCAATCGCGTCGATGCGGTTCGTTGCGGGGCGGGGCCCGTAATGAGGAATCTCGCTTTCCGGGGGCGTGGGACGGCGAAAAGCCAGACCCGCGCCGATGAGCGCGGGGACCAACACGAAAGGCAGGATGCGCGGCAGCATGGCGGTGGCGGTTCAAGCCGTCAGGCCGTAGGCGAGCGCAGTGCCGCCGAGGTAAACGACGCCCAGTCCGGCCTCGATCATGCCGACTTGCTTCGCCGTCAGGCCAGGGCGCAGCGAAGTGACGAACAGCACCGTGCGTCCCAGGAGCAACGCGGGCAGTGCCACGGCGGCGAACGGCAGCAGTTGCTGGCGCGCAAGCCACGCGCACGCGAGCAGAGCGACGACAGCGGCAGCGAGCGGAAGCAGCGGGTTCACCGCTTGGCGCTTTTGCAGCCGCAGGTAGGTGCGCACGGTGAGGACCGTCGGCATGCTGCGCGCGAGCGAGAGGACGGCCAGCGCTAGCGCGGCGGCGGGAGTCCAGCCGGCGAGCGTCGCGAAGACGGCGGGCAACACGGCGAAGGCGGCGCTGCCCGCCAGTTCGGCCTCCGCCTCGCGCATGTCGTTGCGCAGATCGAACCACAGGAACGCCGCCCCACAGGGCGCGGCGAGGAGCAGCGGCCAGAGCGGTCCCAACTCGCCCGCGGAGGAAACGGAGAAGGCGAGCGCACTCACCGCGGCGACGGAGAAAATCATCGCCCACATCGCGGCCGGCACCCGCCGCGCGTCGACCGCGGCGCAGGTGCAGCTGAGTTTCAGCGGACGGCGCACGAAGAACCCTGCCGCGACCGCCAGCGCCAACGCCGCGCCCGGCGCGGACGGCGCGACGAGGAGACCGAGCGCCACGGGCTCGAAGGCCAGCGACCAGCTGCCGTGCTCCTTGGGCAGCACGAGATGGCGGAACGAGGTGGCGGAAGATGACATGTCCGGATGCTACTCCCGAAGTCGGAGGGCTTCCTTGATGCAACTCAAGGCCGGGCCAGAAACGAGCGCTCGCAGCACTGCCGGGGCTCGAAATGTGCGCAGGCGGGTGGGGCGCATAGAGCTGGGCAACGGCGCTCCGCTCATGGCGGCGGGCGCGGAGCGCGCGGTGGCAATGATTGCATTGCGCGCGTGCCGGCGGTGCGGCAGCTTCCTCTTCTTGTGTCGTTCGCCTCTCTTTTGATTCACCGTTTCCATGGAGGACTTGGCTGTGAGCGCTGATTTCCGTGCTGCGTCCCTTGGCGCGCGGGGCTCGTCCAGCTGGAATCTGCTGCGACCCGCGGCACCGGTGGCGCCGTTGCCCCCGGAGCGTGTTGACGCGGAATACCGGCGCCTGCGGAGGCAGGTCTTCCTCGGTATCTTCGTGGGCTACGCGGCGTTTTATCTCGTGCGCAAAAACTTCGCGCTCGCGATGCCGGACATCCTCCGGGACTACCCGCAGTATTCCAAGGCCGCGTTGGGCTCGGCGATGACGGGGCTCTCCGTGGCCTACGGTGTCTCGAAGTTCATCATGGGCTCGGTGTCGGATCGCAGCAATCCGCGGTGGTTCATGACGCTCGGGCTGCTGCTCACCAGCGCGGTGACGTTCGCGTTTGGCACGTCGCCGGCGATCTACGGCTCGCTGACGGCCATTGTCGTGCTGCAGACGTTGAACGGCTGGTTCAACGGCATGGGCTGGCCGCCCTGTGGCAAGACGATGGTGCATTGGTGGAGCACGAAGGAGCGCGGCGTCACGGTCGCGGTCTGGAACGTCGCCCACAACGTCGGCGGCGCACTGGTGGCGAATTTCGCGCTGCTCGGCGTGCTGCTCTTTCACGATTGGGGCGCGAAGTTCTATTTCAACGCGGTCATCGCCGCGGCGTGCGCGGTGTTGGTGGCGGTGCTGTTGCGCGACACTCCGCAGAGCTGCGGCCTGCCGCCGATCGAGCAGCACAAGAACGACTACCCGCCGGACTACTCGGCGGAGCACGAACGCACGCTCTCGTTCCGCGAGATTTTCTTCGGGCACGTGTTGAGCAACAAATTCCTGTGGGCGATTGCGGCCGCGAACGCCTTCGCCTACTTCGTGCGCTACGGCGTGGTGGACTGGGTGCCGACCTACCTGCAGACGGCGAAGGGTTTTTCGTTCCAGCAATCGAGCTTCGCGTGGGCGGCGTTCGAATATGCAGCGATCCCCGGCACGATCCTGTGCGGCTGGGTCTCCGATCGGATTTTCAAGGGGCGGCGCGCGCCGGCGACGATCCTCTTCATGGCGCTGACGCTGCTGGCACTGGTCATCTACGGGCTCAACCGCCACGGCCCGCTCTGGATCGATATCGCGGCGCTGATCGCGATCGGTTTCTTCGTCTATGGTCCGATCATGATCATCGGTCTGCATGCGCTCGACCTCGTGCCGAAGAAGGCCGCGGGCACGGCGGCGGGCTTCACGGGCTTTTTCGGCTACGTCTTCGGCTCGGCGATCGCCGGCACCGGCGTGGGCTGGATCGCGGACCGCTGGGATTGGAACGGCGTCTTCGTGACCATGATGGGCTGCTGCGTGCTGACGATGGTGTTTAGCGCCCTGACGCTGCGGCACCGCACGACGAGCGCAGCCGCAGGCAACTGAGGCGGCGGTCGGGCAGGGAAGAGTTGCAGGCGTCACCGCCTTCCCGGACGGCTGCCGTGGAGGCGCAGCGCATTACTCCCGACTTCGTCGGCCCGCCCTCTGCGTTGCAGATGGCGGAGAGAGAGGGATTCGAACCCTCGATAGAGTTTCCCCTATGCAGCTTTAGCAAAGCTGTGCCTTCAGCCACTCGGCCATCTCTCCGGAAGTAAGACTCCCGAGCAAACGCGCGCGGCAGGCGAGCGCAAGGCATTTTCCTTCCCGAAATGCGGCAAATTCTCAGATCTTGCCGGCGTAGTATTTGGACTTCAGCACGCCGATGCAGGGGATGTTGCGGTAGCGCTCGTTGAAATCGAGGCCGTAGCCGACGACGAACTCGTTGGGGATCTCGAAACCCACGTATTCGGCCTCGAAGGGGACGACGCGGCGCTCCTTCTTGTCCAGCAGCACGCAGGTGCGCACGGAGGCGGCCTGCTTGGCGCGCAGCAGCTCGTGGACGGCGGAGAGGGTGTTGCCGGTGTCGAGGATGTCGTCGACCACCAGCACGTGGTGGCCCTTGATGTCGAGCTTCAGGTTGTCGACGATCACGGGCTTGCCGGTCGAGTGCGTGCCCGAGTGGTAGCTGGAGGCGCGGATGCAGTCCAGACGCAGCGGGGAGCGGAGCTGACGGAGGAGGTCGGAGGTGAAGATGATGGCGCCGTTGACGATGGCGATGACCGTGAGGTCCTTGCCGCGGTAGGCGCGGTTGATCTGCTCGGCGAGGGCGGCGACGCGCCGCTTGATGGCCGTCTCGCTGACGAGGACGTGATCGAGGTGTTTGAGTTCCGGGACCGATTTTTTCTGCGCCATGCCGCGGTTAAACACGCAATCGCCCCGGCTTGGCAACCTGTTACCGGCGAAGGTGGAAGCCTTTGTTTTTGACTTCGCCGGGGCCGGCCGGTTGCCTGCGGTGACGCGCGCCTCTCCCGATGATTTCAATCCAGGTCAAGCAACTCACCAAGCGATTCGGCAATGTGGTGGCGCTGCACGGTCTCGACCTGACCATCCGCCCCGGCGAGCTCTTTTTCCTGCTCGGGCCGAGCGGTTGCGGCAAGACGACCCTGCTGCGCAGCCTCGCCGGTTTCTACATCCCCGAGGAGGGGCATATTCTCTTCGGCACCGAGGACGTCACCCGGCTGGAACCGCACAAGCGCAACACCGGCATGATGTTTCAAAGCTACGCGCTCTGGCCGCACATGACCGTGGCCGAGAACGTCGCCTTCGGCCTCCACGAGCGCAAGGTGCCCGCGGCGGAGGTGAAGAAGCGCGTCGATGACGCGTTGTGCTCGGTGCGCATGGAGAAATACGCCGACCGCAAGCCGAACATGCTTTCCGGCGGCCAGCAGCAGCGCATCGCGCTCGCCCGTGCCCTCGTCATCCGCCCGCGCTGTCTCCTGCTCGACGAACCGCTTTCCAACCTCGATGCCAAGCTGCGCCTCGAGATGCGCACGGAGATCCGCCGCGTCTGCAAGGAGTTCAAGCTTACGACCGTTTACGTCACGCACGACCAGAAGGAAGCCCTCTCCATCGCCGACCGCATGGCGATCCTCGACCACGGCCACATCCTGCAGGTCGGTTCTCCGCGCGACGTCTACAAGCGCCCCACGCGCAAGATCGTGGCGAACTTCATCGGCGAGACGGATTTCATCCCCGGCAAGGTGATCGGTATCGCGGCTGGGTTCGTGACGGTCGAGACGCCGGTGGGCCGGTTCGATGGCATCTTCGGCGATCCCGAGCACATCCCGGACGTCGGTGCCGAGGTTACG
The DNA here is from genome assembly GCA_017991595.1 of Candidatus Didemnitutus sp. Classification (GTDB taxonomy): domain Bacteria; phylum Verrucomicrobiota; class Verrucomicrobiia; order Opitutales; family Opitutaceae; genus Didemnitutus. The sequence continues at coordinate 348,812 of JAGOQJ010000002.1, read as the reverse complement.
GTCTCCATCCGTCCGGAGTGCTGGGAGCTGCACCGCGACGCCGAGTCGCGCAACGTCGTGCGCGGCCGCATCGGCGATTCCGTCTATCTCGGCGAGGTCGCCCAATACGATTTCGTGACCTCGAATAACGGCACGAAGCTGAAGATCTTCGAGCGCAACCCGCGCTTCGTCGACGGCTCCGCGCGCGGCGAGCTCTACGCCACGGTCGCGCCGGAAGACGTGATCGTCCTCACGAACTGAGCCTGCACCGACGCATACGATGCAGCGGGCACTGATTATCCTCTCGTTGATCACCGTGGTGGCGCTGCCGTTCGTGCTGCGCACCAAGGAGCACACGACCATCGGCAAGGCGGACGACACCGTCGTCATCATCACGCCCCACAACGAGGCCATCCGCCACGAATACTCGCAGGGCTTCGCCGAGTGGTATCAGCAGCGCACCGGCCGCACCGTCACCATCGACTGGCGCGTCATCGGCGGCACGAGTGAGATCACCCGTTTCCTCGAGTCGGAATACGTTTCCTCCTTCCAGCATCACTGGACGCAGACGCTCGACCGACCCTGGAGCATCGATGTGCAGGCGGCCTTCACCAATCACAGGCTCCCGAAAGACGCGGCTCCCGATGCGCTCGCCGCGCGCCAGGCCTTCCTCGCGTCGGACGTGAGCTGTGGCATCGACGTGTTCTTCGGCGGCGGCAGTTTCGATTTCATCCGCCAGGCGAACGCCGGTCGCATCGTCGATTCCGGGCTCATGCGCCGGCATCCCGAGTGGTTCAACGATCAGGTCATCCCGGCCGAATTCACCGGCGAGCCCTACCTCGACAAGCAGGGTCGCTGGCTCGGTGCCGTGCTCAGCAGCTACGGCATGCTCTACAATTTCGATTCGCTGCGCCGCCTCGGCATCGAGCAGCCCCCGCGGCAATGGGACGACATCGCCGATCCGCGCTACGAGGGCGAGGTCGCGCTGTGCGATCCCACCAAGAGCAGCTCGATCGCCAAGGCCTTCGAGAACGTCATCCAGCAAAACATGTATCGCGAGTGGGACCGTCTCGCTCGCGAGACAGGACGACCCCGCGCCGAGTTGGAGAAGGAGGCGGTGCGCGCCGGCTGGGAGCGGGGATTGCGCCTGCTCCAGCGCATCGGTGCCAATGCCCGCTATTTCACCGATTCTTCGCAGAAGCCGCCGATCGACGTGCTGCACGGCAATTCCGCCGTGGGCATGTGCATCGATTTCTATGGTCGTTATCAGGAGGAAAGCGCCAGCCAGCGCAGCGGCGAGAAGCGCCTCGGCTACTTCTCTCCGCCGGATGGCACGGTGCTGTCGCCGGACCCGATCGCGCTGCTCCGTGGCGCGCCGAACCGTGAAGTGGCCATCGCGTTCATGGAGTATGTGCTTTCGATGGACGGCCAGAAGCTTTGGAATTTCAAGGTCGGCACCGAGGGCGGCCCGCGGCGTTTTGCGCTGCGCCGGCTGCCGATCCGGCGTGATTTCTACACCCAGGAAGAATGGAAGACGCTGCGCTCCGACCCTGAGGTCTCACCGTATGCCGGCGACAATCCCCTCATCTACAATCAGGCGTGGACGAGTGGCGATACCTTCCGCGCGATGGCCTTCGTCATTCGCGTGATGTGCCTCGACACGCATCCGGAACTCGTCGCCGCGTGGCGCGAGATCATCAAGGCCGGCATGCCGGAGGATGCGCTCGCGGTGATGGGGGATCTCAGCTCGGTAAGCTACGATAACGTGCAAGGCCGCATCCGGCAGGCGCTGACATCGAAGAACAAGGTCGACGAGATCCGCATGGCCAACGAGCTGGCGAACCAGTTCCGCCGGCAATACGAACGTGCCGCGGAGATTGCGCGCAAAAGCCGCCGCTGAGGCGGTCTGAGGACTGTCGGCGGCAAGCGAAGTGACGGACGTGGCTGCCGATAGCCGTCGCCAGAGTGGCGGTCGGGACGACCGCTGCTACCTTTTCGTTTCGTCGCCGCCAGCGGCGCTTACCAACCGGCGACTGTGCGGGCGAATGCGGCGCGATCCGGCGCCTTGAAGAAGGCTGTGCCGGCCACGAAGGTGTCGGCGCCGGCGGCGTGGCATTCCCGGCCGGTGTTCAGGTCGACGCCGCCGTCGACCTCGAGGCGGAAGGATAGCTGTTGCTCGCGGCGCCACTGGGCGATGAGCGCGATCTTCGCGAGCATGTCGCGGCGGAACGACTGGCCGCCGAAGCCGGGTTGCACCGTCATCACGAGCACGAGGTCGACTTGGGCGAGGAACGGGTGGATCGCTTCGGCGGGCGTGCCGGGGTTGAGCACGAGACCGTTTTGCACGCCAAGCTCGCGGATGCGCGCCAGCGTCGCGGCATGATCGTAGGCGGGCTCGATGTGGATGCTGATGAGATCGGCGCCTGCCTTGGCGAAGGCTTCGATGTAGCGGTGCGGCTCGCTGAGCATCAGGTGTGTGTCGAAGAAGGTCTTTAACCCGGCGCGACGGAGGGCGGCGAGCGTCTCGGGACCGAAGGTGAGGTTCGGCACGAAGTGGCCGTCCATCAGGTCGAGATGCAGCCAAGGCGCACCGGCGGTGGCGGCGGCGCGGGCGCTGTCGCCGAGAGCGGCGTGGTCACCGGCAAGCAGGGAAGGGGCGAGAATCGGCGCGTGCATCGCGCTCGACTCAACGGAATCCGCGCGCGCGGGCAATCCGCGAAATCCGTCTCACCACGGATTGAGCACCGTGCGGACCGCATCGTCCGCGAGTTTCTGCGCAAGCAGCGAGAGCGTCTGGTATTCGGCTTGGATCTGGCCGCTGTCGGCGAAGACGCCGCGCTGGGCGGAAAGGGTGCGCGCGGTGAAGATCGGCTTCTGCGTGCGATTGTCGACGAGGTCGGCGCGGGCGCGCAGCGTGATGTCGAAGCGGCGCGCGAGCCCGGTGTCGTCGGGGCGCACGACGGCGACGTCGCGGCGGTATTCCTGCAGGGTGAGAGTCAGGGTGGCGTCGGCGTCCTCGCTGGCGTTGACGAGGCGGACGCGGCCGTCCTTGAGGAAGGCTTCGCGCACCTGGGTGGTGACGAGCGCCTGGGCCTGCGGGACGAGGACTTCGCTCTGCACCACGGCCACGTGCAGGGTGGCGAAACCGGGCTGGGCGGTGGTGCCGAGACGGTAATGCGTGCAGGACGCGAGGCCGGCGCACAGCGCGATCAGGCCGAGAAGCAGTCCGAGAGAAAAGAGGCGGGAGCGCACCGGACTCAGAACAGCCAGAAGCGCTTCTTGCGCTTGGGTTGCTCGGATTTGGGCGCGTCGGGGACGCCGGGAGGATTCTGCCCCGCAAGGCGGGCGTCGACGTCGGCGAGCATCGCGCGGGCGCGTTCGGCCACGGGCGAGTCGGGGAAGGTGGTGATGGCCTCGTTGTAGAAGACGCGGGCGGCCTTGTAGTTCCGGCGGTGCTTGTAGTAGTAGTCCGCCATGAGCATTTTGCTCTGGGCGAGCATGGTCTTCATTTCGGCGCGGCCCTTTTCGGCGCTGCCGGCACCGGCGTCGCCGGGGAATTGGATGAGGTAATCCTCGAAGTAGGTGATGGCCGACTTGGTGGAGGCTTGGTCGTAATAGGGGCCGTCGACGAGCGAGGCGTGGGTCTGCGCGAGCTTCAGGTAGGCGTCGGGCGTGAGGAGATTCTGCGGGTAGCTGTTGATCATGCGGTCGAGGGCGTCGATGGCCTCTTCCGTGGACTTCAGCTTCTGGTGGCCGCGCGCGATGTTCATGAGCGAGAGCGGCGCGTAGTCGCTGTAGGGGGCGTTGGCGACGATCTGCTCGAAATACTCGATGGCGCGCTCGCGGTTCTTCAGGCCGGGGATCATGCCCCACATGTAGGAGCGGGAGCCGTCGAGCAGGAGTGAGGCGATGCGGTATTGCTCGGCGATGACCTGGGAGAACTTCTCGCTGTTCGGATAGCGCTGGAGCATGTTCTGGTAGGCTTCGAAAGCCTTGTAATACTCCTTGCGCTGCATGCGGATCATGCCGGTGCGGTAGAGGGCCTCGGCGGCATAGACGGAGTTCGGGTAACGGTCGGCGACGCGCTTGTATTGCTTGAGGGCCTTGCGGGTGCCGCCGTTCTCCTCGGCGCTGCGCGCCTCGTTCATCAGCTCAAGGGCGTTGCGGGCTTCGTCGCCGACGAGACCGGCGAGCGCGCCACCCTCGATGCGCCAGCCCTGGCCGGGCGTCCAGACGAGTTCGGCGTGCAGGCGCGCGGTGCCCGCGAGGGCGAGAAGGAGGGCGAGGAGAAAGGCGAAGGGGCGCATGAGAGGAGTTACCAGCGAATGAGAGTGGAACCGTAGGTGAAGCCGGCGCCGAAGGCAACCAGCAGCGTGTAATCGCCGGGTTTGATGCGGCCGGCGCGGCGCGCTTCGTCGAGGGCGATCGGGATCGAGGCGGACGAGGTGTTGCCGAAGCGGTCGATGTTCACGTAGAAGCGCTCCAGCGGCACGCCGAGGTTGCCGGCCAGGGCCTCGACGATGCGCACGTTCGCCTGGTGAGGGATCACGAGGTTGATTTGGTCAAACGTGAGGTGGTGTTGTTCCACCATTTCGCGGGCGACGGTCTCCATGACGCGCACGGCGTTCTTGAAGATTTCCTTGCCCTTCATGCGGATGAACTGGCTCTTCTCGGAGACAGTCTTGGCCGAGGAGGGGCAACGGGAGCCGCCGGCAGGGATGTAGAGGTATTCGGCCAGTTCGCCGTCGGCGCCGAGGTCGGAGCCGATGATGCCGATGCCGTCCTGGTCGACCTTCTTCAGCACGGCGGCGCCGGCGCCGTCGCCGAAGAGCACGCAAGTGGTGCGGTCAGACCAGTCGGTAATCGAGGAGAGTTTTTCCGAGCCGATGATCAACGCGCACTTGTAGCGGCCGGTGAGGAGCTGGCCGTAAGCGATCTCGAGGGCGTAGACGAAGCCGGAGCAGGCGGCGGCGATGTCGAAGGCGGTGGCGTGCGGCGGGATGCCGAGCTTGTGCTGCACAACGCAGGCGGTCGACGGCAGAGGATAGTCCGGCGTTGCGGTCGCGACGATGAGCAGGTCGACCTCGGAGGCGGAGATGTTGGCGTCCTTGAGCGCGGCGGCGGCGGCCTTGAGGGCAAGGTCGGAACAGGCCTCGTCGGGGCCGGCGATGTGACGCTCGCTGATGCCCGAGCGGGAGCGGATCCACTCGTCGGAGGTATCGACCATCTTGCAGAGGTCGGCGTTGGTGAGGATGCGTTCGGGCGTGTAGGCGCCGACTCCGGCGATGATCACGGAGGCCATAAAGGGTGTGAGGGCTAGTTGTTCGCCGCCGGGACGGGTGCCGGGGCCTGCGCGAGTGCGTTGGCTTTGGCGATGTCGTCCTCGATGCGATGATTAAGGTCGTGGCGGATGATCTTGCCGGCGGCGCGGATGGCGCTGGCCCAGGCGTGACGGTTGCTCGAACCGTGGGCCTTCAGGATGTTGCCGCGCACGCCGAGCAGGGGCGCACCGCCGTAGCGGTCGGGATTCATGCGGCTCTTGAGCGAGTCGAAGGCACCCTTGGCGAGCAACGCACCGGCCATGCGCACGGGACTGGCCTTGAGCTCGTCCTTGAGCATGCCGGTGATGAATTTGGCGAGCGATTCCCAGGTCTTGAGCAGGGTGTTGCCGACGAAACCGTCGCACACGACCACGTCGACGTGGTTGCGGAAAACTTGGAAACCCTCGATCGGCCCGACGTAGTTGATGACGCCGCTCGTTTTCTTCAGTAGCTCGTGCGTCTCGGCGATGAGGGCGTTGCCCTTACCCTCTTCGGTGCCGATGGTGAGCAAACCGACACGCGGGGACTCGAGCCCGAGGATGACGCGGGCGTAGTCGGAGCCGAGGATGGCGTTGTGCATCAGGTGCGCGGGCTCGGCCTGGGGATTGGCCCCGGCGTCGATCAGGACAAAGTGGCCGCCTTCGCGTGGGATCACGGCGGCAAGGGCAGGGCGGGCAACGCCAGCCATAGTGCGCAGGCGCAGGGTGCCGCCGGCCATGAGCGCGCCGGTGTTGCCGGAGCTGACGGCGACGCGGGCCTCGCCGCTCTTCACCAACTCAAGCGCGCGGACCATCGAGGCATCCTTCTTGGTCTTGAGCGCCTTGAGCGGCTTGTCGTCCATCGTGATCACCTCGCTGGCGTGCACGACGGAAAGCCGCGGGTTGCCTTGCAAGCCCGCGGCGGAGAGGAGCGGAGTCAGCGCTTCCTGCTGGCCCACCAGCACGATCGGTGCGAGGTCGGCGTCCTCTTGGAGGACGAGTTGCACCGCGGCGACGACTTCGGCGGGACCGAGGTCACCGCCCATGGCATCTACCGCGATGCGGGCCGGAGGAGGCGTGGAACTGGCGGCTTCGGGTTCGATGGCGTGAAGCTGCCGGGGAAACTTAAACCGTGACGTCGAGCACCTGGCGACCGCGATACATGCCGGTCTTCGGGTTGACGCGGTGCGGACGGAAGGCGCTGCCGTCGACCGGGTCCTTGGCGAGTTCGGGCGCCTTGAACTTGTTGGCGGCGCGGCGGTTGGCGCTGCGGCGCTTGGATTGTTTGCGTTTCGGATTGGCCATGTGAAGAGACGAGTAGTGCAGCCGCCTTTGCGGGCGGACCGCTCTGTGGATTGGAAGGTTGAGGAGGTAAGGTTCGCGGCCAGAGGCCGTCAAGACGTTTAACCGGCCGTATTATCGGGGGCTTAGAACAGGTAAAAGCCAGCCAGCAACAACGCCAGCGCCAGACGGTAGTAGGCGAAGAGGGCCAGCCCGTTGCGCGAGAGGAACGTCACAAGGAACCGCACTGCCAGCGCCGCCGAAACTGCCGCCACCGCGCCGCCGAGCAGCACGCTCGACCAGCCGAAGACCTCGATCATGGCGCCGCCCGACTTGTAACCCTTATACACGGCCGCGCCGGCGAGGGTCGGCAAGCCGACCAGAAAGCTGAATTCCGCCGCCTTCACGGGCGAGAGGCCGGCAAGGTAGCCGCCGACGATCGTCACCATCGAACGGCTCGTGCCCGGCCAAAGCGCGAGGCATTGCGCGAGACCGATGCCGAGCGCCTTGCGCGGCGTCAGGTCTTCGGGTGTGCCCTTCGAGTAACCGATGCCGGCGTTCTGGCGGCGCCAGCGCTCCGCCCAGAGCATGAGGAACGCTCCCGCGACCAGCGCCGCGATCACGGCCTCGACGGAGAACAGATACTGGTCGATCAAGTCGTGCAGCGCGAACCCGAGCACACCCACGGGCAGGAACGCCAGCAGCACGTTTCGCAAAAGTCGAAACCCCGCGCTGCTGCGCCCGAAGACGCCGAGCAGCATGTTCACGAACTGCGGCCAATACATCAGCACCACGGCCGCGATCGCGCCGATCTGGATGACCACCGCGTAGGTGTCGGCGGCAATCTTCAGCGTCAGCGGCACGCCCGCAGGATGCTCCGCCGACGGCTGCTTATACCAGAGCGCCGCGCCCGCCGCGTCGGTCAATGGCGCCTCGGATTCGAGCCCGAGCACCTCGTTGGCGATGATGAGATGGCCGGTCGACGAGATCGGCAGGAACTCCGTCACGCCCTCGACGACTCCGAGCACGATGGCGTCCGCCAGACTCAGCTCCGCTGCCGGCGCGGTGGCGCGGGGCTTGGCCGCGCCCGGCTCCGCCGCGACGGCGGTGAGCGCGGCGAGAGCGGCTATGACAGAAATGGAACGACGCAGAAAACCGGAATGCACAGGGCGAAGCGTTCCGAACCGGCGCGGCCTGTCGAGAATTATGCTGGCGGCGGTGCGGGGCCGTCCGTTCCTTCACGGTTCCATGCTGGAGCCCTTGACCGCCCAACTCCGCGCCCCGCGCGATCTCACTCCGGAACAAGCCCGCCAAGCCGCGCAACTGCTCGCGTCGGCCGACGTCGCCGAGGCGGCGAAGGTCGATTTCCTTGCCGCGCTCGCCGCCAAGGGCGAGACCACGGCCGAGATCGCCGCCTTCGCCGAGACCTACCGCGCCTCCGCGCGCGATCCCGGTGTGCAGGAGTGGGCTCCGCAGGCGCTCGACATCGTCGGCACCGGCGGCGACCACGCGGGTGGCTTCAACGTTTCCACGCTTGTCACGCTCGTGCTCGCCAGCGCGGGCGTGCCGGTGATGAAGCACGGTAACGCCGGCATCACTTCCAAGTGCGGCAGCGCCGATCTCATGGCCGCGTTCGGCGTCGATCTCCAGGCTCCGCCCGAGAAGGCGCGCGCCGCCCTGCGCGAGCTGGGCTACTGCTTTTTCTTCGCCCCGGCGTATCACCCGACCTTCAAGCACATCGCCCCGGCCCGGAAGGCGCTCGCGGCGCGCGGTCAGCGCACGATCTTCAATATCCTCGGCCCGCTTATCAACCCGGGTCGCCCCGCGAACGTCATGCTGGGCGTCTATGCGCCGACGCTCGTGGCGAAATTCGCCGAGACGCTCGAGACACTCCGCTGTCCCTCCGGCATCGTCGCGCACGGCATCCTCGGACCAGATCGCGGCATTGATGAATGGACTACGGCCACGGACAACCTCGTCGCCGGCGTGGGCCGGGTGCGCGAGACCGCGGCCAACTGGACCGCTGCCGACTTCGGGATGGCGCGCGGGCCGTTCTCCGACCTCGTCGGCGGCGATGTCGCCACCAATCTCGCCATCACGGACGCGCTCTTGGCCGACCGCGCGCCGCGCGGGCTGACTGATACGATCGTGGCCGTCGCTTCGATGGGCCTGTGGGTTGCTGGCCGCACGTCGGGCGTGGCCGACGGCGTGCCGCTCGTGCGCGATCTGCTCCGCGGCGGTGCGGTTGCCAAAAAGATTGCCGCGACCCGCGAATTCTATCGTTCGTAAGCGCATGTCCACTCGCAGGTATTTCGGCACCGACGGCGTCCGCGGCGTCTACGGCAGCGAGATCATGAACGAGTCCTTCGCCTGGCGGCTGGGCGCAGCAGCGGCGCGCTTCGCGCTCGAGCGCGGTGCCCGGGCGGGCGATCTCGTCTATCTCGGCCGCGACACGCGCGCCTCCGGCCCTGCGCTGGAACTCGCGCTCGCCGGCGGTCTCGCCTCCGTCGGATTGCGGCCGACCTCGCTGGGCATCGTGCCGACTCCCGCCGTGAGTCTCGCGCTGGCGTCCACGCCGGCCGCGCTCGGCGTCGTCATCACCGCCTCGCACAATCCGGCGGCGGACAATGGCATCAAATTTTTCGGACCGAACGGCATCAAGCTGACCGATGCCGACGAGGCGCGCATCGAGGCGCTGTTGCCCGAGCGCGCCGGCGCTGCATCGCCTGAGTTGCCGGTCGCCGATGCCGCCGGGCTCTACGTGCGCCGGGCGGTCGGGCTGCTGCCGGAGGGCGCGCTGCGCGGCTGGACGGTCGTGCTCGATACCGCCCACGGCGCCGCCTGCGCCACCAGCCGCGCGGTGCTGGAGCAGTTGGGCGCGCAACTCATTCTGCTCGGCAACACGCCCGACGGCACCAACATCAACGCCGGCGTCGGCAGCCAGCATCCGGAGGCGATGTGCGCCGCGGTGCAGGCGCACGGCGCGCGCCTCGGCATCGCGCACGACGGCGATGCCGACCGTTGTATTCTCTGTGATGAGCACGGCGTGGTGCTCGATGGCGACGAGATGCTGACCTTGCTCGCCTTGGACGCGCTGAGTCGCGACGCGCTCGCGCAGCGCACGCTTGTGGTCACCGTGCAGAGCAACCTCGGCGTGGATGCCGCTGTCGCCGCCGCCGGCGGGCGCGTCGTGCGCACGCCCGTGGGGGACCGCTATGTCATCGAGCGCATGCTCGCCGAAGGCGCGCAGCTCGGCGGCGAGTCGTCGGGGCATGTGATTTGCGCGGAGGTCTCGTCGACCGGCGACGGGCTGGTCGCCGCGCTGAAGGTGATTGCGGTGATGCGCGCGACGGGTCGTCCGCTCTCGGAATTGCGGCGCGCGCTGCGCAAGTTCCCGCAGGTCACCGCGGCCGTGACGGTGCGCGAGAAGAAGCCGCTCGCCGGTTTGCGACAGTTGCCCGCCGAGATCGCCGCCATCGAGGCCGAGCTTGGCGCGCAGGGCCGCGTGCTCGTGCGCTATTCCGGCACGGAGCCGAAGCTGCGTCTGCTGGTCGAGGGACCGGGCGACGCCGTTGTGGGCGCCGCGCTCGACCGCCTGCTGGCTGCGACGCGGGCGGAGCTCGAGGTCATCTGAAGCGTCCGTCTGCGCTCCGGCATTTCCCGCGGGCCGTCAACCGGCGGCTTTACGCGACGCGGCGATTCGCTTAGCCACCTCTGCGCATGCCCGAACAATCCGTCGCCTCCCTCGAACCGCGCCTGCAAAAACAGGTGGAGAGTGCGCGCACGGCGTTCGAGCGCGGCAACTTCGCCTACACCGTCGAACTCTGCGGCGCCGTGCTCGCGACGGCGCCCGGGTGTCTGCCGGTGCGCAAACTGCAACGCACGGCGCAACTCAAGGGCGCCGGGGCGCGCACCGGTTTTCTGGCGCAGGCGCTCGGACGCGTGTCGAGCGCGCCCTTTCTCCTCACCGGGCGCGCGGCGCTGGCGAAGGAACCTTTGAAGGCGGTCGCGAGCGCCGAGCGCATGCTGGCCGCCGATCCGCGCGACGCGGCGGGTCTGCGCCTGCTCGGTGACGCGGCGCTGGCGCTGGCGTGGCCGGAGACGGCGGTGTTCGCCTTCGAGGCGTTGCGCGAGGTGGCGCCGGATGATGTGGCTACGCTCGTCGCGCTCGGGCGCGCGCAACTGGCGGCGGGGCGCGCGGCGCAAGCGGTGCACTGCGCCGAGGCGGCGCTGCGGCTGGAGCCGATCCACGGTGCGGCGCAGGCGCTGCTGAAGGATGCTTCGGTCGCCGAAAGCCTTCGGCAGGGACGTTGGGAAGAGGGCGGCGATTTCCGCGCCAAGGTGCGCCCGACGTCGTGACGAACCGAGCGATGCCCGGGGCGGCGGCGATCTATTGGACGGCCTTCGTCGGGCTGTTCTTCGATTACTACGATCTTTATCTCTTCGTCTATCTGGAGCGCGCGTTGGTGGCGCATTTCGATCTGAGCGCGGCAGAGAGCAACTGGCTGCAATTCACCGGGCTGGCGGGCGTCGGCGTGGGCGCGCTGGCGTTCGGTTTCCTCGCGGATCGGTTCGGCCGCGGGCGGGTGATGCTGGCGGTGTTCGGCGTTTATTTCGCGGGCATCGCGGGGATCAGCCTCGCGTGGGATTTGCCCAGTCTGCTGGTGGCGCGGCTGGTCGCGTCGCTCGCGCTGGGCGCGGAGTGGGGCATCAGCCACACCTATTTGGCGGAGCGCGTCACGGGCGCGGCGCGTTACCGGTTCTCCGCGTGGCTGCAATTTTCCATTCTCGGCGGCCTGCTCGCGGCCTTCGCCGCGCGCTATGCGCTGCCGGTGCTCGGCTGGCGCGCGCTGTTCGCGCTGTCGATCGTGCCGGTGGCGGTGCTGTCGGTGCTGCGCTGGCGCGCGCTCGCGGAAGGGGACGGCGCCGCGGGCCGCAGCGTCGGCGGAGCGGGCTGGCGCCTGTGGCGCGCGAACCTGCCGGCATTTCTCGCCTGCCTCGGGCTTGCGAGCCTGACGATCGCGAGCGGCACGGTGAACGTCTATTATGCGAAGGAGTTGCCGCAGTCGCCGTTCTACACCGCGCTGTTCTGGCTCGCGGTGGCGCCGGGCATGTTGTTCGGCGCGTGGCTCGTCGCACGGTGCGGCGTCCGCCGGGCGTTGTTGCTCTATGCGGTGGCGCTGACGGCGCTGTCGCTCGTGTGTTGGAGCCTCGCGTGGAGCGGACGCAATCTGCTGTTTGCGCTCTGCCTGCCGCTGCTGAACGGCATTCCGTTCGGGTTGATGGGCGCGTTTTTCAACGAGGTGTTCTCCGAGTATCGCACCCTGTTCTCGGGTGCGGCCTACAACCTCGGCCGCATCCTCGCTGGCTTTTCGCCGGTGCTGATCACGGCGCTGGGATTGAACGCGGGTGGAAACTACTTCGTGTTCACCGCGCTCGTGGGCTTTGGCGTGGCGCTGCTGGCGGGCGGATTGACGGCGGTCACGCCGGCGGCGCCGCCGCCGAAGCGTGTCGCTTGAGGCAGATTGCTCCGGGGATCAGGGACGATCGCGGGAATGCGATGATGCTTGTGGGCGCGAGCAAGCTCGCTGCCTACGGGTTGACGGGGCGGCGTGCAGGCGGCGGAGCGTCAGGGCTCGTGATTGCCGCGGGCGGTGTTCGACGACTCGGGGTCGAGACGCAGGAGCGAAGTGACGGGACGGCGCTCGGTGCGGAGGTCGTTGTCCTCGACGCGCGTGCGGCGCACGTTGTCGGTGTAGATCGCGTGGTGCGCGCCCTTGCCGGGGAAGGGAAATCCGGCGAGCGCGGCGCCGACGGTGTTGCGTGCGATCGTGCTGTCCTCGGCGTTCTGCACGGAGATGGCGCGCTGGCTCCAGTCGGTGATCGTGTTGCCGGTGATGGCGAGATCGGTGAACGCCCGCGCGGACGCGGGTGCGCCGCCGAGTTTGCGGAGGAGCACGTGGATGCTGCCGACGTCAGTCGAGGAGCCGTCGAAGGCGCAGCGCTCGATCGTGTTGCCGGTGATGACGACGCGCTGGCTGGCGAGGCCGTTGTGCCACGAGTCGGGCTCGTTGAGGGTGGCGATGGCGGCGTTGGAGACGCCGGCGTAGCGGTTGTCCTTCACGACGCCGTCGGGCGACCGAAAGACGGTGCCGTAGCGGCGGATGCCGGTGAAGCGGTTGCCGCGCACCATGAAGAGGGCGTTGCGCTTGCTGAGGGTGAAGAGCTGGTCGCTGAGCGTTTTCTTCGCCGCGTCGCTGTGCAGCGTGACGCCTGCGGGCAGTGCGGGGCTGAAGGCGAGGGCGACCTCCGCGCCTTGGCGGGTGGCGCTCGTGACGGTGTAGGTCTCGCCGATGAAGGTGCCTTCGCGCGGGTTGAAGATGCGGAAGGATTCGCCGGCTTCGAGGTCTGAGAATTCACGCGCCACAGTGATGGCGTCGGGCGCGCGCTGCGCAGTGACGAAGATGCCCTTGTTGTAGAGCGCGATGGCATCGTCGCCGACCGCCTCGAAGGTGCAGGCCTCGACCCAGGGGCCGATGACGTTGGCGCGCACGTGCACGCCGTCGGCGTTGCCCGCATACCAGCGCGTGCCGTCGCGCAGCCGCGAGCCGGACGAGAGTATCTTTAGCTGCGAGCCGCCGACATGGCTGAAGTGTCCGGCCGGGCACGCGTAGGCGATGACGCGGTCGAAGGTCGTGTCGACCGAGCGTGAGACCGAGGCGAAGCCGCGCGTGCCGTTGCGGGCGAAGATGATCAGGCGGTCGCCGACCTCGAGCGTGGCGGTCTGGGCCTTCGAACTGACGGGCAGCCGGAAAAGGCCCTCGGCGGTGCGCGTGACGCGCGGGGCCTCGACGCGGAAGACGAGCGGACTGCCGGCCTTCATCCAGCCGCGGCGTTCGGGCGCGGAATCGAGCACCACGCCCCAAATCGAGCTGCCCTTGACGTGCGGCGCGTCGAAATCGGGATAGCCCGGCTCGCTGCGCAGGATCGCAGCCGAGGTTTTCTCCGTCAGGTCGATGGACTCAACGCGTCCGACGGCGTGGGGCAGGGGATCGTAGTCCACGCGGAAGCCGCGCACGGTGATCCGCGCGCACTCGTCGAAGCGGATGAAACCGGCGGCGGGATTCTCGATGACGATGAGGGCATCCTGGCCGTCGATGATGAGGTCGCGGGCCTTCGTGAGCGTGAGCACCGCGTCGTCGGGCTTCACGCGGTAGGTGGCGCCGGCGGCGAATTGCACGCGTGCGGGCGTGGCGGCGGCGGCGGTGGCGAGCACGCGACGGATGGCGGCCAGATCGGCGTCCGCCGGCACGGTGAAGACGCGCTCGGGGGCACGGAGTTGGTAAACTTGCGGCGCCGCCCACGCGCCGGCAGTGCCGTCTGCGGTGAGACTGCGCACGCGCCAGAAATGGTTGCCCGGTGCCAGCGGTTGCAACGGCACGAAGCGCGCGATTTCCACGCGGTCGGTCAGGGTCGGAGTCGCGAAGGCGGCGTCGGGCGCGATTTGAATTTCGTAGGCAGTCGCTCCGGTGACGGGGCGCCAGAGAAAGTCCGGGTGTTCGACGATGGCGGGCGTTTCCGTCGCAGGTGCCAGCAAGGCCGGGGCCGGCAACGCCGCGCGCAGCACGGCGGCGCTGACGAGCACCAGCAGACTCAAGGCGAGGCGCACCTTCGCGCGCCCCGGATGGGGAAGGGGAACAGCAGGGGACATAACGGAAACTTAGTCGGACTCCATCGGAGCGGCACCGAGCGCGCGCAGCATGGCAGGCAGAATCAGGCGTCGGCTGATTTCCGGGTCTGGATGCACGCCGTCCGGGACGTGCCGGTCGAAGAGCTCCGGGTTCTCCGCGCGCAGGCGCAGCCAAGCGGCGTGATGATCGACGAGCATCAGACTCTGCTCCGCGGCGACCTCGCGCACCATCGCGTAGTGGGCGTCGAGCTCAGCACGGCTGAACGGATGGTCAGCGGGACGGGCGAGCACGGCAGCGCCGAGAGGATTCATGGTGAGGAGAATAATTCGCGTGGCAGGGTTGGCCGCGCGAATGCGGGCGATCAGGGTTTCGAGATTGCGGCGCGCGTCGGCGACGGTGAGGGCGGATTTTCGCGCGGCGTCGTTCATCGCGAATTCGAGCGTCACGACATCCGGCCGGTGCACGAGGACGCGCTCCTCGAGCTGGGCGAGGCCCCACGTGGAGTTTTCCCCGCCCTTCGCGGCGTTGACGATGGTGATGAGGTCGCCGTGGCGCTGTTTTAGCAGCGCATGCAATTGCGCCACCCAGCCCTCGCGCGCCGCGGTCAGGCTCGTGCCGTAGCAGACGAGCGTCTGGCGGCGGCCGGCGGCGAGCTCGGCGTCCAATGGATCCATCTGCGGCGCGGCGGTGGCGAGGGCAACGGGCGCGGCGAGGAGGAGCTGCGCCAGGACCAGGCCCGCGCCGGAGAGCAACATGCGCAAGGGATTCACGCTTGAAGCATGGGCTCGTTCGCACCGCACGGCCAACGGGTGCGGCGGTCAATCGTTGAGCCTGCCTCGCGTGCCTTCTGCACTGTGCCGGCCGGAGGCTCAACGGTTGACCGGAGGCGCGCTTTTAGCACCGCGCTCCCTCTGCAAACTGGCCCTTGCTGGTTTCCTTATCCCCGTTGGCTCTCCCTTCCATCCCTTCCGATGAACACCCCACGTTCGCTCTTGGCGCTCTGCCTCGCCGCCATGCTTGGCGCGGCTTCGCTTCCGGCCCAGGTCAACCTCTCCAGCCTGACGCCGTCCGGTGACACCTACACTTATACCGAGAATTTCAACATCACCGGCGTGACCAGCACGACCACGATCACCGGTGCGTGGACGAACAACTCCCAACTCGCCTACACGGCCAACGCGACACCCTACACCAAGGCGTTGCCTGGCTGGTTCCTCAGCATGGTCTCGGATCCGACGGTGCCGACCTACGACACCTCCGGCACGGCGCGCATCGGCTCCGGTGGTGCGGGCAACTCGACCGCCACGGGCTTGCTTGGTGCGACCTTCAGCCATGCCACCGCTACGCTCAACGAAACGGCCCTCGCGCTCCGCAACACCGCCGCCACGCAGTCCGCGCTCGGCTTCGTGATCAAGAACGACACCGCCACGGCGGTCGACACCATCACGCTCGCCTACACCGGCGAGCAGTGGCGCCGGGAAAACAGCGCGCAGACCAACACGCTCGAATTCCAATACAAGGTCGTCTCCAGCTTCACCGCCGCGAGCTACAACGTCTGGGCCGAGACCGGTTGGAGCGACCTGAACACGCTCGATTTCACGAGCCCCACCGTCGGCGCGACGACCGGCGCGAATCTCGACGGCAACCAAGCCGCCAATCGCTCGCTCAAGAGCGCGGCGCTGCCGGTGACGCTCGATAGCGGCGACTACCTGCTCGTGCGCTGGTTCTACAGCGACGCCGACACGCAGAACGTGCCCGGTCACGCGCTCGGCATCGACGATCTCTCGCTCAGCATGGTCGCTGCGATCCCCGAGCCGTCCACGTATGCCGCCATTTTCGGGGCGCTCGCGCTGGGTGCGGTGGCGGTCATCCGCCGCCGTGGCCAACGTTGAGTTCTCTTTTTCGCCGTCACTTCACCCGCTGAGCCCGTGCGCATGGTGCGTCACGTCGTTCAGCGGGTGATTTCTTTTGTCACCGCATGAGCCGCCTCCTGTTCCTCTTCGTTGCGCTGGCGCTGTTCGCCTCGCTCCCGCCGGCGCTCTCCGCCGCGCCTTCGGTCGTGGCGGATTTCAACGACTGCAACACCGGCATCATGCGGGCCGGTTATCAGCCGGCGAGCACGGGTGTCGGTTTCAGCGCCCCGTATTGGGAGGGCGGCACGGCCGCGGTCCAGGTCGTCGCCGGCGATCTCACGGCTCCGCCGGCGACCCGCTACATCGCGACGCAAGCGGCACCGGCACGCAGCGTGCAGGCGCGCGGCGTCTCGAGCACGACCCGGCGCCAGCAATATCGCGAGATCGAGCAGCCACTCGCCGGCACGGTCTGGGGCAGCTTCCTCGTGCAGCAAATCGATGCTGCGACACACAACACGGGCCTGACCTTCAACATCGCGCACATCGATCCGCTCAATCGCGTCAACGGCCAGGGCCGGCTCTACGCGGCGGGCTCGTCGCTGCTCGTGCACGGTTCCGGCAGCGCTGCTCCCACGCTCGTGCCTGGCCAGTTCACCACCGGCCAGACCGCGCTCGTCCTCTTCCGCTACGTCAGTGAGACGCGCCAGCTCACGGTCTGGGTCAACCCGGTGCTGCCGGACACGCCGGCTGAGCTGGCCGCGTTGACGCCGGCCTTCGACGGTCTCTGCGACTTGCCCGGTGTCGGCGGGAATATCACCACGCTGGGCATCGGTGGCTATCCTGACACCTCCACTTCGACCAACTGCGGGCTCATCGATTTGGTGCGGCTGAGCGATCAGCCTTCGGGCTACTACGATGTCACGGGATTGCCTGTAGTGCCGACCATCTTGGCCCAGCCGATCGATCGCACCGTGGCGCGGGGCACGGAGGTCGTGCTCAGCGTCACGGCCTCCGGGCAAGGTGAACTGACTTACCAATGGCAGAAGGACGGTGCCGATTTGCACGGCGCCACAGTGCCGCAGCTCACGCTCGCCAACGTCCAAACGGCCGACGCCGCCGGCTATCGCGTGCAGGTGCGCGATCCGCAGACGGGTGGTGCAGTCTGGTCGCGCACCGCGACCCTGACCGTGCTGGAGTCCATCGCGCCCGTCTCGATCACCGCGCAACCCCAGTCACTTGCACTCACCGCCGGACAGAATGCGACGTTGTCCGTCACCGCCACGGGCACCGCTCCGCTGACTTATCAATGGCAACGCAACGGCGTCGACCTCGCCGGGGCAACTTCAGCGCAGCTGAGCTTCGTCGCCGTGCAGCCCGCGCAGGCCGGACAATACCGGGTCATCGTCACCAATCCTGCCGGTAGTGTCGCCTCCGCCACGGTCGGCGTCGCGGTCGATGTCGCGCCCGAGCTGATCGCAGCCCCTCAATCCACCGAGAGCTACGTCGGCGGCGCGGCGACTTTCTACGTCGAGGCGCGCGGCACGGCGCTGCACTACGAGTGGCGGCGCGGCAACGAACCGGTCGGAGGCGATTCGCCGCACCTCACGCTTACCGCGCTGCAGCCGAGCGATGCCGGCAACTACACCGTTACCGTGCGCAACGCGCTCGGCAGCATCGCCACGCCGGCGGCGACGCTCACGTTGCTTGCAGAAACACCGGCGCCGACCGGCAGTGTCGGTGCGGTCGCCGACAGTTTCATGGAAAACGGCACCTCCGCCGCGCAACCGCGCAACGGCCTCGGCCTGCGCGTCGCCGCACGCGGCACCGTCGCGGCGGCCTACAAGACCTATGTCGACTTCTCGCTGCCGCTCGCTGTGAAGGCGCGCGATGCCGGCACCGCCGCCGTGCGCTTCACGCTCGATCCGGTTGAGCCGGTGTTCAGCGGCGCCGATACGCCGGCGGCCGCGCTGCTGCCCTCGGCGGCGGCGATGCGCATTCGCTTCGGTTCCACCTCGAATTCGCAGACCTATCTCTCCGCCGGCCCGACGACGGCGGGCGCCGACATTTACCGCGGCTTGCTCACCTTCGATCTCTCTTCGCTCGCCTTCGTGCCCGACACCATGAGCCTGCGCCTGACCGTCGCCGCCAAGGCCAGCGGCGCCGTCGCCGGCGCGCGCACGCTGCGGCTGCATCGCGTGACGCGTCCGTGGGTGCAGGGCCAGGCGACGTGGACACAGGCCTCGAACTCCGTCGCGTGGACCACGCCGGGCGGCGACTTCGATCCCGTGCCGCTCGCCGAGCTTGTGGCGGATCCCTCGACCGTGACGGTGGGGCAGGTGCTGGAATTCGCCGAGACGCCCGCGTTGCGTCAGGCCCTGCTCGAGGTGCTCGACACCAGCGGTCTGCTTCAACTCGCGCTGGTCGTCGACGGCGAGGAAACGCTGAGCAACCGCGTCTTTCACTTTCACCCGCGCGGCACGGTCGGTCTCGAGCCGGCGCTCGTGCTGCCGTCGGGCGCGCTCGCCGGCAAGGCGCCGCGGAATCCGCTCCGCGTCCGCTTGCATGGCGTGGTGAACAACGCCGCGGCGTGGAGCGAGGACACGCTCACGTGGAACGCCGCGCCCGCCCGCGCCGATGCGATCAGCAGCCCCGGCCCCGGCGCGGTGCCGCTGGCGGAACTCACGCTCGACACCGCCACGCTCGCCGCCGGTGGCAACGTCACCTTCGCCGACCCGCGCATCGCGCAATTTCTCAACTGGGCCGCCGGCCGCCGTGGCGACCTCTACGACACCGGCCAGGCCTCCGATCTCGACCGCCGCGTGACTTTCATCCTCACCGCGCTCGACGGCGGCGAGTTCTTCGCCGGCGTGAAGTTCCGTGACCGCGAGAGCGGCGCCGGTCCGGCGCTCCTGTTCGACACCGCGACGGTTGTTCCGGCCGCCGCCACGACGCTGGAAAACGAACGCTACCGGGTCGTGTTGCAGGACGATCTCTCGCTCGCCGTGACCGACAAGCGCGATGGCGCCACCGCCCGGTTCGAAGCGGCCTTCGAGATCGTGAGCCAGGGCGCCAATCCCGGCTTCTCGCGCCATTCCTACGACGTGAGCCCCACACCGCTCTCGCTCGCCACGTGGAACACGAATTTCAATTACAGCGCCGCGCCCGGCGAGCGGCTCACGCTCCGGCCGGTGGCGGCCCGCGCGCGCGACGGCGCGCTCAGCTGGAGCTATGCGCCGGGCACCGCGGCTTTCGCTTTCCGCGCCGAACTCGATCTGCCGGCCGGCACCGCATTGCCGCGCATGCGCTGGACGCTCACGCCCGGCGCGACGCGCTACTTCGGCGTTGCCTTTCAGCCGGTCGCCGCCGTGCCGAATTCCTCCGTCGACGCCTTCTACCTGCCCTGCGTGTGGAACGGCCGGCGTTTCCCTGACAACCAGTATCTCATCGACGAGACGCGCGCGACTTTGCCGGCGGCGTTCCGCGAGAGCGGCGGTGTGGTCAGCGGCGTGGCGGCGGACGCCTTCGAGGTGCCGCAGCGCGTCTCGACCTTCGTCAATTCGCTCTTCGGTCTCATCGCCAACGACGCTACGGCGGCCGCCAGCCGCCCTGCGTTCGCCGCGCCGATCTACGGGAGCGTGGGCTCGCGCACCGACGGCCTCCAGAGCTACGCCGCGCGCCTGATCGTCGGCGGCGCTGGGCTGGACCAGGCTTTCCGCGACGTCGCCACGGGCGTCTTTGGCTTTCACGATTACCGCGAGAATCTTCCCGAGGGCTCGCTCAACACCGCTCTCGATAACCTCGTCGACTTCATCCTCAACACCAGCGGGCAGAACTACAGCTACTGGCGCGCGAATGAGAAGGCCAACGAGTATGTGAACGACAATCCCGACTACGTGCGCTTCCAGTCCGCCGCCGCCGCGCTCGGCCTCGCAATGGTGCGCGACGACGCTGGGCTCTACGAGGAGCGCGCCCGGCCGGCGATGGAGTATTTCCTCTCGCGACGCGGCTCGATGTTGAAGTTCACCGGCTACGATCCGGCCTACGGCATGGGCGGTCCTGTGGCTGCGTATTACGGCACGGATTTCTACGCCCTGTTCGGCCTCACCGGTGGACGCACCTGGGGTTTCCTGCCGCTCGCGCACGAAGCCCGTGTCGTCAGCGGATCGACCACGCTGCTCGGTGACATCATCACGCCCGGCCAGTCGCTGGCGCGCGGCGAGGCCTACGATCGTGTCTTCGACACGCTGCTCTCGCTCATCGAGGCCTATCGCGCGACGGGCGTGCCCGAATACCTCGCCGACGCGCGCTGGCTCACCGACGAATACGTGCGCCATCGCTACGACAGCGGCCCGCCTCTGGATTTCCGCGATGCGAAGAGCAGTTTCTGGAGCCAACTCGGCGGTCGCTGGGACGTCTTGCTCGAGATGGAGGAACTCACCGGCGATCCGCGCTACGCCGCGGCGGCGGCGCGGGCGATGAACGAATTCGCCCGGCACGTGAACTTCGGGCCGGCGGTCGGCGACTTCACGGTCGACGGTCTCGGCGTTCCGGTGAAGGCGTCCGCCGTTTCCGAGGTCGGTCTCACCTGCGAGGCGACGGCCACGTCCGTGAGTCATCGCGGCATCTTCATGAGCGCGTATGCGTCGGCGTCGTTCCTGCGCGCGGCGCGCCTGCAGGCGGACCCGTTCTTCAAGGCCGTGGGCCGCGCCGGCATCGTCGGTCGGTGGATGAACTATCCGGGCTACACCATCCGCAACAACTACAACTCCGTGCTGTTGCGCCCCGATTATCCGCTGCGTTGGTATGCGACCTACGCCAACACGGCGCACATGAACCACCCGCTGCCGCTCGCGGGGATGGCGATCGATTTCCTCATGGCCGACGCCGAGCTGCGCTCCGGCTCGGCGGTGAAGTTTCCGCACCATTACACGGATTCGCGCGGGTATTTCCGCGGCCGGCTCTACGGCGGCGAGCCGGGCGTGTTCTACGGCGACACGGAGGTCTGGCCTTGGCTGCCGCGTGCGCTGGTCTCGTTCGCCGGCCCCGATGCGGCGCAGCTCAACTACGTCGCCGGGCACGGCAACGGCCGGCTTTATCTCGCGTTCTCCAATCAGGCGAAGCGCGCGGTCGAGGTCACCGTCACGGTCGACCCGGCGCGGGTCACGCTCACGCCCGGCGCGCGGCTGCGCGTGTGGCGCGACAACGTCGCCCAGCCGGACACGACCTTCGTCAACGGCGTCACGACCGTCAGCGTGCCCGCGGACGGCTTCGTGGCGTGGGCGATCGACGGCGCGACACCCGCGCTGGGTCTGCAATCCGACTACATCGCCCGCACCGGTGCGCCGCTGGGCGAGGGCAGTTACCAGACGCAGACCGCGTCGTTCGGGCGCGTCGTCGGCATCGTGCTCTCGCTCTCGCCGACCCGGCAGAACGCCTACGTCTACACCGATGCGGATCCGACCGAGCTCGCCTCGGCGCGCCTGCGCTACCGCGTGGACGGCGGGGCGGAGCAGACGCTCACGAAGGCGGTTTTCCCGTTCGAGTTCAGTGTCACGCTCCCGACGGGCACGCGCAGTTTCAGTTATGTCGTCGAAGGCACGCCCGCGGCCGGCGGCAGCGCGATGGTGAGCGAGCAACGCACGTTGCAGGTCGACGTGGCGCCGGTCATCACCGCGGCGCCGGTGGCGCAGACCGTTTACGCCGGCCGCGCGGTGACGCTTTCCGTCACCGTGCAAGGCGAGGGACCGTTCACTTATCAATGGAGGCGCAACGGGGTCGCGATTACCGGCGCGACTGCCGCGACGCTGGAATTGGCGGGCGCCCCCGGCGAGGCCGGGAGCTACGACGTGATCGTCAGCAACGGCGCCGGCACGATCACGAGTCCCGCGGCGCTCGTCACCGTGCAGCTGGGCGACCTGCTGGCCTATGCGCTCGGGGGCACGGGAGACGCGACGCCCGCGGCACCGCTGATGGCGCTGGACGTTGCATCGGGCCGCTTGGCGCTGACCTTCTTCCGCGCCCGCGCCGAGGTGGATTACACCGTGCAGGCCAGCGGCGACCTGGTTTCCTGGACTGAACTCGCGCGCAATCCCGGCGCCGTAGGCCAGACAGTGACGGTGGAGGACTCGGTGGCGTTGACTGCGGCCGCGCGGCGCTTCCTGCGCCTGCAAGTCGAGTTGCCCTGATCCTGCGCCAAGAGGCGCGAGCAAGCTCGCTGCCTACGGCTTCAAGCCGCCTGCGGGCAACGGCAACGGTCTGGTTCGGCGGACTACGGCGAACGGGGCAGGGCGGGGTGGGTCAACCGTATACCGTGCGGTTGCTTAACGGTCGCCGTTGCGCCTGGCATAGGTGGGGACGCTGGTTCACCCCTTTCCCCACCCCATGAAATCGATCTGCGGAACCGTCCGTCGGGCGGCTCTTCTCCTTGGCGCGCTTTGCGCCGCCCTGCACGCGGAAGCGCAGACCGTCGCGGCGGACTTCAACGATTGCAAACTCGGCACGCTGCAGGCCGCGGCCGGTCAGACGCCCAACACCGGCACCGGGTTTTCGGACGCGTATTGGATGGGCAACACCAGTCTTGTGAAGGTCATCGCCGGCGATCTCGCGGCGCCGGCCGGCACGGGCTATGCCATCGTGCAAGCGGGCACGGCGCAGAGCCTGCAGCCGCAGACGGTCAGCTCCGGCACGCGCCGGCAGCAATACCGCGGGTTGGCCACGCCGTTGACCGGCGAAATCTGGGGCACTTTCCTGATTCGCCAGAGCGCAGCCGAGCAGCTTACCGGGCTCACGTTCAACGTGGCGTCGATCGAGCCCGCGCCGACCGCGGGTGGCGTGGGCCGGCTCTACGCGCAGTGCACGTCCTTGCTGCTCCAGCCCGTGGCCGGCAGCGCGGTGGTCGTGCCGGATGTCTTCACGCTCGGGGACACGGCGCTCGTGGTCTTCCGCATCGACACGTCCGTCGATCAACTTGAGGTCTGGGTCAATCCCGCCCTCGGCGGGACGCCCGCGGCGATGATCGGAGTCACGCCGGCCTATCGCGGCACGCTCGATTTGCTCGGCACAACGAACCAGCTCGGCACGATCGGCCTGGGCGGTTACCTGACGACGACCACCACGGGCAACGCCGGCGTGCTCGACGCGTTGCGTCTCGGTGCCGGTGCGGCCGGTTATTATTTCGTCACGGGACTCGTCGCCTCGCTGGCGCCGGAGATCGTCGCCTCGCCGGCCAGCCAGACCGCCGCGCTCGGCGGCTCGGTCACGTTCACGGGCTCCGCCACCGGCTCGTCGCCGCTCGCCTATCAATGGCAGAAGGACGGCGTCGATCTGCCCGGCGCCACGTCCGCTGAGCTCACGCTCACCGATCTCACCGCTGCCGATGCGGGCAGCTACCGTCTCGTGGTCACGAACTCCGCCGGCTCCGCCACGTCCGCTGCGGCCGTGCTTACGCTCGTGGCGCCGCCGAGCGAGCTCGCGGGTTCCGTCGCCCCACAGGCTGACGCCACGGTGCAAAACGGAGACCAAGCCGCGCTCAACCTCAACGGCACTGGGATCGTCGTCGCGGCACGCGGCACCACGTCGTCGGCGCGCAAAAGCTGGCTCGGCTTCGACCTGCCGCCGGCGGTCGTCGTGCGCGATGCCGGCCGCGCCGCGCTGCGCCTGACCCTCTCGCCGCAGAATCCCTACATCGGCACCGCGGTCAGCACCACTGAGACCTCCGTGGTCGCCACGGCCGACGTGCGCACGCGCAGCACGAGCGTGAACAACCAGGGTGCGACCAACGACCTCGCGGTCGGTCCGCTCGGCGCCAACGACGTCTTCCGCTCCCTGCTGAGCTTCGATCTTTCCGCCCTGACCACGCCGCCGGCCGACGTCGCGTTCAAGATCCGCATTGGCAACAAGGATCCGACCTCCGTCGCGGGCACGCAGACGCTGCGGCTCTACCGGCTCACGCGTCCGTTTGGTGAGGCGACCGCGAGTTGGACGCATGCGTCCGAGCTCGAGGATTGGCTGGCGCCCGGCGGCGACTACGAGCTCACGCTCCTCTCCGAGGCCAGCGCCGATCCGACGACCGCCACGGTCGGTCAGGAACTCACGTTCCCTTCCACGCCCGCGCTCGTTGCGGCGGTCGGGCAGGCGTTGACCGGCGAGGGCGTCCTGCACCTCGTGCTCCTGTCTTCCGCCGAGCAGCTCGGGCAGCGCAGTTTCTTTTTCTTCGATTCCCGCGAGGACACGGGCAAGGAGCCGCGGCTGGTCGTCGGCGCGCAGGGCCAGTCCGCCCTCGACACCGGCAATCCGGTGCGCCTCCAGCTCCATGCGATCGTCGACGGCCAGGACGCGTGGACCGAGACCGGCATCACTTGGGACAATGCCCCGAAGAACGCCTCCGCGTCCGCCACCGGTGTGAAACCCGGCACGGCGTTGGTGGCGACGGCGACAGTCGAGACCGGTGTGCTCGCGGGCGGTGCGACGGTGGTGTTCGACGATCCGCGCATCGCGCAATTCCTCAACTGGGCCGCCGGTCGCCGCGGCGACCTCTACGGCACCGGCCAGACCGCCGATCCCGACGCGCGCGTGACGTTCGTCGTCACGGCGATCGACGCCGGCTACTCGTTCCCCGGGCTGCGCTTCGTCGACCGCGAGGCGCCGACGGCTGACCAGCGTCCCGCGCTGCTCTTCGACACGGTCGCCACGGCGCCGGCCGGCACCGCGATGGAGAACGACCGCTACCGCGTCACCCTGCGCGATGATCTCAAGTTTGAGGTGACGGACAAGCTGGCCGGGGCGACCTCCGTGTTTGCTGCGCAATTCGAGGTGGTGCATCAGGAAACGAGTCCCGGGCTTGGCACCTCCGGGGCGATCACAGGCGCCCTGCAGGGCGGCACGACGAACCAGGTCGGCTTCCGCATTCCCAGCTGGGGCGCGGCGACGAATTTCGCCAGCGCACCCGGCACGCGTGCGACCCTGTTGCCGGAGACTGCCGCGTTGCGTGATGGCGTCGTGACATGGAGCTACGCGCCTCGCTCCGCCTTCGGCCTGCGCGCGATGCTCGATCTGCCCGCCGGCACCGCGGCGCCGCGGCTGCACTGGACGCTGTCGCCCGCCGCGGCCCAATACTGGACCGTCGGCTACACCGGCGCACCCAGCGCGACCGACGCGGAGGTCGCCGAGTTCTACGTGCCCGGCATCTGGAACGGCCGGCGCTTCATGGCCGCGGTCTATCTCATCGACGAGATGCGCGCCATGCTGCCCGCGGCGCTGCAGGAGCGGGACGGCGTGGTCAGCGGCGTGGTGGTCGATCCTTTCGAGATGCCGCGCCGCCTCGCCACGACGGGCAACTCCGCCTTTGCACTGACCGGCCGCACGAGCGATGCGCGCAACCGCCCCGCGGCTTACGCGCCGCTCTACGGTGGCACCGGCTCGCTGGCCGACACGACGCTGCATTTCACCGTGCGTCCCGTCGTGCGCGGCGGCGCGCTTTCCGCCGCCTTCCGCGAGGTCGCGCAGACAATCTACGGCTTCCGCGACTACCGCGAGAACCTCGCCAGCGGCTCGCTGAACACCGCGCTGGAGAACCTCGTCGACTTCACGCTCAACACCAGCGGGCAGAACTACAGTTACTGGAGCACGAACGTGAAGGCCAACGAGTATGTGAACGACAAGCCCGGCTACTCGCGCTTCCAGTCCGCCCCGACCGTGCTCGCGCTCGCGATGGTGGTAGACGACGCCAACCTCTACGAGCAGCGCGCGCGGCCCTCAATCGAGTATTTCATCTCGCGTCAGCGCCAGCTGATGAAGAGCGCGGGCTACGACGCCGAATACCCGATGGGCGGCCCGGTCACCGGCTACCGCGCGACCGACTGGTTCGCGCTCGCGAGCCTCACCGGTGGCCGCACCTACGCATTCCAGCCGCTCGCGCGCGAGGCGTTGAACAGCAGCAAGAGCCTGCTTGATCAGGTCAGCCACACCGTGCCGCTCACGCGCAACGAGGCGCTCGACCTGGGTTTCAATTGGCTGCGCTCGCTCATCGAGGCCTATCGGTTCACGCAGGATCCGGCCTACCTCACCGACGCGCGCCATGTCGCCGACGCCTACATCGCCGAGCGCATCGACGTGCCGCCGGTGGATTTTCGCGATGTGCGCAGCAGCTTCTGGAGCCTGCTCACGCCTGCGTGGGAGACGTTGCTCGAGTTGCACGACCTGACCGGCGAGGCGCGCTACGCGCAGGCGGCGGCGCGCGCCGCGGAGGAGTTCACACGCCACCTGCATTACGGGCCGGCGCTCGCCGGCGGCACGATCCGCACGGTCGACACCACGTTGCCCGCTTGGCAGCTCTCCGAGGTGGGCCTGCCCAGCGAGGCCGCCGGCACGTCCGACAGTCACCGCGCGATCTACATGCCGTATGCCTCCGCCAGCCTCCTGCGCATCGCGCAACGGCAGCAGGACCCGTGGTTCGTCGCCACGGCGCGCTCGGGCATCATCGGCCGCTTCCTCAACTACCCGGGCTACACGCTGCGCAACCGCTACAACGCGGAGTTTCTCAAGGCGTCCTATCCGCTCCGCTTCTACAGCACCTATCAGAACACGGCGCACATGAATCATCCGATGCCGATGGCCGCGATGATCGTCGACTACCTCATGGCCGACGCGGAATACCGCTCGGGCGGCGCGATCGAGTTTCCCCACGCCTTCACGGACTCTGGAGCGTATTTCCGCGGACGGCTCTTCGGGCACGCCGCGGGCACGTTCTACGGCGACACCGGCGTGCGGCCGTGGCTGCCGAAGGGACTCGCGACCCTCACGGGCCTCGACGCGAGCCAGCTCAACTGGATCGCCGGCTACGGCAACGGCCGGCTCTACCTAGCCTTCGCCAATCAGGCGCCGCGCGCGGTGCAGGTCACGCTCACGCTCAACGCCGCGCGGGTCGCCGTGACACCCGGGGCGCGGATGCGGGTGTGGCGTGAGAACGTTGCTCAGGCCGATGTTGGCTTCGTCAACGGCGCCACGACCGTGGCGGTTTCGCCCGGAGGGTTCACGGTCTTCGCCATCGACAACGCGACGCCGGTGCTGCGCCTGCAGGCGGATTACTCCAACGGCTTCGGCGCGCCGCTGAGCGCCACGAGTTACGTCAAGGGCATGGCCTCGTTCGGCGAAGTCGTGGGCACGGTCGTGTCGCTGTCGCCGACGCGCCAGCACGCCTACGTCTATACCACGGCCACGCCCGACGTCGTGAGCACCGCGCGGCTGCGCTATCGCATCGACGGTGGGGCGGAGCAGGTCGTCACGAAGCCGGAATATCCCTTCGAGTTCACCGTCGCCTTGGCGGAGGACACGCGCTCGTTCACCTACGTGGTCGAGACGACCGCGGTGTCCGGCGGCGCGGTGCAAGCGAGCAGCGAGTATGCGCTGCAGCTCTCCGTGCCGCCCGCGATCGCCACGGCGCCGGCGGCGCAGACGGTCACGGCCGGCAGTGAGGTGACGTTGAGCGTCACCGCCGCGGGCACGGGGCCGTTCACGTATCAGTGGCGGAAAAACGGCGTCGCGCTTCCCGGTGCCACGTCGGCCACGCTGGTGCTCAGCGGTGCGCCCGGTGACGCGGGCAGCTACGACGTCATCGTCTCGAACGGCTCCGGCAGCGTCACGTCCGCTGCGGCGCTCGTCACCGTGCAACTGGACGACCTGCTGGCCTACGCTCTCGGCGCCACGGGCTCGGCGCCAGCATCGGCGCCCGCACTCGGACTCGGCGCCGGTGGGCAACTCTCTCTGACCTTTCTGCGCGCGCGCGCCGACGTGACCTACACGTTGCAAGCGAGCGCCGATCTGCAGCAGTGGACAGATCTCGTCGTGAATCCCGGCCAAGTCGGCGAGAGCGTGACCGTGACGGACACCGTCGCGCTCACCGGTGCCGCCCGCCGGTTCCTGCGCCTGCAGGTCGCGCTGCCCTGAGTAGAAAAAATCCAGGCGGGGTGCGCCTCGTTGTTGGTTCGCGTTAACACGAACGCCAGCGAGCCGTTGTCTTGCGGCCCGCTGGCGTTGGCGAGTGGCCGAAGGGAGCGGCCACCGACTCGTTTCGCCGCGCGGTGCGGAAGCGCGACCGCGCGGCGGCAACGTCAGAGTTGCATCAGCATCACCGCGTCGGTGCGGAGGTAGCCGTTGGAGCGCTCGTTGCTGATCGTGTAGTCGGTGCCGCCGGTGAAGGTGTAGGTGCCGACCTTGTGCCAGCCGGAGGTGCCGGTGGTGTAGTTTACATAGGTCACGCCGGTGCCGCCACTGTGGGTGACGCTGATCTTGGCGTTGGAGTCGGAGGTGCTGTGGACGATCTTATAGACGTAAACGTCGTAGCTGCCGGTGCGCGGCGGTGTGACGGTCCAGGTCGCCTTGGCGCCGGTGCTGCTACTGAAGCGGGTCTTGGAGGCGTTGTAGCCGGTGAGGCCGCTGTTGCCGAAGGAGCCGGTGGCCTCCGCGTGAGTCACCGTGTTGTTGTCGTTGTCGACGATGACGTCGCTGGTGGCGACGCTGTCGCCGGTTACCGAGGTGGCGGCGATGAGAACGGGCTGGCGGACGTTCTCGAAGACGTTGTCGGTGAGGGTGAGACCGTCGGTGTCGAAGGCGTTGACGGCAGGATTGGTGGTGCTGGCGAGGTGGGTGCGGAAGGTGTTCGTCTCGATCGTGACGTCGCGCAGCTTGGGCGTGGTGAAGGTGTCGTTGATCGCGGCGAGGGTGATGATGCCGGGGATGCCGGACTCGGGTTTCGGCATCCAGCCGCAGCGGTCGAAGGTCGAGTTGCGGATGGTGATGCCGTAGCCGCAGACGCCGGAGCCGGAGTTGTCGCCGAGATGGATGGCGGGGAACATGACCTTGGTCGCCGTGAGGTTGTCCACCGTGATGTCGTCGGTGAAGAGGATGAGCGCGGAGCCGGCGATGTTTTTGAAAGTGCTGTCGGTGATCGCGACGCTGGCGGGCATGAGGCCGCCGAGCTTCATCTCGGTGCCGACGGCGGCGAAGGAGGGCAGGTCGGTCTGCGTCGTGATCGTGTAAGAGCTGCGGCCGCCACTGTCGCCGTTGTAGGTCGCGGCGGCGACGAGACGGACGTAGGGGTTGCCGGTGGAGCTGAAGAACGTGACGCTTGAGCCGACGGGGATCGTCTGGCCCGAGGTGGCGAGCTCCGTGAGGAGGTTGAATTGTGTCGTGCTGGCGATGGAGGCGATGTCGGCGTAGGGCGTGCGGACGACCAGCCCGTCCATGCGCACGCCGGTGATTTCGAGGTCGCTGATGTTCACGGTGCCGGTGCAGCGGGAGATGTGAATGCCGTCGCGCGGGCCGACGGGAAGCTGGGCGCCCTCGGGCTTCATGACGATCTTTGAGAGCGTGAGGTCATGCGTGGAGCCGATGAGCAGGGCCATGTTGATGGCGTTGCGGACGACGAGGTTGTCGAGCGTGATCGTGTTCGACTTGGCGACTTCGAGTTGGGAGCGGCCGTTCCAACCGTAGTGCCAGGAGAGACGGTCGCCGACGGCGGTGTTGGCGAGGAAGGTGAGGCCGGTGCTCTTGTTGAGTTCCATGATGCGATTGGTCGCGTCGTGGATGGTCCAGTTGGCGGGCGAGGAATTGGCGCTGACGTTCGCGACGGATTTCAGCTCGTCCACGGAAGGCTCCCAGAGGTTGGCGGCGTAGCAGGGCTGGCCGGCCTCCATGGGCAGGCCCGCGGGGATCTGCACGCGCACGTATTTGCCGGCGGGATCGATGGCGGTGACGGTGCCCGTGGTGCAGAGGTGCGGGGTGTTGTCGAAGATGAAGCCGCTGATCGTCACGCGCGTGCTGTTGAAGAGATAGAAGATGCGCGGCGGGCTCGCCATCGCCTCGACGTTCACGTGGCGGAGCAGCTTGGTCGCGGGGGCACCGTTGCTGGTGGCGCCTTGCAAGGTGATGCCGGTCTTGCTGCTGATCTTCAGGTAGCGCTCGTCGTCGAAGCGCGTCTTCAGATCGTAGGTGCCGGCGGCGAAGGTGACGACGTCACCGTCCTTCGCGGCGGTGATGGCGTTGTTGATCTCGTCGGTGTCGTCGATGCCGTCGTCAGGGTAGGCGAAGTAATCGGAGACCGGGCGCGTGACGCCCAAGGCGAGGGTCGGCCCAAGGGCCAAAAAAAGTCCGGCCCAAAGCAGGCCGGACGACAGGGGATGGCGGGTGTTTTTCATGGGGAGGATCGCCGCACGATCCTCCCGGCAGGCGGCCATTGTCCGATTGAGCATCGGCGCGGTGGCGCAACGAGCCAGGAGTGCCGGACGGCAGGGAAACAGCTTGCGGACAGGGAAGGGGCAGGCCGCGACCGTGCGGCTCGGATGCGAAGGGGTGGCTTACGGCGTGCCGAGGCCGGTGACCGCGGCGTAGGCGCCTTCGCCGTCGGCGAGCGTCACGGCGTCGAGGATGCCGCCGATCTGGCCCGCGCCGGTGCGCAGGTCATAGCTCTGCAGACCGAGCGTCGCGATGGCTTGGGTGGAGCCGATGAAGCCGGTGTTGCCGAGCGCGAAGGCCGGCTTCGGCAGGTCGGCGGGATTCGCCGTGAGCTTGGGGTTAACCCAGAGCTGAAGCTTGTCGTTCTTGCCGTTCGGTGCGGCGCCGATGTCGAGGCGCACGAGGATGAGCGCGGTCTGGCCGAGGGGGACGGCGTCGATGGCCTCGCCGGCTTTCACGTTGCCGGCGTTAAACACGCGGACGGTGCCGCCTTCGACAACGATGCGCGTGCCGACCACGCTGTTGGCGATCTGCGGGCGACCGTTGAAGTCGATGCCCGCGGCCTGGTTGGCGTCGGCGTTCTTGACGAGGAAGGAAACCCACACTGTGCCGGTGAGCTTTTGCGCGAGCGGGCGGCACTGGCGGCGGTCGGTGGCGTCGTCGAGCTTGTAGGAAGGCGACTGGTAGCTGCGCGGGTTGCCACCTTGGGCGAGGGCGTAGCCGGTCGAGGCCGGAGCGGCGAGATCGCCGGCGACGATGCGCGGCACGCCGGTGTCGGTCGTCCAATAAGGCGCGCCGAATCCGCGGCCTGTGTCGGCGGGTTGCTGGTTCTTCTGTTTGCCGCGCGGGTCGCCGAGGGCGAGATCGTTGAAATTCGCGGAGACGACGGCGCCGTGCAGGGCGGTGGCCGCGCCGAGCGCGGCGAGGGAGAACAGGCAGGAGGAGACGTTTTTCATGGGGAGGGGAGGGACCGGGGCCGACGCAGCGCGCCGCCGGGATAACGCGCGCCATCCAATTTTTTTCGGCGCGCGGCTCAACGCCTGCGCAGGTCAAACGTCGACCGCGGCCGCGGTCGTTCGTTGCACCCGTGCGTGTGTGCGGAGGGTCAACCGTCTACTCGCGGCGGTCTTCAATCGCGCCACGCAGGATGCGAGCGTGTCTCGTCCTTGCTTGCTGGTCCCACCCCGCGCTGTCTGTGCGATCGTCCGTCGTCGCGCCGCGGCGCACCCTCAGTCACTTTCCCCATGAAACGTTCCCTGCTTCCTGTCCTGCTCGCGCTCGCCCCGTTGACGCTCTGCGCTGGAGTCACCCGCTTGGATGTGGCGGATTTCGGTGCGCGGCCCGACGACGGTCGCTGCGATACCGAGGCGCTGGTAGCGGCGTTCGCCGCCGCGAAGCGCCAGGCGCCGGCCGAGCTGCATTTCGCCGCCGGCACCTACACGCTAACCAAGCCCGGTGCGAAAGAGCATTACCTCGCGCTGATCGAGGCGCGTGATGTCGCGCTCATCGGCGCCGTCGATGCGCAGGGTGGGCCAGCCACGCGGCTGGAGCGGGTCTTCGCGCTCGATAACGAGACCACGCTGCCGAACCAACTCGCGATCGCGCGCTCCGAGCGCATCACGGTGCGCAATTTCGTCCTCGCGAACAATCCGCCGCTCGGCAGCACCGCGCGCGTTCTCGCGGTCGATCGCGAGAAGGACGAGGTGCTCGTGGAAGTCTTGCCCGGTCTGCCGGCCTACGACGGCATGCGCTGCGCCTCGGCGCATGCGTGGGATCTCGCCACGGGCAAGCTGAAGCGCTTCGGCACCACGCCCGACTCCGCCACGCTCACGATCGGGCTTAACATCAAGGCATTCTGGCGCGCCGTGCCGGGCACCGATGCGCGTCGCCTCACGATGACGGGTGCGGGCTTCAGCAAGAAGGTCGAAGTCGGCGACGGCATCTCGTGGCACCACAAGTCGGCCGAGATGCCGAACCAGACTTCGGTGATGTATTCGCGCGACATCGTCTTCGAGAACGTGTTTTTCCCGAACGTCGGCAACATGGGCATGATCGCCGGCTACAACCGCAACCTCACGTTCCGCCGCGTGCGCTTCGAGCCGGAGAACGGCAATCTCGCCATCGGCGGCCGCGACGGCCTGCACCTGAGCATGAACTCCGGCGAACTCCTCGTGGAGGACTGCGTGTTCAAGGGCCTGCGCATGGACCCGCTCGTGATCCGCCGCTCGTTTGGCATCGTGAAGGAGGTTCGCGGCGCCGACGCGCTCCTCATTTCGCCGGGCTATGACGTCCCGGCGGGCGACCGCATCCGCTTCTGGGTCGGCGAGCAGCCGGTCGACCTCGTCGTGAAGCAGGCCAAGCGGCAGAAGGGCGGCTACGCTTACGTGTTCACGGGTGCCGTGCCGTCCGGCACCGCGGTGGGCACCGCGGTGAGCTACCAGACCTACAGCCTCACGCAGGGCATCATCCGTCGCACGCTCTTCGCCGAGAATTTCGGCAGCGCGATCGTGAACTTCGAGGAGAACATCACCGTCGAGGACTGCACCTTCGACAACAACTCCTACCAGGTGAAATACGGCCCCAATCCGAGCTCCGGCGGCTTCGTGCGCAACAACGTCGTCCGCAATAATGTGTTTCTGAACTCCAGTTGGATCGACATCGCGCGCCGCGGTCAGCCCGCCGCCATCGTCATCCACTCGCTCAGCCGTTTCTTCAAGAATCCGCGCTACAACGCCAACATTCTCATCACCGGAAACGTCTTCAAGAATCCCCACGGTCAGGTCGAGGCCGCCGCCATCGATGTGCGCAACGCCGAGGCCGTCGAGATCCGCGACAACGTCTACGAGGGCTACACGCGTGAGGTCGTGCGCGACGGCGTCGTGGTCGCGCCGGTGCGCTGATCCGGCCGCTCGCTCCGGGTCAACCGTCTACCGCGGCGAGGGTTTCTAGTTCCCTCCCGCGGGCCTAAAAATTTTCGCCAGCTGTCCTGTTCTTCCCGCCGATCCGCCCGGGAAGTCTCTCCCTGTCACACCCCTCCCCATGAAGATGCCTCGTTGCTTCGTCTCCTCCGGCACGCTCGCCGGACTCGTCTCGTCTCGCGTTTCGCGTCGCCTGGCCGTTGTGGCCGCCTTGCTCGCTCTGCTGCCTGCGACCGGTCGCGCCGTCGACATCATCGTGGACTCGTCGCTTGCGTCCTCCGTCAGCGCTGCGGGCAACGGCGACACGCTCATCCTGCAGTCCGATCTCTCGCCGCCGACGGTCGTCGCGCTCGCGGCCAAAAACTTGAACTTCCGTTCCGCCGGCGACGCTCCCGTCACGATCAACGCCCCGGCCACCGATGCCTCGCGTGTGTTCACCGTCACGGTCGGCAACACGCTCAATTTCCAAAACGTCATCCTCAAAGGTAGCGAGATTGGCACCAGCGCCATCGGCATGGCGATCAATGTCAGCGGCACGCCCACGCAGAACAACGGCGCTTACGTGCCGACGACCTTCGGCGGTTCCTTCACCGTCACGGGCTTCCGCACGCTCACGACCGGTTCCAATTACGGCGCCATTTACGGTGGCACCACCAACACCATCCTCAAGCTCGGCAGCACCGGCGGCACCGTCACGGTCAGTGACAACACCGCGCTTAACGGCGGCGGCGCCGGCATCCGCGGCTTCACCATCGAGTTCGACGCCGATGCCGTCCTCTCCGGCAACGTCAGCGGCGCCACCGCCGGCGGCGGCGGTATCTACGCTGCGGGCCTCGTCACCTTCAACGCCGACGCCACCATCGCCGGCAACCAGGCCACCAACGGCACCAGCACCAGCGGCACGCACGGCGCGGGCATCTTCGCCAGCAGCACCGTCCGCTTCAAGGGCGACGCCCTGATCGAGAACAACATCAACGCCAACGGCAACGGCGCTGGCGTCCGCTCCGCCACCAACGTCATCTTCGACGGCGCTTCCATCCTGCGCGGCAACGCGGCCAACAAGACCGTCGCCACTGCCGGCGCCAACGGCGGCGCCGTCTGGACCGGCACTGACCTCACCATCAACGGCGCGATGAACGCCACCGACAACACCGCCGCCAGCAACGGCGGCGCGCTCTTCGTCACCAACGGCAACCTCACGGTCGGCGCCGGTTCCACCTTCGAGCGCAACCATGCTGTCGCCGGCACTGGTGGCGCCATCTACGTCGCCGCGCCCACCGCCGCCAAGACCCACCAGTTCAACGCCACCACGGGCGACATCCTTTTCCGCGACAACACCGGCGTCGACGGCCGCAACGCCGTCCACTTCGTCCTCACGGCCGCCGCGGCGCAGACCATCAATTTCGCCGCCGACGAGGGCCGCACCATCTCCTTCTTCGATCCCATCACGAGCACCAACGCCGCCCTCGCCACCGTCAACAAGACCGGCGCCGGCACGCTTCTCTTCGATACCTACACGACCACACTGCACGCCGCCACCAATGTCGCGGCCGGCACGCTCCAGGTCGCCAACAACGCCACCTACGGCTCCGCCGACGCAGGCACGAGCGTCACCGTCGCCTCCGGCGCCACGCTTGCGGGCTCGGGCACCATCCGCGCCGAGACCATCACGCTGGCCACCGATTCCACGCTGCGCGCCACCGACGGCGGCACGCTCACGCTCGCGGGCAACGTCACCGGCACCGGCGTCGCGCTCACCGGCAACGGCACCCTCGCCGCTGGCAGCACGCTCGGTGCGAAAGCCATCACCGTCGACGGTGGCGGCACGCTCACCTTGCAGCAGACGGCCACGCTGGCGGACGGCGGCACGCTCGCGGCCACCGGCACCGGCGGCACGATTGCCGCGGGTGAAGGCATCGCGCTCGCGGGCAACGCTGCACTCACCACCGACTCCGGCCAGTCCGTCGCCGTCAGCGCCGCACTCTCCGGAGCTTCCGGCTCCGTCACCAAGTCGGGCGCGGGCACCGCCACGCTGTCCGGCAGCAATTCTTACGCGGGTGGCACCACCGTCTCCGCTGGCACCCTGCAGGTCGCCAGTGCCTCCGCGCTCGGCACAGGCGCCGTTATCAACAACGCCGCGCTCGACGTCGCGCTCTCCGCCGACGGCACCGTGGCCAACGCCATTGGCGGCACGGGCACGCTCACCAAGAGCGGTGCGACGGTGGCGACTCTCAGCGGTGCCAACACCTACACCGGTGCGACGACGATTTCGGAAGGCACGCTGCGCCTCGGTTCCTCTGCTGGGGCCAGCGGCCTCGCGGCCTCGTCTGGCGTGACGATTGCTGACAATGCCACGGCCACCCTCGACCTTGCCGGTCAGGACGCCACCGTTTCCTCTCTCACTGGCGCAGGGCGCGTGGCGCTCGGCGATGGCCAGCTCACCGTCGCCGCGGCCAGCTCTGCTGCCTATGCCGGCACCGTCAGCGGTGCGGCTGGTTCCGCGCTCGTCAAATCCGGCACCGGCACGCTCGAGCTGAGCGGTGCGCAGCCGCTGGCCGCCGGTTTCGCCGGCGACGTCGCAGTCAACGGCGGCACGCTCAATGTCACGGGCGGCACGCTTGCGACCACCGGTTCGTTCACCCTCGGCGCCGGCACCACGCTCGGCCTCGCCGCGGGCACGGGTGCCATCGATGCGGGCAGCGTCGCCTTCGGCGCCAACTCCATCCTCAACATCACCGGCTACAACGCCTCGACGCTCGGCTCCGTCACGCTGATCACGTCCGACACAGCCATCGCCAATTCCAACAACGCCACGCTGCGCTTCGACGGCGCCGCGGTGACGCCCTCGCTCGACCAATACCTCGCACTCGAGCTCAATCGCTCGCTCGACGGCCGCACCATCAGTCTCGTGTCCGACCTCGCGTGGAACAGCCAATCCGCCGCGCACGGCACCTTCGCCCTCGGCACCGGCGCGAGCTTCACTTCGCCGGTCGCGCTGGCGAACAACACCGCCTTCACCGGCACGCTCGGCAATTGGGACGGCCGCACGCTGACCAAGACCGGTGCCGGCACGCTCGTCTTCAATCAGGCCAACACCTACACCGGCGCCACGCAGGTGGAGGGCGGCACGCTCCAGCTCGCGACCGCCAACGCCATCGCCACCAGTCAGTCCGTCACCGTCGCTGCGGGCGCCACCCTTGATCTCGCGGGCAACAACCAGTCGCTCCGCAATCTCTCCGGCGCTGGCTCCATCGCCCTCGGCAGTGCTACACTCACCGCCAACCAATCCTCCGACCTCACGCTTTCCGGCGTCATCTCCGGCACCGGCGGCCGCCTCGTGAAGGACGGCACCGGAACGCTTACGCTCAGTGGCGCCAACACCCACACGGGCGGCACGACCATCATGGCCGGCAAGCTCAGCGTCACGCAGACCGCTGCGCTCGGCGCCGGTGGCGTCACCAATCAAGGCACGCTGGAATTTGCCACGAGTGCCGCCGGCGCCTACGCCGGCACGCTCTCGGGCGCCGGCGCGTTGAACAAGCTCGGCACCGGCTCCGTCGCCCTCACCGCCGCGACCGGCAGCGCCGGTGCGGTCAGCGTCCAGGGCGGCACGCTCGCGCTCGGCGACGGCACGGCTGCCACCGCGTTCACCGCCACCAGCGCCTCGGTTGCCTCCGGCGCCACGCTCACCGTCGATCGCGATTCGACGCTCGGCCTGACGGGCGCCCTTTCACTCGCCAACGGTAGCACGCTCAATCTTGTCGTCGGCAGCAACGCCCCTGTCATCAGCGCTGCCTCGGCCACCATCGGCGCCACCGGCACGACGCTCAACGTCAACGGCATCTCCGGCTCCACCGTCATGCCCTTCACGCTGCTCGCGACCTCGTCCGGCATCACCGGTGATTTCGCCGCGGTGAACGTCGGCGGCAGCGGCGGCAGCGCGACGGATTACCTCGTCGTCACCGCCGCCAAGTCGGGCAACAACTACGTCGTCAACACCTCGCTCTCGTGGAACAGCCCCGCGGCCAACCCGAACGGCGTCTTCACCCTCGCCAGCGCGGCCGAGACCTTCGACCTCGGCACCGTCCTCGCCAACCAGGCCGCCAATCCCGCTACGGGCTGGGACGGCCGCAGCCTCACCAAGGCCGGCGACGGCACGCTGATTCTCTCCGCCGCCAACACCTACACTGGCACCACCACGCTCAACGGCGGCACGCTGCGCTTCGGCATCGCCAACGCCATCGCGCCGAGCAGCGCGGTCACGCTGGCCGCCGGCACGACGCTCGATCTCAACGGCTTCAACCAGACGCTTACCGGTCTCTCCGGCGCGGGTGACATCGCGCTCGGCAGTGCGACGCTCACCGCCGCCACCGCGGCCAACGCCACGCTCTCTGGCGCCATCTCCGGAACCGGCGCCCTCGTCAAGCAGGGCGCGGGCACGCTTACGCTTACCGGCAACAGCACTTACAGCGGCGGCACGACGATCTCGGCCGGCCGCCTCAGTGTCGCCAGCCTGGGCGCCCTCGGCACGGGCGGCATCACGAACAACGCCGCGCTCGAATTCGGCAGCACCGTCGCCGGCACCTTCGCCGGCACGCTCGGTGGCAACGGCACCGTGACCAAGCTCGGCACGGGCACGCTCGCGCTCACCGGCAACAGCAGCGCGTTCACCGGCAGCACCTCCGTCCTCGGCGGTGTGCTCGCCGTCAACGGCTCGCTCGGTGGTGCGCTCACCATCGGCTCTGGCGCGCGTCTGCAAGGCACCGGCACCGTTGGCACCACCACCATCGCCTCCGGCGGTCGTTTCGCGCCCGGCAATTCCATCGGCACCACGAACGTCGCGGGCAACCTCACCTTCGCCAACGGCTCGATCTTCGAAGTCGAAATCGACAACACCGGCGCGGCCGACCGCGTGAACGTCTCCGGCACCGCCACCATCCAGGCCGGCGCAGGCGTCAACGTCACCAAGGCTGGCGGCACCTACGTTTACGGCACCCGCTACACCATCCTCACCGCCGCGGGCGGCATCACGGGCAACTTCACTACGCTCGAGCAGAACCTGCCGCTCATCGACCTGATGCTGACCAAGGACGCCAACAGCCTCTACCTCGACGTCTCGCGCAACACCATCGCCTTCGACGAATACGCGCGCACGCCCAACGAGCGCGCGACCGCCGCCGCCATCGAGGCCTTCGGGCACCTGCACCCGCTCTACATTGCGATCACCAACCTCACCGACGAGGATGCCATCGCGGTCTCCTACGCTCATCTCTCCGGCGAGATCCACGCTTCCATCCTCAGCGCCTTGATCGACGACTCGCGCTTCATCCGCGAGGTGCCGCTCGAGCGCGGCAGCGGCCTCACTGCTTCCACCGAGGAGAATCCCGAGCGCGCGCCCGGCTCCGCCCTCTGGATTCAAACCATCGGCGGCTCGGGCAACAGCGACGGCAACGACGAGATCCACGCCGTCGAGCGCTCCAAGTTCGGCGTCCTCGCCGGCATCGACGGCGCGATGTCCGACCACCTGCGCGGCGGCCTCGTATTCGGCGTTTCCCGCGGTTCGATCGATGCCCCCGACACCGGCTCCAGCGCCACCGCCTCGCACGCCCACATCGGCACCTATGCCAACCTCCGCGCCGGCGCGTTCGGCCTGAGCGCAGGCGCCACCTACACCCGCAGCTTCATCGACACCACCCGCGTCGTCGCCTTCTCCGGTTTCGGCGACGAGACCGACGTGCGCCGCGAGGCCACGACGCTGCAGGCCTTCGGCGAGGCCGCCTGGCAGCTCCGCTACCGGAGCGTCAATCTCGAGCCCTACGTCAACGCCGCCTTCGTGCGCGTCGAGTCCGACGAGTTCAGCGAGCACGGTGACGACGCGGTGCTCTTCGGCGCCAAGGCCGTGCACAACGTGCCGCTCACGACGGCCGGCCTGCGCGCCTCCTACGTCATGCAGAACTCCCGTCCGCATCTGCGCTTCCTCGGCAGCCTGGGCTGGCAGATGAGCCACGGCGATCGCGCCGTGACGCAGGACCTGGCCTTCTTCAACGGCAACACCTTCACTGTCGCCGGCGAACCGGTCAGTCGCGAGATGATCGTCGCGGAGGGCAGCGTCGGCTTCTTCCTCGGCAGCGCCACGCGCCTCGACCTCGGCTACAGCGGTCGCTTCGCCTCTGCCAAGCAGGACCACGCGCTGCGCGCGATCATCACGCGCTCGTTCTGAGTCTTGACTCACGCCCGGTCTGCACGCCCGGTGCGTTGCGGCCGGGCCCTGCCGGCCGATTAATCCATGTCCGCCGCACTCCGCCGCTTCATCGTGTTCTTCTGCCTCGGCCTCGTTGGCGTTGCGGCGTCCGGCGAAGTCGTCGTGCGTGCGCCGGCGGACGGCACCGACGCGGTGCCCGTGATCCGCGCCGCGCTCACGCAGGCGGCGCGGGACGGCGCCAAGGTCATCCGCTTCGCGCCGGGCGACTACCATCTGT
Source organism: Candidatus Didemnitutus sp. (assembly GCA_017991595.1). Taxonomy (GTDB): domain Bacteria; phylum Verrucomicrobiota; class Verrucomicrobiia; order Opitutales; family Opitutaceae; genus Didemnitutus. Next base: position 309,083 of record JAGOQJ010000002.1, on the reverse strand, counting down.
TCCGCACGCAGGCGGAGGAGCAATTCCTCCATATCGCCAATCACGACGATGGCCTGCGGCGCATCGCAATCCCGCTGCGCGGCTGGCACGGGTTGCGCATCGAGGGCGGCGGCGCGCGCTTCATCGCGCACGGGCACTTGATTCCTTTTTCCCTCGAAGATTGCCGCGACGTCGTGTTGCGGGATTTTCGCATCGACTGGGCCGAGCCGTTTTTTCTCCAGGCCAAGGTGACGGCGGTCGACGCTACGGCTGATGCCTTCGAGGTCGAGCCGCGCCTCGAGAGTCGCGCGCAACTCGTCGACGGGCAACTGCTCTTCGGCTCAGGCGACCGGCGCAACCGCGAGGGCTGGTGGCAGAATATCGAGTGGAGTTACTGGATCGATCCCGCCACCGGAGCGGCGGCGGCCGTGCAGCCCGTCGTCGCGTTGTGGAATTCGCGGCGACAAGTCGCGGCGCGCGCCGAGGCGGTGGGCGAGGGGAAGTTTCGCCTCACGCATGCCGCGGTCCCGCTTCCTGCGCTGGGCTCGGTGCTGATCAGCAAGGGCAACCGCGAGGATAACCGCGTCTCGCCTGCGATCCGCGTGCGCCGCGTCGCGGACCTCGTGGTGGAGAACGTGGCGATCCACCATGCCGGCGGCATGGGCCTCATCGTCGAGCGCACGGAGAATGTGACGCTGCGCCGATTCCACGTCATTCCGCCGCCCGGAAGCGCGCGGCTCGTGAGCACGACGGCGGATGCGACGCACTTCGTCGACTGTCGCGGCGAGATTCTCGTCGAGGATTGCCGCTTCGAGGCCATGCTCGACGACGCCATCAACGTGCACGGTGTCTATGGCCTCGCGGAGGAGCGCATCGCATCCGATACCGTCGCGGTGCGCCTGCATCACTTCCAGCAGTTCGGGCTCGATTTCGCGGAGCCGGGCGACGTGCTGCGCTTCGCCCGGCGTGATACCTTGCTGGCCTACGGCGAACGCACGGTGCGCGCCGTGCGACGGGTGAACGCGCAGCGACTCGAGATCGCGTTCACGGAGCCGCTCGACGATTTTCTCCAACCCGGCAGCTGCGTCGACAACGCCTCCTGGCAGGCGCGGCTCGTTTTCCGGCGCAACGTCGTGCGCAACAATCGCGCGCGCTCCGTTCTCGTCACGACGGGTGCCCCGGTGTTGATCGAGGACAACGTGTTCGAGCGCCCGTCGATGAGTAGCATCCTCGTCGAGGGCGACACGCACTTCTGGCACGAGTCCGGCGCCGTGGCGAACTTGACCATCCGGCGCAACGTGTTCACCGGCCTGCATCCCTCCGCCGCGCTGCTGCGCCTGCGGCCGATGCAGCCGGGCGAGATGCGGGTGCTGCCGCCGTATCACCGCCACGTCATGATCGAGGACAACACGTTCCGCGTCGTGCAGCCGCTCGTGCTCGAGGCCGCGCGTGTCGGTGGCCTAAGCTTCGCGCGCAACCGCATCGAGCCGCTGGAAGGCGCGAACCTCCGCGAGGCTCCGGCCGTGCTCCTGCACGCCTGCGAGGACGTGACGCTGCGCGGCAACCGCTTCAGTTATCCTCGCGTTGCCGCACTGCGTGTCACCCCAGACACCTCGGCGGTCCGCAGCGAGGACAACGTTGGCCTCGCGTCGCCGCGTTGAGCGCAATCGCGCGGGTGTGCTTGGCTACGACAAGGGAGCGCCTGGCGCTGCTTGGCCGACAATCAGCCTCGACGCACGAGCGCGCGATATTGGCCCGGTGTCTGGCCTGTGCGTTGTTTGAAAAGAACGTGCAGGCGCGGTGAGTTGGGGAAATCGCAGGCTTCCGCGATGGCCGACAGCTTCATGTCGGTGGTGCGCAGCAGGGATTGCACCCGCGAAATGCGGGCGGTGCGAATCTCGGTGAGGATCGTGCGGCCCAGCGCCTGCCGGAAGCGTTGCTGAAGTGCGCTGCGGGAGATGGCGGCCGCGGCGACGACATCGTTCACGTAGATGTTTTGGGCGGCGTGTTCGCGAATATAGGCCACTGCGCGTGTGACGGCATCGTCCTTGACGAAGAGCACGTCGGTCGAGCGGCGGACGGCCAGCTCCGTGACCGGGAGATGGCGGTGCTCGGCTGTCTTGCGGCGCTGGCGCATCAGCGTGTGCAGCAGCTCAGCCGCTTCGTAGCCGATTTGCCGGGAGGGGAGTTTGATGCTGGAGAGCGGGATGCTTTCGAACTCGACCCAGAATTCGTCGTCGCCGGCGCCAAGGATCGCGACATCCTCAGGGACACGCAGCGACAAACCCTGGGCTGCGCGCAACAGGTGCAGCGCGAAAGTGTCGAGCACCGTGAAGATGCCCAGCGGACGGGGCAGGTGGCGCAGCCATTTCGTCATGCGCCGGATGAGGGGCGCGCCGCTTTCGGTCGCGATGGGCGGGCCTTCGCCCACGTGACACTGGGCGGTCGGCGACATCTTGCGCAAGGTCCGGCGAAAGCTGTCGATGCGTTCGGCGGAGAAGGAGGAATCCTGCTGCCCCCAGCAGGCGAAGACCGCGCAGCCGCGACCGAGCAGATGCTCCGCGGCAAGCCGTCCAACGGCCGCGTCATCCTGCGTGACCAGCGGGAGGCGTGGCGGCGTGAGGACGTTGGAGATGTTCACGACCGGGATGGGCAGGGCGAGCAGGCGCTCCTCGAATCGCCGGTCATTCACCTGGGCGATGATGCCGTCGATGCTGTCGCGTTGCACCATCGCCGGCAGGTCGCGCTCTTCCTGGGCGATCCAGCGGTCGCCCAGCACGATGCTGCGACTGGTGAAGCCGTAGTGCCGTGCGCCGAGGATGACGTTGCGGAAGTATTCCAGATTGCCGTCGCAGATGATCTGCATGCGGAACGCGCGTCGGCGGCCGGGCATTTTGTGCATGTCCGAAACGAAACAAAATATGCCGTATTCGGTAAAGATTTATCGCGGGGAATCTGCGAGGATGGGGACGTTACACCCGTCAACCCTGGCTCAATGCACTGTATCGACCTGCAACGCGCTCCTTGGAAATTCCGGCAGACCGGCGGTGGGAGCTGGCTCCCCGCCCAGGTGCCGGGATGTGTGCATCGGGATCTTCTCCGGCAGGGAAGGATTCTCGATCCCTTCTGGGGCCGGAACGAGCTGGAGGTCCAGTGGGTGGGTCAGTCCGAGTGGGAATACGTGACCACTTTCCGGGCGGCCGAGGGCATCTTCGCCGAGGAGCATCTGACCTTGGTGGCCGAGGGCATCGATACGGTGGCCTCCGTCTATCTGAACGACGTGCTGCTCGGGCGGACGGACAACATGTTCGTCCGCCACGTCTGGGATATCCGCGGTGCCTTGCGGCGCGGGGTGAACCGGCTTCGGGTGGTGCTGCACAGCGCCGAAGAAGAAATCCGTCGCGTGCGTCCGACACACCGGCCGGTCGAGTTCAACGATCCGGTGGGGCGCTGCACGGTGCTGCGCAAGCAGCAGTGTCAATTCGGTTGGGACTGGGGGCCGCGTCTGGTGACGGCCGGCATCTGGCGGCCCATCCGCGTCGAGGCCTGGTCAGGCGCCCGGTTCGATTCTCTGCAGGTGCAGCAGGTGCATGGACCGGGTGAGGCGGTGACGCTCCGGTTGCAGCCCCGGCTTGCCGGAACGACGACGCGAGTCCGCGTGCGGGCCTGCCTGTATTTTGCCGGCCGACTCGTTGCGGAAGGCGTCGCCGGACCGGAGACGGTGGAGCTTGCCCTGACGGTCCGGCGTGCGCAGCTCTGGTGGCCTGCGGGGCAGGGGGCTCAGCCGCTGTATGGACTGGTCTGCGAGGTCGTGGACATGGATTCAGGCACCGTGCTGGATCGCTGCGAAAGGCGCGTGGGTCTGCGCACGATTGAGCTACAGCGGGAGCCTGACGAATGGGGCGAGAGCTTCCGATTCGCGGTGAACGGCCGGCCGATTTTCATCAAGGGAGCGAATTGGATTCCGGCCCACAGTTTCGTGGCCGGCTTGCGCCGGGAGGATTACGAGCGCGACCTGCGCAGTGCCGTGGAGGCGCACATGAACATGGTGCGCGTCTGGGGCGGCGGCATCTACGAGAGCGAGGATTTCTACGATCTCTGCGACGAGCTCGGCCTGCTCGTCTGGCAGGACTTCATGTTCGCCTGCACGCTCTACCCGCATGACGAGGCATTTCTGGCCAGCGTGCGCCGGGAAGCGGTGCAACAAGTGCGCCGGCTGCAGCACCGGAGCTGCCTCGCGCTCTGGTGCGGCAACAACGAGTTGCCGCAGCTCAACCAGCAGGCGTTGCGCGATCCGGACCAGCGCGCGGGCTACGAGGCACTTTTTCACCACCTGTTGCCGGAGGTGATCGCGGAGTGCGACGGGGTGACGCCGTATTGGCCCAGCTCGGAATGGCGGGGAGCCTTCGACACCACGCATGCCCAGGGCGAGAAGTCCGGTGACACCCACTTCTGGGATGTCTGGCACCTGCGTGCGCCCGTGAAGGAGTATGAGCGCTGGAAATTCCGCTTCTGCTCGGAATTCGGCATGCAGAGTTACTCCTCACCGGTGACGCAGGCCACGTTCTGCCCGCCGGATGGTGGGAACATCTTCGGTCCGGTGATGGAATGTCACCAGAAGAACCGCGCGGGCAACCAGATCATCCTCGACTACATTTCGCGCCGCTACCGGTTCCCGAAGGATCAGGCCGGCCTCATCTATCTCTCCCAGATCAACCAAGCCTACTGCATGCAGGTGGCGGTGGAACACTTCCGCCGCATCTCGCCTCGCTGCATGGGGACGCTTTACTGGCAGCTCAACGATTGCTGGCCGGTCGCCTCGTGGAGCTCGATCGAGTTTACCGGCGTCTGGAAGGCGGCCCACTATGCGGCGAGGCGTTTCTTCGCGCCGGCGCTGGTCTCCGCCCGCTTGGTGCAGGAGGCGGAGACGACAATCGGCAATTACCAGAAGCCGGCGGGTGGACGGGTGCAGTTGTTCACCGTCTATGATGCGCCCGCGCCGGTGCGCGGCACGTTGCGCTGGCGGTTGATGAGTTTGGCCGGGCGCTGCCTGGTTCAAGGAACAAAAAGTGTGCGACTTCGCGCCGGAGGCGGCGTCCTGCAAAAGGAGCTCGATTTCGAGGGGGCGCTCGCGCGGTTTGGCGCGGAGCACGTCTACCTGCGTTATGGGCTGGAGATCGCAGGTGAGGTCGTGAGTGAGGACACGCTCTTCTTCGTTGCGCCGCGCCTGGTGGAGCTGCCGCGTGGCCGCTTGCGCCTCCAAGCAAAGCAGGTGGCGCGTGGCGTCGTCGAGGTGCGCATGAGTTCGCGCGTTTATCTCCACCGGCTCGCCCTCGAGCTGCCGGAACAGGCGGCCCGATGGAGCGACAATTATTTCGATCTCCATCCCGGTGAGGAGCGGCGGGTGCGCCTGCACTTGGCCGCGCCCCTGACCCCGCGGCAGGTGCTGGCGCGGCTGCGCCACCGCTCGCTGGTCGATTCGTATCTCTGAGCTTTCCCATCAACCCCACTCCCCATGAATATCCGCCCGATCCGTCTGCTGCTCTGGTTCGCGGTCATCGCCCTGTGCCTTGATCCGCTTTCGGCCCAAACTTACACGTGGTCACCTGCCGGCACGGCGGACAGTGCCGCGAACGGCGGGTCGGCCACCTGGACGACCAACTCCACGCAATGGTGGGATGGGGCGCAGGCCATCGCGGCCGGCAGCTCGAGCACGCCGTTCGGCTCCGCCACGCAGAATGCGACTCTCGTCTTCAACGGTTCCGGCACGATCGTGAAGCAATTCACGGCCAACTTCGGCGACAGCACCTCGCGCACGCACACGCTGAGTTTCACCGCCGGCAGCAATTACACCATCCTCGGCCTTGCGGGCGGCAGTCCTTTCATCGGCAGCGGCAAGCCGCACATGCTCTGGAATGTAGCGCCGACGGCGGTGCTCACATTGGGCGGGGACGGCAACCAACTAGCGATCGTGAGCGGCTCCGATGTCTCCGCCGGGCCGGGTTTGGTTTTCGATGGCGGCGGCGCCGTGACGCTCGCCGATGGTGCGCTCCTCCGCAACAACTCCCGCAACAGCCGCTTGACCATCCGCGGCGGCACGACCCTGACGTTCGAGACCGGTTCGCTTTACACGGGTCAAGCGGGCACGCTGACGACCGGCTACACCGATCTTTCCCGGCTCTCGCTCGAGAGCGGCACGGTCAACGTCAACGGCGGCACCTTGAACACCGGTTATGCGGCCGGCACCGCCTCCACGACCACCCGCAGTTTCGCCATCATGATCGGCGGCGTCGCCTCCGGTGCACAGCCGACCTTCAACCTGAACAGTGGCACCGTGCTGGCGCTGGGCGATCCGCGCGGCAGCGGCATCGCCTATTCCGGCCTCGGGTTCGGCGGTTCGGTCTCGAACATCGGCGGCACGGTGAATCTCAACGGTGGCAATCTCATCGTCACGAACATCCGCTCGCTGACCGGCCTGGCCAACTCGATGCTGAATCTCAACGGCGGCACGATCACCGTCACGACCGCACAGTCTGCGACCGTGGCCGACGTCACCGACGCCATGCTCCAGACGCGGCTGGATGAGTTCGTCACTGGCTTCGCCGGCACGGCGACCAACCGCATCGCCATCGGTGCCGGGGGTGTCACCTTCGATACCGCGCAGATCGATACGGCCCGCACTAACGGCATCGCGACCGTCAAGTCCGGCATGGAGGGCGTCGGCGGCCTGACCAAGATCGGGGCGAATACGCTGCGCCTCAGTGGTGTGAACACCTACAGCGGGACGACGCACATCGCGGCCGGCACGCTGGCGCTCGGTGCGACGGGCCGGCTGGCCAGCGGGACGATCGCCATCGACGATGGAGCCACCTTCGACGTCCGCGAAGTCACGGGCGGATTCCGTCTCGCGACGGATCAGACGCTGGCGGTCGGGGGCACCGGCATTTTCACCGGCACGCTCGGACTCGGTGGAGATGGAACCGCCGATGCCATCACGCTGCCGGCGAATCTGAACCTCGCGGCGGACAGTGCGCTGCTGTTCGACCTCGGTGCCACAAGCGACATGCTCACGCTTGGTGGATCGCTGAATATCATGGGCTCCGTGACACTGGAGTTCAACGCGCTGCCCGACTTCGCGGGTGGCGTCTACACGCTCGCCGTGGCCGATTCCATCTCCGGGGCGGAGTTTCTCGCTCTGGCGGAGGATTCGTTCGCTCCCGGCTACATCTACGAGCTGCTCGTCTCATCCACGACTCTGAGCCTCGCCGTGACGGCAGTTCCCGAGCCTGCGACATACGCGCTCGGTCTCGGCGCTTTCGCGCTCGTGCTCGCTCTTTGGCTTCGCCGCCGCCACTCTTGACCGTGGCGGATCATGGAGCAGCGCGGGCGGACGCCCGCGTGTGCCGTGTTCGGTCCATTTTTCTTCATGTCTGACGCTTCCTCCATTTCTCAGCCGGCCGCGGGTGCGTGGCCAGTGATGCTCACTCCGTTCACGACGGACCGACGGATCGACTGGGCGGCCTTGGACCGGCTCATCGAGTGGTATCTGGCCGCGGATGTCGATGGCCTGTTCGCCGTCTGCTTCTCCAGCGAGCTGTTCCATCTCACTTCCGAGGAGAGATTGGCCGTCGCGGCACGGACGGTCGCGCGGGTTCGCGGGCGCGTGCCGGTGATCGCCGCCGGGGCCTTGGGCGAGGGGGACGAGCCCCTCGCCGCGGCGGCCCGCGGTCTCGCCGATACCGGTGTGTCCGCCGTGGTGTTCCTGACGAACCAGTTCGCAGCCGAGAGCCAATCCGAACCGGAGTGGTGCGCAGCGGCCGAGCGATGCCTCGAGCGACTCGATCCCGCGATCCCGCTCGGCCTCTACGAATGTCCGCTGCCCTACAAGCGGCTGCTTCGTCCGTCGACGGTGTTGTGGGCGGCCCGCACCGGTCGCTTTCGCTTCTTCAAGGACACCTGTTGCAACCTCGTGCAGATTGAGGAGAAGATCCGCGCCCTGGCGGCATCGCCCTTGCGTTTCTACAACGCGAACACGGACACGTTGCTCCCGAGCCTGATGGTGGGCGGGCATGGGTTCAGCGGTGTCGGGGCCAACGCAGTGCCGCATCTCTACGCCTGGCTCTGCCGTCATTTCCGCAGCAACCCGCAGCAGGCGCAGGCGCTCCAGCGATTCCTCGTCGAATCCGCGCCGGCCGTCGATCTGAAGTATCCGCATTCGGTCAAAACCTACTTGAGCCTCTTTGGCGTGCCGATGGAGCCGGTGTGCCGCATGCGCGAAGCGACGCTGGAGACCTCCGATCTCGAGCGGCTGCGCGCTTTCCACCGTGCCGTAGCCGGGTGGGAAGAACAACTCGGCCTCGTCTCTCCCTTCGCTCTCCTCAACCGCTGACCCCGACATCCATGAATCATCGTGCTGTTGCCCTCTTCCTGCTCACGCTGACCACAGCCGGTGCGCTGTGCGCCCAGCCCCAGCCGCTCCCCCTCACGCCGCCCCGCGCTCCTGCGGACACGGTGTTCCTGCGCGAAGGCGCCATCGAGAAACTGGTGCTGACACCCCGGGTCGCGCTTCCGGCAGTAAAGTTACCGGCCCCTCTGGCGGCCGAGCACTCCATTAGTTTCTGGTTCCGAGTGGAGGATTCGCCGGCGTTGTGGACCACCGGCTATGGGGACGAGCATCCGGTGACGATCCTCGATGTGAATGCCACCGAGCGGGACAGCCAGCGCTTGGTATTCCGAATCATGGAGGGACGCTTTGAGGTCACGGCCTACGGTGACGGCAAGTGGAAGGCGCTGCGGGGGCTGGCGACGAAGGTGAAGCCTGGCCAATGGTATTTTGCCGTCTACACGCGCTCCGCACAGGGCGGCATCCTGTATGTGAATGGCGACATCGCCTTGCGCAGTCCTGCCGCCGCTCCCGCGCACGATCGCCTCCAAATTGTCGCCTTCGGCAATTTTGACCGTCGCCGCCGCATGAACGGGACGTTGCTGGAGCCACGGCTTTACGGTCTCGCCCTGACCAAGGACCAGGTGCGCGACCTCTTCCAATCCCGGCCCCAGGCTGCGCGTTAGCACTCGAGGCCCCCGCTGTTTCAACCCCCAAGAAAATGAGACCCCTGATCCTTTCCTTCCTTCTGCTGGCCATCGCGCCCGGACTGCTCGCGATCGAATCCGCGGGCGGACGCATCCAAGGCGTCGTTCGCAATCAGGCCACCGGTGCGTTGCTGCGTGATGCCACGGTCGAGATCCCGGCGTTGCGGATGCTGGTGCTGACGGACGAGCTGGGCCGGTTCACCCTGCGCGATGTGCCGTTGGGTGAGCACGAGGTCGTCGCCAGCTACATGGGACTGGATTCGCTCCGCCGCGCAGTGAATCTGACCACCGGGAGCGCCGAGGCCAGTATCGAGTTTCCGTTGACCGCTGAAGTTTACGAAATGGCGGCCTTCCAGGTCACCGGCGAGCGGGAAGGCACCGCTGCGGCCATCACGCGCCAGCGCAACGCCGATCACGTGAAGACGGTGGTCTCGCTCGATGCTGTCGGCTACCTGCCGAACGAGAATCCCAGTGATCTGCTGATCCGGCTGCCGGGTATCACGGGCAACACCGACGACGAGGGCAATGCCGTGACGGTGAACGTGCGCGGTGTCGATCCCGGCCTCAACGTCGTCACCTACGACGGCGCGCAGATGGCCACGTCGTTCGGTCTGACCAACCGCAATTTCCGTTTCCTGAACATCAACGCCTCGGCGTTCGAGGAACTCGAAGTCATCAAGGCGCCCACGCCCGACCTGCCGGCTTCGTCGCTGGGCGGCACGATCAACATGCGCACGAAGACGACGCTGAACATGAAGCAGGATCGGCTCGTCACTTACCGGCTCGGTGCGAAGGTGACACCGTCGTTCTACGATTATTCGCCGCGGCGCACCTCGCATCCCTACGGGCCGCTCGCCGCCCTCGGCTACAAGGAGGTCTTCAGCGTCGGCTCGGGGCGGCGCAACCTCGGGGTCGCGCTCGATCTGTTCCACTCGTCCACCATCAGCAATGTGGCGAAGACGCAGCTCGATTACGCCTCCACGCTCGGCAACGCCTACATCTACAATCACCAGACGCAGGACGGGGTGAACACACGCTTTCAGGATTCGGCCACCTTGCGTTTCGACTACAAGCACTCGGACACGAGCCGCTTCTTCTTCAGCGCGATGTATTCGCAGGCGCGCGATTGGGTGGAGCCCGGCATGGAGGACATGCGCACGAGTTACACGGCCACGAACAGCGCCGCCAATTTCGCCGCCGGCTACTCCGATGCATACTCGCGCGCGACGTCCGGGACCATGGACATCTTCCAGGGCTACCTCGGCTTTCTCGACCGGCAGAGCCGCGCGCAGTTTGGCGGCGAGCACACGTTCGCCCACTGGCAGCTCAACTACGACCTCGCCTATTCGAACAGCAGCGTGGAACTCGACGGAGGCTCCGACCAACCCTACGCCGGCAACTATTTCATCGCGAAACTCTACGGAGTGAGCGCGATCATCGATCGCACTTCCGACCCCGATTTTCCTGTTTTCACTCAAGTCCCGACGACCGCGGCAAAGAATCTCTACAATGTGGAGAATTACCGCACCAACTCCTTCCTGCGTCACCGTGAAGGCACGCGCGATGGCACCAATTACGAGGCCAAGCTGACGGCCAAGACGGAAATTTCGGTGCTGGGGCAACCGCTCCAGCTCAGCTCCGGCGCCTCGTGGCTGCGCAAGCGGCTCGCCGAGACTGCGCACAACTTCGAGTGGAAGTATGCCGGGACCTCGCTCGCGTCGTTCGTGGACCCCGCCGTCCTCATCGACCCGCGCTTCGGCAGCTCCATCACGACCCTGCCGCGCTTCCATCTGGGGACCATCAGCCGGGATCTGCGCGAGAATCCGGCGCGCTGGACGGATAACGTCTATTACCGCCTCTACGAGGAACGCGCGGGCACCCGCGACATCGAGGAGGACGTCTGGTCGACGCACCTGATGGGACGCATGCGCTGGGGCAAGTTGGGGCTGCTGGCCGGCGTGCGCTACGAGCGCACCAAGACCGTTGGCGATGCCTGGGTGCGACCCGAGGCGCTGACGACGATCACCGATCCCTATGCGCGCATCGCGGCGGAATTCGGTCCGGCACAGCGTCGGCTGACCAGTGCCTACGGGGACTTTTTCCCCGGCACGCATTTCACCTACGCGTTCCGGAAGAACCTGATCGCCCGCGCCAGCTGGTCCAGCAGCATCGGACGCCCCGAGCCGCGCCAGCTGATCCCGATCACCACGGTGAATCATGCGACGCAGGTCGTGACCGTGAGCAATCCGGATCTGCAGCCGCAATACGCCGATAACTTCGACCTTGCGCTGGAGTATTACCTGAAGCCGGTGGGATTGATCTCCGTCGGTCTCTTCCGGAAGGAAATCTCGGATTTCATCTACACCGCCACGGGCGAGAGGATCGGCGGCGGAGCCGACAACGGCTTCAACGGCGATTACGAAGGCTACACGCTCAATTTCCAAGGCAACGGTGGTGGCGCGACGATCGACGGCATCGAGCTATCCTACGAGCAGGCGCTGAATTTTCTGCCCGCTCCGCTCGACGGTCTCACGGTCAATCTCAACTACACGTTGCTCAGCACCCGGGGCGACTACGGCTCCACCTCCGCCCCGCGCACCACCGACGATGTGCAGGGATTCATTCCGTCGAGCGCGAACGCACGGCTGCGCTACCGCTACGGACGTTTCAGTGGCAGCGTCGCGGCTAATTTCACCGATGCCAGCCTGCTCGCGTATTCGACCGACGCCTCGCGCTTGCAATATCGGAAGCAGCGCACGTCGATCGATGTGGGGGCGGCGTGGCGCTTCAGCGGCGCCGTCGAGTTCTTCGTCACGGCGTCGAATATCACCAACGAGCCCTATGTAAATTATCGCGGCTTGGAGCAACGCACGCAGCTGACGATTTACAACGGTCCCAACGTGAACCTCGGCATCTCCGGTCGCTTCTGATTTCCACCGACCTTCCGTTCGCATGAAAATCCTCGCCTTCCTCTCCATCTTGTTGGGCGTCCCGGCTGCGCTCGTCGGGGCATCGGCCGGTGGCCCGGTCCGGCCGCTGGCGCAGGAACATGTTGTCTTCGACGAGTCGCCCGATCCGGCCAATGTGCCGCTCTACACACCGAGCATCCTCGCGTTGCCGGGCGGCAGGCTGGTCGGAGCCAGCGAGCGCAGCGGGGCTTGGAAAAGTCTCGGCAATCCGTGGGCGCGTCTGTCGACCTCCGATGACGGCGGTCTCACCTGGACGCTGCGCGCCACGGCGGGCATCACGCACGGCCGGATTTTCCGCAGCGGATCCTCGCTCTATTATCTGGGACATGCCGGCGATCTGCAGATCATGCGTTCCGACGACAATGGCGAGACCTGGACAGCGCAGGTCGCGCTGACCTCCGGCCAGTCGTGGCACCAGACCGCCGCGAACGTCTGGCATGCGAGAGGCAACGTCTACCTTGTGATGGAGCGGAGCACCTCCAACGAAATCAAAGGCTGGGGCATCGGCATGCTCGCCCCTGTGCTCATGCGAGCGAGGGAAGGGGATGACCTTACCCGCCGCGAGAGCTGGACGTTCGCCGACGAGCTCGTGTTCGCGGATCTGATCCCGGGCTATCGCGAGAACACTTTGGAAACGGATTACTTCGGGGTGCCTTTCTATCCCCAGACCTTTCCCGTCGCGAACTATCTGGCCCCGGGGCGCCCGATGCATCCGATGGGGTGGCTGGAGACCAATGTGGTGCAGGTGGTCGATCCCAATCACCTCTGGCATGATCCCTCGGGACGAACTTTCCATCTGCTGATGCGCGCGCATACCGGCGGCACGGGCTACGCTTGTCTCGCGCAGGTGGTCGAGCATGCGGACGGAACGATGAAGACCTCCCTGGTGCGCGCGCCCTCGGGCAAGACGATGCTGTTCCTGCCGTTTCCCGGCGGGCAGATGCGTTTTCACATCCTCTATGATGAGCGGACGAAGCTCTATTGGATGCTCGGCTCGCAAGCGACCGACTCCATGGCACGCGTGGAGACACTGACGCCGGACCGCTTCGATCTACCGAACAACCAGCGGCAGCGCCTCGTGCTGCATTTCTCCAAAAATCTCGTCGATTGGTGTTTCGCCGGGTTGGTCGCCGTCGTGGAGGGCAACCGCGAGTCGCGCCACTATGCGTCGATGGATATCGACGGCGAAGATCTCGTCATCCTTTCGCGCAGTGGAGACGTGCGGGCGAAGACGGCACACAACGGCAACCTGATCACGTTCCATCGCGTGAAGGGTTTTCGCTCCCTGATCTATTGAAAGCCAACGCCTCTCGCTCATGAGACTCTCCGCCGCCGACCTCTTCGTGCTGGTCGTCTATTTCCTCAGCCAGCTCGCGATCGGCGTTTATGTCGGTCGCAAGAACAAGTCGACCGATCAGTATTTCCTCGGCGGGCGTTCTTTTTCCGGGTGGGTCATCGGCCTGAGTTTCATCGGCTCAGTGATCAGCTCCGTGACTTTCATGGCCACGCCGGCTGATGCGTTCAAGACTGCGTGGTATCGGTTCGTGCCGAGTCTGGCTTTCCCGCTGGTGACGTTCGCGGCGGCGTGGCTGCTGGTGCCGTTTTTCCGCCGCGGCACGATCACCTCGGCGTATCACTACCTCGCGCTGCGCTTCGGTCCGTCGATCTCGGCCTATGCATCCGTCGTCTTCATCCTCACCCAGTTGCTGCGCACGAGCATGATTGCTTATCTGCTTTCGTTGTTGGTGGGAGAGATCACAGGGTGGGGGTTCACCGCCTCGCTGTTGCTCGTCGTGGGCGTGACGGCGGCTTACACGGTGAAGGGAGGCATCAATGCTGTCATCTGGACCGACGTGGTGCAGGCGGTCATCCTGTTGGTCGGAGCGCTGGCGTGCATGGCCGTCGTCCTGCACGGTATTCCCGGCGGATTGTGGAGCGTGTTCAGCGAAGGGGCGGCGCATCACAAGTTCTCCGTCTACGACCTTGATGCCACGGGCGGTCAGCTGGTGCCCACGCCTTGGTTCGGGGGTTTCGAGGAGAAGACCGTCCTGATGGTTTTCCTCGTGGGTTTGATCCAGTATCTCAACCTGCAGTTCGATCAGTCCACTGTGCAGCGCTGGTGCTCGGCGCGCACCGCATGCGACGCGCGCCGCTCGATGTATGTGCTCGGCCTCGGCTGCCTGCCGGTCTGGGCGCTCTTTCAATTTCTTGGCGTCTGCCTGTTCGTCTATTTTCTGCATCATCCCGATCCGGTGGCGTCGGGCATCCTCGCCGGTGTGCACAAGGCGGAGCGTCTGATGCCCCATTTCATCATGCACTACCTGCCGGTGGGATTGGCCGGATTGGTGATCGCGGGAGCGTTTGCCGCGGCGATGTCGACGCTGAGCGCCTGCATCAATGTCTCGAGCATGGTGGCGGTGGAAGATATCTACCGCAAATACCTCAATGCCTCCGCCAACGACGCGCAGTGCCTGAGGCTGGGGAAGTGGTTCGCGCTGCTCGTCTCGGTCGGCATGGTGGCAGGAGCGCTGCTGATCCACGGATTGGACATGCTGACGTTGACGGATTTCATGCTCGGCGCGGGGGTCATCATCACGATTGGCATTCCTTCCGTCTTCATTGCGGGCATGTTCACGCGTCGCGTCGGTTCCGGCGCTGTCTGGGGAGGACTCGTGGTCGCCTTGACCTTGATGGGGTGGGTTATGCTCAGCAATGCCGGCTGGGCTCCCGAGGCGCTGGCGATTCGCATCCCGTCTTACTACTTATCCATCTTGGGGAACCTTCTGGCTTTGGTCGCGGCCTATCTTTTTTCGCTGCGATGGAAAGCGGCGCCACGCGATTTGACCAACCTGACCGTCTGGGATCGCAGCGATGAGCCACTGGTGTAAGGGCCGATTGAGGTAGCTTGCGCTTTGTCATCGGCGTGCGGGGACGCACGCAATCCGCGCGCCTACCTGGCGATACGATCCGGCAGCGGTTCACGCTTCGTGTTCGCGTGGGTGACACGGCGTGGATTTCCCAAACCACAGCGAGATCGACATAAACGCCTACTACAAAGCCTACGGCGAAACCCTGGGCGGCTTGGACGACAGCGCCCGATATGGGCGAGCGCAGGTTTTTCGGCTGAGAGCTGTGCAGCTTATCGCGTGTGCCGGGCGTTGGCCGGAACGGGGCTATCAGGCGCCAGTCAAATGCATCTTCACTTCATTTTGAATTGAACATTGGATCGGATTCTGGTCCGCTGCCTTGACTTCATCAATGGCTGCGCCTTCCAAAGCCCCCGTGCCGACCGAGACTGACCGCGTGCAGTCCGACCTCGTGGTCGCGGGTGGTCGACTGGATTCGGTGGTGCAGTTCGAGGCCCAGGTGGTGGACTTCTTCACTGGCGCCGCCGATCTGCTCGGGGTGCCGAAGTCCGTGGCGGTGATCTATGGCATCGTGTTCGCCTCGGCGCAGCCGTTGAGCTTCGCCGACATCGCCGCGCGCGCGAACCTCAGCAAGGGCTCGGTCAGCCAAGGTCTGCGCATGCTGCGCGAGGTGGGCGCATTGAAGGAGGTCTCGACTGCGGCGGACCGCGCCGAGCTGTTCATGCCCGACACGGAGATGCGCCAGCTCATCGCGCACTTCCTCGAGTCGCGGGTGGAGAAGCACCTCGATTCCGGCAAGCGCCGCATGCAGGGCTTCGCGCCCTCGCTCGAGGGCTACACCGCCGCCGAGCAGAAGATTCTCCGTCAGCGCCTGCAGAAGCTCCAGCGCTGGCACGACCGCACCCGGGCGCTCCTGCCCGTCATCCGCACTTTCCTCAAGCTCGGTTCCCACTAAGTAGAGCTAACCTATCACGGTTAGCTCCGGCCAATGGCCGAAAACGAAACATTTGCCCGTATGCCAGTTGCTTCCGAATCGGAAACGACGGGGCGAAGCTCGGTCGGAAAATGGACCATCATGGCGGGGATTTTTATCCTCATTGCCGGCGTGGTCCTCTTTTTCGTCGGGCTGCGTCCGCCGCCACCGCGCACCTTCCACGGTTCCGTCAAGGATCTGCTTCCCAAGATCGAAGAGATGCCCGGCTGGAAAGTGGAGTATCTGCCCATCGCCGACACGCCGGAAGTGAAAGCCAAAGTGGATGAGCTACTCAATTATGACGAAGGTGTTTTTGCGGTCTATACACGGGGTTCCGATCGCGTTTCCATTTATATTGCCTATTGGGCCCCGGGAAAAATGTCGCATCGGCTGGTTGCGGGCCACACACCGGATGTGTGTTGGGTAAATAGCGGATGGCGGACAGAAAAGGCGGAAAGCCGAGTGCAACTCGTCGACGACCAAGGGCGGCCCATGCCACCATGCGAACTGCGGGAGATGATCTTTAACGAGAACCGAGAAAATGTCTTTTTTTGGCATCTCGCCAATGGGAACTCCATTTCCTACGGGACGCAGGGAGCCGCACCATGGTATGCCTTCGCTGCGGATTTGTTCGTCCGGAGCCTAGACCAGCGACCGGAGCAGTTCTTCATTCGAATCTCCAGTCAGAAGAGGGATCTCCTCGACGCCGTAGCACGGCGCATCGACGCTCTGAAAACGACGCGTTCCGAACCCAAGATCGATTAACGATTATGAAAGCAGTCATTCTTGCCGGCGGTCTCGGCACGCGGATCAGTGAAGAGACCCACCTTAAGCCGAAGCCCATGGTCGAGATCGGCGGACGGCCGATTCTCTGGCACGTAATGAAGATTTATTCGGCGCATGGAGTAAACGACTTCATCATCTGCGCCGGTTACAAGGGTTACGTGATCAAGGAGTATTTTGCTAATTACTTCCTGCACATGTCGGACGTCACTTTCGATATGGAGCACAACCGCATGGAAGTGCACCACCGGCGCTCGGAGCCGTGGCGGGTCACGATCGTCGATACAGGTGAGGCCACAATGACAGGCGGACGCCTCAAGCGCGTTCGCGAATACCTCGGCGAGGAGACGTTCTGCTTTACCTACGGCGATGGAGTAGGGGATGTGAACATTACGGAGCTGATGTCGTTTCACCGGCGGGAAAATCGGTTGGCTACGCTCACCGGCGTCCAGCCTCCCGGGCGCTACGGCGCACTGGGCATCGAAGGCACCAGCGTCACCAGTTTTCAGGAGAAACCCGTGGGGGATGGAGGATGGATCAACGGCGGCTTCTTTGTGCTTGAGCCCAAGGTTATCGATTACATCGACGGCGACGCGACGATCTGGGAACGTAAACCGATGGAACGTTTGGCTTCCGAAGGGCAGATGGGTGTCTACATGCACACCGGGTTCTGGCAACCCATGGATACGCTGCGCGAGAAGACGCATCTGGAAGATCTCTGGGCGTCGGGCAAGGCCCCTTGGAAAAAATGGTAAGCGCGCCAAGCATGTCCTTCGCCGATATCTATCGCGGGAAGCGGGTGCTCGTCACCGGCCACACGGGTTTCAAGGGGAGTTGGTTATGCGAATGGTTGCTGTCCCTCGGGGCCGAAGTGACCGGGTTGGCTTTGCCGCCGCCGACTGAACCTTCGCTCTTCGACCAACTCCGGCTGGCCCATCGGCTGCGACATGTCGTCGGCGACATTCGGTCTTTGGCCGTGGTGAGGCGGGTGATCGACGAGGCGAAGCCCGATTTTGTCTTCCATCTCGCGGCGCAGCCGCTGGTCCGACTTTCCTATCGTGAGCCGGTCGAGACTTATGCGACGAACGTCATGGGCACGGTGCATGTCTTGGAGGCGGTGCGTCTCGCGGCCCGTCCGTGCACGGTGGTCTGCATCACGACCGATAAGTGTTACGAGAATCGCGAGTGGGTGCACAGCTACCGCGAAGAAGATCCCATGGGTGGCTACGATCCCTACAGCTCTTCGAAGGGCGCGGCTGAATTGGTGATCGCCGCTTATCGTCGCTCCTATTTTTCCGCGGCCGATTCCCTTGTGCGTCTCGCTTCAGCGCGGGCCGGAAACGTGATTGGCGGCGGAGACTGGGCGCTTGACCGCATCGTGCCCGATTGCATCCGCGCGCTGCAGGCCAGCCAAGCGATACCCGTGCGCAACAAGATCGCGACGCGCCCGTGGCAGCACGTCTTGGAGCCGCTCAGCGGCTACCTCTGGCTAGGGGCATGCCTGGCCAGCCCTGCGCTTTCACCGTTTGGCGCCCAGCTTTGCTCCGGCTTCAATTTCGGACCGGCACTGACTTCCAACCGCACCGTTGCTGAGCTTGTGCAGGAAATTCTCCGTCACTGGCCGGGGCAATGGGTAGATCAAAGCGATCCGCACGCCGTTCACGAGGCCAAGCTCCTGAATCTCGCGACGGACAAAGCATTCCATTTCCTGCACTGGAAGCCGGTGTGGGACTTTGCCGCGACGATTGCGGAGACGGTCTCGTGGTATCGGCTGGCTGCGGCGAAGCCGGGCGAGATCGAGGCCGCCACTCGACGCCAAATTGAATCTTATACGGCAGCGGCGCGCGCGCGCGGCGTAGCTTGGTCCGGTTGATGGACCTTTCGTCCCCCCTGTTTCCCGCATGAGTCAAACTCCCACAGCCCTCAAAGCCGAAATCCTGCGCCTCACGCGCGAATACTCACGCTTGATGCATGGTCAGCAGCGTCCCGGTGCCGATCCGACTCGTCCTGCCTACGTGCCCGGCACCACGGTGCCCTATGCCGGTCGCGTCTTCACCGAAGACGAAGTCGAGGCGGCGGTCGGCGCCACGCTCGATTTCTGGCTGACGCTCGGGCCGGAGGGCGAGGCGTTCGAAAAGGAACTCGCCACGCTGCTCGGGGTGAAGCACTCGCTCCTCGTCAACTCCGGGTCGTCGGCCAACTTGGTGGCGTTCACCGCGCTCACCACGCACAAGCTTCCCGCGCACAAGCGCATCGTCCCCGGCGACGAGGTGATCACCGTCGCGGCCGGCTTCCCCACCACCGTGGCCCCGATCATTCAGGCGGGGGCCGTGCCCGTGTTCATCGACAACGACCCCGGCACCGGCAACGCGCGGGTGGACTTGCTCGAGGCCGCCTACACGCCCGGCAAGACCAAGGCGGTGATGATGGCGCACACGTTGGGCAACCCCTTCGATCTCGGCGCCGTGCTGGAATTTTGTCGTAAGCACGACCTCTGGCTGATCGAGGACAACTGCGATGCGCTCGGTTGCACCTACTCGATGCCCATCGCGCGCGCGCAGGCGCTGGGTTTCACCAGCAACTCGCCCGGCATTCCCTCCGACGGCGTGCACATCACGCGCTACACCGGCACGTGGGGCGATCTATCGACGCAGTCCTTCTATCCTCCACATCACCTGACGATGGGCGAGGGCGGTGCCGTGAACATCGTGCACCGGCCGCCGCTGAAGACCTACGCCGAGAGCTTCCGTGACTGGGGCCGAGATTGCTGGTGCGCGAGCGGCAAGGACAACACTTGCAACAAGCGCTTCGGCTGGCAGCTCGGAGAGCTGCCGGAAGGCTACGATCACAAATACATTTACAGCCACCTCGGCTACAATCTGAAGCCGCTCGATCCGCAGGCCGCGATCGGGCGCCAGCAACTTAAGAAGCTGCCCGCGTTCATCGAAGCGCGAAAACGCAATTGGGAAACGCTGCGGGCCGGGCTGGGGGACTTGGAGGAGTTCTTCGACTTCAGCCTGCCCACGCACGCCACGGGCTGGAGGCGCGGCGGCTTCGACTGGGATGCGACCGGCTGCCGCACCGACTGCTCTTGGTTCGGCTTCATGCTCCGCGTGAAGGCCTCGGCTCCGTTCACGCACACCCAACTCGGACGCCACCTCGACGAGAAGAAGATCGGCAACCGCATGCTGTTTGGCGGCAATCTTCTCCGGCAACCGGCCTTCGTGCAGCTGCGGAAGGACCGCCCGGTCGCCTTCCGGGTGGCGAGCGATCTTTCCGGCGCGGACGAGATCATGCACCGCGCGCTTTTCCTCGGCACCTATCCGGGACTCACTGCCGCGATGCTCGATTACGAGCTCGAAACGATACGCGACTTCGTCAAGTCGCACTAAGTCGGCACCGCACAAACTATGGCACACATACCCCATGCCGTTCGCGCGCTCTATCGGCGAATCAACCCTCGCGCGCATTGGGAGTCCTCGCTGCATGGACTCTCTCGTCTGACCGGATGGCCAGAGTTTCACTCCTACTGTCCGGTGTGCGAGCGGCCGCTGCGGTCTTGGCGGGCTAATCGACGTGATGTCGGCGCCGGACAATTGAGAGATGAAGGCACAGGGCGGATTTGTCCTCTCTGCTACTCGTTTGAGCGAACGCGACTTTTCTGCCTTTATTTGGAGCAGCATCGGCTGCTCCACCCCGGCCTGCGCTTCTTGCATTTCGCTCCCGAGGCCGGGCTGGAGCGACGTCTCCGCGCACGGTTGGGGGGCAGCTATCGGACAACTGATCTGTTCATGGCGGGCGTGGATTACCGGGAGGACATCACTCGCATGTCCCTGCCGGACGCTTCCTTCGATTTCATCTATTGCTCCAACGTTTTGGAACACGTCCCCGCCGACACGTCGGCCATGAACGAGTTGTTCCGCATTCTTGCGCCCGGGGGCAGGCTGGTTGTCCAGGTGCCCATCAAGGGCGACTGCACCTATGAAAATCCGGCCATCATCTTGCCGGCCGAGAGAGCGCTGCACTTCGGGCAGGCCGATCATGTGCGCTACTACGGGCGGGATATCCACTCGCGCTTGGAGTCGGCGGGCTTTCGCGTCGAGGAATGCTACTTGCAGGATCGGCTGACTCTTGCGCCGGAGGCCGTTGTGCGGTTTAACGTCGCCGCGCGGGAACTCCTGCATCTTTGCACGAAGCCGGGCCCGGATGGGACGGTGCGACCATGGCCCGGGGGGCAAGGAGCATGATTCGCCTGCGTCTCCCTCTGCTTGGAGTCTGGGCGGAATGGTTCAGGCTCAAATGGGACCGCCTCACGCTGCCTCGCTTTGGGGAGGAGCGTGGCTGGTGTCGTATCTCTTCCCCGCGCAGAATCGTTAACCCGCATCGCATCCGCATGGGACGCGATGTGCGTTTGGGGCCTGGCTCCGTGTTGGCCGCTTGCGAATCTTTCGTGGCTCCCGATGGCACGGTCAGTCGCTACGCGCCTGAAATAATTCTGGGTGACGGAATATACGCAACAGCAGAATTGCAAATATACTCAGCATTATCAGTTGAAATTGGGGATCGTGTTCTTTTAGCAAAAAATATATTTATATGTGATTATGCGCATGGGTATTCAAATGCTTGTGTGCCCTGTATGGATCAGGCATACGAGCGATTGGCTCCTGTGCGAATTGGGGCCGGATCGTGGCTCGGGCAAAATGTCGTCGTCCTGCCCGGCGTTACCATAGGACGCAATTGCGTGATCGGGGCAAACAGCGTCGTCACTCGTTCGGTGCCCGATTACTGTATCGCGGTGGGGGCTCCGGCAAGGATCGTCCGAACCGCCGCAGATCGGGGCATCGCCACAGGGGAAGGCAGGGACTGACGCATGGATTTGCAAGGTTCCCGCATACCCGGCTGCGGATTCATCCGGCTGGATCGCCGAAGCGATGACCGCGGGGATTTCTGCAAACTATTCCAGCAGAGTAGATGGCAGGCCCTTGGCTTGGGTTGGCCGGTGCGCGAACAGTATGTGAGCACGTCGCACCATGGCGTGGTGAGGGGGATGCACTTCCAGTTGCCTCCTCACGACCACCACAAGGTTGTGGCGTGCCTGCGCGGGGCGGCGCAGGACGTGGTGCTGGATCTGCGGCTGCAATCCCCCACGTTCGGACGATTTGCCGTGTTTGAACTCCACGCCGAGGAGCCGGCCCTCGTCGTGGTGCCGCGCGGCTGTGCCCACGGTTTTTGTGCGCGCGGAGATGACACCGTGATGGGCTACTGGGTCGAGACCGAGCATGTCCCGTCTCACGATGCTGGGATTCGCTGGGATTCCTTCGGACATACCTGGCCAATCTCGGCCCCGCTGCTCTCGCCCCGCGACCGTGCCTTGCCAGACTTCGCCACATTTACATCCCCGTTCCACTGGAAGGAAGGGACCGCATGAGAATCCTGATAACCGGGAGCGGCGGATTCATCGGCCAGGCGATTACCCGTCGCCTTCAGGCTGATCCGGCGCTCGAGATCGTGGCGGCGGTCCGCGCCGGCCCCGGGCCAACTGCAGAAGGGCGGAGATTGGCGTGCGATCTCGCAACGCCGGCCTCGGTTGAGGCGGCTTTAGCCCATGATCGCTGGGATATGGTGATCAATTGTGCGGGCTTGATCGACCAGTCCGTCCGTCCGGGCATCTACCGCGAGCAGTGGGAGGCCAACGTGCGTCCAGTCGTTAACCTCGCAGACGCGCTGGAGAGTCTGCAGCTCGGGAGGCGGGTGGCGGTGCTGCATTTGGGCAGTAACGCGGAATACGGGGATGCGCCGTGTGCGCAGAGAGGAGACGGGCCCTGCCGTCCCAATTCAGCTTATGGTTGGGCCAAGTTGGCGGCGACCGAATACCTGATGGCGCGCCGGCGGAGCGAAGGTTGGCGCACCGCAGTGGTGCGTCCGTTTCTCGTCTATGGCGCAGGCATGAGCCCGCGCAGCTTCCTCGCCCAAGCCATCCATGCGGCTCGAACGGGCGGTGCATTTCCGACGAGCCCGGGAGGTCAATCGCGCGACTTTGTGAGTGTCGAGGCCGTGGCGGAGACGGTGTGGCGGATGGTGAAGGCGCCGGACCAGTGGCCGAGCGTGCCTGTGAATGCGTGCACGGGCATTCGCCGGACCTTGCAGGATGTGCTTGGGATACTGCACTCCCTTGCCCCTGCCTTCAAACCCCAGCTCGGGGCCATCCCTTACCGCGATTCCGAATTGATGGAAACGTGGGGAGTGCCGGCCCATCCTGTCGATCAGGCAGAAGCGGATCGCGACTTGCGGGAGTTCATCAGGCATGTGCTGCAGGCATGAAAATAGGGCGCATCAAGCGGGGGGTGCTGCTTGGCTTCGTCAGCATGGGCGTGGATGCCTTGGTCGGCCTCGTGTCTTACCCCCTGTTGCTGCGTTTCATGCCTGCCGCCGAGGTGGGCATCTGGGTGCTGTATGCTTCGCTCGGGGTGCTGCTGGGGTTGGCGCAATTGGGCATCGTGCCGTCGCTCACACGCTTGGTGGCGACGGCGCGCGGGGCTGGCTTGTCGTGGTGCGATCATCGCCGGGCTGGTTCGACGGCGCGGATCATGATCGGAATTCTGATCGGTGTCGTTGCGCTGGCGGCATTCCCCTTTGCGTTGGCGCAGCCCGCGCAGGGCACGGCGACCGGTGCTCTGCTGGTGGGTTTGGGCTGGGGATTGTATGTCATCGGGGCGATCGGCCGGATGTCGGCCCAGATTGACTTCGCCTTCGTCAATGCGGCAGGCGAGGTGGGCTTCGACAAAGTGGCGATGACCGGTGCGGGGTTGATGAACCTGGCTCTGATGGTCGTGCTTGTGGGACTCACCGGCAGTCTGGTCGCGGCCGCGGCGTCCTTTGCCTTCAGTGGGATCCTGCTCGCAGGAGTGGCCCACCGCTTCCAGGCGCGCCTTTATCCTGCCCGCGCAGGAGCGCGCGCCCCCTGGTCGCGGCAACTCGACGAGCTACGCCCGTTGCTGCGGGACTCATGGGGGTTGCTCATCCTGAATATCACCACGTTTGTCATCTCCCAGTCTTGCCTCTATCTCGTGGAAAGATGGGAGGGGTTGGAGACCTTGGCTGGGTTCGGGCCGATCGTGAGAGTGCAAATGCTGCTGACTCAACTGGCTTTGCTCCCCGTCAACATGACTTATCCGTTTGTCTCGCGCTGTTGGGCTGAAGGCGATTTTCCCGGAGCGCGCCGTTTTGCCATCCGGGCGCTCGGCTTGGCTGTCGCGGCTTACCTGTTGGCGGCGCTGCCGCTGTTGTTGGCCCCCGAGTGGTTGGTGGTGCGGTGGCTCGGCTCGGAGCATTTTGTGGGTTCCGCCACGGTGCGCAGCATGCTGGCGTATGGGTTGCTCTTCGTGTTTCATAGCAGCGTGGCCAGCCCTTGTCTGGCCGTCGGTGGCGCTCGGTTCATTGGTCCGGCTTTGGTGAACATGCTGCTCATCGGGCCAGCCATCTGGTTTTCCCACCAAAAATGGGGGCTCACCGGCGTGCCGATCGGTATGACGTTGGCGACCTTTGGACCCAGCCTCTGGGTCTCCGCCACGGCTTGGCGTCGCTTCTGGGGGCAGGAGGCGAAAGAGATCGCACGATGAAATTGTCCGTCGTCATTCCAACGGTCGGGAGATCGCCCTTTTTGTTGGCGGCCATTAATTCAGCGCTGGATCAGATCGAGCCGTTCGATGAGGTCGTTGTGTTTGCCAATGGGGTGGACCGGGCGGAATTGCCTCCATTGCCGGCAAGGGTGCGCATGGAGGGCTGCCCTCAACGCTTACCGCCGCATGAATCGTGGAACCGGGCGGTATCGGTGGCTGCAGGGCCGGCTGTTCTTATCTTGGGGGATGACGATTTGCTGGAACCAACTATGGCGATGGCGGCACGGGCGGCACTGCGCGAAAGTCGCTTTGTCGCGTTGGGCTACGCCATCATCTCCGAAAATGGACAAACGGTGCACCAGACCCAGTGGCGCACCGCCACGCTATCGGTCGGTGCTCTTTATGCCAAGTTGTTTGGCGGAGGACTCGCGCTGCTTTTGCCCGGACTGGTGTTTCTGAAAGTGGACTTCGAGCAAGCCGGCGGCTTCCGTTCCAGCCCGTGCGCCAACGGCTGGTTCATCGATACCGACGCGTGGCTGCGCCTCGCTGCGGTGGCGGGGGGGCTGAAACTGCAGGCGGGCGCGCACTGGCGCTACCGTGTGAACCGTGGGCAATTGGGCTACGCGACACAGAGTGACTCGTTTGCACGCCAGCTGGAAATTTACCTGCCGATGCACACGGAGATGGTGAGTCAGCTCGGGCTGCAACCGCTCTCGGCGGATGTATTGCGACGGCATATGCTGGTGGCTCGTGTCGTCAGCAGCATGCGCAATGCGGCCTTCAACGGTGTGCCGCCACGCCTGCAGGACATGCGGCGAATCTGGCAACTGCGCCGGCTTGCTCCGTCTGGGAGCATTTTCCCTTTGGTCCGGGAGTGGTGCCGCTTGGCGGTCCTGAGCAGGACCCGATGGAGGACTCGGGGATGAGGATCTTGGCGTGGCCGGCCTATGCAAACCGGCATGAGAATCCCTACAACGCGCTGCTGTATGAGGCGCTGCAAGAGCGGGGACATGCCATCACGGAATTTTCCCCGCAAGAGCTCTGGCGTGGAGAGCACGATATCTGGCATTTGCACTGGCCGGACGGGTTTCTTGTCCGCTCCTCGGCGCTGGCTGGATTGCTGGCCTTGGCACGCTTGACGCTGGCTCTGCTCCTGGCGCGTGCGCGTGGCATCAGAACGGTCTGGACCATTCACAACCTTGCTCCGCACAGACGGGTGTCGGGCTGGTTGCTGCGGTTGGCGCATCGTGTTCTTGGTTGGGGGTGCGACGGTTTCATCCTGCTTTCGCAGGCGAGCTTGGCTGCCGCGCCGCGTGCCCTCGCCAAGGCGATCCGCGACAAGCCGCACGCCTGCATCGTCCACGGGCACTACGTCTCGGCCTATGGCGACCTTCTGCAATCGGCTGAAGCGCGGGCGCGGATGGACCTTCCGTCAGGCAAAATCGTCTTCGGCTTTGTCGGTCGCTTGGCGGGCTACAAGGGGATCGAGGAATTGATCGCCCGTTTTCGCCAGACGGCCCGCGCCGATCAGTTGCTCTGCATCGCGGGGCAGCCGGAGTCCGGCGCTTATGCGGATCGATTACGCGGGCTCGTGGCGAATGACAGCCGCATCTTCTTGCGCTGCGGTCATGTGGCGCCGGATGCTTTGCGAGCTTATCTCGGTTCGTTCGATTATCTCGTCCTGCCGTTTTCCCGGATCACGAACAGTGGCAGCGCCGTATTGGGCATGAGTTACGGCGTGCCGGTGGTCGTGCCGTCCATCCCGTTGTTTGCCGAGTGGGCGCGCGTGTTGGGTCCCGGAAGCTGCGTGATGTTCGAAAAGCTTGAATTCGAGCGCTGGACAAACCCGCTCGCCGACGAGGAGAGGAATGCGCTTTCCGCTCGGGCCTGCGCCATCCTAAACTGGCAAAAAATAGCGATTGCGACGGAAGCACTCTACCAACACACCCAGAAATGAGAAGCACGACAGCCCGCCCAACCCGCAACTACTTCGGTGAAGCGCAGTTCAGGCTGGTGGCAGCCGTGATCGGCACGCTGCTGCTTTCGATTCCTTACGTGATTTTGCCCGGAGCCTTTTACGCGCTGCTGATCTTGCTCTACTTCCCGCTCTGCTGGTTCACCGTCGGGCGCCTGCCGGCCTTCCTGCTTATGGCCCTGCACGGCTACCAGATCTCGGTCTGCTACCTCGACGGGCGCGATTTGTGGGAGTTTATGGATCTGAATAGCCAGCTCATGGCGCAAAGTGCCATGGCGTTGCTGGTGCTTTCGCTGCTTGTCCTGCAGCGACGCTGGCTGCTCGTGATAGCGGCCTTCATTGTCTGGGTGGGTGTCGGTGCCGCCGCGCTCGAATGGCGCGGATTCGATCTTATCTCGCATCTTCCGTCTCGTGCGGCCGTCTCCCTGACGACCATCGGCGGCTCCGTCACCTACGGGGCGGTCGATGTCCGCTTGCGGGGTGTGTATGCCGAATCCAGCGCCCTAGGGGCAGTGCTGGGTGGCTTGGCTTTCATGCTCTTTGCGGGGGCTATTGCCGAATGGAGGCGGAATGCGCGGGTGATCGCAGTCGTCTCGGTCGTATCTGGGGCCGTGGGGTTGGTGGGTTTGGCCTTTGTGCTGACGAAGGCGGGCATCGCGGTGGTGTTTGCCGGGTTCGCCGCCTTTTTAGTGGCTCTGCCTTTTGCTCTTGGGCGGATCGGGCTGATCTTGGCGGGCGCCGTTTCGGTTTCGACGCTTATCGTCGGTTCGCTTGTTTATTCCGCGCTGCCGGTTGAGTCGAAAGAGTATGTGTTGTCCGAGATCGAGTCGGTTCAAAGCCTCTTCGCGGGCGGCGATGTCAGCGCCGTCAAGGGCAAGGGCGTCTATGGTAGAACCGAAGGTTTCTCGATTGCGTGGAGCTCGCTGATCAACAAACCGCTCGGAGGTGCGCCCTCCGGGATCATGGATGTGGTTCAGAATCGACAGATCATGATCACGGAGGAGATGATGTTCTACTTCAATAACGGCATCTTCGGATTGAAGAGTGCATTGGCAAACATCGCCGCTCGTGGCGGGGCCATCGGCCTGCTGCTTCTTGGATTGCTGCTTTTTTACGTCTTCGATTTGCCTGCAACTATGCGGCAGCGTGGAGTGCCTCTATTGCAGGCCAGCACGTTCATCTCGATGGCTCTGGCGTTCTATATCGTGATTGAGGACCGCTATTTTTATTTCGCGTTCACCTTCCTGCTCGCAGGCATCCATCAGCATCTCCTTGCGGAAACAGAGGGAGCGGGACGGTTTTTGCCGGCGGCACCTCGCTCGATATCGGGCATACGCAGAAGGCCCGAAGGCGCTCCGCTCGTTCGCTCATGAGGTTGTGCCTCGTAAATACGCTAGTCGATGAGGATGCGGGAGGCGGGGCCGAACGATCCGTGGCGGTTCTGGCGCGCGGGCTGGCAGAGATCGGTCACGAAGTGACGGTCATGGGGCTGACGCCCGGCGTCACCAAGCGGATATCTCAGCATAGGGGAGTGCAGAAGATTGAGCTCCCACTTCTCAACAGCTACTGGCCGTTCGATGGCCTGCGCCCGGCACGGTGGAGAAGAATGCTGTGGCACTGGCGAGACCGATGGAATGAAGCCATGGGAGACGCTTGCGCCGAGGAGCTGCGCCGACAGGAGCCGGATCTGCTAGTCACCAACAATCTGGCTGGCTTTTCGACGGCCATTTGGCGCGCCGCCAAAAACCAAGGAATCCCGATCATCCATATTGTAAGGGATTACTACCTGCTTTGTCCGAACTCCACGATGACAACCGGCAGCCACGAATGCGTCAGCCAATGCGGAAGTTGTCATTTCCTGCGCATGGGCGGGAAGCGGAGTCTGAGAGAAGTGGATCGATTTCTTTCGATTAGCGATTACATCGCCGCGGTGCACGAGCGCGTGTGGGAGCAACCCGGTTTATTCCAGACGATTGGCAATCCAATCGAGCCACTGGGGATTCTGCAGCCGTCGGGGAAGCGGCGCCCTGCGCTCAGGTTTGGCTATCTCGGCCGTCTTGTTCCGACGAAAGGGGTTCTTGAGGCGATCCAAACTTTCAAACGTGCAGCGATTGATGGCGAGCTGTTGGTCGCAGGCAGCGGTCCGGGCGAATACACCCGGGCCTGCCAGCAGGCTGCCGCTGGGGCCAATGTGCGCTTCCTTGGGCGAGTGTCCCCGGGCGAATTGATCGGCCAGATCGATGCTCTCGTCGTTCCTTCGCTTTGGGGCGAGGCGTTCGGACGGGTTGTCATCGAGGCGGCGAGTGCTGGGGTCCCTTCACTCGTCAGCGCTAGGGGAGCCTTGCCAGAACTGATCGAAGTCCACCGGACCGGTTGGATATTTCAGGACTTCGATGAATTGGTGACTTTGTTTCGATCGATCTGTGACGCCCCGGAGCAAATGGACCGCATGCGCGCCGCTTGCCTTCAACGGGCGGCGAATTTCTCTCCACAAGCGATTGCCCACAAGCTCGATGAGATCGTGCGTGACGTGATTGGCGAAAAGAAATGAATATAAGTGTCTCTGGGCGCTTTTTGCGCGTAAACAATCCTACGGGGACGCAGCGCAGTGCTACGCGGTTGCTGACGGCAACGCTGCGCGCAGCGAGAGCCGGCGAGTTCGAGCTTTTCATTCCCCGCGGTGCCGAAGAACGCGCTGGCGAAATCGCGGCTGGTGCCAGTGCTATTTTCCGGCGCATGCCATCTCCAAATGGTAAAGCGGATCACTTGTGGGAGCAATTGCTTTGGCCGGCGATGTCGCGCGCCCGGACCTTACTCAGCCTAATGGGCACAGGGCCGATTCTGCATCCGGGGCACCGCCACATCATGGTCGTCCACGACATCAATTTCATGCTGCTTCCTCAGGTATTCACACCTGCGTTTCGAGTCTGGTATCGCTATGCCTGCGGCCAAGCAGCCAGACGCGCGGACGCGATCATCTGCTTTTCCGCCTATGTGAAGCGCAGCTTGATAAACCGCCTAGGCATTGTGCCCGAGCGGATACATGTGATTTACCAAGGTCCTGGCATCGACGTGGAGACGCTTCGGAATAGTGAGATGCCCGCCCCAAGACGCCCGTATTTTTTATGCGTGGGCAGCCTGCAGCCGCACAAAAATCTCAAAACCATTTTGGCGGCTTGGGCGCGCCTAAACCAAGAAATACCTGATTTTGAACTGAAAATCGTCGGACGGCGGCAATCGAGGTTCTCGGTATGCGATTTCGCGCATGAGCTGGCCGAGGCCAGAAATGTAACTTTCACTGGATACATAAATGACACGGAACTGGCTTCCGCATACAAAGGAGCGACCGCGTTTATTTACCCTTCTTTGGAAGAGGGGTTCGGCCTGCCGATTGTAGAGGCGTTTTACAGCGGTTGTCCGGTGATAACGTCAAATTGCTCGTGTCTTCCTGAAATTGCCGGCGATGCTGCTTGGCAGGTCAATCCGCAGTCAGTGGAGGAATTGGTCGAGGCCATGCGCAAGTTGGCGAATAGTCCAAGCGCGAGAGAAAAATTGATTACGCGTGGGTTGTCACGGGCGGGATTGTTTTCCTGGCCGGCGGCAGGCGCACAGTTGGCGGAGAAGCTGAACATATGGCACTAAGAATCATGCAAGTGGTCGAGCCCGGACGGGATGGCGTTTTTCGTCACGTTGAGGGCTTGGTCCGACATCTCATGGGCCGTGGCGTGCAAGTGGATCTGGCATATTCATCGCGGCGCCCGTCTGACCGCCTATTTGAGTTGGTGGCTGAGATTACCATGCGGGGCGGTCGCACGATGGACCTGCAGGTGGCGAACGCGCCCGCAGTGAAGGATTCAGTCGCTTGGCTTAAGTTGATCCGGTTTATCCGGGAAACAAAGCCATCGCTGATTCATACTCATAGTTCAAAAGCTGGCGCATTAGGTCGGGTGGCTGCCTTCGCCTGCCGGCGTCCAGTCGTCTATACGCCCAACGCCTACTATGGAATGGCAGATGGCGGGAAACCAGCGGAAGCATTGTTTAATGGAATAGAACGGATACTCGGAGGGATCGGAAGCACGATTTGCGTATCGGAAGATGAGCGGCTGTTTGCTCACGATATCCTGAGAATTGCCCCGGAACGGCAACAGGTGATTCCGAACGGCGTTGATACGAATGCGTTTACGCCTGCTAATGCCGCGACACGCGCTGACTGGCGTCGTGATCACGGCATACCGGCGGATGCGTTTGTGGTGGGCACTGCCGGTCGCTTTTCCAGGCAAAAAGACCCCCTGACATTGTATAAGGCCATAGTTATTGCCATGAGAAGCGATCCGCGGATCTTTTTCCTCCATCTGGGCGATGGCGAGCTTGTGGATGAGGCGGAGGCCATCATGGCTGGCGCAGATATCAGGCAGCGCTATAAGCGTATAGCCTATCTTTCCAACCCTCAGCGGTTCTACCAAGGGATAGACACTTTCGCACTAACGTCGCGCTACGAAGGGCTCTCTTTTGCTGTATTAGAAGCACTAGCCTGCGACCTGCCACTCATTCTATCTGATGTCCCGGGGAACAGGGAATTCATGCGCTTGGGGCTCAGCCATTGCTGGTTCTCAGCACAGGGAGACACCGATGGTTTCGCGGCTTTGATCAATCGTGCGGCTGGATTAGCCCGGGCGGATGCAACGCGCAATCACCGGCAATTGGCCGTCAAATTATTTGATCAGCAGGTTTGCTGCGGCCGGGTGCTGGAATTTTACTTGAACGTGCTGGGAAAGAAGGCGTGAAAGCCGGATCAGTAGGCGTTTTTGCGTCGGGCAAAGGTTAACAGCATAATCTGGAAATCAAACCAGACGGACCAATTTTCGATATAATAGAGGTCGTATTTCACGCGGTCGACGAGGCTGGTGTCGCCCCGCAGTCCGTTGACTTGAGCCCAGCCTGAAAGTCCGGGACGAACAGTATGGCGAGGGTTGTAATGAGGAATTTGCTTTTCGAATTCAGCGATGAGTTCAGGGCGCTCGGGTCGCGGCCCTACGAGGCTCATGTCCCCTTTGAG
The DNA here is from genome assembly GCA_017991595.1 of Candidatus Didemnitutus sp. GTDB lineage: Bacteria > Verrucomicrobiota > Verrucomicrobiia > Opitutales > Opitutaceae > Didemnitutus. The sequence goes on along the minus strand of JAGOQJ010000002.1, from coordinate 277,772 downwards.
CACGTTCCAAAACTGTGGTAGCTCATCCAGGTTCCACTCGCGCATGAAGGCACCGACTTTGAGGCGTCGAGGATCATCTTTCACCGCCCAACGGGCACCGCTCTGAGCCTCCGCATCAAGGCGCATTGAGCGCATTTTGTAGATGGTGAATGGTCGTCCATGCAGGCCGACGCGGACTTGGCGATAGATCACAGCTCCCGGACTTTCGCGCCTCACCAAGTAGGCAAGGACTAACATGATAGGTAGAGAGCCTATTAGCCCCACCATGCCACCGAGAATATCGATGGCGCGTTTGATCAGTTGGTTGGGCAACGAATCCAGCGGAAGGGCTTCGATGCCAAGAATCGAGACACCCGAGATAGTCTGTAAGCGCAGTCCGCTGACGAAGATCTGGAAGAAGGAAGGGATGACCTTGAAGGCGACATAGTGGCGTTCACAGAGAGCGGCGACTTGCACGAGTTGTTCGCGGTTTAGCTCAAGGTCGGCGACAACTAGGATGCTGGGGTGGACGGTGGACAGCACATTATCGAGGTCGCCGATTGCGCCGAGATGCCGCAGTGCTGCGTTCCCAGAATCGTGCTGGTGGCTACTTACAAAGCCCCTCACATCGTAGGGGTGATTGGCATCGACTTGGATCGCTTCGACCAAGCGGGTTGCCTCCTTGGACCAACCAAGAATGATCACGGTCTGAGCAAGTTCATCGCGGAGGTGGCTACGGGAGACGCTCTCGTGGAAAAGCCACCGCCACAGCGACAGCAGCAGCAGCGTCGTGGCCGAAGCGAAGAGCACGAAGAGACGGGAAATCGCCGGCTCGAATTTGAGCGCCAGCGATACACCCAAGAAGGCCAGCACCCAAAAGAAAACTCCACGCATCAGGATGCTGAGTCCTCGGTGAGGTCGGAGCAGAAGTCGCGCATCGTAGGCCGCCAGCACACCGAAGGACCCGACGAAAAAGAGGGTGCCTAGATAGATAAGGGGTAGGTAGTCAAAATAATTGGCCTGCAGCGCTTCGATGCCGATCTTACGCAACGGTGTCTCGAAGCGCAGCCAGTAGGCCAAACTCAGCCCGAGGAAGGAGACCAACGTGTCTCCGAGCAGGAGAAGAATTAGCAAAGAGCGTTGTGCTTGCGAGGCGTGGGAACGTTGAGGCATGACCAAGGTAAATGCGAAACATCCCTTGAGCTTCGCGACCAGTCGAGTCCTTTTTACGACGTGAGTGATGCGCTAAATCCCTGGCATGGCGTATGGGACCGGCGGATTGACAATCGGCGATAGGGTGGTCTTTTGCCCTGCGCTTGCCTATGCTCAATAAACCGAATCTCGCCGTTTGGGCGCCTTGCAGCGCGGTGATTCTCATCGGCCTTGGAGCATGGCTTTGCGTGCGGGAGGTAATGCTGGAGCCGGTAGCGGGACGTGGCCTAGATAGCGCTCCAGTTGCTACGCTCGCTCGCGCATTCGGGGATGGGTCGTGGAAACTAGAGATGCGTGGGTGGGCTCGCTTGCGCGGTAGTCTGCCGTTGGCGAATGCAATTCCCTCAAATGTCGAGATGCGAAAAGCCTTGGATGTGCTGCGAAAGCAGCAGATGCATAAAATGTTCTTCTTGCGCGCTGAAAATCAGCGATGGGTTGGCGGACACAGAGGATTGAGACCCTCGGGTGGTCTACCACTGGACTTGCGGGAAGGCTATCGCTGGGGCTGGGCCTTGGCCAGGGCTTACGGCACGCGGGTGGAAGCGTGGGAAATCGACAACGAGCCTGATGTGGGTTTCGTTCTGGAGAATCCCGAGAGCTACGCGGCCTTTCTCAAGGCGATGTATCTTGGCCTGTATGCAGGCGCGGAGCGCACGTTGGGATGGCGGCCACCACCCGGCCGACAGCATGCACCTAGCCCCCGGCGACGGTCTCCGCGGTTCCCGCTCGTCGTGATGGCTCCCTTGGCTTTGCCGCCGGGGCCTTATTTCGAGCGCTTGATGGAGAACGGGTTTCTGTCCTACACGGATGGCTTTCACTATCATTATTACGGCTACGCGCAGGATTTTTCAGGGGTTTATCGTATGTTCGAATCGGCGCTCGCTCAAACTAGCGGTGCACGCATGGCTGCGGGTGATTCAGGAGCTGGATTAACTGTGCCAGGAGGCCGTCAGCTTGGTCATGCTAATCAGTTAGCAGCGACAAACGCTCCACGCTCATTTGTCAGAAAAACGCTCCCCGCTTTTCTATCGGAACATGGGTATTCGTTGCTCAGCGGTAGAGCTGCAGCCACAACCGAGGGACGCGTCAGCCAATGGAAATTTTTCCAGGATGTCCGCCCACAGATCGAAGCGCTCGGGATTGAGGCGCCGATGGCGTTTTATCTCCCGCCTTACCTTGAATATGGCGCGAAAGAATACGGGCTGACCATGCGCCCCAAAACATTCGCTCAGCCGCAAGAGGCTGACTCTGTCGTGAGCGGAAAAAAGGCTGCGACTGACATTTTCACTGCCGGCGGGGTCGACTTTCGCCCGAGTGATTTTGGGGCGACGGAGATTGAGCCGTGGATGCGTGAGATCGGACGCAAGTTTGGCGAGTGGGAGGTATCGCCGGCGCTAGCGTGGTTGCTGCATCAGCCTGCTATTCCCCGGCCACGTGGTTTAAATGTGTTCGCGGAGGCACCCTCTCCTGTGGTGATCGATTTCATTGCTGGAGCTGCGATGCAGCAGGCTAAAAGCTACGGAGGGTATTGGCTCACCAAAAAAACTACCGCCGGTTGGGTAGGGAGCGGGCAATTGCGGATCTATAATTTTGCACCGAATACCGTGGTGGGCACGCTGCGAATTGAAGGCGTCCGAGACGGGTTAACTGAAATGCCTATGCGGCTGCAGCCAGGCGAAATGCGGGAAGTCCCCGTTGAACTGTCTGCCGCCAGCTTTCTTCGCGCCACAGAATGGAGCGTTGCCTTTGTTCCCGAGCGTGGACCAGGAGTTGCGCGCTTTTCTTCGAGGGTGTTCGCCGATCCTCGCGACAGTCAGGAGAGGGTAGTCGAGGATTTCTCTGCGGCCGGAGCTGCCGTCAGAGCGAACGCCCATTTTTTGGATACTCGGCCTCGCGCATCCGAAGAGGAAGTGCTCCATGCGATGGGACGCTGGCGCGTCACCAAGGGGCTGTCCGTAACGGAGGAGAATGACGTGTGGCGCTTCACGGTGTCTGGGTTCCCAGACGAACCCACGCGCCCAGCCGTGGCGGAGTTGCCGTTGCGGGACGGCTTGCGGTTCTCAAGGGAAAGTCTGTTGCGCATGGATTTGCGCTTGGTTCCTCGCACGATTGCGCAAGTCCATCCGGTCGATCAACCGCTGTCTCATCCCAATTTCTCGCGCTTGGACCGGGAGCCCATCTGGCCGCACGTGCGCACTCGGACGGGCAACCTCTTCATGATGGCGATCGATTTCCCGATTCAAACGCAGTGGCAGCTTTTTGCCGAGATGCCCGCGAATTTTACTCCGGCTTTCTATGGACGGATGGAACTGCCGTGGCGTTTCCTTGAGCACGAGCCGGCGGCGCTCGTCTTCCACTTCCGACCGCGGTTGCTGCCAGCGGTCTATGAAGTGCGCAAGGCGCGGGTGGTGGAACTCAGTTCCGGCGAGTAGCAGAAGTGCCTCCTTGTTGCTAATTGGCCCTTGGGATATTTCTGCCGTGCAGGCCGCTTGCCAAGCCGGGGCGGACCGCGCTTAATCCGGCCCCGTGAGAACCGCTGCCGCCACTGCCAAGAAGCGTCCGCCCTTGCACCCGCTGGAGCGGGCGTTGCTGGTGGTCGCCAGTCTGCACCTGATCCTGTTGCCTTGGTGCTACAGCCTTGAGCGGGCGTGGACGCAGGTGGGGAGCGCCGGTCTGGCGGGCTTGGCATTCATCATTGCGCTGTGGCCCCGCACCTACGACGGCGTGCTGAGCGACGGGCCCGATTTTAAATTGCACCCGTGGTGGCGGTTGGTGCGGTTTCCGCTTTTCTGGCTCGGGTTGCCTTTCCTCGGCCTGATGGTCGCGGGGGCTTTCAACCCTTCCTGGTTCTACGAAACCAATGGCTACAGGTGGGGCATGCTGCCGCTGCCCAACATCGCTTGGCTGCCGACCAGTGCGGACACGCCTTTCGCCTTCTATAATGTCTGGCGCACCTTCGCGGTTTACGCATCAGCGTGGTTGCTGGTCTGCGCGCTGTGGATCGGCGTAACGCGTCGACGTGCTTTGCAGATCCTGTGCTGGGTGCTGGTGGCGAACGGTCTGGCCTTGGTGACGGTGGGATTGATTCACCGTTTCTCCGGTCCGGAATACGAGCAGGTGGTGCTGTGGCAGCGGTTCGTGAGAAATTCCACTGCCTTCGGCGCCTTCACCTACCGCAATCACGCAGGGGCCTACCTGTGCCTCATCGCCGCCGTGGCGGTCTCACTCGCGGCGTGGAGCCACTACGAAGGGCGGCGGCGCATGGCGCATTCGACGCCCGGGCCCGTATGGCTTTTCGTGGCCTTCGTCTTCGTGGCGGGCATCGCTTACACCTATGCCCGATCCTCGGTATTGATTGTGCTGCTGTTCATGGTGCTCGCTCTGTTGGGCTGGTTCGTGCTGCGGCTGCGGTTGGGAAGCGCGGGAGCGACGCCCAAACTCGTGACCGCGACTCTGATGTTACTGCTGGCGGGCACGGGGGTGTTTGCATTGCAACAACTGGATTTCAGCAAACTCGAGAAGCGTTTCGAGGCGTTTCAGAAGATGGGCGAGAAGGAGACGAGTTACCGCATGCGGGTGGAGTCTCGCGAACGGGTGATCAAGATGTGGGAGGACCACTGGGTGCGCGGCACGGGCGCCGGGAGTTTCCGGTTTCTGTTTCCGAACTACATTCGCGATAACAAATTCATCTCCGGCGGCGGGCGCTACTTCTGGGAACATGCGCATATCGACTGGCTGGAGATTCCCATCGAACAGGGCATCGCCGGTGTGCTGCTGATCGCAGTGGCCTACTTCTGGTGGTTGTGGCGTTGGATCAAGGCGGGGGGCTGGGGACATCCGTTTGCGCTGATGATTTTCCTCGGGTCCTTGCAGACTCTCATCCATGCCGGAATGGACTTTCCATTCCAGCATCCCGGCGTGCTGGTGACCTGGTGGGCGCTGCTGATCATGGCGTTGCGCTGGGCGGAGTTTGAGGCGCCGAAAACCTCCTGATCCCCACGACGGACGACGGAAGGGCGACGGAGAAATCCGTCTCAATCCTGCGCGCGGGCGCTCTCATGGCTGATGGCAGGGCGGCGCGTTAAAGTGGACGTGTGAGCCCCAGTATTCTGTCGCCCCGTGCCGTCGCCCCGTCTTGGGTGGATGCGTTTCCTCTGCGCATGCGACGTGTGCTGATCTTCCTTCTCGCCGGCTGGGTTTCGGGCCTGAGCTCGGCTGTGGCGTCGGTCGCCCTCGATACGAAGGGCGCGCGCACGTTCGTGGAGTTCGCTTTTCGCCCGGCCAAGGTCGGCGCTCAGCCATTCGCGCAGGAGTGGTGGGCGGAAATCCGGCGTCCGGACGGCACGGTGCGTGCGTTTCCCGCATTCTTCGACGGCGACGGCCTGTGGCGCGTGCGTGTGCGGGCCGAAGCCCGGGGCGAATATCGATTGCAGCGTGTGCGCCGCGGCGATGCGGCGGGGCAGCGGACCGAACCTCAGATCGCGCTCGAAGGCGGCGCGACGATCGTGCACGACGGCCCGCTCGCGGTGCCGGCGGTGCGGCGGCATCCGGCGCAAGCGGACGCCTTTCAACGCACCGACGGCGCGCCGTATTATCCAGTCGGGCTGAATGTGGCCTGGGCGCGCGACGATGCCTATTACCTGCGAGCCTTCGCAGCGCTGCGGGACGCGGGTGCGAACTGGGTGCGACTCTGGGTCGTGAGCTGGGGCGAACTTGACCCCGCGTGGCGGGAAGAGCCCGCGCGCTCACCGGCTTCGGGCGAACTAGATCTCGAAATCGCGCGCCGGTGGGACAGGCTGCTCGCGGCCGCAGAGGAGCACGGGCTCTATGTGCAGGTGGTGTTGTTCCAGCACGGGCAGTTCAGCACGGAGGTGAATCCGTCCTGGCCCCGACATCCATGGAACACGCGCAACGGAGGCTTCCTCGCTGACCCGGCGGCGTTCTTCACCGATGCGCGGGCGCAGCGCGAGACGCGGTTGAAGCTGCGCTATTTTGCCGCGCGATACGGATACTCCGCGGCGGTGCTGGCGTGGGAACTTTTCAACGAGGTGCACTACACCGATGCGTGGAAACGCTCGCGCCGGCACGATGCGGTCGTGCGCTGGCACGCCGAGATGGCGGACTACCTGCGGCGTCACGACCCGCACGGTCACCTCGTCACGACGAGTGCGGAGGATCTGACGAGTCCGCTCTGGCGCACGATGGATTACTACCAACCGCATCTCTACGCGGTGAACGGTCTGGCGCATGCGCGGCGTTTCCCGGGCTTGCCGCTGCCGGCGGACAAGCCGGTTTTCTACGGCGAGATAGGCGACGATCACCAAGCCTTCGCGACGTCGGAGGACAAGGTAAGCGGCGCGGGGCTCGTGCCGCCGCTGTGGGCCGGCTTGATGGCGGCGGGCGCGCTGCCGGCGCAGTTGTGGTATTGGGACCGTGTGCTCGATACGCCGCGCTGGGGAGAATTCGCTGCGTGGAGCCGCTTTGTGGCGCAGGCGCGGTTTGCGGAGCGGACGCACGAGCTGCAGGAATTTCGGCCGGAGATTCACACCGCCGTGTGCGTGCCTCAGGTGCTCACCCCGGGATTTCACTGGGCGGCGCGTGAGCCGCTCACGCTCGACGTGGCGGCCGCATGCGATCCGCTCGTCGCGCTGGCGGATGTGCCGGAATACGTGGTGCCGCCCCGGCGCGCGCTACTGGCGGATGGGCATCCGGACCGTGTGACACTGGTGTTCGACCGCGTCGCGCCCGGGCGCGTGCAGGTGCGGTTGAAAGATGTCGGCGAACGCGGTGCGACGATCGCGATCGAGCGCGACGGCGGTGGAAAAGAGCGCGTGACATGGCCGCGCGAGAAGCGCGCCTCAAAGGAAACGTTGCGTCCGGGCGAGCTGGCTTTCGCGGTGCCGGCGGGGCGCCACGCGGTGACCTTGCGCAATCTCGGGCCCGATTCCTTCCGCATCGGCAGCATCCAAGTGCAGGGGGACGAGGTGACGGCCTTGGCGGCGATCGGGCGGCGCAGCGCGACGGCGGCGATGGTTTATCTCTGGCACCGCGAGGGCGTCATGGCGGCGGCGCCGACGGCGGCGGCAAGCGGGGAACTCGTGCTGGATGCGGTGGACGCGGGACGCTGGCGCATCATGTGGTGGGACATGGAGCGCGGCGGGCCGGCGCAGGTCGAGGAGCGCGCCCATGCCGGAGGCGCCTTGCGCGTGGCGACGCCGGAGATCGCGCGTCACGCGGCGGTGCTGATCGAGAAGATCGAGTGAGCGAGGCGGCGGTGTTAGCGCGAGCAAGCTCGCTGCCTAGGAGGGTTCGCCTCTGGGTAGGCAGCAACCTTGGTCGCGCCCCGGCGGTGGCCGGCCACGCGCGTTCCCGTTCTCCCCTCCGAGGCAGCCTGCGGTTTGTAGTCTATTAGACTACAAACTTACTTGGGATCGCAGGCACCGCCCAAGGACTCGGGAGCGCGCTGATGTCGGACGCCTGGCGCTCCTCGCAGGTGCACTTTCCCGAATGAAAACGGGCCGACTGTGCGTGCCGGATGCGCGCTGGGGATTCGGGCGTGCGGCGACCATGCGCATCCATGAGCGGTGCGTGTCGGCATACTTGTAGTCTATTAGACTACAAACCGGCTTGGGGCTTGGCCCCCGGAATGGGAAGGCGCCAGGGGTGTGTGCCGGCGCGCTGCCTGGGGCGCAGCCCCGCGCTCCGCCACGTTGTCGGCCGGGTGGGCGGAGACCTTGGTCGCGCCTGAATAGCGCGGTGCGTGCGAGCACGGTGTCTACTGGAAGAGAGCGGGCGAAGGGGAGATTGGGCGGGCGGCGGGGACGCTGGTGCGGCGCGTGGCCGGGATACGCACCAAGAAAAAGCCTCCGCGGAGAGCGGAGGCTTGCAGGTGTGGGCGCGAGCAAGCTCGCGGCCTACGAGGGGGCCCTCAGCGACCTTGTCAGAAGGCGAAGGTGTTCGTGAGCGTCCACTGCTTCGGCTGCGGAATGCGGAATGAGGCGACCTGGCCGTTGGGTTGCGCGGTGACGGCGATGAGGTCGTCGTTGCCGAGCACGTCGCGGATGTTGAACTGGATGGACCAACGGACCTTTCCGTTCCTCAGCTTGCGGGCGTAGCGGAGCCAGAGGTCGACGTCGAGGTCCTCGTCACCGTAGAAGGGCTGCTCGATGTCGGAGACCCAGATGCCGAGCTCGTTCTTCTTCACGCCGTAGCCGATGGCGGCGCGGTCCTGCCAGCGGACGGCGCTGCCGATGCCGAAGCCCTTGAGGCGGCCGCTGGTGAACTCGTAGTTGGTGACGAAGTTGAAGCGCCACTTGCGCAGCTCCTGCACGGACGCGTTGTTGGCGGCGAGCGCGTTCAGGTAGGGGATATACATGTTGTTGATCGCCATCACGCCGAAGCGCGAGCCGGTGACGCTGTTGAAGTAGGGGATGTCCTCGAAACCGTTCTGCGCGCGGATGCTGGAGGCGATGACGCCGTCGCCGTCGGTCCAGAGCGGGAGGTTGTTCGCGATGAATTCCTCGAAGTCCTTGCCGTAGTTGGAGCGGAAGGCCTCCTGGCGGGCGGCGTTGAAGGTGATGCGCCAGTTTGGAAGCGGGTTGTAGGTGGCCTCGATCTCGGTGCCGCGCGACTCGGTGTCGGCGATGTTGCCAACGTTCGGCGGGCGGGTGGCGGTCCAGGTGCCGCTGGCGTTCTGGGTGATGCCCCAGCTCTGCACGAGGAGCGGGTCGACGGGACGCAGCCACTCCTCGGGCGTGCGGGCGTTGAACCAAGCGGTGCGGGCGTTGCGCTCGGCGGTGGTGAGCGAGGGATTGGCGCTGGTGGAGCTCGTCATGCTGGCGCGCACCGGCAGGTAGTTCGGGTCGCCGGGCTGGTAGCCGAACCAGCGGTTGATGAGCACCTCGGAGGTGTTGGTGCCGCGGAGGCCGTTCATGGCGCGGACGAGATCGTTGCCGGGCCAGAAGGTGTTGTAGAAGGTGCTGACGTCGTTGGCCTGACGCGTCTCGTAGCGGACGAGGCGGAGGACGAATTTGTTGTTCGCGAGGCCGATGGTGACGCCGTAATCCTTGGTCGAACCGGAGGGCGGCGAGAAGGGGCGGCCGTAGACGTCGGCGACCGTGGAGGACGGGCGGAAGTTCTCCGACTCGTTGTAGGAAACGCTCACATCCATGCCAAGCGGCAGGCGGCGCTTGATGAAATCGGGCGTGTGGCCGACGACGCTCCAGCTGACGGTCTGGTCCTTGGCGTAGATGTTGGGTGTGGCCGGGAAGACCCAGGCAGGATCGAAGGGATTAACCTGACCGGTGACGGGGACGGTGGGCGGGACGCCCGCGTCGTAGAGCGAGAACTCGTCCTCGCGCCAACCGACGAGGCCGACGAGTTTGCGGTTGAGCAGGTGGCCCTGCCAGATGGCGGAGTAGCTGCGCGTCGTGTTGAACGAGCGCGAGGCGTTGGAGTAGAGTTTGTCGAGATCGCGCTCGGGCGTGATGACGGAGACGGGCGCGTAGACCCACTGGTCGATGCGGTTGTCGAAGAGGAGTGCGGTGCCTGTCGGGATCGGCTCGTGGAGCGCGGTGAGACCGGCGATGTTGGCACCGGAAGCCGAGTTCAGGTGTGCGATCGAATCGCCGAGATAGTGGATGGCGGCGTAGCCCGGATAGGAGAGAGCACTGGCGCTGTCGGCGTAGATGTTTTGGTCCGTCGTGTAGGCGTAGCCTTGGTGCGTGCGGGAGAGGCGGCGGCTTTCCTGATCGCTGTAAACAGTGGTGAAGGTGTGGCGACCGAGGTGGCGGAGGAACCCTTCCTTCTTCGTGAAATCGAGCGTGGCGTAGGCGGTGGCGCGGAAGGCTTCGCGGTCGGTGTCGACCATGTAGTTGCCGATAGAATCGGAGGCGAAGTAGGGACGGCCGAAGTTCGGGTTGGGGGAGCCGTCGACGAGCTTCGTCTGCATGTCGACGTGGATCATGGCGGCGTCGAACCCGACGAGGCTGCGGTTGCGGCGCGCGTGGTTCTGCTGGTCGTAGGAGACCTCGACGCCGACGGCGTCATTGAAGAAGGTCTGGCGGAGCGAGGCGTTGAGCGCGTTGAACTCGGTGAACTCGCGTTTGTTCGGGCCGTCGAGGAGCTTGTTGTAGAAGTCGAAGATAGTGGGATCGCTGAGCTCCTGATATTTCCAGAGTCCGGCGTAGGCCTCGCCAGCAGGGGCGTATTGTTGGTTGAGGAAGAAGTTCGGGTTGTTGCCGGCGGCGGTGTAGTTGTAGACGCCGAACCACTGGGTGAAGAGGGGCGTGCCGCCGCGACTCATCATGAAGGCCGGGACGCCGTTGCCGCCCTGGGTGTCGGAGGCGGGATCGGTGAACACGGCGCCGACCTGGCCGAACCAGCGGCCGGCGGAGCCGAGGTGGGCGCCGAGCAGCGGATCGTTCGTGACGGTGCTGGGGCTGGTGGGATCGAGCTGGACCTTGTTGAGCACGTCGAACCAGACGGTGAGACCGTCCATCGGCGGCGTGACGCGCGGGCGGTTGGCCTCGATGTTGCCCTGCTCGTAGCTGACCTGGAGCTGGGTAAAGCCGTTCTTGATCAGGCGCGGCTCCCAGCGGAGCGCGGCGTAGAGGCGGCGGTCGTCCTCGAAGGCGGGTTGCTGGCGGTATTGCCGCTCGTCGTTGAGACCGATGACGCGGATGCCGAGGCGGTCCTTGGCGACGACTTGGTTCACGTCGAGGACCTCGCGGTGCGAGCTGTAGCGGCTGACGGATTGGGTGAAGGTGATGCCGCTTTCGCGGAGCTTGGGCATCTTGAGCTGGTTGTTGATGATGCCGGCGGGACTGCCGAGGCCGAAGAGGATGGCGTTGGCGCCGCGCGAGATGTCGATGCGCTCCGTGTTGTAGGAGTCCATCCCGATATCGGTGCTGAAGAAATCGCGCGTGAGGTCGGCGCCGCTGAGGCCACGCACGCGGGTGGCGTTGTTGGGGCTCACGAGGCCGTCCTCGGGGTTCGAGAAACCCTGGCCGGTGGCGACGCCGGAGAAATTACCGCCCATGCCGGCGGCTTCGGTGCCGGTGGTGTAGACGAGCACGTCCTTCGCGTTGGTCGAGGCGGTGTCGGCGAGGAACTGCGCGTTGACGACGGAGATGGCGGCGCCGACATCGCGAAGCTCGGTGCGCAGGCGCGTGCCGGCGAGCGTGGAGGTGGCTTGATAACCGCGGTCGGCCTCGGCGGTGACGGTGAAGGGCGAAAGCTGCACGGTCTCCTCCTCCTCGGCGGCCTCGAGCGGTAGCTTGATCTTGCGCTCCTCCGGGGCGGGGGCGGTCTGGTCCTGAATCGTCGTGGTCGACTGTCCGGCGGCGGAGGCGCCGAGACACAGGGAAACCGCGGCGGCGAGCAGGGACGCGAGCGCGGGTCGGACCGGTGAGACGCGGGGCGGGGGCGGATTTTTCATGGGGTGCGAGGTGTGGTCGTGAAGTTCTATTGCCGGTGTGTCTGGAGGGCGTGGATCAGCCGTCCACGCGCGCGAGGGATGGCGCCGGAAAGGGCCGAGGATGGCGGTGGAGCAACGCGCCATAGCGGGGCACGAACGAAAAAGTCGACAGACGGAGCACAGCGGAAAACAAAGGGGTGGGGGCGGACGAACGCTGGACGGGTCGAAGTTACCTTGCGGAGCGGCGATCGGAAATGAGTTCGGTTATACGTGGATTGAGAATCTTTGCGGTCGGCGAATCGGTGGAAAAACGACGTCTCCGTCCGTGGCGTCACCGCGGTGGCGCGTTGCAAGCGAGGCGCGGGCTGAAGGCCTATTTCTGCGCCTGCACCTTGCGGCGGTAGACGCCCGGCGAGTCGCCGGTGAGGCGCTTGAACACGACGCACATGTATTCGACGTGTTCGAAGCCCGTGAGCTCGGCGATCTTCTTCATCGGGAAATCCGTTTCGAAGAGCAGTTGCCGGATCTTCGCGACCTGCACGCGGCGGATCTCGGCTTGCGGCGAGCGGCCGAGCAGGCGGCGGAATTTTTTCTCGAGCTGGCTGCGCGAGGCGAAAGAAGCCTTCAACACCTGCTCGACGGTAATATTGTGGCAGGCGTGCTCGCGGATGAAACCGAGTGCGGCGGCGACGTTGCGATCGTCGATCGCGAGCACGTCAGTGGAATGGCGCGGCACGACGGACAGCGGCTCGACGCGCACGTCGAGACTCTCGGGCTTTTCGCCTTCCATGAGCCGGGCGAGGCACTCGGCGGCGAGGTAACCGGATTGGAAGGCGTTGGTCGCGACACTGGAGAGCGGCGGGTAGGCGAGCTCGCAGCGGATGGTGTCGTTGTTCACGCCGAGCACGGCGACTTCCTCGGGCACGAGCAGGCCGGCGGCTTGCGCGGCGCTCACGACTTGGAGCGCGCGCAGATCGTTGCAGGCCATGACGCCGACCGGCTTGGGCAACGCGCTGAGCCAGGCGGCGAGCGCGGAGGTCTGGCGCTCGTCCCAGAATGGTGTCAGGTCGCCCGGATAATCGACGTCGAAGACCTCGCAAGTTTGCCCTGCGAGCGCGAGCGCCTCGATGAAGCCGTCGCGGCGCTCGCAGGCCCAGCCGTCGTTGCGGAAACCGCAAAAACCGAAGTGGTGGTGGCCGCGCTCGAGAAAATGCTCCGCGCCGAGGTGGCCGAGGGCGGTGTTGTCCGGCCGGATTTTCGGCACGCCGCGGAAAGGCACGGTGTCGTTGAGATCGACGAGCGGCAGCTTCAGCTCGCGGCACGCCTGCACGAGGCCGGGCGTGGTGTGGCGGCTGATGACGCCGTGCCAGGTCTTGCTGCGCAGCCACTGCGGGTCGTTCTCGGCACGCGCTTCGTCGTCGAGGAAGGCGGCCCAGGGGCGGTGGGTGCGTTCGTAGTGCGCCACGCCCTTCAGCATGGCGTTGCACTCCTCGAAGCGCGTGAGGAAGACGAGCAGGACTTGGGGCTTCACGTCGGGACGAACGTGGGTGAGCGCGCGTGGCGTGGCAAGGGTCCAGCCACACGCTCCGTGCTAAACGGTGCCGCGGCGCGCCTCCAGCTGGCGGCGGATGTCCTCCACCTGCGCGACGCCCAGCGGGTAACGCAGCAGGATGACCCAGGCGAGCGTGAGTCCGGCGACCGGGATGGACGCGAGCATCACGCGGATGAGGAGAATCGTGTCGGGCGACTGCACCGGCAGCGCGGCGTCGAAGCCGGTCAAGTTGAGCACGAAACCCGCCGCGCCTGCGCCGAGCGACATGCCGACCTTGCTGATCCACGAGCCGCAGGCGGAGAATGCGCCTTCGCGGCGCTTGCCGGTGTTGAGCTCGTCGTAATCCATGATGTCAGCCCCCATCGCGGGCAGCAGCATCCAGAAGCCGCCGCTGGCGAAACCGATGCCGCCCGACGCGAGCACCTGCAGCCACGGCACGGCGGGCGTGTAGAGCCACCACGTGCCGCCGAAGGCCGCGATGCCGGACGCGATCGCGATGGCCGCGGCTCGCTGCTTGCCGAGTCGGCGGGCGAGGAAGGCGAAGGCCGGCGCGGCGAGGAAGCCGCCCGCCATGTAGGCGATGCCCATGCGTGCGTTCCACCAGTTGCCACTGACGGAATCGCCGCCGCACACGACATAGACAGTGGCGTAGTAACCAAGCGCACTGACCATGCTCGTGCCGGTGGCGAAGGCGAGCGACATGCCGAGCTGGATGCGGAACGGCGCGCAACGCAGCGTCTCGTAGAACGATTCGCGCAGCTTCACCTTTTCCTGTCCCTGTTGCACGAGGTGCGCGTAGTAACGCTCCTTCACGGTGAAGAAGATGATGACGCCGATCGCGATCATCAGCAGCCCGAGCCCCGCGCAATAGACCTGCGCGCCCAGCAAGGTGTTCTGCTTGCCGGTCGCCGGGTCGGTGAACCAGGCGAGGGTGGTGAACGGCAGCGCGAAATACAGCGCGAGCTCCGCGACTTTCTGCAACGCGCCCTTGAACGACATGACCGCCGTGCGCTCGTTGTAGTCCGGCGTCAGTTCCGCGCCGAGACTCTGGTAGGGCATGTTGAAGCAGCTCATCAGCGGCACGTAGAGCAGCGCCGAGGAGAGCATGAACAGGAACAGCTGCGTCGTGCTCCACGTCGGCGAAGCGAGAAAGAGCACCGGCAGACCCAGACCGGCGAGAAACGCGCCGACGAGGATGAAGGGCCGGCGCCGACCGAAGCGCGTGCGAGTGTTGTCGGACACCCAGCCGAAGAACGGATCCGAGAGCGCGTCCGCGAGCCGGTTCACCATGAGGACGATGCCGATCAGGTGTGGCGGCACGCCGAGGTAGAGGTTAAACACCGGATACGCCATGCTCGGGTAGAGCCAGTGGCCCCACATGTCGCAGGAGCTGCCGAGGCCGTAGGCGATTTTCTGACGCAGCGGGACGCGGTCGGCCGGACGCGTTGCAGGCGTGGCGGAGGACGGGGCGGCGGTGGCGAGGCTCACGTTAATAGGTGTCGACGAGTGAGCGGTAGCTGAGCGCGCGTTGCAACTGCGCGACCGTGGCGGCCCGCCCGAGCTCGACCACGATGCGCTTCTCCTCGCCCGGGTAGAGTTCGAAATAATTGTCGGCCGGCTGATGTGCGAGGCCCGCGAGATCGAAAGCGAAGCGATGCTGGAAGACCGGCGATGCGAACGTGAGCACCGCGCGGCGCGGCGACTCGAGCTTCACGCGGACCTTCGTGCGGGCGCGCGGCAGCGCGAGGAAGCGCGGCGGCGCGAAGAAAACGGTGTCCTCGCTCACGCAGGCGCCGTCGACGTCGAGCGCGATGCGCAGGTAGAGGTTATCGCGACCGTGGCGAGCGAGCATGCGCTGGAGCGCGAGCGTGCGCTGCAACTGGCTGGCACCGGGCTCGAGTCGCACCTGCTTGCGGCCGCGAAGCAGGCTCCGGCCGTCGAGGTGCCAGAGGTCCCAGCGGAGCAGGCCACGCGTGCGCTGCGGCAGGTCGCAGACGGTGTAGAGATGCGCTTCGGCGACGGTGCTGCGGCGGTAGTTGCCGATCGTGACTTCCTCGTCGCCCGGCACGTGCGCGCTGACGGCGGCGGGGGCGAAGAAGCGCCGCGCGACGTAGTGGAGTGCTTTCCATCGGCCGGTGAACTCGATCGAGCTCCACGACGCGACGGGCCAGCAGTCGTTCAACTGCCAGTAAAGCGCGCCCATGCAACGCGGCATGAGCCGGCGGTAGTGCTCGACGCCGGCCTGCATGCAGTAGGCCTGGTTGAGCTGCGAGAGATAGATGAGGTCGTCCTGCGACTTGGGGAAACGGTAGCGGCGCGAGACGTAGTCGAGGATGATCTGGTTGCCGGCGCGGTTCTTCTGGTGGCACTCCATCACCGGGCCGAAGACGTTGGCATCGCCGGGCGGGCAGAACGTGGCGTTGGTGGCGGGCGAGCTGTAGCTCTGCATGCCGAACTCCGAGACGAAGCGGAAGGCCCAGCGCTCGTAATCCTTCACGGGGTGGCGCGCGTGCCACACGTCCCAGTAATGCGTGTCGCCGCGCTTCTCGCCGGCGGCGTGATCAGCGGCGGCGTCGCCGCGCCACGGCGAGCCGGGCCAGTAAGGCGTGGCGCCGTCGTGTGCGCCGACGGCGTCGGGCAGCGTCGTATGGAAGAGTTGGTCGTAAGCCTCCTGCCACCGGGCGAACTCCGGCGTGCCGGCGAGGTGGGCGTTGATGGACCACACCTCGTTGTTGCCGCACCAGAGAGCGAGGCAGGCGCGGTGGCGCAGCCGGCGGATCTGACCCTCGGCTTCGCGGCGCACGCTGGCGACGAAGTCCGGCGTCCCGGGATAAAGCGTGCAGGCGAACATGAAGTCCTGCCAGACGAGCAGGCCGAGTTCGTCGCACAGGTCGTAGAAATCCTCGCTTTCGTAGACGCCGCCGCCCCAGACGCGCACCATGTTCATGTGGGCTTGCACGGCGCTGCGCAGATCGCGCGCGTAATCGGCGCGGGTCAGGCCGGCGACGAAGCTGTGAGCGGGGATCCAGTTGGCGCCCTTGGCGAAGATCGGGCGGCTGTTGACGACGAAGCGGAAACTCTCGCCCCAAGTGTCGGCGACGCGTTCGAGCGCGAGCGTGCGCAGACCCACGCGCTTGACCCAGCGTCCGATCGTCGGGCCGGCGGCGGAGACAACCTCGACCTCGAGCGTGTAGAGCGGTTGCGCGCCTTGGCCGGCGGGCCACCACAGTTGTGGGTGCGGCAGGTGGATCGTGTTGCCCGTGCCTTCGGCGACGGTCACACGGTCGAGCGAGACGCGCCAGCGGCAGGTCGCGTCCGGCGCGGGGCGGCGGAGCTCGGCGTCCAGCGTGAGCGTGACGGAGCAATCAGCGTGGTGGGTCTGCGTCACGCGGACGGATTCGAGCCGGTTGCCGGTCCAGCCTTCGAGGCGGATGTCGCGCCAGATGCCGGCGGTGACGAGGCGCGGACCCCAGTCCCAACCGAACTGGCATTGCTGCTTGCGGATGACGGTGCAGCCGCCGACGGGATCGTTGATCTCACGCGGCGCGTGCAGGTGTTTGCGCTCGCGCACGTAGGGCGCGGTGCTGGCGAAGCGGATGCGCAGCTCGTTGCGTCCGCGACGCAGGAGAGGCTTCACGTCCCAACGGTGCGCGATGAACATGTTGTCCGTCTGCGCGATGGTGCGGCCGTTGAGAATGACGGTCGCGAGCGTGTCGAGGCCGTCGGCGACGAGTTCGATGCCCGTCTGGGCGGCGAGCGAGTCAGGCAGCTCGAAGCTCGTGCGGTATTCCCAATCGCGGTGTTCGACCCACTGGGCGTCGAGCTCCTGCGTGCCGACGAAGGGATCGCTGATCTTGCCGGCGCGGAGCAGGTCGGTGTGCACGCATCCGGGCACGCGAGCGGGCAGCCAGGCTTTTTCGGTGCAATCGCGGAACTGCCAAGTCTGGGAGGCGAGGGGAAAGCTGTGCATGAAATGGGGGAAAGCGCAGCCCGGGACGGGCCGGTCGGGTGGCATCCTAGCCGGTCGCGTGGCGCCGGTTAATGAGATCCTTTGTCCGGAAAATGAGAGTCCGCGACGCGCGCCGCATGGGCCGGCGGGGTCAGTTCTTCAGGCCAACGGCGCGGCCGATCCACGCCTGCATGGCGTCCCATTGCTCGGCGGTGTAGGCGTGGCCGAGTTCGAGGGTGAGCTCGAGCGTCTTGGGCGCGGTGATGACGTTGTAGGCGGCGTGAAGCGACGTGGGGGCGCAGACCTCGTCGTTGTAGCCCCACGTGTAGTAGCCGGGCACGCGCAGGCGGCGGGCGAAGTTGACGGTGTCGAAGAGCGACGCGGTGCGCAACTTGGCGGCGGTGGCATGCGGCGAGGCGTTGAGTTCCTCGGTGCGGAACGGACGTGGCCAGCCGGTGGCGCGGCGGTGGAGGTATTCCGCAGTCACGTCGCAGAAGCCGGGGTGCACCGAGACGACGCCGGTGACGCGCTCGTCGAGGGCGGCAGTGACGATGGCGAGCTGGCCGCCTTGGGAGGAGCCGACGGCGAGCAGGTTGCGCCCGTCCCACTGGGGCAACGAGGTGAGAAAATCATTCGCCCGCAGGCAGCTCAGGTAAACGCGGCGGAAGTAGTAGGTCTCGGGGTTGTCGAGGTTGAAGAGCCAATAGCCGTGCAGCGCGCCGGCGTAGAGTGAGTCGTAAACTTCCTTGGGTTGCGTGACAGGGAGGCCGTGGATGCCGATCTCAAGCGTGATAATGCCGCGGGCCGCGGTGGATTTGTCGCCGGCATAAGGACGCACGCCGGCGCCGGGCAGGCGGAGCAGCGCGGGGTAACGGCCGGGCGCCTTCGGCTCGCAGAGGATGCCGTAGATGCGCGCGGGGCCGGACCAGCCGACGTCGATGGTGCGGAAGCTCACGTGATAGACGTTCACCAGATCGGTGCAGGCCTCGGGCATGAGCGTCAGGCGCGGCTCGAGCGGAACCTTCGCGAGTTGCGCGCGGCCTTTTTGCCAGAACGCGTCGAAGTCTTCCGGGTTGGTCTGGTAAGGCACGATTTTCTCCGGCGAGAAGCCGGCGGTGGCGAGACCGCGGACCTTGCGTCCGGCGACCTCCGTCTCGACGATGCAACGCAGGAAACCGGGCTCCTGCATCGTGCCGGCGTCGATGACGAGTCCTTCGGGCGGCACGCTCTGCGTGACCGGCTCGGCACGGGTGTATTCGGGGGCGATGGTGTAGGTGACGGTCGCGCCGGGCACCGGGTGATTGTCCGCCAAGACGGCGATGCGGAACTTCGCCGGCTCGCCAACGGCGTAAGTCCAGTCGGCGCGGTCGGGTGTGACCTGCACTTTCACGCCGGCCAACCGACGTTGAGCGAAACCGGGCACGGGAGTAATCTCGGTCACGCCGGCGGCGAATGCGCACAGACCGGTCAGCGTGACGAGGAACGCGGAGAAGCAGAAGCGGAGCAGGCGGGGTGGCATGGGGAGGATGCGGTGAAGTTGAGATCAGCGATTCTGCACGGGCGGCGTGGGCGCGGCAGACAACGCGGCTTGCAAGTGCGGGGTGAGCAGGCTCGTCCAGAGCGCATAGCCCGTGGCGTTCATGTGCAGCCGGTCCGTGATGAAAAGCTCCGCCCGCGGCTCCCCGGCGGCATCAAGCATCGGCGTGAAGATGTCGACGAAGGTGGCGAGCGGGTCCGCGGCGCACTCGGCGGCGATGAGGTCATTGGTCTTGCGCATCCCGTCGCGGTGGCGCGCACGCGAGGGGCTGGGTTTGCAGGAAAGGTAGATCAGGTGGGTCGCGGGCAACGCTTCATGCAGTCGGGCGCGGAAGGCACGGAAGTCCGCCAGCACGCGCTCCGGCGTCATGCCGGCCGAGATGTCATTTTCGCCCGCGTAGAGCACCACGACGCGCGGGGTGTGCGGCAGCACAAGGCGGTCGAAATAGAACACGCTGTCCTCAAGGTGCGAGCCGCCGAAGCCACGGTTGAGGACGCGCACGCCGGGAAAATCGTTCGCCAGCGTTCGCCACATGCGAATCGAGGAGCTGCCGACGAACACCACGTCGGCTTGCACCCCGACATCCTGCGCGACGAGCCGGGCGATTTCCGTCTCCCAGCGCGCCGGGTCGGCGTGGACGGACAACGTTGTGCCGATGACGGCGAGCAGCAACGCCAAGCTGCGCAGAACCAGAGCGAAGGGGTGGCCAGGGGAATGCATGCTGAGACGCAGCGTAGCACACGCGGCAGGTGAGGGGAATGAGAGCCTTTGCCGGCGGCTTGAGAATGCCGCCCGCCCGGTGCGGGCGGAGTTAAATGACCGGGACGCCGCGGTCCTCGCGGGCGGCGGCGATCGCTTGCAACTCGGCGGCGAGGCGGGCACGGAAACGGGGAAACGAAAACTCCGCGGCATGCGCGCGCAGCGCGACGGGATCGCGGGGATGCCGCACGAGCGCATGGACGGCGGCGGCGATCTGATCGGTGGCGCCGTAGTCGACCAGTTCGCCGACGGTGCGGTTGACGACCTCGGGCGCTCCGCCGGCGCGCGCGGCGATGCAGGGTTTCCCGTAAGTCATCGCTTCGAGGTAAACGAGGCCGAAGCCTTCCTTGCGACTGGGCAGGGCGAACAGGTCGCAGTGCCGGTATTCGGCGCGCAGGGTCGCATCGTCCACGGCGCCGAGGAAAGTCACGGCCGCGCCCAAGTGGCGCTCGGCGGCGAGCGCTTCCAAGCGCGGGCGATCGTCGCCGCCGCCCACGATGCGCAGCGTCGCGCCCGGGTGCGACGACAGGACGCGCGGCATCGCCTCGATGACGGTGTCGACGCCTTTGTAAGGGTCGCTGGACAACAGCCGCGAGACGACGAGGATGCGCGGTCCCGTCGCAGAGCCGGCCGGTGTCGTGGGCTCGTTCGGTTCCACGCTGCTGAATTGCGGATCGAAAGTATTGGGCACGACGACGAGGCGGCACGGCTCGAGTCCGGGATGGAAGCGCAGCATTTGGCGCCGCGTGTAATTGCTCACGCAGAAGATGCGCTCGGCGCCGCTCAAGGCGAGGCGTTCGAGCCACGAGAACGGTCGCCACACCTCGATGCCGTGCGCGACGAGGCAGTAGCGCAGCCGCGGTTGAAAGCGGCTTGCGATCCACGCCAGCGGCAGGAAGTGCAGGTGGCCCGAGATCAGCAGGTCGGTGTCGAGCGCGGCCTGCAGCACCTGGCCGGTGAAGTGCAGCCGGCTGCCGTGGCTGTGCCGGTGCGAGCGCAGGTGCGGGCCGCCCACGGCGCGCGCGCGGGCTGCGGGATTGCCGGCGTCGAGCAGGGTGCACGAGCGGAGCGTGTCGGTCGGACCGGCAAACTCGCCGAGCGCACGCAAATAGAGACGCATGATGCGGGCGATGCCGCCTTCGCTGCCAAACAGGTCGGGAGTGATCAGCAGGGTCTTCACGGCGCGGTGCGAGGACGATTGAGGAAGGCGACCAGCATCGCGAGCGTCCAGACGCGCGACCAGTTGTCCGGCGTTTGTCCGGCGGCGTAGTCGCGCCACAGGCGTTGCACGACGGCGGCGTCGAGCCACGGGCAGCGTGCGAGCGCGGCGTCGGCGAAGGTTTCCTCGAGGTAGGGACGCAGCTCCGCGCGCATCCATTGGGCGAGCGGCAGCGAGAAGCCTTGCTTGCGGCGCCGCCGGATCGCTGCGGGGACGATGTCGGCCACGGCGTCGGCGAGGGCGCTCTTCGGTTGCAGGACGTCGTGGCGCACGGCGGCAGGTTGGCGCCACCACCACTCGATCAGTGGCACGTCGACGAAGGGCACGCGCAGTTCGAGCCCGTGCGCCATGCTCATCACGTCGCTGTCGCGCAGCAGCACGTCCGCCATGTAAGTGCGCATTTCCCAGGCGCTGACCGTCCGGTTCGCGTCGGCGCCGTCGAGCTCGAATACGAAATCGTCGAGCATCGGGTGATTGGCGCCTTGGCGTTGTGCGAGCCGGCGCGCCTCGGGGGCGAGCAACGAGAGGCGCAGCGGTTCGGAGAGCACGCGGCGCCGGAGCGAACAGAGCTCGTGCAGGTCGCGCGCGTGCGCGAGGAAGTCGGCGAGCTTGCGCCTTCGGCTGCCGCTGCCTTGCAGCCAGTGCAACACGGGCGCGCGCAGCCGGCGCGGGACGTTGCGCCAGAGCGGAAGCAGTCGCGCGAGCCGGGGCATGTCGCGGAACGACGGGTAGCCGCCGAACAACTCGTCGCCACCGAGCCCGGAGAGCGCGACCTTCACACCGCCTGCGTGGGCGGCCTGGCTCGCGTAGTAGGTGTTGATGCCGTCGCCCGTCGGCTGATCGAACGCCGCCACGATGCGCGGCAGATCGGCGGCGAGCTCGGCACCCGTGAGCAGACGCTCATGGTGTTCGCAACCGAACTCCGCTGCGACGAAACGCGCCGCGTCGCGTTCGGAGAATTCTTCCTCATGAAACACGATGGAGAAGGTCTTCAGCCGGCGCGCGCCGCTGGCGGCCATGAGGCCGACGATGGCACTCGAATCGAGTCCACCGGAAAGGAATGCGCCGACGGGCACGTCCGCGAGTTGGTGGGCGCGGATCGACTCCGCGAGCTGCGCGCGCAGGCCGGCGATGATCTCGCTGCGCGTGACGTTGCCCGGCTGCGCCGAAGTGCCGGGCAGTCGCCACCACGCTTCCGTTTGCACGCGGCCATTGGCATCGACTTGCAGCGAGTGGCCGGGCGGGAGATTGGCGATGCCGCGGTAGAGCGTGCGCGGCGCGGGCACGGCGAACCAGGCGAGGAAGTCGCCGATGGCGACGGGATCGACTTCCGCGGGCACGACGCCGCTGGCCAGGAGCGCGTTAAGTTCCGACGCGAAGACAAAAGTGTCGTCCGGCAGCCGGGTGTAGTAGAGTGGTTTGATGCCGAGCGGATCGCGCGCGACGAAGAGCGTGCGCTGGTCGCGATCCCAGACGGCGAAGGCGAACATGCCCCGCAGGCGGCGCAGGCAAGCCGCGCCGTGTTGCGCGAAGGCGGCGAGCAGCACCTCGGTGTCGCAGTGCGTGCGAAAGCTCCAGCCGCCGGCGGCGAGCTCGGCGCGGAGCGCGGCGTGGTTGTAGAGCGCGCCGTTGAAGACAAGGTGGAATCGCCCGTCGGGCGAACTCATCGGCTGGTGGCCGTGGGCCGGATCGAAGATCGCGAGGCGGCACATGCCCAGCGTGGCGGAGCCGGAGGAAACGAGGCCGTCGTCGTCCGGGCCGCGATGACGCTGACGACGAATCATCCGTGCGATCGCTGCCTCACGGTCAACCGGCGCCAGCCGGGGAGAGACGATGCCTGCGATGCCACACATGGTCAGGAGGCCGCCGCGTGCGCCTGTGGCTCTTGGCCGGCAGTCGCGGGAGAAAAAAGAAGGAGGCGGCGCACACGCGATTTGCTCACAGCGTGCGGCGGGAACTCAACGGCAAATCTGCCGCGGCGCGCCGCGGCGCGCTGCGGGCGCTGCCGGGTGCGGAGGCAAGTGGCGCGGCGCATTCCTCCGCCAGGATGGAGCGACACGGATCGCTGCCGGGGTTCAGTAGAACACGTTGCGGTCGAGCGAGCGGTATTGGATGGCCTCGAGCAGGTGCGGTGCGGCGATCTTCTCGGCTTCGGCGAGATCGGCGATGGTGCGGGCGACCTTGAGGATGCGATCGTAGGCGCGCGCGGAGAGCGAGAGCTGTTCCATAGCCTGCTGCAACAGGTCGCCGAGCGCGGGGTCGAGCGCGCTGAAGCGCTTGAGTTGCGCGGGCGACATGCGGGCGTTGGCGGCGGTGCGCGAGCCGGCGAAGCGCGCACGCTGGCGCTCGCGGGCCGCCTCGACGCGGGCGCGGATGGCGGACGAGGCTTCGGCGGGCTGGTCGTTGCGCAGCTCCGTGAGCGAGAGCGCCGGTGCCTCGACGTGGATGTCGATGCGATCGAGCAAGGGGCCGCTGATGCGGTTGCGGTAACGTTGGATCTGCGAGGGCGAGCAGCGGCATTCGTGTTTCGGGTCGCCCAAGTAGCCGCAAGGACAAGGATTCATCGCGGCGACGAGCATGAAGTGGCAGGGCAGGGTGACCTTGCCGGCGCTGCGCGAGATGGTGACGTGGCCGTCTTCCAAGGGCTGCCGGAGCACTTCGAGGGCGGAGCGTTTGAACTCCGGCAACTCGTCGAGGAAGAGGATGCCGTGGTGCGCGAGCGAGATTTCGCCGGGACCGGGGATCGCGCCGCCGCCGAGCAGGCCGACATCGGAGATGGTGTGATGCGGGGCGCGGGCAGGGCGTTCGAGGAAGCGCACCTCGCCATTGATCGTGTGGCCGGCGGCGGAGTGGATGCGGAGGATGTCGAGGAACTCGTCGAGCGACGGGCGCGGCATGATCGTGGGCACGCGTTTTGCGATCATGGATTTGCCGGAGCCGGGCGGTCCGAGCATCAGGAGATTGTGTCCGCCTGCGACAGCGACCTCGACGGCGCGGCGGACGGCGTGCTGGCCCTTGATCTCGGAGAAATCCGCCTGCGTGTCCGCGTGTGCCGCGGCAGCCGTCGCGGCGGCGGGCGAGCGGGGCGCGACGGGGCGGAGCGGCGTCTCGCCGGAGAGGAAGCGCTTGGCTTCGTCGAGCGAGCGCACGGCATAGACTTGGACGCCCTCGACGAGCGCGGCTTCCTCGGCGGTGACGGGCGGCAGGATGAGGGCGCGTTTGCCGGAGGCGCGGGCGAGCACGGCGAAGGCAAGGCCGCCTTTGACGGCGCGCGTGGCGCCGGAGAGGCTCAATTCGCCGGCGATGAGGAAGTCCTCGAGCCGGGCGTTCTGGATGGTGCCGTCGGCGACGAGGATGCCGAGTGCGATGGGCAGGTCGTAGAGCGCGCCTTCCTTGCGCAGGTCGCCCGGCGCGAGGTTGATCGTGGTGCGCGTGCGCGGCATGCGGAAGCCCGAGTTGCTGAGCGCGGAGAAGACACGATCGTCGGACTCCTTGACGGCGGCGTCGGGCAGCCCGACGAGGATGAGCTTGGGCTCACCGGTTTCACCGGTGTTGACCTCGACGGACACGGGCACGGCATCGATGCCGACCAGCGCCGCCGAGCAGATGGTGGCGAGCATCAGTCTGACGGGAGGCGGGGATTAGGTTTGCGCCATCTCCGCCTGCAGCCGGCGGCGGATCTCCGCGATGTTGGCTTCGACCGCCTGCAGGTAGAAATTGGGTTGGCCCGTGACTGTGAGATAGCGATGCACGCCGTCGGCCTCGGTGTCGAGCATGGGGCGCGCGTATTTTTCCCAAAAATCAGGGGTCTTCTGCTTCAGGTCGCGTGCGCTCTTGAAGAGGCGCTTTTCCGGCGGGAGATTCTCGTGGTCGTAGGCCTCGGCGAACTCTGCGTAGAGGATGTCGAGCTCGTCGGGGTAGTCCGCGGCGGCGAGCTGCGCGAGGTAATCGGCCGTGACGAGCATGCAGGCGATGAGCCGGTTGGTCGGGCCGCTGAAGGTCTGGGTGCTGATGCGGTTGCGCGGGCCGGTGCAACCGATGGCGGCGCAGACGTCGTCGACCTCGGCGGGAGCGAAGCCGATGGTCGGCAGGTAGGCGCGGGCGAATTCGCAGCTGCGCTGTTCGTGCACGAAGGTGTATTTCGCACCCGTGCCGGCGGGCTCGTGCGTGCGCTTGATGAAGCCGCTGTCGTGCAGCAACGCGGCGGCGACGGCTTTCTCCGCCTCGCGCCGGTCGAGGTGCGGCGTGGCGCCGGCACGGTGCTGGCCGTCGACGAGATCGACGATGCACACGGTCGCTTGGAGCGTGTGCTGGAAATCGTGATAGCGCATGTCGCACGCCATGTAGCCGGGCCACTCGCCGCGGAAAAGACGGGCGATGTCGCGAAACAAAATCTCCATCAAGGCTTGGCTCTCACGCCATCCGTGTGAGGAGAAAACCCCAATGACGTGGCGATACACCTCGTCCGGGTTCGTGGTATCTACGGCGTGGGGCAGGGCCATTAGGATGGCTCACAAATAGGGTTTGCCCGCTCTTGGGCAAGGCCGTTATGTGGGCTAATTCTACGCATCATCACGCATGGGCACGGGAGGTAACCTGATCGTCGGTCTGACGGGAGGGATGGGGAGCGGCAAATCCACGGCTGCAGCCTTGTTCACCGAGCACGGCTTTGTGCGCCTGGACGCCGACCAAGTGGTGCGCGAGGTGCTCTTGCCGAGCGATGAAGTGAAGGCGGCGGTCCGCGCGCGGTTCGGCCGCGGGGTGTTCGACGCGCGCGACGAGCAGATCGATCGGGCGCGGCTGGGCGCGGTGGTCTTTGCCGACGACGCGGCGCTGGGGTGGTTGGAGGAGCTGCTCCACCCGCGGCTGCACGCACATTGGGAGCGCATCTACGCGGCGGCGACGGGCGAGCGCTTCATCGTCGAGGTGCCGCTGCTCTTCGAGAAGGGCTTGGAGAATAGATTTGATTTCACGGTTTGCGTGACCACAGACTCCGCTCTGCAACTAAGGCGGCTGGAGCAACGCGGTGTCCCCCTCGGGATCGCCCGCCAGCGCCTCGCCAAGCAACTGCCCCTGGCGCGAAAATGCGAGCTGGCTGATTTCGTTCTCCTGAACGACGGAACCCTCGGATTCTTGCGCGAGCAAGTCAGCGAACTGGCCCGTCGCCTCCCTCCCTTCCACAACCACTGACCGGCATCCGCAATGGCATTGCCCCCCAAGTCCGACGAGGACACCGCATCAACCGCGTCCAAGGCCGACAGCACCGACGCATCGAAGAAACGCCCGCGCACCCGTTCGCGCCTTTACCGCTCCAAGTCCAAGGCGGCGGCCGAGGCGACGGCTGAGCTGCTCCCGTCCGCCGAGCCGGTGCCCGCGCCCAAAGCGGCCGCCCCCGCCGAGCGTCCCGCGCGCTCCGCTCGCGCGCCCAAGGCGGAGGCCCCGGTCGAAAGCCGCGCCGAAGAGCCGCGGCGGGAAGAGCCCGCGCGCGAGGAGCCTCGCCGCGAAGAGTCCCGCCGGTCCGAGCCGGCCGCAGCTGCGCCCGCTCCCGAGGCTCCGGCTCAGACAGCCGCACCTTCCCGCGAGCCCTCCTCGGCACCCGCTCCGGCCCCAGCGGCTCCGATGGCCTCGGCCCAAGGCGGCGATGCGGGCGGCGATTACGCCCAGTCCTCCGGCGGCGATGGCGGTGGCGATTTTCAGCCGCAGGGCGGCGGTAAATTCAACCGCTGGCGCGACAAGAAATTCCGCGGCAAGTGGAACAAGCACGGCGGGGGTGGCAATGGAGGAGGCGGGCAGGGTGGCGGCAACGGCGGCCAACCTAAGCATCCGCCGCAACCGCCTCCGCCCAAGGGCGAGATTTATTTCGGCGAGCTGCCCGATCCGGCGCGCTTCGCCGACCTCGAGGCCCTCGCCAAGACCTCCGACGAAATTTCCAGCCCGCAGGCCGCCGAGCCGATCTGGCTGAAATCGCTCTACGCGCTCGGCCACGCCGATCTCAGCGCGAAGGCGCGCGCGCTCGGCGCGAAGTTCGAAGGCGTGCCGAATCGAAAGCAGCTGCTCGCGGCCGTGTTCGCCGCCGCCGCCGAGCAGAAGATCCCGCTGCTCGACGAAGGCTGGATCGACCTCACGGACCGCGGCTTCGGCTTCGTCGTCCACGACTTCACGAACTACCGGCTCTTCCCCGAGAACGCCTACCTGCCCGAGATCTTCATCCGCAAACTCGGCCTCAAGCGCGGCCACCGCGTCGAGGTGCAGGTGCAGGCCCCGCAGGGCAACGACCGTTGCCCAAGCGTCGTGCGCATCCGCTCCGTCATGGGCAGCGCGCCGGATGGCATCTCCTCGGTCAAACCGTTCGAGGAGCTCACGCCTTATTATCCGCTCAAGCGCATCTGGCTCGAATCGCAGGGCGCGAAGGATGTCTCGATGCGCATGGTCGACATCATCACGCCCGTCGGCTTCGGCCAGCGTGGCCTGATCGTCGCCCCGCCGCGCACAGGCAAGACGGTGCTCCTGCAGAACATCGCCAACTCCATCGCGGCCAACTCGCCCGAGGCGAAGCTCATCATCCTGCTCATCGACGAGCGCCCCGAGGAAGTCACCGACTTCCGCCGCCACTGCAAGGGCGAGGTCGTCAGCTCGACCTTCGACGAGACCCCCGAGAGCCACGTGCACTGCGCGGAGATGGTGATCGAGAAGGCCCGCCGCCTCGTCGAGCTCGGCGAGCACGTCGTCATCCTCCTCGACTCCATCACGCGTCTGGCCCGCGCCTACAACGCGCTGGCCTCGAACTCCGGCAAGATCATGTCCGGCGGCCTCGAGGCCACGGCGCTGCAGAAGCCGAAGCGCTTCTTCGGTTCCGCGCGCAACATCGAGGGCGCTGGCTCGCTCACCATCCTCGGCACCGCGCTCGTCGACACCGGTTCGCGCATGGACGAGATCATCTTCGAGGAATTCAAGGGCACCGGCAACATGGAGCTCCACCTCGATCGCGACCTCGTCAACAAGCGCATCTTCCCCGCGCTCAACATCGACAAGTCCGGCACGCGCAAGGAAGAGCTCATCTACCACCCCGACGAGCTCGCGCGCATCTACGCGCTGCGCCGCGCCATGCAGGGCGTGCCCGCGGCGGACTCCATCGAGATGCTGATCCAGCGTCTGAAGAAGACGAAGACCAACGCCGAGTTCCTGCTGAGCCTGAATCGCTGAGCCCGCCTTCCTGCGGGTGCGGCCTCGCCTTCCTTTGACCACGGCCGACGACCAGATCATCCAGCTCGCCCTCGAAAAGGGCTTGGTGGATGCCGTCGCCGTGGAGGAGGCCCGCCGGCAGGCCGCCGACCACACGGACCTCACCACCGAGGTGCCGGGCGTGCTGGCGCTGCTGGTCGCCGCCGGGGCCTTGGACCTGCGCCGCTTTGCCCGCGCCCTCGCCGAGGAATTCGGCATGCCGTTCTACGAGATCGGCGACCGCCAGATCTCCGGCGAAGTGCTCGGCCTGCTGCCGCGCTCCTTCGTCATGAAACACGGCGTTTGCGCCGTTGGCCGCGACCACGGCGCGGTGCAGATCGCTGTGCCTGATCCCTTCGCCGTCGACGTGCTCGACAGCCTCGCCCACGTCTGCGGCCAACCGGTCGTGCCCGGCATCGCGGCCCGCGACGATCTCGCCCGAGCCATCGCACGGCATTACGGTCGCCCCGCCGACGAATTGGAGGATTTGACCGGCGGCGCTGTAGTTCCCGTAACTCAAGCCGGTGGTGCGGGCGCGGAGGAGGGTGGGGTGAAGGACACCGACGCGCCGATTATCCGCCTCGTGCACGGGCTCATCCACGAAGCCGTGCGCCGTCGCGCTTCCGACATCCACCTAGAGCCGCTGGAGCGCCGCTTCCGGGTGCGCTACCGCATCGACGGCGTGTTGATCGAGGTCGATTCGCCGCCCAAGCGCCTGCAACTCGCCCTGATCTCGCGGGTGAAGATCATGGCCAACATCAGCATCGCCGAGAAGCGCGTGCCGCAGGACGGCCGCATTCAGGTGAACCTCGCCGGCAAGCCGCTCGATCTGCGCGTCTCCTCGCTGCCCACTGCCCACGGCGAAAGCATCGTGATGCGCATCCTCGACAAGGAGGGCCTGCGCCTCGGTCTCCCCGAACTTGGCTTCTACGGCGACGACCAACGCGAGTTCGAACGGCTCATCGCCTCGCCCGACGGCATCATTCTTGTCACCGGCCCCACCGGCTCGGGCAAGACGACCACGCTCTACGGCTGCCTGCACCACCTCAACCAGCCCGACCGCAAGATCATCACGGTCGAGGATCCGGTCGAGTATCAGCTCACCGGCATCAATCAGGTCCCGGTTCGTGCGGAGATCGGCATGACGTTCGCCTCCGCCTTGCGCGCCATGCTCCGGCAGGCGCCCAACATCGTCATGGTCGGCGAAATTCGCGATGCCGAGACAGCCGACATCGCCATCAACGCCTCGCTCACCGGCCACCTCGTCTTCTCAACCCTGCACACCAATGACGCGCCCAGCGCCGTCACGCGCTTGATCGACATCGGCACGAAGCCCTTCCTCGTCGCCGCCTCGCTGCGTGCGACGATGGCCCAGCGCCTCGTGCGCCGGGTGTGCCGGCACTGCGCGCGGCCTTGCACGCCCACGGCGCGCGAGCTGCTCGCGCTCGGCGCCACGCCCGAGCAGGTGCAGTCCGCCACGTTCATGCGCGGCGCCGGCTGCGATCACTGCAACGGCACCGGCTACCGCGGGCGGATGGGCATCTTCGAGATTTTCCTCATTTCCGACGAGATCCGCACGATGATCTACGAGAACGCCAGTGCAGCCCGCCTCCGCGCTCGCTCTCGCGCCGAAGGCATGCGCACCATGCGCGAGGACGGCGTGCGGAAAGTGCTCGCCGGTCTCACCACGATTGAGGAAGTTGTCTCCGTCACCGTCGGCGACAGCGATTAACCCCGAGCCCACTCCCGCCATGAGCTACGAAATGAACGATCTGTTGGAGCTGGTCGTGGACCAGAAGTGCTCCGATCTCCACCTCCAAGTCGGCACGCCGCCGACCCTGCGCCTCCGCGGCAGCATGACGCCGATCGACGGCCCGGCCCTCACGCCCACGGACACGGAGAAGCTCATGCTCTCCATCACGCCCGACAACCACGTCCAGAACGTGAAGCTGAACGGCGGCACCGATTTCGGCTTCGCCTACCTCGACAAGGCCCGCTTCCGCGTCTCCGTTCTCAAGGCCAAGGGCAACTACGGCATGGTGCTGCGCCAGATCCCGAACCAACTGTTCGACCTCCGCCAGATCGGCCTGCCCGACAAGATCAAGGAACTCCTCTACCGCCCGCGCGGCCTCTTCCTCGTCACCGGGCCGACCGGTTCCGGCAAGTCCACCACGCTCGCCTCGATGGTGAATTACATCAACGAGAACCGCGACGGCCACATCATCACGATCGAGGACCCGATCGAGTATTACCATCCGCACAAGCGCTGCGTCGTCACCCAACGCGAGGTCGGCCAGGATGTGCCCAGCTTCTCCGAGGCCATCCGCCGCGCGCTGCGCCAGGACCCCGACGTCATCCTCGTCGGCGAATTGCGCGACCTCGAAACCATCGAGGCCGCCATCTCCGCCGCCGAGACGGGTCACCTCGTCTTCGGCACGCTCCACACCAACAGCGCCGCCAAGACCGTCGACCGCATCGTCGACGCCTTCCCGGCGAACATGAAGGAGATGATCCGCACCCAGCTCTCCACCTCGATCATCGCGGTCGTCGCCCAGTCGCTCTGCAAGAAGAACGGCGGCGGACGCATCGCCGCCTACGAGATCATGGTGAACACCTCGTCCATCGCCTCGCTCATCCGCGACAACAAGACCTTCCGCATCTCCTCCGACATCCAGACCGGCGCCGCGCTCGGCATGATCACCCTCGACACGCACCTGCTCAGCCTCGTCAACCGCGAGCTGATCGATCCCGACGAGGCCGTGGAGAAATCCCAGGACCCCGAGGGCATGCGCAACAAGCTCACCAGCATGGGGCACAAGCTCCGCGAGATCTGACGCGTGCGGCGCGCGCCGTTCCCCGCTTCGCTTATGTGACGCTGCGCTGCGCCTGACATGTTCGAAGGCCACGACCAGACCCTGCTCGATCTGCTCGCCGAGCACCGCGTGCTCGATCGCTCGCAGCTCGACCTCGCGTTCGACGAGCACCGCAACTCAGGCAAGCCCTTCGCGCGCGTGCTGCTCGATCTCGGGCTCGTGGAGAAGGAGCCGCTGCTACGCACCATCGCCGCGCACCTCGACGCCGATTGCGCCGAGCCGCTCCCTGCGACCCTGCCTGGCGAGGCACTCGCCTTGCTCGAAGGTTCTCTGGCGCGCACTTACGGCGTCGCTCCGCTGCGCGCCGACGCCACCACGGTGACGCTCCTCGCCGTCGATCCCTTCAACAGCCAGCTCGTCAACGACCTCACCTTCGCGCTCGATCGCGATGTCCGCCTTGCCGTGGCGGACCCCGAGCGCATCGCCTCGCTCATCCGCCAGCACTACGGCGAGGAACAGGCCTCGGTCGAGGAAGTCGCGGGCGAGTTGCAGGCGCAGGCCGCCGGCGCCACCGCCGGGCGCGACGAGTTCTCCGAGGCCGACTTGGAGGAAATGGCGGGACAGACGCCGATCATCCGCTTCGTCAACCTCGTGCTCAGTCAGGCCATCCGCGACAAGGCCTCCGACATCCACTTCGAGCCATTCGAGCACGAGTTCAAGATCCGCTACCGCATCGACGGCACGCTCTACGAAATGGCGCCCCCGCCCAAGGCGCTCGCGATGCCCATCATCTCACGCGTGAAGGTGCTGGCCAACCTCAACATCGCCGAGCGCCGCGTGCCGCAGGACGGACGCATCAAGCTCACCATCGCCGGCCGCCCGGTCGACCTGCGCGTGTCGACCCTGCCCACGCAATTCGGCGAGAGCGTCGTGTTGCGCGTGCTCGACCAATCCGCCGTGCAACTCGAGCTCGGCCAGCTCACCATGCCGCCGGAACTCGAAGCCGGTGTGCGTGACATCATTCGCCGGCCCAACGGCATCTTCATCGTCACCGGGCCCACCGGCTCCGGCAAGACGACCACGCTCTACAGCTGCCTCAAGGAACTGAACTCGCCCGACGTGAAGATTCTCACCGTCGAGGACCCCGTCGAATACGAGATCGACGGCATCATGCAGGTGCCGGTGAACTACGCTGCCGATCTCAGCTTCGCCCGCGCGCTGCGCTCGTTCCTGCGGCAGGACCCCGACATCGTGATGGTCGGCGAAATCCGTGACCTCGAGACCGCGCAGATCGCCATCCAGGCTTCGCTCACCGGCCACCTTGTGCTCTCGACGCTGCACACCAACGACGCACCCGGTGCCGTCACGCGCCTCGTCGACATGGGCATCGAGCCCTTCCTGCTCGCCTCGACGCTCGAGGCCGTGCTCGCGCAGCGTCTGGTGCGCCGCATCTGTCCGGATTGCCGCACACCCTACGAACCGACCGATGCCGTGCTGAAACAGGCCGGCATCGCCCGCGCCGAGCTGGGCGGACAACCCTTCCATTACGGACGCGGCTGCCCGGGTTGCCACCACAGCGGTTACCGGGGCCGGCTGGGCATCTTCGAATTGCTGAAACTCGACGACGCCCTGCGCGAGCTCGTGGTCGCGGGCGCCTCGCTCGTGCAACTGCGCCAGCGGGCGGCCGCGCGCGGCATGGTGCCGCTGCGCGACGCCGGCCTGCGTGCGATGCTCGCCGGCGAAACGACGCTCGACGAGGTCGCGAAGTATACCTGAAGGTGCCGTCGCTCCCATGCCCCGCTTCGCTTACACAGCCTTCGATGCTCGCGGTGCGGAACGCTCCGGTGTGATCGATGC
Source organism: Candidatus Didemnitutus sp. (assembly GCA_017991595.1). Classification (GTDB taxonomy): domain Bacteria; phylum Verrucomicrobiota; class Verrucomicrobiia; order Opitutales; family Opitutaceae; genus Didemnitutus. Next base: position 245,257 of record JAGOQJ010000002.1, on the reverse strand, counting down.
CGGCAGCCTCGAGGCCGCCACCGCCGCGCTGAAGGCGCAGGGACTTTTCCCGACCGAGATCGACGTCGCCACCGCCGCCGTGGCGCCGGAAGCCAAACTGTCGCGTCCCGCCGCGCCCACGCGCACCGCTCCAAGTGCCGCTGGAGAATTGTCCGGTCGCGCCTCGGCGGCGTCGACCGGACGCGGGCTCGCGCGTGAGATCCGGCTGCCTTTCGTGCGGCCGGTGAGCGCCAAGGAGCAGGCGGCTTTCACGCGCCAGCTCGGCACGTTGATCAAGGCCGGCATGCCCTTGCTGCGCGGCCTCGAGGTGCTCGCGCGGCAGGAAAAGAATGCCGCGTTCCGCGCCGTGATTGGCGCACTCGCCGACGACATCCGCTCCGGCGGCACGCTGTCCGAGTCGATGGCCCGGCATCCACGGGTGTTTGATCGCCTCTACGTCAACATGATCAAGGCCGGCGAGGCGGGCGGTGTGCTTGATGTCGTTCTCGATCGCCTGGCGAAGTTTCAGGAAAAGAGCCTGCAGCTGCGCGCCAAAGTGAAGGCGGCGATGGTCTATCCGCTCATCGTCATGACGGTGGCCGTGCTTATCCTCGCGGGCCTGCTCGTGTTCGTGGTGCCGAAGTTCAAACAGATCTTCGCCGACCTGCTGAAGGGCGCGCCGCTGCCCGCACTGACCGAGGCCGTGCTCGCCGCGAGCGAGGCGGTGCGCGAACATTATATCGTCACGATCGGCGTCGGCGCGGCGTTCTACGTGGCCTATCGGATGTTCCGCGGCACGCCCGGCGGCGCGCGCACGATCGACGGGGCGTTGATCCGGATGCCGATCTTCGGCGACCTGATCCTGAAATCGCTCGTCGCCCGCTTCACCCGCACGCTCGGCACGCTCCTCTCCAGCGGCGTGCCCATCCTGCAGGCGATCACCATCACGCGCGACACGACGGGCAACCTGCGCGTCGCCGACGCGCTCGACGTCGTGCATGAGCGCGTGAAGGAAGGCGACCCGGTCGCGCGGCCGCTCGAGAGCACGCAGGTGTTCCCCTCGATGGTCACGAGCATGATCGACGTTGGCGAACACACGGGACAATTGCCCGAGATGCTCAACAAGGTCGCCGACATCTACGACGAGGAAGTCGACACCGCTGTCGCCGGGCTGAGCTCGATGATCGAGCCGCTGCTGATCGTCTTTCTTGCCGGTGTGGTCGGCACGATCGTGATCGCGCTGTTCCTGCCCATCATCCGCATCGTGCAGCTGCTCACCTGAGCGGCGCGGCGCGCGGTCACTCAAGAACGCCGGAAGAGTGCGACGTAGAAGCCGTCGCTGTCGTGCGTGCCCGGCAGGAGCGTGGTGCCTGCGCCGTCGTAGTCGCCGCCGAAATCGCGCGCCGGTCGCTCGGCGGCATACTCGGGATGCGCGGAGAGGAAGCGGGTGGCGACCCCTTGGTTCTCGCAACGACTGAGTGAACAGGTGGCGTAAACGAGCAGGCCGCCGGGACGGACGCGGGCGGCGTTTTCTGTGAGGATAGCGAGCTGCTTCGCGGCGAACTCGTCGATCATCTCCGGCCGCGTATACCACTTCATGTGCGGCAGGCGGCGCCATGTGCCGGAACCGGAGCAAGGGGCGTCGACGAGGACGCCGTCGTAGAGCTCGGCGCCGCGACCGAGCCGGACGTTGCCGAGGCGAGCGCGGGTGGCGCGTTCGCGCAATTCCTCCAGCATCGCCGGGCGGATGTCGGTGGCGTCGACGCGTCCGGTGTCGCCAAGGGCGCGGGCGAGTTGAAGCGTCTTGCCGCCGGCGCCGGCACAGGCGTCGAGCCAGATTTGTCCAGCGGCGAGTGGGGCGTGGGCGACGACGAGTTGCGAGCCGAGGTCCTGTATCTCGACGAAGCCGCGACGATAGGCGTCGCTGCCCGCGACTTCGGCGTTGGGCGGCAGCGCCCAGGCCTCGGGCAAGGCGGCGAAGCCGCGTGCCGGCCAGCCGCGGCGGGAAAATTCATCCAGCGCCAGCGCGGGATCGTTGACTTGCAAGCGCACCCAGAGCGGCGCCCGGGCAAGCAGCGCATCGAGGTGCGGCGAGTCGAACGCGGCGGGACAGTGCTCGCGGAACCACGCGGGCAGCAGCGCCGTGGGCGCAAAGACGTCATCCGGTGCGGCGAGGAGTTGGCGCAGCGCGGCGGCTTTTTCCGCGAGCGTGGCCGGCACGGCCGGCCAGTCGGCGAGCAGGGCGGCACGGTAGGCGGCGGTGTCCTTCATCTCCGGCGCAAGCCAGGCGACGAGTTGCGTCGCGCGCAGTTCGTCGGATTCGAGGAGCGGACGGACCCACGGCAGGTAGCGCAGGGCGGTGTAGAGCAGCTCGCGGTAAAGGCGGCGGTCGCGCGAACCGAAGGCGCGGTTGCGCGCGAGCAGTTCCTTGATGCGGCGGGGCAGGGCGCTGTCGCGCTCGACGTGCGGCAACACCTGCGCCAGTTGCGCGAGGAAGGTGCGTTGCTGGTTGGCGGCGATGCGCGGGTTCATGCCGGAGGCGCGCGACGCAGGGCCGCGCGGCGCGTCAGAATTTCAGCAGCTCGATCTCGATCGTGAAGCCCGACGAGCTCTCGCGGCGCGGGCCCTCGAAGAGCGAGACTTCATACTTCACGGCCCAGGTCTGGCCGAGGCGCTGCCAGACGCCGTAGCTCTGCTCGTTGAAGCGGCTGCGGCGAAGGTCATAGCGCCAGGTGCCGGTGACCTCGAAGACCTCGTTCAGGCGGCGGCGCACCTCCAGCGAGTATTCTTCGTAGCCGTTGGGACCCTTGAGAAAATGGGAACCGAGCCGCGCGGACCACCATTCCTGATCGGTGAGCGTGAGCGCGTAATTGAGTTCCTGCTGCACCGTCGTCTGCGGAGTGAAGCGCTGGTAAACCTCGAGGCGCAGCCAGTCGGCGGGCGTCAGGGCGAACTCGGTGTGGATGTCCGAGAGCGGCTTGGCGCCGCCGCGGAACTCGAAGCGGTAGTCGGCCGCGACGGTGAGGCGGGCGAGGTCGCGCGTGCCCTGGGCGGTGTCGCGCGTCTGGAGCGTGTTGTGCAGCGCGACGCGGAGCGTGTTGAGCCGGTCGAGCTCGTCGATATTGCGCGTGTCGGCGATCGAGAGCGGCTGGAGGTAGGTGGAGAAAACGCGGCGGTCGATTTGCGGGATGTAGGCGCGGCCATTGTTGGCGCGCGGGGCGTAACGGTAGGAGAGGCGCGGCTCGATGAGGTGGCGGAGGCCGTCGATTTCCCAGACTTCGTTGCGGTAGTCGAAGGTGCCGCTGGCGCGCAGCCGGGCGTCGAAGCCGAACTCGCCGAAGCTGCGCGTGTAGGTGTCGCGTCCGCCGGTCGCCTGGTCGTAATGCGTGAAGCGTCCGCCAGCGACGGGCGTGAAGGTGAACCACGGTGTCAACGCGAAGGGCCGCTCGAGGCCGTAATACGCGTCGAGCCGGCGCGAGCGCTGGCCGGGTTGCGTGAGGTAGGCGTCTTCCTCGAGGATCGCGAGGCTGGCCTCGAGACGGTGATAGATGCCGCCGCCGAGTTCGATCGGCAGGCCGTCGAAGCGGAGTTCCGGCAGGCGTTCCTGCACGCGGTGGTAACGGTTGGGATGGCCGCGCGTGAAGGCGCTGAGGATGAAGTTGTCGCCGGTGTAGGCCGCTTCGACGAAGGAGTCGGGCTGCTGCACGGGGAAAAACTCCTTCGAACGGAAATCGCGCACGACCTCGGAATCGCTCCAGTAATTGACCTGTGCGTCCAAACGGAGCCGCGGACCGAGCTGCTGGCGGTGCCACCAAGAGGCGAAGCCACGTTCCTCGGGCACGGGCGCGCCGAGGATGTCGGTGAACTTGTCGCCGTGGTCGTTGATGTAGCCGCTGGCGAAGCCGCCCTGCACGGAGCGGTCGCCGGAGCCGCGGCGGTAGTTGGCGGCGGGTCCGATCAGCAGACCGCGGGCGGAGTAGTAGCCGGCATCGGCGCCGACGCGCACGCCCGGGGCGACGGGCACGCGGAGATTTGTTTCGACGAAGGCACCGAGGCTGCGTCGGTAGCCGACCTTCGCCATGAAGTAGGAGATCAGCTCCGTGCGGAGGTCGTGCTCGAATTTGGGCAGCTTGATGAAGTGCGCGCCGAGCACGCCCAGCTCGAGGCCGGCGGCGGCGACGAGCCGGCCCTGGCGGTAAGTCACTGTGCGGGCCTTGATGGAGGGCGCGTAGGTGGCCTCCTCGCGGAAGAAGATCGTGGCGTCGGTCAGCACCATCTCGTCGAAGGTGCCCTCGACCTGCGCGCCGCGGACGTAGATGGGATATTCGCCGAGCCGGAGATTGTGCACGCGCATCCGACCGGTGTTGAGATCATAGGAACCCTCGTCGGCGACGAGCCGGCGGGCGCCGCTCGTGAGCACAAAATTCCCGCGGGCGCTCACCGTGTTGTCGGCGCGGTGGTAGCGGATCTCGTCGGCCGTGAGCACGACGTCGCCGTAATCGAGGCGCGCGTTGCCCGTGACGACGAGCTGGCCGGTGGCGTCGTCATAGACGCTGCTCGCGCCGGTGACCGCCGGGGTGGCCGGGGCCGGTTGCGCCCGCAGGACGGCGGGGGCGAGCAGGAGCGACGCCGCGAGGGCGGCGCAGTGAGCAAGGCGACGGAGCATGCCGTTTGCTTGCCGGCTCGCCCGCGGCGGGGCAATGAGATTTCCTCCGCGCGGCATGCGGGCGATTTGCTCTAGACGCCCTCTCGCCTTTCCCCAATGTTGGCCGCCAACGTCGCCCCTTGTGATCATCCCCCCGCACGAACTCGCAGCCTTCCTCGAAAATCGTCAGGCGAATCCCCACGGTTGGCTCGGCATGCATCCGGCCGAGGTCGACGAGGTGGAGGGCGTCGTCGTGCGTGCCTACGTGCGCGGTGCGGTGCAGTGTGCCGCGATCGAACTCGATGCGCCGGGCGCGCCGGCCCATCCATTGACGGAGCTGGCGCCGGGTTTCTTCGAGGGCTTCCTGCCTGGCAAGGAGGTGTTCCGCTACCAGGTGCGCTATGAGACGTCGTGGGGCGAGATTCACCAAGTCTACAACGCCTACTCGTTCCTCCCGACGCTGAGCGAACAGGACCTCTATCTCTTCAACGAAGGCAACGAGCACCGCATCTACGAGAAGCTCGGCGCGCACCTGCGCTGCCTCGGCGACGTGCCCGGCGTGGCCTTCGCCGTGTGGGCGCCCAGCGCCTCGCGCGTCTCGGTGGTCGGCAATTTCAACGGTTGGGATGCCCGTTATCATCCGATGCGTCCGCTCGGGGCCTCGGGCGTGTGGGAGCTCTTCGTGCCCGGCTTGGACGAGGGCGAACTCTACAAGTTCGCCGTTTGGGACCAGCACGGACAGATGCGGCTCAAGACCGATCCCTACGGCACGTATTTCGAGGCGCCGCCCAACAACGCCGCCATCGTCTGCGCCACCACGCACCATGTCTGGGGCGACGCCGAGTGGATCGCGCAACGCGCCGCGCGCGCGGGTCGGGTCGACGTGCCGATGTCCGTTTACGAGGTGCATCTGGGCTCGTGGCGGCGCAAGACGGAGGACGGCGAGCGGCCCATGACCTACCGCGAGCTCGCGCCCGCGCTGGCAGATTATGTGACCGAGCTGGGCTTCACGCACATCGAGGTGATGCCGGTCGCGGAGTATCCTTACACGGGCTCGTGGGGTTACCAAGTCACGGGTTACTTCGCGCCCACGCACCGCTACGGCACGCCGGAGGATTTCCAGTTCTTCGTCGATCACCTGCACCAACGCGGCATTGGCGTGATCCTCGACTGGGTGCCGGCGCATTTCCCGCGCGATAGTTTTGCGCTCGCGCAGTTCGACGGCACGCACCTCTACGAACATCAGGATCCGCGGCTCGGTGCGCACATGGACTGGGGCACGCTGATCTTCAATTACGGCCGCCACGAGGTGCGGTGCTTCCTCGTGGCCAGCGCGCTGTCGTGGCTCGAGCGGTTCCACATCGACGGTCTGCGCGTCGACGCCGTCGCCTCGATGCTTTACCTCGATTACTCGCGCAAGGCCGGCGAATGGATCCCCAACCGCTACGGCGGCCGCGAGAACATCGACGCCATCGACTTCCTGCGCCAGGTGAACGACCTCGTGCACCACTATTATCCCGGCGTGGTCACGATCGCGGAGGAGTCGACAGCCTTCCCGCGGGTCAGCCGGCCGACGAAGGACGGCGGCCTCGGCTTCGACTACAAGTGGAACATGGGGCTGATGCACGACACGCTGTCGTATTTCCAGCAGGACGCCATCTACCGCAAGTGGTCGCACAACAAGCTGACCTTTGGGATGGTCTATCAGTATTCGGAGAATTTCATCACCGTCTACTCGCACGATGAGGTCGTGCACCTGAAGTCATCGATGCTCGGCAAGATGGGCGCGGGCTCGGACGTGGAGAAAGCGGCCAACCTCCGCGCGCTCTACGGCTTCATTTGGACCTACCCGGGCAAGAAGCTGCTCTTCATGGGCGGCGAGTTCGGCCAGTGGCGCGAGTGGAACCACGACGCCAGCCTCGACTGGCACCTGCTCGAACAGAAGCCGCACCGCGGGCTGCAGACGCTCGTGCGCGACCTGAACCGGCTCTACACCGGCGAACCGGTTCTCTCGGCGCACGATTTCGACCACCGCAATTTCAGCTGGGTCAACGCCAACGACGGCGACAACTCCGTGCTCAGTTTCGAACGCGCCGATCCCGAGGGTAAGTGTGTCTTCCTTGTCATCGGCAACTTCACGCCCGTCACCCGCACGGCCTATCGCGTCGGCGTGCGGCACGCGGGCTTCTGGAGCGAGGTCATGAACACCAACGCGGAGGTCTACGGTGGCGCCGGCTTCGGCAACTACGGTGGCCAGACCGCCGAGGCCGTGCCGTGCGACGGTCGCCCGCATTCGCTTTCGCTCACGCTGCCCGGGCTCAGCACGCTGGTGTTGCGTTGGCAAGAGGGCGGCGTCGCGCCGGCTTGAGCGGCGCCCGCGCGGCTCAGCGCCGCGGCGTCACCCGGACAAAATCCGAGTAGGCGATGCGCATTTCCTCCTCGATCGGCACGAGGAAGAATAACCTCCCGCGAAAACGGGAATGCGCCGTGTGCGGGAGCACGACCGAGCCGTCCGCTGCTTCCTGGAAGCTCATCGTCAGCGTGAGCTCGTGCATGCGCACGCCGAGGGCAGGCGAGAACGGCGCGGCGAGCCGCAGCACCGCCTCGACGACGCTGGCGCGTGCCGGATCGACCGTGAGATCAAGGACAACATGCGCCAACAGCGGCTCGTTGGCGTCCTCGCGGAAGCGCCCGCGGAACACCGCGAGCCCGTTCTCCTCGCGCAAGAGAGCAAGCGAGCCGACGTCGATGTCACCTTTCTGGAAACTCGCGCGTGCCGTCGTCGGGGCGTTGCTTGCCTTGTAGCGGAGATAGCGCTGGATCTCGTCGGCGTCGGGCGCGCGGCCGTTGCGCGAGAGAAGGGTCCACTCGCCGCCTTTCGGGCGCGACGGGTCGTAGCGCTCGACGGAGTGTTCGTCGTCGCGCGTCGTCGCCACCGTGTAGGCCCAGCCGTGCGGCGCGTCGGACGTGAGGCGCGTGAGCGCCTGCGTGAGATAATCGGGCAGCGTCGTGACCTGCGCGCTGGACACGGCGAACAGCAACCAGCCGGCGATGCCGAGCAGTCGCAGGGTGAACGGAAATCGGAGCGAGGATGTCATGCGGAATCCGGCGCGGGCGCCGGGGTGCAGGCGATGAACCAATCGAAGTGGCCCTGGAAAACGAGTTGGCCGGCGCGGTCCTTGAGTTCGACCACGACGGTGGCGGAGCTTCGCGTGCGGGTGGCGAGATCGTGCGCGAGGTGTTCGCGAGTGTCGTCGTCGGGCCGGGCGTAGGCGAGCAGATCGCCCGTCGCGGCGCGGCGGTATTTCACCTGGGCGCCGCGAACGACGGCGAACACGGCACCGGCGTCGGGAAAGTCGCGTTGTAGGCAGGCGGCGGAGGCGGCCTCGGCGAGCGCGAATTGCACGGCGGCGTGCAGCGTGCCCACATGGTTGTGCGTGAGTGCGCCGGGCGACAGCTCGAGCAGATGCGCCGCACCCGGGGGCGCGGCGACGATCCCGAGAGCCTGGCTGAGCGCGAGGTCGGTGGGTTGCACGCGGAAAATTCACACGGGCACGTCGGAACTTGGCAACGTCCTTCTAAGAAGTGGCGCGTCCGCGCGTCGTGGAGGTGGAGAAACGTCATGAACACCCTGACCCTCACCCAACGCTTCGGCGTTCCTGTCTGCCTCGCAGCGGCCATCCATGCCGTGTTGCTTTTCGCCTTCGTGCCCGCGACGCGGAGCATCGATTTCACCCCGCCGGTGGAGTTGCCGCGTCCGCGTCCGTTCCCGGAAGGATTGATCGAGATCCTGCGTCCGCCCGCCGACCCGGCCCCGACCAACGCCGCGGCGGTGAAGCCCCTCGGTGGCGGTCCGACTGCGCCGAGCTTGCCCGATGACGTGACGGGGCCGCGCAACCCGTGGATTGAAATGCCGCACGAGCCGGCGCGTCCCTTCACGCCTCATCGCGACCTCACGGTCGTGCCGGGCGGTCCCGGCGGACCGGGCGATCTCGTTGGCCCCGGCACGTGGGGCCCGCCGGCCACACCGGTGTTCGGCATCGATCGCCTCGATCGCACGCCGCGGGCGGTGGCGCAGCCGGCGCCGGATTATCCCTTCGCGTTGCGCCAGAGCGGAGTGACCGGGCAGGTGTTCGTCGAGTTCGAAGTCGATACCGCCGGTCGCGTGGTCACCGCCCGCATCGTGCGCGGCGGTGAGAAGGAGTTCGAGGAGGCAGCCCTGCGCGCCGTGTTGAAGTGGCGCTTCGAGCCCGGCCGCAAGGACGGTCGCGCGGTGCCGTTCCGCATGGCGGTGCCGATCGGTTTCAACCTCACGGAGGACTGAGCCCGGCTGACCGGGCGCTCACTTGGCCGCTCGGTCCGCGCGTTGCGCGGTGAGGCGATTCACGCGCTCCACCAGCACGCGCGGGCTGAACGGCTTGGTGATGTAGTCGAGCGCGCCGAGTTCCAAGCCGAGGTTGCGCGAATCAGGCGAGGCCCAGGCGGAGATGATGACGATCGGGATGGTGGCGGTCGTGACCTCGCGACGCAGAATCTCGCAGACGCCGAAACCGTCGAGGTCCGGTAGCATGAGGTCGAGCAGCATCAGGTCGGGCCGGTTCTGTTGGATGGCGGCGAGTGCCTCCCAGCCGTTCGCGGCGGTGTCGACCTCGTAGCCCGCGCGCGTGAGGTGATAGCGGATCAGGTCGGTGATCTCGGGCTCATCGTCAACGGCGAGGATGCGGGTGGGCATGCCGCATTATCGCTGCGACGCGTGACGCCGGGGTGGCGCGCAGGTCACGATTGCGCAACATTCCCGAGCGCGGCGTGGACGGCGGGGCGCGCGCTCTTGCTCTTTACCAACGATGATAGGCGGGATGGCCCGGTTGCACAGCCACGAAGGTGCCGCGGCAGGTGGCGCGGGGTTTGCCCGCGGCGGAGAGGGTGGCTTCGACGGTGGCGCGGTCGGCGGACGACGCGACGACGCGCGCGACGAGTTCGAGCGGGCCGTCGGACGGGGTAGGGCGCATCATCTTGATCGCGTAATCGGCCGTCACGCAGCACGGCGGTTTCTCGAGTCCTCCCTGCTGCATCAGGTGCCAGGCTGCGGTCCAGTTGCAGTGGCAGTCGAGCAACGAGCCGATGATGCCCCCGTTCAGGACGCCCGGGAAGGCTTGGTGGTGGGCGGCGGGGTGCCAGGTGGCGACGACCTCGTCGCCGCGCACGTGGCTTTGGACATGGAGGCCTTGGGGGTTGGCTGGGCCGCAGCCGAAGCAGATGCTGGCGGGGGAGAAACGCTGTTGCAGGGAAAGCTCGGGCATGGCGGGAGGTTGCGAAAAACGGGCCGCAGGCGAAGCCGGAAATTGCGCCCGCCGGCGCAATGTTTCGCGAGATTTTTAACTCGCGCTTCCGTGAGCGTTGGCGCCATTTTGCCCTCAGTCGCCAACCTTCCCAATGGCCCGCAAAATCGCTTTCATCAACTACAAGGGCGGCGTCGGCAAGACCTCGCTCATCGTCAACACCGCCGCAGCGCTGGCTCAGCGTGGACTGCGCGTGCTGCTGTTCGACTTCGATACCCAGTCCAACGCCAGCATCTGGCTGTTGAAGCTGGAGCGTTGGAACAAGATCAACGCTGGCGGCGTGGGCTCGATCTACTCCATCTACGACCCGGGCACCGCTCGGGTGAAGGATCTCATCATCAAGGATGTCGTCGAGGGCAAGGAAGGCGAGAAGCTGCTGCCCGGCCTCGATCTCGTGCCGACGACCTTCAACCTCGTCGACCTCGAGGGCGAATATAAGCCCGATCCGAAGCGGCCGTCCTACGCGATTTTCCAGGAACAGCTCGCGGAGGTGGAGAAGGATTACGACGTCATCCTCTTCGATTGTCCGCCCAACATCCTGCGCGCCTCGCAGAATGGCATCTTCTGCGCCAACGAGATCTACGTGCCGGCCAATCCCGACGCGCTGAGCCTGATCGGCTTCACCCTGCTGGTGGAGAAGTTGATGCGCTTCCAGCAGACCTCGGCGAGCTTCCGCACGAGCGCGATGGGGCCGGCCGCGCAGGTTTACGGCATCATCTTCAACTCGATCAAGCTCAACACCGACATCGAGGTGCCGAAGATGCGCATGCAGCTCCGCTTGAATCAATTCAAGGCGCAGAAGCGCGGCGTGGCCCCGTCGGCCAAGATCTTCGGCACGCAGGTCCGCGATGCCATGGTCGTGCGCCGCGCCGTGACACTCGGCCTGCCCGTCAGCCTCGTCGGCACCGAGCCGACCGAGACCGACAGTGTCACCAACGACTACCGTCTGCTCGCCGCGGAGATCGTCGAGCACGGGTCGAACGCCTGATCATCCCCAGATTACACCATGCCGAAATTCACCGCGAAGGAATGGGACGAGGTTCGGAAGAAGTTCCGCACCTCCATCATGGCCGACACGTCGCTGCACAGCCTCGCGCAAAACCTCGAGGGTGATGCCTGGCCTGTGCCGGGCGACGAGGAGAAGCCGTCCAAATACATCGACTTCACCTACGACGAGCTGCTGATGCTGCCCGAGATCGCCGGCCAGTCCGCCCGCGCGGACCTGCTGGTCGGCATCCTCAAGGAGACGCTCGCGTTCGACGATCCCTTCGGCGACATGGTGGAGCAGGTCGAGGAAAGCGCCGCGAAGGAGAACCCGATCTTGAAGACGCTCGCGCGGCTCGAGATCCCGCCGGCTTTCCCGCTCCAACTCGTCAATCTCAGCGAGGGCACGCGCATCGTGTGTGCCTCCGAGGGCGTGAAGACCCTCGGCGAATTCGCCAACCTCGCGCAGCAGATGTCGACCCGCGTCGTCATCGGCGGCGATTTCCGCAGCCTGCTCAACGCGCTGACGCATGGTGACGAGGCGGGTATCGGCGAGTTTTTGCCGTTCCGCCGCGGCGCCCTCGGGTTGCACCTGCCGGAGGCGCTCGGCCTCGCGGTGGCCGAGCTGAGCCGTGCCGACCAAGTCGCGCTCGCGCTTGCCTACGGTGCCAAGCTGCCGCCCGCGCAAGCACCCGTCGCGCAGAAATTGGACAGCGCCAGACGCGAAGCGCTCGAGCGTCAGGTCAAACTGCGCCTCGATGCGGCCATCGCGTGGTTCAAGGATCAGCACACCGCCGCCTGCGCGCAGATCAAGCAGGGGCAGGCTTTTGAGCGCTACCTCGTGCCGATCAACGATCCGGCGCGCGAGGCGATCGCCGCGCACTTGGCGCGCGCCGCGTTCGGCGCGGGCGAATCCAAACTCCCGTCCGAGGCGGCGCCTGAGCCGAAGAAGGGCGGATTTTTCGCCCGCCTCTTCGGCCGCGGTTGAGTGGGTGGCCTTGCCGTCGTGTCGACCTCCGATCCCGCTCCTTCTCTCCGTCCCGGTGCCTTTCCGCCTCCGGCCGGCGCGTCGCCTTTCGGCAGCGGCCTCAAGCCGCCTGCGGGCAAGCCCGCCCTCGGGTTGAGGCCCTTGGTGCTTCCTCGCCGCGCCAGCCCGTTGCAACGGGCGCAGGAGGCGACGGCCGCCACGGTCGAGGCCCGCCGCTCGATCGACAGCATTTTTTCCCAGTCGCGCGCGCCGTGGAACGCCGCCGCGGGCTCGCTCAGCGGCTCGCAGGTGGAGGAGCTCGAAAAGGCCATCCGCGCCCTGGAGGCCAAGGTCGCCGAGCGCGACGCCGCCGTGGCCGAGGCGCAGGCCAAGCTGGCCGAGCGGGAACGCGAACTCGCCGAAGCCGAGGCCTTGCTCGTGGCGCGCGAACGTGTGATCGAGGCCGCCCGCCGGCAGCCGGCCACCAGCGAAGGCATTTCGGCTGAACAGCAGGAAGCGCTGAAGAAGCTCAAGGAGGAGCTCGACCGGCAGGAATCTTCCCTCAAGGAGCAGCGCCAAGTGTTGAAGGATCGGGAGGAATTCCTCGATCAAAGCGAAGCGACCCTCTTCCAGAAGATGCAGGAGCAGCAGGAGAAGGAAACCGAGCTCGAGCAGAAGGAAGAGGACTTGAAGCGGAAGATGCGGCAACTGGGCCTGCTCAAGGACGAGCCGCAGGAGCCGATCGAGAAGGCCTGAGGCTGCCCGCGGGCGTCCGTGGCGGGAAAAGACCGATTTATCCCGCTGGAAGGCGGGAACATCCTCACATTTGGCTTTTCCCATCCCAAGCCATCTGTTTCACCTATCCCGAATGAATCTCCGTTCCGTTCTCCCCGTGGCGCTGCTGGCGTCCTTTGTCCTGCCCGCGGCCGCCCAATCCACCGACGAGGAGCAGGTCCAATACACGTTGCCCACCGACGAATGGTATGTGCCGAAGAGCACCCTGAGCTTTGGCGTCCGCTTGATGAGCTCCGGAGCCAACGTGAAGTTCGGCAACCTCGGTGTTGTGAATCCTTACGTCAACGGTCCGCTGGAAAATGGAGACCGCGCTTACGCCGACGGTTTCGTGCGCAAAGACCAGCCCCGCTTCAACGAGACGGATACTCCCACGACGCCTACGGACCCGGACACCACGGCCGGTTCGTATACGGTTTACCGGGCCGATGTCGGTGGCGGACGCTACGAGATTCGCACGCGCACGCGCCAGACTGAAGACAAAGGTGGCGGGATACTGGAAGAGGTGTCCAGTAGCAACCTCGCCTACAACGAGCCGAACAGCCGTGTCTGGCAGGCGGCCTCCGAGAGTCAGATTGTAGGCGGGCGTGTGCAGATGAGCAATTACACCACGACCAGCTTGGGTAATTCGATCGAGAAGGACGAGGGCATGAACGCCGGCATCGAAATGTCGCTCGCCCGCGCGATTGGTAAATTTGGCCAGCGCATCGAGTGGGGCGTCACGGCGGGCATCGCGCTCAACACCATGAACGCTAAGACGGGCGGCACGGTCCGCTCCTCGCTTTTCAAGCGGTCCGATTTCTACACCATCGTCGGCACCTTGCCTACCGGCTCTTGGGGCGGTCCCACGTATGACAACAATGGCAACGAGACCACCGCGCCGGTGGTCTATGAGCCCGTCGAAGAGGGCGCTCCAGTGGCGATGGGCGAGATCGATGTGCACGGCAACTGGCAAATCAAGGGCGCTTATTTCATGGTGCGCGTCGGTCCGTCGATCCGCACCCAAGTCACCGACACCATCGGTCTCAACGCCAGCATCGGCGTGGCCGGCGCCTACAGCGGCAGCCGCTACAGCGTGATGGAACAGATCGAAGTGGCTTTGCCGGATGGCCCGATGACGATTTCGGATGAGCGCTGGGATGCCGATAGCAAGTTGCTGGCGGGCTTCTACGCTGACGTGAACGTCGAGTGGGCGGCCACCGAGCGCACCGGGCTGTTCGCCGGCGTCTCGATGCAGCAATTCGGCACCTACGAGATGTCCGTCGCCGGGCGCACCGCGACGATCGATCTCGGCAACGCCATCGGTCTGCGCGGCGGCATCAGCGTGCGCTTCTGATCCGCGCGGTCAGCGCAACACTCTCAGCCGGTCCTGCGGGGCCGGCTTTTTTATGCCTTCAGGTCCGCCAGCACGGCGTCGATCGGGCGCAGCCGCTCGGGTGGGAACAGCGCATTGATGCGCATGATGACCTGTTGGACGAGCCCGTCCGGACAGGAGGCACCGCCCGTGATGAGCACGCGCTTGGGCGCCACGTCGTCGTGGCACCACAGTGGATGGACCTCGGTGTGTCCGCCCTTGCCGGGGCCCGTTGCCGGGAAGACGTAATGCTCGATCTCGCAGCGCGAGCGAATACTCGACTCGGATTGGATGAAGAAGGCGCGGTTGCCGAGCTTCTGCTCGCAGACGCGGTAGAGCTGGTAGGTGTTGGAGCTGTTCTTGCCGCCGACGATGAACGCGGCGTCGAGCGGTTCGCCGAGGGCGCGGGCCAGCGCATCCTGGTTGACCTGCGTGGCGTAGCAGAGCGTGTCCTTCTTGCCCGCTCCGCCCACGTGCGCGGGGCCGTCGGTGTCGCCGTAGCGGGCGACGAAGACGGCCTTGAAGTAGTCGATGATCGCCGCTGTCTCGTTCATGAGCAGCGTCGTCTGGTTGACGATGGCGAGACGGTCGAGATGCACGGCCGGATCGAAGCCCGGCGTGTGCAGACCGGCGAAGCGTTGCAGGATCGCCGCGCGTCCCTCGGGAGTCGGTTGCGCGATATAGTCGCCGAGCACGCGGGCCTCGGCGAGCGAGCGGATGATGATCGACGGAGCGTAGCGGCGGCTGTTGGAGAAGGTCGCCTTGGTTTCCTCGTGTTCGCTTTTGCCGTGGATGATGACGGTGAACCCTTCGCGGCCGAAGGCGCGGGCGGCTTTCCAGACTTTTTCCACCAGCATGCAGGTGGCGTCGTATTGCGCGACCCGGATGCCCTTGCGGATGAGTCGCTTCTTGTCCTCGTCGGTGGCGCCGAAGGCCGGGATGATCACGACGTCGTCGCCGGTGAGTGTGTCCCACAGCAACGACTCCGTCCCGTCCGGGAGCGCGGGCCGGCCCGAGGTCGTGAGCGGCACGCCCTTGTCGGTCTGGAGGTAGCGCAGGCCGCGACGCAGCAGATCCTCGTTCACGAAGGGATTGTGGATCAGCTCGCTCAGCATGAACACGCGCCGTCCCGGATTTTCCGCGAGGGATTCGTAGGCGCGCTCAATGGCGTTTTTCACGCCGAGGCAGAAGCCGAAGTGGCTCGGGATCACATACTGGACCGCGCCGAAATCCAACCGCGCCGGCGCGGAGGCCGAGCGCTCGTTGGTGCGCGACAGGGCCTTGATGGCTTCGCACAGCTTGCTCTGGTAAAGCGCGCGGGCCTCGGCGTCCTGCGCGTAGATCGAGCGGTTGCGGTCGCGCTCGACGCGGAAGCGGTAGATGTAGTCGTTCTCACCGAGATGCAGGTAAGGAACCTCGATGAGATGCGGCTCGAGCCCGCGGACTGCCTCGGCCAGCAACGCATCCTGCGCCGCGGCGGAAAGCTCGAGCTGCGCCAGCGAGCGGAATTCGATGCCGTCCGGCGGCGCGGCTTCGCCGACCTGGACCAGCGACACCTCCCACGTGCGGCCGCCCGACTCGACCGTGTAGAAGGGCGCAGGCGGGGTGTGATCCGGGAAATGCGCGCGCAGCTGCGCCTCGGCGTCCGGGCCGGCGAAGGGGGCAGAAAGGCGGGCATCCGCCACGCGCACGGCGAGTTGGTTGCTCGGATTGAAGACGAGCAGGAGCGGGAGGCGTTCGGTATCCACGGTCACGCTGCCACGGAAGCACAACGGCTCCGGGGGTCAATCATGCGGCGCAGTCGGCAGGCGTTGCTTGCCTCGGCTCGGCGCGCGCCTGATGCTCTCCGGCCATGAATCTGCAGGAACTCCGCCGCAACTACGCCTCCCGCTCGCTGGACCTGCCGGACCTCCGGACCAGCCCGTTCGAGCAGTTCGACCTGTGGATGCGCG
Organism: Candidatus Didemnitutus sp.; assembly: GCA_017991595.1. Classification (GTDB taxonomy): domain Bacteria; phylum Verrucomicrobiota; class Verrucomicrobiia; order Opitutales; family Opitutaceae; genus Didemnitutus. The sequence continues at coordinate 229,245 of JAGOQJ010000002.1, read as the reverse complement.
AGGCGATCGAGACCCAGGTGCTGGAGCCGAACGCGATGTCGCTCGCGACTGCGGATGCGAGCGGGCGGCCGAACCTGCGCACGGTGCTGCTGAAGGGCTTCGACGAGCGCGGCTTCGTCTTCTACACGAATTACGAGAGCGCCAAAGCACGCGACCTCGCCGCTAATCCGCGGGTGGCGCTCATGTTCCCGTGGCTGCCGTTGGAGCGCCAGGTGGTCGTGACCGGCACGGCGGAACGGATCGGCGCTACGGAGTCGCTGAAATACTTTCTCTCGCGCCCGCGCGACAGCCAGATCGGCGCCTGGGCCTCGCGTCAGAGTTCGGTCATCACGACGCGCGCGCTGCTGGAGCAGAAGTTTGCGGAGATGAAAGCCAAGTTCGCGCAGGGCGAGATCCCGTTGCCGACGAATTGGGGCGGTTACCGCGTGACGCCGCAGAGCTTCGAGTTCTGGCAAGGGCGTCCGAACCGGCTGCACGACCGTTTCATGTATCGCCGGCAGGCCGACGGCAGCTGGGCGATCGAGCGGCTGATGCCTTGATGTGGCGCGAAGGCGTGCCGCGCTGCTGGCTTTGCGTGTTGGAGCCGGCTGGACGCTCAATCGACGTCGGGCGGGTCGGTCTCTTCGGTGCGTGAGGCGGGTGGCTGAGTCGGGCGCAACCGGCGGCCGCGGGCGCGGTCGATCTCCTCAAGCTCGGGCTTGGGGATGCGCGTGAAGGCGATGCGCATCGGTGCGTAGTGCGTCGCGCCCAGCGCGCTGCCGAAGTAAACGGAGTTTTTGCCGAAGGTCTTGTTGAGCTGATCGACGGCGCCGAGCAGCCGGCCGTGCGCTTGCTCCTGCGTGCCGCTGAACAGATCGGGCGTGTGCGCTTCGCTGCGGAGGAGGTGCAGCAGGCGCACGCCGACCTTGCGCGGCGCGCGGCCGCGCAGGCGGGTGGGGCGGCGTTCCCAGAGCTGGTTGAGCGCCTGCGTGAGCCGCAACGTGTCCTGCGTCTCGTTGAATCGGATCTCGTCACCCCAGCGCTCCTCGCCGGCGTAGCTGACATGCACCTGGAGCAGGCCGGTGTAGAGCCCGGAGTCGCGCAGGCGCATCGCCGCCTTCTGCAACAGGCGGTGGAGGACGGAGAAGGCGGCGGGCTCGTTGCGCAGCTCCGGCGGCAGCACATGCCCGTGGCCGATGGTCTGATCCGCTGCGTGCTCGAAGGGCGGCAGGTCTTCGCCGTGCAGCAGGCGCCACATCTGCTCGCCGCGCACGCCGCCCCAGAGCCCGCGCCACTCGCGCAACGGCGCGGCGTAGAGCTGCGACATCGTCGTGATGCCGTGCTGCCGTAGGCGCTCCTCCATGCCGGAGCCGATGCCCGCAATGTCGGTGGGCGAAAGTGGTAGCAACCGACCGGGCAGATCGGCGTCCTCGAGCACGACGAGTCCGTCGGGCTTTTGCAGATCGGAGGCAACCTTCGCGAGCAGCCAATTGGGCGCGATGCCGATCGAGCAGCGGAGACATTCTCCGACCTCGCGCCGGATCGCCTGCTTGATCCGCGTGGCGACAGCGCGGGCCGCGGCGGGTTCGGCCAGACGCCCGGCGAGCCCGCAGGTGACCTCGTCGATGGAGCCCACGCGGTCGATGTGGAGGCAGGATTCAATGACCGCCACGAGCCGGTGGTGGTAGGCGATGTAGGTCTCAGGCCGCGATTCGACGAGCACCAGATCCGGCACCAGCGCACGCGCCTCGGCGACCCGGAGGTTCCGCTTCAGGCCGCGCTGCTTCGCCTCGATGCTCACGGCGATGCAGCCCGTCGTCTCGGCCAGCACGGGCAGGATGGCCACGGGGCGCCCGCGCAACTCGGGCCGCTCCTGCTGTTCGACGGAGGCGAAGAACGAGTTGAAGTCGACGACGAGAGCCCGCAGCGGCATGCGGTCAACGTGCGCGCCGGCGGGGCGGCGTCAATCCGCCGGCGGCGAAATTCACCGGGCGGCCCGGCTGCGCTGCACGACCCAGCGGATGATCGCCGCGTCGTCGTGTTCGTGGCGCCAGACGAGGCTGAGGAATTCGGCCGGGTGGATGTCGTGCTGCTTGAAGAAGCGACGGTCGCCGCCGCAGCAATACATGAGCGACGCCGGCAGCTCGCCGCGCAGCTTGGCCTTCGCCTTGGGGATGAGACGCGGCAGCCAGGCGATGCCCTCGACCGCGGCGTCCTTGGCCGGCATCGCGGTCTCGTCCAGCACGCGGGTTGACGGACGGCCTTGCTGGGCGTTCAGGAAATAGTCGCGCCGCACCAGCTCGATCGCGAGGGCGAGGTCGTAGCCCGGCTCGCCGTAGCCGAGATGATCCTCGGCGTAGTCATAGAGATTCTGCGCCGTGAGGCCGTGGGCGGTGAGGAAGGCCTGTTCTTCGGCGTTGAAGAAACTTTCGGCCCCGCGGCGGCCGGTGCCGTAGAGCTCGACGGCGCGTTGGTAGAGCGCGCGGAAGCGGTCGGTGAAATCGTAATGCTGCATCGCCCCGAGCGAAGCCAGCCGCGTGCGAAAGGCAAACCCGCCGGACCAGAATCGCCGGTCCGCGCGGCTGGCGGACGCATTTAACTTCAAACTACAAAGCCTGACACTATTTCGCCGCCCTCTGAGTTCGGCTTTTTTATTTTGCGATCTTCCCGAGCCTCATGAGGTGCTTTCGATTCTCGCGCTCGAACCAAGTATTCCAATGACCGTGATCGAAGGCGATGCGATCAGGATAGATAAACCATATGTGCAGCTCGGGAAATGCATCGCCCAGACGACGCCACGCTATGTCGTAGACTGCCGTTCTTTCCGGAAGGCCCAAGCGAAAATCGACTGGGCATGCGATCACCACTTTCGGGGCTCCGTCTTTCAGACGGGAAATTGCGCGAAAAAACACTTCGTAGAAGTCTTTCGACCGAGCCGGTCCCGCCTTCTTGTAGCCGATCACTTCGATGTGAATTTCCTCTCCGTCCTTTTTCGCGATCACATCGACGCCGGTCTCACCATTCTTTCGCTTAGGTGACAAGGTGTAGCCCGAATGCGCTAGGCTTCGACGGAGCCTTTCCTCGGTCAATGCGCTGGAGACTGGCGTAGCCATTTTCTTTTGCCGAACGTTCAGTGATGAGCCCATGGCAGTGCGCAGCACCGCCATGGCCTCTGGCCGCTTGTTCGGCTTCTTCTTACTTTGACGGAGCATTTGTTCTGCCGCCGCCGGAGGGATTGCCAGTGGTGCTCGGCCATCCGCCACCACCGCCTCCCTTGCCGCCACCACTTTGATTTCCGCCGCCACCTTTGCCGCCGCCACCGTGTGAGCTTCCTTTGCTCATGATAGACTCCGTTATTTGATTTTGGTATTTCGTGAGCGCGCGAGATGCGCGCTACCAATCAGACGAAGTTGGGTGATCAAAAATTCAATTTTGGCCGAACGAGACTGTCGGTCGAACGAACTGGATCTGGCTTTGTAGTTTGTGGCGATGCCAGGTTTCTGGCGAGAGCCGGCATTCGTGAAGTCAGGGCGCGCCTCACGGCACGGTGAAGTCCAGCTGGCGCTTCTGGCGGTCGACGCGGAGGATCGTCACCTCGATGGTGTGGCCAATCTCGAACTTGCGCTTCGTCTTGCGGCCGATGAAGGCGCTGCCGGATGGGTTGAGCTGGTAGAAATCGTCCTGCAGGGAGGAGATGGGCACCATGCCGAAGGCGCCGGCCTCGGAGAGTTCGACGAAGAAGCCGTGGTTGCGCACGTCGGTGATGACGGCCTTGAACCGGCTCTTCCTTTTCTTCTCGGTCTCGCGTTCGAAGAACTCGGCGAGCTTCACCTTCACGGAGTCGCGCTCGGCCTCGGTGCTGTTGATCTCGGTGAGCGAGAGGTGCTCGGCGAGGGTCTCGGCGCGGGCGATGTTGTAGGCGGCCTTGGCGCCGGGCTTGGCGAGGTAGTGTTCGAGCACGCGGTGGACGACGAGGTCGGAGTAGCGCCGGATGGGCGAGGTGAAGTGCGTGTAGTCGGCCTTGTTGAGGCCGTAATGACCGTCGGGCGAGGCGCGGTAGCAGGCCTTGCGCATGCTGCGGAGGAGCTGGACGCGGAGGAGATGCCCCTGCGAGTGATGCTTGAGGACGGCGAGGAGCTTCACGACTTCCTCGCGCTTGGTGAGGTCGCCGACCTTGATGCCTTGCGTGGCGAGCTCGCGACGGAACTCTTCGAGGCGGGCCTCGTCGGGCTCGTCGTGCACGCGGTAGAGCGAAGGCAGGCGCTGCAGGCGGGTGAGGCGGGCGACGGCCTCGTTGGTGAGGAGCATGAATTCCTCGATGAGCTGGTGGCTCTCGTCGTTCTCGATCTTCTCGATGCGGTCGGCGTAGCCCTCGGGGTCCACGAAGATCTTGGTCTCGGGCATGTCGAGGTCGAGGGAACCGGCGCGCATGCGCTCGCGGCGGAGCTTCGAGGCGATCGCCCAGAGCTGGCGGACCCATTTCTGCAGGTCGGACAATTCCGGGTCGGTGAGCGAGCTGAGCAGGCGGCCGGTGGAACCGGTCTGGTGCTTGGGCGGGACGGGGAGACGGCGGATGGCGGCGAGGTCGTCCTCGAACATCAGCGCGTAGGCCTGCTTGTAAGTGAGGCGCTTGCGGGAGCGGATGACGGTGTTGGCGAACTCGGTGTGCTTGATGCGCCCGGACGAAGTGATCGTGAAAAGCGCAGCCTTGGTGAGGCGGTCCTGGGCCTCGACGAGGGAGCAGAGGCCGTTGGAGAGTTTCTCCGGGAGCATGGGCACGACGGTGCCGACGAGGTAGGTGGAGTTGCCGCGTTGCTGGGCCTCGCGATCGAGGGGCGAGCCGGCGCGCACGTAGGTGCTGACATCGGCGATGTGCACGCCGATGCGGAGGTCGCCGTTGTCGAGGTATTCGAGCGAGAGCGCGTCGTCGAAGTCCTTGGCGTCGTCCGGATCGATGGTGAAGGTGGGAGTCTCGCGGAAGTCGAGGCGGCCTTCGATTTCCTGCGCGCGGACCTGAGCGGGCAGGGCGGCGGCCTCGCGGACGACGTCGGGCGGGAAGGCCTGCGAGAGGTTGTATTTGTGGAAGATGGCGGCGAGCTCGGCGCGCGGCTCGAAGGTGCGGCCGAGGCGCTCGGTGATCTCGCCCTCGGGCGGCAGGTTGCGCTGTTTCCATTCGCCGAGGCGGACGACGACCTTGTCGCCGACGGCGGGCATCGGGCGGAGCTTGGCCTGCGTGGGATCGGAGACGATGACATCGACGCCCATGCGCGGATCGTCGGGCAGCACGTAGAAATAATTCCGCCCGCGCTGGAGCGTGCCGGTGAGGGTGGGGTTGCCGCGGGAGAGCACCTCGATGACGCGGCCGGCTTTTTCGTCGGGTTTGAGGAAACGGTATTCGGAGCGCTCGCGGCCGGTGATGAGGCGGACAACGACGGTGTCGCCGTGCAGGGCGACGCCGGTGTTCTCGTTGGCGATCTGGATGGGCGGCTCCTTGTCGGGCTGGTTGACCTTGGCCTCGGGGAAGACGATGGCGGAGCCCCCCTGACGGAAGGAGATGCGGCCCGTGACGAGGTCGGCCTCCTGCGGCAGGCACAGGCGGTCGCCCTTCACGAGCACGATGCGGCCGGTGCGGATGAGGTCGCGGATGTCCTGGGCGAGCTTGCGGCGGTCCTTGGTGTTGAGCCGGAACTCGCGGCCGAGCTTGTCGGCGGAGACGGGAACGTAGTTGCGGTGGGAAAGATGCTGGAGGACGCGATCGCGTAGATTCATGGGGTCGGACAAAGGGTGGACGGGAAGGGCGGCTGCGCGCCCGGTCGGCCGCAATGCGCGGCATTTCTTCTGGCACGGTGCGGATGGCGGCCTAGCGTGGCAACATGCGAATTGTCCACGCGGCGAGCGAGATGTTCCCTTACGTGAAGACGGGCGGGCTGGCGGACGTGGTGGGGGCGCTGGCGCCGGCGCTCGCGGCGCGGGGTCACGAGGTCGAGGTGTATCTGCCGGGTTACAGGGCGTTGCTCGAGCATCCGGCGGCGCAGGCGGCGGAGCGCGAAGCTCCCTTCGCGTTCGAGCTCGGCGGGCGCACGGTGGCCGGCGAGATCCACACGTTCCGGCCACAGGCGGGACTCGCGGTGCACTTGGTGGTGCGCGACGAGTTCTTCGACCGCCTGCATCTCTACTGGAACGGGCGGCGCGACTACGACGACAACGATGCGCGCTTCATCTTCTTTGCGCGGGCGGTGGTGGAGGCGATCCGCCGCGGCGGGCGTGCGATCGACGCCGTGCACGCGCACGACTGGCAGACGGGGTTGCTGCCGCTGCTGTTGCGGGAAGCGGCGCGGCGCGACGGGCGCGCGTGGGCACGGCGCACGGTGTTCACGATTCACAACATTGCGTATCAGGGCGTTTTCCCCGCGGCGTCGTTTGCGTTCGCGGACTTGCCGACGGTCTATCGCGGCATCGAGGGTGGCATCGAATACCACGGGCAGATCAGCCTTCTGAAGGCGGGCATCGCCTTCGCCGATCGCGTGACCACCGTGAGTCCGAACTACGCGCGCGAGATCCGCGTGCCCGGCGGCGGCTGCGGGCTCGACGGCGTGCTGCGCGCGCGCGGCGCGGCGGTCTCGGGCGTGTTGAATGGCATCGACACCGCAGTATGGAATCCCGCGATCGATCCGGCGCTGCCGGCGGCCTACAACGCGGACGACCTGCGCGGCAAGCAGGCTTGCCGCGCGGCGCTGTTGCGCCAGGTAGGCTGGGGCGAGGAGTTCAGCGGGCCGGTGTTCGGCATGATCAGCCGCATGACGGCGGCGAAGGGGCACGACCTTGTCCTCGCGGTTGCGGATTTTTTCCGGCGGCACAAGGCGCGTCTGGTCGTGCTCGGATCGGGCGACGCGGCGATCGAGGAGGCGTTCCGCGCGCTCGCTGCGAAACTCCCGGCGAAGGTCGCGGTAAGCGTGCGCCTCGACGAGAAGATGAGCCACCTCGTGGAGGCGGGCGCGGATTTCTTCCTCATGCCGTCGCGGGCCGAGCCCTGCGGTTTGAACCAGATGTATAGCCAAGCCTACGGCACCGTGCCGTTGTGCGGGCGCGTCGGCGGCTTGGTGGACACGGTGATCGACCTGCGCGAGGACCCCGAGGCTGGCACGGGTTTCCTGCTGGAACCGACGGAGGAGGGCCTGCGCGGGGCCTTGCTGGCGGCGATGAAGCTGCACGCCGACAAGCCGTGGCTCGACGCCGTGCGGCGGCGTGGGATGCGGCGGGATTTTTCGTGGGCCAAACCGGTCGCGGCCTACGAGCAGCTTTACAAAACGGAAGAGTGAACTACCGGTGCGAACCGTGCGCCCCACCATCGTCTGGTTCCGTCAGGACCTGCGCTTGCAGGACAACCCCGCGTTGCACGCCGCCGCGCAGCGCGGTCCGGTCGTGCCCGTCTACGTGCTCGACGATGCCGGCGAGGCGGCGTGGCCGATGGGCGGCGCGTCGCGCTGGTGGCTGCACCACTCGCTGGTGGCGCTCGATGCGGCGCTCCGCGAGCGCGGCTCCCGGCTCGTGCTCGCGCGCGGCGACAGCGGGGCCGTGCTGCGCGACTTGGCGCGCCGCACGGACGCGGCTGCGATCCACTGGAATCGCCGCTACGAGCCCGCGGCCATCGCGCGCGACGCGGCGCTGAAGGCGGAGTTCACGGCGACCGGCGTGGAGGCGCGGAGCTTCGCCGGCTCGGTGCTCTTCGAGCCGCACGCCGTGCGGAACAAATCGGACAACCCGTTCCAGGTGTTCACGCCGTTCTGGAAGCATTGCCTGACCTTGCCGGTCGATGTGCCGCTGCGCCTGCCCGCCGGGCCGCTTGCCGCGCCTGCGCAATGGCCGGATTCGCTCGCGCCGGCCGCGTTGGAGCTGTTGCCGCGCCTGCCGTGGGCGGACGGCTTTGCACGCGAGTGGCAACCCGGCGAGGCCGGAGCGGAGAAGCGGTTGCGGCGCTTCGTCTCAGGCGCGATGGAGGACTACGCCGACCGGCGCAATTTTCCCGACGCGTCCGGCACCTCCGCGCTGTCGCCGCACCTGCACTTCGGCGAAATCGGCCCGCGGCAGATTTGGTCGGCGGTGCAGGCGCTGAGCAAGGACAGCGGCGTGTTCCCGCCGAGTCGCGGCGCGCAGGTGTTTCTCAGCGAGGTCGGCTGGCGCGAGTTTGCGTATCATCTGCTGTTCCATTTTCCGCACACGCCGGCTGCGCCGTTGCGGGCGGAGTTCGCGGCGTTCCCGTGGCGGAGCGACGCTACTCAGCTCCGCGCATGGCAGCAGGGGCGGACCGGTTATCCGATCGTGGATGCCGGGATGCGGCAGCTGTGGCAGACGGGCTGGATGCACAATCGCGTGCGCATGATCGTGGCGTCGTTTCTCGTGAAGCATCTGCGGCTCTCTTGGCGCGAAGGCACGGCGTGGTTCTGGGACACGTTGGTGGACGCGGATCTCGCGGCCAACACGCTCGGCTGGCAATGGACCGCGGGTTGCGGGGCGGACGCGGCGCCGTATTTCCGGATCTTCAACCCGGTGTTGCAGGGCATGAAATTCGATCCTGAAGGCGCTTACGTGCGGCGTTGGGTTCCGGAGTTGGCGCGGGTGCCGGTGGAGTTCATCCACCGGCCGTGGGAGGCGGCGCCGCTGGACCTGCGTGCGGCCGGCGTCACGCTGGGGCGCGAGTATCCTGCCCCGATCGTCGATCACGCCAAGGCGCGCGCCGCGGCTTTGGCGGCACTTGAATCCATCCGCCAGCCTCGCCCGTAACCACGGGTGATGCCTGCGCCAATCCGCCACCTCGTCGTCGTGTTGGGCGACCAGCTCGATGCCGCCTCGGCGGCGTTCGATGGTTTCGATCCGGCGCGCGATGCTGTCTGGATGGCGGAGGTCGCGGAGGAATCGACGCACGTGTGGGTGGCGAAGCCGCGCATCGTGATGTTCCTGGCCGCCATGCGGCACTTCCGCGACGAGCTGCGCGCGCGCGGCTGGACGGTGCACTACCGGTGTCTCGACGAGGCCGACAACGCCGGCACGCTCGCCGGCGAATTGAAGCAGGCACTCGCGCGGCTGTGTCCGGCGAAACTCATCTGGGTCGAGGCGGGCGAATGGCGGGTGGAGCAGTCACTCGCAGCCGTGGCGCGGACGAGTGGCGTGCCGCTCGACGTGCGGGTCGACCGGCATTTCCTGTGCAGCCGGGCGGAATTCGCCGCGCACGCGGCGGACCGGCGGCAGCTGCGCATGGAATTTTTCTACCGAGAGATGCGGCGCCGGCACCGCGTGTTGCTCGACGCCCGAGGCGAGCCGGAGGGCGGGCAATGGAATTACGACGAGGAGAACCGTGCCAGTTTCGGCGCGGAGGGTCCGCCGCGACGGACGGCACCGGTGCGGTTCGAGCCGGATGCGGTGACGCGGGAGGTGATGGCGCTGGTGGAGCGGAGATTTCCGCAGCACCCGGGCCGGTTGGCGCAGTTTGACTGGCCCGTGACGGCGGAGCAGGCACGCGTGGCGCTGGCGGATTTCATCCGGCATCGGCTGCCGGAGTTTGGGCGCTATCAGGACGCGATGTGGGTGGGGGAACCGTGGCTGTTTCACTCGCGGATCGCCGCGGCAATGAACCTGAAGCTGCTCCCGCCGCGCGAGGTCATCGCCGTCGCGGAGCAGGCTTATCGCGACGGACGCGCACCGCTCGCCGCGGTGGAGGGCTTCATCCGGCAGATCCTCGGCTGGCGCGAATACGTGCGCGGCATCTATTGGCGAGAGATGCCTTCCTACCTTACGCGCAACGCGCTCGGGGCGCAGGAGCCGTTGCCCGGTTTCTATTGGACGGGCGAGGTGCCGATGCGGTGCCTGCGCGACGCGATCGGCCAGACGCTCGAACACGGTTACGCGCATCACATTCAGCGCCTGATGGTGACTGGCCTCTACTCGCTCCTGCTCGGGGTGGAGCCGCAGCGCGTGCACGAGTGGTATCTCGCGGTCTATGCCGACGCGGTGGAGTGGGTGGAGCTGCCCAACACGGTGGGCATGTCGCAGTATGCCGACGGCGGGTTGATGGCCTCGAAGCCCTACGTGGCCACGGGCAAATACATCCAGCGCATGAGCAACGCATGCGCGGGTTGCCGCTTCGATCCCGCGAAGGCCACCGGGGCGAACGCGTGTCCGTTCACGACGCTCTACTGGGATTTCCTGCTGCGGCATGCGCCGGTGCTCGGCCGCAATCCCCGCATGGCGCTGCAGGTGAAGAATCTCGCCCGGCTGACCGAGCCCGAGCGCGCTGCGATTCGCCAGCGGGCTGGGACCATCCGGACCGGTGGCGGCGTGCCGCCGGCGCCCGCGGTGCCGGCGGATGAACTCCCTCTTGCCTGAACCATGGCCCGGATGCGTCGCAAAGCCGATCTGCCGAGCAAGGGTTGCGCCGTCTGCGGGCGTCCCTTCGTTTGGCGAAAAAAGTGGGAAAAGGTTTGGGCTGACGTGCGTTACTGCTCCGATGCCTGCCGGGCGCGGCGCCGGGAAGCGCGCCCGCCGTCCGCTTGAAAAATCCGGGCTTCCCAAGCGCCCTCCGGATTGTATGGTTTTGAATCTTTATATGCAGAAAACCCTCATCATCTTTAAGCCCGATTGCATGGAGAAGCGCCTCGTTGGCACCGTGCTGCAGCGCTTCGAAGCGGCCGGCTTCGACATCATCGGCGCCAAGCTCACGCGCCTGACCTCCGCGCAGCTGCGCGAGCACTACGCCCACGTGGCCGACAAGCCGTTTTACCCGGAGATTGAGCAGTTCATGAGCTCGCGTCCGGTCGTCGTCATGGCGCTGCGCGGCGACAACATCGTTCAGCGCGTCCGCGACCTGCTCGGGCCGACGGATTCCCGCAAGGCCGCCAAGGGCACGATCCGCGGCGACTTCGGCACGGAGATGATGAAGAACGTCGTCCACGCGTCCGATAGCGAGGAGAACGGTCTCAAGGAGATCGCTCGCTTCTTCCGTCCCGAGGAAGTTCTCGCTTAACGCGACTGCACACTTGACGACTGCGCGCCGGGTGCGCTTATTTCGCCCCTCTCGCAGTTCCGCCCTCATCGTCTAGCGGCTAGGACGGGGCCCTCTCAAGGCCCAAACCGGGGTTCGATTCCCCGTGAGGGCGCCAATTTTAAGGCGCATCCCACCGGATGCGCCTTTGTTTTTGCCCGGATGACAAATCAACGGTGTTCTGTTCCGCGGACTTGATTGCCCGGAATCGACTGCTAGGGGTCATGGTATGGGGAGTGGTCGCCAAACAACTCAGGTCAAAGCGATGCCCAAACTCAGCGGCCGGGTCGTCATCGTGGAGGACCAACTGCTGGTGGCTGAGCTCTTCGGCGCTCATTGCCGGCAAATGGGACTGGAGGTCGTCGCGATGTGCGCGTTGCTTGAGGAGGGCGTCGCTACGATCCGGCGGCTCAAGCCCGACCTCGTGCTGATGGATTTCTCGCTGCCGGACGGGAACGGGTTGTCCGCGGCCGTCCAGCTCATGGGCGAGATCCCCACGTTGCGCGTGATCGGCATCTCCTCTCATCGCGACCCCTGGACCATGCTGCAGGTCCAGCGCAGCGGGTTGCACGGCTTCGTGGACAAGAATGAGCAGCGGCCGGAGATCCTGGGCGAAGCGATCGAGGCGGTGCTCTTCGGGCGCACTTTTTACACGGAGGTCGTCGGCCGGGCCAGCGCCGAGCTGCGGCGCGATCCCCATGCGTTCAACCGTGTCCTGTCCGACTACGAGATGCGGGTGCTGGCACTCATCGGCGAGGCGAAGGATGACCACGAGATCGCGGCCGTGCTCGGCATCAGCCCGTCCACCGCGCAGTCGCGCCGGCGCGACATCATGAAGAAACTCGACATCCACAGCACGCCGAAGCTGATCCACTTTGCGCTGGCCCAGGGTTTGGTGCGCGCGGACCAGATTCCGGGCCGGCAGTGATCGCTCACTCTCGGGCGCGGAGTTCGCGGCCGAGTTCATCCAGCTGATCGGCGAGCTGCTGCCAGAGCGAATCGGCGCGCTCCCAATGACCGAGCGCGACGGCGGCTTCCACTTCGCGGGCGCTGGTGGCGTGTCCGTCGGCGCCCAAGTAGGCGCAACGACCGACGAGCTTGTGTGCGGAGCGGCTGGCCCAGGCGGAATCGCGGGCGGCGAGCGCCTGCGTCATTTCCTTCACCTCACCGGCCAGCGCGGCGGCGAAAGCGCGAATCTCGTCGGTCGCGGCGATGCCTTTGCGTCGGGCCAGAGCGGTCAGCGTTTCGAGCGGATCGGTGACGGGCGTCGCGTTGGAAGCGGCTGACGAGGACCAAGCCGTGGCGGTATCCAGCGCGGCGAGGGCGTGGCGCAGTTTCTCGGCGGTGAGCGGCTTCGTGATCACCGCATCCATGCCGGCCCGGCGGCATTCGTCGTGTTTGTCCGGCGTGACGAAGGCGGTGGTGCCGATGATGCACGGGTGCCCCACGGCGGGGCTGGCCCGCAGCGCGCGGGCGGTCGCGGGACCGCTCAATTCGGGCATGTCGTAATCGAGGAAGATGAAATCGAAGCGCTCGGTTTCCGCCTGCGCCAACGCGGCGCGCCCATCGGATGCGGCCACGACGACGAAGCCGAGCGGTTCGAGCAGGGAGGCGCAGGCAATGCGGTTGTAGTCCTCGTCATCCACCACGAGCGCGCGGCCAGTGAGCGACGGCCTCAGCTCGGCGACCGCGGGCGCGGTGGCGACCGGGAGTGGCAGTTCGCAGTAGAAGGTGGAGCCGCTGCCCAGCTCGCTCTCGGCCCAGATGCGACCGCCCATCTTCTCGGCGAGCGCCTTGCAGATGGCCAGACCGATGCCGGAGCCGCTCTGCCGGTTGCGCTTCGCGGCGGCGCCGCGCGTGAAGCGCGTGAAGAGTTGCGCGAGTTCCTCGGGAGCGATGCCGGGGCCTTCGTCGGAAACGGCGAACGTGATCAGGCAAATCTCGGGCTGGGTCTGCCGTCCCCAGACGGTGAGCTGCACCTCGCCGCGATCGCTGTATTTCATGGCGTTGATCACGAGGTTGATCACGGTCTGGCGAATGCGGGCGGCATCGCCGTGGACCCAGGCCGGCACCTGGGGCGAGACTTGGATGTCGAGCCGCCGCCCCGTGCGCGCACTCTGATCGGCGGTGATGGCGGCGATCGAGGCGATCGTGTCGCGCAGGTTGAACGGCTGCGGATCAAGCGCGAGGCCGCCGCTCTCGAGCTTGGAGAAATCGAGGATGTCCTCAAGCAGCGAGGCGAGGTGGGTCGCGCAGTGTTGCAGGTGGCCGAATTTGAGCCGTGTGCCCGCATCGAAGGCCCGGGCGTCGATCGAGGTGGCGAGGCCGACGACGCCGTTGAGCGGGTTGCGGATCTCGTGGCTGATGCTGGCGAGAAATTCGTCCTTCGCGGCGTTGGCCTTGCGCAGCTCGGCGGTGCGCTGGGTGACGGTGCGTTCCAGTTCCTCGTTGCGGCGGCGGATGGTGCGTTCGCGCAGGCGCAGCAGCGTCCAGAGTCCCGCGAGGGTGGCGAGGGCATAACCGCCCAACGCAACCGGCGAGCGCCAAGGCGGTGGCTGCACGGTGAAGCGATAGGTCGCGGTGTCGCTCGTGCGACCCTGCGGGTCGACGGCACGCACCTCGAACGTGTGGACGCCGTCGGCGAGATTGGTGAATTCAAAAATCCCCTCCGGCCCGGCATCGGTCCAGTCAGGTTGCCCGGCTCGACTGAGCAGACGGGTCTGCAAGGTGAAGCGACCGCGGCGACCGAGGTCGGGCGAGTCGACGGCGATGACGAGGCGATGTCCGCCGTAAGGGAGCACCGCTTCCGGTCCTGCGCCGGAGACGCGGAGGTGCAGCGGACTCGGTGGCGGCGCCTCGCGCAAGGTCTCGGGGCGCACGCGCAGCAGGCCTTCGTCGCTGCCGATCCAGAGCTGGCCGTCGACGGGATCGCAAAGGAAGACGCCCGGTGCTGTCGCCTGACTGAGCGCGGGCAGATACCACTCGCGCCAGGCGGTCGGCGTGGCATCGAGCGCGAGCGAGCAAAGCCCGATCTGACGGTCGCGGCCGGGACGTTCGATCAGGGCGTAAAGCTGTTGTCCGTCAGGCGACAGGACTGCGCGGATGATGGCGGTGCCATCGGGCAACCGGGGCAGGGGGCGCAGCGGACTGCGCTCCGTGTCGGTGACGAACACCTCGGCTCCGCTGAACAGGTAGACCTTGTCGCCGTGCGTGGCGATGCGCGTGCCGTGGGAACCGGTGGATGCCGTCGTCGTGAGGACGAATTCCGTCAGCTGGCGGGTGCGCTGATCGAAGTGGACGACGACGTTGTGCGGGGAGTTGACCCAGACATTGTCGCGCTCGTCGACGACCAGGCTGTTGGCGGGGAACCGCAGCGCGTGGAGCGGTTCGGCCAAGTAGTTCCCCTTGGGTTGCCGGCGCAGGGCCGTGAGCGCGTAATTCTGGAGCAGGTAGAGGGTGGCGGGGTCGCGGCGCGACAGTTGAAGGTCGAAGAACGTGATGCCGAGTTGCCGGTGAATGGTGCGGAGGGAATCGCCCTCCTGCAGTCGGAGTTCGGCGAACACCGTGTAGAGGCTGCCGTGCGGAGTCGGCAGGACCTGCGTGTAGCGTCCCGGCGGCAGCGGCACTTGGCGCCAAGCCGGTATCGGTAACCGGAGATCGGCGCGAAAGACGCCGTTCTCCGTGAGCAGATGCAAGGTGTCGGCGTCCCGGACGAGGCTGAGCGCCGCTCCGTGTGGCACGTCGGCCTTGGGTAAGGAAACGCGCGTGGCGGTGTTGCGCGCGTCGAGCCGCACGACGTGATAGCTCTCCGTGACGAGCCAGAGATTGTCGCTTTCGTCGAGCGTCACGCCGCGGATGAGCTGATTGGGCAACCCGTCAGCAAGACCGAGGACCCGCACCAGCCGGCGCAGATCGGGTGAGACGATGGCAATGCCTCCAAACGTGGCCAGCGCGACTTCGCCGCTGGGCAGACGCACGCCTTGGGAGACAAAATTTACCCGGAGAAAGTCGGTCAACGCGTCGTCGCTGAGACGCTCGAGCGAGCCTGTGCGATGCGTGCCGGCACTGCTGACGAGGAGCAGAGCCGCACCGTCGCGCTCGGCCCAGAAGGGAGAGCGGGGCGGCAGCGCGCTTGGTTCCAGCATCTTCACCGGCCCCTGCTCGGTGAGGCGGTGGAAGCCCGTTTCGGAATGGTTGAACCAGAGTTCTGCGCCGATACGCACCGGGAACAGGCGGTTCGCCGTGGGGAAGCGCCAAGTCGTGAATTTCTCCCCGTCCCACGCGAGCACGCGGTTCAGACAGACGAAAAACGTGGTGCGTCCCACGACGGTGCAGCCCCAGACGTCCTGAAAGTCGCGCTGGTCGGCCGGCAGGTGTTCGAGCAGGGAATGGAATTCCCAGCCGCGGGCTGTCTCGTCGTAGTAGCCCAGTTGGTTGACCGCGCCGGTCCACAAGCGCCGATCCTGGCCCCAGTGGATGCTGCGGATGGCAGTGCCGCTGGGCAGCGGCCAGCTTGACCAGGTGGCGCCGTCGTAGACGGAAAGGCGGTCGGAGAAAACGAAGAGCCGGCCGCGCGCGTCGTGGAGCACGCCAATGGAATTGGCGCCCACGCCGGTCTGGGATCGACTGAAAATTTCCACCGGCACCTGCCCGCTGGCGGGCGCGCTCCACGAACTGGCGGCAAGCGTCTCCGCTCGGGCCAGGCAGAGGCTGCAAAGGAGGAGAACGATCCAGCGCACGACCTTAAGACCGGCAGTTGACGCGACGAAAAACGCCTGCGCAACACCTAGTTTCAGGTCGCGCCGCGCTTGTTGGCAGGCCGCACCCGACCGCAGGAGAGGCGGTTTGCTTCCTGCACGCCGAGCGAGAACGCGACCGAGGCTGGATGGCGATGAAACTCACCTCCTCGCTTATCACTGGAGCGCTCTCGAGCGCTTTTCTTTCCTTGGGCTTGATCCGCGCCGCCGTCTGGTGCGATCCGTTGCGTGCCGAGCAATCGGCCAACCAGCCGCGGTCGACATTGGCCACGGCGCCGTTCACGGGCACAACTTGTCAGCTCACCCTTCCGGCCTGAATCGATGCCCAACCTCGCTGCCTTCCGTTATCGCGCGGTTATGGCTGCGGCCGGCGGACCCGTCGCGCGCATCGAACTTGGCGACTTCACCGTCGCCGGCGCGCGGCGCTTTGCTGCCAACGCTTATTTGTGTGCGGAGCTATGCGGGCCGCGCCGGTCCGAGAACCATCTCTTCAGCGATGCGACCGGCTCCGGCACGGATGCGGCGCCGATGGTTGCCCGCTTCAAGGCCATCTCCGAGACGCTCGAGCGTTGGGCGCACCTGACGCTCGCGCCGATCTCGGAAGGGCGGCGCTATGGATTTGATATCGATCCCTCCACGACCGGCATGGCGGCGTATCCCGGCTTGTTCGCGCGGGAGGCACGCAGGGCGGCGCTGCACGAGGCCGCGGAGCGTTTCAATCTGCGCGCGTGGTGGGAAGGACATCTCGCGGCGCGCGAGACGACAACACCTTGGCCGGGCGTGGAGGCCGCCGTGCTGTGCTCTGAGGCGCCGGGGATCACGGTGCTGCTGCATCGACGCGCGCCGGACGGATCGGCGGCTTATGGTCACGCGAGCGCGGCGACCTACGCGGCGGCGTGCGCGCGGGCCATGGATGAACTCGAGCGCCACGCGCTCGTGCTGCGGCAGCGTGTGTTGGCGTCGAACGATGCCGCCACGGTGCTGCCGGAGGTGACGGATTTGCTGGAACGACGCAGTCTTCACTTCGCGAGCGCGCACGGGTATGAACATTTTCTCGAGCGCTTGCGGTCGGGGTGTTCGCGTCCGGCATTGCGTCCGCGGCTGATCTGCGACGCGGCAATCCCCGGGCCGTGGAGTCGCTACGCCTCGGTGTGGCGCGTGGCGTATGCGCCACCGAGCGAGCGTTTCCTCGCCGACGATCCGACATATTTTTTCTGGTGACGGCCGCGCGAGTGCGGATAACCGAAGGGGGGCGGGCGTCGGGGATTTTCCTGCGCGTCTTCGGTCAATCCCCGGATTGTCGGCTTGGCGCGAAATTGATTAGCTGGGGAACGATGGCGACCCCGACGGTTCAATCCTCCCGCCAGCTCTTGCTCGCCCACGTGGCGCGCTATCCGCTGCTGGAGCCGCAGGATGTCTACAAACTGCTGTTCCAAGGCTGCTGCGGCCCGGAGCATGCGGTGGAGCGGGGCGGGGCACAGGCACGTCTGGCGGAGGAAGTCGCCTCCCTGCAGGAGGCCGAGTTGGAGCCGATGCTCGAGCCGTTGCCGCCGGGCGGTGCGTTCGTGCGCGTGCACTTGCGGCCCTTTGTCGCGGGCGGCGGACGCCACGAGGAACTCGCCACGGCCTTCGTGCGGTCCGCGCAGCCGGTGGCGGGCGGTCGGCGCGCTCTCGGCGAGCTTTGGGCGCAGGTCGAGGCGCTCGCGAAGGCGGGCTTGCTGCCCTTCGACGGCGAGCGGGCGCGCGAATACGGCGTCGTGCAGGCGAGCGCGGGTTATCCGCCGTGCCGGCACTCGCCGAAATTTAACGCCGCCTACTGGCCGGCGTATCGGGTGATTGCGGCGGCCGAGGTGGCGGCATTGGTCCAGCGCGGCTGAAAGCGCGGACGACTTGTGCGCCGTGTTCGAAATCGCCGGGTGCGACAGTTCAGTCGAACAAACCGCGGAGGGCGGCCGCGTCCGGCCGGCGGGCACCGGCGGCGCGCAGCACCCATTCCTCGTCGTGCTGATGCTGTTCGCCCGGGCGCAGGGTGACGCTGGGGCTCATCGTCTCCATCTCGACCATGAACGCGTCGGGGCCGGTGTAGAGCGCGAGATTGGACTCCAAGGGATAGCTCGCACCGGTGCGCCACGGGGCGCGCTTGACGAAGAGCGAGTCACGGTCGCGATCGTGCATGGCGATGATGCCGGGCGCGGTGCGCACGGCGCGCTTGTTTTCCTGGCCGAGTGCGCGGATGAGCAGGCCCTCGGGAGTGAGCTTGAATTGCGGGTCGTCGTAGGCGCCGGTGTGCGTGCCGCCCCAAGCCTTGAAGAAGGTCATCGTGGACGTGTCCCAGTTGGTGCCGTCGGACATCGGCACCGTGTAGGTCGTGGTCGGCGTGGGCACGGTGCAGGTCAGGCCCCAGAGTGCGCCGCTCCAGAGCATGTCGGACTCGTTGCGAACGAAGTGGCGCACGCGCACGCGGTCGGCGGCGAGCGTCTGGATGGTGAGGCCGCGGGTCAGACGCGCGACCGGATCGGTGGGGGCTTGGACGGTGAAAAAATCGGCGCCGAGCTCGACAGCGCAGGCGCGGTTGTCGGCCGCGTAGGTTTCCTCGGCCTCGTCGGCGCCGGGGCGCGCGAGCCAGCAACGGTGGCCGCCCATGAGATCCCACGCATTGCGGCGGTAACGGCCGGGTTTCCAGAGCAGGAGATTCTTGCCGTCGGGGCGGCTGAGGTGCGCGACGCGCGGACCGCGACCGGTGACGACGACGAGACGCAGGGCCGGCGTCGTGAGTTCAACTGCGGCGTCGCCTTCGTGACGCACCCGCTTGATCGATGATTCCAGCATGCGCGCATGGTTGGGCGCGCGGCTCCGGGGTGCAACCAGACTTTGGCACCTTGACGCGCAGCATTGTCAACGCGGTCGCACGGCGCGGATTGCGTGCGGCTCAGTTGAAGTTGCGCGTGTAGCTCGCGCCCGTCTCGTCCACGAAGGTAAGCGATTGAGCCGTCGCGGCGGTGAGCCGGATCTGAAGTTCGTGATCGACGATGTCGCCGAGGCGGTAAACGCGATCGTTCATGAGCACCTTGCTGTCGGCGCCGGCGGCGCGAATGCCGGTGACGCGGAGCGCCTCGACGGCTTGGATCAGACGCGGGCTCGGACGCGCCGGACCGGTCGGCGCGGCGGGTGTGGTTACCACCGGGGCGGGCGCGGGTGTGCTGGCGGCAGGAATGGTCGCAACGGTCGTGACGATGGGCTCGGCGACGGGGTGCGGGGTGGTTGATTTCGTCGGCGCAGCGCTCTCGGACGAGGCCAAGGAAACCGAAACGCTAGTGGCGGGCTGTGCGGCCACCGGCGTTGAGGTGACCGGCATGGAAGACGCGGTCGCAGGCGGCGGTGTTGCGGTTGAGGCAGTCGTTGCGGCAGCTGCAACGGCCGACGGAGTGGCGGAAGGGCGCAGGAGCAGCACGGCCACGAGAGCGAGCAGGCCGCCG
Source organism: Candidatus Didemnitutus sp. (assembly GCA_017991595.1). Lineage (GTDB taxonomy): Bacteria > Verrucomicrobiota > Verrucomicrobiia > Opitutales > Opitutaceae > Didemnitutus. The sequence goes on along the minus strand of JAGOQJ010000002.1, from coordinate 209,998 downwards.
ACGGTGACGCCGAGGCCGATCAGCAGCCACGGCGGACCTGAGCGGCCGGCAGGGCGCAGGGCGGACGCGCCGGCCGCGTGTGGCAGCGGAGCGTGGGAGGAGCTGGTGCGGTCGCGTTGGGCGCGTTTGAGGGCGTCGTTGATCAGGCTCATGGCTCAGCTCGTCAGGCGATCGAGGTCGCGCGAGGCGCGGCGGGCGTCCCAGTAGGTGACCTCGTCGGAGTCGCGGATGAAGGCAGCGAGGAGGGACTTGTCACAAAGATTGTTGATGATGCGGGGAATCCCGCGGCTGTGGCGGTAGAGGTGGCGCAGTGCCCACGGGGTGAATTGCGGACGGCCCGAACCGCCGGCGAGGGTGAGGCGGTGCTGGATGTAGTGGTCCATCTCCTCGCGGGTGAGCGGGCGCAGTTCGTAGTGGACGAGGATGCGTTGGCGGAGTTGGCGGAGTTCCTCGGCGGCGAGTTTCTCCTTCAGCTCCGGCTGGCCCATGAGCACGATTTGGAGGAGTTTCTGTTTGTCGGTCTCGAGGTTGGAAAGGAGGCGGACCTGCTCGAAGACGTCGAAGGAGAGATTCTGCGCCTCGTCGATGATGAGAACGATCTCGCGGCCGGCGGCGATGCGGGCGAGCAGGACCTGGTTCATCTGCGAGACGAGATCGTTCTTGCTGCGGGCGAGGTGGGTCTCGCCGAGCTCGGTGAGGATCGCCTTGAGCATCTGCGTCTCGGTGAGGCGCGGGTTGAGCACGAGCGCGGTGTCGTAGTGCTGCGGGTCGAGTTCGCCGAGGAACTTGCGGCAGAGGGTCGTCTTGCCGCAACCGACCTCGCCGACGAGCACGATGAAGCCCTTCCGCTCCGTGACGCCGTATTTGAGGTGTTGCAGCGCTTCCTGGTGGGGCGGGCTCAGGTAAAGAAACTTCGGGTCCGGAGTGATGTGAAACGGCATCTCCGTGAATCCGTAGTAACTCTGATACATTGCGCCGGGAGTATTCCCGCCGCCCTCCCGAACGCACGAAAATTCGCTGTCAATGATACCTCAAAAACAGTTGCCCGCCCATTGCCGCGTCCGCTTTATCGGGGCCTTCGCGTCGTGAATTGGAACAAGGTCATCCTCTGGGTCTTCGTCGTGCTTTTCTCCGCGGTGGCGGGGTGGGCGGCGCTGTTCCTGCTGGAGATGAACCGTGAGCTGACCGTGCTGCGGGCGCAGGCGGGGGCCAACGAGCGCCGGCTGGCCGAGGCGCGCGACCGGCTGGCGGCGCAGGAAAAATATCTCGAGAGCCTGCGGCGCGATCCCGAACTCGTGGAACGGGTGATCCGGCGCAAGCTCGGCTACGTGCGCGGGCAGGAATTCGTTTTCCGCTTCGACGAGCCAACCCCTCCGCAATGAGTCCCGAACCCATCATTTCCCGTTTCACCGCGGCCGGTCAGGGCCAGGTGTTCCGCTTCTGGAACGAGCTGGCGCTCACCGAGCGCGAGACCCTGCTGGCGCAAGCCGCCGAGGTCGATCTCGACGAGATCGCGCGCCTCCACCGCGAACTCGTGGTTGAGAAGCCCGCGACGGCGGCCGCCGTGGCCGGGCTGGAGCCCGCGCCGTTCGAGCCGCGGCCGGAGAATGGCGGCGACGTCGCCAAATGGATGCGCGCTCGCGCCGCCGGCGAGGAAGCGTTGCGCGCCGGACGCGTGGCCGCCTTCACCGTCGCAGGCGGGCAGGGGACGCGGCTCGGTTACGACGGGCCCAAGGGCACTTTTCCGGTCACGCCAGTGCAGCAGAAGACGCTCTTCCAGGTCTTCGCCGAGAAGATCCTCGCGGCCGGTCGCCGCTTCGGGCGGCCGTTGCACTGGTTCATCATGACCAGTCACGCGAACCACGCGCAGACGGAGCAGTTCTTCGCGGCGCACGATTACTTCGGCCTCGGCCGCGACCGCGTGCATCTTTTCCGCCAAGGCCGCATGCCGGCCATCGGCTTCGACGGCAAGATCCTGCTTGAGACCAAGAGCTCCATCGCGCTCAGCCCCGACGGACATGGCGGCTCGCTGCGGGCGCTGCACCGCAGCGGCGCGCTCGACCTCATGGAGCGCGAGGGCATCGACACGCTGAGCTACTTCCAAGTCGACAACCCGCTCGTGCGCTGCATCGACGCGGAGTTCATCGGCTTCCACCTGCTGGCACGCTCGGAGATGTCGAGCAAGGCGCTGCCCAAGGCCTATCCCGAGGAGAAGGTCGGCCTGTTCTGCCTCCGCGACGGCAAGCTCATGGTGGCGGAATACAGCGACGTGCCCATGGACGTGCAGCGCGAGCGCAACGCCGACGGCTCGCTTCGCTTCAGCGCGGGCAGCATTGCGATCCATGTCATCGACCGCGAGTTCGCCCGCCGCATGGCGGCCGGCGGTGCGGCGGTCGAACTGCCCTTCCACCGGGCGGACAAAAAAATCCCCACCATCGATGCCGCCGGACAGCCGGTAAAACCCGCCGCGCCGAACGGCGTGAAGTTCGAGCTCTTCGTGTTCGATGCGCTGCCGTTTGCGCGCAGCCCACTCGTCATCGAGACGGACCGCGCCAACGATTTCAGCCCGGTCAAGAATGCCGAGGGCCTCGACTCGCCGCGCACCTGCGCGGAGGACCAGTTACGGCAGTTTGCCCGCTGGCTCCGGGCCGCCGGCGCGGATGTCGCCGTCGACGCCACGGGTCTGCCTGCGCAGAAGATCGAGATTTCTCCGCTCTACGGCTACGATGCCGAGACGGTCGCCGAATCCTGGCGCCGCCGTCCCGCGTCGCCCATCACGCCCAACCTTTACCTCGAATGAGCTCCTCCACCGTTCCTGCCCAAGTCCACGCCGCCGCCCAGGCGGGCCAACTGCTCCCCAGCACCGTCGAGAATCTCACCGCCTGGTGGCAGGGCGGGTTGCCGTCGTGGGCGCAGCAGAGCATCGCGGAGCTGATCGAGCGCGCGCAATGGGGCGAGTTGAACGACCGCTTCTACCGTTACCTCGAGTTCGGCACCGGCGGCATGCGCGGCCGCACCATCGGCGCCGTGACGGCACGGGCCGAGACCGGCACGCTCTCCGCGGCCGGCACGCCGGAGCATGCCGGCGTGGGTAGCAACCTGCTCAACGATTTCACCCTCGTGCGCGCCGTCATCGGCCTGCACCGCTACGTGGCGAAGTATCTCGCCGCGCAAGCCAGCCCGGCGAAGCCGCGCATCGTCATCGCGCATGACGTTCGGCATTTTTCCCGCCACTTCTGCGAACTCGCCGCGTCGACTTGGACGCGTCTCGGCGGCGAGGCCTATATCTTCGACGGCCCGCGCTCCACGCCGCAGCTCAGCTACTCGGTGCGCTGGCTGAAGACGCATTGCGGCGTCGTCATCACCGCCAGCCACAATCCGCCCCACGACAACGGTTTCAAGGCCTACTTCGAGGACGGCGCGCAGGTGATCGCCCCGCACGACAAGGGCATCATCGCCGAGGTCAACGCCACGCCGCTTTCCGCCGTGCATGAGTTTCTCTCCGCCGACATCTCGCGCGTGACCGTGCTCGGCCGCGATGCCGACGACGCTTACCTCGCGGTGGCGGCGCAGGCAGTCATCGATCCGGAGCTGGTCCGCCGCTCCGGCCTGCGCGTGGTTTATACCAATATCCACGGCGTCGGCGGCGTCTCCACTGTGCCGCTGCTGCTCCATGCCGGCGTGCACGTCACCGAGGTGCCGTCGCAGTCCGCGTTCGACGCGCGCTTTCCCACGGTGAAGTCGCCCAATCCGGAAAACGCCGAAGCGCTCGCGCTCGCCGTCCAATTGGCGGAGCAGACCGGTGGAGACGCCGTGCTGGCCACCGATCCCGACAGCGACCGCATGGGCGTCGCCGTGCGCAACCGCGCGGGCAAGCTTGAGCTGTTGACCGGCAACCAGGTGGGCGCGCTGCTCGCCGATTACCGCGTCAGCAAATACAAGGAGCTCGGCTGGATTCCGCAGGAGGGCACCACGAGCGCGTGCCTCATCAAGACCTTCGTCACGACGCCGCTGCAGGACGCCGTGGGCAAGGCGCACGGCGTGAAGGTCATCAACACCCTCACCGGCTTCAAGTGGATCGCCGGCAAGATGGGCGGCTACGAGCGCCAGCTCGCCGCCGCGATGGGGCCGGGCTTCGATTACGACGCCACGCCGTTCCGCGAGCGCGCGCGCCTGCTGCAACAGCACAGCACGTTCTATCTTTTCGGCACCGAGGAGAGCTACGGTTATCTCCCGAACGACTCGCTGCGCGACAAGGACGGCAACGCTGCCTGCCTGATGTTCGCCGAGCTCTGCGCGTGGGTGAAGTCGCGCGGTCTGACCGTGCCCGAGTATCTCGACGAGATTTACCTGCGCTGCGGCTTCTACCTCGAGGGCGTGATCAACATCTATTACGAGGGCGCGACCGGGGCGGCGAAGATCAAGCGCATCCTCGACACCTACCGCTCCAGCCCGCCGCAGGCCTTCGGCGACGTGGCGGTCACGCGCTTCCAGGATTTCGGCCGCGAGAAATTCTTCGACGCCGACGGCGAACAAATCCCGGCGCAGGACCTCTACCTCGTCACGCTGGGCAACGGCTACTCGTTCGCCGCGCGGGGCAGCGGCACGGAGCCGAAGATGAAGTTCTACCTCTTCGCGACTGAGCCGGTGCAGTCCGCCGCGGATCTGCCGGTGGCCAAAGCCAAGGCGAAGGCCACGCTCGAGACGTTGCGCGCCGCCATCGAGGCGGATGCCCGCCGCCGCGCGGAGGGCTGAGCGAGGACGCCACGGCGTCCCGGGTTAACGCTGACAGCCGGCCCGTGTGCGGGCCGGCTAGAGGTGGCTGTTCGCAGGCAGTTCGGGCACGCCGCAGGGCGCGTTCAGCCGAGGCGGAACAGGCCGACGAAGAGCGAGAAAAGCCCGCCGACCACAGCGCAGAAAAAGACGGCGGCGGCCGCGGCGTTCTTGAGGCGTTCGCGGCAATCCTGGGCGAGCCAGGGATTGTCGGTGCGGAAGAAGAGATCGCGCATAGCGATTTCTTCTTCGGCCCAGCCAAGCCGAACTGAAGCGCGAGAAATGCCGACAACACGCTTTAACCAATTCTTCGCAAAATGTGCGCAACCGCTCCGGGAGCGGGCCTCAGACAGTCCGGGGAGAAACCATCAGGACGGACCCGGTTTCCCGGCGGCGAGCCCGCGGGCGATGTCGGCGAGGAGACTCTCGGCCGAGAACGGCTTGGTCAGCACCTGATGCACACCGGCCCGGGCAAGACGCTGTCCGCTGACTTCGTCGCCGACGCCGCTGACGGCGATGATCGGCACCTTGGCCTCGATGCGTTGCAGCGCCGCGATGAAGGCGTAGCCGTCCATCACAGGCATCATCAGGTCGGTGAGCACGAGGTTGATTTCCGCCCGTCGCAGCGCGAAGAGGGCCATCGCCTGAGCGCCATCGACGGCGGTCAGGACGCGGTAGCCGTGCAACTGGAGCGTCTCCTGGGTCACTTGCAGGATGCTGGCTTCGTCGTCGACGGCGAGGATGACTTCGCCATTGCCGCGGATGCGCGCCGCGGGCGCACTCGCAGGCAACGGAGCGCCCGCCTCGTCTTGCGCCGGTAGCAGGATCCGGAAGGTCGAACCGCGCCCCGGGGTGCTGTCGACGCTGATCGTGCCGCCGTGGCTGCGCACGATCCCGCGGACGGCGGAGAGGCCGAGGCCGGTGCCTTTGCCGAGTTCCTTGGTGGTGAAGAACGGCTCGAAAATGCGCTCGATCACCTCGGGGCCCATGCCGATGCCGGTGTCGCTGACCTCAAGTGTGACGTAGCGCCCGGGCTTGAGAGTGGGCTGGGCGGCGGTCTCCTGCTCGTCCAGCGCGCGGTTCTGCGCGCTGATGCGGAGGCGTCCGCCCTCGGGCATGGCATCGCGGGCGTTCACGCAGAGGTTGAGCAGGATCTGACTGAGCTGCGTGGGGTCGCCGCGCACGAGCCAGAGGTCGGGCGGCAGGTGGGAGGAGAAGGTGACGTTCTTGGGGAACGTGGTCTGCATGATCGTGCTGATCTCGCGCACGACGTCGCTGAGGTGGACGGCGACATGCGCGCCTTCGACGCCGCGGGCGAAGGACAGCACCTGTTGCACGAGGTGTGTGCCGCGGTGTGCGCTCTGCTCGATGGTGTCGACGATCTTGCGCAAGGGGCCGTCGGGGAGCGCGTCGCGGAGGAGGCTCACGGAAAGGACGATGGGGGAAAGGAGGTTGTTGAGATCGTGGGCCAGGCCGCCGGCGAGCGTGCCGATGCTCTCGACGCGCTGGGAACGGAGGAACTGGGCCTCGATCTTCTTGCGCTCGGTGACGTCGGTGTTGATGGCGAGCACGGAGCGCGGGGCACCGTTGGCGTCGCGCAGGAGCGACCAACGGGCCTCGATGGCGATCTCTTGTCCGCTCTTGTGCACGTGCCGCAGCTCGCCGCTCCACTCGCCGCGGCGGAGCAGGGTCTCCATCGCGTGGGTGAACGGACCGCGGTCGCGGTAGAAGAGCTCGGAAACGGAGCGACCGAGGGCTTCAGCGGAACTCCAGCCGTAGATGCGCTCCGCGCCCTTGTTCCAATAGAGCACCCGCTGCTCGAGGTCGCGCACGATGATCGCATCCTGCGTCTGATCGAGGAGGGCGGCCTGCTCTTCGATGCGTGATTGAGCGCGTTTGAGCTCGTCGATGTCGGTGCAGGTGCCGAACCATTTGACGATGGTGCCGCTCGCGTCGCGCAGGGGCAGGGCGCGGCCGAGCATCCAGGAATAGGATCCGTCGGTGCGGCGAAGGCGGTAGTCGATCTCGTAGGGCTCGCCGCGAGTGACGGATTGCTGCCAGGTGGTGATGGTGCGGGCGCGATCGGCGGGGTGGATGGCTTCGATCCAGCCGGTATCGAGGCTTTGGCCGAGGGTGAGGCCGGTGTGGTCGAGCCAGCGTTGGTTGAAATGAGTGTGGGCGCCGTCGCCGCGCGTGATCCAGACGATGTGCGGGATGGTCTCGGTGAGAAGACGGAGCTCCGCCTCGCGCTCGCGCAGCGTGGCCTCGACGGCCTTGCGCTCGGCGATGTCGCGCTCGAGCTCGCGGTTGGTCTGCTGGAGCTGGAGCGTTTTCTCCTCTAGCTTGCGGATGAGCGTCTCGCTGTAGCTCTTGAGGATGCGGTTCTCCTCGGCGGGTGCGAGTTGGGGGATGTTGGCGCTGGCGGTGGTGACGCGGGAGCGGACGTCGCGGAGTTGGGCGAGGAATTCCTCCGGCTCCGCGGGCTTGAGGATGAAGGCATCGGCGCCGAGGCTGCGGGCGAGGCGCTCGTCCTCGGCTTCGGTGTAGGTCGCGGTGTAGACGATGAAGGGGATCTTCCGCAGGCGCAGGTCCATCTTCCAGTGGCGGAGCAGCGTGTAGCCGTCCATCACGGGCATGAGCAGATCGGAGACGATGATGTCCGGCGGGCGCTGGCGCGCCTTGACGAGCGCCTCGGCGCCGTGCCGGGCGGTGTCGACCTGCTCACCGTGCCCGGTGAGCAGAGCCTGCAGGTAGTAGAGGTTCTCCTCCTTGTCGTCGACGATCAGGACGCGTGTCATGGGGTGGAAGGAGCGGCGGGCCCGAACCGCTGGATCTCGGAAACGAAAGTATCCGGGTTGATGGGTTTCTCGATGTAACCGTTGCAGCCGGCGGACAGCGATTTCTCGCGGTCGCCGACCATGGCGTAGGAAGTGACGGCTACGATGGGGATGCGACGGAGGGACTCGATCTCGCGCAGGGCGCGGGCGACGGCGTAGCCGTCCATGCCTGGCAGCTGGATGTCGAGCAGGATGAGGTCGGGGCGGAGCGAGACAGCGGTCGCGATGCCGCTGACGCCGTCCGGCGCCGCCACCACCTTGTAGCCGTGCTGTTCGAGCAGGAACGTGGCGAGGTAGCGGTTCTGCTCGTTGTCTTCGATAAGGAGGACGGTAGGGGTCATGGCGAAGGAGGCAGGGGCAGCACCACGGTGAACACGCTGCCGTGGCCCCACTCGCTGGTCGCGGTGATGTCGCCTTGCATGAGCGTGGCGAGGCGGCGGCAGATGGCGAGGCCGAGACCGGTGCCCTCGTGTTGTCGCGAGAGGCCGCTGTCGATCTGGCGGAAGGGTTGGAAAAGGACGGGTAAGTCGGAGGACTTGATGCCGATGCCGGTGTCGCTCACGCGGAGGCGCACGACGGGGATCGGCGGCGCTTCGGGCGTGACGCCGGGCAGGGTGGTGCGCTCGGCCTGCAGGCTCACGCGCCCGCGTTCGGTGAATTTGACGGCGTTGTTGAGGAGGTTGAGGAGAATCTGCTCGGTGCGGCGGCGGTCGCCGATGACAGCGCCCAGTTCGGGGCCGACCGCGAGGTCGAGTGCGAGCCCCTTCTTGTCGGCCAGCGGGCGGATGGTCTGCACGACGCGGTGCAGCGATTCGGGGAGATCGAAGGGCTCGGCGTGGAACTCGAGCTGGCCGGCCTCGATCTTGGAGATGTCGAGGACGTCGTTGATCAGCTCGAGGAGGTGGCGGGCGCTGGTGCGGACCATGCCGAGTTGTTTCGACTGCTCGGGAGTGAGCGGGCCGGCGAGTCCCTGCAGCACGATGCCGGTGAATCCGATAATCGAGTTGAGCGGGGTGCGCAGCTCGTGCGACATCGTGGCGAGGAAGGCGGACTTGGTGCGGTCGGCCGACTCGGCACGGGTGAGCGCCTGCATGAGCTCCTCGGTGCGCTCGGCGACCTTGCGCTCGAGCGTCTCGTTCGTCTCGCGGAGCAATTGCTCGGCGTGTTTTCTGGCGGTGATGTCGCTCAGCGTGAGGAAGGCGAGCTTGCGGTTGCCGGCGTAGGTCACCTGGGCGCCGCTGTAGCTGAAGATGCGCTCCCAATCGCGGTCGATGCGCCGGACACGCAGCTCGAGCGCGTCGAAGGATTCGCCTTCGCGCACGCGCGCGAGCGGCCAGGCCGAAGGGGACAGGCGCACGCCGTCGAGCGTCGAGATCTCGAACAGCTCGGCGAAGCGCCGTTGCCACTGGCGGCCCTCGCCGGGATCGGCGAAGCCGAGCAGGCGGAGCGCGGCAGGGTTCCAGTGAAGAAAATCGTTGGCGGGATCGGCGATGATCAGGCCCTCGCGCAGGTTGTCGACGACGACCTGCATGCGGCCTTGGATCTCCTGCAGCGCGGCCTCGGCCTCGCGGCGCTCGGTGACGTCGATCGAGAGCAGAAAGAGACCCTCGGGCACGGGCTGGCAGCGCATGTCGAACCAGGCGGTGTTGCCGTCGGGGAAGCGGAAAGGGATCTCCTCGTGCATGGGGACCCGCTCGTGCATCGCCATGCGCATGAGCGCGTAGGCGCGGGTCTGCTCGATGCCGGGCCACGCTTCCATCAGCGTGCGGCCGAGCAACTCGGACTCGGGGCGGCGGTTGTGCGCGGCGGCGGCGGCGTTGAGATAGAGGTAGCGCCAGCTGTGGTCGAGCAGCTGGCACCCCTCCATGATGCTATCGAGTGTCGTGCGGTAGCGGTGTTCGCTGGCCATGAGCGCGGCCTCGGTGCGCTTGTGCTCACTCACGTCGATGCCGACGCCGACGAGGCAGTCGCGCTCCTCGAAGATGACGCGCCGGCCCGTGAAGAAGTAGGGAATGGCGCCGCCTGACTTCGTGCGGAAGGGGGCTTCAACGGATGATTCGCCGCCTTTGAAAACCTCGGCGATCCGCGCTTCGACGAGCGGGCGATCGGCGGGGAAGAAAAAATCCAACGGGTGCATGCGCGCGATCTCGGCGGCGGTATAGCCAGAGATTTGCTCGAAGTTGCGATTCCAGCGCAGGAAATGCCCCGACAGGTCGTAGAAGTAGAGCACGCCGGGCATGCTCTCGATCATGGTGTCGGAGAACTGACGCTCGCGCTGGGCGCTGGCTTCAGCCTCCCGGCGCTGTTCCTCGCGGGCGACGTTGTCGAGGGCGAAGGCCATGTCCTGCGTCGCCTCGGTGAGCAGGGCAAGTTCGCGATCGTGGAAGACGCCGGGCTCGTCCGCATACACGCTGAGCACACCGACGATCTCATCTTGGTGACGCACGGGCAGGGCGACGGAGGCGCGTAGTCCGCGGCGGGCGAACTGCTCCCGCCACGGGGCCGTCGCGGGGTCGGCGACGGTGTCGTTGCAGACGTAGGGCTGGCCGGAGCGGAAAGCTTGGCCGGTGGGACCGCGGCCGAGCGGGCGGTCGTCGCCGTAGATCTGGATGTTCTTGATATAACCGTCGGAATCGCCGGCGAAGGCGATGGGCTCGAGCTGGTGGGTGGCGGCATTGTGCCACCCGACCCAAGCGAGACGGAAGCCGCCGTGTTCGACGAGCACGGCGCAGATGCGGTGGAAGAGCGCCTCGCGGGTGGATTCGCGGACGATGGCCTGGTTGATGTGGCTGAGCGCGGCGTAGAGGCGGTTGAGGCGGCGAATTTCGCTTTGCTGCGCTTCAAGGAAACCGTAGCCGGCTTCCATCGCGCCGAAGGCGTGCCGCATGAGGAGGAGCAGCAGACCGGAGGTGACGAGCACGAAGGCGATACCCTTGGCGACGCTCCAGCGCACAAGCTCGGCCGGGTCGTCGACGAGCAAGGCGAGGGCGGAATCGGAGAAGAAAATCCAGAGCGTGGCGAAGACGGCGTAGCCGAGCGCGATCCAGAGGGCGCGCGAACGGAGCCGGGCCAGCATGCGACCAAGGATCTTGGGGAGATTGTCGGGCAGGGTCATGGAGCGGAGGGCAGGGGCGGCCGGCTGCCGGAATCGGTGAGGACCTTGTGGAGGGCGACGAGGAGAGTGTCGGCGGAATAGGGTTTGGGGAGGAAGTGTTTCACGCCGAGCGCGCCAGCCTTGGCGACATGGCCGTTGGCGTTGAGGCCGCTCGCCGCGATGATGCGCACGGACGGGTCGATGCGGCGCAGCGCGGTGATGAGGGCGGGGCCGTCCATCACGGGCATCATCATATCGGTGAGCACGGCGGCGATTTCCTGCCGGTGCAGGACGAAGAGGCTGATGGCATGCGCACCATCTTCCGCGATGAGGACTTTGTAACCGAAGGCTTCGAGCGTCTGCTGCGTGATGGTGAGGATGGAGGTCTCGTCATCGACGACGAGGATGGTCTCGCCGTGGCCGCGGGGAAACTTTTCCTCCTCGCGCGGCGCGTCGGGCGCGGCCGGGCCCGACGCGGAGGCGGGCAGGTAGACCTTGAAGGTGGTGCCTTTGCCGGTCTCGCTGTAAACATTCACGTAGCCGCCGTGGCTGCGGACGATTCCGAGCACGGTGGAGAGGCCGAGACCGGTGCCCTTGCCGAGATCCTTGGTGGTGAAGAAAGGATCGAAGATGCGGTCGATGTTTTCGCGCGGGATGCCGACGCCGGTGTCGACGACGCTGAGCACGACGTAGCGGCCGGTTTTTTCGCTCTGGTCCATCGCGGCGTATTGCTCGTCGATCTCGATGTTGTCGGCACCGATGAGCAAGGTGCCGCCTTCAGGCATGGCGTCGCGGGCGTTGACGCAGAGGTTGAGGAGGATCTGGTGGAGTTGGGTGGGGTCGCCCGTGACGAGCCAGAGGGAATCCGCGAGCTGGGTCTCGACGTGGATGTTCTTCGGGAAGGTATTCTCAATGATCGATTCGACCTCGCGCACGACGTGCCGGACTTGCATGTCGACGCGCGAGCCCTCGACGCCGCGGGCGAAGGAGAGCACCTGCTTGACGAGATCGGAGCCGCGGCGGGCGCTGCGCTCGATGCTGTCGATGATGGGTTTGGCCTTGGGGTTGGGGTCGAAGCGGCGCAGGAGCTCGACGCCCATGGTGATCGGGGCGAGGAGATTGTTGAGGTCGTGGGCGATGCCGCCGGCGAGCGTGCCGATGCTCTCGAGGCGCTGGGCGCGGAAGAATTGCTGCTCGAGCTTCCTGCGCTCCGTGATGTCGGTGTTGATCGCGAGGATGGATTTGGGCTGGCCGGCCTCGTCGCGCATGAGTGTCCAGCGACCTTCGACAATGAGGGAGGTGCCGTCGCGGCGGAGGTGCTCGATCTCGCCGGTCCATTCCCCGCGCTCGATCACGAGGGCTGTGGCGGTGAGGAAGGGGGCGGGGTCGGCGTAGATCAGTTCCTTGATGGAGCGGCCGACGGCTTCGGCGGCGGTCCAGCCGTAGAAGCGCTCCGCGCTCCGGTTCCAATAGAGGATGCGGTGCTCGAGGTCGCGGACGATGATGGCGTCCTTGGCTTGGTCGAGCAGCGCGGCCTGCTCGCGGAGCTTTTCCTCGGCTCGCCGGCGTTCGGTGAGGTCTGTCATGCCGCCGATCATGCGGACCGATTTGCCGTCCGCATCGCGCACGACTTCGCCACGGTCGGCGATGTAGACATAGGTGCCATCCTGGCGGCGGAAGCGGTATTCGTCGGCCCACTCGGTGTCGGTGCCGTCGATCAAGCGGTGGATGCCAGTGACGACGCGGTCGAGGTCGTCGGGGTGGATGTAGTCTGTCCAGGAACGGCTGCCGGGCGGGAGCGTTTCTCGCTTCCAGCCGAAAAGCTGCTCGAAGCCGTCGTTCCACCAGATGGTGTCGGTGAGGAGGTTCCAGTCCCAGACGGCGTCGTAGGTGGACTTGGCGAGGAGACGGAAACGCTCCTCGCTCTCGCGCAGACGCTCCAGGCCGGTTTTGCGATCCGTGACGTCACGCATCGTGCCGACGATGCGCTCGACCTTGCCCTCGTCGTCGAAGATGGGCACGGCGTGCTCGCGGATCCACCGGATGGAGCCGTCGGGGCGGATGATGCGGAAATCGACATCGGTGGACTCTCCGCGGAGCTGGCGCTCGAAGGCGTTGGCGGCGGCCGCGCGATCGTCCGGATGCACGTCGTCGAGGTAGCTCGTCGGCTGGGCATACATGTAGCTGAGCGAGCGGCCCCAGATGGTCTCGTAGGCGCTGTTGGCGTAGAGGAGGCGGTTGTTGACGGGGTCGTAGTTGTAGAAGAGGTCGCCGATGTTCTCGGCCATCTCGCGGAAGCGCTGCTCGCTGCGGCGGAGGGCCTCGGCGGCGGCACGGGACTCGGTGACGTTCTCGACCGTGCCGATGAAGTGCTGCACGTTGCCGGCGGAGTCCCGCAGGGCGGATACGATGACGTGGCACCAGAGGACGCGGCCGTCGCGGGCGAGGTAGCGTTTCTCGAGGGAATAGGTGTCCTTGGCCCCGGTGAGCACCTGCCGGATCTCCTCCGCCGTGTCAGTGCGATCGTCGGGATGCGTGATGCTGCCGACGTCGCGCGCGAGCAACTCGGCCTCGGTGTAGCCGAGCATGCGGCAGAAGGACTCGTTGACTTGGAGGAAGCGGGCTTCGAGGGAGACGACCGCCATACCGAGCGGGGCGTTGAAGAAGGTGCGGCGAAAACGCTCCTCGCTGATCCGCATCGCCTCCGCCGCGGCGTGAGTCGCGCTGCTGTCGCGGAAATAGACGGCGAGCCCGAGGTCGGACGGGTAGGCGTGGACCTGAAGCCAGACGCCGAGCGGCGAGTAATAGGTCTCGAAGCTGACGGCGCGCTGCTCGGCGATGGCGCGGCGGTATTCGGACTCGAAGATCGTGCCCCGCGCCGGGGCGAACTCGTCCCACACGACGCGGCCGAGAAGTTCGTTGCGCGGACGCTGCAGCAGGAGCTCGGCCTGGCGATTGAGGTAAGCGAAGCGCCACTCGTGATCGAGGGTGAAGAATGCGTCGGTCAGGTTCTCCAGCGTCGTCGTGAGACGGGATTCGAGCTGACGGGCCTGCGTTTCGGCTTCCTTGCGGGCCGTGATGTCGAGCATCAGGCCGCGCAAGAGTGCGGGCCGATCGGAAGATTCGACATAGGTGACGATGTCGCGGAGCCAGACGACGCGGCCGTCGGCGGCGAGCATGCGGTATTCGAAGGCGTGGTTCTCCTTGCGCGCGGTCAACTCGATGCAGTGCCTGACGGTGGCCTCGCGATCGGCGGGGTGGATGTGTGCCGCCCAGAAATCCGCCTGTTCGATCCAATCGGCCGCAGGATACCCGAGCATGCGCTCGGCTTGCGGGCTGACGAAGGTGAAACGCAGGTCGGCGGCCGTGGCTTCCCACACGATGCCGTCGATGGTGTGGACGAGGTTGGTGTGAAGTTCGCGCGCCTCGGCCAGTTCCTGCTGGGCCAGTTTGGATTCGGACACGTCCTGGAACGCGCCCTGCACCTGCACGATTGTGCCGCGCGCATCGCGCACGGCTTCCCCGATGACACGGACCCAAAGGCGACGGCCGTTGCGGTTGACCAGCTGGGCCTCGAGGTCGAAGGGCGTGCCGTCCGCGACGCAGCGCTGAAATGCCTCGCGCACGAGCGGGCGGTATTCCGACGTGTAGAAATCGAGGCCGTTCGCGGCAGTCGGCACATAGGTTTCCTCGACAGCGTGGATGGCGCGCACTTCGTCGGACCAATACGTGCGGCCATCCGGCAGATCCACCTGCCAGGCACCGATGCGAGCGAGACGGCTCGTCATCCGCGCGAGGTTGCGGAGATGCACGACATTCTGCTCGGCCTCGAGCCGGCGAGTGATGTCGCGGAAGCTGACGACCGCGCCGCTGATGCGATTGCTGGCGTCCAGGATGGGTGAGACGGTGTATTCGACGGGGAAGCTCGAACCGTCCCGGCGGAAGAAAACCTCGTCGTCGATGCGGCGCACGACGCCATCGCGCAACGTGCGGAAGATCGGACATTCCTCGACCGGGTAATCCCGCCCGTCCGCCCGATGGTGATGGATGACGGTGTGGGAGTGTCGGCCGATGAGCTCGGATTCGCTCCAGCCCAGCATGGCGGCGCCGGCGGCGTTCTCGAAAATAATGCGCCCTTGCAGATCGAGGCCGTGGATGCCTTCGCTGACCGAGTTGAGCACCAAACTCTGGCGGTGCCGCAATTCGTGCAGGGCGGATTCGGATTCGCGCCGGTCGACGGTGCCGCGGATCATCTCGACCAGCGAGTCGAGCAGGTGGCGCTCCTCGCGGAGGAACGGCCCTTCGTCGGCGAGCGGGCGCTCCTCCAAGTAGGCGATTTGGAGCAGACCAGGCACGCCCTGCCGGGTGATGAAGCGGGCGCGCAGGCGCCAAGGCGTCTCCTGCCAGCCCGGAGAGGCATATTCCTCCGTGCCGAAGCGCAGGTGCGCCGCGCTAATCCCGGCATGTTGCATGGCGGCGGGCAGCAGTTGCACGATGCCTTCCAGCGCGGAACGGAGCGGACGATCGGTGTCGCGCAGGAGCTCCGCCGCGCCGTGCAGCGCGCGCAGCTCCTTGATGCGCTCGCCGAGGTCGTGGACGAGTTGCTCACGCTCGATCTCCAGCCGGCGCCGCTCGGTGATGTCGGAGCAGGTGCCGACCGCACGCAGCGGACGCCCGGCCGCATCGTGGAAAACCTGCCAGCGCTCCTCCACGAACTTCACGGTGCCGTCGGGCAACGCGATGCGGTGGCCGATGAGGCAAGGCGAGGCGCTGCCGGCGGATTCCGAGAAGGCGCGTTCCACAGCGGTCCGGTCGTCGGGATGAACCAGCGCCAAAAAACCGGCGTGCGTCGGCTGGAACCGCGCGGGATCGGTGCCGAAGATCCGGTGCGTCTCCTCGGTCCAGACCACGTCGAGCGTCGCGAGATCGGTTTCCCAACTACCGACCTTGGCGACGGCTTGGGCTTCGATGAGCCGGCCACGCTGCTGTTCGAGGCGACTGGCGAGTTCCTGGAGTTGCTGTTCGCCGCGTTGCTGCGTGCGCAAGCGCCGGGCGAGTTCGAGATGGACCATGACGTGCCGGCTGAGCACGCGCAGCGCCTGTTGCTGCTCGGGCGTGAGCGTGCGCTCGCGGCGGTCGAGCACGCACAGTGTGCCGAGACGATGGCCCTCGGGCGTCACGAGCGCTGAGCCGGCGTAGAAACGGATGTGGGGCTCGCCGCGGACGTAGGGATTGTCCGCGAAACGGGCATCCTGCGTCGCGTCGCGCACCAGCAGCAGATCATCGGGGGTGTGCAGGGCGTGGGCGCAGAAGGAATGTTCGCGGAGGGTCGAGGCGAAAGGGATGCCATGCCGGGCCTTGAACCACTGCCGCGACTCGTCGATGAGCGTGATGAGCGCCATGGGCGCGCCGCAGATCTCGCTGGCGAGACTGACGATGGCATCGAGCTCCGCCTCCGGCGCCGTGTCGAGGACGCCATAATCGCGGAGGATGGCGAGCCGGGTTTGTTCCTGGGCGGAGACGTCGGGCATGGTGGAAACCTCAGCTGGGGTCGTGCGTGCGTCCGGCGATGGCCTGAGGGCGGCTGCCGCACGCCACTGCCCGCGAGAGACGGGAGCCGGCCGGCGCATGCTTCGCAGGGGAGCGTCGGGGGCACCACGGGTTCAGCATGAGGGGTGTCATGGAGGCGCCGCGTGGACGGCGTGGCTCAACTGTGGGGAATTCGCGCGCAGCGTCGAGCCAACATGCGCTGGCCGACGGACATCCGCAGCCTCGGAAAATAAAAAACGCGCCGAGTGGCGGCGCGTTGCAAGGGAACGAGCTGGCGAGCCCGGCTCAGATGAGCAGCAGGGCCGGTTTCTCGAGCAGGTTCTTCAGCGCGGCGAGGAACTCGGCACCGAGCGCGCCGTCGACCACGCGGTGGTCGCACGAGAGCGTGAGCGTCATCGTCTGACCGACGACGATCGCGCCGTTCTTCACGACCGGCTTCGTCACGGTCGTGCCGACGGCGAGGATTGCGGAGTTCGGCGGGTTGATGATCGCGGAGAACTTCGTGACGCCCATCATGCCGAGATTGGACACGCAGAACGTGCCGCCGGTGAACTCGTCGGGCTTGAGCTTCTTCTCCTTAGCGCGCTTGCCGAGCGGTTTGGCCTCGGCGCTGATCGCGAAGACTGACTTCTGATGCGCGTCGCGGATGACCGGCGTGATGAGGCCGTCCTCGATCGCGACGGCAAACGAGACGTGCGCGGCGCTGAAGTATTGGATCCCGGTGCCGGTCCAGGAGGCGTTGACGCCCGGAACGCGGCGGAGCGCTTCGGCGCTGGCCTTGAGGACGAAGTCGTTGACGGAAAGCTTCACGCCTTCAGCGGCGAGGCCTTCGTTGAGTTGGGCGCGGAGCGCGAGCAGCGGCTCGGCGTCGACTTCGATCTCAAGGTAGAAGTGAGGGATGGTCGTCTTCGCTTCGAGCAGGCGCTTGGCGATGGTCGCGCGCATGTTCGTGGCGGGAACCGTGCGGTCCTCCTGCAAGGGGCCAGTGCGCGACGGCGTGCCGCCGGTGAAGGCGGCGCCGGACTTTGCGACGGCGGAAGCGGCGGGCTTGCCTTGGAGCAGGGCGGGGTTCGCGATTGCGGCGAGGACGTCGGCCTTGACGATGCGGCCGTGCGGGCCGGTGCCGGCGAGGGCCGCGACGTTGAGGTTATTTTGCGCGGCGATCTTCTTCGCGAGCGGCGAGATTTTCACGCGGCCTTCGGGCGCGGCGGGAGCTGGCGCCGGGGCCGGAGCCGCGGCAGGTGCGGGTGTCGGCGCGGCGGGCGCAGGAGCAGGAGCGGCCACCGGAGCGGCAGGCGTGGCAGCGGGAGCGGGGGCGGCGGTTTTCGGGGCCGGGGCACCGGGGGCTTCGACTTGTTCGCCGGGCTGGCCGATGGCGCAGAGCGCGGCGCCGATGGCGATTTGCGAGCCGGCGGGGGCGAAGATCTTGAGGAGCGTGCCGTCGAAGAAGGATTCGAGCTCCATTGTCGCCTTGTCGGTCTCGACTTCAGCGAGCATGTCGCCGGATTTCACGGCGTCGCCCTCGTTCTTGAGCCATTTGACGAGCGTGCCCACCGACATGGTGTCGGAGAGCTTCGGCATATCGATGATGTTGGCCATGGGAGTGAGCAGTTAGCGATGAGGGGCGAGCCGGTTACTTGAGGGTTTCGAGGGCCGCTTGGTAGATGCGGTCGACGTTGGGGAGTTGGACCTTTTCGAGCGGCGGGCAGTAGATCGCGGGCGCGTCGATGGAGGTGAGGCGCTTCACGGGGGCGTCGAGGTAGTCGAAGGCCTTGTCCTGGATGATGCAGGCGACCATGGCGCCGACGGAGCAGAAGGGCTTGGCTTCCTCGACGTAGAGGACGCGGTTGGTCTTCTTGACCGAGTTGAGGATCGTCTCCTCGTCGAGCGGGCGGATGGAACGGAGGTCGATGACCTCGGCGTTGATGTTGTGCTTCTCCTTCAGAAGGTCGGCGGCTTTGAGCGCGAGTTGGATCGGGCGGCCATGGCCGATGATCGAGACATCGGTGCCTTCGCGCATGACGTTGGCCTTGCCGAGCGGGATGAGGTATTCGCCGTCCGGCACCTCGCACGACTCGCCGTAGAGCATCGTGTTTTCGAGGAAGATGACGGGGTCGTTGTCGCGGATGGCGGACTTCATCAGGCCCTTCGCGTCGTAGGCGTTGGAGGGGACGACGACCTTGATGCCCGGGTGGTAGGCGGCGATGGACTCGGGCGTGTGCGAGTGGGTGGCGCCGACGTTGGTGCCGCCGTTGGCGGGTCCGCGGAGCACGATCGGGCAATTGATCAGGCCGCCGGACATGTAGCGGATGTTGGCGGCGTTGTTGAAGATCTGGTCGAAGGCGACCGAGTAGAAGCTGAAGAACATCAGCTCCATGATCGGACGCATGCCGAGCATGGCGGCGCCGATGCCCATGCCGATGAAACCGGCTTCGGAGATCGGCGTGTCGATGATGCGTTTCGGGCCGTATTTGGCCAACATGCCTTCGGAGACCTTGTAGGCGCCGTTGAACTGGCCGACTTCCTCGCCCATGAGCACGACGTTCTCGTCGCGCTCGATTTCCTCGCTCATGGCGTGGCGGAGGGCTTCGCGGTAAGTGATGACTGGCATTTGCGGAAAAGGTTGGGTGATGCGGGTGCGAGTGGAGGGACGCGGCTCAGGAGAAGAACAGCGTGCCGACGGACTTGCGGTCGGCGGGATTGTCGGCCTCCCAATAGACGTCCTTCTGGATGTCCTCGGCGGTCGGGAAGGGGCTCTGCTCGGCGAACTGTGCGGAGGTCTCGGCCTCGGCTTTCGCGGCGTCGTCGATCTGCTTGGCGAGCTCGTCGGTGATGACGCCCTCGGCCTTGAGGGCGGCGAGGTAGGTATTGAGCGGATCCTTGGTGGCCTTGTATTCCTCGATTTCCTTCTTCTCGCGGTAAGTCGTGTCGGGATCGGCGACGGAGTGGCCGCGGTAACGGTAGGTGCGGATCTCGAGGACGCTCGGCTTGGATTCTTCGTGGGCGAGTTTGAGGAGGCGGTGGAACTTGTCGCGGACTTCGAGCACGTCGTGGCCGTTCTCGGAGATTTCCCAGTTCATGCCGTAGCCTTCGGCGCGCTGGGCGAGGGACGGGCCGGCGGAGGAACGGGCCTGGCTGGTGCCCATCGAATAGCCGTTGTTTTCGACAACGAAGATGACGGGCAGATTCCAGAGCGCGGCGAGGTTGTAGGACTCGTGCACGGCGCCTTGATTGACGGCACCGTCGCCCATGAAGGCCATGCAGGCGCCCTTCAGGCCCTTGTATTTGAGGGCGTAGGCGATGCCCGTGCCGAGCGGGATCTGGCCGCCGACGATGCCGTGGCCGCCCCAGAAGTGGCGGGTGGGGTCGAAGTAGTGCATCGAGCCGCCCTTGCCCTTGGAGCAGCCGGTGTATTTGCCGTAGTTCTCGGCCATCATCTCGTTCATGCCCATGCCCACGGCGAGCGCGTGGCCGTGGTCGCGGTAGGCGGTGATGATGTGGTCGTCCTTGGCCATGACGGAGGCACAGCCGACCGCGATGGATTCCTGGCCGATGTAGAGGTGGAGGAAGCCGCCGATCTTGCCCTGCTGGTAGCTCCGCAGGCAGCGCTCCTCGAAGCGGCGGATGCGGACCATGTCCTTGTAAAACTTGATCAGCTCGTCCTGACCGAGCTTGGCATTGATGGGAGCGAGGCGGGCGTTGTAGGCCGCGGCGCCCTCGTCGGGCTTCTTGGTGGTGGAGGCTTTTTTGCTCACAATTAGTTTGAGTTTAAAATGATTTCGGGATGCCAAGGACCTAACTTGGGTCTAGGCCCGGAAAGACAAGAAAAACTTCCGGGAAATTGCGTAGTTTTCTCCCGCTCGCTTACCGAGGGCTGGGGGTGATTTGCTCAATCGTGATGGCAATCGGCGACACGGCGCAATCCGCCCGCAGCGAAACGAAGGAGTCGCGGTAGCGGTCGTAGATCGGCCACAACGCCGCGGCGTCGGTCTCAGGAATTTCAAGGGTGTTGATCTTCTCGCGGGACCAGAAGGCGAATTTGCCCTCGCTGATGTCGGCCGGGAGGGCGTCGATCGGCACCTTGCAGCGGAAAAGGAACATGAGCCAGTGGTTGTGCCCTTGGTAAGCCTTCTCGGCGATCATGGCGAAGAGATGCAGGTCCTCCTCGCGCACCTGCAGGCCAGTCTCCTCTGCGGTCTCGCGCACGGCGCACTGAAAAGGCGACTCGCCCGTGGCCATCTCGAGCTTGCCGCCGATGGGCGACCAGACGCCGAGGTTGGGCTGCTTGGCGCGCAGCATGAGCAGGAGTTCGCCGGCGCGGTTCTCGATGAAGACGAGGACGCTGATCTTGTAGGGCAGGGCGGAGCTCATGCGGAGAAAAACGCGAGCGTGGGCCGCGTCGCCTGCCGGGCAACGCTTTTCCCGGTCAAGACGCGTGTCGCGCAGGCCGACAGGCAACAAAAAGCGCGCGGTGGCAAACCGCGCGCTCGGATTAGGGAAGCTAGTGCCGCCTCAACGCGTGACCGTCACGGGCACGCTGCCTTCACCGGCGCTGCTCTTGAAGTAGAGCGCGCCGTTGCCGGGCCGACCGCCTTGCACCGGGATGGTAACACTGAGCTGGCCGGCGGGGATGATGACTTCGGGCATGACGACGCTCTCAGGAACGTCAGTCGTCACATCGATCAGCATGCCACCGGCGGGCGCGGCTTGCGGGATGGTGAAGGTGAGGGCCTGTTGCTCGCCGCTGCGCAGCGAGAGCGAGGAGGGCGAGACGCTGAAGCTGATCGCGTCGACGCGGAACGAACCGACCATCAGCGCCACGCCGCCACCGCTGACGCGCAGCTGGTAATTGCGACCGGTCTCCACGGAGGGGACGAAGAAGCTGAGCGAGCTCGGCGACTCGAACACTGTTCGCGTGGGCGTGGTGTCGAAATAGACGACATCCTGCGGCGTGAAGCCCGCACCGAGCACGCTGACGCGCGCACCGATCGGGGCGCGGCTCGCCTCCGGGCGGAGCACATAGCGGCCGGCGACGTTCAGGCGTTGCAGGTCCGAAGTGGCTTCGATGGGCGTGGAGGTCGGCGCGACGTCCTTGGGTTTATACTCGACGAGGAAATAGTAGGCCGCCTGCGTGCGCCCGACGGGCAACTGGTATTCGAACTCCCACACATGCGCGGCGGTGCTGCGCGTCATCGGGAAGGATTGGCCGTCGATGATGATGCGCGGCTGCACGGAGTCCGGATCGATGTTGGGCGTCGTCGGGGCGAAGCTCGCCGTGATCGTGTAGATCTGCGACGGGTTCGCCGGCACCGTGTCGGGCGTCATGTTCGTGATCGTCAGCGTCTGGCAACCGGTGAGGAGCCAAGCGGCGAGCAACGTGCCGAGGAGCGGCAGCAGTCGGCCCGGAAAAAGGGATTTGGTGAGTTGCATGGGAAACGGATTGCGCCCGGCCTCGCAGGCCGTTGGCTGGTCGTAAATTGACGCAGTTCTAATGGCCGGGTTCCTCACAGCGCAAGAAAAGTCTAGGACGCAGCCCCCGGCGCAGCCCGCGGCCGTGCCGCTCGGGGTCTATGTGCACGTGCCTTTCTGCGCGACCACCTGTGATTTCTGCGCCTTCTACCAGACTGTGCCCAAGGCCGATGCGGTGCCGCGCTACCTCACGGCTATCGCGGACGAGGCACGCCTCGTCGACCGGGGCGGTCGGGCCGTCGAGACCGCGTTCTGGGGCGGCGGCACGCCGGGCCTGTTGCGCGCCGGCGAACTGGAACAACTCGGCCGCGCCATGCTGGATTTCTGCGGCGCGACAGCACCGACGGAGTGGAGCGTGGAAATGGCGCCGGCCACGGTGACGAAGGAGCGGCTTGAGGTGCTGAAGGCGCTTGGAGTCACGCGCATCTCGATGGGCGTGCAGAGTTTCGATGCCGCGCTGCTCGACGCACTGGGTCGGCAGCACACGCCCAAGCAGATCTACCGCGCCTACGACCTGCTGCGCGAGGTGGGCTTCGCCAGCGTGAATCTCGACCTGATGTTCGCCCTGCCCGGGCAACAAGAGGCCCAGTGGCGCGCCGATCTCGACGAGGCCATGCGCCTCGCGCCCGACCATCTCTCGACTTATTGCCTGACTTTCGAGGAGGACACCGCGTTGTGGGTGAAGCTCTCGCAGGGCAAGGTGAAGCTCGATGCGGACAAGGAGGCAGCGTTCTACCTGCGCACCTGGGAATACCTCGCGGCGGCCGGCTTCGCGCAATACGAGGTCTCGAACTTCGCCCGTCCGGGCCACATCTGCTGGCACAATCTCAACACTTGGCGCATGCACGAGTGGATCGGCTTCGGTCCGTCCGGCGCGTCGCAATTTGCCGGCTGGCGCTCGTCCAATCCCTCCGACCTCACGCAATGGCACGCGGACCTCGCGGCGGGCCGGCGCAGCACCGCGGATCGCACCGCGCTCACGGCCGAGCTGCTCGGCGCCGACGCTGTCATCTTCGGCCTGCGCATGAACGAAGGCGTGTCGCTCCCGGAATTGCAGCGTCGTTTCCCGACGCCGGCCTGGGACGGCCTGCTCGATCTGCTGCCCAAGCTGCTGCTCGAAGGCCTGCTGCTCGATTCCCCTGAGGGACGCATCCGCCTCACGCCGCGCGGACGCCTCGTGGCCGACGCCGTCGGTGCGGAAATTCTTGAAGCCTTCGCTGACGAACCAAAGGCTGACCGCCCATGACGAGCTGCTCCGCTGACGTGATCCGCCCCGCCGTCCCGTGCCGTTGGGCGCCGTTGCGCGGGCTGCTCGCCGTCTGCGCCCTCGCGCTGCTCGCCGGTTGCAACACCACGCGCTCGGTCTCGCCCACGCCTTACGAGCCGCTCGTCGCGCGCCTTTTTCTCGAAGCCAAGCGCGGCGAGGCGGGAATCGGCGTGACGCTCCCTCGCAGCGGGCTCACCATCAATGTCGCGCCGCGCCCTGTGCTCGTCGAATACGACATCGTCAACGCCGAGGTGGCGCAGGTTGAGCTCGGTCGTTGCCTGATGCTCCAGCTCACGCCCGCGGCCGCGCGCGACCTCTATCGATTTTCCGTCGTCTCTCTCGGCCGCCGCCTCGTCCTCTCGCTTAACGATCAGGTCGTCGGTGCGCGCCCGATCGACGCGGCGATCGCCGACGGCGTCATACTCATCTTCCTCGAACTGCCCGACGAGGAACTCGCGCCGCTCGTGGAACGGTTGAAACTCACCGCCGCCGACGTCGCGGCCGCGGCCCGCAAGGCCCGTAAGTCATGATGCGTCGCGTTGCCCGTCTCGTCCTGTTGCTGGCGTTGGTGTCTGCCTCGGAACTGGCCGCGGGCCGCACCGAGATCGTGTTTCCCGCGCCGAACAAGGCGTGGACCAGCGGGCGACTCGCCGACTTCGTGCAGCACACCGTCTCTGGTGATCCGGAGTCAGGGCTTTTCGGTTGCGTGCGCAGCGGCGGCACTCAGTTCCACGAAGGCCTCGACATCCAGCCGACCGGGCGCGATCGCCGCGGTGAAGCGACCGACCTGGTGTTCGCTGCGATGGACGGCATCGTGCGTCACGTCAGCAGTTCACCGGGGCGCAGCAGCTACGGTCGCTACATCGTGATGGAGCATCCGGACCAGTCGCCGGCGGTTTACACGCTCTACGCGCACTTGGCCAGCATCCGGACTGGTGTGGTGCCCGGCTCGCGCATGCTCAAGGGGCAGGTGCTCGGCGTCATGGGTCGCAGCGCGGGTGGCTACGCGATCCCGAAGGACCGCGCGCACCTGCATTTCGAGATCGGGCTCCGGTTGACCGACGATTTCCAAGGTTGGTATGCGTGGCGAAAATTCGGCAGCCCGAACCAGCACGGCCGCTACAACGGCATGAATCTGATGGGCATCGATCCACTCGATTTCCTGCGGCAGTGGCGCACGGGCCGCGTCGACGATTTCCGCCAATACTTCGACCAGCAGCGTGCAGTCGTGCGCGTGCGCGTCGCGACGGCCCGCGTGCCGGATTTCATCCAGCGTTATCCGGCTCTGTTGCGTAAACCGATCCGCGGCATCTTGGGCGGTTGGGAAGTCGAGTGCAACGCGACGGGCGTCCCTTTCGCGTGGACGCCGCTTTCTGCTCAGGAAATCTCCGGGCAACGCACCGGCACGGCGCAGGTCGTCTGGGCCGATGCCGCGCTCACGCGCGCCACGCGGTGCAAGCAACTCGTCAAACCCCGGCGCGGCGGCTACGAGCCCGGCAGCGACCTCACGACGATGCTGCAACTCGTCTTTGGCCTGCGTTAAACGGCGCAGAGCGGGCAGGGGACCCGCGTCAGTCGCACGCGGCGACGCTGAGCCGCAACCTCATCGCTTGGAGCGCCGCGGCTTGGACTGCGCCTTGGCGAGCGCGAGCAGACGCAGGAATTCCGGGTCGGCCTTCAGGCTCTGCAAATCGGGGTCTTGGCGCATCCACTCGTAGTCATCGTAGCCGTGCTGCAGCGCCGTCGCCAGCGTCTCGAGCGCGTCGAGCGGGCGGTTGCTGAGCGCGAGGCTGCACGCGAGGTTGTAGTGGGCCGTGGCGTTGGTCGGCCGCAGGCGCACGAGCTTGCGATCCATCTTCAAACCGTCGGCGATGCGCCCGGTCTTGGTGTAGAGACCGCCGAGCAGTTCGATGACGTCGACGTATTTCGGACAGCGCCGGTGGACGGATTCGAAGAAAGTGATCTCGAAGGCCGGATCGCTCTTGGGCGGTCGGGACATGGTTCAGCGGGAGCGGTTCGGGCAGGTGCCGCGTTCGCGGAACGCGATGCACTGGGCGCTGACTTGCAGGCGCTGGGAGATGGGTTTCAGGCCGAGCTTCGACGAGACGGTGCTACCATACCATTCCATGAACGGCGCACTGATTTCGTAGATACGGTCGCAATCGACGCAGACGACCTGCGCCACCTGCGTGCCGCCGGTCGCGGGCAGGTAGTATTTCTCGCCCTTGCCGATGTCGACTTCGCGGAGCAGCGCGCTCTCGGTCATGATCGGGAGCGTGCGGTAAACGGTGGCGCGGGAAACCGAGTCGTCGATCGCCCGGGCGTGCTCGAGCAGCTGCTCGGCGGTGAAATGCTCCTTCTGCGCGAAGGCGGCGTCGAAGATGGCCAGGCGCTGATTGGTCACGCGAAGCCCTTTTTGGCTCAGGTAGGCTTGGAATTTTTCGCGGGAGTCGGCGACGCTCACAGGTGCAGTGTCACGGGTGGCGTTTCCGACTGTCAACGCGGAACACCGCGCAGCGTTTGCGGCAGGAAACGCGTTGCCTCGCCCCGCGCCCGGCCCAACACCTGACGCGATGATTGTGGCCGTCCAACCGCTCGCGGGCTTCGACAAGCTCCTGCACTACCTCGTGCCGGAGACTTTGCGTGCCGGCGTGCAGGCGGGCTCGATGGTGCGCATCCCGCTCGGCTCCCGTCACACCCTCGGGCTCGTGCTGGCGATGGACGCCGTGCCGGATGTTCCGGCGGCGCGCCTCAAGCCGATCCTTGGCGTGTTGCACGACTTCCCAGCGCTGACGCCCGACCTGCTCGAACTGGCGCGCTGGATGCACACTTATTATGCATCGCGGATGGAGTCGGTGTTGGAGACGATGATCCCCGGCGCCGTGCGCTCCGGCGCCCGTTTCAAACAGGAAAAATACCTCGCGCTCGCCCGCGAATTGCCGGCGGAGGACGCCGCCGCGCTCGCCCGGCGGGCCCCGAAACAGGCCAAGCTCCTCGCGTTCCTGCAGCAACAGTTCCGCCCGGTCAAAAAATCCCTCGTGCTCTCCCGGCTCGACGCCACGGCCGCGGTCGTGAACGCGTTGGTCAAGGCCGGCTGGGTCCGCGAGGAAGCGCGCCACGTGGAGCGCGTCGCCTACGCCGACAGTTGGGCCGATGGTGAAGTCGTGGCCGTCAAGCCGCCGGTGCTGAATGACGAGCAGGCCGCCGTGGTCGCCGCCATCGGCGCCAGCCTCGAGCGCGGCAAGTTCGCCGCGCACCTGCTCAACGGCGTCACCGGTTCCGGCAAGACCGAGGTCTATCTGCACGCGGTCGAGACCGTGCTCGCTGCCGGCGGCAGCGCGATCTACCTCGTGCCCGAAGTGGCGCTCACGCCACAGACGGTCGCGCGCCTGCGCGGGCGTTTCGAGGCGGCGGGCCATCGCACGGTCGTCTGGCACAGCCACCTCAGCGAAGGCGAGCGGCTCGACGGGTGGAACGCACTCGCATCTGGGCAGGCGCGCGTCGTGGTTGGCGCGCGCTCGGCGGTCTTTGCTCCCGTGCGCGACTTGCGGCTCATCGTCGTCGATGAGGAACACGAGCCCGCCTACAAGCAGGACGAGACCCCGCGCTACCACGGCCGCGACGTCGCGGTCTATCGCGCCAAGCTCGCCCACGCCGTCTGCGTGCTCGGCTCGGCCACGCCTTCGCTTGAATCGGTCGCGAATGTCAGCGCAGGCAAATACCGCGAGGATCGCCTGACCAAGCGCGTGGACGACCGCAAGCTGCCCAACATCCAGATCGTCGACATGCGCATCGAGGCGATGCGGCAGCGCGGGCTCGTGACGCTCTCGCGCCTGCTCGTCGACCACATGCACCAGCGCTTCGAACGCCGGGAGCAGACGATCCTCTTCATCAACCGCCGCGGCTACTCCTCGAGCATGCTCTGCCGCAAGTGCGGCCATGTGGAGCAATGCCCGCATTGCAGCGTGACGATGACTTACCACCGCGCCGACGAGACGCTGAAGTGCCACCTCTGCGGCCACGAGCGCGGCGCCCCGGCGCGTTGCCCGCAATGCGCCTCGCCCGAGATCCGTTGGCGCGGCCTCGGCACGCAGCGTGTGGAGGAGTCGGTGCGCCGCGTGCTGCCGCGCGCGCGCCTCGAACGCATGGACGCCGACACCATGGCGAAGAAGCACCGCTTCCGCCAGATCCTCGGTGATTTCCGCGCCGGCAAGATCGATATCCTCATCGGCACGCAGATGATCGGCAAGGGACTCGATTTCCCCAACGTCACGCTCGTCGGCCTCATCGACGCCGATCTCTCCATGCACGTGCCGGATTTCCGCGCGAACGAGCGCACTTTCCAGCTGCTCGTGCAGGTCGCCGGCCGCGCCGGCCGCGGCGACCGGGCGGGCGAGGTCGTCGTGCAAACCTTCACGCCGCAGGCCGACGCGATCCAGTTCGCCAAGAAGGCGGACTTCGACGGTTTCGCCGAGGCCGAGCTGACGATGCGCAAGAACTTCAGCTACCCGCCGTATCGCCACCTCATCCACCACCTGTTCCGCGGGGCGAACTCCGAGAAGATCAAGTTCTACGCCGACAACTGGTTGAAGCGCGTCGAGGCCGAACTCGGCAGTCTCGTTGAGATCCGCGGTCCCAGCCCGGCGCCGATCGAGAAGGTGAAGGACGAATACCGTTACCAAGTCTGGTATTTCACCGCCCGCACGGCGAAGACGGTGGCCGAACTCGTGCGTTTGCAGAGCGACTTCCCGTGGCCCGACGACGTCAGCCAAGTGCTCGATGTCGATCCGATGAGCCTCGTGTGACGTGGCCCTGCCCGGAACGCCGCGTGCGGCGGGCCGCTACTGGGCGACGATCATGCCGTCGGCGAGGCGGATGATGCGCGAGCCGTAGGCGGCGTTCTCCTCGGAGTGCGTGACCTGGATGATGGTCGTGCCCTCGGAGTTGAGCTGCTTGAACAACTTCATGATCTCACGGCCTTGGTCGCTGTGCAGATTGCCCGTCGGCTCGTCGGCGAGGATGAGCGACGGCTTGGCGATGAGCGCGCGGGCGACGCCGACGAGTTGTTGCTGACCGCCGGAGAGCTGGCTCGGGTAGAGGTCTTTTTTGCCGACGATACCGAATTTATCGAGCATGTCGCAGACGACGGACTCGCGCTCCTTGCGCGGCATGTCGCGATACGAAAGCGGGATCTCGAGGTTTTCGTAAACCGTGAGGTCGTCGAGCAGGTGGTAGCTTTGGAAGACGAAGCCGAGATGCTTCTTCTGCAGATCGAACCGCTTCTTCTTGTCGAGCCGGTGCACGGCTTCGCCCTTGAGGTGGTATTCGCCGTTCCACGCGCTGTCGTGCAGGCCGAGGATGTGGAGCAACGTGGATTTGCCCGAACCCGAGGGGCCCATGATGGACGTGAACTCTCCCTCCTTGATCTCGAGGTTGATGTTGCGGAGGGCGTAGAACACACCGCCTTTGAGCGGGTAGATTTTTTCGACGTGCCGGAGGGAAATCATGATCAGGGAAAGGCGTGCGGCGCAAAATCGCTCCGCGCCAAGCGCTGCCAAAATGCACGGTGCGTGCCAGTGAATGGCTGACGGCTAAACTATTGCGGGGTAATGTCCTGCGACCCGCGTGATTTGCCTTCGTCAGAAGGGCGGCACCGGAAACGAAATTTTTCCGTCCCAATAACGGGACGCGCGCTAGATCGGCTGACCAGCGGATGCCCCTCAAACCAGTTTCTCCGCGCCGCTGATCTTCTCGCCCTCGCGCGTCCAGCGATAGAGCAGCGGTCCGTCCGGGCGCTTGAGCGACTTGAACAACGCCTTGTCGACGCGTTGTTGCAAGGTCAGCTCGGCCACGCCGGTGGCGTCGCAGTTGAAGACCTTGGCGTAGCCCTTGTAGACGCGAGGCTCGCCGAGAATACGGGAAACCCCGGTGGGTGGCGCACTGGCGCGCCGATCGAGCACGAGGAAACTGTAGGGCAGCGAACGGAGATCGATGCCGGCCCGCTGGCCGAAGCGCACCCATTCGGAATTCGCGAAGATCTCCGGCGGCGGCGAAGCGAAGAAATGACACCAGTGCCGCTCGTTTTCTGGCGCGAAGAGCCCGCAGGCCGCTGCGTGCGTGCACGGGGCGACGACGGGCCAGCCTTCGTCGCGCAACCGTTCGCGCCAGCCGGCGAGCGCGCGGCTCACCTCGTGCGTGCCGGGCTCGACCCAGAGAATGACCTGCGCGCGGGCAACGAGCCCGGCGAGTTCGGCGCGACCAGCTTCGTCGAGTTCGTTCAACACATGGCTGACGACGAGCACGTCGATCGCGCCCTCCTGCAGGAATCGGTAACTGGCCCGCTCGACCGTGAGCGCGGGGAACACCTTCCGGGCGCGATACTCCGCGTAGTCCATGGCGAGGGCGGAGTGATCGTGCACGACCAGCTGCGCCGCGCCGCTGCCGAGGAAACGCGCGACCCGCCGGCCGGCCACGCCACTGCCGCAGCCCCAATCGAGCACGGTGGCGCCGGTGGGGGGCGACCAGCTGCGCAGCCGCAACTCGTCGAGCACTGCGTCCCATTTCCACCCGATGCGCTCGGCGTAGGTGAGGTCGTAACACTCGAGGTCGGTGAGCGTGTGCCAATACGGTCCCTCGGTCCGCGCGTCCGACAGGAACGTCGCGCGCAACCGGTCCAGCACATCCCAATCGAGCGATTCCAAGTTCATCGCCTGCACGCTTGCGCCCGCCGCCGCGCACCGCAAGGGCCGTGTGCCGAGTCGCATTCTTATGATCCGCAACAGACGGCCAAGCGAAGCCGACCGGGGAGGAGGCGGAATGCTCAGGGAACGAGCGTGAACTCCAGATGTCGCGCCAGTGCTTGGGTGCGGATGTGGTAGAACGCCGCGAGGTCGCGCACGGATTGGGCGGTGCGTTCGCGCGCGAGTTCGTCCGGGGGCGTGGCGCGTTTCGTGGCGGCGATCATGAGGTTCTTCGCCGTGTGCTCGGTGGAGATGAATTCGAAGACCTTCGTGTCGTAGCCAGCCCACTCGAGCAGCAGGGCGCGCAGGGCGTCGGTGACGAATTCCGCGTGACGCTCCTGGAAAATCCCGTGGCGCAGCACGGGCGCGAAGACCGGTGCGGGGCGCAGCTGCGGGCGCAGTTCCTTCTGACAACACGGCGCGGTGACGATCAGCGCCGCACCCGCTGCGAGGCCGCGCGCGATGGCGTCGTCCGTGGCGGTGTCGCAGGCGTGCAGGGCGATCAGGATATCCGGCCCCGGAAGAGCCGCTTCCTGGATTGAGCCGCGCACGAAGGAAAGTTTCAGGCGCTCCGACTCGTGGGCGAGTCGGTTGCAGGTCTCGACAAGATCGGGGCGCTGCTCGACGCCGACCACGCGCACCGAGCGCTGGACCGTGTGCTCGAAGTAGTCGTGAATCGCAAAGGTGAGATAGCCCTTGCCGCAACCCATGTCGGCGATCTCCACCGGGCGCTCGTGCGGCAGCGTGGCGTCGGCGACGAGGTGGCTGAGCAGTTCGACGAACTTGTGGATCTGCCGATGCTTGTCGCCCATGCCTTCGCGGATGATGCCGGCGGAGTTGGTGACGCCGAGCGCGTGGAGCCAGTCTTGGCTGCACTCCGGCAGCAGGCGCGTTTTCTGGTGATCGTGCGAAGCCGGCGCGGCGGCCGCAGGGCTCGGCGGCGCCTTGCCGTAAGTGAGACGCGGTTCGCCCTTCTTGTTGAACTCGAGCTGGGCCGTGCGTCCGCGGGTGAACAGATGTGCGCTGTGAAAAATCGGACCGACGAGCCGGGCGATTTCCGCGAGCGCCTCGACCGGGGGCAGGTTGCGGGTCAGATCGCGGGAGTCGTGGCGCCAGACAAAACTCAAGTGCGGACCGGCCTTGAGGCTGACCGGACGCACGTAGACGTTCTGCAGCGTCGGCTCGCCGCCGCGCGGTTTGCCGAGCGTCAGACGCAGGAAGGTGCCTTCGCGCACGCTGGCGGCGAGCTGCTCGAGAAAGGCGGTCACTTCGGGCGCAGAGGCGGACATTCCGGCCGAAGGTGCCACGCCCGGCCCGCCCGCGCAAGGCGGGAGCGCGAGCACCGCGCCACGCGCTCAGTCCGTGCGCAAAGCCACGAGCGGATCGACGCGCGAGGCCCGCCACGACGGCACGAGGCAGGCCGCGGCGCACGCGCAGGTGAGCACCGCGAGCGTTCCGCCGTAAGTGACCGCATCGACCGGGGTGACGCCGTAAATCAGGTGCGCGACCGCGCTGGCCGAAAAGGCCGCCAGCACGAGGCCGGCGAGCAGACCGGGCACGGTCATCTGCACGGCATCGCGCAGCACGAGCCGGGCGATGCCGCCGCGCGTGGAGCCGAGAGCGAGGCGCACGCCGAATTCCGCCGTGCGGCCCGCCACCGCGAACGCGAGCACGGCGTAAACGCCGGTCAGGCACAGCGCGACGGCGAGGCCGGCGAAGGCGCCGACGAGCGTGAGGCTAAAGCGCGTCTGCCACGCGCTGTTGGCGAAGAAGTCCGCGGCCGAAAACTCCAAGTAGGCGGTGCTCTCCGGGTCCACCGCGGCCACGGCGCGGTCGATTTGCTCGCGCGTGAGCGGTTGCGCGCCGTGCAGGCGGATGAGGATGCCGGTGTCGGCCGGAGTGAATTGCGTGTGCGGCAGATAGAGCGAGTCGACCACCTTTGGCTGCGAACCGTGGCTGAGGGTGTCGCCGACCACGCCGACGATTTCCCACCAACCTTCCGTGCCTTCGATGCGCACGCGGCGGCCGATCGCGTCGTGGTTGGGCCAGAATTTGTCAGCGAGGCTCTGATTGATGACGACGACTTGGCGCGTGTCCGCGCGGTCGTCTGCGCTCAGCCAGCGGCCGGCTTGCACCTGGAGTTGCAGCGTGTCGAGCAGGCCGACCGAAGAGGCCCGGCGCACGGCGCGCTTCGGGGTTTCGCCAAGTTCGAGACCGTCGCCTTCCTGCGTGAAACCGAGGTAGCTGTTCGGCACGGCCGGGAGCGCGAAATCCACGGCGCCGCCCGCGGCGACGTGCGGGAGCTGGCGGAGTCCGTCGATCACGCCCTCGAAATACCGCACGCGGGCGGCGGCGTCCTGATACGCCGCTCCGCGCGTGCCGAGACGGAAGGTGTGGATCTGCTCGACCGGGAACCCGCGATCGACCCGCTGCACGGCTTGGAAACTGCGCACCAATTGCACGGCGGTGATGAGCAACGCCAGCGCGACCGCGACTTGCAGCGAGACGAGCAGACGGGTTGCGGCGGCGCCGGCCACGGAACCGAGCTGGCGCGAACCGTCGCGCAGCGTCGCCTCGAGGTTGAGCCGGCGCGCCTGCCACAGCGGCACGAGGCTGAAGACGACGGCGATCGCGCCTGCGAGCGCGAGGGCGCTGAGGATCACCGGCGCGCCGATCGTGGGCGCGGTCATCTGCCGCAGGCCGCCACCGGACGGCAGCAGCTCCGTTGTGAACGGGAGGCACCAGCTCGCGAGCAGCAGGCCGATCGCGGTCGCACCGAGCGTGAGCCAGAGCGATTCGAGGAAAAATTGGCGGATCAGGTCGCGCGTGCCTGCGCCCAACGCGAGGCGCACGGCGAACTCGCGGCGGCGACGGATCGCCAGGGCGAGGAGCAGGCAGCCGGCGTTCACGCAGGCGACGATCAGCACGAGCGCCACGGCGGCTTGGAGGATGTAGAGCTGGCGCTGGAACGTGCCGAGCAACGCGTCGCGCAGACTGATCGCAGTGAGCCCGCGGTCGGCGTTCGTGGCTGGAAAATCGCGCGCCAGCGTCGCAGCCAGCGCGGCGAGTTCGCCCTGCGCCGAAGCGAGCGAGCGGCCGGGCGCGAGTTCGCCGAGCATCATGTGCCGGCGGATGGCGCGGTCCTGTCGCTGGAAATCGGCCGGCAGCATCGCGATCCACCCTTGCTGGCCATCGCCGACGATGGGCAGCGTGAGTTCGGCAGGCATCACGCCGACGATGCGGTAGCTGCGGCCGTCCAGCTGCAAGGGCTGCCCGATGACGGCGCGATCGCCGCCGAAGCGGCGCTGCCAGAACTCATGCGCGAGGACGACGGCGCGCAACCCGTCGATCTCGGCGTTGGCGGGAGTGATGGTCTCGCCGAGCGCGGCGCGCTGGCCGAGCAACGGGAAAAACTCCGGCGTCACGCGCTGCATGAACGCGATCTCGGTGCCGCTGGCCGTCCGCGCAGTGAAGGACTCGTTGCGCACGACGGCGGTGCGCGAGAACGCGGTGGTGCGCTCGTGGATGTCGGCGGCGTTGCCGAAGGCCAGCCGCCACAGGCTGCCCGGGCCGGTGCTCAGCGGGTATTCGTGGATCGCGACCAAACGCGTGGCGTCGCCATACGGCAGCGGGCGCAGCAGGTAACTGTCGAGCAAGCCGAGCACGATCAAGGTCGCGGCGAGGGCGAGACCGAGCGTGCCGACGATGCCGCCGGAGAGGAGCGGACGGCGGGCCAGGGCGAGCAGACTTTGGCGAATCATGGAGAGAGGTTCAGGAAATGAACTCCCGGGCGAATGCCGGCGGCTGCTCGCTGTGCGGTGCGGCCACGGGGCGGGAACCGCTGCGGCTTGGGGCGCCGGCGCGGCTGTCGGCACGCGCCGCGACGATCAGACCGAGGACACAGACGAATACGGCGAGCACGAGAAACAGGGCTCCGGCGGCGCGCGCACCCCCGTTGCGCGGACACGCCGCGCTTCCCGGCCGGCAGCCGGCGGCGCTGTCGATGAGGGACGCGCTCAACCAGCCGTTCCGCGCGCGACGGGCGGGTAAGGCGAGAGGTTGAGTGCGGTGAGGCATCGGGTGGTGCGAGGCCGAGCGTTACTCGGCGCGCAACGCGATCATCGGGTCGACGCGGCTGGCGCGGCGGGCGGGGATCAGGCATGCGACGAGCGCAATGACGGCGAAGAATCCAGCCACGGCGGCGAACACGACCGGATCGAAAGGCTCGACCTGATACAGGGCTTGCGCGAGCAGGCGGCTGGCGGCGAAGGCGCCGAGCAGGCCGAGCAACAGACCGAGGCCGACTTGCAGGGCGCCGGCGCGCAGGATGAGTTGCAGGATGTTGCCCGTGGAGGCGCCGAGCGCCATGCGCACGCCGATTTCGCCGGTGCGTTGCGTGACGGCGTAGGCCATGACGGAGTAGACGCCGACGGCCGCGAGGAGCGCCGCGATGGCGGCGAAGCAGAGCAGCAGCGACATCGTGAGGCGCTGCACGCCGATCGATTGCTCGACGAGCTGGTCGAGCGTCTGCGGGTTGGCGAGGGCGATGTTCGGGTCGATCTCGGCCAGCACGCGGCGCAGCACGGGGATCACCGCCGCGGCTGAGAGGCCGGGCTTGGCTTGGGCGACGACGGTCATGAATCCACCGCCGCGCTGGTCGCGCGGGTAATAGACTTCATCCGGCGGCGGCGTGGCGAGGCCGGCGGCCTTCACGTCGCGGATGACACCGACGATGCGGATCTTGATGTCGGCGTTCGGGCCGATGAGCAGGGCCTTGTCGACGGCGGATTCGCCCGGGAAGAGTTTGCGGGCCAGCGTTTCGTTGAGCATCGCGACCTGTTCACCGCCGAAGCGGTCGTCCGCGGTGAAGAACCGGCCTTCGCGCAGCGCGATGCCCATGGTCTCGAAATAGCCGGTGGTCGCGAAGCGGATGCTCGCGAGCGGACGCTCGTGCACCGGGAGGATCGGGCGGCCTTGCACGGAGAATGGCGAGATGCTGCCGATGCCCGAGAGCGGGAGGCCAAGGATGGCGCCGCCGCGCTGCAACTCGGGCGCTGCGTTAAGGCGCTCCTGCAGCTGGTGGTAGAATTCGCGCGTCAGCTCGGGCTTGTTGTAGCGCGAGCTGGGCAGGTTGACCAAGCCGAAGGCGCGGCCCTCGGTGGCGAAGCCGAACTCGGAGCTCTGTAATTTGTAGAAACTCAACACGAGCAGGCCCGCGCAGATGAGCAGCGTGAGCGAGAGCGCGACCTGCGCGACCACCAGCAGGTGGCGGAAGGTCTTGGCGGCCGTGCCGCCGCCCGCGCCGCGGGAGGTGTCCTTCAACACCGTGCCGACATCCGTGCGCGAGGCCTGCCAGGCGGGATAGAGCCCGATGAGGAGGCCGGCGAACAGCGCGACTGCGAAGGAGAAGAACAGCACGCCGGGGTTCAGCGCGATCTCGTCCGCCCGCGGCAGCTGCGGGCCGGCGAGCACCTGGATGCCGCGCAGGCTCCACCAGGCGATCAGCACGCCGGCGACGCCGGCGACGACCGAGAATAGCGTGCTCTCCGCGATGAATTGGCGGACGACTTCACCGCGCCGTGCGCCGAGCGACATGCGGACGGCGATCTCCTTCTGGCGCGCGCTGACGCGGGCGAGGAAGAGGTTGGCGATGTTGGCGCAGGCGATGAGCAACACGAGGGCGACGGCGCCGGCGAGCGTCCAGAACTGGCGTGTGAGGTCGCCCAGCACCTGCCGCTCGATCGTGCGCACCTCGCAGTTGTTGTTGGCGTCGATGTGGCCGGGATTGGCGGCCTTGAACTGCGCCTGCATCTCGTCGACGCGGCGCTGAGCCTGCTCGACGGTGACGCCCGGGGCGAGCCGGCCGTAGGCTTGGTGGACGATGGCGTTGCCGCGCTGCTGCGCGCTGAGGTAAGGCAGGTCATGCGGGCGCGGGACGACGACCGCGGTGCCGTTGAACGGCACGGGCATGCGCTCCGGAAGGATGCCGACGACGGTGCGCGCCACGCCGTCGATCTGCACGACGCGATTGATGATGTTCGGATCGGCGCTGAAGCGGTTTTGCCAGAGCTGGTAGCTGATCATGGCGACGTCGGCGCCGCCGTCGCGATCCTCGTCCTCGGTGAAGTGTCGGCCGCGGACCGGCTGGATGCCGAGCATCGGCAGGAGCTTGGCCGAGGCGTGCAGGCCAGCGACTTGCTCGGGTTCGCCCGTGCCCTCGGTGAGAGTGAAGCCGTTGCCGGCGGACATGGTCAGCTCGGCGAAGACGTCCTTGCGCTCGCGGAACGAGTCGTATTTCGCCCAGGAGATGGCGGGAGCTTCGACGTTGCGCTCGCGGTTGATGGCCCAGAGCGAGACCAGCGAATCGGGCTCGGGGTAGGGCAACGGCCGGAGCACGACCGCTTGCAGCACGCTGAAGAGCGAGGTGCAGGCGCCGATGGCGATGGCCATGGTGAGAATGGCGACCGCGGTGAAGCCGGGCGTCTTGAGCAGAGAGCGGAAAGCGAAGCGGACGTGGGAGAGCATGAAGGAAACAGGGGTGAGAATAGGCAGGAGGCGATCACTCCGCGCGCAGCGCGATCATCGGGTCCACGCGCGTGGCGCGGCGCGCGGGGATGAACACGGCGACGAAGGAGACGGCGGCGATCAGCGTGCCGACCGCGAAATAAGTCACGGGATCGGTGGGTGTGATGCCGAAGAGGAAATTCTGGATGGGCTGGCGCGCGACCAAACCGAGCGCCAGGGCCGCGCCCAAGCCGAGCAGCAAGCCGAGACCGAGTTGCCAGGCACCTTGGCGGAAAACCATGCGGAGGATGCGCGGACTGTCCGCACCCAGCGCCATGCGGATCCCGAACTCCTGCGTGCGCTGGTTGACGGAGAAGCTCTGCACGCCGTAGAGGCCGACGGAGGCGAGCGCGATGGCGACGAGGCCGAAGAGCGAGAACATGGTTGCGACGATCCAGTTCTGGCCGAGGAAGCCGTCGAAGGAGGTCTTGGGCGTCTCGACGAAGTAAGGTGGCAGGTTGGGATCGATGCGTTGCACGGCGGCGGCGACGGCGCGCGCCAGCGATTCGCCGCGTTGGTCGCCGCGCGGACGGGCGACGATGGTGCCGAATTGCGGCGCCACGGGATCGGCGGCCGCCGGACCGAAGGCGGCAGCGAAGAACGGCAGGTAGATGCCGGCGTTGTCGTTCTGGTTGTTGAACGGCCCGAGCATACGGACGTCGGTCACGACGCCGACGATGCGGCGCCACGGGCCGGGGTTGGTGCCGTTGGGCGCGTTGGTGCGGAAGCGTCGGCCGACGGCGCTCTCGTTGCCGAAATGCTTCTTCGCGAAGGTGGTGTTCACCACGGCGACGGGCTCGCGCTGGTCGGAGTCCTCGTCGGTGAGGTAGCGTCCGTCGATGAGCTTCTGGCCGAGCGTGGTGGCGTAGTCGGTAGTGACGTTTTCGAACTGGGCGACGGTGCGGTCGCTGTCCTGCGCGTATTCGCGGCCCTCGATCTCGACGGACGTGGCGCCGGAGAAGACCATGCGGAAACGGTTGGTGAGCGCCGCGGAGGCGAAGTCGGGCGTGGCGCGGAGCTCGCGGATCAGTTTCTCGTAGAAGAGCTGACGCGCCGCGGACGTCGGGTAATCGCCTTCCATGAGGCCGACCCGCGCGCCGATCACGGCGGAGGTGTCGTAACCGTAGTCAATCGCCTGCTGCTTGAGGATGGATTGCACCTGCAGCAGCGCGCCGATGAGGAGAATGCAGGTGACGAAGATCTGGAACACCACGAGGCCGCGCGTGATGACGCCGATGGCGCGACCGGTGTTGCCGCGGCCGGATTCCTTGAGCGCGTCGGAGGCGTTGGCACGGGAGGCCATCCAGGCAGGCAGGAAGCCCGACACGACGGCGGCGACGAGTGTTGCTGCGACGACTCCCACCAACACCTTCGGATCGATCGTGAAATGGATCCACGACGGTATGGGATTGGTGAGGTTCTTGGAGGTGGAGTCGAGCAGGTCGGTGGACCAGGCGGCGAGACCGACGCCGAGCACGGCGCCGAGCGAGGAGAGCAGGAGGCTCTCGGTGAGCATCTGGCGGATGAGGCGCCAGCGGCCGGCCCCGAGCGACGAGCGGATGGCGAGTTCCTTGGAGCGCAGCGTCGCACGGGCGAACTGCATGTTCATCACGTTGACGCAGGCGATGAGCAGCAGGCCGACGCAGAAGGCCAGCATGGTGTAGAGGATCTGCGCGAGCTGCTGGCCGGTGAATTGCTGGATGAGCGGACGCACGTAGCCCATCGTGAACTGCTGGTTCGTGTCCGGGTAGGCGGCGGCGAACTGCTTGGCGATGACGTCGATCTCGTTTTGCGCCTGCTCGACTGAGACGCCCGCCTTCAGCTTGGCGATGATGCTGACGAAGTTGATGCCGCGGTCGTTGCGCGGACGCGGCGGGAAGGCGCTGTTGACGGGAATCCAGAGCTGCTCGTTGTTCGGAAAAGCGAATTTCGGCGGCATGACGCCGATGATCGTGCCGGCGGTGCCGTTCACGCGGATGGATTGGCCGACGATGTTTGGATCGGAGCCGAAGTCGGCGCGCCACAGCGCGTCGGAGAGCAGCACGGCCTTGTCGACGCCGGGCTGGTCGTGCTCGGGGAGGAAATCGTGACCGATGACCGGCTTCACGCCGATCACGCGGAAGAAATCGTGGCTGACGTAGCCGCCCGTGTAGCGTCGCGGCTGGCCGCGGTAAGTGACGTTGACGGTGGAGCCGTTGAGGTAGGCGCTGAAACCTGCGAAGGACTTCAACTCCTGCTCCTTCATCTCCTTGAAATCCATCGTCGTCAGGCGCGAGTTGAAGTTGCCCGGCTGGAAGTTCGTGGGATCGACGAGCTGCACGTCGACGAGGCGGTCGGCGTCGGGGAACGAGAAGCCGCGCAGGAACACGCCGTTGATGACGGCGAACATCGTCGTGACGCCGCAGATGCCCAGCGCGAGCACGGCGATGGCGATGGCGCAGAAGCTCTTCTCCTTGATCAGCACGCGGAGGCCGATGCGGAGGTCCTGGGCGAAGTTCTCGATGAGCATGGCGAGGTGGGGTTCGGGCTTACTGCAGGAAGAAGTGGTGGTCCGCCGCCGCGGGCGTGCACAGGACCTTGTGCTCGGCCATGAGCCGCGTGCGCTGGACTCGCAGCGAGGTGTGGCTGGATGTGGCCGCGGTGGAGGGCGCGGCGGGCATCGCCACATCGGACCAAGCGACGGTCCACAGGCACCAGACCGCCGCGATGGCGATCACGAGAGTCAGCAACACGCGCGTGTGGACCCGGAATTGGAGAGAGTGCGTCGACAGGGGCACGCGCCACCGTTTGCAAGCCACATGCCAACCCGCTCA
This sequence comes from Candidatus Didemnitutus sp., assembly GCA_017991595.1. Classification (GTDB taxonomy): domain Bacteria; phylum Verrucomicrobiota; class Verrucomicrobiia; order Opitutales; family Opitutaceae; genus Didemnitutus. Next base: position 170,891 of record JAGOQJ010000002.1, on the reverse strand, counting down.
GTGCGCGCTAATCGCTCCACTGAAGAGATTTGTGACTTTTAATCGCTTCGTCGCTTAGCCGGCCCGGCCTGAAAACGAAAAACCTCCGTCCCAGGAATGGGAAGAATTCACTGCCCCGTGTGCGGCAGCGCGCGTTGCGTCGCGTCACGTCGGAGCGCGATGCGCTTGCGCGGTGCAGAAGCACGACGGCAACCGAGGCGATACGAATACCGCGCGGCGCTGCACGCGCTGGCGGGATCACTCTGCGCTCTTCACGCGCAGCCCGCCGTTGACGGAGTCGAGCACGACGGACGCGCCGCCCGCACCGACGGTGCCGACGAGCTTGTTGCGGCCGGACTTGGTGACCTTGAGCGGGAAATCGCAGGAGATGCCGCCGTTCACGGAATCGGCGTTGAGCGAGAAGGTGGAGCCGACCGGCAGCACGACCGTGCAACTGCCGTTGACGGTATCGAGCACGATGCGGTCGTCGGCCTTCAGCGCGGTGAACGATGCGGTGATGGAACCGTTGACAGTGTCGAAGCGTCCGCCTGCGGCGAGACCCTCGGCCTTGATGGCGCCGTTCACCGAATCGAGGTCGACGTAGCCGCGCACGCCGCTGACGCGGATGGTGGCGTTGACGACGTCGATCTTGCGCAGCGAGGCGCCGGCCGGGACCTTGATCTTGTAGTGGACCTGCGCCTTGCTGTGTTTCCAGACCTGCCAGGCTTTCTGGTGCGTGGTCTTGATCGCGAGGCGGTCGGGCGAGTGCTCGATGTCGATCGCGAGAAGCTGCAAGCCCTCGGCGGTCGAGGCCGATTTCTCCGCCTCGATGCTGACCTCGTCGCGATCCCAACCCGTGATCTCGACGGAGCCATTGACGTTGGTCAGCGAGACGACGCCGTCGGCTTTGAGCGGGTAGGTGCGGGAGAACGTCTCTGTGACTTTGGCGGAGGCGGCCGGGACGAGAAGCACGGCACAGGCGAATAACAGGGCGGAAAAGCGGGAGGCGAAGCGGGTCATGCCGGGAATACCCGCAGTCCGGGGCGAAAGTTACGAGAAAATGCGCGCCGCGAGCCTCCGCCTGCGCCCGCCTCACGACGAGGTGCGCGCAGGCGGAGGCGATGGGTTACTCGGCACGGAGGGCGTCCAGCGGATTGATCTTCGTTGCCCGCGCGGCCGGGATCCAGCAGGCGCACAATGCCGCCACGCCGAAGGCCACGGCCGCAGCTGCGAACACGGGTAGGTCGAAAGCAGCCACGTCGACGAACAGCGCCGACATGGCGCGGGCGGTCGCGAGCGCCAGCAGCAAGCCGAGGCCGATGCCGCTGGCCGCGATGGTCGCGCCTTCGCGTAGGATCATGGCGCGCACCGCACCGGGATGGGCGCCGAGCGCCATGCGCACGCCGATCTCCCGCGTGCGGCGCGACACCGAGTAGGCCTTCACGCCGTAGATGCCCAAGACGGCCACCAGCATCGAGACGACGCCGAAGAACGCGAACAACGTCGAACCCAGTCGCGTCATCCACGCCTCAAGGTTGCCGTCGACGTGCTGGCGATAGGTCTGCACCTTGAACATCGGCACGCCCGGCGCCGCTTCACGCACGGCGCGGCGCACGGGGTCGAGCAACGCCACGGCGGCGGCCGCGCTGTCCTGCGCCGGACGGACGTGGAAATGGACATTGTGACGGAACCCCTGCGCGAACGGCACGTAGATGGAGTTGCCCGCTTCCTTCTGACCGAAGTCATCGCGCGTTGCCCGTGCGATGCCGACGATCTCGATCAGACGCGACTCGTGCGCGCGGGCGGCGATGTCCTGCTGTTCGCCGATGCCGCCTTGCTGGTTCGACGCCGCGCGCGGCGCCTCGGCGTCGGCCCACTGGATGCGTTGTCCGAGCGCATCGCCTTCCGGCCAGAGCTTGCGCGCCAGCACCTCGTCGATGATCGCGACCGCAGGAGCGCCGGGCGATTCGGCCTCCGCGGCGGAGAAAGCGCGCCCGCGCAGCAACGGCAGGCCCAGGGTGGCGAAGTAATCGGCGCCGACGGCGTTCCAGCGCGCATCGAAGGCGAGACCTTCGGCCGCGGTGACGGGCTTGGCGTCCGCCGGCGGATTCACGCCGGCGCGCTGCACGGCGCGGCCGATGTGCACCATGCCGAACGGGATGATCGCGCCAACGCTGGCCGACTGCACGCCCGGCAGCGCGGCGAGGCGTCCGTTGATGGCGTTGAACAGGTGGCGGCCCTGCGTCTCGTCAAACCCGCCAAGGCTGGAATCGACCTCGACGACGACGGTGTTGTCCGCCGAGACGCCGCTCTCAGTCTCCGCCAAACGCAGCGCCATGCGCACGAAGAGGCTCGCGGCCACGAGCAACGCCAGCGACAGCGCGATCTGCGTCACAACGAGCGGATGGCGCGGCAGCCAGCGCCGACGCACGGTCGGCGTGCCTTCGCCGGGCTGGCCCTTGAGGTCCGTCAACACGTCGGTCCGGGAGAGCTTCAACGCCGGCCCGAGCGCGAAGAACACCGTGGCGAGCACGCAGAACGCGAGGCTCGCGCCGATGATGGCCGGCGAGGCGTTGGGCGAGAGGAAGAGCGTCACTGGCAGACGCATGCTGAGCGCGGCGGCGAGCCAGCTGTTCGCGGTGCTGGCGAGCAGGAACCCGAGTCCGCCGCCCGCCAGGGCGAGCACGCCGCCTTCGACGCAAAGCTGGCGCACGAGTCGGGCCCGCCCGCCGCCGAGGGCGAGGCGGATGGCGAATTCCTTCCGCCGCGCCTGGCCGCGTGCGAGCAGCAGGCCCGCGAGGTTCAGGCAAACGACAAGCAGCACCGCGCCCGACATGCTCAACAGCATGATGCCGAGCAGCGAAATCGTGGACTCCTCGCTCGGCGACGTGCTCGTGCTCAGGCGCGGCAGCGTGCCCAGGGAGACGGTCTTCTCGCGGAACTCGGCCGGGAAATCAGTCTCGAGCGCCTGTCCGAGCGCCCCGAGTGCCGCCGTGGCCGCCTCGCGCGAGACGCCGTCGGCCAGCCGGGCGACGAGGAAGAGATTGTAGGTGTCGGCCCGTTCAAGCGTGCGCTTCTCCGGACCGTCGAAATCGTTGCTCAGGCTGGAGAACACGCTGAGCGGAAAATAGAGTTCCGGTCCGACCAGCATCATCGTGCCGCTGAAGCCTTCCGGCGTGATGCCAATGACAGTGAACGGCCGCTCGTTGATACGGATCGTCGAACCGACCAGTTGCGGGTCGAAGCCCGTGCGTTTCCAATACTGATGGCTCGCGATCACAACCTGCGCCTCGGCGCCCGGCCGCTCCTCCTCCGGGGTAAACGGCCGGCCCTTTGCCAGTGGCACACCCAGCAGCGCGAAATAATTCGCGCTCACGATGGAGGAGAACGAGCGCCGCGCCTCGCCCTTTTCGCCGATGCCCACCATCGTCAGGTTGTGCGCCAGCACGCCGGAGAAGAGATCCGTGCGTTGCGCCAGCGCGCGGTAGATCGGGTAGGAGAACGCGCGGTAGTTGGTCGGCTCCTTGCGGTCGTGCGTGTAGAGCTGCACGACGCGCTCGGGCTCGGCGAAGGGCCGCGGGCTGAACGCGAGAGAATACGTGGTGCTGAAGATCGCAGTGTTCAGTCCGATGCCGATGGCCAGCACGGCGACGGCCGCCACGGTGAAGCCGGGCGCTTTGGCAAGGAGACGCAGGGCGAATTTCAGGTCTTGGAGCAGGCTGGTCATGGGCGGTGGATCTTTACGTATTAAGTAAGGTTGGAGAAAACGTCACTCGGAGCGCAGCGCGGTGGTGGGGCTGACGCGGGTGGCGCGCCGGGCGGGCAGGAAGCAGGCGAGGAGCGTGGCGGCCGCGAGCACGATGGCGGCGGAGCCGAGTGCGACGGGATCCATCGGGCTGACTTGGAAAAGAATCGCTGCCAGCGCTTGTCCGACGGCGAGCGAGAGCGCCACACCGAGCGCGACGGCGCAGGCGGTCTGCAACGCGCCTTGCTTCATGATGAGAGCGAAAACGTCGCGTCGGTCGGCGCCGAGTGCCATGCGGATGCCGATCTCGCGGGTGCGGCGCTCGACCGCGTAGGCCTTCACGCCGTAGACGCCGACGATGGCGAGCAGCAGCGCGATGGCGCCAAAGACGCCGAACAGCACCGCGCCGAGGCGCACGATCCAGAGCGTGACCGCGCGGTCGAGAAAGTGCGTGGCGGGCACGATCTGGAGCAAGGGCAGGGCGGCGTCGGCGGTGCGCATCTCCTGGCGCAACGCGGCGATGTTGGCGCGGGCGATGGCGTCGTCGGGTGTCGCATAGCGCACGGCGAGGAAGACGCCGGCGCTGTAATTCTGGCCGAGCGGCACGTAGAGCCGGCGCGACGGGCCGTAGGCGCCGTCGGGGTTGTCGGTCACGTCGTGGCGGTGGCGCGAGACGATGCCGACGATCTCCATCTCGTTGGGGCCTTCGGAGCGTGGCTGCGTGTAGCGCACGCGCTGACCGAGGGCATCGGAGTCGGGGAACAGCTTCTGGGCGAGTCCTTCGTCGATGATGCAGACGCCGGGCGAGTCCGCCTCGCGCGCCTCGGTCTCGGTGAAGTCGCGGCCGCGCAGGAGGCGCACACCGAGCGCGTCAAGGTAGCCGGGCGAGATCGAGGTGTAGATACCGGATGCGCCCGGGCGCGGGGCCTTGGGGTCCGTCGTGTCCGGCATGGGCTGGTTGGCCGGCATGATGCGCGCCATGTTCGTGATGTTGCCGTAGGGCACCAAGGTGGAGAAGCCGGCGGCCTGCACGCCGGGTGCTGCGCGGACGCGGCTGGCAAGCGTCGTCATGCGGTTGAGCCCTTCTGGGCGCGGCGTGTTGGTCAGCGAGTAATCGACCTCCGCGAGCAACAGGCCCTGCGGCTGGTAGCCGAGGTCGAGGCTGCCGGCCTTGAGCGCGCCGCGCAGGAAGAGTCCCGCGCTGAACAGCAGCACGAGCGAGAGCGTCATCTGCGCCATGACGAGCAGGTGGCGCGGCGCGAAGAAGCGGTTGAAACGGCCCGTGGCGGTGGACTCCGCGCCCTGCGACTTCAAGTCGGTGACGACATCGGTGCGCGCCGCCTTGAGCGCGGGTCCGAGGCTGAAGAGCAGCGTGGCGACGAGGCAGGCGAGGAACGTGGCGGCCACCACGCGACCGTCGGGCTGCAGGCCGCCGACGATGGAGAAGTTCATCGAGCTGAAGAGCGTCTGGAACGAATTTTCGAGCAGCGAATTCGACCAGTAGGCGAGCGTGATGCCGGCGGCGCCGCCAAGCAGCGCAAGCAGCAGGCCCTCGACCATGAGCTGGCGGATGATCTGCCAGCGGGTGGCACCGATGGCGAGGCGCACGGCCATCTCGCGGGCGCGCGCCGTGCCGCGGGCGAGGAGCATGTTGGCGAGATTGAGCGAGGCGATGAGCAGCACGACGCCGGCCATGGCGATGAGCAGCGTGCCGATGAGCCCCACCGGACCGTCGTCGCTGGGCGTGGTGCTGATGCTGAATTTGCTCGGCTCGGTGAGTTGGAGCTCGCGCGTGCCCTGCGCGTCGGGCGGCTGGAGGGCGGTGAGGCGCTGCTCCAGCACTGGCAGACGGGGTTTGGCCGACTCAAGCGTCAGGCCTGGTTGGAGGCGGGCGATCACGTTGAGTGTGTAGTTCTTTGCGCTGGTGAGGTCGCGGATCTCCGAGTCGCCGAAAGCGGCGGCGATCTGGTCGAACTGCCCGAGCGGCAGCCAGACTTCGGGCGCGATCAGCGCGCTGATGCCCGAGAAGCCCTTGGGCGCGACGCCGATGACCGTGTGCGGGCGGTCGTTGACGCGGATCGTGCTGCCGACGAAATCCTCGCGTCCGCCCATGCGCTGCCAGAGCGAATAACTGGCAACGACGACGGGAATGTTGCGGTTTGGCTTGGCTTCCTCGGCGTTGAAGAAGCGTCCGTCGGCGGGCCGCGCGCCCATGAGCGAGAAAAAGTTCTCCGAAACGATGAAGATGAAGCTGCGGCGCATGTCGCCGGCTTCGCGACCGATGCCGGCGAGCGCGAAATTCACCGCGGCGACATCGGCAAAGACCTCCGTCGTGTCCTTCAGCGCCGCATATTCGGCGTGCGAGAACTGGCGGTAGTCGCGGCTGGCCTCCTTGCGGGCGGTGAAGACGCTGACGACCTCCTCGGGCTTCTCCCAAGCGAGCGGCTTGAGCAGCAGGCCGTTGACGAGTGAAAAGATGGCGGAGTTGACGCCGATCGCGAGCGCGAGCGTGCACACCGCGACGGCGGTGAAGCCCGGACTTTTCGCGAGCAGGCGGAAGGCGAAGCGGAAGTCTTGCAACAAGGTGGACATGGCGGCGGGGCGGGTGGTGGTGCAGCCCGGGTGGGGCCGGGTTGCGGGCAAAACACGGCCGCGCGCTCCAAAGTCGCGAAAATTTTCCAAATTTTAGCGCCGCGGCAGGATAGGACCGTGACCACACCGCGCGACGCACCCTCAGTCCGCGCGCAGGGCTTCGACGGGGTTGACCCGCGCGGCGCGCCGGGCCGGCAACCAGGTGGCGATCCAGGCAGACAAGCCGAGCAGCGCGGCGGCGAGCAGGAAGCTGGGCGCGTCGAACGGCGCGACGCCGTAGAGCTGGCTGCGGAGCGCGCGACCGGCGATGAAGGCACCCAAGCCGCCGGCGGCGACTCCGATGGCCAGCGGCACGAGCCCTTGGCGCAGCATCAACCGCACGACCGAGCCGCCGCCCGCACCGAGCGCCATGCGCACGCCGATCTCGCGCCGCCGCATCGTCACGCCGTAGGCCACGACGCCGTAGAGCCCGGTCAGCGCCAGCACGAAGGCCAGCGCGGCGAAGCCGGTGAGCAGACGCGATTGGAGCGTGGTGTTCTCGTAGGTCGAGGCGACCTGCTCCTCCATCGTCGAGAGTTCGTAGAGAGCGATGTCCGGGTCGAGCCGCGCGAAAAGCTCGCGGATCGACCGTTCGAGCAGGCGCGGGTTGCCCTCCGTGCGCACCAAGGCGACTTGCCGCAGCCAGGCGAATTGCCGGATGGACCAATAGGCCTGCGGCCGGGCGGCCGGTTCGCCGTAACCATAGACGCGCACCGTGGGCACGACGCCGACGACGGTGAACCAGTTCTTGTCCTCTTCATCGCTCACGCCCCAGTGCACGCGCTTGCCCAGCGGATCCTGCCCCGGCCAGAAACGCTCCGCGAAGGCTTGATCGACGATGCAGACCAGCGGGCCGGTCGTGTCGGACGCGCCGAAAGTCCGGCCACGCAACAGCGGGACGCGCAAGGTCGTGAAATAGTCGTCCGTCACCATGTTCATCTCCGCGAGCGGCTTGTTGTCCGCATCGGGTTGGTGCACGCCCTCGATGGCGAACGAGGATTGCCAACCGGCGTTGAGCGGCGGCGTGGTGCTCACCGCCGCACTGACGACGCCGGGCAGGGCGCGGAGTTCCTCCTCCAAGCGTTGGTAGAAGCGCTGCGCAGGCGTCGGTGTGCGCGGCTCCGTGGCGGCGTCGCGCGGCGTTTGATAACGGCTGCCCGGCAGCGAGACGGAGAACGTGAGCGTCGACGACGCATCGGAACCAAGGGGCGCGTTCTGCATCCGCTCAAGGCTGCGCAGGATCAGACCGCTCACGGCGAGCAGCACGAGCGTGAGGGCGACTTGGGCGCCGACGAGAAAGCGCCGCACGCCGCTGCCGGCTGTCGCGCCGCGGCTGCCCTCGTGCAAGGCGGCGCGGACGTCGGTGCGCGCGAGCTTCAGTGCGGGCCAGAGCCCGGCCAAGGCTCCCGACACAACGGCGGCGAGGAACGAGAAGCCGAGCACCCAGCCGTTGAGTTCGATGTTTTGAAACCGCGGCGAATCCGCCGGCACCAACGTGCGGATGAGGCCGAGCGAGCCTTGGGCCAGCGCCAGCGCCAGCACGCCGCCGGCGAGGGAGACGAGCAGTGATTCCGCCAGCATCTGTCGGATGAGCTGGCCGCGGCTGGCACCGAGCGCGGAGCGGACGGCGTAGTCGCGTTCCTGCCGGATGCCGCGCGTGATGAAGAGGGCGGCGACGTTCGCACAAGCGATCGCGAGCACGAACAGCGTGGCGCCGAGCAGGGCCCACAGGCCCGTGCGGAAGGCACCAGTTTGGTTCTCGTGGTAGGGTTGCACCCGGGCGGTGACGTCCTGCAGGTGACTGAAATCCTTGCGCAAGCCGACGTAGATGCGCTCGAGGTCGGCGTGGGCCTGATCGATCGTCACGCCGGGTTTCATGCGCGCCAAGCTGTAGAGTCCGGGATTGTTGCCGCGCGATTGCCAACTGCTCTGCGTGGCGGCGTAGGGCGCGATCGGCAGCCACACCTCCGCTTGGCGCGGCAGACCGAGCGAAGCCGGAGCGATGCCGATCACGGTGCGCGCCACGCCGTCGACGGGAATCGTGCGCCCGAGCAGCGACGGATCGCGTCCGAAGCGGCGCTCCCAGAGTTGCTCGGAAATCACGACGACGGGCTCAGCGCCGGCCTTGTCCTCGTCGGCCGTGTAGTAGCGCCCGCGCAGCGGCGCGATGCCGGCGACGTCAAAGAGCGAAGCGGCGGCGTAGGCGCCGTTGACGTTCTCTGCGAGACGGCCGGGCTCGGAGAGGTTGAAGCGGTCGCGGCGATGGACAGCGAGCGCGGTGAAGGCTTGGTTGTCCTTCATCCAATCCTGCGCCGTGGGCCACGCGATCGACATCTCCATCTGCGGTCCCTTCTGCCACATCACGACGAGGCGGTCGGCGTCCGGATAGGCGAACGGCCGCAGCAACACGGCGTAAAGGACCGAGAAGATCGCGGTCGTGGCGCCGAGCCCGAGTGCCAGCGTGAGGACGGTGGCCGCGGTGAAGCCGGGCGAGTGGAGCAGGGAACGGGTGGCGGAGCGGAGCAGCGTGTTCATGGTCGGCGGGTGTCGGTCTAACAACCCGTGAATCGCGTCCGTGGTTACCGAAATAATCGGCGGCCGACCGTCGGCATCATTCCGCGCGGAGCGAGATCATCGGGTCCACCTGCGTCGCGCGCCGCGCCGGCAGCCAGCAGGCGACCAGCCCGACCAGAGCCAGCACGGAGGTGAGCAGAAAATACGTGGGCGGATCGCTCGGACTGATGCCGTAGAGCAGCGCCGCCATGAAGCGCGTCAGGCCGAGCGCCGAGACGAGGCCGATGCCGAGCCCGAGCGCGACGAGGGTGAAGCCCTGTCGGCCGATCAGTTGCAGGACTTCGCCCGGTGACGCGCCCAACGCCATGCGCACACCGATCTCGGGCGTGCGTTGCGTGACGTTGTAACTCATGACGCCATAGACGCCAAGCGCCGCGAGGAAGAGCGCACCGAGACCGAAGGCACCGAAGACCTGACCAAAAAATCTTCGCTGCCAATATGCCACGGCTTCGATCTGCGTTTGGGTGCGCACGTCGTAGATCGGGATGCCGGGTTTCACGTCCAGCACGGCGCGTTGCAGCGCCGGACCGAACGTCGCGGGATCGCCGGCGGTCCGCACGGCGTAGCTGATGAAGTTGTAGTCGTTTTGCTCGGTGAGGCGGTAGATCGAGCCGCGTTCGTAGGGGCGGTCCACGCGGGGCGGAACGTTGCCGACGACCCCGACGATGGTGAGCCACTCGTCCTTCTCGGCCGGCAGGTAGCCGAAGCGCACGCGCTGGCCGAGCGGGTCGCGTCCACCCATCCAGCGGTCGACGAATTGCTGGTCCACGACGGCGACGCGCGGCGTATCGCGCGTGTCGGTGGCGGCGAAACTGCGCCCGCGCAGCAGCGGAATGCGCATCGTCTCGAAATAACCAGTCGAGACCATGCGCTCGAGCGTCTGAGTCGCGTCGGCAATGGAGCGGGGCAACTCCTGACCTTCGAGCAGGAAGGCGTTGTTGTTGTTCCCGTTGCTCGGCAGCAGCGACGTGGCGCCCGCGGCGACGACGCCCGGCTCCTCGCGCAAGCGAGGCGTGAGCTCGCGAAAGAAGCGGCGGACCTCCTCGTGATCCTTGAACTGGGCCTGCGGCAGGCCGACACGGAAGGTCAGCACGTCGCGCGCGTCGTAGCCGGTGGGCGTGGCCTGCAGCTTGAGGAAGCTGCGCACGAAGAGACCCGCGCCGATCAGGAGGACGGCGGACAGCGCGACCTGCGAGACGACGAGGCCCTGGCGCAGCGCGCGCGTGCGGCGGTTGCCAGTGACGTTGCGCGCGCCCTCCTTCATCTCCAGCGCCGTGCTGCGGGAGGCCTGCAAGGCGGGAAAGAGGCCGAAGACGAGCGCCGACAGCATCGACGCTCCCGCGGCGAAGGCGAAGACGCGCCAGTCGAAATCGAAGGTCATCCAGAACGGGATCTCCACCGCCGGGATGGCGCTGAGCAACAGGCCGTTGGCCCAGACGGCGACGAGCAAGCCGGCGAGGCCGCCCAGCGCGCCGAGCAGCAGGCTCTCGGTCAGCACCTGGCGCACGATGCGCGCACGCGTGGCACCGACGGAGATGCGGATCGCGATTTCGTGCGCCCGGCCGGCGGCGCGGGCGAGGAGCAGATTGGCGACATTGGCGCACGCGATCAGCAACACGAAGATGGCCGCGCCCAGCATCAGGCGCATGAGCAGCGCGCTGTCGTCCGTCGCCTCCTCGCGCACGGGCCGTAACGCGAAGCCCTTGCCGGCGTTCGTCGTCTTGTGCTCGAGCGCCAGACGCGCGCCGATCGCGGCAAGCTCGGCGCGGGCTTCGTCGAGGCTGACGCCATCGCGCAGGCGCGCCCAACCGCCGTAATTGTGACTGGCGCGGGCATCCGGATCGTCCTTGTAGATCATCGGCGTCCACAGCTCCTCGTTGTCCGGAAATTGAAAACCCGGCGGCAGCACGCCGATGATCGCGGTCGGAATGCCGTTCATGATTTCGGTGCGGTCGAGCACGGCATCGCTGCCGCCGTAGCGCCGCTGCCAGAGCGCGTAGCTGAGGATCGCCACCGGCGGCGCGTCGGCCTGGCCGTCCGCGGCGGAGAAAAGACGGCCGCGATACGGTTTCACCCCGAGCATGCCGAAGCCTTCGGCCGAGATGTCGGCACCGAGCACGCGCTCCGGCTCGTCGCCTACGCCGAAGATGACGGTCTTGCGCGTGGCGGTGGTCAGCCCTTCGAGCGATGTCGCCATGCGGCGCAGGTCGAGGAAATCGGGCAGCGACAGCTCGTAGTAGCCCTCGGGCTTGCGCAGATCGAGGCTGTTGACGAAGACGAGCCGGTGCTCGTCGCGGATGTGCGGCAGCGGACGCAGCAGCACGGCGCTGAAGGCGTTGAAAATGGCCGTCGCCATGCCGATACCGAAGCCCAGCGCGATCACGGCCGCCAGCGTCGTGCCGGGATTTTTCAGCAGCAAGCGGAGCGCAAAACGGAGATCGGTGAGCATGGGGCGAGGTTCAATCCCGGCGGAGGGCGACGAGCGGATCGATGCGGCTGGCGCGTCGAGCCGGCAGCCAGCAAGCCACCAGACTCACGAGCAGGACGAACGCGGCGATGCCACCGTAGGCGAGCGGATGGGACGCCTCGATGCCGAAGAGCTGGCTGCTGAGCAGACGCGTGGCGGCGAAGGCGGCCACGACGCCGACCGCGAGCCCGATGCCCGCCGTCCGCAAGCCCTGACCGATGACCATCCGCTGCACCGCGCCGGGCGAGGCGCCGAGCGCCATGCGCACACCGATCTCCGGAGCGCGAAGGGCGATGGCGTAGGCCATCACGCTGTAGATGCCGAGCCCCGAGAGCACGATCGCGAGCGCGGCGAAGCCGGCAAGGAGCAGCATGTTCAACTCGCGGCCGGCGAGCGATTGCTCGAGAAAATCCGTCAGCGGCTGCGGGCTGATTAGCGGGAGGTCCGCATCAATCTGGCGCAGCAACTGCCGCAGCCCCGGCGTCAGCGCAGCGGGATCGCCCGCGGTGCGCAGCATGATGCCGACAAAATTTTCCGACCGCTGCAGCGCGGAGAAATAGATCTGCGGTCCCGCGGCTTGGCTGAGGCTGAGCGCGCGGTGGTCGCCGATGACGCCGACGATCTCGAACTCGCGCCGCACCACGCCGAGCACGAGCACCTGGCCGAGCGCGTCGCCGGCGGGGAAGTGATCGCGGGCGAAGGCCTCGTTGATGATGACGACATCGCGCGCGCCGCTGCGGTCGCGCGGATCGAAATCGCGACCCTGCCGGATCGGGATGCCGAGCGTGGAAAAGTATCCGGGGCTGACGACGAAGCGGGCGCCGAGCGGCTGCTCGTTGAGCGGCGGGAGCGGGCGGCCCTTGATGGCGTAGGGCGTGAACGATTGGTTGCCGGACAGCGGAGGGTTCGAGCCGAGTGCGACGGAGGCGACGCCCGGCAACGCGGCCAGCTCCTCCTGCAGACGCGAGTAGAACGCCGCCTGTTTCTCCGGCGTGTCGTAGCGCGCGGGGGGCAGCGAAACGAAGGCGCTGAGCACGCCGTCGGCGCGGAAGCCCGCATCGATGTTGCGCAGGCGCGCGAAGCTCAGGATGAGCAGGCTGGCACCGACGAGCAGCACGAAGGAGAGCGCGACCTCGGCGACGAGCAGCGCGGTGCGGAAGCGCCCCGAGCGCACGCCGCCGGTGGAGCCCTTCGCGGCGTCCTTGAGCGATTCGACGATGTTCTGTGCCGAGACCTGCCAGGCGGGAAACAGGCCCATGGCCACACCGGTGACGAGGGCGAGACCCGCGGTGAAGGCGAGTGCGCGCCAGTCGAGGCCGACATCGCCGGCGCGCGGGATGAAGTCGCGCGCGAAGTTCACGAGGGCGTCGAGGCTCCAGCTGGCCAGCAGCAGGCCGAGCACGGCGGCGCAGGCGGTGAGCAACACGGTCTCGGTGAGAAATTGCCGGATGATGCGAGCCCGGTTGGCGCCGAGAGCCATGCGCACGGCGATTTCCTTGGCCCGGCCGGCGAAGCGGGTGAGGAGCAGATTGGCGACGTTGGCGCAGGCGATGAGCAGCACGACGCCGACGGCGGCGAACAGCGTGTAGAACGCCGGGCGCTGGTTGCCGACGAGTTCCTCGTGGAAGGGCAGCACGAGCGTGCCGAAATTCGCGTCGACGCGCCCGGGATTGGCGGCGGCGTAGCGAGCGGCGATGACGCGAATCGCCTCGGCGGCCTGCTCGAGCGAGACGCCGAGTTTGAGGCGGGCCGTGATATTGAGATAACCGGCGCCGTTCTGCACCTGCTGCTCGGTCAGGCCGGGCACCTCGAAGGGCTTGGTGAGCCAGGCGTCGCGCTGATCGAAGGGAAAACCGAAGTTCGCGGGCAACACGCCGATGATCGCCGTCGCCTGGCCGTTGAGTTGGACGGTCTGATGAAGCACGTCGGGCGAGCCGCCGAAACGCCGCTGCCAGAGTCCGTGGCTGATGACGGCGACGCGCGGTGCGCCGGGGCGGTCATCCTCGAGCGAAAACACGCGCCCGATCTGCGGCCGCACGCCGAGGGTCTGGAAAAATTGCGAGGAGACGATGCCGCCCGCGAGCTGCTCGGCCTCGGCGCCGGCGCCGACGAGCGAGAGTCCGGCGAAGGTGTCGACGGCCAGATTATCGAACACCTGCTGCTGGGAGCGGTAGTCGTCGAAGCGCAGGTAGGATGTCGCGGTCTGATCGATGCCGCGCTCGGGAGCGGTGGCCCAGATGCGGACGAGGCGATCGGCGTCCGGGAAGGCCAGCGGTCGGAAAAGAACCGAGTCGAGCAGGCTGAAAATGGCGGTGTTGATGCCGATGCCGAGCGCGAGCGTGCACAGCGCCACGGCCGTGAAACCCGGAGTCTTGGCGAGCGAGCGGAGCGCGAAGCGGAGGTTTTGCATCAAGGCAGGCGGGCGCGACGGAAAGGATTCGAGGAGGCGAGGCGCGTCCGCGGAAGACGCGGCGGGATGCGCTCAGGACGGACCAGAAAGTGAAAACAAACAGCGGAAGCGGCCAACGGGATTCCCGCCGATGCTTCGGGCGACTTGACCACTGAGAGAAGTCGCGGGAAGGCGTCGGCGGGAAAAGGAGTGGCCGCTCCGTGGCGGCGCAGAAGGCGCGGTCAGCGGGTCGGGTCGGACTCGACCTGCTCCTCGACGACGCGGCCGTCGAAGACGTGGATCGTGCGCTCGGAGTGGCGGGCGAAACGCGCGTCGTGCGTGACCATGACGATCGTCGAGCCGGCCTTGTGGAGATTGTGGAGGAGATCCATCACGGCGTCACCGTTCTTGGAATCGAGGTTACCGGTCGGCTCGTCGGCGAGGAGCACGGCGGGCGATCCGGCGAGGGCGCGGGCGACCGCGACGCGCTGCTGTTGACCACCCGAAAGCTGCGACGGGAGATGCTTGGCGCGGTGACCCATGCCGACCTTTTCGAGCGCCTCGGTGACGCGCTGCTTGCGCTCGGCGGCGGGCATGCCGCGATAGGTGAGCGGAAGCTCGACGTTTTCGTAAACCGTGAGGTCGCCGATGAGGTTGAACGATTGGAAAATGAAACCGATCTCGCGATTACGGATGCGGGCGCGCTCCGGGAGCGTGAGGCCGTGGACGGGGCGGCCGTTGAGGTAGTAGGTGCCGTCGGTCGGCGTATCGAGCAGGCCGAGGATGGAAAGGAGCGTGGACTTGCCGCAGCCGGAGGGGCCGGCGATGGAGACGAATTCGCCTTTGAAGATCTCCATGTGGATGCCGGAGAGGGCGTGCGTCTCGACCTCGTCGGTGAGGAAGACTTTGGTGACGCCTTCGAGTTTGATGAGGGAGGAGCTTTCAGTGGTCATAGGGTGGAGGAGCGAGTGATGCGGGGAAAACACGCGTGAGGCGCGTCGGGTTACAAAAATTTCAGAGACTTTCGCCGCTGCTGTCCGTGACGACGACGAGCATGAGCAGGGAGAGGATGATTATGGCGTAGATCATGGCGGCGGCGGCGAAGCGGCTCAGTTGAGCCGGATGCGGTCGTTCGAATCCCACTGGGACATGTCGGAGAGGATGACGCGGTCGCCGGGCTGGAGGCCGTTCACGATCTCGATGGTGTTGACCGAGCTGCGGCCGAGTTGCACCTGCGTGCGGACGGCGTCGGTGCTGGTGGGATCGAGCTTGAAGATGCCAACGGTGCTGCGCTCTTGGCCGAACGCAGGACGGCCGACGTAAACAACGTCGTCGAGACGCTCGAGTTCGATCGTTCCGTCGACGGAGAGATCCGGGCGGGCGCCGCGGGGCAGCTCGTTCACGATGGTGACGTCGACGAGGACGGTGCCGTTCTGCACGGCGGGATCGATGCGGGCGACGCGACCTTCGACGACGCCGTTGCGCGTGTCGATGAAGGCGACTTGCCCGTGCGCGATGTCCTTGGCCTGGGTCTCGGCGATGCGGACTTCGGCCTTGAGACGGCTCGGATCGGCGACGCGGGCGAGGTTGGTGCCGGGCTGGACCTGCGCGCCGACCTCGATGGGCAGGGCGGAGAGCACGCCGGTCATGGAGGAGCGGACCTTGAGGGCGTCGAGTTCCTCCTGGCGGAGCTTGGCGAGCGAGCGGAGGCGGGCGACCTCGGCTTGTTGCACGGCGAGCTGGGGCGCGATGGATTCTTTGGCGAAGGCGTAGCGCTTCTGCTCAATCTCGTTGCTGACCTTCGCCTCGTCGGCGGTGGCCTTCGTGAGGCGCAGCTCGAGTTCGGAGACGAGGCCGTCGCGGAACAGCTCCTCGCGCACCTGCGCCTGGAGCTTGGCGGTCTCGTAAGTGGACTTGGCGCGGGAGGCGGCTGCCTCGGCTTGGAGGAGCGTGCTCTCGAGTTGGACCTTGAGGTTGGAAAGCTGGGCCTCGGCGGCGAGCAGTTGGGACTCGGCGTTGGCGGCGGCGGATTCGACGTCGGGATTGGTCAGCTCGAGGATGAGCGTGCCGGGTTCAACGAGGGCGCCGGGGCGGATGATGATCTTGTCGACGCGGCCCTGCGTGCGCGCAGCGATCCAGCGGATCTCCTCGGGCACGAGCGTGCCGAGGCCGCGCACCTGCCGCACCATGGGACCGCGTTTGACGGTGTCGATCCACACGAGGTTGCGTTCGACCGTGGGAGCGGCGGGTTTGAGACGCGAGAGCACGACGGTGACGCCGATGAGCGCCACGCCGGCAATCACGCCATAGATGATGCGCTTGCGGCGCTTCTCTTTGGCGGCGTTGGGACGGGGAATATCCATTGCTTAAAGGTGCAGGGTTGCCGCCCTAACGCACCGTTCGTGCCAAGTGTGAATGAAGATTCAGATCGCTGGTAGTAAATGGTTTGCGCAATCGGCACTCGCGCGTTGACGGTGGCCGAAAGTCGAAGCCGGGAAGCAGGCGTCCCGGAAATGGGATGCGCGCCGGGCGCGGCAACTCGCTCAAAAAGTCGATCTGCGACCGCTTGCCCTCGGCGTGGTCACGCGGGTCGCATTGGAGCGGTGCCAGTGCGGAAGGCGATTACACGAGGCCTTGAGCGAGCATCGCGTCGGCCACTTTGACGAAGCCGGCGATGTTGGAGCCGTTCACGTAATTGATGAAGCCGTCCTGCTCGCGGCCGTGCAGCACGCATTGCTGGTGGATGGCGTGCATGATGACGTGGAGTCGCTTGTCCACTTCCGCGGCGGTCCAGGAGAGGCGTTGACCGTTTTGGCTCATTTCAAGGCCACTGGTGGCGACGCCGCCGGCGTTGGCAGCCTTGCCCGGGGCGTAGAGGATGCGCGCTTGGAGAAAAGCGGTGACGGCGTCCGGCGTGGACGGCATGTTGGCGCCTTCGGCGACGCAGATGCAGCCATTGCGGATGAGATCCCGGGCGTCGTCGCCGTGGAGCTCGTTCTGCGTGGCGCAGGGGAGCGCGATGTCGCACGGGATTTGCCAAGGACGGCGGCCGTCGAGGTAGGGCAACCCTTGTTCCTGCGCAAACTGGCTGATGCGGCCGCGGCGGACGTTCTTTAACTCCATGAGCGCGGCGAGTTGTTCTTCCGTGAGTCCCTCCGGGAAGTGCACGGTGCCGCCGGAGTCGGACAGCGACATGACTTTCGCGCCGAGCTGCAGGCACTTCTGGGCGGTGAATTGCGAGACATTGCCCGAACCGGAAATCGTGACGCGGCGCCCCTCGAGCAGTTCCTTGTGCGTGCGCAGCATCTCCTGGGCGAAATAAACGCAGCCGTAACCGGTCGCCTCGGGGCGAATCAGGCTGCCGCCGTAGCTGAGACCCTTGCCGGTGAACGTGCAGGTGAAGTGGTTCGCCAGCTTCTTGTAGTAGCCGAACATGTAACCGACCTCGCGGGCACCGACGCCGATATCGCCGGCGGGCACGTCCGTGTCGGGGCCGAGGTGGCGGAAAAGCTCGGCGATGAACGCCTGGCAGAAGCGCATGACCTCGCCGTCGCTCTTGCCCTTCGGATCGAAGTCCGCGCCGCCCTTGCCGCCGCCCATCGGCAGCGTGGTGAGCGAGTTCTTGAAGGTTTGTTCGAAGGCGAGGAATTTGAGTGTATCGAGCGTGACCGACGGGTGAAAGCGGATGCCGCCCTTGTAGGGGCCGATGGCGCTGTTCATCTGGACGCGATAGCCGCGGTTGATGCGCACATGACCGTGGTCGTCGACCCAAGTGACGCGGAATTGAATCACGCGCTCTGGCTCGACGATGCGCTCCAGCAGGCGGGCCGAGGCGTAGTTCGGGCGACTTTGAATGTAGGGCCACAGGCTGTGGGCGACTTCCTCGACGGCTTGATAGAACTCGGGCTGGTGCGGATCGCGGGTTTTGACGCGGGTGAGGAAGTCTTGAATGGTCGGCATCTTGGAACGGAGAGGATGGCAACCAAGCGCACCGGTGGGCACCCGGGCAATGGTTTTGCCGCGTGCATTTGGGTCATACGAACGAGCGGTGCGCCGACCGTCGGCGCCGCCGAGCAGAACGACCCATAACCACGACGCGCGCTCATGCGTGTCGTGGTGGCGTTTCTCTGCATTGCGCAGCTAGAGCGGCAGGCGGATGCGGGCGATGCAGCCGCTGGCGTCGGGGCGGTTTTCCAGCGTGAGCGAACCGCCGTGGTTCTCGGCGATCTGGCGACAGAGCACGAGGCCGATGCCGGAGCCGGAGGGCTTCGTGGTGAAGAACGGCACGAAGAGATTCTGCGGATTGGCGATGCCGGGGCCGTCGTCCTCGATGAAAATCTCGATTCGATTCGCAGTGACGGTCCAGCCGACGCGCACGCAGCAGGTGGGCGCACCCGGCTGGCCGGCGTCGGGCGCGGCTTCGACAGCGTTCTTCACCAAATTGATGACGACTTGCTCGAGCTGGGCGGCGTCGAGATTGGCCACGACTGCGGGGCCTTCGTCGAGGCGGACCTGCGTGCGGGTCTCGAGCGAGACGACACGGCGCAGGAGCGGCGCGATTTCGATCGGCAGCTTGGTGGGCGGCGGCAGCTTCGCGAGGCGCGCGTAGGACTGCATGAACTTGTTCAATCCTTCGGCGCGCGTCTCGATGATCTCGAGGCCGCCGATCATGTCTTCCTCCCAATCCGGCGCCTTGGGCGTGCGCTTCAGCATCGTCGTGAGGCTACCAGCGATGGATTTGATGGGGGCAAGCGAGTTGTTGAGTTCGTGGCCGATGACGCGGACGAGACGCTGCCAAGCCTTCAACTCTTCCTCGCGCAGAGGCTGGCTGAGGTCGCCGATCACGACCAGCGAGTGCGGCAGGCCGCCCTCGCGGAACATCGTGCGTCGCATGCCCCAGCGGGCGGAGCCGCCACCGGGAAAATTGCGGTTCATCACGCGCGAAGCATCGCCGGTAAGGCAGTCAGTCAGGTCGAGTTCGGCGGCTTCGCGGCCGAGGATGCGCTCGGCAGGCTGGGCGAGGAGCTCCTGGCCGGCGCGGTTGACGAGGCGGAGCGTGTTGTGGCCGTCGAAGGCGAAGATCGCGACGTCGATCTCCTCCATGACGGTGCGGAGGAGCGCGGTGGCTTCGAGCGCGCCGAGCCGCTGTTCCTGGAGAACGCCGCCGAGAAGATTGATCTCGGCCATGACGTCGCCGAGTGGCTCGTCGCGGTTGGCGCCGCGCGCGCGAGTGGAGAAATCGCCCTCGCGGAGCGCGGTGAGCAGGTTCGCCATCGTCTGCAACGGGCGCACGACCAGCTCGCGCGTGGCGACGCCGTAGCCGAGCCAGAAGCCGATGATGAGCAGCCCGAGCGTCCACTGCACCTTCGGCTCATAGTCACCCCAGATGAGCACGCTCATGGCGAAGAGCACGGCCGGCAGACCCGCGAGCAGCGTGTAGAGAAACACGCGGTTTTCGTGGGAGAGCCGGGACTTGGCGGGAGGAGGCATGATGAGCGATCAGCTTTCAGCGATCAGCCTTAAGCTTCCAGGTTAAGGCGCTGCCAGACATGCAGTGCGCGATGGTCTTTCACGAAAGCGGAGGGCTGAGCGCTAAAAGCTAGCTACTACAGCCCGTAGCGCTCCAAGCGGCGGTAGAAAGCGCTGCGACTGAGGCCGAGTTGCTCGGCGGCTTGGCGGGCGTTGCCGTCGCAGCGGGCGAGCGTCTTCTTGATCAGGAAGCCTTCGACTTCCTCGAGACTCATGTCTTCCAGCCGCGGGGCGGCGTTGCCGGCGTTGAGGCCGAGGTCGGGGGCGCGGACGACTTTGCCCTGCGTCATGAGCACGCCGCGCTCGACGGCGTGGTCGAGTTCGCGGACGTTGCCAGGCCAGGCGTAGTTGCGCATCGCCTCAAGCGCGCCGTCGTCGAAGCCGGTGATCGCTTTGCGGTAGCGCTCGACGTGGGCCTTGAGGAAGTGTTGCGCGAGCAGTGGGATGTCCTCGCGGCGCTCGCGGAGCGGCGGGAGGTGGATGTGAATCGTGTTAAGGCGGAACAGGAGGTCCTGACGGAACTTGCCGGCGGCGACCTCCGCCTGCAGGTCCGCGTTGGTCGCGGAGATGAGGCGAGTGTTGACGCGGTAGGTGCGCGAGGAGCCGACGCGTTCCAACTCGCCCGTCTCGAGCACGCGCAGGATCTTCGCCTGCTGGCTCATCGGGATGTTGCCGATCTCGTCGAGGAAGAGCGTGCCGCCGTCGGCCAGTTCGAAGCGGCCGGCGCGGTCGGTCTTGGCGTCGGTGAACGCGCCGCGCACGTGGCCGAAGAGCTCGCTCTCGAACACTCCCTCGGGCAGGCCGCCCATGTTGACCGAGATGAAAGGTTTGCCGGCGCGCACGGAGACGGCGTGCAAGGCTTGGGCGACGACGCCCTTGCCCGTGCCGTTTTCGCCGGTGATGAGGACGTTCGCATCGGAGGGGCCGACGCGGGCGATGACGTCGAGCACCGGGCGCATCGCCGCGGATTGGGCGATGAGGTTGGGGCCGCCTTTGCCGCGGAGAATCTGGTTTTCCTGCTCGAGGCGCTGGTAGGCGCGCACCGCGCTGGCCAGCTCGATCTGGTTCTTGACGATCGCGATGAGGCGCGGGTTGTCCCACGGCTTGGTGATGAAATCCTTCGCGCCGCGGCGCATGGCTTCGACGGCGACCTCGACGCTGGCCCACGCAGTCATGACGACGACGGGGAGCGTGGAGTCGGCCTGCTGGAGCTTGGCGAGCAGGTCGAGCCCTTCCTGGCCGGAGGTGGTGTCGCGGGCGTAGTTGAGGTCGATGAGCGCGAGCGCGTAGTCGCGTTGCTCGACGGCTTTCATGACAGAGCCGGGCGACTTGGCGGTGTCGATAAGATAGCCCTCGGCCTTCAGGAGAAGGCGGAGGGCTTCCAGAACATCAGGTTGATCGTCCGCAATGAGGATGCGGTGGGGCGCAGGATCGTTGGCGGCCATTGCGTGGCAGAGGATTCGCGACGCGGGAAAGAGTCAAGAGCCCGCTGCCCGCATGCGGTGTGCAGGCGCGAGCAGCGACGCTCAGGCGGCGAGGCGAGCGCCGGTGGCCGCGGCGGGCTGACGGCGGATGCCGTAGGCGCCGGACTTGGCGTTCGCGGTGGGCAGGCCGGGGCGGACGATGCGGCGCGGCAGCTTGAGCGGGGCGCGCTCGCGACCGTATTCGGCGATGGCCAGCGCGAAGAGCGCGAGCGTGAACACCACCGCGACCGCGGTGCCGACGGGGAAGCCGGCGAGGATGTCGGCGTTGGCGAATTTGAAAAGGCCGGCGGCGGCGGAGACGAGGAGGAGGGAGACGAGCGTGGTTTTCATAAAGGGAGGGAAGTTGCCCATCCCCTTGCACTGCACGTGCCAACTGGAGCTGCGTGCAGCTAAGTGCCTATCGCGTGCGATGATAAAGTAACGTTGCGGATTTTCGCCGGGCGCGCGGTGGGCGATTTTCCGCCGGTGCCGGGATGCGCTATTCCCACGCTTGGGACGGCGAGGGCGGCGCGCCGCGGCAGGCCGCGACCTCGGTCGCGCGCAACCATCGAGCGCGTGCAAGCACGCTGCCTACGGCAACGACCCGGCGTTTGCGCGGCGCGAACTCACTCGTAGCGCAGCGCCTCGATGGGATCGAGGGCCGCGGCTTTGCGCGCGGGATAGAAGCCGAAGAAGATGCCGATCACGGCGCTGAAGACGAAGGCGCCGACCACGGCGGGCGTCGAGACGAGCACGGGCCAGTTGTTCAGCTTGGAGATGAGTTGGGAGGAACCGACGCCAAGCAAAATGCCGAGCGTGCCGCCCATGAGGCTAAGGATGATCGCCTCGGTGAGGAACTGCAGCAACACGTCGCGCCCGTGCGCGCCGACGGCGAGGCGGATGCCGATCTCGCGCGTGCGCTCGGTGACGGAGACGAGCATGATGTTCATGATGCCGATGCCGCCGACGATGAGCGAGACGCCGGCGATGGCACCGAGGAGCACGGTCATGGTTTTCGTGGTGGCGGTGGCGGCCTCGGCGAGTTCGAGCTGGTTGCGCACGGTGAAGTCCGGCTCGCGGCCGCTGCGACGCTGTTGGAGAAGGTCGGTGACGTCCTGCTGGATGCGCGGCATCTGCTCGGGCGAGACGGCTTGGATGAGGATGGAATTGATGAACTGGCGGCGCGCGATGTGGCGGAGGTGCGCGCTGTAGGGGATGAAGACGACGTCGTCCTGGTCCTGGCCGAAGTAGTTGAAGCCCTTCGCGCCGAGCACGCCGACGACCTTGAAGGGCACGTTGCGCAGACGGAGGGTCTGGCCGATGGGATCGGTCTCGGCGAAGAGCTGTTGCGCGACGGTGTTCCCGATCACGCAGACCTTGGCGCCGGAGCGCACGTCGCCGTCGCTGAACATCGCGCCCTCGGCGATGGTCCACATGCGGATGTCGAGGATGTTTGTGTCGACGCCGCTGATCTGGCTGTTCCAGTTGAGGCCGTTAGCGAGGATCTGGGTGCGGTCGCGGATCTCGGGGCTGACGGAGACGACGCCGGCAATCTCGTCGCGGATGGCCATGACATCGTCGACCGTGAGGGAGCTGGCGCTGCCCCAGCCGCCGCGCATGCCGCCGGAGGTGCTGGTGCCGGGAAAAACGGAGACGATGTTCTGCCCGAGGCTGGCGATGGAGGCTTCGACCTGAGACTTGGCGCCGTTGCCGATGCTGACCATGGCGATGACGGCGCCGACGCCGATGATGATGCCGAGCGCGGTGAGGATGGAGCGCAGGGCGTTGCGTCGGAGCGCGCGCAGGGCGACGAGGATGGTGCTGAGCAGGCGCATGGGGCGTCAGGCGGTGAGTTTGGCCGCGGCTTCGGCGTCGAGGATCTTTTGCAGCTCGACGGTGGCCGTGAGGCGGTCGGTGACGCGCACGTCGCTGACCAGGCGGCCGTCGCGCATGATGAGGTTGCGCTTGCAGTAACGGGCGATGTCGAGCTCGTGCGTGACCATGACGATGGTGATGCCCTGCTCGTTGAGCTTCTGGAACACGTCCATGATCTCGACCGAGGTCTTCGAGTCGAGGTTGCCGGTCGGCTCGTCGGCGAGGAGAATCTGCGGGTCATTGATCAGCGCGCGGGCGATAGCGACGCGTTGCTGCTGGCCGCCTGAAAGCTGGCTGGGAAAATGATCCGCGCGCTTGCCGAGGCCGACGAGTTCGAGGCTTTGCATGGCGCGGTCGCGCATCTGGCGGGAGGTCATGCGGCGCACGCTGTAGAGCATGGGCAGCTCGACGTTCTCGAGCGCCGTGGTGCGCGAGAGCAGGTTGAAGCCTTGGAAGACGAATCCGAGCTTCTGGTTGCGGATGTCGGCGAGCTGGTTGCGCCCGAGGGCGGAGACGTCGGTGCCGTCGAGCAGGTAGCGTCCCTTGGTCGGCCGGTCGAGGCAGCCGAGCAGGTTCATCAGCGTGGACTTGCCGGAGCCGGATGCGCCCATGACGGCGACGAACTCGCCGCGCGCGATGGCGAGCGAAACCCCGCGCACGGCGTGCACGGGAATCTCGCCGGAGTCGTAGATCTTGTGGATCTCCTCAAGTTGGACGACGGCGCTCATCTCAGAAGCGGCGCGGGCTGCCGCCGAAGGGGCTGGATGCGGGACGCTGCTGGGCGGCGGAGCCACCGGAGACGAGAATACCAGTGACGAGCGGATCGCCCTCGGAGAGTCCGGAGACGATCTCGGTGCCGCTGCCGTCGGTGATGCCGGCCTTCACCTGCACGGCTTCCAACGTCGCGGTGGGGCCGGAGCCGCGCAACAGATAGACAGTGCGGGTGGTGATGGGGCTTTCGCCGGGGCGCGCGGCGGATTCGGCGACGGGCAGGCCGCGTTCGAGCATGAGTTTCTTGATCTGCTCGCGTTGCTCAGCCGTGGGCGGGCCGCTGCGGAAGTCGACACCCACCTCGGTCATGATGTCGCGCATGGCTTGGCGCTGCTCCGGCGTGGCATCGGCACCGAGGAGGCTGTTGCGCCGGCCGGAGCGACCGCTGCCGGAGCCGTCGCCCTTGGTTTGGCTCGCGGAAGCGTCCGCCGTGGCGGTGGTAGCCTTGGGCGCGGCAGACGAAGCGGGCGCAGCGGCGCCGGTGACGACGGTGCCCTCGGGCACGCGCACGCGGAGCGCGGAGTTGGGGATGCGAATGACGTTGTCACGTCGGGCGACGATGATCGACACGTTGGCCGTCATGCCGGGGCGCAGGCGCAGGTCGGCGTTGTTGACGTTGATGATGGTCTCGTAGGTGACGACGTTGCTGGTGGTCTTGGGGGCATTGCGGACCTGGACGACTTCACCGCGAAAGGTGCGATTGGGGAAGGCGTCGACGCTGAAGGTGACAGCCTGGCCGTTCTCGACCGAGCCGATGTCGGCCTCGGCGACCGCGGCGGTGATCTGCATCTTGCTCAAATCGTTCGCGATGGTGAAGAGCACGGGGGCGTTGAGGCTGGCGGCGACGGTTTTGCCTTCCTCCGTCTGCTTACTCATCACGATGCCGTCGATGGGCGAGCTGATGGTGCAGCGCTCGAGATCGACGATCGCGTTTTCGACCTGCGCTTTGTTGGTCAAGAGCTGCGCCTCGGCTTGCTGGAGTTGCACGAGGGCCTGGTCGAATTCCTGCTGGGTCACGAGCTTCTGGTCGTAGAGCGACTTGACGCGATCGGAGTTGAGGCGCTGCAGACGGGCGCTGGCCTCGGCGGAGGCAAGATTCGCTTGGGCCTGACGCAGGCGCTGCTCGTAGGTGGCGGGGTCGATCTCGGCGAGCTTGTCGCCTTTTTTGACCGGCGAGTTGAAATCGACGTAGAGCTTCTTCACGAGGCCGGAGATCTGGCTGCCGACGTCGACCGAGATCAGCGGGTCGAGCTGGCCGGTGGCGGTCACGGTCTGGATGATGTCGCCCCGCGCGACCTTGGTGGTGGCGAACTCGGGCGCGACGGCTGCATCCTGACGCTGCGCGTAGTAATACCAGCCAGCACCGGCTGCACCGAGGAGAAGGACGACATACAGGAGTTTTTTCATGCGCAGGAGAGACGAGCGAAGCGATCCGGCTGGCGTTGGCAAACCCGGAGCACCTCCCGTCGGCGGGAAGACGTCGCGCGCAGGCGCATGGTTTCATCAAACCGCCGGCTTTCCTGTCGTTCTTCGATGCGGGAACAATTGCGCCGGCCCGCTCCCCGGAGAGCCATCGCCGGAATCGTGTGACCGTCCCCGCCAACGCGATCACGCGCGCCGCCGCGGAGGCGCCGCGCGCGATCGCCGTGCATCAGGATTTTAGCGGCGGCAGCGGCGTGACTTTGAGCGCTTCTTCTTTCGTCCACGGCAGGCCCGTTTTCACGGGGCCCGGAGGTGGCGTGGGGATAAGATGGCGCGGGTCCTTGGCGATGCGTTCCTGCAGGTGCTTGATCGCGGCGTCGAGCTGCGCGTCCTCGCCGCGGAAGGCCGGGACGGGATTGTTGTCGACGATGATGTCGGGCGTGAAGCCTTCGCCTTCGATGACCCAGCCTTCGCCGGGGATGAAGGAACCGAACTCGGCGGCGCGGGCGATGCCGCGGTCGACGAGCGCGTTCGAGCCGGTGAGCCAGATGCCGCCGCCCCAAGTGCGCACGCCGATACTGGTGCCGATCTTGAGGTGACGAAGCGCGTTGGGCATCGTCTCGCCGTCGGACGCGCTCCAGGCGTCGACGAGCACGACGAGGTGTCCACGGAAGGCGTGCTGAAGGTGCGGGTAGGCGTCGCCATCGCGCTGACTCCACCACATCCAAGCCTGCCGCATGAGCCGCGAGACCATCCAGCTGTCGATGTTGCCGCCGCGGTTGTGGCGGAGATCGAGAATGAGTCCGCCTTTGTTGGCGGCAGCGTAGTAACCGCGCACGAATTCGTAGAAGTTATCCGTGCCCATCGCGCGGATGTGCACGTAGCCGATCTGGCCGGAGGATTGCTCGTCGACGCGCAGGCGGCGGGTGTATTCCCAATCCGTGTAGCGCAGGCCGGCGGCCTCGTTGGCGGACAGCGGCGTGACGATGCGCTGGAAAGGTTCGCCGCCGTTGGCGGGGGCGAACTTCAGCAGCACCTGCCGGTTGGCTTGATTGCGGAGCAGCGCGGCGGCGTCTGGCACGGAGAGTGTGGGTGTGCCGTTGATCTCGGTGATGACGTCGCCGTCGCGGATGCCGAGGCCGGGACGCAGGAGCGGGCCGCGGCGCTCGAGAAATTCCGGATCGCTTTGGTAGATGCGATCGAGGCGGTAGCCGCCGGCGGCCTCGTCGCGGGACCAGCGGACGCCGAGCGTGGCGACGGGGATCTGCGGCTCGACGTCGCGGTAGTCGCCACCGTTGGCGTCGGTGTGGAGCGCGGAGAGTTCGCTGATGAGGTAATTCAGCGCATCGTTCAGCTCGGCGCGGTCGGTGACGCGCTCGACGAGCGGGAGGTGCTTGGCGAGGTTGGCCTTCCAGTCGACGCCGTGCATGGCGCGGTCGTAGAAGTAGTCGCGGTGGAGGCGCCACGCGTCGGTGAACATCTGGCGCCAGCTCTCGCGGGGCGAGTAGGGGAAGCGCAGGGCGGAGAGGTTGACGCGCTGCTTGGAGGTGTCGCCGGCGGCCTTGGCGGCGGCATCGATGATGGCGAAGTTTTCGCCCTGGCGGACGAGCAGCTTCTTGCCATCGGCGGAGAGACGGTAACCGGAGAGACCGGACAACACGGTGGTGGCTTCGATGTCGCGGTTCTTGATCTCGACGGCGAGCAGGCGGCTGGCGCCCGGCCCAGTAGCGCCGGCATCGCGGTCGAGGACGAAGAGGGCGCGCTCGCCGACGTTGAGGGCGCTGTAATTGCCGGAGGCGACGGGAACTTCCCAGAGGCGATCCATGATGCCGTCGAGCACAACCTTCACCTCGACGGGCTTCTTGTCCTTCGGCTTGGCGTCGGCGCGTTTGGCTTCGGGCTTCGCCTCAGAGGGCGGCGTGGCGTCGGCCGGTTTTTCTTCGGCGAGCTTGCCGGCGAGGCTGGTAGGTTCGGGTTTCTTCTCGTCGGTGGCGGGCTCGGATTTTTCCGCGGGCTCCGGCTTCTTGGTTTCCTTGGATGCGGATTTTTCTTCCTTGGCCAGTTCGTCGTTCGGTTGGAAAGGCGAGCGGGTGGCCTCGGCGAGCGCGAGGAGGTAGATCTTGGTGGGCTTGTCGAGAAACGGTTCGGATTGGCGCGGGCCCCACGGCGAGCCGACGAGCGAGCGGAAGGAACGGTCGGAGAGGAAATAGAGCCACTTGCCGTCGGGGCTGAACGCGGGGCTGCCGCTGATGACGCGGTCGCTCGTCACGGGCGTGATGCTACCGGTGGCGAGACTGTAGAGCATGATCTGCGTGTTGCCGCTCTCGCCGGTGAAGGCGTAGGCGAGCCACTGGCTGTCGGGCGACCAGTCGAGCTCGGGCGTGATGAAGTCGCGGGACTTCGAGTGCGCGATGAGCTTGGTCTGTTTCGTCTCGAGGTTGTAGAGCAGGAGGTCGTCGTCGCGCTCGGTGTAGGCGATCCATTTGCCGTCGGGCGAAAGCTGACCGGCCATGCGCAGGGTCTCGCCGCCTTCGGTCAGTTGCGAGCCGGCGCCGACGCCGTTGGCAGGGAATTTCCAGAACTCGACCTCGCCCGATTCGTCGGAGAGGACGAGGAGCGATTGACCGTCCGGCGTGAAGGAGGCGCTGCGGTAGCGCACGCCGGGCCGGCGCGTCACTTCGACCAAGCGGCCCTGCTGGGCCGGGGCGACGAAGACTTGGCCGCGCACGACGAGGGCGAGACGGTCGCCGTCGGGCGAGAGTGAAAAGCCGGTGGTGTATTCGCCGGGCTTGGTGATCCAAGTCTCGCGCAACTGGTCGAAATCCGAGGCGAGGGCGATGTCGAGCCGGCGCGTCTGGTTGGTGCGGATGTCGTAGAGCCAGAGATCGGCGCCGTTCTGATAGACGATGAGGCCGGCGTGGTGCTGCGGGCTCTTGATGCCGAAATCGGCGTGGTGCGTGTGCTGGCGCAGGTCGGTGCCGTCGGGGCGCATGGACCAGAGGTTGCTCGTTCCGTCGCGTTCGCTGGCAAAGAAGATGCGATCGCCCGCCCACATCGGCCAGCGGCTGACGCCCTTGAAATCGGGATGATAGGGCAACGCCTGCTCCGCGCCGGGGTCGAGGCGCCAGAGATTTTGCGCCGTGCCGCCGATGTAGCGCTTGGCGTGCGAACCTTGGAACGCGTAGCGAGTGAAGACGAGCGTGCGGCCGGTGGGGTCGTAGGCGCCTTCATCGGCTTGCGCCAGCGGCACGAAGGTGCGCTGGCCGGTCTGCGGGTCGAGCGCGACGAGTTGGTTGTCAGGGAGCGTCGAGTAGTGGCGCGTCGCGTAGAGGATGCGGCCGTCGGGCGTCCAGCCGCGGACGAGCGCGGCCTCGCCTTCGTAGGTCAGGCGCTTGGGCAGGCCACCGGCGAGCGGCATGAGATAGATTTCCTGCGGGCCTTCGTATTGGGCGCTGAAAGCGATCCAGCGACCGTCCGGCGAGATGGCGGGCAGGAGCTCGAAGCCGGGATGGGTCGTGAGGCGTTGCGCCGTGCCTCCGGTGGCGGCGACGCGCCACAGGTCGCCCTCGGCGGTGAACACGATCGTATCTTGGTGAATCGACGGGAAGCGATAATAGCCGGCTTCAGTTTGGGCGGAGACGGTGGCGAGAGCCAGCGTCGCGCCGAGGAGGGCGAGGATGCGGTGGAACATGCGGGGAAAATCAGGCGGAGTGAACGGAAACGCCGCGGACGCGCGAGAAGGGCGCGACCAACGTGCGGGAGAGAGCGGTCAAGCGGCGGGCGGACGCCGTGAAACCCGTCCGCGCGGACTCAGGTCTCGTGCCGGTGCCATTCGCTTTTGGCGCTGGCGGTGCGGACGCGCTTGGTGGGTTTGACAAAAACGTCGTGCAAGGCCTCCGCGACGGGCGCGGGGACGAACTTCGTGACGTCGCCGCCGAGGCGGGCGATCTGCTTCACGAGCGTCGAGCTGGTGTAGCTGTAGGACTCGTTCGGCATCACGAAGATGGTTTCGACCTGCGGCTCGAGGTGGCGGTTCATCAGCGCCATGTTGAACTCGAACTCGAAGTCCGAGAGCGCGCGCAGGCCGCGGATGATGGCGCTGGCTCGTTGCTGGTGGGCGAACTCGACCAGCAGGCCGTCGAAGCTGACGACGTCGATGCTGGGCATGTTGCCAATGGTGGCGCGGATGAGCGCGACGCGCTGCTCGGCGGTGAAGAGCGGGGACTTGGTCGAGCTGAGGGCCACCGCGACGGTGACCCGGTCGAACAATTTCGCCGCGCGCAACAGCACGTCAAGGTGCCCGTTGGTGAAGGGATCGAAGGTGCCGGGATAGATGCAGAGTCTCATGCGGCGAGCGCCGGAGCCAAATCCAGCGCCGGAGGGTTGGCGAGGACAAAGCTCTGGCGACACACAGACGCGCGCGGGCATCTCCATAGTTGCCAAGCCGCGCGCGGGCGGCTCCACTGCGGGCGGTGTTTACGCTCCCCAATCTCCTGACGATTTCCCGTGTGCCGTTGATGTTCGTCGTCGTCGGCCTGATGTATGCCGAGTTCGCCTGGGCGGCGACGTTCGCGTTCTGGCTCTACATCGCCGCGGCGTTGACGGACTGGTTCGACGGCATGCTGGCCCGGCACTCGAATCAGGTATCTCACTTCGGGCGTTTCATGGACGCGGTGATCGACAAGGTGATGGTGCTGGGCCTGATGGTGGCGCTGATCAACGGCGGCTACTTCTCGTTCCTCGGGCATAACTTTGCGCTCGTGGCCATGTTGCTGTGGATGTGCATCCTCTCGCGCGAATTTGCGATCTCCGGCATGCGCATGGCGGCGGCGGTGCGCGGCATCACGATCGAGGCGGACACGAGCGGGAAGGTGAAGACTTTCGTGCAACTCAACGCCATTGGCTGGATCCTTGGCGCGCGGATGTTGCACAGCGACTGGGTGCCGCCGGACCAGAGTTTCATCATCACGACGGTGCACGGGATCGGGCTCGGCCTTTATGTCTTGTCAGCCGTGCTGACGATCACGTCGGGCTGGTCCTATTTCCGGCGTCACGGCCACGTGGTGCTCAGTTGAGATGAAACTGCCGGAACCGCGTTGGGCGGCGCATTTGCCGACCCGTTGGGTCGTCGGCGTGGCCACGCTCGGGCCGCTCGGGCGACGCTTGCCGGCGCCGGGCACGTGGGGCTCGGCGGCAGGGTTGCTCTACACGCTGCTCTTCTTTCGCACCACGAGCTGGGAGGTCACGCTGGTCTGGAGCGTGCTCGCGAGCCTGTTTGCCGTGGTCTTCTGCGGTGAGGCCGGCCGGCGGCTCGGCAAAGAGGATCCGGGCGAGATCGTGCTGGATGAATTCGTGGTGCTGCCGCTCGTGTTCCTCGGCGCGCGCTGGGCTTGGGCCGGACTCGCGCCGGAGTGGGCGATCATGCTGATGGGTTTCGCGTTGTTCCGGCTCTTCGATATTCTCAAACCGTTCGGCATCGCGCGGCTGCAGAATTGGCCGGGCGGCTGGGGCGTGGTGGCGGACGATTTCGCGGCTGCGCTGGCGGCGTGTGCGACGTTGCACGTCGGCGCCTGGCTGTGGGCGTGGCTTTGATGCCCACGCGGCGCGGGCTCAGCGCTTGCGATCGGTGGCGTCGCGCAGGCGTTGCAGGGCTTGCCGCAAGGTAATTTCGGCGCGCACGCGCGTGCTGGTGGAGAAATCGTGTCCATCCGGTCCCCAAGTGCTGCGCAGGCCGAAGCCGATCATCCACTGCGTGCGCGAAATGAGCGTGTAGCGGCGAGGCACAAACCAGAGCACGCTGGGATTCAGCGTGAAGAAATGCTCGTCGCGGCCGCTGAGCAGCGTGGTCGTGTAAGTGGCCTGCAGCGTCCAGACCAGCGGCGCGCGGGTGTAAACCACGCCGCCGGTGAGAGCGACTGAATCGTCTTCCGGCGTGTTCGGCCCGATCAGGCCATCGACGGGCGAGTCCGAGACGAAATCGATCGTGAGGCCGGCGAAATGTGTCAGGCGCGGGTGCGCCGGCGGACGGTATTCCGTGACGAAGTAGGGTTTCACGTGGTTCAGCCCGTCCGTCATGTCGAGCGGCGGGTTGCCGACGGGGAATTCGAGATTCACACCGAAACTGGTATCGAAGCGCGGTTGCGGCCAGCGGCGGATGAGGCGGCGGGCGCCGAAGCGGAGCTCGCCGAGACCGTTGCCGGCGGAGTCCTTCAAACCGTGCGTGAGGTAGGCCTCGGTTTCGAGTTCGAGCTCGGTCAGCTCGTCGAGCGTCCAGCGCACGCCGGTCGGGATGCGGAGGTAGTCGCGGTTCAGCAGATCGCGGAAACGCGGGTTCAGGTGCAGGCTGAAGGTGCCGGGCGGATCGAAGCGCGGCAGGTCGATCTCGAACAGACCGCGCAGGCGAGGCGGCTTGGTGTCGGCGGTCGGCGTTTCGGCTGCCGGTGCGGACGCGGGTGGCGCCTCTTGCGCGAGAGCACCCGCGCCGACGACGACCCAGCCGAGAGCGATGAGGGCTTGGAGCAGGCGGGGCATGGGGAAGGGGATCAGGGCAGGGGTTGGAGGCTCTCGAGCGGCAGCCGAACGAGGAGGCCTTGTTGCAACACATCCACGGACACCACGATGCCCTGCGGGTTCGCCGGGTCGTCGACGTAGCCTTCGAGGCCGTGCAGCGGGCCGCCGGAGACGCGCACACGTGTGCCCTTGCGCATCAACGGATGCAGCGCCGCCTCGAAGCCGGAGGCGCACACGGCCTTCACGTCGGCGAGTTGACGGAGGAAGAGCGGCT
This sequence comes from Candidatus Didemnitutus sp., assembly GCA_017991595.1. Taxonomy (GTDB): domain Bacteria; phylum Verrucomicrobiota; class Verrucomicrobiia; order Opitutales; family Opitutaceae; genus Didemnitutus. The sequence continues at coordinate 139,262 of JAGOQJ010000002.1, read as the reverse complement.
CGTTCTCCACGAGCAGCGCACGGACGAGCAGGTCCTGCTGATAGATGCGGGTCTTCTTCTCCGGCGTGATCTGGGCGAAGACGTAACCGGCGAAGAGCGGCTTGGTGAAAACCTTCCGCTCGGCGCCGTAGCGGCGGACGCTCTCAATCAACGGCACGTAGTGGTCGAAGCCTTCGCGTCCCAGCAGCGCGGCGAATTTCTTCTCGCAGCGCGGCTTGGTGTGGCAGACGAACCAGCGCGGCTCGGCGAAGTCGGGGAGATGTTGTCCCATGGCGGCAGGAAACGAACGCGCAGGCTGGCGCTCAGAGTTGTGCCAAGCGTTGCAGCGCCTCGATGTAGCCAGGGAAACCGCGACCGCTGATCATGCCGATGCAGGCGGCGGCGGTGTAGGAGTGGCGGCGGAATTTCTCCCGCTTCTTGATGTCGGAGAGGTGCACCTCGATCGCTGGCAGCGGCGCCACGCTTTTCAGCGCATCGTGCAGGGCGATGCTGGTGTGCGTGTAGGCGCCGAAGTTGACGATGAAGCCGGCCACGCCGCGATCGGCGAGCGCGTGGATGCGGTCGATCAGCGCGCCTTCGTGATTCGATTGGAAGAACACGACGCGCACGCCGAGGCGTTTCGCCTCGGCGCGGATGAGTTGCTCGAGATCCTTGAGCGTCGCGGTGCCGTAGATGTGCGGCTCGCGTTTGCCGAGGCGGTTGAGGTTGGGACCGTGCAGGACGGCGAAGGTTTTCACAGGGAAAGAAAAAAGTCAGAGCGGGTTCTCGGTGTCGATGAACTCCCAAGGCAGGCGGAATCTTCGCGCGAGCTCCGCGGCGAGCGCCTTCACGGCGAGCGTCTCGGTGGCGTAGTGGCCGCAGCAGAAGACATTCAGGCGGTGTTCCTGGGCGAAGTTGAACCACTCCTCGCGCAGCTCGCCGGTCACGAGCGTGTCGACTCCGGTGGCGACGAGCGCAGCGATGGCGCTGTTGCCCGAGCCGCTGCAGAAGGCGACCTGCTTGGGCTGGGCCGAGCCGAACGTGAGGGCCGTGACGCGCGGGTAGAGCTCCTCGAGGCGGTTGTGCAGCTGCTGGCGCCGGTATTTCGAGGGCGCGATCCAGCCGACAAATTCGTCGTCGTGCGGGAGGAAACGGGTCTTCGGCTTCAGGCCGAGCTGGCGGGCGAGCAGGACGTTGTTGCCCAGCTCCGCGTGGGCGTCGAGCGGCAGGTGCGAGGAATACACGGCACAGTTGCCGCGAATGAGCGTGGCGTAGCGATCGTAGATGACGCCGGTGAGCGGCTGCACGCCGCCCCAGAAGAGACCGTGGTGGACGATGAGAAAATCGATGCCGCGCTCGACCGCCTTCTCGAAGGGCACGAGGCCCGCGTCGACGGCGGCGCCGATCCGGGTGACGCGTCCATCGTTGCCGACCTGCAGGCCGTTCTGCGCGCCCGGGTAATCCTTGAACGCGGAGCGGCGTGTGCGGCGGTCGCAGTAATCGACGAGTTGGGAAAGGGAGGCCATGCAAAGAGGTTGGCGCGCGCGGACGGAGCGCGCAAGCGCCGTGCGGACCGAGGGGCGCGGCGGCGGTGTTCCCCGCTTGCCACGCTCCGGGCGCTCACGCAGCGTGCCGGGCATGGAGGCAGGTCTCAATTCCCCGGCGTCCGATCCGGCCTCGGCCAGAGCGGACGCGCGCAATCCCATCGACTTGATCGCCGCGGCGACGGAGCAATTTTCGCACCGACCGAGCTGGGACGAGTATTTCATGGCGACGGCGACGCTCATCGCCTCGCGCTCGAATTGTGAACGGCTCAACGTCGGCTGCGTGATCGTCACCGGAGGCGACCGGCGCAACCGGCTCGTCGCGGCGGGCTACAACGGTTGGCTGCCGGGCACGCCGCACGTCTCGCGCGTGCGCGACAACCACGAACTCGCCACCGTGCACGCGGAGCAGAATGCCGTCGCTGATGCGGCGCGCCGCGGCTCCAGCGTCGAGGGTTGCACCGCCTACGTGACGCATTTCCCCTGCATCAATTGCGCCAAGATCCTCGCGGCCGCCGGCATCGCGGAGATCAAGTATCACGAGGATTACCACAACGACCCGCTGGTGCTGCCGATCCTCACGGATGCGCAGGTGCGGATCACGAAGCTCTGAGCGCGCGCCGGCGCGAATGTTGCGTTCGCACCGTCGCGCCGCCCGGTCCCACTCGTCATGACGAAACGCCGTCGCAGTCCGTCCGAGAGCCTCGCGGGGCAGTTGCTGCTCGCGCATCCCGTGCTGCGCGACGAGAATTTCCACCGCAGCGTCGTGTTGCTCTCGGCGCATGATGCCGAAGGTGCGCTCGGCGTCGTGATCAACCGGCCGCTCGCGCGCCGGCTCGCGGACGTGAGTCCGGACTTCGCGCTGGGGCCGCTCGCAGCGGTGCCCGTGTATCGCGGCGGGCCGGTGGAGCCGGAGAAGTTGATCCTCGCGGCGTGGCGCTGGCAGGCGTCGGCGGGGGATTTCGAGCTGCACTTCGGCCTCGAGGTGGATCGGGCAGAGGCCATGGTCGCGGAGCCGGGCGTGACGGTGCGGGCGTTTCTCGGTTATGCGGGCTGGGGGGGCGGGCAGTTGGAAAACGAGATGCGCCAGCACACGTGGTTCGTGGCCGGACCCGCGGACTACAACCTCGGCGCGCAGGAGGGGCCGGCGCTGTGGCGCATGATTCTCGGCTCGCTCGATCCCGAGTTGAAGCTGCTCGCCGACGAGCCGGACGATCCGGCGCGGAATTGATTTTTGCGCCTGCGAGTGAGGCGCACCCGCGCTGCGCGGGCATGACACACGCGCGGCCGCGCAGTTGGCACGAGTCATGCGTATGCGGGCGAGTTCCTCTGAACCCGCACACATGACAAATACTACCCGCGTTCGCGGACTCGCGGCACTGGCCGCGGTCCTCCTTCCCTCCCTCGCGTTAGCCCAGGAAGCGGCTCCCCCGCCACCTCCTGTGATCGACTCCGGCATCACTGCCTGGATGCTCGTTTCCACGACGCTCGTCCTCCTGATGGTGCCCGGCCTCGCGCTGTTCTACGGCGGTTTGGTGCGCACCAAAAATGTGCTCGGCACGATGATGCACTCGTTCATCGCCATGGCGGTGGTCGGCGTGCTCTGGGCCGTGTGCGGCTACGCGCTGGCCTTCGGGCCGAACGTGCTGGGCGGCTTCGTGGGTTGGAACCCCGACTTCCTTTTCCTGAAGGGAATCGACGACGTGATCATGTCCGCCGGCGTGCCGGAATACGTGTTCGCGATGTTCCAGGGCAAGTTCGCCATCATCACTCCGGCGCTCATCGCCGGCGCGGTGGCGGAGCGCATCAGCTTCAAGGGCTGGATCGCGTTCATCACGCTCTGGGTGCTCCTCGTCTATGCGCCGCTCTGCCACTGGGTGTGGGCGGGTGACGGTTACTTCTTCAACATGGGAGCCAAGGGCGCGATCGACTTCGCCGGCGGCACCGTGGTGCACATCTCCTCGGGCATCTCGGGCCTCGTGCTCGCGCTCTTCGTCGGCCCGCGCCTCGGCCACCCGAAACTCTCGACCTCGCCGAACAACCTCACGCTGGTGCTCCTCGGCGCCGGTTTGCTCTGGGTCGGCTGGTTCGGCTTCAACGCCGGCTCCGCGGTCGCGTCCAATATGGATACCGCCCGCGCGCTCACCGTCACGCAGGTCGCCGCCGCCACCGGTGCGCTGGTCTGGGTGCTCATCGAGGCAATCATGCACGGCAAGCCGACCTCGCTCGGTCTCGCCTCCGGCATCCTCGCCGGCCTCGTCGCCATCACGCCCGCCGCGGGTGTCGTCGGCGTGAAGGGCGCCATCGCCCTCGGCGCCATCGCCGCGATCGGCTGCTATCTCGTCATCTCGCTCAAGGGCAAGCTCGGCTACGACGACACGCTCGACGCGTTCGGCGTGCACGGCGCGGGCGGCATCATCGGTGCCATCGGCCTGACCTTCTTCATTCGCGACGCCTGGTGGACCTCCGCGCAGGAGGCCTCGGCCGGCTGGGGCCTCGTCGACCAGCTGCTCGTGCAGGTCAAGGCGGTCGGCGCCACGGTCGTGTTCGCCACGGTCATGACCCTCATCATCGGCTTCATCGTGCAGAAGACCATCGGTCTCCGCCTCTGCGAGAAGTCCGAGCGCGCAGGCATGGACCACGACCTCCACGGCGAGCGCGGCTACGGCCTGAACAACCTCAACTAAGGAGCACCGACCATGAAGCTTATCACCGCTATCATCCGCGAAGAAAAACTCGACGAGGTGCGCCAGGCACTCATCGACGCCGAGATCGAGCGCATCACCGTCAACCGCGTCTCGGGCCATGGCCAGCAGACCGAGGTGGAGTTCCACCGCGGCCAGAAGGTCATCCCAAACCTGATTCCCCGCGTGGAAATCAAGATCGCGTGCAACGACGCGTTCGAAGACATCACCGTCAACGCCATCCTCAAGGCCGCCAAGACCGGCAAGGACGGCGAGGTCGGCGACGGCAAGATCTTCATCCAAGAACTGAAGGAGTGCATCCGCATCCGCACCGGCGAACGCGGCGGCACCGCCATCTGATCAGATACCCTGCACTGACCTGACGAACCAACGCTTCGCCCGGGCCGGCTCCGCCGCCCGGGCGTTTGCGTTTCCGGCCTTGCTCGTTGCGCTATCGGGGCTTGCATGGATCGAGGGGAGTGGGCCGATGACCGCAGAACCTGGAGATTTCCTTTGACAGCCCCCGCGCCGGGTCTCTTCTTTCATCGCTTTTATGAAAGTCGTTTCCTCCATCAAATCCGCCAAGCTGCGTCATCCTGACTGCCAAGTCGTCCGCCGCAAGGGCCGCATCTACGTCATCAACAAGACCGACCCGCGCTACAAGGCGCGCCAGGGCTGATCAACCTCCGCATTTCCCGCCGTGAAAGAACAAGGCCATCCCGCTCTCAACAATGTGTGCTTCCTGGACGTTGCCACCGGCAAACGCTTCCTGACGAAGTCCACCATGAAGTCCGCTCGCGTCGAGAAGATCGACGGCAAGGACTACTTCGTCGTCGTGCGCGACGTCACGATGGATTCGCATCCCGCCTACACCGGTGAGAAGCGCCTCGTCGACACCGCCGGCCGCGTCGAGAAGTTCACCACGAAGTTCAAGCGCGGCGCCGCGAAGAAATAAGCGCCGCAACGAAGCGACTTTCCCCAGCCCTCCCGCCACGGAGGGCTTTTTTGTGCGTGCTTGCCGGGGAGCGCGAGCGCGTCACAGCACCGCCAATATGCTTTGCACGCGCCGGTTTCGTCTCTTTGGTGGCGCCGCATGCCGTCACCCCGGACCAAGCTGATCTGTTTCGACTGCGACTCCACGCTCAGCGCCATCGAAGGCATCGACGAAATGGCGCGCCTCCGCGGCGCGGACTGCTTCCGCCAAGTGGAGCGGATGACGGCCGATGCGATGGACGGCCGGATCGCGCTGGATGACATCTTCCGCCTGCGCCTCGACTTGATCCGGCCGACCCGCGCGGAAACCGCCGCGATCGGCCAGCTCTACATCCAGCACGTCGAGCCCGGCGCGCGCGCCACGATCGCGGCGCTGCGGACGAGCGGCTGGACGCCGCTGATCGTGAGCGGCGGCTACACGCAGGCGATCGAACCGCTGGCCGCATGGCTGGGCATCGAGCGCATCGAAGCCGTCGGGTTGCAGTTCGATGCAGACGGGAACTACGCGGGCTACGATGCGACGCACCCCGCGGCGCGACGCGGCGGCAAGCCCGAGATCATGCGCGCGCTGCGAACGGAATTCGCCCCGGAGCGACTCGTGATGGTCGGCGACGGCGCGAGCGATTTGGAGACGCGTGATGTGGTTGACCTTTTTGTCGGCTTTGGCCGCTATGCCGAGCGACGTGCCGTCAAGGAGGGTGCTGCCGCCTACCTTTACCATCTCGATCAACTGCCTGGGATTCTCGCCCCATGAAATCCTTCACTCGCATCCTTTGTCTCCTTGCTGTTTTCGGTGTGTGCGCCGCGGCTTCCGGTGCCGCGCCAGCTGCGACGACGGTTTTTCCGCTTCCGCTCGACGCCTATCCGGCGGCGGCCGGCCGCGGCGTGTGGGAAATCGTGCGCGAACGCGCAGCCGCTGAGCCCTTCAACGTCGCGGCGACCGTCATCTTCATCCTCGCGGTCCTGCACACCTTCCTCAGCGCACGCATCCGTCATCTCGCCCACCTTGTGGAAGAGCGCCACCTGCAGCGGCTGAAGGCGAAACGCCCAACCCAGGATCGCGACGGCGATGGCCGGCCCGACGAGGTCAGTTTTTGGGGCCAGATCCTGCACTTTTTCGGCGAGGTGGAGGCCGTGTTCGGCATCTGGGTGGTGGTCCTGCTCGGAGCGGTTGTCTGGTTCAAGGGCTTGGACACGGGCATCCACTACATCGCGCACAAGGTGAACTTCACGGAGCCGATGTTCGTTGTCATCATTATGGCGCTCGCCTCGACGCGCCCGGTGCTGAAGCTGGCGGAACAATGCCTGCGCGTGGTGGCCTCGCTCGGCGGCGGCCGTCCCGTGGCTTGGTGGCTCTCGATCCTGACTGTGGCCCCGTTGCTCGGTTCGCTCATCACGGAGCCGGCAGCGATGACGATCGCGGCCCTCCTGCTGGCCAAGCAGTTCTACGTGCTCAATCTGAGCACACGTCTGAAATACGCGACCATCGGACTGCTTTTCGTGAACATCTCCATCGGCGGCACGCTCACGCACTTCGCCGCTCCGCCCGTCTTGATGGTGGCCGCGACCTGGGGCTGGGACATGAAATACATGTTCATGAACTTCGGCTGGCACGCGGCCGTCGGCATCGTGCTGTCCAACCTGACTTACTTCCTCGTGTTCCGAAAGGAACTGCAGGCCTTGCCGGCCGTGCAGGAAACGGCGGAGGAACAACGCGAAGAGTCGGTGCCGGCTTGGATCACCATGGCGCACGTGCTCTTCCTCGGTTTCACCGTGTGGATGGCGCATTATCCGGCGCTTTTCATCGGCGGTTTCCTGTTCTATCTCGCCTTCGCACAGGCCACGGCGCACCACCAGTCCCGCATGGACATGAAGGGCCCCATGCTGGTCGGTTTCTTCCTCGCGGGCCTCGTGATCCACGGCGGCCTACAAGGGTGGTGGATTGAGCCCGTGCTGGGCAGCCTTGGTGAGATGCCGCTCTTCTGGGGAGCCACGATTCTCACCGCGTTCAATGACAACGCGCTCATCACCTATCTGGCCACCTTGGTGCCCGGCTTCACCGAGGAGCTGAAATTCGCGGTGGTGGCGGGCGCCGTCACGGGGGGCGGCCTTACGGTGATCGCCAACGCTCCCAATCCCGCCGGCCAGTCCATCCTGCAGCGATTCTTCCCCGGCGGCGTCTCGCCGCTCGGCCTGTTCCTGGGAGCGCTGGCGCCGACGCTCATCGTCGCCTTTGCCTTCCTCGTGCTCTGAGGGCGCCGGCACGAGCGGACGCAAAAAAGCCCGCGGCGAACCGCGGGCTTGAAAAGAGACGGCGGACGCCGGCTCAGGGGAAGAGGCCGCGCTTCGCCTTCGCTTCCGCCACGCGGGCGATGCCGAGCACCAACGCAGACGTGCGACGCGAGCAATTGAACTTCTTCTTCGTCTCGTCGACCGACGCCTTGGCCTTCGCGAGCATCTTGTGGAGCTTCTCGAAGACTTCCTCCTTCGACCAGTAGTAGGCGGACTGGTTCTGGAGCCACTCGAAGTAGGAGACGATCACGCCGCCGGAATTGCAGAGCACGTCGGGGATGATCTCGATGTCACCGCGTTGCTCGATGATGCGGTCGGCTTCGTAGGTGGTCGGGCCGTTGGCACCCTCGGCGATGAGGCGGCACTTGAGCTTCGGGGCGTTCTGCTCGGTGATGACGCGCTCGAGCGCGCAGGGCGCGAGGACGGTGCAGGGTTGTTCGAGGAGTTGCTCGTTGGTGAGCGCATCGCCGCCCTTGTAGCCGTCGAGGGATTTGTTGGCGGCGGCGTAGGCGAGGGCGTCGCGCACATTGATGCCCTTGCTGTTGTGGATCGCACCGGTGAAGTCGGAGATGCCGATGATCTTCGCGCCCCAGGCATCGAGCGCGAGGGCCGCCTCGCTGCCAACGTTGCCGAAGCCTTGGATGATCACGGTCGTGTCGGCGGGCTTGATGCCGAGGTCGGTGAGGTAGGCCTTGGTAAACCAGGCGACGCCTTCGCCCGTGGCCTCACGGCGGCCGAGCGAACCGCCGAGCGCGATCGGCTTGCCGGTGATAACGCCCGGATCGTAGTGGCCGACGTGGTTGGAATAGGTGTCCATCATCCACGCCATGACCTGCTCGTTGGTGCCGACGTCGGGCGCCGGGATGTCGAGGTTGGGTCCGATGAACGTGGCGATTTCCTGGATGTAACGGCGCGAGAGGCGCTCGAGTTCGCCCGTGGACATGTCGCGCGCGTTGACGACGACGCCGCCCTTGGCGCCGCCGAAGGGCAGGCCGACGAGCGAGCATTTCCAGCTCATCCACATGGCGAGCGCGGCGACCTCGCCGAGCGTGACGTCGTGGTGGAAGCGGATGCCGCCCTTGGCGGGTCCGGTCGAGATGTTGTGCTGCACGCGATACGCCTCGAAGGTCTCGATGCGGCCGTCGTCCATGCGCACGGGCAGGCGGACGATGAGGCAGCGGCGCGGTTGCTTGGTGCGCTCGCGCAGGCCTTGGTCCATGCCCAGGATGTCGGCCGCCTGATCGAATTGATCGCAGGCCTGCTGGAACACCGGGGAATTATAGATGGTATTGGTAAGAGCCATGGGTGGATAACAGACGTTTCTACAATAGGGGTGATTGAGGTCGAAGATGGCGGCGCGAAGGGGCTTTGCAATTGGCTTCGAGCGCGCGCACCGTTCAATGAATCCACTTAATCGGAAAAGAAGTCGGCGTGATTTATGGGCGCACTCGGCAAATTCATCTCGTGGCTGCTGCAAAAGCTCACGCTCAGCGTGGCGGTGCTGATCGTTGGCGTGGCGGGATTTGCCCTCTGGATTTTCCTGCGCGAGCACGTCGACCTCGACCTGCGTCGGCAGGAGCTCGTCCGCACGATCAACGGCGACAACCGGCGCATCCGCGCGGTGCTCGATGGCGTAGAATTGCGTATCGCGGAGATGCAGGCCTCGCTCGTGCGCCACGACCAACGCGCACGCGAGGCGGCTCGCGTAGCTGCCGAGCTCGAGCAGCTGAGCGGCGGTCTGAATCGGCTGAGCACGTCGGCAGAGCAGGCGCGGCGCAACGCCGAGCGGCTCGCCAGCCTGTGTGAGATCGAAGCGGCGGCGCGACGCGAGGCGGCTGAACAGCGCGAGGCATTGACGCGGGCCGAGTGGGAACGTGAGGGCCTGACGATCGCGCTGGGGCGGCTAGACGCGCGGTTGCGTGAAGCGGAGCAGCAGAAATCGCAAGTCGTGCACTACGCCCGTGAGGCTTGGTCGCGCTACGGCGCCTACGTCGCGATCACGGTCGCCGTGTGGCTGGTGGCGCCGACGCTCGGTCGGCTGGTCGCATATTTTTTTGTGGCGCCGTTCATCTCCACGCGTCGGCCGGTGCGATTGCGCGAGGTGTCGGGCCCAGCTCCGGCGGTCACGCCCGGCGGGGCCGCGGTGGAGCTCACTCTGGAGCCGGGCGATGTGCTCTGGGTGAAGGAATCCTTCCTGCAGGCCTCGGACGAAGGCCTACTCCGGCGCACGCGGCTGCTGCTCGATTGGCGCATGCCGTTCACGTGCCTCGCGGCGGGATTGAAGGAATTGGTGGAGCTGCGCAACGCCGCGCCGGCCGCGTCTCTGCGGGTGACGTGCTCGTCGCAGCGCTCGGCGCAGGTGGAACTCGCCGTGCTGGAGCTGCCCGCCGGGGCGAGCGTGGTGCTGCGCCCGCGGTTCATCGCCGGCTTCATGGGGCCGCTCGGACGGAAGGATCGCGCCATCCGGAAACACTGGCGCTGGTTCACGCTGCAGGCGTGGGCGACGGGGCAGTTCCGTTATTTCGAATTCGTCGGTCCCTGCCGGCTGTTGCTGGCGGGCAGCCGCGGCGTCCGGGCGGAGACGCTGCGCACGGAGCCCGGCCTTTCGGTGGCAGCGCGGCGCGCGAATCAGGATGCGACCATCGGCTTCACGCCGGGCCTGGCCTATCGGCCGGTCCGGGCGGAGACCTGCTGGGCTTACCTGCGCGGGCAGAATCCGCTCTTCGACGACCTGTTCGAAGGCGAGGGACTGATTCTTTGCCAACAGACTTCCGCGCCCGAGGACGGCGAGCGCACGCCCGGGTTCGGCGAGCGCTTGCGCGACGGGTTGCTCCGCATCTTCGGCTTGTGAACGGTTGCGGTGGCGGCGACGTTGGTTAGCCGTATCCCATGTTCAAGCTGCACGCGGAATATCAGCCCACAGGCGACCAGCCGCAGGCGATCGAGAAGCTCGTCGCCTCGTTCCGCGCGGGCCACCGCGACCAGACGCTCCTCGGCGTCACCGGCTCCGGCAAGACCTTCACGATGGCCAATGTCATTGCGCAGCTGAACCGGCCGACACTGATCATCTCGCACAACAAGACGCTCGCGGCGCAGCTCTACTCGGAGTTCAAAAATTTCTTCCCCGAGAACGCGGTCGAATACTTCGTCAGCTACTACGATTACTACCAGCCGGAGGCCTACGTGCCGTCGAGCGACACGTTCATCGAGAAGGACTCCTCGATCAACGAGGAGATCGAGCGCCTGCGCATCGCCACGACCAGCTCGCTCGTCAGCCGGCGCGACGTGATCGTGGTGGCAAGCGTCTCGTGCATCTACGGCCTCGGTTCGCCCGAGGATTTCTCCGCCATGCGCATCCAGCTCCGCGCGGGCCTGCCGCTCGGGCGCAACCGGTTCCTCGAACGGCTCGTGGAAAATCTCTACGAGCGCAACGACTACGAGCTGAAACGCGGCACGTTTCGCGTGCGCGGCGACGTGGTCGATGTCATGCCGGCGTATCTGGAACACGGATTGCGGGTGGAGTTCTTCGGCGACGACGTCGAGGCGTTGACGGAGTTTGAGCCAGTGAGCGGCAAGGTGCTGCGCAAGATCGACTCGTTCGATCTCTACCCGGCCAACCAATATGTCACGACCAAGGGCAAGCTCGACGCCGCCGTCGCGCGCATCAAGGCGGAGCTGGAGCAGCGGGTGGCCTTCTTCGAGGCGCAGGAGAAATACCTCGAGGCGCAGCGCATCCGCATGCGCACCGCCTACGACTTGGAGATGCTGCAGGAAATGGGCTTCTGCAACGGCATCGAGAACTACTCGGCTCATCTCTCCGGCCGGAACCCCGGTGACCGACCGACCTGCCTGATTGATTTTTTCCCGAAGGATTTTCTGCTCTTCCTCGACGAGAGCCACGTGACCGTGCCGCAGATCGGCGGCATGTATAACGGCGATATCGCGCGCAAGACGACGCTGGTAAACTTCGGCTTCCGCCTGCCGTCGGCGCTCGACAACCGGCCGCAGAGCTTCGCTGAGTTTCAAAGCATCACGGGGCAGACGCTCTACGTGTCGGCGACACCAGCGAAATTCGAACTTGAACGCAGCCAGGTCGTGGCCGAGCAGGTGATCCGCCCCACGGGGTTGCTCGATCCGGAGATCTCGCTCCGATCGACCAAGGGGCAGGTCGAAGACTTGATCGGCGAGATCCGCCGCGCGGTGGAGCAGGGCGAGCGCGTGCTGGTGACCACGCTGACGAAGCGCCTGTCGGAGGACATCACGAGCTACCTGCGCGAGGCGAAGATCCGCGTGGAGTATCTGCACTCCGACATTGATGCACTGGAGCGCGTCGAGATCCTGCGCAATCTGCGCCAAGGCAACTTTGACGTGCTGGTGGGCATCAACCTGCTCCGCGAGGGCCTTGACCTGCCGGAGGTGGCGCTGGTCGCGATCCTCGATGCAGACAAGGAAGGCTTCCTGCGCAGCGAAACCAGTCTGCTGCAGACCGCGGGCCGTGCCGCACGCCATGAGCGGGGACGCGTCATCTTCTACGCGGACGTGCAGACGGAGTCGATCCGCCGCACGCTTGCGGAGACGCAACGCCGCCGCGAGAAACAGCTGGCCCACAACGCTGCGCACGGCATTACGCCGCGCAGCGTGAAGCGTGCGGCGCAGGCGAGCCTGCGGGTCTATGACGGCAGTGGGCGCGATCAGGAAACCGTCGGAGCGGTGGCCGAGTCCTCAGCCGACGACGTCGCGGCAGTGATCGCCGAATTGGAGGAAGACATGCAGGAAGCGGCCAACCGTCTCGAATTCGAGCGCGCCGCGCTGTTGCGCGACCAGATCAAGACGCTGCGCGAGGGTGGCGGTCGCTTGATGCGAGCGAGCTACGGTCGCGACGCTAAGAAGGCGGACAATAAAAAGCGCCGACCCGAAGGACGGCGCTGAGAGTGTGACGGGGAAAAGTGCGAGTGCTTCACTCGCCGCCACCGGTGGGGAAGCGGGCGTCGCTCTTGATCTCTTGGTGGACCTTCAGCGTGTCGTAGCTGGCTTTCTCCGCTTCGGTGAGCGCTTCCTTCTTTTTCTTCTTCACCGGGATGCGGCTTCCCAGAGTCTGGGTGGTCTCGTATTTTTCCCGCGGCTGGTCTGTCTGAGTAGTTTTTGTGGTGTTGCAACCGGCAGTGAAGAGCAAGCCGGAGCCGAGCAGCAGGGCGATCGTGAGGAAGCGTGGATTCATAGTGAGATGGTTTTCAACGGCCTTCCTCGGCTGCGCGGCATTCGGCCATCACGCGCAGCCAGATCTCGCGCAGGTCGAAGAGGCGGGGCAGGGCAAACTCGCGGTAGCGCGCCACCAAGCCGGTTTCGGATTCGGTAGAGGAGGTGAGGCGGGCGAGGGTGTCGTTCAGTTCGCGCAGCGCGCGCTTGAAAAAGCAGATGGCGAGCGCGTAGTCGCCCATGTCGAGCGATTGCACCGCTTGCAACGCCTGCTCCCGGCCGCGATAGAGCGAACCGAGCAAGCCGATAGTCTGGGCCGGATGAATGTGCTCGGGGTGCGCGGCGATGCGCTCCCAATTCGCGATCAGGCCGACGTAAATCGCCTTGGTGGCGATATGCACGGGATTGCGATGCACGGTGTAGAGGTCGAAATCCTCGTCGAAATCAGGTGCCTCCTCGGCATCGGCGTCCGCCTCGGTCTCGGCCAGCAGTTCGTCCGCCTGCATGTCCCAGCCCATGCGGCGCGCGACCTCGTCGACGCGGTCGGAAGCCTCGGAAAGCTGCTCGTAGTGTTTCAGGTAGTCGCGCACGGAGTTTTCATGCTCCGCCAGATAACCTTCCCAATCGGCCTCGGTCCACGAGAGCTCTCGGCGTTCTTCCCAGTCGTTATCGAACAGCCCGTCAGAATCTTGATTGGTCATTGAAAGGAAGTGCGTCTTGGGACGCAGGCGGGAGTGTGCGCAGGGTCAGGGGTCGCGCAATTAAAATTCTCTCCTGTGACGGTGATGTTTGGATTTGAACGTCCTATGATGCCGGAGTGTCATGTCGCGATGTCCGACGTGCATCACGAAACCGTTCATTTTACCGGCCGGGTGCAGGGCGTGGGGTTCCGTTATCAGACGTCGCAGGTGGCGAAGGGCTTCGAAGTATCCGGCTACGTGCGCAATCTCGCGGACGGGCGCGTGCAACTCGAGGTGGAGGGCAGCGCAGCGGAGGTTGCGGCGTTCGTCACCGCGGTGGCGGAGCAGATGGAAGGCTACATCCGCAACATCGAGCGCAGCGCCTCGCGCCGCCCGCGAAGTTTCCGCGGGTTTGAGATCCGATGACGACTCCGGACCAGCCGGCCATCCGGTGCGAAGGGGTGGTGAAGGACTACGCCGCGGACTGGCGCGGACGCCGCTGGCGGGCGCTGGATGAAGTTTCGTTCGTGCTGCCGGCGGGCACGCTGGGCGCCTTGGTCGGACCCAACGGCGCCGGCAAAAGCACGATGCTCCGCCTGTGCGCGGGTTTGGCGCGCGTGACTTCCGGTCAGTGCGAGGTGCTCGGGCGGACGCCAGCCGCGGTCGCCGCGGCTGGCAGGATCGGTTACGTGCCCGATCAAATAGGATTACCCGGCTATCTCACCGTGGAGGCGGCGTTGTTGGCGCTGGCTCGTCTGGGCGGGATGGACTCGGCGTGCACGGTTAACGCCATCGACCAAGCGCTGCAGGAAACCGAACTGGAGGACGTGCGCAGGCGTCGAGTGGGGGAACTTTCCAAAGGCCAGCGGCAGCGCCTTGGCTTGGCACAGGCCATCCTCGGCGACCCGGATCTGCTGTTGCTCGACGAACCGGCGAACGGACTCGATCCGCGCGCTATGGCGCAGTTGACGCGCCTGCTGGAACGGTGGCGCACGCAGGGACGCAGCATCTTGTTGAGTTCGCATTTCCTGCCTCAGGTGGAGGAGCTGTGCGATCATGTCGTGCTCCTCGAGCACGGGCGCGTGGTGTTCGCCGGTCCACGCAAAACGGTGGTCGCGGCAGGCGGATTGCAGCGCGTCTATTTGGAGAGGACGGCTCCATGATGACGGCGAGCATCAGGCTGTGGCGAGTGTTGCAGTGGCAATTGCGGGTGCTGGTGCATCAACGTGCAGCATGGGTGCTCGCGACGCTCGCGCTGGGACTGGTGCTCTGCGGGGCGACCCTTCGGGGATTCGATTTTGGCGGAGAGGAAAGCCGCTTCGTCATCCACTTCGCGCGCGGCGCGGTGTTGCTGGGGGGCACCGTGCTCCTTGCGCTGGCGGGGCCGCTGCTGGTGATCGGCGGCATCGAACAGCGCGCCACGGAGCTGCTGCTGATGCGCGGCGTGCGCCGCACGGAGCTGGTGGTCGCGCAGGTGGTCGCGCTGTGCATTCTCGTCGGCTGGCTCGTGCTGACCGCGACGGCGGTGACGTGGGGCGTGTTGCCGGCAGCGGATGAGGGAGGAGGTTGGTCGCAGGTTTGGGCCGCGCTGGCTCCGACCTTGCCGGCGCTTGGCGTGACGGCCGCCGCTGCGGTGCTCATGGCCGTGATTTTCCGCAGCGTGTTGCTCGCGGGTGCCGGCACGCTCGCGTTCGCGCTGACCGGACATTTGGCGCCGGTGCTGGAGCGGTTGCAGAATGCGTCCGCTAACTGGGCGCGCACGACGGGGATGCTGCTGGATGTGCTCGTGCCGGACTTCGGAGTCGCGATGAACGGGGCGAGCGGGGCGCTGTATGCCGGTGTGTATGGCGTGGCGTTGACGCTCGGCGCGGCGCTGATTTTTTCCCGCCGTGAATTTTGAGCCCGGCACCTGGTGGCGGTTCGGCTTGCTGGCGCTCGTGCTCGCCGCGGCGCTGGAAACTTGGGAACGTCGGCTCGCGACGCCCGGTGCGGCGCAGGCGGCGACGCTCGAGGCTTGGTTTGAAACTGCAGGGACTTGGCAGCCGCTGCTCGCCGACGTTTTTTGGCTGCAGGCGAATCTGGCGTGGGAGCGCCGGGCCGAGACGGAGGTGCGGTGGCTGACGCGACTGGCGGTCGCGGCCGAGCCGCAGACACCTTATTTCCGGGTGAATGCCGCGCGCATGATCGCCTACGATTTTCCGTCATGGCGGGCCGCGCGCGAGCCGGAGGCGCCCGAAGCCGTGAAACAAGCCTGGCGACAGCGGGCGGCCGATGAGGCGATCGCGTTCCTAGTGGGCGGGAGCCCGGAGAATGCTCCCGCGGAAATCTGGGTCGAGGCGGGCGGCATCGCGTTGTATGGTAAGGGCGACTGGCGCGAGGCGGCAGCGCATTACCAACGGGCGGCCCGCATGGATGCTGCGCCTTGGCAGGCGGGTCGCATCTGCGCGCGCCTGCTCCTCGAGGCGGGACAGCACGCCGCGGCACTCGCCTGGCTGGAAGAGTGGTTGCCGAGGTTGCCGGCCGACGATCCTGAGGCCGGCCGGGACTGGGTGGTGGCACGGATCGCGGAGCTGAAAGGCACGGGCGCACGCACAGAACCTTTTTGACACGCCCCGGCTGGCCCCGATTATCTCAACGTTCACATGGAGAACTTCCCAACCGTCCACTGGCCCTATCTTGCGGCGGCGCTGGTCATGCTGTGGTTTCCGCGCCAATGGCTGCGCGCCGGCCGGCTCACGGGCAAGCGGCGTCGCGAGCGCGAGACGATGGAGCGTTTCCAGCAGGACGGCGGCAACGATCCCGACGACAAGTCGGTGAGGCTCAAACGGGAGCTGAAGAACCCGCGCAACTACATCGACTTCTTCCGCGGTCTGACCGGCTCGCTGGCGCTGTGGCATTTCAGCTTCACCATCGAGTTGGAGCAGCGCGACCTGTTTCACACGATCTGCGGTCTGATCTCGCTCGTGGCGATCGTCATCCAGACGACACGCTGGCGTGAGCGGGTGACGTTTTTCGCGGCGATCTTCTTCCTGCCCGGCCTGAGCATGGGCATCTCGGATCCGTTCGTGCTGGGGAATCATTTCTCGGCGAGCATGGCGTTCCTGCTCGTGTGCGCGTTCAACCCGGTCATCCCGACGCCGCGCATGTTCATGACGGTTTACGGCCTGCTGCTGCTGCCCTTCGACTGGCTGCTGGGCGGGGACTTCCAACTGGCGTGGATCAACTCGCTGCTGGCGCTGCTGCCGCCGCTGTTCAGCCTCATGGCGAAGCGGCCGATGGTGATCTTCACGCGCAAGCGGCATCTCGGTTGGTAACGGCATGGCCTCCGGAGCCAGCGTCTGGATCGAGGCTGCGCGGCCGAAGACGTTGCCGGCGGCGGTGATTCCTGTGTTGGTGGGCACCGCGTTCGCGTGGGCGCATGGCGCGGCGCACTTCGGCAAGGCGACCGTGTGCCTCATCTTCGCGCTGCTCGTGCAGATCGGCACGAATTTCGCCAACGACTACTTCGATTTTGTGCAAGGCGCCGACACGCCCCAGCGCGTGGGCCCGCGGCGCGCGGTGGCGGCAGGACTCGTCTCGCCGCAGCGGATGTTGGTGGCGACGGCGATGGTGCTGGGGCTGGCCTTCGCGACCGGCCTGCTGCTCGTGATCGAGGGCGGCTGGTGGCTGCTGCCGATCGGCGTGGCGAGCATCGTGTGCGCAATAGCCTACACGGGCGGACCGTATCCGCTCGGCTACAACGGTCTCGGCGATGTCTTCGTATTTCTGTTCTTCGGTCTGGTCGCGGTCGGCGCGACTTTCCACGTGCAAGCGGGCGGCGCGCCGCTCGACGTGCTGCTGGCGGGCGCAGGCGTTGGCCTGCTCGCGGCAAACATTTTAGTCGTGAACAATTATCGCGACGCCGAGACGGACGCGCGCGCGGGCAAGCGCACTCTCGTTGTTCGTTTCGGGCGGCGTTTTGCGCTGTGGCAATACGGGCTCTCGGTCGCGTTCGCCTTGGCCGTGGCGCCGGCGCTGGCGCTCGCCTGCGGTTACCGCTGGCCGGTGTTGGCGGTGCTCGTGCTGCTGCCGTGGGGCATGCGGCTGACGCATCGGTTGGGTCGCTCGACCGAGCCGGCGGAGCAGATCGAGTTGCTTGGCGGCACGGCGAAATTCCTCGCGGCCTACGGCCTGCTGTTGAGCGCTGGCGTGGCTTTGGCGCGCTGATGCACACGCCCGATTTCTGAGCGGCGCGGGCAATGAAAAAGCCGGAGCGTGACGGCTCCGGCTCGGAAAGTGGAAAGCGGACGGTCGCTCAGATCTTGCCGGCGAGCTTCGTCTTAAGAGCGGTCTTGTCCATCATGCCGACGAACTGCTCCACGACGGCTCCGTTCTTGAAGAGCAGCAGGGTCGGGATCGCGCGGACGCCGAACTGGGCGGCGAGGTCGCCGTTGTCGTCGACGTTGACCTTGGCGATCGTGAGCTTGCCCGCCAACTCGGTGGCGAGGTCCTCGAGAATCGGGGCAATCGCCTTGCAGGGGCCGCACCAAGGAGCCCAGAAGTCCACGAGGACGGGCGTCGCGCCGGCGACGGCGGATTTGAAGTTGTTGGAATCGAGCTGGAGGAGGTTCGCTGCCATGTTGCGGAGGATTAAAGTGGGATTTGGCGGAAAGACAACTGCGGGCGTCAGCGCGGCGTGGACTTGTGGATGATCTCGGCCAGCTCCTGCGGCTCGACTTGCTGGAGCGCCTTGCCGCGGTGCTTGAGCTCCTCGAACGTCTTGATGACGGTCTCGGTCATGCGCTCGTGGGTCTCGGCTGAGCCGCCGACGAGGGTGAATTGCTCGGCGTGGGTGATGCGTTTGTGGCCGTCAGCGTGATCGAGCCCGAGGCCGAGCAGGTGCGCCCGGCCCTTAGCCTTGCTGGGGCTCGGGAGGCTGGCCTTCGGGGAGCGGCGTCGGGTCGGCTTTTTCATTTTCGGGCGAGACGGTGGTCGGCTCGGCGGGCGTTTCAAGTGCCTTTTCCTCCACGGCCGTGCAAAGGATGTCGGCGAAGGCCTCGTCCTGCCGGAGACGCAGCTTGTTGAGGCGCGTGAGCTCGAGCATGGCGAGGAACGTGGCGACGAGCGTGCGGAGGGAAATCTTCTCGGTGAAGAGGCTGGAGAAGGTAAACTCCCGGCGCGTCTTCACGTGCTCGAGGATGTATTCCATCTGGTCGGCAACGGTGACCTGTTCGGCGTGGATCTCGCCGACGACAAGCTTCTCGGCGAGGCGGCGAAGGACGACGTTGAAGCTGTTCCAGAGCTCGATGCGATCGACGTGCTTGAGCGGACGCTCGGAGGCGGGCGCGAACGCGGAGGCGGGGCGGGGGAGCTGATCCTGCGAATCGCGCGCCATCTCGGCGAGCTTGGCGGAGGCCTCCTTGAACTTCTTGTATTGGATCAGCTGGTGGACGAGCTCCCAGCGCGGATCGAGTTCCTCGTCGTCGGCGTTCGGATCGATGACCTGCTGATGCTTCGGGAGCAGCATGCGGCTTTTGATCTCCATCAGCGTGGCCGCCATGACGAAGAAATCGCCGGCGACCTCCAGCTGGAGGTCCTTCATCGCATAGAGCACGTCGAGGTATTGCCGCGTGACCGATTCGATCGGGATGTCGTAGATATCGAGCTCGTTCTTGCGGATGAGGAAGAGCAGGAGATCCAGCGGACCCTCGAAAACGGGGAGTTTGATGCGATAATCGGCTTCGGCGACCACGGTGCGAGTCGAGGGACGGCCGGAGGGACGCGCAAGGGGGAAATGCGCGCCAGGCGAGCGCTCAATGCGGTGCCGCCCGCGCTCAGGCGGTGGGCGGCGGCTGGGTGGCCGGCTTGGTCAGCAGAAGCTGGCTGTTGAGGCCGAAATGCTTCTCGGAGAATTCCTCAGCCGGCGTCTCGCCTGCATGGCGCAGGAGGCGCTGCACCATGCCCATCTTGGCGTCGAGGTCGTCGACCTTGGCGACGAAGACCGCCTCGGGCGTCGCGGCGATCACGGCCGCTCCCCACTCGAGTTCGCCCTGGTGCGAGAGCACGATGTGTTCGAGGCGTTCAAGCAGATCGGGAGCGAGTTTCACCTTCATGCCGGCCTTGCGCACGAGTTGGTAGCCGAGGACGACGTGGCCTTGGAGGAGGCCGCGGCGGCTCTTGGAGGTGACAAGGTCGCCTTGGTATTCGATGACCTTGCCGGTGTCGTGCACGAGCACGCCGGCGAGGGCAAGGTCGGCGTCGACTTCCGGATAAAGCGGCAGCAGCGCGCGGGCGGCGCGGGCCATGTGCGTCGTGTGCTCGAGCAACCCGTGGCGGTAGGCGTGGTGCATCGCGACCGCCGCCGGGGCGACGCGGAACGACTCGCCGATGTCGTCGAACACGGCCTGCACGGTCGCGCGGATTTCCGGGTGCTGGATGGCTGCGATGTGCTGCTGGAACTCCGTCCACAACGCCTCCGCGTCCTCGGGTGCGGTCTCGACGAGGTTGGCCAGCACGGCGGAGCCGGCGAGCGCCTCCGGAGAGATCGCCTCCGCCCGGAACAATTTCGGCGAGAAGGCATCGCGGTAGTAATCCACCTCGGCCTCGATGCGCACCACGCCACCTTCGCGGAGGCTGGAAAAAAGTTCGAAGGCCGGAGCGTCGCCCCAGACGTTGACGGAGAAGCTGCCGGTCTTGTCGCCGAGCTCGACGGAGAGATAGGTGTTGCCGTTCTTGGCGGTGCGCGTGGTCACGCGGCGGACGAGCAGCACGCTGGCGAAGGAGTCGGAGCCGTTCTTATCGAGCGCCTTGATCTCGCGGACACTGAGCAACGAAGTGATATCGGCCATGTGGGGACTTCAGCGCGGGCGCCGCGGATTGGCCACACTGATTTCCCGCGGGCAGAGGTTTTTCGGTGCGCGGACGAGGGGCGACCGGACAAGTTTCGGGCGACAGGGCGCGGATGGAGGAACGCGAGGCGAGTCCGGCTGCTGGCACTTGCTCCTTGCTACTTCTCCCGTTGGCCCTTGGAAAAGGGGCCGCCATGGAACTCAATCTCCACCCCATCGCCACGAAGTGCTGCGTGTCCGGCCGCGAGTTCGCCGAGGGCGACCGGGTCGTGTGCTACTTGGTGCGCGAGGCCGACGGACTCACGGGGCGACGCGACCTGTTGGAGAGCGAAGACGCGAATCTGCCGGCGCCGGCCGAAATCTACTGCCGCTGGGTGATCAGCTACAAACCGCGGCGCGGCGAGGAGAACGCGGACCGCGCGCTGAAGCTCACCGCCGAGAACCTTTTCCTCACGCTCGCCGATCCGGCGAATCCGCCGAACGAGGCGAACACGCCGTTGCTGCAGTTCCTCGCGCTGATGATGGAGCGGAAGAAGATCCTGAAGCCGCGCGGTGTCTCGGCCGACGGGATGAAAAACATCTTCGAACACATGCGACTGCGGCAGATGTATGAGATCCCGGCGGGCGACCTGAATGCGGAGTTCTTCGTGAAGATACAAGGGCAGCTCGACGTGCTCGTAGGCGCGCCGAAGAAGAAGCCCGAGGAGGCGAAGCCCGCCGCCCCGGCCGCGGCCAGCCAACCGCCGCCCGCGTCCGAGCCCCCGGTTGCGTCCACGTCTGCCGCTCCGGCGGGCGAGTGATAGCACACGCCGCTGGCGCGGTTTGAATATGCGCCGCGGGGAAACGCGGCCTTCGGACGTTGTTTTGGAAGGCCGCTGTCTCCCTGTGCGCCTCATGACGGTCGGGACGACCGCCGCTACCGCACCCAACAAAAAGCCCGCCGGCCTGGAGGGCGGCGGGCTTGTTGATACCGCGCGACTTCGCGCGGCCTATGGCAAAGCTCAGGCTTCGACCATCGTGATCTCCGGCTCGAAGCTGACGATCAGACGGTAGATCTGACCAGGGCGCATGATGAGCGGATGGTCGCGGACGAAATTCTGCACGTAGTGCAGCTTGCCGTAATTGGTGCGGTAGTTCTGGTCCGCGGTGACAATCTCGGTCTCCTGCCAGTTGGCGTGGAAATCGTCCTTCTGCACCTGACAACGGTGACCGTTGGCGCCGAGGACCGGTGAGGTGCCGAGGCGGTAGCGCGAGTGCGGCGCACCGATGACCATGGCGAAGCGGAATTTGTCCAGCTGCACCTGCTGCTTCACCGTGTAGGCGAACTCGGCGGTGATCTTGCTGCCGGTGAAGGACCACTGCACCTTCACGCTGCCGATGCCGCGGGCGAGTTCTTCCTTGGTGTTGATCAGCTCGGGCTGCTCGTAACGGAAGAAGAACGAATTCTTCAGACCGAGACCGGTGACGCACTTCTGGCCGTAGAACGACGGGATCGTGACGTGCTCGCCGAACGTGAGCTCGGGTTGCATGACGGGCAGATAGACGTTGTTGGGCCAGTCGAAGACGCCGGGCGAATGGGGGAAGGCAAGGCTGTCGGCCGTCGCGGCGCCACCGGAGCTGACGAGCGGGATCTGCACGTGCAGGCCGGACTCGGCGTCACGATAGAGGAAGAGGCCCTGTTCCTTGCGGTTCGACTTGTCGAAGATGACGAAGCGGCCGCTGGTGCGCGCGGGCTCGGGCTTGGCGGCCTCGAAGGAGAAGTTGGCGGCCTTGGCGAGGCGCGACCACTGGCAGAGGTAGCGGGCCGCGTCGAAGTTGGCCATGCGCGTCGTGTGCGAAGCGTAGGCGGTGCGCTCTTCGTCACGAACGTCGAGGAAGCCGTGCTCCTGGTCGAGATAGGTCTGGAAGAAGAAGTAGAACAACCGGCGGAGGATGTCGTAATACTTCGGCTTCTGGTCGTCGGCGATCCAACCGTCGCGGAGGCCTTGGAGAATGAGGCTGATGCAGTGCATCTGGCCGTAGGCGCCGGAGGCCTTGCCGTAGGCCCAGCCGAGACCGTCCGCGCGGACGAGGTCGGGCATGAGCTTGATGTATTTCTCGGCGTAGGTGCGGAGGGTGGGGAGCTTGCGCTCGCGAAGGGCGGAGTTGGCGTGGAGTTGGAGCGCGGAGCGCACGAACACCAGCGTCATGACGCCGTAGAGGTTGAAGTGGCCGCCGATGCCGGGCTCCGCGTCGTCGAAGAAGCCGGAGGAGCTGGTCTGCTCGATGCGTTCGACCATGCGCTCGATGAGGCGCGAGGTCTCGTCCTTCTTGGAAAGGCCGAGGGAGTAGCGGCACACGGCCTTGGCGATGTTGAAGGCCTGCCAGTAGTTGTCGTAGTCGCTGCGGTGGAGCAGCTGCTTGTCGAGGCGCTGGCGGGTCTCCTCGACGAGGCGTTCCCAGACAGGGTTGCGCTCCTTGGAGGGACCGAAGGCGAGGAGGCCGAGGGCGGCGTAGGCCAGGCCGTTCTCGCCGGCGGGCTCAGTGAAGGCCTGCGCGGTGATGCAGCGCGCGGCGAGGTCGATGATGTCCTGACCCTTCAGGGTGGTCTCGCCCGTGGCGCGGTAGTATTCGCCCAAGGCGTAAGCGACGTGGCCGGGCTCGTCGCCGCGGGGGTTTTCACCAGCGATCGGAGTGACGGTGCCGTCGGCGTTGATCGCGTCCAAATTATGGCTCAGCATTGAGCGGGCCATATCGAGACATTGCTCGGAGAAGCTATTCATTCAGCGGGTTGTGAGGTTGGTTGTTAAAGACGTGGCGCGGCAAGCTTGGAGTGTCAGCGCGCGATAAGTTTGAGGAATTCGGCGTTGGTCTTCGTCTTCGAGAGACGGGTGACCATGGTGTCGGTGGCTTCCTCGATCTTCTGCTGCACGAGGGCGCGGCGGAAGAAATGGATGCCTTCGAGGGTCTTCTCGTCGAGGAGGAGTTCCTCCTTGCGGGTGCCGGAGGACTGGACGTTCACGGCGGGCCAGATGCGCATCTCGGCGGCCTTGCGGTCGAGGACGAGCTCCATGTTGCCGGTGCCCTTGAACTCCTGGAAGATCACGTCGTCCATGCGCGAGCCGGTCTCGACGAGGATGGAGGCGATGATGGTCAGCGAGCCGCCGTCTTCGGTGTTGCGGGCAGAGGCGAAGAGCTGACGCGGCTTCTCAAGCGCGCGGACATCCAAGCCGCCCGAACCGGTGCGGCCGGAGTTGCGCTGGGTGTTGTGGGCGCGGGCGAGGCGGGTGAGGGAGTCGAGAAAGAGCACGACGTCCTTGCCGGCCTCGACGAAACGCTTGGCGCGCTCGATGCAGAGGTCGGCAACGCGGATGTGGTTTTCGACGGACTCGTCGTTGGACGAGGCCCAGACCTCGGCGGGCACGCTGCGCTTGAAGTCGGTGACTTCTTCGGGGCGCTCGTCGACGAGGAGAATCATGACGTGGCACTCGGGGTGGTTCTCGATCACGCCGAGGGCCATGTCGCGGAGCATCGTGGTCTTGCCGGTGCGCGGCGGGGCGACGATGAGGCCGCGGGTGCCTTTGCCGATGGGGCAGAAAAGGTCGACGACGCGCGTGGTCAGACGGCCGTCCTTCAGCTCGAGCTTGAGGTGCTCGTTGGGCGTGATGGTGAGGAGATTCGGGAAATCGATCATCCGGCGGCGCGCGTCGACGTCCATGCCGTCGACCTTCTCAATGAAGCGCACCTTGGGGTTGGGGAAGCGGGGATCGGGGTTGGCGAGCGCGGTGATGAGGCTGCCCTGATTCAGCTTGAAGCGGCGGATCAGCTCGCGCGGGACGAAGGGGTCCGTGGGGCGGCGTTTGCCGTAGCGCGCGAGGTCCAGCAATTGACCGTTGCGGCTGTTATCGATGTCGAGGATGCCTTCGACGCGGATGGAGTTATCCGGCTGCTGCGGGGGTTGCTGCGGCGCGGATGACGGTGCGGAAGCCTGCGGCGCGGAAGCGTCGGGCTGTTGTTCTTTTTCCATACAAAAACGGGAGTTACGGAGCTGCGCAGACTTGACCGCTGAATCCGGCGGGGCATGTTCCCCGTGCTTCGCTTCAACCCCAAAAAGAGGAGAAACTGTGTCGGACCAAACGATAACCTCAGTGTCCCGGGAGAGTCGTGTATTCAAACCCTCAGCCGAGTTCAAGGGCCAGGCAAACCTGAGCAGCTTCGAGACTTACCGTAGGCTCCATGCGGAGTCTGTCAACGCCCCAGATAAATTCTGGGCCAAACAGGCCAACGAGCACCTCGTCTGGCGCAAGCCTTTCAAGACCGTCCTGCAGTGGAAGCCGCCCTTCGCCAAGTGGTTCGTGGGAGGCAAGTTGAACGTCTCTGAAAACTGCCTCGACCGCCACCTCGGCACCGTGCGCGAAAACAAGGCCGCGCTCATCTTCGAAGGCGAGCCGGGCGACGTGCGCACGATCACGTATCGCCAGCTTTATTTCCACGTCTGCCGCTTCGCGCACGTGCTGGAGAACATGGGCATCCATCCCGGCGATCGCGTCGCGATCTACATGCCGATGATCCCCGAGGCCGTCATCGCCATGCTCGCCTGCGCCCGCGTCGGCGCCGTGCATACCGTCGTCTTCGGCGGCTTCTCGCCCGAGGCGCTCAAGGACCGCATCAACGACTGCAAGGCCAAGGTCGTCATCACCGCCGACGGCGGCTGGCGCCGCGGCAAGATCGTCGAGCTCAAGGCCAACGTCGACAAGGCCGTCGAGGGCGCCCCGACCGTCCAATCCGTCCTCGTCGTCAAGCGCACCGGCCACGAGGTCAACATGGTCGAGGGCCGCGACACCTGGTGGAAGGAAGCCTGGGTCGGCGCCCCGAATTTTCACGACGCCAAGGCCTTCGACTCCGAGCACCCGCTCTTCATTCTCTACACCTCCGGCTCCACCGGCAAACCGAAGGGCGTGCTCCATACCTCCGCCGGCTACCTCCTCGGCGCCAAGCTCTCCTCGCACTACGTCTTCGATCTGAAAGACAGCGATCGCTACTTCTGCACCGCCGACATCGGTTGGATCACCGGCCACAGCTACGTCGTCTACGGCCTGCTCTCGAACGGCTCGACCATCTTCCTCTACGAAGGCGCGCCCAACCAACCGGAGCCCGACCGCTACTGGCAGATGATCGACCGCCACGGCATCACGATCCTCTACACGGCGCCCACCGCCATCCGAGCCTTCATGCGTTGGGGCGACAACTACGTGCTCCGCCACCGTCTCGATTCCCTCCGGCTCCTCGGCTCCGTCGGCGAGCCCATCAACCCCGAGGCCTGGATGTGGTATCACAAGATGGTCGGCAAAAAGAAGTGCCCCATCGTCGACACCTGGTGGCAGACCGAAACCGGCTCCATCATGATCACGCCGATCCCCGGCATCACGCCCACGAAGCCCGGCTCGGCCACGCTCCCGTTCTTCGGCGTCTCGCCCAAGATCGTCGACAACACCGGCAAGGAGGTCCCGCGCAACAGCGGCGGTAAACTCGTCATCACCAAACCTTGGCCATCCATGCTCCGCACGCTCTGGGGCGACGACGAGCGCTACAAGAAGGCCTACTTCTCCGAGTTCCCGAACCACCCCGACTTCTACTTCACCGGCGACGGCGCCCGGCAGGACAAGGACGGCTATTTCTGGATCGTCGGCCGCATCGACGACGTGCTCAACGTCTCCGGCCACCGCATCGGCACCGCCGAGGTCGAGAGCGCGCTCGTCTCGCACCCCGCCGTCGCCGAAGCCGCCGCCGTCGGCCGCCCCGACGAACTCAAGGGCCAGTCGCTCGTCGTCTTCGTCACCGTGAAGGCCGGCAAGGAGCCCACCGACGAGCTGAAGGAGGCTCTCCGCGCCCACGTCGCGAAGGAGATCGGCGCCCTCGCGCGGCCCGATCAAGTCCGCTTCGCCGCCGGCCTCCCCAAGACCCGCTCCGGAAAAATCATGCGTCGCCTCCTCAAGGAGCTCGCCACCTCCGGTGAAATCAAGGGCGACACGACCACCCTGGAGGACTTCTCCGTCATCGCGGCGCTGAAGTCGGACGACGAGTAAACCGCGCCTTCGCGCGTTCGTTCGTCCGGCTCTCTCCACGCCCCGCCACTGCGCGGGGCGTGTTCATGTTCGGCCTCGCCGTGCGGCGGGCTCCCAGTTAATGACCGGCACCTTCTGGATTGATACCCCCGGCTCCGCCGTCCATCTGGAACACCGTCTGCTCCATCCGGCATCCACCCCAATGCCCGTCGCCCTCCGTTCACCACTCCTTCGCGCCCGACCCGAACCCGCACCGGCCCTGCGAGCTTTCACGCTCCTCGAGTTACTCGCTGTCATCGCCATCATTGCCGTGCTCACCGGCATTGTCATCGGCGTCGGCCGACGCGCCTCGACCGCCGGCAAGGTCGCGCAAGCCAAGGCCGAACTCGCCGTGCTCTCCGCCGCCCTCGAAAGCTTTAGGCGTCAATACGGCGACTACCCGCAGGCCGGCGCGGTGAACTTCGCGCTGCCCCGCACGCCCATCGCCGCCGACCACGCCAACGTGCGCCTCTACAACGCGCTCACCGGCTTCTACGGCCCGAAGATCAACGAGCTCCAGCCCCGCGGCCGCGAGTTCATCGAGCTCGTGCGCTTCTCCACCGAGACCGCCGACACCGGCATGGCCACCGCCGCGCTGGTCAGCGCCCCCGAGCTGAACGCGCTGCTCGATCCCTGGGGCAACCGCTACGTCTATTACTACCGCAGCGGCAGCGCCACCACCTGGACCCAACCCGGCTACGTGCTCTATTCGGTCGGCCCCGACGGCGCGCGCTCCGACGCCACCGAATTCAGCTGCCACGAACCGCCGGCCCCCACCGGCATCGTCGACTACAACGCCCACGCCAACGTGGACAACCTCTACGCCCACCGGCCCTGATGAGGCCTTCAGCCTCCAGCGTTCAGCGTTCAGCTCGCCGGCGAAGCCGCGGTTTCAGCCTGCTCGAGCTGCTCGCCGTCATCGCTGTCATCGGCATCCTCGCCGCGCTGATCTTCCCCAGTATCGGCGCCGCGCGCAAATCCGCCAACCGCGCGAAGACAAAGGTGCAGTTCGCCCAATGGGCCGCCGCCATCGAGAGCTTCCGCAGCGAATACGGCTATTACCCGGCCTTCCACTCCAGCCACCTCGTCAACGGCGGCGCGACCACCACGCTCAACGGCGAGCACCTGTTCCACGACATTCTTGCCGGCCGCAAACGCGACGGCAGCGAACTGGCTGCCGGCTCCGCGCCTGCCACTCAGAACCGCAAACGGATTCCGTTCTACAGCTTTGGCGAGGGTGAGTTCACCGACGCCAACGCCGTCTATCCCCACTTCCTCCGCGACGCCTTCGAAAATCTCTCCATCGCCGTGCTGGTGGACCGCAATCTCGACGGTCGGATCGATAACTCGGATTATCCTTCATATCCCGCGGTCGCCTTGCCCGATGGCACCACCGCCCGCCCGAGTTCGGGTGGCAACGACACCGACATCCCCGCCACCGGCCTGCGCACCGGCGTCGTGCTCTACTGCGCCGCGCCGAACGCGACGGCCAACGATCCGCAGTTCATCTTCACTTGGAAATGACCCCGCCGCGCCCAACGCGCGCCTTCACGCTCCTCGAATTGCTCGTCGTCGTCGGGCTGATTGCGGGCCTTGCAGCTCTGGTGCTGCGTGGATTTCCGAGCACTTCGGGAACCGAACTCCGCCAGGCCGAGGGCTCAATCGGCGCGCAACTCACACTCGCGCGAGCGAGCGCGATCCGTCTCGGTAGGCCGGTGCGCTTCGTAGTCAACTTGGACTCGACCGATTTGGACCAGCGTTACGCGCTCGTGGGGCTGGTCGCACAAGACCCTTCGAGTGGCGCCTGGAGTTTGGTCAACGAGCCGATGCTCTTGAGTGCGCAGGTTCGGATTATCCCGGAATCGTCCGTGCCTGCTGCAAGCGGGATTACGTGGCCGAGCAATGTTGTAAGCCGCTGGACCGCGTCCACGGCATTGGCGACTTCGGGGCTGCCGTCAGGAAATTACGGCTACCTCGAATTTTCTGCGTCTGGCGGCATCTTTGGAAATCCCAAGGTGGCCTTTTCCACGATCAACCGAATGGCAACCGCGATTGAGTTCAACTCTGCGGAGCAAGTTCGCTGCTACATGGTCCGCGGCTCGGGAGTAGCGACACTGTTCAAGGAAGCGGTCAGCATCCCATGAAGCGATTTTCTGCGTTTAGCTTGGTCGAGGTTGTGATCGCGATTGGGCTGCTGGCGACCGGCGTTGTCGGGATCCTTGGTTTGATGGCCGCGTCGTCCAAAATGATCGGCGAAGCAAGCGACCGACATGGTGCTGAGCGCGCGTTGGTGAATGGAGCAGCCGAGCTGGAGCGACTGGGCTTCGCCATCGCTCGCACGAGGCTGACTGACGACGGAGTGGCCACATCCGAAACGAACCAGTATTTCGAGTCCCGCGATGGCACTCGAAGCGGATGGAGTTCAGAGCTGTCCACCACTGATCGCTTTTACAGCGTATCGTTTTATCGACTGGCAGGTGTGAGCCCTGCTGGCGCCGATTCCACGGGCCAAGGACTGGCGGTGTTGATTCGCGCAGAGTGGCCCGCAAACGGCACGGAAAAGTCGTCGATTCAATCCAGTCATGTCATCCTGCGATGAAGCAGCCAATCCACCGGTGTCTACGGGCATTTACGCTCATTGAGCTACTCGTCGCGGTTACGATCGGCATTCTGGTCGTTGCATTGCTCGTCGCGGTCGCTTCTTCAGCGACCACCCTTTGGACTCGGGCGAGTGGACGAATCGCGACGGCTGCCACGGCCCGGGCGGTGCTCGACCAAATCGAATCCGATCTTCAATGCGCGGTGTTCCGAGAAAATGGCAATGTGTGGCTAGCTGCGACAGTGCTGACGGCGACAAACAATTCCGGCATCTGGGTCACGTCGTCATCAAGTCGTCCTAGCAACGAGTCGTTAGTGCTGACCGATGCTTCAATCGAGGAGGACCGTTTCGGCGTAGCTGGGACTTGGCTCCGCTTCTTCACCGATGTAGGCGGCCAAAACACAGCGAACTTGCGAGCGGTCGCTTACCAAATTGTGCGTCGTGCACAATCGAGTGCATCGGGTGCGGAGGTAGGATACCTTCTTTTCCGTTCAGTGGTGAATGACACGAATACCTTCGCTGCAGGCTACAACCTTGATCCGTCGGCTGGGGGATACACTTCTGCAAGTGCGACGTCCGGCAATGCGGGCAACATCATCCGCCCACCGCTGGATACGGTGCTTGCGGACCATGTGGTGGATTTCGGGGTTCGTTTCTACCGCTACGATACGACCGTTTTGCAGCCGCTGTATCCCGCCATCAACGGTGCGTGGACTAATTCTGAACTGACGCACCTTGTGCGGTTGGGCGCCTCGGGAACCTCAGAAACTGTTAAGCCCGACGTAGTGGAGGTGATGGTCCGCGTGCTGACCGAGGACGGAGTGCGGCAGCTCAGAAACTTCGAGAACCCGCCGGGTGGTTACGTCCGCAGCTCAACATGGTGGGACATCGTGACGAAGAACTCCCACGTCTATTCGCGGCGAATCGTGCTCAATCAAGGATCGTCATGAGAGGGAGCAACATTAGCGCTCGTGGATTCGCACTGCTCCTGACGTTGGGCTTGGTGAGCTTGTCGCTGCTGCTGCTGCTTGGGCTGGTCGCCGTGATTCGGCTCGAAACCCAAGCGACTGTGAATTCTGCGGAGTTGGCCAAGGCGCGCGCTAATGCCCGAATGGGTTTGCGAATGGCTATTGGGCAACTCCAGCGCTACACAGGAAGTGCGAACGGTGTGGTGACCGCGCGTGCGGATGTCGCCGGGGGGACTTGGAATAATCCGGCGTGGACCGGTGTGTGGAATGAAGGAGATACAGGTGGCGCGATCACTTGGCTCGTAAGCGGAAACGAAGTCACGCCACTGGCGCTGACTCCCATTGTCGCGATGACGGGTGCAGATGACGTATTCATTTTGAAACGCAGCCTCGCTACGTCTGAACAGGTGAAGGTTCGTCGTGTGGTCGTGTCTGCAACCCAACCAGGCGAAGCGTCAAGTCGGCCAATTGCACGATATGCCTATTGGGTCTCCGACGAGAGCTTGAAGGTGAGCGTTAATGTTCGAAGCGATGTCTCTCCGCCTTCTGGATTCTCCAATTACCCGGTTCCGAGGACTCGCTCTATTATCTCTGCGCTTACTGCAGAAATTTCGGATAACAATCGTGCGAAGATTCTCTCGGTGGACCAATTGGCCCTTCTCGGCATCACGGGATTCGATCGTGGCTCGGTGACGACGCTTTGGCCTTCGGTCACTGCAAATGCCCCCCGGCTCTATTTCGCTGAAGTCGGAGCACCTCAGCTTGTCCCAGGCAGCTTCAATGCGAATTCGCGCGCCCAGATCGCGTGGAATGCCTACCTCGACAACCTCACACTCACGGTCTCAAGCGAAGATGCGTATAACGCGATTCGCGATGCGTCCCGACCATTTCGGTCAGTCGCGGACTTCCAAGCAAAGCTCGCTGCGAACGTGTCGATTGGGAGCGTGAACGCAGCGACGATCGTGAATAGCCTGGCGCCGATCCTTGGAGTTCGAGGCGATACGTTCTTGGTGCGTGCCTACGGAGAGACTCTTAATCCGGGATTGGACGCGACGGATCCTAGCGCAGTGACTGCGTCCGCCTATTGCGAGGCATTGGTGCAGCGCACGCCTACCCAAGCGGGTGCCTACGGCTATCGCTACGTCGTCACGTATTTCCGTTGGCTGGCGCCGGCAGATATCTGAGGCGAAAGCTGTGCGCCTTGGCTTCGGCCCAAGAAAAATCTTGTGGATTTTTCCGGAAATCTGTGGCTTTTACGCCGTTCTCCCATTGCCAGAGTAGCTCAGTGGTAGAGCAGGGGACTCATAAGCCCTTGGTCGGCAGTTCAATCCTGCCCTCTGGCACCAACTTTCAGCCGCAGCCGCCCGCTGCGGCTTTTTGTTTTGCCCGCCGTTAATCCGTGTCCATCCGTGTGTTCCGTGGGCAATCCCTCCTCCTACGATCTCGTCATCCTCGCCGCGGGCATGGGCAGCCGGTTCGGCGGCCTCAAGCAAGTCCAGCCCGTCGGGCCGCACGGCGAACTCATCATCGAGTATTCCCTCTTCGACGCTCGCCGCGCCGGCTTCGACCGCGCGGTGCTCGTCATCCGCAAGGACATCGAGGCCGACTTCCGCGCGAGCATCGGCCGACGCATCGAAGGCCAGATTGACGTCGGATACGTGTTCCAAGAGTTGGACGATTTGCCGAGCAGCGCGCGCGCCAGCGCGCTGGCGGCGGGGCGCACCAAGCCTTGGGGCACCGGCCACGCGGTCCTCGCCGCACGCCACGCGGTGCAGCGTCCCTTCGCGGTGATCAACGCCGACGATTTCTACGGCGCCGCGGGTTACCGCGCACTCGCGACGCAGTTCGCCCGCTCGCCCGGTTGCGCACTGGTCGGGTATCCGCTCCGACAGACCTTGTCCGAGCACGGCACGGTCAGCCGCGGCCTCTGCACGATCGACGGGGCAGGACGCCTGCAACGCATCACCGAGCTGACGCAAATCTGCCGCACGCCCGCCGGCGCGCGCTACACCGATGCACAGGGCGTCGCGCATGACCTCACGGGCGAGGAGACGGTCTCGATGAATTTCTGGGGCTTCACGCCCGGCATCTTCGCGCCACTGGAGCGAGGCTTCGCCGCCTTCCTTGCCGCGCACGGAGCCGAGCCCAAGGCCGAGTTCTACCTGCCCACGGCGTTGAGCGACCTCAACCAGCGCGGCGAGACGGAGATCGCCCTGCTGCGCAGCGACGACGCTTGGTTCGGCATCACGTATCGCGACGACCTCGCGGCCTCGCAACAGGCCATCCGCGCACTCGTCGCCGCCGGCCGCTACCCGGCGCCGCTCTGGGGCTGAGCCCCGGCGCATTCGGACGAGGGAGCGCGCGCGACCCGCGACGGTCCGAATGGGCGAAAGCGGGGGCATTGAAAAATGCGGCCGCGGCACCGCGCAGGTGCGGGCGCACACTCTTGGCGCCAGCGTGAGTCTGGCGATCGGGACGATCGCCGCTACCTCGGCGGCTTTGCGAAATTTCTCGTTGTCAGCCGAGTTCCGCGAGGATCACGCGCAGCTCGCGCTCGGGGTCCTCGTGGTGCTGCTCGATGGCGAGGCGCAACGCGTCTTCGAGCCGGGGCTTCGCGTCGGCCGGGCGGCCGAGGGCGAGCAGGGTTTTCCCAAGAAGGATGCGCGCCATCATCCAATCGGCCTGCGCGGCGACGCAAAACTCAAGGTGCGGCACGGCCTCGGCGGGCTTCTCCTCGCGCAGCAGGGCTTGGGCGAGGCTGAAGCGGAACATCTTGTTCTCAGGCTGGGCCGCGACGAGGGCGGCAAAACGGGCGGAGCTCATGCGCGAAAAATCAATCCACGAACACGACGACGGCCGTCGCGTTGTCGAGTCCGCCGCGCTCGCGCGCCAGCTCGCACAGCGCGTGCGCGATGCCGGCGGGCGTGTCGGCAGCGCCGAGCAGGCGTTGCAGCTCGCGCGGCTCGATGCAGCGCGTGACGCCGTCGGTGCAAACGAGGTAGCGGTCGCCGGGCGCGATGTCATGGGCGTGGAGGTCGCCTTGCAACGGCGGCGGCTGGCCGACGCAGCGCGTGAGCGCGGCGCGGTTCTCCAGCAGCGGCACTGTCGGCTCGCCGCGGGCGGCGCGCGCCCGCATCTCGTTCTCGAGGTTGTGCTCGGTGGTGAGGGCTTCGATGCGTCCGTCGCGGAGGCGGAAGAGGAAGCTGTCGCCGACGTGCAGCACCTGCAGCGTGCGCTCGCGGAAATGCGCGAGCGTGAGCGTGGTGCCGATGCCGTAGCGCGGGCTGATCTCGCGACCGAGGAGGAAGACTTTCTCGTTCACCTGTCGCACGGCCTCGGCGTAGTCGGGCAACTTCGCGTGTCCGTGCTGGAGAAACCATCCCTCGAGGAAGCGCAGCGCGGCTTGGCTGGCCTGGGCGCCACCGGGCAGCCCGCCGATGCCGTCGGCCACGGCGAAGAGCCGCAACGGCTCGCTGCAAAGCAGGCTGTCCTCGTTCTCGGAACGGACACAACCGATGTCGGTGGCGGCGGACGCACTCAGCTTCATGACCTGTCCAACGTGGGCCGGGGACGCTTCAAATGAAAGGACGAAAAACCGTTTCGCGGTCCGCACGCGTCATCCGCTCGAAGTGCGGCGTGGGCAGGCTGGCCACGAATTCGCGACCGTAGGCCTTGGTGAGCACGCGCGGGTCGAGCAGCGTGATGATTCCGCGATCGGTCTTGCTGCGGATGAGGCGGCCGACGCCCTGGCGGAATTTGCCCAGCGCCTCGGGCAGCGCAAGTTGAGCGAAGGGATTTCCGCCTTCGGAGGCAACCCACTCGGCGCGCGCCTGCGCGACCGGATGATTCGGCGGTTCGAAGGGCAGGCGCGTGATGATCACCTGCGACAGCGCCGGGCCGGGGATGTCGATACCGGTCCAGAAACTCTCGGTGCCGAACAGCACGGCGTTGCCCGCGCCGCGCAGGCGCTCCGCCAGCTCCGATCGCGAGACGCCCGCCTCCTGCACCAGCATCGGCCGGCCGGCGTCCGCGTAGTCGCGGGCGAGGCGGCGCGACACGTCGAGCAGGTCGCGGTAACTGGTGAAGAGCACGAGCGAGCCGCCGCCACAGCGCAGCGTGCAGAAGCGCACGTAGTCGGCGATGGCCTCGAGCGCGAGTCGGCCCTCGGCCTTGGCCGCCGGCTCGGGGATGTCGGCCGCGAGATAGACGCGCATGTGGCGCTCGTAGTCGAAAGGCGATTTTTCGATCACCGTCTCCACGCCGTGCGCGCCGGCGCGTTCGCGGAACGGCTCGATCGTGCTGCCGGTGGCGAGCGTCGCGCTCGTGAGCACGCACGAAGTCTCGCGGGCGAAAAGGCGGCGGCGCAGCTCGGCGGACACGTCGAGCGGGGCGGAGCGGAGCGTGACGACAAGTTCCTTGCGGCGCTCCGCCATCTCGGCCCAGTGCACGTCACCTTCGCGCGCGAGATCGAGCCAGGATTTGATGGAGTCGCGGTAGGCGGAGAGGCGTTTCTGCTTCGTCTCCACCTCGACGTGGGCGATGTCCTCGGGCGGCAGGCTGGTGCGGAGCGCGTCGAGACGGGCCACGACACTGTTGAGCGGCCCGGCGAGCAGGTGTTCGACGGCGTCGGCTTCGCGCCAGCGTTGGAGACTGGAGCCGGCCGGGATGCGCTCGGCGACGTTGGCGAAGAAGTGGTCGGCCTGCTCGAAAGCGATCTCGACCGCACGCTGGCCGCCGGCGTCCTTGTGGCGCGTGAAGAGTCCCTTGCGGCGCTTCGGGTTGAAGAGCGCGTGTAGCTGGCGACGCAGGCCGGTGGAGCTGAGCGCGAGGCCGAGGTGCTCCGTGGCGATGTCGGGCACGGTGTGCGCCTCGTCGAGCACGGCGAAGTCATCGAGGCGAAGGATGCCGCGCGCCGGCGATTTGCCCTGCGCGTCGTGCACGGCCATGAGCGTGAAGAGGAGGCTGTGGTTGACGATGACGAGGTGCGCCGCGTCGCGGCGTTTCTTGGCGCGCTGGTAGAAACACACGCTGCCGTCGCAATGCTTCGCGGAGCACGCGTCGGAGTCGGCCGAAACCTCGTCCCATAGCTCAGGCGCGACGCGCTCGGGCAGATCGGCGAGGAGACCGGTCTCGGTCTCCTGCGCCCAGCGCGCGAGGCGGGCGAGTTGCTCCTGCTCGGGCGTGGCGAACAGTTCCTGCTGCTCGGCCAGCGCGCGCTTGAGCCGCGTCGGGCAGAGGTAGTTGCCCTTGCCCATAAGCACGGCGCTCGTGAAATCGCGATAAGCGGCGAGTTCCGGCACGGCGGCGAAGAGGCGGCGGCAGTTGGCGAGGTCCTTGTCGCGGATCTGTTCCTGCAGCGTCTTGGTGTGGGTCGAGACGAGGAATTGGCGTCGCGTGTCGACGGCGTGCACGATGCCCGGGATGAGGTAGGCGAGACTCTTGCCGACACCCGTGCCGGCTTCGCAGAGAAGCGATGAGTCGCCGTCCATCGCGGCGGCGACGGCGAGGGCCATGCGCTCCTGCTCGGGGCGGTGTTCGAGACTGAGACTCGTGCACAGCCAGCCGTCGGCGGCGAAGACCGCCGCCGTCAGCTCTGCCGCGCGCGAGGCGCTGCCTCCGCCTCCCTCGTTCAGGCTAATCATCGCTAGGGACTCAGCTCATGACGTGCGCGTGGCGCAAATTTATTTGCGAGTGCCTCCTTGCCAAACAACCGTCCGCCCATGGCCGAAGGCACCGAACACGGGACGGAGTGGACGCAGGAGCTGATTCGTTTTCTCCAAGCGCAGCCGGCGGTGGCCGCCGTGCGCGTCAACGCGGCGGACCTCACGGTGTCCGTCGCCACGCTCGGCGCCGTCGATGCCGCGCAACTGGATCAGCAGATCCACCAGGTGCTGCTCGCGATCGAGGCCAAACTGGCCGCGGGGCGTGCCGCCGCGGGTGGCCCGGTGACGCAGCCGGGCTTCGTAGTGAGCCGCGCGGGTGACGTGACCACGGTCGAGCGGCCGACCTGCGCGACCGCGCCGGCATTCTACCGCTGGAAGGATTACTCGCTCGACGGTCCGGAGGCCGCGCTGGCCGCAGACGCGGAGCACGACCACGATCACGGCCACGAGGAAGGCGAATGGAAGTTGCTCGCCTCGTTGGCGGCGCTCTGCGGCGTCGCGGGACTCGCGGCCTTCGGTGCGGAGCAACTCGGCGCGCCCGGCTGGCTGGTGTTCACGCTGTATGGCATCGCGCTCGTGGGCGGCGGTTGGGATGCGGCGATCGATTCGTGGGCCAACCTGCGCGAGCGCCGGCTCGACATTCATTTTCTGATGCTTGCCGTCGCCGTGGGCGCGGTGCTGGTCGGCGCGTGGGGCGAGGCGACGCTGCTGCTGTTCCTCTTCTCCGCCTCGGGGGCGATGGAGGCTTACGCGATGGATCGCACCCAGCGCGAGGTGTCCTCGCTCCTGCACACGGCGCCAAAGGAGGCCACGGTGGTCGACGCGGACGGCACGCAGCACGTGGTGACGATCGACGCGCTGAAAGTCGGCGACCGCCTGGCGGTGAAACCGGGCGAGCTCTTCGCGGCCGACGGCGAAGTCGTGCGCGGCGAGACCGCGAGCGACGAGTCCAACCTCACGGGCGAATCCGTGCCGGTGGAGAAGGGCGTCGGCGCCCCGGTCTTCAGCGGCACCATCAATCTTTGGGGCGCGGTCGAGGTGACGGTCACGCGCCTGCCGTCCGAGAGCACGTTGCAGAAGATCGTGCGGCTCATCCAAACGGCACAGAAACTCAAGGCGCCGAGCCAGCGCCTGACCGACCGGTTCGGCGGCAACTACACGCTCGTGGTGCTCGGGGCGGTGGCGGCGATGTTTTTCGTCTGGTGGCTCGGCTTCGGGCTGCCGGCCTTCGCCAGCACCGCGGAGCAGACCTCGGCATTCTACCGCGCGATGACGCTGCTGGTCGTGGCGAGCCCCTGCGCGCTCGTGCTCTCGATCCCGTCGGCCATCCTCGCCGCCATCGCCTGGGGCGCGCGGCACGGTGTGCTCTTCCGCGGCGGTGCCGCGATCGAGAAACTCGCCGAGATCAACACCGTGGCGCTCGACAAGACCGGCACGCTGACGACGGGCGAGCTCGCGGTCGTTTCGGTCGAGAGTTTCCCGGCCGGACGCGAACGCGACCTGCTCGAGCTCGCGCACGCGTTGGAGCGTAATTCGCATCATCCGATCGCGCGCGCCATCACTCAGCACGCGCGCAAGGAGAACGTCGGGGCGCGCGCGATCGAGCGCTTTGAGTCCATCACCGGCCAGGGCGTGCGCGCCCAAGTCGACGGCGGACACGCCTTCCTCGGCCGGCGCGAGTTGGTGGCGGCGGGACCGTTTGCGCAGTGGTTGGAAAAAGTGCCGCCGGCAGCAGCGGAGTTTTCCGAAGTCTGGGTCGTCGCGCCCGGGCTCGTGGGACGGTTGTTGCTGCGCGATCAGTTGCGCGCCGAGTCGCGCGGCGTGCTGGCCACGCTCAAGGCGGACGGCATCCGCACGGTGATGCTCACGGGCGACCGCCGCCACACGGCGGAGTCGGTCGCGAAGGAACTCGGCGTCGACGAGGTGCGGGCCGGTCTTTCGCCGGAGCAGAAGGTCGCGATCGTCGACGGTTTCCGGCGGCAGGGTCGCAAGGTCGCGATGGTGGGCGACGGCGTGAACGACGCACCGAGCCTCGCCGCGGCTTACGTTTCCGTGGCGATGGGCGCGCGCGGCAGCGATGCGGCGTTGGAGCAGAGCGAGGTCATCCTGATGCACGACCGCATCGAGAACTTCCTCTCGGCGTTGCGCCTCAGCCGGCGTGCGCGGCGCGTCATCCATCAGAATCTCGTCATCTCGCTCGGCACGGTGATCGTCATGGTGCTGGCCTCGTTGATCGGCGCGATCCCGCTGACCGTCGGTGTGATCGCCCACGAAGGCAGCACGGTCGTCGTGTGCCTGAATTCGCTGCGACTGCTGCTCGGCAAGAACGAGTGAAGCGGCGCCGGTCTCCGACCGGCAGATCGTTTGTGGGGCGGGGTCGCCGCCCCCCCGCCACGAACGTGATGTGGGCCACGCGTCAAAGCGGGGTGCGGCGACCCCGTCCTACAGATGAACGCGGAAGATCAGTCCTCGATCCACACGAGGTCGCCGGCGCGCACCTCGTCGTAGAGTTCGATGATGTCGAGGTTACGCATCTGCACGCAGCCGCTGCTCGCGGGCGTGCCGAGGCGCTCCTCGTGATTCGTGCCGTGGATGTAAACGTAGCGCGCGTGGGTGTCGACGCAGCGACCCTCGGCGTCGGTGCCGGCGTTCAGCCCGGGCTCGAGGCCGCGGAGCCAGAGGATGCGCGTGGTGATGAGGTTCCGGGCCTGTTCCTCCGGCGGCAGCTCGGCGAAGTGGCGGCCGGTGTTGACCCGGGCCTTGAAGACGATGCCGGGCGGCGCCCCGGCGCCGATGCGCTCGGCGATCTCGTGCAGGCCGCGCGGCGTGCCGAGCGAATCCTTGAGGTTCGACGGCGGGCGGAGCGAGGTGGAAACGACGTAAGACTTTGCCAGAGAGTCGCCGCGGTGGAAGGCGAGGAGCTGGGTGCCGAGGGAAACGACCATAGCACGCGCAGACGGCTTGCGCCCGAGCGCGGCGCACTTTTCCCTCAGCCGTTCAACTGCGTTTTTCATCACGTGAATACCAAGTCTTATCGGGTCGGCATCGTCGGTGCGACGGGAGCGGTCGGTCAAGAGCTGATCGGTCTCCTCCAGTCGCGCGAGTTCCCGCTCGCGGAGTTGCGGCCGATGGCCTCGGCGCGCTCCGTGGGCCGCGTCGTCGCGCTCGGCGGCAAAAGCTACCCGGTGGTCGAGGCGTGCGCGGAGGCCTTCGCCGGGCTCGACATCGCGTTTTTCGCGGCGGAGGGCGCCATCGCCAAGGCGCTCGCGCCGGAGGCGGTGAAGCGCGGCTGCCTCGTGTTGGACAAGAGCTCGGCCTTCCGCATGCAGGCCGACGTGCCGCTCGTGGTGCCGGAGATCAACCTCGCCGCCACGCAGGGGCACCGCGGCATCATCGCCAGCCCGAATTGCTCCACCGCGATCGCGTTGATGGGGCTTTACCCGCTGCACCGTATCTTCGGCGTGCAGCGCGTGTTCTTCGCCACTTACCAGTCCGTCTCTGGCACGGGCGCCGACGCCATCGATGAGCTCGAGGCGCAGACGCAGGCCTACGCGAAGGGCGAACCACTCCCGCGCAAGGTCTATCCCTATCAGATTTTCCAGAACCTCATTCCGCACATCGATTCCTTCGGCGCCGACGGCTACACCGGCGAGGAGACGAAGATGCGCGAGGAGAGCCGCAAGATCATGGGCCTGCCCGCGCTCAAGGTGTCCGCCACCTGCGTGCGCGTGCCGGTGGTGCGCGCGCACTCCGCAGTGGTGAATGCTGAATTCGAGCGCCCCGTCGACCTCGCCGCCGCCCGCGCGGCCATCGCCGGTTTCGCCGGTGCCGAACTCGTCGACGATCCGGCGAACAAGCTTTACCCGACGCCGCTCGACTTCAGCCGCAAGGTGAAGTGCGGGGTGGGGCGCCTCCGCGCCGACACGGCGCTGGAAAACGGGCTCTCGTTCTGGGTCGCCGGCGACAACCTTTGGAAGGGCGCTGCGCTGAACTCGATCCAGATCGCCGAGGCGATGATCCGCGAAGGCATCCCGCTGCGGCCGGGCAATTGATCGGATTTCATGTAGGGCGGGGTTGCTGAACCCCGCCTTGCTGCGATCGCAGCATCAAGCGCGAGGCGGGGTTAGGCGACCCCGTCCTACAATTTGTCCCGCCGGCTAATAACCACCCGGCAAAACCTGCGTTTTCTTCGGCAAGGCCCGCACCGGCTTTGGCCTTGCGAGGGGCCGGACGGTGCCGTTTCGTCTCCGAACTTCGGACGTCTAGCTCAGTTGGTTAGAGCATCTCGTTTACACCGAGAGGGTCGGGGGTTCGAGTCCCTCGACGTCCACCAGCCTTTGCCCGCATGAAACTTCTCCTCGCCACCCGCAAAAGTCCGCTCGCCCTCGCGCAGACCGAAATGGTCGCCGCCCGCTTCAAGGAGGTGCTCGGCGCCGAGTGCGAACTGCTAAAGATCGTCACCACGGGCGACCGCCAGACCGACTGGTCGCTGATCAAGCAGGGCGGCAAGGGCCTCTTTACCGCCGAACTCGAGCAGGCCCTCCTGCGCGGCGACGCCCACGCAGCCGTGCACAGCTGCAAGGACCTGCCGGGCGAGAATCCCCCCGGCCTGACCGTAGCGGGCTTCCTGCCGCGCGAGCTCACGCACGACGTGCTGGTGTTGCGCGAAGGCGTCACCGTGCCCGCCACCATCGGCACGAGCAGCCCGCGCCGCCAGCTGCAGATCACGAAACTCTTCCCCGGCGCCACCTTCACCGAGATCCGCGGCAACGTCGACACGCGCCTGAAGAAGATCGCCGCGGGAAACGCCGACGCGACCATCCTCGCCGCCGCAGGCATGCGCCGCCTCGGCATCCACAGCTGGCCCGGCGTCGTGTTCCGCCCGCTGCAATTCTCCGAAAGCGTGCCGGCCGTGGGGCAGGGCGCCATCGCCATTCAGTGCCGCGAGGAACTCGCCGCGCAGCTGCAGCCCGCGCTCGACGCCGCCACGGGACGCGCCGTGACGCTTGAGCGCGCGTTCCAGGCGCAGGTCGGCGCCGGTTGCCAGGTCGCCTTCGCCGCGCACGCGGTCGGTGACACGCTGCATTTCTTCCACGAGCGGACCGGCATCCGCACGTTCCCGCTCAGCGACGCCGATTACGCGGCGCCGCGCGCGACCGCCACCCGCATCCTCAAGGAATTGGGATTCTGATGAGCAAAGCCTCCTCCTCCACGCCGCTCGCCGGCCGTCGTATCGTCGTCACGCGTCCGCGCGAACAAGCCGCCGACTGGCGCCAGAAACTTGAGGCGCAGGGTGCCGAGGTCATCGAGCTGCCGCTGATCCAGGTCACGAAACACTACGACAAGAACACGCTCGCGGAGGTCTTCGCCGAGCTCGGCCAATACGAGTGGATCGTCTTCACGAGCGCGAACGGCGCGCGGTTCTTCTTCGAGGAATTCCACCGCGCGTTCGACGACATCCGCGCGATGGGGCTGCTGCGCATCGCTGCCGTCGGCGAGGCCACCGCGGACGTCGTCCGCCGCCTGCATCTGCGCGTCGACCTGCAACCCGCGAAGGCCACGGCGGAAGACCTCGCGCGAATGATGATCGAGCGCGAGTCGATCGACAGCGCCAAGATCCTCGTCGTCACCGGCAACCTGAACCGCGACACGCTGGTCGACCGCCTGAACGAAGCGCACGCCATCGTCGACCGCCTGCCGATCTACCGCACGGAGGAGAACGACCTCGCGGGCAATCCCGTGGCGGGCAACTTCCGCGAGCGCGGTGCCGACGCGATCCTCTTCGCCAGTCCGTCCGCCGCGCAGTCGTTCTTCGACCAAGCCGCCGCGCTCAAACTCAGCCCGAAGGCCCGGCGTCCGCTTGCCGGCAGCATCGGCGGCACCACCACCGCCGCGATGAAGCAGCTCGGCCTGCCCGTCGATTTTGAGGCGGAGGAAGCGAACCTCGATTCGCTCGTGCAGGCACTGCTCCGCAAATTCTGAGCCGCACGGCGCGGCGCATCCCGGCGTTCCCGATCGATCCCTTCCCATGAAAGTCCCGTTCCTCGACCTGAAGCTGCAACATCAAGCGATCCGCACGGAAGTGCTCGCCGCGCTGGCGGACACCTACGACCACACGCGGTTCTGCCTCGGCAAGGACGTCGAGGATTTCGAGCGCAACTTCAGCGCCACGTTCGGCTACGCGCGCACGCTCGGCATGAACAGCGGCACCTCGCCGCTGCACATCGGCTCGCTCTGCGGCGGTTTCGGTCCCGGCGACGAGGTCATCACCACGCCGTTCACCTTCGCCTCGAGCTGCTGGGGCATCAGCTACACGGGTGCGACGCCGGTGTTCGTCGACATCGAGCCCGACACCTGGTGCATCAACCCCGAGGCGATCGCCAAGGCGATCACGCCGCGCACGAAGGGCATCGTGGTTGTGCACATCTTTGGCCAGCCCGCGCGGATGGATGAGATCATGGCGCTCGCGGCGCAGCACAAGCTGTTCGTCGTCGAGGACTGCGCGCAGGCCGTCGGCGCCGCCTACAAAGGCCGGCCGGTCGGCAGCATCGGCGATTGCGGCACGTTCAGTTTCTATCCGACGAAAAATCTCGGCGCCTGCGGCGAGGGTGGTGCCTTCGTCTCGAAGCATCCGGCCGTGATGGACAAGGCGCAGCTCCTGCGTGTGCACGGTTCGCCCAAGCGTTACCTGCACACGGAGGTTGGCTTCAACTTCCGCATGGACGGTTTCCAAGGCGCGGTGCTCAACATCAAGCTCCGGCACATCGCGGACTATACCGCGCGCCGCCGCGCCATCGCGGCGAAGTATCGCGCGGGCATCAAGAATGCCAACGTCACGCTGCCGGTCGTGCCGCCGCACGGCGAGAGCGTGTGGCACCAGTTCACGATCCTGCACCCGCGCCGCGACGCGCTGCGCGCGCACCTTGAGCAGCAAGGCGTGGGCACCGACATCATTTATCCCGGCCCGATGCACCTGCAACCGTGCTACGCGGCGCTGGGCTACACGAAGGGCAGCCTGCCGGTCGCCGAATTCACCAGCGAGCGCTGCGTGAGCCTCCCGATCTTCCCGGAGCTCACCGACGCGCAGGTCGAGCACGTGATCGCCGCGGTGAACGCGTTCGCCGGCTGAGCGGGCGACGTGGTGCGATGATCGCCGGCATCCAAGTCAAGGTCTGCGGGCTCACGCGCATCGTCGACGCGCAGGCCGCAGCGGCCGCGGGTGCGGACCAGCTCGGTTTCATCTTCTACCCGCCATCGCCGCGCCATCTCGGGATCGAGCGCTACGCGGCGATTAGCGCCGAGTTGCCGCGGGTCGCGCGCGTCGCGGTCTGCGTCGAGCCTTCGCCCGTCGATCTCGCGCGTCTCGCCGAGTTGGGTTTTGCCGCCTTCCAGATCCACTTCAAGGCGGACACCCCGCATGCGCAGGTCGCGGCGTGGTCGGACACGGTGGGCGCATCGCGCCTCTGGCTGGCGCCGAAGCTGCCGCCAGCTCAGGACGTGCGGCCGGAGTGGCTCGCGCTCGCCGAGACTTTCCTCCTCGACACGTTTCACGCCGAGAAATTCGGCGGGACGGGCGAGACGGGCGATTGGGAGAAGTTCCAGCGTCACCGGCTCACGCATCCGGGACGCAGCTGGATTCTCTCCGGCGGACTGAATCCGGGCAACGTGCGCGAGGCCGTCGACGCCACAGGCGCGACCCGCATCGACGTCAACAGCGGCGTCGAGACCGCACCGGGAGTGAAGGACGCCGCCAAGCTCACCGCCTTGGTGGCCGCGCTGCGCTGAAGATTCACCGCCGCCGCTGCGAGCGGCGCAAGCCGTGAGCCGCGCTCAGAAGCCCGGCATGCCGCCCTTGCCACGCATGGCTTCCATCTGGCGCATGAGCTTCTTCTGGTTGCCGCCCTTCATCATCTTCATAATTTTCTGCATTTGCTCGAACTGCTTCATGAGCTGATTGACCTCGAGCACCTTCACGCCCGCACCGTTGGCGATGCGGACGCGGCGGCTCCCGTTCAGGATCTGCGGCTTTTGGCGCTCCTGTTTGGTCATCGAGAGGATGATGGCCTCGGTGCGCTTCATCTGCTTGTCGGCATCGCCGGGCAGTTCGACGCCGCTCATGCCGGGCATCATGCCGAGGATGGACTGCATCGACCCCATCTTCTTCACCTGCTGCATCTGCGCGAGGAAGTCCTCCAAGTTGAAGTCCGCCTTGCGCAGCTTCTCCGCCATGCGCTCGGCTTCCTTCTGGTCGATCGTCTCCTGCGCCTTCTCCACGAGCGAGACGACGTCGCCCATGCCCAGGATGCGCGAGGCGAGGCGATCGGGGTGAAACACCTCGAAGTCGCCCGTCTTTTCGCCCGTGCCAACGAATTTGATCGGCACCCCGGTGACGCTCTTGATCGAGAGCGCGGCGCCGCCGCGAGCGTCGCCGTCCATCTTGGTAAGGATGAGGCCGGTGAGGGAGAGAGCGTCGTGGAAAGACTTGGAGACGTTGACGGCCTCCTGACCGAGCGCACCGTCGGCAACGAGGATGATCTCGTCCGGCTGCACCTTCGCGCTGAGCTTCTTCACTTCCTCGATCAGGTCCTGATCGATCTGCAGGCGGCCGGCGGTGTCGAAGAGGATGATGTCGGAGTTGGCCGCGGTGGCGGCTTCGAGCGCCTTGGCGCCGATGGCAGGCACGTCCTTCGACACGCGGTCGCAGTAGAAACCGAGGTCCTCCTGCTTCGCGAGAATTTCGAGCTGATCGATGGCGGCGGGACGATACACGTCGCACGCGACAACGAACGGACGCGCGCCCTTTTTCTTGAGCAGCTTGCCGAGCTTGGCCGTGGACGTGGTTTTGCCTGAGCCGTGCAGACCGACCATCAGGATCTTCAGCGGTCGCGTGGCGGCGAGTTCGGTCGTGCCTTCGCCGAGGAGGCGGACGAGTTCGTCGTGGATGATCTTGATGATCATCTGACCGGGCGTGACGGACTTCAGGACCTCCTGACCGACGCATTGCTGCTGGACGCGCTCGATGAATTCGCGGGCGACCTTGAAGTGGACGTCGGCGGCGAGGAGGGCGGCGCGCACTTCCTTGAGTGCGTCGGCCATGTTTTCCTCGGTCAGTTTGCCCACGCCGCGGAGGTTGCGCAGCGCGTTGGTCAGTTTGTCGGTGAGGGACTCGAACATCGGGAAGGGCAGGGAAACCAAGTCCCCGCGCTAGGCCACACAAATTTATGCCACGTCGGGGTCAGAATTGGGTGGCGTCGCCCCGGGCCGCTTTGGCACGCTGCGTCTTCCATGAACCCTGTTC
Source organism: Candidatus Didemnitutus sp. (assembly GCA_017991595.1). Taxonomy (GTDB): domain Bacteria; phylum Verrucomicrobiota; class Verrucomicrobiia; order Opitutales; family Opitutaceae; genus Didemnitutus. The sequence goes on along the minus strand of JAGOQJ010000002.1, from coordinate 94,456 downwards.
TCAAGCTGTTGCTCGAAGGCGGTCAGCTCACGACGGCGCAAATCGCGCAGATCGCGGGCCTGCCCGAATCCGAAGTCAATCAGCACCTGGAACAGTTGAAGAAAGATAAAATCTTCCTCGGCTGGCGTCCGGTGCTCGATCTCTCGCGCGACGCCGCCGCAGCTACCGTGCGGGCCGTCATCGAGGTCCGCATCACCCCCGAACGCGGCGGCGGTTTCAACCGTCTGGCCGAGCGCATCAGCCGGTTCGACGAGGTCGAGTCGTGCTACCTCATGTCGGGCGGCTACGACCTGCTCCTCTTCGTCAAGGGCACCACGCTCCAACGGGTCGCGGCCTTCGTCTCCGAGAAGCTGTCGACGATCGAGGGTGTGCTCTCGACTTCCACGCATTTCCAACTCCGCTGCTACAAGGACCAGGGCTTCGTGCTCGACCAAGCCGAGTCCTCCGGCGAGCGGTTGAACGTCGCGCCGTAACCGGAAGGCCAACTCAATGAGCACCGACCCGAAACGCTGGGTGGCGGGCCACGTGGCCGCGTTGCCCAAAAGCGGTATCCGCGACTTCTTCGAACTCGTCGCCCAGATGAAAAACGAGGGCGGCGTGATCTCCCTCGGTGTGGGCGAACCTGACTTCGTCACGCCGTGGCACATCCGTGAGGCCGCGATCTACGCGATCGAAAAAGGGAAGACGTATTACACGTCGAACCTCGGCATGATCGAGCTGCGCCGCGCCATCGCCGACTACGTCGCGAAGCACTTCGCTGTCAGCTACCGGCCCGAGGACCAGATCCTCGTCGCCGTCGGCGTGTCCGAGGCGCTCGATCTCGCCTGCCGCGCGTTTCTCAATCCCGGCGACAAGGTGATGTTCCACCAGCCGTGTTACGTCTCGTATTCGCCGAGCATCGCGCTGACGCATGCCGTGCCGGTCGCCGTGCCGACCTACGCCAAGGATAACTTCGCGCTGACGGCCGAGTCGCTCCGCGCCGCGTGGCAGCCCGGCTGCCGCATGCTGATGCTCAACCTGCCGTGCAATCCGACGGGTGGCACGTGCACGCGCGAGCAGTTGACCGAGATCGCCGAATTCTGCCGCGAGAAGGACCTGCTCGTGCTCTCCGATGAGATCTACTCGGAGCTCACCTTCGACGGCACCCACACCAGCATCGCCAGCCTGCCCGGCATGGCGGAGCGCACGATCTTCCTGCACGGTTTCTCAAAGGCGTTCGCGATGACCGGTTGGCGCATCGGCTACGCCTGCGGCCCGGCGGTGCTCATCGACGCGATGATGAAGGTGCACCAATACTCGATGCTCTGCGCCTCGATCATCGCGCAAGAAGCCGCGCTCGAGGCGTTGCGCAACGGCTGGGATTCCGTTGTCAAGATGCGCGACCAATACCACCGTCGCCGCGACCTCGTCGTCCGCCGCTTCAACGAGATCGGCCTCAAGTGCCACTCGCCGCGCGGTTCGTTCTACGCCTTCCCTGACGTCAAGAGCACCGGCCTGACCGAAAAGGATTTCGCGGTCGGCCTGCTGAAGGAGCACAAGGTCGCAGTCGTGCCCGGCACGGCTTTCGGCGACAACGGCCTCGGCCACGTCCGCGCCTGCTTCGCCACCAGCTACGAGCAGCTCATCGACGCCTGCGATCGAATGGAGAAGTTCGTCGCCGCGCGCGCCAAGCGCTGAGTCTGGTGTAGGGCGGGGTCTGCGAACCCCGCCTTTCAGGATAGGCCACGTTCGCGGCGGGGTTCGGCGACCCCGCCCACCATTCCCGAGCATCGGCGAATGTGGGGTCTTCGCACTCTGCCCGAATTAGCTGGCTTGAGCCGGGCGCTTCCTGCTTACAGCTTAGCGCCTATGTCACGCACCGTCGCCATCGTTGGCCGCCCGAATGTGGGCAAAAGCCGCCTGTTCAACCGACTGGCGAAGCGCCGCGTTTCCATCGTCCACGACCAGCCGGGCGTCACGCGCGACATCGTCTCCGTCGAGGTGAAGGACGGCGGCTACACGCTGCTCGACACCGGTGGCCTCGGGCTGCAGGACGCGAACACGCCGACCAAACTCATCAAGGCCTCCGAGGCGCAGGTCGAGTTCGCCATCCGCGCCGCTTCCGTGATCTGCTTCGTCGTCGACGCCAGGGAAGGCCTGACTTCGCTCGACGAGCGCATCGCCGGCATGCTGCGAAAAAGCAAGAAGTCCATCATCCTCGTCGCCAACAAGGCCGACCACGGCGAGGAGAAGGTGGGCTCGATCGAGGAACTTTACCGTCTCGGCTTCGGCGAGCCGCTCTTCGTCTCCGCCGAGCACGGCAACGGCGAGGCGCCACTCCGCAACGCCATCCTCGACAAGCTGCCTCCGGCGGAAGTCGAGCCGGAGGACCATGACAAGAAGCGCCTGACCCTCTGCTTCGTCGGCCGCCCGAACGTCGGCAAGTCTTCGCTTTCGAACCGTCTGCTCAAGAGCCAGCGCCTGATCGTCTCCGACGTGCCCGGCACGACGCGCGATTCGGTCGAGCTCAGCTTCGACTACAAGGCGCGCGACGGGAAGATCTGGCCGTTCCGCCTGATCGACACCGCCGGCATCCGCGCGGCGACGAAGCTGTCGTCCTCGGTCGAGTATTTCTCCCGCGTGCGCTCCATCGACGCGATCCACCAGGCGGACGTCGTCTTCATGGTGCTCGACGCGATGGACGGCGTGACGCAGCAGGACAAGGCCATCGCGGGCGAGATCGTGGCCGCCGGCCGCCCGATTGTCGTCATCGTCAACAAGTGGGACCTCGTATACGCGGCCCTGCGCCGCGGCGAGTTGAAGCAATACAAGGGTGAGCGCGACTTCCGCGAGAAGTTCGAGAAGGCGCTCTACGACCGCCTGTTCTTCACACCCGGCGCACCGGTGATGTTCGTGTCCGCCCTGACCGGCCACGACATCGAGCGCATGCTCAAGGCCACCCGCGCGCTCGACGAACGGCTCGGGCGCAAGATCCCGACCGGCAAGCTCAACGCCGCCATCGTCGCTCTCACCGATCGCACCCCGCCACCCTCGATCGGCGGCCAGCGTTTCCGCGCCTACTACGCCACGCAGGTCGGCAACCGTCCGTTCCGCATCAAGATTTTCTGCAACCGGGAGGAGAAGCTCACCGAGCAATACCGCCGCTACCTCGAAGGCGGGCTCGTGGAGGAATTCGACCTCGACGGCTGCCCGATCCACTTCGATCTCGTGGGCAAGAAGAAGGTCTCCATCGACGAGCGCCTCGCGCGGCGCGGCCAGAAGCGCAACGCAGCCGAGGCCGAGGCCGCGGACGGCGGCGACGAAGTCGATTTCGATCCAGGCCTGCTCGACGACTGAGTCATGCTGCGGATCGTGTTCATGGGTTCGGACGCCATCGCGTTGCCCGCCTTGGAGTGGCTGGCCTCTTCGGCAGGCGAGGGCGGGGCGGTGGGCGAAGTCGTCGCCGTTTTCACCCAACCCGATCGCGCCGTGGGCCGCGGTCAGAAGGTCCAGGCGAACGCCATCAAGCAATGGGCGCTCGCGCGCGGCATCCCCGTGCATCAGCCGGAGCGTTTCGGCCCCGCGGACCGTGAGATGCTCGCGCACCACTCGCCCGACCTCGCGCTGGTGATGGCCTACGGCCACATCCTGAAAGACGATGTCATCGCCACGCCGCGCCTCGGCACGGTGAACTTGCACGCTTCGCTGCTCCCGAAATTGCGCGGCGCCTCGCCGATCCAGACCGCGGTGGCGACCGGCGAACCCGAGACCGGCGTGGCCTTCATGCGCATCGTGGCCGAACTCGACGCCGGCCCCGTCGCGGACGTGCAGCGCGTGCCGATCGGACCTTTGGACACGGCGCTCGACGTCGAGGCCGGCATGGCCGCGGCCTGCGTGCCGCTGCTTGCGCGAACCCTGCCGCGGCTGGCGGCGGGGCAACTCGAGTTCGTGCCGCAGGAGCACGCGCGCGCCACGTTCTGCCGCAAACTGGAGAAGACCGACAGCAGCGTGGATTTCCGCCGGCCGGCGGCCGAGGTGGCGGCCCGTATCAACGGGCTCATGCCTTGGCCCGGTTGCGCCACGGAATGGGCCGGTCAACCGCTCAAACTCGGGCTCGCCGACGTGGCGGACGCCGCGACCGTTTCTGGCGCGGCCCCGGGCGAAGTCGTGGGCGCCGAGGTGTCAGGCCTGCTGGTGGCCTGCGGCACGGGCGTCGTGCGTTTGCACCGGTTGCAGCGCCCCGGTGGCCGGATGTTGCCGGCGGATGAATTTCTGCGTGGTTGCCCGATTCCCGTCGGGACCGTGCTGCCCTCGCGCGAAACCCCGCCGCTCGTCTCCGACCGGCCGTTTCCCCGCGTGCGGAAGTGACGGGTCTTCGCTTGTTTTTGCGCGCGGAATTTCCAAGCTCGCGCCATGCGCAAATGGATTTTGCTCGGGAGTATCGCCGGCATGGTGGCGACGGCGTGGGCCCAACCGGCCAGCAACCTCGCTTTTGAAGTCGCGAGCCTGCGGGAGGACGTCCGCCTGCTGAACCAGCGGCTGGGCGAACTCGCCCTCACGGTCGAACAGCTCAACCGCGAAAACAACGCGCTGCAGACGAAGGCCAACCAAAGCTACGTCACGATGGAGCAGCTCAACCGCACCGTCGCGGACCTGAACCGCTCCGTTCAGAGCAGCCTCTCCGACCAGCGCCGCGACGTGCTCGCGCAGGTAGCTCGCCAGATCGAGGCACTCGGCCGGCAGACCAACGCCGCCCTCGACGCGCTGGCGAAGAACCAAGCCACGCGTCCGGCGGTGCAGACGAATTTCAGCGAGGATTTCCCCAAGCAAGGCGTGAACTACACGGTGCAATCCGGCGACACGCTCTCCGGCATCGCGCAGAAGCACGGCGCGCGCACGCAGGACATCGTCAACGCCAACAAGATCACCGACCCCACGCGCATCCGGGTCGGGCAGACGCTCTTCATCCCGCAAGGCAGGTAAACATTTCCATGGCCAAACCTTCTCCCTCCCGCCTCGGCCGCGGCCTCGGCGCTCTCATCGCCAGCGGCACGCCCGCCTCCAAAGCCGCCGCGACGCCCGCTCCGGCCCCCGCCGCTGCCGCCAGCCCGACGCCGCCCGCCGAAGGCTTGGCCGGTTATCGCGAGGTGCCGGTCGCGCAGGTCGAGCCCAACCCTTACCAGCCGCGCAAGGAATTCGGCCCGGATCAGCTCAGTGAATTAGTCGAGAGCATCCGCGCCGAAGGCCTGTTGCAGCCGATCGTTGTCCGTCCCGTCGGCGACAAGTTCCAACTCATCGCGGGCGAGCGCCGTTGGCGCGCCTTCCAGCAGCTGAAGCTCAAGACCATCCCGGCCCGGGTGATGAATTCCAGCGACGCCTCCTCGGCTTCGCTCGCCTTGATCGAGAACCTCCAGCGCGCCGACCTCAACCCGATCGAAGAGGCGCACGGCTACGCCAGTCTGATCCGGGATTTCGACCTCACGCAGGACGCCGCCGCGCAGCGCGTGGGCAAGGGCCGCGCAACCGTGGCCAACTCCCTCCGCCTGCTCGCGCTCGACGCGGAGATCCAGGGTTACCTCGGCAAGGGCATGATCAGCACCGGCCACGCCAAGCTGCTGCTTGGCATCGAGCACGCGCCCGAGCGGCTGCTGCTGGCCCGACGCGCCATCGAGGAAGGCCTCAGCGTGCGCGCGCTCGAGCAGATCGTGCAGCACAAGCGGACCACCAGCGGCGGGAAGTCCCGCCGCATGCCCGCCGCCGAAGCGACCGCGCTTTCCGACGTCGAGAAACGCCTGACCAGCCACCTCGGCGCGCGCGTCGCGCTGCGGCATTCGCCCAAGCAGGGCCGCATCATCATCGAATATCATGGCAACGACGACCTCGCCCGTGTGCTCGAACGCATGGGCCTGAGCCTGTGACCCGCCCCGCGTAGTGGCCAACGACACTCCTCCCACCGACCGCATCGGCGACCTCCTCGAGCAAGGCGGCGCAGGCGCCAAACGCTGGTTCGTGGAGCGGTTGCCAGTCTGGCAGGAGTTCAAGAGCTACAGTCGGGAGAAGTTCCGCCCCGACCTCACCGCAGCCGCGACGGTGGCCTTGGTCTCCATTCCGCAGGCGATCGGCTTCGCGCTCATCGCCGGTCTGCCTCCGGTCATGGTGGTGATGTCGGTCGTCGTCGGCGGCTTCGTGGCGGCGCTGCTGACGTCCTCGCACCACCTCGTCTTCGGCCCCACCAATTCGCTGAGCATCATCCTCGCGGCGACGATTTTCTCGTTCAGCGGCGCGGCGCTCGAGCCGGCGCAGATCGCGCTGTTGCTGGCGATGCTGGTCGGCGCGATCCAACTCGGCGCTGGCTTGGCGAAGATGGGAGACCTCACGCAGTTCATTTCCCGCTCCGTCGTCATCGGCTACAGCACCGCGATCGGCGTGCTGTTGATCTCCAGCCAGCTGCCGTATCTGGCCGGTGTCGCGGAAGTGGACCGCGGGGCAGGGCTCTTCGGCTCGCTGCTCAAGGCCGGCGTGCAGGTGCTGCACAACGATTTTCTGCCCTACAGCGTGGCGATGGGCGCGTTGACGTTTCTGCTCTTCGAGGCGATCGAGCGTTTCTTCCCGCGCTGGCCGGCCGAGTTCATCGGGTTGCTGGTCATCTCGCTGCTCACGCGCTTCCTGCAACTGCCCGACCTCGGTATCCGCACCATTGCGGATGAAGGCGCGCTGACGGTGGCCTTGCCCTCGTGGGTCGGCATGCCGCTCGGCGCGACCGACCTGACGGTGATTCCCTCGCTGCTGAGCGCCGCGTTCGCCATCGCGCTGCTCGGCATGCTGGAGGCGATCTCGATTTCCAAGACACTCGCGACGCGTTCGGGGCAGCGCGTGGATTCGAACCAGGAACTCGTATCCATGGGTGGCGCCAACATCATGAACAGCCTCTTCGGCGCGATGCCGGGCTCGGCGTCGTTCGCCCGCAGCGGGGCAAATTTCCAGGCGGGCGCGCGCACCCAGGTTTCTGCGATGCTCAGCAGCGGCATCGTGTTGGTCGCGCTGCTGTTCTTCTCGCCTCTGATCAACTTCATCCCCGTGCCCAGCCTGGCGGCGCATCTCGTGCGCATCGGGTGGAAGATGATCCCACGCGACCAGATCTTCATCGCCCGCCGCTCGACGCGCGCCGACGCCATCGTGTTCTGGGTCACGCTCGCCTCCGCGATCTTCCTCAAGCTCGACGCCGCCATCTTCGTGGGCGTCGGCACTTCGCTGGCGCTCTTTCTCCACAAGGCGGCGCGGCCGATGCTCGTCGAATACACCTTCAACGACACCGGCAATCTCGCCGCGCTCGAAGACAAGGCCCAGCGGCACCACGCGCAGATCTCGATCATTCACGTCGAGGGCGAGCTCTTCTTCGGTGCGGCGGAGCTGTTCCATTCGCAAGTGCGGTCGCTGGCGGAGGACGAGGATATCAAGGTCTTCATCCTGCGCCTGAAAAACGCGCGCCACCTCGACGCCACGACGGTGATGGCGTTGCTCGAGCTCAACGACTACCTCCAGCGCACCGGCCGCAAATTGCTCGTCAGCGGCATCAGCAGCGATGTCGAGCGCGTGCTCACGAACAGCGGCGCCCGCGAGCGGATCGGCCCGGAGAATATTTTCCCCGCGGACGCCAATCCCACCATCAGCACCAAGCGGGCGCTCCAACGCGCGACCGCGCTGCTGAACGTCTCGCCGCAGGAAGCCGAAGTGCGGCTATTCTACGACCGCGAGCAGAAGTGAGGCGGGAGCGGGCAGGGCGGGGAACGCGCCCCAGACCGCCCGCGGCCGCAAGCCCTGCCGGAGCCCCCGGCGGGCCGGCCGTGGCCGCCAGAACTTTGATTGACAAGGCTGCGGCAACTACCTTGGTTCGCTCCCTTTATGAATCTGGTCATCGGCATTTTCACTTTCATCCTCATCATCGTCTCGCTCCTCCTCGTGGTGGTCGTGCTGATGCAGAAGGCGAAATCGGACGGCGCGGTCGCCGCCCTCGGCTCCAGCAGCATGGAATCGACCTTCGGTGCCGAGACCACGAACGTTCTGTTCAACGCGACGCGCAATCTCGCCATCCTCTTCTTCGTCATCAGCTTCGGTCTTTATCTGGCCCATGTCTATCAAGCCAAGCACCGCGCCGAAGCCGACGCCAAGCTGCCGACCGTGACTGCTCCCGCGACGACCACGGAACCTGCGCCCGCCACTCCGGCTCCCACTCCGAGTGAGCCCAAGAATCCCTGATCTTCCGACAAACCCGGTTCGCCGGGTTTTGTTTTTGCTGGCCCTCGCGCTGCCTGTCGTGGCGCCCGTCGCCGTGCGTGCGGACGCGCCGTCGACCCGGCCGGCACCGAAGTTTCTTTCCGCCTCGCCCGATCAAACCGAGGGCGGCCGCGTGCTGGAAGGCTTCCGCAACGTCGGCGTGCAAGGTGATTACTGGCTGCAATTCGACCTGCGCGTGATGCCTCGCCAAGGTCCCGAGCGCGACTTGCGCGGACAGATGTTCGGGGCGCCCGGCGCCCGCGGCCCGCTGACCCGCCTAATCGTGACCGAGCCCGCAACGCACTTCATCCTGCATGGCGGCAACGATGCCCAAGCCTGGCGCTGGGAACCCGGCGCAGCCGGCCCCGCCGCGAGCGTTCCCGAGCAGGATTGGCTGGCGCCGATCGTCGACACCGACCTGACGCTGTTCGACCTGCAGATGCCTTTCCTGCGCTGGACGGATTTCGTCTATGAAGGCGTGGCGAACGTCCGCGGCCGGCCCGCCCACGCGTTTCTTCTCTATCCGCCGCAGCCGCTCAGCGGACCGGCAGGCCGGTTGGTGCCGGCGGCCGTGCGCGTGTTTCTCGACACGCAATTCTCCGCCCTCACGCAGGCCGAGTGGCTCGACGCCCAAGGCAAGGCGCTGAAAAGCGTGACCGTGCTCGATCTCAAAAAGGTGCGCGACCAGTGGATCGTGAAATCGATCGACCTGCGCAACCACACGACGCGGGCAAAGACCCGCTTCGCGCTGACCGCCGCCGCGCTGGATCTGCAACTCCCCGACGCGCTGTTTCAACCGGAGCAGGCGCCAGAGCCGCTGCCCACGGTGCCGGCGAGCCACGTCGAGCGCCTCTGATTTTTTGCGCACGACGGGGCAGGGCAGGTTGCGTTTGCCACGCACGCCTTTCCCGCTTCACCTCCGCTGCACTATTCATGAGCGTTTCCTCTGCGGCGAAAAAAACTGGCCCGCTGGCCTTTCAACTGGAAGTCGAGTTCCTCGACCGCCTCAACGAGCCCGTGCGCGACGGACGCGCCGCCTCGGTCAGCGCGCTGATCCGTGAGGCTCTGGCGCGCTTCAACCTCGAGCAAGTCGTGGTGGTGCGCCCGTCACAGCTCACCATCTCCGTTCGCCTGCCCGTCGAGATCCGCCGGCAGTTGAAGTCGGTCGCGAAGGCGAAGCACACCAGCATCGGCCAGCTGGTGCGCGCTGCCGCGGAAGCCTACCTGCCGACCCTCGAATCCGATGCCGCCGCCGACGCCGGGTTGCCGATCCCGCAGGTGGAATTGCCTGAAGCGGAAGAGCCGGCTCCGCCCGCTGCGCCGGCCCGCAAGCGCCAGCCGACGAAGAAACGCCGCGCGAAGCCGGCACCCTCGCCTCGCAGCCCGAAAGCCAAGGCCAAGCGCCCTGCACCGAAGCGCAAAGGTATGACGCGAAAGCGGACACGCGGCTGACTTGCTATGCTCGGAGGCGCTCCCTTAAGTGGCGCCCTCCATGAACGCTCCCGCTCCGCTCTCCGTTTGGGCTCGCAATGTTGCGCCGTCGCCGACTCTGGCTATCGATGCCAAGGCCAAAGCGATGATCGCCGCCGGCGACGACGTGTGCAGCTTCGCCGCCGGCGAGCCGGATTTCGACACACCGGAGTTCATCAAGGAGGCGGCCATCGCCGCGCTCAAATCGGGCAAGACCAAGTATGCCCCGACGCCCGGCATCGAGCCGCTGCGCGTCGCTATCGCCGAGCGCTACGCAGCCGAATACGGCTACAAGATCACGCCCGCCCAGGTCGTCGTCTCGCCCGGCGGCAAATATTCCTGCTACCTCGCCGTCCTCGCGATCTGCAACCCCGGCGACGAGGCGATCATCCCCGCGCCTTACTGGGTCAGTTATCCGGAGATGGTGAAACTCGCCGGCGCCACGCCGAAATATGTGCTCTGCGACGACCGCGCCGGCTTCAAGCTCACGCCCGCGCTGCTCGAGGCGGCGATTACGCCGAAGACGAAGCTGCTCATCCTCAATTCCCCTTCGAACCCCACCGGCGCGATCTACACCCGCGCCGAGCTCGCGGCGCTCGCCGAGGTGTGCGTGCGGCACAACCTCTACGTGCTGGCCGACGAGATGTATGAGCACCTGATCTACGACGGCCACGAGCCCGTGAACTTCGCCACGCTCGGCGCCGAGGTGGAGAAGCGCACCATCACCGTCGCCGGCTTCTCCAAGACCTACTCGATGACTGGCTGGCGTCTCGGCACGCTCGTCGCGCCGGCGCCGATCGCCAAGGCCTGCGGCGAACTGCAGAGCCAGATGTCGTCCAACGCCACGACCTTCGCCCAATACGGCGCGCTCGCCGCGCTGAAGGAGAAGGCCAAGGCCGATGCGGCCATCGCGGAGATGAAGACCGCGTTCGACCGCCGTCGGAAGTGGCTCCACGCGGAGCTGAACAAAATCCCCGGCATTTCCTGTCTGCTCGCGGGCGGCGCGTTCTACCTTTTCCCCAATATCTCGAGCTTTGGCCTCAAGGACGCTGAGTTCTGCGCCAAGCTGCTCGAACAGGAAAAGGTCGCGGCAGTGCCTGGCTCGGCCTTCGGCGCCGAGGGCTACCTGCGCCTCAGCTACGCGACGTCCGACGAAGTGTTGCGCAAGGGCGTCGAGCGCCTCACGCGCTTCTGCGCCTCGCTGCGCAAATAATTTCCGCTGCAACCGCCGCTGGCGCGGCGACGTCACGAGGGACCATGAACCGGTCTTTCGCTTCCGTTTGCCGCTGTCTCGCGCTCGCCGTGCTGCTCGCCGTCTCCGGCGGCTGGCTCCAGCTCAGCGCGGCCGCCCTCGTGGCGCGCACCTGGGACGTCGAAGGCGTGAAGCGTGAGGGCTTGATCGCCGTGCCAGCAATAATCCCCAGCGCCGGCGCGCCCCTGGTGTTCGTGTTTCACGGGCACGGCGGATCGTCCGCCCAAGTGGCGCGCAGCATGCCCGTGCACGAGCTCTGGCCCGACGCCGTGGTCGTCTATTTGCAAGGCCTGCCGACGCCGGGCCAGTTGACCGACACCGCAGGACGCAAGGCGGGCTGGCAGAAAGGCCCCGGCGCGCAAGATGACCGCGACCTCAAGTTCTTCGACCACGTGCACGCGACCCTCACCAAGGAATTGAAAATCGATCCACGGCGGATCTACGCCACCGGACACTCGAATGGCGGAGGATTCACCTACTTGCTGTGGGCGACGCGACGTGACGTGTTCGCCGCCTTCGGCCCCTCGGCCGCGGTCGCCGGACGCGACTATCCAGCGCTCCAACCCGCACCGGTGATCCATGTTGCGGGCACCAACGACCGGCTCGTGAAATACGCGTGGCAGGAAGCGATGCTCGCTCGACTCAAACGCATCAACCACTGCGCGGATGCGGGCACACGCGAAGGCGACCGGTTCACCCGCTACGACTCACCGCTTGGCGCGCCAGTCGTCACTTATCTGCATGACGGCGGGCACCGTTTTCCGCCGGAGGCGACGCAGGCGATCGTGACCTTCTTCCAATCGCAAACGCGCGAGTGAGCGCGTCGCTGCGCCGCGTCGCCTTCGGCCGGCGTGCGTCGCACCCTCAACGGCCGAACGCCTTGCCCCAAGCCTCCGCATCGAAGCCGACGACGCCGGTCTTCGCGGCCAGCGCGAACGGTCGCTTCACCAGATTGCCGTTCTGCGTCAGCAGAGCCAGTGCCTCGTCGGTCTGGAGCGTGGGCAGTTTCTCGCCGAGCCCCAAGGCGCGGTAGTCCTGCCCCGACGTGTTGAAGAGGCGTCGCAGGTTGCCGTCGTGCCAGGCGAGCATACGACGCAACTCCGCCAGCGTGGGCGGCGTCTCGCGGATCGGTTTCTCGACAAACTCGATGCGGTGGGCGCGCAGCCACTTCACGGCCTCCCGGCAGGTGCTGCACTTGGCGTAGGTATAGACGGTGAGCGGAGACTCGGGCATGCGGTCATTGAAGGCGCCGACGCGGACGGCACAAGACGCGGTTTCGCCTCCGGCGGTATTCCCGTTGCCATGGACGCGAACGGGCCAACGATGCCCGCATGAAGAAGACTTTCCCGCTCCAACAGCCCGGCAAGGACGATGCCCGCGTGCGGGACAAAATCCGCCACGAGGTGAACAAAGCGCTGCGCCGCGCCCGTCAACGTCCGCCGCAAGAAGGCTTCCGCGGCTGGGATTTCACGTGCAAAGCCGGACCGAGCGAAGCGGAGGCCGTCGCGCTGCCGCTGCCGGAAATCGCCTCCCGCATCGATGCCATCGCCGCGACTGGAGCGACGCAGGTTTACCTTGAGATCACGCCCGTTCCGGCACGACGTGTTCCGGTGACAGAGTAAGCCCGGGCCGTCCGGCTCAGGCCTTCTTCACGAAACAGGATTTCAGCGCCATCGCGACGCCGTCGATCTTGCAGTCGATGTCGTGGTCGCCGTCGACGAGACGGATGTTCTTCGCCTTGGTGCCGCCCTTGAGCACGCCCGAGCCGCCGCGGAGCTTGAGGTCCTTGATCAGCACGACGGTGTCGCCATCGGCCAGCGGCGTGCCGTTGGCGTCTTTCACCACCTTGGCCGCCTCGGGCGCGACTTCCTTCGGCCACTCGTGCCCGCAGGTGGCACACTCCCACTTGTCGGGGTGGCTGAGGACATCTTCCAAGGTGCAGACGGGACAGGCGGGTTTGTTCATGAATGGCCTTTTCAACCAGAGGCGAGGGCGGGAGCACAACCCATTTCCCTCGCCACGCCGCCCTGCAACCTCACGCGGCGATGAAACCGCTCACGATCAGGATCGCGATGAGGATGCCCATGAGACTTTCGCCGGCGATGAGACCGGAGGCGACGGGCACGACGGTCTTCTCGGCCAGCGCGGGCTTCTTGCGCCGCAGCCATTCCGCGAGCGCCGCGCCGAGGAACATCGCGATGCAGTTGCTGCCCGGGATGACCAGCGCGATGCCCAAGCCGGAAGGCGAGGGGATCGCCGGACGCAGGCGCTTCGGCGCGAAACGTTCCAGCAATGCCAGCGCGACGCCGAGCACGAGGCCGACGACGATGGCGGTGCGCGAGGTTTCGTGCAGCGCGCCGATGCCGTCCGAAAACGCCTTCGACACGCCCGCCCACACCACGCAGGAGGGCGCCGGCCAAGCTTCGCCACCGAGCAGGCTGGGGTCAGGGATGATGAGGTTGAACGCGGGCACGATGACGATCGCGCCGGCGATCACGCCGAAGAGCTGCGCGTAGAGTTGATGACGCGGCTTGGCGCCGAGCAGCCAGCCGGTCTTGAGCGTCGTGAGCAGATCCGCGGCGTGCAGGCCGATGCCACCCGTGACGTTCGCCGACATGATGTTACCCGAGAGATTGCCGGGCGTCATGACGCCGTAGAGCATCTGCGTGACGGGGCCCAGCGCCTTGGTGGGCGTGACGTCGGTCTCGCCGGTGACGCGCGCGGCGACGAAGCCCATCACCACGGCCAGCGGAATGGCGATCAACGCCGCCCAGATCGGAATCTGGAACAACCACACCATCAGGAAAACGACGAAGGGCGACAGCACCGCAAAACCGGCCGGAAACCACCACTCGGGACACTCGAGCGTCGAGATGCCTTCGTCGGATTTCTTGCCGCCGCCGAAGATGCGCGTGAGCCCGGTGAAGGAGCGGGCGATGCTCTTGTAGTCGATGGCAAAGGAGGTGAGGCCCGAGGCGACGAGGATCGCCGCGCCCGGCCAGAGCGTCCAAGCCACGATCGCCTTGTAGCTCACGGCGGTGACGATTCCGCGCTCGACGAGCGAAGGACCGAGCACGCCGTAGGTCAAAAGACCGCCGAGCAGCAGCGACCAGCCGGTCTTGAAGCTCATCAACGCGCCGCCGCCGATCAGCACGACCTCGGCCTTGAGCGAGAGCGTCCACTCGGCGAGTTTGTGGCCCGAAAGTTGGAGCGGGATGGGAATAGTCGCGGGAATCACGTGCCAGGCATCGCGGAACCACGTGAGCACCGCGGCGAAAGCCGCCGAGCCGGCCAGCCATTTCGACTTGCTCGCGCCCGCACCCGCCGCGGCGGAGTGGATCGAGGCGATGGTCTCCGCCGTGGCGGTGCCGGTCGGGTAGGCGAGTCCTTCCTGATTGATGAGCTGACGTTTGATCGGGATGGCGGCGAAGACGCCCAACGCCGCGATGAGCGCGAACCACGCAATCATCGAAAACGTGTCCGGGCGCACGGTGGTGACCATGAGCAGCGCACCGAAGGCCGCCATGTTTCCGCCACCGGTCATGTAGCCGGCGCCTGAGGCGACAGTGGTGAGCGCGTTGTTCTCCAGCACACCGAGCGGCTTCTTCACGATCCGCAGGCCCTGCAGCAGCTGAAACGCGCTGAAGGCGAGGATGCATGCCGTGAGCGTGACGCCCATGCTCCAGCCCGTCTTGAAGAACACGTAGAGGTTCGAGAGGCTCATCGCCGCTCCGATCACCATGCCGAAGATCACGGCGCGGACGGTGAGGTTGGTGGCGTTGGGCTGATAGATGTTCTTCAGCCAATCGATTTCGCGCGGGGAATCAGTGGGAGCGGGGCGGACGGCGCCAGAGTCGATCATGGGGAGTTTTCGGCTCACCATGACGGAGCCGCCGAGGCCTGCAAGCCACGGCTTGAAGCAGGATGAAGATCCACCGCCGCTTGTCCGGCAGCGCGACGTCCGCGCGGCCCGCTCCTTGCGCTCGCTGGCGGAGTCACTCGGCCCGCTCGCGCTGGCGCATCTGTTGGTGCTGCGCGATCATCCAGCGGAGGCGATCCCCGATCGTCTCCGCCGCGACGATCAAGTCCTCTGCTTCGGTCGGAGCGAGGTGGGCGCGGCAGTGCCGGCGCCAAAGGTCGAGCCACACGGCGAAATGCCGTTCCTCCAGCCCGAGCGGGAAATGTTTGGCCGGCATCGCGCCGGCGTAGCGCACGGGTCCGCCGGTGATGTTCGACCAAAAGTCGGCGATCTTTTCCAGATGGGCCGCCCAGTCTTCGACGTGCGCCGCGAAGATCGGTCCGATTTCCTGATGCTGCCGCACGTCGGCATAGAAATACTTCAACAGATGCATCAGCCGGGGACGGCCGCCGAGCCGGACGAAGAGGGAATTTGGGGAAGGCTCCACGCGATCGACGAAACGCAAAACCCCGCGCCTGTCAGGGCTCAAACCGCAAAAGCTTGAGCGTCCTCAAGATTTCGCGGCAAGTCGGGGCGTGACGTTTCAGCGCGAGCCGTTTGCGTGAAGGTATGGCCAAAGGTTTCACGCCGCAGGAGGAGACGCTGTATTACCGGACAGCGGATGCGGTCATGGCCCAGCTGGCCACGGCGAACGAGGCGAGTGAGCTGCTGGACGTCGTGCGCGAGGCCTTCGCGCGCTTCGACCGCGCCTACGATTCGGCACCCGCTGCCGCCCGCGCCGCGGTCGCCTGCCGCGCGGGCTGCGGCACCTGCTGCCATCACGATGTCGCGGTGCAAGCGCACGAAGTCTTCATCGCCGCCGAGCACATCCAGCGGCATTTCTCACCGGAGGAACTCGAGGCCGTCATCGCCCGCGCGGCGGCCCACCGCGCGGCCTACCTCGCGAGCCGCAACCAGCCGGATCGCGTCCTCCCTCGCACCCCGTGTGTTTTGTTGCGCGAGGGCAGTTGCTCGATCTACGAGGGCCGACCGGAAATCTGCCGCGCCTACCACAGCAACAACCTCGATGGCTGCATCGCAAATCTCGCGGCGGGTTACGACCGCGTGGACGTCAAGATCGAGGGGCTGCGCGGCCGGATGTTCGCGGTGATGCTCGCCATCGATCAGGCGGTCGAGGCCGCTGGCTTCGACGACCGGGCCTACGATTTCGGCACGGCGTTGCACGAGGCGCTGACCAACAGCCTGTGCCTCGTGCGCTGGGCGCGCCGCGAGTCGGCATTCCCGGACTCCTTCCTCGAACGCGAGGACTGAGCCGCCGGAAACGCTTGGCTCTGCGCCGACCAGCCCGTTGAGCTGGCTCAGCCGCGTTGACGGAGTATCTCCGCCGCGAGACGGGCGGCGAGCCGCGCGTTGTTGAGCACAAGCGCGATGTTCGCGGCGAGCGAGCGGCCTTCCGTGAGCTCGAAGATGCGGCGGAGCAGGAAGGGTGTCACGGTTTTGGCCTGCAGGTGCTGCGCCTCCGCCTCGGCGAGCGCCGTCTCGATGCAGGGCGTGATCACGTCGCGTGGGATCTCGTCGGCGGCCGGAATGGGGTTGGCCACCAACTGGCCGCCTGGCAAGCCGAGCCGTGCCCGCATCAGGTGCGCGGTGGCGATCTCGGCGGGCGTGTCGCAGCGCAATGGCGCGCGCAGACCGGAGGAGCGCGACCAGAACGCGGGAAACTCGTCCTGCCCGACCGCGATCACGGGCACGCCGAGCGTCTCAAGCATTTCGAGCGTCTTCGGTAGATCGAGGATCGCCTTGGCGCCGGCGGACACCACGGAGACGGGCGTCTCGGCGAGTTCGCGCAGGTCGGCCGACACATCAAACGAGTGCTCGGCTCCGCGGTGCACGCCGCCGATGCCGCCCGTGGCGAAGACCTCGATCCCGGCGCGCCGCGCCGCGATCATCGTCGCCGCCACCGTCGTCGAACCCGTGCGTCCGGTCGCGAGACAATAGGCGAGGTCGGCGCGGGAAAGTTTCATCACATCCCGGGCTTGCCCGAGCGTTTCCACCTCCGCGTCCGTGAGTCCGACGTGGACGCGTCCCGCCAGCACGGCGATGGTCGCCGGGACCGCGCCGGCGCGGCGCACCTCGGCCTCGACGCGGCGGGCGGTCTCCACGTTTTGCGGATACGGCATGCCGTGGGTGATGATGGTCGACTCCAGCGCCACGATAGGACGGCGTCCGACGCGCGCGGCTTCGACTTCCGGGGAAAAAATCATGGGCAGGCTCATGCGAATGAAGTCGGGGACGCTCGTCGCGGGCCGCCGCAAAGGCAAAACCGGAATAAGGGCACGCTGCGAACGATAGCTCCGTCATTCCGCTGCGTTATCGTGGGGCAGCTGTAAACCCTCGACGACCGTCTCGTGAGTGGCGGTCGGGACGACCGCTGCTACCGCTCCAAGCAGAACGGTGACGGTGAAACTCAAAACGCGCCAAGGCTGATCGAGAGCGACAGCACAACGTTGCGGTAGGTGCGGTCTTCGAGCTGGAAGGCATAATCGCCGGCGACGGACCAGCCTTCGCGCCGATAAAATTCCAAGGCCCGGGCGTTGCCGTCGTAGGCGGTCAACCAGAGCGTGTCTATGCCGGCTGAAGCGGCGCTCGCGCGACACCGGCGCAGCAATTCCCGGCCAATGCCCCGCCGGGTGAAGCGCTCCAAGACGTAGAGCCGGCTGATCTCCGCCTGGGCCGGCGTGGCTAGGAGCGGCGATCGTTCACCGAGCTTGAGTTCGGCAAATCCGACGGCGCCCGCTTTCGTCTCCGCGATCCAATAACAGAAATGAGGATCGCCGAGCAGAGCGCCCAACCGCTCGGCGGTGAATTCGGCGAGCACGTGGCGCGCGAAGGCCGGCTCCACACCGTCCTCCGCATACGTGGTGATCCAGACGGTGCTGCCGAGCGCGGCGAGCAGGGGAGCGTCGGCGGCGACCGCTCGACGGTAGCCAATGCCGGCCAAGGAGACGCCGTCATCAGTCGTTTGGGCGCCGATGGTCATGACTTCGTGCCGCGGTGCCGCAGGGCGAGGGTGGCGCCGATCAGGAGCAGCACCCCGCCGCCGGCGTAATACCAGACATGATCAGGCTGACGCGCCTTGCCGTCCCACGCATTGGCGAGATCGGCCCCGACCCGGTCGGCGACGCCGACCACGGATTCCTCGCGCTGGTGACCGCGGATAAGCAGTGCGATGCCGACAGCGACGAACAAGACGGGCAGGAGAAAGCGTTTCATGGCTCGGCACCGTAGCGTGCGGCGCTCGCATCGCGAGCCGTTATCGCGATCACCGTCGGCGTTCGGGCGTATGGGTTAGCAGCGACGACGACGCCAACGCTCGCCGCCGGTGGAACGGCGGCGACTGCAAATCGCGCAAAAAAAATCCCGCCGGCGTGGAGCGCGGCGGGATTTTGCGTGGAGGGAAGACTGCGGCGTTGCCGTCGTTTTTAGACGAGGTCGAAGCGGTCGGCGTTCATCACCTTGGTCCAGGCGGCGACGAAATCGCGGACAAACTTTTCGCGGTTGTCGTCTTGGGCATAGACCTCGGCATAGGCGCGGAGGATGGAGTTCGAGCCGAACACGAGGTCGACGCGCGTCGCAGTCCACTTCGCGCGGCCCGACTTGCGGTCGCGGATCTCGTAGTGGCCGTCGGGCGTGGCGTGCCACGTGTAGGCCATGTCGGTGAGATTCACGAAGAAGTCGGTCGTGAGCGCGCCCTCGCGGTCGGTGAGGACGCCGTGCTTGACGCCGCCGTGGTTGGCTCCGACCACGCGCAGGCCGCCGACGAGGACGGTCATCTCGTTGGCCGTGAGGCCGAGCAGCTGGGTGCGGTCGAGCAGCATTTCCTCGGCTGTGACGACGAAGGGCTTGAGCTGCCAGTTGCGATAACCGTCGGCCAACGGCAGGAGGACGCCGAAGCTGGCGACATCGGTCATTTCCTGCGTGGCGTCGCCGCGACCGGGCGCGAAGGGCACTTCGACCGGGAAACCCGCGGCCTTGGCGGCGCGCTCGATGCCGACGTTGCCGGCGAGCACGATCGTGTCGGCGACGCTGGCACCGGCGGCGGCGGCGAGCGGCTCGAGCACGGCGAGCACCTTCGAGAGGCGCACGGGCTCGTTGCCGACCCAGTCGCGTTGCGGGGCGAGGCGGAGGCGCGCCCCGTTGGCGCCGCCGCGGAAGTCGGAACCGCGGAACGTCCGCGCGCTGTCCCAGGCGGTGGCGACGAGCTCGGCCGTGGTGAGGCCGGAGGCGTCGATCTTCGCCTTGAGCGCGGCGACGTCGTAGCCGGTGCGACCGGCTGGGACCGGGTCCTGCCAGATCAGATCTTCCTTCGGCGCGTCGGGTCCGATGTAGCGGGTCTTGGGGCCCATGTCGCGGTGCGTGAGCTTGAACCACGCGCGGGCGAACACCTCGCTGAAGTAGGCCTGATCTTTGTAGAAGCGCTCCGAGATCTTGCGGTAGATCGGGTCCTTGATCATCGCCATGTCGGCGTCGGTCATCATCGGGTTGTAGCGGATCGACGGGTCTTCGACGTCGACCGGCTTGTCCTCTTCCTTGATGTTGATCGGTTCCCACTGCCAGGCGCCGGCGGGAGACTTCTTCAGTTCCCAGTCGTAGCTGAAGAGCATGTGGAAGTAGCCGTTGTCCCACTTCGTCGGGTGGGTGGTCCAGGCGCCTTCGAGACCCGAAGTGACGGTGTAGCGGCCCTTGCCGGACTTGTTCGGATTGTGCCAACCGAGGCCCTGCTCGGTGAGGTCAGCGGCTTCAGGGCTGGGTCCAAGCTTGGAGGCGTCGCCGTTGCCGTGGGCCTTGCCGACGGTGTGGCCGCCAGCGGTGAGGGCGACGGTCTCCTCGTCGTTCATCGCCATGCGGGCGAAAGTCTCGCGGACGTGCTGGGCGGTGCGGAGCGGATCGGGTTTGCCGTTCACGCCCTCGGGGTTGACGTAGATCAGGCCCATCTGCACCGCGGCGAGCGGGTTCTCCATCGTCGCCGGGTTGCTGAGGTCGCCGTAGCGCTGGTCGGAAGGTGCGAGCCATTCCTTCTCCGAGCCCCAATAGATGTCCTTCTCCGGATGCCAGATGTCCTCGCGGCCGAAGGCGAAGCCGAAGGTCTTCAGGCCCATGTTTTCGTAGGCGATGGTGCCGGCGAGGATCATGAGGTCGGCCCAGGAGATCTTGTTGCCGTATTTCTTTTTGATCGGCCAGAGGAGGCGCCGGGCCTTGTCGAGGCTGACATTGTCCGGCCAGCTGTTGAGCGGGGCGAAGCGCTGGTTGCCCGTGCCGCCGCCGCCCCGGCCGTCGGAGACGCGGTAGGTGCCGGCGCTGTGCCAGGCCATGCGGATCATCAAGCCGCCGTAGTGCCCCCAGTCGGCGGGCCACCACTCCTGGCTGTCGGTCATGAGCGCGTGCACGTCGCGCTTGATCGCGTCAAAGTCGAGCGACTTGACCGCCTCGCGGTAGGAGAAATCGGTGCCGAGCGGATTCGTCTTCGTGTCGTGCTGGTGGAGGATGTCGAGGTCCAGCTGCTTCGGCCACCAAGCGTGGTTGGCCTGCGAGGTGCCGGTGGCGGCGGACGGCTTGGCGGCGGCGCCGTGAAGATGCGGGAAGGGGCATTTGCCACCGGAAGCGCCGGCGGAGTGAGAGGAGGAGTCCATGAGGAGTCGGATTCGAGGGTTGAGTTTGGGTCGGCACCGGTCGGCGAGGATTTCCCGCCGCAGGGGCCCGGTCTCCGCTCGTGGGGGAGAGAACAAGCCCGGCCGACTGCACCGTTGCGCGATTAAACCACGCCCCGCCGCGGAAGGGAAATACTTCGTTCCTCTTTTGGTGATAGTCGGGACCTATCAGTTCGCTGGAAACAAATAGAATGGAGACGCACTTGGTCGGTGCAGAAAAGCTCTTCACCGGACGGCGAGAAGCCTTGGCCGCGCAAGCCACGCTCGAGTGGGCTCCGCGCTCCTCTCGCGCCAAACACAAAGCGCATCAGTGAGCTTGCGGGCGTTGGCGACGAGCACGCGGTGACCTTGTTGCTCGAGCAAACACGAGACCCAGGGCGAATGCGTGCCCGTCTCCATGATGAACGTCGCTCGCGGGTAACGTGCGGCGTAGGCGGCGAGGCACTCGCGCGTGCTCGGGAGAACTTCCTCGGCGACGATCTCGCTCGAGCCATTGAGGACGCACACGTGATGCCGGCGGCGACAAGTGCGCAGCCTTGGCGGTCCCCGAGATCCAATCCAATCGTCAGTTCGTTCGTGTTCATGAAGTGGAGAGTAGAACCGCGCGCCCCCTACGGCGACGCGGACCTCTCACGCCTTCTCATTCCTACTGGTTGGGCATTGTTGCTTCAGCGCGAATTCTCGAAATCGATGCCCTGGGTGACTAGTCGATTGATCACCTTCTCGCGCCACTTCCACTGCTCGCTCTTTGGATCTGTCCGAATAAGCTTAATGTCGCTCACAATGGTAGTCCCCCAGCGGGTCTTCAATTTTGGGTCTGCGCCGGCATCGAGCATAGCGAGAATAAGGTCATACTGATTCAGGGTGGTCGCATCCATCATCGGAGTTTTCCCATCACGATTCTGCCAATTTAGATTGGCTCCCGCTGAAATCAAAATTTTGACATTCTCTGGGCGCATGCTGCCGATGGCCGCCATGATCGGCGTCTGCGATCGAACAGGATTCACGAGGTTCGGATTTCCGCCATGGCTCAACACCGCTTTCAAATACCAAGGATCTTTATGCTGTGCGGCATATGACATCGCCGAAACACCCTCAATCAAAAGCTCATCGAAATCTTCTGTGAGCTGCACGTTGGCGTCAGCTCCGTGATTAAGCAGAAATGCGAAACCTTTCTTATTCTGATGGAGCAGCGCCCAGAGTAGTGGCGTGACCTGTCCTCGGCCTATCGCATTGACACTTACACCAGAGCTGACGAGTCGTTCCAACTCGGCTGCATCCCCAGACGCTGCGGCTTCCGCCAGACGCCTAGCCTGTAGATCGACGTAGAACTTGGATGCCGGAGGAGATCCGAGTGACACGCACGACGTAAAGATAGTCGTAACCAATCCAAAAACGATAGATCGCAAAGCAGTCATTTGTTTTTGCCCAACGAGACTGCCGGAAAAGTCAGATCGCACAAAATTCGGGGTATCGAATCACCAGGACCACGTCGAGATCTTCGCTTATACGCGATTCTAGAGGGTGTTTTTTTGGCAGGGTTTTCATGTTTTTGGTTTTCCGACAGTCTCAACGATTGAGGTCAGACACGAGCGGGCTGCGCCCGCTCGTTGTCTGTGCCGGCTGGTTGGCCCTTCTTCATTTCAGCCCCTCCAAAAGATCGGTGACAATGACCTCGGCAACTTTCTTCTGACCTTCGCACATCCAAAACTCAGTGCCGGGGCGAATGCGCTGCCGATGGACCGCATCCTTCAGCTCAGGACTTACGATCCCAAAGTCTGCCTGTGATGACGCCGGAATCTCGGCACCATCCTCTTTCTCTTTCAGGGCATCGTCCACGAAGCGTGGCCAGATCATGAATAACTCGAAGGCTCCCTCCTTGTAGGCCAAGTCGGGGCGATAACCTTGGCGGGCGAGAGACTTCCGGCCGCCTTCTTCTTCGCTAAGAAAGCGAACTCGAGCGCGAAAATCTGGAGAGCGTCGCTGCATGTCTTCAGGCCAACAGTGTTATTCAGATTCAGTGAAAAACCTCACTTGGGTTTGGCCCGCGACAGGGAGACTGAAGCAAAGAGGCTGATGCTCAAGGTTGTTATGTTCCGCGAGCCGTTTCGCCGGGCGCGATAGGCTCCGGCAAAACCCTCACTTTTTTCAAAAGCCATTTTACATCGTGAAGGGCCGGACTGATCGAGCGGCCCGATCTTCCTCGGTCACGGTGAAGCCGGGCGTGCGCGGCCCAGCGGCGAGATCGTTTGGCGATCTCGGTGTTTGATGTGGCTGAACCTCTGGTGTGCCGCGCGGCGCGTGCAGCGGACGCGGCTCGCTGACCGCGCGGACGCTTAGGCGCTGAGGGCCTGGGTGATGTCGGCCTTGATGTCGTCGAGGTGCTCGATGCCGAGGGAGACGCGCAGGCCGCCGGGGACGACGCCGGCGCGGAGCTGTTCCTCGGGCGAGAGCTGCGAGTGCGTCGTCGAGGCGGGATGGATGATAAGCGTCTTCGAGTCGCCGACGTTGGCGAGGTGCGAGATCAGCTTGAGGCTGTTGACGAATTTCTCGGCGCGCGCGCGGTCGCCCTTGAGCTCGAACGACAGGACGCCGCCGAAGCCGCGCGTGAGGTATTTCTTCGCGGTGGCGTGCGAGGGATGGTTCTCGAGGCCCGGGTAGCTGACGGCGCTGACCTCGGGGTGGGCGGCGAGCCAACGAGCGAGGGCGAGGGCGTTTTCGCAGGTGCGCTCGACGCGGAGCGAGAGCGTCTCGAGGCCTTGGAGCAGGAGGAAGGAGTTGAACGGGCTCTGGGCCGGACCCCAGTCGCGCAGGCCTTCGACGCGGCAGCGGATGATGAACTGGATGTTGCCGAAGGGACCCTTGGCGCCGAAGACATCGTTGAGCACGAGGCCGTGATAGCTCGGCGACGGGGCGGTGAACTGCGGGTATTTGCCGTTGCCCCAGTTGAAGGTGCCGGCGTCGACGATGACGCCGCCCATGCTGGTGCCGTGGCCGCCGATCCACTTGGTGGCGGATTCGACGACGACGTGCGCGCCGTGGCGGATCGGCTGGCAGAGGGCGCCGCCGGCGCCGAAGGTGTTGTCGACGATCAGCGGCAGGTCGTGCTTCTTCGCCAGCGCGACGAAGGCGGCAAAGTCCGGCACGGTGAGGCCGGGATTGCCGATGCTTTCGAGGTAGATCGCCTTGGTCCGCGCGTCGATCAGGGGCTCGAAGCTGGCGACGTCGACGCCATTGGCGAAACGCGCCTCGACACCGATGTTCTTGAAGGCGTTTTTGAACTGATTGTAGGAGCCGCCGTAGAGGTGCGAGGTGGTGACGAAGTTGTCGCCGACGGTGGTGATGTTGTTGATCGCGATGAACTGGGCGGAGTGCCCGGACGACGTGGCGAGGGCCGCGACGCCGCCTTCGAGGGCGGCGACGCGTTTCTCGAAGACGTCGTTCGTGGGGTTCATCAGGCGCGTGTAGATGTTGCCGAACTCCTGGAGGGCGAAGAGGCGGGCGCCGTGGGCCGAGTCTTTGAACTGGTAGGCGGTCGTCTGGTAGATCGGCACGGCGCGGGAACGCGTGGTCGGGTCGATGTCTTGGCCGGCGTGGAGCTGGAGGGTTTCGAAGTTCATGGCAGGTGCAGGAAAATAGTGGGAGGGTGGACGCGGTCTCCGGGATGACCGAATCCGCGAAGTGGATACTCACTGTCCGGCGTCGCCCCGTGGCGAGTCAATCGGCGGGGCGGGCATATGACCGACGGCGCAGACGCCACTTGGAGACTCGCCAAAGGCCGCCGCCTGCAAATGATGCGCGCCCATGAACCTCGCAGACGTGATGACGGCGCTGGAGCGCAAGGGCAGCGCAGCGGTGAAACGGATCTTCTTGCGGCACGGGGCGAAGGAGCCGTTCTTCGGCGTGAAGGTCGGCGATCTGAAACCGCTCGCGAAGCAGCTCAAGGGCCGGCAGGAGCTCGCGCTCGAACTCTATGCGACCGGCAACAGCGACGCCCAATACCTCGCCGGCATGATCGCCGACGGCCGGCGCATGACGAAGGCGCAGCTCGAGCGCTGGGCGAAGACGGCGTCGTGGGACATGATCTCCGGCACGACGGTGCCGTGGGTGGCCTCGGAGCATCCGGACGGCCCGGCGCTCGCGCTCAAATGGATCGCCGCCAAGCGCGAGCAGACGGCGCGCGCCGGCTGGAGCACGCTCGGCGCGCTCGCCGCCACGCGTCCCGATGCGGAGCTGCCGCTGCCGGAATACGCCCGTCTGCTCAAGAGCCTGCCGCGCACGCTGCCGCAGGCGTCCGACGGCGTGCGTTACACGATGAACAATTTCCTCATTGCGAGCGGCACCTACCTCGCGCCCCTCGGCGACCTGGCGATCGCCACGGCGCGCACGATCGGCCGCGTGTCCGTCGACATGGGCGAAACGGGTTGCCAGGTGCCTGACGCGGAAAGCTACATCCTCAAGGCCCGGCGCGGCGCCGCGATCGCACCCAAGCGCAAGACCGTGCGCTGCTGAGCCGGCGGTCGGCCCACGACGGCCTCGGATTGCCGGATTGCCGTGGGCCGGAAGTGCTGTTGCCCTGACGCGCATGTTGCCCACCCAGCAAGGGTCCTTCCGCCTGTTCCGTCTCTTCGGCATCGACGTGCACCTGCACTGGTCGTGGCTGATCGTCGCGATGTATTCGGTCTCGACGCGCGTGGGCAACTACGCGTCGCCGCTCTGGGCCCTGTTCGAATATCTCACGCTTTTCCTCGTGGTCACGCTGCATGAGTTCGGTCATGCGCTGGCCTGCCGAAAGGTCGGCGGCAGCGCGAACCAGATCGTGCTGTGGCCGCTCGGCGGTGTGGCGTATGTGGCGCCGCCTTCGCGGCCGGGCGCGACCCTGTGGAGCATCGCGGCCGGCCCGCTTGTGAATGTGGCGCTAATCCCGGTGCTGGCGGCGTTGTTCTGGGGCGTGGCGGCGACGGGTCTCGCCGACGGGCATCAGGATGCGCACCGCTTCATGCGGGCGATCACCTGGATGAACCTCAGCCTGCTCATCTTCAATCTGCTGCCGGTCTATCCGCTCGATGGCGGTCAGATCCTGCGCTCGCTGCTCTGGTATCCGCTCGGGCGCGCCCGCAGCCTGCTGGTGGCGACCGGCATCGGTCTTGCAGGCGGCGTGGGCCTCGTGGGCCTCGCTGTCTGGTGGCAATCGTGGTGGATCGGCATCATGGCCTTCTTCCTCCTCTCGGGTTGCTGGTCGAGTTTCAAGCAAGCGCAGGAACTGCGTCGCCTCGAACAGTTGCCGCGCCGGTCGGAGTTTCGCTGTCCGGAGTGTCACGCGGCTCCGCCCATCGGTTCGTATTGGCTCTGTCCGGCGTGCCGCGGCGCGTTTGATCCTTTTGCGACGTCAGCCGTCTGCCCGCAGTGCCACGCTGCGCTCGATCTCACGACCTGCCCGGACTGCGGCAGCACGCGGCCGCATCGCTCGTGGGACGGTTCGATCGTGGACGCGTGAGCCGACAAAAAGGCCCGGCAGGTTGCGCAGAACCGCCGGGCCGATGAAAAGGCGCCGCCTCAGAGTTGCGCGAGGATGGTGTTGAGGGTCGGGCTCGGGCGGAGGGCGGCGGCGGCCTTGGCGTCGTCGGGCTGGTAGTAACCGCCCACGTCGGCCGGCTTGCCTTGGACGGCGAGCAGCTCCTTCACGATCTGCTCCTCGTTGGCGGCCAGTTCGGCATAGATCGGCACGAAGAGGCGGTGCAACTCCTCGTCGGCGTGCTGGCTGGCCAGCGCCTCGGCCCAGTAGAGCGCGAGGTAGAAGTGGCTGCCGCGGTTGTCGATCGTGCCGAGTTTGCGGCCCGGCGACTTGTCGTTTTCGAGGAACTTGCCGTTGGCGGCGTCAAGCGTGTCGGCGAGGACCTTGGCCTTGGCGTGCTTCTGGGTGATGGCGAGGTGCTCGAACGAGGCGGCGAGGGCGAAGAACTCGCCGAGGCTGTCCCAGCGCAGGTAGTTTTCCTGTTGGAACTGTTCGACGTGCTTCGGCGCGGAGCCGCCAGCGCCGGTTTCGAAGAGGCCGCCGCCGTTCATCAGCGGGACGATGGAGAGCATCTTGGCGCTAGTGCCGACTTCGAGGATCGGGAAGAGGTCGGTCAGGTAGTCGCGCAGGACGTTGCCGGTGACGCTGATGGTGTCCTGGCCGGCCTTCAGGCGCTCAAGCGTGAACTTGCACGCCTCGGCGGGCGGGAGGATGCGGAGGTCGAGACCGGTGAGGTCGTGGGCCTTGAGGTATTTTTCGACCTTGGCGATGATCTGCGCGTCATGGGCGCGGGCTTGGTCGAGCCAAAACACGGCCGGCGTGGCGGAGAGGCGCGCGCGATTGACGGCGAGCTTCACCCAGTCCTGCACCGGAGCGTCCTTCGTCTGGCAGGCGCGCCAGATGTCGCCCTCGGCGACGGAGTGCGCGAGCAGTTCCTTGCCGGTTTCGTCGACCACGCGGATGGTGCCAGCGCCGGGCGCGACGAAGGTCTTGTTGTGCGAACCGTATTCCTCGGCGGCCTGGGCCATGAGGCCGACGTTGGGGACGGAGCCCATGGTCTTCGGATCGAAGGCACCGTGCTGTTTGCAGAAATCGATCGTCGCCTGATAGACGCCCGCGTAGCAGCTGTCGGGAATGACGCAGAGGGCGTCGGCGAGCTTGCCGGCGCGGTCATACATCTTGCCGCCCGCGCGAATCATGGCGGGCATCGAGGCGTCGACGATGACGTCGGAGGGGACGTGGAGGTTAGTGATGCCGTGGTCGGAGTTGACCATGGCAACCTGCGGGCCCGCGGCGTAGGCGGCTTGGATGTCGGCCTCGATCGCGGCCTTCTTGTCGGCGGGGAGCTTGGCGAGTTTTTCGACGAGGTCGCCGAAACCGTTGTTCAGGTCGACGCCGAGTTCGGCGAAGGTCGCGGCGTGTTTCGCGAGGAGGTCCTTGAAGAAGGCGCGCACGCAATGGCCGAAGAGGACGGGGTCGGAGACCTTCATCATCGTGGCCTTGAGGTGGAGCGAGAAGAGCACGCCGTCGGCCTTGGCCCGGGCGATCTGCTGCTCGTAGAAGGCGACGAGCGCGGCCTTGCGCATGACCGTGCCGTCGAGGATCTCGCCGGCCTTGAGGGAGAGCTTCGGGAGAAGGACCTTCGTTGCGCCGTCGGCGGCGACGAACTCGATCTTCGCGGTCGTCGCGGCGGCGAGGGTGACGGACTTCTCGTTCGAGAAAAAGTCGTCACGGCCCATGGTGGCGACGCTGGTCTTCGAGTCAGGCGACCACTTGCCCATGGAGTGAGGGTGCTTCTTGGCGTAATCCTTCACGGCCTTCGGGGCGCGGCGGTCGGAGTTGCCCTCGCGGAGGACGGGATTGACGGCGGAACCCTTCACCTTGTCGTAGCGCGCCTTGATGTCCTTTTCGGCGTCGGTCTTGGGCGATTCGGGATAATCGGGGACATTGTAGCCGTGGGCCTGGAGCTCGGCGATGGCCTCCTTCAGCTGCGGGACGGAGGCGGAGATGTTCGGGAGCTTGATGATGTTGGCCTCGGGCTTGAGCGTGAGCGCGCCGAGCTCAGCGAGGTGATCGGCGACCTGCTGGTGCGGCGGGAGGCGGTCGGCGAAGACGGCGAGGATGCGGCCGGACACGGAGATGTCGCGGGTCTCGATGGCAATGTCGGCGTGCTTGGTGAAGGCCTGCACGATGGGCAGGAGCGAGTAAGTGGCGAGCGCAGGCGCTTCGTCGGTCTTGGTGTAGATGATGGTGGGTTTCGCGGACATGTTGATAAAATTTGGACGGTCAGTTGAGACGGGAAAATGGAGCGGGAAGAGTGGAAGAGGACGCGGCGCAGCCAGCGGGTGAACGACGATAAAACGGGCTCTGACCTAAGTGGGCGGCCGACGGAGGGTCAAAGGCATTTCCCTGTCTGCGAGCGGCCATTGCCGCGCGTGATAGTTCGGTGCGCCGATGCTTAAGCTGAGCTGATGCACCGGCGGGACGTGAACGCCGGCAGCTAGCAGGCCAAACGGGAAGGTCGACTCGCCGCCACAGGCGCAGGCCGCAGTTCAATCTGGCCACGATGGGCGGATTTGGGAATGTGCCCTCGATGTCCGCTTTCAACGCATCCCGGCTTTTGTTCGTCGTGGTGGCGCTTGCCGTTGTGGGACTGGTGCTGAATCTCGCGGCGACGATCCACGGCGTGAAAATCGCGACGGGCGATGACGCGATGGTGCTGCGCGGGATCGAGGACCCGGTTGTGGCCGAGGCGAACCGGCTCGCGGATTTCCGCATCGGACGGTTCTACGCAAACCCCAAATGGACGGCGCTAGAGAGTGTCTTGGCTTTGGAGTCCGAAACCGGGCGAACGCTCGTCAGAGTGGGCGCATGCCTGCTGGCCCTGCTGGCGGCATCCTGTTTCGCGTGGCGAGCAACGGCCGATGCGCGCGTGGGGGCTTTCGCGCTGCTGCTGGGGCTGGGATTCCTGCCGGTGTCGCTCGGTTACCAGCCCTTGCTCTCGCATCCACTGTTGTGGCTCGGGTGGGCGGCGGTGTGGACGGCCGGCGTGGTGGCGTTGGGCGAGGACACTGCGCTCCGCCGCGCGATTATGGCGGCGCTGCTCGCGGTGGCGTTCGTCGTGCACGAGAGCAACCTGGTGTTCATCGCCTGGCCGGTGCTCATCCATGCCTGGTCGCAGCGACAGAGGGATGTGCGTCGGCTGCTGCGCTATGTGGCGCCGGGCGCGGTCGTGTTGATCGTCTACGTTGCCTGCTTCTGGTGGAGCCGGAGTGCCGCTCCTTCGGGATACTCGGGCGTGCAACCCCGGCTGGAGGTGTCGGCGGTGCTTTTCGCAGACTTCGTCTACAGCGTGGCGGGATTCCCAGGGATCGAGTCGTGGCTGGTGAGGTCATCGGACGCAGGCGCTCCTTTGCTGTTGTCGGCCGACGCGTGGTGGGGCGCCATCGCGTCGCGCGCGGCAGGGTGGCAGCTGCCGGCAGTCGGACTCATGGGCGTGGGGCTATGGTTCATGCTGCAAAGGCGGGCGCCGGCGCGGCATGATGCCCCGCTGCACACAGGTGCGTTGGCCGTCGTGCTGATTTTCGCCGTGCTCGCCCCCAATCTCGTTCTCGCCACCACCATCAAATACCAAGGCTGGGCGCACCAGCGGATGTGGCCCTATTACTACTCGTCGATGAGTTTTCTCGCGTGGATCTTGCTCGGTGCGATCGCGGTGCGGGCCGGGCTGAACGCAATTCCCAGTCGCGCGGCGCGTGCGGTCGCAACGGCACTCGTGGTCATCCTGCTGATGGTGACTGCGCTCGCTGTGCAAGGTGCCAACCACGAGGCCGCGGGCCTGCTGCGTGCCCACCACTTCGATCACATTCACGATTATCGCCTGCACTTTCGCGAGCTGCCGTCGCGTCAGGCCCGGGAGTGATCACGCGCCGGTATCCGGCGGATTTTCTCCGATCGGATGGACATCGATGAAGCGCAGGACGACGGCGTTCTGCTCCCGCGAGCGGTCCAGCAAGACCTCGAACGTTGCCTCCCAGTCGTTCGCGCCTTCGGGATCGACCAGCACCTGCGCCAATGACAGCACGCGGCCCACGCCTTCGCGCGGCTCGTCTCCGCTGAAGTGGGTGTTGAGCGCGGAGCGACCCTCGGGGTCGAGGCGGAAGCGGGCGCGGGCGTCGAAATAGGGGAGGAAGCCTTTCTCGATCCGACGGGTTTCGGCGAGGCGTGCGGTTTCGGCGGTGGCATTCGGCGCCATCTGCGGCTCGGCAAGGCGCGCAACGGCCGCCTCCCAATCGCGCGAGGCTACGTCCTGGAGGAAACCGAGCACAGAGGTGCGGACGAGGCGCTCGAAGGCCTTGCGGTCGCGTGTGACGTCGAAGGTGGCGGGGCGCGCGGGCTTGTCGGCGCTCTCGGCGGCGACGAACTCGGGGTTGCGCAGGCGTTCCCACTCCTCGAGCAGGCTGGAATCGATGCCGCGGATGAGTTCGCGGAAGTAGTCCTCCATCTCGACGACGGCCTCGGTCTTGAACGACTCGGGCACGGTCTGCGACAGGACCTTGAAAGTCTGCATGAGGTGGCGCAGCAGGAGGCCCTCGCCGCGCTCGAGGCCGTAGTCGCGGATGTAGTCGGCGAACGAGAGGTAGCGCTCGAACATCTCGCGCGCGATCGACTTCGGGCGGATGTTCTCGCCCTCGACCCACGGGTGCGCGGCGGCGAAGGCGTTGAAGGTCTCGTAGAGGAACTCGCGCTGTGGCTTCGGGTGCTCGGTGATCTCCTCGAGCTTCTCCATGCGCTCGTCGTAGGGCACGCCCGCGGCTTTGAGCTCGAGCAGCTTCTCGGTCTTCAGCTTGTCGACCTGCCGGCGGAGGATCTGCTCGGGATCCTCGACGATCGCCTCGCAAAGCGTGAGCACGTCGAACGGATAGTCCGGGCTCTCGCGGTCAAGCTTGGGCAGCGTGTCGATCAGGTAGAGCGAGAGCGCTTGGTGAAGCGAGAAATCGTCCTGCAACTCGACGTTGACGCGGACCTTGCGGCCGCTCGCCGGACGTTCCGCGGGCGGCAGGATTTCGACGATTTTGCGATCCACCAAGGCGCGAAAGAGCTGCCAGCCGCGGCGGCGGAGCGCGGCCTTCTTGGCCGGCTTCTCGTGGCAATCGCGGATCAATCGCTGCATCGCCCGGCAACCGTCGGTCTCGCGGCCGAGCATGAGCAGCAGCATGCCGTGCGTGACGGAGAAGCGCGATTGCAGCTCCTCGGCCGGCGCGGTCATGAGCTTTTCGAACGTCCGTGCGTCCCAGCCGACGCTGCCCTCGGGTGCGGCCTGTTTCACCAACTTCTTCTTTTTCGCCGGATCGGCGGCGGCCTTGGCCTCGGCCTGCTTGTTGGCGATGACGTGCTCGGGCGCCTGCACGACGACGTAGCCGGTCGTGTCGTAACCCGCGCGACCCGCGCGGCCGGCGACTTGGTGGAAATCGCGGACGCTGAGGATGGCGGCCTTGTTGCCGTCGTATTTCCAGAGCTGGGTGAAGACGACGGTGCGGATGGGAACGTTGATGCCGACGCCGAGCGTGTCGGTGCCGCAGATGAGCTTGAGCAGACCTTTCTGCGCGAGCTGTTCGACGAGGATGCGGTATTTCGGCAGGAGGCCGGCGTGATGGACGCCGATGCCGTGGCGCAGCCAGCGCTTCATGTCGCGGCCGTAGGGGCTATTGAACTTGACGCGCTCGAGCTCGGTGGCGAGCGCGGCTTTCTCCTCTTTGGTGCAGACGTTCAGGCTCATCAGCGCCTGCGCGGCCTCGGAGGCGGCGCGTTGGGTGAAGTGCACGAGGTAAACCGGCGCGCGGTTCAGCGCGAGGAGGTCGGCCAGCTTGTCGGGCAACGGCGTCTCGGAGTATTCGAAGGTCAGCGGCACCGGCCGGCGGTCGCTGCGCACGGTGAGCGAGGGTGCGCCGGTGAGCTTGGTCATCTCCTGCTCGAAGAATTCCGTCGAACCGAGCGTGGCCGACATGAGGAGAAAACGCGTCTGCGGCAGCGTGAGCAACGGCACCTGCCAGGCGTAGCCGCGCTCGGCGTCCGAGTAGTAGTGAAACTCGTCCATGATCACCGCGCCGATCGGCGCGCGGTCGCCGCGGGCCAGGGCGATGTTGGCGAGGATCTCGGCGGTGCAGCAGAGGACGGGCGCGTGCGGGTTGACGGAGGCGTCGCCGGTCATCATGCCGACGTTGTCCGGACCGAAGTCGCGGCAGAGGCTGAGGAATTTCTCGTTCACCAGCGCCTTGATCGGGCAGGTGTAGACGGACTGGCGGCCCGCGCAGAGCTCCTTGAAGTGCAGGGCGGCGGCGACGAGCGATTTGCCGGAGCCGGTCGGGGTGTTGAGGATGACGTTCTGCCCGTCGAAGAGCGCAAGGATGGCCTCCTCCTGCTCGGAATAGAGCGAGATCCCTCGCTCCTGCATCGCCGCGAGAAAACGCTCCAAGACGGCGTCGACCGGCGGGCGGCCGGGCAGGGGAGCGAGAGGGGCAAGCGAGGGAGCGGACACGGCACGACAACGCGGAAATCCGCCGCCAGACTCAAGCTCGGACCGGAGGCGCGCGGTATCGGTCAGCATCGGCGCCGGGTTGGCGCGTGCAGAACTGAGCCTCGCCCTGCTGGCGAGCGCGCAAGCACGCATGAAGGGGCCCGGCCAACGCCGGGCCCCGGAATCTATCTGCGCCGGCTATTGCGCCGCACTATTTCGCGCTCGCCTCTTCCGCCTGTTTGACGACCGAGGCATACGTGGAGAACAGGTCCGCGAGCTTGCCGCGCGTCGCCTCCCAATCATCCGCGGTTGCTTCCCGCGTCGCCTTGATGCCCTCCGCCAACGCATCGTCGGCCTTCGTGAGCGCCTCCCGGACCGAGTCAGGCAGCGTCAGCTTCTCGAGCGCGCCGCGGGTCGCTTCGACGCGCCGCTCCAAGTCGGAGAGCAGTGAGTCGCGATCCGTGAATTGCGCGTTCTGGATGGCCTGCATCTGCGCAGACGATTCCAGTGCCGCGGACGCCTTCGGGCTGCCGAACAGGTTGAAATCGGCAAACGCCACGGTGCTGAGCAGCACCAGAGCGGAAACAATGACCGGCAAACGAATCAGGTTCGCTTTGTTCATGACTGTCCTTTCGTGGATGCGACGCCGGAATTGGCGTCGTGCACCCTGTGATGGGCTCGCTCTATCCGCGGTTCCCGCGCGCCCGAAAATTCTTTGCGCCAATTTGCCCCGCGCACCGCGGGTTTTTCTTCCCGTCATCCATTCGCTTGCCGTTAGGCATGAAATTCCGGCTTCGCTTCCGTTAAGTGATGGGGTTCGCTGCTCACGTGAGTCGCGAGATGTGTTACCGCTGCTTCTGGCCGAAGGCACTTTGCTGGTGCCCGACGTTGCGCGCCATGGAGACGCGCACGCGGTTCGTGTTTCTGATGCACCCGAAGGAGTTCAAACAGGAGAAAGCCGCGACGGGACGCCTGACGCGGCTTTGCCTGGCCAACAGCGAACTGCACATGGGCATGAGCTTCGACGACGATGCGGCGGTGCAGGCGCTGATCTCCGACCCGACGAACTGGTGCGCGCTCGTCTATCCGGGACGAGAGGCGCGCAACCTCTCCACCGGCGAACTGCGTCCGGAGGAGCTGGGCGGACGCAGGCTGGTCGTGTTCCTCCTCGATGCGACTTGGGCCGGCGCGCGCAAGATGCTGCGATTGAGCCCGAGCCTGCAACGCCTGCCGCGCGTGATGTTCACGCCGACCGCGCCGAGCCGCTACGTCATCAAGCAGCAGCCGCAGGAAGGTTGTCTCTCGACGTTGGAAGCGACACATGAGCTGCTGCTCGCGCTCGAGCGCAGCGGGCTCGATGCCTATCCGGACAAGGGGCAGCTGCTCGACGTCTTCCAGCGCATGCAGGACTACCAGCTCAAGTGCGCGGCCGATCCGGATCGGCCCGGTTACCGGCGGCGGGCCTACAGCGCGCCGGAAGCCCGCACCGCGGCGCGTGGCCGGAGTGGCGAGCGCCGGCAGAATTATCTCAAGACTCCGCTTGGCGAAACAGGGTCGTAGCGCGGCGCACTACGACATCAGTTCAACCGATCTGCAACAGCTCGACTTCGAACACGAGCGTCGCATTTGGCGGAATGGCCCCCGGAAAACCGCGGGCGCCGTAGCCCAGATCAGGCGGGATGGTGAGCTTCACCTTGTCGCCGACCTTCATCGTGGCGACGCCTTGGTCCCAGCCGCCGATCACTTGCCGCATGCCGAGCACGAAGGTGAACGGCTCGTCGCGGTCGCGCGAGCTGTCGAACTTCTGACCGTTGGTCAGCCAGCCCGTGTAATGCACCGTCACGGCGTCGCCCTTCTTCGGCGTGGCGCCGGTCCCGGTGGAGAGAACCTCGATCTGCAAGTCAGCGTTGGACATGCCGCGACGGTGAGGCCCGGTCGTGGGAACACAAGTCTGCGAAGTGCCGCGCCGGCCGCTCAGCCCAACAACGTGAGCACGATGCCCGCAAGCACGCCGAGCACAGCGGGGAGCTTTTGCCAGACGTTCTTCTCGCCGAAGAGCCAGATGCCGCCCGCGAAGGCCACGAGGATGCTCCCGCGCCGCATGCTCGACACAAGCGAGACGAGCGCATCGGGGTCGCGCAGGGCGTTGAAGTAGAGAAAATCCGCCGCAAGCAGGCCGAGCGACACGAGCGGAATCGTCCAGCGCCACTCGAACGCGTGGCGCGTCCACAGCCGGAATTTCCAGGCGAGCACGATGGGCAGGAAGAACAACGCAAGGTAGATGGCGAACCACGCCTGCACCGCCGCGGCGGTGAACCCCTGTCCGTGCAGGAGAAAGCGATCGTAGAGACTGCTGCCGGCGCCGAGCAGCGTGCCGGTCACGAGCCAGCCGATCCATTTGTTACGATGAAAATGGATGCCCTCGCGCGCGCCGGCAAGCGAGAGACCGACGAACGACACGAGCGTGAGGCCGACACCCACGAATTCCAGCGCGCTCGGCCGTTCACCAAGCAGCAGCAGCGCGCCACCGAGCGTCCACATCGGGCCCGTCGCACGGATGGGCGAAGCGAGCGACAACGGGAGATGCTTGATCGCGAAGTAGGTGCACATCCACGACGAGCCGACGAGGATGGACTTGAACGCCAGTTGCGCATGCTGCCAGCCGGTGAGCGGCTCGACTTGGAGCAGGGCGGGCAGCCCGGGGCCGGCGCGGTCGAGCGCGATCAGCGCGCTCCAGATGAGCGCGGAACAGAGGTTGGCGAGGAAGAGCACGGGCAACACGGCGTTGTCACGCACCGCGTGCTTCGTGCTCAGGTCGTAGAGGCCGAGGCAAACCGCCGACAGGAGCGTGGCGTAGACCCAGCTCATCGGGCCGCGTTCACTTCTTCTTGTTCAGCGCGGCGCTGAACCAGTCGGAGTTGAGCGACTGCGTCGACTTCGGCAGCGGTGCGGGCGCGCGGTTGCCGGACGGACCGCCGGGGCGAGCGCCGCCACCGCCGGGCTTCGCGCCGGCGCCGAGCGGCGTGCGCGGCCCGAGCTGCGGGTTGGTGCGCATTGAAAGTGCGATGCGCTGGCGCGGCAGATCGACCTCGACGACAGTGACCATCACCTTCTGCTGCGGCTTCACGACCTCGGCAGGGTCCTTGACGAACGAGTCCGCCAGCTGCGAGACGTGCACGAGGCCGTCCTGGTGGACGCCGACATCGACGAACGCACCGAAGGCGGTGACGTTGGTGACGATGCCGGGGAGTTTCATGCCCGGCTTCAGATCCTCGGGCTTGCTCACGCCTTCCTGGAAACTGAAGGTCTCGAACTTCTCGCGCGGGTCGCGGCCGGGCTTGGAGAGTTCGGCCATGATGTCCTTGAGCGTCGGCAAGCCGACGTCCGCGGTGACGTAGCTCTCCAGCTTGATGCGCTGGCGCAGTTTCTCGTCGCGCATGAGGTCGGCGACGGTGGCACCGAGGTCCGCGGCCATCTTCTCGACCAGCGCGTAGCGCTCCGGGTGCACGGCACTGCCGTCGAGCGGGTGCGCTGCGTCGCGGATGCGGAGGAAGCCGGCGGCCTGCTCGAAGGCCTTCGGGCCGAGGCGCGGGACGTCGAGCAAGTCGGCGCGCGACTTGAAGGCGCCCTTCTCGTTGCGCCGGGCGACGATGGCGGCGGCGGTGGCGGAGTTGAGACCGGAGACGTAGCTGAGCAACTGCTTCGAGGCGGTGTTGACCTCGACGCCGACGGCGTTGACGCATGAGATGACGCGGTCGTCGAGCGAGCGGCGCAACGCGGACTGATCGACGTCGTGCTGGTATTGGCCGACGCCGATCGACTTCGGGTCAAGTTTCACGAGTTCGGCGAGCGGGTCCATCAAACGGCGGCCGATGGAGACGGCGCCGCGGACGGTGAGATCGTGGTCGGGAAACTCTTCGCGGGCGACCTCGCTGGCCGAGTAGATCGAGGCACCGGACTCGTTCACCATGACGACCGGGATTGACGGCGGCAGGCCGCAGGCACGGACGAAGGCCTCGGTCTCGCGGCCAGCGGTGCCGTTGCCGATGGCGATGGCCTCGACCTTGAAGAAGTCGACGAAGCCCTTGAGCTTGTCCTTGGCTTCGGCGGGCGAGCGATCGGGAAAGATGACGTCGTTGTGCAGCAGCTTGCCTTGGCGGTCGAGCAGCACGGTCTTGCAACCGGTGCGGAAGCCCGGATCGATGGCGAGCACGGCGCGCTGGCCGAGCGGGGCAGCGAGGAGCAGCTCGCGGAGATTCTCGGCGAAGACCTTGATGGCGGCCTCGTCGGCGCGCTTCTTCGATTCGAGGCGCATCTCCGTTTCCATCGCGGGGGCGAGGAGGCGCTTGAAGGCGTCCTGCGCGGCGAGGCGGACTTGGGCGGCGGCGGGCGAGGCGTTGCGCGCGAAGTGCAGCTCCACGATCGACTGGCCGAGCAGTTCGTCGGGGAGCGTGATGCGCATGATGAGGAACGACTCGTTTTCGCCGCGGCGCATGGCGAGGATGCGGTGCGAGGGCGCCTTGGCGAGCGGCTCGCTCCAGTCGAAGTAATCCTTGAACTTCGCGCCCTCGGCCTCCTTGCCATACATCACCTTCGAGGAGACGACG
The DNA here is from genome assembly GCA_017991595.1 of Candidatus Didemnitutus sp. Classification (GTDB taxonomy): domain Bacteria; phylum Verrucomicrobiota; class Verrucomicrobiia; order Opitutales; family Opitutaceae; genus Didemnitutus. The sequence goes on along the minus strand of JAGOQJ010000002.1, from coordinate 57,215 downwards.
GCCTGCTCGCGGTAGAGCACGCGGAGCTTCTCGCGCACGGCGGCATCGTCGCTCATGCGCTCGGCGAGAATGTCGCGCGCGCCGGCGAGCGCTTCGTCGGCGGAAGCGATCTGCCCCGCGGTGTTCTTGCCGTCGTCGAGCGTGTAGGCGTGGCCGACCAACGCGGCGGCCGCCGCGGCGATGTCGCTGGCCGGATCCTGCGCCCAGATGAGTTCGGCGAGGGCTTCGAGGCCCTTCTCCTTAGCGATGGTGGCGCGGGTGCGCTTCTTCGGACGGAAGGGAAGATAAATATCCTCGAGCTGCGTGAGCGTGGTGGCGGCGCCGATGGCGGACTTGAGCGCGTCGGTCAGCAGGTTGCGCTCGGTCAGCGAAGCGAGGATGGCGCCGCGGCGCTCGTCGAGCTGCTGGAGTTGTTCGAGACGGTCGCGGATGCTGGTGACCTGCACCTCATCGAGTTCGCCGGTGACTTCCTTGCGATAGCGGGAGATGAACGGCACGGTCGCGCCGCCCTTGAGCAGCTGGGCCGTGGCGGCAACTTGGTGAACCTTGAGGTTCAGTTCCTTGGCGAGGAGGAGGACGTGATCAGGATTCGGGAGGTCCGAGGTCGACATGGAAAAGCGTCGAGTCCAGCGCGTGAAAATCGTCCGGCAAGGGGAAACATGCGGACAGGCAAAATCGTTGCGCCGTCAATGCGCGGGACCGGAAGCGCGAAGCGACGAGCGGCGCGCCGATCAGGCCAACGCAGCGATGCGTGCTTCGGTCTTGCGGCCGCCGACGTCGAGCTGCAGCAGGTCGCCGAGCCGCTTGCCCACGAGCTGGCGACCGAGCGGGGATTGCGGGGTGACGACCATGACGGTCTTGTCGCCGTGGGTGACTTCGGTGCCGCCGGCGCGCGGGCCGAGAAGATAATAGGCCGGCTGACCGCGGCTCTCGACCTGCACGAGCGCGCCGAGGCTGATGGGCTCGGTGGCGGCGAAATCACGCACGGGCAGCGCGCGGAATTGCGCGACGGCCTGGGCGGCTTCCTCGGCGGCCTTGGATTGGCCGTGTGCGAGGTAGGAAGCCTCGAGTCCGCGCGTGTCGTATTTGTCCTCGGCCTTGTTCTCGTCGTCGGTGGCCTCGGCATGAGTAGCGAGGGCGGCGGTGGTGAGCAGCTCCACTTCGGCGGAGAGGGTGGAGATGATCTGCTGGAGCAATTCGCGTTTGGTATGCATGCGCGGGGGTTCAGCGGCGGGGTTCGTGACCGTAGATGGCCACGACGGCGTCGGGGCGGTGCGAAAGCCTGTAAGCGCGATACATGCCGGCGGAGTTGAAATCCATCATGACGTTGCCGTTGCGATCGAGGCCGATGACACCGCCATCGCCGCCGAGCGCGGCGACCTTGGCCAGCGTCGCGGCGGCGGCCGAGTTGAGATCACGGCCGGCGTATTCCATCTGCGCGGCGATGTCGTGCGCGACGGTGGCGCGAATAAAGAACTCGCCCCAGCCGGTGGCGCTGATCGCGCAGGTGGCGTTGTGCGCGTAGGTGCCGGCCCCGATGACCGGCACGTCGCCGACGCGGCCGAATTTCTTGTTGGTCATGCCTCCGGTCGAGGTGCCGGCGGCGAGGTTGCCCTGGCGGTCGAGCGCGACGCAGCCGACGGTGCCATACTTCTGCTCGCGGGAGAACCAGGCCTCGTCACTCACGCCCGGCGTGCTGAGGTCGGTCGGCGCGGATGCGCTGTGGCGCTCGGGATTCTGCTCGCGCTGCTTGGCGCGCTCGAGCTGGCGGCGGCGAAACTCGGTGTGGAAATACGCGTTCTCGACGCGCTCGTAGCCGAGGGACCAGGCGAATTTTTCCGCGCCTTCGCCGATGAGCAACACGTGTGGCGATTTCTCCATCACGTCGCGCGCGAGGTTGATGGGGTTGCGGATATGGCGAACGCCGGCGATGGCGCCCGCGCGCTGCGTCGCGCCGTCCATGATGGAGGCGTCGAGTTCGCAGATGCCATCGGCGTTGAACACGGCGCCCTTGCCAGCGTTGAAGAGGGGCGAATCCTCGAGAACGTTCACCGTCGCGATGACGGCGTCGAGCGCCGGGCCGCCGCGCTCGAGCACGGCGTAGCCGGCGGCGATCGCCTCGGCGAGCTTGGCGCGGTATTCGGCTTCGCGCTCAGGAGTCATCTGCTCGCGCTGGATGACACCGGCGCCGCCGTGCAGAACGAGGCCGTAGGGACGCATGGGCGGAGTGGGGGCGGCGGGAGTGGCTTGCGCGCTGGCGGTGAGCGCAGCTGCGAGGGTGGACGCGAGGAGCAGGACGCGGAGCATGAGGACGCGGGTTACTTCGCGGCGGCCGGCTCGGCCAGACCGAGGGAGCTGAGGAAGAACGCGTAGTCGCGCGCGACATCGTGCAACGCGTCGTAGCGTCCGGCAGCGCCGCCGTGTCCGGCGCCAAAGAGCGTGCGCAGCAGCAGCGCGCGATCCGGGGCCTGGTTCACGTCGCGCAGCTTGGCGAGATACTTGGCGCCTTCCCAATACGGCACCTGGCTGTCGTAGAAGGAGACGTTGACCATCACGTGCGGGTAGCGCGCGGGCTTGAGGTTGTCGTAGGGGCTGTAGGCGCGCATCCAGAAGTATTCCTCGCGCACGTTCGGGTTGCCCCATTCGACGTATTCCTCCGTGGTGAGCGGCAGGGTGTCGTCGAGCATGGTGTTGAGCACATCGACAAAGGGCACGACGACGAGGGCGGCGCGGAAGAGCTCGGGGCGCTGGTTGAGCACGGCACCCATGAGGAGACCGCCGGCACTGCCGCCGGAGGTGACGAGTTGCGACGGCGTCGTCCACTTCTGGTCCACCAGCCACTGGGCGCAATCGACGAAATCGTTGAACGTGGTCATCTTCTTTTCCATGCGGCCGGCCTCGCGCCATTCCTCGCCGAGTTCGCCGCCGCCGCGGATGTGCGCGATGGCGAAAATGACGCCGCGATCGAGCAGGCTGAGGCGGTTCGAACTGAAGGTGATCGGCATGCTGACGCCGTAGGAGCCATAACCGTAGAGCCAGAACGGCTGCGGCCGCGTGCGGTCGACGTCGGCGCGGTAAACGATGGAGAGCGGGATTTTCGTGCCGTCGCGCGCGGTGGCCCAGACGCGCTCGGCGCGGTAATTCGCGGGATCGAAGCCGCCGAGCACGGCCTGCTGCTTGATCAGCGTGCGCTCGCCGGTGGCGAGATCGGTGGAAAACGTGGAGGCCGGGCGCACCATCGACTGGTAGCTGAAGCGCACGCGGTCGGTGTCGTATTCCCAATTAGAGGCGAGCGAGACTTCGTAAGCCGCCTCGGGCATGGCGAGACGCTCGGACTTGCCGCTGGCGAAGTGAAACGCGCGCAGGTGCGGCAGACCTTCCTCGCGTTCCTCGAGGACGAGATAGCGGGCGAAGACGTCGATGCTTTCGAGTTTCACCGCGGGGTTGTGCGGGATGACTTCCTCCCAGGCCGCGGGTTGGTCGACCGGGGCGCGGACGAGGCGGAAGTTCTTCGCGGCGTCGTTGGTCAGGAAGTAGAATTTGCCCTCGTGGTGGTCGGCGAAGGTGCGAATGTTCTCACGGCGCGGCAGCAGCGGCTGGAACGCGCCGCGGTGCTGGTCGGCGGGCAGCGCGTGCACATCGGCAGTGACCTTGCTCACGGCGGTGCTGAAGAGCCAGCGTCCGTCGCGCGATTTGGTGACGTCGATGTTGAAGAGTTCGTCCTTCTCCTCGCGGAGGAGTTCGTGTTCGCCGGTGCTGAGCGTGTAGCGGTGGAGCTTGTCGGAGCGCTTGGACTCGTTCTCGGTGACGTAGTAGAGCACGTCGTGGCCAGCGCCCCACTCGAGATCGGAGACCTTGCCGATCTGCTGCGGGACGAGTTCCTTCGTGGCGAGGTCCATGACGAAGACCTCGTATTGGCGGTAGCCGGTCCAATCGATCGAGTAGGCGAGTCGGGCACCGTCGTCGCTCACGCGGTAATGGCCGATGGCGACGTAGGGCTTGCCCTCACCGAGGCGGTTGAGGTCGAGGAGAATTTCCTCCTGCGCGCCGGCTTGGTCGGCGATGCGGCAATAGATGGGATATTGGCGGTCCTTCTCGGTGCGGGTGTAGTAGAGCCAGCCGCGGAAGGGCACCTTCGCGCCGGTGTCGTCCTCCTGGATGCGGCCGCGCATCTCGGTGAAGAGGCGGGCGCGCAGCTCCTTCGCGGGCGCGAGCACGGACTCGGTGTAGGCGTTCTCCTGCTCGAGGTAGGTGCGGACCTCGGGATTCTCCTTCTCGCGCAGCCAGAAGTAGTCGTCGATGCGCTTGTCCTCGTGGACGGTGACATCCTTCGGGCGCTTCTCCGGCGCCGGAGCGCGGGTGGCGTTGAGGTCGAAATTGGCCAAGGCGACGGAGGCGGCACACATAGTCAGAAACAGGAAGGCGGGGAGTTTCATGGGAAAATTTTCAGGGACGGCGCGCGGGCGCCTGAGGAGCGGGGATCTGCATGCGCTGCACGAGTTCGAGCAGGCGTTCGCGAAGCAGCTCGTTTTCCTGCACGGTGGTCTTCTCGAAGGTGGAGCGTTGCGTGATGCGCTCGGCGAGTTCGAGGCTGAGGATGAAGATGCAGTCGCGCTCGACGAAGAGCAGCGTGCCGCGCTTGGCGACGAGCGGCGCATCGGCGGGAGCAGGCACGACCTGGCTGCGGGCGGCGAAGGAGGAACCGCCGGGCAGCAGCGTAAAGACAAAGAGCGCACCGTCCTTGAGCTCGGCGGTGTAGAGACTGGGCTCGTTCGCCGCGCCGGGATAGCGCCGCTCGAACTCGGAAAATACGAAGCTGGCGTAGAAATAGGCGAGGTAATCGCGACGGCCGCGCGTCTCGAGTTCCCAGCGCTGCGAAAGGTCGAGCGGGAAGCAGGCGATGCTGGCGTGCACGCTGACGTCGTCGTCGAACGTGACCACGTTGGGCGTGTCGTGGACCTGGCCACCGAGCTCAGGCAGCACCGGGATCGCCACGCGGAAGCGTTTCTCCGGCGCGGTGTAGAAACCGTTTTTCTCCTGCCCGTAGAGCGTCGGAACCGGCGCAGCTGGAGCCGGTGTCGCCGCCGGGCCTTCCTGTGCCTGCGCACCGGTGCAGAGCGCGGCACAGAGCAGGACGGCGGCAGACAGAAGGCGCATGGGGAATCGGGACAACGTTGCGGGTCGACGCAGGCTTTTCAAGCGCGGGCGCAGGTGGCCCGAATCAAGTTTGGAGCACCTGCCACTGGGCGACCGGGATCTCCTCGGGACGGGCACGCGCATCGAGGCCGACCGCAGCGAGCCCGGCGATCCAGCCGGCGCCGCCGTCGGGCAACTTGTGGCGGAGCAGCGCGCCGATCTGTTTGCGGCGTTGTTGAAAACATTCGCGGATGAGCCGCTTGACCGCCGGGGCGAAGACGAAGGGCTCGGGCCGGCGCACGAGGTTGAGCAGGCAGGACTCCACGTCCGGCGCCGGATAAAAACACGAGGCCGGAACCTTGTGCCCGCGCTCCGCAAGGAAGGCGGACTGAACGAAGATGGAGATGGCTCCAAACTGCTTCGTGCCCGGCTCGGCGACGTAACGTTGCGCCGCCTCCTGCTGCAGCATGAGCACCATGCGCTGCGGGAGCGGTCCGCCGAGCACGGCATCCATCCACGGCGTGGAGATCGCGTAGGGGAGATTGGCGACGATCTTGAAGGCCGCCGTGCGCTCCGCGGGCAGGTCGGCGATTGGGTGGGCGACGGCATCCTCCTCAATCAGGTGGAGGCGTCCGGGGTGCTCCGTGGCGAGCGTTGCGCGCAGGTGCGCGGCCATGGTGGCGTCCTTCTCCACCGCCCAGACGCTGGCGCCGGCCGCCAGCAGCGCGGAGGTCAGCGTGCCGAGGCCCGGGCCGATCTCGACGACCGTCTCGCCGGGCGCGACGGCGCCGAGTTCGACGGATTTGCGGACGATGTTGCCGTCGATGAGATAATTCTGACCGAGAAAACGCTTCGGCGAATGACCGAGGCGGACAAGCAACTCACGGGTGCCGGTGAGCGTCAGCGGCATGCTCAGGGGGTGCGGCCTTCGTCGATCGCCCAGAACTCGAGGAAGGTTCGCACATCGGTGCGGCTGGCGAATCCCGCCTCGGCCTTGTATTTCTCGAGGATCGGCGTGGAGGCGTCGCGGTCGCCGCGCTTGGCGAGGAAGTCATTCCAGATGACGATGTCATCGTCGCTCAACCGATGGCCGTGCGCGTAGCACCACTCCAAGGCTTGCGCGTCCGTGGCGCCGGCGAGCACTTCGGCCTTCAGGGCTTCGTAGCCGACATGCAGGAAATTGCACATCCGGGCGTCCATGCCCTTGCCGAGGTTGGCGTGAAAATCAGCGCGCAACCCGCCGCGGGCGTGCTTGCGGATCTTGTCGACCATGCGGCCGAAATAGAGCAGGCCACCGACGGTGACGCGGGGATCGGAGGGAGTGAGTTGCGCGGTCATGAGTTTTGGAATTCGCGGATGAGGACGGCGGGGTCGTCGGCCCGCATCAGCGCCTCGCCGACGAGCACGGCGTGAGCGCCGGCGGCATGCACGCGCGCCGCGTCCGCCGCAGTGAAGATGCCGCTCTCGCTCACCGCGGTCACGTGCGCAGGGAAGCGGGGGATGAGCCGCTCCGAGAGCGACAGGTCGGTCTTGAAAATGGCGAGGTCGCGGTTGTTGACGCCGATGATCCGCGCGTCCTGGGCCAGCGCACGGTCGAGATCGGCCTCGTCGTGAATCTCGAAGAGCGCATCGAGTCCGGCGGCTTGCGCGGCGCGGTGGAGCGCCGCCATCTCGGCGTCGGTGAGCGCGCGCACGATGATGAGGATCGCGCTCGCGCCGGCTTGGCGGGCTTGGAGCACCTGCACGGGGTGCACCATGAAATCCTTGCGCAGGCAGGGCACCGCGGGCGGCTCCGCGCGGAAGTGCGCCGTGACTTCCTCGAGGTCGGACAACCGGCCGCCGAAGTAACGCTCGTCGGTGAGGATGGAGAGCGCCGCCGCGCCCGCGGCCCGGTAACGTCGGGCTTGGTCGAGCGCGCGCACATCCTCGCGGATGGCCCCGGCGGAAGGCGAACGGCGCTTGATCTCCGAGATGATCGCCAGCCGACCATCGCCCCGGCGCAACGCGGCGGCGAACGACGGCACGGGCGGCAGCGCGGCGTGCGCCTGCGCCAGCTCGGCGTCGGCGATCGGGCGCACCAAGGCGGCGATTTCCTGCCGCTTGTGCGCCATGATTTCGGCCAGTTTGTCCATGGAGGTAAGCTCGCAAGGATTGGCCAACGGACGGGCAGTTCAACCCACAAGTTTCTTGTCACCGGCACAATCGCCCCGAAAGTGAGCCCGATGAGTGCCATCGACGACCTGCGCCAGACGCTGGCGCGCCTCCGCGCCCCCGACGGCTGCCCCTGGGACCGCGAGCAAACCCACCAGACCCTCGCGCGCTGCCTGATCGACGAGTGCAGCGAGCTGCTCGATACGATCGACCGGAACGACCTCCCGCACATGCGGGAGGAACTCGGCGACGTGCTGGTGCAAGTCGTGTTCCATGCCCAACTCGCGGCGGAGCGGGGCGAGTTCAACTTCGACGACGTCGCCCGCGACATCAACGACAAGCTCGTCCGCCGCCACCCGCACGTGTTCGGCGCCGCGCAGGCCGAGACCTCCGCGCAAGTGATCGAGGTGTGGGAGCGCGTGAAGGCCCAGGAGAAAGCCGCGAGCGGCAAGGCCGAGTCGCGGTTGTTCAAACAACTGCCGCCGCGCCTGCCCGCGCTGATGTTCGCCGAGGACGTGGCGAAACGCATCGCGAAACAAAACCTGCCCACCGAAGGGATCGTGAACTCGGCGGCGATCGCCAGTCGCGCCGCCGGACTCGATGAGGCCGCCGCGGGGCGTGCGCTGTTCGAATTGGCCGCGGCGTGCCGGCTCGCGGGCCTCGATCCCGAGATGGCGTTGCGCCGCGAATGCGACCGCGTCATGCGCACCGTCGAGGATCGTGTTGCGGCGACGAGTGGCACCTAAACCCGCGCCGCCGCTCCGCGCATTCCCCGCATGAGTGACGCCTCTCGCCCGTCCGTGCCAGCTCCGCTCCCGGAGGCGGTCGCGGCCGAGTGGCTGGAGCCGTTTCTGGCCCACCTCGGCAAGGAGCGCCGCTACTCCGCCTACACCGTCCGCAACTACCGGCAGGCCTTCGAGGATTTCCATCGTTGGGCGCAAGCCGGCGGACGCTGGGAGCGCGGTATCGCCGCGCTCGGTCCTCGCGACATGCGCGACTTCGTGATCGAAGGCCAGCGCCGCTTCAGTCGCCGCACGCTGCACAATCACGTCTCGGGCCTCCGCACTTTCTTCCGTTACTGGCAGCGGCGCGGCAAGGTGCCGCGCAATCCCTTCACCGGGGTGCCGCTGCCCAAGCTGCAGCGGGCGTTGCCGAAATTCCTCACCGAGTCGCAGGTCGACCTGTTGCTGCGCGGGCCGACACGCTTGCTGGAGAATCAAACGATCGATGCTTTCACCGCCTGGCGCGACCGCCTCGTGCTCGAGCTGCTCTACGGCGGCGGGCTGCGTGTCAGCGAGCTCGTCGCGCTGAACTACGGGTCCGTCGATCTGGCTGCGGGCAGCGCGCGCGTGCTGGGCAAGGGCCGCAAGGAACGCATCTGCCCGCTCGGACGCGTGGCCGTGGCGGTGTTGGAGAAATTCCGCGACCAATTCGCGCGCCGCACCGGTCCGGACGATGCGGTGCTGGTCACGCCGGCGCAGAAACGCCTGACCGTGCGCGCGGTGCAACTGCTGGTGAAGCGCTACCTCGCGCTCGCGGATCTGCCGATGGATCTCTCGCCGCACAAGCTGCGCCACTCCTACGCGACGCACCTGCTCAATTCCGGCGCGGACCTGCGCGCCGTGCAGGAGCTGCTCGGCCACGCCAACCTCGCCACGACGCAAATCTACACGCACACGAGCGTGGCGCGACTGCAGCAGATCTACGCCAAAGCGCATCCGCGCGCGTGAGCGGTTTTCGCTGTCGGAAAAATCGGTTCGGCGAGGTAGCGGCGATCGTCCCGATCGCCGCACGCAAAATGTCCGTAGGGTAACAACCCAGACGCCGAACTCGCTTCACGTATTCGGCGTCACGAGCCGGATGCCGGTCGACTCGATTACGATGCGGCGGTCGCGGTAAAGGGCGCCGATGGCCTGCTTGAACGCCTTCTTGCTCACGCCGAAAGCGTCGCGGATTTCCTCGGGGATGCTGTTGTCGCCATAGGGCAAGTGGCCGCCGGGCGCCGCTTCTAGCGCGGCGATGATGCGATCCGTGAGCTCTGCGACCCGGCGGTAGCCGGCCTTGCCCAAGGCGAGATCGAGTTTCCCGTCAGGACGGATGGCGCGCACGTAGCCCTCGACGACTTGGCCGAGTTCCAGCGCTCCGCCGGCGAGCTCCGTGTGGTAAAGCAGACCGCGATGCGCATTGTTCACGACCATGTTGTAGCCGATGGGGCTGCGACTCGCGACGAGCAGACGCACGGATTCGCCCTCGTGGTAACGCGCGGGCGTCTGATCGAGGAAGCGGTTGAAGCGCGCCGTGGCGATCAAACGGTCGGTGTGCGGATCGACCCGCACGAGCACGACCGCCTTGTCGCCTGGTTGCAACGGTCCGGACATCTCGCGGATCGGCAGCAGCAGATCCTTTTCGAGACCCCAATCGAGGAACACGCCGATGCGCGGCGTGAGGCTCACCACGCGCAACGCGGCGAATTCGTCGGCGTAAGCGCGGGGCCGGTCCGTGGTCGCGACGAGCCGGTCTTCGGTGTCGCGATAGACCACCGCCTCCAGTTCATCGCCGGGCACTTTGCCCGCGGGGATGTAGCGGGCCGGCAGGAGAATCTCCCCGTGGCTGCCGCCATCCAGATAATAGCCCGGCGCTGCGAAGCGCACGATGCGGAGCCGGTTGAGTTTGCCGAGGAGAGCCATGTCTCCGCACGATGACGGACCGCGGCAAAATGGGGAGCGAATAGCGCGCCAAGCACCCGATTTCGCGCGCCACCGGGCGCGAGAACCGGTGGCAGCTCAGGGCATGAGGCCCTGCTCGCGCAGAAACGCGGTCATGCGCTGCAGGGTGGGGAGGAAATTCGGATTGCTGACCGGCCAATCGCAGGAATGGCCGGCCTCCGGCACCGTGATGAGTTCGCAGACGTTGCCCGCGTCCTGCATGGCGGCCGTGAATTTGACCGCCACTTCATGCGGCGTCAGCGGATCCTTCGTGCCACAGGAGAGGATGGTCGGAGGCCAATCCGCAGTCACACCGCGCAGCGGGGACAGCTCGGGGTGCTCGGCGAAAAACTCGCGCCCGAAGCCCTCGCCGAGCACGGGATTGTGCAGCACGAGCGCATCCGCGCGGCAACTGACACCGACATCCTCACCGGGTTCGTCGCCGGTCGGCAGCACCGTGCTGGCGGCGATATGGCCGCCAGCCGAGCCGCCGGCGACGATGATGCGCGCGGGGTCGATGCCGAGTTCGCGCGCGTGAGCCCGCACATAGCGCACAGCGGAACGCGCATCGCGCACGCACTCGACCGGCGTGGTGCCGGAACGCGAACGCACGCGATACTCCGCTGTGATGGCGATGATGCCGTGATCGCGGAACCAGGCCGCCACCGGAATCTGCCCCTCGACATTTTCGGTGACCCAACCGCCGCCGGAAAAATACACGATGGCGGGCAAGGGCTCCGAGGACGCGCCGGCAGGCCGGAGCACATGAAGGTGCAGATCCTCCTGCGGCGTGCGCTTGTAGAGAATCCGCTCCGCACTCGCCACCAAGTCGGCTCCCGACCGCGTGTAAGTCGGCGTGGCCGGCGGGCGCGCGGCGGCGTTGGATTCGGTCTCCGACGCGCCGACCGCGAGCTGCAGCGCTAACAGGCAGGCAGTGGTCGCGGCGACGCGACTGGGGCTGCGAGGATGTGAGCGGGCGTGGCGCATGGGAAACGTTCAGTTCAGGCTGAGCCGGCGGGCGGCGCTGTTGCCGGCCTTGTCGTAAACGACAATCTCGACGGAGGTCGCGGCGGCGGCTTGGGCGACCGTGAATTCGGCGACGAAGGTCTCGCGCTGGCTGTCGAGGATGCCGTCTGCGGGATGCTCGATGGTGGCGCGGGCGCCGTTGTTGAGGATGAATTCGGCGCCTTCCAGCGCGCTGAGCGCATCCACACTCTCGAGGCGAATCCGCCACACGCCGTCGACGCGCGTCGCATCGGACGCGAGGATCTGCGGCGCGGTGCGATCGACGACCAGGCCCTCCGTCTCGAAGGTGTAGCGCAGGCGCTGCTCGGCCGGGCGCGGCCCGATCTCGCGAGCGGTGAGGCGCGTGCGGTAGCGGCCCTCGGCGAGGTGGGAGATGTCGAATTGCACGTAGGGATCGGCGGTGTCGATCGCGAGGTCGCTCCAATCCTCGGTGCCGGCAGGAGCGATGGCGAAGGTCGCGACGACGTTGTCGTCATCGGGATCGGTCAAAGTCCAGAAGATGAATTGCGCGCCCGGCTGGGGCACGAGCTGGCTGTTGAGCAGAGCGGTGCGACGGCGGCCATCGGGTTCGGCGTTCTCGCGCGGGTTCGGGTTGAGGTATTGCCCGAGCGTGGAAGCCGGATTCGCGGCCGGCTCGGGCGCCGGAATGAGACCGAGATTGGCCGGAAAGACGCGGAAATCAGTCAGCTGCGGGCGGCGATTCTGCGGCAGATAGTGCAGCGTCGCGCGCTCGACGACGGGCGTGGCGGCGCCGGCGGCGAGTTGCACGCGCACCTGCACGTAGCGGCCGAGCAGACCGGGAGCGAACCAGCCGCCGTCCTGCGGACGCAGGTCGGTCCAGTCGCTCCAGCCTTCGAGTTCATCGCTGCCAAAACTCGTCCGCAGGGCGACGCTCACGCCTTCGCCGGTGGGTGGCGCGGCCTGCGCGAAACGCAATTGGCCGATCTCGGCCGGCACGCCGAGGTCGAGCTTGCGCGTCTCGATCAAGCGCGTCGCGGCCGCACCGAAAGCCAGTTCTGACAAACCCGTGGCGTTGTTGCGCAAGAGCAGGAAGCGGCCGGACGCGCCGGGGAGCGGGGCGATCGCGTTGACTTGCGCGGAGGTGGAGGCGCCGAGATTCACGCTGCGTCGCTCCGCCGGATCGTAGGCGAGCAGTTCGCCTTGCTCGCCACCGCTGATGAGGAGCCACGCACGGGACTCCGCCGTGTGCCACGCCAGCCGGTAGAAGGCGAGGTTGCTGCGACTAACCACCGTCTCGGGCAGGCCCGAAGCAGGGAACCACACGAGTTGACCGCGACCCGTGAAACGTTCCGGGCGCGATTCCGCGTCGGGCGCGGGTTCGACAGGCGGCTCGGCGCCGGGCTTGGGCGTGAGCGCGACGGGTGTCGCGGCGCGGCTGACGCGAGCCTCGCCGGTAGCCGCAGCGATGGTCAGCGCGGCGTAGAAACCGCGCGCGTCGGGCGCCGCGATGAGGTCGGTGACTTCAGCTTCGCGATTCTCGAGCAAGAGCCGGGGCGCGCCGCCTTCGGCGTTGAAAGCGTAAACGTTGCCGCGCGGCGCCGAGCCGGCGATGATGCGACCGTCACTGAGCCGGAGCAGCCGGCGAACATTGCGATCGCGAATCTCCCCGAGGAGCGAGATGCCGGCCTGACTCAGAGCGGCGGCATCGGCCAGGCGCTCCTTGCCTTCGCCGGCCGCGGTGAATTGCGCGAGATCGACGCGGTAGATGCGGCCGGGATTTCCGGTCGCGACCAAGACGGTCGGCTGGTCGCCGGGCAGCACGAGGAGATCGAGGATCGAGTCCACCGGCAGCAGCACGGAAGCGACCGGCTTGCCACCCCGCACGAGCGTGAGCGTGCCTTGCGGCGACGTGCCGGCGAGGAAGCTGCCATCCGGCAGGACGGCGAGGGCGAACACGTGCGTCGCCTCGAGATCGGCCGCGAGCTCGGCTTGGACGCCTTCTTTTTCCGCGAGCGTGACGCGGAACACCTTGCCCTCCGGTCCGGTGCCGAGCAGCCACGCATCGCCTTCGGCGGCGGGCGTCAACGTCCACCAGAGATCGGCCGACACGGTGCCCGACAAGTCGCGCACGATCGGGCCATCGAGCAGCCGGCCGTCGGAGCGCACCGCGACCCCCTTCAGGTTGCGGTTGGGCGCTTCGCGGTAGAAGTCGATGTCAAGTTGCTTGGAGAGCGGGGCGGCCGGCAGCGCAGCGCATGAGCCGAGAAGCAGGGCGAGGCAAAAGGGAAGACGCATGAGAAAGGAAAGGCCCGCGCGCGCACGCGGAGAGGATCCGCTGAACTAATCCGTCACCTGCAGCGGGCGACGGAGATTCGTGTTGAAGAGACGGCCCGGCAGCACGTGCCGTTCCCAGAGCACGACCGCGGCCGCACGGCTTTGGTAGCGGGCGGCGTCCGTGCCACGGGCGATGCGCTCGAAGGAGCCGGGCAGTTCCACCGTGCGCGCAGTCTGGTCGGTAAACAGCGTCGCGCGCTCGACCACGGCGAGATAAAGGCCGTCGGTCGGTCGCTCGTCGCGCAACATGCCGAGGTATTCGTCGAAGTTGCGCAGCTGGTGCACACCGAGGGAGCGTGGGCGGCCGGCGAGTTCATCGAGCTGACTGCCGGTCGCGAGCACGATCTCCAGCTGACGGCCGGTCCAATCCGCGGGCACGGGGATCGTGAAGGTCTCGTTGAACTTCTCCGCTTGAAAGCCGCGCCAGTTGACCGAGGCCATGAGCGTCTCGCCCGGCGCCGCCTGCGTGCGCGAGACCTGGAAGACCTCGACGTAGCCCACGGGCGTGTCCGCCGTCTCCTCGACGGAAAAGCGGATGCGCTCGGGGAAGGTGCGCTCGTAAGGATTGAACAGCCACTGCTGCAACGTGGCCGTGACCTCGGCGACGCCCTGCGTGAAGCCCTGCGGACCGGGATAAAGCTGGCTGAACTCAACCGGGGCGCGACCGGCGTATTCTACGCTGGCGCGCAGGCGGAATCCACGCGTGAGACCGGCTTCGTTGGAGCCGATGACGGCCTGCGTCAGACCGGTGGCGGCGATGGCGGGCAACAGCATCTCGTGCTGCACGACGGAGAATTTCAGGTTCTGGCGGTTCAGGCGCGCGGGCAGGCTGATCTCGACCGGCACGAGGCGCGGCATGCGCCCGATCTCGCCGTAGATGCCGGAGAGTCGATCCTGACTGAAGGCGCCGATGACGCGCCCGGTGTTGCTCACCTTGATCGAGTTCAGCGAGCTCGGGAGAATCGCGACGATCTCGGCTTCCGCCATCGGAACCTCGGTGGCGCCGAGCGTCATGAGCGGATGACCGAACGCGAGCACGCGGTTGCCGTCGACATGGGAGACGGTGCCGCCGGCGGCCATGGTGATGTCGCCCACGGCCAGCGCCGCGGCGACCACGCCGCCCGGTTTGAGTTCCGGCAACGCGGTGGCGAGCGGTTCGGCAGCGGTGTTGCCGAGATTGCCACCGAGCGCGACGGCGTTCAGGCCGAGCGCCGCGAATTGCGGCGCCATCAGCGCGGCCACCTGTGGGGAAATGCCGCCGATCGAGAAGACCGGGGCGAAGGGTTGGAAATCGGCACCGGGCGGGGCCGGGATGGCGCGGGCGGATTGCGTGGAGTTATCCGCTTGGCGCTCGCTGCGCACCGGAATCGGCAGCGGCGAAGCCGGCGCAGGACGCGTCGCCGGCAGCGCGCTGACCTCAAGCATATCCGCGATCGGCGTGAAGCCTGCATAGCGCACCGTCTCGAAGCGTTGGATCTGGTAAGACAACACGCCGGCCAACCGGCCCCCGATATAGAGCGGACTCCCGCTCATGCCTGCAACGGCGCCCATCGGCTGCACGCGCGGGTCGGTGAGTTCGCAAAGGATGAGGCTCTTGCCCGGACCGAGCGCGTTGCGCAGCACGCCCTTCACCTCCACTTGAAAGGACTCCGAGTCGCGTCCTCGAAAGACGGTCCAAACCTCGCCCTTCATGCCCGGCTGAAGTTCGTCGAGCGGCAACACCGGCGCGTCCGCCGGCTGGGCGACAGCCGCAGCCGCGGCGCAAGCGACGGCGAGGAGGGCGAGCGGGAGACGCAGGAACTTCATTGAGACGTTAACCCCAACGGCGGCGGACGCCGTTTCTTAGGTTAAAGCGACTCAATGGCCTTTGTGATGGTTTCGCAAGCGCGCTCAATGGCCCGGCCCTCGTGCGCCGTGCTGAGGAACCACGACTCGTAGGCGCTCGGCGGCAGGTAAACGCCGCCAGCGAGGCAGGCGTGGAAGAACTTGCCGAAGAGCTTCGCGTCGGAGGTCAGTGCCGTGGGCATGTCGCGGACCGGCGTGGGCGTGAAGAAAAGGCTGAACATGGAGCCGACTTGCGGCGCTTGGAGCGGCAGGCCCTTGCGGGCGGCGGCGGAGCGGGCGGCGCTGACGACCTGCCGGCCCAGCGCGTCGAGACGCGGGTAGGGATTGAACTCCGCGAGCATCTTGAGCGACTCGATGCCAGCGGCCATGGCCAGCGGGTTGCCGCTCAAGGTGCCGGCTTGATAGACCGGGCCGAGCGGTGCGAGGTGATCCATGATGTCGGCGCGACCGCCGAAGGCGCCGACCGGCAGGCCACCGCCGATGATTTTGCCGAGCGTGGTGAGGTCGGGCGTGATTTTTTCCAGTTCCTGCACGCCGCCGCGCGCGAGGCGGAAGCCGGTCATGACCTCGTCGAAGATGAGCACGGTGCCGTGCGCCGCCGTGATCTGGCGCACATACTGGAGGTAGCCCGGGTCCGGCTTGATGAAGCCGACGTTGCCGATGTAGGGCTCGAGGATGATGCAGGCGATCGCGTCGGGATTGGCGGCGAAGGCGGCGTCGAGCGCCGCGGTGTCGTTGTAGGGCAGGACAATCGTCTCGCGAGCGAAAGCGGCCGGGACGCCGGCGCTGTCAGGGTTGCCATGTGTGAGCGCGCCGGAGCCAGCGGCGACGAGCAGCGAGTCGCTGTGCCCGTGGTAGCAGCCGGCGAACTTGATGATCTTGTCACGCTTCGTGAAGCCGCGCGCGAGGCGGATGGCGGACATGGTCGCCTCGGTGCCGCTTGAGCACATGCGGACCTTCTGGATCGAGGGGAAAAATTGGACGATCAACTCGGCCATCTCGACCTCGAGCGGATTGGGCGTGCCGAAGGAGGTGCCGCGTTCGAGCGCGGCGGCGAGCGCGGCTTTGATGCGCGGGTGGTTGTGCCCGTGAATGGCCGGCCCCCAAGTGCAGACGAAGTCGATGAGCTCGCGCCCGTCGACCGTCGTGAGCGTCGCACCCTGCGCAGAACGCGTGAAGAACGGCGCACCGCCGACGGAGCGGAAGGCGCGGACGGGGGAATTCACGCCGCCGGGGATGAGTTGCTTGGCGCGTTCGAAGAGTTGGTCGGAAGTGGGAGACATGTTTTTAAACCGCTGATTTTCGCTCATTGACGCTAATCTTTCGGGTCCGGGCAAAGCGTTTCCATTCGAGTTTTTCGCGATGCCCGAAATTGACCAGATATCCAACCGGCTTACCGGTCGCCTTGAGATAGTTCAACACCTGCGCTTCGTGCTCGGGCGCAAGGGCGGCGACGGCCTTTAGCTCCACGACGAGACCTTCACAAACGACCAAGTCCGGGCGAAATCTCCTGCGCAAAGGGCGGCCTCGGTAGCAAATGGTCAACTCGGCCTGCGATTGAAACGGCATCGCCCTCTCCGTGAGCTCCAGTTCCAAGGCTTCCTGGTAGACATCCTCCGTATAGCCGTTGCCGAGCTCGTTATAGACGGCAAAGGCTGCAGCCATGAAGTCATATCCTTCCTGCTGCATCGGCTCGGTGCTCATAAAAATCAGCGTCGATTAGCGCAGATTAGCGGTTCGTCTCCTCATGTTTCGAACTTCAGACCTTTGGCACCATTCTGACAGTGCGGACATTTCCGGAGATGTATGTCTGACCCATTTGCACCGTAAGTGGTGTTACAGTTCGTGCAGTGGAGCACGTAGATTTTCTGGAGATGATCCGTCCCGGGCATATCTGTTCTGCGAACCACTCTTTGCCCGTTAGGATTAACGTATCCGACAGTTGTGGTGTTCAATTTTAATTCACGTATTTCTGCACGATCGGGATGCGGCGGCCGACGCCGAAGGCGAGGGGAGTGATCTTGAGGCCGGGGGCGGCCTGCTTGCGCTTGTATTCGTTGAGGTCGACCTTGCGGATGACGTCGTTGACCATCGCCGCCGGGAAACCGCGCGCGACGAGTTCGGCACGGGACAGACCTTGCTCAACGTAACCCTTCAGCAGGGCGTCCAACTCGTCGTAGGGTGGCAGCGAGTCCTGGTCGGTCTGGTCCGGACGCAGCTCGGCGCTCGGCGGCTTCTCGATCGTCGAGCGCGGGATGATCTCGCGGCCAGCGGTCTGGTTGATCCAACGCGAGAGCGCATAGACCTGCGTCTTGAAAACGTCGGAGATGACCGCGAGGCCGCCGCACATGTCGCCGTAGAGCGTGCAGTAACCAACCGCCAGTTCGCTCTTGTTGCCCGTGGTGAGCAGGAGCGAGTGGAACTTGTTGGAGATCGCCATGAGCAACAGGCCGCGGGCGCGGGCCTGGATGTTCTCCTCGGCGATATCGCGCGGACGTCCGGCGAAGAGCGGGGCGAGCGTCGTCTCGGCGGAGGCGACGACGTCGGCGATGGAAAGCGTGTGGAAGGCGATGCCGAGGTTGCGCGCGAGGGTGGCGGCGTCGTCCTTGCTGTGCTGGCTGGAGATCACCGAGGGCAGGCTGACGCCCATGACGTTCTCCGCGCCGAGGGCGCGCGCCGCGAGCACGGCGACGAGCGCGGAATCGATGCCGCCGGAGAGGCCGAGCAGGGCCTTTTTGAAACCGGTTTTGTGCGCGTAGTCGCGCAGGCCGAGCACGAGCGCGTCGTGCACGTCGGCCAGTTCCTCCTGTTCGTAAGTGGGTTCAAGCGCCGCGGGTGTGGAAGCCGGCGCCGTCCCCAGCGGCACGTCGACCACGCGCAGTTCCTCGCGAAACGCGGCGAGGCCCGCGAGCAGGCGGCCTTGGGCGTCGCTGACGACGCTGCGGCCCTCGAAGATGAGCTCGTCGTTGCCGCCGACGGCGTTGCAATACGCCACCGGGCAGCCGCAACGGACCGCGGTGCCGGTGACGAGCGTGCGGCGGAGGGAATTCTTATCGAGGTGCCAAGGGCTCGCGGAGACGTTGAGCACGAGATCGACGCGGCGAGTGCTGAGCCACTGCACGGGATCGATGTCGTAGAGGCGGCGCGTTGAAACCAGCTCGTGCGTCCAGATGTCCTCGCACACGGTCAGCGCAATCCGCCGGCCACCGAACTCCACGATCGTGGGCTCGGGCGCGGGCTCGAAATAGCGGTCCTCGTCGAACACGTCGTAGGTCGGCAGGAGGCACTTGTGGGCGGCGTGGAGGATCTCGCCGCGGTGACAGAAGACGGCGGCGTTGTAGGCCGGCCGACCGCGTCCGGTCGCGTTGGCGAGCACGGTGCCGATCACCGCGGGCACGTCGCCGATCTCGCGCGCGAGTTCGCGCGTGACGCCCTCGACGTCGGTGATGAAGCGCTGCTTGAACAGCAGGTCGCGCGGAGGATAGCCGCAGACGACCAGTTCCGGGAACAGGACCAGCTCCGCGCCTTGCGCCACGAGGGCGCCGTAGGCGTCGAGGATACGGCGGCGGTTGCCGGAAAGGTCGCCGACGATGGGATTGAGTTGGGCCAGCCCGATGCGCATGGAAGCGCCAAAGTTGCGCGGCCGGAGCTTAACTGCAACCCGAAGGTGCAAAATCCCGCTAGCCGGACGCTCGATTCGCTGCCAACTGTGCAGGCTGCATGCCGCGCCTCATCCTCGCCTCCGCTTCGCCCCGCCGTCTCGAGCTCCTGGGCCGCCTCGGCTGTCCCTTCGCGGTGGTGCCGGCCGAGGTCACGGAACACGAGGCGCCGGATGCCGACCCGCGCCACATGGTCGCGCACAACGCCGCGCTGAAAGCGGAGTGGGTGAGCGCGCGCCATCCCGATGCCACGGTGCTCGGGGCGGACACGACGGTCTTCATCGACGACGTGGTCCTGAACAAGCCGGCCGATCTCGCCGCGGCGCGCGCGATGCTGCGGCGGCTCAGCGGGCGCACCCACAAGGTGTTCACGGGCCTCGCTCTGCGGCGGGCAGCGGACGGCCTGAAACTCGATGCTGGCGTGGCCAGCGAAGTGACCTTCAAGACCCTCGGGGAGGACACGATCGAGCGTTACCTCTCGCTCGTCCACACCCTCGACAAGGCCGGCGGCTACGCAATTCAGGAGCATGGCGACCTGATCGTGGCCGGTTTTCGCGGGTCGATGACAAACATTGTGGGACTTCCGCTCGAGGAGACGAAACAACTTTTGACTCACGCGGGTCTGTTGGGCTGAAATCCGCCAAAACGTGCTCACGTTGCCCAAGTCCCAGCGTCCTCCGACTCCGCCCCCCGCCGCCGTCCCGCGCGACCCGATCCGGGATCGCGAGACCCGCTCCATCGGCATCGGCATCGCCTGCACGGTCCTGTTCCACGTCCTGCTCTTCTGTCTCGCGCCGTATTTTCCGGCCGAGAAGTTCATCGCCACGCGCGCGAATCTGGACGCCGCCAACGCGAACCGCGGCCAAGATTTCAACATCGAGCTCGCCGACCCTGCGCCCGAGGCGAAGCAGCCCGACCCGTTCCGCTTCGTGGAGACGAACCCCGACGCGCCCGAGAACGAGCCGGACAAGACGATCAATTACAGCAACCGCAACCAGCAGTCCGCCCAGCAGGAGAAGCCGCCGGAGATCGATCCCGAGAACCGCCCGAGCGTGAAGGGCCGCGACGACATCCGCAACGACACCGCCATCGTCTCCGGCGACATGGCCCAGCCGCAGCAGGGCGCAGCGGCCACCGCGATGCAGAACAGCTTGGAGAACGTCACCCCTCAGCAGGCCCAGCAGGCCCGCGCCGAGCAGGTTCCACTCTCCGGCACCGAAAAACTCGAAGGCGACAATCCCGAAGGCGTGGGCACCAACGTCTCGCAGAGCAAATCGCCCTCGACCGGCGCCCCGCAGTTCCAGGAAGGCGCCAAGGACGGCAAGAGCGCCACCGGCGGACTCGTCGCGACCGAGGAAGTGCTGGAACAACGCCCCAACACGCCCCGCCCGAGACCGCGCCTGACGCAGGCCCGGCCGAACCCGCTGCAGAACCGCATCGCGGGCACGTCCAATATCGGCGTCCTCGGCATCGATGCGCGCTGGAGCGAATACGGCGAATACATGCAGGAATTCATCGAGATCGTGCAGCTGAGCTGGTTTGCCATCCTGCAGGAGAGCCGCATCCATCCGCGCTCGGGCAGCACCGCGGTGGTCAAGTTCACGCTCAACGCCGAGGGCGAGATCTACATCCTCGAGGTCGAGGAAACTTCCGGAAAACAGGGAGCCTACGCGGCCACCAACGCCATCACGGCGCGCCAACCCTACCGGAAGTGGACCAAGCAGATGATCGCCGTGCTGGGCGAGACCCAGACGATGACGTTCAGCTTCCATTACTGAGTGAGCGCGCCCGCCCCTGCCTTCTGGTCGACCCTGCCGCTCGCCGCCGGCGTGAAATTGCTCACGCACGACGCAAACGGTCTCGCGGCCTTCGACAAACCCGCCGGCATCCTGTCGCACCCCAACGCTCGCGCCGACGAGCCCCGCTCGCTCCTCACGTGCCGCTACAGCGAGGAGGAACAGGCGTTTCTCTGGGACGACGCGGCCGGTCGCCCGCAACGGCTCTGGCTGCTCAACCGGCTCGATGGCGCCACCTCCGGCGTGATCCTCGTCGCCGGCGCCGAGGAACTCGCGCGCACGATCAAGCTGGAGTTCGCAAAAAAGAAGGTGCGCAAGGTCTATCACGCGCTCGTCTTCGGCAAACCCTCCGAGCGCATCGCGCTCTGGCGCGATCTGCTCGCCGTGCACAAGCAAGGTGGCCAAGTGCGCACGCGCGCCACGGCTGGCAACATCCCCGCCGCGACGCATTTTCAGTTCCTCAAGCATCACCAAGGCACGTTCTCGACTTCGCTGGTGCGGCTCGAGCCGCACACGGGCCGCAGTCACCAGCTGCGCGTGCAATGCGCGAAGCGTCACCTCCCGATCGTGGGCGACCAGACCTACGGCGACTTCGGCTTGAACCGCGCCTTTGCCAAGACCACCGGATCGAAGCGGCTCTTCCTGCACTCGCACGAGACGAGCTTCAGCTACGATTTCGCCGGCCGCAGCCATCACTTCAAAGCCGTGGCGCCGCTGCCCGCGGAGTTCAACGCGACATATTGAGCGAAGGCCCGCGGCCTCGAGGACCAATGGTGTTTAGGCTCTGCTGGAGGGCCCGCGGCCCCGCGGGCCGAAAACCCTCGCTTCACCGCATCAGCCCTCTATCTCCCATCCGGGCCACGAATGCACCAATCACCATCGTCCGCCCTGCCGCAGCGCAGCCGTCCGACCCATCTTCCGGTGCTCAATGTCGGGACGCGCGCGAATATCGTTTTCGTCACGATCTGCACCAAACTCCGCCGACCGATCCTCGCCACCGAAGCGATGCATCAAGTCCTGCGGCAATCGTGGACGAAAGCCGTCGATTGGCAGATTGGACGATACGTGCTGATGCCGAATCACCTGCACCTGTTCTGCGCGCCGAATCTTTTCCCTGCCAAACCCTTGACCGGATGGATCGGTTACTGGAAGCGGCTCACGACGCAGGCGCACGGAGAGGAGATCTGGCAGAAGAATTTCTGGGACACCCAGCTCCGCCGGCACGAGAGCTACGCTGAGAAATGGAATTATGTGCGCCAGAATCCCGTGCGAGCTGCCCTTGTGAACGACGCAGCCAAGTGGCCGTTTCAGGGCGAGTTGAACGTGCTGTTTTGGCGGGAATGATGAGCCGGCCCGCGAGGCCGGGGGCCCTCCTCAAGACGCACCTCACAACAGGCTCAGCTGCGAATCGTCGCCCGGTGCGACGGCGATCTTCTTCTTCGGCCGCGCCTGCGGCGTGGCGGGCAGGGTGACGGTCACCTCGTCGGATTCGAGCTGCGTGAGAATGGTCTTGGCGCGATCGATCACGCTGAGAGGCAGACCGGCTAGACGCGCGACCTGGATGCCGTAGCTGCGGTCTGCGGCGCCTTCGACGACGCGACGCACGAACACGATGTCGTCGTTCCACTCCTTCACGGCGACGGAGTAGTTGCGCAGGCGCGGCAGGTGTTTCTCCAGCTGGGTCAGTTCCTGATAATGCGTCGCGAAGAGCGTGCGCGGTCCGCGCTCGGCGGAGCGGTGCAGATGCTCGACGACAGCCCACGCGATGGAGAGACCGTCGTAGGTCGAGGTGCCGCGGCCGATCTCGTCGAGGATGATGAGCGAGCGGTCGGTGGCGTTGTTGAGGATGTTCGCCGTCTCGTTCATCTCGACCATGAAGGTCGAGTTGCCGCGCGCGAGATCGTCGCTCGCGCCAACGCGGGAGAAGATACGGTCGACGAGACCGATGCGGCAGGCCTTGGCGGGGACCCAGCAACCAACCTGCGCCATCAACGCGATGAGCGCGACCTGGCGGATGTAGGTCGATTTGCCGGCCATGTTCGGACCGGTGAGGAGGATGATCTGCGCGTCGGTGGCGGAGAGCGCGGCGTCGTTCGGCACGAAGCTGTAGCTGCCGGCAAGCCCGAGGCGCTCCTGCTTCATCATCTGCTCCACGACCGGATGGCGGCCGTCGGTGATGCTGAGGGCGTCGCTCTCGTCGAGCTCGGGGCGGCAATAATCCCACTCACGGGCGAGCACGGCCCAGCCGGCCAGCACGTCGAGTTCGGCGAGGGCTTCGGCGGTGCGGGCGAGCGCGAGGGACTCGTCGAGCACGGCCGCGACGAGGGCGGCGAAGAGTTCCTGCTCACGCGCGAGCGACTTTTCCTCAGCGGAGAAAATTTCCTTCTCCTTCAGCTTGAGCTCCTCGGTGACGTAGCGCTCGCCGTTCACCGTGGTCTGCTTGCGCACGTAGTCGGCCGGGACGAGGTGAACGTTGGCCTTGGTCACCTCGATGTAATAACCGAAGACGGAGGTGTAGCGGACCTTGAGGCTGCGGATGCCGGTGCGTTCCTGTTCCTTGCGCTCGAGCTCGGCGAGCCAGCCCTTGTTGTCGGTGGTGAGGCTGCGCAGGCGGTCGAGCTCGGCGTCGTAGCCGGCGCGAATGTAGTTTCCGTCCGCCAAATCGTTGGGCAGTTCGTCGGCCAGCGCGCGGGCGAGCAGATCGCGGAGCGCAGGCAGATCGGTGAGGCGGGCGCGGATCTGCGCCACTTGGCCGCCGTGCGAACCAACGAGGTGCGAATCGAGCAGCTCCAAACAGGCGATGATGGCGGGGATCTGCGCGAGCGTGTCACGCACGCCGCCAAGTTCGCGCGGGTTGCGCAGCCGGTTCTGGAGGCGACCAAGGATGCGCGGGATGTCGCGGACGCGATTCAGCAACTCGCGAATCTCCGCGAGGTCGCTGGGCTGGGCGACGAATTCGCCCACGGCGGTCTGGCGGCGGCGGATCTCAGCGAGATCGAGCGCCGGGGCGGCGAGCCAACGCTCGAGCAGGCGGGCGCCGGCGGCGGTGGTGGTGCGGTCGATGGCGCCGAGAAGCGAGGCGTCGCGCGTGCCGCGGATGGATTGGAAGATCTCGAGGTTGCGCAGCGTGGCGGGGTCGAGGAGCAACGTGTGGGCGCTGCGATACTCTTGCAGGGAGCGCAGGTTCTCGGGCTTGGCGCAGAGATTTTCCGTCGCGTAATGGACGACCGCGCCGGCGGCGCCGAGCGCGGCGTGCGTGTGCGCGAGGCCGAAGCCCTGCAGGTTGAGCACGCCAAGTGCGTCCATCACGGTCTTGGCGCCGCCGGCGGTCTCGAAGTGGTAGCCCGGCAATTCCGTAATGAGGCGATCGGCGCAGAAATGGGCGAGCGCGTGCGTCGTGTGGTCTTCGTGCGGCGCGGCTTTCCACTTCGGAAGATCGCCTTCGATGAGCACGAGCTCGGCCGGATCGAGCGCCGTGAGGACGGGGAGGAGATTCTCGGGGCGGGCGTCGGTGGCCACGCGGAATTCGCCCGTGGAGACGTCGAGCCAGGCGGCGTGCAGACCGCGTTTGTCGAGCTCGAGCGCGCAGAGGTAATGGTTCTTGGCGGCGTCGAGCTGGTGAGCGGAGAGGGTGGTGCCGGGCGAGAGGATGCGCGTGAGCTGGCGCTTCACGAGTTTGCCGGCTTTGGCGGGCTCGGCCTGATCGCAGATGGCGACCTTCTTGCCGGCCGCGAGCAGCTTGGTGACGTAGTTGTCGGCCGCGTGGAAAGGGATGCCGGCCATCGGGTAATCCTGCCGCTTGGTCAGGGTGATGCCGAGCAGGCGGGCGCCGACCTCGGCGTCCTCGTAGAACATCTCGTAGAAATCGCCGAGGCGGAAGAGCAGCAGCGTGTTGGCCGGGAGGCCGCGCTTGACCTCGAAATACTGCTGCATCATCGGCGTGAGCTTTTCGGACATGGAGCGGCTTTATTGACCGAGCGCACGGCGGAGGGCACGCAGAAAATCGTCCCGCGCGGGAGTGAGAATCTCCTTGGCTCGCCGGGCTTCGTGGGCTTGGTGGGCGGCGTGATCGAACTCTTCCACAGCGACCTCGGCGGCGAGGGACGTCCGCCCATGATCGTGTTGCACGGCCTGCTCGGCTCGTCGCGCAACTGGCAGACGACCGGGCGCGATCTGGCCGCGCATTTCCACGTCCACGCCCTCGATGCGCGCAACCACGGCCGCTCCCCGCACGTGCCCGAGATGAGCTACGACGCGATGGCGGACGACCTCGGGCGCTGGCTGGATCGCGCGGGGCTCGCGCGGGTAACGCTGGTCGGACACAGTATGGGCGGGAAGACGGCGATGCTGTTCGCCTGCCGCCACCCCGAGCGCGTCGAGCGGCTGGTGGTGGTCGACATCGCGCCACGCGCCTACGCGTGGCAGGCGCACCGCGCGGAGTTCCTAGCCATGCGCGAGCTGAACCTGGAGAACCTCCAGTCGCGGCATGAGGCCGAGTTGCGCTTCGAGGCGCGCGTGGCGGACCTGGGCATGCGGAAATTTCTCACGACGAACCTGGGCCGCGACGAGCAAGGGCACTGGCAGTGGACGATCAACCTGCCGGTGTTGACAGAGGCGTTGCCGAAGCTCGAAGGCGACGCGATGGAGGACGGCGACCGCTTCGACGGCCCGACCCTGTTCATCGTCGGCGGACGTTCGCGCTACGTGCAAAGCGAGGACCACGCGTTGATTCGCCGGCACTTCCCTCAAGCGAGAATCGAGACTATCGAAGGCGCCGGCCACAACCCGCACATGGACGCGCGCGAGGCGTTCGTGCGCGCGGTGCTAAGCTGATTACGCTTCAGGGCGGCAAAGCCCGGGCGCGGCGCAACTCACCGCCGGCTCCAGATACGCAGCGACGAGAGCAGGAAATTCTCGAAGGCCGCCGCTTCGTTCAGGTTGAGCCGGAGGAGCCCGACGTCGTGTTCGAGCTGGGCGATGGCGGCGACGAGGGAGCGGCGCGAGGCGCCGTCGCCGGCGGCGAGGCGGGCTTGGGCGAAATCGCGCGTGCTGCGCTCGATCTCCCCGAAAAGCCGGAGGCGGATGCCGTTGGCGATACCGGTCTGGATCGCCTCAATCTCGTCGTCATCGAGGTCGGGTGGGAGTTTTTCCTTCTGCTGTTTCCACACCTGCTCGGTGGCGGCGCCGAGCACGGCACCGAAGCGGGTAACCATGCCGTAGACGGCCATGACTTGTTCGGCGATGGCGCGTTTGTCGGTCGCGCCGGCGGCGAGGCGTCCGAGCCAGGCGGTGTAACTGTTACGCACCTCCTGCCATTGTTGCTGAATATCAGGCTCGGCCTCGGCGAGCGCCGCGCCGCCACCATCGGTGAAGCGAAAATGCAGGCAGCGGCTGCGGATGGTCGTGAGCAGCGAGTGCGGGCGCGTGGTGAGAAGCAGGATCGTGGTGCTGGCCGGGGGCTCCTCGAGCGTCTTGAGGAAAATGTTGGCCGCAGAGACGTGCATGCGATCGGCCTCGTAGACGACGGCGACTTTCCGGTGGGAGACCTGCGGCGAGACCTGGATGCGGCCGATGAGATCGCGCGTGGCATCGGCTGAGATCTGGCGCATCTTGCCCGCCGGGCGCAGGGCGAAGAAATCGGGATGCTGCTTGGGCGGGAAAACCTGCGAGGCGCGGCGCGGGTCGTTGAGCAGCCGGTCGGCGATGCCATGCGCCACGGTGGCGAGCGTGGCGAGGTTTTCGCCGTGCAGGAGCAGGCTGTTGGCGAGGCGCTCACGCTGGATCGCGCGCTCGATCACCGTCACGGCGGGTGTGCCGACGAGCGAATCAGGCCAAGGATCGGGGGCGGGGGCCGACACGGTCAGGCGCGGGCGAGACCGAGCCGTTCCTGCACGCCGGCCCAGATTTCCTGTTCGATCACGTCCGGCGACTGGGTGCCGCCGATCACCACGACGCGCTCGGGCCACTGCTGGGCGAGGAGCAGGTAGCCTTCGCGCACCTTTTTGTAGAACTCGATGTTCTCGCGTTCCATGCGGTCGGGCAGGTCGGAGGCGCGTTGCCGGATGCGGGCGAGGCTGACCTCGGTGGGCACGTCGATGACGATGGTCATGTCGGGCATGACATTGCCGACGGCGAAGCGGTTGATCTGGTTGACCGGATCGGGGGCAAGGTTGCGCGCGATGCCTTGATAGACGGTGGAGGAATCGAGGTAGCGGTCGCTCAAGACGACGGCCCCGCGGAGGAGGGCCGGGGCGATGACCTCACGGACAACTTGGGCGCGCGCGGCGGTGAAAAGCAGGAGCTCCGTCTCGGCGCACATCTCGTCGCCCTTGGAATTATGGACGATGATGTTGCGGATCTGCTCGCCGATCTCCGTGCCGCCCGGCTCGCGGGTGGCGACGACCTCGCGCCCGAGCTGCTGAAGGCGCTGGGCCAGACGGGCGATCTGGGTGGATTTGCCGCTGCCTTCTGAGCCTTCAAAGGAGACGAGGATACCGGTGGGTTTGGACTTGTTCGGCATGACGAGGAAGGTTGCCTCCACCAAACGGCGCGCCGGCGTCTCCGGCAACCAGTAATTGCAGGGCATGCGCCGGGGAAACCCCTTGATTGCGCCGCGCAATCGGTCCAACACTCGCCGCATGCTCTGCTCGCTCGTGGCGACACCCGTTTTCGCGCTCAACATCCTCACGGTTTTCCAGACCAGCGACCCTGTCGGTCAGGTCATCGTGGTCATCCTGATTCTCTTCAGCATCTTTGCGTGGTCAGTGATGCTCGGAAAGAACGCCGAGCTGAACAAGCTCCGCCGGCTGAACCACCAGTTCGACCGCCGGCTGCGCGAGGAGCGCAAGCTGCTCGACCTGCCGGAGTCGTTCCGCCAGATGCGGCACATACCTTACGCGGATTTGTTCGCCGATGCCATCGAGGCCTACTGGCGCGCCGCCGCCATCGGCAAGGAGAAGGGCGACGACTCGCTGCGCGCCCGCCTCGAACACGCCGAGAACGCCATCGCCCGTGCGCTCGCCGCCCAGATCCTCCGGTATGAGGAGAACATGGTCTGGCTTGCGACGATGGTGACGGTGGCGCCCTTCCTCGGCCTGCTCGGCACCGTGTGGGGCGTGATGGAATCCTTCAGCGCCGTCTCCGTGATGCAGACAGCCAGCATCCAGACGCTCGCCCCGGGCGTCTCCTCCGCGCTGCTCACCACCGTCGCCGGCCTTGTTGTGGCGATTCCGTCGGTCGTCGGCTACAACGTCCTGCTCAACAAGACCAAGACGCTCACGACCGAGATCGAGAACTACGCAAGCTCGCTGGCTGACCGTATCGAGTTGGAGATGACCCAGTAAGCGCTCCGCGCGCACCCGCCATGGCCCGCACCTTCAAGCGCCCGCGTTCGACGCATCCGATCTCGGAGCTCAACGTCACCAACCTGATCGACGTGGCGTTCACGTTGCTGATCATCTTCATGATCGCCACGCCGCTCATCCAGCAGGAACAGACGATCCCGGTGAACCTGCCCGTCGAGTCGAAGAGCCTGCAATCCAAGCCCGATCCCGACACGAAGTTCGAGACGATCACCATCAAGGCCGACGGCACCTGCCTGCTCGGCGCGCGCACTGTGCCGCTCAA
Source organism: Candidatus Didemnitutus sp. (assembly GCA_017991595.1). Lineage (GTDB taxonomy): Bacteria > Verrucomicrobiota > Verrucomicrobiia > Opitutales > Opitutaceae > Didemnitutus. The sequence goes on along the minus strand of JAGOQJ010000002.1, from coordinate 28,976 downwards.
CCGCATGCAGACGGCGCTCGCGGCCTACGCCGCCGAGGCCAAGCCCCCGGTATTCCGCATCCGCATGGATGCCGCCGCCACCGCGCAGCAATTCATCGGCGTGATGGACGCCCTGAAGCAGAACAACCTCTCGAAGGTCACGTTCGACACGCAAATCGGAGGGCGCTGACGCGCGATGCGCGCGAATTCCCCCAGCGCTTTCCTCGCCTCGGTCATGCTGCACGGCCTGATCGCTGTGGCGATCGCGCTCATGACGATTCTCGTCAGCCACCGCGAACAGACACCGCCAGTGATCTTCGAGCTGGTGCGCGGAGAGCCGATCGAGGGTGCCGAACGCGGTCCCAACGACGGCGACATCGAGTTCAACCTGCCCAAGGCCAAACCGCAGCCGCGCCCCAAGCCGCCGGTGCGCGAGACGGTGGAGACGCCAACGCCGCCCGCGCCCGTCGAGAAAAAGGTCGAGACCAAGAAGCCCAGCCCGAAGCCACCGCCCAAGGAGGAGAAGACCAAGACACCGGTGCGCGACACGGCCAAGATGAGTTACGAGGAATTCGTCAAGAAACACGGCAAACCCGAGCCGAAGGTTTCCACGAAGCCGCGCCAGACCAAGACGCCCCGCGTCGACACCAGCAAGATCACCAGCAGCAGCGGACGACCGATGTCCGGTGAGCGCGGCCGCGCGGAGTCCCGCGCCGAGGCGGATGCGATGACGCTCTACCTGGCCAACCTGCGCGATCGGTTGAAGGATGCGCATGACGAGACCAAGCCCGCCGGGCTGGGCGACACCGTCAGCGCGGAGGTCAGCTTCTTCCTCGCCGCCAACGGCCGTATTCAGGACGTGCGCATCGTCCGTTCGTCCGGCCATCCGGAGTTCGATCAATCCGTGCTCGAAGCCTTTCGGCGAATCGCCTGGTCCGGCGCCCGTCCCGACAAACGCGGCGAGATGATGCGGCTGACCTTCCGGATGCAGGAGGAGTAGGGCTCGCACCAAGCAGCGCGGGGCAGGGAAGTCGTCCGGCCGCCTCGGCGCACCGCGTATCCTCTTCCTCGGGACAAACAAAAACCCCCGCCGGTGAAGGCGGGGGTTAAAAGTGGTGGACCCGATCAGAATCGAACTGACGACCTCCTCAATGCCATTGAGGCGCTCTGCCAACTGAGCTACGAGCCCACAAAGAACTGCGAATGGCCAAAAAGTGTGTTTTACGGGGTGAACGCAAGGACTTTTTGAGCCTCAGACGGGAGAAATTTCGCGCGCCCATCCGGGGAGCCGTTTTCCGCGCTATCGATTGGAATCGTGGACGATAAGCGGGGGTGGGGGAGGCTCGTCGCGCCCAGCGTCGCGTAGACGCTCCACCTCGATCCGTCGCGCCCACTCGGCCCAATGCTCCGCTTCCCGCTCGCGACGCAGCACCTGACGGTATTCCGCGTCGCCCACCACGAAGATAAAGATGAACAGCACGCCCAACAGCGGCGAGTCGTAGTAGAAAAACGCGAGCAGCGCCAGGACCGGTGCCAGCACCTTCGCGGTCATCGCCGCCCAATACGTGGCGCGCAGGTAAGTCATCCGCGTTGCCAGCAGCGCCCGCAGGATGCGTCCGCCATCCATCGGGAAAACCGGCAACAGATTGAAGACTCCCATCAAGCCGTTGGCCAAGGTGAGTTGGATGAGCAAAGCCATCAGGCTGTGCGCCGCGACCGGATACGTTGACCAAAGATCGGTCCAGACCACCGGCAGCAGCAGCGCCACGATGACAAAGTTCACCGCCGGTCCCGCGATCGTGATGACCAGCTCGGCGGAAGGCTGCCGCGGGATGCGGTCGAACTCCGCCATGCCCCCGATCGGCATCAGCAGGATGCGCGGCACCTGCACACCATAGCGCATCGCCGCAAGCGAATGGCCCAGTTCATGCAACACGACGCAGCCGAAAAACAACGTGATCAACAACAGACTCCACAACGCGCCCACCAGCCCGCCCGATTGCCACCCCTCGTAGCCGAAGTAGGCCAACAGCAGCACAAAGCTCGCGTGCACCGCCAATTGAATGCCGCAGATCCGAAACAAGTTAATTGACCACCCCAACATCGGGCCTAAGTAGAACCAGCTCGGCTCAAAGCGCTAACACAATCATCCATGTCCGCCGAATCTCCCGCCTCCACCATCCTCGTCATCGATGACGACACGGAGGTGCGTTACTCCCTGAACCGCGTGCTGAGTTCGCGCCATTACCAAGTGCAGGAGGCGGCCAGCGGTGAGGAGGGCGTGGCCGCGGTCAAGCGTCAGGCGCCCGACGTCGTGCTGCTTGACAACCGCATGACCGGCATCACCGGGTTGGAAACGCTGCAGCACATCCGCTCCGCCAACCCACGTCAGCTGGTGATTTTCATGACCGCTTTCGGCACGGCGCAGACCGCCATCGAGGCGATGAAGTTCGGCGCCTACGACTACGTGGTGAAGCCCTTCGATCCGCCGAAGCTGCTCGCCTTGGTCGAGAGCGCACTGCGCACGCAGGCCGACAGCAAGTCCGCCGGCAGCTACCAACCGGTCATCAACTCCGACGAACACAAGGAAGGCATCGTCGGCACGTCCTCGGCGATGCAGCAGGTCTTCAAGGCCATCGGCCAGTTCGCCGCCAGCGACGCCTCCGTCATGATCACCGGCGAGAGCGGCACCGGCAAAGAACTCGTCGCCCGCGCCATCCACCGCCACAGCCACCGGGCGGCGAAGGCCTTCATCGCCGTCAACTGCGCCGCCATCCCCGAAAGCCTCATCGAGAGCGAGCTCTTCGGCCACGAGCGCGGCTCGTTCACCGGCGCCACCGCGCAGCGCCTGGGCAAGTTCGAGATCTGCGACGGCGGCACCATCTTCCTCGACGAGATCGGCGACATGACGCCGACCACCCAGACCAAGATCCTCCGCGTTCTGCAGGAAGGCGAGATCCAGCGCGTCGGCGGCACCGAGACGATCAAGGTCAACGTCCGCGTCGTCGCCGCGACCAACAAGAACCTCGAGGCGATGGTGAAGGAGAAGAAATTCCGCGAAGATCTCTACTACCGCCTGAACGTCGTCCGCCTGCGCCTCCCGCCGCTGCGCGCGCGCGTCGAGGACGTGCCGCAAATCGTCGATTTCTTCCTCCAGAGCCTCTTCAAGGCCAAGAAAACGAAGGTGCGTAAAGTCTCGCCCGAGGCGCTCGCGCTGCTTTGCCGCTACCGCTGGCCCGGCAACGTCCGCGAGTTGGAGAACGTCGTCTATCGCAGCGCCGTCGCCGCGACCGGCGAAGCGATCCTCCCGCGCGACCTGCCCGACGAGGTGCGCCAAGCCGGCGAAAAGGAAGACGAGGAACCCGCCACCGCATCCGCCGCGCCATCGCCGGCCGCCGCGGACGCCGCCGGAGATTCGCCGGAACAACTCGCCGCCAAATTGCTCGCTGCACTGCAATCCGCTCATCCCGGCAACGAGCGCGCCGCCCTTGAAGCGCTGCTCGGCGACAAACTGCCTCCGCCCGAAAAACCGGCCCCGCGGAAGCGTGCGAAGAAGTCAGCTGAGTAAGCGGACAGAGTAAGCAAATCGCTCACCCGACGCGCGCGAGACCACGGGCACGCCTACCGGTAAACGAAAAGGCCCGACCTCAGTTAGGTCGGGCCGCAGAGAGCAGAGAAGAGGCGCGATGCGCCCGCGTTATTTTTTACGATCCTGATAGCCGTGCGGGCGCGCCTTGTGCCAGCGCCAGGCGGTTTCGATGATCGGCTCGATGGTCGCGTATTTCGGCGTCCAGTTCAGCTCCGCCTTCGCCTTGGTCGCATCGGCGTAGAGCGCGGGTGGGTCGCCGGCGCGGCGAGGCGCATAAGTCACGGGAACTTTCAGGCCCGAGACCTTCTCGACCGCGCGAATGACCTCGAGCACGGACGTGGGCGTGCCGGTGCCGAGGTTGTAGAACAATTGCGTGCCCGGCGTGCCGAGCTTGGCGAAGGCCGCGATGTGCGCGCGGCTGAGGTCGTCCACATGCACGTAGTCGCGCAATCCCGTGCCGTCCGGGGTGGGGTAGTCCGTGCCGAAGACCTGCAGGGCCGGCTTGAGCCCTTGCGCGGCGCCGATGGCGAGCGGGATGAGGTGCGTCTCCGGATCGTGGTCCTCGCCGATCGCGCCGTCCTCGGAGGCGCCGGCAGCGTTGAAGTAGCGGAACGCGGCGAAACTCAGGCCGTGCGAGCGGGCGAGCGCCTTGAGCAGGTTCTCCACGTCGAGCTTGGTCTGGCCGTAGGGATTGATCGGCGCCTGCGGCAAAGTCTCCACGATCGGCAGTCGCTCCGGCACGCCGTAGGTCGCGCAGGTCGAGGAGAAGACGAATTTTTTCACCCCGTGCTTGAGCATCGTCTCCAGCAGCGTGAGCGGCGCGGCGAGGTTGTTGCGGTAATACTTGATCGGATCGGTGACCGACTCGCCGACGTAGGCGTAGGCGGCGAAGTGCATCACCACGTCGATCGCGTGCCGCGCGAAGATCGGCTCGAGCGCGGCGGCGTCGCCGAAATTCACGTCGTAGAAGGGGATCTCCGGTGCCACCGCGGCTCGGTGTCCGTAGACGAGGTTGTCGATCACGATCGGCTGGTGGCCGGCCGCGATCAGTTGGCGCACGCAATGGCTTCCGATGTAACCGGCTCCGCCGGCGACGAGCACGTTCATGACACCGTTGTATTGAGTTTGCCTTCGCGCTGGCTAGGCAATTCCGTGTCCTTTCCTCGTCCGTCGCATGAAGCAAAGTCGCATCGTCATCACAGGCATCGGCCTGACCGCTCCCAACGGCAACACCTTGGCTGAATTCCGCCGCAACCTGCTGAACGGCGTCTCCGGCATCACGACCGTCGACGTGCGTTACATGGGCCGCTGGCCGGCCGGCATGTGCACCTTCGATCCGCTGAAATACCAGAAGAAGAAGGACGTCCGCATCGGCACCCGCGCGGGCAGCATCAGCGTGTATTGCGCCTGCGAGGCGCTGGCCGATGCCGGCGTCGACCTTGAGACACGCGACAAGAGCCGCGTCGGCATCTACGTCGGCATCACCGAGCACGGCAACGTCGAGACCGAGAACGAGGTCTACAACATCTCCCAGTTCAACTACGACACGAAGTTCTGGACGCACCACCACAACCCGCGGACGGTGGCCAACAACGCCGCCGGCGAGGTGTCGCTCAACCTCGGCGTCACCGGTCCCGCCTACACGATCGGCGCCGCCTGCGCCGCCGGCAACATGGGCCTGATCCACGCCGCGCAGATGCTGCGCCTCGGCGAAGTCGATTTCGCCATCGCGGGCGGCGTGAGCGAGAGCCCGCAGACTTTCGGCATCTTCGCCGGTTTCAAGAGCCAGAACGCCCTCGCCACGCACGAGGACCCGACCAAGGCCAGCCGCCCCTTCGACAAGGCCCGCAACGGCATCGTCATCTCCGAAGGCGGCTGCCTCTACACCATCGAGCGCCTTGAAGACGCTCAGGCTCGCGGCGCGAAAATCTACGGCGAGATCGCCGGCTACTGCGTCAACTCCGACGCCACCGACTACGTGTTGCCCAACCCCGAGCGTCAGGCCGAGTGCGTCCGCAAGGCCCTCGCCAACGCCGGCATGACCGTCGACGACATCGACATCGTCAACACCCACGCGACCTCCACCCCGCAAGGCGACATTCAGGAATGCCAGGCCATCGCCACCGCCTTCAAGGACCGGCGCGAGCCCGTGGCGATCAACAACACCAAGAGCTTCATCGGCCATTGCATGGGCGCGGCCGGCGCGCTCGAGTTGGCGGGCAACCTGCCGAGCTTCGACGACCTCACCGTGCATCCGACGATAAACGTGGATGAGCTTGATCCGCAGTGCGATATCCCGGGTCTGGTCATCAACCAGCCGCGCACTTTGAAACGGGTTGACGCCATCCTGAATAACTCCTTCGGTATGCTTGGGATCAATTCCACCCTCATCATCAAGCGTTTCAAAGCCTGACACACCTCCGCATCATGACGAAAGAAGACTGCAAGAAGCTGGTTATCGACATCATCTCGGACATCGCTCCCGATGAGGATCTCACGAACATCAAGGCCGATGTCCGCCTCCGCGACCAGCTGCAGCTCGATTCGATGGACTTCCTCGACATCGTCATGGAGCTGCGCAAGCGCCACGGCATCGAGGTCCCGGAAGCTGATTACATGCAACTGGCCTCCCTCGAAAGCTGCGCCGAATACCTGACGCCGAAGTTCCAGGCCAAGGCCTGAGCTCGGCCGCTCCTCCGCTTCCCGAGCACGTAAGGGCGCAGCTTGCTGCGCCCTTTGTTTTGCCCGACCCGCACCTTTCCCGATGCCCGCAAACTCGCAGCACTACGACGCCGTGATCATCGGCGCCGGCATGTCGGGACTCGCCGCCGGCATCCGTCTCGCGCACTTCGGCAAGAAGGTCTGCATCTTCGAGCGGCACAACGCTCCCGGCGGTCTGAACAGCTTCTACAGCATCGCCGGCCGCAAGTTCGATGTCGGCCTGCACGCGATGACGAACTACGTCGCGCCGGGCGTCAAAGGCACGCCCCTGACCAAGCTGCTACGCCAATTGCGCATCGACCGCGACGAATTCGCCCTGTGCCCGCAGAAGCGCTCGCGCATCGCGTTCCCCGATTGCCAGCTGCACTTCACCAACGACTTTGCCGTGCTCGACGCTGAAGTGCGCGAGAAATTTCCGCATGACGCCGAAGGGTGGGGCCGCCTCGTCCAACTCGTCCGCACCTACGACGACGTCTCGCTTGACGCGCAGCCCCGCTCCGCGCGCGAGATCGTCGCGCAGCACCTGCGCGATCCGCTCCTCACGGACATGATCTTCTGTCCCGTGATGTATTACGGCAGCGCGCAGGAGCGTGACATGGAGTTCGGCCAGTTCGTCATCATGTTCAAGGCGCTCTTCCTCGAGGGATTCGCCCGGCCGCTCGACGGCGTGCGCGTGATCATTCGTGTGTTGCTGGAAAAATACCGCCAGGCCGGCGGCGAGCGACGCATGAAGTGCGGCGTCGCCCGCATCATCGAGCGCGACGGCCGCGCCGCCCGGCTGGTGCTCGACGACGGCAGCGAGGTCACAGCCGACCATGTCATCTCCTCGATCGGCCAACCCGAGACTTTGCTGCTGTGCGAACCAGCCCGCACGACCGAGGCCAGCGCCAACGTCGGGCAGTTGTCCTATGCCGAGACCATCGCCGTCTACCGGCAGCCGCCCGCCCGCTGGGGCTGGGGCGACGACACCATCGTGTTCTTCAACGATTCGCCGCACTTCCATTACGAGAGAGCGCGCGAGGCGATCGACCTGCGCAGCGGGGTGATCTGCTTTCCGAATAACTTCAGCTACACCGACGGCGCCGATCTGCCCGAGGGCTTGGTGCGCGTGACCTGCCTGGCTAACTTCGACCAGTGGGCGACGTTGCCGGAAGAGACGTATCAGGCGGAAAAGCGCCGCTGGTTCGACGCCATCCAGCGCAGCGCCCGACGTTTCCTGCCCGCACCCGACGAAGCGACGCTGGCCGGCGATCTCGTCGCGACCGACATGTTCACGCCGCGCACCGTGCGAAAATTCACCGGACACCTGAACGGTGCGATCTACGGCGCTCCGCGCAAGGTGCGCGACGGACGCACGCATCTGCAGAACCTCTACCTCTGCGGCACCGATCAAGGCTTCCTCGGCATCATCGGTGCCATGCTCAGCGGCATCTCGATGGCAAACTATCACGTGCTGCAGGGCTCGGGCGGGCGTTGAGTCCCACCGCCCGTGGGAAATTAGGGCCTCGCTGTAAGGGCTTTGCGCTTGAGAGAAATCCCGTCGGAGGCTGGGATTCGCCCCATGAATATCGCACGGCTCGTCGGCATCGGCATCATTATCCTCGTGATGGTCATCGCGGCGTCACAGGCCACCTACGTGGTCGATCCCGGGTTCCGCGGCGTGTTGGTCACGCTCGGCAAAGCGAGCACGGACTTCAAACCCGAGGGCTTCGGCACCAAGTCGCCCTTCATCTCGCACATCATCGCGATTCCGGTGCGTCAGCTCACGCGCGAGATCAGCACCGAGTGCTACTCCTCCGACCTGCAACAGGTCGACGTGAAGCTCCGCGTGCTCTACCGCATCCCCGAAGCCTCCGTGGTGAAGATCTACACGGAGTATGCCGGCGACCCATTCGACAGCCTGATCGCGCCCCGCATCGAGGAGGCCCTTAAGGAAGTCGCCGCCCTGCAAAGCGCCGAAATGATCGTCAAGAAGCGCGAGGAGATCAAAACCCGTTCGCTCAGCGCCGCTCGCGAGAAGGTGGGATCCATCCTCATGCTCGAGGACATTGTGATCGAGAACCTCGTTCTCTCCAAGGAACTCGAAACCGCCATCGAATCGAAGATGGTGCAGGAGCAGGAAGCCGCGAAGGCCCGTTTCACGCAGCAAAAGGCCCAAATCGAGGCCGACACCGCCATCATCCGCGCCAAAGGCGAGGCCGAGGCGATCCGCATCCGGGCCGAAGCCATCCGCGACAATCCCGGCCTCATCCAGCTCCAGATCGTCGAAAAGTGGGACGGCCGTTCGCCGCTCGTCATCGGGGGTGGTGCGGGTGCGGAAGGCGGTGGCGCCAACATCCTCCTGCCGCTCTCGTTGCCGGCCAGCAGCCCGGCCCCTCGCAAGTAACACCCGCCCGGTCCGCAACCTGCGCCATGCGACGCTATCTCCCTTACGTGGCCGCCGGACTGGCGATCGTGCTGCTCTGCATGCTTTTCCCGCGCGCCCTGGCTTTTGTCGAGCTGGCGGCGCGCGAGCTGCGCTACCTCTGGTGGCTGATCCTTATCGGCGCGCTCGGGATCTGGCTGGCGTTTTTCTACGGTCGCGGGAAGCGCTAGCCGCCCGCGAGATGCGTCGATACTTTCCGCGTTGCGCTTTGCCGACGCGAAAACTTACTCAGCTCCTTTCATGGCCTACGACTGGCTCAAAGGAACCCACGATCACTACGACGTCATCGTCATCGGCAGCGGCCTCGGCGGCCTGACCGGTGCCAACGTGCTGGCCAAGTGCGGCCACAAGGTGCTGCTGCTCGAGCACCACTATCAGCTCGGCGGCCTCGCGACGTGGTTCACGCGCAAGGGTGGGCACATCTTCGACATCTCGCTGCACGGTTTCCCGCACGGCATGATCAAGTCCTGCCGCAAGTATTGGAGCCAGGACATCGCCGATGCCATCGTGCAGCTCAAGGGCGTGCGGTTCATCAACCCTCAGTTCCAGATCGACACGACGTTCGATCGCGAGGACTTCACGCGGCAGCTTGTCGAGGTGTTCAAGGTGCCGGCCGAGACCGTTCAGCGGTTCTTCTCCGACCTCCGCGCCATGAATTTCTACGACAACTCGACCGAGACGACCGGCGAGATGTTCGAGCGCTATTTCCCTGGCCGCGACGACGTGAAGCGCCTGCTCATGGAGCCCATCGCCTACGCCAACGGCTCCACGATGGACGACCCCGCAATCACGTTCGGCATCGTGTTCTCGAACTTCATGAGCAAGGGCGTGTTCACGTTCCAGGGTGGCACCGACGTGCTCATCAAGCGCATGGCCGAGGAGCTCAAGAAGAACGGCGTCGAGATCCGCAAGCACGTGCTGGTGGAGAAAATCCTCACCGAGGAAGTAGACGGCCGGAAACGCGTCTGCGGGGTCGTCGCCAACGGCAAGACCATCCGTTGCAGCGCGGTGCTCTCAAACTCCAACATCAAGAACACCGTCCTGCGCATGGCGGGCGAGGAGAACTTCGCGCCGGATTTCGTCGCCGCGACCAAGGCTGTGCGTGTGAACAGCAGCTCTTGCCAGGTCTATCTCGGCATCAAGAAAGGCGAGACGCTCCCGCACATTGGTGACCTCGTTTTCACGTCGGACGAGCCGAAATTCTCCAGCGAGAAACTCGTCGATCTGCACACCACGAGCCGGACGTTCTCGCTGTATTATCCCGACACGCGTCCTGGCACTGATCGCTACACAGTTGTCGTGTCGATCAACGCGCGCTATCAGGATTGGCAGGGTATGTCCGACGAGGAATACGCGAAGCACAAGGAGCGCCTCATCGAGGAGTCGCTGACGTCGCTCGAGCGCTTCATCCCCGACATCCGCAGCAAGATCGAGTGGAAGGAAGCCGCCACTCCGCGCACGGTCGAATACTACACGAAACACTGGCACGGCACCTCGTTCGGCACGAAGTTTGAGGGCCTCAAGATTTCGATGGACCTGCCTTCGCAGCTGCCGGGCCTCTATCACGCCGGCTCCGTCGGCATCATCATGTCGGGTTGGCTCGGCACCATCAACTATGGCGTCATCGTCGCCAACCAAATCGACAAGGCACTCGCCGCCGCCAAGCGCAGCGCCGCCTGATTTTCCCGTGAACGAAGTCGAGCAACTCATCCCGCACCGCCCGCCGTTTCTGTTCGTCGACGCCATCGTTTCGCACGAAGGCGAAACGCTCGTCGCCCGCCGCACCTGGCGCGCTGAGGAGTATTTCTATCAAGGGCACTATCCCGGCGCGCCGATCACGCCCGGCGTCCTGCTCAGCGAGGCCGTTTTCCAAGCCGGCGCCTGCCTCATGGCCAAACTGATGGCCGGCACCGCAGGGCAGGGTGGTGGCGTGCCGTTGCTCTCCAAGGTCTCCGACATCCGCTTCCGGTTGCCCGTCTATCCGGGCGACACCGTGCTGATCGAGGTAAAGCGCAAGGAGACCGTCGGCGAGTTTCACTTCCTCACCGGCCTGATGAAAACGCCGGAGGGTAAGAAGGTCATGAACGTCGAGTTCGCCGTCGCGTGGAAAAAGCCCGAGGGTCAGGTCACGACCGCATGAGTGACTTCCTCCAACTCGCCGGCAAGACCTTCCTTGTCCAAGGCGTCGCCAACAAGAAAAGCGTCGCGTGGCTCATCGCAAAATCGCTCGAAGAACAGGGCGCGCGCGTCGTTTACGCCGTGCGCTCCGAGACGCGCAAACAGTCGCTCGCCACATTGCTGGCAGGCAAGCCGGTCTTCATTTGCGACTCAGAGCAAGAGGGTGCGTGCGACCAGTTGGCCGCTGCAGTCGCCGCCGCAGGCTTCGCGCCGCTCCACGGCCTCGTGCATTCGATCGCATTCGCGAACTACAGCGAGGGCTTCAAAACCTTCGCTGAGACGAAACGCAGCGACTTCCTGCAGGCGACCGCGATCTCGGCGTTTTCGCTCGTGGAGCTGACGCGCGCCTTCAAACCGCACCTCGCAAGCGATGCCTCGGTTGTTACGATCGGTATCTCCTCGCTGCTCGTGACGCCCGACAACTACGGCTACATGGGCCCGATCAAGGCCGCGCTGGAGTCCTGCGCGCGCTTCCTCGCCAAATCGCTCAGCTCCGACAGCGCCATTCGCGTCAACGTGCTCGGCAGCGGTCCGCTCAAGACGAGCGCGTCGGCCGGCATTCCCGGCTACCTCGAGAGCTACCTCTACGCGGAGAAGCTCACGTTCCGCAAACGCGCCCTCGATACGCAGGAAGTCGCCAACGTCGCGCTTTTTCTGCTCAGCCCGCGCAGCAGCGGCCTGAACGGCACCACGCTGGTCGTCGACGCCGGGTTGGGGGCCAACTATTTCGACAAGGACGTCATCCGCCTCGCCATGCGGCCGGAGAAGTAAGCGATGCGCTTCCGTCACGCCTGCATCGAATCCATTGCCGCGGTCGAACCCGATGAGGTCTGGTCTTCCGCCGCCATCGAGGCGCGTTTGAAGCCGATGTATGATCGCCTGCGTCTCCCGGAAGGACGCCTGGAGCTCATGTCCGGCATCCGCGAACGGCGCATGTGGCCCGCCGGCACGCGGCCATCCGACGCAAGTGCCGCGGCCGGCCGCAAGCTGCTCGGCCTTTCGCAGATTCCCGCCGCCCGACTGCAAGTGCTCATGCACAGCGCCGTCTGCCGCGACATGCTCGAGCCGGCCACCGCGACCTTCGTCCATCACAAGATGGGGCTCGGCGGCGGTATGCAGGTCTTCGACGTCTCCAACGCATGCCTCGGTTTCCTCAACGGCCTCGTGCTGCTCGGCGCGATGATCGACGCCGGCCAAGTTCGTGCCGGCATCGTCGTCTCGGGCGAGAACGGCCGCCCACTGGTCGAGCGCACCATCCAGCATCTGCTCGCCGCCGATCTCGACCGCAACGCGATCAAACCGTTCTTCGCCAATCTCACCATCGGCTCCGCCGCGGTTGCGGCGATCGTTTGCCATGAGGATGAATTGCCCGCCGACGCGCCCCGGCACCGCCTCGTGGCCGGCGCGGCGCTCGCGGACACCAGTCATAGCGATCTGTGCCAGGGCGACAGCGCCGGTGACGGTCTCGCAATGGAGACCGACTCTGAACGACTGTTGATTGCCGGCATCGATGTCGCACGCCGCACGTGGACGGATTTCAAACAAGAGACCGGGTGGAATGAGGCCACTCCCGATCGTTTCATCTGCCATCAAGTGGGCAGCACGCACCGGAGGAAGCTCTACGAAACGCTCAACCTAGATCTGGCGAAGGATTTTTCTTCGTTCGAGACGCTCGGCAATACGGGTTCCGCCGCGCTGCCTGCGACTCTGGCCCGCGCAGTCGGGCAGGGGGCCGTGCGCGCGGGAGACAAAGTCGCGTTGCTCGGCATCGGCAGCGGCATCAACAGCCTCATGCTCGCCCTCGAATGGTGACCCCCGTCGCACAACTTCCTGACTGGCTTCGCCGGCTCTATCCGTTCGAGCCGAGGCGCTTCACGACACCGGTCGGCGAGATGAGTTACCTCGACGAGGGACCGCGCAGCGACGAAGCGGTCGTGATGGTCCACGGCAACCCGACGTGGTCGTTTTTTTATCGCGACGTCGTGCTCGGCTTGCGGGACCGCATGCGCTGCATCGTGCCGGATCACCTCGGTTGCGGCCTTTCCGACAAGCCTCAGCAGTGGGACTATACGCTGCCCAACCACATCGCGAATCTGCGCTCGCTGCTCGATTCGCTGCAGCTGCGCAAAATCCACTTGGTGGTGCACGATTGGGGCGGTCCGATCGGCTTGGGATCGGTGTTGCCCCAGCCGGAGAAGCTCGGCCGCGTCGTGATTCTCAACACCGCGGCTTTCGCCGACACGATCGTGCCGTGGCGTATCCGCCTTTGCCGGGCACCGCTGCTGGGAGAGGTGATCGTGCGCGGCGGCAATGGCTTCGCCTGGCCCGCCACTTGGATGGCGGTCACGAACCCCATGCCGGTGGACGTGAAGCGGGGGTTTCTTTTCCCGTATGATTCGTGGCAGAATCGCATCGCGACGCACCGATTCGTCGTCGACATCCCGAGCGAGCGCGGCACGCCCAGCGACGAAGCGTTGGCACGTATTGAGCAGTCCTTACCGTTGTTGAACGAACGCGGGGTCCTGATCCTGTGGGGTGAGGACGATTTCTGCTTCAACCGCCACTATTTCGAACGGTGGAGCCAGTTGCTCCCGAAAGCGCAAAAGCATTTGTTGCCCGGAGTGGGTCACTACCTGATCGAAGATGCCGGACGCTTTGTCGTCGATGCCGTGCGTCGGCATTTGGTGACCACGGGGTAGTCTGTCAGCGAACCGCCCAGGACGCCTGACTTGGATATCGATCCGAGAGAGAGAGAGGGAGAATATGGAGACCTTCGCGCAATCCTTAATGAGACATAATGTTCATTGTGCGACTAATTTCTGTACCTCACTTTTGCGCATTATCTTAGCAGCCGGCCAATTGCCTTAAGTAGCGAATCTGGCGGAAAAATTGATCGTCTCTTAATTTGCCACACCCCAACGGCGGGAAAGCGGATAGTAAATGAAAAGCGGTTTGCCGACGACATCCTTATCCGGGACGAATCCCCAATAACGGCTGTCCAAGCTACGGGGCGAATTATCGCCGAGCGCGAAGTAAGAGTTGCCCGGAACATCAACCACCCGACCGACACTCAGACGCCCAGCGTTCACGTAACCGGGGTAAAGACCGATGCGCTCTGCATTGGACTGGAACGCCTCGGCACCGGCGATCGGCGCGCCGTTGCGCATCAGTTGCGGCGCGGGGCCAGCTGCGGCATCGCCACTGCCATCGCGGATATACTTCGGCTCGATCAACTGCAGCTTGTCTCCGGGAACACCCACCAGGCGCTTGATGTAATACTTGTCGCCTTCGCTGGAACGCAGTTCGTCGATGTTGCCGGTCTTGAACACGAATCCTTGGCCGACTTTGGGCGGAAAGAAATTGTAGGTGAAGCGATCGACGAAGAGCAGATCGCCGGTGTGGATGTCGAAAGAGACAATCTTGTCGCCACGTTTCACGCGCTTACCCACAGGCAGCCAGCTGACCCGCTGCTCATAGCGCCGGCTGCCCTGATAAACAGACATGATCGACGTCTCCGGCGGCTTGGACATGGCGCGCAATCTGGCCTGCAGCGCCTGCGAGAGCGTTTGTCCGTCGGCGGCGAAGGCATCCTCCAGCACGCGCTCGAAATCGAATTCTCCCGGCACCTGAATGCGCGCCGGAGTGCCGTTGATCGAGAAAACGTATTCGCGACGCACCGTTGGGAAAATACCGGCCGTGCGGGCGGTAACCGGCGAGCTGGGCACGTGCAAATCGCCGCCCGCGGTTTGCACGACGGGCACGCAAACTTCGCCGTCCGCCGTCGCCTCGGCCGCAAAATGCGTGGCGCCGAAAGCGAGCAGGCGCCCTGCCCGTTCGATCCAGCCCGGTTCGCGGCCATCGGCAAAGAGCTCATGGGTCATGCCATAATAACTCGGCCACATCGAATTGGTCGGGATCTTGAACGGCTGGACGAAATAAGCGCGCAAGCCGAGGATGACGATCGCGGCCACGAGGAAGAACTCGACGTTCTCGACGAGCGAGGAGGTTGGATAGATCCGCCCGCCGGTCGTGCGCAGCACGTCCTCGAGCTTCTCGATCGCCATCTTCAACCGGCTGGCATCCGCCTTCTCGTTCAGGCGCAGCTTCAGTTCGCCGGCAGCGGTCACGAGTTGCTGGAGCTGGGCGGCGGAAAGCAGGTCGCGCCGGAAGTTTTGGACGCGCTCCGCGACCTCGAGCCAATTGGCGGCGTGACGCCGCATCTTCTTTTCTTCGGAGAGGAGAAATTCGAACACGGCGGTAAAGAGCTGGAAACGATCAGTTGCTGGTCTTGAGCACCTGGATGAAGGCGTCCGGAGGAATGGAGACTTTGCCGATCTGCTTCATCTTCTTCTTACCTTCCTTCTGCTTCTCGAGGAGCTTGCGCTTGCGCGTGATGTCGCCGCCGTAGCACTTCGCGGTGACGTCCTTGCGCATCTCGCGCACGTTGTCGCGGGCAATGATCTTGCCGCCGATGGCGGCCTGCACGGCGATCTTGAACATCTGCGGCGGGATGATCTCGGCGAGCTTTTCGCAGAGAGCGCGGCCTTGGCCTTCGGCCTTGGTGCGGTGGACGATGCTGGCGAAAGCGTCGACGGGGTCTCCGTTGACGAGGATGTCCATCTTCACGAGGTCCGAGGCGCGATACTCGCCGAGCTCGTAATCCATCGAGCCATAGCCGCGCGTGATGCTCTTCAGGCGATCGTTGAAATCGACGAGAATCTCGTTCAGCGGCAACACGCAGGTCAGCATCACGCGCGCACCATCGAGCGTGTCGGTGTGGTCGAGCGAGCCGCGCTTTTCCATCACGAGGTTCATGATGTCGCCCATGAACTCGTTGGGAATGTGGATCGAGGCCTTGATAGTCGGCTCGGCGATCTCGAGGATGGACGCGGGATCGGGCAGATCGACGGGGTTGTCCACTTCGATGACTTCCTTCGCGTGGTTGGTGACCTTGTAAACGACGCTCGGATACGTGGAGATGATATCGACGTCGTATTCGCGGCGGATGCGCTCCTGGATGACCTCCATGTGCAGCAGGCCGAGGAAGCCGCAGCGGAAACCGAAGCCGAGCGCGACGGAGGATTCGGTCTGGTAAACTAGGGCCGAGTCGTTGAGGCGGAGCTTGCCGAGCGCGACCTTGAGCTTCTCGTAGTCGTCGGACTCGAGCGGATACAAGCCGCAGTAAACCATCGGCCGGACTTCCTTGTAACCGGGCAGCATCTCGGAGGCCGGCTTGTTGGCGTGGGTGACGGTGTCACCGATCTTGATCTCGTCCGTGCTCTTGATGTTGGAAACGATGTAGCCGACGTCGCCCGGACCGAGTTCGGTGACCTTCTCCATCGCAGGACGGAACACGCCGACTTCCTTGACCTCCGAACGCTGGCCGGTGCTCATCAGCATCATCATCTCGCCGGCCTTGATCGTGCCGGAGAACACGCGGGCGTAGGAGATGACGCCGCGATAGGAATCGTATTTGGAATCGAACACCAAGGCGCGGAGCTCCGGGTAATCCGTCCAGCGCGGGGCCGGGATGCGGGTCACGACGGCCTCGAGTATGTCCTGGATGCCGATGCCCGACTTGCCGCTGGCGAGGATGGCTTCCTCGCCGGGGATCGTCAGGATGTCCTCCAGTTGCTTGATGCAGAGCTCGAGGTTGGCGCTGGGCAGGTCGATCTTGTTGATGACCGGGATGACCTTGAGGCCCTGGGCGAAGGCCAGATGGGCGTTCGCCACGGTCTGGGCCTCGACACCCTGTGCGGCATCGATGAGGAGCAGTGCGCCTTCGCACGCGGCCAACGAGCGCGAGACTTCGTAGGAGAAATCCACGTGTCCCGGCGTATCCGTGAGATGCAGCTTGTAGATTTTCCCGTCCTTGGCCGGGTAATGCATCACGACCGGGTGCATCTTGATCGTGATGCCCCGCTCCTTCTCGAGGTCCATCGCGTCGAGATGCTGATCGGTCATCACACGTTGCGACACCGTGTTGGTGTATTCGAGCAAACGGTCGGACAACGTCGTCTTACCGTGATCGACGTGGGCGATGATGCAAAAATTTCTGGTCAGCAGGTCGGGCATTACGCGGGGATTTCGGAGAGTTCGTTGAAGGATTTGACGAGCCACGCCTTCTCGGTCCGGCGAGCGAGACCGGCAAGCACCGCGCCCGGGCCGCACTCCCAGAACTCGGAGGCTCCGGCGGCGACGGCGCTGCGCATGCAATCCTCCCAAAGGACGCTGGAGACGACTTGTTTGACAAGCGCCTCGCGGATCTGGGCCGGCTCGCTCACGGCCTGGCCGGTGGTGTTGGTGAAGACCGTGAAGGCGGGACGATTGAACGCCACCGTCTCGAGGAAGCGCGCAAACTCCGCGCGCGCGGGCTCCATCAGGCGGCTATGGTAGGCGCCGGCGACGTTGAGCGGCATCACGCGCTTGAGGCCCTTGTCCTTGGCGGCGGCAACCAGCGCGTCCACCTTGCCCTTCTCACCGGAAACGATGATCTGGCCGGGCGCGTTGAAATTCGCCGCCTCGATGTCGAATTCGCGGCAAAGCTCGGCGATCTTCGCCCGGTCCTCGCCGATGATCGCGGCCATGCCGCCGACACTGCGTTCGCAGGCCAGTTGCATGAGCTCACCGCGACGCGCGACCACGCGCAGACCCGTGGCAAAGTCGAACACGCCGGCCGCAGTCAGGGCCGTGACTTCGCCGAGGCTGAGTCCCAGTGCAAATTTCACCGCCGGCAATTGATTGCGCTCCTTGAGCACGGCCAACACGGCCAATCCGTGCACGAACAGCGCCGGCTGGCACACCTTGGTCTGCGTCAGCTCGGCCTCGGGTCCTTCGAAGCTGATCTTGGCCAAATCCCAGCCCAGCACGCGGTTGGCTTCATCGTAAAGCGCCCGCGCCGCGGCGGAGCCGTCGTAAAGCGACTTGCCCATGCCCACTCGTTGGGCGCCCTGCCCTGCGAAAAGAAGTGCCAATGACATATGGTAAAGGGTGCGGTTAAACCGGTGCGGACCGTAAAAACCAAGCTCGAAAATCTACCGTCCAATTGAGGCTTCGTCGAGGCCAACGGGACGGCGCGTAATCGGTGCCGAAACTGCGCCCGTGAATGACTTGGTGACCGGTTGACGCGTGAACGCTGCAAGGCCTGCCGCGTCTGCCCGAGTCGGCTCAGGTCTTGAAGAAAATGCCCTTCAAATTCATCTCCAGTGCTTGGGGATTGGGCGAAAAACGCAGGCCGTCGGCCTTGCTGATTTTGCCCTCCTTGATCAGGCGATAGAGGTCCTTGTTGAAGGACTTGGACATGCCGTCGGCACCGGAATCGAGCAGCTGCTGAATTTTGTCGTTCTGGCCCTCGAGGATGAGATTTCGAACGGTCGTGTCGGCGACGAGGATTTCGTGAGCGGCAAAACGCCCGCCGCCTTCCATCGCCGGGATGAGTTTCTGGCAGATGAAGCCGCGCAAGGAGCCGGCAATCTGCCGCCGGGCCTGTGCGAGCTGCTCCGGCGGGAAGAATTCGAACAGGCGGGTCAGTGATTGCGCGACCGTGGCGGCGTGCATCGTCGAGAAGACCAAGTGGCCCGTCTCGGCCGCCGAGATCGCCGTCTCGAAGGTTTCGCGATCGCGCATCTCGCCGATAAGGATGATGTCGGGATTCTGGCGCAGCACGGATTTGATCGCCATCTCGAAGCTCGGCACATCGATGCCGATCTCGCGTTGCTGGAACACCGACTTGTCGTCGCTGAAGGTGTATTCGATCGGGTCCTCGATCGAGACGATGTGCTTGTCGAGATTCTGGTTAATCCAGTTCATCATCGCCGCCATCGTGGAACTTTTGCCCGAGCCCGTGGCGCCGCAGACGAGCAGGATGCCGTCCTTGGATTGCGCCAGCTTCACGAGCACCTCCGAGTCGATCTTCAACTCCTCGAAGGTCGGCGGGCGGCTCTTGATATGACGCAACACGATGCTCACGGTGCCGCGCTGATGAAAGCCGTTCACGCGGAACCGTCCGACATCGGCAGCAGCATAGGCGAAGTCGACCTGCCCTGTTTTTTCCCACTGGCTGCGGAAGACCTGCGGCACGTGTTCGGTCACCCAACCGTCTGCCTGCTCGGGCGTAATCGGGTCCATTTCCACCGGGCGCAGTCGTCCGCCCATGCGCAGATAGCCGGGCTTGTTCGACTTGATGACGATGTCGCTCGCGCCGCTCTCGACGGCCAGCTTCAACAAATCGTTCATGATCTCGGTATGAACTGTGGTGCTCATCGGAATTTTGGGCGTGAACCGTCTGGAAAGCTGTGCTTTCCCTAAGCTTTATCCCTCCACGTTGAGAGAACTTCCCATGAAGTCGAGCCGCCCGTTCACCGGAACCATCACTGCCTTGGTCACGCCCTTCCGCGCTGGCGTCGTCGCCTACGACGATCTCCGGCGGCTCGTGGATTTCCAGATCAAGTCCGGCATCGACGGCTTGGTGCCCGTGGGCACCACCGGCGAGTCGCCGACGCTCGATCATCAGGAGCACCTCGACGTGATCCGCTGCGCCATCGAGGCCACGCGCGGACGCGTGCCCGTGATCGCCGGCACCGGGTCGAACTCCACCAAGGAGGCCGTGCATCTCACGAGCGAGGCGCACAGCGCGGGAGCCGACGCGATGCTCGTCGTCGCTCCCTACTACAACCGCCCGACCCAGGAAGGCCTGTTCGCCCACTTCTCCGCCGTGGCCGAGGCGACGAACAAGCCCATCATCCTCTACTCGATCCCGGGGCGTTGCGGTATCGAGATCAGCGTCGACGTCATCGCCCGGTTGCGCGCGCGTTACCCGCATGTGGCGCACGTGAAGGAAGCTGGCGGCAGCGTCGATCGGGTCGACCAGATCCTACAGGCGTGCGGCGACTCCGTCACGGTGTTAAGCGGTGATGACTCGCTCACCCTACCCTTCATGGCGGTCGGCGCCAAGGGCGTGATCAGCGTCGCCAGCAACCTTTACCCGCGCGAGGTCGGCAAGATGGTCAACTTCGCGCTCAAGGGCGATTTCGCCCGGGCCCGCACGCTGCACCGCAAGCTCTACCCGGTCTTCAAGACGATCTTCATCGAATCAAATCCCGTGCCGATCAAAGCCGCGCTCGTGCGCGCCGGAATCATCGGCACCGAGGAGGTGCGTCTCCCACTTGGCCCGTTGACGGCGGCCAACCGCAAGACCCTGATGGGCGTGCTGGACGCCTACGCCGCGAAGCGATGAATCCTCCGCGCATTATCATCAACGGCGCCAAGGGGCGCATGGGCCAAGCCCTGCTTGCTGCCGCCGCAGAGATGTCGCTGCCGATCGCTGCCACGCTCGATGCCGGTGACGATCTCGCCAACGCGCTGAGCGCTGCGGACGTCGTGGTCGATTTCAGCCATCACGCCGCGACCGCCCGGCTGATCGAGTTGGCGGCGGCGCGAGGCACCGCCTTGGTCATCGGCACCACCGGACACACGGCCGAGGAAAAACAGCACTTGGTCCGTCTAGCGGCTCAAGTGCCTACGGTGTGGGCCGGTAATTTTTCGGTCGGCGTGAATTTGCTCTTCGCACTGACCCGCCACGCCACGCGCGTGCTTGGTGCCGACTACGACACCGAGATCGTGGAGATGCACCACCGTTTCAAAAAGGATGCCCCGAGTGGCACGGCCGCGCGTCTGTTGGAAATCATCCTCGAGGAGAGACGCCTCGGCGCGGAAGCGCTGCGCCACGGTCGCTCCGGCATCCCCGGCGCACGCTCCGCCGGCGAAGTAGGCGTGCACGCCGTGCGCGGCGGTGATGTGATCGGCGATCACACCGTTATCTACGCCGCACTGGGCGAACGCGTGGAGCTCACGCACAAGGCCAGTGACCGGCAAATCTTTGCCCGCGGCGCCTTGCGTGCCGCGCAGTGGGTCGTGGGCCAAAAGCCCGGCGTTTACGACATGCAGCACGTGCTGGGTCTGAATGGCTGAAATGATCACTCGCATCACCGGCACTTTGCTGCACGCCTCACCCTTGCTCGCCGTGATCGAGGTGGGCGGATTGGCTTACGAGGTCCACATCCCGGTCACGAGCGCGGAGCGACTCCCCCAACCCGGTCAGACGGCGCGCCTGCACACCTTGGTCGTCTATCGCGAGGACGCGCAGACGATGTATGGTTTCGCCACCGAGGCGGAGCGCGATTTCTTTCGGCTGCTCGTCGAGAAAGTATCCGGCATCGGGCCGAAGACTGCGTTGAGCGTGCTCAGCAAGCTCTCGCTGCCGGTGCTGCACAGCGCGATCGCGGCCGGCGATGTCGCCTTGCTGGCAAAGTGTCCCGGTATCGGACGGAAGACAGCGGAGCGGCTGGTCATCGAATTGCGTGACAAGTTGGGCGCGACGGTCTCTGTCATCACGCCGTCGAGCGCCACTGCAGAAACCGCGGCGCCGGACAACAAGGTCAGCGATGCTGTCTTGGCTCTCGTCGCGCTGGGCTACAAGGCCGCCGATGCCGACAAGGCCGTGCGCCAAGCCTTGATCGCGCTCGGTCCGCAAGCCTCGACCGAGGCGCTGATCAAGCGCGCCTTGGCCTGAGAAGGCTTTCCGTTCGCAGCGTTGGCATCGGCGAAGCCGCCGCTCAGCGCTGGAACTGGAAAGCAGTGAACTCCAACTGAGCGCGCGAGTGCCGGGGGCGCGTTTGCTGCGGAGTGCGATCGATCGAGCCGGAACGGGGCTCAAACACGCCGTCGTCGAAGAGCGAGGCGGTCATCGGCTGGGATCCGGCACGCGGGAGAGCCATGAGGCGCTCCTCTTCCTCCCGCAAAGCGGCCACCATGGCCCGATAGTCGATGCCGGCCGCCGCAGCAGGCTGAGCCTGCATCGACGCGGCTGTCGACCCGGGCGCGACATGGATTGCCGCCACGGACTGCGGAGCCGGAACGGCGGTCTCGACGGAGGGAGGCGTCGCGCTGGCGAACTCGGCCGTGGTCTCGGTGTTAATGCGGGAGAGCACCAAGGTGAAACAAGCCGCGGCGGCCAAGCCGCCCGCGGCATAGGCCCAGAGCGCACGGCGGCGTTGACGGCGATGCGTCTCCAAGCGCGCCAGCGATGCGATGGGGCGGGCCGGTGCCGCCGGCTCACTCGCGCCTTCGGCGCGGAAGCTCTCATAGACCAGCTTGGTCGCCCGGTGCATGCGGCAATACTGGAGGTAAATCTCCCGGTGCCGCGGACTCGACTGGATCTCCAGCTCGAGCTCGGCCGTCTCGGCCGGCGAAATCTGCCGGTCAATGTAGAGATTAACCAATTCGACGAAGCGTGTGTCCTTCATTGCTGAAATTCCCCCCCGAGTTTTTCGCGCAGGCTTTCGCGGGCGCGAGCGATGCGACTTTTGACGGTGCCAACACTGATGCCGAGGATCTCGGCGATTTCCTCATAGGAAAGATTCTGCACGTTGCGCAGGATGAGGATCTCCCGGTGCTTCTCGTTGAGCTCCTCCATGCATTCCGCCACGCGGTTGACAAACTCCTGGGTGACGGTCGCGTCCTCGGGTGTCTCCTGCTCGGAGGGAATCAGCTCCGCGATCGTGGTGTCGTTGTCCGGCCCGAGCGGGGCGTCGAACGAGATCGATTGGTCACGCTTGCGCCGCCACCAATACCAATACCGATTGCGGGCCAGATTCGTCGCGATCTGGTAGAGCCAAGTGGAAAAGGCCGAATCGCCGCGGAAGTTCACCAGGCCGCGGTGCGCGCGGATGAAGGCATCCTGCGTCACTTCCTCGGCGTCCTGCTGATTGCGCAGCAGCTGATTCACCATCGCGTAAATGCGATCCCAATACCTTGTCACCAGTTGGTCGAACGCAGCGGAATCACCGCCTTTGAATCGTTCCACCAACAGCCGGTCCAACGCAACTTCTTGGGCCTTTGCAGTCATTTGCTCAGGCTCGTTTTGATTCGGAAATGGGTGAATTGTTCCCACGGAAATCCTTCGTGATGGACTACGTGCACCATTCCTGGGCCCGGGGTCAACTGAAACGCCGCCGCCGGGGCTGTGCGGTCACGGATGCACCGGCGGCGTCATGCCAAACACTCTGCGCATCCGGCCGGCTGACAGTCGCTTGCAAAAAAGCGCAGGAACACACGTCCCTGCGCTGCACAAATGAGACGCCCATTAGGGCGCGCCACGGGCTTAGAACGACTTCGTGATGGCGAACTGCAGGCCCCACTGCTTTTCATCGCCACCGCTGAGGTGGTTCACCTCCGTGCCAATGGTCCAGCCATCTTGCAGACGACCATCGAGGCGAACACTGGCGAAGAAAAACGATTTGCCGGTGTTGGGAACTACACCGGAACCAATCGGTGTGTTGTTGATCGCGCTGATGCCCAACGTCGTCTCGTTGGCAGAGAACTCGCGGAGCCACGCCACGGTGGCCGAAGGAATCCACATACCCTGCCGGCCGGCGAGGCGAACGCCGAGATTGCCCATGGTCTCACGGGCGGAGAAATCGCTCACGATCCGGCGATCAGGCGCGGTGCCCACTTCAGTGAAGCCATCGGCGTCAGCCTTGATGTAAGAAAAACCGGCAAAGGGCTGGAGCAGCACGCTCTCGCTCACCGTGTGGTCGTAAGAAAATTGGAGACGGAAGAACACGTCGTCGCTGTCGAAGCTCGCCGTCGACGAGCCGATATCGCTGACGCGCGAGCCGTCATGCTCGCCCTGGCCGAAACCGACCGCAGCCTGCATCGCTATCGCCCCCAGATTGCCTCCGGTCCAGACCTGCGCGCTCCAAGTATCGGAATCCACCGCACCGTGCAGCGGCGTGGGCGCCGGCGAATTGACTTCAGTGTAATCGCTCGAACTCGAATCAAAGGAAACCCCGACTCCGACGACCCACTCGCTCACCTTCCAGCCGTAGCCGAGCGAGAGCGAATTCGCCTGCGTATCGCGCTCAATGCGGTCGCGGGCGGCATCAATCTCGCGGTCGGTGTATTGGCCGCTGATCGTGAGCCCGGCGAGGTTGGTCACGGCAGGAGTGCGGAACAACGCCTCGCGGTTACCCGCGACCCGTGCCTCCAAGCCGGCGGCATAACCGTTGAGGCTGTCGAAATTGGACACTTGGGCGAACGCCGAGGTAGCGAGCGCAACGCTCACCAAGCTACCCGCAATGGAATGGGAGAAGGAGAATTTCATGGGAGTGGGACGAGGCGAAGAAAAGCGGAAGGACTCGCGCGCGACAAGCGCGTTGCAGCCTCAACGGTCGGCCGTGCCGCGTTGGACCCGCAGGCGGAAGAAAGCCTGACCTGAGGAGGACAAGGGATAAATAGCACGCCAAGTCTCCGTCGTGCCCTGCGCGGAGACGAATTCCGGCGTGATAGCGCTCCACTCCGCGAAACCGGTCGAGACCTCGACCACATAAGTCAGGTCGGGACGCTCCGCCGGGCGCGTGTAAGTGTAGACGTAATGCGTCTCGCTGACCGCGACGCCGGGCAGTCCGCTCGCGACCGGGGTCTTGGCGGGCAAGCCGAGCGCGTATTTCAGCAGGTTCGGAAGTCCGTCTGCACTAGCCACCGCCGCAGGTCCGCTGATATTCGGATCCTGCAACTCGCCGCCCGCGAAATTTTCCGCCTGCCAAGCCGCAAAGGAAATGGTCTGATAGTCGGCAAAGTTGCCGGCAAGGAGCGCCGCGCCACTGGCGTCGAGGGCCACCGCCACGATATCGCCGCCGCCGGGCACCGGGGCTTGCGCGATGACAGCGCCGCCAACCGCCGTGTAGCCGACTTGCACCAGCGAATCACCACCGGCAATCCAACCGGCCGTCGGGGAGAACACCACAACGTTGAGGTCTTCGTTGACGAGGCCGCTGTTGGCATCGGTCGAGAAGGTCAATCCGCCGTTGCCGGAGGTGAGCAGCGCCCCACCCTCACCTACAGCAAGGAGGCTGCCCTGCCCGTTCGCGGCGACATCCGTGAGAGACGCAGTGCCGACGGGAGGTGTCACAGCAACCCACGTTTTCCCATCGGTTGAAGTCAGGATGCGCGCACCGAAGATTCCGTCCGTGCCGACCGCCGTCCAGCGTCCTGCACTCGCATCGTAAGTCACGCCGCGCAAAGTGCCGGCAAGCGCTGGCACGGTGGCACTCGTCCAGCTGGTGCCGCCATTGTCCGACCACAGTGCGGTGACGTTCAAATTGCTACGCCCCACCGCGACCCAGAAGGTTCCGTTCGCCGCCGCATCATGGAGCGCTCCGGTGAACGCTGGCGAAGTCGCCTCAGTCCACGTTTGCCCGCCATTCGCCGAGCGGACCACTAACCCGGCGTCACCCACCGCGATTACCACATCCGCAGCGGCCACAACGTTCAACAAAGCGGTGCTGCCCGCTGCCCGGGTAGTAGTGAAGCTGGAACCGCCGTCGGTCGAACGTTGCAGTGAGCCAGCGCTCGTGAGTCCGACAAGGGCGCTGTTGGCACGGGCCAACGCAGTGAGGTCAGCCTGCACCACGCTCGCGCGCACCGCGGCCACGCCGAAGCAGGCGGCGAGCAGCGCAAGGAGCAGGCGGTGGATGGGCGATTTCATGTTAGGAAAATACCAAGTAGAGGACAATGGAAGGCGCGTCGCGTCGGAAGACGAGGGTGCCGTTGGTGGAGACGGTGTCGGCCTGGACGGTCAAGTCGATCGTGCGGGCGGCCTGCAGGATGGGCGTCGTCGTGGCCGTGATGTTCACCCCGGCGTGCAACCGCAGGAGCGAACCGGTCGTGGAAGCGAGCGTCACCAGCCCCGTGGCCGAGGCGAGCGTCGCCAGCTGGATGTCGTTGCGCGCCGACAGACTCAATGCGCCGCTGGTCGTCGTCGCCGTGCCGGAGAGCGTCAACGCCCCGTTCGTCGAAGTGAGCGTCAGCGCCCCACTCGTCGTCGACAGCGGGTTCGCAGCCGTCAGGTTGCCCGTCGCCGTGAGCGTCAAGGCACCCGTGCCCAGGTGCCGGATCGTGCCCGTGGCCGACAGCGCGCCACCCGCACTGACCGCGAGCAAGCCGGAGCCCGTCGCAATCTGCATCGCCCCGAGCACCGCCGCACCGCTCGTGCGGAACACCAACTCACCCGACTGCGTCGTCGCCGAGAGCGTGCCCGCGATAAATTCCAGTTGGCCGGCCCCGGAGGAAGATCCCGCACCGGTCTGCACCACGAGCAGCACCTGGCCGTTCGGCGCCGACAGCAACACCCCTTCGTCACCCGTGCCGTCCACCACCCGGTCGGCCACGATGCGGATGTTGCCCTGCGGCGCGGACACCGTCGTGCCCAACGTCAGCGTGCCGGTCACCTGCAACACCAGCGTGCCCGCACCCTGCGAGACGATCGCCCCACCGGCCGAACCCAGCGTGCCACCATTCAGATTGATCACCGTCTCCGTGCCCGCCGCCGTGCTCAGATCCACACCGCCGCGACCGGCCGTCAGACCGTCCTGCTCCTGCAGGTTCGTGGAGCCGCCGACCTTCAGGTCCGCGCTGCCGCTGTCCGTGCGCACCGGCTGACCCGAGCTGCCGACATTGCCCGCCACCGTCAGGCGCAGATGCTCCGCCGTCAGGACGTCGCCCGCGGCCCCCGTCGTGAGATTGCCGCCGACCTGCAGGTCGAGGACGCCACCGGCAGTGACATTGCGCACGGTCGTGTGACCGGCGGAAGCAAGCGAGACGTCGCCGGCCGCTGTGAGCGGCGAACCCAACGCGATCGTCGTGCCGGAGACCAGCGTCGCGTCGCCACCGACCGTCAGCGGCGAAGCGGTCGTGACGAGCCCAGCCGCGCGGAGCGTCAAGTCGCCCGCGACCGTCACCGGGGCATTGGTCAGCGTCAGCGTTCCCGTGGCCCGCAGCGTCGCATGGCCATTGGGCACCGTGACGGCACCGGTGACCGCCAAGGTTCCGGCGGATTGGGTGAAGAAGAGCGAACCCGCGCTGCCCAAGGTGGCGGAGCCGAGCGTCACGGCCGCCGCGTGGCTTTCCAGATAGACGGAACCGACGCCGGTATTGGCCACGTGGACCGTGCCGACCTGCAGATCGAGATCGCCGCGGCCCGTCTGGCCCACTCCGGCCACCGCGGTGAGCGTCAGCAGACCCGTGGTGAGAAGCACCGGCTGCTCGTCCGCCGTCGTTTCAAGGAGGCGCGCCGCCGTGGTGAGCGTGAGCGCACCGGACGTGGAGCTCACCGCCGCACCGAGCGTCAAGTCGCCACCGGACTGCAGCGTCACGCTGCCGGAACCCTGCGCCGCGACCGCGGCGTTGATCGTGAGCGCGCCACCGGTGGTGAGCGCGATGACGCCGTTGCCCGCCGTCGTGAGCACGCCGGACTGCGCCTCGTCGGCGATCGCACTCAACGTGCCGTCGGCATTCACCCGGCTGACCGCCACCGCGACCGTGCCCACCGTCAGCGCGTTCGTCTCCGTAAGGAAGAGGCCTTCCGCAGTGCCACGGGCGGACAGCGTCGCGAGAGTCGTTTCAAGGAAGTTCGTCGCCGTGCCCACATTCGTGCCGGCCACCAGACGCAGACCGGCGGCGATGACGTCGACCGTGTTGTCCGTGTCGAGGTCGGTGATCGAGCCTGCGGTCGCGGTCAGCGCCACATTGGCCTGCGTCGTGATCACGCCACCCAGCACGATGTCCGTCGCTGAAGCGAAGCGGATGTCACCGGTCGCCGTCGTCACATCGGAGGTCAGCGTCGCCGCGATCAGGTTCGCCT
>JAGOQJ010000002.1:0-1285 GCA_017991595.1 Candidatus Didemnitutus sp. | reverse complement strand
CCTGCGTCGTGATCACGCCACCGAGCACAATGTCCGTCGCCGAAGCGAACCGGATGTCACCGGTCGCCGTCGTCACGTCGGAGGTCAGCGTCGCGGTGATCAGATTCGCCTCAAAGTTGACCGTGCCCGCGCCACCCGTGGCAACATCCGCCGCCAGATGCAGCGTCTGCGCCGCGCGCAACGTGAGGTGTCCGCTCGTCGACTCGACCGGCGCCTCCACCGTCAGCGACCCGGCCGCGGCGCGGATAAAGAGATTGCCCGCCCCATGCGCGATGACCGCACCGGCCAGCGTGACATCGCCCAAGTCAACCAGGAGCGAGACCGGGCCGTCACCGGCCAAGGTCGCCAGACCGAGCACCGTCAGCGTGTCCGTTTCATGCAGGAAGAGACCACCGGAAAGCGTGTTCGTCGCCGTCACCCGACCCAACGTCGTGTCCAGATCCAACGCCCCGGCCGCACCGATCCCGGTCGCCGCCGTCAACGTCGCGTCACCGGTCGTCACCAGCAAGGCCCCCTCGCCCACCGTCGCATCGATCATCGCCCCGGTCTGCGCCGTCAGCGTCAGGTTGCCCGACGCACTCACCACACTGGCCGCAAACACGATGTCCTGCGCCGCCGTGAGCGTGATCGCACCGGTCGTCGTCACGATCGCCCGGGCGTCCGCATTGACCCCGTCGTTGAGCGTCAGGCTGCCGGCGAGAGTGGTGAGTTCAATCGCACCGCTCGTCGCCGTCACATCGGACGTCGCCGCCGAGTCAGCCAAGGCATTCACCGTCGCAGCAAGCGAGACCCGCGAGACACTGACCACCGCCACCGTGTCCAACGTGAGCGCATCCACATCCGTCACGCGAATGCCTCCCGTCGTCGCTGCCGCCGCCAAAGTCGTCACCGCCGTGTCCAAAGCATCCGCCGCACCGATCCCGACCGCAGCCATCATCCGCAAGGCACTCGCCTGCACATCCAGCAGCGTCGCACCGGCATCGTGGATCGAACCCGTCACCGCCCGCACCGTCACGGATCCGGCACCAGCGGAAACACCCGACAACGTCACATCCACGGCCGCCCACAGACGAATGTTACCACCCGCCGTCAGAACAGGGACATTGTCCACCATCACCAACGAACCCGTCACCGCCTCCACATCCAACGTGCCCACACCAGCCGTCTGCACCGCCGCTCCAGTCTCCAAACGCACATCCCGCGCACCCAACAACGTCACCGACCCAGATCCGGACCGGACCCCAGCCGCAATCACCAGATCGGAAGAGACGCCAGAGGCGTGGAG
>JAGOQJ010000009.1 GCA_017991595.1 Candidatus Didemnitutus sp. | reverse complement strand
ACATCGCTGCGTTCGCGCGCCTGGCCGACGACGTAGAGCGGCGTGTGGAGCGCGATGCCTTGCTCGACGATGCGGCGCACGTGGTCGGAATGGGCGACGGCGTGCGGCGGACCCTTGGCGTAATAGAGCGCGTCGCCGCGCCGCGCCGTTTCGCTGTAGAGGGTTTGCAGTTCGAGCTTGGCGCCGTCGGGACGGACGAGCACGGCGCCGGTGTCGTCGCGCAGGTAGAAAGGTATAGTCTCCCCGCCCGAGGCGACGGTGGTCCAGCCGCTCTCGGTGCGCGTGCGGGTCTGCGTGCGGCCTTTGGAATCGGTGTAAGTTTCCGTGACGATGCGCGACCAACGTTCCTCGACGTCGTAGGCGTAATGCACGCAGGCGGCATGCGCGAGGAAGCTGCGCAGCGGCGCCTCCGCCTCGGCTGTGCCCTTCATTTCCACAAACCCGATGAAGACGCCGTGCGCCTTCGAGGTCGGCAGGTCGCGGAGGAGCCGGTGCCGTTTGCGCAGATGGAGGCTCCAGAGCAGGAAGCCGAAGCTCACCACGCTCGCGGCAGCGACTAGGAGAAGCGGGTTGTCCATCAGCGGTTTGGCCGGGCCAGGCGCGGCGTTTTCATCGCGTGCGCGGCGCGGATTGTCGAGAATTAGGATGCCCGTTTTTTGCAAAAAGGCGGGGCACTACCCCCCATGCCGGCTGCGGCGCTCTTGTCATAAGCCGGCCCGGCGATATCCGTCGTCGGCATGATTATCGGAGTCCCCAAAGAAATTAAAATCGGCGAGAAGCGAGTTTCAATGACCCCTTCGCTTTGCCGCCGCGTCACCGCGCTCGGTGCGAAAGTGCTCATGGAGAAGAACGCCGGCCTGACCGCCGGCTTCACCGACGCCGAATACAAGGCCGCCGGCGCCACGTTCGCTTCTTCCGCCGCCAAGGTCTGGAAGAGCGCCGACATGATCCTGAAGGTGAAGGAGCCGCTCGAGGCCGAGTTCGACCTCATGCAGCAGGGGCAGACGATCTTTACTTACCTGCACTTGGCCGCGGGTCCTGCGCTCGCAAAGCAGCTTTGCAAGAAGGGCGTGCTCGGCATCGCCTACGAGACGGTCGAGGGTAGCGATGGGCAGTTCCCGCTTCTCAAGCCGATGTCGCACATCGCGGGTCGCCTCTCGATCCAGGTCGGCGCTTATTTCCTTCAGTCGCAGGTCGGCGGCTCGGGCGTGCTGCTCGGCGGCATCCCCGGCACGATGCCGGGCCATGTCGTCGTGGTCGGCGCAGGCAACTCCGGTGCGCACGCGGTCCGCATGGCGGCCGGCATGGGCGCGCGCGTCACGGTGCTCGACCTCGATACGCGCAAGCTCGAGGTCATCGACCAAGAGTATCGCGGCAAGGTCGTCACGCTCGTCTCCAATCCCGCCAACGTCGAGGCCGAGGTCGCCTCCGCCGATCTTGTCATCGGCGCCGTGCTCATCCCGGCGGCTAAGGCGCCCACGGTCGTCACCAAGAAGATGGTGAAGAACATGCGCCCGGGCTCCGTGATCGTCGACATCGCGATCGACCAAGGCGGCTGCATCGAGGGCATCAAATACACCTCGCACGAAAAACCGACCTATCAGGAATTCGGCGTGAACCACTACGCCGTGCCGAACATGCCGGCGCTGGTCGGGCGCACGTCGACCCTCGGCCTCACGCAGGCGACGGAGCCTTACGTCGCGATGATCGTGCAGAAGGGTGTCGAGCGCGCGCTGGCCGAGCACAAGGGCCTTGCTCGCGGCGTGAACACCCGCGGCGGCCGCATCGTCTATGACGAGGTGGCGAAGGCCGTGGGCTTCGACCGGGCCTGAGTCCCGCGCCGAGCTCCGCGCATACTCCGTTTCGCTCGTCATTTGCCGCCCGGCGCCCTGCGCGCCGGGCTTTTTGTTTGCCGCGCCCGCAGCCGGCTTTGCATGCTGGCGGACACGGGCCGCTTTTCTATGAATACTCTGTTTTCGCTCCGGCGATGCGCACGGGGCTGGCCTGATGGTGCTGAATCGGCGGCGGTCGGTGTCTTGCCTCACCCGCTGCACCGCGGTTGGGCAGGTCGGCGTGCCGACGCACTGCCGGCCGATCCTGCGGGACGACCCCATTCGCGTTCCATGCCCACTCCCATGTCCTACACCTCGCTGCCGAGATTGGCCCGCACCTTGACTCACGGCATCCTGCTGTGCTGCGTCCTCATGGGCGGACCGACGGCCGGCGCGAACGACGCGCTACCCGCCGGCGGGGGTAAGTGGAAGCTGTTTCAATCCCAGCATTTCGAACTCCACAGTCAGGCTGCGGAGCGCACGTCCCGCGAATTGCTGAGGAAATTGGAGCTGATCCGGGCCTTCTACCGCGAGACCGTCCCGCTCCGCGAGCGGGAGATGCGCGCCGTGAGTGTCTATTGCTTTGCCCGCACCAAGGACTTGCGCGCCTACCAGCAGGCTGGCTCCGACTCCAATGCGATCGGATATATCCTGACGTTTCCCGATCGGGGCGTCATGGCCTTGCCTGACGATCGAGGCAGCGAAGTGGCGCTGCAGGTGATTCAAGCCCAGTATATCGTCCACCTGTGCACGCTGAGTGGTAACGACGTGCCGGCTTGGCTGTGCTGGGGCATGGGATTCCTCTTCAGCACGCTGGATGTCCGCGGGGAAAAAATGGTGTTCGGCACGCCGGATTCCTACCGGAAAAGCATGGTGGCGCAGAAACAGGATTTTTCCTGCGCCCGGCTTTTCCTGTTCTCGGGTAGTATACGCTCCGAGCAGTCCGACATCGACGTGTTCCACGCCCAGGCCTGGTTGTTGCTGCACTATTTGTTCATCGGCCAGAAAGACATTCCGCGCGAGCGGGTGATCGCGTTCCTGCAGGCGGTTTGCGACCGGCCCGTGGTGCGTGACGCGGCGGAGCTGCAACGCCGCCAAGTTACGTATGAGGCCCTGCTCGGCGTTTCCTTCGCTGAACTTGACCGGCAGGTGGAACTCTATCGCCGCCGGGGCAAGTTCGAGAGCCAACGCCTGCCCCTGCCGAAAGTGGCCGCGGTGGACAGCTTCACGGTGCGGTCGCTCAGCCGGGAGGAGATCGGCCTGCGCTTGGCCGAGCTGGATTTACGCACGCGTCAATCCGGGCAGGCAAAGCTGATGCTGTTGTCGGCCGCCGACGCCAAGCCGCCCTCCGCCCGCGCCCTCGAGGTGTTGGGCGCGGCGGAAGCCGTCGAGAGCAACCCGGCGAGCGCACGCGACTACTGGCGCGAGGCGATCGAGGCAGGCTCGGACAATCCGGCCATCTCCCATCAACTCGGGCTGCTGGAGACCCAGCAGATCCTCGCGCAGTTCGACCTGTATTTCCGCCTGCCGCCAGCCAGGGCGGAACGGCTCCGGAGCCTGCTGGTCAGCTCGATCGACCGGATGCCCGGGCAAGCTTCCGCGTATCAAGCGCTGGCATGGGTGGAGGCGTTTGCCCCCCAGCCCTCGACGAAGAACATCAATCTGATCCAATCCGTCTTCCTGCAACTCGACCAGCGGGCGTTCACACTCGCGGCGCTCGCCTTCGCCCGCTACCGGCTGGGAGACCCGGCGGGGGCGGAGGAGATGCTCGATTTGATCGACCGTGAGGAAGAGCGGTCCGAGATGCAGCAGCTGGCCCGGGAGTTGCGCCTGCATATGAAGAAGCATCCCGTCGTGCCCTCCGCCTCGTCGAACGCTGCGGAGCGGTAGCAGCCGGGGGCGATAAAATCGCGTTGCCACGAGCGTGCGCCGGCAAGAAACCGGAGGTGCACGGGCCGCCTTCCTCCGCTATGCACTCTTCCCCGATCTTGCGTTCGGCCCGACGCTTCGCGACCGCGTTCTTCCTTGGCGTCAGTTTGCTGCTCTCCACCGCGTGGGCGCAGCAGCCTTTTCCCGGCGAGGACGATACCTGGCAGTATTATCAATCGCCGCATTTCGATCTCTTCACCCGGGGAAACAACGACAGCGAAGCGCGCCGGGTGTTGTTCAACCTTGAGGTGTTGCGGGCGCTGCTGCTCGACACCTTCAAGGTCCGCGACCGTCGGCCGGTGCCCGTCACGGTGTTTCTGATTCCGTCGGCGCGGCATTTCGAGGCGTATTGTCCCGAGCGGCTGCGCAACCACGAGAACCTGCAGAGCATCTACCAATCCGGCACCGAGCGGGGCACGCTGATGATCACGCGTTCCGGCGATTTCGATTCGGCGCTGCGCCAAGGGTTTGGTGGCTATGCCTATCATCTCTTCCACATGCTGGGCGAGCGGCCGCCGCCTTGGCTGGCGCAGGGCGTGTCGAGGCTGTTCAGCACACTCGAGATCGACTTCGACCGGGTGAATTTCGGCCAAGCCTCTCCGGCGACAGTCCGTTACCTTCAATCCGAGCGCCTGCTGCCGTTGGAGAACCTGTTCGCGGCCGGCTACGGCGACACCAGCTTGAACGACCCGGAGCAATCCAGCCTCTTCCAAGCCCAGTCATGGGCACTGCTACATTACTGGATGCTCGGCCAGAACAAGCTGCCGCCGGGCGCGGTGGCGTCCTTCTTCGCGCACGCCTTGGACTCCGCGCGCGACTACGATGCCGCCGCGACCAAGCGCGCCTTCGAGCGCAACTTCGGGTGCGATTACGGGCAGATGGGCCGGGAGATCGAGAGCTACATCCGCGCCGGCACCTACCGCTACGCCAAGCTCAACCTGCCCAAGGTGGCCGCGCGCGAGACTTACACCCGACGGAAGGTGGCGAAGGAGGAGATCCATCTGCGGCTGGCCGAGCTTGCCTGGCGCATGGGCCGCTCGGCCGCCGGCAAGCTCGCGTTGCTGCATGCCGCCGGCAGCCAGCCGGCCGATGCACGCGCGCTCGAGACGCTCGGCGCCATCGCCGCTGCCGAACGCGATCCAAATGGACAACGCGAACGCTGGGCGGCCGCGCTCGCGGCCGGCTCCGACAACTCCGCCCTTTACCGCGAAGTGGCCCAACTCGAATGCGCCTGCTGGCTCCGGAATTTCGACTACCACTACCGCTTTCCTCCCGAGCTGGCAGGCCAGCTCCGCGGTTGGTTGCAGGAAGCGATCCGCCGCGCGCCCGAGCAACCGAGGCCATACGAGCTGCTGGCTGAAGTGGAGGCCTTCGCCTCCGAGCCGGACCTCACGAACGTCAACCTCGTGCAGGGACAGTTCCCGCAACTCGAGAACAAGGCCCGCACGGTGCTGATGCTTGCCTTGGTGCGATTGCGCATCGGCGAGAAGGAAAAGGGTCTGGAGCTGCTGCAGCAGGTTGATCTCTTGTCCCCGGACCTGCGCACGCGACGCGATGCCGAGAAAGTGCTCGCGATCCAAGAGGGTCGGCCGCCGCGCCGGATCGAAGGCGAAAAAAAGCCGCCCCCGAAGCAACCTGCGCCGCGATTGCGTGTGCCGTAGAAGGGGCTCCGCTCCGGGGCGCCGGGCAATGACACACTGAGCGGGAGACCGGGCCGGAGGTTTTGTTTTGCGCGTTGGCGCTCTGCCGCAAGGATGGCGATTCGCGGGCCAATCACATCATCATGCCATCCTGTTCGTTTTTCGTCAGGGGCGGCTGGAGGGGAAGCGTGTTCCTGTCCTTGTCGCTCTGTTGTCTGTCCTCGCTTGCGCTCCGGGCGGCCGAGCCGGAATTCCCGGCGGAGAAAGCCAAGTGGCGTTATCTGCGCTCGGAGAATTTCGAAGTCTACTGCTCCGCGGGCGAGCAGGCGGCGGAGGTGACGCTGCGCGATTTGGAGACCTTGCGGGCGCTGTTCCTGGAGCTGCTCAACGTGAAGCAGCAGCGGCCGATCCCGGTGAGCGTCTATGTCTTCGGTCGCGAGAATCACTACCGCTCCTATCTCCCCGAGGATATCCGGCGAGCTTCGGTGACAGGCATCCACCTGGCGCATCCGGATCGCACCACGATCATGCTGACGATGGCGGGCAATTACGGGGACACGCGCCAGACGGTGCGGCACGAGTTCATCCACCATCTGTTCCGGGTCGTGGATGACACGCCTCCCCTTTGGTATAACGAAGGTATGGCGGAACTGCTGTCGACGATCGCGGAGGAGAAGGGCAAGCTGGTGCTTGGGCGGCCGCCGGTGGGCCGGCTGATCCATCTCAAAATGGAGGGGCACATGCCCGTCGAGCAGCTCTTCACGGCGTCGCGCGCCGCGAAGGTCTTTCGCTCGGACGATCACGCGGGCCGCTTCTACTCGCAGGCGTGGCTGCTGACGCATTTTTGCTACTTCGGCATGACCGATGTGCCGCGCGAACAAGCGGTGCAGTTTCTCGCGGCGGCGAGCGCGTCGGAGATCGACGAGCGCCCGCAGCGGCTCGCGGCGGTGGCGCAGCAATACCTCGGGATGGACCTCAAGACGCTCGATCGGCGGCTGGAGAACTATGCCTCGAGTGGCAAATACGGCTCGCATCACATCGCGATCCAGAAGGTGCAGGATCCGCGGGATTACGTGCGGCGCGACGTGCCGCGCGATGAGATGCGGGTGCGGCTCGCCGAGCTGATGGCCCGCCTGCGGAAGGATTCCGCCGCCGAGCTGGTGTTGATGAACGTCGCGGAGCGCGATCCCACCGACTCTCGGGCGCAGGAGGTGCTGGGCACGCTCAGTCTGATGCGGCACGACGAGATGGGCATGATGTCGCGGTGGAAACGGGCGCTCGCGGGAGGCTCGGTCAATCCGGCGGTGGCCCACGAATATCTGCAGCAGCGCATACGCACGCTGTTCCTTTCCTTCGACCCTCATTATCGCATGCCCGTGGCGCTCGCCGAGGAGCTGCGCGATTTGGTCCGGCGTTCGATCCAGGCCGCGCCCGAGCAATCCAAGATGTATGAGGCCCTGGCTTGGATCGAGGCGAGCACGGCGCAACCCGATATCGGTAACCTGAACCTCGTGCAGACGCGCTTCGCCGCGCTCAAGGAGCAGTCGCGCACGCTGGTCGCGCTGGCGGCGGCGCGACACCGCCTCGGCATGGATCAGCAAGCGCTCAAGCTGCTCGACAGCCTTGCCACCTTCGAACCCGATGCGTGGAGCACCGATGCGGCGGAACAACTGCGAGCGAAGATCGAGCGCCGTCCGTCAAATGAGGAGCTTCGCAATCCGAGGGAGAAGGGGGCGAGCCGAACCGGCGCCATCATCCGGCTCTCGGAAATCGCCGCTCCAGACGGAGAGTAACGGCCCGGGTAGGACGGTGGTTGCCCGCCGTGCCGGGTAGCTCGGCGATCGCGAGCGTTCGGCCCGCTGCGCGGCGTGATTGCCGGGCGTATAACTACGCCACACGGCGCGGTTGCCGGTGGGCGTGGGGCTCCGCTTCATCGGGACACCGTTCCCTGTCCGCCGCGGCGCGGTTTCTGCTCGCCCCGTGCGGGCCGAATCTTAGCCCGGTCCGTCCCGTCTCCTTAGCCCCGCCATGAGCCCAGACTCCGCTTCCTCCGCCCCGAGCATGTCCGGCACCGTCAGCCGTCGCAGCCACTGGCTGCTCGCAGGCTGCCTGCTCACGATTCTCGTCAGCGCGTGGTTCGCGTCGCTCATCCAGACCTCGTGGGGACGCGTGCAGTTGACGGAGGTGCGCTTTCCCACGCAGAACGGGCAGTGGCTGGCCGGCGATCTCTACCGGCCGCGCACGGCGACGGAGAAAACGCCGGCGCCGCTCGTCGTGGTCGTGCCCGGCTTCCAGCGTTCGAAGGAGGCGCTGTCCAACATCGCCATCGAGCTCGCGCGGCGCGGCATCGTGGTGATCTCCATCGACCCCTACGCGCAGGGCAAC
Source organism: Candidatus Didemnitutus sp. (assembly GCA_017991595.1). Taxonomy (GTDB): domain Bacteria; phylum Verrucomicrobiota; class Verrucomicrobiia; order Opitutales; family Opitutaceae; genus Didemnitutus. Next base: position 93,790 of record JAGOQJ010000009.1, on the reverse strand, counting down.
TCCAGCGCCTCGGAGAGCCGCCGCTCGGCCACGACCGAGGGCTACGGGCTCTTCGCCGTCATCGAATACGCGGCCGACACCGAGCTGTTGAACTACGTCGACAAGGCGCGCATCGGCGCGACCGGCCACTCCGCCGGCGGCAATGCCGTGGTGCTCGCGGCACGGCGCTTCGGCCGGCAGGCGGCACGGGCGAACGAGCCGAGCAAACTGCACTCGGCGTTCGTGTCGGGTTATCTGCTGGCGTTCACCGAGGAGAATCTGCGTGGCGTGCGCTCCAATCTCGGCAGCAGCTACGGGCTCTACGACGAGGGCGCCTACCGCAACGAATTGGAAAACGGCGACATGCGCCGTGCACCCGAGGCGCTGCGTCTGATCAACACGGCGACGGGCGACGGCTTCACGCCGGTCGCTGAGGTTGAGAGCGGGCGCTACTACGGCGACCCGGCGGTGCGCGGCTTGCGCGTCATGCACAACGAGCCACTGCTGCACCCACTGCAGCCCTACAGCGCCGGCGAGACCGCGCACCAGCTGGCGTATTTCGAGCGGGCCTTCGGGCTCTCGTGGGAACTGCCGCACACCGATCAGGTGTGGTATTGGAAGGAGCTGTTCACCGCGCTCTGCCTCGTGGCGGCGTTCGTCGCGCTGGTGCCCTTTGCCCGCCTGTTGCTCGAGGGCGTGGCGTGGTTCCGCCCGTTGCAGCATCCGCTGCCGCCGCCACAGCCGCGGCACGGCAGCGCGGCGCTCTTCTGGGGGCTGCTGCTCACGGGCGCCGTGATCGCGTGCGTGTCCTACATTCCGATGACGGAGCTCTCGCAAAAGCTCTTCGTCGAGGCCTCGGGTCGCGCGCAAACGTGGTTCTTCCCGCAACGCATGAACAACGCCGTGATGCTCTGGGCGCTGTTGAACGGCGCGGTGGGCTTCGGGTTGTTCTACCTCGGCTACCGCGTGAACCGCACCCGCGGAGTCACGCGCGAGATGCTCGGCGTCGCCACCAACGCGGGCGAGTTGCTGCGCACGGCGGTGCTGGCCGGCGCGTTGTTCGCGTCGTTCTTCCTGTTGCTGTTCACGGTGTATTATTTCTTCCACGTGGATTTCCGGCTGCTCTTCTTCGGCGCGCGCGTCTTCCAGCCTGCGACGATGGTGCTGCTGTTGATGTATGCGCCGGCGTTCTTCGTGTTCTTCCTGCAGAATTCCCTGCGCGTGAACGGCGCCATGCGCCGCGAGGGCGTGCCGGAGTGGCGGAGCATGCTGCTGGCGGGCTTCGCGAATTCCGCGGGCCTGCTGCTCATCCTCGTCGTGCAGTATGTCTGCCTGGCCGTCACGGGCACGGTTTACTGGACCGACGGCTGGCTCTACATCAACCTGCTCTTCGCCGTCGTGCCGATGATGTTCGTGCTGCCGTATTTCAACCGGTTCTTCTTCCGGCTCACGGGCCGCATCTACCTCGGGCCGCTGGTCACGTGCCCCATCTTCATCATGATGCTGGTGGCGAACACGGTGTGCTACCTGCCGTTCTGAGGCCGCGTCCTTTTTCTCCATGCCACGTCTCCTGTCGCTCCTCGCGGGTTTCCGCCCGTTCCTGCTGTTGCTCGCCGGTCTCGTCCTGACGCTGCCGGCCCGCGCCGAACCGATCCCTTCCGGCAAAGGCAAGGTGACGGTCGATGTGGGCGTGCCGCTGGAGGTGTTCACCTACAAGCCGGCGAACTATGCGGGCGGCCCGCTCGTGCTGGTGTTTCACGGCGTGAACCGCAACGCGGAGGATTACCGCAACTTTGCGCTCACGCTGGCGGAGCGCTTCGGGGTGCTGGTGGCGGCGCCGTATTTCGATTTGGAGCGTTTTCCCAACGACGCCTACCAGCGCGGCGGCGTGATGAAGGCTGGTCGGCCGCAACCGCGCGAGCAATGGACCTTCGCGCTCGTGCCGAAGATCGTCGCCGCCCTGCGCGCCGCGGAAGGACGGTCGGAGTTGCCTTATTATTTCCTCGGGCACTCTGCCGGCGGGCAATTCCTCGTGCGGATGGTCGCGCTCGCCGGGCCGCTCGGGGCGGAGCGCGTTGTCGCGGCCAATCCCGGCTCGCATCTCTTCCCCACGCGCGCGGCCCGCTACGGCTACGGCTTCGGCGGCCTGCCGGAGGAGTGGACGACCGACGAGGCCATCCACCGCTACCTCGCGGCACCGTTGACGCTCTACCTTGGCACGGGCGATCGCAATCCGCAGGACAAGAACCTCGAACGCGGCGAAGAGGCGATGCGTCAGGGCCCTTATCGCCACGCGCGCGGCCTGAACTGCTTCGCTTTCGCCACGAACATCACGACGCAGCTCAGCTGGACGCTCGGCTGGCGCCTGGTGGAGACGCCCGACATCGGTCACGATGCGGCGAAGATGTTCGCCGCGCCCGAGGCTGAGCAGGCGCTCTTCGGCCCGGCGGGTGCACCGCGCACCGGCTCTTCTGCCCAATAAAAAGGCCGGTTGCGGGACCGGCCTTCGTCAGAAGAAAAGAGGAAACGGGCTCAGGCGGCCACGATCTTCACGCTCTCGACGGCCACGCGGTCGATCGGCGTGCTCTTCTCGCCGCCGCCGCCGGACTTCGTCGGGACGTTGGCGATGCGCTCGAGCACATCGTCGCCGGCGGTGAGCTGGCCGAAGGCGGTGTATTGGCGGTCGAGGAAGCGCGCGTCGCCGTGGCAGATGAAGAACTGCGAGCCGGCGCTGTCGGGATGGGCGGAGCGCGCCATCGAGATGACGCCGCGGACGTGCGGCTTGGCGTTGAACTCCGCCTTCACCTTCCAGCCAGGGCCGCCGGTGCCGGGCATGCCCGTCTCGCCGGCCTTCGTGTTCGGGCAGCCGCCCTGAATCATGAAGCCCTTGATGATGCGGTGAAAGGCGGTGCCGTCGTAGAAACCCTCGCGGGCGAGTTTCTTGAAATTTTCGACGGTCTTGGGGGCGACGTCGGGCCAGAAGGCGATGGTCATTTCGCCGTAGCTGGTCTTGATGACGGCGACTTCTTGGGTGGAGGCGGACTCGTTGCTCATAAGAGGGCCAAGAAGCCGGGCCCGCCGTCCGCCGGCAAGAACCAAAAGTGCGGCTGCGAGAGCCCATTGTTGCGCAGCGATATGGCACGAAATGCGCAGTCGGGGCGAGGAAGCCGTGCTACACTCAACCTGCAACCAAGGAGGACTCATGAATACCCGCGAACACCGTGAAAAACACGACGAGGTTCCGTTGGAGGAAGTCCGCCACGAAGCCTATCGTCTCTGGCAGCAGGAAGGCTGCCCCGCCGGCCGCGAACTCGATCACTGGCTGGCGGCGAAGGAGTTGGTCAAACACCGCCTCGCCAAGCGCCCGCCGCTCGCAGACGAGCCCAAGATCCGCGATACGGAACGGCTGGTCGAGCCGGAGTAAAGCGCGAGCGGCAGCGATGAAGCGCCAGCGTGGCTAAGCTCGCTGGCGACGGCCGTGTGCAGATCGGCACGCGATCAAGCTGCGTGGCTGACTAGGTTTTCGCCGACTTGGGGCGCGAGATAGCATTTGTCAGTCCGCGGGCGGCCAGCTTGCTTCCTTCGCTCCGGTCGCATGCGCTTCGCTCACGTCACGCTCCAGCAATTCCGCAACCTCCCGCTCGTGCGCGTGGAGTTCCGCGGGCGGCGCACGTTCCTGGGCGGGGCGAACGGGCAGGGGAAGAGCAACTTCCTCGAGGCGCTCGGCTACGTGACGGCGTTGCGCTCGTTCCGCGGGGCGGAGCCGCGCGCGCTGGTGGGACTCGGCCAGCCGCAGGCGGGGCTCGGTTTCACGGTCGAGCACGAGCAGTTCGGAGAGAGCCGCGTGACGATCACGCTCGGCGCCGACGGCCGCACCGTCGAGTGGGAGCGCGGCAAGGTCGCGCGGCTGGCGGATTTCATCGGTCAGTTTCCGACGGTGGTGTTTTCGTCGCAGGACAACCAGCTGCTGCGCGGTTCGCCGTCGCTGCGGCGGCGCTGGCTGGATCTCACGCTGGCGGCGATGGACGGCGCCTACCTCGCGGCGTTGCAGGGCTACACGCGCGCGGTGGCGGAGCGGAACATGCTGCTGAAACAGGGCGCGCGCGACGCGGGCCTGCTCGACGCCTTCGAGCGCGAGGCGGCCGAGCACGCGGTGCGGCTGGTCGCGGCGCGGCAGGCGGGCGTGGCGGAGTTGAGCGGGTTGTTCCGCACGGCGCACGCGCGACTCGTGCCGGAGAGCGAGCAGGCGGCGCTCGTCTATGCCCCGGACACGGCGGCGGCGACGTTGGAGGATTTCTTGGCGCAACTGGCCAAGGCGCGGCCGCGCGACACGCTGTTGAAATCAACCGAACGCGGACCGCATCGTGACGATCTGGAATTCCTGCTCAACGACCGGCCGGCGCGGCATTTCGCGTCGGAGGGACAGCAACGCTGCCTCGTGCTCGCGCTGCGGTTGGCGCAGGCGGCGTATTTCAAGGCGCGGCGCGGCATCGAGCCGGTGCTGCTGTGCGATGACGTGCTGGGCGAACTCGATCCCGGGCGCCGCCGGCGGTTCTGGGCGACGGTGGAAGGCGAGCCGCAGGTGATCGCCACGGGCACCAGCCTACCGGACGATGATCGCGGCGGCTGGCAGGTCTTCGCCGTGGCGGGCGGCGAGATCCGGGAGGAACCGGGCGCGTGAGCTTCGATGCAGGGCAATGGACGCTGCTGGCCATCGGTGCGGCGATCGCGGGTTTTTCCAAGACTGGCATCCCCGGCACCTCGATCCTGTTCGTGGCGCTGTTCGCGAACGTGTTGCCGGCGAAGGAGGCGACGGGCGTGGTGCTGCCGCTGCTGATCTTCGCGGACCTTTTTTCGGCGGTGGTCTATCGCAAGCATCTCGCGTGGCGACGCGTGGGCGGTCTGTTGCCGTGGGCCGTGGGCGGCGTCGTGCTGGGCTGGCTGGCGTTGCGCTGGATCGACAACGCCGCGGCGGCGCGCGTGATCGGCGCGATCATCGCGGCGATGCTGGGGTTGCACCTGTGGCGGCAGCGCACGCAATCGGAGGAGGCGTTGCAGCGGGTGCCGGTGGCGCTCGGGCCGGCGGCCGGCGTGCTGGCGGGATTCACCACGACGGTGGCGAACGCGGCTGGGCCGGTGATGGTGCTCTACCTGCTGGCGATGCGGCTGCCGAAGCTGGAATTCCTCGGCACGAGCGCGGCGTTCTTTCTCGCGATCAACTGGATCAAGGTGCCGTTCATGGTTCAGTTGGGGCTGATCAACCCGGCGAGCCTCGCGCTGAATCTCTGGCTCCTGCCCGCGGTGGCAGCGGGCGCGCTGATCGGGCGCCGGGTGGCGCAGACGGTCAACCAGCGGGCGTTCGAGACCGTGGCGCTGGGGCTCACGGCGGTGGCCGCGGCGAAGCTGCTGTTTTTCTGAGTTGGAGAACTGCGCGCGCTCCCCGTAACTAGCAGCCATGGCCCGCACCTCCGTCCGCCAACTCTGGAAAGCGAAGCTCGAAGGCACGCTCGCGCCCAAGGAGTGGCCGACGCTGACGACGTTGCAGCGGCCGCCGTTCCGCGGGCGCGTGCTCGGGATCGATCCGTCACTGCGCGGCACGGGTCTGGCGTTGATGGAGTTCACGCCCGGGCGCGGGCCGGTGCTGCTGCGCTGCCAGACGGTGAAGGTGCCGGCGCGGCACACGATGCCTCAGTGCTTGGCGGCGATTCACCGGGCGGTGGAGACGTTCCTGGCCGATTTCGACCCGGACCACGTGGCGCTGGAGCAGACGATCTACGTGCAGAACTTCCAGACGGCGCAGATCCTCGGCGCGGCGCGCGGCGCGGCGATCGCAGTGGCAGCGCTGCGGGACAAGGCGATCTTCGAATACCCGCCGCTGCGCGTGAAGCAGGCCGTGGTGGGGCGGGGCCACGCGAGCAAACAGCAGATGGCGCGGGCGGTGATGGCGTTCCTCGGGCACGCGCGCGAACTCGCCTTTGACGAGGCGGATGCCGCGGGTGTGGCGCTGTGCCATGCGTTTACGTGGCGCGACGGAGCGCATTAATCGGCAACCGGGCGTTTGCTTATAACCGGGGCGTTGCCGCACGGACGGCTTGTGCGGCCGGCCAGGGAGGCGCGCAATCGATGCCTCCCCCGCCACGCATGAGTGCACCCTTCTTTCGTTTTCGTCCCAAGCTGTTCGAAACGCTGAAAGGCTACGGGCGCGCGGCTTTCCGGGCGGACTTCATGGCGGGCCTGAACGTCATGATCATGGCGTTCCCGCTCTCCATTGCCTTCGCCATCGCCTCGGGCGCGAAGCCGGAGCAGGGGCTGTTCACCGCCATCATTGGCGGCGCTCTCGTCGCGGCGTTGGGCGGTTCGCGCGTGCAGATCGGTGGTCCGACGGGCGCGTTCGTCATCATCACCTACGGCGTCGCGCATCAATACGGGCCCGACGGGCTGCTGTTGTGCACGATGATGGCCGGCGGGCTGCTTGCCATCATGGGTCTTGCGCGGCTGGGCTCCGTGATCCGCTACATTCCGTATCCGGTGTCACGCGCGTTCACGAAGGGCATCGCGATCCTCATCCTCAGCTCGCAGCTGAAGAATTTCCTCGGTCTGCAGGTGGACAAGCTGCCGGTGGAGTTCGTGGAAAAGCTCAAGCTTCTCGCGCTGCACCTCGATGCGATCCACTGGCCGACCGTCGCCGTGGCGGTGGCGTCGCTGCTCGTCATCGGGCTGTGGCCGGCGCGGTGGGGGCGCATCGTGCCGGGTTCGATGGTGGGATTGGTCGGCGCGACGCTTGTGGTGGGCATCGGCGGGTTGGAGCAGAGTTGGGGCATCGCGACGATCGGCACGGAGTTTGGCGGCATCGGTTCGGGGTTGCCGGCGTTTCATCTGCCGACGGCGGACCTCGCGACCTTGCGCGCGCTGGCGCAGCCGGCGTTCACCATCGCGCTGCTCGTCTCGATGCAGGCGCTGCTCTGCGCCGTGGTGACGGATGGCATGTTGGACGACCGCCACGACTCGAACCAGGAACTGGTCGGACAGGGTGTCGCCAATTTCGTCGGACCGCTTTTCGGCTGCATTCCTGTGACGGGTGCCGTGGCGCGTTCGATCGCGAACGTCCGTGCCGGCGGACGCACGCCCGTGGCGGGGCTGGTGCATTCGGGCCTGCTGGCGGTGGTGTTGCTCGCGGCGGCGCCGCTGGCGGGTCACATTCCGCTCGCCACGCTCAGCGCCGTGCTGGTCGTCGCCGCCTGCCGTATGGTTTCGTGGAACCAGTTCTTCCGCCTCCGGCGCTGGCCGCCGAGTGATGCGCTGATTTTCGTCACGACGTTCCTGCTCACGGTGTTGACGGATCTGACCGTGGCGGTGGAGGTGGGCGTCGTGCTCGCCGCGTTGCTGATGGTGAAACGCATCTCGGAGACGTCGCAGATCACCGCGGTGGACGAGACCTCCGAGACCGAGGGTTCGCATCACTCGCTCATCGGGAAGCAGATCCCCGACGGCGTGCTGATCTTTCGCGTGTTCGGCGCATTTTTCTTCGGCGTGGTCGACAAACTCGACGACGAGTTGAAGCGCGCGAAGGAGGAGCCGGACGTGCTGATTCTGCGCATCCGCAAGGTGCTCGCGATTGACGCGACCGGCCTGCAGGCGCTCGAGGATCTGCACGCGAAGCTGCGGGCGAAGGGCAAGCACCTCATCCTGAGCGCGCCACACACGCAGCCGCTCTATGTGATGGAGAATGCCGGATTCCTCGACCGCATCGGCCGTGAAAATGTGTGCCCGCACATCGACGCGGCGCTCGCGCGGGCGCGCGTGCTGCTCGGCCTGCCTGCCGTGTCCGAGCCGCCGGATCACCCGGAGAACATGCGCGCCGAGAAGCAGCAGCTCGAGTCGGCGCGACGTGAATTGACCGACGCGCTGGAGCGCGCCAATCGCATCCTCGGCGAGAAGCCGCCGCGCGCGACGGGTTGAAGTGTCCGTCGATGGAGTCGCCGGGCGGCTCCGCAGATGAAGGCTGGCCAGTGCGGCGGTTTTTTCGCATGGTCGCGGGTATGAGCTTCGGAGCGTTGCTCGGACTGGCGATGCTCGGCCTGTTGGCCGGGTTGCTGGCCGGGAATTGGCTGCCACGCACCTGGCTCGGGTGCACGCTCGCCGGGTGCGCGTGCTCGCTGTGGGCTTCAGTCGCGATGCTCGTCGGCGATGGGCCGGCTTGGGAATGGCGGAGCGATTTCCCGGTGGCGGGAGACGCGCTGTGCCTGCGCTTCGATGCGTTGAGCGCGCTGTTCCTCGCGCTCGTGGCCGTCGTGGGTGGAGCCGGCGCGGCCTACGCGCGGGAATATTGGGCCGACCGCGCGCATCCTCGCTCGGCGCGGCACGGACGCATCTGGTGGAGCGTGCTGCTGGTGAGTCTCGCGGCCGTGCTGCTGTCGAGCCACGGGCTGCAATTCCTCGTTGGCTGGGAACTGTTCACACTGGCGGCGTTTTTCCTCGTAACGCTCGATCGGCGGCGCAGCGAGGTGCGGGCGGCGGGCTGGCTGTATCTCGGTGCGTCGCACGCGGCCGTGCTGGCGCTGTTCGCCTACTTCGCGTTGCTGGCGGCGCGCACGGGCAGTTGGGAACTCGGGCCGATGCGCGAGGCGGCGAACGCGGCAGAGCTGGCGCCGCTGTATTGGCTGGCGCTGGCGGGCTTCGGATTGAAGGCGGGTTTGTTCCCCCTGCACATCTGGCTGCCGTCGGCGCATGCGAGTGCGCCGAGTCATGTCTCCGCGGTGTTGTCGGGGGTGACCATCAAACTTGGCATCTACGGGCTCGTGCGGTTCAGCGGCTGGCTGCCGGTGCCGGCCGCGGCGGGATGGGTCGTGGCGGTGCTTGGGATTGGCAGCGCGTTGCTCGGCGTGGCCTTCGCGCTCGGGCAGCATGACCTGAAGCGCCTGCTGGCCTACCACAGCGTGGAGAATATCGGCATTATTCTGGTGGGTTTTGGTTTTGCACTGGTGGCGCGAGAGCAAGGAGAGGCGGTGTGGGGGCAACTGGTGCTGGCGGGTGCGTTGCTGCACGTGTGGAATCACGGGTTGTTCAAGGCGCTGCTGTTTTTCGGAGCGGGCTCGGTGTTGCATGCGACGGGGACGCGCGAGATGAGCCGGCTGGGCGGGTTGTGGCGGCGGATGCCTTGGACGGCGGGCCTGTTCGCGCTCGGCGCGGTGGCGATCGCGGGTTTGCCGCCGCTTAACGGTTTCGTGAGCGAATGGCTGATTTATCTGGGACTGTTTGAGACGGCGACGAGCCGCTTGCCGGCCGCAGCGGCGGCGCTGCCGGCGGTGATCTTGCTCGCGGCGACGGGCGCACTCGCGCTGGCGTGTTTCATCAAGGTGTGCGGCGTGGTCTTCCTCGGCGCGCCGCGCTCGGCGGCGGCGGAGCGGGCGCACGAGAGCGGACCGTGGATGCGCGGGCCGATGCTCGTGCTGGCGGCGGCGTGCGTCGCGATCGGCCTCGCGCCGTGGTTGTTTTGGCCGGCGGTGGCGCGCGCAGCCGGTGCGTGGAACCCGGTTTGGCAGGGAGTGGCGTCCCCGGCTTCGCTCGGCCTGATCGGCGGTTGCCATGTCGCGCTGGCGTTGGTGGCGATCGGGGTGGCGCTGGCGTTGCGCGCGCGGGTGCGTCGCAACGGCGCGCGGCGCGCCGTGACTTGGGATTGCAGTTACGCGGCGCCGACGGCGCGCATGCAATACACCGCCGGTTCCTTCGCCGGCATCGTCACGGAGTGGTTCCAGTGGATCCTGCGGCCGGAGCGGCACGAGACGCGGCCGGAGGCGGTGTTGCCCGCGGCGGCGGAATTCGCCGAGCACACGCCCGAGACGGTGCTTGAGCAGGTCGTCGAGCCCGCGGGCAGCGGGGTGATGCGACTCTCGGCGGTCGTGCGGCGGCTGCAGCACGGGCATTTGCAATCGTATCTGCTTTATCTGTTGCTCGGCGTTGCAGCGCTGGCCGCCTTGGTGGTGAGCGGAGGTGGACAATGAATGCGCAGCATCCGGGCGCGACCCGCGTAAGATGGTGCGTGCGCTCCGCGCGCCTTGCCGTCATATGTCTCCTCCGGCCATGTATCTAAACCTCGTCCAGATTGCCGAATCGTTCGGTGTGTCGGAAAAGGTGGTGGAGGACTGGATCCGCGCCGAGGGCCTGCCGCACACGGAGGATGGCGGACGGTTGCTCTTCGACCGGGCGCAGGTGGCGGCGTGGGCCGCGACGCGCGGGCTGGCGGCGCAGGTGGGCTTTCTTGCGCCGGGGCAGGCGGCGTTCGCCACCGGCTGGCGGCTCGAGACGCTATTGCGCGCGGGTGGAATCTGGCGCGAGGTGCCGGCGTCGGGCTGGCTCGATGTGCTGGCGAAGATCGTTGATGCCTTGCCGGGCGCGACGCCGCCGGTGCGTCGAATGCTCGCGCAGCGGCTGCGGGCGAAGGGTGGGGTGACGATGGCGCCGATCGGCGGCGGCTGGGCGCTGCCGCATCCGGCGACGCGCATCGCACTCGGGCGCGACGCGGGCCTTGCGGCCGTGATCCTGTTGCGCGAGCCGATCACGCTCGACGATCCGACGGTGGATGATGTGCCGGTCACGAAGCTGGTGTTTTTCATCGCTCCGTCGCCGCGGGCCCATCTCGACATTCTCGGTCGGCTCAGCCGTCTGATCGCGCGCGGTGGGTTGCGGCAGTTGCTGGACCGCGGAGCGGACGACGAGGCGATTTACCGGGCGGCGATCGCGGCGGATGCAGCGGTCGCGCCGGCCATGACGGAGGGTCCGCCATGATGGCGGGAATGTTGCTGCCCGTCGCTTTGCTGGGCCTCGCGACGGGCATCGTGACCGGCCCGCGGTGGCCACGCGCGTGGCTCGCCCTGATGCTCACCGGCTCGGTGGCGGCGCTGTTTGCGTCGGTGGCGGTGCTGGCGGGTGGCGGGGAATGGGAGTGGCGCAGCAGCTTCCCGTTGGCGGGTGAAACGCTGCATCTGCGACTCGATGGGTTGAGCGCATTTTTCCTGGCGTTGCTGGCGGTCGTGGGCGGCACGGGTTCGGCTTACGCGCACGGCTATTGGGGCGACGCGGCGGCGCGCACGACGGCTCCGCGCGGACGCATGTGGTGGAGTGGGCTGGTGCTCAGTCTCGCGCTGGTGCTCGTGCTGTCGAACGGGCTGCATTTTCTCATCGCGTGGGAACTCTTCGCGCTGAGCGCGTTTTTCCTCATCATCCTCGACAAGCATCGCCCGGATGTGCGGGCGGCGGGTTGGCTTTATCTGGCGGCGTCACATGCGGGCACGCTGGCGCTGTTCGCGTTCTTCGCGTTGCTGGCGGCGCGCACGGGTAGCTGGGAACTCGGGCCGATGCGCGAGGCGGCGAACGCAACGGAGCTGGCGCCGCTGTATTGGCTGGCGCTGGCGGGCTTCGGACTGAAGGCGGGCTTGTTCCCGCTGCACATCTGGTTGCCGTCGGCGCATGCGAGTGCGCCGAGTCATGTCTCGGCGCTGCTCTCCGGCGTGGCGTTGAAGGTGGGCATCTACGGGCTCGTGCGGTTCAGCGGCTGGTTGCCGGTGCCGGCGTCGGCGGGGTGGGTGATCGTCGGGCTCGGTGCGGCGAGCGCGCTCTTCGGTGTGGCCTTCGCCTTCGCGCAAAACGACTGCAAGCGACTGCTCGCTTACTGCTCGGTCGAGAATGTCGGCATCATTTTGGTGGGTTTCGGTTTTGCGCTGGTGGCGCGAGAGCAAGGAGAGGCGGTGTGGGGGCAACTGGTGCTGGCGGGTGCGCTGCTGCACGTGTGGAACCACGGGCTGTTCAAGGCGCTGCTGTTCTTCGGGGCGGGCTCGGTGTTGCATGCGACGGGGACGCGGGAGATGAGCCGGCTGGGCGGGTTGTGGCGGCGGATGCCGTGGACGGCGGGCCTGTTCGCGCTCGGCGCGGTGGCGATCGCGGGTTTGCCGCCGCTGAATGGTTTCGTGAGCGAGTGGCTGATCTATCTGGGACTGTTTGAAACGGCGACGAGCCGCGTGCCGGCCGCGGCGGCGGCGCTGCCGGCGGTGATCCTGCTTGCGGTGTCGGGGGCGCTCGCGCTGGGAACTTTCGTCAAGGCCGGCGCGTTGATTTTCCACGGCGCACCTCGCTCCGACGCGGCGCGGGATGCGCACGAGAGCGGACCTTGGATGCTCGGGCCGATGCTCGTGCTGGCGGGGGCGTGTGCGGCGTTCGCGCTGGCGCCCGGGGCGCTGTGGACGGCGTTGGCGCGCGCGTCGGCGGCGTGGCGTCCGGAGTGGGGCGCGGCGCTGGCGCCGGTGCCGCTTTTCACGCTCGGAGCGGTCAATGCAGCGCTGGCGGCGTTGTTCGTCGTCGCGGCGGCGTGGCTCTGGCGGCGGGCGCGGGCCAACGGCCTGCGGCGGGCGTTGACGTGGGATTGCGGTTACGCGGCGCCGACGGCGCGCATGCAATACAGCGGCGGGTCCTTTGCGGGGATCGCAACCGGATGGTTTTTCTGGATCCTGCGGCCGGAGCGTAAGACGCGCCGTCCGCGCGGGCCGTTGCCGGACGGAGCGCGCCGCATCGAACGCGTGCCGGAGACGGTGCTCGAGCACGTGATCGGACCGATGGGCGGCGCGATCCTGCGTGTCTCGACGGCGGTGCGGCGGCTGCAGCACGGGCACCTGCAATCCTACATTCTCTACCTGCTCGGCGGTCTTGTCGCGCTGGCCGGTTTGGTGTTAATGGGAGGGCCGCGATGATGCCGACCCTCGAAATTCTCCTGCGGCTGGCGGGCTGGCTCGTGCTGGCGCCGCTGTTGCCCGGCATCATCAACCGGGTGAAGGCGCTGGTGGCGGGTCGGCGCGGTCCGCCCGTGCTGCAACTCTACTACGATCTCGCGCGGCTGTGGCGAAAGGGTGTCGTGGTGAGCACGCTCGCGTCGCCCGGCTTCATTGCGGGTCCGGCCATCGGCTGGGTGGCGGTGCTCGGTGCGGCGATGCTGCTGCCGCTCGGTCCGGCGGACGGCGTGCTGAGCTTTCGCGGCGACGTGCTGCTGTTCGTGTATCTGCTCGCTGTGGCGCGTTTCTGCACGGCGTGGGCGGCGCTGGAGACCGGTTCGGCCTTCGAGGGCATGGGAGCCGCGCGCGAGGTGAGTTATGCGGTGCTGGCGGAGGCCGCGGTGATGACCGCGGTGCTGTCGCTCAGCGTGCAGACGGGCAGCGTGACGCTGACGACGATGCTCGCGCCCGCAGCGGGTGCCGGCGCGGCCTTGCTGGCGGCAGGGCTGTTCATCGTGCTGCTGGCGGAGAATTCGCGCGTGCCGTTCGACGATCCCAACACCCACCTCGAGCTGACGATGGTGCACGAGGCAATGGTGCTCGACCACAGCGGTCCGCCCTTCGCGATGATCCTGCACGGTGCAGCGATGAAGCTGCTGCTGTTCGCCGTGTTGCTGTGCGATGCGGTGTTGCCGATCGGGCGGCTGGGCCCGTTGGCGGCGGCGGGCGCGCTCGCGCTGGCGGTGCTCGGTGTGACGGTGGCGGCCGGGTTGGCCGAGTCGCTGATGGCGCGACTGGCCTTCAAGCGGGTGCCGCTGCTGCTGACGACGGCGTTCCTGCTCTGCCTGTTCGCATTGCTCGCAGCGTGGAAAGGGGGCGCAACATGAGCGACACCCTGAATCTCCTGATCGGCGTCGCGATGGGCCTGAACCTGCTCGCGCTCGGTAGCGGACGCCTGTCCACCGTGATCCGCGCGATGTCGGTGCAGGGCGTGGTGCTGGGCGTGATGCCGCTGATGATGGAAGGCGATTTCCGCTGGCTTGTGGCGCTGGTGGCGGTGGCGACGATCGCGGTGAAGGGCTTCGTGATCCCCTCGCTGCTGCGACGGGCGCTGCGGACGGCGAACATCGACCGCGAGCGCGATCCGTTCATTGGTTTCGTGCCTTCGCTGCTGCTCGGCGCCGGCGGGACGATCGCAGCCGTGGCGCTCGCGCGATCCCTGCCGCTGTTGCCGGAGCATGCGGGCTCGCTGCTGGTGCCGGGCTCGATCGCTTCGGTCCTGACGGGCTTCGTGCTGCTGATCGGGCGCGCGAAGGCGATCTCGCAGGTCTGCGGCTACCTGATCCTTGAGAATGGCATTTATCTGTTCGGTCTGTTGCTGATCCATTCGACGCCGCTGCTGGTCGAGGCGGGTATCCTGCTCGATCTGACGGTCGGCGTGTTCGTGATCGGCATCATCGTCGACCGGATCCAGCGCGCGTTCGACTCGCTCGACACGCGGAAACTCACGGTGCTGCGCGAATGAAGGCACTGCTCCTCATCATCATCCCGCTGGCGGGGGCGCTGGTCGCGGCGCTCTGGCCCAGCGACCGCACTCGCCCCTGGCTGATGCCAGTCGTGGGAGCGGGGCATGCGGTGTTAGCGCTTTGGTTGCTGGTCGCGCCGCCCGTCGCGGCGCCCGGAGCCTGGATCGCGTTCGATCCGGTGGCGCGTGCGCTGCTGCCGATGGTGTCGCTGCTGTTCCTGCTCTGTGCGTGCTACGGCGTCGCCTACCTGCGGGTGCGCGCGGAGCGGCCGAACCGCACCTTCGTGGCCCTGATGCTGGCGATGCTCGGCCTGATGAGCGCCGCGCATCAGGCGCGGCACCTCGGCGTGCTGTGGATCGCGACAGAGGGGCTGACGCTCGCGGCGGTGCCGCTGCTGCATTTCAACGCCACGCCCCGCGCTTTCGAGGCGACGTGGAAATACCTGCTGGTCGGCGGCACGGGCATCGCACTGTCCCTGCTGGGATCGTTTTGCCTCGGTTACGCGTCGCTGCATACCGGCGGCGGCGGCGACCTGACCTTTGCGGCGCTGAGCGCGCAGGGCGGGGGCTTGTCGCGTCCGTGGGTGCTGGCGGCGTGGGTGCTGTTGCTGGCGGGTTACGGCACGAAGATGGGTCTCGCACCGATGCACACTTGGAAGCCCGACGCCTACGGCGAGGCCTCCGGCATCGTCGGGGCGATGCTGGCGGGTGGCGTGACGACGGTGGCGTTCATGGCAATCCTGCGGGTGCGCGCGGTCGTGGCGGCGGCGGGCGAAGGCGCGATGGCGGATCGCACGCTGCTGGCGATCGGACTTTTCTCGATGATAGTGGCTGCGTTGTTCCTGCTCGGGACGCGCGACTTCAAGCGCATGCTGGCCTACTCGAGCGTGGAGCACATGGGCATCCTCGCCGTGGCGGCGGGGCTGGGGCGCGTCGGCGTGTGGGCGGCGCTGTTCCACGTCTGGAACAACGGCCTGACGAAAGGCGCGCTGTTCCTCAGTGCCGGCAACATCCGGCGCGCGGCCGGCGCGAGCACGATGGATGAGGTGCGCGGCATGTCGGCGCTGACGCCGCAATCGGCCGCGATCTTCGTGGCGGGTCTTTTCGCGGTGACGGCGTGTCCGCCGTTCGGACCGTTCTTCAGTGAACTGCTGGTGGTGCGCACGGCCTTCGCCGAGGGCCGGACGGGCGTGGCCACGGTGTTCCTCGCGGGGTTGCTGTTCGCTTTCTTCGGGCTCACGCGGGTGGTGTTCGGGATCGTCGACGGCCGGCCGCGCGTGGCGGCGCGGACGGGCAGCCGACGTTTCCGCGAGACGGCGGGGCTGATCGTGCCGCCGCTGCTGCTGCTCGGCTGCTCGTTGTGGCTTGGCTTGGCTACGCCCGAAGTCCTGCGTGAGGCGTGGGATGCCGCCGTCGCCCAACTTTTCCCCGCGTCATGAGTGCGACGACTCCATTCACTCTCTTGGCCAACGGCACCTCGCTGCCGTGGGCGGACGTGCCCGAGTGGCCGGCGGAGGAGTTCGTGCGGTTGACGGCGGCGGAGCTGCGGCAGGGCGGACGGCTGTGCGCGTGGTTCGGTGTGCCGGAAAATGGGTCGACGCGGCTCGTGGCTGTCATCGCCTACGATGCGGACAACACGCTCGCAGTCGGACGCAGCCAGCCGCTGACGGGTGGCTACCCGGCCCTGACGCCGCAGCAGGCTCAGGCGCACTTGTTCGAGCGCGAGGTGTGGGAGCAGCACGGGCTCGTGGCGGAGGGGCATCCTTGGTTGAAGCCCGTGAGGCGCGGGGTGAACGGCGCGCCTGCGAACGGCGAGTTTTTCCGCGTGGGCGGCAGCGAGATCCACGAGGTCGCTGTCGGTCCGGTGCACGCGGGCGTGATCGAGCCGGGGCATTTCCGTTTTCAATGCGCCGGCGAGGAGGTGTTGCACCTCGAGATCGCGCTCGGCTACCAGCATCGCGGCGTGGAGGACGCCTTGCCCGGCGGACCGCACCGCGCGACGATGCATCAACTGGAGACGGTGGCGGGCGACACGACGACCGGGCATGCCACGGCCTATGCGGCGGTGCAGGAGGCGCTCGCTGGGACGGAGGCGCCTTTGCGGGCGCAATGGCTGCGCGCGATCGCGCTGGAGCTCGAGCGACTGGCCAATCACACCGGCGATCTCGGCGCGCTGGCGGGCGACGTGGCGTTTCTCCCGACGGCGTCGGCCGCCGGCAAGATCCGCGGCGATTTCCTCAACCTCACGGCCATGCTTTGCGGCAACCGCTTCAGTCGCGGCCTCGTGCGGCCCGGCGGCTGCACGCTCGATCTCGATCCTGCGCGGCTGGAAGAACTGGTGGCGCGGCTCAGGAACGCACTCGCCGAGGCGGAGCAGGCGGCGGTGTGGCTGTGGGATGCGGCGACGGCGCGGGCACGGTTCGAGAATGTGGGCGTCGTCTCACCTGCGCAGGCGGCAGAGATCGGCCTCGTCGGTCCGGCGGCCCGCGCGTGCGGCCTCGTTCGTGATGTGCGCTTCGACCATCCGGCGGGCTGGCACCGGTTCGCGCAGGTGCCGGTGGCGGTGTGGCCGGGTGGCGACGTGCTGTCGCGGGCACGCGTGCGTTGGTTGGAGATCCAACGTTCGGGGCAGTTTCTGCTCGAGCAGCTTGCGACGCCGCCCGAGGGTGAGTTGCGCACGGAGTTGCCGGCGGCGGCGGGCGACACGCTGGCGGTTGCGCTGGTCGAGGGTTGGCGCGGCGAGATTTGCCATGTGGCGCTGACGGATGCGGCGGGTCGCTTCCGCCGCTACAAGATCGTCGATCCTTCGTTCCACAACTGGACGGGACTCGCGCTCGCGCTGCGCGGGCAGGCGATCTCGGATTTCCCAATCTGCAATAAGAGCTTCAACCTTTCCTACTGCGGCTTCGATCTCTGAAGTCGTCCCTGCTGCCATGTTCGCCCTCGACGTCCTCAAACATCGCCTGAAGCGCGGCTGCGAGACGATGGCCTATCCGCAGGGTCCGGCGCCGAAGCTGCCCGATCGACACGGCGGGGCCTTGCGCGTGGATGCGGCGCGTTGCACCGAGGATTGCGCGGCGTGCGTGAGCGTGTGTCCGACGGAAGCGATCGTGCGTCCGCCGGGCGGGCCGGTGGCGCTCGATCTGGGGCGCTGTCTTTTCTGCGCGGCGTGCGTCGAGGCCTGTCCTGCGCAGGCCATCGTGCAGACCGGCGACCATCGTCTCGCGGTGCGGCGGCGGGAGGATCTCGTGCTCGGCGCGCCGGGTGCGGAGCAGGTGCGACTGGCAGAGGCGCTCGACGAGAAGTTGCGGAAACTCTTCGGCCGGTCGCTGCGGCTGCGGCAGGTGAGCGCGGGCGGTTGCAATGCCTGCGAGGCGGACACGAATGTGCTCGGCACAATCGGTTGGGACTTGGGGCGTTTCGGCATCCAGTTCGTGGCGTCGCCGCGGCACGCGGATGGCCTGCTCATCACCGGGCCGGTGTCGCGCAACATGGAGCTGGCGTTGCGCAAGACGTGGGAAGCGGTGCCGGAGCCGAAGCTCGTCATCGCGGTGGGGGCGTGTGCGATCGCCGGAGGGCCGTTCGTGGGCAGCCCGGAGACTTTGCAGGGCGCGGCGTCGGTAGTGCCGGTGGATCTGTTCATTCCCGGGTGCCCACCGCATCCGTTGACGATCCTCGACGGTTTGCTGCGGCTGCTCGGGCGACTGGAAGAACGACCGGCGAAATGAAAGGCGCGGCGACGGGAGCGCGTCGCGGTCGGCGGCGCGGGCTCAGCTGCCGAGCACTTTCTTGATGATGCGGCCGAGGTCGCCGACGCGGTAGGGCTTGGTGAGGTAGCCGCAGAAACCCTGGTCGAGGAACTGGCGCGCCATCTCGTCGTTGTCGTAACCGCTGGCGACGATGGCGCGGACCTCGGCGTGCAGGTCGCGCAAGTGGCGGAAGCAGGGCTCGCCGCCCATGCCTCCGATGACGGTGAGGTCCATGATCACGAGATCGTAGGGACGGCCGATGTTGAGGTAGCGCTTGTAGAACTGGATCGCCTCCTCGCCGTTTTTCGCGAGGTCGAATTTGTAGCCGAGGCTGTCGAGCATCTGGCCGGTGAGCCGGCAGATCTCGGGATCGTCGTCCATGAAGAGGATGCGGCCGGTGCGTTGCGCGAAGTTGAACGATGGCGCGCGACGTGCCTCGACCTCGGCTTCCTGTCCGGCGCGCGGGAGGAAGACGGTGAACGTGGTGCCGACGCCGAGCTCGGAATCGAGGCCGATCTGGCCGCCGTGGCGCTTGACGATCGAGAGCACGGTGGCGAGGCCGAGTCCGGTGCCGGTCTTCTTCGTGGTGAAAAATGAATCGAAGATTTTCTCGAGGTGCTCGGGCTTGATGCCGCTGCCGTTGTCGCGCACCTCGACGGCGACATAGGGGCCGGCGGGAAGCGGCGCGATCTGCTGGTCGGCGAGGGTGACGGCGCCGGCGGTGATCCAGATGTTACCCGCGCCGGCGGGCATCGCTTGAATGGCGTTGATGATGAGATTCTGGAAAACCTGCAGCATCTGCGCGCGGTCGACCTGGATTGCGGGCAGGTCCGCCGGCGCCTGCAACTCGACCTTCACGGTGGAGCCGGCGGAGGCGAGGCGCACGGCGTCGGCGAGCAGATCGGCGGTCTTCACCGTCTGGCGCGTGCCGCTGCCGCCCTTGGCGAAGGTGAGGAGCTGCTTGCTCAGACTCTTGGCGGCGAGGCAGGCGCGCTCGCTGTTTTCGAGGCCGGAGTTGTCGCGGTTGTCCTTCGCCAGCGAGACACCGCCGAGGATGGTGGTGAGCAGGTTGTTGAAATCGTGGGCGATGCCGCCGGCGAGGTGACCGAGCGCTTCGAAGCGGTTGGCGCGGACCAACTCCTCGGGCGTCAGCGTCATCTCGTCCGGATTGCGGAACACGAGCACGGCGCCGGCGGGCTGGCCGCTGGCATCGGGCGCCGCGCGGCAGCTGAAGGCGATGGGCACGGGCGCGGCGTCGGGTCGCTCGAGGGCGAACTCGTTGTTCAACGCCGTCGGCTCGCCGGTGGTGAGGGCGCGCTCGAGCGGGCTCTCGCCGAGGGCGCCGCTCAAGCGATGCACGAGACGAAGGACGTCGGCGGCGGGCTGGCCGACGAGCTGATCGGCGGGTCGGCCGAGGAGACGGGCGGCGACGGGATTGAGGAAGACGATGCGGTCGCGCGCGTCGACGAGCAGCACGCCTTCGTGCAACTCGGCCACGAGGGCGGAGAACAGCTCCGCGCCCAAGCCGCCCGCGCCGCCGGTGGCGTTTTCCGGCAACGGCGCGATGAAACCGAGCACGCGCTGGAGCTCGCGTTTGCGCGAGAGCAGGCGCACGACGCCAGCGTAGCCCCATACATCCATGCCTTCGTGATGCCGCAGGCGCAGCGGAGCGAAATAGACGCTCTGGCCGGGTTGCAGGGTGGAGAAGAAGGCGGCGAGGCCGCCGGGGGATTCCTCGGCGGGCAGCACGCGCAGGAACGAGGCCGGTTCGTCGGGCAACTCGGCGTCGGCGTAGCCGAGGATGGCCTTGAAGGCGGGGGAGAGCCACGCCTGGTCGCGAGCGAAATCGATCTCGAAGAAGGCGAGGCGGTGGCGCGCGCTCAGGGTCTGGAGGCGCTCCTCGGCGCGGAGCGAGGCTTCCTCGCTTTCCTTGCGGTCGGTGATGTCGAGCTGGGCGCCGACGACGCGTTGCAGCGCGCCGTTGGGGCCGAAGAGCTGCACGCCCACGCTTTGCACCCACACGAAGTGGCCGCGCGCGTGCTTCATGCGATACTCGACCGAGAAGGGTCGCGCGCCGGTCGACGGGGCGCGTCCGGCGAGCCGGTCGGGCGCGGCGGCGGAGTCGTCGGGATGGATGAGCGAGAGCCAGGACTCGTAGGCGTTGGCGAGGCTGCTGTCGGTGTAGCCGAGCATGCGCTTCCACGCGGGCGAGAGGATGGTCTCTTGCCGGACAAAGTTGAGGTCGAAGAAGCCGAGCGCGCTGCGCTCGTTGAGGATCTTCAGCAACTCGTCGCCGGAAGACGCGCTGGCACCCGGCTCCGTCACGGGCGGCGTCGAGCCACCGATGGGCAGGGTGGACGGGTGCGAAAGGGTGGCGATGTAGCGCGGCGGCTCCGTGGCGGTGCGTTCGAGGCGGAGGATCGCGTCGCAGGCGGCGCCGGACTTAGGCTGCAGCTGGAGCGGCAGCGGGCGCTCGAGCGCGGCGGCTTGGATCACGTCCCATTGGGCGCGCAGCCAGTCAGGTTCGCTGGAGACGATTTCGCAGGCGAACAGGTTGGGCAGCGACTCGCCGACGAGGTCGGAGGGAAGCGTCTGCCAGAGCGCGGCGGCGGCTTCACTGGCCAGCTCGACCCGCCCGTCCGCCGCGAGGATGAGCACCGCGGCGCCGAAGGAGGCGGTCGCGGGAGCGGGGGGATGGGACTGGGTGGGAGCGTTCAGCGGGCGGAATCCTCACTAGCGGTCCTGAGGGACATTCCGAGAACAGATCGGGCAATGGCGGGACCGCAGCGGGATTTCAAAGACGATTTACGCCGGGCTCAAGCGACGGGGGCGGTGTTCGCCTGCCAGCGGCGGACGCGGCGGGCGAGGAAATCGATCCAGACCGGCTGGTCGTTGAGGCAGGGGATATGGGTGAACTCCTTGCCGCCGGCCTCCTTGAATTCCTCGGCGCCTTCCTCGCGAATCTCCTCCAGCGTTTCGAGGCAATCGGTGACGAAGGCGGGTGTGATGCACAGCAGGCGCGTCTTGCCTTCCTTGGCGAGGCGCTCGAATTCCGCATCGGTGTAGGGCGAGAGCCATGGTTCGCCGACGAGGCGGGATTGGAACGAGATCGACCATTTCTTCGGATCGAGCCCGGCCTTCTGCGCGAAGAGCTGCGAGGTGCGCGTGACCTGCGCCTTGTAACAGGTGTGGTGGATTGGCGAGCAGGTGTTGCAGCAATCGGCCACGACCTGGCAATGCGCCTTCGAGGGATCGCCCTTGGTGAGGTGGCGCACGGGGATGCCGTGGTAACTGAAGAGAAAGTGGTCGTATTCCTGACCGAGATAGGGGCGGGCGCTCTCGACGAGCGCGTCGATGTAGTCCTCGTCGGCGAAGTAAGGTTGGACGAGGTCGAGCTGCAGGTGTGGGGCGATCTTGGCGGCCTCGCGCTGGACCTTCACCACGACGGTCTCCCAGCTCGACATGGCGTAGTGCGGATACTGCGGGAACATCAGCACGCGCGTGATGCCCTGCGCGACGAGTTCGCGGAGCACGTCTGGGATGGACGGGTTGCCGTAGTTCATCGCGAGGGCGACGGGAACGTCGACCTGCCGTTGAAGGGCGGCCTGGGCCTTGCGGCTGGTGAGGATCAGCGGGGAACCCTCGGGCGTCCAGATGCTCTCGTAGGCGTGGGCGGACTTCTTCACCCGGAAGCGGATGATGATCTGGTTGACGAGCAGCTTGCGGAGAAAGGGATTGGCGGGCTTGTCGATCACGCGCTCATCGCCCAGGAACTCGCGCAGGTAACGCGTCACGTCGGGCACGGAAGTGGAGTCGGGGGAGCCGAGATTGAGCAGGAGGACGGCGGACTTGGACATGGTGGGTGTGTGGTCCAGAGGTGGCGCAACGCCCGGCAAAGTCAACTGGCGGCCCGCCGGGGCCGAGCAAGTGCGGAGAGGCCGACAAAATAGGAGAACCGCCCCGCCGCCGCGCGGGCGGGTGGCGCGGGCGGAGGCTTGCCACGGATGCCGGGTGCGCTTTCGCTCGGAGCCCGTGAGTTTGTCGCCTCCGTCCGCTCCGCCGGAACACACCACCATTGCGCAATCCGCCCGCTGGAAAGGCTTGTTCGTGGGCGCCTTGGTGCTGGCGGCGACGATCATCGTCTCGGCGGTGCTCCACTTCCGCGCCATGCACGCGTTGCAAAGCGAGGTGCAGGACAAGCTGATGCGCACCGCGATGTCCGTCGCCGCGCGCATCGACGGCGACCTGCACCAAACCTTCCGCGACCGCGCGCAGGAAGACTCACCCGAATACCGGCGCGCGCTCGAACCCTTGCTCCACGCCTTGCACTGGCGTCTCGACGGCAAGCCGAAGCGGACCGACTACCGCTACATCTACACCTGCGTCCTCCGCGACGGCCAAGTCCACTTCATCCTCGATCCCACACCGGCGGGGAAACTGGGGCCGAACGGCGTCGAGGAGAAGTCGCACATCATGCAGCCGTATCCGGACGCCAGCGAGAAGCTCCTGCACACGTTGCGCACGGGTGAGCCGCAGGCGGATCGCGAGCCTTACCGCGACGAGTGGGGGACTTTCGTGAGCGGCTACGCGCCGTTCTACAACTCCGCCGGCGAACTCGTGGGCGCCGTGGGCGTGGACTGGTATGCAGAAACCTACGCCGAGCGCCTGGCAGGCATCCGCCGCGCCTGGTATCTGCAGATGTTCTTGTGCCTGCTCAGCGGCTTCGTCTCGGGTCTCGGCACGGGCGTCGCTCTGGTGCGGCGCGAGCGCGCGGAGGCGGCGCGCCGTCACGCGGTGGAGGAGGAGCGCCGCAACCGCGAGCGCTGGCGCATCATGGTGGAGACGCTGCCGCAACCCGCGGTGCACGTGCAGGAGGATTCCTTCTGGATCAACGAGCCGCTTGTCCGCGAGCTCGGCTACCCGCGCGAGGAACTCGCCTCGCTCGACCGCTGGTTCGAACTCACCGGCCTGCCGACGGCCGCCGAGGCACGCGCGGCCTACGACGCGGATCGCGCCACGGGTTTCGCGCACTTACGCGAGCTCCAGCTCAAGCACCGCGACGGACGCCCGCGTTGGTGGCAATTCACCGCGCACCGCTACGGCCCCGGCGAAGTGTGGCTGTTGCGCGACGTCACCGAAGCCAAGGAATACCAAGCGCACTTGCTGCAGGCGAAGGACGCCGCCGAGGCCGCCGTGCAGGCCAAGAGCGCCTTCCTCGCGACCGTCAGCCACGAGATCCGCACGCCCATGACCGGCGTCATCGGCATGACCGACCTGTTGCTCGAGACTCCGCTCGACGTCCGCCAACGCGAGATGGCCGACACCATCCGCGTGTCCGGTGAGACACTGCTGGTTGTCATCAACGACATCCTCGATTTCTCGAAGATCGAGTCCGGCGGCATGGAGCTCGAGAACGTTGCCTTCTCGCTGCGCGCCTGCCTCGAGGATACTCTCGACCTCTTCGCGAAACGCACGGGCGAGAAGAACATCCAGTTGCTGCAGATCATGGCGCCGGAGTGTCCCGAGACCATCTACGGCGACCCGACGCGCCTGCGCCAGATCCTCTGCAACCTCGTCGGCAACGCCGTGAAATTCACCGAGGCCGGCGAGGTTGTGGTCGAGGTGAAGGTGCGCGGCGGCGCCGAGCCGATGCCCGGCAAACCCTGCGTGCTGGAATTCGCCGTGCGCGACACCGGGCTCGGCATTCCGGCCGACCGGCTGGACCGGTTGTTCAAGAGTTTCAGCCAAGTCGATTCGTCGATCGCCCGCCGCTACGGCGGCACGGGCCTCGGGCTCGCGATCACGAAGCGCCTCGTCGAGCTGATGGGCGGCGCCATCACCGTGGCGAGCGAACCGGGACGCGGCTCCGTCTTCAGCTTCCATCTGCCGACCCGCACCCCGACGGGCGAGACGCGGCCGGCCTTCCTGCAGCGGCGCGTCTCCGTGGCCGGCACGCCGATGCTCGTGGCTACGGGGCATGAGCCGTCCGCCTTGGTGCTGGCCTCGTATTTGCAGACCTGGGGCGCGACGACGATGATCGCCCGCGACGGCGCGGAGGCGCTCGGTCTGGTCGACGTGAGCCCGCGCCCGCAAGTGGTCGTGGCCGATCTCCAGTTGCCCGGGCTCGACGGCTTCGCCTTCGCCCGGCGCATCCACGAGCGTTTCGGGCCGGACGCGCCGCGGATCGTGTTATTGTCGGCTTTGGCCCGCTCTGAGGTGCGCGCCGAGGCCGCCGCGGTGGGCGTCAGCGACGTCCTGCAAAAACCCGTGCGCGCCGCGACGCTCTTGCACGCGGTCGAGCAGGCGCTCGCCAGCACGTCGCGCTCGCTCGCCGAGCCCGCGGCGGTCGTCCCTGCGGTCACCGCGACGGTCAGCGCCCGCCGTCCCCTGCGCATCATGGTGGCGGAGGACAACCCCGTGAACCAAGCGGTCAACCGCGGCCTGTTCGAACGGCTCGGCCACGCGATCGACCTCGTGGGCAACGGCTACGAGGCCGTGCAACTCGCGCAGGCCAATCGCTACGACGTGATCTTCATGGACGTGCAGATGCCCATGATGAGCGGCTTCGAGGCCACGGCGCGCCTGCGCTCGCTGCCGGCGCCCTTCGTGCAGCCCCGCATCATCGCGCTCACCGCCAACTCGCTCGAGGGCGATCGCGAGACCTGCTTGCGGCATGGCATGGACGATTACCTCGCGAAACCCATCCGGCACGCCGAGCTGCAACGGGTGCTTGAGCGGCTCGCGCAGGAACTCACCTGAGCGGGCCCACAGGGCGGGGGGATTATCGGCTCGCAGACTGGAAGCGGCTCTTATTCCATGCGTGCAATAATAGCCGCCGCCTATGGAAATTCACCAGCTTCGCTATTTCCTTGCCGTGGCCCGCGCGCGCAACTTCAGCCGGGCGGCCGAGCAGTGCCGCGTGGCGCAGCCTTCGCTCAGCCAGCAGATCCAGAAACTTGAGCACGAGCTGGGCGAGCGGCTCTTCGAGCGCACGACGCGCGAGGTGTCGCTCACGCCGGCCGGCGAACTCTTCCGCGAGCACGCGGCGCGCGCGTTGGAAGAGGTGGAGCAGGCGCGCGAACGCGTGCGCGAGCTCAGCGGCCTCGTGCGCGGGCGCGTCGTGCTCGGCGCGCTGCCCACGGTGGCGCCGTATTTCCTGCCCGCGCGGCTGCGGACCTTCACGCGCCAGCATCCGGGCATCGAGGTGGTGGTGCACGAGGACACGACGGCCCAACTCGTCGAGGGCGTGCTGGCCAAGGAGGTCGACGTGGCGTTGTTGAGTCTGCCCGTGGAGCGCGCGGGGTTGGTGACGGAGGAGTTTTTCGATGAGCCGCTGCTGGTCGCGCTGCCTAAGGCGCATCCGCTGGCGAAGAAGAGAGGGCTCACGTTGGACGACTTGGAGC
This sequence comes from Candidatus Didemnitutus sp., assembly GCA_017991595.1. GTDB lineage: Bacteria > Verrucomicrobiota > Verrucomicrobiia > Opitutales > Opitutaceae > Didemnitutus. The sequence continues at coordinate 68,376 of JAGOQJ010000009.1, read as the reverse complement.
AGGAGGCGTTCATCCTGATGAAGGAGGGCCACTGCCTGGCCGGGCAGGCGTTGCAATTCTGCCGGCTCAACGGTTTCGCGCCGCGCGTGAGTTTCCGCAGCGCGCAGATCGAGACCGTGCTCTCGTTCGTCGCGAGCGGGTGGGGCATCTCCCTCGTGCCCGCGATGTCGGCGACCCGCGCGCTGCCCGGGCTGGTCTTCCGGCCGTTGCCCGGTGTGACGCGCTCCATCGGCATCATCCACCGGGCCGGCCGGCCGCTGGGCGGGGCGACCCGCGCGCTGGCGGAGCACCTGCGCGGCACGCCGGCGAAGCCATGAGTTCCCGTTCTCGAGGCGACGCCGGGCAATTCTGACTCGGTGCAGGCGCCGCGATGACGGATTTAAGAGTTGTGCGCCCGGGCGCGGGCGCGAGTTTATGGGGTGATTTTCCAATGAATCCTGCCCGCAAACCCGTCCTCCTGGTCATCCGCGATGGCTGGGGCAAGAATCCCGATCCTTCCCAGGACAAGACCAACGCCGTGGCCCAGGCCAAGAAGGCCTGCGATGATGCGTTGCACGCGAAGTATCCCGTCGCCCTCGTCCGGGCCTCCGGTCTCGATGTCGGCCTGCCCGACGGTGTGATGGGCAACTCGGAGGTCGGCCACGAGAACATCGGCGCGGGCCGCATCGTGGACCAGGAACTCGTCCGCCTGAACAAGCTGTTCTCCGAAAAGCGCCTCGCGACCAACCCGGTCTGGCACGCACTCGTCAAGCGCGTGAAGGGCACGGGCGCCAAGCTCCACCTCTTCGGCATCGTCTCCGACGCGGGCGTGCACGGCATGCTCGAGCACCTCTACGGCATCCTCCGCCAGGCCAAGGAAGACGGCGTCACGCAGGTTTACCTGCACGCCTTCACCGACGGCCGCGACACGCCGCCGTCGAGCGGCCTCGGCTACATCAAGCAGGTCGAAGCGCAGATGAAGGCGATCGGCGTGGGCCAGATCGCGAGCGTCTGCGGCCGCTTCTGGTCGATGGACCGCGACAACCGCTGGGAGCGCGTGCAGAAAGCCTACGACATGCTCACGGGCAAGGCGGCCGTCGCCACCGCCCCGAGCGCCGAAGTCGCGGTGCAGGCGTATTACGACCAGCCGATGAGCCCGACGCAGATTGGCGACGAGTTCGTGCCGGCCACGTGGATCCTCGGCGCCGACGGCAAGCCCGTCGCGACGATCGCCAACGGCGACGCCGTGCTCTTCTACAACTACCGCGGCGACCGCCCGCGTGAGATCACCAAGGCCTTCGTGCTCGACCAATTTGACGGCTTCGCCCGCGGCCCGAAGCTCGATCTCTACTACGCGACGATGACGGAATACGAGTCCGGCTTGCCGGTGCACGTCGTGTCGCCGAAGCCCGAGAAGTTGAAGAACATCCTCGGTCAGGTCGTCGCCGAGGCCGGCATCGCGCAGTTCCGCTGCGCCGAGACGGAGAAGAACCCGCACGTGACTTTCTTCTTCAACAACTATCGCAAGGATCCGTTCCCCGGCGAAGACCGCGCGTGCCCCGCCAGCCCGAAGGTGCCGACCTACGACATGCAGCCCGAGATGTCGGCCGCGGAGGTCACGAAGCTGGCGAAGGAGGCGATTCTCTCCGGCAAATACGGCCTCGTCGTCGTCAACTTCGCCAACCCCGACATGGTCGGCCACACCGGCTCGCTGCCGGCGACGATCAAGGCCGTCGAAGCCACCGATGCCGGCGTGGGCGAGTTGCTCGCTGCGATCGAGAAGATGGGCGGCAAGGCCGTCGTTTGCGCCGATCACGGCAACGCCGAGCAGATGTGGGACCCGACCGTCAACGGCCCGCACACCGCGCACACATTGAACCTCGTCGAAGTCTTCACCGTGGGCGAGGGCCTCGTCGCGGGTAAGACCAAGATGCGCACGGGCGGGCGTCTGGCCGACATCGCGCCGACGGTCCTGCATTTGATGGGCCTGCCCAAGCCGGCCGAGATGACAGGGGAAAGTCTGATTCTCGGTTGATGCGGGCGGTCGTCTCCGCTGTGCTGCTCCGCGACGGCAAGCAGCGGAAGACATCACTTGGCATGAACCAGACATCGTTGGACCGATTCGCGCGCGGCATCATCTGCGCGCTCGCCGCCCTGTGTGCGGCGGGCGCCACTCGAGCGGAGGAGAAGGAGGAAAAACTCCCCGTCCTCGTCTACGCGCGTAAGACCGACGCGAAGGTGGCCAAGACTCACCCGCGGCCCACGCCGGAGGCCCCGGCGTATTATTTCCCCATCGCAGGCGGCTACACCGAGCGCGGGCCCTCCGTCGCCGGCGAAAATCCGGTCGGCTTGCACGAGGTGTGGCCTTCCTTGGAAAAGGCGCTGGCGAAGCAGGGATACCTGCCGACCGGCCGCGATCTGCCGCCGCCGACGCTCATCCTCACGTTCCACTGGGGCAGCATGAATCCCGACGTGATGGACAACGAAATGGACCTCGGCGACGGCGAGACCATTTCCAACCAAACCATCCTCAACTTCCGGGAGATGCTCGCGTTGACCGGCGGGCACGAGAGCATGCAGAGCATGCTGCACTTCGAGCGCGACGAGGCGACGGAGCGTGCGTCGGAAGACCGCTATTTTGTGATCGTCACGGCGTTCGATTTCGCCGCCGCGCTCGAGAAGCCGCGCCGCAAGGTGATGGTCTGGCAGACTTGCCTGAGCGTCCCGTCGCTCCGCACGAGCTTGGCGGCGGCAATCGGCCCGATGATCACCGCGGGCGCCGCGTCGTTCGGTCGCGACGAGCGCACCCCGAAGGAAATCGAAACCCCTTACCGACGCGGCCGCGTCGACATCGGTGAGATGCAGGTGATCGACCACCCAACGGAAGTCCAGACGCCGAAGAAGAAGCGCTGAGCCGAGGGTTGGGCGCATCCTTGTCATAGGGCGGGAATTTCTGTTTGCTCCGCCCGCGGGCGGCCCGTTTGTTGGGCCTTCCGTCCCATGAAACGCACCCACCACTGCGCCCAGCTTACCAAGGCCGACCTCCACGCGACCGTCTCGCTCGCCGGCTGGGTCGATTCCGTCCGCGACCACGGCGGCATCATCTTTGTCGACCTGCGCGACCGCCAGGGCATCACGCAGGTGAAGTTCGACAGCGCGCTGCGCGAGCAGGCCGCCAAGCTCAAAGACGAGTCCGTCATCGGCATCACCGGCAAGGTCGAGAATCGTCCGGCCGACATGGTGAACAAGAACCTGCCCACCGGCGAGATCGAGGTCGATGCGACCGAGCTGGTCATCCACAACATTTCCGAAACGCCCCCGTTCCCGCTCGACGACGCCGGCGGCGACAAGGTCAACGAGGACCTGCGCCTCACTTACCGCTACCTCGACCTGCGCCGCCCGAAGATGCGCCGCAACCTCGCCGTGCGCCACAAGGCCACGAAGGCCGTGCGCGACTACTTCGACTCGCAGGGCTTCTACGAGGTTGAGACGCCCGCGCTGTTCAAGAGCACGCCCGAAGGCGCGCGCGAATACCTCGTGCCGTCGCGCATCCACGCCGGCCAATTCTACGCGCTCTCGCAGTCGCCGCAGCAGTTCAAGCAGATCCTCATGGTCGCGGGCGTGGAAAAATATTTCCAGATCGCCCGCTGCTTCCGTGACGAAGATCTGCGCGCCGACCGCCAGATGGAGTTCACGCAGATCGACGTCGAGGTTTCGTTCATCGATCGTGAAGGCATCTACGCGCTCTTCGAAGGCATGTTGAAGAAGGTTTGGAAGGACGTGCTCAACCACGACCTGCCCACGCCGTTCCCGCGCATGGCTTACAAGGACGCGATGAACCGCTTCGGCGTCGACAAGCCCGACACGCGTTTCGGCATCGAACTCGTCGATTTCTCGGAGACGTTCCGCACGTCCGCTTTCAAGGTGTTCCAATCCACCGTGGCGGCCGGCGGTTCGATCAAGGCGGTCAACGCCAAGGGCCTCGCCGATGCCACGCAGGGCGAAATCACCTCACTCGAGGAATCCGCGAAGGCGATGGGCGCGAAGGGCCTCGCCTACATCAAGGTCGAAAAGGGCGAGTGGAAGTCGCCGATCGTGAAATTCTTCACCGACGCCGAGAAGGCCGACCTGACGAAGCGCCTCAACATCGAAGACGGCGACCTGATCTGCTTCGCCGCCGCTCCGTGGGACCGCGCCTGCGCGATCCTCGGCCGCATCCGTCTCGATGCCGCGCAATTGCTCGTGAAACGCGGTAAGCTGACGCTGCGCCCCGACCAATGGAATTTTCTCTGGGTCGTTGATTTCCCGCTGATGAGCTACGACGAGGAACGCGGCGCGTATGCGGCCACGCATCACCCGTTCACCGCGCCGGTGCCGGAAGACGCCGCGCTCCTCGACAGCGACCCGAAGGCCGTGCGCGGCCAGCACTACGACGTCGTGTTGAATGGCATGGAGCTCGGCGGCGGCTCGATCCGTATCCACCAGCCGGCACTGCAGGAGAAGGTGTTCACGGACGTGCTCAAGATTCCGGCGGACGTCGTCGAGAGCCGCTTCGGCTACATGCTGAAGGCGTTCAAATACGGTGCGCCTCCGCACGGCGGCATCGCCTTCGGGCTCGACCGCATGTGCGCACTGCTCTGCGGCACGACGTCGATCCGCGACGTCATCGCGTTCCCCAAAACGCAGAAGGCGCAGGACCTGATGAACCAGAGCCCGACGCCCGTGACGGAGAAACAGCTCCGCGACCTCCACATCCGCGTGGTCGAAGAGGCGAAGTAAGCACGCCCGAACGCCACACGCATTGCGTCGTGTGACCGAAACGCGAAGCCCGCCTGACCGGCGGGCTTTTTTGCGTCCGAACGTGGAACCTGCGAAGGCGTCAGCTTGCCCTGCGTTGGCGCCCCACAGCGTAAACTCGCTACCTCGGGGTGGCGCACGAGCTGTAGTGCATCAGGCCGCGGGTGGGGCGGGGCGGTTGCCGTCGGCGCGCACACGGGTCTCGGCGTCGAGGGCGGCGCGGAGTTGCTCGATGATCGGATGGCAGCGCGTGTAGGCCTGGCCGTAGGGCAGGTTGAAGGCGTAGTCGAAATCGGCCGGGTTGCGCCCTTGGTTGTGCTGCAGCAGCGTCTCGAGCTTGTCGACGGCCTTGACGAAGCGCGCCTCGGGCGTGGTTGCGGCGTTGTATTCCTCCCAGAGGGCGACGAGGCGGTCGCGGACGTTCGCCGGGGCGGGCGCGAGCAGTTGCAGGAGATCGCGGCGTTCCTGTTCGAGCTTCGGCGGGGCGCCGGCTTGCTGGACGGCGGAGATGTCGCCGTTGATCGCCTCGCCGAGGTCGTGCACGACGACGAGCCCCAGCACGCGGCCGTAGTCGAGTTCGGGGAACCAGGGCTGCAGGCTGAGCGCGAACAGGCCCATGCGCCACGTGTGCTCGGCGGTCGACTCGGGTTTGCCCTCGGAAGTCCACGCGGTGCGCGTGACGGTTTTCAACCGTTCCGCGTGCCGGAGGAAGGCGAGCAAGCCGTGGAGTTCAGCCGGGTTCATGGCGCTGGCAAGATGCTCCACCTGAACCCGTGCGCAACGAGAATGAAAAGGCCCGCGACGGGGCCGCGCTCAGGTGCCGAACTTGGCGCGGGCGACCAGCGCGGCGCCGATGGCCTGGGAGAGCTCGCCGAGTGTCGCGGCGAAGATCTTCAGGCGGGCGCGTTGCGGTTCCCACAGGTAGGGTTCGGCGGCGGCGCGGATGCCGGCCAGGTAACGCTCGCGGAAGGCGTGGGTCGTCGCGCCGGGATCGATGAGACCGCCGCCGATGACGACGTATTCGGTGTCGAGCGACATCAACAGATTGGCGATGTGCAGGCCGAGCGCACGTGCCTGAAAGTCGAAGATGTCGAGCGCGAGCGCGTCGCCTTGCTGCGCCAGCGTGCGCAGGGAGAGGACCTTCTCCTTGATCGGCTGCGTGGAGCTGGCCAGCGGGTGGCGGGGATGTTTCTCGAGGAAGACGTCGAGCAACTGGGGCAGCCCGGAGATGGTCGTGTAGGCTTCGATGCAGCCCCACTCGCGTCCGCAACCGCAGCGGAAGGGACGGATGTTGCCGAGCAGGTGGAGCGGGGCGGGCATGTGGCCGCTCTCCATGCCGGAGAGGGTGTCGCCGTCGAGCGGCAGGCCGCGCGGATCGACGTAGGCCGCGCCGAGTCCGGAGCCGGGCGCGAGCATGAGCACGCTGGCGGCGCGGCCGGCGGCGACGCGATGGGCCTCACCGACACCGCCGAAATTGCCGTCGTTGCCCACGACGAGCGGGATGGGGCGTCCGGCGGCCTCGGCGAGCGCGGCGGCGTAGTCGGCGTGGAAGTTCCAACCGTAGAAATTCGCGGGCAGATTGGCCGCGCGCCCCATGATGCCGTAGCTGAGGTAAGGGCCGGGGAGCGCGAGGCCCACGCCGCCGACCTCGTTCCAAGTGAACCCGTGCTCCGTCAGAAAATTGTTCGCTCCCTGCACCCAGCCGCGCACGACGCCGGCGGTGCCGTCCTGGGCGTTGGTCGAGATCTGGCGCAATTCTTGGGAGATGATCGTGCCATCCGCGCGGATGCCACCGGTCTTGGAGGTCGTGGCGCCGCTGTCGGTGCCGAGGAAAAGCTTGGCGGAGGTCATGAGTGATCAGGCTGGGCTGGAGCGAGGGAGGTCAGTGGTGGCAGGCGTGTCCGGGATCGAGCGTGAAGGCGTCCTCGGTGCCCTTGAATTTGCCGCGGGCGGCAAAAAAATCGACCAATTGTTCCGCCGTGAGATCGGAGCAGGAACAGGTGCAGAAACGGGTGTGGCGGCCGAAGTGATGCTCGATGTAGGCGACGAGAGATTTCCGGCAAAACGTGCGGCCGGACGCCTGCATCAAGTCCATCACGGCATGACCATGGATTTCGGTAGGCATGGTGGGGTTCAAGCGTCGCAGTAAATCAGGTTTTGCCGCCTCCGACCTCGCGTCTCTTGCCATTCGCTGGCGGAGAATTGTTCCGTTGCCGGAGCGCGCGGCGGCGAGGGGCAACTTTTCGTCGTTCACGACGACCCCGCCGCGCGGAGGGCCTATTCCAGCCGTCGACCGGCGGCGGAGGCGGCGATCAGGCGGGCGAACCAACGTTCGCGGGTGGCGGCCTGCTTCGGGCTGACGACCTTGTGGAGAGCCAGCCGGCGATAGCCCGGAGGCTGGGCTTGGAAAAAAGCCCAGGCTGCCTTCTCGGCGCGGAAGCGGCGGGCCATCGCAGCCGGCAAGACCGGCGGCGTGGCGGGCTCGAATGAGTAAACGCCGGTCTTGGCGGGCAGGCGGGCGTGGAATGCGGCCAGCCCGGAGGCGTGCATCCGTCCTGCTGCGATCAGGCGCTCCACGTGAGCCACGTTGACGTTGCTCCACGTGCTGCCGGGGCGGCGGGGCGTGAAACGGTGTTGGTAGCGCTCCTCGTCGATCCGGCGCACCTGGCCGTCGATCCAGCCGAAGCACAGCGCCTCCTCGACGGCTTCGCGATAGGTCAGGCCCTTGCGGGTGGCGCTCTTTTTGTAGAAACCGACCTGCAATTCCGTGACGCGGGCGTGGTTGGTCAGCAACCAGCGGCGGAACTCGGCGGCGGTGGCGAAAAAGATGGCGCTCATGGGCTCAACGTGGGCGGGTGGTGCTGTGGGGACGACCGCGTTTGGGCCGTGGCAGGACGCCGAGGCGAGGGTCGCGCCGGCGGGCGAGTTGCACGAGGGCCGTGCCGGTGTTCTCGAAGCGCGGGGCTGTCTCGGGCAGATAGAGCCATTTCGGCAGGATGGAATGAGGGGCGAGCTCCGGATGGGCGGCGCAGAGGCTCGCGTGGTGTTCGCGCTCTGTGCACACGAGCAGGCCGCGCCAAGGTTCCTCGCCGGCGCAGAAACAAAACAGGAGCCGGCCGTCGAGATAGACGGCCTTGGCGCCGAACATCGCGCGCAGCACGAAGCTGGGCTCCTCTTCCAGCGGCTCCCAGAGCCAGGCGTGGCGGTGGACGACCTTGGCGGAGCGGGACGGAACTTCGCGGGGAGGCGGCATGAGGAGGCGGACTAGGCGCTTTCTGCGCTGGAGCGTCGCACGATGCCGTTCGAGGGCGTGGAGCGGGAAGCCGCAGCGGGGAAAAGACCTCTGGCGGTCAACTTGGCTTGGTCGCGGGCCGCTGACAATGCCGGCGGAGGGCATTTTTCGCGGTTTCGGGCGACGGCGCGGTGGCGGATGTTACGGCGAGGTAAATTACCGGCCGGAAAAACAGAATACGTTTGAACGAAATCTGCGGAGCGGCGTCTTTCCCATCGTTGTTAGTTCATATGTTTGCTTGTGTGTTAGGGTAAAAGAGAAGGCCGCCTAGGGGTAGGCGGCCTTCGCATTTTCAGGGATGAAGACGAGGCCCTCAGTGGAGGGCGCCCGCGAGGACCTCGACGGTCGCGGCGGGCTGACGCCACTGCGGGTTGTGGTCGCCGACCATTTCGACGACGGGCCAGCCGCGGTCGCGGGCACGCTCGGCGAAGGGCCAGAAATCGTCCTCCTCCGGCTTCTTGCCGGGATCGACCGTCAGGATGTAGAGCGCAGGAATCTTCTCCGCGGCGGGATTTTTCAGCGCGACGGAATCGGTGAAGGTCTTCAACGGATGCGGCACGTCGAACGGGTGTGGTTTGTCGGGGCGCACCCACAAGGGCACGAGGAAGCCGTCGCGCGTCATCTTCGACAGATCGAGGCTGCTTGCCCGGTCGCCGCGCGCGGTCAGGAGGCTCTCGCCGTCGTTCGGCAGGATGGCGTCGAGATAGACCAGGCGGGCGATGCGGTCAGGCACGCGCTGGGCCACGCCGCTGATGACCATGCCGCCGTAACTGTGGCCGAGGAGAACGATGTCGCGGAGATTCTCGAAGAGGATGACGTTCACGACGTCGTCGATGTGGGTCTGCAGCCCGATGTCGGGCGAGGCGAGGTGGACGCGTTCGCCGAGACCGGTGAGCGTGACGCGGCGCACATCGTAGCCGCGCTCGCGCAGCAGCGGGTCGACCTTGGCGAATTGCCAGGCACCGCCCCAGGCGCCGTGGACGATGAGGAAGGTCTGCGGGGCGCCCTCGCGGGCGGCGAGCGGAGCGGCGAGGGCCAGCGTCCCGGCGACAAGCGAGAGTATCCGACGGGCAAAAAAGTTCACGCGGTCACTCTGGCGAAGGCCGCGGGCGCGTCAATGAGGGCGCGGGTCACCCGAGCAGGCGCAAGGCCATCTGCGCGGACTGGTTGGCCTGGCTGAGCATGGCGGCACCGGATTGGACGAGGATGTTGTAGCGCGCGAGTTGGGTGGATTCCTGCGCGACATCGACGTCGGTGATACGGCTGTTGGCGGCCTCGATGTTGGCCTTGTTGACGGCGAGGACCTCCGCCGCGAACCCGAGGCGGGATTGTTGTGCGCCGTTGTTGGCGCGAAAGGTCGCGACATCGCTGAGGGCGGCGGTGATCGAGGAGAGGGAGAGGCTTTGCAGGTCGGCCGCCGACGTGACGGTGGAGACTTCGCTGCCGGAACCCTCGGTGCTCGCCACGGAGAGATTGCGCACGCGGATACCGTTGGCGGCGTTGGACGACAACTGGATCGGACCCGATGCGGGGCTCGGATTGGTCGTCATGCTGGGCGTCGGCGAGCCGTCGATATAGGCGTTGGCGGTCGTGCCATCGAAGACGATGCGCATGCTGTGCCAGTTGGTGTCGCCCGGATTGGCGGATCCGATGATGGTGCCGGTGTCGTCCAGCCACACTGAGAAAATGTCGCCGGTGGCCTTGCTCTGGTATTCGAGGTTGAGTTCGAAGGGCTCGGAAAAGCTCTGGTTCGAGGTCACGATACCGAAGGAGCCGTCGAGATTGAGCACGCCGCCGGCCACGTAGGCCGAACCGCCGAAGCTGTCGTCGCTCCACTGGCTGAGATTGGCAAAGCTGTCGGTCAGCGCGGGGAAGGCCGGACTGCCGAGCAGCTCCACTCCGGGCAGGGTGATCGAGCTGGTGCCGTCGGCGGTGGCGGGCACGGACAATTCATCCGGCCCGAAAAGGGCTTTGCCGTTGAATTTTTCCGCGGCCAGCGAGACGAGCTGATCCTGCAGCGTGCTGAACTCGGCGTTGTAGTTGGCGATGTCGGAGGCGTTCTTCGTCGGATCGGCGGCGAGGGTCTTCAGTTCGCCGATGCGCTCGAGGACTTTGGCGGTGGTTTTCAGCACGCCGTCCTGCGATTGAAGGTAGGAGACGGAGTTGCTGAGATTGGTGGCGGCGGCGCCTTGGCGCTTGGCGGTGGCCGTCAGTTTCATCGAGACGGCGAGGCCGCCGGCATCGTCGGAGGGATTGACGATCCTCGAGCCGCTGGAGAGGCGGTTGAGGCTGCGTTGCAACAGCTGGCTCGAGGCCGCGAGGTTGTCGCTCGCGAGGGTCGCGGCGTAATTGGTGTTGATGACGACTGACATGATTCGTCCGTGATCCGGCGTGGAGATGCGGCTTCCGTGCCGCCCGTGTCGCTCAAGGGGTAACGACGGTTGCTCACATCGGCACGGGTCGCGCGCACTTGAGCGAGTGCCGGCAGTTTTCCGGATTTTCCCAACGGTCGCCCACCGTGCACTTCTGCGCGCACGTCGCGTTGCGGGGCGGCGCTGCCGCGCTCAGCCGGTCTGCTCGGGCGGGAGGTCGCGGAGCTTCAACTCCGGGTTTTTCTCCACGAAGTAGCGCATCGTCCAGTCGTTCGGGAAAAGCACGACGGGGTTTTCAAATTTGTCTGCGCCGAAGCTGACGCCGGTAGCGACGACGACCCGCGAGGTGTCGAAGCCTTTCGGGCCTTTGAGCGCGTCGGGGATGTCGACCCACTTGAGAAGCGTCCACGGTGTGGGCGAGAGGCGGGACTCGGCGCCGTATTCGCTCTGGAGGCGCCACTGGACGACTTCAAATTGCAGCGGACCGACCGCGGCGAGCAGCGTGGCGCCGGGCGGGGCGTTCTTCGCGGTGAAGGATTGGACGACGCCTTCCTGCAAAAGCTGCTCAAGGCCGGCGCGGTATTTCTTCGCGTCGCCGGCGGTGGGATTCGAGATGTAGGTGAAGACTTCGGGCGGGAAGCGCGGGATCTCGTTGAAGAGGATCGTGCGATCCTCGGTCAGCGTGTCGCCGATGCCGAAGGCGTCGTGACCGACGAGGCCGATGACGTCGCCCGGCCAAGCCTCATCGACCGTCTCGCGTTCCTGGCCGAACAGCTTGTGCGACGACGAGAGGCGCACCTGTTTGCCCGTGCGCTGGTGGGTGACGACCATGTCGCGCTCGAACTTGCCAGAGCACACGCGGAGGAACGCGATGCGGTCGCGGTGCTTCGGGTCCATGTTCGCCTGGATCTTGAAGATGAAGCCGGAGAACTTCGGGTAATCGACGGGGATGACGCGCGAGTTCTCCTCGGTCGCGGGCTGCGAGGCGGCCCGGGCGATGTCCTCGAGGCCGACACCGGTGACGGTCATCGCGCGGCGCGGCGCGGGTGGGACGGAGTCCTTGAGGAAACCGTTGAGGAGGAGTTCGACGCCGAAATTGTTCACCGCGGAACCGAAATAGACCGGTGTCTGCTGGCCGTGGCGCACGGCATCGAGGTCGAGCGGGTGGCCGGCGCCGTCGAGCATCTCGAGCTGCTCCTTCACGGCGGCATAGGTGTCGTCGTCGAGCTTGGCGCGGACCTGCGGGTCTTCGAGCGAGGTCACGTTGACCGGTGCCTGGAACTTGCCGCCCGGCGTGCGCTCGAAGAGGTGGACCTGCTTCGTGCGACGGTCGAACACGCCCTTGAACGACGGCCCGTTGCCGAGCGGCCAGATGACGGGAGAGGACTGGAGGCCGAGGACGCTTTCGAGTTCGTCGAGCAGCTCGAGCGGATTGCGCGTCGGCCGGTCGCACTTGTTCATGAACGTGAAGATCGGCACGCCGCGACGACGGCAGACTTCGAAGAGCTTGCGCGTCTGCGACTCCACGCCTTTGGCGGCGTCGATCACCATCAGCGCGGCATCGACGGCGGTGAGCACACGGTAGGTGTCCTCGGAGAAATCCTTGTGGCCGGGGGTATCGAGGAGGTTGACAGCGCAGCCGGCGAAATCGAACTGCAGGACGGTCGAGCTGATCGAGATGCCGCGCTGTTTTTCCAGTTCCATCCAGTCGGAGGCGGTGGCGCGCTGGTTCTTGCGGGCGGTGACGGTGCCGGCGAGATGGATGGCGTTGCCGTAGAGGAGGAACTTTTCGGTCAGCGTCGTCTTGCCCGCATCGGGGTGCGAGATGATCGCAAAGGTGCGGCGGCGGGCGGTTTCCTGGACGGCGTTGGACATGAAAGGGGCTCAAGGAAGAGCTTCCCGGGCGCAAGGGGAAGCCAATTTTGGGCGCTGCCTACCCATGGTAAGGTGGGAATGGCAACCACGCGAAAAGGCGCGGTTGGCCGGGTGTGCTCGCGGAGAGGTCGCCGGGGCGAAGCCGCGTAGCAGGTGCGCGTTTACGGCCCGGAGCTGCCCGCGGCGGACGCCGGGGCGGCAAAGGCGAGTTGGACCCCGAGATTCTGATGCGCGAGGTAACGCAGGAGCGCGTGGATGAAGCAGATGATCGCCAGTGTCTCGAGGGATTCCTCCACGAGCACGGTGAAGACCAGCCAAACGGCGTCGACTTTGCGCACCGTCATGACTCCCTCGGCGATCTCCAGGCCGACTGCGGCAAAAACGTAAACGGCGCCGCAGAGGAAGAAGCGCACGGCATACCAGCGCGGGAGGCGCCGGATAAAACGAATGCCCAGCGGCACGGCGAAAGCGAAGAGCACCAGCGCCAACGGCACCCAGAGCTGGCGGAAGCCGGGAAACTTGAACTTGCCGAGCAGATGCTGGGCCGCGGTGCTGAGGATGGTTTCGTGCAATTGCGCCGATTCATCGAGACTCAGGAAGATGAACCCGCCGCACAGCACCCACCAATACCACCGCAGCCCGTCCGTGCTGGCACGCGCAATCACCCCGAGGCACAGGCCGGCCGTGAGAAGGCAGCCGGACGAGAAATAGGTCGGGAGGTTCGCCTCGCCGCCGAGCAGGAACAAGTTCGTCAGTCCCGACAACGGATGGAAATATCCATAGCTCCACTGCACGTAGACGATGGCCACGTTGGCCGTCAGGAGCAGAAGGAGAATCGCGGTCAGCACGCGCGCCACGCGGTCGGCGTGGACGGTGATGGGCAGGACGGACGTGGGGTAGGCGCTGCTCGGAAGGGACACAGGTTGATGTGCCGTCGAATGCACTGTGCCTGCGGAAGTCAGGCAATCCAATTCCCTTCGGGAAATCTGCAGAAGACGCGAGGCGCTTACAAACGCGCGGCTCAAGCCAGGCGGCGAGCGCGCCGAAAATCAGGACATGAAAGCATGGAGACAGGCGCGGTGGCACACCCTCGTCGGGTTGCTCGCGTCGGCGTGGCAGTCGCTCCTCCCGCGTCCCAGCGAGCGCGGTGGGTCATTTTGTGCTTCTGCGCCGGCGCAAACCCCGAATGATGCGGGGCTGTGCTACTTTCACTTAAACTAAAACCCAACGCCAAGGGGCGCGTGCTGGACGGACACCCGTGGGTGTTCGCCAACGAAGTCGAGGCGCTGCTACCGTCCGAACACGACGGCGAGATTGTCGAGTGTCGCGATCGCGTGGGACGCTTGCTCGGCACCGGTCTCTACAATTCGAAATCCCAAATCGTGTGGCGGCGGCTGGCGCGCGAGCGCGTGGCGCTCGACGAGGCGTATCTGCGCGCGGCGTTGTCGGCGGGCATCGCGCGCCGCAGCGGGTTGGGCGCGTTCAAGCGGCTTGTGTGGTCCGAGTCCGACGGACTGCCCGGCGTCGTGGCGGATCAGTTTGGCGACACGGTCGTGTTGCAGATCCAGACCCTCGCGATGGACAAGCGCGCGGGGTTGCTGGGCGACCTGTTGACGGAGTTGACCGGTGCGACCGAGATCGTTTTCCGCAACGACTCGAACCTGCGCCGATTGGAAGGACTCCCGATGGAGACGCACACCCGCAGCGGGCAACCGTGGGCGCCGCGCTGGGCGACGATCGACGGCTTCGACTACTGGCTCGATTTGCAAAACGGGCAGAAAACCGGTTTCTACCTCGACCAGCGATTCCAGCATGCGGCCGTGGCGAAATACGCCGCGGGCAAGCGCGTGCTCGATGCGTTCTGCAACCAGGGCTCCTTCGCGTTGCACGCGGCGCGAGCCGGTGCCGTGCAGGTGCTTGGGCTCGACAGCGCGAACGACGCGGTTTCGCAGGCGCAGAAAAACGCCGCCCGCAACGGCGTGACGGCGGAATTCGTGTCGGCCAACGTGTTCGACTGGTTCACCGCCCAGCGCGACGCCGCTCCCGCATGGGACGTGATCGTGCTCGACCCGCCGCCGTTCGCGAAATCGAAAAGCGCGCTCGAGAACGCGCTCCGCGGCTACAAGGAACTCAACTTGCGTGCGATGAAGGCACTGACGCCCGGTGGTGTGCTCGCGACTTACACTTGCTCGCACCACATGCAGGACGCGGAACTGCGGCAGGTGATCGCGCAGGCAGCGAACGACGCCAAGCGCCGCGTGCACGTGCTCGAGTGGTGCCACCAGCCGCCGGACCATCCCGTGCTCGCGACGATGCCCGAGAGCGAATACCTCCGCGGCTACATCCTGCGCGTGGAGTGATCGCCGCGCGAGGGAGCTGCGGAGCTAGGCTGTTGGCTTGAGTTTCGGGCCGGCGCGTCTCCGGTGCCCGCGCTTGCGCTGCGCGGGCCGGCGGATTCAGTCTGCGTCCATGCCTTGGGCCCAAGTTCATTGGCGCAGCGATGTGCTCGACAAGCACACGGAGGTGCAGGTGTTGCTGCCGCGCGTTGGCAAGCCGCCGTTCCCCGTGCTCTACCTGCTGCACGGCATCGGCAGCGACTCGACGATCTGGCTGCGCCACTCGCGGATCGAGTGGTATGTGCGTGACCTGCCGCTGATGGTGGTGATGCCGGACGGCTACCGCGGATTCTACACCAACAACGAGCAAGGCCCGGCCTACGCGAAGCATCTCGGGAGCGAACTGGTGCGCTTCATTGACCGGAATTTCCAAACGCGGGCCGAGCGGGCGGGGCGGGCCATCGGCGGCTTGTCGATGGGGGGCTACGGCGCGCTGCGGCTGGGACTGGGTTTCCCCGATCGGTTTTGCTCGGTGAACAGCCATTCGGGCTCACTGGCGCGCTCGAACGCCGACTTCAGTCACGAGGCCGAGGAGGCCGGGCAGCATCGGGACAAGCCGAAGGAGTTCCTCGTCGAGCTACGCCGGGTGTTTGGCGCGCGCCCGCAGGGCACGGACCACGACATCCTCCGGCTCGCCCAGCGCGCGCTGGCGGAGGGCAACCTGCCGCACCTGCTGCTCGACTGCGGGACGGAGGATTTTCTGATCGAGGACAACCGTGCGTTTCACGCGCAGCTTGAGGCGGCGGGCATCCCGCACGCCTACCACGAGCACAAGGGCGGGCACGATTGGGATTACTGGGACCGTCACGTGCAGGATGCGCTGAAATTCCATTGCGCGCACCTCGGTGTGGAGCGATCGCCGCTCGGCGGGCGGTGATCGCGAAAGCGGGCCGGCGACCGGCATGCGGGCAGTGGATGGGCTTGGCGCCCGCCCCGGAAAACCGACCAGCAAGTCGGAATCCATCACCGCGGGCCGCGGCCGGACGGTGCGATCAGATGTCCGCCGGGGGCCGAGCTGCCCGGTGGGTCTGCAGTCGGCGACGAGCGAGGATGCCGACGACGCACAGACCACAGGCAATAAGTGCGTAAGTGCCGGGCTCGGGAACTGGGGAGAAAATCACCGGGCCGTCGAAGCCTCCCGCGTAGTGAATCTCGGCGCCGGTTTGGGTGAGGCTTCCGGCGATCACTTGGCCATTCAGGTAGTGATTGTTGTTCTGTATGTCGACGAGCGGGGCGAGGATGCTGCCGTGGAAATCGGTGCCGAGCGTGAGGAGGTCGGTTGTATTCGCGTTCGAGTCGGGGATGATGTTCCAGAGCAGCTGGTCGTTGTTGGTGCCGGCGGTGAAATTATTGACGCCGCCGAAGAGCACCTTGCTGCCGTCGTCCGACGTGGAGTTGAGGACGTTCACGACGAAGTGCTGGTTGTCGCCGACATTGACTTGGATGTTGCTGATGCGCTCGTTGTTTTGGTCGAAGATGCCGTCGCCGTTGATGTCGTAGATGCCGTTGACGATCAGGCTGGCGTCGAGAGTGAAGACGACCACCCCGTCGGCGGTGCTGGTGAAGGTCAGCGTCTGGCCCGAAATGCCGATCGCGCCGGTGGCGGCGGTGCTGGCTAGATCCAACGAGACCGATATCGCCGTCGCCTGCGCGACGCTCCAGTCCCAGCCGGCGGGACCAGCGACCGTGCGCGGATCGGCGTAGGCGAGGGGATCCGAAGTGTTGTAGGCGAGGGCGTTGCCGCCGACACTCAGCTCGCGCTGGTATTGGTTATTGGCGGGATTATACGTCCACTGAACGGTGTTGGAGAGAGCCGGGGTGGAGACGTAGCCGCGGTTGAGCTGCGAATTCCCATTCAACGTAATCTGCCCCTGCACGTAGAGCGAAGGATCGGGACCGGTCGAGGGAGTGTCGTGCATCGCGACAACCGTGCCGCTACCCAACGTCAAATTACCGCCCACCGCGATGCCGCCGTCCGTGTGCGTGCCATTCAGGGTTAGGTTGCCGAATGTTACAACATTATAGCTGCGAACGAGTTCGTCGTATCCTGCGAGGGATTGTTCCGCGATGGTCTGTGCGCTCACGACCGCACCGCACACGAGCGCCGCGAGGGCGGCGAACAGCGTGTTGCGCGATGTGGATGAGCGAAGCATGGCCCTACTAATTTATGGGGTAAACACCCTGTCAAACTTCGATTCACGAAATCTGGACCTCTTCCGTGTCAAAGCGCGGGCAGGGCTTTATTCGGCGCGAATCGGCAGGGCCTTAAGCATCTCCTGCTCTTCCTTGAGCAGACTGTGGGCAGGAATTTGCACGGCCAAGCGTGCGGCTGCGGCGAGATCCCTGCGTTCGCGGTGGATCCAAGTAAGCAAAAAGAGAACTTCCGGGTTGGAGCGTTGAGCGGGTGGCAGCGGCTCGAGCAACCGAAGCGCGGCCTCGGTTTGTCGTGTGTGCGCCAGAACCACGGCACGGGCGAGGACAGCGTGAAAGCCCGATTCCGGCTCCGCGAGCAGGTTGGCCGTGCGGCTATCCATCGGCTGGGTGATTTGTCCGACCGCGGCGGCGGTGCGGATCCAGGCGCTGAGCGCGACGGGCGAAGCTGGATGGGCGTTGGCCCATGCCTCACAGACCTGCAGCAGGCGAGGCGTGTCGGCTCGGTTGAAGTATAGCGTCCGCAACTCGCGGTAAGCCCAGATGGACTTTGGGCGCACGCGGAGAGCGGCGCGGAGCGCGGCTTCGGTGGCTTCGGGATTTTGCCAGAGACTCGCGAGGCGGGCGAGAGCGCGCAACGTGACGGGGGAGTTGCTCGCAGCGACCACGGCATCCTGCCAGAGCGCCACGCTGCGGGCGCGTTGCTGGCGCTCGTGTTGCCGGCGGGCCTCGAGCGCGAGGGAGACCGGACGGCGGAGCAAGGTGTCCCATGCGCCTGCTTCCAACAGGTCCTGCAAACGATCGAGGCGGGAGGTGCGGGCGCAGAGTTCCGCGGTGGCGTCGCGCACCGCAGCGGTGCGGGCGATCGAGGCGGGAAGACTGTCGAGCCACGCCAGCGCTTCGTCGGCGAGCCGCACACTGGCGAACCAGCGGGCCACGCGGGCCGCATCGGCGCCATCGCGCGCTGCGGCGAGCTGCAGTCCGGAGCGTAAGGCCGGCCAGGGATCGACGCTCGCCCGGCCGCGGGCGGCCACCGGGGCCAAGCGCTCGACCACGAGGTGCACGGTCGCGCCGGCAAGCGCGGAGTCGCGTCGGTCGGCGGCTTCGCGCAAAAGATCGAGCGCTGCGCGCACACGCACGGAGGGTTCGCCGAGCAGGTCGCGCATCTCTTCGCGGCCGAGGGCCTGCTGGGCAGGCTCGGTGGCGCGCAGTTTCAGCAGGGCAAGGTTATAGCGCACCTCGGCGTCGTGCGGCAGCAACGCATGCAAGGCGGCGAGATGTGTCTCGTATTGCGACAGGTCGGCAGCATCGCGCGCGAGTTCGGCCTGCAGGCGGAGGAATTGTTCGCGTTGCGCGGGGGCGCGTTCGAGCTCGCGCAGAGCCCGGCGTGCGACATCGGGCGCATCGAGGCGCAATGCCGCCGCGACGAGCGCGACGCGAGCGTTCGCATCGGCGGGATCGAGCGCGACGAGGTTTTCTCGGGCCACTAGGGCGTCGCTGTGGCCGAGCGCGTCGAGCAGGCTGGCGGCGCGGCGCCATGTCTCGATGTCGCTTGGCTTGATCTGCGTGGCGCGGTGCAGGGCGAGAAGCGCATTGCGGTAGTCCTCCTGCCGCTCGAATCCGTCGGCTTGGTCGAGCGCGTGGCGATGTCTCCAGTCTGCGATCGCCGGTCGCGTGGCGATGTAGGCGAGGGAGGCGGCCACGGCGGTTGCGGCGGTCAGCGCGACCAAACGGAGTGCGCGGCGCTGGCCGTCGTAGAGATCGTTCCAGCGCCCGCTCCAGTGGGCGAGCAGGTGTTTCCAGCGTTGGATCATAAGCGGTGCGCGCCGGCTTGCGGGCGGCTTCATTTGGTGAAGCATCGCTCCGCGCCCGCAAGCGCCGAAAATTTATCGATCACTCATGTCCGCTCCCGCCACCCCATCAGCTTCGCCGGTCGCCCCGTTGTTACGCGATCCCGTTGGTGCGGGATACTGGCTTTGGATCGCGCTCGGTGCGACTTGGGTCGTGCTGGCGCTGCGGTTGGCATCGGCGTGGGCGGCGAGTGTCGAGCAGGCGCACGGCTGGGTCGTGCCGCTGCTTTGTGCGTGGCTGATGATAGAGCGAAAGGGCACGGCGCCGGTGGCGGAGGCAGCGGGCCGAGGTGAGCGGCGCGCGAGCGCGATGGCGGTGACGGCGGGCTTGCTGGTGCTGGTGACGACGGTGCCGGTGCTGGAGGCGAACCGCTTGTGGCCGACGGCGCAGTGGGTGGCGGCGGGCGGTGCACTGCTGGTTTCGCTCGGTTTGCTGGTTTGCGCGGGCGGCTGGCGGTGGGCGGGGCATTTTGTGTTTCCGCTGTTTTTCGCGACGACGGCGCTGACTTGGCCGGCGGCGGTGCAGGTGCCGCTCTTGCAGGGATTGGCCCGCTTCAATGCCGCGCTCGCGGCCGAAGCGGTGTCCCTGCTCGGGCATCCCGCCGTAGTGCAGGGCAACTTGATCGAAGTCGGGGCGGGGGTCGTGGGAGTGGATGAGGCCTGTGCGGGCTTGCGCTCGTTGCAGGCGGTGTGGATGGTGAGCTGGTTTGGCGGGGAGTTGCTGCGGTTGGGTGCGTGGCGGCGCGCGGCCTTGGTGATTTGCGGGTGGGTAATCGCGTTCGCAGGGAATCTGCTGCGCACGGTGTTTCTCACGTGGCGTATCGCGCTCGAGGGAGCGGAAAATGGAGGGCGCTGGCACGACCCGGCCGGCACGGCGGCGATGGTCGCGACGTTTGTCGCGGTGGGGTTGGCCGCTTGGTGGTTGGCACGGCAGGCGAACGTTGCCCCGGAGCGAAGGGGGGCGGCTCCTCAGACTGGAGTGCTGGCTCGATGGGTTGGATTGGCGGTGCTCGTGCCGCTGGCGCTGACGGAGGCGGGCACACGGGCGTGGTTTGGCTGGCATGAACGGGCGGGGGCGAGCGCTCAGTGGGAGTTGCGTGGCGAGCTGGCGGGGTGGACTCCGTTGCCGATCTCGGAGCGCATCCGCGGAATCCTGCGCTACTCCAGCGGAGAGGGGATGAGCTGGACGGGTCCCGGAGGGGCGCGCCAAGCCGTCGCGTATGCGCTGCGGTGGGAAGATGCGGGACAGCTCGATTTGGCGGGGGTCGGACACGATCCAACCGTATGCATGCCTTCGCTGGGGGCTGAATTGCAGGCGGAGTTGCCGGCGGAAACCGTGACGGTCGAGGGAAGGGAGATCGTGTTCGCGGCTTATCGATTCAGCGGTGGTGGGAAAACGCAGCACGTGTTTTTCTGCGTGTGGGATGCTTTCCACGGGCGCACCATGCGGGAGCGCGGGGACGATTTTCTGCCGGCGCATCGCCTGCGGCGTTTGGCCGATGGGCGCCGCCGGGCGGACGCGGCGCATGTGGTGCTGGTCTTGCAGGGCGAGGACAGTGATGCCTCTGCGTCGGCATGGTTGCATGAGACCGCCAGCACTTTGCTGAGGGCGAAATGAGTGATGACCGGATTCCGGTCGCTCGTTCGCCGCGCTTTGCGGGCAAAAAAAGGCCGGACTTCGGGTGAAGTCCGGCCGGTAAGTTTTGGCGCGGGCGCGGTGCGATCTCGCTGAGTCTAGCGGACCTGATCGAGCTCGCGGCGATAGACGCGTTGGGCCTCGATTTCCTTTTCGAGCAACTGGCGCTGCTCCGCGGTCAGCGGAGTGCGCAGTGTCTCAAGCATCGACAGCTCCTTCTCCAACGAGGCCACGCGGGCGGCGGCGAGGGCCGCCAGATGACTGGCGGAATTACCGCCGAACACCATCGCGGCCTTGGACAGTTTGTCGGAGTTGATGGTCTCGTTGACCGGGTTCTTCGCGAGCGCCTTCTTCTCGCGGGTGATCTGCTTCTCGACGCGCTTGATGCGGTTGTCGATCTCGCGGAGGCGTCCGCCGGTGACTTGGAACTCAGGCATCACCACGACCGGTCCGACGGTCGGTGGTGCGGGCGGGGCTTCCTTCTTCGCCGGGGCGGCAGCGGGCGCAGGCGCAGGGGCCGGCGCGGCGGCGGCGGGAGCAGGTTGCTCCTTGGTCGGTTCCGCTGCCGAGGCGAAGGGCGCGGTCGCGAGCAGAGTCGCAACCGCGGCGAGAACGAATGAGCGCGTGGAGAACATCCGGTGCGGGGCTCAGAGCTTGCCGCCGTAGATCGCGTTGGCGCCGAGCTCTTCCTCGATGCGGAGGAGCTGGTTGTATTTCGCGACGCGGTCGGTGCGGCAGAGGGAGCCGGTCTTGATCTGGCCGGCGTTGGTCGCGACGGCGATGTCGGCGATCGTGACGTCCTCGGTCTCGCCCGAGCGGTGCGAGATGACGGCGGTGTAGTTGGCCTCCTTGGCCATCTCGACGGCGTCGAAGGTCTCGGTGAGGGAGCCGATTTGGTTCACCTTGACGAGGATCGAGTTCGCGGTGCCGGTATCGATGCCCTTCTTGAGGAACTCGGTGTTGGTGACGAAGAGGTCGTCGCCGACGAGCTGCACGCGGTCGCCGATGGCGTCGGTGAGCTTCTTCCAGGTAGTCCAGTCGCCTTCGGCGCAGCCGTCTTCGATCGAGATGATCGGATACTTCGAGGTGAGTTTCTTGTAGAACTCGACCATCTCGTCGCCGGTGAGGATGTCGCCGGAGGACTTCTTGAAGACGTAGTGCTTCTTCTCCTTCACGTAGAATTCGGAGGAGGCGACGTCGAGGGCGAGGTTGATGTCCTTGCCGAGCTTGTAGCCGGCGGCCTTGACGGCGACGGCGATCGCGTCGAGCGCGGCCTCGGTGGACTCGAGCTTCGGAGCGAAGCCGCCTTCGTCACCGACGGCGGTGGCGAGGCCCTTTTCCTTGAGGACCTTCTTGAGCGAGTGGAAGACTTCGCAGCCCATGCGCAGCGCCTCGGAGAAGGACTTGGCGCCGGTGGGCATGATCATGAATTCCTGGAAATCGATCGGGGCGTCGGAGTGCGCGCCGCCGTTCATGATGTTCATCATCGGAACGGGGAGGACCTTCGCGTTCGGGCCGCCGAGGTATTTGTAGAGGGGCTGGTTCAGCGCGGCGGCGGCGGCCTTGGCGGTGGCCATGGAGACGCCGAGGATGGCGTTGGCGCCGAGCTTCGACTTGGTCGACGTGCCGTCGAGCTTGAGCATCGCCTTGTCGACGCCGACTTGGTCGAGCGCGTCCGCGCCGAGGAGGGCGGGGGCGATCTTCGACTTCACGTTGGCGACGGCCTTGAGGGTGCCCTTGCCGCCGTAGCGTTTCTTGTCACCATCGCGGAGCTCGATGGCTTCGTGTTCGCCGGTGGACGCGCCCGAGGGCACGGCGGCGCGGCCGAGGGCGCCGCAAGCGAGGCGCACGTCGACTTCGACAGTGGGATTGCCGCGGGAATCGATGATCTCGCGGGCGGTGATGGCGGTGATGGTGGTATTCATCAGAATTGGAGGACGATAACAGAGGACGGAGGACGGCCGTCGGAGGACGGAGTCACCGACCAGCGCAACGGAAGTTGGTGCGGTCGGCAACGCTGCCGTTTGTGTCAAGTGTGCGGCGGGCGCGCGAGACCGATGCGATAGAGGAAACGCTGGAAGGCGTTGGGTTCCTTCGGACGGAACTCTTCGGGCAACTGGTCGGCGTGGCCGTGCCGGATGGCGGCGCCGATGGGTGTGCCGCCGTTGTAGTTCCGGATGAGCAGGGTCGTGCGGTTGAAGAACTCGCGGGGAATCTGGTTGAGGTGCCCCTCGACGGCGGCGGCGTGCAGCGGGGTGTCGCCGAAATCGTTGCGCGAGAGCAGCAGGTCGATGGTGAGGCGGTCACGCGGGATCTGGTTGAGGTAACCGGACTCGGCGGCGGCGTGGATGACGGTGTAGCCGGTCTTGCTGGCGAGCAGCAGGTTCTCGGCGGTGAGCACTTCCGACGGGATCTGGTCGAGGTGGCCGGCGATGGCGGCGGCGTGAATCACCGTGTCGTGATTGGCCGTCTTGCTCAGGAGATTGGCGGCGGTGAGGTATTCGGCCGGAACCTGGTCGAGATGGCCGTTGAAGACCGCGACGTGGAGGACGGTTTCGCCGCTGATGTTGGGCATCGTCAGCGTATCGGGATTGAGATACGCAGCGGGGAAGCGGTCGAGCGTGCCCGCCTCGGCGGCCTCGTGGAGGAGGGTGTTGCCGTGGTCGGTCTTGAGCAGGACGGCCTCGAGGTCGAGGATCCCGGCGGGCAACTGGTCGAGCGTGCCGGCGGCGGCGGCGAGATGGAGCGGGGTGTAGCCGCTGTTGGAGCGGACGCCGAGTGTCTCGCGGGTGAGGAAGCGGTCCGGCAGCTGCGCGAGGCGACCGCTGCGGGCGGCGAGGTGGATCGGGGTGTAGCCGGCGTCGTTCTTGAGCAGCAGCGACTCGGGCGTGAGCAGCGCGGCGGGCAGCTGGTCGAGCGAACCGTATTTCGCGGCGAGATGCAGCGGCGTGTTGCCGGAGGCGTTCCGCTGCGTGACGTTCTCAAGGGTGAGGTGCTCGGCTGGGATCAGCGGAAAAGTCCCCTCACGGGCTGCGGCGAAGAAATCGAGATTAGCCATGAGCAATACCCGCCAGAGAACAGGCGAGGCGCGAGTCACGCAAACCAATTCCCGGTGGCGGACCGGCGTCTTTGGGTTTGCCAAGCCGTTGGGCGCAAACAAGGTTCGTGAGCGATGACCGCTCCGGCCAGTGCGCCTTCCCCTGTTCCTGCCAAGCTTGGTTCCGTGCTGCTCGTGGACGACGAGAAGCCGCTGCTCTCGCTCTATGCGGAGGCGCTCTCGCCGCACTTCGAGGTCGATACCGCGAGCTCCGCGCGCGAGGCGGGCTTTCTGCTGCACAAGAAGCCCTACAAGGTGCTCGTGTGCGATCATCTGATGCCCGGTGGCAACGGGCTGGGCTTCCTCGTGCACGTGCGGGAGGAATATCCGGACACGCAGCGCATCCTCGTCACCGGCTACATGAAGCCCGAGATGCTGCTGCGCAGCGTGAACGAGGCGGCGCTCTACCGCTACCTGCTCAAGCCGGTCTCCTTGCCGGAGCTGGTGAAAACGGTGCAGGAAGCGGCCAAACTCTACGATCAGGCGACGCACTGAGCATGTCCGAGGAGAGTCGCCGCCGGCCCGTCGTTTTGCTGCTCGAGGACGAGCCGCAACTGACGAAGGCAATGTGTCTCAACTTCGAGCGAGAGTTCGAGATCGAGACGGCGGCCACGGCTGACGAGGCACTGATGCTCCTCGCCACCCGGCAATTTGACGCGTTGCTCTGCGACCACATGTTGCCCGGTCGCATGCAGGGCTTGGAATTTCTCGTCACGGCGATGAACCAGCAGCCGAACGCGAAACGTATTCTCATGACGGGCTACATGAATCCCGATCTGCTCAGTCGTGGCGTGCCGCTGGCGGAGTTGAGCGCGTTGCTCCTGAAGCCCGCTACGGTGCAGCAGATCCGCAAGGCGCTGCACGATGCGCTGGGACTGAGCGCCTGAGGTGCGCACGCGGGCATGGCGCGCATGCGCGCGCGCCGTTGTGCGCGGAGCGTCGATTTTCCGTGCAATGCCTCACGTAACCGTGGCACGTGGCCTGCGTCATGGAGGGGAGTCATCCATCTTCCCGTGGTTCCCGTTGGCTACAGGACCGGTCGGAGGAGGATGACTCCGTGCTTTTGGGGCGGTCGAACCAAGCCGTCAGTCGCGCGTCCTGTTGTGTAACCCATTCGGTTACGCTTTTCGCCTCACTCCAGAGTGAAACGACGCGGTCGCGTCATTCACATTGGTAACCTAATAGGTTACTTTGCCACCGGCGTGGGCCGCACCATAGCTGGGTGCACGTGGGGCGGGATCGATGCGGTGATCATGGGCGACGGCGGGCGCATGAACCGACAACAGGGGCGACGGCGGGCGCGCGGTGAAAGCGCTGACCCCGAGCCGCGTCCGCATCCGAGTGAGTTCAATCGTAACGCCGCCGCAGGTTGCTCGGCAGCAAGCCGAGTTCCTCGCGATACTTGGCCACGGTGCGGCGGGCAATCTTGAGGCCTTTGCTGTCAAGCACGCCGACGATGTCCTGATCGCTCAAGGGCGCGCCGGGGTCCTCGCCGGCTACGATGTCGGCGATCATTTCCTTCACGCTGGTGTTGGCCACGGCTTGGCCCGCCTCCGATTGGTAGCCGGAGGTGAAGAAAAACTTCATGTCGAAGACGCCGTGCGGCGTGCGCATGTATTTGTTGGCGACGGCGCGGCTCACCGTGGTCTCATGCACGCCGATGATGTCGGCGATCTGGGTCATCGTGAGCGGCTTCAATTTCGAGACGCCTTCCTCGAAAAACTCGGCCTGGTGGCGCAGAATTTCCCGCGTGATGCGCTCGATCGTGCGCTGGCGCTGCTCGATGGCATTGATGATGAACTTACCGGAGCGGAGCTTCTCGCGGAGGTAGTCGCGCTCGGTCTTGTTCAGCGTGCCCTTCGCGATGAGATCCTTGTAGGTGTTGGAGAGCCGGAGGCGCGGGATGTAATCCTGGTTGAGCGTGATCTTCCACTCGGTGCCTTCCTTCTCGACGGTGACATCGGGCACGACGACGCGGTTGGAGTCGTCGCCGAAGCGGCGGCCCGGCGCGGGGTCGAGCGTGCCAATCTCCTCGATGGCTTCCTGGATGATTTCGGGGCCGAGGCCGGTGCGGCGCGCGAGGTCGGGAATGCGTCGGCGGACGAGCAACTCGAAGTGATCGCGGATGATGCGCGCGGCGACGGATTTTTCCCGGCCCTTGTGCGCGAGCTGGAGCAGCAGGCAGTCGCCTAGGTCGACGGCGCCGATGCCGGGCGGATCGAAGGTGCGGAGCAGTTTGGAGGCCTGTTGCACGACATCGAGCGGCAGGCCCGACATCATCGCGATGTCGGAGAGGGTCGCGGTGAGGAAACCGCGATCGTCGAGGCTGCCGACGAGGTAGCGCATGGCGGCGCGCACCTCAGGCGTCGCCTCGGTGAGCTCGGCCTGCTGGATGAGATGCTCGGAGAGGGACGTCTCGCTGGTGAGGGAATCGAGGAAGTGCTGGCGACGTTCGTCTTCCTCGGGCGTGGTCTGCCGGACGCCGCCGGTGTCGCTGAGGTGGTCGCGCCAGTCATCGTTGAGTTTGCCGAGGATCTCGAGGTCCTTGTCCTTGGAAAAATCCATCGCCTCCTGCGAGCCGGTCTCAGGCGAGGCATCGCCTTCGTTCTCAGTGTTGGCTTCGCGGCGGTCGAGGCTGATGCCCTCCATGGGCAGTTCCTCAAGGGTGGGATTGGCCTGGAGTTCCTCCTGGATGGCGGCGCGCAGATCCATGGCCGCGACCTGCAGGATCTTGAGCGACTGCCGCATCTGCGGCGCGAGCACGAGCTGCTGCGTCTGCCGCTGCTGGAAGCCTTGATGGAAGCCCGGACCACTCATGCGCGCGATGGATCAGCCGAGGCGTTCAAGGGGTGGCGGGGTGGGGAGCGCGGGGCGAGCGGTGGGGGATGGCGTGGGCGGGGCGGACAGCTCGCGCAGGTAAACGGCCAGCTTCTCGTTGGTCGGGCCGTAGCGGTCGCTGTAAAGGTAGAGCTCGAGATCGGTCATCATCTCGGAGGCGGATTGATAACGCAGCTCGCGGGGGCGTTGGAGCGCGCGTTGCAGAATGCCTTCGAGGCGGGCGTCGATGTCGGGGCGCAGCACGCTGAAGCGCGGGATGGGCATCTGGAGGATGTTGCGGCGCGAATCGAGGCGGTTGGCGGAGCGGAAGCAGTTCCGGCCCAGCAGCAGCTCGGACAACACGATGCCGAGCGAGAAAAGATCGGAGCGGGCATCGGTCACGGCGTAACTGGCGCCCTCGGGGGAGAGATACTCGTCCTTGCCCGGGATGACTTTGCCTTCCTCGTTATACATCAGGTCCAGAGCCTTCGCTATGCCGAAGTCCGTGAGCTTCACGTCGCCTTCGACGGCGAGCATGACGTTCTTCGGGTTCACGTCGCGATGGACGATGCCGAGCAGGCGGCCGTCGGTGCCGCGTTTCGTGTGCGCGTAGGCGAGGCCGCGGCAGACGCGGGAGACGATGAAGGCCGCGAGGTCGACCGGCAGCGGGCGCTTCAACTCGGCATGGCGCTCGAGGAACTGCTCGAGGTTCATGCCGTTCACGTATTCCATCGTCATGAAATACTGCCCGCCGATCTGGCCGAGGTGGTAAGTCTGGACGATGTTGGTGTGGATCAGGTCGGCGACGAGCCGGGCCTCGCCGATGAAGTTTTTCTGGAATTCCGGGATGGAGGAATATTCCTCCCGGATGAGTTTGATCGCGACGACCTTGCTGAACTGGCCCGAGCCGCGCTGCACGGCTTCGTAAACGACGCCCATCCCACCCTCGGAGATCTTCCGGGTGAGTTCGTAATGCAGTTCGTTGAAGATGTGCTTCAAGGAGGCCACTGCCGGGAGAAAACGGGCCGGGGCCGAAGCTGGCAAGAACACAGCGGCGAAAGTTGCACGGTTCCTGCTTCACGAGGGAGGAATCACCCGGGGCACGGTCCGCGCGCCGCACGGATTTACCAGCAGTCGCAGGCGGTGGCGTCCGTTGACAAGCGGGAGAGCGGGTTTAGGTTGCGCGCATGATCACGCTCACGCCCCGCGCCGCCCAGCAAGTGCGCTCGATGCAAGCCGGCCTCGGTGACCCGCAGAAGCGACTGCGGGTGTTCATCGAGAACGGCGGCTGCTCCGGTTTCCAATACGGCATGTCCTTCGATCTGCCCAAGGACGGCGATCAACGCTTCGTCACCGAGGGCGTCGAGGTGCTGATGGATGCGACCAGCCTTGTTTACCTCAGCGGTTCGAGCGTGGATTTCGACGACGGCCTCCAAGGCAAGGGCTTCGAGATCCGGAATCCCAATGCGCAGAGCACCTGCGGTTGCGGCAAATCCTTCAACTGACGTGCGACTCTTCCTCGCCATCGTCCTGCCGCCGGTCGCGGTGCTGCTCTGCGGCAAACCCGTGCAGTTTTTCCTGAACCTGTTGCTCACGCTCTGCTTCTACGTGCCCGGGGCGATCCACGCCGTGCTCGTGGTGAACAACCATTACGCCGACCAGCGCGCGGCCAAGCTCGAGCGCGCCGTGCGCACCACGAAGTAGCGCAACCTTGGGCTCGGGCGCGCGGCGCGGCGTGCGACTCGCGGCGCGTGATGCCGTGTCGTCTCAGGCCACCGCTTCGTGCAACGCCACGATGCCGAAGGTCAGCGGCGTCGCGTGCACGCGCTTGAAGCCGGCGCGTAGGATCTCCGCGCTCATCGCCTCGCGTCCGGGAAATTGTTCGATTGACCCGCAGAGATACTCGTAGGCGCCGCGGTCGCCAGTCACGACACTCGCGATCGTCGGCAGCACGAACTTCAGGTAACCATAATAAAACGGACGGAACCACGCGGCGGGCTGCGAGAACTCCAGCACGAACAGCCGCCCGCCCGGGCGCAGCACGCGGCGCATCTCGCTCAGCGACTTGTGTCGGTCCGCCATGTTGCGGAGGCCGAAGGAGATCGTGACTGCGTCATACTGCGCATCGGCCAAGGGCAGGGCCATGCCGTCACCTTGCTGAAAGGCAATGTCGCGCCAGCGCGCGTTCGCCGCCCGCTTCTTCACCGCCTCGTCCAGCATCGGCTGGCAGAAATCCATGCCGGTGATCCGCACCGTGCGCGGCAAACCGTTGGAAATCGCGAAAGCCACGTCACCGCTGCCAGTTGCGAGATCGAGCACGTCCTGCGGGCGGGCGTCGTGCACGGCGCGCACCAGACGTTGGCGCCACCAATAATCAACGCCGCCACTGAGAAGGTGGTTGGCCACATCGTAGCGCCCGGCAATCCGGGCAAACATGGAGCGCACTGCGGTGGGATCGGGCATGAGTCGGATAGGCAGAACCCCTTACGCGGGTTTGCCATTGACGCAAGCACGCGGTGGTGAATTGTTTGTGCCGTCAACCTAGCGTCATCACTTAACCCCGCCCACGCCATGTCGACCAATCTGACCAAACGCGAAATCGTCCTCGAAATCTACGAGAAGACCGGGTTCCCGCAGAAACAAATCCAAGATACTGTGCAGATGACTCTCGATATCGTCATGGACGCGCTCGCCGCGGGCCGGAACGTCGAGTTGCGCAACTTCGGAGTTCTGGAAGTGCAAGTGCGCAAAGCCCGCGTCGGCCGCAACCCGAACAAGCCGGAGACGGAAGTCGTCATCCCGGAGCGCGCCGTCGTGAAGTTCAAGAGCGGCAAGATTTTGAAACAGAAGATCAAGGCCCTCAGCCTCGATCAACTGAAGGCCAACCCGCCCGCGCCGGCCTCGGCCGACGACGGCGACGATGACGAGACGTCCTGAGCGACGTCCGTCGGTAGCGCACCCGTTTCATGGCCGGTTTTCAGTCCCTCCCAGGCTTCCGGGAATTTTATCCGGAAGACTTCTCCCGTCTTCAGCACATCTTCCGTCTCTGGCGCCAAGCCGCTCAGTCCTACGGCTTTCAGGAATACGACGCGCCCGTCCTCGAGCCGCTCGAACTCTACACGACCAAGTCGGGCGACGAAATCGAGACGCAGCTGTTCGCCTTCACCGATAAAGGTGGTCGCGAAGTCTCGCTCCGCCCGGAGATGACCCCGACGGTCTGTCGCATGGTCGGCGCCAAGGCCGGCGCGCTCAAGCGACCGATCAAGTGGTTCAGCATCGCGGAATTCTACCGCTACGAACGCGCGCAAAAGGGCCGCCTCCGCGCCTTCAACCAATTCAACGCCGACATCTTCGGCGAAGCCGGCCCCGAGGCTGAGATCGAGCTCATCGCGCTGCTGATCCAGTGCATGACGGGCTTCGGCCTGACGAAGGACGATTTCTACGTCCGCCTGAGCGACCGCGACCTGTGGTTTTTCTACCTCGAAGCGCTCGGCTTCGACGACGCGCAGTCCCGCGGCATCCTCGGCGCGATCGATCGCTACGAGAAGATGGGGGACGATGCCTTCAAGGGCTACGTTGAGGCGCACAGCGCGCTCGACGAGGCGAAGAAGGGCAAGGTCCTCGCGTTTCTCCAGATCAAGAGCCTCGACGACCTCGAAGCGGCGCTCGCGCCGTTCGGCTCCGAAAAACTCAACGCGCGCCTCGCCGACTGGTGCAAGGTTCTCGGCGGCCTCGCCGCGATGGGCCTCGGTGACTTCGTCAGCGTCGACCTCGCCGTCGTGCGCGGCCTCGCCTACTACACGGGCTTCGTCTTCGAGGCCTTCGACCGCAAGGGCGATCTCCGCGCCCTCGCCGGTGGCGGACGCTACAACGATCTCGTCAAGAAACTCGGCTACGCCGACCTGCCGGCCGTCGGCTTCGCCATCGGCGACGTGACGACCGGCCTGCTGCTCGAGCAACGCGGCCTCACGCCGACCTTCGTCAACGCGCCCGACGTCTACGCCGTCATCGGCGGCGAGGCGGAGCGTGCCGCGGCCTTCGCCGACATCCGCGCGCTGCGCGCCGCCGGCTGGCGGGTCGACTATCCGCTCAAGGACGTCGCCTTCGGCAAGCAGTTCAAAGCGGCCGCCGAGGCCGGCGCGAAACTCGCGCTCATCTACGGCGGCGACGAACTCGCCAAGGGCGTCGTGAAGATCCGCGACATGTCCGACCGCTCCGAGCGCGAAGTGCCGCGCGACCGCGTGGTCGAGGCCGTGCGCGATGCGTTGGGCGGGCGCTAGCCCGTTCAACCAGCTGAGAAAGGAAGCGCGCGCCCGATGAAAATCCTCGGCGTGTCCGCACTCCTGCTCGCGCTCTATGTTACGGCCTGCCTGCTGGCGCGGATCGTCGCCCCCGGGATGATGTTCCTGCGTCCGTCAGCGCGTGCGCCGCTCGCGCCGGAGACGATCCGCTTGCAGACGCCCGATGGCATCACGTTGCACGCGCGGCACTGGAAGAATCCGGAAGCGAAGTTCACCTTGCTCTATTTCTCCGGCAACGGCGAGGAACTCGGCGCGCTCGCGAGCTATCTGCCCGAATATGTGAAGGCCGGATTCTCGGTGCTGACTTACGAATACCGCGGTTACGGCCACACGCAGGGGACGCCGAGTGAAGCGAACTGCCATGCCGACGCACGCCTCCTGCTCGCGTGGCTGAATCAAAACGGCACGCCTTCCGATCGCGTGATCGCCTTCGGCTTTTCGCTGGGCGGCGGCTCGGCGGTGGAGCTGGCTCGGACTGAGCCGCTCGCGGGGCTGGTGCTGGAGAGCACGTTCGTCAGCGCTTATCGCGTGATGACGCGCTGGCCGGTTCTGTGGGGCGACATGTTTCCCAACGAGCGCAGGCTGCGCGACGTGCATTGCCCGGTGTTGGTGCTGCATGGCACGGCCGATCCCGTGATCCCGGTCTGGCACGGCGAAGCACTCTTCGGTGCGGCCCACGAGCCGAAGCGGAAGCTCATCGTGCCCGGTGGTGGCCATGGCGGACTCGATGCCGTGGCGCGCGAGCATTACTGGCGCACGTTGCGAGAATTTGCCGCCGCCCTTTGATGCGTTGGGCGGGGATTTTACCGGGGATTGGCGCGGTCGTAGTCGTAGGCGAGCCCGCGAATCTTCCGACCCGCGGTCAGGCGGCGTTCCTCGGAAAGCACCAGCGCCTGGAGCATCGTCTTGAACTTGGTCTCCACGTCACGGTCGAGCCAGCGCATGCCTCCGGTTCGGCCGACGGCCCACCCATTCGGGTGCAGATGCAGGAGCCCGAGCATCTGGTCGATTTGCAACAGACACTCGCGATCGATCTCCAGGAACGTGCGCAGCGGAGAGAGTTTCTCTTCCATCATCGCCTCGGCACGCTTGGCGAGCGCGGCCTGTCGGACGGGATCACGCGCTGATTTTGCCGCGAAATCGGTGATCGTCTGCGTCACGTTGGCGAGTCGGTCGAGAAGCTGGCTATTCGCGTCAATCACTTGGCGCACGCGCTCCTGACGCGCCACGAAACCGCCGGTGTCGCTGAGGTTCTGCAAGTCGAACACGTTGACCTCCTGCAGCGCGCGGGATTGTCGCAAGTAGAACGCCATTTCCTCCAGCAGGGTGAAGGCCAGCTGCATGTCCAGTTTCAGCGCGAAGCTCGTGCCCGGGGAGACGCGATCGACGGTTTCGTCGACGACTTTTTGCATCTCGGCGACTTTGCGACGAAACAGATCCGTGTCGTCGGCAGCGATGGCGTCGTTCGCTTCGTAGCGCAGTTCATTTAACCGGCGGTCCATCTCGCCCAGATGGATCCGGTCCCACTCGACATGCTGCGCCGCCGCTCCCAGTGGGAGCAGGCAGCAGAGCGCGAGAACGAGGCGGCGCATGAATCAGAGCCCCAGCTCGCGTTTCGTCTCGGCGAATTTCTCGATCGCGAACGCGAGGTCTTCCTTGCTGTGGGCGGCGGAGACTTGCGTGCGGATGCGGGCCGCGCCCTGTGGCACGACGGGATAGAAGAAGCCGATCACGTAAACGCCCTTCTCCAGCATCTTGGCGGCAAACTTTTGCGAGAGCGCGGCGTCGCCGAGCATCACGGGCACGATCGGATGCGTGCCGGGCTTGATCGTCAGGCCCGCCTTCGTGAGCCCTTCGCGGAAGAAACGCGTGTTGTCCTCGAGCTTGTCGCGCAGCGCGGTCGAGCGGCTGAGCAGTTCGAGGCACTTGAGCGAGGCGGCGCCGATGGCGGGCGCGATCGTGTTGGAGAAGAGATAGGGGCGCGAACGCTGGCGGAGCAGGTCGATGATCTCCTTCTTGCCGGAGGTGTAGCCGCCGCTGGCGCCGCCGAGGGCCTTGCCGAGCGTGCCGGTGAAGACATCGATCCGGCCCATCACGCCGCAGTGCTCGTGCGTGCCGCGGCCGGTCTGGCCCATGAAGCCGACGGAGTGCGAGTCGTCGACCATGACGAGCGCGCCGTATTTGTCGGCGAGGTCGCAGATGCCGGCGAGGTTGGCGATGTAGCCGTCCATCGAGAACACGCCGTCGGTGGCGATGAGCTTGAAGCGGGCCTTGGCGGCGTCGGCTTCCTTCAACTTGGCCTCGAGGTCCTCGAGGTTGTTGTTCTTGTAGCGGTAACGCTGGGCCTTGCAGAGGCGCACGCCGTCGATGATCGAGGCGTGGTTCAGCTCGTCCGAGATCACGGCGTCCTCGGCGCCGAGCAGCGTCTCGAACAGGCCGCCGTTGGCGTCGAAGCAGGAGGAGTAGAGGATGGTGTCCTCGGTGCCGAGGAAGCGCGAGATCGCGGCTTCGAGGTCCTTGTGGAGCTGCTGCGTGCCGCAGATGAAGCGCACGGAGGCGAGGCCGTAGCCCCAGCGGTCGAGGGAGGCGCGCGCGGCGGCGATGAGCTCGGGATTGTCCGCGAGGCCGAGGTAATTGTTCGCGCACATGTTCAGCACGCGTTGGCCGGAGGCGACGGCGATGTGCGCGGTCTGCTGGGTGGTGATGATGCGCTCGCGCTTGTAGAGGCCCGCGGCGTCGATTTCGCCGAGAGTCTGGCGCAGGTGGTCGTAGTAGGCGGAATTCATGAAATCACTCCCAGTTGAGGACGATCTTGCCGGACTTGCCGGCGCCCATGAGCTCGAAGCCTTCTTGGAACCGCTCGACGGGGAAGCGGTGGGTGATGACTGGGCGGATGTCCATGCCGCCCTGCACGAGCGCCGTCATCTTATACCAAGTCTCGAACATCTCGCGGCCGTAGACGCCCTTGAGGTGAAGCATTTTGAAAACGACTTTGTTCCAGTCGATGGCGACCTCGCCGGACATGATGCCGAGGAGGGCGATGCGCCCGCCGTTGACCATGTTGTCGATCATCTGGCGGAGTGCCTGCGGGCTGCCGGACATCTCGAGACCCACGTCGAAGCCCTCGGTCATGCCGAGTTCCTTGTGCCAGACGTCGGGAAGGTTCTCCTTCGCGACGTTCACCACGCGGGTGGGATTAAGTTTCTTCGCGAGTTCGAGGCGACCGTCGTTGATGTCGGTGATGACGATCTTGCGCGCCCCGGCGGCGCGCGCCACGGCGATGGCCATGCAGCCGATCGGGCCGGCACCGGTGATAAGCACATCCTCGCCGACGAGATCGAAGGACAGCGCGGTGTGCACGGCGTTGCCGAGTGGGTCGAAACAGGAGACGACATCCGTGTCCATGCCGACCGGGACTTTCCAGACGTTGGATTGCGGAATGGTGACGTAGTCGGCGAAGGCGCCATCGCGGTTCACGCCGACGCCCTTGGTGTTCGGGCAAAGGTGGCGGCGGCCGGCGAGGCAGTTGCGGCAGTGGCCGCACACGATGTGGCCCTCGCCGGTGACGAGCTGGCCGAGCTCGAAGCCTTCCACGCCCGCGCCGACATCGGCGACGGTGCCGACGTATTCGTGACCGATGATCAGCGGCGGCTTGATCGTGCGCGCGGCCCACTGGTCCCACTTGTTGATGTGGACGTCGGTGCCGCAGATGGACGTTTTCTTGATCTTGATCAGGACATCGTTGACGCCCGGCGTGTGCACCGGGGCATCGGTCATGATCAGGCCGGGACCGGCCGTAGGTTTGACGATGGCGCGCATTTTTTTCGCGGACATGGCGGGGAAGGGGTTGGTTTGCGCCAAGCTAGATGCGGCCCGAGCCGAAACAACCCCGAACCAGCCGACGTCCGGGATTCCAAACGCCCTAATCACCGCGTTCGCCCCGCTAACAGCCCGAGTGCGGGGCCCAAATCTGTTTGTAGTCTATTAGACTACAAACAAAATTGGTCGAGTCGCTCGCACTCGGCAGCGTGAGAGCACACTTGTAATCTAATAGACTACAAGTTGTCGGGGGCGGTTGGCGCGGGCAGCTCAAGGGAGCGCCAGAGATACCAACTGGCGACGCTGCGGTAGGGTTGCCAACGGCGGGCGTGCTTTAGAATGGCGGCAGGCGAGGGTTCGCGGCGTTTGCGGTAGAGTTTCCGGAAGGCGAGGCGGATGGCGAAATCGCCGGTGGGCATCACGTCGGGGCGGCCGAGCGTAAAGATCAGGAGCATGTGCACGGTCCACGGGCCGATGCCGCGCACGGTGGTGAGGCGGGTGACCAGTTCGTCGTCCTCCATCTTCGCCGCGGCGTCCAAGGTGGGCACGACGCCGGCTTCGCATTGGGCGGCGAGGTCAAGCAGCGCGGCGAGTTTCGCCCGCGAGAGTCCGGCGCCGCGCAAGGCTAGGGGGCTGACCGCGTGCAGCGCGGCGGGATGAGTGCCGCCGTGCGGCGCAAGGACGTCGCGCACCCGGGCGTGGATCGTGGCGGCCGCCTTGCCGTGGAGTTGTTGATAGACGATGGAGCGCAACAACGCCTCGAACAACGTCGCGGCGGGCTGGGGCTCCAACGCGAAGGGACCGACGCGCTCGATCAGGTCGGCGAGGATCGGATCGGCGCCGCGCAGGTGGGCGAGCGCGGCGGCGGGATCGTAAGCGAGCCCGGGGCTTGGTTCACGCGTGAGCTGGACGCGATCGGAATCCGCCGAGTTTTCGGGCGCTCGGGCTGCGCGGGCGCGGCGCTTCATTCCGAGATCAACTCCGCGCCTTCGAGGGCGAGCAGGCGCGTCTTCGTGCGCACGCCGCCGGGGGCGGAGAAGCCCGTCATCTTGTCGCTGGCGGAGACGACGCGATGGCAGGGCACGATGAGCGGCCAGGGATTCGTGGCGAGCGCCACGCCGACGGCGCGCGCGGCCTCGTTGCCCAAGCCCATGGCCTTGGCGATGTCGCCGTAGCTTTGTTTGTAGCCGGGCTTGATCGCCAGCGCGTGCCGGTAAACCGCCTGCTGGAAGTCGCTCACGCGCGTCCAGTCGAGCGGCACGTCGGCGAAATCCTGCAACCGGCCCTCGAGGTGCGCCTGCACGCGCTCGATGACCCGCCGCAACCATTCAGGGCGCGGTTCCGTGGCGGCCTTGGTGTGTGCGCGTTGCGCGAGTTTCCGCTCGGTGACCTCGACGTCTTCCTCGGGCAATTGGAAGCCGAGGAGCCCGGTGTCGTTCCACGCGACGCCGCACGTGCCGAAGGCGGTTGGGAACAGCGTGTGGGGCATGACGGAGGACATAGGTGGCGCGAGCATCGGGCGCAAGCCAGCGCAGGGCAGGCCGCGCCGCGACGACGAAAAACGGGCGGCGAATTCCGCGCGGTCACATGCTCGCGCTGCGATACGCGCGTCGGGCGCAGCGTGGCCGGGCACGGCGGCGACCAGCCGGGCAACGCACACGACCAACGCGTGGGGCAGGGATAGGTGGGGCATGCGAGCGCCACTTGCGCAGCTGTTCGGCGCTGTCGAAAAGGAACGCTGGGGCGGGGCGGCCCGGTTTTTGCGTTGCCGCTGGCGCGCGATTGCGGGACCAAGGAAGCCCACGATGCCGCAAAACAAGTTCTACAACGCCTTCGACGTGCAAGAGTGGG
Organism: Candidatus Didemnitutus sp.; assembly: GCA_017991595.1. Taxonomy (GTDB): domain Bacteria; phylum Verrucomicrobiota; class Verrucomicrobiia; order Opitutales; family Opitutaceae; genus Didemnitutus. Next base: position 32,143 of record JAGOQJ010000009.1, on the reverse strand, counting down.
GCGGGGGCCGCAAGCCCGACTACCGCAGCCCCTTCCAGATCGACCGCGACCGCATCATCCATGCGCATGCGTTCCGCAAGCTGCAGTCGAAGACGCAGGTGTTCCTGAGCGGCGAATACGATTTCTACCGCACGCGCCTCACGCACTCGATGGAAGTCGCGCAGATCGGACGCTCGATCTGCCACTACCTGCTCAGTCGCGGCGCGCCGCTGGCGGAGGATTTCTACATCGACTCCGATCTCGTCGAGGCCAGCTGCCTCGCGCACGACATGGGCCATCCGCCCTTCGGCCACAGCGGCGAGCGCACGCTGCAGGAGCTGATGAAGCGCCGCGGCGGCTTCGAGGGCAATGCGCAGACGCTGCACCTGCTCTGCGAGACGATGTATCAGAACGAGACCGGCGTGCGCGGCATGCAGCCGACGCGTGCGTTGCTCGACGGCATCCTCAAATACAAGCAGCTCTACACCGAGTTCGCCACGCCGCCGATCAACCACTTCATCTACGACTCGCAGGGCGCGATCCGCGACTGGGTCTTTGGCGACGCGCGCATCCCCGGCTCGCTCTTGCGCGGCAACGCGCTGAACGATTTCAAGAGCGTCGAGTGCCAGATCATGGACTGGGCTGACGACGCGGCGTATTCGCTCAACGACATCGTCGACGGCGTGCGCGCGGGCTTCCTCACGATCGAGCGCGTCGAGCGCTGGGCCGCGGGCCAGCCGATCGATGCGCACCAGCAGCGGCACATGGAGTCGCTCTTCGCGGCGATCCGCGCCGACCGGTTGGAGAACGTCTTCTCGCAGAAGATCGGTGCCTTCATCCAAGCCTGCCGCCTGAAGGAGCGGGAAAACTTCATGTCGGCCAAGACCAACCGCTACGCCTTCGAGCTCGTCGTCGACGAGGCCGCGCTGGCCGAGGCGGCGTTCTTCAAGCGGATGGCCAACGACATCATCTTCGAGAGCCCGCAGCTCGAGCAGCTCGAGCACAAGGCTCGCGTCATCCTCAACGCGCTGTTCCAAGCGATCTGGGACAACTACGCCGAGCGCAGCGAGCGCGTGATTCGGATACTGCCGGAGAACGTCAGCCGCCTGATCGACGCCGAGAAGACGCTCGACGGCAAGGCGCGCCGCCTCTGCGACTACCTCGCGGGCCTCACGGACGGCATGATCGTGCGCACCTACCGCCGGTTGTTCGACCCGGAGTTCGGGTCGTTCCGGGATCTGAGCTGAGCTAGGACAAAGCTCCGCACGGCATGGACACATTCTGGCGCGTGCGTCATCGCGATTAGGTGCCCACCTGAAATCATGATGTGAGGGGTGGACGGGGGCGGGATGACCAGATCTCGTGAACCGTGGATTCGAAGAAATGCCTTCGGTAGCGTGGAGGCTCCTTTCCATTTCGATACTGCAACGCACATCGCACCAAGGAATCCCGGATCGGATGTGCTGAACATCTGCATCAAGTCGCTCGGCAGTCGGGCCGCTGCGGCCTTTAGCATCTTGAGTGGCAATGCTTGGGCTAACGGTGCGAGCTGGCGCAACAAGATGGGGATTTCTGACGAGGAAACGGCGCTCCCGACCAAGATTAGTCCGCTGGCGGAAGTGCGCGCTGCAAGTTCGCACGCGACCATCCCTCCTAGAGAAGAGCCAATCAGCCAGGTTCCTGAGTCGATTGAAGCTTCGACCATGACTCGATCAGCCAAATCTTCGATCGATTGTTCACCCCGCCAGACCGGCCAGCGCACCACGGTGCAGTGTGGCAAGGAGGTCCATGGCGAAGGATACATCCGTTCGTCTGCGCCCATGCCAGGCAGGAGGACGAATCTTTCAGCGGTTGTCACTTCTCGGTCAGGAGACTGAAGCAACCCTGCGCCGCCGCCTCGTCCAGCATCCGCGCGGCGTAGGCCCAGAGGGCCTCGGAGCCTTCCTTCGTGTGCTGGTTGCGGGCGACGACCTTGTCGTGCGTCACGCCGTGTTTGCGCCACGTCTCGCCGCCGGTGAGGCAGTTGAGGAGCATCGGGTGAAAGCGGTCGCAGGCAGCGGCGAATTTCGCCTCGGGCGTCTGGCGCGCTTCGAATTCCTCCCACAGTGCGCGGTAGTCGGCGGCTTGGTCCGGCGGCAGCAGACCGAAGATGCGGTCTGCTGCCTGTGCCTCGCGCGCGTGCTGCGTGGCCATGTTGGCCGTGTCGTAGGCGTAGGTGTCGCCGGCGTCGATCTCCACGAGGTCGTGGATGAGCACCATCTTCAGCACGCGAAGCACGTCGACGGGTTGGTTGGCATGCTCGGCGAGGATGATGACCATGAGCGCGAAGTGCCAGCTGTGCTCGGCGCTGTTCTCGTAGCGACGGCTCTGGGTGCAGAGGGTCTGGCGGAAGACTTCCTTCAGCTTGTCGGCTTCGATGATGAAGCGGATCTGGCGTTCGAGGCGGTCGGCGGGAGAGAGGCTCACGGCGCGGAGGAAAACACGATTCGCGCGGCGCCGGAAGGCGCAAAGTGCCGGTCTCGCGCCGCGAACGTGCGGGGGGGGCGGCGCAGACTTGCAGGCAGCCGGGATTGCGGCTTGCCTGCCGGCTTATGCGACTCGCTGCCTGCTTACCCCTGTTCGCGATCGCGCCGCTGTTCGCTGCGGCCGCCGTTGCTTATCCGCCGACGCGCACCGTCGAGCACGTGGACGATTATTCCGGCCGCCAAGTGGTCGATGCCTACCGCTGGCTGGAGGACCTCGACTCCGCCGACACGCGGGCTTGGGTGCAGGCGCAGAATGCCTTCACCGCGGCGCGCCTCGCGCAGATGCCGGAGGTGGGGCAGGTGCGCGAACGCCTGACGGCGTTGTGGAACTACGAGCGCTACGACGCGCCGTTCAAGGAGGCCGGCTGGGTGTTCTACACGAAGAACGACGGCTTGCAGAACCAATCCGTGCTCTACGTGCAGGAAGGCTTCGACGGTGCGCCGCGCGTGTTGCTCGATCCGAACCAACTCTCTGCTGACGGCACCGTGGCGCTCCGCTCGCCTTCGCCGTCGCCGGATGGCAAGTGGCTCGGCTACGGTCTCGCCAGCGCGGGCTCGGACTGGGTCGAGTTCCGCCTGCGCGACATCGCCACCGGAGTTGACGCGGCCGATCATCTGAAGTGGATCAAGTTCTCCGGCCTGAGCTGGACGCACGACGCCAAGGGCTTCTTCTACGCGCGCTATCCGGAGCCGGCGGGCGGCGACAAGGCGGTCTTCAGCAAGATCGAACATCGCAAGCTCTACTACCACCGCATCGGCACGCCGCAGAGCGAGGACCGGTTGATCTTCGAGTGGCCCGAGCATCCGACGCGCTCCTTCGGCGGGCAGGTCTCGTCCGACGGGCGTTACCTCATCATCAGCATCTCGCAACCCGGGCAACGCGGCAACGCGCTCGCTTACGTTGATCTGCAGGATCCGCAGCGACCGGTGCTGACCGCGCCGGTGAAGATGCTGCGGTCGACCTTCGACGAGAGCTACTCCTTCATCGGCAACATCGGGCGCACGCTCTATTTTGTCACCACGCACGACGCTCCGCGTGGACGCATCGTGGCGGTCGGGCTCGACGACGCGGGCTTCACGCCGCGCACGGTGATCGCCGAGAGCGCGGAGACGATCGATGCCGCGCGCATCTCCGCCTCGCGCTTCGTCGTGACCACCATGCGCGACGTCGCGAGCCGCGTGGCGATCTACCAACTCGACGGCACGCCCGCGGGCGAGATTCCGTTGCCGGGGATCGGCGCCGTGCCGTCCGTCGTCGGCAAGTTCAAGGACCCCGAGGTGTTCGTGAGTTTTTCGTCGTTCCTCTATCCCGGCACGCACCTGCGCCACCACCTCGACACGCAGCGCACGGAGGTCTGGCGTGAGGCGAAGACGGATTTCGACGCCAGCCAGTATGAGACGAAGCAGGTTTTCTATCCGTCGAAGGACGGCGCGCGGATCCCGATGTTCGTGACGCACAAGAAGGGCCTGAAGCTCGACGGCTCCCATCCCGCGTGGCTCTACGGCTACGGCGGCTTCAACGTCGTCATGCGCCCGCAATTCGCCGTGCCGCCGCTGGTGTGGATTGAGCGCGGCGGCGTCTACGCCGTGGCCAACCTGCGCGGCGGTGGCGAATACGGCCGTGACTGGCACGACGCCGGGACGCAGGCGCGCAAGCAGAACGTCTTCGACGACTTCATCGCCGCCGCCGAGTATCTCGTGCGCGAGCGCTACACAGCGCATTCCCGGATCGTGCTCGACGGCCGGTCCAACGGCGGGCTCCTGCTCGGTGCCGTGGTGAACCAGCGTCCCGACCTCTGCGCGGCGGCGGTGCCCGCGGTCGGCGTGATGGACATGCTCCGCTATCACAAATTCACGGCCGGCGCCTCCTGGGCGCGCGACTACGGCACGTCCGACACGCCCGAGGGCTTTGCCTACCTGATGGCCTACTCGCCGCTGCACACCGTGAAGGCCGGCGCGAAGTATCCGGCGATCCTCGTCACCACCGGCGACCACGACGACCGCGTGCACCCGGCGCACTCCTACAAATACACGGCGGCGATGCAGGCGGCCGTCGCGCCCGAGGCCGGGCCGATCCTCATCCACATCGAGAAGGACGCCGGCCACGGCGGCTCCAGCGGCTCGTCGCCCGTCTCGAAGACGATCGCCGATTGGGCGCTGCGCATGGGCTTCGGCGCGCATTACGCCGGCTGGGGCAAGTGAGCCCCGACGCCCCGCGCCGCTGAACGGGCGTCGCGCCGGCAGGGTGGGGGCGTCTCTCCGAGGCGCCCTTGAGTGGATTCTCCTCGGTCGCGCGCGGGCACGATTGAATGGCGCTGCAGTCCGCCGCAGCTCGTCGCGCTTCCGGTGCCGTTCGTTAGCCCGAAGGAACCACTGGCCAACTTCCGCTTGCGCGCGCGCCGGGTTGTGGCTGGCTTCGTGCCCCATATGAAGCTTATGCGCCTGCTTACCCTCGCGGCCGCGCCCGCCCTGGCCTTCGCCGCCACTCCGTCCTATCCCCCGAGCAAGACCGTCGACCAAGTCGACGATTTCCACGGCGTCAAGGTCGCCGATCCCTACCGTTGGCTGGAAGACGTCGACGCCGAGGACACCAAGGCTTGGGTCGGCGCGCAGAACGGCGTCACCTTCGAGTTCCTGAACAAGCTGCCCAAGCGGGAAGCCATCAAGGAGCGCCTGAAGGAACTGCTGAACTTCCCTCGCTTCAGCCTGCCTTCGAAGCAGGGCGGCCGTTACTTCTACACCTTCAACAGTGGCCTGCAGAACCAGTCGCCGCTCTACGTGAAGGACACCCTCGCCGCCGAGGGCCGCGTGATCATTGATCCGAACATGCTCTCGACCGACGGCACCGTCGCGCTCACCGCTTACACCGCGTCCGACGACGGCAAGTGGCTCGGCTACGGCATCGCGAAAGCCGGCTCGGATTGGAACGAATACCGTGTGCGCAACCTCGCCACCGGCGAGGACACCGCCGACGTGATCAACTGGGTGAAGTTCTCCGGCTTCAGCTGGACGAAGGACAGCGCGGGCTTCTTCTACTCGCGCTACCCCGAGCCGCGCCGCGAGGGCAACCAGGTCTTCAGCGACTTGGAGAACCAGAAACTCTATTACCATCGCCTCGGCACGCCGCAGGCGGAGGACATCGTCGTCTATGAGCGCCCCGACCAGCCGAAGTGGGGTCTGAGCGGCGGCGTCACTGAGGACGGACGCTACCTCATCATCAATATCTGGGAGGGCACCGATCCGCGCAACCGGCTGCATTATCTCGATCTTCAGGATGTCCGCCAGCCGCAGCTCCGCGGCGAAGTCGTGCGCCTCATCGACGTCGTCGAGGCGAGCTACAACGTCATCGGCAACGACGGCTCCGTGCTCTACCTCCTCACCGACCTCGACGCGCCGCGCTACAAGGTCATCGCCATCGACCTCGCGAATCCCGACCGCGCCAACTGGAAGACGCTCATCCCGCAGTCGAAGGACGTCATCTCCTCCGCCTCCTACGTGGGCGGCAAGTTCGTGGTGAACTACATGCAGGACGCGAAGAGCGTGCTCGCGATCTACGCCCGCGACGGCGCGTCGCTCGGCAACGTCGCACTGCCCGGCATCGGCCAGGTGCAGGGCATCAGCGGCCGCGAGGACGACACCGAGATGTTCTTCAGTTACACCTCGTTCACGTATCCCACGACGAACTTCCGCGTCGATCTCGCCAGCGGTAAAGTCGAGGTGTTCCAAGCGCCCAAGGTGGCATTCGATCCTTCGCTCTACGAGACGCGCCAGGTGTTCTACGCCTCGAAGGACGGCACGCGCGTGCCGATGTTCATCACGCACCGCAAGGGCATCAAACTCGACGGTTCGCACCCGACGCTCCTCTACGGCTACGGCGGCTTCAATATCTCGCTCCTGCCGAGCTTCTCCACCTCCACCATCGCGTGGCTCGAGCTCGGCGGCATCTACGCCGTGCCGAATCTCCGCGGCGGCGGCGAATACGGCCGCGAGTGGCACCTCGCCGGCACGAAGCTGCAAAAGCAGAACGTGTTCGACGACTTCATCGCCGCGGGCGACTACCTCGTGAGCGAGAAATTCACCTCGCACGAGAAGCTCGTCCTCAGCGGCGGCTCCAACGGCGGTCTGCTCGTCGCGGCCACCGTCAACCAGCGCCCCGACCTCGCGCGCGTCGCGCTGCCGGCGGTTGGCGTCATGGACATGACGCGCTTCCAGAAATTCACCATCGGCTGGGCTTGGGCCAGCGACTACGGCTCCGCTGAGGAGAGCGCCGAGATGGCCGCCTACCTCAAGGGCTATTCGCCCGTGCACAACGTGAAGGCCGGCGCGACTTATCCGGCGATGCTCGTGACGACCGGCGACCACGACGACCGCGTGCACCCCGGCCACTCGTTCAAATACACCGCCGCGCTCCAGGCTGCGAACCCGCAGAACGCGTTTCCGATGTTCATCCGCATCGAGACCAACGCCGGCCACGGCGCCGGCAAGCCGATCTCCAAGGTCGTCGAAGAGACGGCCGACAAGTTCGCCTTCGCGCTCTACTTCACCGGCGGCCCGGCCAACTGATCCGCTTTCGTTCGGTGGGGGCGGCTGTCCCAGCCGCCCTCATTCAGCGCGCGTTGCCGCCGTTCGTTTGCGAATCGCTCCGGGGGACTTCGCCATTGACCGCTGGCGCGGGCTTCCGAAGTCTCGCGCGACATTGCTGCAGGCCCCATGAGTAATTTCTGGATCTTCACCACCGCGCTCGCGGGCTACCTGCTCGGTGCGTTGCCCTTCGGTTACATCGTCGCGCGTGCTCACGGCGTCGACATTTTCAAGGAAGGCAGCGGCAACCCCGGCGCGACGAACGTCAAGCGCGTGCTCGGCGAGAAATTCGGCGCCAAGGGCAAGCGCGCGGGCAACTTCGTCTTCGTGCTCGATGCGCTCAAGGGTGCCGTCGCCACTGGCTGGCCACTGCTGCCTTGGATCGACACTCCGCACCAAGACGTCCTCGCGCTCATCGGCGTGGTGGCGGCCGTGCTCGGTCATTCGTTCTCGGTCTTCACTCGTTTCAAGGGTGGCAAAGGCGTCGCCACCGCCGCGGGCGGTCTCGTCGTGCTCATCCCGGTTGCCTGCCTGATCGGCGCGGTCACGTGGGTGCTGACGTTTTTCACCACGCGCTATGTTTCGCTCGGCTCCATCCTCGGCGCCGTGGTCGTCATCGTCAGCGTGTGGCTGCTGCCTTACAGCGTGGCTGTGGCCGTTGTCGCCACGGTTCTCGCGGCCGTCGTGATTCTCCGGCACCATTCGAACATCCGGCGCCTGCTCGCGGGCACCGAGCCGCGTTTCGTGAAGAAACCCGCCGCCTGAGCCTGTGTCGCTATGACGCATGGGGCGGACTAGCGCCTTGCCAAGCTCCGGAGGCGCGGGCCAGCTAAACCGGTTCGCAACATGGCACTCATCGTCCAAAAATACGGCGGCACCTCCGTGGGTGACGTCGAGCGCATCAAGAACGTGGCCGCCCGCATCAAGGCGACGCGCGACGAAGGCAACCAGCTGGTCGTCGTCGTCTCCGCCCGCGCCGGCGTCACGAACGAGCTCACCGCCCGCGCCAAAGCCGTGAATCCGCGCCCCGACACGCGCGAAATGGACATGCTCCTCGCCACCGGCGAGCAGGAGACGATCGCGCTCACCGCGATGGCGCTCCACGCCCTCGACGTGCCCGCCGTGTCCTACACCGGCCCGCAGGCGGGCATCGTGACGGACCTCGTCCACACCAAGGCGAAGATCAAGAACATCGTGCCGACCGCGCTGCGCAAGGATCTCGACGCCGGCAAGGTCATCATCGTCGCCGGCTTCCAGGGGCTCAACGACCTCGGCCAGATCACCACGCTCGGCCGCGGCGGCTCCGACCTCACCGCCATCGCCCTCGCGGCTGCGGTCCACGCCGACAAGTGCGAGATCTACACCGACGTCGACGGCGTCTACACCGCCGACCCGCGCCACGTGAAGGACGCGCGCAAGCTCGAGGAAATTTCCTACGACGAGATGCTCGAACTCGCCTCGCAGGGCTCGAAGGTCATGCAGTCGCGCTCCGTCGAGTTCGCGAAGAAATACGGCGTCGTCTTCGAGGTCCGCAGCAGCTTTAACCACAATCCGGGAACCATCGTGAAAGAAGAAGTCTCCTACATGGAAAAGGTCGTCGTGCGCGGTGTCGCCGTCGACAAGGACCAGGCCAAGGTCGTCATCAGCAATCTTCCCGACAAGGCCGGCAGCGCGGCGCATGTCCTGCGGGCGCTGGCTGAGGCCAGCATCAACGTCGACATGATCGTCCAGAACGTCGGCCACAACGGCATCGTGAACCTCACGTTCACCGTGCCGAAGGACGACGCGCACGGTGCCGTGAAGGTGCTCCCGGCGGTGTTTGCCAAACTCGGTGGCGGCGAGGTCGCCGCCTACGACAACATTGCCAAGCTCTCCGTGGTCGGCGTCGGCATGCGCACGCACGCCGGTGTCGCTGCGCAGATGCTCGAGGCACTCGCGGAGCAGGGCATCAACGTCGAGCTCATCGCCACTTCCGAGATCAAGGTGACGCTCGCCGTGCCGCGCGACCGCGCCGACGATGCGCAGCGCGCCGTCCACACCGCCTTCGCGCTGGGCAAGAGCTGAGCCTGACCGGGCTTCCCGTTTCCCGCCGCGCTCATTTTTAGGCTGGGCCCGATGAAATACCTTTCGACCCGCGGCCGTGCCCCGATGGTTTCGTTCCGCGAAGCGGTGGCGCTCGGCCTCGCGCCCGACGGCGGGCTCTACCTGCCCGAGACGCTGCCCGACATCTCGCCTCGCCTGCGCGCGTGGGAAAATCTCAGCTACGCGGAGCTCTGCGCGGAGTTTCTCGCGCTGTTCGCCACCGACGTGCCGGAGGACGTCCTGACGCGCCTCGTGCACCGCTCCTACGCGACCTTCTCCCATCCCGAGATCGCGCCGCTGCGCCAGCTCGACGAGCGCACGCACGTGCTGGAGCTGTTCCACGGCCCGACGCTCGCGTTCAAGGATTTTGCCCTGCAGTTCCTCGGCAACCTCTACGGCTGGATGTGCGAGCAGGACGGCCGCAGCCTGAACGTGCTCGGCGCCACCTCCGGCGACACCGGCGCCGCGGCGATCCACGGCCTGCTCGGCAAGCCGCGCACCGCGATCTTCATCCTTTATCCCGACGGTCGCGTCTCGCCGCTGCAGGAGCGCCAGATGGCCTGCACGGGGGCGGACAACGTTTTCGCGCTGGCGATCGACGGCTCGTTCGACGACGCGCAGCGCATCCTGAAGGAGGCCTTCGGCGACCGCGATTTCGCCGCCCGGCATCATCTCTCGGCGGTCAACTCGATCAACCTCGCGCGCGTGCTCGCGCAATGCGTCTATTACCTTTACGCGTGGCTGCGCCTGCCGCCGGCGCAGCGGGAAGAGGTCGAGTTCGTGGTGCCGACGGGCAACTTCGGCAACGTGTTCGCCGGCTGGCTGCTTGAGCGCATGGGCGTGCCGATCGCGGGCTTCAAGGTCGCCACGAACCAGAACGACATCCTGCACCGCTTCTTCACGACCGGCGAATACCGGGTCGGCGCCGTGCACCCGAGCCTCGCGCCGTCGATGGACATCCAGGTGGCGTCGAATTTCGAGCGGTTGCTCTATTACAACCTCGGCGAGGACCCGGCGCGCGTGCGCGAGGTCATGGCGCAGCTGCAGCGCGAGGGGCGCTACACGCTCGCGGGTTTCGATCACGACACCTTCAGCTCCTCGCGTGCGACGGACGTGGAAATCGGCGCCAACATCGCCCGTGTGGCGCAGCGCCACGGCTACATCATCGATCCGCACACGGCTTGTGCGTTTCAGGACCTCAACTCGGCGCGCGTCAGCGTGGTGCTGGCCACCGCGCATCCGGCGAAATTCCCTGATGCGCTGCGCGGCGCGATCGGGCAGGAGCCCACGCACCCCGGGCTCGACGCTTTGAAGACGCGCGCAGTGGTGAAACACCGGCTGCCCGCCGACACCCGCGCCGTGCAGGATTTTCTGCGGGCGCATGCGGTGTGAGGCGTGAAGGTGGTGGGGGGCGTCTCTCCGAGATGCCCTTGGGGTGATGCGCTAGCCGACCGGGAGCCCAGGGCGGTTGGGGCAACCGCCCCCACCCAGTCGTGATCCCGTGGAGGGGAAAACAGGGGAACGGAAGCTGCCTTGAACTTTATGCAGTGACCTGGCGAAGCGAGGTAGAGGCGTCGTCCCGACCGCCACGAGGCGCGTGCGGTGGCGGTCGGGACGACCGCCGCTACCGGCTAAACATCATAGCAGTATCCTGCCCGGTCAGCTCACTCACAGCAACGGAGCGAGCAGGCGGCTGAGTTCTTCGCCGAGACTGGGGAAGAACTTGCGCTGGCCCGGCGGGCGAGTGGGCGCGGGTTTGCTGTGGGCGAAGACTTCGCGCATCCAGGAGCCGATGGCTTGAGCGTCGTGCGCGGAGTAGGTGACGGCGGCGGCTTCGAAATTCACGAAGAGCGAGCGCAGGTCCATGTTGGCCGAGCCCCAGAGGCCGACTGACTCGTCGACGAGGATCAGCTTGGCGTGGTTCATGCCCGGACCGTAGAACAGGACCTTCACGCCGGCCTGTTGGAGTTCCGTGAGGTAGTGGCGGCGGGCGAGGTCGGTGATGCGGTGGTTCGAGCGCGCCGGGACGACGAGCCGCACATCGATGCCGGCGCGGGCTTGGACCATGAGCGAGCGCTGCAGCACTTCGTCTGGGATGTAATACGGTGTGACGATCCAGATGCTGCGCTCGGCCTGTTGCACGAGCGAGAGGATGCCCTCGTAGAGCGGGTCGCCCTGCACATCGGGGCCGCTGGCAACGATCTGGATCTCGCTGTCGCCGACGACCGGCGGCACACCGGCGGGGATTTCTTCGTGCAGCCGCGCGATCGGCTGGCCGCTGGCGAAGGCCCAGTCGGCGATGAAGATCTCGTCGAGCAGGCTGACTGCCGGTCCTTCGAGCAGCGCACCGAAGTCGCGCCAGCGGCGTTTGAGCGGCTGCGGGCCCATGTATTCGAGGGCGAGGTTGCGTCCGCCGATGAGGGCGACGTGGTGATCGAAGACGGCGATTTTGCGGTGATTGCGCAGGTTGGCGGAGCCTCGGGTCTGCAGCGGCAGCATGGGCATGAAGGCGACGACCTCGCCGCCGGCCGCGCGCAGCGGGTCGCAGAAGGCGCCCTTGCTGAGGAAGCATCCGAGTGAGTCGAGCAGCAGCCGGACCTTCACGCCCTCGCGCGCGCGCTGGGCGAGCAGCTTCACGATGCGTCGGCCGACGTTGTCGCGGCCGAGGATGAAGGTCATGAGGTGAATCGTGTGTTTCGCCTCGCGGATGTGGCGCTCGAGCTGGTGGAAGGACTCCTCGCCGGACGTGACGAAAGTCACGCGGTTGCCGCCGACGGGCGGGCAGGCGCCGTTGAGCGTGAGCACTCGGGCGGCGAAGGATTGCGCGGCGGCGGAGCGCGGCGCGCCCGGCACGATGGGGCAGAGCCGGGCCTTGAGCGCGGCGAGACGCTTGATCTTGCGACCGCCGAAGAGGAGGAAGAGCGGCACGCTCAGCCACGGGATGAAGACGATGGCGAGCAGCCAGGCGAAGGTGTTGCCCGGCTGCTTTTTTTCGCTCATCAGGCGAGCGATGGCGAAGATCGCGAGGAGGAAGCCGACGACCGTCAGCAGGTGTGGCAACACGCCAAGGATCCACGGATGCTCCTTGGCCGTGTCCACCGCCTGTTGGAGGGTCTCCTGTTCCATCGCGCGATTCAAGTAGGGCACGGTTGCGGCAATAGGCAAGCGGCAGGGGAGCGGCCCACGGTCGGCAGGGCGCGGTCCGTATGGGCGTGGTCGCTGGCGCCGTGAAAAAACAAAAAACCCGCAAAACTCAGGGAGCTTGCGGGTTTGGAAAGTGGTGGTGGAGGCTGGAGTCGAACCAGCGAACGGCAGGAGCCGAATTGATTTACAGTCAACGCCCTTTGGCCACTTGGATACTCCACCATCAATGAACGAGGGGTCAAAGTAGGTGGACGGACGCGCGTTTGCCAAGAGGTTTTTTCTCGATTGCCGCGATTGCCGCGGCGCGGCCGCTCAAAGTGCACCGGCTTGGCGGAAACTGTAGAAACCCGTGCCGTGCGGATCGTTGGCAGCGCGGCCGAGGACGACATGGTCGACCAGCTCGATGTCGATGGCCCGGGCAGCGTCGCGCAGCTGGCGGGTCATCTGGGCGTCGGCGGCGCTGGGCGCGGGGTCGCCGCTCGGGTGATTGTGCGCGCAGATGACGGCGGTGGCGCCGTGGCGGATCGCCTCGCGGAAGACTTCGCGCGGGTGGGCGAGGCTGCTGGTGGCGGTGCCGGAGGTGATCTCGACCTGCTTGAGGAGCCGGTTCTTGCGGTTGAGGCACAGGACCCAGAACTTCTCGATTTGCAGGCCGGTGTAGTGCGGGGCGAGGTGGTCGCGGACGAGCTCGGGGCGATTGAGCAACGGTTCGGTCTCGCCTGTGTCGGCGAGGACGCGGCGCGCCACTTCGAGGACAGCCACGAGTTGGAGCGCCTTCACGCGGCCGATGCCCTTGATGCGGCGGAAATCAGTCTCGGTCCACGTGATGAGCGGCCGGAGTGAACCGGCGGCAGTGACGAGCTGCTGCGCGATGGTGAGGACGTTGTTGCCCTTGCCGCCGCTGCGCAGGAGCAGGGCGAGCAGTTCGGTGTCGCTCAGCGCGGACGGGCCGAGCCGTTGCAGGCGTTCCTGCGGGCGGTCGTTGACCGCGAGGTCCTTGACGCGAAGGGTGGGGTAGGGATCGCTCATCGGGCCGGGGCGCTTCGCCCGCTGGCCCGCGAGCTGTGCGCACTCAGTAGTGCTTCACGTAGCCATTGCGTCGGAGCTTCTCGAGCCAGCGCTCCTGGGCTTGGCGGGCGGATTGTTGGACGAGGATGCGCTCGATCTGGTCGCGGACCTCGTCGATCGGCAGGATGCCGGCGAACTTACGGTCCTCGACGTAGAGGAAGAAGGCGCCTTCGGGAAGCATGATGGGCTCGGAATACTGGCCCTTGTTCAGGGCGAAGGCGGCATCGGCGAATTCCTGGCGCAGGTCGGAGCGGCGCTGCCAACCCCAGTCGCCGCCCTTAGTGCGGCGGGAATCCTGCGAGAAGAGGCGGGCGAGGTCGACGAAGTCGGCACCGGCCTTGAGCTTTTCGACGATGTCGTTGGCCTTCGTGCGCATCGTGTCGTCGGTATCCTCGGCGGTGCGGCTCAGCTGAATGAGGCGGAGGTAAACCTGATCCTCTTGGTAGAAGCGCTCCTTGTTCTCGTCGTAGAAGGTCTGGATCTTCACCGGGCTGACGGTGCTGGCGGATTTGCGCTGTTGCTGGCGCATGTAGCCGTAGATCATGTCTTCCTCGACCTCCTTGCGGTAGTCCTTCTGGGAGATGCCGCGGGAGCGGAGGTAGGCGAGGTATTTGCTGCGATCGCCCTCGAACTGGGTGGCGACGATCTCGGCGATCTGGTTGTCGATGAAGCTGGCTGGGACCGAGCGCTTCTCGTCCTTGTAGAATTCCTTCACGATCAGGACGCGGTCGATGAGATCCTGCACGATGCTGTCCTGGAGGGCGTTGATCTTCTCGTTGAACTCGCGCTCGCTGCGACTATCGCTCTGGATCTGCGGGAGGAGCGGGGCGATCTCGCGGCGAATGTCGTCGACGGTGATGACCTTTTCCTCGACCACGGCGGCGATGCCGTTGGCAAAACGGAGGTTGAGCTTCTCCGTCACGGCGGCTTCAGCGTCGGCGGGGACGTTTTGCGCCGAGGCGAGGGCGGGCCAGGACGCCGCAAGGACCAGCAGGGTTGCGAGCGAGGCACAGGAACGGCGTAACATCATGGAGTCGGGAGATTCTGTAGAAAAACGAGTATTTCGCGCAACTTTGCGAGGGGGGAGGGGGCGGTCAAGCGGGGAAAGCGGTTGTTGAACTGGATGAAATCATCGCGGCGCCCGCTGTGGCGCAGGCACTTCAGCCGGCCGGAATCCGTTTCGACGGACAGGAGACCCTTTTGTTCCGCCCGGACGCGGATCTCGGTGATCAGGAGGAGGGCCCGCACCTCGTCGCCGAACTTGCCGAACCGGTCCTTCAGTTCCGCCTCGATCTCCTTGATCGCGGCGGGACTCTCGGCCATCGCCAGCCGCCGGTAGAAGTCGATGCGCAGGCGCGTCTCTCCGATGTAGCGCGCTGGCAGGCGGGCCTGCACCATCCGGTCTTCGCCGCGGGCCGCGCGCTCGGCTTGCTTGAGCGCCGTGTAGCTGTCGGTCGCCTCGGTTCGGACAGTGGTGGTGCTATCCGCGCCCTCGCCGACGAAGACGAAGTCGAGCTTCACGCCCGCGCGGACGGCGGCGGCGTGCTTCTCGCCCTTGAGGCGGGCGACGCTTTGCTTGAGTAACTGGCAATACAGCTCGAACCCAACGCCGACGATGTGACCGCTCTGCTCGGCGCCGAGGAGGTTGCCCGCGCCGCGCAGCTCGAGGTCGCGCATGGCGATGCGGAAGCCGGCGCCGAGCTGGTTGTGCTGGCGGAGGGCGCTCAAGCGCTGGCGCGCGAGGTCCATCACGCGGGCGTGGCGGTGCAGCAGGAGGTAGGCGTAGGCCTGGTGCTTGAAACGGCCGACGCGGCCGCGGAGCTGGTAGAGCTGCGAGAGGCCGAAGCGGTCCGCGCCCTCGATGATGATCGTGTTGCAGTTCGGGATATCGAGGCCGCTCTCGATGATGGTCGTGCAGACGAGCACGTCGTAGTGGCCCGCCACGAAGTCGGTCATCACGCGCTCGAGTTCGTTTTCATCCATCTTGCCGTGGCCGACGCCGATGCGGAGCTTGGGCAGCAACTCGCGCAGGCGCGACGCGACGAGGTCGATGCTCATCACCCGGTTGTGCAGATAGAAAACCTGTCCGCCGCGCCGCGTCTCGTGCTGGATCGCCTCGACGACGAGTTTCTCGTCGTAGCTCTTCACGATCGTCTGGATCGGCAAGCGGTTGACCGGCGCCGTCTCGATCGTGCTGAGGTCGCGCGCGCCGGTGAGCGCGAGGTAGAGCGTGCGCGGGATCGGCGTGGCGCTCATCGAGAGCATGTCGACGTGCGCCCGCCAGCGCTTGAAGACCTCCTTGTGCTTCACGCCGAAGCGCTGCTCCTCGTCGATGATGACGAGCCCGAGGTCCTTGAAATGCACGTCGCTCTGCACGAGCCGGTGCGTGCCGATGAGGATGTCGATCTTGCCGGTCGTCACCGCGGCGAGGATCTGCGTCTGCTCCTTGCGCGAGCGGAAACGCGAGACCATCTCGACCGCGACCGGGTAACCGGCCATGCGCTCGCGAAAGGTGTTGAGGTGCTGCTGCGCGAGCACGGTCGTGGGCACGAGCACCGCGACCTGCTTGCCGCCCATCACGGCCTTGAAGGCGGCGCGGATCGCGACCTCCGTCTTGCCGAAGCCGACGTCACCGCAGACGAGTCGATCCATCGGGCGCGTCTTCTCCATGTCAGCTTTCGCCTCGACGATGGCTTTCGCCTGATCGGGCGTTTCCGTGTAGGGGAACGCCGCCTCGAATTCCTTCTGCCAGGTGTTGTCCTCGGCGAACGCGTGGCCCGGCTGCGCCTCTCGCTTTGCCTGGATTTGCAGCAGCTCGGCGGCGAGATCGAGCGTGGCGCGCTCGGCGGCGGCGCGGATTTTTTCCCAACGGCCGGAGCCGACGCGGCCGAGCTGCGGCTTCACCTTCGACAGACCGACGTAACGGCTGATGAGGTGCGACTCCTGCAGCGGCACGTGCAGCGTGACCTTGTCGTCGAATTCGAGGGAAATCACCTCGCGCACGCCGTCGCGGGATTCGATCTTCGTCAGCCCGCGGTAGACGGCGACGCCGTGCTGGAGGTGCACGACGAAGTCGCCTTCGACCAGCTCGGAGAAATCGAGCAGCTGGTCGACGGCCGAAGGCGTGGCGAGCGCGCGCTTGCTGGTGGTGCGGCGCTGACGCTTGCGGCCGAAGATTTCCGTCTCGGTCACGGCGACGTAGCCGCGCGCAGCACGAGGTAGGGCGAGTTCTCCGAACGAGCCGCGCGCGGGTGCGTTTCCGGGAGCGGAGGACGGCTCGTTCGGAGAATTCGCCCTACCGAACGTGATGCGGAAGCCTTCGTTGACCGCGCCGCGGACGTAGCGCGGTTTCAATTTCTTGAGTTCAGCGTCTTCCGCGAGGAGTTCGCGCGTGCGCTGCTCCTCGCCTTCCTTGGAGATGAAGAATTCGACTGCGTAACCGGCCTGCTGCCAGGCCAGCACTTGGAGGAAGAAGTCCCGACGGGCCGCGTCCTCGGCTTGAAGGCGTTCGTGGGCGAGCTGGTTCTCCTCGGGGAACGCACGGTGATGCCGCAACGACTCCGTATCCCAAGTCTGCTCGTCGCCGGTGCCGTCGAAGAGCGCGGAAGTCAGATCGAGATCGCTGACACCGAACAAACGCACCGCGCGCCCCGCGAGTGCGCCGAGAGTCGGCGGTAGGGTGAGTTCTCCGAACGAGCCGTTGTCCGATGCGAGCGACCGCCGAGTGCGCGGCTCGTTCGGAGAACTCGCCCTACCTGCGTCGACGGCGGCGCCGCCGAGCAGGTCGAAGGCTTCCTCGATAGCCTTCGGTTCGAGCACCACCGCGTGAGCGGCGGGACCGAGGTAATCTAGTAGCGAGGCGCGGCCGGCCGCCGCGTGGATCTGCGGCGCGGCGGTGAGCGTGACGGTGGCGACGGATTCGCCCGAACGTTGCGTGACCGGATCGAGCGTGCGGATGTCCTCCAACGTGTCGCCGAAGAAATCCAGGCGGTAAGGCTGATGCGCGGTGATCGGGTAAACGTCGACGATGCCGCCGCGCACGGCGTATTGGCCGGGCGCTTCGCAGACCGCTTCGCTGTCGTAGTCGAATTGGCGCAGCAGCTCGAGCAGGCCTTGGAAAGGGCGCTCGTCGCCCTTGCGGAGCACGATTTCCCGCTCGGAGAAGTCCGCAGGCGGCGGCACGGCCTGCAGCAAAGCGCCCGGCGTGGTCAGGATCATGACGGGGTCGGGCGCGCTCGTGGCGTGCAGTCGGCCACGGAGCTTGCTGAGCACAGCGAGCCGGTCGCTGGCGGCGTGGAAGGCTTCGCGCATCTCCCGGCTGTCGGCGTGGGATTCCGGAAACACCAGCACCTGCAGGGCCGGCGCGGTTGAGCCGGCGTCGCGCTGGCTCGCGAGCAGGGCGACGTCTTCCGCGAGCGGATCGAGTTCGCGCGGCTCCTCGACGACCACCAACCAGACCGGCGCGGGGTGCGCCGCCGCTAGCCGGGCCAGGGCGAAGGCGCGGGCCGGCGGACAGACTCCGGTGATCTTCACGCGGTGGGCGTTGGCGGCATCGGACATGCGGAGCGTTCCACGGTGCAGCATCCCGCCGCGGGCGCAAGCCGGACGGCGCTGCGCGGGCGGGCCCGACTTCCGCTCCCGGTCCAATTCGCGCTAGACACCCCGCGCGCGCCCGCGATTAATCGCCGCATGGCCTGCACGGTTTTCACGATCGCGAACCAGAAAGGCGGCGTCGGCAAGACCACCACCGCCGTCAACCTCGCCGCTGCCCTGGCGGAGCGGAAGATCCACACCCTCGTGGTGGACCTCGATCCGCAGGCCAACGCCACCAGCGCGCTCGGCATTGAGAAGCAGGAGGGGCGCAGTCTCTACAAGCCGTTGCACGGCGAGGGCAACGCCTTCGAGATGCTCACGCCCACCCAGTGGTCGCACCTCGCGCTCATCCCATCCGAGGTAGACTTGGCCGCCATCGAGATCGAGCTGGCCCAGCAGGAAAACTATCTCCTGCGTCTGAAGTCCGTGCTCGATCCGATCCGCAACTCCGGCGGCTACCGCGCGATCATCATCGATTGCCCGCCGGCGCTCGGCATGCTCTCGATGAACTCGCTCGCCGCGGCCGACCACCTGCTCATCGCGCTGCAGTGCGAATACATGGCTCTCGAAGGCCTCGGCCAGATCCTGAAGGTCGTCGACCGCTTGAAGAATGCCGGTGTGAACCCGACGCTGGATGTCGGCGGCATCGTGATGACGATGTTCGACAGCCGCATCAACCTCGCCAAGCAGGTCGTGGAGGAGGTGCGCCAGCACCTGCCGGACAAGATTTTCCAGACCGTCATCCCGCGCACGGTGCGGCTCAGCGAGGCGCCGAGCTTCGGCAAGCCGATCTTCGCCTACGACCCGCACGGCCCGGGCGCGACGGCCTACCGCGCGCTCGCGAAGGAAGTCGCGGAGCGCTTCAAGCTGACGGAGCGGTGAGGTCCGCGCCTGCCGGTGAAGGCGCGGCGGCGTGCCGTCGCTTGCGCTTTCGCTGATCCGCGGCTTACTGCCCGATTCCCGACCCATGTTCGCCACGCTCGCCAAATACCGCCACGTCTTCCTCGTCGGGGTGCAGAGCAATCTGGTTTACCGGTGGAACTTCGCGGTGCGCGGGCTCTTCTCGCTCTTCCATCTCGTGGTGGTGTTCACGCTCTGGGGCGCGGCTTTTGCGGGGCAGACGGAGATCGGCGGTTTCGACCTGCGGCAGACGCTGACATATTTCGTGATTCTCCTGCCGCTGAATTTCATGATCGGCGCGTTCAACGAGGATTATCAGGTGAGCGAGGAGATCCGGAACGGCCTGATCAACCAGTTCCTGCTCAAGCCGGTGAACTACTACGCGTATCGCTTCAGCGTGTTCGTGGCGGCGCGGCTGGTGTCGGGCGTGCTGGTGCTCCTGCCGCTGGCGCTGGCCTACCCGGTGCTGCGCGACGCGCTGGTGTTCCCCGACGATTGGGCGCTGCGCCTCGCCTACGGTCTGCCGGCGATGCTGATGTCGGCGCTGATCCAGTTCACCATCGCCTACTGTTTCGGCCTGCTCACGTTTTGGTTCCTAGAGATCCAGTCCTTCGTGATCCTGTCGATGGCGGTGGAGGTGCTGCTGGGCGGGCAGATGTTTCCGCTCGATCTCATGCCGGCGTGGTTGTTCGAGATTTCGCACTACCTGCCGTATTTCTACATGATGTATTTCCCGGCGGCGATCTTCACGGGGCGCATCGACATTGCGTCCATCGGGCCGGGTCTCGCGATCCAGGCCTGCTGGGTCGTCGTGCTGCTGGTCTGCGCGCAGGCGCTGTGGTCGCGCGGGTTGCGCCGCCACACCGCGGTCGGCGGCTGAGTTCGCAGCGTCGCCCTTTTGTCTCCATGTCACCGGCCCTCTATTACCTGAAAATCTGGCTCGCGAGCGCGCGTTACTCGATCGTGCGCACGATGATGTTCCGGATGGATTTTCTGATGTGGTCGTTGGTGGAGTTTTTCTGGATGGCGGTGAACATCCTGCTCATTGGCGTCATCTACTCGCACACGGACTCGATCGCGGGTTGGAGCCAGTATGAGATGCTGCTGTTGGTCGGCACGGCGATGATCCTGCAACGCCTGATGATGGGATTTTTCTGGAGTAATCTCTTCGAGTTCGGGCGCAATATCCGCAACGGGCAGTTCGACTTCTTCCTCGCGCAACCGGGCAACCCGCTATTCATGCTCTCGACGCGCAAGCTCGATCTCGACGGGTTGCTCAACAG
Organism: Candidatus Didemnitutus sp.; assembly: GCA_017991595.1. GTDB lineage: Bacteria > Verrucomicrobiota > Verrucomicrobiia > Opitutales > Opitutaceae > Didemnitutus. The sequence goes on along the minus strand of JAGOQJ010000009.1, from coordinate 11,988 downwards.
CTTCATCGCCATCGTGCTGGTGATCTACTCGGCCGCGAAGCTCGGGCTGACGCCCGGCGTGCTCGACATCGCGATCTACGTGGTGCTGCTGGGCTGCTCGCTGGTCATCCACTACGCGGCGGTGCTGCTGATTGTCTCGCTCACGTTCTGGCTGATCGGGAGTCAGGGCATCGAGGGCAGCTATTTCACGCTGTTCGAGTTCGGGCGGCTCCCGCGGCAGGCCTTCGTCGGCGTGCGCGAGGTGGTGTTCGTGTGGGCGTTGCCGGCGGTCATCTCCAGCAACGTGCCGGCGGCGACGCTCATCCACGGGTTCCAGCCGCATTACGTGCTCTGGCTCTGCGCGACGGCCATCGTCTGGCTCAGTGTCGCCATCTGGGTTTTTCGCGCAGGATTGCGCCGGTATGCGAGCGCCAGTTCCTGAGCGGAGGGGCGTGAGGTTCGCATTGAGCTTTGGCGGGGAAACTGGAATCTCGACCACGTCTCTCGCATGAATTCGCAACCCGCCCGGCTGGCCGCCTTGCAAAAGCGGCTCGGCCACACCTTCCGCGACCCGGCGCTCCTGCTGGAAGCGCTCACGCACGCCTCCTTCCTGCAGGAGCACCCGGACGTGAAGGCGCACAACCAGCGCCTGGAGTTCCTCGGCGACTCCGTCCTGCATTTCGTGCTTTCCGATGCGCTCTTCCGCGAGTTCGCGCAGGAGCGCGAAGGCGTGTTGAGCCGCCGGCGCGCGGGACTCACGCGCGGCGAGTTCCTCACCCGGCTGGCGCTGGATCTCGGCGTCGATGCGGGGCTGCGGCTCGGGCAGAGCGAGGAGGACGCGGGCGGACGTAAGCGGGCCTCCATCCTCGAGGACGCCTTGGAAGCCGTGGTGGGTGCGATCTACCTCGACAGCGATTTCGCCACGGTGCAGCGCGTGGTGCTGGCTTGGTATGGCTCGCTCCCGGCGCGCTTGGCGTTGACCGAGGAGGGCGAGAATCCGAAGGGCCGTTTGCAGGAGATGATCCAGCCGGCGCACGGCAACGGTGCGCTGCGTTACGATGTCACCGCTGCGACGGGGCCCAAGCACGCGCGGCAATACGAGGTCGCCGTCCATCTCAACGATCAAAAGCTCGGCGTCGGCCGCGGCAGCTCGAAGAAGGCCGCCGAGGAAGAGGCTGCGCGGGCCGCGCTGGTCCAGCTGCGTCAGGCGGCCGCGGGCGACTGACGCGGACGAGGAGCAGGCTCAGCGCCGCACGTGGCCGAGGATCTGCGCGAGCAGTTCCTCGGGGGATTGGCGCACATCGAGCGTGAGCGCGTCCGCGGGCGGCTCAAGTGTTTCAAATTGGGAGCGGACCAGCTCCTCCTTCATGAAGTGTCCTTGGCGTCCGCGCACGCGGGCGAGGATGGTTTCAAAATCGCCGGAAAGAAAGATGAGCGCGACGTCGTCCGTGCCACCGAGCAGCGTGGCCCGGTAGCTGGCCTTCAGCGCCGAGCAGGTGAAGACGGCGTGACCGCCGGCGGCGCGCACCTCGTCCATACGGGCGCGGATCGCGGCGAGCCAAGGCGCGCGGTCCGCATCGTCGAGCGGCACGCCTGCCGCCATCTTCGCGGTGTTCGCCGGCGGGTGAAAGTCGTCGGCTTCGAAGTAAGGCCAGCCCAAACGGGCGGCGGCCTGCTGGCCGAGCGTGCTTTTGCCGGAGCCGGCAACACCGGTGATGAGAAGGATGCGGGTGGCGGAGGAGGACACGAAGCGCGCGATTCAGCAGACGGTTTGCGACAGCGCAAGGGGAGAGCCTGTCACTCCGTCGAGCAAGGAGCCCGCAACCGCAAGTGCGCGGCAACACGCGGCGATTGAGGGCGGACCTTTGAACGCTTGGGCCGGTGGCGGCGTCTATGTCGGAAAGAGCCTCGCCTGTGCCAGAATCGATCGTGCGCGCTCCTCAACCACATGCCGTCCTGCGGAGTTTACCCCAGGAGGGTAGGCGACACTCTCCCCTTGTCCGCGCGCGTCGGCTCGTTTTGAATCCGCGCTTGGTGTCCTGATGGGCACATCCTCTTTTCCAACAATGAACATCACCGCACGCAGTCTGTTTTCCCTGAGTCGGGCCACTTGGCGCGAGACGCTCGTGCTCATGGCCGTGGCCTGGCTGGTGCCGTTCCTGGTGCACATCGCGCCGTGGGGCGGTGCGCGTCCGCTCGGGGTTCATCTCCTGCCGGCGTTCTGGACCGCCTTTGTCGCCGTCTATCTTTACGGTGGCGTGATCGGCCTGTTGGTCGCGCTGGTCGTGCCGGTGGCGAATCTGCTCACGACCGGTTTGCCGACGTGGGAGCGCACGGGGCTGATGACGCTCGAGCTGGCGCTGTTCGTCGGCTTCGCGGTGCTGCTGGTGCGGCGCTGGCCGACGCTCCGGCTCGCGGCACCGCTGGCGTGGTTGCCGGCCAAGGTGTTGACCATCGCGGCGCAGTGGGCGCTGCCGGTCTTCGCCTACACGCGCGATCCGGTGGACCATTTCCTCGCGTCGACGACGAGTTCGCTGGCGGGCTTGGGTGTGATGCTCGCGATCAACGTCGCGCTCGTCCACCTGTTGCCGAAGGACCGCGACTGGGACAGTGCCTGATCGCCGGAGCGAGCCGCCGGGTGCGGCTCACTCGAAGCATTCGAGGTATTTCACGCCGGCGCCGGTGTTGAAGAGCACCACACGTTCGTCGCGGGCGATGGTCCCCGTGGCGAGCAGGCGGCGGAGCGCGCTGTAGCACGCCGCGCCTTCCGGGGCGACGAAGAGGCCTTCCGCCGTGCCGACTTCTCGGACATCGGCGAGCATCTCCGCGTCCGGCACGGCGATGGCGCCGCCGCGCGAGTCGCGCAGCACCTGCAACATGATGAAGTCCGCCACCGCCTTCGGCACGCGGAGACCCGATGCGCGGGTGTGGGCGCCGACATGCTCGGCGGCCTGCGTCGCCTGGGCTTGGAAGGCGCGCACGATGGGTTGGCAGCCTTCCGCCTGCACGGAAAACATCTTGGGGCGTCGCGCTCCGATCCAGCCAAGGCGCTCCATTTCGTCGAAGGCTTTCCACATGCCGACGAGGCCCGTGCCGCCACCGGTCGGATAGATGATGGCGTCGGGCAGTTGCCAATCGAGTTGTTCCGCCAGTTCGTAGCCGAGGGTCTTCTTTCCTTCGACGCGGTAGGGCTCCTTGAGCGTCGAGACGTCGAACCAGCCTTCGGACTGCTTGCGACGGGCGATCTCGGCGCCGCAATCGGTGATGAGGCCGGTGATGAGCGTGACGTGCGCGCCAAGCTCGCGGCATTCGATGATGTTGGCCTTGGGCGTGTCGGCCGGCATGAAGATGTGGGCCTCGAGGCCGGCGCGGGCGGCATAGGCGGCGAGGGCACCACCGGCGTTGCCCGCGGAAGGGACGGCGAGTTTGCGCAGCCCGAACTGCTTCGCCATCGAGACCGCCGTGGCCATGCCGCGCGCCTTGAAGCTTTGCGTGGGGTTCTGCGATTCGTCCTTGATCGCGAGTTGCGCGAGACCGAGGCGGGCCGCGAGGCGCGGCGCGGGCAGGAGCGGGGTGAAGCCTTCGCCCAGCGTGACGATGTCGGCTTCGTGCCGCACGGGCAGGACCTCCCGGTAACGCCACATGTCAGCTCGGCGGCCGGCGAGGGCGGCTTTGGTCAGCGTGCGTGCCGCCGCGGCGAGATCGTAGGTGGGGTAAAGGGGCTTGCTGCAGCAGGGGCTGAGATTCTGCGGGACGGTGGCGTCGTGGGTCTGGCCGCAGGCGGTGCAGGCGAGGTGGGTAAGGTGCACGCCGCAGTGCAGCACGGCGGCGTGCCGGGCGAAAGCCTGAAGCACGTATGGCGTAGGAGTCGCGCGCTGGCGGGCGTGAGATTGGGCTATGCTTCCGGCTAAAATGCGGGCACCCTGCGGACATGGAGAAACGTCCGTTTGCCGAACTGGGATTATCCGTCGAGGTGCTCAAAGCCGTCGACAAGCTGGGTTATGAGGAGGCTTCGCCCATCCAGACGGCCGTCATCCCTCATGGTCTTACCGGCCGCGACGTCGTCGGCCAGTCGGCGACCGGCTCGGGCAAGACGGCGGCGTTTGCCATTCCTGTCATCGAAAAAGTCGACGTTGCCCGACGCGCCGTGCAGGCGTTGGTGCTTTGCCCCACGCGCGAGCTCGCGGTGCAGGTGGCGGAGGAATTCGGCAAGCTCGCGGCGTTCAAGAAGGGGTTGCTCGAACTGCCGATCTACGGCGGCCAGAGCTACGAGCGCCAGTATCGCGGTCTCGCGGCGGGCGCGCAGGTCGTCATCGGCACGCCCGGCCGCGTGATGGACCACATGCAGCGCGGCTCGCTGAAGCTGGACCAGCTCAAGGTCGTCGTGCTCGACGAGGCCGACCGGATGCTCGACATGGGTTTCCGCGACGACATTGAGCACATCCTCGGCGCGGTGCCGGAGCAGCGGCAACTGTTGTTCTTCTCCGCCACGATGCCGCGGCCGATCCAGGACCTCATCAAGCGCTACAGCCGGGACCCGGCCTGGGTGCGCATCGAGGCGCATGCGGCCAACGCCCCGCAGGTCGACCAGATTTTCTACGAGGTCGACCGGCGCTCGAAGGTCGAGGCGCTTACACGTCTCATCGACCTGCACGATTTCCGCTACGGCATCATCTTCTGCAGCACGAAGCTCATGGTCGACGAACTCGACGAGCAGCTCCACGCGCGCGGCTATGCGGTCGACCGCCTGCACGGCGACCTCAGCCAGATGCAACGCGACCGGGTGATGGACAAGTTCCGTCGCCGCGGATTCGAGTTTCTCATCGCGACAGACGTCGCCGCGCGCGGTCTCGACGTCGACGACCTCGAAGTGGTGTTCAACTTCGACCTGCCGAACGATGCCGAGGACTACACGCATCGCATTGGCCGCACCGGTCGCGCCGGCAAGAGCGGGCGCGCCATCACGTTCGTCAGCGGCCGCGAGATCTACAAGCTGCAGAGCATGGCGCACTATGCGCGGTTGAAGATCACCCGCGGACGCATCCCGTCGCTGGGAGAGGTCGAGGAGGCGCGCGAGGAGAGCTTCGTGGAAAAACTCCGCCGCGTGCTGGACGAGAAGAAATTCCGCTCGCGCGACCGCATCGTCGATGCGCTGCTCGAGCAAGGCTACGCCAGCACGGACATCGCGTCGGCGCTGATCCATCTGTTACAGGGCGGTGGTGCCCCGGCCGAGCAGCCCGCGGCGCCCGCACCGGTGGCTGACAAGGCACCCAAATGGGTCGCGGAGAAATCTTCCGCCAAGTCGAAACCCGCCTCCGCTCCCGTCTCTGCCTCCGCCCCGGTTGCCCGCGCCGAATCGCAGCCGGCGGCGAAGCCGACTGAGGCTCCGCGGACGCAGCCTGCGGCGGCCAAGCCCGCCAAGAAGAGCTACGAGCGCAAGCCGCGCACGGGGCGCGAACCGGGCTTCGTTACCGTTTCCTTCAACGTCGGGAGCGAGCACCTGATCACGCCCGCCGATCTGGTCGGCAAGGTCGCCGGCGTCACCCGCCTGCCCGCCGCCGTGGTCGGTGCGATCGACATCCATGAGACGCACACGCACGCCGACGTGGCCGAGGAGGCTGCGGCGACCGTGATCGCGAAGCTCGAAGGCGTTCCGCTGAAAGGCGTGAAACTCAAGCCGGCGCTCGTCACGACGAGCTGACCGACGCCGTGCCGCGGGGCAGCCCGGACCGGTCGCTTGACAGGCCCGCATCGCATCCGTAGCCAGTTGAGCATCATGCAAGCCGCGCTCGATCAGCCGGTGTTGGTGCTCAACCGCCTCTGGCAGGCGGTGAACATCATCGGTGCTCGCCGGGCCTTCGCGCTCCTGGCCCGCGGGCATGCGCAGGTCGTCCACCAGACCGACGACAACTTCAAGACGTTCTCGCTCATGGATTGGGTTGATTTTTCGACCTACAATCCGCCGATCGATGCGCTTGAGACCGTGCACACGATCAACCGCGCCATCCGCCTGCCGCACGTGATTCTGCTGACCTTCTTCGACAAGCTGCCCTGCAAGGAGCTGAAGCTGACGCGCAACAACGTCTTCGAGCGCGACGGCAACCGCTGCCAGTATTGCGGCACGACCTTCGTGCGCGAGCAGCTCAACCTCGACCACGTCATCCCGCGTCACTACGGCGGCAAGACGACTTGGGAAAACATCGTCTGCTCCTGCATCAAGTGCAACACGCGCAAGGCCAACCGCCTCCCGCACGAGGCGCACATGCGGTTGCTGCGCAAACCGGTCCGCCCGAAGTGGCGTCCGGTCATTTCCCTCGTGCTCGGCAACCACGGGCACGAAAAATGGAAGGACTTTCTCGACCTCGCCTATTGGAACGTCGAGCTCGAGGAATAGCGGTCACCCCCCGCCATTGCGGCTACCCCAACTGCCCCAAAAGCGGCCGGCCTTTGCCGGCCGTTTTTGTTTTCACTCCCGGGCCGTGCGTCGGGCGGCGCGCCCGCGTTTGAGGGTGGCGAGCAGTCCGATCAACAGCAGGAGACAGCCGATCACGACCAAGCCGCGCAGGCGCCACGGCAGGCCCCGGCTGGCGAACAACACCAGCATGCTCCCGACGATCCACGCCACCATCGCCATCGCTGCCCCGATTCGCGAACCGCGCGCCGAGGAGGATGCGGACGGACTGGGCGCCGTGCTCACGTGCGGTAATCCTCGCGCACCGGCGCAAAGACATCGAGGAGGCGGCAGGGCGTGAGCGTGGTGCCGCCGTGCGGCACGCCGCCGGGGATCGTTGCGACCATGCCGGGCTCGAGCACGGTGGTCTCGTCGCCGACCGTGAATTCGAAGCGTCCCTCAATCACATACGTGACCTGTTCGTGCGGGTGCGAATGCAGAGGCAGGACGGTGTGCGCGGCGAGCACGACTTCGCCGACCGTCGTCCGTTGCCCGTGCACGTAGTGGCCGCGGATGCGACCGTCGAAAATTTCCTTGGCGGGCAGGGAGGCGAGGCGGACGAAGCGCATGATGGGGCAGGCGGGGCGGGAGCGGTCAGGCCCGCGCGAGGGGCAGGGTGATGCGCATCGTCGTGCCTTCGGCTGAGGTCCCCAGCAACACGAGTTCGCCGTGGTGGTCCTTGACGATGCGTTGGGCGATGCCGAGCCCGAGGCCCGTGCCGTCAGAGCGGCCGGAGAGGAATGACTCGAAGATGCGCGGACGGATGTCCTCCGGGATGCCGTGACCGGTGTCGGTGAAATCCACATGCACCACGGGACCGGCCGCTCCAGCGGACTCGCTGCAGGCCACCGAAAGCGTGCCCCCGTGCGGCATGGCTTGCACGGAATTGAGCGCGAGATTGAGGAACACCTGCTGGAGCTGGCCCTTGTTGACCTCGACGATAAATTTCTTGGCCGGCGGCGTGTAGCGGAGTTGCACGCCGGACTGGCCGAGCTTGGCCCGCAGCAAGTGCAAGGTGTCCTCCAGCACGCCCGCCAGCGGCCAGCGCGAGTGCAGGACGGCGGGCGTGCGGGCGAAAGACAGGACGCGTGCGACGATGCCTTCCAGCTGCTCGATCTTCTCCGTGATAACCTGCACGTCGCGGCGCCGCGGATCGTCGGGCGCGAAATCCGTGCCGAGGGCACCGTGGAGGAGTTTGATCACCGTGAGCGGATTGCGGATCTCGTGCGCGATCTCCGCGGCGAGCAGGCCGAGCGTGGTGAGCGTCTGGTTCTTGCGGAGCGACTCCTCGGATTGGAAAACCCGCGCGTAGAGCCGGGCGTTGTGCAGGGCGACGGCGGCAAAGCTGGCGAGCGCGGCGAGCAGGCGTTTCTGCGCGTCGGAGAAGCGGTGCGGACGGTTCGTGTAGACCGCGAGCACGCCGGCGGGCGCGCCGTCCACCAGCAGCGGCGCGGCGAGCATCGAACAGAGTTCCGCGTCGGCCGGCAGGTCCACTGCGCCGTGGCCGGCAGTGCCGGTGAGGTCCTGAAATTCGACCACGCGGTTCACGCGCAGCGCCGTGGCGAGCATCGAATGCTCGGCGGCGAAGGGGTCGCGGCGCAGCGCCGTGTCGGCGAAGCTCAGCTCGCTGCTCCAAGCTTGGAGTTCGAAGGTCTTTTGCGCGGGATCGCAGGCGTGCAGCGTGCACAGACGGGCGTCGAACAGGCCGCGGCCGCTGCGCGTGAGCGTGGTGAGCAGGTCGCTCTCCTCGAGGCGGGCCACGAGCGAGTGGCCGAGTTCCACCAAGGTCTCGAGCTGGGCGGATTCGCCCTGCAGGCGCTCCAGTTGCCAGAGGCGGTGGAGCGTGCGGCTGGCCTCGGTGGCGAAGCGGGCCAGTCGCTGCAGGTCGACCTCGGCGAAGGCGTGCGCCCGGTCGGCGTCGAGATTGATGCAGCCGACCGCCTGACCTTCGTAGAGCAGCGGGGCGGACATCTCGCAACGGACGGCGGCGCGCGCGGCGATGTAGCGCCGGTCGGCGGTCACGTCGGACACGAGCAACGGCTTCGCGTGGAGCGTGGCCCAGCCGGTGACGCCTTGGCCGAGCTTGAGGGCGAAGTCCCCCGTGTCGGGCGGGAGTCCGTGCTGGGCGACGATCTCGAGGTAGCCGGTGTGCGGGTTGAGCAGCGAGAGCGAGCCGCTCTCCGCCGGGAAGACGCGCATCAGCTCGATCAGCAGGGACTCGCCTGCGGCGCGGGCGTCGCCGTCACCGGAGGCCAGAGCGGCGATCCGGTAAAGCACCTCGAGGTCGCGGGCGGCGATGGCTTCCATCTCAACGCGAAGAGATGAACGGTTTCCGCGACCTTGGGGAGAGCAAACTAAACACTCGCGCCGGGGCTCGTCGCCACCGCGAGATCGTCACGCAGCGCGGTGAGGCGCTGGGAGTCGAGCGTGCGCTGGTCGGCGGATTCCAAGTGGAAACTGTCGATGGCCAGGCCGCGCTCCGTGTGCACGCGGGCGGCGGCGAGGTTGAAACCGTGCTCGGTGATGACGCGGCCCACGCGATAAAGCAGACCGAAGCGGTCGGCGGCGTGCACCTCCACGATGAGGCGGGGCGAACTGATTTCCTGGTAAACCTCGATCACCGGCGTCTGCAGCGTGGCGGCCGGCGGCGCGAAGCGGCCGGCTTGGGCGGCGATGGCAGGGGAGAGGTCCTTGTTCGCGACCAGCGCGGATTCGACGGTGCGGGCGAAGAGCTCGCGGGCCGACTCGTCCTGCACGACGCCGTGGCCGGGCTCGGTGACTTCGAAGCTGTCCAGCGCGATGTGGTCGTTGCGCGTGGTGATGCGGGCGGAGAGGATGTTCAACCCCGCGACGCTGAGCGCGCCCGCGAGCTTGAAGAAAAGTCCGGCGCGGTCCCACGTGACGATGTGCACGATGCTGCACCCGCGCTCGGGTGCGTCCCGCCACTCGATCACGGGCCGGAGCGAGCCCAGCGAGTCGGCGGCCGAGATGTTGTGCAGGAGCCGGTTGACCATCGCCAGATGCAGCGCGATGTCCGTCTCAACGGTCTGGGCAAAATAGCGCTCCGGCAGCAGATTGAAGTGCGCGGCGATTTCCTCGGCGCTCACGCCGGTGACCGACTGGGCGATGGATTGCTGGCTGATCAAGCGCTTCATGTTATGCCGGAAGTGTGCCAAAAAGGTGGCGAAGTTGAGCGATTTCGACGGGCGGGCGCAGCTCATTTCGGTGCGGCCGGCAGAACTTTTTCACTTCCGAAAAAATTCCAGTTGACGGAGCAAGAGCGCGCCCAATACTCCGCCTCTCTTTCGCGGGCGTAGCTCAGTTGGTAGAGCACCACCTTGCCAAGGTGGACGTCGAGAGTTCGAGTCTCTTCGCCCGCTCCACTTTTAAAAACCGCTGGTTCCCAGCGGTTTTTTTATTTATCTCACCGGGAGTGAAAGCCTCCGATTTCTTCACGCTGCCGGCCTCGCTGGCCCGTTTTGCGGCCTTTTTCCCGCCTGAGGTGCCGCCGTGGCAGTGGTTGCCCGCGATCGGCCCGGCCCTGCTTTCGATCGACTACGGCCACCTGCCGCATGACCTCCCGCCGGGCGTGCACATCGAAGGACGCGTGTGGATCGACCGCACCGCCAAGCTGCCGGCCTATGCCACCATCATCGGGCCGACGTGGATCGGCCCGCGCACCGAGATCCGCCCGAACGCCTTCATCCGCGGCAACGTCCTCGTGGGCGAAGGCTGCGTGCTGGGCAACTCCAGCGAATACAAGAACTGCCTCCTCCTCGATGGCGTCCAGACCCCGCACTACAACTACGTGGGCGATTCGATCCTCGGCAACCGCGCCCACCTCGGCGCCGGCGTGATCTGCTCCAACCTGCGCCTCGATCAAGCCGAAGTCACCGTGCGCCTCCCGTCCGGCACCGTTTCCACTGGCCTGCGCAAATGCGGCGCAATCCTCGGCGACCAAGCAGAGGTGGGCTGCAATGCCGTCCTCAATCCCGGCTCGTTGCTCGGCAAGCGCGCCCTCGTGATGCCGTGCACGCCCTTCGCCGGCTACCTGCCCGCCGCCACGATCGCGCGCAGCCGCCATGCGGTGACCACTATGCCGCGGCGCGACTAGGCCACAGGACGCAATTTTCCCTTTTCAACCGTCGCACGCTCAGGCGACATGGTTGGTCCGGCCCGTCGTCCGGTCTCCCTTCAACCGTCTTTTCTCATGCCTCGCATCCTCACCGGCATCACGCCCTCCGGCACCCTGCACATCGGCAATTACTTCGGCGCCATGCGCCCCGCCATCGAGCTGCAGGCCGGCGGCGACGCGTTCTACTTCATCGCCGATTACCACTCCATGACGGTCATCACCGACCCGAAGGAGCGCCGCGCCTACACCCAGGGCATCGCCCTCGACTGGCTGGCCTGCGGCCTCGATCCGCAGAAGGCGGTTTTCTGGCGCCAGAGCGACATCCCGGAGGTCTGCGAACTCACGTGGATGATCGGCTCGCTCACGCCCATGGGCCTGCTCGAGCGCGCGCACAGCTACAAGGACAAGCTCGCCAAGGGCATCGCGCCCAACTTCGGCCTCTTCGCCTACCCGGTGCTCATGGCCGCGGACATTCTGCTCTTCGACACCCACGTCGTTCCCGTCGGCAAGGACCAGAAGCAGCACCTCGAGATGACGCGCGACATCGCGATCAAGTTCAACCTCACCTACGGCGAGACCTTCGTCGTGCCCGAGGAGCGCATCGCCGAGGAAGTCGCCGTCATCCCCGGCCTCGACGGCCAGAAGATGTCCAAGAGCTACGGCAACACCGTCGAGATCTTCGGCGACGAGAAGGCCCTCCGCAAAAAGATCATGGGCATCGTCATGGACTCGCGCACGCCGCAGGAGCCCAAGCCCGATGCCGACAAGAACCTCGCCATCCAGTTGCTCAAGTTCTTCGCGCCCACCGACGTCTCGGCCGACTACGAGAACCGGCTCCGCGCCGGCGGCCTCGGCTACGGCGATTTGAAGAAGGCGCTCTTCGAGCACTACTGGAATTACTTCGCGCCTTACCGCGCCAAACGCGCCGAACTCGTGGCCAACCTCGACTACGTGGACAAGGTCCTCGCCGACGGCGCCGCCCGCGCCCGCGCCGTAGCCGACCGAGTGCTCACCCGCGCCCGGAAGAACTGCGGGCTGCGGTGACTGCCTTGCTGTATCCCTTCAGGACTTGGGTTCCACACGCATCGGAAGCAATGATGCGCAATTGATTCTCTTCGAACTCCAACGTGTCACCACGTAAGCAACGAAATCGTCAACTGGGGTAGCTTTACACAGGTCTGCAAGCTGGATTCCGATTTGGGTCAGAATCACCTGCCCTGAATCGATTTCGTTAGCTTCGTTTTTGGGGAATTCAGTCCAGATCGTTTCGTCGAAATACGATATGAGCGCCTGCTTAGTATGCGTCCGACCGGCGTCCCCGTTGACGGCTCGTAGTAGCCAGTAGTCTGGCAGAGGCTCTGTTGAGAGTGGTGGCTAGTGCCTACAACTCGCTCTCGTAGTAGCCACTACTACGAGACTGACC
>JAGOQJ010000008.1 GCA_017991595.1 Candidatus Didemnitutus sp. | reverse complement strand
ATAGCGTGACGGCAATCCTTGGTTGCCGGTTGCCAGTAAGAAAGGCTTCGACGACCTTTGCCGAACATTGCAGCACACGCACGAGGCGGCGGGTGGCGCGATCACGCAGCTCAAGACGATTCCCTTGCCTGCGAACGAACCACCGTGCGACCGATTGCGAAGAAGAGTGCTGTGCCCGCATCCCAGATATATACGCAAAACGAAGAAGGTGTTTTTTCGCTATCCACTTGGCTCTCTGAGCGCGTGGAGCACGGCTCGCTGGGCCGCAGACGATGACCACCCCAGCTCACGAACGTTGTGCCGAAACACGGCCTCCCCCAAATAGGCGTGGAGGCTGCCTGGTGTGACCGCTTGATGGCGGCGCCGACGAAGCATGACTTGGACCGCTTCCAAGAATTGCCGCGGCTTCACGGGTTCGGACTTTTCGCACGACAGTAATCGATGCGAAGCACCCAAAGCCCGGAAATGAACCGAACGTGGAACGACAAGATCAGCGTCTGCGTGAATAATCTTCCGTGCGTGGTCGTGATTTGCACTCAAAGTCGCCAAATTGCACCACGCTGCCACAAGTCCCGCGGAATTTCTCGCCTCCACAGCGACCCAAATCGAGCAGCTGCTTGCGCCTAAAATATCGGAATGATCACAAAGTTCGACCCGCCCTCTCAGTTCCGGCCATCGCACGGTGCTCATGGCCGTCCTGATCAAAAGCGACATTCTCCAGCCCGTGCGGTAGCTTCCCAAGCCCAGCCGCCCACAGAGCGCGGCGGCCGAGCAGCCGGGATCAATCACGATTTGCCGGACAGCGCGGCGCCAAACCTCCCACTTGAGGTGCGACCTGTAGATGAGTGCGCTGGCACACTTTGGCTTCACAGCAGCCGAATCTCTTCACCATTTCGCACGACCCGTGTGTTTTGGAACCACTCACGCCAACTTTTTGCGTGCGCGGTGTGGACGGGAATCAGAAGCCGCGGACGCACCGCGCGCGCAAACTCTCGCAAGCCCTCAGGATGCGCATGTCCGCTGGCATGCATGGGCAGCAACTGCCCGTGAGCGGCTTTCAACTGCTGCGCCCAAGACAGCAGGCGCGGCTCACGCAGGTATCCCTCCCAGTAAGAAAAGAATGCGAGCGTCTGCGACGGCAAAGCGCGTGGGAAAAGCCACCAACGCATGCTTTCTCGGTAGAGCACAAGAAATCGCTGCGGATTTGCCCTCACGGCTGCCGCAGTAATCTGACATCCACGCAATTGTTCTGCAAACGATGAACCAGCGACGGCCTGCCCAGCCGCATTCTCGTTAAAGCGCGGCGGCACCATGATTTGCAGATCGGCTGCTTTTCCGGGCACTGGCAGCGTAGGACGATTAAGAAGATGGAGCACGTAAGCCTGATAAGGATCGATGACCATTATCCGGCCCGATCTCCGCGCCACCCGGAAGAACGTCACAAATCGATCGACATTAAGGGGTGAATACATCGCCAGGACACAACCGGGGGCTTGACGCACCTGTTTCAGAATACGCTGTTCCAACACTTCCTCGGTGAGGTTCTCCTCGCTTGCCCTCGTTCCTAACCGGGTGCCTTCAAGCAAGAGTGCATCAAGGCCGCCGCGACGCACCGCGGCAACAAGTTGGCGGGCCATCCCAAACTTACGCCCGTGAAAGCGCAAATCGCCGGAGTATAGAAGTCGCAGCCCATTCGCCTCGATGAGAATGGCTGCTGCACCGTAAATCGAGTGATCCACGAGATGAGCCGTCACCGTGAAATCGCCGATCCGCACCGGCCGCCCCGGATGGAGAGTTCGCTGGCGATCTAGCGGCACTGCAGGTTGCCGCGCGAAGCTAGCCCCCGCGAACAGCATTTGCCTCGTGCCATCGGTGAGCCACACTGGAACCTCAGGGTGACTCACGCTCACCAACCCGGAGTGATCGGCGTGCGCATGGCTGAGAAGCAGAGCATCCACCGCACGGCCTTCCGAGAATAGGCCTGGGACAAGGGGATGGGCCGCGCTATCGGCCCGCGCGTCCAGTGGCAGACCTGCGTCTAGTATGAGGCGAGTGCTATCGGTGGCTACTTCGATGCAGGAGCCGCCAATTTCCTCGGCACCGCGATGGACGGTAATGCGCACACAATCGATAGGAGGCGAACTGCATTCACTAGCAACATCCGTTCAGCTGATGGTCTATATTCCGCAACTGCCGAACGCGGGCCATTTGTCGCGTAATGGCTGTGAAAAAGCCGGAGCGAAAGGCTCCGGCTTCGTTTTGCGGGGAGGAAAACTGGCGCGGCTTACTTGCCGTATTTCACGCTGCAGCCGTAGGGGCGCGAAGTCGGCGTGGCAACGGGACGGCCGGCCTGCAGGTCCGCGAGCGCGGCTTTGACGTAGTTGGTCGCCTTGGCGATGTCGGCCGGGTTGCCACCCTGGATGCTGTCGATGCCACCGGCGTAAACGAGCACGCCCTCCGCATTGATGATGAACATGTGCGGCGTCGTGCGCGCATCGTAGAGCTTGCCAACCTTGCCGTCTTGGTCGCGGAAATAGGCCGTCTGCACGGCGCCGTTTTTCTTCGCCCAAGCCTCGACCTGCGCTTGGTCGAAGTCGCCCTGCGCGCCAGGGTGGCCGGAATTGATCGCGAGCCAGATCACGCCCTGCTCCTGTGCCGCCTTCTGTGTCGCCGGCATGTTGCCGCTCTTTTCGTAATGTTTGATGACCACCGGGCACTCAGGGTTCACCCATTCGAGCACCACAGTCTTGCCCTTGAAGGAGGAGAGCGTGTGCGTCTGACCATTGATGTCGGTCAGCGTGAAATCGGGCGCGGGCTGGCCGACGGCGGGAGCGGCTTGGACGGAGACGAACAGGGCCGCGGAAGCCGCGGCGCAGGCGAGGAGGGTCTTGAGGCGGTTCATAAGAGAGTGGGTTCAGACAACCCATTTTTGTCCGTTCGTCAAAGGGCCGCCGTCAAAAATCGTCCCGTGCGACCGGCCTCGCCGGCAGATGCGCCTTGCGACAGGGGGGACGCTTTTTAGGTTTCTCCCATCGCGCGGTTGCGCGACCTGCATGACGCCTTCCTCCGAGCGCCCCGCTCCCCGACCCTTGCGCGATTGGCTCGCGGGTCCGGCGCTGCTCGTGCTCGGCCCGCTGGCGCTTTTCCTAGCGGGTTTCATCTGGCTGCTCTGGCCGGAGTGGACGGATAATCCGGACCTCTCGCACGGGTTGTTCGCGCCCCTCATCTTCGCGCTGCTCGTGCGCGAAGGCTGGACGCACGGCACGCGCCGCTGGGTGCCGGAGCGTGCTTGGGTGACGGTCGGCGTGGGCGTGGCGCTAGCCGCGGCGCTGATCGCCTTCGCCATGGCCGGCCTGCTGGCCGCCTCGCTGGGTTGGTCGCACTCCGTGGTGAAATTTCTCCTCGCCTGCGCCTTGGCCGCCGCGCTCGGCGGCGGGTTGCTGATCCTCGCGGGAGAGCACGTGCGCGCCGTGCCGTTCAACTGGCCGGTGCTGACCGCGATCGCGCTCTGGGTGCTGGCCTCGCCGCTGCCGCCGGGCGCCTACGCACGTCTGACATTGGAGCTGCAAGCCTGGGTCACCACCGGCGTGCTTAACGCCCTCCACATCCTCGGCATCCCGGCGCGTCAATCGGGCAATGTCATCGAGCTGGCCAACACGAGCGTCGGCGTCGAGGAGGCCTGCAGCGGCATCCGCAGCCTGCTCTCCTGTCTCTACGCGGGTGTCTTTTTCTCCGGTTGGCTGGTGCGCCGCTATTGGGCGCGTGCCCTGCTGATCACGATCGCCCCGCTGCTCGCGATCGCGATGAATTACCTGCGCTCGCTGCTGCTGACGCTGCTGGCCAACCGCGGGGTCGACATCAACGGCTTCTGGCACGACACCACCGGCTTCGCGATCCTCGGCATCACCGCGGCGCTACTCGCCTTGCTGGCCAACTGGTTGAGCGAAACGGAGCCGGCGCCCGCACCGGTCACGGCTACCGCCCAAGCGCCCGCGCCTTCCGCCGCGCCCACGCGGGCGGCCTCGTGGATGTTCGCGGGCGGCTCGGCGGTGTTGGTCTCCGTGGGTCTTTTCTTCGCCTTCTACCCGCGCTCTGCGGAGGTGCGGACGGCGGACATCGCCTTCGAGCCCGACCGGTTGCTGCCCGTCGCGAGCGAAGGCTGGCAGGTCGTCACAGCGCAGGATCTTTATCAATTCTCCGAGACTTTGCAGACCGAGCATCTGGCGCAACGCACCTACCTGCGCCGCCGCGGCGAACGCATGCAGCAACTCACCGTCTACATCGCGCATTGGGCGCCCGGCCAGGTGCCGGTGAGCATGGTCGCCTCGCATACGCCCGACGCGTGCTGGCCGGGCTCGGGCTGGGTCGCGCAGACGAACGCCACCCCGCGACTCGCGCTCGATCTCGCCGGCCGGGCGCTGCCGCCGGCGGAATACCGGTTGTTCACCCGCGGACCGGCCGCCCAGCACGTCTGGTTCTGGCACATCTTCGACGGACGCGTGATCAACTACCGCGACCCCTACTCGATCCCGGCCTTGTTGGAACTCGGCTTGCGCTATGGCTTCCGCCGCGAGGGCTCCCAGTATTTCGTGCGCATGTCCAGCAACCTGCCTTGGTCCGAGCTCGCCGCCGAACCCTTGCTGCGCCAAATTCAGGACAATCTCGCTCCCCTCGGGCTGACCCCATGATTTTTTCGCTCACCAAACAGGAACGAAAGATCCTCACCTACCTCGCGTTGCTTGCCGCCTTGGGGGTGATTGGCCTGCTCTGGCTGTAAAATTCCGCGGAGAATCCGTGTTGCCAACCCCTCTCCCGCAACAACCCTGCATCCTGCTCCATCGCGGACGCGTATAACCCATGAAGTGTCTACGGCCATCGTCTCAACGCTCCCCCTCCTACCCGCCTGGTGCACGGCCACCGCACGGCGCGAGGAGCGTCCGCGCATGAGATCCGCAGTGCCCACTCCCGGCATGGACGAACCGCCGACCGACCCCGCCCGCCACCACGCGGAGCTCGCCGCCGCCATGGCCCGCGGCGACAAGGCCGCCTTGGGCAAACTCTACGACCTGCTGGCCAAGCCCCTTTACTCGCTCGCGCTGCGCGTGACCGGCGACGCCGCCGAGGCGCAGGACGTCGTGCAGGACGTTTTCCTCCAGCTCTGGCACAAGGCCGCCGACTACCAGCCGGAGCGTGGTTCCTATTTTTCCTGGGCCGCCACGCTCACCCGCAACCGTGCCCTCGACCGCATCCGCATGCGCAAGCGCCGGGCGGAGATCGTCCAGGAATCGGCCCCCGACATCCATCCGCCCGCCCACGCCGCCGAGACCGACTCCGCCGACGCCCTCTGGCTGCGCGAGAAGGCCGGCGCCGTGCGCCACGCACTCACCAGTCTCGGTGACGAGCAGCGCACCGCCATCGAGCTCGCGTTCTTCCGCGGGCTCACCCAGCAGCAAATCGCCGAGCAGCTCGGCGAACCGTTGGGCACCATCAAAGCCCGCATCCGGCGCGGACTCCTCCGGTTGCGCGAAACCCTGGCCTCGCGGTTATGAGTAGCGAGCACCACGAAGAACTAGCCGCACTCTACGCCCTCGATCTCCTCGAAGGCGCCGAGCGCACCGCTTTTGAAAACGAGCTGGCCTCCCGCTCCGACCTCCGTCGCCTCGTGCCCGAGCTGCGCGAAACCGCCGCCGTCCTCGCCTTCGCCGCCCCGCAGGTCGATCCGCCGTCCGGCCTGAAGGATTCCATCCTCCGCGCCGCCGGTCCGCAAACCGAGTCCGCTCCGCCGCCGGCACCGGACAACGTCGTGCCTTTCTCGCTTTCCCGCTTCATGCCGTGGGCTGCGGCCGCCGGCTTCGCCTTGGCTGCCGCTTGGTTCGGATTCGGCGCTTACACACTGCGCTCCGAGAACACGGCTCTCCGCGCCGAGCGCGAGCTGGCCGATGTCGCCTACCGCATGGCTCGCGCGCAACTCGACGAGCGCACCCTCCTCGCGGAAAAGATGATCGCCGACCTCGGCGGCCGCCTGCAGCGCAGCGAGGATCTGAGCCGCCTGAAAATCACCGCGCTCGCCTCCCTGCTCGGCAACACGCCCGAGGCGAAGGCGATCGCCGTTTGGGATCCCGAACAGCAGAGCGGCCTGCTCGCGGTTGAAAAGCTCCCCGCCATCGCCTCTGGTCAAGATTACCAGATTTGGGTCATCGATCCGCAGTATCCGATCCCGGTCGACGGCGGCGTGTTCAAGCCCGACCCCACCGGCAAGGCCACGCTCACCTTCAAGGGCGACAAGCCCATCGCCGAGGCTGCGGCGTTCGCCATCAGCTTGGAAAAAGCCGGCGGTGTGCCGAAGGCCGAAGGCCCCCTCGTGCTGCTCGGGAAGCGCTGATTTCAGCCTAGTTACGCAAGCCGGCGACCTCGCGAGGCCGACCGAAACTTGGCACTTGTCACCCGCCCGGCCACCGAAAGACTCCCGCGCGTATGATTATCAAACCGAAGGTCCGTGGCTTTGTTTGTGTGACAGCGCACCCCACCGGCTGCGCCGCGCACGTGCAGGAGCAGATTGATTACGTCAAAGCCAAGGGCCCGATCCAAGGCGGCCCGCGCAACGTCCTCGTCATCGGATCCTCCACCGGCTACGGCCTCGCCTCGCGCATCGCCGCTGCCTTCGGCTCCGGCGCCAAGACCCTCGGCATCTTCTTCGAGCGTCCCTCCGAGGACGACCGCCCCGCCACCCCGGGCTGGTATAACAGCATCGCCTTCACCACCGCCGCCCGTGCCGCCGGCCTCTACGCCGCCAATCTCAACGGCGATGCCTTCTCCGACGACATCAAGCAGCAGGCCCTCGCCCTCATCGCCCGCGACATGGGCCCGATCGACCTCGTCGTCTATTCCCTCGCCTCCCCGCGCCGCACGCACCCGAAGACCGGCGTCGTGCACAAGTCCACTCTCCAACCGCTCACCGCTGCTTACACCAACAAGACCGTCGACACCGACAAGGGCATCGTCAGCGAAGTCACCATCGAGCCCGCCGACGAAGCCGCCACGGCCGACACCGTTGCCGTCATGGGCGGCGAGGATTGGGAAATGTGGATGGACGCCCTCGCCGGCGCCAACCTTCTCGCCCCCGGCGCCACCGCCATGGCCTATTCCTACATCGGCCCGGTGCACACCTGGCCGATCTACAAGGACGGCACCATTGGCCGCGCCAAGCTGGACCTCGAGCGCGCCGCCCGCGCCATCGACGCCAAGCTCAAGGCCCACGGCAACGGCCAAGCCTTCATCTCCGTGAACAAGGCGCTCGTCACGCAAGCCAGCTCGGCCATCCCCGTCGTGCCGCTCTACATTTCCATTCTTTACCGCGTGATGAAGGAGATGGGCATCCACGAAGGCTGCATCGAGCAGATGCAGCGCCTCTTCGCCACCCACCTCTACAACGGCAACACCCCGCGCTTCGACTCCGAAGGCCGCGTGCGCGTGGACGACTGGGAGATGCGCCCCGACGTGCAAGCCAAGGTCTCCGCGATCTGGCCGCAGGTCACCACTGAGAACCTCGCCCAGCTCACCGACATCGCCGGCTATCGCACGGAGTTCCTCAAGCTCTTCGGCTTCGGCCTGCCCGGCATCAACTACGACGCCGACGTCGAGCCGCACGTCCCGCTGACCTGACGCGGCGAAGCGACTAGGGATCAGCGATCAGCCGAACAGATCTTGGCGGTCGAGATTTTACCGCTACGAAGCAACTGCTGAGAGCTGACATCCGATCGCCGAAGGCCATCTTGCCATGCGAGTCGTGCTGCAACGCGTTTCCTCCGCCCGGGTCACGGTCGACGGACGCGTGACCGGTGAGATCGGCCGCGGCCTGCTCCTGCTGCAAGGCATCGAACCCGCTGACACCGCCGCCGACGGCGAGTGGCTCGCGCAAAAGATCGCGAAGCTGCGCATCTTCGCCGACGCCGAAGGACAGATGAACCGCTCGGTCGCCGACATCGGCGGCGGCATCCTCGTCGTCAGCCAGTTCACGCTCCACGCCAGCACCGCCAAAGGCACGCGCCCGTCCTTCCACGCCGCCGCCCGCCCCGAGCACGCGCGCCCGCTCTACGAACAGTTCATCGGCCAACTCCGCACGGCGCTGGCCGGCTCGCCGCCCTCGGACGCAACCGACCGCATCCAGACCGGCGAGTTCGGCGCCATGATGCAGGTGTCGCTCGTCAACGACGGCCCGGTCACGCTCATCCTCGATTCGAAGACGCGCGATTAGCGCTTCGCTCCGCCGCCACGCTGCGGTGGAGCCACCCGGCCCCGGCCTTTCGTGCTGGGCGCAAGGAGGCCAAAGCTGCGTGGACATTTTTGCGCCGGCACCTTGCATCTTCCCATGCCCCTTTTGCGCCTTGCCCTGCTGGCCTGCGTCATTCCCTGCCTCGGATTTGCGCGCGCGGACGATGATGCCAACCTGAAGTTCTTCCGCGACCTCGCCGAGACTCGCAACTACACCCTCGGTCGCCCCGTCTCGCCCCGGCTAACGCCCGACGGCGAGCATGTGATCTTCCTGCGCGCGGCGACCCGCAACCCGACGTTGCGCCTCTACGAATTCACGGTCGCCACCGGCGCGGAGCGCGAGTTGCTCTCACCCGAGCAGATCCTCGGCGCCGGCGAGGAAATCCTCTCCGCCGAGGAAAAGGCGCGCCGCGAACGCCAGCGCCAGAGCCTGCGTGGCTTCACTGCCTTCGAGATGTCGCGCGACGGCGCCAGCCTGCTCGTCACCCTCTCGGGCAAGCTCTACGTGGTCGACCGCGCCAGCCAGCGCTTCACCGCTTTGCCTGGCGAAAACTGGATCGATCCGCGCTTCTCGCCCGACGGCCGGCACGTGGCCGGCGTGCAGGCGCGCGAACTCTGGATCATCGACCTCGCCACGCAGACGGCGCGTCAGCTCACACACGGCGCGACCGAGTCGCTCAGCCACGGCACCTCCGAATTCGTCGCGCAGGAGGAAATGAAGCGCGACGAAGGCTACTGGTGGTCGCCCGACTCCTCCACCCTGCTCTATCAACAAACCGACGAGTCGAGCGTCGAAGCCCGCTACATTGCCAACGCCCTGCAGCCCGAGGAAAAACCCGCGCGCTTCGCCTATCCCAAGGCCGGCTCACCCAACGCCGTGGTGCGCCTCGGCCTGCTCCCGCGCGAAGGCGGCGAGGCGCGCTGGGTGCAATGGGACTCCGCCGCCTATCCCTACGTCGCGCGCGTGCAGTGGGCCGCCGCCGGCGCGCACCTCACCGTGCTCGTGCAAAACCGCACCCAGACGGAGCAAGTCCTGCTGCGGGTCGACCCGATCACGGGCGCTACGACGGAGCTGCTGCGCGAGGACGATCTCGCCTGGCTCAATCTCGATTACGAACAGGAACTCCCCGTCTGGCTGAAAGATGGCACCCGCTTCCTCTGGACCACGGAACGCCGCGGCGCCTGGCAAGTCGAGTTGCGCGAAGCCTCCGGTCAGCTCGTGCGCGAGTTGACGCCCGTGCACTTCGGCTATCGCGGCCTGATCGGCATCGACGAGACGAGCGGCGGTGTCTTTGTGCGCGGCGGCCATGACCCGCGCGAGGTGCAGCTCTGGCGCTTCCCGCTCGCCGGCGGCCCCGGCACGCAGCTCACCCGGGAGACCGGCCACCACAGCGCCGTGCTCGGCGGCGGCACGGGCCGGCTCGTGCACAGCTATGAACTCTTCAGCGGACGCTCCGGCGCACAGGTGATCGACCGCGATGGCACCACGATCGCCGTCCTGCGCAGCGTGGCTGAGACTCCGCCGCGCCGCCCGAGCACGCAACTCGTGCAGACCAAGAGCATGCCCGCCTTCGACGCCGCCGTGACGCGACCAACGGATTTCGACGCAACGAAAAAATATCCCGTCATCCTCTACGTTTACGCCGGCCCGGGCGTGAAGCGCGTGAACGCCCTCATGCGCGACTACCTGCTCGACCAGTGGATGGCCGACCAGGGTTACCTCGTCGTGCGCCTCGACGGCCGGGGCACGCCTTGGCGCGGCCGCGATTGGGAGCGCGTCATCAAGTTCAACTTCATCGACACGGCGCTGAATGACCAGATCGCCGGGCTGCAGGCACTCGCGGCGGAGTTTCCCGAGTTCGACCTCACGCGCGTCGGCGTGCAGGGCTGGTCTTGGGGCGGCTACTTCAGCGCCATGGCAGTGCTGCGCCGCCCCGACATCTTCCGTGCGGGCGTGGCGGGCGCGCCGGTCACCACGTGGGAGAATTACGACACGCACTACACGGAGCGCTACCTCGGCCTGCCGGAGGAACATCCCGACGCCTACCGCATCAGCAACGCCACCACTTACGCGGGCGAGCTGAGCCGGCCGCTCATGCTCGTGCACGGCCTCACCGACGATAACGTCTATTTCCAACACACGCTGCAGCTAGCCGACGCGCTCTTCCTCGCCGGCAAGTCCTACGAGCTGCTGCCGATGCTCGGCACGCACATGATCAGCGATCCGCTCGTGCGCCTGCGCCGCGACCAGCGCGTGATGGACTTCTTCCATCAACACCTCAAGGGCGCCGGCAACTGAAACGTCCGCGCCGGATCAGCCGCCCTGCTCCGGCACGGTGAGCGAGCGACCGTTGTCCTTCGCGCCCAGCTGCAACAGATACGGACCGGCGATCTTCGCCCACTCGGCGGGCTTGGCGTAACCGCCGGCCTCGTCGCTCCAGCATTGGCGCAGCATGTCGGTGTCGATGATGCCGGGATTGAGCGCCACGGCGGCCAGACCCGACGGCAATTCCTGCGCCAGCGCCTGCGTGAGGCCTTCGACGGCGAATTTCGACGCGCAATACGGCGCCACGTCCGGCGACGTGCTGCGGCCCCAGCCGGAGCTGAGCGTCACGACCACCCCGCTGCCCCGGGCGATCATGGGCGGCACGAAGTGGCGCAGCACCGTGCCGACGCCCTTCACGTTCACGTCGATCACGCGGTTGAACTCCTGCGCCGGCACTTTCCAGAGCGGCGCGGGCGTGTTCATCACCCCGGCGTTGCAGATCAGCAGGTCGGGCGCGACATCCGGGCCGCAGAGCTTCGCCGCCCAGATCGAGACCTTGGTTTCATCGGTCACATCGACCACCGAAAAATCGTGCGGCGCCGGGTGCGTGAAACGCAGGTCGAGGATCTCCGAGCTGCGACCGCAACCCGCGACGGTGTGACCGTTCGCGATATACCACTCGGCGAGCGCGCGACCGAGTCCCTTGGTGACGCCTGTGATGACGATGAACTTCGACATGGCACCACGCTGACCGCTGCAGGCAGCGGGGCAAGCGAACGGTGGCGCCGGTCTCCGACCGACGTCGTTAGATCTAGTTCACTGCATTGCCTGCCGCGCGTGCTGCGCGTGTTGGCGCGCCGCCAACCGGGGTTCGCCGCGCTTACCGCGACTGCAGCCGGATCTTGTTCAGGCCGTTCTTGCGGCAGATGTCCATCGCCTCGGTGATGAAGCGCAGCGGCGTGTTCTCGTCCGAGCGGATCAGCACCGTCACATCCTTCGTGATGCCACCGAGCTCGTTGATCAGACGCTCCAGCTCGGCCGCGCTCACGGTCGCGCTGCGCGCGCCGGACTGGAAGGTGTAGGCGCCTTCCTTCGTGATGGAGATCGAGACAGAATCCTTCAGCTCGCTTTTGCCCGCCGTCTCCACCTTGGGAAGCGTGAGGTTCATCGTGGTCACGGAGCGGAACTGCATCGTGACGAAAGCGAAGAAGATCAACATCACGAGCACGTCGATCAACGGCACGAGGTTCATCTCGGGCCGCTTGCGACGCTTTTGGTAAAGACCGCTCATGACTTGGTCGAAATCTGGGGCGAAACAGCGGAGGGCTCGCGACTGTTGCGGCCGAGCACGCGCTCGATGAGCACATCCATCTGCGCAGCGTAGTTCTCGACCTTGCGTTGGAGATAGCCCGCTCCCACCAGCGACGGGATGGCGATCGAGAGACCGATGACCGTGGCCGAGAGCGCCAAGGCAACGCCCTTGGTGAAGGCGACCGGGTCCGGCAGGCCCGTGTCGGGCGAAATGGCCGAAAAGACCTGCAAGAGGCCCGTCACCGTGCCCGTGAGGCCGATGAGCGGCGCGGCGGCGTAGATGACATCGAGATACGGGATGCCGCGCTCCATTCGGTTCAGCTCGAGGCGGGCGAAGGCCTTGACCGCCTCCGGATCGCTGCGGTGTTCGCTGGCGTAGTCGAGCACGCGCGCGAGCACCGAGTGCTTGCCGCCCGCGTAGGCCTTGCCCTGCATCACAGCGTCGACGAGGTCGTCGGGCAGGATGGCTGCCTGGCGCAACGCATAGATGCGCTCGCAGATGATGTAGACGGCCAGAATCGAGCAAACGCCCAGCGGGTAGATGAGCAGGCCTGCGCCCTTGAAGATATCAAACATGGCTGAAGTTTCGGAGTGAACCGTCGGCTCGGACCGTCACAAGCCGGAAAAGGTTCAATAAATTTGAACAGTTGACGCACGCGCGCCCGACGGCCCCGACCGCGACGCGACACTCAGCGCCCCTTCCGCAGCTCGGCCGCAGCGCGCGTGAACTCACCCTCCAGTTGCCCGCCCGGCTCCACCCGTAGGGTCTGGCGGGCGCGCTGGAGCGCGTCGCGGGCCGCCGGCAGCTGCCCTTGCTCCCGCAGGTGCAGCACGAAAGGTGTGACCACCTTGTCGAAGAAATCGATCCCGGCGCCGCGTCCGTGCGTCTCGAGCAGGCGCTGGTAGGTCTTGAGACGGACGGGCAGCGCATCCTCGCGCAAGCTACGCTGCAGGATCTCGCCCGCCTGCTGGATGCTCAAATCCACCCGCCCCGCCTGATGCTTGCGCAGCAGTTGCTGCTCCTCGACGGCCGCGGCCGCCTTTTCGCCGCGCGCGTGCAGACTCTGGATCAGCCGGCGGGCGAAGGCGGTCTCCAAGTCGGGATAGCGCTGAAACGCCCGCCGCGCCTCGCGGAGCGTGGCTTCGCGCTCATGAGCGGGATCGCCTGCCGCTTCCTGCGCGGCCAGCAACGCCTGCCAGCCGGCGAGGTTGCGTGGCTCGCGATTGACCGACTCGCGCGCCGCGCGGACCGCCGCGCGCGAGTCGCCGCCGCGGAGCAGCTCCAAAGCGAAGTCCGCGTGCAGTTGCGAAAGCTGGTAGAGCGGCGTCGCGCGGAAACGCTCGGACAGGAACAGCAGCTCGTGGTCGGTGAAGTTGCGCCAACTCTGCGGATCGTGCGCGAGTCCGGCCACGTAGCGCTGCTCGGCGTAGCGGCCGGCATCGAGCACCCAGCCGCTCGCGCCGAGGTAACCAAACCAAGCGTGCCGCCCATCGAGTCCCGCGCCGCGGAAGAGCAGTGTCGGCAACCCGCGCGCCTTGCCGGCGTTGGCCGCAAAATAGGCCTGATCCACGCAAATGCCGCCCTCCCGCAGGATCGTCGCCAGTCGGTAATCGGAAGCGGGCCACGTGAATTGCTGCTTCTGCAACCGGTCTTCGCGGTAGCGGATCTGGTCATAGGCCTGGCTGAACTGCGCGAGCGGCCACGTAACCTGCCGCTGCGCCCACGCTAGCTCGGTCAGGGGAGCACTCGCATCGACGACGAACTTGAGTTCGGACGCCGGCAACCGGCGCAGGCGGTGCACGCTGGCGCCGGAGCGGTCGAGGCGCGCCCAATGGTTGAAGGCTTCCACCGGGTCCGGCAACCGGCGCGGCAGCAGCCGGGCCGCGACCTGCCCGTGTGGCCAATCGGGCGGCGGCGGCACGTCGTAAACCACCGCGATGGCGAGCGCGAGCGAGGCGTAATCCGCGAACAGCGCCGGCGAGGCCGCGTGGATGCGCCGCAGGATGCTCAGCACCTCAATGGGCTGATCGACGTCATCAAACGTGGTGAAAAACTCGCGCGCGAAATCGGGCTGGCCGATCAGCCAGCGTTGCAATGCCGGCGGCACCTCGGCCGCGAGCGAACCCGGCGGCAAGGCGTAGCGCTCGGCCATGTTGGAATGTCCGACGCGGGCGGCCTCCACCGCACGCAGCCAGGACTCGACCGCCTGACCGCGCGGCGTGGCGAAGAGCCGGGCCCAGCGATAGAGATGATACCAAGGACCGGCGGCCGCCGCGTCGCGGGCATAGACTTGAAACGCGGCCTGCCGTAGCGGCTCGACCCATTCGCCCCACCCTTGCAGACCGGCCGAGTCCACCAACTGATCCAGCCGTGACGCCGACGGTGGGCGAGCGAGTTCCTCCGCCTTGAAGGTGCGTTCCTGTGCCGTCAACGAAACCGCCGTAACGAGAGCGAGGAAGATGAGCGCGGGACGACGCACGCCGGCAGCAAAGCGGCGCCGGCGAGCGTCGGCAAGCGTGCGCAAACCCCGCGTGCGGCTGCGCGATCGACTGGAGCAGTGCATAAAAAAGCCCGCCGAGCGCGGCGGGCTTTGGCGAAACGAAGCGGGAACGGTCGGATTACGAGGACACGCCGGTGTCGGCGGTCGGCGTCTTCTGACGGAACTCGAGCTTGTCGCCGTTGCGCACGACGAGGATCGGATCGCCTTCCTTGACCTCGCCGCGGAGCATGGCTTCGGCCAGCGGGTCCTCGAGGCAGTGCTCGACGGCCCGGCGAAGCGGACGCGCGCCGTATTTCTCGTCGTAGCCCTTCTCGATGAGGAGGAGCTTCGATTCCGGCGAGAACTCGAGCAGGATGTTGCGCGAGGCGAGGCGCTGCGAGACCTTGCCGACCTCGATGTCGACGATCTTAATCAGGTCGTCCTTCGTGAGCGGACGGAAGACGACGAGGTCGTTGATGCGGTTGAGGAACTCGGGCTTGAAGACGCGCTTGGCCTCCTCGAGCACCTTTTCCCGCAGCTTGTCCTGGTCGTGGAAGTCCGATTTCGCCGCGGCGGCGAAGCCCATCGTGGTCTGGCTCTGGATCAGCTTCGCGCCCACGTTGGTCGTCATCAGGATGATCGTGTTGCGGAAGTCGACGGTGCGACCGAGCGAATCGGTCAGGCGGCCGTCTTCGAGGATCTGCAACATGAGCTGCACGACGTCGGGGTGCGCCTTCTCGATCTCGTCGAAAAGCACGACGGAATACGGGCGGCGACGGACGGCTTCGGTGAGCTGACCGCCTTCCTCGTAACCGACGTAGCCCGGAGGCGAACCGATGAGGCGCGAAACGGAGAATTTCTCCATGTATTCGGACATGTCGATCTGCACGATCGCGTCCTGCGAACCGAAGATCTGTGCGGCGAGTTGCTTGGCCAACTCGGTTTTGCCGACGCCCGTGGGTCCGAGGAACATGAACGAGCCGATGGGACGGCGCGGGTCCTTGAGGTCGGCGCGACTGCGACGCAACGCGCGCGCAATCGCGACGGTCGCGAGGTCCTGGCCGATGATGAATTTCTGCAGCTCCTGCTCGAGGACGAGGAGCTTCTCGCTCTCCTTTTTCTCGAGGCGGCTGAGCGGGATGCCGGTCCAATCGGAGACGACCTGCGCCATCTGCTCCTCGTCGACGATGATGCGTTGCTCGTCGCGGGTCTTCTTCCAGGCGGCGATGGCCTCGTCCTGCTTGGCGCGAAGCTGTTTCTCGCGGTCGCGGAACTTGGCGGCCTCCTCGAAGTGCTGGGCGGCGATGGCCTGCTCCTTCTGGGCGCAGACTTCGTCGATCTCCTTGGTCATGCCTTCGATCTCGGGCGGGCGGTTGAGCGCGCTGATGCGGGCGCGCGAACCGGCCTCGTCGAGCACGTCGATCGCCTTGTCCGGAAGGAAACGGCCGGTGATGTAGCGATCGGAGAGCTTGGCGGCGACCTCAAGAGCCTTGTCGGTGAAGGTGGCCTTGTGGTGATCCTCGTATTTGCCGCGGATGCCCTTGAGGATGATGATCGTGTCGTCGACGGACGGCGGCTCGACCTTCACGTTCTGGAAGCGGCGGTCGAGGGCGGAGTCCTTCTCGATGTATTTGCGATACTCGTTGAGGGTGGTCGCGCCGATGCACTGGAGCTCGCCGCGGCTGAGGGCGGGCTTGAAGATGTTGGAGGCGTCCATCGCGCCCTCGGCGGCGCCGGCACCGACGATGGTGTGGAGCTCGTCGATGAAGATGATGACGTTCTTGGCGCGCTTGATCTCGTCCATCACGGCCTTGATGCGCTCCTCGAACTGGCCGCGGTATTTCGTGCCGGCGACCATGAGGGCGAGGTCGAGCGTGATGACCTTCTTCTCGGCGAGGATTTCGGGGACATTGCCCTTGGCGATTTCCTGCGCGAGGCCTTCAACGATGGCGGTCTTGCCGACGCCGGCCTCGCCGACGAGCACCGGGTTGTTCTTGGTGCGGCGGCAGAGAATCTGGATGACGCGGCGGATCTCGTTCTTGCGGCCCACAACGGGGTCCATCTCGCCCTTGCGGGCGAGTTCGGTGAGATCGCGGCCGAAGGCTTTGAGCGCAGGCGTCTTGACCTCCTTCTTGTCGTCGGAGCCGGAGCGCGACGAGGAAGCGGCCTCTTCGCCGCCGCCAGGGCCGCCGATGCCACCACCGCCGCCGCCTTCCTGGCCAGCGGCGAACTGCGGATCGAGTTCGCGGAGGATTTCGTTGCGCGTGCGCTCGATGTCGATGTCGAGCGACTTGAGCACGCGGGCGGCCACGCCTTCACCCTCGCGGAGCAGGCCGAGCAGGATGTGCTCGGTGCCGACGTAGGAGTGGTTGAGCGCCTTGGCTTCCTTGCCGGCGAGGGCGAGGACCTTCTTCACGCGGGGCGTGTAAGGGATGCTGCTGGCGGGCGTCTTGGTCTCCTGGCCGGTGCCGACCTGTTTCTCGACCTCGCCGCGGACGGTCTCGAGGTCGAGGCCCATCTTCTGGAGGACGCTGACGGCAACGCCCTGGCCGAGCTTGATCAAGCCCAGCAGGAGGTGCTCGGTGCCGACGTAATTGTGATGGAAGCGGTCGGCCTCCTTGCGTGCCAGCGCGAGCACTTGCTGCGCGCGCGGCGTGAAATTGTTCATGGGTTCCATGTGGGCTTTGTTTTAAAAGGGTGTCGGTTACTGACTGGCTCTACTGAAGTCCGGGCCGGGCAGTTTGGCAAATTCGGCGCGCAGCAACTGGCCGCGGAGCACGTCGCGCTGGCCGGCCTCGACGCTGCCGCGATGGGCGTGCTGGATGTGCCCGGGCTGGCACTCGATGAAGAGACGGTCGATGAACGCGCGCTGCGTATCCGGGAACATGCCGAGATCGATGCCGAGGCGGATGAGCGAGAGGAGATTCATCGCCTCGCCGGAGTTGAGCAGGTAGCCGTGCTGAAGGATGCCGTAGGCGCGGCCGATCTTGTCGAAGAGTTTCGTCGGCTCCGTCTCAAGCAGGCGCTCGCGGGCGTTAAGTTCCTGCTCGATGATGGTGTTCAACACGCCGGTGAGGTGCTTGATGATGTCTTCCTCGGTCTCGCCGAGCGTCGTCTGGTTGGAAATCTGGAAAATGGAGCCGCTGGCGTCGGAGCCTTCGCCGAACAGACCGCGCACCGCCATGCCGAGCTGGTTGACCGCGCGGACGACCTTCTCCATCTGCCCCGAGATCACGAGCGCGGGCAGGTGCATCATCGTGGACGCCCGGATTGCGGTGCCGAGATTCGTGGGGCAAGCGGTGAGATAGCCGAGTTGCGGCGAGAATGCGTAGTCGAGGTGCTCCTCGAGCTCGGTGTCGAGCGCGTCGATGGTGTTCCAGACCTTCTTGAACTGGAAGCCGGCACGAAGCACCTGGATGCGGAGATGATCCTCCTCATTGATCATCACGGCGCAGGACTGGTCCTTGCTGACGACGACGCCGCAGCCGGCCTTGCCGTGGCTGAGCTCGCGGCTGATGAGGTGGCGCTCGACGAGGATCTGGCGCTCGAGGTCGTTGAGGTCCTCCAAGCCGACGGCGAGGCCGCGCTTCATCTGCGGCAGCGAGGCGACGGCCTGCAGGCAGGACGCGAGCACTTCACGCCGCTGCGCTTCCTTGGCCCAACCCGGGAAAGGCATCCGGGCGAGGTTGCGCGCGAGACGGATGCGCGTCATCAGCACGACCGCGGTCTTGTTCGCGCCGGTGTCGGTGAGTTCGGAGGAGCCCGCGATGAGTTCGTTAATCTTCATGGCGCGCGGACGTCTTCTTGCCGACGGCTTGCCGGACCTGGTGGATCTCGTCGCGGTAGCGGGCCGCGTCCTCGTAGCGCTCGGACTTGATCGCCTGCTCCAGCTCGGTCTCGAGCTCGGTGAGGCGGTCGTAAAGCGAACGGCGCTCCAAGGCCTTTTGCGGTATCTTGCCGACATGGGCCACGCCCTTGTGCATGCTTTCGAGCACCGGCTCGAGAGTGCGGGCGAAGGCGTCGTAGCAAGCCGGGCAGCCGAAACGGCCCGTCTTCTTGAAATCCTGCTGCGTGAAGCCGCAGGCCTCGCAGGCCGCATCGCCACCCGGTTCGGGATTCAGGGAAGCCTTCAGCAGGAGGTCGGCCAGCGAGAAGCCGCTGGGATCGGTCACGCCCTTGGCCTGCGCGCACGCCTCGCACAGATCGACCTTGTGGATCTTGTTGTTGACGATCTGCGTGAGGTGGACGGTCGCCGGCTTGGCGCAAAGGTCGCACTTGAGGGAGTTGGCCATGTAAAATTCGTGGAGATTGCCGGGTTCGCGCGCCGGCGCCGTTCACCCCGGTGCCCGGCCCGTCTGCGTTCCCCAGCCCAGAGCGAAAATGCTCAAACCCACTCGCGAAGCAAGTGCGCAGTCCTCCCTTCGTCCTCCGCAGCGGCCCACATGACACATCCCGCCGCGCAAACCCGACCGCGGGCCGCTGGCCAGACACGCCCCCAGCCAAGACCGCAAAACCCGCGCCAGCCGCGGCGATTCGCGCGTCAAAGCCGGCCCCGGCGCGAGAAAGGACTTGAAGTCATCGGTTGGTATGACTCGACTTTAACTTAACTTTTATGGTCTTCGCCGCCCGTCGCACTGAAGCAGGCTTTACGCTGATCGAGCTGCTTACAGTCATCGCCATCATCGGGATTCTGGCGGCCCTGATTTTCCCCACCGTGGGCAAAGTGCGCGAAACCGCCCAACGCACGGTCGATGCCAACAACCTGCGCGAGATCGTTAAAGCCGCCCAAATCTATGCGGCTGACAACAACGACCGCCTGCCCGACCCGACCGCCCTCGCGGCCCAGATTTCCGGCGGCAACGGCGCCCATCTCTTCGCCGGCGTCCTCGCCCAGCGCGGCATCCTCACCGACCCCGCCTTCTATTTCGCGAAGAACGACCCCGTCTTCAACGGCGTTTACCCCACCGCCATCATCGAGCCCGGCACGCGCAACGTGCTCTCCACGGACTTCGCCTCGCGCGACCTCAGTTTCGAATTCGTCGGCGGCCTCCGCATGAGCGACGGCCCGTCCACCCCGGTCGCCTTCACCCGCGGCCTGCTCGCCACCGGTTTCTGGGACGCCACCAAGGGCGTCTATCGCGAGACCGGCGGCCACATCGCATTTCTGGGCGGCAACGTCCAGTTTTACCCCAACACCAGTGAAACCGGTAGTCAGCTCACCCTGACCAACGGCAGAAAGGGTCCGTCCCTGCTCCAGGCCATTCCCGTGAACGCTCGCGTTTACGGGACGAGTTCCGCCACCCTAGGAACCGTAGGCGGGGTGCAGGGCCAGACCCCGCAATAGCGAGTAGTTCGTCAGATTCCCGCCATTGCTTTCGGCAAAAACAAAAGCCCGGCCCGCACAGGCCGGGCTTTTTTCTTTCCCCGTCCGCCCCAGCGCCTAGCTTGGGCCGCTTTCGTTCATGGACCCCGTGCCCTCCACCTTCGTCATCGGCCACCGCAACCCCGACGCTGACTCCATCTGCTCGGCCATCGCCTACGCCGCCTTCAAGGAGGCGCGCGGCGAGACCGGCTACGTGCCCGCCCGCTGCGGCAATTCCAACGCCCGCATCGACGCCATCCTCGCCCGCTTCCGCACGCCCCTGCCCCTCTACCTCAGTGACGTTTCCCCGCGTGTGCACGACGTCATGGTGCAGGACGTCCACAGCGTCACCGATGACGCCACCTACGCCGAGGCCCTCGAATCCATCGACCGTTACGGCCACCGCGTCGTGCCGGTGGTCGACCGCGATCAGCAAGTCGTCGGCACCGTCACCGCCCCGCAACTCGCCCACGCCTTCCTGCCCCAGATCGCCGAGCCCAAGCGCATGCGCCTGGTCACCGCCGACCTCAACTCCATCGCCCGCACCCTGCAGGCCGAGATCGTCCACCTCGGCGCCCACGCCGATCGCGTCGAGGAGTGCTACGTCCGCATCGGGGCCATGGATATTTCCTCCTTCTGGCGCCTCTCGCAGGCCGAAGGCATCCCAGCAGAAAAATCCATCATCGTCGTCGGCGATCGGCAGGACATCCAGCGCAAGTCCATCGAGCTCGGCGTCCGCACCTTGGTCATCACCGGCGGCAAGCCCGCCGCGCCCGAAGTCCTCGACGCCGCCCGCGCCCGTGGCGTCAACCTCCTGATCAGCCCCTACGACACCGCCACCACGGCCCTCCTCATCCGCACCGCCGGCCGCCTCGCGCCGATCATCGATCGCAATTTCAACACCGTCGGCCCCGACGTGCGCCTCGCCGACATCCGCCGCCGCCTCGGCGCCTCCTCCGCCCCCGCGTTCCTCGTCGTCGGCGACGACGGCAAGCTCCGCGGCATCCTCACCAAATCCGACGTCCTCAAGCCCGTGCCGACCCGCCTCGTGCTCGTCGACCACAACGAGCTCACCCAGGCCGTCGCCGGCGCCGACGAAGTCACCATCACCGAGATCATCGACCACCACCGCCTCGGGCCGATGGCCACGCCCCAGCCGATCTTCTTCCTCAACGACCCCGTCGGCTCCACCTGCACCATCGTCGCCGACCTCTTCCGTCGCTACGGCCTCAAGCCCGGCCCCGACCTCGCCGGCCTGATGATGTCCGGACTCATCTCCGACACCCTGCTCCTGCAAAGCCCGACATCAACGCCGAAGGACGCCGACACGCTCGCCTGGCTCGAGACCCACGCCGACATCAAGGGCAAGGCCCTCGCCGAACTCATCTTCAGCTCGGGCTCCGTCATCCTCGCCAGCCCGCCGGAGAAAGTCGTGCGCTCCGACTTCAAGATCTACGACGAAGAAGGCGTCACCTTCGCCGTCTCGCAGGTCGAAGAACTCGGTTTCGACAACTTCTGGGCCCACGCCAAGGAAATCTCCGCCGCCCTCGCCGAACTGCGGAGCAGCGAGAAGCTCGCCTTCGCCGCCCTGCTCGTCACCGACATCAACACGCAGAACTCGCTCATGCTCGTGCAGGGCGATCCGGAGTTCATCCGCCGGATCTCCTACGCGCACGTCCAGCAGAACGAGATCTTCGACATGCCCGGCATCGTCTCCCGCAAAAAGCAGCTCATCCCCTACCTCACAAGCATCCTGCGCGAGATGCGGGGATAGACCAACCCCGAAGCATGGCATGCCCATCCATTTCGATACAGTTACCCGCGCACGATCCACTCCCAAGTTGCGCATCGCCGGAACCAAAGAGGACCTGCTCAGGTTCGCCGAAGAACTCAGACGCCAAGCTCTCTCCGCAGCTGATGGCCAAAGAGACTCGCTCCGCTTCGACGACACCGAGTTCAAGTCGCACGAATTCGATGTCGAAATCCGGGCGCTCACCGAAAGAGAGTTGGCTGCGATCGACCGGAAAGCTGAACGACGGAACCGGCGTGCGCTGATCATTTGGCTCGCGGTGGTCTGTGTCGTAATTGCTCTCTACTATTTTTCGCCCGGCCCCTGAGGGCACGATCATTCACACGGAGGTGTCAGTGCATTCTGAATGCGGGACCGGCACTCGTGGCCGAGACACTTCGCCATTGATGTAAGCATGGCTCCAAGCGCCGGCCCTGCATTTCGTTCCATTTGCCAAGGCCACTGCCAAACTGCGCCATTGCCTTGCCGCGCCGCCCCGCGCAACGTGCTCGCTCTATGTCAGCCGAGAACACGTCACCCTCCCCGTCAGCGCCCGCTCCCAGCGACTTCATCCGCGACATCGTCGCGCAACACGTCGCCGAGCAGCGTTACGCGAAGATCGTGACGCGCTTCCCGCCCGAGCCCAACGGCTACCTCCACATCGGCCACGCCAAGTCCATCTGCCTTAACTTCGGCATCGCCCGCGAGAACAACGGCCAGTGCAACCTCCGCTTTGACGACACCAATCCCGTCAAGGAGGACGTCGAATACGTCGACTCCATCACCACCGACGTGAAGTGGCTGATCGACGGTTGGGCCGACCACTGCCTCGGCTTCAAGGCCAAGGGCGCCACGCCCGCCGCCACGCCCTTCAACGGCAAACCCGACTTCATCCTCCCGGCGATTCAGCCCTCCGCGCTCAGCACTCAGCCCTCCGCGGCGGAGCCATTTCACGCCTCCGACTATTTCGAGCCGCTCTATCACTACGCCGTCGAGCTGATCAAGCGGGGCAAGGCCTACGTTTGCGACCTGACGCCGAAGGAGACCGACGAGTATCGCGGCGCGCCCGACAAACCGGGCAAGGAATCGCCCTACCGCACCCGCTCCATCGCCGAGAATCTCGATCTCTTCACCCGCATGCGCGCCGGCGAATTCCCCGACGGCGCCCGCACCCTCCGCGCCAAGATCGACATGGCCTCGCCCAACGTCTGGCTGCGCGACCCGCTCCTCTACCGCATCCGCCACGTCGAACACCACCACGCCGGCAGCGGCTGGTGCATCTATCCGCTCTACGACTACGCGCACTGCCTCTCCGACTACCTCGAAGGCATCACCCACTCGATCTGCACGCTCGAGTTCGACGTGCACCGCGCGCTCTACGACTGGATCCTCGAGGCGCTCGATCTCCCGCGCCCGCTGCCGCACCAATACGAGTTCGCGAAACTCAACCTCGCCTACACCCTCGTCTCGAAGCGCAAGCTCCTGAAGCTCGTCGAGGAGAAGATCGTCACTGCGTGGGACGATCCACGCATGCCGACGATCTCCGGCCTCCGCCGCCGCGGCATCCCCGCGCCCGCGCTCCGTGAGTTCGTCACCAGCGTCGGCGTCACCAAGTTCGACTCGCTCACCGAAGCGGCCGTCTTCGACAACGTCGTCCGCAACTACCTCAACGGCGCCGCGCAGCGCCGCCTCGCCGTTCTCAAACCGGTCAAGATCGTCCTCACCAACATCCCGGCCGGCGAGGAGGTCGTCTGCGAAGCGGTCAACAACCCGCAGAGCGAGACGCCCACCACGCGCCCAATCGCGCTGACCCGCGAAGTCTTCATCGAATCCGACGATTTCGCCGAGGTTCCGCCGCCAAAATACTTCCGCCTGAAACCGGGCGGCGAGGTCCGCTTGAAATACGCCTGCATCATCAAGCTGGACGAGATCGTGAAGGACGCCACCGGCTCCCTCGTCGAGCTCCGCTGCACCGCCGATCTCACCACCCGCAAGGGCGAGCCCAACGCCGACAAGAAGGTCAAGGGCACGATCCACTGGGTCAGCGCGACCAAGTGCATCGACGCCGAGGTCCGCCTCTACGACCGCCTCTTCACCGTCCCCGAGCCTGCCGCCGAGGAGGACTTCCTCAAGGTCGTCAACCCGAAGTCCCTCGAGGTCGTCACCGCCAAGCTCGAACCCGCCCTCGCCGGCGCGACGCTCGCCGACCGCTTCCAGTTCGAGCGCCTCGGCTACTTCGCGCTCGACCCGAAGGAGTCGCAGCCGGGCAAGCCCGTCTTCAATCGCACGATCACGCTCAAGGACACTTGGGCGAAATGATCCGCCTCGTGTAGGAGCCTGCTTGCAGGCGACCAAACTGCCGCGCGCCCCATGGACCTTCCTCAACTCGACGCCATCGAAACCCGGGTCCTCGGCGCGCTGATCGAGAAGGAACTGACGACGCCGGATTACTATCCGTTGTCGCTCAATGCGCTGGTCAACGCCTGCAACCAGATCAACAACCGCGAGCCGGTCATGGCCCTCGGCGAAGCCGAGGTCACGCGCGCGCTCGACCAGCTCCGCGACAAGCGCCTCGCCGTCGTCATTACCGGCGGCGACAGCCGCGTCCTCAAATTCGCCCACAAGACCCGCGAGGTCCTCGAACTCTCGCGCCCCGAGGTCTCTCTCCTGTGCTTGCTGCTCCTCCGCGGCCCGCAAACCGCGGGCGAACTCCGTGGCCGCAGCGGTCGCCTGCACGAATTCGCCGACCTCGCCGACGCGCAGGCTGTCCTCGGCCGTCTCGCCCACCGCGAGAACCCGGACCAGCCGGCGCTCGTCACACTCCTGCCGCGCCAGCCCGGCACCAAGGAGTCGCGCTACGCGCACCTGCTCTCGGGCCTGCCGCCACCCGCGTCAGGTAGGGCGAGTCGTCCCGACGAGCCGTCGGCCGATGCGCCCCTTTCATCCGACACCGTCCGGTTCGCCCAGCTCGAAGCCGACAACGCCGAACTGAAACGCCAGCTCGCCGACCTCCGACGCGAATTCGACGAGTTCCGGATGAAGTTCGAGTAACCGACGGGCCTCACGCGCCGCCGATGGTCACGACGCCGTGCCGTCGACCAACACCACGGACTCGTCCTCGCCCGGTGGCTCGAACTTCGTGCGAAATAGATCCCACGCGGCGCCGTTGATCTCCAACGCGCCGGCCTTCATCGCCGCCGTCCGCTCGAGTGTGCGGCTCCGCGCCACATCATCCGGGCAACGCACCCAATGGAGTTTCGCGGTCGCCCCCGCCGCCGCGACCCGCTGGCGCGCCTCTTCGCGATCCGCGCGCGACCAGAAACCCCAATCGAGAATGACATCCCGTCCGGCGGCCACGTGCCGCGCCGTCTCAACCCAGAGCTCCTCGAATACCGCTGCGGCGAAGGCCGGGAAGTCGCAAGCCGGGGGATTGGTGCCGTGACGGACGATCATCCGGTCGTCCGCATTGAGCAGCACCGCGCCACGCTCGGCGGCCAGCCGCCGGGCGAAAGTCGTCTTCCCCGCTCCCGGCAATCCGCACAGCAGATGCACGGTGGCCTGCATCGGGGAATCCGAACCGAGGGCGTTCATCGGCTTCAGAAAGTCACGCGCCCCTGCGCGTGCGACTCGCCCTCGCTGCGCACGGCAAAGAGCGCGGTCTCGCCCCGGCACTCCAGCGCGACCTGAACGGAGGCGGTCGTCGGCGCGACTTCCTTGAGAAACTGGAGCTCAATCCGCGCCGGCCGCACCGGCTGGGCCTCGCGTTGCAACGCGGTCTGGAGGCAGTCGAGATAGACGGTGTTGTTGAGGTGGGCGTTGCCGTCGAAGTCCGAATAACGGAGCGATACGTCCGTCCGGCTCGCCTCAGCGCCGGGCGGATCGATCCGCAACTTGTCGAGCTCGGGCTGAAACACCTCGCCCGTCCCGACCGGAAACCGCGCCGCCAATTCAGCCGGCACGCGCGTCAGCGTCTTCGTGCGGAGACTGACGTAGAGCCAGAGCGTCGAGGCCTGCAGCACGAGTTCGTCGCCACAGAAAATCCTCAGGTCGCGATAACCACGGAACCCGCGGATGCCGGCCGACCAGGTCACGACCCGCACCGGCTCCTCGTAGCGCGGGTAGCGCCGGATCTGGGCGGCGACGCGGTTCAGCACCCAGCTCTCGCCGTGCGCCTCCATCGCCTTCGTGCCGAGATCGAACCGGTCGGCGTGCTTGATCGCCGCCTCCTGCACGAGCTTGAAAAAGCCGCCGAGCGTGAGGAGCTGATCGCGGTCGACGTCGCCGTAGGCCACGGTCGACGTCAACGTGAACTCCGCGCTCATGTCCGGTCGCTCAGGCCGTCGCGAACTTCTGCAGCCGGGCCAGCACGCGTTCCTTGCCCAATACGCGGAAGATGCTCGTGATGCTCGGGCCGGCGTTCGTGCCGGTCACGGCGAGACGCGCGACGCCTTGGTAGTCGCCAAAGCCGAGCTGTTTCGACTCGGCCAGCGCCTTGAGGGCCGTCTCGATCGCGGCGTCGGTCGCAAAGTCCATCGTCGGCAGCGCGGCGATGAGTTCGGCGAGACGCGCCTTCGGGTCGCCCTTGGCCATGACCTTGTCCTTCACCTTCGCGTCGATCGGGAACTCGTCGGCGAAGAAATAGACCGTGTAAGCCGCCAGTTCGTCGATCGATTTGATCTTCGGCTGCGCGAGCAGCATGATCTCGCGGAAGTAAGCCTCGTTCGCCAGCGCGGCGGCGCCGCTCGGCTGCTTGGCAAAGTAGTCCTTGGCGAGCGCGAGGAACTTCTCTGCCGGCAGCTCGAGCAGATACTGCATGTTGAGGTTCGCGAGTTTCTTCGGATCGAACTTGGCGCCGCTCTTGTTCACCGCCGGCAGGTCGAACAGGCGCACGATTTCGCTCACCGGCATCTTCTCGCGATCGTCGCCGGGATTCCAGCCGAGCAGCGAGATGTAGTTCACCAGCGCCTCGGGCAGGAAGCAGCGCTGCTGGTATTCCTCGACGAGCGCGCCCTTGTCGCGCTTCGACATCTTGCCCTGGCCCATTTCGGGCGACTTCAGGATGAGCGGAATGTGCGCGAAAACCGGCGGCGTCACGCCGAAGCCTTCATAGAGGCGGACGTGTTTGCTCGTGTTCGACAGGTGGTCCTCGCCGCGGATGATGTGCGAGACCTTCATCGTGATGTCGTCGACGACGTTCACGAAGTGGAAGACCGGGTTGCCGTCGGAGCGGACGATGACGAAGTCCTCGTCCTCCATCCGCTCGACACGGCCGCGGATCTGGTCGTCGATCACGACCGGGGCGCTCTTGACCTTCTCGACCTCCTTCTTGCGGTGCTCGTCGAACACCGTGTAGCGCTCGCCGAGCATCTTGAACCAGATCGCGCCGTCCTTCTCGTAGGCGCGGCCGGCATCGAGCAGTTTCTGCAGGTATTCCTTGTAGACGTGCGCGCGCTGGCTCTGGCGATACGGACCGTAGTCGCCGCGCTCGCCGACGCCGTTGGCGTTCGGACCCTCGTCCCAATCCATGCCGAGCCACGTCATGCTGTCGTAGATCAGCCGGAGGAACTCCTCGCTGTTGCGCGCGTGGTCCGTGTCCTCGATGCGGAGGATGAACGTGCCGCCGGTGTGGCGGGCGTAGAGCCAGTTGAACAACGCCGTGCGGGCGCTGCCGATGTGGAAGAAGCCGGTGGGACTGGGAGCGAAGCGAACGCGGACCTGGGACATGGGAGAATGGAGAACGACGAGGGAACAGGAGGGAACACAAATTTCCAAGCCTCCTTCGCGACGGGCGTTTCGGCGTGGCGTGCGACGCGGGATTTGCTCAACTCCGGCGTGCCCAGCCCGCTGCCGCTCAATCCCGCCGACTTTCTGCCCCGTTTCGACCACGCGGCGCGACAGGCGGGATTCGGGAGCGAGGCCTTCGGCGCCGTCGCGGGGCACGCCCTCCGCGCTTACACGAAACCGGCCGGGCCGAGCGCGCCGGCCGTGTATGTCTCGTCCGGCATCCACGGCGACGAACCTGCGCCGCCCTGGGCCCTGCTCGCCATGGTTGAGCAAGGAATCTTCGACGCTCGCGCCACGTGGCATCTCTGCCCGCTGCTCAATCCCACGGGCTTCCCGCGCCGCACCCGCGAAAATGCCCAGGGCGTCGACCTGAACCGCGACTACAAGCAACCTCAGACCGCCGAAATCCGCGCGCATGTGACGTGGTTGCAGCGTCAGCCGCGCTTCGCGGCCTCGTTTTGCCTGCACGAGGATTACGAGGCGCAGGGCTTCTACCTCTACGAACTGAATCCCGACGGACGCCCGACCCTCGCCGACGCCGTGCTGCGCGCCGTCCAGCCGCTTGGGCCGCTCGAAACCAGCGCGGTGATCGACGGTCGCCCCGCCGACGCTCCGGGCATCATCCGCCCGCAGAGCGATCCGCTGCTCCGCGAAAACTGGCCGGAAGCGATCTACCTCCGGCATCATCACACGAGCCTCAGCTACACCTTCGAGACGGCCAGCCTGCGCCCGTTGCCGGAGCGCATTGCCACACAAGTCGCGGCCGTCCGCGCAGCGCTGAGTTCGCTACTTGGCTGAGTCCGGCATCTCGCCTTCTCTTGGATTCGCGCCTTCGCGCGTCGCCGCCCGCGACGAGCGCCGCGCCTCAGCCGACTCCCGGCGGTAACGGGCCCGCGCGCTCTCGACCTGCGGCGTCGCAGGATTTCCACCACCGACCGGAGGAAGTGTGTTCGCCGCAAATACGCGCTCCACAAAGGCCTCGATCGCCGCCTGCGCCTCTGCTGCCGGCAAGCGCATTCGCCGCTCCGCGAAGCGCGCCAAGTCCCGCGGCCACGGCGCGCGGAGCACATGATCCATTCCCGCCGGCCTCAAATCGATGGCCGCGCAATGCAAGGCCTGACGCGTCAGCGGCAGCAGCGCACTGTGCCGCGCGGTCCAACCCTGCTCCGCGAATTCGCGATACAGCGTCGGGTCCGGACCATAAAGTTTGTCGCCCAGCACGCGTCGCCCGAGCCACTCCGCATGCGCGCGGATCTGGTGCTTGCGTCCCGTGGTCAGCTCGACGCCGGCGAGCGTGCAGCCTTCCCGCACGACGAGCGGATGAAAAACCGTGCGCGCTTCCTGCGCCCCGGCCGTGCCCGCGGCGACCACGCGCTGCTTGACCGTAACGTCCGCCGCCTCATCCGGTCCCAACGGCTGATCGACTGTTACGGAGGCCTCCAGTTCGCCGTCCAACAACACCGCATACGCCTTGCCGAGTGCGCGGCGTGCGACGGCTTTCTGCAATCGGCTGCCGGTGGCGGCATCCTTCGCCAGCACGATCACGCCGGAAGTTTCGCGATCGAGCCGGTAGATCAGCCGGATCGTCTCGAGGCCCAGTCCTGCGCGCACTGCCCCGGCCAAGCTCGACCAAGGCCCGTTCTTCGAGGGGTGCACCACCAGCCAACCGGGCTTGTCGATCGCCAGCAAGTGCGCGTCCTCGTGGCAGATCCAGCCGCGCAAGTCCTTCGGGTCCACCAACGGAGCGTCGGCGGGCGGCAGATCGTCGGGCACGGGGGCGTTCAAGGCGGAGACGTTCAAAATTATTTCCGGAACAGGACACGAAGTTCGTTTGCCAAACGCGGCCTCCCGGCTAACCCTGCTGCTGTCGAATGAAGGACTTTCCTACAAGGAAAGAGTGGCCGGCCCTCAAGGGCGGCGTCAGCGACACACCCAATCAGGCTCCGGGAGACTTTCACGCGCTTTCCTCCCAACCCAAAGGACCAAACATGAATAATCCGAACGCATCCCACGAAATCATCGTCTCCGGCATTCATCTCGAGCTTACGCCTTCCCTGAAATTCTACGTGCGCGAGAAAATGGAGCGATTGTTTCGCCACGAGGAGCGCATCGTCCGCATCAAGGTTGAGCTCGAGTGCGATTCGAAGCACGACCGCCAGCACAAGTTCAACGCCAAGGCCCACGTCCAGCTGCGTGGACCCGACATCAACGCCACGGTCAGCTCAGAGGATTGCCACAAATCCATCGACCTCCTTGTCGACAAGCTCGACCAGGCGATCCGCAAGCGCCACGGCGTCGCCAAGGACAAGCGCAACCACCCTCACTCGGTGGAGTGGCAGGATGTGAGCTTCCCCAAAGCCATCTGAGCACACCGCGCGCGCCCAAACCCGCTCGCATCTCTTCCGGCCCGCCGCATGGCGGGCCTTTTTCATGCCCGCGTCGCCGCGGCTCCGTGCGCCGGCCACTGCGACCCGCCCTGCGCTTTAGCCCAAACGGAGGAGGGCTTTTCGGTTTTCAAACCGGGCCGCCGGTGATTTGTTGGCTGCACCCATCCTATGCCCGGCCCCCTCACGCTCAGCGGCCAGAACCTTACCCTGACGCACCTGCGCACCGCCCTCGCCGCCGGGGTGCCATTGCGCCTCAGCGGCGACGCCCGTCGTCGCATCAAGGCCTCCCGCGCCATCGTCGACCGCCTCCACGACGACCCCACGCCCCACTACGGCATCAACACCGGCTTCGGCATCCTCGCCCATCAGCGCGTGCCAGCCTCCGACATCGAGCAGTTGCAGGAGAACCTCATCCTCAGTCACGCCGTCGGCGTCGGTGACGAGGTGCCCGCCGCCATCGTGCGGCTCATGCTGCTGCTGAAGGTCAACGGCCTCGCCGTCGGCATGTCGGGCGTCCGGCCCGTGGTGGTCGATCACCTGATCCGCTTCTACAACGAGGACGCGCTGCCCGTGGTTTACACCAAGGGCTCGCTCGGCGCCTCCGGCGATCTCGCGCCGCTCGCCCACCTCGTGCTGCCGTTGCTCGGTCTCGGCGAGATGATCCATCGCGGCCGCCGCCGCCCGGCGCGCGCGGTGCTCCGCCAACTCGGGCTGCCCGTGCTCAAGCTGCAATCGAAGGAAGGCCTCGGTCTCATCAACGGCACGCAATTCATGTCGGCCTACGCCGTGCACTGCTTGCTCCGCATCGAGCACCTCGCCCGGACCGCCGACCTCGCCGCCGCCACCACGCTTGAAGCCGCGCGGGGGAGCGCCACGCCGTTCGACGCCCGCATCCACGCCGCCCGGCCGCACGCCGGCCAGCGCGACGCCGCCGCCAACGTCCGTGCTTTGCTGCGCGGCTCGGAGATCCTGCCCTCGCACGCCCACTGCGCCAAGGTCCAGGACCCCTACTCGCTGCGCTGCGTCCCGCAGGTCCACGGCGCGGTCCGCCTCGCCATCGCGCACGTCCGCGAGGTCGTCGAGACCGAGATCAATTCCGCCACCGACAATCCCCTCGTCTGCGAGAATGGCGACGTGATCAGCGGCGGCAATTTCCACGGCGAACCGCTCGCCTTCGTCCTCGATTACCTCGCCATCGCCACCGCCGAGCTCGCCTCCATCTCCGAGCGCCGCATCTACATGCTGCTCCACGGTGACACCATCGGCGACGTCAAGGTCCCCAAGCTGCTCATGAAGGACACCGGCCTCAATTCCGGCTTCATGATCCCGCAATACACCGCCGCCGCGCTCGTCTCGGAAAACAAGGTCT
This sequence comes from Candidatus Didemnitutus sp., assembly GCA_017991595.1. GTDB lineage: Bacteria > Verrucomicrobiota > Verrucomicrobiia > Opitutales > Opitutaceae > Didemnitutus. The sequence goes on along the minus strand of JAGOQJ010000008.1, from coordinate 71,383 downwards.
TCGCCCACCCCGCCTCGGTCGACTCGATCCCGTCCTCGCTCGGTCAGGAGGACCACGTCTCGATGGGCTCCATCAGCGCCACGAAGTTGCTCGAAGTCGTGAAGAACACCGAGACCGTGCTCGCCATCGAATTCATGTGCGCTGCGCAAGGCCTCGAATTCCTCCGCCCCCTGAAAGCCGGTCGCGGCGTCGAAGCCGCCTTCGCTGAGGTGCGCAAAGGGATTCCCTTCGCCCAAGCCGACCGCCTCTTCCACGACGACGTCGCCACCGCGCTCGCCCTCGTGCGCAGCGAAAAACTCCTCACCGCCGCCGAAAAGGCCGCCGGCAAACTCTGCTAGCAAGGTAGGGCGAGTTCTCCGAACGAGCCGGAGAGAATCTCGCATCGTGCAACGGCTCGTCCGGAGAACTCGCCCTACCGCCCCGCCTTCCCTCACTCGCCATGCCCCGCTCGAAAATCAGGAAATCCTCATCGAAAGCCCGCGTCGTCCGCGCTCCGCGCGGCACCCAGCTCACTTGCCAATCCTGGGCCGCCGAGGCCGCGCTGCGGATGCTGATGAACAATCTCGACCCCGAGGTCGCCGAACGCCCCGCCGACCTCGTCGTCTACGGCGGCCGCGGCAAGGCCGCGCGCAACTGGGCCTGCTTCGACGCCATCCTGGCCGCCCTGCCCAAGCTTGCTCCCGACGAAACCCTGCTGGTCCAATCCGGCAAGCCCGTCGGCGTCGTGCGCACGCACGTCGACGCCCCGCGCGTTCTGATCGCCAACAGCAACATCGTTCCCGCGTGGGCGACGCAGGAGCGGTTCGACGATTTCGAGCAACGCGGCCTCATGATGTATGGCCAGATGACGGCCGGCTCATGGATCTATATCGGCACGCAAGGCATCCTCCAAGGCACCTACGAGACCTTCGCCGAGTGCGGCCGCCAGCACTTCGGCGGCTCGCTCGCCGGTCGCCTCTGCGTCACTGGCGGTTGCGGCGGCATGGGCGGCGCGCAACCGCTCGCCATCACGATGGCCGAGGGCACGTGCCTCATCGCCGACGTCGACAAGTCGCGCCTGCAAAAGCGCGTGCACGACCGCTACCTCGACGAAATCGCTCCGTCGCTCGACGAGGCCATCGACCGCGCCGTGCGCTACGCCGCACAGCGCCAAGCCCTCAGCGTCGGCGTCGTGGCCAACATCACCGATCTGCTCGAACGCCTCATCGCGCGCAAAATCCGCGTCGATGTTCTCACCGACCAAACCAGCGCGCACGACCCGCTCGTCGGTTACGTGCCTGTCGGCTACGACCTCAAAGCCGCGGCCAAGCTGCGCAAAGCCGACCCGAAGAAATACCAGAAGCTCTCGCTCGCCTCGATGGCGCGCCACGTGCAGGCGATGCTCAAGCTCCAGGCGCGCGGTGCCAAGACCTTCGATTACGGCAACAACCTTCGCCAGCACGCCCTCAACCAAGGCGTGAAACGCGCCTTTGATTTTCCTGGTTTCGTTCCCGCCTACATCCGCCCGCAATTCTGCCTCGGTCGGGGGCCGTTCCGCTGGGTCGCGCTTTCCGGCGATCCGGCCGACATCGCAGCGACCGACCGCGCGTTGATGGAACTTTTCCCCGCCGACCAAGCCCTGCACCGTTGGCTGAAGATGGCCGGCGAGCGTGTCGCGTTCCAAGGCCTGCCCGCCCGGATCTGCTGGCTGGGCCTCGGCGAGCGACATAGAGCCGGCCTGCTCTTCAACCAGATGGTGGCCGACGGTCGCGTGAAGGCGCCCATCGTCATCGGCCGCGATCACCTCGACTGCGGCTCCGTCGCCAGCCCGAACCGCGAAACCGAAGCGATGAAGGACGGCTCCGACGCGATCAGCGACTGGGCGATCCTCAACGCGATGGTGAACATCGCCAGCGGCGCCTCGTGGGTGAGTTTCCACCACGGCGGTGGCGTTGGCATCGGTTACTCGCAACACGCCGGGCAAGTCATCGTCGCCGACGGCACGCCCGAAGCCGCGCGCCGCCTCGAGCGCGTCCTCACGAACGATCCCATGATGGGTGTCTTCCGCCACGCCGACGCCGGCTACGCCGAGGCCCAGGCCTGCGCCGATCGCTTGAGCGTCCCCGTGCCGATGAAAACCTGGTGAGCGTCCGATGAAAACCATCCCGCACCTCGTCCCCGCCCGCTGGCCTGCGGACCTTTCGCCGGCCCGCTTGGCGGCAACTTTCCGCACCGACTCGCCCGAAGGTTGCCGCATCGCGTTGCTCGGCATCCCGGATGACCGAGGGGTCTGGATGAACAATGGCCGCCCCGGCGCCGCCCGTGGCCCGGCGGCTTTCCGCGAAGCGCTGTGCCGCTACGGCGCCGCAACGTGCGCCGCCGGCGAGTTGCCGCGCGTGTTCGATGCCGGCGATATCGAGGTGTCCGATACGCTCGAAGAGACGCACCGCCGCGTCACGGCCGCCACGGGCGCGCTGCTCGATGCCGGCCTGTTCCCGATCGCGATCGGCGGCGGGCACGATCTCACCTACCCGTTCGTGCGGGCAGTCGCGGCGCGTTTCCCCAAGCCGACCGGCCTCTACTTCGACGCTCATCTCGACGTCCGCGAAACCATGGGCTCGGGCATGCCCTTCCGCCGGCTCATCGAGGATTGCGGCGTCCGGGCGCTGCACCTGCACGGCTTCCGCCCGCTGGTGAACTCCGCCGCGCACCTCGCATGGTTCCAAGCGCACGGCGGCCGCATCCATCCCGACCGGGCGCGCGTCGTCCTGCCGAAGGCCAAGCACCTTTTTGTCAGCTTCGACCTCGACGTGCTCGACGCCGCGCACGCCCCGGGCGTCAGCGCGCTGAATCCCGCCGGTTGGACCGTGCGCGAGGCCGAGGCCTGGGTGCGCGCCTGCGGTGCGAATCGCACCGTCCGCTGCTTCGATCTCATGGAGCTCAACCCCGCGCACGACGAGACCGGCCGCACCGCTCGCGTCGCGGCGCATCTCTTTCTCAGTTTCCTCCGCGGCTTCGCCGAGCGCTGATGACGCATCGCTCGCTGCCCCTGTAGGGGCGCAGTCTTGCTGCGCCCGTCCTCATCGGTTCTCCTTAGGCGCAGCAAGACTGGCCTCTACAAACAATCCAGACGCGATGCCCTCTGTCCTCCTCCGCAACGCCCGCATTCTCACACTCGCGCTTCCGGACGTTTCCGGGCCCCGCCGCGGCAAGGCCCTGCGCGAGCTCGGCGTCATCCCGCAAGGCGAAGTGCTCGTGGCCGACGGTCGCATCGCTGCCGTCGGGGCGAAGGTGGAGGCCCCCGCCGACGCCGAGATCATCGATGCCGCCGGCCGCGTGCTGCTGCCGGGCTTCGTCGATTGTCACACGCACGCCTGCTGGGCCGGCGACCGGCTCGACGAGTGGGAGCAGAAGCTCAACGGCGCCGCCTATCTCGACATCCTGAAGGCCGGCGGCGGCATCCACGCCACTGTGCGCGCCGTGCGCGAAGCCACGCAAAAGCAGATCGCCGCCTCCCTGCGCGAGCGCTTGGGCAACCTGCTGCGTGACGGCACGACCACGGTGGAGGTGAAAAGCGGCTACGGCCTCAATACCGAAGCCGAGCTCAAGATGCTCCGTGCGATCCGCCGCGCCGCCAGCGACTGGCCCGGCACGGTCTCGCCCACCGCGCTCCTCGGCCACGCGCTCGACGGCGACCCCGAGGATTACCCGCGCATGGTCACCAAGGAGATGTTGGCCGAGGTATCGCGCGAGTTTCCCGACATCGCTGTGGACGCCTATTGCGAGAAAGAAGCGTGGTCCGTGGAAGCCTGCGTCCGCCTGTTCGAGAAAGCACGCAAACATCACCCGATCCGCGTGCATGCGGACCAGTTCAACTCGCTCGGCATGATCCCCGAGGCGATCCGTCTGCACGCGCGCAGCGTCGACCATCTTGAAGCCTCGACCAAGGCGGACCTGATCGCGCTGGCCCAATCGCCGACCTTCGGCGTGATCCTGCCCTGCACCGGCTTCCACACCGACCAGCGTTTCGCCAAGGCCGGCTTCTTTGTCGACCAAGGCGGCGCGCTCGCGCTCGCGACGAATTGCAACCCCGGCACGGCGCCCACCCATTCCATGCCGCTGGCCATCGCGCTCGCGGTCCGCTTCTGCGGGCTGTTGCCGGCCGAGGCGATCGTCGCTGCGACCTACAACCCCGCGCAACTGCTCGGTTACACCGATCGCGGCTCGATCGAAGTCGGCAAGCGGGCCGATTTGCTGCTGCTGCGCCACAAGGACGAGCGACAGCTCGCCTACGAACTCGGCGGCAATCCCGTGGACACCGTGATCTGCGGCGGTGCCATCATCCGCTGACGCGCGCGCCTGCGGCACGCCCGCCGCGCCTCAATAACCTGCGGCCTCATACGGTCCCTGCCCGCGGCCGTAGATGAGGATGGTCCGCTCGAACGTGCACACCAGCCGACCGTCGTGCGTGCGCGCCGTCGTGGCCACTTGGATGATTCCCTGCCCCGGCCGCGACTTGGATTCGCGTTTCTCGAGCACCGTCGATTCGGCGTAAATCGTGTCGCCCGCCAGCACCGGGCCGTGGAATTTCACGTGCTTCCACGCCAGGTTGGCCACGATCCGGGAAAAAGTCTTCGTCATCATGCCCGTGAGCACGGCGAGCACGTGCAGCGGATTGATCGGCAGCGGGCCGTGTCCGGCCCGGTGATGAAAATGCAGGTCGGTCAACGCCGGCGTCTGATCGAGCGCGCGCAGCGTCTGCGTCATGCTCTCCTCGGCGGTGAACGTCTTGCCGGGCCGGTGCTCGTAGGTCTCGCCCACGACGATGTCCTCGAAGAACAGGCCCATGCGCTCGAGAAAGACTCCCGGGGCGACTTCGACGTGCGAGGCGTGGCGGTCCATGGCTCAGTAATCGATGCGGGTGAAATCGTCGTGTCCCGCGCGCGCGATGAGCATGTCGTAAACGAGCCGGGCGACCTGCTCGCCCCGCTGGTTGAGACCGAGCGTGCAGACCTTCAACCGTCCAGCGAGGGGCGTGGCCGGATGATCGGCGTGCGCGAGAATCTCGGACTCGGCGTAGAGCGTATCGCCGCCGAACACGGGCTTCGTCAGTGTGATCTCATCGAAGCCGAGCAGCTGCACGCGTTTCGCGAAGGTCTTCCACGTCATGCCGAACACCACCTTGGTCGTGAGCGTGGAATCCATCAGGCACTGCTTCCACTCGCCGTGCGCAGCAAACTGCTCATCGAAATGCAGCATCTGCTGATTGAGCGTGTCGAGGCACTCGTCGCGACTGTCCTGCTGCGAAAGGGTGAGCCCCGGACGGTGTTTGAAACGCTGCCCAACGGCAAACTGCTCGAAATCCAAGCCGAAGCGCTCGCGAAAACGCTGTTCGCCTGTCCGGATGTAGGCGGAGAATCCACTCATGACGCGCCTCCGCCACCGGCGCGTTGCAACACGCGCTGCGCCGAACGGAACATCGGGACGTCGATCATCTGCCCGTCCACAACAGCCACATTGCCCTGCGCCTGCTCGACCGCTGCGACGATCCGTCGCGCCCGCGCGACCTGTTCCGCTCCCGGTTGGAAGGCGGCCTGAATCACGGCGCATTGCCGCGGGTGGACCGCCAGTTTACCGGCGAAGCCCAGAGCACGCACGCGCTCGCACTCGGCCGTGAGCGCGGCGCTGTCATCGAGCGCGATGCACGGCTGATCCAGCGCCAGCACGCCGGCGGCGGCGCAGGCGTGCACGACCTGCGTGCGCGGCCAAAGCAGCGCGTCCCACGTCGGTTCGCCGCCGGTCTCTGCGGAAAGATCGAAGCCGCCGAACGCGAGCGCGGCCACTTGGGGCGCAGCGGTGGCGATCTCCGCCGCGTGCCGCACCCCGAGCACCGTCTCCACCAGACAGACCAGCCGCACCTCGCCGCGCAACTTGCGCAGCGCCTGATGGACCTCCGCCGCCGACTCGACCTTCGGCAACACGACCAAATCCAGAGGCAACGCCGCAGCATTCAGGGCGTCGAGATCGGCCAGCCCGTGCGCGTTGCGCAGCGAGTTGATCCGCAGGGCGGTCAAGAAAGGCGGCGCCCCCACGCGCCCACGCTCGGTGAGCCAGGCAATCACTTCCGCACGCACATGGTCCTTGTCGGCCGCAGGGACGGCATCCTCCCAGTCGATGATGATGCCGTCGGCACCGCTCGCGACGGCTTTCTCGAAACGCTCGGGCCGGGAGCCGGGGGTGAACAGCAGCGACGTTAGCCGAGGGGGCGGGGTCAACATCGCGGCCATTCAACGCGCTTTCCGCCCCGAGGGAAAACAAAAACTCGCCCGGCAAAACGGCAGAGCCGCTTTACGGCGCAGGGTTGGCAGGCGCGTCGGGCAGGACGAACTGGCAGCGGATGCGCGTGCCTGCGTCGGGCTGCGCGTCGACGAGCAAGGTTCCCCCGATCAGGTTCGCCCGGTATTCCATGATACGCAGGCCGCCCTGCCGCATCCGCGGCGAGGTGCGGTCAAAGCCCACGCCGTCGTCCGCGATGGACAGGCTCCGCTCCCGGCCCTCCGCGCGCAACGCGACCTCGATGCGTCGGGCCAGCCCGTGCCGCACGGCATTGTTGATGGCCTCCTGCGCGATGCGGTAAAGCTGCACCGCGGTGACGTGCGGCAGCGTTTCCTCCTCCGGCGTGTCGGCTTGCAGGCGACATTGCACGCCATGCACGAGACCCGTGCTCTCCACCAAATCCGCGAGGGCGACAATCAGGCCGCCGGCCTGCTCCAGTTGCACCGGATTGAGCCCGCGGGCGATGGCGCGCGATTCGAGGGTGGCATCGTTGGCCAACGCCGCGATCAGACTGGCTTGCGCAGTCTCGGCGCCGGTCAACCGGTCGCGCAACGCCGTCGCGAGGCAGGCCAGCCCCGTGAGTTTCTGCCCCAACCCGTCGTGCAGATCGGCGCCGATGCGTTGCTGCTCCGCCTCCGTCACCGTCAGCAACCGGTGCTCGAGCCACCGCCGCTCGGTAACATCGCGGCCGAAGAACACCGCACCACCGTCCGGTTGGCCGACTGCATGGAAATCCGCGTGCCACTCGCGGTCCTCATCGAGGCCATGCAAGGCGAACCCGATCTCGCCACCGCGCAGCGCCTGCGCGAGGCATTCGTGGCTTTGCGGAAACAGCTCTGCAAAACGCCGGCCGATAAGAGCCTCGCCCCGGATGCCACCGGCGCGGAGCGCTCCCCGCGCCTCCACGACCACGCCCGCACCATCAAGTCGGCCCACGAGCACGGGCAGATTCTTCATGATGTTGTCGAGGAACTGGCCCTGCCGTTGCCGCCCTTCCTCTGCTTGCACGCTCGCGGTGATCTCAAGGGCGGCCACGCCCGTCTGCCCGCCGTCGGGCTCCCCCGGCAATAGGAACGACGTGACGAGCCAGCAGCGCTCGCCTTGCCGCAGAATCCACGGCGTGCCCCCGGACTCCACGAGCGCCGGGCCGTCGAACTCCCGGAGGATCTCAGCGAACAGGCCGTTGCGAAAGACGATCCGTTGCTGCGCATCGCAGATGGCGATCGCGCACGGCACCTGCTGCAGGAAAAGCTCCAAGCGCTGCCGGCTCCGCCGCCACTCGTGCACCATCGCCGCATGCCGCACCATATGGCGAATCGTCCGCCGGAGCAGACCGGGCGTGAGTTCGTCGCGACAAAGGCAGTCAGCCACACCCGTGGCCATGGCCTGCTCAGCGAGCTCGGTGTCTTCCTTTTCGACGAGCAGCACCACCGGCAAATCGGCGTTCCTCCGCTGGATTTCGCCTCCGAGTTCGAGACCGGGCGTCGTCCAGACGCGATGGTCAATGAGGACGACATCGCATTCCCCGCGCTCGATGACCGCCAGCGCGGCCGCGACGCTGGAGACACGCTCGGCGCGATGGCGCGACAACTCCCCGCGCCCGAACCAAGGCAGAAGCCCGCAGACATCGACTTGCTCATCGCCGATCAAGAGCACCCGCACCACCGCATCGGGCGCAGCGCTGGGGACGTGGAGGAGCGGGACGTTCATGCGCGTTGCAGCCAAGCGGTTCAGTCTGTCCGCATCGCGAAACCCATCAGACGCCCGGCTGCGATTTCACCCATTGGATGGCGTAGCGGACCAACTCGGCGCCCGAGGACAGGTTCAACTTGAGCTTCAGATGCTCACGGTAGGAATCGATGGTCTTGATGCTCAGATTCAGCCGTTCCGCGATCTGGCGGGTGGCGTAGCCTTCACCGAGGAGCTGGAACACCTCCATCTCGCGATCGCTGAGCGTATCGACCGGCGAACCGACTTCCCCTCCGCGTGGGCTGATCAAGCGCGCGAGCATGCGCGCCTGCGCGCGTTCGCTCACGAAAATCTGTCCTTCCACGATCCGCTGCAAAGCCGCGATGACGCGCTCGCTGGCCTCATGTTTCATCAGGTAGCCCTTGGCGCCGGCGCGCAGGGCACGCTCCGCATAAAGATCCTCCTCGTGCATCGACAGGACGAGCACGTGCAGCCCGGGGGAATGGGCGCGGAGATTCTTGGTGAGCTCGATGCCGTTGGCCGTGCGGAGTGCGATGTCGACGATGGCGACATCGGGCCGCAACTTCGCCGCGAGCTCCATGGCCTGCGCCGCGTTGTCCGCCTCGCCGCAGACGGCGAAGCCGCCGTGCTGCTCGATCAGGACCCGCAAGCCGTGGCGCGTGATGGGATGGTCATCCACCAAGAGCACTTGTTTCCGGGCAGCATCGGGACGCGCCGACGCGCCCGCACGTCCTTCTGCTTGCGTGGAAATCGTCATAAGGCAGTTGCGGAGCCCCACTAGACGCCAAGCCCTTCCCGCGGCGCAAGCCTATCCCTGAGCGCGCTGCCCCCCGTTCGCTGTCGCAGAGGATTTTAACGCGTGTCTAACAGATTCGCGCCTCGGAGGAATCGATCCACCCGCGAGCCTCGCCCTGTGCCGCACGGAGTCGCCAAGGCCCAAAACAAAGCCGCCCCTTCCGGTGAGGGAAGAGGCGGTGAAGTGGAAAGTGGCGCAGCCGTAGGGAGTCGAACCCCAAACCTTCTGATCCGTAGTCAGATGCTCTATCCAATTGAGCTACGGCTGCGTAACGGAGCGGTGAATAAGCGAAGTTCCGACGGCCACGGCAAGCAGAATTTATGCGTCAGGTGCATCTGATGCGCGACGCCAGTCCTGCAGCTCCAGTTGGAGGGATTTGCGGCCGTTGAAATGGTTCCAATTCAGCTGCACCGCCAACTCGAGCGGCACGCCGGTTGGCGGCAGGCGATCCGCCATCTTCCAGGCGACGCCACTGATCCGGCGGCCCATAGCGTCCTCGGCCATGAAACGGAAGTGCTGCTCCTTGAAAACCTCGGGCCGCTGACGCAGACGCAGTCCCCTCACGCCGAAGGTCGGCTCCGGGTTGCCCTGCCCGAACGGATGCATTTGGCCGAGTTCATCCATCAAGGTCTCCGTGACTTCCCGGCCCTCCAGCCAGCCGGACAACTCGATGATCGGTTCGCAGGCCTCCAGCCCACGCGAGGCTTGGAGCACGGCGTTGAATTTCTCGCGGAACTCCTCCAACCGCGGCTTGCGCAGCGAGACGCCGACCGCCATCGGATGCCCGCCCCAGCTCTCGAGGAATCCCTGGCAGGCACCGAGCATCTCCACGAGGTTGACGCCGACGACGCCGCGGCCCGAGCCCTTGGCCAGCTCGCCCTCGTTGCCGAGCACGATTGCGGGGCGGTTGTATTTGCGGGAAATGCGCCCGGCCACGATGCCCACCACGCCCGGATGCCAACCTTCGTCGAAGAGCACGAAGCCGCAGGCGTCGGCGAACTGGGTATCCACGTGCTTCTCCGCCTGCTCCGTGATCAACCGCTCGATGTCCTGCCGCTCGCGGTTGAGGTCGTCGAGCTGACGCGCAGCCTGGCGGCAGAAATCCTCATCGTCACTCAGCAGCAGGTCGACCGAGAGCGAGGCGTCGGCGAGGCGTCCGCTGGCGTTGATGCGCGGCCCGAGCCGGAACGAGATGTCGACGGGCGCAAGCCCCTGCTCGGGCTTGAGCCCGGCCACGGACATGAGCGCGCGCAGACCGGGTCGCTGCGTCTGCGACAGCACGCTGAGCCCATGGCGCGCGAAGATGCGATTCTCCCCGATCAGCGGCACCAAATCGGCCACTGTGCCGAGCGCCACGAGGTCGAGGTAATCGCGCAGGCGAATCTCCATCACCCCGGGGAAATTCGCCGCGCGCAGCTGCTTGAGCAGGCCGTGCAACAGCTTGAACACGAGGCCGACCGTGCAGAGATGACGCCAGGCGGAGTCGCCCTCGCAGGGATGCACGTGCGGGTTGATCAACACGCCGTCGGCCACGGCCGCATCCTTCGAGCGGTGATGGTCGACCACCAGCACGTCGACCCCGAGGGCTCGGAGGTGGGCGATTTCCTCGTGGGAATTCGTGCCACAATCGAGGGCGACAAACAGGTCGGGCTTGGCCGCCTCGAGCGCGCGGTCGATCGCATTGCGCGTGAGCCCGTAGCCTTCCTCCAACCGCCGCGGCACGAAGTAGCGCGGTTGCAGGCCGAGGCGCCGCAGCACGCCCACGAGCAGCGTGGTGCTGCTGACGCCATCGACATCGTAGTCGCCGAGCACAAAGACCTGCTCGCGGCGCTCGATCGCCTGGATCAGGCGCGCGACCGCGGCCTCCAGATTGCTCAGGGCGAAGGGATCGCCGATCGACGCCAATGTGGGCTGAAGGAAGTGGGCGGCCGGGCCGGGCTCGGTCTGCCCAAGCCGCAGCAGTAACTCGGCCACGACGGGCGCGACGCCCAGTTCGCGCGCGAGGTCCACCACGCGGGTGGCGTGGACCGGCGTATAGTTCCAGCGCATGACGGGACCCGGGTGGCCCGGTCTGAAATCAGCCGGGCTCGCACGATGGCGGGCGCGCCGCGGACGGCGCGCTCCACCCGGAACGGCTTACTCGGAAGCGCGGGACGAACCGGCCCACTCGTATTTGGGCGCGATGTCGTGATGAGCCTCGACGTGCTTCCGGTCGCCCTTGTGCCACCAGTAGAAGATCGGGCAGGCGATGAAGAGCGAGGAGAAGGTGCCGGTGAGGACGCCGATGAGCAGCGTGAAGGCGATGTCGTTCACCTCGCCGCCCGTGACGAGCAGCAGCACGATGGCGGTGAGCAGCGTGGTGCCGCCGGTGATGACGGTGCGCGAAAGGGTGAGGTTGAGCGAACGGGTAATGATGTCGCGCAGCGTGCCCGTCGGGTTGAGCTTCAGCTCCTCACGGATGCGGTCGAACACGACGATGGTGTCGTTGATCGAGTAACCCATGACGAGCAGGATGGCCGCGACCATCGAGGCGTTGAATTGGCGGTCGAAGAGCACGAAGAGGCCGATGGTCATCAGCACGTCGTGGATGGTGGAGATGACCGCGCCCATGCCGTAGCCGAACTCGAAGCGGAAGGCGACGTAGACGAGGATAAGCAGGAGCGCCCAGAAGGCGGACCAGAGGGCGTTCCACTGAATTTCCTCACCCACCGAGGGGCCGATGGCGCTGGTGCCAGCGTAGACGAAATTCGCCTCCGGGAAGGCCTTCTGCAGCGCCTGCATCAGATTGGTGCCCTGGCCGAAGTTGGTCGTGACCTTGAGCACCTCGAGATCGGCGCCGAGCTGCTTCTGGTAAACCGGGCTGACTTCCTGGAAACCCGCGGCGTTGGCGGCGGCGCGCAGCGTGCCGACCTCGACGCGCTTGCTGAAGGTCATCGTGACCGTGTCGCCACCCACGAAGTCGATGCCGTAGACTTCCTTGCCCTTGTAGGCGATGACGCCGAGGCCGATCGCGATCACCAGCCAAGAACCGATGAAGGCCGGTTTGGCATACTTGAGGAAATCGTAGTTCGTGTTCTGCAGCACGGAGAACATCGGCATCTTCTTGATAAGGTTGCCGTGGACCAGGATCTCGAGGATGAGCTTCGAGACCACCACCGCAGCGAACATCGTGGTGAAGATACCGATCGTGAGCGTCACGCCGAAGCCCTTCACCGGGCCGGTGCCGAGAACGATCATGAGCACCGCAGTGATGAGCGTCGTAAGATTGCCGTCCAAGATGGCGGACCAGGCCTTGTCGAAACCGGCCTCCAACGCGGTGGGCAGGGATTTGCCGAGCTTCAGCTCCTCGCGCATGCGCTCGAAGATGAGGATGTTCGAGTCGACCGACATGGCGAGCGTCAGCACGATGCCGGCGATACCGGGCATGGTGAGCGTGGCGCCGACGTTGGCCATGACCGCGAGGACGATGAGCACGTTGATGCCCATGCCGACGGCGGCGACGAAGCCGCCCACGGTGTAGAAGAAGAGGATGAAGGCGATGGTGAGGCCCGTGCCGGCGATGAAGGCATTGCGGCCGCTCACGATGGCGTCTTCGGCCATGGAAGGGCCGACCTCGTATTGCTCCTTGATGGAGAGCGGGACATCGAGCGGATTGTTCAACACGTTGCCGAGATCGATGGCCTCGCGCTGGGAGAAGGAACCGGAGATCTCGGCGCTGCCGCCGGAGATCTCCTCGCGGACGGTCGGGGCCGAGTAGAGCTTGCCGTCGAGCACGATGGCGAGGCGGCCGAGGCGGCCGGTGCGCTGGTTCTCGTTGGCGATGGTGCGGGTGACGGCGGCGAACTGCTTGCTGCCGGCGTCGGTGAACTTGAGGATGATCTTGAAGCGGCCGAACTCATCCATGATCGGATAAGCATCGGCAACGCCCTCGCCGCCCATCTCGGGGATGCGCTTGACGAAGAGTTCCTCGGCGATGACTTCGCCGTTCCGCGCTTCCATCTCGAGGGCCAGCGTCTCGTAGCCCGGAGGCGGCTCCTGCGGCGGGACCGCGAAGGGATGCACGAGGCGGAAGTCGAGGCGCGCCGGCTTGCGGAGGCTGTTGACCACCTCGGGATTGTCCTTGGTCGAGACGCCGGGCAGCTGCACTTCGATGCGGCTCGTGCCCACCGGGCGGATGATCGGCTCGGCGACGCCGAGTCCGTTCACGCGGTTGCTGATGATCTCGATGGCCTTGGAAAGCTTCTCCTGGCGCACGGCCTGCTCGGCTCCGAGCGCGGTCTCGTCGACTTCGAGGGTGAAGGCGACGCCGCCCTTGAGGTCGAGGCCGAGCTGCAGTCGGCCCTTCGATTGGCGGAGCAGTTCGTCGAGGAGGATGTTGTTGCGCTTCTCGACGTTCTTGAGGTTTTCCTCGAGGCGGATCTGCGGGAAGAACTGGGAGAGGTCGATCTTCTCCTCGCGGCCGATCTGCTTCAGCGCCATGAATACGCTGGGGGCCTGCCCGCTCTGCACGCGGGCGCTGGCCTTGCCGATGAGGGCGTTGAACTCGGTCTGTTTGGCCGTGGCCTCTTCACGCACGAACTGGCCGAATTCGCGGTCTTTGACGGGCACGAGGGTGATCACCGCCCACAGCGCGATGCCGAGGCAGAGGATCATTTTCCAGAGTTGGGAACGGAGCATGGGTGTAGGTTGTTAAACGGGGGCGCATCCAGGCGCGGCTCCTCGCCGCGTCCCGCGCGCAGACAGCGGGGACGCTCAGGCGTCCGTCTTCTTGACGAGCGCGTGGACGAAGCCCTTGCCGATTTCCAGCTTCTGGGTGTTGTCGCCGACGCGGACGATGAAACGGTCGTCCTTCACGCTGGTGATGGTGCCGTAGATGCCGCCAGTCGTGATGATCTCATCGCCGGCCTTCAGGCCGCCGAGCATCTTCTCGTGTTCCTTCTGCTTCTTGCGCTGCGGAGCGATGAGCAGGAAATACATGGCGGCGAACATCAGGACCAAGGGCAGCATCTGCATGAGCATGGAGCTGCCGGAAGGGGCCGCGGGCTGCGCTTGGGCGAGGAGCAGGGATAATTTGGTCATTGATTCTTAAGTGGTTTTGAAAAATGAAAACGGCGATTAATCTAAGCGACCCAACAAAAAGCAAGCCTAACCCTGCCCGCCTCTCCGCCCATTGAAGACCAAATCCGCCTCCACTTGGACAGCGACGCAATCCGAAGAGCTTTACGGCTTTAAGCGCTGGGGCGCCAACCATTTCAACGTGGCCCCCGAAGGCTTCGTCCAAGTCCAGCCCCTGGCCGACGGACGCAGCATCCGCGTCATGGACGTCGTCGACGAAGCCGTCAGCATGGGCCTCAAAGCCCCGCTCGTCATCCGCTTCCAGGACAAACTCCGCCACCGTGTCGTCCAGCTGAACGAGACCTTCCGCAAGGCCATCAAGGAAGAGGGCTACAAGGGCGAATACCGAGGCGTCTTCCCCATCAAGGTCAATCAGCTCCGCGAAGTGGTCGACGAGATCGTCGCCGCCGGCAAGGACTTCAATTACGGCCTCGAAGCCGGCTCGAAACCCGAGCTGATGATCGCCCTCGCCATGCACGAAGGCCAGCAGCGCCTCATCATCTGCAACGGCTACAAGGACGACGACTACATGCGCCTCGCCCTCCTCGGCCGCAAGCTGGGCAAGAAGGTCATCATCGTCATCGAGCAGCTCTCCGAAGTCGACAGCGTCATCCGCCTCGCCAAAGAAACCGGCGTGAAGCCGATGATCGGCTTCCGCGTGAAGCTCCAGACCCGCGGCGAGGGCAAATGGTCCTCCTCCACCGGCGACAACGCCAAGTTCGGCCTCAACACCGCCGAAGTCCTCTTCGCCGTCGAAAAGCTCCGCGCCGCCAAGATGCAGCAGGCGCTCAAGCTCGTGCACTTCCACATCGGCTCGCAGGTGCCGAACATCATCACGATCAAGGCCGCCGTCACCGAGGCCGCGCGTTTCTACTGCCAGCTCGCGAAAATGGGTTTCCCGATGGGCTACCTCGACTGCGGCGGCGGCCTCGGTATCGACTACGACGGTTCGCGCACGAACTTCGAGTCGTCGATGAACTACTCGCTCGACGAATACGCCCGCGACATCGTCTTCAACGTCCGCGAAATCTGCACCGCGATGAACGTGCCGGTGCCGGACATCGTCACTGAGTCCGGCCGCGCCGTCGCCGCGCCGCACTCGATGCTCGTCGTCGAGGTCTTCGAGCGCATCAACAAGCGCGAGTCCCTCGGCAAGCAGCATCAGCCGAAGTCCAAGCACAAAATCGTCACCGACATGGAGGTCTTGTTGAAGAACAAGGCCAAGCTCGGCCGCCTCGAGCGTTACCACGACGCCATCCAGAAAAAGGAAGAAGCCTTCTCGCTCTTCAACCTCGGCTACCTCGACCTCGAGAACCGCGCCGCCGCCGAACAAATCTTTTGGCAGGTCTGCGAGCAGATCGACAAGGAGGGCAACGCCTCCGGCTACCAGCCCGAGGAACTGCACGACCTCAAGAAGCTCCTCGCCGACCAATACGTCTGCAACTTCTCCGTCTTCCAGTCGCTCCTCGACTCCTGGGCGCTCAAGCAGCTCTTCCCCGTCACCCCGCTGCACCGCCTGAACGAGAAGCCCACCGTCAACGCCATCCTCGTCGACATCACCTGCGACTCCGACGGCAAGATCGGCAGCTTCATCGATCTCCAGGATCAAAAGGACTACCTGCAACTCCACCCGTTGAAACACGGCCAGTCCTACTACCTCGGCATCTACCTCACCGGCGCCTACCAGGACATCATGGGCGACCTGCACAACCTCTTCGGTCGCGTGAACGAGGTGCACGTCTTCCTCGAGGACGACGAGCCCAACGGCTTCTACATCGAGGAAGCGCTCGCCGGCTCCCGCGTCGCCGACGTCATCGAAGGCGTGCAATACCAGTGGGAGGAACTCTGCCGCCGCGTGAAGCAGCAGATCGACCACGCCACGAAGAAGGATCTCATCAAGCCGCGCGAAGGCGTGCGCCTGGTCGAGTTCTACGAGTCGCAGATGCTTGCCAAGACCTACCTGAACATCGTGCCCAAGCCCGGCCGCGCCAAGAAAAGTTAAGCTGCGCGCCTCGGCCCCACTCTCTTCGCCCGCGTTCCACCGACGCGGGCTTTTTCATGCCGTTGCGTCCGGCCTTTCCAGCGTGTGCCGGAGTGCTGGAGCCGTTTCAGAAAGCCTGCGACCGTAGCGTCAGGTAGCGGCCGCCGTCCCTGGCGGCCACCTCACTCGTGGCGAGCGGGACGCTCGCCGCTACCCTTGGGCCTTGCGGCTCCAGTTTAAGGTAACCCGCGCCAAGGCGACGTCGGTCGTCCCGACGCGCATCATGCTCGTGGCGGATCGGGCGGCGCCTCAGTGTTTGAAGTGCCGGATGCCCGTGAAGACCATCGCCATGCCGCGCGCATCGGCGGCCGCGATGACTTCCTCGTCGCGGATCGCGCCGCCCGGCTGGATGGCCGCCGTCGCACCCGCATCCGCCGCCGCGATCAGTCCGTCGGCGAACGGGAACAGCGCCTCGCTGCACACGACCGAGCCCTGCAAGTCGAGCTTGGCCTCGCCGGCCTTCCACACCGCGATGCGCGAGCTGTCGACGCGCGCCATCTGGCCGGCGCCGACGCCGAGCGTCTGTTCGCCGCGGCAATAGACGATCGCGTTCGACTTCACGTGCTTGCCGACCTTCCAGCCGAAGAGCATCGCCTCCCACTCGTCGGCGGTCGGCTGGCGCTTCGTCACGACTTTGAAATCCTTGAGATTGCCGAGCGTGCGGTTGCGGTCCTGCACCAATACGCCGCCGACGACGGAGCGCACCTCCAGCAGCGAGTCCGCACCGATGCCTTCCTTCGCCACCATGAGGCGGAGGTTCTTTTTCTTCGCGAAGATCGCCAGCGCCTCGTCGCTGAAACGCGGCGCGATGATCACCTCGGTGAAGATGTCCTTGATCTGCTCCGCCACGTCCTGCCCGAGCGTCTGGTTGACGACAATGATGCCGCCAAACGGCGCCTGGCGGTCCGTCGCGTAGGCCTTTTCCCACGCACCGAGCAACGTGTCCGCGCTCGCCACACCACAGGGGTTCGTGTGCTTGAGGATCGCCACCGTCGGCTTCTCGAATTCGCCGATCAGGTAGGTCGCCGACGTGATATCGAGGATGTTGTTATAGCTGAGTTCCTTGCCCTGCAGCTGCGTGAAGTGGTCATGGAACGTGCCGTAGAGCGCCGCCTTCTGGTGCGGATTCTCGCCGTAGCGCAGGCTCTGCGCCTTTTTGAGCGAGAGCGCGAACGTCGAAGGGAATCCGCTCAACGCCTCCAAGTCCGGCTCCTCCTGCTGCGTCTCGAGGTAGCGCGCGATGGCGGTGTCGTAGGCGCCGGTGCGCTGGAAGACCTTCAACGCGAGCTTGCGGCGCAGCGCCTTGAGCTCCGCGCCCGCCTCGCCGCCCGCCAGCGCCGCCAGCACCGGCGCGTAATCCGCCGGATCGCAGACCACGGTGACGCTCTCGTGGTTCTTCGCCGCGCTGCGCAGCATCGACGGGCCGCCGATGTCGATGTTCTCGATCGCCTCCTCGAACTCCACGTGCGGCTTCGCCACCGTCTGCTCGAACGGGTAAAGGTTCACCACCACGAGATCGATCAGGTCGATGTTGTTCTTCTGCGCCTGCGCGAGATGGTCGGCTTTATCGCGCCTGCAGAGCAGACCGCCGTGGATCTTCGGATGCAGCGTCTTCACACGGCCTTCCATGATCTCCGGGAACCCGGTGTGCGCGCTCACCTCCGTGACCGGAAGACCCGCCTCCGCGAGCAGTTTCGCCGTGCCGCCGGTCGACAGCAGCGTGTAACCGTGCTGGCGGACAAGGGCCGTGGCGAAGTCCACCAGACCGCGTTTGTCACTAACCGAGAGGAGCGCGAGCTTAGCCATGACCTTAGAGACGTGCGCTCGCGTAGCGTGGCAAGCGGGAAAACTCTCCGTGACGCGCGCGCACCCGTGCGGTGCTTAACGGAAGCCCGTTGCGACGGCCAAACTCGCCCCGCACTGTCGCAACTCAGGTGCCGGAAATGCCCACGATCTCGCCGTCAGTGTTGAGGTCGATGTGTTCGGCCGCCGGCACCTTCGGCAGCGCCGGCATGCGCATCATCTGCCCGGTGAGTGCGACGATGAAGCCCGCACCCGCCGCCAGTTCGAAGTCGCGCACCGTGATGCGGAAGTTACGCGGCCGACCCGTCTTCTCCGGATCGTCGCTGAGCGAGTTCTGCGTCTTGGCCATGCACACCGGCAGCTTCCCGAATCCCGCGATCTCGAACAGCCCGAGCTTCAGCTCCGCCTCGGGCAGGATGTCGACACCGTCGGCCCCGTAGAACCGCTTGGCGATCGCCTCCATCTTTCGGCGCACCGGTTGGTCGTCGCGATACGTGAACTCCACTCGCGGCACCTCAAGCGGCAGCGTGGACAACACCGCCTCGGCCAGTTCGACGCCGCCTTCTCCACCCTTCGCGAACACCTCCGACTTCGCGCAATTCACGCCCAACGCCCGGCAGAAGCCCGCCACGCGCGCGATCTCGTCGTCGAGATCGGTTGGAAAATGGTTGATCGCCACCGTCACGGGCCGGCCGAAGTTCCGCGCCGCCGTGATGTGCGCCTCCAGATTGGCGAGGCCGCGCTCGAGCGCGGCGAAGTCCGGCCGCTGCAACTCCGCCAGCGGCGCGCCGCCGTGCAGCTTGAGCGCGCGCACGGTCGCGACGAGCACGATCGCATCGGGACTCAGCCCGGATTGGCGGCACTTGATGTCGATGAACTTCTCGCCGCCGAGGTCGAAGGCGAAGCCCGCCTCCGTCACCACGTAGTCGGCGTGCGCCAGCGCGAGACGCGTCGCGAGCACGGAGTTGCAGCCGTGCGCGATGTTGGCAAAGGGTCCGCCGTGCACGAAGGCCGGCACGCCCTCGACGCTCTGCACGAGGTTGGGTTGCAGTGCGTCGCGCAGCAGCGCGAGCAGGGCGCCCGTCGCCTTGAACTCCGACGCCCGCACCGGCACGCCCTCCGTCGTGAAGCCCACCACGATGCGGTCAAGCCGCGCGCGCAGGTCCTCCAACGACTCCGAAAGACAAAGGATCGCCATGATCTCCGAGGCCGCCGTGATGTCGAAGCCACTGCGCCGCTCGCCCGTCTTCGCGCCGGCGTTGAGCAGCACATTGCGCAACGCCCGGTCGTTCACATCCAGCACGCGTTTCCACAGCACCTGGTCCGGCGTCAGCGTCGTCTGTTTCAGGTGCAGGCGGTTGTCGATGATCGACGCGAGCAGGTTGTGCGCGGAGGTGACCGCGTGGAAATCGCCCGTGAAATGCAGGTTGATGTCCACCGCCGGTTGCACGGTGCTGCGCCCGCCGCCGGTCGCTCCGCCCTTGCGGCCGAAGACCGGCCCCATCGACGGCTGGCGCAGCGCGAGCGCGGATCGCTGACCGAGCTTGCGCAGCCCCTGCGCGAGCCCGATCGAGGTCACGGTCTTACCCTCGCCTGCCGGCGTCGGCGTGATGGCCGAGACGAGGATGAGCCGGCCGCGTGGCGGTTTGTTTTTCAAGGCAGCCAAGGCAACCTTCGCCTTGTCTCGCCCGTAAAGGGACAGATGCTCCTCGGCGATGCCGATTTCCCGTGCAACCTCCGCGATAGCTTTCATGGGGTCCTCCCTTGCGCCGATTGAATCCGCCCGCCGCACCGCCCTCAACCGCTAACGCCCATGCCCGCCTTGGAATTACCGGGACTTCGCGTCGAATTAGACAAACTGGTCTATCGCCACGGCGGCGACCAGCTGCCGCCCGAGCAGCCGCATGCCTTCATCTATTACCTCACCATCCACAACGACTCCGACCGCACTGTGCACCTGCTCGGTCGGAAATGGGTAGTGGAAAACGAGGACGGCACGCAGCTCGTGGTCGAGGGCGACAAGATCGTGGGCGAGACCCCGCGCCTCGCACCGGGCGACCATTTTTCCTACAACAGCTACCACGTCACCGCCGCCAACGCCCGCGCCCACGGCAGCTTTCACGGCCTCGACGAATACGGCGCACGGATCTTCGTGCGCATCCCGCCTTTCGCACTGGAAGTGCCGCCGGGCTGAGCCGCAGGCGCATCCCGCGACCGCGACGCCCGGCAGCCGCTGACTGGTCCCGGTTGGAGCTTTAACTTGCGGTCCGGCGGCCAGTGCTCCTCCCTGACCGCACAGAGATGAAGCTCATCGACCTCAACCGCGACGGCGGCATCGGCGCCAACTCCCTTTACTGCCAACTCGGCGACTTTCACTTCGTCATCGATAGCGGCCTGCACCCGAAAAAGGCCGGCCGCCTCGCCGCGCCTGACCTGCGCCCGTTGCAGGGCGTGGAGCTCGACCTGGTGCTCATCACCCACTGTCACCTCGATCACATCGGATCGCTGCCACTGCTCTTGCGCGAGCAGACCCAGGTGCCCGTCGTGATGACCGGCCCCAGCCGCACGCTGATCGACCGCATGCTCCACAACTCCGCCAACGTGATGGTGCGCGAGCGCGAGGAGAAGGGCGTGCTGGATTACCCGCTCTTCACGCACGAGGAGATCGACCGCCTCCTGCCGCGGATGCACCCGCATCCCTTCAACCATCCCCGCAAGTTCACCGGCAAGCGCGACGAGATCGAGTTCACCCTCTATCCCGCCGGCCACATCGCCGGCGCCGCCGGCGTCGAGATCCTGCACAAGCATCGGCGCATTTTCTTCACCGGCGACGTGCTCTTCGAGGCCCAGCGCACGCTCGGCCCCGCCAAATTCCCGCAGGCCCACTACGACACGCTCGTGATGGAGACCACCCGCGGCGCCACCGAGCGCCCCGCCGGCCGCGAGCGCACTCGCGAGGTCGTCCGCCTCGTCAGCACGATCAACGACACCCTCCAACGCGGCGGCTCCGTGCTCATCCCCGTCTTCGCCCTCGGCCGCATGCAGGAGATCCTCGCGATCCTGCACGACGCGCGGAAGTTCGGCAAACTCGCCGAGGCCCCCATCTTCGCCAGCGGCCTCGGCATGGATCTCTGCGACTACTTCGACGAGATCGCGCGCAAGACCGGGCTCGTGCACTTCACGCGCACCATCCTGAAGGACCTCAAGGTCCGCAAAACGCCGCGCGACCTCATGGCTGGCAAGCCGCCGCGCGAGCAGGGCATCTACGTCGTCAGCTCCGGCATGCTCGTCGAGAACACCCCGTCCTACAACATCGCCGCCAGCCTCGCCGGCAACGCCCGCAACAGCATCTGCTTCGTCGGCTACTGTGACCCGGACACGCCCGGCGGCCACCTGCAGGCCGCGCGGCAGGGCGAGGAGTTCCTCTTCGCCGCCGCCAGCGTGAAGACCAAGCTCCGCTGCCCGATCGAGCGTTTCGAACTCTCCGGCCACGCCGACCGCGAGGAACTCCTCGAGTTCGCCGTGCAATGCTCGCCGCGCTCCCTCGTCATCACCCACGGCGACCCCGATGCCCGCGCCTGGTTCGTCCGCGAGCTCACCGAACGCCTCCCGCACACCAAGATCCTCGATCCCACCCCGCTGCAGGAATACCGCGTGTGACGCACCCGGCCCGGCGGGCCGGACCTTTTCGTTTGTCCGCGCCGCCGCGGACCGTTTGCATGGGAGCACTGTGCGCGTGTCCTTCCGCCTCCTTGCCCTCAGCCTCCTCGGGCTGATCGCGTGCGCGCTGCGAACGTCGGGTGCGCCGATGGACACCGCAATACCGCTGCGCGAAGTCGTCGAACAGGCCCTCATCCGCTCCGCCGCCCAATACGATTTCATGCTCTACCAGCTCCGCGGCCGCCAGGGCCTGCCGCGCACCTGGGAGGACGGACAACTGGTCCTCAGCCGCAACGACTGGACGGTCGGCTTTTTCCCGGGCTCGCTCTGGTATCTGGTCGAGTCGAAAGGCGACGAGAAATTCCGCACCGCCGCCGCGCGCTACACGGCATCGCTTGCCACACACCAGCACAACCGCCGCACGCACGACCTCGGCTTCATGCTCGGCTGCAGTTTCGGCCAGGGCCACCGTCTCACGGGCGATCCGGCTTACCGGGCGGTGTTGCTCAACGGTGCTGCTTCCCTCGCCTCGCGTTTCGACGCCCGCGTCGGCGCGATTCGCTCGTGGGATTGGGGCCGCCAATGGGAATTTCCCGTCATCATCGACAACATGATGAATCTCGAACTGCTGCTCTGGGCCGCCCGCGAATCGGGCGATACACAGTTCCGCACCATCGCGGTGCAACACGCCGACACCACCCTGCGCCACCACTTCCGCCCCAACGGCAGCACCTACCACGTCGTCGATTACGATCCCAGCACCGGCAAGGTCCGCCAACGCGTCACGCATCAGGGCTTGGCCGATCATTCCACCTGGTCGCGCGGACAGGCGTGGGCGATCTACGGCTTCACCCTGCTCTACCGCGAGACGCGCGAAGCGCGTTTCCTGCAGCAGGCCCGCGCGGCGGCGGATTTCGTCCTCCGGCATCCCCGCCTGCCCGCCGACAAGATTCCACGCTGGGACTTCGACGCACCGGAGTTTCCCAGCACGCCCCGCGACGCCTCCGCCGCCGCCATCATGGCCTCGGCCCTGCTTGAGCTGGGCACCTTCGTGCCGCGGGCCGATCGGCAACGCTACCACGCGTTCGCCCACGCCCAGCTCCGCAGCCTCGCCTCGCCCGAATACCTCGCCTCAGTGGGCGAGAACGGCGGTTTCCTTCTGCGTCACAGCACCGGCAACCGCCCCGAAGGCAAGGAAGTCGACGTGCCGCTCAACTACGCCGATTACTACTTCCTCGAGGCGCTCGTGCGCTGCCGGGCCCTCCTCGCCGCGGAGTAGAAACCCGATGCGCCGCCTCCTTTTCGCCTCCCTCAGCTTCATGCTCGCCGCCTCTTCCCTCGCCGCCGCGCGACTCACCCTCGATTTCAACCGCGACTGGCGCTTCCTCCGGGACGACCCCACGGGCGCCGAGTCTCCCGCGTTCGACGACTCGGCGTGGACCACGGTCTCGACGCCGCACACCTTCAACGATACCGACACCTTCGACAACTGGTCCCTGCCCGGCCATCGCGGCGAACAGGAGCAATGGAGCGGTCGCGCTTGGTATCGGAAAACCTTCACCGCGCCCGCCGAATGGCGCGGCCGGAAAGTCTTCATCGAGTTCGAGGCCGTCCGGCAAGTCGCGGAAGTTTACCTCAACGGCCACCGGCTCGGCGCCGCGAAAAGCGGGTTCACGCCCTTCGGCTTCGACCTCACACCGCACCTGCGCTTCGACGCGCCCAACGTCCTCGCCGTCATGGCGGACAACCGCTTCATGCGCGACCCGCTCGATCCCGCCCTCGCCCCGCAGGCCGCGACGAACGAGAAGACCCACCCCAACCTCGCGCAGCTTTCCCGCGAGCTCATGGAGCAGATCCCCGACTCGCTCGAGGAACTCCGCGCCGACCAGATCCCTTGGAACAACCCGCACTGGCATCCCGCGCACGGAGGTATCTACCGCAACGTCCGCCTCATCGTCACCGACCCGCTGCACGTCACGCTCCCGCTCTACAGCTTCCTGCAGACCGAGGGACCTTACGTCTATGCCACCAATGTTACGGCTGAGTCCGCCCAAGTCGGTTATATCGTGCCCATCCGCAATGAACATCCTTACGCCGTTGAACCCGAAATCGCCATTGAAGCTCTGGATGCGGACGGACTTTCCGTCTTCCTCTGCAAGTATCGCGAAAGCATCGGTCCGAGCGAAAGCAAATCCATACGTGATGAATTTCTACTGCCGCACAAGCCGCGGCTTTGGGAGCCTGGTTATCCACACAATTATCGTTTGAGGATCTCGATTGGCGCGAGTGGCTCTCTGCTAGACTTCGTGGAAGTGCCGTTCGGCGTCCGCCACATCCGCTGGACCGCGCACGCCGGCCTCTGGATCAACGGCGCGCACACCAAGCTCCACGGCTGGGGCCAGAAACCCACCAACGAATGGCCCGGCCTCGGCGCCGCCCTGCCCGACTGGCTGCACCACTACACGCTGCACCTGATGCGCGAGGCCGGCGGCAATTTCGTGCGCTGGGGCCACGTTCCCGCCGGACCGGCGCAGATCCGCGCCGCGGACGAGCTCGGACTCGTCACGCTCCAACCCGGCGTCGACGGCGAACACGACACCAAGGGCGGCGCTTGGACGCTGCGGGCGCAGGCCTTCCGCGACGTCCTCATCTATTACCGCAACCATCCCTCCATATTCATCTGGGAAGGAGGCAACCAGAAGATTTCGCGCGAGCACGCCGCCGAGCTCCGCGCCCTCATGGACCGCCACGACCCGCACGGCGGTCGCGCCTACGCCCACCGGCGCGCCGATGCGATCACGGCGGAGTTCATGGATGTCGGCATCGGCACCGAGGGCGGCCGCGAGATCGCCCGCCTCCCCGTCGTCGAGGGCGAATACAACCGCGAGGAGTCGCCGCGCCGCGTCTGGGATGATTTCACGCCGCCGAATTTCGGCTACCCCGAGGCGAAGGGTCAGACCTACCAGCTCACCTCCGAGCAGTTCGCCGTCAACCAGGTCAAACACTACGTCAACAAGCTCGGCCCCGCCCATCACGCCGGCGGCGCCAACTGGATCTTCTCCGACTCCACCAGCGGCGGCCGCGTCGCCGTCGAGGTCGCACGCACGAGCGGCGAAGTCGACGGCGTCCGCCTGCCGAAGGAGGCGTATTACGTCTGCCAGACGATGTTCACCTACACGCCGCGCGTGCACCTCGTCGGTCACTGGACTTATCCGGCCGGCACGCAGAAGGACGTGTTCGTCGTCGCCAACACCAGCGGCGCCGTGGAACTCGTCCTCAACGGCCGTTCGCTCGGACGCGCGCTCCCGGAGAACCGTTTTCTCTACCGCTTCCCCGCCGTCACGTTCGAGCCCGGCGAACTCCAAGCCCTCGCGCACGACGCCGATGGCCGGATCGTCGCGCGCACCGCCAAGCGCACCGCCGGCCCAGCCGTCGCATTGCGCCTTACGCCACTGACAGCTCCGGGCGGCTGGCGCGCCGACGGCTCCGACGTCGCGCTCGTCGATATCGAGGTGGTCGACGCTGCCGGCCAGCGCGTGCCGACGTGGCAACAGCGCGTCGACTTCGCGCTCGAAGGCCCCGCCCTCTGGCGCGGCGGCTACAACAGCGGCCGCATCGATTCGATCAACCACCCGTGGCTCGACCTCGAAGCCGGCATCAACCGCGTGGCGCTGCGCAGCACGCGCGCGGCCGGAGTCGTCCTGCTGACCGCCCACGCGGAGGGATTACCCACAGCGACGCTCCGCCTCGCGGTGCGCCCCGACGACGCAGCCCCGCCCGCCTGGCCCGCGGCCTCGTTGCCGGCCGCGCCGGAGCGTCAACCCGCGCACCTGGCTCCCGATCCGTCCGATCAAACCGGCGCACTGCCCGGTCAGGTGGGACGCTTCATCGTCCGCTGCGACTACTCCGGCCCCAGCGCCTACCTCGTGCACGTCGAGACCAACGCGCAGGACGGACGCAACGCCTACGTCGACGCCGATTCGCCCTTCCACGCGCTGCCGGCCGGATTGCGCGGCGCGGATTGGGTGCAGGTCGCCAATCGCGACGCGCTCTACCACGCCGTCGACTTGATGGAGCTCGCGGTGACCGCCAACACGCGCGTCACCATCGCGCACGACGACCGTCTGCCGCGCCCGCCTTGGCTGCTCCGCCAATTCACCGCGAGCGGCGCCACGCTCGAAGTCGCCGGCGTGCGCTTCAGCCTGTTCCAACGCGATTTCTCCGCGCCTACTGGACTTACCTTCGGTCCGAACACGGAAGACAGCTCCGCACGCGACGGCGCGATGTATCTGGTGTTCGCCGGCCCGGCCGCCCGTTGAAGTCGGCGGCCGGCACGCTCAACCCGTGTTCTTCAACCCGGCGGCGATGCCGCTGACGGTCAGCTCAATCACGCGCTTCGCTGTGGCCCGCTGGCTCGCGCTGAGCCGGCCGCCGCGCAGGCGTCGGATCATGTCCACCTGGAGATAATTCAGCGGATCGATGTAGGGGTTGCGCTGCTTGATCGAGTTCGCGAGCACCGGCTCGCCGCCCAGCAGATCCTTCTGCTCCGCCACCGCCAGCACCCATTTTTCGGTGCGGCGAAACTCAGCGGCGATGCGACCGAAGATGCGTTCACGCAGCGCAGCATCCTCCACCAAGCCCGCATAGACGTGCGCGATGCCGAGGTCGGCCTTGCCGAGCGTGAGCTGCGTGTTGTCGATCAGCAGGCGGAAGAACATCCACTCGCGATACATGGCGCGCAGGAGTTCCAGCCCGCCCGGTTCCTGCGCCGTGCGCTCCAGCGCCGAGCCGAGCCCGAACCAGCCCGGCAGGTTGAACCGGCTCTGCATCCACGAAAATACCCACGGAATCGCCCGCAGGTCGGCCAGCGTGCGCGGGCCTTCCTTGCGATACGAGGGACGCGAACCGAGCTTCAGTTCGCCGATTTCGTCGATTGGCGTGGCCTGCTGCCAGAAGGTCAGGAACTCCGGGTCGTGCACCAGGGCGCGATACACCTCGGTGCTGTGCGCACTCATCGCCTCCATCGTCGCCCGCCAGTCGCCGGCCAGCGGCGACCGCTCCGTCGCGGCCAGATGCGAGCCGAGAATCACGCCGTAAGCCATCTGCTCAAGCACGCGGTGCGCGATGTCGACATCGTGATAGCGCGTCGACAACACCTCGCCCTGCTCGGTGATGCGGATGCCGCCATCGCGCAACCCGACCGGCTGCGCCAGCACGGCCTTGGCCGCCGGACCGCCACCGCGCGCGATGCTGCCGCCGCGGCCGTGAAAGAGCGTCAAGCGCACGTCATGCTCCCGCGCGACGCGAGAGACCGTTTCCTGCGCCTCATGCAGCGCCCAGTTCGCCGCGAGAAAACCGGCATCCTTGTTCGAATCCGAGTAACCGAGCATCACGTGCTGGTGATTGCCCTGCCGGGCAAGCCAGCGGCGATAGACCGGATCGGCGAAGAGTCGCGTCAGCACGGCGGGCGCATGGTGCAGATCGTCGAGCGTCTCGAAGAGCGGCGCGACCGGTAGGCGCGTGCCCGCCAGCGTCTGCAGGAAAACCACCTCCAGCAAATCCGACACGTCGGCGGTCATGCTGACGATGTAGAGGCCCAGGGCCTCGGCCGGCGCATCCTTTACCGCCGCCAGCGAATCCAAGGCGGCCTTCGCCTCGGACGCGGGAGCGTCCGGCAGCGCGGGCGGACGACGGATCGCCGCCGCGAGCACCTTGCACTTCTCTGCTTCCGTGAGCGCGGGATAATCCGGCCGGCCAAGCAGCGAGGTCACAGCCCGCTCATGCGCGCCGGAGTGCTGCCGGGTGTCCAACCGCGCCGTGTGCAGCCCGAAAGTGCCGGCGCGACTCTCGACGTCGCGCAACGGTCCGTCCGCCAGCACCGCTGCGCGGCTGCCGCGCAGGCTCGCCTCGATCGTCGCCAAGGCTGTGCGCAACTCCTGTTCGGTGAGCGGACGCTCCGGGTCGCGCAACCGCGCCCGCAGCACGTAAATCAGCAATCGATACGGCTCGAACTCATGCCGCCGGGCGAGCGTCTCCCACTCGCGCAGGCCGCGCCCGAGCTTCTCCGCCAGCCGCACGACCGAGGGCGCAGCCGGCTCCCGCAGCGAGGAAACCGTGAGCGCCCACGAGAGGCGTTGGAGGCCGCGGTTCATGGCCGTGAGCGCGAGTTCGCGCTCCATTTTCAGCACGGCGCGGGTGACGTCGCCCGTGACGAAAGGATTGCCGTCGCGGTCGCCGCCGATCCACGAACCGAAACGCAACCAGCCCTGCGGCGCGCGCACGCCCGGGTAATGCCGCGCCAGCGCCGCCGCGAGGTCGCGCTGCAACTCCGGCAGCACGTGATAAAGCGTGCGCTCGAAATACCACAGCCCCGTGCGCGCCTCGTCGGTGACGGTCGGCGGCGTCGGTCGACCGCGGTCCGTCAGCCAGAGCGAGACGATCTCGCGCTCGATCTCGGCGCTGTGCGCCATGTCGCCGACCGGCGTGCGGCGCAGCACCTCGGCGAGCGCGGAGAGTTTGGTGAGCAGCGTGCGGCGCTTGGCCTCCGTCGGGTGCGCGGTGAAGACGAGTTCGATCGCGAGTTGGTTCAGCAGCCGTTGCACCTCGGTCCCGGCGACGCCGCGGCGCTTCAGCTCCGCGATGGCGGCGGCGATGGATTCCTTGCGTTGCTCAGCGTGATCCCGCCGGGAACGCAGCAGCCGGATGCGAAAGTTCTCCTCGGCCAGGTTGACGAGTTCGAAGAAAAGCGTGAAGGCCATCGCCTGGTTCAACGCAGCCTGCGGCGCCAACCGGCGGACGCGCCGGGCGAGCCGGTCGGCGGAGCCGGCCTTGCCCGCGCGGCTTTCCTTGGCCAGCACACGCAGCTCCTCGACAAGCCGGAACGTGGGCGTGCCTTCGAGCCGCTCGATGAGCGCGCCGAGGCGGGAGCCCAGCGTGCGCACCTCGGCGCGGAGCTGGGGCAATTCGTCGATCGCGTGACGCGAGGCGGATTCGGGCGTGGGACGGGCGGGCATCGGGGCGGCTGGAAGATGCGTGGGCGGTTATGTCAGCTCAACGAACTTCGCCGTCATAGCGCGCGCAGCGGCTCAACGCCACTCGTGGCGCGGGTAGCGGCGGGAGAGCTCCGTCTTGATTTTCGGGTATTGCTCGCGCCAGAAGTTCGAAAGGTCGTCGGTCACCTGGATCGGACGCTGATTGGGTGCGAGCACCTCGATCTTCACGGGCACGCGGCCGTGGCCGAGGGTGAACTTGGAGCTGACGCCGTAAAGCTCCTGGATGCGCGCGCTGAGGACGGGAGGGCCGTCCTTGGTGTAGGTCACGCGGGCCTTGCGGCCGTTGGCCATCTCGATGCGCTCGGGCAGGTATTCGTCGAGCACAGCCAGTTGCTCCGCGAGCAACCAGTCGCGCAGGATGGGCATGACGGGCTTGTCCTTCAGCTCACGCGCGCCGTAGCTGCCGTAGCAGATCTGCTCGATGAGCGTCGCGCGGTCGGCCTCAGTGATCGGATTGACCTCCAGTTCGGGCCACCATTTGGCGAGGCAGTTCACGCGCACGATCCAGTGTTCGACGGACTCGTTCCACTCGTTCAGTTCGATGCGGCCGGCCATGACCTCGCGCGCGAGCAAAGCGGCGGCCTGCCCTTCCGGCGGCTCGTCGGCGGTCTGCTTGGACTCGAGCACGAGGTCGCGAAAACGACGCTCCTTGCGCGCGAGCACGCGGCGCTGCGTCACATCGTAGGTGACGCCGCCTGCATCCTGGAAATCCTCCGGGAACAGCTCCTTCAACCACGCCTCCTCGATGGCAGTGTTGAGGTTGAGGATCGTGTTTACCTCGCCGCGACTCTCGATCTCGGTGATCTCGGCAGCGACGAAGAGCGGAGTATTCTGGATGCAACTCTCGCGGGCCAGCACGCCCTTGCGCCCGTGCACGAGTTCGCAGCGCAGCGTGCCTTGATCGATCCGGCGCGCGAGGTGGTCGCTGAAGCCCAGCAGCACGCACTTGCGCACGGCGACGCCGTCGATGCGCTTCTCGGTCGTGTCGAGTTTTTCGGCCGCCGCGATTTCGAGGAATTGCTCGAACAGCGGCCCGACCTGCCGCACCGCCTGCGCGTGGATGCCGAGGCGGCGGCAGGCGTCCAGATTGTAGTTGGCCTTGTCCGCGTAGCGCCACGCGCGCATGAGCAGGAAGAAATCGGACTCGCTCTCGGCGCCAAAGAGATCGTCGCGCGCCTCCTGCGTGCGTTTGTCGACGCCGCGGAGGAGGAAATTGCGCCCCTGCGTGAGCGCGGCCATCAGCGCGACGGAGCGCACGCAGCCATAGTCCTGCGCCGCGAGGAACATGCGCGCATAGCGCGGATGCATCGGGAAGCGCAGCATGCGCCGACCCACCTCGGTGATCGTCTTCTTC
Organism: Candidatus Didemnitutus sp.; assembly: GCA_017991595.1. Classification (GTDB taxonomy): domain Bacteria; phylum Verrucomicrobiota; class Verrucomicrobiia; order Opitutales; family Opitutaceae; genus Didemnitutus. The sequence goes on along the minus strand of JAGOQJ010000008.1, from coordinate 41,537 downwards.
GCACCGTGTAACGCGCCCAAGTCCTCCAGCAACGTCTCGGCGCGCTCCAGCGCCTTCGGCTCGGGCTTCTCCAGCCAAGGGAAGCCATAGATGTCGTCGATGCCGGCGGCTTTCAGGGTCAGCACGACTTCAGCGAGGTCGAGCCGCTTGACCTCGGGCAGCTCCTGCAAGGCGCGCTGCGCGTGCTCGCGCTCGGTCCAGAGCCGCAGGCAAACGCCGGGCGCCGTGCGGCCGGCGCGGCCCGCGCGCTGGTCGGAGGAGGCGACGGAAATTTTCTCGATCAGGAGCGTGTTGATGCCGCGGTGCGGATCGTAGCGGGCAACGCGCGCGAGGCCGCAGTCCACGACCGCCGTGACGCCGTCGATCGTGAGCGAGGTCTCCGCGACGTTGGTGGAGACGATGATCTTGCGCGCATCGTAGCGCGCCACCGCCCGATCCTGCTGGTCGGGCGGCAGCTCGCCGTGCAACGGGAAGCACACGAAGCCGCGCAACGCGTGCGAGCCCTGGATCTCCTGCACCGTGCGACCGATCTCGAAGGCTCCCGGCATGAACACCAGCAGGTCCCCCGTGGTTTGCGCCGCGATGCGCTCGCACTCGCGCGCGGCGACGGCCCAGACGGGATCGTGTTCGAAGTTAACCGACTTCGGCAGATATTCGATGCGCACGGGAAACGTGCGTCCCTGTGACGTCAGCGTCTCGCACGGCGCAAGGTAAGTCTGGAGCAGCGCCGCGTCGAGGGTCGCGGACATCACGATGATCTTCAGGTCGGGCCGCGTGCTTTGCTGGATCTGCAGCGCGCGCGCCAGCGAGATGTCGCCGTAGAGGTGGCGCTCATGAAACTCGTCGAACACGATGGCGCTGATGCCGCGGAGCTGCGGATCGAACGACATTTGCCGGAGCAGGATGCCTTCGGTGACGAAGCGGATGCGCGTCGCCTCGCTCACCCGCGAATCGAGCCGGATCTGGTAGCCCACGACGTCGCCGAGCCGCGTGCCGACTTCCTCCGCGACACGCTTGGCCAGCAGGCGCGCCGCCAGCCGCCGGGGTTGCAGCACGACAACTTCGCCCCGCGCACCGAGCAACCCGTGGGCAAGCAGCATCTGCGGCACCTGGGTGGATTTGCCCGAACCGGTCGGCGCCTGCACGATCAGCCGTCCTTGCGTGCGCACGGCGTCGACGAGACGTGACTCGAGTTCGTAGATGGGCAGATCGCGGGGCGCAGGCATGACGCGCCAACTTCGGGAAGGAGACCCGCCGCCGCAAGCAGAACGTCGAGGATAACGTTGACCCTTGGGGCCTCCTTTTCACATCGTCTAGGCGGGCCAATTTCAATGAGGGCGATTTTGCGCGGGATCTCAGTTTGCGCGGTTTTATTGCTATGCGGCTCGCCAGCCTGGCCGGACACGACCAAGCCGGGCGACCTGACAGCACAGCTCGGGCATGGCCGATCACAGAGCCTGCAACGCGAGGCCCGTCTGATCGTCGATTTGCTGCAGAATTACCATTTTTCCGGCCGCCCCTTCCGCGACGTGCCCAACGACGAGATCGTCGACCGCTACCTCGACGCGCTCGACCCCAAGGCGGATTTTTTCACCACCACCGAAAGAGCCGCCCTGCGGCGTCGCTTCAACCGCACGCTCAAGAGCGTCTATATCTTCCGCGGCGATTTGCAGCCGGCGTTCGAGATTTTCGACCGCTTTTCCGCCCGCGCCACCGCCCGGCTCGCTTGGATCGACCAACAACTCGCCCAACCGCTCACGCTCACCGCGGAGGAAGCGTCACCGGAAACCGACAATTCCGAGCCGCCCAAGGACGAGGCGGAAGCTGATCGCCGCTGGCGGCGGGACCTTCAGGAAATGATCCTGCGCGAGCGCCTCGCCGGCTACGACGACGATGAGGCCCGGCGCCGCACCGCGGAGAAGTTCACCCGCTATCGCGCCGCGCTCCGCGCCATGGACCCGCTCACCATCCGCGAGTCCTTCATCGACGCCACGCTGCGCTGCTACGATCCGCACAGCGGCTACTTCTCCGCCGAGAGCGCACGGCAATTTTCCCTCGCGATGGGCGCGGAGACCGCCGGCGTGGGCATCGCCATCGAGCATGAGGGCGAGCAGACCCTCGTGACGGAGATCAGCCCCGGCGGCCCGGCCGACCTTCAATCCGATCTCCGCCCGGGCGACATCCTTCTCGCACTCGCACCGGCGGACGAAAAGTGGACCGCGACCGACAAACTCCGCCGCAGCGCAATCTCCGCGCTCCTGCGCGGCGATGCCGACACCGTCGTGCGAGTGAAGTTCAAGCGCCCCGGCGAGGACGCCGAGCGCATCACCTCCATCCGCCGTGCCCTATTGATCCAAACCGACGAACGGGCGCGCGGAGCGGTCTGCGCCGTCACCACCGCGCCCGGCGAGCCGGCGCGCCGCGTGGGCTGGATCGTGTTGCCCAGTTTTTACGGTCAACCCGACAACGGTCCCGACGCCGTCAGCGCCACCAAGGATGTGCGCAGCCTGATCGAACAGATGCAGAACGAGCCGCTCGACGGCTTGGTGATGGATCTGCGCGACAATCCCGGCGGCCTCCTGCTTGAAGCGACATCTCTCGCGGGTTTGTTCATCCGCAACGCCACGATCATCCACGCCGGCCAGCTCGGCAAGGAGCCCCTCGCCATGATGTCCGACGACGCGCCGCCCGCCTACGCCGGTCCGGTCGTCATTCTCACCTCAAGCCGCACCGCGTCGGCCGGAGAAGCCTTCGCCGGCGCGATGCAGTTCCACCACCGCGCGGTCGTCGTGGGTGACGAGACCACCTTCGGCAAAGGCAGCATGCAGATCTACCTCGATCTGGCCAAACCCTACGCCCAAAGCGAGACCGACACCACGGATTGGGGCACGGTGCGCGTGACCTCCGAGCGTTACTATCTCCCCGACGGCCACGCCGTCCAAGGCGCCGGCATCCGCTCCGATATCGTGCTGCCGGCCAAGCCCGGGAACCCAGCCCGCCGCGAAGCCGATCTCGAGCATGTGTTGCCCGGCGGCACACTCGCGCTTGCGCAACCGCCCCTTGCGGCCGCACCGGGCGATCAAACCAGCATCGTCACACCGGCCTTGCTCGAACAGTTGCAGGCCATCGCGCAAGCCCACACCACCTCGCTGCCGGAATGGGATCTGTGGCGACGATCAAGCCAGCTCGAAGCCGCCCGCGCCGAGCTGAACCGCAGCCTCTCGCTCACCGTCCGGGAGGAAGACTTCTCCGCGCGACTCAGCGAAGCCGCCGAATTGCGCCGGGCCTGGCACGCTTGGACGCAAACCGACGCGTGGGACCTCGTGCAGCAGGACGTGCCGGACGTGCAAAAAATCGTCGCCGCACACGAAGAAGCAGTCACAACGCGCGCCGCGCAGTTGTCCCCCGTGGAGTTATTGCAACAGCGGCACGCGCTGCACTCCGAACACGGCGGCAAGATCCGCGAGATCCCGCTCGGCCGCATCGAATTTCTCCCCTTCGTCGCCGATGCGGCGCAGCTCGCCTCCGCCTTCACCAGCGGCAGCAACCGGCCGGTCACGGCGGAAGCCCTCGGCGCCGCCCTGCGCGAGATCGGCTGCCTCGAGCGCCGGACGCATCACGAGGTCTTCGCCGCCCTGCGTCGGCATGTGGCCGTCGGCGAGGATTGGACCGAAGGCGAACTTGCCGCCGGGTTTGCCACGCTGCTTGGCGTCCTACCCACGCTCGACGCCCAGCTCTCGGCCCGCCCGCGACTCACCGATGTGCCGCTGCGCGAAGCCATGCGCCTCGCGGCTGCGTGGGCGCAGCACCGGACGACACCGCCCGCCAACGCCCGCACGCCAGACTCCCCTGCCCCCGCCTCGCCATGACCAAGGTTTTTCGCCTCCTGCTTTGCGGCTCCCTGCTCGCCACCGGCCTCTGCCTCGCGAACGACGCGCCCCCTGCCTCTTCCGCGGCCGAAAACGACGAGCCCGAAGAGATGGTGGTCACCCCGTCACCGAGCGAGGATCCGCGCCTCGCCCCCTATTGGCGCGCCGTGAAGTTGCTCGACAGCACCAAGCCCGAGGAACAAGCCGCCGGACGCACCGCGTTGCAATCCGTCGCCGACAGCGAACTGACGCATGCGCAAGTGCTGCTCGCCAGCTTCCACTTCACGGGCGCCTACGGTTTCAAGGAGGACCGCCGCAAGGCCGCCAACCTCATGCAGCTCGCCGCCGCGCGCGGCAACGGCTTCGCTCGGGTCAGCCTGGGCGTCTGCCACCTGAGCGGCATCGGCGTGCGCCGCAGCAAAAAACTCGCCACCGACTGGCTCCAGGCCGCACTCGCCCCTGATGCCGACTTCACGGTGCCGGTGCCGCCAGCGGAGCTCGCGGCCACCGCGCCCGTCAGCAGCGTGGTCGGCGACCAAATGCGCGACCCGGCGAACGTCGCCCGCGCCACCGCCGAGTTCTTTCTCGGCACCCTTGCGACCGACGCGAAAAATTTCGCCGCGGCCCAGACCCATTACCTCGCTGCCGCCAACGCCGGACCGGGCGGACGCGACGGCCTCTACCCCGCCGCGCTCCTCGCCGCCGTGAACTACGCCTTCGGCTCCGGCGTTCCCCGTGATGCCACGAAGGCGAGCGAGCTCCTCGCCACCGCTCGCCGGTTATCCGCCCGCGCCAGCGTCACCGTGGTGCACAATTACAGCACGCTGAAGTCCGTCGACGACTTCGCCGTCGCGGACCTCGAGATCTACGCCGAGGAACAGGCGGAAAACCAGCAGCAGCTGATGCAGCTGGGCATCGCCGCGCAACTCGCGGACAAAAAATCCAAGGAATACAATCCTGCCGAGGCGGTCCGTTGGTATGAAATCGCCGCCGAGAGCGACCAAGTGTGGGCCATGAACGCGTTGGGACTTTTGCTCAGCCGGACCGATTCCCCCGTGCACGACCCGGCCCGCGCCTTCCATTGGTTCGAACGCGCCGGCGGAGGCGAGAAACCGAAGAACACCTTCGCCACCATGAATCTCGCCATTTGCCTTCAGCACGGGATCGGCACCGCGCCTGATCCGGCAAAGGCCGCAGCCCTGTTTGCCCGCTACCGCACGGAGCAATACCTCGGCTACCTCGGCGCCAACGGACGCGCGCCGGACAAGGTTTGCTCCGACGAGGATGTCGTCGCCCTCCTCCGGGCTGCGGTCAAAAAGAAGGATCACTACGCGGAATTTTTCCTCGGTCAGCGCTATTTTTACGGCCTCGGTGTTGAGCAGGATGTGATGGATGCGCTGCATCTCCTCAAGCGCGCCGCAAAGGCAAACGTGCCCGAAGCGCTCCTCTTCATGGGCAACATCTACGATCAATTTCCGGGGCTCATGGATGTCAGCCCACCGCAGAGCGATATCCGGGCGCTCGACCTCTACAAGCGTGCCAGCGAGGCCGGGCTGGCCGAGGCGAGCGCCTGCTACGCCTATTTAGCCGCCAACGGTCGCGGCATGTCCCTCAACCCAGACCTGGCCGAGGCCTACTACCGCACCGCGCTCAAGCAAGAGCCCGAACACGCACGCGCCCACAACAACCTCGGCTCGCACCACGAGGCCAAGCTCGAGCAGGCGGTGCTGGCGCAGGACGAAGCCAGCGCCCGTGTGCTCCGCGAGAAGATGCTCACCCATTTCGCCAAGGCGGCCGAGCTCGGCTTCGGACCTGCCGCCCTGAACCTCGGTCGGATTTATCACGCGGGCCGCCTGGTCCCGCAGGACTTCGAGAAAGCTTACAGCTACTTCGATCGGGCGAGCGAACTCGGCGTGAAAACTGCGCATTTCCATCTCGGAGAGATGCACGCTGCCGGTGAAGGCCTGCCCGTCACGCCCACCGAAGCCGCCTACCACTATCGGCTGGCCGCCCTCGAAGGCCATGCGCTCGCCCTCCGCCGGCTCATCGATTACTACCTCACCGGCCAGGCCACCGGCGTCGATCTCGACCGCGGCTCCTTCTGGATCCGCTACTCGATGCGGCGCTTCTACGAGCCGGACCTCTACCGCGTCTTCTGCGACATCCTCATCCGCAAAGGCGAATACTCCACGCTCTTCCCGCTGCTGCGCGATCTCACGAAGACGAGCGACGTCGCCCTGGTCAGCTACGCCCACGCCAAGCTGGCCGTGCTCTATCGCGACGGGCTGGGGGTGAAACCCAGCGCCCGCCGCGCGAAGAAACATGCCGAACTCGCCGCCCGCGGCATCAGCAGCGAGGAGTTGGTGCGACTCGCCATGGGACTGCTGGAACAGAAGAAGCTCGCCGAGGGCGTCGCGCTCATGCGCCAAGCCGCCGACCGCGCCAGCAACGCCAAGTTCTACCTCGCGCAGATGTTTTACTTCGGCACCAACGTCGAAAAGGACGAAGCGCAGGCGCTGGAACTGTTCCGCGCGGCCGCCAAGGAAAACCAAAGCGACGCTCAGTATTTCCTCGCTGCCCTGACCTACAACGGTGCGGCCGGCGCGCCCACCATGGACGAGGCGCTCGAACTGGCACGCCAAGCCGAACGCAACGGTCACGCAAAAGCGGCCGAACTCCGGCCGAAACTCGAAGCTCGACGCGGCAAGGCTGCGCCCACCGCTCCCGTGCCCGAGGAGCCCAAGAATTAGCGGATTCGCGGCCCGTGCGTGCCGGACGCGCGCGGATTGGCTGCCGGCTGACCTTGTGAGCAACTCGTGAGCAAGTCGTCGCTCCCAAGTTATTCACCGTGCGCGCAGGTGAGCAACTTGGGGGTAAGAACCGGTGGACTTCCACAACGGTCAGCCGCACATTATCACTGTTCCTTGATAGAACAGTCGAGAAGCGCGGCGGCATGAAAAAACCGTCGAGAGCGCGACTGGGATAATCCCGGGCAACCGGGGAAAGGCGGGCCGCAACTGGTGCGGTCCTCCCCTCCGCAGCGCAAGCTGCGCCAGGCATATGTCACCAGTTCCTCTGGACGGTGTCGCAACCGATCCAGTCCCGCGCGGTGCAAGCTGCGAGGGATACTGCGAATAATGGAACTGAGCGGCGAAGCGCGAATTAAGAAACCGCGCCAAGTCGAGTCAGGCGGCAGGCCAGTTTCGGGCCTGTTGCTGATGCAGTTACCCAGAGGGTTACGGCTGCTACTGCACGACCAGAACGCAGCGATCGTTTCGGGAGAGTTAAAAGCCCTCCAAAAGGCCCGGCTGACGCTATCGGCGGGGCGCGCAAAGAGACGAACGCGGCGTGGAGCGGCGCGGGATGGCAACAACCCGCCAGCCTTCCAAGATGGGGCGGTCCCGCAAACCGGGATCACCCAACTGCAAGTCGAACGCAGCCTGAGAGGTAAGAGGTCAGACCCGTCGCACGGGGCCAACGCACTGCCAGAAGCGGTGGCCGTCCCCGTGGTCAAGGTGCCGGTGCGAACTGTATTCTTGCAGGCGTCCCAGCACCCGTCCGGCGAGCGAACCACCGGCAGGTGGTCACCGAACCGGGCGTAGAGGCCTCACTCGATAGATTCCGCGCCTGAAAGGGCCGGAACGGTCCCGCTATGAGACCGAGAGCATCGCTTGCCGCGGTGAGTAGCGTCGGGAAGCACTTGGCCCGCCAACCGGCGAGAGCGCCAAACAAGTGCGCATGGGAAAGAGCGCGTGGCGAACGCCCACTCCCGAATTTGGCCCGGATTCCGCAAGGAGTCCGGGCCTCATTCTTTAGTAGAACCCTTTGACAGTGCGCCGGGCAGTCCTTCAGCCCGGAACCACGAGCCGAAAGCCGGCCCGGCGCGCTGTCCGAGCGGTTTTACAGGGCTTGCCGGACTCCCCGGACGCCCCACCACCTTGGACGAAATCGCCCCAAGCTTCGTCCTTGCCAAGTCGGAAGCCCGGCCGCACCGTGAACCTTTTTCCGCTTCACCAGGAGCCGCCAGGTATGAACCAGAACATCCGCAATATCGCCATTATCGCCCACGTCGACCACGGGAAAACCACCCTCGTGGACAAGCTCCTCAAAGAAGGCGGAGTTTACCGAGCCAACCAGCAAGTCGAGGAGCGCGCCATGGATTCCATGGACCTCGAGCGCGAGAAGGGCATCACCATCAAGGCGAAGAACACCTCCGTCCACTGGAAGGACAAGACGATCAACATCGTCGACACCCCGGGACACGCCGACTTCGGCGGCGAGGTCGAGCGCGCCCTCCGCATGGTCGACGGCGTTCTCCTGCTCGTCGACGCCTACGACGGCCCGCAGGCGCAGACCCGTTTCGTGCTCCGCAAGGCCCTCGCCCACGGTCTCAAAGTCGTCATCGTCATCAACAAGATCGACCGCGACAACGCCGAGCCCGCCAAGATGTATGACAAGGTGCTCGAGCTCCTCATGGAGCTCAACGCCACCGAGGAACAGTTCGACGCCCCCGTCGTCTACGGCTCCGGCCGCGACGGCTACATGATGTATCACCTCGGCGACGAGCGGAAGAACATGACACCGCTCTTCGAAACCATCCTCGATCACGTCCCGCCCCCCTTTGCCAAGCCGAACGAGCCCTTCCACATGCTCGTCTCCAACATCGACTGGAGCGACTACGTCGGCCGTATCGCCATCGGCAAGATCCTCGGCGGCTCCGCCGGCATCGGCGACACCGTCTGGGTCATCCGCAACTCTGACGGCAAGCGCGTGCGCGCCAAGATCACCAAGGTCTTCGAATACTCCGGACTCGGCACCAGCGAAACCGCCACCGCCGTCGCCGGCAACATCGTCGGCCTCTCCGGCTTCGAAGACATCGACATCGGTGACACGCTCACCGCCGACGAGGCCGGACACGCCCTGCCCTTCACCCAGATCGATCCGCCCACGCTCGAAATGCAGATCGGCGTCAATGACGGCCCGCTCGTCGGCACCGAGGGCAAACTCGTCACCTCGCGCCAGCTGCGCGAGCGCCTCTTCCGCGAAGTGAAGACCAACGTCTCCATCAGCGTCGACGACTCCGACCGCGCCGGTGTCTTCAATCTCAAGGCCCGCGGCGCCATGCAGGTCGCCGTGCTCGTCGAGACGATGCGCCGCGAAGGCTTCGAACTCACCGTCTCCCGCCCCACCGTCATCGAGAAGGTCATCGACGGCAAACGCTGCGAACCCTACGAGAGCGTCTGGATCGAGATCCCCGACGAGTGCGTCGGCGCGATCATGCAAAATCTTGCCAACCGCAAAGGCCAGATCACGAACATGGAGAAGCACCACTCCACCACGATGATCGAGGCTGTCATCACCACGCGCGGCCTCATCGGCTTGGAGATCGACATCGTCAACGCCACCAGCGGCCGCGGCGTCATGTCCCACTTGTTCAAGGAATACGGGCCCTACGCCGGCGAAGTCCTCACGCGCCTCTCAGGCACGCTCATCGCCACCGAAGCAGGCGAGACCACCGCCTACGCGCTCGTGATGTGCCAGGAACGCGGCAAACTCTTCGTCAATCCCGGTGAGAAGGTCTACGAGGGCATGATCATCGGCGAGAATCCCCGTAACGAGGACATCGCCGTCAACGCCGTGCGCGAGAAGAAGCTCACCAACTTCCGCTCCCAGGGCGAAGGCGTCGCCGCCGGCCTCACGCCCGCGACGAAGCTCTCCCTCGAGCGTTCGATCGAATACATCGCCGCCGACGAGCTCGTCGAGGTCACGCCCGTGAACCTCCGCCTGCGCAAGCGCGTCCTCAAGGAGACCGACCGCCGCAAGCTCGAGCGCGCTTCGAAGAAGGCAAACGACGCCTAAATCGCGTTCCTTCTCTACTTCCTCGGGCGGCCTCACGGCCGCCCTTTTTTCGCCTGCCCAACGAGCAAGACGACTGCACGGCACCAGATCGGCCCGCACGCCTCAGGAGCCTGCCGTGCGACTCTCCTCTTCGGCGATGCGCGTGATGTGGCGGGCAAAATCCGGGTCCTCGCCTTCGAGCAATTTTGGCAGCACGGCGCGAAAATCGCTTCGGCGGCACCACTCGCGCATGTAGTCCTCCCATGTGCGCCAGAGGCGAGTTGCCTGTCGGCTCATCTTCTCCTCATAGACGAGGATGTAGGCCCGCTCGAAGAGCGCCACGAGGATCTCGAACAACACGTTGCGGCGCTCGATCTGCTCGGCCGTCAATTGCAGGCTGTTCACTGAGGCCGTCATCAACCGCAGGTCGGCATTATCGAGCACCAGCTTGAGGAATTTCTCATAGTCATCCGCCAGCTGGAGATAGACCTCCTCGTCGTCGTTCGTCCGTTCACGGCGCCGGTCGCGGATGTAGACATAGATGGCCATCGGCAGACCGATGATGGTCACCGCGTAGCTGAGCCCTTCAAGGATCTCGAGCCAAGTCATGCTTTTACACTATCCAACACCGCCGCGCGGGTCAAACCGCGAGGCGGCGGGTGCCATCGCTCAACGCGCGTTGTTCGCCGCGGCGATGGACTCGGTCTCGCGGGCGATTTCCTCGGCCTTGATCAGGCCGTGGGCGCTGTTGCGGCCGGTCAGGCGCAGGCAGATCTTGTCCATCAAGAGATAGACGATCGGGATGACGTAGAGCGTGATGATGGTCGAGATGAGCAATCCGCCGACAACCACGATGCCCATCGGGTTGCGCGTCTCCGCACCGGCGCCGGAGGCGAACGCGATCGGCACCGCGCCGAGGATCGTCGAGATCGACGTCATCAGAATCGGGCGGAAGCGGATGGTGGCAGCCTCGAAGGCCGCTTCGGCGGCATTGAGCCCCTTCTCCACCTGCAGCTGGTTCGCGAACTCCACGATGAGGATGCCGTTCTTCGCCACCAGGCCGATCAACATGATCAGGCCGAAGCGCGAGAAGAGATTGTCGGTCATGGGTGCGCCCCAGAAGCGCGTGCAATAGAGCACAAGCAGGCCGCCCGCGATGGCGATGAAAACACCGGTGAAGATCGTGGCCGGATGGATCCACGACTCGAACTGCGCCGCCAGGATCAGGAAGGTGAACACCAGCGCGAGGGCGAAGAGGATGAGCGTGTCGTTGCCGCTCTCGACGAACTCGCGCGTCTCGCCGTCCCACGCGTAGGTGTAGCCGGCGGGCAATTTCTGCTCGGCCAGCTGCTCCATGAAAACCACGCCGTCACCGATCGTGCGGCCTTCCCCCATCTGCGCGGAGACCGTGACCGAGCGCAACCGGTTGAAGTGGGGGTAGCTCTCCGGCACGGTCGCCTCGGACCAGCTGACGAGATTGCTGAGCTGCACCAGCACACCGTCGCGCGAACGCACATAGAGGCGGGCGAGATCGGCCGGCGTGGCGCGGTTTTCGTCGGTCACCTGCACCATGACGTAATACTGCTGGTTGCCGCGCTGGAACTCCGTGACTCGGCGGCTGCCGAGCAGGGATTCAAGCGTGGAAGCCACGACGTTCACCGAGACGCCGAGGTCAGCCGCCTTGGCGCGGTCGATGCGCACATCGAGCTGCGGTTTCGTCGGCGAGGGATCGACGCGCGGCTGGATGAACTGGCCACTGTCGCGCATCGCCGTGAGGAACTCCGCGCCGAGCCGCTGCAACTCGTCAAAATCGCTGCCCAAGAGCACAAAACTCACCCCGCTGCTGCCGCCGCGCGGACCGCGACCGAAGGGGCGAACCGGATTCGCGACAGCCTGCCCGCCCGTGATCTCGCGCTGGAACTGCCGGCGGAGATCGGCGACGATTTCCTGCGTCTTGCGCTCGCGCTCCTCCCACGGCTTGAGCGTCGCAAAGACGAAGGCACGGCCGCCGTCGCCCGTGCGATGGAAGGTGCGCTCGATTTCAGGGATCTTCAGGATCATCTGCTCCATGTCGTAGGAGTAGAGCCGGAGGTATTCGGGCGTGGCCCCGATCGGGGCGATGAGATTGGCGGTGAAGATGCCTCGATCCTCGAGCGGCGTGAGCTCGCGCTGCAGCTGCGTGTAGAGCGCGATGCCACCGACAGTGAAGAGCGCCACGGCGACGAGCACCACCGTCTTTGCCCGCAACGCCGCCTTGAGCGTGCGCTCAAAGAGGGCGTTCAGTTTCACGAAGAACGGTTCCGTTTTCTCGTAAAACCAGCCGTGCTGCGCGTGGCCGTTGACGATCTTGGCCCGCAGGATACGCGAGCAAAGCATCGGTGTCAGCGTCAGCGCCACGAATGCCGACACGAGCACGGACACTGCGAGCGTGATGCCGAACTCGAAGAAGAGCCGTCCCGTCTGCCCGGATTGAAACGCTACCGGCAGAAACACCGCGGCCAGGGTCAGGGTCGTGGCGATGACGGCGAAGGCTACTTGGCGCGCCCCGAAGATGGCCGCGTGGATCGGCGCCTCGCCTTCCTCCATGCGCCGGTAGATGTTTTCCAACATCACGATCGCGTCGTCGACTACGAGGCCGACCGCGAGCACCAGCGCCAGCAACGTCAGGATGTTGACCGAGAAACCCAGCGAACTCATTACGGCGAAGGAGCCGACAATCGACACCGGGATCGCCACGAGCGGCACCATCGTCGCGCGCCAATCGCGTAGGAAGAGGAAGATCATCAGCACGACGAGCACCGACGCCTCCCACAGCGTCTTGTAGACCTCCTTGACGGAGCGGTCCACGAACACGGAGCTGTCGAACCCGACCTCCACGTTCACGCCCTCGGGCACGTCGGAGCGGATATGCGGAATCATCGCCTTCACGCCGTTCGCGACGTCGAGCAGGTTCGCCTGCGACTGGCGCAGCACCTGCACGCCGACGGTGGGTCGGCCCTTGAAATAGCTCTCGGAGCGGTATTCCTCCGAGCCGAGCTCGACGCGGCCCACATCGGAGAATTTCACCTGGTGACCGTTGCGCGTCGCCAACACGAGATTCTCGAACTCCGAGACCTCGGTCATGCGGCCCTCGGTGCGAACAGGGAACTCGCGCGCGGTCGACTCGATGCGGCCACCCGGAATTTCGACGTTTTGCTGCCGCAGCGCGGCTTCGACGTCAGCGATCGTGAGCTGGTGCGCAGCGAGGCGGTCACTGTCGACCCACAGGCGCATCGCGTAGCGCGGGCCGCGGACGTTCACCGAGCCGACGCCCGGGATCGTCTGGAGCCGCTGGATCGCGACGCGCTCGACCATCTCGCGCAGCTCAAGGCGGCTGTAGCGGTCGGAGTTGAATGCCAAGGTGATCACCGGCGATGAATCGGCGTCGGCCTTCGTGACCTGCGGCTCCTCGATCTCATCCGGCAAACGGCCGCGAGCGCGGCTGACCCGATCGCGCACATCGTTCGCCGCCTCATCGACATCCCGGTCGAGATTGAATTCGACGGTGATGCGTGAATTCTCCTCCTGCGAGTCGGAGCGGATCACGCGGATGCCGTCGATCGAAGCAATTTCGCGTTCCAGCGGTTCGGTGACCTTCGCCTCGACGACCTCGGCCGAAGCGCCGCGGTAGGAGGTCTCGACCGTGACGATCGGCGAGTCGATCAACGGATACTCCCGCACCGGCAACCGGACGAAGCTCAGGATGCCAATGAGCATAATGAGGATGGACGCCACCAAGGCGACCACCGGACGACGGATGGAGATATCGGAGAGGATCATGGCTTACGCTCCGATCCGGAACTCCGGGCGCAGCGGACGCGGCTCCAGCTTGGCCCCGGGGAAAAGAATCAACGCCCCGACACCGGACGCGACAACACTCTGGTTCTCGGCCAGATCGCCCTCCTTGACTGGAATCACCTCCACCAAGCCCTTCTCGCGCAGCCCCAACGTGACGGGGATGAACTGCGCAACTTTGTCCGCACCTTGCTCGCGCACGGCAATCACCTGCGTGCCGCCGGGCGTGGTGAGCACGGAGCCTTCGGGCACGGTCAACGCCCCGCGCCGCACCTGCAGCACGATGTCGATGTTGGCGAACATACCGGGCTTGAGCCCCGGCGTCTCGGTTTTGAGGAAGCCCTTGACCTGGCTCGAGCGCGTGGCGCGATCGATGACCGAAGAAACGAAATAAACCTCGCCGTCCTCCCGCACTTCGCCGGCCGGAGTTTGCGCCCGCACGGTGAAGACCGAACCCGGACGCACGCGCTCGGCGAAACGCTCCGGCACCTGGAAATCGAGTTTCAACCGGCTCAAATCGTCGAGCGTCGTGATAACGGTCGCCGCAGTCACGTAATCGCCGGGCGAGATGGTGCGCGCACCGACGATGCCGTCGAAGGGCGCCTTGATCTCCATCTTGGCGACGCGGACGCGCAGCAGACGCAACTCTGCCTCGGCCGAGCTGAATTCCGAGCGCACGCGATCGAGCTCGGCTTGGGACATCGAGCGCGCCTGCGTCAGGTCCTCGCTGCGCTTGAGATTGAGCTCCGCGAGCCGGTGGCGCGATTCGGCCTGGGCCAGCTGGGCGCGCAGTTCGGAATCGTCGATGCGGAGCAGCACGTGGCCGCGGCGGACGAATTCGCCTTCGTTGAAATCCACGCTGCGCACCTGTCCCGACAGCTCGGCGCGGATCTGCGCGGTCTCGTTCGGCGCCAAAGAGCCGACCAGCGAGAGCGACTCGACGAGATCGCGGCGTGCGACCGCCACCACCTCAACCGGCTGCGCAGGGCGCGCGGCCGGCGCGGCACCGGTGTTGGAGGCACCGGGTTTACCGCAACCAGCAAGGAGTAACACGGCACCGAAGGCGCCGACGGCCACAGAGCGAATCAAGGGCGACATTGCGCCCGAATCTCGTCAAAAACCCCGCTGGCGCAAGGGGTAATCGCCGATTCACGGAAAACTCGTTCAGCCGGTAACCTTGGCGTAGTCCTCGGACGTCATCAGCGAGTTGACGTCGGCGGGATTGGTGAGCTTGAGCTTCAGCATCCAGCCGTCGGTGTAAGGCGCGTTGTTCACCGTCTCGGGATTGGCATCGAGTGCCTTGTTGACCTCGAGCACCGTGCCCCCCACCGGAGCATAAACGTCGGACGCCGCTTTCACGGACTCCACGACGCCGAAGGAGGTGCCGGCCCGCAGTTCCATGCCGACCTTCGGCAGCTGCACGAACGTGATATCACCGAGGCTGCTCTGCGCGTAGTCGGTGATGCCCACCAGCGCGGTGCCGTCGGCGGCGACCTTCAGCCATTCGTGGGATTTCGCGTAACGGAGATCGGAGGGGATGTTGCTCATGAGAAGAGGAGTCAGGATTTCTTTAGCGCCACGAACGGCGGCTTGACCAGTTGCAAATTCAGTTTCGCGCCACGGATGTCGACCTGCAGCAGCTGCGCCGCGGCGGCGGACTGCACCAGCGCGGAGCCGATGGCTTCGTTGAGGATCGGCGACAGCGTGCCAGAGGCAACGCGGCCGACTTCGACGCCGGCCTCGTTCAGCACCGGAGAGTCGGCGCGCACGATGCGGCGGTCGCCGGTCTTGAAAAAGACGATCTTTTGCGCCGGGCCCTTTTCCTTCTCGGCCCGCAGCACGTCGGAGCCGATGAAGGTGCCCTTGTCGAACTTCACGACCCAGCCGAGGCCGGCGGCGATGGGATTGATGCGGTCCGTGATCTCGTGGCCGTAGAGCGGGAAGCCCGCTTCGAGGCGGAGCGAATCGCGCGCGCCGAGCCCCGCCAGCTCCAGTCCGTGCGGGGCGCCGGCGGCGAGCACGGACTCGGCGAGTTTCTCGGTGTCGCCGACCGCGCAGTAAAGTTCCACGCCGTCCTCACCCGTGTAGCCCGTGCGGCTGATGATGCACTTCACGCCCGCCACTTCGCCGTCGGTGAAGTGGTAATACTTCACGTCGGCGAGCGGCGTCGCCGTGAGCGCCTGCACGATCTGCACGGCGCGCGGTCCCTGAATGGCGAGCTGACCGTAATCGGCGGAGCGGTCGACCACGGTGCAGGCGAAGCCTTTGGCCTGCTCCTGGATCCACGCGATGTCCTTGTCGATGTTGCCGGCGTTGATGCAGAGGAAATAGTCGTCCGGGCCGCGCATGTAGACGAGCAGGTCGTCGACCACGCCGCCATGCGGATAGCACATCACGGTGTAGAGGATGCGGCCGGGGAAAAGCTTGGCGCAGTCGTTGCTCACGAGGTGCTGGAGAAACTTCAGCGCCTCCGGTCCCTTGACCTCGGCCTCGCCCATATGGCTCACGTCGAAGAGCCCGGCGCGCTGGCGCACGGCTTTGTGCTCCTCGAGGATGCTC
This sequence comes from Candidatus Didemnitutus sp., assembly GCA_017991595.1. Classification (GTDB taxonomy): domain Bacteria; phylum Verrucomicrobiota; class Verrucomicrobiia; order Opitutales; family Opitutaceae; genus Didemnitutus. Next base: position 25,437 of record JAGOQJ010000008.1, on the reverse strand, counting down.
CGGTATTGCACGGGCATGTCCCAACCGGCGAAATCCACCATGCGTCCGCCGTGGCGGCGATGAAACGCGTTGAGCGGGGTGATTTTCAAGGCACTCATGCGACCTACTAAGCTCCGCGTCATACACCGCCGCAAGGAATCTTTGGGTGCGCGCGGGGTAATTACATCCCGTCCGCCGGCGCAAAAGAGATTGTGTTCGCACCGTCCGCTTGGCCTACAGTGCGCGCATGCTCGTGTTCCTCCTTGCGGTGGCGCTCACCCTTCTCGTCTCGTTCCTTTGCTCGATGACGGAAGCGCTCATCCTCAGCTCGACCACCGCGGAGATCGAGGCGCTCAAGCGCAGCCATCCGAAGCGCGGTGCCCTGCTCGACCGCTTCCGGCACAACCTCGACAGCACCATCTCGACGATCCTCACGCTGAACACGATCGCCAACACGCTCGGCGCGACCGTCATCGGCGCACTCGGCACGCGACTCTTCGGCGACGCCGCGCTCGGCCTCATTTCCGCCGCGCTCACGCTGGCGATCCTCATCTTCTCCGAGGTTATCCCCAAGAACCTCGGCGTCGTCTACCGCGCGGCCCTGCAACCGCATGTCGTGTTCCCGCTGCTCACGGCCCAACGCGTCCTGACGCCCATCATCTGGGTCTGCCAGCAAGTCGTGCGCTTCGTGATCCGCCGGAAAGCCGACCAGCAGGCCGCCGACCGCGAGATCATTCTGCTCGCCGAGAAAGGCGCTCAGGAAGGCACCCTCTCACGCAACGAATCGAGCATCATCACCAACGCGCTCTCGCTCGACGACGTGCGCGTCTCCGAGATCATGACCCCGCGCGTCGTCGTCACCACCCTGCCCCGGAACGCGACGGTCGGGGAGATTTTCCGCGACCACCCGAACATCCCTTTCGCCCGCCTGCCTGTCTACGGCAAGAACTTGGATGACATCGTCGGCCTCGTGCGCCGCCGCGACCTGCTCAAAGCCAAGGCAAACGACCAGGACTCCGAACTGGTGGAGAAGCTCATGCAGGAGGTGCAGTTCGTGCCCGAGACAGTCACCGTCGAGCAGGCGTTGCTCCAGTTTCTGAAGACACACCAGCAGATCGCGGTCGTCGTCGATGAGTTCGGCTCCACCTGCGGCGTGGTATCGATGGAGGACATCATGGAACACATCCTCGGCCGCGAGATCTTCGAGAAGGACGACGTCGCCGTCGACATGCGAGAATTCGCCCGCAGCAAATCGCAGAAGCTCGCCCGCAGCCGCAAATCCGCCGGCGACACGAAACCGCCGCTGCCCACGGGCAACTGACCACCGTGCCCACCTCCACCCCGCCCTCCCACTGGGTCCACGAATTGGATCCTTTCGTGATCCAATTCTCCGACTCGTTCGGCATCCGCTACTACGGCCTCGCCTACCTGCTCGGCTTCGTCGCGTGCGCCCTGCTGCTGCGCGCCTACGGTCGCGCCGGGCGCACGCCATTGAGCTTCAACGCGAGCATCGACCTCGTGTTCGCCATCGTCGTCGGCGTGATCGTGGGCGGTCGGCTCGGCTATTTTCTCCTCTACCAGACCAGCACGTTGTGGCGCGATCCGCTCGCGCTCTTCCGGCTCTGGGAGGGAGGCATGGCGAGCCATGGCGGTTTCGTCGGAGTCGCAGCGGCGTTGTTCTGGTTCGCGCGGAGCCAACGCGTGCCTTTCCTTCATCTCGCCGACGTCGTGGTGACGACGGCCCCGGCCGGGCTTTTCTTCGGGCGCGTGGCCAACTTCATCAACGGCGAGCTCTGGGGACGGATCAGCGAAGTCCCCTGGGCCGTGATCTTCCCGCACAGCGCCCGCCCCGGCACGCCGCCGATCCTGATCGAGCCGCGCCATCCCTCGCAACTTTACGAGGCGGCACTGGAGGGCTTGCTGCTTTTCGCGCTGTTCCAGTGGCGTTTTTGGAAAACCGACTGCGTGGCGCGCAGCCCGGGCCGGCTCGCAGGCGAGTTCCTGATCGCCTACGCCGCGGTGCGGGCGATCGGCGAACTGTTCCGCGAGCCCGACGCCTCGCTGCTTTTCGGTCTGAGTCGCGGCACGTTCTATTCGCTCTTCATGGTCGTCGCCGGCTTGGTCTTGATCTGGCACACGCGCCGCACCGTCCCGACTGGATCAGCGGCGAAGAAATAAAACTTCCGCCGCGCACGGAGCGCAGGCGGAAGCGGTCGCAGCTGTCGTCGAACCCGAACCGTTCGCGCGTCCGCCCGAGCGGACGCGCTTTGGCTCAGAGTCGGAAATCTGAAGGGATCACGGCGCCCTTGCAGACGCAGAGCACGCCATCGCGGATGACGATGTCGTGCGGGTAATCGCCGTCGGGTTTGCCTTCGGGCGTGAGCACGACGTTGTCGCCGATGCGCGCGTTCTTGTCGATGATCGCGTGCTTGATGAGGCAGTTCTTGCCCAAGCCGAAACCGGGCACGCCGGCTTCGCGCGCGGCCTTGATCTCGGATTCCTTCTCGTAGTAATCCGCACCCATCATCACCACGTCCTCGAGATGGGAATTTTCACCGAGAATGGAGCGGATGCCGATGACGCAGCGCTTCAGGGTCGAGTCGGTGACGATGCAGCCGTCGCCGATGACGACGTGGTCGATCGAGCAGCGGTTGACCTTGGAGGCCGGCAGGTAGCGTGCGTGCGTGTAGATCGGCGCCTCGCGGTCGAAGAAGTTGAAGGGCGGCAGCGGATGCGCGAGCGCGAGGTTGGCATCAAAGAAAGCCTTCACCGTGCCGATGTCCTCCCAGTAACCCTCGAAGACGTGGCTGCAGAGCTTCGCCTTGCCGAGCAGGCTCGGGATGACCTCCTTGCCGAAATCCTTCATCGTATTGTCGAGCGCGCGGGCGAGGACGTCGCGACTGAACACGTAGATGCCCATCGAGGCCAGGCAGCGCGGCTCGTCGCACGTGGTCTGGAGGCGCGACTCGAGCGCTGGGCTCATGGCCAGTCCGCGGATGATCGCGGGATCCTTCGGCTTCTCGACGAACTCGGAGATCGTCAGCTCGTCGTTGACGCGCATGAGCCCAAGGCCCTCGACTTTCGACACCGGCAACGCCACCGCCGCGATCGTCACGTCCGCCTTTGACGCGATGTGCTGCGCGACGATCTTCGCGAAATCCATCCGGTAGAGTTGGTCACCAGAAAGTATGAGCACCAAGTCATGCTCGTGGCTGTTGAAATGCACGAGATTGCGGCGCACCGCATCGGCCGTGCCCTCATACCACGCGCTGCTCTTCTCCGTCTGCTCCGCGGAGAGGATGTCGACGAAGCCGCCGCTGAACGGATCGAAGTGATAGCTCTGCCGGATGTGGCGGTGCAGGGAGGCCGTGAGAAATTGCGTGAGCAGAAAAATCCGGTTGTAACCGGAATTGAGGCAATTGCTGATCGGGATATCGACCAAGCGGTATTTCCCCGCGAGTGGCACGGCTGGCTTGCAGCGTTCTTTCGTGAGGGGGAACAGACGTGTGCCACGACCGCCACCCATGATTACGGAGAGGATTTTTTGCGCGTCAGCCATGTGGAGCTAATTCCTTGCCTATCATCTGGACGCGGCCTCAAATCTCCAGCCTAAACCAACCCATCACCCAAGCTATGTGCGGCATCGTCGGCTACATCGGTAAACAGAAGGCGGCAGGCATCATCCTCGAGGGCCTGAAGCGTCTCGAATACCGCGGCTATGACTCGACCGGCATCGCCATCTGGCAGGACGGCCGCTTTGCCGTGGCCAAGAAGGTCGGCCGGGTAGCCAACCTCGAACCAGAGGCGGCCAAACAGCGCTTCGTCGGCACCTGCGGCATGGGCCACACCCGGTGGGCGACCCACGGCGGAGTCACGGACGCCAACGCGCATCCGCACGTCAGCAGCGACGGCCAGATCGCCCTCATCCACAACGGCGTCATCGAGAACTACTCCTCGATGAAAAAATTCCTTCTCGATAAGGGCTACACCTTCAAATCCGAGACGGACACCGAGGTCCTCTGCAACCTGATCGCCTACCACTACGCAAAGGAGCCCGAGTCAACCGACCCGGACGAGAGCCGCTTCGTCACCAGCGTGCGCAAAACCCTGCGTCATGCCGAAGGCACCTACGGCATCGTCGTCATGGCCGCCGACCATCCCGGCGAGCTCGTCACCGCCCGCAAGGGTTCCCCCCTCATCCTCGGCATCGGCGACGGTGAGAGCCTCGTCGCAAGCGATGTCGCCGCGATTGTCAGCCGCACCCAGAGCGTCGTCTATCTGAAGGACGGAGAGATCGCACATCTCAAGGCCAATACTTTCTCCATCACCACGCTCACCGCCGGCGACGTCTCGCCCGTCATCGACAAGGTCACTTGGTCGATCGCCGACGCCGAGCTGAACGGCTACGCGCACTTCATGGAGAAGGAAATTTTCGAGCAGCCGCTGGCGCTCGAAAACGCCATGCGCGGTCGCTTCTCCGAGGACGGCTCCACCGCCCTCTTCGGCGGCCTCAACATCAGCGCCAACGAATTCCGCGGCTACGAACGTTTCCAATTCCTCGCCTGCGGCACTGCCCTGCATGCCTGCATGGTGACCGAGCATCTCATCGAGCGATTCGCCCGCGTGCCGGCCGAGTGCGACTACGCCTCGGAGTTTCGTTACCGCAACACCCCGCTCGACCCCAACACGCTCTTCTTCGTGATGAGCCAGTCGGGCGAGACCATCGATACGCTCGGCGCCATGCGCGAGGCGAAGCGCAAGGGCTACAAAGTGCTCGCGATCAATAATGTCGTCGGCTCCACCATCGCCCGCGAGGCGGACGGCGGCATCTACCAGCACGTCGGCCCCGAGGTTGGCGTCGCCTCGACCAAGGCCTTCACCTCGCAACTCCTCATCGGTGCCATGCTCGCCCTCTACATCGGCCGCATGCGCGACATGAGTTTCAGCGAAGGCGTGGAGATGGTGCAGGCGCTCAAACGTGCCCCTGATCTCGCCCGCATCGCCCTGCAGCAGGCCGACCACATCCGTGGCATCGCGAAGCGCTACGCGCACCATCGCGACATGCTTTTCCTCGGCCGCCTGTCCCTCTTCCCCATCGCTCTCGAAGGCGCGCTCAAGCTCAAGGAAATCTCCTACATCCACGCCGAGGGCTACCCCGCGGCGGAGATGAAGCACGGCCCCATTGCCCTCATCAGCGAGCATTGTCCCTCCGTGTTCCTCGTCTCCTCCGGCGAGATGTTCAACAAGGTCGTCTCCTCCATGCAGGAGATCAAGGCGCGCAAGGGCAAGGTCATCGCCGTCTGCACCGAATCGTGCAAACTCCCGGAAGGCCTCGCCGACGAGCTTATCGTCATCCCGGAGTGCCACGAGGCCGTGCTGCCCATCGTCGCCACAATCCCTGTCCAGCTGCTGAGCTATTATATGGCCGTGGAGCTGCACCGCGACGTCGACAAGCCGCGCAACCTCGCGAAGTCGGTCACGGTCGAATAAGTGCCTATGACAGATTGCAGCGTCCCGCTCCCCCGCGCGGGCTGCCAGCTGTTAGAGGAGCCCCAGCAACACCACGGTGGACCAACGCATGCGCATTCAGCCCGATCGGGAAACCTTTCTTGAACTCAGCCGCCGCGGCAACGTCGTGCCCGTCGCGGCCGAACTGCTGGCGGACCTCGAGACCCCGGTCTCGGCCTATGCCAAGCTGCGCACGCAAGGCCCGTCCTTCCTGCTCGAATCCGTCGAGGGCGGCGAACACGTGTCGCGCTACAGCTTCGTCGGCTGCAACCCGCGGAAAATCCTCCAGGCGCGCGCCGGCGATGGCGACCCGCTGCAGGCGCTCGAGGCCGAGATGAGCCGTTACCGTCCCGTCGACGTGCCCGGCCTGCCGCCATTCACGGGCGGCGCGGTCGGTTACCTCGGCTACGAATACATCCACAGCGTCGAGCCGACCGTCCCGCTGGCCGCCCGCGACGAACTCGGCGGGGTTCCCGCGATGTGGTTCATGCTCTGCGATTCGCTGGTCGTGTTCGACCGCGCCCGCCAAACGCTCCGCCTCATCGTCAACGCCCACATCGACGGCGACGCCTCCGCCGCCTACGACGCCGCGCTCCGCGAGATCGAGCGCCTGCGCGCCGCCTTGCAGGCCCCCTGCCCGCTCGCGCCCGCTTCGCTCGGCCACGTCGAACAGGTCGCGGTGCCGCCGGGCAACTTCACCCGCGCCGGCTTCGAGCGGCTGGTCGACGACTCCAAGGAATTCATCCGCGCCGGCGACATCTTCCAGATCGTGCTCTCACAGCGCTTCAGCCGCCCGTTCGCCAAGACGCCGCTCGATCTCTACCGCGCGCTGCGCTCGGTCAATCCGTCGCCCTACATGTTCATCCTCGAGACTGGCGATTTCGCTCTCGTGGGTGCCTCACCCGAGGTGCATGTCCGCCTGACCGGCCGGCTCGCGGAGATCCGCCCCATCGCCGGCACGCGCCCGCGCGGCAAGACCGTCGAGGAGGACAACGCCCTCGCCCAGGATCTGCTCGCCGACGAAAAGGAAAAGGCCGAGCACCTCATGCTCGTCGATCTCGCGCGCAACGACGTGGGCCGCGTCTGCAGCTACGGCAGCGTGAAAGTGCCGGAGTTCATGACCATCGAGCGCTACTCGCACGTGATGCACATTGTGTCACAGGTGGAGGGACAACTTGCGCCAGAACGTTCCGCTTTCGACCTCATGCGCGCGACTTTCCCGGCCGGCACGGTCGGCGGAGCGCCGAAAGTCCGCGCGATGCAGCTTATCGCGCAGATGGAAGGCACGCAGCGCGGCACCTACGCCGGCGCGCTCGGTTATTTCAGCTACAACGGCAATCTCGACTCCTGCATAACTCTGCGCACGGCATTGGTTAAAGACGGTCAAGTGCACGTCCAGGCCGGCGCGGGCATCGTCGCCGACTCGGTGCCAGCAGCGGAATTCCAGGAGACCGTGAACAAGGCTTCGGCCGTGCTGAAGGCCATCGAATTGGCGGAAAAGTTGTAACGGTTTGGCGTCCAAACGGCACAGAAGGCCGTAATTCAGGTCGAACACAACGTTCGGGAATTTTCCCCCGCGTTCCGGCATCTGGTATGCAAGGGACGACGGAAATGCCCACCGTGTCCCAAACCATCCACGCCATGCCCAATCGCAAAAAGCTCCGTGCCTCTTCCGCCACGAATGCCCTGCCGGTGGTTCGTTCCAGCGCTCCCCTCGTGATTCCCAGCACCGACGAGGGCCTCAGCGTCCGCCCTGACATCAAGCCGGCCCCCGCGCCGGCGGTGTCGCAATTCGATCAAGCCTCTCCGGTCGACCGCCGCGACGAACGTTCCAACCTCCAGCTTTACCTCAACGAGATCCGCCAGACTCCGCTTCTTACTGTCGAGGAGGAGATCAAGCTCGCCGCCCGCATCAAGCGCGGCGACAAGGCGGCCCGCGACCACATGATCAAGGCGAACCTCCGCCTCGTCGTGAAGATCGCCTACGATTACAAGGACATGGGCCTTCCGCTCATGGACCTCATCAGCGAGGGCAACCTCGGCCTCATCAAGGCCGTCGAACGCTTCGACCCCGCCAAGGGCGGCAAGCTCTCCACCTACGCCGCGTGGTGGATCAAGCAGTCGATGAAGCGCGCCCTCGCCAACCAGTCCAAGACCATCCGCCTGCCCGTCCACCTCGTGGACAAGATTTCGCGCATGCGGAAGATGATCGCCAAACTCACCGAGGAGTTCGGTCGCGAGCCGACGAATGAAGAGCTCGCCTACGACCTGCAGATGCCGGTCAACAAGATTGCCCTGCTCAAGACCGTCAGCGTGCGCCCCGCCTCGCTCGACGCTCCCGTCGGCGAGGACCATGACTCCGCCACCCTTGGCGACCTCGTTGGCGACGAGAACACCGTCGCCCCCGACGCCGATCTCGGCGAGCGCAACCTCCGCGAGAATCTCCGCGCCATGGTCGACTCGCTCGACCCGCGCGAGGCCGCCATCATCAAGATGCGCTTCGGCCTCGACGGCGAGAAGGAGCTCACGCTTGAGGAGGTCGGCAAGAAGTTCAAGGTCACCCGCGAACGCATCCGCCAGCTCGAGTATCTCGCCCTCTCCAAGATCCGCCGCCAGATGGCCAAGCACGACAAGCAGCGCACGGCCGACGAGATCGAGCAGGAGACCCGCGGCGAGGAACGCGCGCAAATCATCCGCGATTACATCGCCCGCAACAGCAGCGCGGCCTGACCGTCCGCACCGCCTGCTGCAGCCTGATCACCTTCGCGCCTCCGCCCTGCGGAGGCGCTTTTTTGCGCCCTGAAACCAGCTCTGCACGCTCGACTCCGCTCACACACTCCACCGCGGCGATCACGGATTTAACCGGAGCCGCCTACTCGATCACGCGGGCGGCAGTCGCTTCCCCATCACCGCATTCGGCAGCTCGACTCCGCGCGCCTTCACGGTCTGGTGACGCACCAGCACGAATCCTTGGCGCAGAAAAAACGGCTGTGCCGTGACGCTGGCCTGTGTGTGGATGCGAGCCACGCCTCGCACCACCAGATCGCGCTCGGCTTCCGCGCAAAGCGCCCGCGCGATCCCTTTGCCTTGGTGCGCGTGATGCACGAAGAGGAAGTCGAGGTAACCCTCCGGCGTCCACGAGCAGAATCCGAGCATCTCCCCGGCGCGCTCGGCTACGACGGTGATCTCCGCCGCCAGCTTCATCCGCCAACGCTCCAGATCGGGCTCGGCCGGCGCCCACGCGGCGCGCTGTTCCGGTGAGTAATGCGCCGCGGTGACCGTGTGCACCGTCGCGTGGAAGAGCTGGGTGAGCGTGGACAGGTCTTCGGCGCGGTAAGGGCGCAGGTGCATTGCCGGACAGCGTGCGGCGGTGTTGGCGCGACGGCAAGCTGACAGGACGACGCGCGCTGACAGGACAAAAAAGACGCCCGCATCGCTGCGGGCGTCTCGAGAGTGTTTCGCGTGAGCGAGGACCTTATTCCTTCTTCGCGGCCTCGTCGAAGATGTCGCCGAGGTTCGTGAGGTCGGTGCCGTTGGTCTGCTTAGTGAACTGCTCGTAGGAAGCGGTCTCCTGCGCGAGCTGCTCAGCCGAGTAGTTGGCGGCCTTGATCGAGAGGCCGATGCGGCGGCCGTCGCGATCGATTTTCACGACGCGGGCGGTCACTTGCTGGCCGGGCTTCAAGACGTCCTTCACCTTCTCGACGCGCTCTTCGGTGATCTGCGAGATGTGCACCATGCCGTCGATGCCGTCCTTCAGCTCCACGAAGGCGCCGAAGTTGGCGATCTTCGAGACGGTGCCGGTGACGACGTCGCCGATGCGGAAGAACGAATCGATGTCCGTCCACGGATCGGTCATCAGCTGCTTCATGCCGAGGCTGATGCGCTGCTGGTTCGGATCGACGTCGAGCACGATGGCGTCGACTTCGTCGCCCTTCTTGAGGACTTCCGACGGGTGGTTGACCTTGCGGGTCCAGCTCATGTCGGAGACGTGCACCATGCCGTCGATGCCTTCTTCGAGTTCGATGAAGGCGCCGTAGGTGGTCATGTTGCGCACCTTGCCGCGGACGCGAGCGCCCACCGGGTAGTTGTGGCGGACCATGTCCCACGGGTTCGGCTCGAGCTGGCGGAGGCCGAGCGAGATCTTCTGCTCGTCCTTCTGGATGCCGAGGACGACCGCATCGAGTTCCTGACCGACCTTGAGCAGTTCGGAAGGCTTCGTGATGCGCTTGGTCCAGGACATCTCGGTGATGTGAACGAGACCTTCGACGCCTGGCTCGAGTTCGATGAACGCGCCGTAGGGGACGAGATTGACGACCTTGCCGCGGACCTTGGCACCGACCGGGAACTTGTGGTCGATGTTGTCCCACGGGTTGTTCTTGGTCTGCTTGAGGCCGAGGGAGACACGCTCCTTCTCGCGGTTGATGTCGATGACCATGACCTCGATCTCCTCGCCCTGCTTGAGCATTTCGGACGGGTGACCGATGCGGCCCCAGGACATGTCGGTGATGTGGAGCAGGCCGTCCATGCCGTCGAGGTCGATGAACGCACCGAAGTCGGTGATGTTCTTGACGACGCCCTTGCGGACCTGGCCGGGCTGGAGCTTCTCGAGGAGGTCGCGGCGCTTCTGCTGGCGCTGCTCTTCGATGAGCTCGCGGCGGGAGAGAACGATGTTCTTCCGCTCGTGGTTGATCTTGAGGACCTTGAAATCGTAGGTCTGGCCGAGATACTGATCGAGGTTCTTCGGCGGCTGGATGTCGATGTGCGAAGCCGGGAGGAACGAGTCGACGCCGATGGAGACGACGAGACCGCCCTTGACCTTTGTCTTCACGCGACCCGCGACGACGGTGCCTTCCTGGCACTTGAGGAGGATGTTCTCCCAATTCTTCTTCTGCTGAGCCTTTTCGTAGGAAAGGACAGGATTGCCTTCCTTGTCCTCGAGCTTCTCGAGGAGGACTTCGATGGAGGAGCCGATCTGCAGCTCGCCCAGGTCGAAGAATTCATTGGCCGGGATCGCGCCTTCAGCTTTGCCGCCGATGTCGACGATCACTTCGTTGGCGCGGATTTCCGTGATGGTGCCCGGGATCATCGTCCCTTCCTTCAACTTATCGAAGGAGGACTGCTCGAGCAGCTGTTCCATTAATGAACTCATTGGACTGTAAACCGAAGACGAACGTCGCACTCCGCAGCGCGCGCCTTCCGGCGATGGACCCTTGCGGGATCCGTGGGTTGATGGTTGCTAACTAAAAAGCCGGTGGGAGTGCCGCGGCAGCACCGGCTGTGACGAAAGAACGCCGCGAAAGGGGACGAAAGTCCCGAAAGGCCTCCGCTCCCGCAAGAATAATTTGCAACTCCGCCAACGCCTGCGCCCGAGCTTCCAGTGCGCGCTGCGACCATCGGAACCGCAACTCCCTAATAAAGTCGTAATGAATTAACCTACTTTAGTTTAAGTTACTTCAATTACCATCGAGAGTTCACAAAACCCGGCTCAACCCCGGCACTCGGCGCAGCCCGGCGGCCACGGCCCAACTCGCCGCGATCGCCGTCGCGGTCACCACGACCGCTTTGGCGAAGCCTGGCCAATCCACGCCCAGCAACGCCAACTGCAGCCACGTCACGATGGCGTAATGCACCAGATACATCCCGAACGCATTCCGCGCCAAACTCGTCAGCACCGGGCCGGGACACCGCGGCTTGCGCGCCACATACGCCAGCAGCGCGAACGCCGTCGTCACGCCCGTCAGCGCGAACAGCACCGTCGCGATCACCGCGACCAACGTCGATGGTTGCCCCTTGCCATTCAGCGTCACCCACACGATCAGCGCCGCGACGAAGCTCATGAACACGACGCCCGCCACGACCTGCCACGCGATCCAACGCCGCGCCAGTGGACCGTCCGGCCGCAGCCACGCGCCGAGCGTCTCGCGATTGCCCGCCCCGAGCGCGCAACCGAAAACGAAATACGCCGCGTAAAGCACGATGCGCCCCGTCTGCACGGCAAACGGCCCCCACGTGGCCCAGTCGAACGGGCTCACCCAGCCGCACGTCGGCAGGTAGCTCAGGATAGCCAGCCCGGAAAATACGGCGCAGGCCTGCGCCGGACGTTCCCGACACCACCCGCCCCACCGACCGAGCCACCCGAACGCGCGCGGCGCAGCGGCCCACAACGCCACCGCGAGACCGCTGAACGCGAGCAGCACCCACAGGAACCACGCCGGCCCCGCCGGCCACACGCCGAGTCCCACCCATGCGTTCCAGAAACCCGGATGGCCCGTCGCGTCCGCGCGCTGCAGATACGCCGGATAATACGCCAGCGGAGCCAGCAGCGCCGCCGCGCCCAAAAACGGAATGCCCAGCCGCACGAGCCGATCCCGAAAAAACTTCCCCGCGCCCTTGCGCGCCAGGCTGGAGGGCACAAACGCGCCCGCGAGCAGGAAGAACAGCGCCATGAAGAACGAGTCGTTCCACAACGTCAGCGCATCGACGCCGGGCGAGCGCGCCGCGTCCACCACCGGGAACGCGCCCCAAATCATATTCTCCCGCGTGAACGTTCCCGCCGGCGGCGCGTAGAGATGATAGGCCAGCACTGCATGATGCGCGATCACGAGCAACGTCAGCACCACGCGCGCGAGATCCACCGCACCATCGCGCGGTGCAGAAACGTCCGCCCCGCGCCAGCGGGCATCGGTGGGAGGATTTTCAAGAACAGGATCGAATTTAGTCATTGGGAAGCCAGGTCCACGGTGTTGACCGGGAGTTACGGAAAGAGAAAACGCGGGAGATTTCAGTCTGCGCTTGAGTCGGGTCGCTGTCGTCGCCCGCCCAAGCGTCGCCGCACCTCACCCGCATAAACGGTCATCGGGATGAGCACCGCGAGCGTGATCACGATCAGGAAAATCATCTGGTTCTGCTGGGCGCGCGGATCGTGCAACAACGCCCGTGCCGTCGCGTCGTTGGTATACTGGGCCAGCGCCACTGGCGCTTCCGCCGCCACCCGCGCGATGCCGAAGCCATTGCTTTGCGCCGTGAACCAGCCGAGCGCACTCAGGCCGGCAAACGCCATCAACCCGACGGCAATGCCGCCGATCGCGAGCAAGCCCACCGCGAACGTGCCAAGGCCGATCACACCCACGCTCACAGCGCCGATCGACACAAAGCCGGCGGCAAAACCGCCCACGCAAATCGGCGCGACCGCCACTCCACCCCACGCGAAAAGCAGGCCGTAGGCGCGGTCGCCCGCCGCGATCCAACCCACCACCGGCCCCTCGCCTTCATCGGGCGAGGAAAACCGCACATGCAGCAACGGCACACCGAACAGGCTCGCCCGGCTCCGCAGCACGCCGGCGGAAGAGCCGACTTGATCGCGCGCCTCGCTGAACGCATCGGGATTGAGCCTGCGCTCCTCGGAACGCAACCGGCGAAAATACCGCATCAGCCGCAACAGCATCCACGGCCACACCGCGATCAGCGCCACGATCAGGACCTGCGCCACGACCGCCAGCGGCACGCGCCACTCCGGCTGACGCACTGCCACTTCGCGCAGACCCCACAGCACTCCGAGATAAGCCAGCGTGCCGAAGAAGACCACGATCGTGCTCTTCACCACCGCGCGCCGCTCGCGCGACGTGCGCGCCTGGTCGAGCCCGAGACGCAGCTGCATCACCGCGCTCGCCACGCCCGATGCCGACGCGAGCCACGCGGCCCACGCGGTCGTCTTCGCCATCGCGCCGCCCTGCGCCACCAGCGCGCCACCGATCCCCGCGGCTTTCGCCGGGACCGGCAGGAAGGCCGGCAGCGCCGCCAGCACGCCGAGCGTGAACGCCTTGCCCGGCGTCGTGCGCGCCAGTGCGTTTTCCACCAACGCCAGCACCTGTTCCTGCAGCAGTTTCCGGCCGCGCGCCAACCGCTGCTTCACGGCGTCCTCGCTCAGGTCGAGCGCCGCGGCCACATGCTCCACCGAGCGGTTCTCGCGGTAATAGAGCACCAGCGGCTCGCGATAGGTTTCCGGCAGCTGCGCCAACGCGTGCCGCAGGATCGTCTGCTCCTCCTCCTGCATCGTGCGATCGGCTGCGGATGTTTCGGTGCCGGCCAGCTCTCCGGCGGAATCTACCGGCTCAGCCCCGAAGATCGCATCGCGCCCGCGCCGCCGGTGCACATGGCCGATCTTGAAGCGCAGGATGCTGCACAACCACGGGCGCAGCTTGTCGGGCTCGCGCAATTCGCCGAGCTTGCCCCACGCGACGATGAAGGTCTCCTGCGCGATGTCCTCGCTCTCGCTCACGCTTCCCGTGGCGGCATAGGCGAGCGAGCACAGCAAACGCTGGTAACGCTCCACGATCTGCGCGAAGGCCGCCCGCTCGCCCGCCAGACAGGCGGCGACGAGTTCCGCATCGGAGACGGCGGCAGAGGGCACGGTGGCGCGGAAATTCATGGGGTTGGTGCCCATTAAGTGCCCGAAAACGGAATCCGGTGACAACAAATCGCCGTTTTCCGAAAAAACTTACCCGTAGCTCGTGACCAGCCGCGCCCGGCCGGAGCCGGCCGGTCGCTTACTTGGCCGCGCCTTGCGCGGCCTGCTCCTGCAAGACCTGCTGCAATACAGTGAAATACGTCTCGTAGAACCCGTGTTCCTTCAACGCCAGCTCACTCGCGCCGCCGAGCCCCTGTCCTTCGAGTTGTTCGGCCAAGCGCATCGAGAGCTCGGCCTTGTGCGGACCGACTTCCGCGACCTCCACCTGCGCGATGAGCTGACGCGAATCGCGGAACGCCACGCTGGTGCGAATGCGGCTGGCCGCCTCGATGCGAAACCCGGCCAGACTCGAACGCGTGAGCGTGTAGTCGAGGCGCTTGAACGCCACTTGCGCGGCGAAGTAAACCGTGCGCGCGTCGGCATCTAACTCCATCACCTTGGGCTGCGCGGCCGCGAAGCGATCACGCACGCGATTCGAGAACGAGTCAGACTCGCAACCGGCAAAAGCGAAGAGCGCCAGTAGCGCGAAGAGGAAGCGGGCGGCGTTTTTCACGGGAGTGATTGGATTCTCGGCGCAGGCAGCTCTGCGCGCGAACCAAAATTCACCGGGCGCAGGCCGCAATTCGCGCCACAGCGCACGGCGTGAACGCGTCAGCCAGACGAGAGTTGGCTCACGCCCCGGCCGCAGGCTGTTGCTGCGAGATGCAGTGCAGCGTGCCGAGGCCCCAGATCAGGTGGAAGCAATCGATGCCGATCGCCTCGCGTCCCGGGAAACAGCTGCCGACGATCTCGAGCGCCTCCGCATCGCGCCGCTTCTGGCGGAACTGCGGCACGAGCACGGCTCCGTTGATGATGAGGAAATTCGCGTAGCTCGCCGGCACCGCCTGACCTTGGAACGCAAAGGGCTTCGGCATCGGCAGCTCGACGATCGAGAACTTCTTGCCCTCCGGCGTGCGGAACGACTTCAGGCGTTCCAGGTTTTCCTCGAGGATCTTGTGGTTCGGATCGCGCTTGTTCGGCTCGACGCAGGTGATGAAGCCGTCGGCTTTGTAGAAGCGCGTGATGTCGTCGATGTGCCCGTCAGTGTCGTCACCGATGATGCCGTCGCCTACCCACAGCACCTGCTTGATGCCGAGATAATCCTTCAGGTTCCGCTCGATCTGCTCGCGCGTGAGGTGCGGGTTGCGGTTCTTGTTCAGCAGACATTGCTCGCTTGTGAGGAGCAGGCCCTGCCCGTTCACGTCGATCGAGCCGCCCTCGAGGATCATGTCGTTTTCGAAACGGCGCAGCTTCAGCTTCCGCGCGATGCTCGGCGGGATCTGGTTGTCGAGGTCGTAGGGCGGATACTTGTCGCCCCAGGCGTTGTAGGCCCAGTCCGTGAGCGCGACTTCGCCGGTGCGGTCGTTCTTCACGAAGATCGGACCGTGATCGCGACACCATGCGTCGTTCGTCGGGTGGTCGTAGAAGGTGACGCGCGCCATGTCGGCGCCGGCTTTTTCGCAGAGACGCTTGGCGCGCGCGTGGAGTCGGGCGGCGGCGTTGATGCGGACGTGCTGGAAGCGGCTGATCTGCTTCACGATCTCCGCATAGACATACGGGATCGGGCGGAACTGGCCGGGCCAGGAGGCGCGCTTGTGCGCCCACGAAAGCCAGATGGCTTCCTGCGGTTCCCACTCGGCGGGCATGCGGAAGCCGAGGGCGGAGGGAGTCTTCGTCGCGGCCATGCTCAGTCGCGGAAACGCTTCGTCAGATCGCCGTAGGCATCGATGCGACGGTCGCGCAGGAACGGCCAGTGCGTGCGCGTGACGTCGACTTTATCGAGGTCGATCTCCTGCAGGAGGATTTCCTCCCGGTCGACGCTGGCCTTTTGGAGGATCTGGCCGCTGGTGCCGGCGACGAAACTCTGGCCCCAGAACTCGATGCCGTCGCCGCCTTCGGGCGTCTCGACGCCGATGCGGTTGACCGAGGCGACGTAGCAACCGTTGGCCACGGCATGCGCGCGCTGGCTGATTTCCCATGCACCGTGCTGGTTGACGCCGTATTCGGCCTTTTCCTTCGGATGCCAGCCGATCGCGGTCGGATAGAAGAGGATCTCGGCGCCGTCCATCGCGGTGAGGCGCGCGCCCTCGGGATACCACTGATCCCAGCAGATGAGCACGCCGATCTTGCCGTATTTCGTCTGCCAGGCCTTGAAGCCCGTGTCGCCCGGCGTGAAGTAGAACTTCTCGTAGTAGAGCGGATCGTCCGGGATGTGCATCTTGCGGTAGATGCCGAGCAGCGAGCCGTCCGCGTCGATGATCACGGCCGTGTTGTGGTAGAGGCCGCTGGCGCGCTTCTCGAAGAGCGAGGCGACGATCACGACCTTGTGTTTTTTGGCCAGCTTCTGGAAGGCGGCCGTGCTCGGGCCGGGGATCGGCTCGGCCAGCTTGAAGTAGTCGTGGTTCTCCGCCTGGCAGAAATACTGCGAGCGGAACAGCTCCTGCGTGCAGATGATCTTGGCGCCCTTCTTCGCCGCCTGTTCGGCGAGCGCGAGCGTCTTCTTGAGATTCTCCGCGGGTTTGGCGGAGCAGGCGTGTTGGAGCAGACCCAGCGTGACTTTCATGTGGAAATGGACGACCGGCGCGCACGGTGCGCACCTCCCGCGGAGCGAAGGGTCTGGCCCGGGAAAGACAAGAAATCTCTCACCCCGGACCCGCAACTTGTCGGTGACGAACAAGGCTTTGACAATCATCCGCACAATTGTAAAAACGCGTCATGGCCGGTGTCTCCCCGCTTCCTCTCGGCGCTGTGGCCCCGACGTTCGCTTATCGCGACGCCGACGGCACCGCCCGACATACCCGCGAGCTCAGCGGCCGGCCCTACCTCGTTTACTTTTACCCGCGCGACGACACGCCGGGCTGCACCGCGGAGGCCTGCGGTTTCCGCGACGCCTTCGCCGAGTTCACCGCCGCCGGTCTGACGGTCATCGGCGTGAGCGGCGACGACGAGGCCTCCCACGCCAAGTTTCGCCGCAAACACGCCCTGCCCTTCCCGCTCGCGGCCGACATCGACCTCGCCACCGCCAAAGCCTACGGCGTCTGGGGGCCGAAAAAATTCATGGGACGGACGTTCGATGGCATCCACCGCACGTCCTTCCTCGTCGATCCCACCGGTCGCATCGCCAAGGTCTATGCGCGCGTGAAGCCCGAGACCCACGCCGCCGAAGTCCTCGCCGACGCTGCCACCCTGCCCTCCCTTTAACCACCATGTGCGCCAACCCCCGCCCGCTGATCGTCGTCGTCGAGGACGAGAAGGAACTCTCCAGCCTCATCTGCCAGCACCTCGAAGGCGCGGGCATGCAGACGCAAGCCTACGACCGCTGCGCGCCGGCGCTGCGTTTCCTCGAGCGCAACTTCGCCAACCTGCTCCTGCTCGACCTCAATCTCCCCGACTCCTCCGGCTTCCAGCTCCTCGCCGACCTCCGGCAACGCGACCTCCACGTGCCGACGATTTTCCTCACCGGTAACGCCATGGAGACCGACAAGGTGAAGGGCCTTGAGATGGGCGGCGACGACTACATCACCAAGCCCTTCAGCTACGCCGAACTCGTCGCCCGCATCCACGCCGTGCTGCGCCGCGCCGAATCGAACCGCGACTTCAACCTCACCAAGAACGTCCGCACCGTCGACCAGCCCTTCGAGTTCCTCGGTGCCAAGGTTCATCCCGACCGGCTCGAGATCGAGTTCCCCAACGGCGCCGCGCACAAGATCGGCCGCAAGGAGCTCGGCATCCTCGCCTACCTGAACACGCACCGCCACGTCGTCATCACGCGCAAGGAGCTCATCCACTCCGTCTGGGGCATCCACGCCGACGTCCGCAGCCGCTCGCTCGACCAATACATCGTGAAGGTGCGCGCCGCCTTCACGAAAAACGGCCTCACGCTCGACAGCTTCAAGACCGTCCACGGCATCGGCTACATCTTCGAGCCGCCGGCTTCTTAACTGAGGACGGAGGACAGACGACAGAGGACGGACGACGGAGGACAGAAATTTTAACCATACAGGCCAACCATGAACCATGCTAATTCAGCACTTCACCGAGTTGGTCGTTTATCAGCGCTCCCGCGAACTCGCTGAGCGAATCTTCCTTCTAAGCAAGCGCTGGCCGCCGATTGAGCGCTTTGCGTTGACCGACCAGATCCGTCGCGCCGCTCGTTCTGTCGGCGCCAACATCTCCGAATCATGGGCGAAGCGACGCTACGCAGCGCACTTCGTCAGCAAATTGACGGACGCTGACGGCGAGAACCACGAGGTTGAGCACTGGCTCTTGGTCGCTCACCGCGACGGGTATCTCTCGACAACTGAATTCGAGCAATTGCTGGCCATCAAACGCGAAGTCGGCGCCAAGCTTGGAAAAATGATCCAGAACCCCGGTCCCTTTCTCCTTCGCTAATCCACGCAGCCATCCGTCCTCCGTCTTACGTCTTCTGTTCTCCGTCCTCCGTCTCTGGCCTCCGTCCTCAGAACAGCTCCTGCTGCCCTGTGTAGCGGCGCTGGGCCTCGGCGAGCGTCGACTTCATCTCCATCGCCTCCAGCAGCGGCAGCAGCTTGTCCGGCTGCGGCTGGCCGGGCTCGACCCACGGCAACGGCGAAGTCGTGCGCAGCGTCGTGAGCTTGAGGTTGCGGCGCAGATCCTCCGCGCGTGCGGCCACCTGCTCGCGGAAGCGCTCCGGCTTCAACGTCGCCGCGGCGGCGATCAAGCCTTCGAGCGAGCCGTGCTCCTGGAGCCACTTCGTCGCCGTCTTCGGTCCGCAACCGTCGATGCCCGGGATGTTGTCCGACGTGTCGCCCACGATCGCAAGATACTCGGCGATCTGCGCCGGCGGCACGCCGAACTTCTCCACCACGCCCGCCACGTCGAGCGTGCGCCAGCCGAGCTTCGGGTTCGCCGTCGGCGGCGGCAACAGGATGCGGATGCGCTCGTTCACACACTGCGCGAAATCCTTGTCGGCGCTCACGATCCAGACGTCGTGCCCCGCATTTGCCAGCAGGTGCGCCTGCGAGGCCAGCAAGTCGTCCGACTCCACGCCGTCGAGTTCGATGCCCACGAGCCCCATCGCGCGCGTCAGCTCCTTGATGACCGGAATCTGCTTCTCCAGCGGCTCCGGCGTCTCGGTGCGGTTCGCCTTGTATTCGGGTAACAGCGCCAGGCGGTCCTGCGCCCCGCCGAGATCGAAGAACACCAGCATCGCGTCCGGTTTCTCCTGATCCTGCAGGCGCCAGAGGCCCTTGACCCAGCCATGCAGCGCACCGGTCGGAAAACCGTCCGCACGCGTCAGCTCCGGCATTCCGTAAAACGCGCGGAACGCCAGATTATAGCCGTCGACCAGGAGCCATTTCGCCATGCGCGGACGCAAACGGCTTTCGCCCGCCGCGCCAAATCATTTTGCGTCGGCGGCGACGCGCGCTCGCGCTGCGAGGTCAAACCGCTCGCCGGCGCGCAAGTCGAGTGCCGGCGCCTCGGCTCCAGTGAGGAAGCGCGCCACGCCCGCGCCGCGAACGACGCCGGTGTCGCCCGTCACGACGAGCGCTGTGCCCTCGTCGAGCGCGATGCCGAGCAGGTGCGGATGCCGGCGCAACACCGGCCGCAGGTCCTCCGCCCGGCCGCGCGTGTTCACATGCTGATCGATCGCGCTGTCGCGCAGGAAACCGAACCCCTGCTCGTGCCCGGGCGACATCATGATGGTGTTGTTGCGCGGCGAGCCGCGCACGAGATAGCTGCCTTGGATGGTCGCGCCAGCCGAGCTGCCGCCGATCACGCCGCCGCGCGCCAGCAAGGCGTGCAATTCGCGCTCCGTGCGCGTGCCGAGGTAGGCATCCGTCAACCGCCACTGGCGGCCGCCCGTGATCCACACCGCCGCCGCCTCGCGCAGCGGAGCGGTGAATTCCTCCGTGTCTGCGACCGCCCGATCACGCGTGTGCAGCTGCACCACGCGGGTCGCCCCGAGCCGCCGCAGCGCGACGGAGGCCTTGTCGTCTTCCACCACCTCGGCGTTCGCCGTGGGAATCACCACGATCAAAGCGTCCTTTCCCCCGGCGAGACGGAGGAACTCCGGCCACAATCCGCCCATGGTGCCGCCGCCCACGATGAACAACGTGCCGCGCGCCGGACCGACCTGCGGCGCAGCCTCGGGCTCGGCGGCGGCGACGTTGCTGCCGCAAGCACCGAGCAGAACGACCAGTGCAACCAAGAGACGCGACATGGCCGATCAGCGCGCCCCGGACGCGCGGCCCGCCGCGCCGGCGGGTGTGACGATGGTCGGATTCTGGAAGATCGTGCCGGGCGGCAGGCCCTGCACGTTCTGCTTCTTGAGCGAACCGCCGGGACTGACGAGGTTGGCCGTCACGAAGATGAGCAGGTTGCGCTTCTGCGCGCTCTCGCCGCTGCTGCGGAAGAGACGACCGAGCACGGGCAGGTTGCCGACGACAGGCACCTTGTCGTTCGTCTTGCGCGTGTCCTCGCGCGTGAGCCCGCCCATCACGATCGTCGCGCCGTCCCAGATTGTGACCTTGGTCGAGACCTCGCGCACCGCGAAGATCGGCTGGTAGAAGCCGGAAGGCACCGTGACCGTCGTGCTGCCCGACACAGCGACGCTTTGACCGCCGTATTCGACGAAGCCTTCGAACTCCGTGACTTTCGGATTCAGGTCGAGACTGATGCTGTAGTCGTCCTCCTCGACGGTCGGCGTCACCTTGAGCTCGACGCCGATGTTGCGCGTCGTGAATTCCTGCGGCGTGCCCGCGGTGATCGTCACGCCCGCCGAGCCGCCGCCGCTCGCGCTGCCGGTGCCAACCTGGCTCTGCACCTGGCCGTAGGATTGCGGGTAACGCAGCTCCTGCGCGACGGTGATGGTCGCCGCGTTGCCGGAAAGCACGGTGAGCTTGGGTGCGCTGAGCAGTTCCGTGCCGCTGCGCTGCGAGAGCGCGCGGATGACGGCATTCACGTTGAACTCGCCGACGATGCCGGTGATGGTGGCGAGAGGATTGGCCGCTTGCCCGAGGTTGTTCGTGCCCGGAATCAAGGGCGCGTTGTTGAGGATCGGAATGTTCAAACCATCGACGCCCTGAGTCACCACCTCGCCCGGCTGCGGAACACCGTCGCCGTTCAGGTCGTTAAACACGGGCTGCACTTCGGGTCGCACGATGGCGCCCTGCACACCGGACGAGTTGCTCGTGAAAGCGCCCAACAACGAGCGGTTGCTCGTCACGTAGTTCGTCACGCTGGCGCCGGA
Source organism: Candidatus Didemnitutus sp. (assembly GCA_017991595.1). Lineage (GTDB taxonomy): Bacteria > Verrucomicrobiota > Verrucomicrobiia > Opitutales > Opitutaceae > Didemnitutus. The sequence continues at coordinate 4,213 of JAGOQJ010000008.1, read as the reverse complement.
CTGCTGAGTAGCCTTCTTGCCGATGTTCCAGTTCACGCCCAGCTCCTCGAGCGCGCCGTCCTGCACTTCCATGAACTTCGCCTCGATCTCGACTTGGCGAACGTCGCTGTAGCGCGCGAGGATGTTGCGGATGCGCTCGAGGTTGCGACCGGTCTGCGTGACGATGAGCTGCGAACCATCGAAGGCCAGCGTGCTGCCCGGCGTGCCCTCGAAGCTCACGCCGGCGAGTTGGAGAAAGTTGCGGATGGCCTGGCCCTCGCTCTCCACGTTCTGCGGTGCCGCCGCGGCGGCGCTGCCGCCCGTGCCGGTAATCGGATCGAAGGTCGACGAACCGCCGCCGGATGACTGGCCGCCCCGGCCGGTCATGCGCAGCACGGTCGAGCGCGAGACGGGATAGAATTGCGTGTCGAGCGCGGTCTGTTCGCCGCCGGCGCGCACGACGACCGCGTCGGCCTGCACTTCATATTGGTAGCCGACGGAATCGGTGACGAAATCGAGCACGCGCTTGAGCGTGAGGTTGCGCAGCGTGAGGTTGACCGCGGGGTTGGCGCCGGTGGGGTCGACGAGCACGATGTTCACGCCTTTCGGCGCGGTGCCGGTCGGGTCAAACTCCTCGGAAACCGTGCTCAGCGTGCTGACCACGCGGCTGAGTTCCATGCCGCTGAAATTCACCGCCGGCAGCACGATCTGGTTCAATTTCTCCAACAACGGCGAAGGACCCGAGTCGGTGACCGAGCCGGGCGGCGGCTCGCGGTAAACGCCGGGACGCTGCCAGGCGCGGGCAACCTCGTTGAGGAGTTGCGCGCTGGTCTGGGCGCGGGCGAGATTGCCGTCGACGGATTGGTTCGCGATGCGGCGCAGGAAGTCTCGCGCGTCGGCGTTGCTGGGGTCGAGCTCGAGCGTGCGGGCAAAGGTCTGGGCCGCCGCGGAGGGATCGCCCGCGAGATACTGGCTGCGGCCGCGCGCCACAAGCGCCGCGATGGATTCGCCCGCGGGGGCCACAGTCACGGCGACGGGCGAAGGAGTCGGCGCAGCGCGGACTTCGGCCGGCTGGGAAGCGGCGGGCGGCGCCACCGGGGCCGGCTGGGCGCGCTCGGCCGCGCGCAAGGCGAGGACTTCGCCGCCGGCGCGATCGATGTCGGCTGCGGTCGCCGCCAAGGCGGCGTGCGTCTCGGCGGTCAGCGGATTCTCCGGCAAGGCCGCACGGGCGCGGGCGAGACGCTCGAGGGCCGCGGCGAAATCCTGCCGCGCGGCAAGATCGCGGGCCTCGCGCATCGCCTGCTGGGCGGCGGCAAGCAGGCGCGCGAGGCGTTGCTCCTCGGCGCGGGCGAGCTCCTCCGCCTCGCGGTCGGCGCTGTGATCGGCGGGTGCGACGGTGCCGCCGGTGACGGTGACTTTCTTGGCCGTGCTTTGCTCGAGGCTGGCGAGGAGCCGGAGCACGGTCGGATCGTTCGGCGCGATGCGGAGCAGTTCCTCGAGCCGGGCGCGGGCCGCGGTCAGGTCGCCGTCGTCGCGGGCGCGCAGCGCTTCGGAGAGGAGGCGGATCTTGGCCTCGGCGGCATCCTCGGCTTGGAGAGTCGGCAGCGGCAGGGCGGTCGCGAACGCGACACAGCCAACCCAAAGGGAGAGACGGCAGAACATGGGGTAATTCACGGTTTGGTTTCGGCGCTGACGACGACGGGTTGCGCGCGGGTTGGGAAGCGCGGAGCGGACGGAGCGCCCCGGCGCGCGACCTTGGCGGGATCGACGGGTTTGAGCACCCGCGTCTCGGGATACGGCAGACCGATGGCTTCGCGGGCCACCAGCACCTCAGGCGGGTCGAGCTGGATGCGATCGATGCGGTAGATCGCCGTCTGGTCCTGGAAGATGTCGCCCTCGCGGTATTCGCGCGGCTTGGTGGACGAGCCGAGGCGCAACACGGCGAGCGGCGTGTCGGTGAGCTTGCGCTGGCGGCTGTCGAGCGTGACGCGTTCGCCGGTGCGTTCGTCGCGCAGCGTGGCGATGGCCGCGAGTTCGAGGGTCGCGGACGAGTCATCGGCCACGGCGGGCAGTTTGCGGAGCGCGAATTGCTCGAGCGTGAGGCCGAGTTCCTCGAAATGCCGGCCGGTGCGGGCCAGCAGGGTCTCGGGGAGACGCGGACTGACGAAGGCGGCGATGTAATCGTCGGGCCGGCCGACGTAGCCCACGAGTTGGAGCCGGTAGGGTTCGAGCTTCACGTCGAGCAACTCGAGTCCAAAGGCGGACTTCGCCTCGGCCATGGACATGGGCGGCGTGACGGTGAAGGAGCGAACGGCGGCGTGGTAATAGATGACCGGCGGCGTGAAGACCTCATAGACCCAACCCGCACCATGCGATTGCACGGAGGGTTTCGCCCAAGCTTGCGGCGCGCGGGCGGTGGCCGCCAAGGGCTGGGGCTCGTAGGCGCCGCCTTGCAGCGCCGCAGCCGTGGGCTCGGCCTGCATCCGGCGCAGGAGCGGTTGCTGCAGCCACCACCATCCGGCGGACGCGGCAACGGCGGCGACGGCTGTGCCAAGGAAAAATCGCTCAAGGGGAATACGCTGCGCGAGGCTCATGGGGAGGCGGGGACCGGAGCCGGCAGCACTGCAACACATTCGAGCGTGACGGCAAACTTGGAAAAATTGCTGGCGACCAGCGGCACCGGAGCGCCCGGCGAGGGCGGTTCCTCGCCTCCGGCGGCGGGCGGCAGCGGCTCGACCTCGACGCTGCGCACGATGAGCGGCAGCTGGTAGGCGGCGAGCGAGTTGAGGAAGGAGCGCAGCGTCTGCGTCTGGCCGGTGAACTCCACGCGGAAACCGGTGTTCTCCAGCCAACTCTCCGCCGGCAGAATCAGGCGCGCGTCGAGCGTGAAGAAATCCCCCGCCTGCCCGCCGCCGCGCGGAGCTGGCGCAGCGACCGCACTGGCGGTGTTGCCCTCGGTCGCGGATGGATTGCGGCGCGCCTCGCGTTGGGCGTTCGTGAGCGGGCGTTCGCGTTGCACCGCGACCAGAGCGCGTGGCTGGGCTTCGAAAAGGAGCTCGAGCAGGTGTTGGATGACCACGCGTTGCTGGTGCACGGCAGCGATCAGGTCGGGCTCTGGCCCCTCGTTGGCGTAAGTGGCGAAGCCGAAACGCTCCTCGGGTCGCAAGGCGACCTGTTGGCGCACGGCGAAGGCCCGCATCTGCTCCACGAACGAGGCCAGCGCAAAGTAGGCGTCGATCGGGCGCGACGGCGGAGCCGGCAACCAGCCCGGCCGCCCGGCCAGTTGGCGGCGCAGTTCGGCGAGTTCCCGCTCGGCGGTCGCCAGCTCGGCGGCGATCGCGGCGCCATTCTCCTCGCTCAAAGCCGGCGACTGACCGGCCAGCCAGTCGCGCTCCTGCTTGCGCTGCTGCAAGCCGACCGCCGCGCGGCGCGCCTGCTCCTGCCAGTGGAGGAGCGTGTGCACCTCGACCGCAAGCGCCGCCGCGCCCAGCAAGAGCGCGACGAACAGCAGCGGATTGCGTTTCAGCCAGTCCATGGATCAGAGAGGTCGCGCGGGGTCCGCCACGAGCACGAAATCGAAATGCAGGATGCCCGGCTGGCGGTTGTCGAAGCGCTCGTTCTCCACCGCCGAGACGTAGGGCGAGTCCACGATGCTGCCGAGCAGCGCGGTGACGCGCTGGTAGATGTCCGGGCTGACGTTCGCCAGCGGGTTGGTCTTGTCGAGCATCCGGCCGGAGATGGCGATGCGCAACGGCGCGCCGGGGTCACCGGGCGAAGGAGCCAGCTGCATGCGCTCGAGCCAGACGTCCTCGACCTTGACCAATCGCTCCTGCAGGTCCGCCAGCAGGCCAACCCAGTTGCCACGCCGGCCGTGCACGCTCTGCAGCGCGGCGAGTTGGCGGCGCGTCTCCTCCAAGCGCTGAAGGTTGGTGCGGTTCTGCGCCTCGCGAGCCCGCAGCGGCGCAATCACCGCCGCGACCTCGGCGCTCTTGCGCTGAGTTTCGAGGGCGAGGCTGCGGTAGTGCCAGAGAGGCGGCACCAGCGCGGCCACCGTCAGTGCGATCGCCGCGACGAGCCAGGGTTGACGGCGCCGGCTCGTCTCCTGTTGGCGCAGGCGCGGCGGCAGGAGGTTCAACGCCGTGGCGGCATCGAGCAGACGGATCTGCGCCGCGCCGACGAGTTCCGCCAGCGTGGCGGCATGTGCCGCCGGATCGCCCGCGGCGGCAGCGTGCAC
>JAGOQJ010000014.1 GCA_017991595.1 Candidatus Didemnitutus sp. | reverse complement strand
CGGTCGGGGCGGCCCATTCCGGTGTCACTGTGCGCCATTTGCCTGCACCGAGCAATTTAGGGTTGCGCAGGGCAGGGCGGGAGCTTTGCTCTCGTCCCTTCCAACCTATTTAAGCCATGCAAGAAACCGTCACCTTGGAGTGCACCGAAGCCCGTAAAGAGGGCAAACCCGTCTCGCGTTATCTCACGAAGCGCAACAAGAAGACCGTCACCGAGCGCATCGAGAAGAAGAAGTATAACCCCTTCCTCAAGCGCCACACCCTCCACAAGGAGATCAAGTAAGTCCCGCTCCGCGGATCTTCTCCGCGTCACGATTTTAAGGCCGGTCGCCAGACCGGCCTTTTTCGTGGGCGGATCGCGGCGTGCGACAGGAAACAACCTGCTGCCATCATGAAACCCGATTTGTCTGCCGGGTAGGCAGCGACCTTGGTCGCGCCCGGCGGCAATGATCGCGTATCGCCGGCGGCCTGTGACCCGACCCGGATGGGCGGGAAATTTCTATTCCCACCCGATGCTGAGCGAACCCCAGTCCAGGGCCACGTGCAGGCCCAGCGCCACGAGCGGGTAAAGCAGCGCGGCATAGCCGAGCCAGAGTTGCCGACGGGCGAGTGGAGGCGAGAGCAGCATGCAGCTGACGAAACAGAGCGCCCAGAGGTTGCCGAGCAGGTGCCCTCCCTCCCACCAGCGGCTGGAAAAACCGAGGACAAGCAACCCGGCGAAGGGCGCGGCACAGGCGGCTTGCTGGAGGCGCGAGCGTGTCATTTCTTGTCGGCTGGGACCTGCGAAGGCATCCGCGTGACGGTGCCTTGGGCGGCGAGTTGGGCACGGCGGTTGGCGCGCCAAGCATCCCGGTGCTTGCGGATCCAGTCGAGCAGCGCGCGTTCGAAGCCGATGTCGTAGCCGAGGCGTTCGGATTCGATCCACTTGTGCTTCAGGATCTCCTCCCGCTCGGCGAGGAACTCCTGGTAGAGGCTCGATTGTTTCACGAACTCCTTGCTGCCTTTGCTTTCGTTGATGCGGGAAGAAGTCATGGCGGGGCGGTCAATCCACGCGGCGGCACCCGCAGGCGTCGCTCGTTGGGTGCGTGGAGGTGACCTTCATCGTGGGCAAGGTAGGATTCGCGTTCGCGCGCTGTCAATCGCTAGACCTTCAGGCGCGTGAGGAGAGTTTCAGCGATCGAGCGAAAGACTTGGCCGGGTTTGCTGGCGGGATTGTTGACCACCACGGGCAAACCGCAGTCGCCACCGGCACGGATTTCGGCGAAGAGCGGCACTTGACCCAGCAAACCCGTGCCGAGCGCCTCGGCCGTGGCGGCGCCACCGCCCTCGCCGAACAGGGATTGGCGGGTGCCGTTGGCGTCTTCGAACCAGCTCATGTTCTCCGCCACGCCGAGCAGCGGCACGTTGACCTTTTGGAACATGATGCCGCCCTTGCGCGCAATGTTGGTGGCGGCGGTCTGTGGCGTCGTGACAAGCACGGCGCCGTCGAGCGGTAGCGTCTGCACGAGCGAGAGCTGGGCGTCGCCCGTGCCGGGCGGCAGGTCGACGAGGAGGATGTCGAGTTCGCCCCACTTCACGTTCTGCACGAATTGCTGGATGGTCTTCATCACCATCGGTCCGCGCCAGACGACCGGCGTGTTGTCGTCCACGAGGAAGCCCATCGACATTACCTTCACGCCGTGTCGCTCCAACGGCACGAGCGACTCGCCGTCGATCTCGGGCCGGCCCTCGATGCCCATCATCAGCGGCACGCTCGGGCCGTAGATGTCGCAATCCATCAGGCCCACGCGACCGGGCCGGCCGCGCGCTTCCAACACTTGGGCGAGGGCGCAGGCCAGGTTGACGGCAAAAGTCGACTTGCCCACGCCGCCCTTGCCGGAGGCGATGGCCACGGAGCGCTTGATCCCGGCCGGGGCCGTGCCGCCGCCGAGGTTGGCCTGACCGGGCTTCGGCGGCGCCTTGGCGGGCGAGACCGCGAGCTCGATGATGACGTCAGTGATGCCCGGGTGCGCGCGCAGGCATTGCTCGATCTCCGTCTTCAGGAAGGTCGGCACCTTCGGGTCCGACGTCGTCAACGCGATCGACACCTTCGCGGTGCCCGCGTCGAACGCGGCCGAGCGCACCAGACCGAACGACACGATGTCGCGGCTGAAGCCGGGATACTTCACCTGTTTGAGCGCTTCCTTGATCGCGTCGGAGTTCACGTGGTTGTGGCGGTGATAAATGGCTTGGAAAACGAAAAGCTTTGAAGTTGTTCCTAGAGGTCTCGGAGTAAAACAAAAACCCGAGGCGATTCCGCTCAGTAATTTCCGGCTTCCCGACATGCAAAAAACTTTCTCCCTCCTTCTGGCCACCGCCCTCGCTCTCGCGGTCCCGGCCTTCGCCCAGCGCGACATGGGCATCATCGACACCAAGGCCGAGGGCCAGAGCATCCCCGTCTCCATCACCGGCTCGCCCGAACTCAAGGGCCTCGCCGACCTCGCCTTCGAGGCGCACGGCAGTTACCGCCGCGTCGCCAGCGGCGGGTCGTTCACGCTGAATTTCACGGCAGCCGGACCGAATCAGGTCACGGTCACCGTCTCGCGCGGCACCTCGCCCGTGCACCGCGAGACCGTCAGCGGCTCCAGCACGCGCAACGCCCTGCTCCGCGCGGCCGATGTCGCCGTGGCCAAGACCAGCGGCTTGCGCGGCTTCTTTGCCGGCAAGCTCGCCTTTGTCTCCGAGCGCGGCGGCCAGCAGACAATCATGACGGGCGACCTCTTCTTCGGCGAAGTGCAGAGCCATCCCGTGCAGGGCAAGCAGATCGTCGGCCCGCGCTGGTCGCCTGACGGCGGTAAGATCATCTTCACCAGCTACCGCACGGGTTTCCCCGACATCTACGCTCTCGACCTGCGCGCGCGCTCGTTGAACACGCTCGTCAGCCTCAAGGGCACCAACAGCGGCGGACGTCTCAGCCCCGACGGCTCGCGCCTCGCGATGGTGCTCTCCGGCGAAGGCAACCCCGAGATCTACGTCGGCAACGCGCAGGGCCGGCAGATCAAGCGCCTCACCAACAACCAATCCGTCGAGGCCTCGCCCGCTTGGTCGCCCGACGGCTCGCGGCTCGTCTTCACCTCCGATGCCGCCGGTGGTCCGCAACTCTACGTCATGTCCTCCGCGGGCGGTGCGATGCAGCGCCTGCAGACCAATGTCTCGCGCTATTGCGCCGAGCCCGATTGGAGCCGCGCCGACCCGAACAAGATCGTCTTCACCGCGGCCGTCGGTCGCGGTTACCAGATGGCCGTTTACGACCTGAAGACGGGCGCGGGCAAGATCGTCTCCAAGGCGCCGATGGACGCCGTCGAGCCCGTCTGGCTCGCCGACGGCCGCCACGCCGTCTGCACGTTCCGCAGCGCGAGCTCGCGGGCCCTCTTCATTGTCGACACGGAGACCGGCAAGTCCACGCGCCTCAGCCCCGCGGCCCTCGGCAACGCCTGGAACGCCAGCTACCTCGCGCCCTGAGCGCGCCGCGGCCATGAAACTCCTCTTCATCGGCGACATCGTCGGCAAGCCCGGCCGCGAAGCCGTCGCCGCGGTGGCGCCGCGTCTGCGAGAGGAGCGCGGCATCGACTTCATTATCGCCAACGGCGAGAACGCCGCCGCCGGCTCGGGCATCACGGGCTCGCTCTGCGAGATCCTCCTCCGCGAAGGCGGGCTCGACGGCATCACGCTCGGCGACCACGTCTGGGACCAGAAAGGGTGGGAGCACGAGATCGGCAACTTCCCGCGCGTCTGTCGCCCGGCGAATCTTCCGGCTTCCTGCCCGGGTCGCACGCATCTGATCGTCGAGAAAAACGGGTTTCGCCTGCTCGTCTTTACCGTGCTCGGTCGCAACTTCATGGGCCCGAAAGTCGATTGCCCGTTCGACACCGCCGACCGCCTGCTCGCCGAGCACGCCGGCCGTTACGACGGCGCCTTCGTCGAGATCCACGCCGAGGCCACGTCGGAAAAGCAGGCGCTTGGCTGGCATCTCGCCGGCCGCGCCATCGCCGTGCTCGGCACGCACACGCACGTTGCGACCGCCGACACGGCGCTGTTGCGGTCGCAGACCGCCTTCCAGTGCGACGTCGGCATGACCGGCCCGCACGAATCCGTGCTCGGGCGCGAGATCGCGCCCGTGATCGCGCGTTTCCGCGACGGCATGCCGAAGCGCTTCGACGTCGCCACCGGCGACGTGCGGCTCTCCGGCACGCTGGTGGAATTCGACGCCGCCGGGCGCGCCCACGGCATCGAGTGGCTGAGCGTGCGGCCATGAATTTTTCCCAGCCGCAGGCCGATGTTTTTGTGTCCGACGGCGCGCCGCTCGCGGCCGCGCTCGCGCGCACGACGCACCTGTGCCTCGCCGCGCATCAGGACGACATCGAGATCATGGCCTATCACGGCATCGCCGCCTGCCACGGGCGCGCCGATCGCGGTTTCACCGGCGTGGTTGTCACCGATGGCGCTGGCAGCCCGCGCACGGGTCCGTTTGCCGCGTTCACCGACGCACAGATGCAGGCGGTGCGGCGGGAGGAGCAGCGGACCGCCGCGCGCCACGGCGCCTACGCCGCCATGATCCAGCTCGCGCATCCGAGCGCGCAGGTGAAGGACGCCGCCTTTGCCGGCGTGCGCGAAGATCTCGGTCGCTTGCTCGCGGTCACGCGCCCGCAGGTCGTCTATCTGCACAATCCCGCCGACAAGCACGACACGCACGTCGCCGTTTTCCTCCGCTGTTTGGAAGCGCTGCGCGCTCTCCCGGCCGAGCATCAGCCGGCGGAGGTTTACGGCTGCGAGGTCTGGCGCGATTTGGATTGGCTGGTGGACGCCGACAAGGTCGCGCTCGACGTTTCGGCCCGCCCCGAACTCGCTGCGCAACTCGTCGCCGTCTTCGCGTCGCAGATCGCCGGCGGCAAGCGCTACGACCTCGCCACGGCCGGCCGACGTCTCGCGCACGCCACGTTTCACACCTCGCATGCCGCGGACCGCGCCCAGGCGCTGACGTGGGCGATGGACCTGACGCCGCTCGTGCGCGATCCGCAGCTTTCCGTCGAGGAATTCACCCTCGGTTACGTGGAACGCCTCCGCGCGGATGTCGCCGCGCGTCTCCGGCGCTTCGCTTGAATCCGAGCGCGGCGGCGCGGGCGTGACGGAGAATTTTCTTCCGACACCGGAGGTTTCCCGGTTGAGTGCCGCCATGGTCAAAAGCACCGGCATCTACCAAGGCGAACTCAACTGCCAGCTGACGCATGGGCCCTCGGGCCAGAAGATCGACACCGATGCGCCGAAGGACAACCACGGCCGCGGCCTCGCGTTCTCGCCGACGGACCTGTTCTGCGCCTCGCTCGGCTCCTGCATGGTGACGACCATGGCCATCGCCGCGAAGAACCGCCTCGGCTTCGACATCCCCGGCGTGAAATGGGAAGTCGTGAAGGAGATGTCGGCCGACGCCCCGCGCCGCATCGTGCGTATCACGTGCGACGTGTGGCTGCCTTTCCCGAAAACCAAGGACCCGGAAGGCGTGCTCGAGCGCGCGGCCCTGGCCTGCCCGGTGAAAAAGAGTCTCAGCCCCGAGGTCGAGACGCCCATCCGCTTCCACTGGGCGGACTGAGCGCGTTCAGGTCGGCGGCGTGAAACGATAGGTGCCCTCGAAGACCAGCGTCAGGTCATCGAGGTGGATGCGCACCTTGATCCGGCCGGAGATCGCATCGGCAGGCTCGGCGTGACCGGTCACGCGGCGGGGTTTGTTCCGCTGGTTGCGGGCGTCGCCCTTGAATTCGATCCGCTCGCCCCGCGCGAGGCGCGCCAGCTCGGCGGCCGGCACGCGCATCGCGATTCGCCCGTGCTCGCTCCAGAAAAACCATGGGAACACCTTCGCCTCGTAGGTCGACTCGAACGCTTCGCCCGTCCGCATGAAGGCGCCGGTCGTGAGCGTCACAGTGCCGACATAGACCGAGGTTTTCATCGCCGGCACCTCCACGCGGTCGAATGCCGGCGCCGGCTCCCCCGCGGGTAGCGGAACCGAGATGAGCAGGGCGAGCCAGAGGGGGAGCAAACGCACGCCCGCCACCATGCGCCGTCAGTGCCCGCGGGCAAACGGGAACCGGCCGGACCGCGCGCCGTCCTCGTCACGGACGCCCCGCGCGACCGGCAGGCCCCAAAATCTCGTTGCCTCGACGGCACGCCGGCCGTTGCTTCGCGCCTCTATGGCAAAGAAAGCGCAAGCCACGTGGGGCGGACGTTTCTCGGCGGGTCCCGCCGAGCTCATGCTCAAGTTCAGCGAGTCGGTCTCCTTCGACGCGCGCCTCGCGCCGTTCGACGTCCAAGGCAGCAAGGGCCACAGCGCCATGCTCGCCCACGTCGGCATCATCACCGCGCAGGAGCGCGACGCCATCCACGCCGGCCTCGATACGATCCTCGCCGAGATCCAGGCGGGCAAGTTCACCTGGCGCACGCAGTTCGAGGACGTGCACATGAACATCGAGCAGGCGCTGACCAAGCGCGTGCCGGCTGCCGCCAAGCTCCACACCGCGCGCAGTCGCAACGATCAAGTCGCGACCGACATGCGCCTCTACTTCAAGGCCGCGTGCACCGACATCATCCAGCGCATCGACGCCGCGCAGCGCGCCATCCTCGCGCTGGCCGAGGCCAACGCCGACGTGCTCATCCCCGGTTACACGCACCTGCAGCGCGCGCAGCCCGTCTATCTCGCGCATCACCTCGGCGCTTATCTCGAAATGTTGCAGCGCGACGCGGAACGCTTCGCCGTCGTGCAGGATCACGCCAACTGGTGCCCGCTCGGGTCCGGCGCCATCGCCGGCACGACGCTGCCGATCGACCGCGAGTTTTCGGCCAAGGCGCTCGGTTTCGTCGATGCCAAGGGCCGCCCGCGCGTCACGCCGAACAGTATGGATGCCGTCAGCGATCGCGACACCTACATCGAGTTCGCCGCCGCGTGCGCCACGGTCGGCGTGCACCTTTCGCGCATGGCGGAGGACCTCATCCTCTGGGCCTCGCAGGAGTTCAAGTTCGTGGAACTGCCCGATGCATTTTGCACCGGCTCGAGCCTGATGCCGCAGAAGAAGAATCCGGATTCGATGGAGCTGATCCGCGGCAAGTCCGCGCGCCTGCAGGGCAATCTGCACACCTTGCTCACGCTCGTGAAGGGCCTGCCGCTGACCTACAACCGCGACCTGCAGGAGGACAAGCCGCCGGTATTCGACAGCCACGACCAGACCGTGCTCTGCCTCGAGGTGCTCGCCGGCACCTTCGCCGGCACGACGGTGCACCGCGACCGCTGCGCCACCGCCGTGGCCGATCCGGCGCTGCTGGCCACGGATCTCGCGGACTATCTCGTGCGCGCCGGCGTGCCGTTCCGCGAAGCGCATCACGTGGTCGGTGCCGTCGTGCGTCTGGCCGAGAAGAAACGCGTGCCGATCGACCGCCTGAGTCACGCCGAGGTGCAGCGTCTGCACGCGAAGCTCGCGCCCGATTGGATCGAGTCGTTCCACCTCGACAAGGCGATGGCCCGCCGCACCGGCACCGGCATGCCCGGCCCGGCGCAGGTGAAGCGCCAGCTCGCCCGCTGGAAGAAATTGCTCGGCTGAGCGCGGGATCAGGAGCGGCACGGCTGTCGCGGGAAAGCCCGCGAGGCCGGTGGCCCGTGCACGTTCGCGTGTGCACGCGCTGCTCCTTCTTTGACCTTCCGGCGCGATGCGGTTTTTGTGTCGGCCGGTCATCGCCATGCTTTTCCTCAGCCAGAAAAACGATCCTGAACTGCACCCGTATCGCCGCGGGTTGTATTTCGCGTTTTTCAACGCGCTGAACTGGCAGGTCGCCACCGGCACACCGTCGGTGCTGTTCATGGCCTACCTCGGGGCGGACTCGTTCCAGACGGGCTTGGTCTATGGTTGGCCGCTGCTGCTGACGCCCGTGCAGGTTTTCGCGACGCTGCTGCTGCCGCGGCTGGGCTTCAAGCGCCTGACGCTGGCGGGGTGGGGCGCGCGCAGCTGGTTCCTGCTCGTGCCGCTCGCGCTCGCGCTGCTCGCGCCCGCGGAGCCGGTGCCGTGGATGATCGGCGCGATGGTCGTGGCGATGTTCTTCTACTCGCTCAGTCGCTCCGTCGGCGCGGCCGCGATCACGACTTGGCTGCAAACCCTCGTGCCGGCGAACGTGCGCGGACGCTATTGGGCCTCTGACCAGATTATGGGCGGCGCAGCAGCCGTGGGCACGCTGGTGGTCACGGCCGCGCTGTTCGCCTTGTTGCCGGCCAAGTGGGCGTTCTTCGCGCAATACGCGATCAGCATCACCGGCGCCTATATCGCGCTGCGTTGCCTGCGGGCGCTGCCCGACATCGCGCGCCCGACGGTCATGAGCCTCGCGAAGATCCGCACCGACACGCCGCGCCACCTTTTTCAGCCCGGGGCGTTTCGCACCTATCTCTGGTTAGCCATTCTTTATTACGTGGTCGTGACGCCGCTCTCGCCGCTGGGCGCGTTCTACCTGAAGGCGACGGTTGGGCTGAGCGTCTCTGCGATCATGGGCTACACGATGCTGCAGTATTGCGGCACGATCGCGGGCAACTGGTTCATGCGTTCGCGCATCGACCGCACCGGGGCGAAGCCGTTTTTCCGCAGCAGCTTCGTGATCTTCGGCGTCATCGCGGTCGGCTGGCTCGTCTGTCTCCGCGCGCCGGCGGTGACCGCTTGGCTCATGCCCACGCTTTATTTTCTCATGGGAGCGGCGAGCGGCGTGTTCACCGCGGCCAACGTGAGCTACTTGGCGAAGATCCTGCCGGAGCACGATCGGGCGCTGCCGGTGTCGCTGCATGGCGCGATCACGGCGTTCATTGGCGGTCTCTCGCCGGCGGCGTGGGGCCTGTTGCTCAAGCCGGGCGCCGGCGATGCGGCGGGAATCTCGCCGGTGGCGTTCCAACTGTTCTTCGGCGCGACGATCGCGGGCGTGCTGGTGCTGGTCTTCCTCGTCCACCGCATCCACGAGCGTGCCGGGCACGTCGACCCGCTGCTGGAGGGCAGCTGGCTGCTGCGGCCGTTCCGCGCGATGACTTACCTGATCAACCTCGTCGAACTGCCCGGTCGCGAGCGGAAGGAGCCGAAGGACGATCCCGCGCAACGATAGACTCGCCGCGCCGGGCGATTTTTGCACGCTCGGCGCTTCCCTCCGCATGCCCGCCATCCGCGTCCTCTCCGACCGTGTCGCCAACCAGATCGCCGCCGGCGAGGTGATCGAGCGTCCGGCCGCGGTGATCAAGGAGCTGGTCGAGAACTCGCTCGATGCCGGGGCGACGAAGATCGAGGTCGAGTTCCGCCACGGCGGACGCAGTTACCTGCGCGTGGAGGACAACGGCTGCGGCATGTCGCGCGACGACGCGCTGCTGTCGCTCGAGCGCCATGCGACGAGCAAGCTGGTGGAGACGACCGACCTCGACGCGCTGGGCACCTACGGCTTCCGCGGCGAAGCGCTGCCGTCGATCGCCAGCGTGGCGAAGTTCGAGCTCCAGACGCGCCGGGCCGGCGACGCCGACGGAACGGAGGTGGTGGTGAACGGCGGCCGGCTCGTGCATGTGCGCGAGTGCGGCATCGCGCCCGGCACGCGCATCACGGTGTCGCACCTTTTCAACGCGGTGCCGGCGCGCCGCAAGTTTCTCAAGAGCGACGCCACCGAGTCGGCGCACATCATCCAGACCGTGCGGCTCTATGCGCTGGGTTGCCCGCAGGCGGCGTTCACGCTGATTGAGGACGGGCGTGTGCTGTTCCAATCGCCTTCCTGTGCGACACTGGAGGAGCGCGTGGCGGAGATCTTCGGCCGGCAATTCGCGGCGGATCTGCTGCCGGTGCAAGTGGCGGAGGACGGCCTCGCGCTCACCGGCTTGATCGGCAAGCCCGGCGTCTCACGCTCCTCGCGGCATGAGATGATCGCGTTCGTCAACCGGCGTCCAGTCGACAGCCGCACGTTGAACTACGCGTTGATCGAGTCCTACGCGACGACCTTGCCCAAGGGGCGTTATCCGGTGGCGGTGCTTTTCCTGGAGATGAGCCCGGCCGCCGTGGACGTGAACGTGCACCCGGCCAAGCGCGAGGTTCGCTTCCGCAATGAAGGCCAGGTGCGCGGCTTCGTCATCCGCGCCGTGCTGCAGCGGTTGCGCGAGACAGGCGCTCCGTCGCCGCTCGCCCCGCTGCCGCCGGTCGCGGAGACCGGGATGCGGAGCGCGGACGGGCCGACGATCGCGCAACCGTTCGGCCACTGGCATTCGGGACCTGCGCAGGTCGCGCCGCTGGCTCCGTCACCGAACTTGGCCGCGTCGGCACCGCAGCCCGTGGCGGCAAATCCCGCGGTTGTGGCCCTGCCGTCGCCGACGATCGTCGGTTCGGCTGAAAAAACGGAAACGCCCATCTCTAAAACTGTCGTGGCACCGGCGGGTGCCGAAGCCCAGCCTGCCGTCCGCGCGCCGTCCGGCGCGGTGCGTTTGACGGGGTGGCGTTTCCTCGGCACGGCGCACGGCGACTACGCGCTGTTCGAATCGCCGGCCGGCGTGGTGTTGGTCGACCGGCGCGCGGCGCACGAGCGGATCTGGTTCGAGCGCCTGCAGACGGAGTTCGCGCGCGGCGAGGTGGCGAGCCAGCGGTTGCTGTTCGCCCTGCCCGTGGAACTCGATGCGATCGCGAGCGCGCTGTTGCTCGAGCGGTTGAAATTCCTCGCGCAGCACGGGTTCGAAGTGGTCGAGTTCGGGCGGCATTTTTTCCGCATTGAGGCGGTGCCCGTCTGGCTCGAAGCCGGAGCGGCGGAGCGGTTCCTACGCGACGTGCTCGGGCTCGCGCGCGATGGGCGGCTCGACGAGCGTCAGCCCCGTCTCGCGGAGGAGGAGCTGGCGCGCCTCGCGGCACAAAAGGCGGTGCGCCTGCCGGAGACGCTGTCCGAGGCCGAGGCCCTCGCGTTGGTGACCCAGCTTTTCGCCTGCACGCAGCCGCACACGAGCCCGGCCGGGCGGCCCACGCATTTCGAGCTGAGTCGCGGTGAGTTGGCGCGCCGGTTCCAGCGTTGAGTCCCCTGAACGGGGGAGGGCACCGGAGAAATCTTCGATTTTCCCCCGAACGGGCGGACAAATCCTCGCGCGGCGGCGGATAAATGCACGGCGCAGGCGGACGACACGCAATCCCGCCTTGCACGCGGGCCGGCCGGCCCTCTTTGCTGGCCCCATGTCCGCCAAAGCCACGCCCACGTCCAAGGTTGCCCGCCGCACGAAACTCAGCCCGGAGGCCGCCGAGATCCAGAAGGCCGTGCTCCATTACCTGAAATACAAGCTGGGGCGCGACATCGAGTCGGCCACGCGGCGCGATTGGTGGATCGCGACGGCCACCGCCGTGCGCGACCGCATGATCGAGCGCGGGCTCGACACCTACAAGGAGCACCGCGTCGGCAACGTCCGCCGGCTCTACTACTTCTCGCTCGAGTATCTGATGGGCCGCCTGATGTTGAACAACGTCATCAACCTCGGCCTGCACGACCCGTTGCACGAGGCACTCGACGACCTCGGCCAGAGCTTTGAGAACGTGCGCGCGCAAGAGGAGGACATGGGCCTCGGCAACGGCGGCCTCGGCCGCCTCGCGGCCTGCTACCTCGACTCGCTCTCGACGATGGACATGCCGGCCGTCGGCTACGGCATCCACTACGAGTTCGGCCTGTTCCGCCAGGAGTTCGTCAACGGCCACCAGGTCGAGCATCCGGACAACTGGCTGGTTTACGGCGCGCCGTGGGAACTGGTCCGCCCCGAGTTCACCCAACCGGTGAAGCTCTTCGGCCGCTGCGAGCAGGTCTTCGACGATCACGGCAACTTCAAGTGGCGCTGGGTCGACATGAAGACCGTGCTCGGCTTCCCTTTCGACATCCCTGTCGTCGGCTACGGCACCAAGACCGTCAACATCCTGCGCCTCTGGGCCTCCAAGGCCACGGAAGACTTCGATCTCAAGACCTTCAATGACGGCGGCTACATCGAGGCCGTGCGCGAGAAGGCCTACGGCGAGACCATCTCAAAAGTCCTTTATCCGAACGACAAGACGGAGAACGGCAAGGAGCTGCGCCTTGTGCAGCAGTATTTCTTCGTGACGTGTTCGCTGCGCGACATCATCCGCCGCCACTTCTCGAATCCCGCCAACAGCTGGGACAACTTTGCGGACAAGGTCTGCATCCAGCTCAACGACACGCATCCGGCCATCGCCGTCGTCGAGCTGCTCCGCATCCTCGTCGACGAGGAAGGCAAGGCCTTCGCCGATGCTTGGGGCATCGTGACCAAGGTCTTCGCCTACACCAACCACACCCTCCTGCCCGAGGCGCTGGAGAAATGGAGCGTGCCGCTCTTCCAGCGCGTGCTGCCGCGTCACCTGCTGCTTATCTACGAGATCAACCAGCACGTCATGGCGCTCTGCGAGGCTCGCTGGCCCGGCGACAACGAGAAGAAGCGCATCATCTCCCTCATCGAGGAAAACGGCTCCAAGATGGTGCGCATGGCCAACCTCAGCGTCGTGGCCTCGTTCGCCGTCAACGGCGTCGCTGCCCTCCACACGCGCCTGCTCCGCGCGCAGCTCTTCCCCGAGTTCGACGCACTTTACCCGGGCAAATTCATCAACGTCACCAACGGCATCACGCCTCGCCGCTGGCTGCGCGCCTGCAACCCGCGGCTCTCCGAACTCATCACCGCCAAGATTGGCGACGGCTGGGTGCGCGACCTCGATCAGCTGAAGCAGCTGGAGAAGTGGGCCGACGACGCGAAGTTTCAGGACGAGTTCATGGCGATCAAGCGCCGCAACAAGGAGGCGCTCGCCGCCCTCATCCGCCGCGACTGCGGCGTCGAGGTCTCACCCGACGCGCTCTTCGACGTGCAGATCAAACGCCTGCACGAATACAAGCGCCAGCACCTGAACCTGCTCCACATCCTCGCGCTTTACCGCCGTCTGGTGCAGAATCCCGACCTCGACATCGTGCCGCGTGTCTTCGTCTTCGCCGCCAAGGCCGCGCCGGGCTACGATCTCGCCAAGGCCATCATCAAGTCGATCAACGCCGTCGCTGCGCACGTGAACCACGATCCGCGCGTCAACGGCAAGCTGAAGATCGTCTTCCTGCCCAACTACCGCGTTTCGCTCGCCACGCGCATCATCCCGGCCGCGGACCTCTCCGAGCAGATCTCCACCGCCGGCAAGGAAGCTTCCGGCACCGGCAACATGAAGCTCGCCCTCAACGGCGCGCTCACCATCGGCACGCTCGATGGCGCCAACGTCGAGATCCAGGAGGAAGTCGGTGCGGACAACATCTTCATCTTCGGCCACACTGTCGAAGAGGTCCAGGCGCTCAAGGCCCAGGGCTACAACCCGTGGAAATACTACGAGCAGGACGAGGAGCTCCGCGCCGTGCTCGACTGGCTCGGTTCGGATTACTTCGTCAAGGGCGAGCCGCACAACCTGCCCGCCGTCGTGCGCGCGAGCATGCTCGAAGGTGGCGACCCGTTCATGGTGCTCGCCGACTTCCGTGCCTACTGCGACGCTCATCAACAGGTGGACGCCGCCTACCGCGACCGCCGCCGCTGGGCGCGCATGGCCATCCTCAACACCGCGCGCGTCGGCAAATTCTCCAGCGATCGTTCGATCCGCGACTACGCCGACAATATCTGGAAGCTCAAGCCGGTGACCATGAAGTTGAAGTGAGCCACCGCCGCTCTCCGGCGCAGATCGCCTGCGCCGTGGAGCGCGGAGGCTTGCTTGATCGGGCGCGGGAGCAGGCCCCGACCACGTGGTTATTTTTTCTGCCGCTGGCGCCAGGTCCACGGCGCAGTCGGGTTCTTGTCCTGCCAGACGCCGAAGCGCTGCTCGCGCGCGCGACGTTCGAGGCCTTCCATGACCTGATCCTTCGGGTAAAGCCGCTTATACCACCAGCCCCAGCCGGCGGCGACGATGTCCTCGTTGAGCGACCGACCGCCGCGGTAGGTGACGTCGCCGACGATCCGCCCGTAGGTGTCGAGCGTCTTGGCCCGGATGCGCACTTCGACGCCCAGCACCTTCGTCTCAAGGAAGCGTTTCGCCTCCTCGCCGCGCGGCTGCCTGAACTCCGGCGCATCCAGTCGCGCCAGCCGCACCTCGTAGAAATCCTCGCCCTTCTGCACCTCGAGGGAATCACCGTCGCGCACCTTCACGACGCGGGCGGAGAAATCCCGCAGGTTGGACGGGGCGCGCCGGGTGCGGGCCTCCGCCCACGGCAGGGCGCACCACCACGTCAGGAGCAAGGCGAGGAGCAGGCGGGAAGGGGCTTTCACGCAGGGCCGCAGCCTAGCGCGCGACCGGTCGTTGCCCAGCCCGAACCGGGCGCGGGGCCCGCGGGTTATGCCAGCTTTTCCCCTTGTCCGGGCCTTAGGCGTGGGCGAATTTCGCCCGTCATGGCCCAGCGTTCCCAGCGCATCATCGTGAAGTTCGGTTCCGGCATCTTGTCGAACCCGAAGGGCAACACGCTGGACCGGCGTCAGTTCGCCCGGCTCAGCGCCGAGGTTGCTGCGCTCGTCCGCGCCGGCCACGAGTGCCTCATCGTCTCGAGCGGCGCCGTCGCCGCTGGCATGGCCGCGCTCGGCCTCACCGAACGCCCGAAGCAACTCGCCGCCCGCCAGGCCTGCGCCGCCGTCGGTCAGTCGCGGCTGATGGGCCTTTATTCGGCCATGTTCGCGCGCCACGGCCTGCATGTCGCCCAGCTGTTGCTCACGCACAGCGATCTCGACAGCCGCACGCGCCACGAGAACGCCCGCAACACCCTCGGCCAGCTCTTCTCGCGCCGCAACGTCGTCCCCATCATCAACGAAAACGACTCAGTCGCCGTCGAGGAACTCAACTTCGGCGACAACGATCGCCTGAGCGCCGAGGTCGCGCTGCTCGTCGACGCCGACCGCCTTTTCCTCCTCACCAGCGTCGACGGCGTGCTCGATGCCGATGGCAAGCTCGTGCCCGAGGTGCGCGACATCACGGCTGTGACCGGTTTCGTGCGCCAGGAGAAGGGCCGCCTCTCCGTCGGCGGCATGACGACGAAGCTGCAGGCCGTGAAGATCGCCACCGACGGCGGCGTGCGCGCGCAGATCCTCAACGGCCGCACGCCCGGCCTCTTGCGCGCCGCCCTCGCGGGCAAGCGCGTGGGCACCCTTTTCCCCGCTCGCCGGCGGTGAAGCGCGGTTGCGGCTCCGCGTCGGTCCGTCCACCTTCATCCCGTCCTTTCGATGTCCGATCTCGCCCAGCAAATCCGTGAACTCGCGCAACGCGCCCGCGTGGCCGCCGCGACCGTGGCGCTGGCGCCGAGTGAGGTGAAGGACCGCGCCCTGCGCGCGATGGCGGATGCCTTGCTGGCCGCACGTTCTGCCATCCTCGCGGCCAACGCCGCCGATGTCGCCGCCGGCGAGCGCGCCGGTCTCTCCGCTGCGATGCTCGATCGCTTGCGTCTGGACGAGCGCCGCGTGCAAGCCATGGCCGACGCCGTGTGCGGCGTGGTGGCCTTGCCTGATCCAGTCGGGCGTGTGCAGCGCGAGTGGGTGCACGCCAACGGTGTCCGCTTCGCCAAGGTCAGCGTGCCGATCGGCGTCGTCGGCATCATCTACGAATCGCGCCCGAACGTCACCAGCGACGCCGCGGCGCTCTGCCTCAAGGCCGGCAACGCCGTCATCCTGCGCGGCGGTTCCGAATCCTTCGCCAGCAACCAGGCCATCGCGCAGGCCCTGGCGGCCGGTCTGGCTGAAGTCGGATTGCCGACGGAAGCCGTGCAGCTGATCCCGAGCACGGAGCGCGAGGCGGTGAAATATCTCTGCGGCCTGACCGGATTGGTCGATCTCGTCATCCCGCGCGGCGGACGCGGTTTGATCGAGGCCGTCGTGGCGCACGCGCGCGTGCCGGTCATCAAGCATTACGACGGCATCTGCGCGCTCTACGTCGATGCGGCGGCCGACCTCGCGATGGCGGAGCGCCTCGCGTTGAACGCGAAGTGCCAGCGGCCGGGCGTGTGCAACGCCATCGAGACGCTCCTGCTGCACCGCGCCGTCGCGCCGCGTTTTCTCGCCGGGGCGGGGCGGGCTTTACTGGAGCGCGGCGTGCAGCTGCGCGGCGATGCCGAAGCGCTCGCGTTGCTCGGCGGCGCACAGCCGCCGCGCGTGGTGCCGGCGAACGCAGAGGATTTTCGCACGGAATTCCTCGACCTGATCCTCGCGGTGAAGGTCGTCGGCTCGGCCGACGAAGCGATCGCCCACATCGCCGCGCACGGCTCGCACCACAGCGATGCGATCGTCACGGACGCCGCCGCAGTGGCGGAAAAATTCCTCAACGCGGTCGACAGCGCCGTGGTCTATTGGAACGCCAGCACGCGGTTCACCGACGGCGGCGAGATGGGCTTTGGCGCCGAGATCGGCATCAGCACGGACCGTCTGCACGCTCGCGGCCCGATGGGCTTGGAAGAGCTGACGACCTACAAATACGTCGCGCGCGGCACGGGGCAGGTGCGCTGAGACGGCGCGAAGACGGCGGCGCGTCGGCAAAGTTCCGGTTGGCAACCCTGCCGTCATGTCCCAGCTTGCCTCCATGTCCCGCCCACGCTCCACGCTGCGTCGTTTGCTCTGGATCGGCGGCGCGTTGATGCTCGCGGGCGGCGCGGCCCTGATCGTATGGCGGCGTGCGGCCACGCATACGGCGGTGAGCGCGGCCTTACGCGCGGCCGGAGCCAGCGACGTGCGGTTGGCGGTGACGGAAGCCTCGCCGTGGCGCGTGGAGATGGAGGGCGTGGGCTTCGGCCTGCAGGAACACCGGGTTTCCGCGCGCAAGGTTACGGTCGAGCGCGCACGTTGGTGGCAGCCGCGGCTGAGTTCCCTGCGGGTGGAAGGTGCGGCGATGGCGCTCGATCTTACGAGCCCGGAGGCAGCGAAACCGGCGTCGGAGGCCGGCGCGGCTCGCGTCCTGCCGGCGATGGATGTGCCGGTGGACCGGGTGAGCGTGGACGGCGTGCTGAGCGTGAAATTCGAAGCGGAAGACACGGAGGAGTTCGCCGTGAAGTTCGAGGCGGTGCAGGCGACGCGGTCGCGCTGGAACGCCGAGATCGAGGCGACGGCGCCCGGCTCCCGTTTGCATGGATTACTGGAACTGGATTTTGCCACCTCCGCGGTTTCGTGGCGCGATGTGCACGCGGAACTCGATCTCTCGCGCGCCCAGGATTGGGCGCGTCGACTCGAGGTGGATCTCGGCCCTTTGCCCGCGCTGGGCGGGCGGCTGGTGATGAGCGGAGCGGGCGCGGCGTTGGGCGACGATTTCAACCACCGCGGGCGCATCGAGTGGCGCGACGGCACGGCCGGAGAACGCCCGGCGGCGTTGAGCTCCGACTTGGCGCTGACGCCGGGCGTCGTGCTGCTCACGGCGGCGCACGGCGAGGCCGAGCTGGCACCGTGGATGGAGTTCATCCGCAGCTTGGATTTGTTGCCGGCCGAGGTGAGCGAGTTGCAGGGACGCGTGCAATTCGACGGTGAACTCGCCTTGCGCGAGGGTGCGCTCGGCGGGCGCGGGGCGGTGGAGTGGAGCGACGGCGGCGTGACGCTGACCGATCCGGATTTCACCGCTGCGGGCATCGCGGCGAGTTTCCGCTTCGACGATCTCGCCGGCCTGCGTTCGCAGCCCGGCACGGTGCGCATCGCGCAGTTGCGGCTGGGCGCCGTCACGGCGGCGCAGGCCGATCTTGAGCTGAGCGTGCAGGGGCTGGACGAGCTTTCCGTGCATCGCGCGGCCTTCGAATCGCTGGGCGGCAGGATGTCCACCGGGCCCTTCATTGTCCGGCCACTGCGGCAGGAATTCGAGGCGACCTTCGTGCTCGACGGCGTGGCGATGGAGCAGGTGCTGGCGCTGACTGACAAGGTCCCGGCGACCGCGGTGGGGCGCGTGGACGGGCGCGTGCCGGTGCGTTGGACGAAGGGCGAATTCTATTTCGGCACCGGCTGGCTGGCCCTCAAGGCCGGCACCACGGCCGAGCTCGAATTGCACGCCCGGGGCCTGCTGACCGGCGGCGTGCCGCCCACGGACGTGCGCGGCGAGTTGATGCAAAAGGTCGAGTCGGGGTTGCTGCGCTTGGTGGTGTCTGAGCTGCGTCTCGACCTGCGTCCGCCCAACGCCCCGGATGACCGCACGGCGGTGCTGCGGATAACGGGGCAGCCGAAGTCGAGCGAACTCAAGACGACGTTGAACCTGGAGGTGAACGTCAACGGTCCGGTCGAGCAGCTGCTGAACCTCGGGATGGACGAACGCTTGAGTTTTGGCGGCGTGAAATGAATAAATTCCCCGTTTGCGCCGTCCCACGCCCGGAACCATCCTGCTTCGACCCTGACTCAATTTCATCCATGATTGCCCGAACCCGACTTGCCCTCCTGCCGCTCGGCGCCGCCGGACTCGCCTCGCTCCTCGGTGGGTGCGTGAACGTGCGGACCGCGCCGATCGAAGTGAAGCCGATCCACATCACCGTGGACGTAAACGTGCGCGTCGAGCGCGCCCTCGACGATTTCTTCGGCGATCTCGACGCCAAATCCAAGAGCCTGAACACCCCGAAAGAGGAGACCCAACGATGATCACCCGTATTCTGTTCGTGTGCGCGGCCCTGTTCGCGCTGACCGCCGTCGCGCCCGTCGCGCAGGCCCAATCCGCCGCCGAGCTGCGCAACAAGATGGCGCAGCGGTTGCCGCAGATCGACGACCTCAAGGCCAAGGGCGCGATTGGCGAGAACAACCGTGGCTTCGTGGAGGTGCGCGCCGCCGCGCCCAACGCCGATCGCGTGGTGTCCGACGAGAATCGCGATCGCGAGGCCGTTTACGCGCTCATCGCCAAGGAGACCGGTGCGACCCCTGAGGCGGTCGGCCGTGCTCGCGCCAAGCAGATCGCCGCACAGAGCCGCTCCGGCGTCTGGGTGCAGGACGAAGGCGGCGCGTGGAAGAAAAAGTGACGCGCCGCGCCTAGCGCGTCGTTCAACGTTTACGCTCCGCCTGCTTTCCCGGCGGAACGACGCGCCCGCGGGCGTTCGGTTGCTGCGCCATCAGCAGTGCCAGCAGCGCATCGTGGCGCTCCGTGCCGATGGCGAAATCGCCCACGATCCGCCCGGAGCTGCGCAGCTTCGAGGTGTGATGGAGGGTAAGTTTCAGGAGCAGCCCGTCGTTGCCGTAGAGTTCCAGGCTCGGCGTCGAGACGCAGAAGCAATGCGGTTGAGCCTCCAAGGGCCCGGCGGCGACGAGCTTGGCGCATTGCTCGATCCATGCGCGATCGGTGACGACCGCGTCCTTGGCTTCGCGCGGGTCGCCGGATGATTCGAAGGCGATCACGGCGGTCTTGGCCTGGCGGATCAGGTCGGCGAAGGTTTCGGGCGAGGCGCTGGTTTCGGTCGCCGATCGATCCAAACCGATGCCGGCGAAGAGAAAAAGACCGAGAAACAGCGTGCTCACGGAGGGGATGAGGCGCGGGCGGCGCGCCCGTCAACCTGGATCACATCGGCACGAGCATGCCGGCGACGCAGGCGGAGAGGTAGCAGGCGATGGTGCCGCCGAGGACGGCCTTGACGCCGAGCGCGGCGAGGTTGCCGCGCTGGTTCGGTGCGAGCGAGCCGATGCCGCCGATCTGGATGCCGATGGAGACGATATTGGCGAAGCCGCACATGGCGTAGGTCAGCAGGATGATGGTGCGCTTGTCGGTGAGGGCGCCGGAGGCCTTGAGTTCGCCAAGCTGGAAGAAGGAGACGAATTCGTTGAGCACGGTGCGCGTGCCGAGCAACTGGCCGGCCTGCAGCAGGTGGCCGTAATCGATGCCGATGAGCCAGGCCAGCGGCGCGTAGATGAGGCCGAGCACGAACTCGAGAGAGAAGGTCTTGAAGGTGCCGTCGGTGACGTGCGCGATCCAGTCGTTGAAGCCGGGGTAGGTGAAGAGTTCGTTGCCGGCGATGGAGAAGGTGTGCGGGGCGCCGACCCAGCCGAAGACGGCGTTGAAGAGCGCGATCAGCGCCGTGAAGGTGATGAGCATCGCACCGACGTTCACGGCGAGCTTGAGGCCGTCGGTCGTGCCGAGGCAGATGGCGTCGACGAAGTTCGTGCCGATCTTCTCCTTCGAGATGGCGAGGTCGGTGTTCACCTTCTCGGTCTGCGGCAGGATGATCTTCGAGATCATGAGGCCGGCCGGGGCGTTGATGACGGAGGCGGTGATGAGGTGCGTGGCGAAGAGGATCTGTTCCTGCGTGCTGTCGCCGCCGAGGATGCTGATGTAGGCGATCATCACGGCGCCGGCGATGGTGGCCATGCCGCCGACCATCACGGTGAAGATCTCCGAGCGCGTGAGGTTGGGCAGGTAGGGCTTGATGAGGAACGGCGCCTCGGTCTGGCCGAGGAAGATGTTGGCGGAGGCGCTGAGCGTCTCCGCACCGGAGAGCGGCATCACCTTGGAGATGAGCCAAGCGTAGGCGTAAACGACCTTCTGGAGGATGCCCAGGTAGTAGAGCATCGAGGTGAAGGCGGAGAAGAAGATGATCGAGGGCAGGATGCCGATGGCGAAGATGATCCCGTGTTTCTCCGTGCTGGCCAGCGAGCCGAAGACGAACTTCACGCCCTCGTTGGTGAAGCCCATGAGATTGACGAAGAGGTTGCCCACCCATTCGACCAGGTCGCGGATCGGACCGACGTAGAGCACGCAGGAGGCGAAGAGGAATTGCAGCACGACGCCCGCCGCCACGATGCGCCACGGGATATTGCGCCGGTCGTAACTCAACGCGATGGCGATGCCGATGAGCGCCGCATAGCCGAACGCGCCGCGCAGGAGATGGGTCAGGGTTTCCATGGGGGAGAAAGTCGGGGCAGCATGCCGGAGTCTGGAGTGACCGCGAGCAACTTTTGGCCGGCAGGCTCCGGGGGCACGGCGGCTGATGTGTCCTTGACGGAAAAGTTCGTTGTTCCCGCCGGGGCCGCCCGCAATGTGGCGGATATGGACATCAAAGAACGTCTGGCCACTTACCTGGGGCGCACTCCGGAGACCGCTGCGGCGGCATTTGTCGCGGAGAACGCGACGGTCGTCGGCGCGGTGAAGCTGGGGGCGGACAGCAGCGTCTTCTACGGCTGCGTGCTGCGCGGCGACATCAACACGATCGAGGTCGGCGAGGGGAGCAACATTCAGGACCTCGCGATGGTGCACCTGGCGGACGAGCACGGGGTGAAGATCGGCAAGTATTGCACGATCGGCCACAGCGCGATCGTGCACGCCTGCGAGATCGGCGACGAGTGCCTCGTGGGCATGGGTGCGACGATCCTCGATGGCGCCGTCATCGGCGAGCAATGCATCGTCGGCGCGAACGCGCTGGTGACGCAGCGTTTCGTCGCCCCGCCGGGATCGATGATCCTCGGCTCGCCGGCGAAGGTCGTGCGGGCGTTGAAGCCGGAAGAGCGCGCCGGGTTGAAGAAGTGGGCGCTGAAGTATGTCGAGGTGGCCAAGGCCCATGCGGCCAAGGCGCGGTCCTGACCGGCGGCGCAATAAGGCGCGTCCGGGGCGAATCTTGCGACGGTCGAAATAAATCTGTAAGGGCAGGGGCTCCTGCGGCGACTAATCCCGTGCATGAGCCCCGCTCCCTCCACTGAAGCCCTGTTCTCCGCCTGGATGGCGGAGCATGGGCCGATCGTGCAAAAGGTGGCGCGTGCCTATGCCCGGGGTGAACAGGAGCGCGCGGATCTCGTGCGCGAGCTGATGTTCCAGGTCTGGTCATCGGTGCCGCGTTTTGACGGCCGAGCCCGGCCGGGCACGTGGATTTATCGCGTGTGCCTCAACACCGCGCTGACGTGGCGGCGCAGCGCCGGGCGGCGCGAGCGGCGCACCGACGACGGCGCGGATGTCGCCGCGCTGGACCACCCCGCGCCGGGGCCGGACCGCGTGGCCGAGCGCAACGACCTGCTCGAGCGCGTCTATGCCGCCTTGCACTGTCTGGCCGATCTCGACCGCTCGTTGTTGCTGCTCCAGCTCGACGGCTTGTCGTATCGCGAGGTCGCGGAGGTGACCGGTCTTTCGGAAAACCACGTCGGGGTCGCGCTCACGCGAGCCCGCCAACGCCTCACGGCGCAACTCAAAGGAGTCATCGATGAACTGGACTGAATTGGAAAAAACCTGGCAGGCGCAACTGCCGCGCTTCGCCCCGGCGGAGTGGCAGCCCGCCGAATTCGAACAGCGCCGCCGCCAACTCGCCCGCACGCTGGCGCGACGCGACTGGCTGGAGGCGGGGGCGAGCCTGCTGGCCGCCGGTGGCTTCACGGCGGTGCTCGTTCTTCTCCGCGTGAACGATTGGCGCGGCTGGCTCGCGGTCGGTCTGCTATTGGCCTTGGGCGTCGGCTTCGTGCGCGAGCGCCAGCGTGTCCGCCGCCTGCGCGTGCCGCCCGGTGCGCCGCTGCTGGTGCAACTCGAGGCGGAGATTGCGGAGTTGCGACATCAGGCCCACCTGCTGCGCACGGTGGCGCTGTGGTATCTGGCGCCGATCCTCGCGTCGATCGCGCTGCTCGGCTGGGCGCTGGTGCGCAAGATCGCCGCCGCCGGCGTGACTGTGGACTACGGCCCCTTGTGCTGGATCGGGGGCGCGTCCGTCGCGCTGGCGGTGGCCGTGGGGTGGTTGAACCACTGGACCGCGCGCACCTGGATCGAGCCGCAACTGGCCGCCCGGGAAAAGGCTCGCGCGGAGTGGTTGGCCGAGTGAGCAGCGGCGCGGCCGGCTTTCGGCAAAGAATGCGCAGTCAGGACGCGTTCTCCGGCGTAGAATGAGGCCCAATCCACGGAGGTCCCATGAAACACAATGTCGGTTCCTACGATATCGGAGTCAGATTCATCGGCGGTTGCGCCGTGATGTTCTGGGGCGTGAACGCCGAGAGTTGGTGGGGGCTGCTGGGCGCAGTCCCGGTCCTCACCGCCGCCTGCGCGTTCTGCCCGCTCTACTGTTTGTTCCGCATCGACACGACTTTCACGGACCGCGAGCCGTCGAAGTAAACCGCTCCGATCCCGGCGGCTGTTCGCCGCCGTGATTCAGCCGGCGCTCCGTCCGCTGCTGTCGCGCTCGAGCACGCTGAAGGTGTAGCGGTAGTTCGCGTCGGCGCTTTCCTTGCGCCATGACTCGCGCCAAGCGAGATGACGCCATTCGGGGAACCACGTGTCGCCGGGCACCTCGGTGTGCACGAGGGTGAGCAGCAGGCGGTCGGCGATCGGCAGGGTTTCCTCGTAGATGCGCTGGCCACCGCAGATCATGATTTCGCCGGGCAGTGATTGCGCGATGGCGAGGGCTTCCGGCACGTTGCGCGCGAGGTGCACGCCGGGGGTGGCGAGGGAAGCGTCGGAAGTGAGCACCACCGGGATGCGGCCGTCGTCGCGCACCTGTTTCCACACCTGATAGCAAAGCCGGCCGAGCACCACGACGGTGCCGGCGGTCTTTTCGTGGAACCACGCCTTGTCCTCCGGAATATCGAAAGGCAGGCGGCCGTTGCGGCCGATGATGCGGTTCTCCGCGCAGGCGACGATGAGATTGAGAGGCTTGGGCATGGTCAGGTTTCCGAAGAAAAGTGCACGGGCACGGCGGCGCGCTCGAAGTCCGCCGCGGCGAGCAGCGGCGCCGGACGCATCGCGCCGAGTCGTGCGACGAACCGGTCCGGCACGCGCTCGAGGCGCGTCGCGAAGTGCGTGGCGATGTCGTTGTAGTAGGCGCGGGCGAGCGCGATGCGGTGCTCGGTGTCGACCAACTCCCGATGCAGGCGAGAGAAACCTTCGTGGGCCTTCAGGTTGGGATACCGCTCGACGACGACGCGCAACGTGCCGGCGAGTGCGTGGAAATCAGGTCCTGTTGCCCCGGCAGGCGTCGCCGCGGCCTGAGCGCGCAGGGCGGCGAGGGCGGTCTGCAAGGTCTGTTCGTGTGCGCCGTAGCCGGAAAGCGTGGCGGCGAGATTGGGGATGAGATCATGCCGGCGCTTCAGTTGCACGTCGACGAGCGATCCGCCTTGGCGGACGCGTTCGCGCAGCGCCACGAGGCTGTTGTAGACCATCCAGACCCATAGAATCGCCCAGAGAAAAACAAAGGCGCTGAGCGCGAGCGCGATTGGCGCGCGCGGGTCCGGCATGCCGAGCGCAGCGCCGGCGAAGTATCCTGCTGCGCCCGCGGCGATCAGGCCGAGCGCCCAAGTGCACCACGAGCCGATGCCGTAGCCACGCGTGACGCGGTCCTCATCGCGGGTGCTGATGAGGAAGCATTCCGCGTTCTTGCTGGCGGCGATCTCCGGCGCCACGACATCGCTGCGTTCGCGCGCCTGGCCGACGACGTAGAGCGGCGTGTGGAGCGCGATGCCTTGCTCGACGAAGCGGCGCACGTGGTCGGAATGGGCGACGGCGTGCGGCGGACCCTTGGCGTAATAGAGCGCGTGGCCGCGCCGCGCCGTTTCGCTGTAGAGGGTTTGCAGTTCGAGCTTGGCGCCGTCGGGACGGACGAGCACGGCGCCGGTGTCGTCGCGCAGGTAGAAAGGTATAGTCTCCCCGCC
>JAGOQJ010000013.1 GCA_017991595.1 Candidatus Didemnitutus sp. | reverse complement strand
GCGCTGGCCCTTCGGCTGCGGCGTGCGCGACGGCGCCACCACGATGCACGCGATCCCGAGCTGCTGCAGCCGCCGGTAGATCACGTAGCCCGTCGGACCCGCTTCGTAGACGACGTGCAAGCGCACGTCCTCGCCCCCGAGCTTGCGCAACAGCTTCTCCAGTGCGCCCAAGTCGCTCGAGATCGTCCCGTAGAGGCGAACTTCGCCCTCGCGGCCGCCCTCGGCGATCGCCGCCACGATGGTATCTTTGTGGACATCCAGCCCCACGAATTTATCTGTGTTCACGTGCTTGTCTCCTTCCTGGTTGGTTCGGTTGTTGTTCGTCCTTCAGCCACAACACTGCGGCTCCGCGCCTCACCGCGTAACCCGCGTCCCCGGGGACAAGCACACCTTTTTAACGCTGCGTCTCGCACGCAGCTATAATGTCTCGGCAGAAGATGAAGCACCTAGTTCAAGCGCTTGTAGAGACCGCTGCGTTCATCGAGCTATCCGGCGAAGAAGTCATCGACCTTGACGCTTCGGTGCAGGCGCTGGAGCAGATTGTTCACTCTCTCAGCGAGGCTACAGATGAAGAAAAGCGGGCGTTGACTGGCTATTGCCTCGAGAAGGCCGCTGCCATTGCGGCTCAGCCCGTGCCGCGAGATGAAGAACGACGAGCGTTTTATCTCAATTTCGAGGAGGCGTTTGGTCTTTCGAATGATTGAAGTGGCCGATCCAGCAGCCACAGCACAACGCCCTTGCTCTCACCTGAATCGCCCATGTCATCTCCGCTCAACATGGCCCAGTTATTCAAAAGAGTCGGCTCGCCCGCTCGGCGGGCGTGGCTGATTTGAATCGATCGGCGGAAGAAGCATGAGCGCTCGGCACCTTACGCTTTTGCTCAGCATAGTCACCGCCGCTCTCTGGGCGGCATTCGCGCTGATTTCGCATCATGGACAGATTCCGCTTTGGGGAGTCATGCCTATTTCGCTTTGGAAGCCAGAGTCGTCGATTTGGCTTCTCGTGCCTCTTGTGGCATTTTGCGCCGTTCCTGTTATTGCTTGGAAGAAAGAGTCGCGAGTCGTCGCATGGATGATTCCCTTCATTCCCGTTGCTGGGGCCGTTCTCTTTTTTCTGCGTTTTGCATTCGGCATGTCGGACGCGTTCCGCTGAGCGAAGAGCCGATCCAGCAGCCACAGCAGCAACGCCCTTGATCTCACCTTCTTCGATGATTACGCCTACACTCAACATGGCCCAGTCATTCAAAAGAGTCGGCTCGCCCGCCCGGCGGGCGTGGCTGATCTGAATCGATCGGCGGAAGAATGAACGCACCCGAGATACGCCAGCGCATCAAGAAGTGGGAGCTGCTGCGCCTGCCCTTCAATGCTGCTTGCGTGATTGGTGCGTGGTTCGCGTGGCGCCTCGTCGGGGACGTGACAGTTGGCGTCGATGAGTTGCCAGCCCCCACATTGGCAGATGCAGGCGTGGTCCGGGCGTTTGTGTTCGGCTTCGCAGTCCTGAATATCGCGTATTGCCTGATCTACGCTGTCGAGTTCATCGGCGGTTTGGCTTCGGTCCGCACCGCCCGGCTTGCAGCGACTGGCGTCTATGTCGCCGGTTGCGCGGTCGGTTTCTTTATCGCCGGGCGAGGAAGCTCCGAGATCGCACACTCAGTCGTCACTCAGCATCGCATCGAGATTGGGAGAAAGTCGCGGATGGAAGAAATGAAGAGAAGGTTGCAGTCTGAAGAAGATGCCCTGAAGAAGAAGGCCGATCCAGCCGGCACAGACAACGGTGGCGCTGCGCGCCCCCGTGTCTGACCTCAATCGATCGGCGGAAGATGAAGCTTCGAATCCTATTTTGCCTTGTCGTCTGCCTTGGCGGGTGCCGCGACAACCACGCTGGCGATCGTGCAGTGTCCGTCTCCCCTCCGAAGTCGTTCCAGGCGATCGCCGAGCAGAAGACGTCCGCCGACCTCGAAAAGATTCTTGGCGAGTTTGAGATTCGTCCGAGACGTGGGCGCCTTTCCCGGGAAGAGATGCTGAGTCTTGTTACGATTTTCATGCAGATCGATTCGCTGGCGGACGCTCACAAGATGGGCGTCGTTTGTCTGCCGTCCTCGTGCGATCTTTTTGCTTCGTTGGATGCCTCGCTGTCAGCCACTCCCGGTTGGGATATCCTGCAGCAACGGGCGCAGACGACCGGAAAGATTGAGTTGTTCAGCGTTTCGGCCTTCATCGAAGCATCACAGCGCAAGAGCAGATGAGCCCGACAAAGAAAGAGCCGATCCAGCGGCCAGAGCCAATGGCGGTGCTGCGCACCGCCATGGCTCATCACTGAACGATTCGCCTGACACCATGCGCCGCTTCGCCCATCTATTCTTGATCACGGTTCTAGGAGTGCTCGCAGGCTGCGCAAAGAAAGAGGTCGATGCATACGTCGTAAATGTCATCGGTCGCGATACCGCTGAAATCGTCGCGCGTCTCGGGCGGCCTGATCAGCGTCAATCGCGCACCGGTGAGATGGAGAGTCTCATCTGGAAGGGAGGCGACTTTAGCGTCCAATCGACTGTAAAAGAAGGAAAGGTCATGCGGCTCGTGTTCCTGTCGAAGGACTCCGCGCTGATGGAATCGGTCCTCTCTATGGTGAAGGAGCGATTTTCAGAAGGGCACTCGTGGCAGCCGGAAAGGAAGAAGGTTTTTTCGGACATCGTGGAAGTTGTCGTCCGGAGCGATTCCAAGATTACCATCTACCGTGATAAGGAGGCCATTTATGTATTCGGAACCGAGGTTTGGTAGCATGAAGAGGGCGAACCAGATGCCAGTGCCAATGGCGGTGCTGTGCACCGCCATGGCACATCGTTAACGTTAGGCAAAATGGGCGATTCACCTTCAGTAGAGCAGAAGCTGGCGTTTGCGGATGCGTTTCTTCGTCTGCTCGCCAATCGCGCTCCGGACGTCGCGCAGCCGTTCATTGAAGTGTTGGTGGCAGTGCGTGAGCGCCCGACCGAACGCAAAGTCGACAGCGTTTATCACGATCTTCTTGAGTGGTCACGCGGATTGGCTGCACCTGACCGCCGAGAGCTCTCCGGGATCCTTCAGCGCACGCTCGGATTGCCACTCGACTACTTCGATAAGAAGCGGCTTGAGCGCATCGCCAAGATTGTTGGTCGCGGCCACCTCCGATCCGACGACGAATGGCGGTTTATCGAAGAGCGCATTCAAGAGCTCTGTGAGCGCTCGGACAATGACGAGGAGATCGTTCGCCTCAATCGCCTACTCGCCGCATATGAAGAGAAGAAAAAATCGGCCTAACAAGGCGCCAGAGCCAACGCCGGGACCTGTCACGCCTCGTGCTGGCGCACGAGTCGCGCCAGTTCCCGTCGTGGCTCATCTTTGACGTTGAGACTGTCGGAAAACCCAAAACATGAAAACCCGGCCAAAAAAACACCCTCTAGAATCGCGTATAAGCGAAGATCTCGACGTGGTCCTGGTGATTCGATCCCCCGGATTTTGTGTGATCTGACTTTTTCGACAGTCTCGTTGGGCAAACAATCAGATCCCATGAAGCGCATCCTTGCATTCGTTACTTTCTTTGGCCTCGTTCATTTTTCGAGTGCATCGCCTCACATCACTATCGGTGACTTGAAACTCGTGAGAGCGTATGCGCCCGCCGAGTCTGAAAGTCAGCTGCGTGAGTATTTACCTGAAGGCGAAAATCTGGAGCGCTGGAACCGTCTAGCATCAGTGCGGGTATTCGCGAAAGAGAAGAATCCTCAGAAGTATCTTGAACGCGTGGCTGACATGGTCCGCAAGAGTAGTCCGGCTGCCCGCGCTGAGTTCTTCCGGAACGAGCAGAAGAAAGAGACGGTGCTGGATTTCATCACCTTTGCTCCGCCGGGAGCGCCAGAGCACTTTGCGGAGTGGAATATGATGCGGGCGAAATATGTGAAGGGCACGGGTCTCGTGGTTTACCAGTATGCTCTTCGACTGTATGTCATCGATGATGACAGCATCAGCGTGCTCACCTCAGAGCGCCGCAAAATGATGGCGCCCTTTGTCGAAGCGTCTTTCGAGGAAAAAGAAGAGCCCAACCAGTAGGAATGAGAAGGCGTGAGAGGTCCGCGTCGCCGTAGAGGGCGCGCGGTTCTACTCTCCGCCTTATGAACACGAACGAACTGACGATGGGATTGGATCTCGGCGACCGCCGGCATCACGTGTGCGTCCTCAATGGCTCGGGCGAGATCATCGCCGAGGAAGTTCTCCCGAACACGCGCGAGTGCCTCGCGGCCTACGCCGCACGTTACCCGCGAGCGACGTTTATCATGGAGACGGGCACGCACAGCCCGTGGGTCTCGCGCTTGCTCGAGCAACAAGGTCACCGCGTGCTCGTGGCCAACGCCCGCAAGCTCCGCGCGATCTCGTCGAGTCACACCAAGAACGACGCCGAGGACGCGCGCATGCTGGCCCGACTCGGCCGGGCCGACCCCGCCTTGCTCAGCCCGATCAAGCACCGCAGCGAACAAGGCCAGCGCGCGCTCCTTCGCCTCAAGGTCCGCGAGGCTCTCGTGCGCTCCCGCGTCAACCAGATGAACAGCGTGCGCTTCCTGCTCAAAAGCCTCGGCCTCGCCGTGCCCAGCGGCAGCAAGGCGATGACGTTTACCCGCAAACTCCGCCCGATGCTCGACGACGCCACGCGCTGCCTCGTCGAGCCGTTGCTGACGATGATCGACACCCTCAACGCCAAGATCGCCGCGATGGACGACGAGCTCGAAGCCTTCGGCCGCGAGTGTTATCCGGCCACCGAGCGCCTGCGCCAAGTGCCGGGAGTCAATCCCTCGGCAGATTGCTATTCTCTGCAGCTTCGCGTTTACGATCGCCGCTCAATCGGGGCAGGGCGCATCCGCTGCCAATGGGCCGGAAGTCCGGATTGACCGAGCGCCCGAACCGGCCGCGGCGGCGAAACCTTCGAGCGCGTCCCTCCGGTTCACCTCCGGGATTCGCTCGATTTTCGAGGATAGCCAGGGACGCTTCTGGTTCGGCAGCCACAACGAGGGCGTGAGCCGTTGGGATGGGCGCGAGTTTACTTACTACACGGTGGCCGATGGCTTGAGCGGAAATCAGGTTCGAACGATTCAGGAAGACGCGGCCGGAAATCTGTGGTTCGGAACCGAACACGGGATCAGCCGTTTCGATGGCAAATCGTTCACGACCCCAGTCGGACGCAATCAAGACGACCCGAACGTCACCTTGGGACAGACTTGGCGCAAGGACGGCAGTGATCTCTGGTTTCTCGGCGATAGCGGAAAACCAGCGGCCCCGTTCAATGGCCAAGGGGTGTATCGCTGGGATGGCCGGAGGCTGGAATTTCTGCCCTTCCCGGTGCCGGCGGAGGTCGCCAACCGCGGCGACTTCCGCGTCACCAGCATCAGCCGCGGGCGCAACGGGATGATCTGGTTCGGAACGTATCCGGCGGTGTTTGGCTATGACGGCCGGAACTTCACGATCCTGGACGACCGAACCTTGGGCCGCGCGACGAAAGAGGAGCTGTTTCACGTCCGCAGTGTTTTCGAAGACAGCCGCGGCGTGCTGTGGATCGGCAACAACGGCCTCGGCGTGCTGCGGTATGACGGTCGATCCCTGTCCAACTTCACCGAACAGCACGACCTCAGTCTCGAGGACAAGGGCGCGGCGGAATCCTTGGGTCGGGTGTTCTCCATCGCCGAAGACGCGGCCGGCCACCTGTGGTTCGGCACGCGCGACAGCGGGGTGTGGCGCTACGACGGTGAGCGGCTGACTCACTACACCGAACGCGACGGACTGACCGGCTCTCTGGTGTGGACCATCTATCGCGACCGACGAGACCGGCTTTGGTTCGGCTTGGGCGACGGCAGTGTCTACCGGTTCAACGGCACGTCGTTCGACAAGATCTATTAATCATCCGGCAGGGCTCACTCCACGCTCGCCCGCGCGCGGCACGGCTCTAGTGTCCGAGCCCAAGAGGCTCGATCATGCAGATTCTCGCACTCGAGAAGGAACTGAAAGCGATTGATGCGCGGAAGCACGCCGAGGTGTTGCGTCAGGAGGCGGCGGCCGTGTGGACACTGAAGAAACGCTCCGTGATACGCGATATTTGGTTCACGGTCCGGGGGCGGCATGCGGTGGTGATGCTGGAGTGCGATACCGAAGACGAAGCTGTGCAGCACCTGAACAGCTTGCCGCTGGTGCGAGAAGGTTTCATCGCGTTCGAGGTGTCAGCCCTCCGGAGCTACGACGGGTTTGACCGCCTGATCGCCGGCGAGTGGGCGCCAACCTGAGCCCACGCGTTCACCGGCAAGCGTAGCGGTCTTGCGAGGGCGTCGGTTCCACCGCACGTTGCCCGCGCGCCCGCCTGAGGCCCGGAGGAAGGCGCGATGCGCGGAGGACGACCGGTCCGGATGGGGCGTCATGCATTTTGACGACATGACGGGATTTCTCCGCCGCGCTATGCTCCGGGCATCGTGGACCTGCCGACGGCCGACAGGTGGTCGGTGCGCTGGTGGGTCACGTGCAACCCCAACCCCATCCCCTGTGTCAGGGCGTCCCCTCGGGCGATCCCGGACAATCCACCCCATGCGCTCCTCCGTTCGCGTTTACTCCCTGCGCCGCGTCTCCTTGTGGCGCATGCTCTCACTTTCGTGCGGCCTCGCGCTCGCCTCAGCTGCGCCGCTCGGCGCACAGACCGTCTGGCAGCTGATCAACGAAACCGGCACCAGCACATTCAAGGACGGGGTGAACACCGGCACCGGTGTCACGCTGTCGATCCCGGCGGGGGCGGCGGTGACGGTTTACACGACGGACTTCACGTCGGTGAGTCTGGCCTCGGGCGAGAAATACAACGTGACCTTCGGCTTCAGCAGCACGGCGGGCATCACGGGCGCGTCGACCAGTTCGCGCATCATCGGCATCGGCCTGTTCGACTCGAACAGCACGGGGACCTTCGGTGACGACCAAGGCATGATGACGTGGATCCGCTCGGACTCCACGTTCGAGTTGCGCCAGAAAAACGGCACCGAGACGGGCGTGGAATCGCTGCTCAAATTCGGCGCCTACGCTTTCACCAATCTCGGCACGGGCACGGGAGGCACGGCGGGTGCGTTGACGGACAACACGACCTATACCGTGGCGGCGTTCCAAGTCGACTACACGGGCACGGGCTACCGGTTCGGCACCAACACCAGCACGAATCCCGGCCTGAGCTTCGCGGGCGGCGCGATGACGCGCCAAGGCTACACGAATCCCGGCACGATCACGTCGGGGCTCACGTTCGACACGTTCGCCGTCTATTTCATGAACACGAGCGGCGTGGACGCGGAGTTCACGATCTCGAACGTCAGCCTCGCCACGGCGATCCCCGAGCCCTCGACCTATGCGGCCCTGCTCGGGCTGGCGGCGGTCGGCCTCGTGGCGTGGCGGCGGCGCGGCCGTTCGGCGACCTGAGCCGGCCGAGCGATTTCTCTCTTGGGGGCCCGCCATCCGGCGGGCGGGCGCGCCCGCGCGGTCCTGCCGCGGGGCGCGCCGACCGTTTGAGCCGCCGGGAGCAGCGTAGCAGACGCCGGGAAACCGTTTGCGCCGCTGCCCGGGGCGGCTACGGTCCGCGCCATGAGTGATTTTGCCCCTGCTGCGGAGATTGCCTCCGCCCGTGACCTGTTGGCGCGGCTCAAGGCCAACATGCGTCTGACGATCAAGGGCAAGGACGAGGTCATCGACCAGACGCTCGTCTGCCTGCTGGCCGGCGGCCACCTGCTGATCGAGGACCTGCCCGGCGTGGGCAAGACGACGCTGGCCTACTCGCTGGCCCGCTCGATGGACGCGCCGTTCTCGCGCGTGCAGTTCACCAGCGATCTGCTGCCGAGCGATGTCACCGGCGTCTCCATCTACGACGAGACGGTGAAGGAGTTCGTGTTCAAGCCGGGGCCGGTCTTTGCCAGCATCGTGCTGGCCGACGAGATCAACCGCGCCACGCCGAAGACGCAGTCCGCGCTGCTGGAGGTGATGGATCGCGGCAAGGTGACCGTCGATGGTGCGGCGCACGCCGTGGGCGCGCCGTTCATGGTCGTGGCAACGCAGAATCCCGTGGATTACGAGGGCACGTTCCCGCTGCCCGAGAGCCAGATGGACCGCTTCCTGATGCGTCTGCACATGGGCTATCCGCAACCGGCGGACGAGCTCGACATCCTGCGCGCGCCGAAGCTCGGCTACGATGCCATCGCGTTGAACCCGGTCGTGACGCGCACCGACGTGCTCAAGCTGCAGGCGCTGGCGGGGAAGGTCTTCGTGGAGGACAGCGTGCTCGATTACATCCTCCGCGTCGTGACGGCCACGCGCACGGAGGCGGAGTTCCGCTCCGGCGCCAGCGTGCGCGGCGGACTCGCGCTGCGCACGGCCGCGCAGGGGCGGGCGCTGCTGCAGGGCCGGGATTTCGTCGTGCCGGAGGATGTGCAGGAGATGGTCGGGCCCGTGCTGGCGCACCGTCTCGCCTTTGCGCGGCAGACCTCGGATGCCTTGGAAGAGCGGCGCGCCGTGCTCGCGGCGCTGCGGCGCATCGTTTCCAGCATCGCGGTGCCGGAGTGAACGATGCTGGGCAAAATCCCAAACACCAAAGGTCCAAACGCCAAAGCACGCGGGCGCGAGACTGAGCGTCAATCGGCGCACTTTGGCGTTTGTGATCTGGCGTTTGGAATTTTTCGAGTCGCGCGATGAAGCCCGTTGCGGTCATGACGGCATCGAACCTCGACTGGTCCGGCCCCGGGGCGGCGACCGCGGCGCGGCGGGCGTTTTCCTGGCCGGCGTTGCTGTGGGCGATGCTCTACCCGGTGAAGCGTCATCGCATCAGCATGACCGTGCCGGGCATTTTCCTGATCGGCCTCGCGATGGGCATCGGCACCGCGGCCTACAACACGGCGAGCAACATCCTGTTCATCACGCTCTCGCTGCTGCTGGCGTGTCTGCTGCTCAGCGGCCTGCTTTCGTGGTTCAACCTCCGCGGCGTGCGCTGGCGGTTGCGCAGCGGCGGTCCCTGGCGCGCCGGCCATGACGCGCTGGTGACGGTGGAAGTCGGCAACACCAAGGTGTGGCTGCCGACCTACGGTCTTTGGTTCGACCTGCGCACCCATGCCGTCACGCCGGAATCGGCGCCGGCGGAGAAGCCGGAGAAGGTGAGCGAGGCACTGGCTGCGGCCGAGCGTGCCGTCATGCGCGGCCGGCTGCTCCTGCGCGAGCGTCTGGCGCCACGCGCAGAAGCCGCGGTGGAGTGGGTGCACCGGCCGGAGCGGCGCGGCGAGGCCGTGCTCGAGTTGGAGGCCGTGGGCTCGATGTTTCCGTTCGGGTTTCTGCGCAAGAGCGTGGGCACGGGCCTGCGCCAGCGCGTGCGCGTGTGGCCGGCGCAGATCGATTACCGGTGGCACGGGGCGGCGGCGCCCAGCGCGCAGGCGCAGGGCAGCCGCACGGCGCGCGCCGGCGCAGGCGAGGACCTGCTCGCTTTGCGGAAATACGCGCCGGGCGACTCGCACCGCCTTGTGCACTGGAAGGCCAGTGCACGGCTGGGCCGGCTGATGGTGCGGCAATTCGCGGCGGAGAGCGTCGACGGTTTCGCGCTGCGCTTCGACACGCTCGCGGAGCGGTGGCCGCGGCCGGAGCAGTTTGAAGTGGCGTGCCGGTTCGTGGCGACGCTGGCGGAGGATCTGTTCGCCGAAGGCCGGCTGCGCGGCGTGGGCGTGAACGACGCCTGGGTTGAGACGCGCCGCCTGCGCGACGTGGAGGCGGTGCTGGATTTGCTGGCGCTGGTGGAGCCGGTCGCGGCTGGCCGGTCAGGTCTCGCGGCTGAGCCGCGCGCCGGTGCCCGTCTCGGCGGGGACAACTCGCCCTACCACTTGGCGGGACGGGGTCGCCAAGTTAACCGCAACCTCATCACTTTCGCGCCGGAAGGAGCGCGCGGCGTCACGGCCCATGTCGACGGCATCCTCACGGCCTCAGCTTAGTCTCGACGAACTGCGGCGGCTCAAGTGGCTGCTCGGCGGCGCGCTCGCGCTGGTGTCGTTGTGGACGGTGTTCTTCCTCGATATCGAGGCGCTCGGGCTGGTCGCGCTGGCCAGCGCGGTGATCGGTGCGGTGCTCGTGTGGCCGCAGTTGCCGGCGCGGGTGCCGGCGCTGGTGTGGCGGCTGGCGGTGCCGGGGATCGTGGTCGCGGCGGGCGTGGATCTTTATCTCAGCGCGGACACGTTGCCGGTGCTGATCCGGCTGGCGGTGCTGCTGGTGCTCTACCGCACGGTGGCCTACCGGCGGAAACGCGAGGACCTGCAGCTGATCGTGCTCGGGTTGTTCCTCATCGTGGTGGCGGGCGTGCTCACGGTGTCGCTCGGTTTCGCGTTCCTGCTGCTGGTGTTCACGGCGTGCGCGCTGGGTTTCCTGTTCGTGGTGACGCTGATCGATCTCGTGGACACCGGGCCGAAGGTGATGCGGCCGGAGGAGATGCGCGAGGTGCCGGCGTGGGCGCGCGGCGGGTGGGGCGCGGCGGCGGCGCGTTTCCGGCAGGTGGCGGACTGGCGGCTGCTCGGCTTCGCCAGCGTGCTCTTCGCGGGCGTCGTGGGCGTGTCGGCGCTGCTGTTCCTGCTCATCCCGCGCTTCGAGATCGGCAGCGGCTTCTTCCTCGACAAATACATCACGCGCCAGAGTCGCACGGGCTTCACCGACACGGTGCGCTTTGGTGGCGTGGCAGACCTCGTGCGCGACGAAAGCGTGGCGATGCGGGTGGACCTCACCGATGCGGCGTCACTGCCGCGCGCGCCTTATTTCCGGTTGGTGGTGCTCGACGAATACACGCCGGAAGGCTTCCGCCTGTCGGCGCCGATGAAGGCCGACCTGCTGCGCGCCCAGCGCATCACGCAGGTGCTGCGCGAGCGCGGACTGGCCCGCGAGGCCGTGGGTGGGCAGTGGACGTTCTACGTTGAACCCGGCGTGAGCCGTTTCCTTCCGCTGCCGGGCAGCTTCACGGTGCTGCGGTTGCGTGATCCGGCGCCGGTGCAGACGCATGTCGGCGCGCGGCTGGTGGGGCTGCGCAGCGAGCCGCTGGCGATGACGGCGTTCCAACTCGACGGCGTGGAACTCGCCGCGATGGTGCGCGATGCGGCGATGGCGCGGGTGGTGCAGGAGTCGCGCGCGGGGAGATTGCGGCCGGACGATCCGGCGCGGCATCTCCTGTTCACGCTCCAGCCGCCGGCCGGGGCGGACAATGCCGCGACGCTGCGCCGCGTGCTGCAGGAAATCACGGGCGGCGAGAACCTCGATGCGGCGACCTTCGCCGAGCGGGCGACGGCGTGGCTGCACCGCCGGCACGCCTATGCGCTGTCCGCGAGCATCCCGCGCGGGCCGCAGGACGACATCGTGAAGTGGCTGGATTCGAACGAGCCCGGCTTCTGCGAATTCTTCGCCGGCGCCTTTGCGGTGCTGAGCCGCGCGGCGGGTCATCCCGCGCGTGTGGTGGCGGGTTTTCGCGGCGGCACCCTGAACGCGTTCGAGAACTACATCATGGTGCGCAACTCCGATGCGCACGCGTGGGTCGAGATCTTCGACGGCGAGGAGAACTGGGTGCGGGTGGACCCGACCCTCGGCTCCGCGGCGACGGCGACGGACGCAGGCTCGCTCGCGGCGGAGGGGGCGCGCGACGGCAGTTGGGATGCGCGCCTCGATAGCCTGCGCGTGCTGTGGTATCGGCGCGTGGTGAATTTCGACGCGCGCCAGCAAGTCGAGATGGTCGATGCGGTGAAGGGTTTCACGACGCGCGCGGGCGAGGCATTGCGCGCGCGGCTGGAGGCGTGGACGCAGCGACTCAAGGATTGGCTGACTGGTCCGTGGGATCTGCGGCGGCTCGGTCGGGCGGCGGGCGCGGCGGCGCTGGTGGGCGTCGCGCTGGTGCTGGGTTGGCGGCTCGCGGGCTGGCTGCGGACGCAGTGGGAGCGGCGACGGCAGCCCGGGAAGAGCGATCCGGTGCGCCGCGAGGCCGGGCGGTGGCTGAAGGAATTGGCGGAAAGCGGAAGGCGGAAAGCGGAACGCCAGCATGAGCGCGACGACTGGCGTGATGATGCGCTCCAAGGCGTGCGCGCGGAGCTGGAGCGGTTGCGCTTCGGCCGGCGCGAGACGTGGTCGGAGCCGGGGCGGGTGTTCCAGCAGGCCCGACGGGTGCGGCGCGCGCTGCGGCGTTGAAACGCGGGCGGGGTCTGCTTTGCTCGCGGGCCTATGCCTCTGATCGATCTGCCGCTCGCCGACTTGCAGCGCTATGCCGGACGCAACCCGCGTCCCGTGGATTTCGACGCCTACTGGGAAGCGGCGTTGGCAGAGCTTGCGGCGACGGACCCGCGGCCGGAGTTGCGGCCGGCGGGTTTCTCCGCGCCCGGCGTGGCGTGCTACGACCTGTGGTTCACGGGGGTCGGCGGCGCGCGCGTCTATGCGAAATACATCCGGCCGGCGGGGCCGGGGCCGTTCCCGGCCGTGCTGCAGTTCCACGGTTATGCGGGCAACAGCGGCGAGTGGTGCGACAAGCTCGGCTGGGCTGTCGCAGGGCACGCCTTCGCGGCGCTCGACGTGCGCGGGCAGGGCGGCCGATCGGAGGATGCGCTGGCGGTGCGCGGCACGACGCTGCGCGGCCACATCGTGCGCGGGCTCGACGATCCGGACCCGGCGCGGCTGGCGTATCGCGCCATCTTTCTCGACACGGTGCAGCTCGCGCGGGTCGTGATGGGGTTTGACGAGGTGGATGCGACGCGCGTGGGCTGTCACGGCGCCTCGCAGGGTGGTGCGCTGGCGCTGGCGTGCGCGGCGTTGGAACCGCGGATCCGGCGCTGTGCGCCGGTGTTCCCGTTCCTCTGCGACTACCGGCGCGTCTGGGAGATGGATCTGGCGAAGGATGCCTACGAGGAGCTGCGCTATTTTTTCCGCATGTTCGATCCGCGGCACGAGCGCGAGGAGGCGATCTTCACCAAGCTCGGCTACATCGACTGCCAGCATCTCGCGCCGCGCATCTGCGCCGAGGTGCTGATGTTCACGGGGCTGATGGACCCGATCTGTCCGCCGAGCTCACAGTTCGCGGCCTACAACAAGATCACGGCGAAGAAGGCCATGGTGCTCTATCCCGACTACGCGCACGAGGCGCTGCCGGGTGGGGCGGACCGGATTTTTGAGTTTTTGACCCGAGGGTGAACGAAGGCGGGCGGGCAAGGGCGGGCGCGAGCAAGCTCGCTGCCTACAGGGGCGATGCGGGCGGCAATGGCGCGAGCAAGCTCGCGGCCTACACGGAGGGCGGCGGGGGACGGTGCGGCGGCGTCAGGGCAGCACGACTTGGAAGGTGGCGCCGGGCTCGCGCTCGGATTTTTCCTTCCACGCTTCGAGAATGGCTTTCACGACGGGGCCGGCGTTGGTGCCGCCGCCAAAGCTGGCGCCTTCTTCCTGACCCTCGAGCACGATGGCGATGGCGATTTTGGGATTCTCGAGCGGGGCGAAGCAGACCATCCAGGCGAGTTCGATCTTCCCCTTCTGCGCGGTGCCGGTCTTGGAGGCACCGGTGAGGCCTTCGACGCGGGCGAGCTTGCCGGTGCCGAATTGGTAGCCCATCGCCATGCCGCGGACGATCGCCTCGTAATCGCCGGGGCGCAGCCCGATGGGCGTGGTGCGCTGGCGCGGGCGGTTGTCGACATGCAGGAGCGTGGGCTTGGTCTCGGTCTCGCCGCGGGCAAAGGAGGCGATCATGCAGGCGGCTTGGAGCGGTGAGATGAGCGTGTCGCCCTGGCCGATGGCAATGTTGGCGGTATCGCCGGGGAACCAGCGCTCCTTCATGTTTTCGAGTTTCCAAGCCGGGGTGGCGACGCGCGGGTTGCGAAACTCGGAGGGCAGCTCGATGCCGGTGGGATGGTTGAAGCCGAAACGGGCAGCCTCGGAGGCGATGAGCTCGGGGCCCATTTCCAGACCGGCCTTGTAGAAAAAGACGTTGCACGAATCGCGGATGGCGCCGCTCAGCTCGCGGTCGCCATGGCCGGCGTGATTGTGGCAGGGGAAGCGGCGCTGTCCGACCATGAGAAACCCCGGGCAGACGACGTGGGTTTCCTCGGCATCGATCGCGCCGCTGCGCAGGCCGGCGAGGGCGGTGATGATCTTGAAGGTCGAGCCCGGCGGATACTGGCCTTGGGTGGCGCGGTTGAGCCAGGCGCCGTTTTCCTGAATCTCCTTGGCGGTGGCGGAGCTCAAGCGGGGGACGAAGGCGTTGAGGTCGTAGTGCGGCGCAGAGGCCATGACGAGCACCTCGCCGGTGGCGACGTCGAGGGCGACAGCGGCGCCGACGCGACCCTGCATGGCTTGTTCGGCGGCCTGCTGGAGCTCGATGTCGAGGCTCGTGACAAGGTTGTGGCCCTGCACGGGGAGGCGTTTCTCGACGGGCAGGTCGACCTTGTAGCCCGAGGGGTCGACGCGGTAGATGGCGCCGCCGGCCTGACCTTGCAGGTGGGAGTCGAATCGTTTCTCCAAGCCGTCGCGGCCGAAGGCGCCCTTCATCTTGAAGGTGAGGAGATCCTCGCCGGGGAATTCCTCGGCCTCGGGGTCGTTGTCGATGCCGACGTAGCCGAGCACGTGGGCAGCGGCGGTGCCGAAGGGGTAATGGCGCGTGCTGGAAGCGTAAACCTGCAAAGGAGACTCGACGGGCAGGCGCTCGATGAGGCGCGCGTATTCGTCGGGCGAGAGGTCGTCGAGGAGGATGTAGGGCAGCAGGAGCGTCTGTGCGAAGTGGCGGTTGAGCTCGCGCGTGTTGACCTGTTCGCGGCGGTGGAGGATGACGTTGATCTTGTCGAGGTAGCGCTGGGCGACGGCGGCGCGGGCGATGCGTTCGAGCTGATCGGCGGTGGGACGGTCCTCGCGCGGCAGCTCGCGGTAGTTGCGCAGGACCTTGCTGAACTCGGCGCGTAGCTCGGAGCGGAGCTCGGCGAGGTTGAGCACGACGGAGAAGCGCGGGCGGTTGCCGACGAGGACCTTGCCGTCGCGGTCGTAGATGTTGCCCCGCGGGCCGGGCACGATGATGCGGCGCTGGTTCTGGATGCGCTCGCGTTCGCTGTAGACGCTGCTGGTGAAGAGCTGGCGGTAGGCGAAGCCGCTGACCAGCGTCAGCACCATCGCGGCGATCAGCCCGTAGAAGAGCAGGAGGCGCGGGTGGCGGTTGACGTGGGTTTCGATGAGACGGCTCACAGGGACGAGGAAACGGAGCGGACGCGAAAAATCAAAGATCCGTGCGCTTGCCCGTCTCCGGATGCAGCCGCGCCAAGGCGAGCAATTCGCGTTGCAGCGCCATGAACCACGGGGTGACGAGCGCGATGACGATCTGCGAGGCGATCAGGTCGACGAAAAGCCGGAGCCAGGCCTCGGCGGGCTGGGGATTCGCGCCGACGAGGAAGAAGGAGAGTGCGAGGAAGAGGAACAGGTTGGCGAGCAGCGCCACGACGGTGGCGAAGACGGGCTCGTCCTTGGGAAAACGGCCGCGGCCGTAGAGCAGCGTGGCGTGCACGAGCCCGAGCAGGACGAGGTGCGTGCCGAAGGGCGCGGGCGTGACGGCGTCGCAGGCGAGGGCGGTGAGCAACGTGGCGGCGGTGCCGTGGAGCGCATCGAGCCGCAGCGCGGGGTAAACGACGAAGAGTCCCGCGGTGTAGAGGTAGAGTGTGACCGATCCGATTCCCGGCACGTGGCTCTGGCTGAGGTAGTGGTTGGCCAGCCCGGTGAGCCAGATCAGCAGGAGGTTCGCGAACAGGACGAGCAGCCAGCGGAGATCGTGCTGTTTCATCGGACGGGCAATGGCGGCAGCGGACGGCGACGCATCACTGCTCCTCCGGCTGGAGCGGGACAAGCACGGTGACTTCGGCGAGCGCGCCGAGGCGGCTGTCGAGCCGCACTTCGCCGCT
This sequence comes from Candidatus Didemnitutus sp., assembly GCA_017991595.1. Lineage (GTDB taxonomy): Bacteria > Verrucomicrobiota > Verrucomicrobiia > Opitutales > Opitutaceae > Didemnitutus. Next base: position 13,775 of record JAGOQJ010000013.1, on the reverse strand, counting down.
CTTGAACAGGCCATCGGTGGACGGCTCAAGCACGACGATCTCGCCGATGGTGAGACCGGGCGGGAACACGCCGCCGAGACCGGAGGTGACGAGGCGCTTGGGTTGGCTGGCGGAGGCGAAGATGTCGAGCGGCACGAACTCGACGGTGCCACGTGGCGTGCGGAAGGAGTCGTTGAGGCCGCCTTGGTAGGAGATCGGGCGCGTGTCCCCTTCGGCACTGGCGGCGACGCGGAAGGTGGGGCTGGTGATGAGATCGACGACGGCGGTGTAAGCGTAAACCTCGGTCACGCGGCCGACGATGCCGCCGACATAGACGACGGGGGCGCCGACGGTGATGCCGTGGTTGCGGCCCTTGCGGATGACGAGGCGCTGCCACCAGCCGGAGAAATCGCGCCGGGCGACGCGGGCCGGCTCGGAGCGGTAGGCGGGCATCGGCGGGAGCTTGAGGATGTTTTCCAACCGCAGCAGTTCCGCGCGGAGTTGCTCGCTCTCCTGCAGGCGCAGCTCGTAGGCGGCGTTGAGGCGGGCGAGATCGCGACCGGCCTCGATGATCTCGTTCTTCGGGCGCGTGCGCAGGGCCCAGAATTCCTGGAGGTCCTGCACGTAGGATTGCGCGGCGGCGAAAGGGGCCTGCAGTTCGAAGAAGCTGGCGCGCGTGAAGGATTTCAGGCCCAGCGGCAGGAGCGCCCAGAGCAAGATCACCACGGCGAGCGTGACGAAGGGACGGGCCTGGTCGAAGCGTTGGTGCGGCACGGGGCGGGGCGTTTGGCTGAGGTGGGGGCGCTTGGCTCAAGCGCCCTAACTCCAGGGCCGTTGGGGACAACGGCCCCCACCGGGTGCGCTCAGAAGTCCGACGCGATGCGGTAGAGCTCGTCGATGTTGTTCAGGAAGACGCCGGTGCCGTTCGCGACGGCGGAGAGCGGGTCGTCCGAGACGGTGACGGGGAGACCGGTCTTGTCGGAGAGGAGGCGGTCGATGCCGCGGATGAGCGAGCCGCCGCCGGCCATGACGAAGCCGCGGTCGACGAGGTCGGCGGAGAGTTCGGGCGGGCAGCGTTCGAGGGCGGCGCGGACGGCCTCAACGATGTTGGAAATGGTGTCGGCGAGGGCCTCGCGGATTTCCTGCGAGGTGATGTGGATCGTCTTGGGCAGGCCGGCGACGGCGTCGCGGCCCTTGACCTCCATGGCGAGCTCGGTGGCGAGCGGGTAGGCGGAACCGATGGTCATCTTGATTTCTTCCGCCGTGCGCTCGCCGATGAGGAGGTTGTAGGCGCGCTTCATGTAGTTGATGATGGCGGCGTCGATCTCGTCGCCGGCGACGCGGATCGATTTGGAGAACACGATGCCGGAGAGCGAAATGATCGCGATCTCCGTGGTGCCGCCGCCGATGTCGACGATCATGTTGGCGGCGGGCTCGTCGACGGGCAGGCCGACACCGAGGGCGGCGGCCATTGGCTCAAGGATGGTGATGACCTCGCGGGCGCCGGCGTGGGTGGCGGACTCCTTCACGGCGCGCTTCTCGACCTCGGTGATGCCGGAGGGGATGGCGACGACGACGCGGGGCGACACGACCTTGGAATTGTTGTGCACCTTCTTGATGAAGTAGCGCAGCATCGCCTCGGTGATGTCGAAGTCAGCGATGACGCCGTCCTTCATCGGACGGATGGCGGTGATGTTGCCGGGCGTGCGGCCGAGCATCTTCTTGGCCTCGTCGCCGACGGCGAGCACCTTGCGGGAGCTGGTGTGGACGGCCACGACGGACGGCTCACGCAGGACGATGCCCTTGTCCTTCACGTAGACGAGGGTGTTGGCCGTGCCTAAGTCGATGCCGATGTCGTTGGAAAAAAGTCCCAGCAGTTGGTTGAACATGTCGCGGTGGCGGGGTTTGCGAATCAAAGCCGGGGGCGGGAGAAATTGTCAAAGCCAAAGGCCTTGAAGGACGGGGGGTTGGAGTGTTTGACGGCCATCGCGGAGACTTGACGCGGGTCGGATTACCGAACCTCGTGACATGAATTCACGCAAACGCACGGAGGACCCATGGAAGGTATCAATTTCATCCAAGACCTAGCAGTGGTGATGCTGGTGGCTGGTGCCGTCGGCTGGCTGTGCCATCGCATCGGGCTGTCCGTGATCGTGGGCTTCCTGGCGGCGGGCATGGTGATCGGTCCGTTCACCCCGCCATTCTCGCTCGTGACCGATGCTGCGCGCATCGAGACGCTGGCGCAGGTGGGGTTGGTCTTCCTGATGTTCTCCATCGGCATGAAGCTGAGTCTGCGCAAGCTGCGCCGGCTGGGCCTGCCGCTGCTGATCGCGACGGCGGTGACGGCGCTCATCGTCTACAACCTCTCGCGGCTGGCCTCGCCGTTGCTGGGCTTCGGGCGGCAGGAGGTGGTTTTCTTTGCGGCGATGATCATCGTCTCGTCCTCGGCGATCATCGGGAAGGTGTTGCAGGAAACGGGGCTGACGCACGAGAAGGCGGGGCAGATGGCGATGGGCATCACGGTGCTGGAGGACGTGGTGGCGGTGGTGTCGCTCGCGCTGTTGAACTCGGTGGTGTTGCTCGGCGGCATGGGCGAGGCGAAGGTGGGGCAGACGATCGGCATCATGGGTGCGTTCGTCGCGCTGGCGGGTGTCGTGGGTCTGATCGCCGTGCCGTGGCTGCTGCGGAAGATCAACCAGTCGGCGAGCGAGGAATTGCAGACGCTGGTGGTGGCGGGGCTCATGCTCGGGCTGGCGCTGACGGCGCAGCGCGCGGGGTATTCGCTGGCGATGGGGGCCTTCATCCTCGGCTCGATCATCGCGGAGACGCCGCAACGCGGACAGATCGATCGCGTGTTCGAAGGGGCCCGCGACATGTTCAGCGCGGTGTTCTTCGTCTCGATCGGCATGCAGATCGACATCCGTGTGCTCGGCGATTCGTGGCTGCTCGTGCTGGGAGCGTCGGCGCTGGCGCTGGGCGTGCGCATCTTCGCGGGCACGATGGGTATGCTGGTCACGGGCGTGAAGCTGCGCGACGCCTCGCGGGTCGGCCTGATGGTGACGCCGATCGGCGAATTCTCGTTCATCATCGCGCAGCTGGGCGTCACCTCCGGGCTGGTGCCGGAGAATTTTCGCGCGCTGGCGGTGGGGTTGTCACTCGTCACGGCGTTGGCGACGCCGATCCTGACGCGGCATTCCGGGACGTTAAGCGCACGGATCGCCTCGTGGCAGCCGGCGTGGTTCGACGGGTTGCTGGCGAATTACGGGCGGTTGCTGGACCGGATGCAGGCGCGGCAGAAACGTAGCGTGCTGTGGCAGCTCAGTCGCAAGCGTCTGGTGCAAATCGGCCTCGAGGTGCTGCTGGTGACGGGAATGCTGGCGTTCGCCGAACCGTTGTTCGGCATCGTGGAGCGCTTTCTGCCGGATGAGACCTTCTTTGCTGGCGCACCGCTCGTCATTTTCTGGTGCGGGCTGGGCCTGCTGGTGTTGCTGCCTTTGCTGGCAATCTGGCGCAACGCTTCCGCGCTGGCCATGATCTTCGCGGAGATGAGCACCGCGGGGCACCCGCGCGCCGCCCGGTTGCGGATCTATGTCGAGAACGGGCTCAAGGGGCTGGTGACAGTCGCGCTGTTCCTCTGGCTGAGCGCGTTGCTTCCGGTGAGCGGGCACGGTCGCTGGCTGCCGCTCGGCGCCTTCCTCGTGCTGGTGCTCGCGGCGTTGCTGCTGCGGCGCAAGTTGAGCTACTGGCACAGCGTGCTCGAGCTCGAGCTGCAGGAACGGCTGGAGGAGAACGAAGGCAAGTTCACCGGCACGACGGCGCCTTTCCTCGCGCAGCACGGCGAATGGCAGCTGGCGCTGATCGAGTGCGTGATCCCCGACCAGGCCGACTGCCGCGGGCGCACGCTGGGTGACATCGGGCTGCGTTCGAAGCTCGGCTGCGTGGTCGCGGGCGTGGAGCGTCAGGGCGTGATGATCGGTAACCCGTCCTCGGACACGGCGCTCTATCCGCGCGACAAGATCCTGCTGCTGGGCGACCCGAAGCAGACGGCAGCCGGCAAGGAATTCCTCACGGGCGTGAGCGCCGGCGCGGCGACGTCGAATTTCGACGAGGTGCGCATGGAGACCTTCGCGTTGCCGTCCGACAGCAAGCTGGCGGGACGCACGCTGGCCGAACTGGCGCCGACGCGGCATGTGGGCGTGCAGCTGGCCGGTATCAATCGCGGCGGGCAGCGCATCCTGAATCCCGGCGGCGAAGTCACGCTGCTGCCCAACGACGATGTGCTCCTGCTCGGCAGCCCGGACCAGATCGCGGCGTTCAAATTGTGGGCGCGCGAGGGAGCGGTGTAGCCTCCTTGCCCGTCCGGAAGCGACGGCGGATCGAACGGAAGGCGATCAGCGTCGCCGACCGCGCGAAGCGGAATCCGCGACGCTGATCAGGTGGATGCTGGCGGGTGCGCGTGCCTCCAGAATGCGCAGCCGCAGTTTTTCCGCCTGAATTTTTCGGTCGAAGCGGATGATCTTGGTCGCGCCGATTTCGCGGTCTTCGTGGATCGTCCGCCAGTGGCCGTCCTGCAGGGCGTCGATGGCAAAGGCCTGCGCCCGAAAATTCCGGCGCACGGAGAAATTGTCGCCCAAGTCTTCGCGGTCGGCGTATTCGTGGATCGCGATGCGGTCGAAATCGAACGGCTGGGCGGGCGAGAGCGTCAGCGTCGCCGCGAGGTCTTTCGCGGCCCAGCGCGTGCGCTCGAGGCTGCCATCAACCGCGCGGGCGGCTTCGAAGCCGGGGCCGTAAACGCTGTCCGCCTCGGCCGGAACGCCGGCCGCTTGGTTGATCGGCGCGGAGGGCAGGGGCTTGTCTCCACCGCGGATGCCGAGCTGGTCGGCCGTCTGGAGGATCGCGGCGCGTTCGTTCTCGCGGATGCGGCCGGTTTGATCGGGCGGCAGGTTGACGAGGAGCACGTTGTCATTGGCGGTGCACCAGTAGAAGAGTTCCTCGAGTTCATCCGGCGTGCGGGCGGGAAGGACGGTTTTCTTCTGAAACCAATTCCAGCGATCGGAGATGCAGATGGTGTGCTCGAAGGGCAGGTAGTGCAGCCGGCCGTCGGGGCCGGTGTATTCCTTCGGGTCGTCGGCGCGGGCGAGGTTGGGGTCCTTCGTGCGGAAATCCACCGGCCAGTAGCGGATCGGGTTGCCGGGGAGATAGTCCTCGGGATTCTTGGTCTTGGCGGGTTTTACGGGGATGCTGATGGTGTGGTTCACCGTCACCTGGCAGTTGGGCTGGAGCTGCTTGATCAGCGAATATAGTTCGGGGATGCGCCATGCCGCGTCGGGCTTGGCCCAGCCGCCGTCGAAGCAAAGCTCGCAGATGTCACCGTAATTCGTGAGCAGCTCGGTGAGCTGGCCTTTCATGAACGCGACGTAGTTCGCCGAGTCCTTCTCGCGATGCGTCGGTTCATGGCGGTCCCAGAGCGAGTAGTAGAGGCCGAGCTGGAGGCCGTATTTCCGGCACGCTTTCGCGACTTCGGCGACGATGTCGGTCTTCACCGGCGCGGATGCGACATCGTAGTCGGCGAGCTTCGAGTCCCAGAGACAAAAGCCGTCGTGGTGCTTGGCGATGAGGATGACGTGGCGGAATCCCGCCTCCTTGGCGGTTTGGATCCACTGGTCGCAGTCGAGTTGGGTCGGATTGAACGACGAGGCGGGCAGGGTGCCGTCGGACCACTCGATTTCGTTGAAGCTATTGACGCCAAAATGAATGAACATCCCGTAGCCGCGCTCAATCAGCCGGCGTTGGCCGGCGTTGGGTTGCAGCGGTTTGGCCCAGATACAGGTGAACAGGGCGGCGAAAAGGAGCAGGGACGCGAAGCAGAACCGAAGGGGCGAGGGGCGTGAGGGGGGCGTCACGCCACGCATGTTCTGCCGCCGGGCAACCCTTTGTCGCCCCAAATATCCTGAGGGCGCATCCCACGTTCGGGGGAGAGTCGCGGTGCCGCCACGACAACCAGTTTGAAAAACAAAAAAGCGCGCCGGGTGGCGCGCTGGGGAGATCGAACGGAGCGCTTGGCTCAGTTGTTGCCGGGTTTGGTGTCCGACTTGGTTTCCGTTTTCTTCTCGGCCGGGGCGTCGTCCTTCGCGGCGTTCTTGAACTCCTTGATCGATTGGCCGAGGCCCTTCGCGAGCGAAGGGAGTTTCGAGCCGCCGAAGAGCAGGAGCAGGATGACCAGAATGACGATCAACTCGGTGGGACCGAGGCCCATGAAGGCGAGGGACGAGAAAGGGGACATGATGCGGGAGGCTATTTTGGCCGGATTTTGAGTAAAGGGCTAAAGCGGCCGGCTCAGTGCTGCGGCGGCAGCGAGGATTGGAAGCTGCCGAGGAAGGGCGGGAAGGGATTGCCGCCGCCCGAGCGTCCCATGCCACTGCCGGGGCCGCCCTGCTTGATGAATTGCGGCGGGATTGCCGGCGGCTTCTTGAGCAGGTTCTGCGGGTTGTCGATCTGCTCGGCGTCGAAGAAACCGTGCAGCTGGCGAATGCGCGTCGGGTGGCGCATCTTGCGGAGCGCCTTGGCCTCGATCTGGCGGATGCGCTCGCGGGTGACCTTGAACTGCTTGCCGACTTCCTCGAGCGTGCGGCTGTAGCCGTCGACGAGGCCGAAGCGCAGCGTGAGCACGCGGCGCTCGCGCTCGGTGAGCGAATCGAGGACGTCCATGATCTTCTCCCGCAGGAGCGAGAAGGCAGTCATGTCGTAAGGATTCTCCGCGGACTTGTCTTCGATGAAGTCGCCGAAGCTGGTGTCGTCGCCGTCGCCGACGGGCGATTGGAGCGAGATGGGCTGTTGCGCCATCTTCATGATCTGCTGCACGCGCTCGACGGGCAGGTTCATCTCCTCGGCGACTTCCTCGGGCGTAGGCTCGTGGCCGAATTCCTGGAGGAGTTGTTTCTGGACCTGCATCACCTTGTTCAGCGTCTCGATCATGTGGACCGGGATGCGGATGGTGCGCGCCTGGTCGGCGATGGAGCGCGTGATGGCCTGGCGAATCCACCACGTGGCGTAGGTGGAGAACTTGTAGCCGCGGCGGTATTCGAATTTCTCGACCGCCTTCATGAGGCCCATGTTGCCCTCTTGGATGAGGTCGAGGAAGGAGAGGCCGCGGTTCGTGTATTTCTTCGCGATGGAGATGACGAGGCGGAGGTTGGCCTCGACCATCTCGGTCTTGGCTTGGTGCGCTTCGCGGATGTGCTTGCGGCCGGTCTTGAGAGCTTCGGCGAGGGCCTGCGGCGTGATGCGGAGCTCGGTTTCGACTGCCTTGAGGCGAGCGTTGACGGCGCGGACGTCGATGGTGGTGTCCTTCTTCGACTTCGGGTGCTTCGCGCGGTAGAGCTCGCTGTTGCACTTCTCGATCTCGTCGAGCTTGGGCTGGAGTTCGATGAGAAAGTCCTCGAACACCTTCAGCTTGAAGAAGAATTTGACGTAGTTGGCGCGGAGAACGTTGTCGCGTTTTTTGAAACGGATCATCGCGTTCTTGCGCGATTTCTCGTCCTTGGCCTTCTGCGCGTCGAGCCAGGCTTCGGTGGCGGCCTCGTCGTTCTCGCGGGTGGATTGGACGAGCTTTTCGAGGTTCTTGAAGTAGGCTTCGCGGCTCTCGATTTTTTTGTCGATGACGAGACGGTCGAAACGCTCGGTGCGCTGGAGCAGTTTTTCGCCGAGGTCGGCGAGGTATTTGCCGACGGGGCCGATGGGGAACAACGCGGCGAGCGCGTTCATTTCGGCGGTCTCGATGCGCTTGGAGATTTCGACTTCCTGTTCGCGCGTCAGCAGCGGGACCTGGCCCATCTGCTTGAGATACATGCGCACCGGATCGTCGAGGATGTCGTTGTTCGACGTGCGGGACTCTTCCTCTTCGGCTTCTTCCTGGCGGGCCTTGTAGCCTTCGACTTCCTGCGGATCGAGGATGTCGATCTCGAGGTTCTGGAGGACGGAGATGACGTTCTCGATATCCTCGGGATTGTCGACGGACTCGGGCAGCGCTTCGTTGATGTCCGCGTAGGTGAGGTAGCCTTGCTCCTTCGAGAGGCGGATCAGGTAGCGGATCTTGTCGTTGAGATCGCCGGAGAGATTTTCGAGAGCCTTTTCCTTGAACTCCTTGGTCGCGGCCTCGGAGGCGGCGACGGGGGCGCTGTGTTTCGTGGGCGGCGGCACCACTTCGGCGGCGCGGCTGGCCGGCTTGGCCGGGGCGGCGGGCTTGGCGGCGTGGGCCTTCGTTTCGGCAGGCGAGGGATGGGCGGCCTTGGCCGGCGCGTGCTCCTTGGCTTTGGCGGACTTGGCGGCGGGTGCGGCAGGCTTGGTTTTACGCGACATACGGCGGTTAGGTCAGGCTCGGGAACGAGTTACGAAGGGAAGGAAGCAGCGGGACAGCGGTCAGGAGGCGATGACGAGCCTCGGCGGATTTTGGAGCTGTCGGAGGATATCGGCGCGTTGCTTCAAGAGTGAAAATAGGTGCGCGTCACCATTTGTGCCCTGTGAGGCTATTTCAAGTTCTATTTGCCTGAGGCGCGGCTCGTGGTGGCGACGCTGAAGGGCGCGCAGGCCCTCGTTGGCGAACTTGGCCAGATCCTCGTCGCCCGGGGTCTCGAACAACAGGTGGGCGGCGAGGGCTTTTTCTTCTTGGGTCTCAAGCAGTTGGTCAAGGGCTTCGCGCCCCGGCCAGCCGTTGTGCTGCACCTCGGCCAAGAGGCGATCGAGAAGCTGGCCGGCGAGCGTGGTGGTGTCGATCCACTCGTGGGGCAGCTGCGTGGCGAGGGCGTGCAGAGTGGGCTCGTCGTGCAGGCAAAGGTAGAGCAGGTGTTCCTCGGTGCCTTGGGTGTGGGCGTCAGCGGAGACGGGAGCGGGCGCGGCCGCGGCGGGCGGACGGGCGCCGCCGGCTTGGCGGCGCAGGTGGACGGCGAAATCGCGTTCGAGCGCGGCGGACGGGAGGCGGAGCAGCGAGGCGAGCTCAGTGAGGAAACCCGCGCGGGCGACATCGCTGTCGGCTTGCGCGACGATCTCGAACAGCGCCTGCGCGGTGCGGGATTTTTGCTCGGCACCGGCCGCGCCGACGTTGGGCAGCAACGAGCGCACGGCGAATTCCATCGCGCCGAGCGCGCTGCGGCGCACCTCGTCGTAGGCGGCGAGGCCGCGTTCGAGGAAGAGCAAATCGGGGTCGAGTTTCTCGGCACCGGCGAGCACGAGGAAGCGCGCTTCGATGCCGGCCTTCAGCGCCAGCGGCAGAAAACGCAGCGCGGCCTTCTGTCCCGCGGAGTCGCTGTCGAAGAAGCACTCCACCTGCGGATGATAACGGCGCATGAGCAGCAGCTGGCCGTCGGTGATCGAGGTGCCCTGGGGCGCGACCGCGGTCTTCAGGCCGACGCTCCAGCAACGCAGCGCGTCGAGCTGGCCCTCGACGAGGACGAACGGTTTGCTGTCGCCCACGGCGGTGCGCGCGCGGTCGAGGTTGAAGAGCAGGTTGCTCTTCGTGAAAATCGGCGTCTCGGGCGAGTTGACGTATTTCGCCTCGCGCGCCGGATCGTCGGCGGGCGTGAGCTCGAGCTGACGCGCGGTGAAGGCGACGACGCGGCCTTGGTGGTCGCGGATCGGGATCATCAACCGCCCGCGGAAGCGCGGCCGCATGGTCGCGGAGGTGACGGGGGCGTTGTCGCGCACGAAGAACAAACCGCACTGGCGCAGCGAGTCGTCCGAGAAACGGCGCTTGATCAACGCCTCCGCGAGGGCGCGATCCTCGACGGGCGCGAAGCCGATCTTGAATTCCTCGGCGAGCTCGAGCGTGAACTTCCGGTTCTTCACCCAGTAGTCGCGGATCCATGCGCCGTGCGCGTTCGGCGCGAGGAACGCCTGCCGGTAATAATCGGCCGCGGCGTCGTGGAGGTCGAAGATTTCCTGCCGCAGCGAGCGCTCCTCGCGCGAGGGGCCGCCGGAGCCTTCCTCGAACTCGAGCTCGACGCCGAAGCGCTTGGCGAGCGTCTCGGCGGCCTCGGTGAATTGGAGGCCCTCGGTCTCCATCACGAAGGAGAGAATGTCGCCCGCCTTGCCGCAGCCGAAACACTTGTAGAAACCCTTGTCGGCGGAGACGTGGAACGAAGGCGTCTTCTCCGCGTGGAAGGGACACAGGCCCTTGAAGCGGCTGCCGCCGGCCTTCTTCAAGGCGACCGTGCGCGCGACGACATCGTGGATGTTCACGCGCAACTTCAGATCGCGAAGGCTGCTGGCTTTGATGACGGGCACGTCAACCAAGCAGTTGGCGCGGGTGGGCGCGGTTTCCGAGGAAAAAAGCGCCGACGGCGCTCCGTCGCCGCGCGGGGGGGCGAACGGCGGCCGGGTGCGCGCGGACACTTTCAGATTAAACTTTTCCGTGCCGGCGGGGTCTGTCAACGTGCGCGGCCCTGGCAACGGGGCGGCGCACGCCGTCGTCAACCACCTCACATGATCCTTTTCGTCTCCCGGTCCTGCCGGATTCTCACGCTCTGCCTCGCGGTGCTCCTGCCCGCGTGGCTCCACGGCCAGACGGCCGCGCCCGTCCCGGCCAAGCCGGTGCCCGCGCCGCGCCTGCCCGTGTGGGAGATGCCCCTGCCGGACTTCAGCGAGGCGGCCTACCGTTACGCGGTGGAGCAGATGCTGCAGGAGTTCGAACGCGCGAGCGGCCGCGAGCTCCGGCCGGGCCCGAAGCGCAAGGTCGGCTTGAAGATCTACACGGACTCCGGTCCGGGGCTCGCCACGCCGTTCCCGCTGGTGCGCGCTGTCATCGCGTCGCTGGAGAAGCGCGGTTACGTGCGCGAAAATATCTTCCTCGTGGGACTCAATCCCCTGCGGTTGCGGCTCACGGGTTTTCTGCCGTCGTTCGCGACAGGCGAGGCACCGTTCCCTGAACATCCGGTCTTCGTGCTCGAGTCGGGCAAGTTCTACGACCCGGTGTGGTTCTACGACAGCCCGCTCCCGGCGCGTTTTGACCCGGTGACCAACGACCGCGACGTCGAGGCCGCAGCGGGCGGCAAGGCCTCCACGACCGTGGAGGAGGACCGCAAGAGCTTCCTCGCCACGCCGCTGTTCGTGGACGCGGATTTCTGGATCAACCTGCCGGTTTACACCGATCACCCCGTGCTCGGCGTCAACGGCGCGCTGGTGAACGCCACGCTGTGGAACGCGAGCAACACCTTCCGCTTCTTCAAGAGCCCCGCCACCGCGCCCGCCGCCGTGGCGGAGATGGCGGCCATCCCGGAATTGCGCGAGACGTGGGCGCTCAGCCTCGTGAGCCTGCAGCTCTACCAGTTCATCGGCGGCCCTTATTTCAATTCCCTCTACACCGTCTCCGAACCCCGGCTCTGGGCGAGCGCGGATCCCGTGCTGCTCGACTCGATGATGCTCGAGCGCCTCAACGCCGCGCGCAAGCGGACAGGCTTCGCGCCCATCGGCGATGACGAGACCCGCATGCTCGATTTTGCCCAACAACTCGGGGTCGGCTACCGCGCCGCGGCCGACGCCAGCGTCGTCCGTCTCGGCCCGCGCTGAGCGGATCGGCAGCGCAGGGCAGGGGCGGCGCCTATTCGGGCAATCGCAGGGCGAACGTGCGCGGAGATGGCGGCGCGTCACGGGCGCTCATGCCCCGCAGCAAGGTTGCGACTAATCGCGGGACACGGCGGCCGGACACAAAATTCCCTTGAACCGATGCGGCGCACCGCAACGCTGGAAGGCGATGTCTTCCGCCGCCTACCTGCCCATCCTGGTGCAAATCGTGCTCGCCGCCGCCATCACGGGCGGCGTCATCGGCGCGAGCCATCTGTTCGGCCAGCGCTTCAAGCGAAACCGGATCAAGGACACGGCTTACGAGTGCGGCGTCCCCTCCGAGGGCAGCACGCACACGCGCTTCTCGGTCAAGTTCTACGTCACCGCGATGCTGTTCATCCTTTTCGACATCGAGGTGGTGTTCCTCATTCCCTGGGCCTTCGTGTATCGCGATTTCCTCGCGAACCACATCTCCATTCTCGCTCCTGTGCTCTTCTTCCTCGGCGTGCTCGTCCTCGGTCTTTTCTACGAGGTGAAGAAGGGCGCGCTCGAGTGGGAAAAGTGACGGTCTGCGCGCCGCGCGGAAAATCTGCAACGCCCACCACGCCCCACGACTCAACCCCCACGATGGCGTGCGAGAGACCAGCTCCGTCCGTTGACCTGAAAAGGCGGACGGCATGGCCGAGGGGGCTTTTCTAACCGGTGCGTCTCGACAAATACATCTCCCGCTCGCGCATCGTCGACCTGGCCAGCGCCGACATGGAGGGTGCGTTGGAGGAGCTGTTGAACCTCACGGTCGACCGCTTCCCCGACCTCGACAAGTCGTCCCTGTTGAAGGGGCTGCTGCGCCGCGAGAGCACGATGACGACCTACCTCGGTCTCGGCGTGGCGTTGCCGCACGTGCGCGCGAAGATGGGCCGGCGTTACCTCATCGCGGTCGGGCGCAGTCCCTATGGCATCCGCTACGACGGCGCCATCGAGAGCGAGCCGGTGCGGCTCGTGATCATGCTCATCGCCGACGAGCGCACCCGCGATTACCTGCAGGTGCTGGCCTCGCTCGCGCGCCTGCTGAAGGAGCAGGACTTCGTCGACAGCCTGGTGCAGGCGGCGGATCTCGACACGGTGCACGAGCGGCTGTTCGCGGGCCTCGGCGGCATCGCGACGCTGAAGCCGGTGCCGATTGCGGCCAACCGCGTGAACAAGGTCGTGTTGCGCGAAGCGGAAAAGATCGCGCGCGGCACGGGCTGCAAGGCCATCATGGTTTTCGGCGACACCTTCACCGGCGGCTTCGAGACGCCGAAGTGGGGCGCAGGACTGAAGACCTTCCTTGTCACCCGCAACCTGTCCGACGCCGACGACCATCCCGGCCGCTACAGCGACACGATCCAGGTGCGCTCGTTTTCCAATCAGCGGCTCGCCCAGCTGCGCAGCGCCATGCTCGTGGGACTCACGCGGGGCACGATCAGTTTCTCGGACCGCGTCTGCTGCGTCGGCGGCATGGCGGGCAGCAACCAGTTCGACGCCGTCGTGGTCGTCGACGTGGAGAAGGAGTTCCAGACGCTGCTCTCCGGGCACGCCGACCTGTTGCCCGAGGACGTGAAACCGGAGGTCCTCGAACGTGTGATCGGCGTGGCAACCGAACTCGCCGTCGAAGGCCGGGAAGGGCGGCCGGTCGGCTGTCTCTTCGTCGTCGGCGACAGCGCAAAGGTCGAGCGAGCCTCCAAGCCGCTCGTTTTGAATCCGTTCTACGGCTACCGCGAGGAGGAGCGGAACATTCTCAATCCCTTCATGGACGAGACCATCAAGGAGTTCTCGTCCGTCGACGGCGCTTTCATCATCCGCGGCGACGGGGTGGTGGAGACGGCGGGCTCGCTCCTGCAGGCTTCGGATTTCAATCACTCGCTGCCGAGCGGGCTCGGCACCCGGCACGCCGCCGCCGCCGCCATCTCCGTGGCGGCCGAGTGCATCGCCATCGTCGTCTCGTCGAGCACGGGACAGGTGACGCTTTTCCGCCGCGGCGTGATGATGCCGTTGACGGAGAAAAAAGTGACGGTCTGACGGGCCGCCTCAAGGGTTTGGCCGGCAAGCTGTTGCCAGCTCGCGCAAGGTGTCTCACCGGTCGGGGCGGCCCATTCCGGTGTCACTGTGCGCCATTTGCCTGCACCGAGCAATTTAGGGTTGCGCAGGGCAGGGCGGGAGCTTTGCTCTCGTCCCTTCCAACCTATTTAAGCCATGCAAGAAAA
>JAGOQJ010000007.1 GCA_017991595.1 Candidatus Didemnitutus sp. | reverse complement strand
CGTTCCTGCCGCCGAAGGTGTCGGCGCCACTCGCGCTGCGCCAGGAAGGCCAGCCCCGGGCTTATCGCGAACTCAGCTGGAAAGCGCAGACACGATTGCATCAACGTGGCTGGCACCTGCTGCACCGGGGCGTGATGAAGCCGAAGGTGACGATCGCGCTCGCGCGCGAGATGTGCGGCTTCGTATGGGCGCTGCTCCGGCAGGTGACATCATCGAATCAGGTGAGATCAAGGGCGTTGCTGCTGTGGCTGCTAGATGGGCCTCTTTCTCTCAAGTATTCATCGCGAATTCTGCCAATGACCAGCCTGCCACAGCAGCCATCAAGTGGCTGAACATAAACGCTGCGATTCGCAGCTTTGACCGCTCTTGTAGAAATATGTCTGCGACCAACAGGAGAACTCCGGTGACTGCTGCGGTCCAGATCGGCGTGCCGCGCCACTCCCAAACGGCTGTCGCAATCCCTTCATGCCAAGACATCCGATAGCTAATCATCAGCCAAAGCACGGTTGTGATAATGCCTGCGATCGGCAGTCCCACTGGCGCCATCCGATTCGCCAGCGAGAAATGGCTTACCTTTTTTTCTTCGCCCATCGTTTGAGGTCAGACACGAGCGGGCGCAGCCCGCTCGTTGTCTGTGCCGGCTGTATGGGCCTCCACCCACTTGCGGAAAAAGTCTTTGAACTCGTCGCGCTCTGCTTGGGACCACTTCGTGACATGCACGCCGACCGCAATACCACCATCTTTCTTCAGAATGCTGAGCCAGTAAGTGGTGCCGATGCGGCTGGCTGCGAAACCGAGGGAAAGCAGCGCGCTCAATACGAAAAAATAGCCGATGTAATGCCACGGTGCGGGAAGCAGCCCAAAAGAGAACACGGAGAGCGTGAGAAACACGCCTGCTCGGATGAGCGGCGATGACATATACGCACCCACGGCATTGCCCTCTGAGAGATGAGGAGACAGCGCATCGCGCATGATGACCGTCCGTGTCTTCTCAACGCCCAGCCCCCACTTGTCCCACACGTATTCGACGCGGTCGGGGAAGAACTCTAGCCGGCATTGCCACTTGTGGTTCTTAAAGCTGACTTCGCGCAGGGGTTTCATTCTTTCTTCGCCCATCGTCACCGATGAGACACGCGCGGGCGAGCGTGGAGTGAGCCCTTTTGAACGACGGGAGATGCTGAGCGGAGAAGGTGCATACGATTTAGGTCACATCCCGCGCGTTGTTCTCTGGCGGTCTGGATCGGCCTCTTTCTCTTCCTTCGGCGTCGGATGCTTCAGCCACGCGATGAAGGCTGCGAGCAAGAGAAGTATCCCTGCGGCCAAATCTTGATACCAATACACGGTGCCATACTTCCCGCCGGCCTGCGAAATCTCCGAGCCCGACAGGAGCGTCTGAACACCCACCGTGATCAGAACGAACGCAAAAACGAATACCGCGCCGAGCATCAACTTCCTCTGCCGCGCCTTGCTGCTCTTCTCTATAAACCACAGTGCCACGAGCACGACGCCAAGAAATCCCGCAAACTTGAGGATGTCGAAAAGCATCTTTTCTTCCGCCGATCGATTGAGGTCAGACACGACGGGGCGCAGCCCCGGAGTTGTCTGTGCCGGCTGGATCGCCCTTCTTCTGGAGGTAGAGATAATAAAGCGGACTCGCCTCATTCATGACATCTTCTTTCCGGAGCAATGCCTGCCTGCCTTCGAACTTCCGAAGCGCAAGCACGCGCAGATAGCCAGTCATGGGGTGCCCCTCTTCCTTCTTCGGGGTGAGCCGAACCTCGCCATCCTGAAACGTCCACGAGCCGGATGCTGTGCCATTCGAGCCAATGTCCGAATCCCACCGCGCCAGGTAATTGCCGTTTTCGAGCAACGAGACGGTCAAAACGTAAAGTCCAACCTCGCTCCGATAAACTCCCGCAACGGACTTGTCGCTGGCCAGCGCACCAGCGGCCGAAAGAAGAACCAAGATGGCTGCGACGACGTTCTTCATCTTCCGGCGATCAGTTTTATTCAGCCTACGTAGATTGCCTACAATTTAGTGGCCCGGTCACGGAAGGAATCTCGCAAGCGGCTGATGTTCAATCCTAGTTTTTCTGGCGTAGGCTTTTGGCGGCTGTGCAAAACCGCGGAAAGCCTACTGATGTAAAACACGGGCCGATTGATGAACTCACGGCCTGTTTCATTTCGCGGGCAAGACGGCGGTGAGCTCGTTAACCCGCCCGCCATCAAGGCCAACCTCGAGAAGCTGCGCCAACGACAGGACATCAACTGATCGCGCGCGCACGATTGCTTTAGAATCAGCCCGAATCGCAACGCGGCAAAAGGTAGGGCGAATTCTCCGAATGAGCCGGCTTGCGCAGCGGCTCGTTGGGGACAACTCGCCCTACCCGCGGGCAGGCGAGCGCCGGCCTCAGCCCGCGTAGGCGGGATCGAGGCCGAGGCGGAAGTAGCCGCGGGCGTTGGCGAAGCAGATATTCTTCACCATGCCGCCGACGAGCTCGCGATCGTTCGGGATCGCGCCGCTTTCCACCATGTTGCCCAGCAGATTGCAGAGCACGCGGCGGAAATACTCGTGACGCGTGTAGCTGAGGAACGAGCGCGAATCGGTGAGCATGCCGACGAAGCGGCTGATCAGGCCGAGATTCATGAGCGCGTTCATCTGCCACTCCATCGCCTCTTTCTGGTCGAGGAACCACCAGCCGGAGCCGAACTGGATTTTGCCCGCAACCGAGCCGTCCTGGAAGTTGCCGATCATCGTCGCGAAGACGTAATTGTCGGCCGGGTTCAGATTGTAGAGCACGGTGCGCGGCAGCTCGCCGGTCGAGTCGAGCGCGTCGAGGTAGCGGCTGAGCGCGCGCGCCTGCGGGAAGTCGCCGATGCTGTCGAAACCGGTGTCGGGCCCGAGCTGTTTGAGCAGGCGGGCGTTGTTGTTGCGCATGGCGCCGAGGTGGAGCTGCTTCGTCCAGCCCTTCGCGGCGTCCCAGCGGCCGAACTCGAGCATGAGGAACGAACCGAACTTCGCCCACTCGGTCGCGTTCGCAGCCTTGCCGGCGCGCGCGGCGTCAAAGATCGCGGTAGCCTCGGCGTGCGTGCAGGGCTCGGAGAGCGCCTGCTCCATGCCGTGGTCGGAGAGACGGCAACCGACGGCGTGGAAGTCGTCATGGCGCTTCTTCAGCGCGTTGAGCAAGTCGTCGAACGTCTTGACCGGCATCTTCGCCTCGCCGCCGAGGCGTTCGAGCCAGGCGTTGAAGGCGGCGGGCGCATTCACGCCCAGGGCCTTGTCGGGACGGAACGTCGGATAGACGCGCGTCTTGATGCTGAGTTTCTTGATCCGCTCGTGATCGGCGAGCGAGTCGGCCGGATCGTCGGTCGTGCAGATGACCGCGACCTTGTTGGCCGCAAGGATGTCGTGCACGCGCATCGTCGCGAGCTTCTCGTTGGCGGTCTTCCAAATCGCGTCCGCCGACTTCGGATCGATGATCTCGTCGATGCCGAAGTAGCGCTTCAGCTCGAGGTGCGACCAGTGATAGAGCGGATTGCCCAGCGTGTGCGGCACGGCGGCGCACCACGCGTCGAACTTCTCACGCGGCGTCGCGTCGCCGGTGCAAACGCGCTCCTGCACGCCGTTGGTGCGCATCGCGCGCCACTTGTAGTGGTCGCCGCCCAGCCAGATCTCGGAGAGATCGGCAAACTGGTGGTTGTCGGCGATCAGCTTCTGCGGGAGGTGGCAGTGGTAGTCGAAGATCGGCTCGGCCTGGGCGAACGCGTGGTAAAGGTCGCGCGCGGTCGCGGTCTGCAGGAGAAAGTCGTCGTGAATGAAGGGCTTGGCCATTTTCGATGTGGACGGATCGATTTTCGAACGGGCCGATCGTGGTTTCAGCGGGAAATGTCGTTCAACATGGCGTCGAGCGTCGTGTAACTGGCGAGCAATTTCGACGCGGCGGCGCAGCGCTCGGCGGAGGCGAGACCGGTGTTCTCGGCGAGGAAGATGAGGTAGGCCGCGATGCGTTGCGCGAAGAGCAGGCGCGCCTCGGGGCTGACCGCGTAGAACCGTGCGCGCTGCCGGTAACCGGCGGGCGTGTGGTCGCCGAGGGCGGCCTTCTCGGGTTTGCCGCCGGCGGCGAGGACGTAGAGGAAGTTATACTCGAAGAACGTCATGTGCTCCGGCGACGCGGGCAGAGCCTCCAACGCAGCGCGGCACGTGGCGGGCGAGGCAAAGACCTCGGTCGGCTGGCCCGCGCCGGCGAGCGAGGTGGTGACGAACACGCGGGCCATTTTCTGCTCGGTGGCATCGGCGCTGAAGGCACCGGCGACGGCCATGTCGACCGTGAATTGATACCAATCGCGCCAGAGCGCGGCATCGGCGGCGTGCTTCGACTGCGACAGTGCGACGCCCATCTCGTAGGTGTAGCGGCCGCTGGTCTTGATCTCGAGCGCGCTGCCCGTGACCTGCCCCATCACCTGGTAGTTCTCGGCGGATTTGCCCGAGCCGGAATGGAAGCCGATCGAGACCCCGAACTTCGCGCACACGTCCCACTGTTTCTGGATGAGCGCGCGGAGGGCGGCGTTGTCGGGATACGGGGTGTTCTTCTGGAAGCCGAAGGCGGGCGCGATGAAGTTCACCGGCATGCCGAGGACCTCGCAGAGCGCGAGCATGATGGCGGTCGTCTCGGGCGTGGTAAGGCCCGGCAACTCATCGATGGAGAGCTCGCGGAGATAATTGCGGCCGACATCGGTCGTGAATGCCGCAGCGCGCGCGGCGGCGTATTTCTCGTCGCGGCGCTTCATCTTCTGCATCGGCGTCCAGACCGTCTCGAGCAGCCGGTTGAACGCAGCGTCATCGAGCTGCAGGCCGACAGCCGCCACGCGTGCCCGCGTTTTCGCCACGATGTCGGCGGGAATGTCGGCGAGTTTCGCGGGCTGGTTGAGCGCGAGCTCGGGCGAAAGGTCGAAGGTGATGTAGCTGGCGAGCAGGCAGCCTTTGACGAGCGCATCCTCGCGGATGTCGAACTTGCCGCCGATGGGCTGGTGGTCGGCGTTGAACGACCACGCGATGCGGCGGCGGTGGAAGCCGGTCTTGAGCTTCGAAAGCACGCAGCCGTGGCTCATGCCCTCGACGCTCTGGCCTTGGTGGCCTTCGGGGACGTTGGTGCCGATGAAGGGGAAGGGCACGGTGTCGAGCCGGCCCGAGAGCATCGCGTCGACGTCATAGACGAGCTCGCGCGGGATGGAATTCTGGTTGGCCGTGAAG
Source organism: Candidatus Didemnitutus sp. (assembly GCA_017991595.1). Taxonomy (GTDB): domain Bacteria; phylum Verrucomicrobiota; class Verrucomicrobiia; order Opitutales; family Opitutaceae; genus Didemnitutus. Next base: position 136,771 of record JAGOQJ010000007.1, on the reverse strand, counting down.
CCGATCTCGAGGGCGCTCATCGCCCACTCGACCGCGGGCCAATGCAGCGTCGTGAAACGCGCGCCCACACCGATCGTGCTGCGGCCGAGCCGCGCGCCAGCGGTCGGGAAGATCGTGGCCGCGGTGTCGTGCTCCTGGATGAGATTCTTCAGGCGCAGGAGATTTTCCCAGCTCGCCGGGAAAGCCACGCGTCCCTCGGCCAGCGGGATGCCGTCTGCCAGCAGGTGCAGTCCCTGGCCTTTTTCCCGCGGCTCGTGGAGCCACGCGCAATCGCCGGTGGCGAGGTCCTCGAGCAGGAGCCATTCGCCCGTCGCGGTGGCGAAGCGGCTCTTCGGCCAGGCGTGCAGCGCGGCACCGGTGCGGAGCCGGGCCGCAAGCGCGGGCCAATCGAGGCAAAAATCGGGGGAGACGCAGGGGTTTTGCGCGATGCGCAAATCGTTCTGCAGAAGAAACGCGTTGATGGCAGACATGGCGGACAGCGGAATGGGGTTAAGCGTGACGGAAGGGGCAGCCCGGAACCGGCGCGTGCAGCAATCTCGGCAGCAAAACCCAGAACGCGGAGGCGCGCGCCTCCTTCCTTGCGCTCACTGTTGAGCTTGCGGGCGGCATTCGCCGGCCGCCCGCTGCGCCCCGCTCAGATGGTCATCGCGTGGTAGCCGCCGTCGACGATCAGCTCCTCGCCCGTGATGAAGGAGCCCGCCGCATCGCTCGCGAGCAGCAGCGTGGCGCCGATGAGCTCGCGCGCCTCGCCGAAGCGCTTCATGGGCGTGTGCCCCATGATGTTCGCGACGCGGTCGGGCGTGAGGACCTTGCGGTTCTGTTCCGCCGGGAAGAAGCCGGGGACGAGGACATTCACGCGCACCTTGTGCGGCGCCCACTCGCGGGCGAGGTTGAGCGAGAGATTGTGCACGGCGCCCTTGGTCGCGGAATACGTGAAGACGCGAGAGAGCGGCACGATGCCGGACATGGAGCCGAGGTTGATGATCGAGCCGCCCTGACCGCGCTCGACGAGATATTTGCCGAAGATCTGGCAACCGAGGAACACGCTCTTGAGGTTCACGCGGATGATGCGGTCCAACTCCTCCTCGGTGATGTCGAAGAACGGTGTGGCGGAATTGATGCCCGCGCCGTTGATGACGATGTCGATGCGGCCGGAGCGCTGGAGCACGGCATCGCGCAGGCCCTCGAGTTCGGCCTTGCTGGTGGCTTCGGCGCTGTGGAACCAAGCCTTGCCGCCTGCCGCAGCGATCTTGTCGAGGCGGGCCTGGGCCTTATCGAGGTTGCGGCCGACGAGGACGACTTCCGCGCCAGCGCCGGCGAGGCCCTCCGCCATCGCGCCGCACAGCTCGCCGGTGCCGCCGATGACGACAGCGACCTTGCCGGAGAGACCAAAGAGAGAACCGAGGTAATCAGGGGAGTTCATAGGTGAAAGGGAATAGCGTGAGACGAGGGGATCGGCCGGGGTAGAGGAAATTAATCAGTATTAAGCGCCGGACGGCGGTCGAGCCTCTTCGCTCGGCTTCATCGCGGCGGGCGGACCGAGCACGTCGCGCAGGAAGCGGTCGGTCTCGTCCACCACCCGGCCGAACCACGGCTCGAAGAGCCAGAACGGATGCGGCGTGCCCGTGAGCACGACGAGTTCGCTGGTCACCCCGGCCGCGCGGAGCAGATCGTGCATCGCCTCGCGGCCCGGAAGCAGCGGAGTCGGCGCCGTGCTGTTGAGAAAGAGCGTCGGCGCGCTGTGCGGCCCGACGTGGGTGATCGCGGAGGCCGCCCGCCAGACGTCGGGCACCTCGCTGAACTTGCCGCCGAGGAAGCGGACGGGCGCGCTGGGTTCGCTCTCCTGCTGCGCCACGAGATCCGCGCCGGTGAAATCGGCCAGACCGTCGATATTGACCACCGCCTGCACGACGCTGGCCGCGGGTGGATAAAGCGGAGCGTTGAACTCCTCCATCCCGTTCGTCGCGCCGAGCAAGGCGGCCAGCTGGCCGCCCGCCGAGCCGCCCACGATGGCGATGCGGCGGGGATCGACGCCCAGCTCCTCGTGATGCGCCCGCACCCACGCCACCGCGGCCTTCAAATCCTGCAGCGCCGCCGGGAAGCGTCCGCTCTTGCCGAGCCGATAACTCACCGGCAAGGCCGCGTAGCCACGCCGGGCCAGGGCGCGCGCCAGTGGACGCTCCATCTCGCGCGAGCCGGTCTCCCACCCGCCCCCGTGCACGATCAGCACGGCGGGCAGCAGCGCCGTCCCGGCCGGACGATAAAGATCGAGCCGCAGCGTCTCGCGGCCGCGTTGCGCATAGACGAGATCCTCTCGCACGACGAAATCCACCGGCAAATCGACCTGCGGGCGGGCGATCTGCGGAAAATCGGGCCGCAGTTTCCGCTCGGTGTTCGCGAGCGTGAAGGCGTTGAGGCGCCGCTTCCATGCCGGATAATCCTTTTCCAAAACGCGGCGCGGCCCGTCGACATACCACGCGTAGCCCATGCGCCGCTCGTGCTCGATCTCATGCACGGCGTAGTGCGTGACCGCATCGCGCCCGATGAAGATCGGTCGGTTCGTGCCCAATTCGTAGAAGCGCGCCCAGATCGGTCCGGCGCCCTCGACGGGCACGGCCACCTGGTCTCGGCCGCCCGGCAAATCGGGCGCGGGCACGAATTTCCACTCGAGCCCGGAGATGGCTGTGGCGCGATACCAAGCCACGGCGCCTTCGATGGCAGCGACGATCTCCGCACTGGGCTCCTCGATGTCCATGAGGAAGCGCACGATGCCGCTGCTCTCGCCCGCGCAGAGCGAGGCCGGTTCGAATTTGCGCGCCGGCGCCGGCGCGAAGGTCCGCTCGTCGTGCTGCGCGGCCCAGACGGTGCGCTGGCCGTCCTGCACGATCTGGCAGCGTAGGATGCAATCGATCCCGCGCGCGATCGCCACGCGCGACTGCTCGCGCCGCGACGCATCCACGAATGCGAAGGGCTCCGCGCCGCGCGCCACGCCATCGAGCACCTCCATGACACCGATCATGGCGCCGTCGTTGAAGGTGATGTGCGTGTAGTAGCCGGGGATGAGCGGAAAATACTGCGGCCAGCCGCCGTTCTCATACTGCGCGGCGAGGCAGTAATCGAGACCGCGCAGGAACGCCGCGCGATAACGCTCCTCCGCCTCGCCTGCCCCGGCGGAAATCACGCGCGCGAGGAACTGGAGCTGCGAATGCGTGGCGCCGTTGTCGAAGGTCGAGTGCGTTTCGTCCTCCGGCACCCGTCGCGACGCCTCCTCCACGGCGGGCGGGATCGTCATGTCGCGATTCTTGGGCCAGCCGCCGGTCCGGTATTGGTAGAGGAGCAGGTTGTCGGCGATCGCGCGCGCGGGGGCTGAAGCGAACCACTCCGCCGGACGCTTTGCATACGTCTCGAAATTGAAACGCTGGGGTCGTGGTGGCGGCGCCGCCGTCAACGCGACGGCGGCGAACCCCAACAGGCAGAGCGCAACGGGCAGAACTTTCATGGCGGAGGTTCGCCCGGAGCCGTGCGGACTCAGAGATCGGTAATCGGTTTATAGTGCGGCACGAGCGCCCGCATGATCGTCCAACCGATGAGGTAGGCGACGCCGCAGAGCGAGAACACGATGAAGTAGCCGGCCTCGCGTCCGTGGAAACCCATGAACACCATCTGCGTGTTGCCCGCGTGGTCGAAGAGCACGCCGGAGCTGATGTTGATCAGGAACGAGCCGATGCCACCCGCCATGCCGCCGATGCCGGTGATGGTGGCGATGGCCTTTTTCGGGAACATGTCGCCGACGGTGGAGAAGATGTTGGCCGACCACGCCTGATGCGCGGCGCCGGCGATGCCGATGATGATGACCGGCAGCCAGAACGAGTAGCGGCCAAGCGGTTGCGCCGCCAGCGCCAGCAACGGGATGAACGCGAAGATCAGCATCGCCTTCATGCGGCCCGCGTAGGGATTCATGCCCTTCTTCTCGACGAAGAACGTGGGGAGCCAGCCGCCGATGATCGAAAGCAGCGTGATCGCGTAGAGCACGAAGATCGCCGCCTGACCGGCCGGGTCGGACGACTTGATGCCGTAAACCGAACTCAGGTAGGCCGGTGTCCAGAACAGGAAGAACCACCACACGCCGTCGGTCATGAACTTGCCGACCGCGAATGCCCATGTCTGGCGGTAACTCAGGCACCGCATGAACGAAATCTTGCCCTGCCCCGAGCCGACGCCGTCGGCCGCCGTCGAGACGTCGACCGGGTCCTGATGGATGTATTCCAGCTCCGCCGCGTTCACATGCTTGTTCGCGTGGGGCTTGTGATACATGAACTGCCAGAAGCCCATCCAGACGAAGCCCATCGCGCCGATGACGATGAAGGCGGCTTCCCAGCCCCAAGCCTTGGCCAAGTTCGGGATCAACACGGGCGCGGCCAGCGCACCGACGGTGGCGCCGGCATTGAAGATCGAAGTCGAGAACGCGCGGTCCTTCTTCGGGAAGTATTCCGCCGTGGCCTTGATCGCGCCGGGGAAGTTGCCCGCCTCGCCGACCGCGAGCACGAGACGCGCGAAGATGAAGAGCACCACGCTGACGTTGGCCACCTTCGCCACATTATCGAGCGTGCCGATGACTTCGCGGGCGCGCTCGAAACCGACGAACCATTCGCCGGCGAGGATGCCCGACGTGGCGATGCCGCAGTAGGCGTGCAGACAGGCGCCGATCGACCACACGAAGATCGCCCACATGAAGCCCTTCTTGGTGTCCATCCAGTCGATGAACCGGCCGGCGAAGAGCATGCTGATCGCGTAGAAAATGGAGAACGACGCCGTGATCAGACCGTATTGCGTGTCGGTCCAGTGAAACTCCGGCACGATGAAATCCTTCCACGTCAACGACAGGACCTGACGGTCGAGGTAGTTGATCGTGGTCGCAAAGAACAGCAGCGTGCAGATCGACCAACGGTAGTTGGTCATTTTTGGGGCGGTGTTGGACATGGGGCGAGGGGGATACGGACGGGCGGAAAGTGAAATCAGCGGGGCGGACGGGGCAACGGACTACTTCGAGGGTGGCGGCACGGTGTTGAGGCCGCGCACCTTTTTCTTGGGCAGGATGGTGACGTTGCGGAACGTAAGGTTGCCGACGTAAGTCACGACCTCCGTCTCCGTCACGTTGTTGAACGTGGAGTTGCTGATGCGGATATCGTCGACGATGGCGCCCTCGAAACCGCGGGCAAAGATCACGCGCGGACTGCCGGTGCTGGTGATGTTGTCCATCTGGACATTGCGGACGATGGGCGGGAAGGCGCCGTTGGCGCCCTCCTCGTAGAGCAGGTCGATGGTGAGGACGGCTTCGCCGACCTGGCCGATCTTCACGTTGCGCATGAAGACGTTTTCCAGCACGCCTCCGCGCACGGCGTTGTTCTTGAACCGGAGCGCTCGGTCGAGGTTGGGGCTGTCCATCTCGCAGTCCTCGACAAAGACGTTGCGGATGCCGCCGGAGCACTCGGAGCCGAGGACGACGCCGCCGTGGCCGTCCTTCATCACGCTGCGGCGGATGATGACGTTCTCCGTGGGCACGCCGAGGCGGCGGCCGTCGGCGTTACGGCCGGACTTGATGGCGATGCAGTCGTCGCCGGTGTCGAAGAGGCAGTCCTCGATGAGGACGTTGCGCGACGATTCGGGGTCGCAGCCGTCGTTGTTGGTGCCGTGGGAAATGACCTTTACGCCGCGGATGGTGACGTTTTCGCAGAGGACCGGGTTGAGGATCCACATCGGCGAGCGGACGATGGTGACGCCTTCGATAAGGACGTTCTTGCAGCGGTAGGGCTGGACGAAGTTGGGCCGCATGTAGGCGCCATCGCCCGCGATGCGCTGTTCGACCGGCACGCCGCGCTCGGCCTGCTCGAAGATGCGGTTGCGCGCCGGGACCTGCTTGGTGGGCTGGCCGGCCTTCTTGTCGTTCCACGACCACCAGTTGGTCCAGTCGGCCTGGCCGTCGAGCGTGCCGGTGCCGGTGACGGCGATATTCTCCTGCTCCCAAGCGTAGATGAGCGGCGAGTAGTTCATCAGCTCCACGCCTTCCCAACGCGTGAACACGATCGGGTAGTCGGCGGGATTAAGGGAAAACTTGAGCGTGGCGCCCGCGCTGACGTGGAGGTTGACGTTGCTCTTCAGGTGGATCGCGCCGGTGAGCCATTCGCCCGGCGGCACGACGACGCGGCCGCCGCCGGCCTCATGGCACGCAGCGATGGCCGCGCGGATGGCAGCGGAGGCGTCGGCCCCGGGCTGGGCGCCGAAATCCGTGATCGGGAAATCGCGCGCGGGGAACTGCGGCGCGCGGATGAGCGACTCGACGTAGGCGTAATCATCCCAACCGCGGATGACGCGCGCGGCGGGCGCGCGGGAGACGATCTGCTCCATCTCGATGCCGGCGAGGATGAACGGGCCGGTGCCCTTGAGGTCGTTGTCGATGATCGGTTCGCTCACGTAATACTCGAAGGAGCCGTCGCGCGCGCGTCCGGCGGAGTTGGTGTAGCCGAGACCGGCGACGGAGCAGCACTGACGGAGCGAGATGGTGCCGTCGGCCTCGGTGCGCACCAGCTCGCGGATGAGGCCGGCGTAGGCCTTGAGGAGGGCGGGCTCGTAGCGCTCGCGCGGCAGGTAGCCGCGGTTGATGCCCTTCGCGAGGACATAGACGAACATCGAGGAGGCGGTGCCTTCGAGGTAGTTGCCCGCGCGGTCGCCCTGATCGGTGACCTGCCACCAGAGACCGGTCTGCGGGTCCTGCCAGCGCACGAGGCCGTCGGCGACGCGGCGCAGAATCTCGTTGATGTGCTCCACCTCGGGATGCGTGGGCGAGAAGAAATCGAGCGAGTCGACCAGCGCCATGCCATACCAGCCGATGGCGCGGCTCCAGAAATTCGGCGACTGGCCGGTCTGCGGATTCGCCCAAGGCTGCGCGCGCTGCTCGTCCCACGCGTGGTAATGAAGCTGCTTCTCCGCGTTCCAACCGTGGCGATCCATCAGGATGATCTGGTTGGCGACGTCGTCGAAGAGCGCGGGCTCTTCGTAGAGTTTCGCGTAGTGCGCGAGGAAGGGCGAAGCCATGAACAGGCCGTCGAGCCACATCTGGTGCGGGTAGCGGAGTTTGTGCCAGTAACCGCCTTCGCTGGTGCGCGGGTGCGTGCGCATCTGGTCGCGCAACGTCGCGATGGCGGTCTGGATGCGCGGCTCGCGGTTGCCCTGCTCGCGGAGCAGGAGCAGCAGCTTGCCGGGCGGGATCATGTCGATGTTGTAGTCCTCGCGCTTGTAGGTGCGGATGGAACCATCCTCGGCGATGAAACTCGTGGCGGTCTGCGCGCCCCAGGCACCGTAGGAGGCGTCGCCGGTGCGTTCGCTCAGCTTCATCAACGAGAGACCGAGCAGCGTGGTGGTGTAATCCCAGCGGGCCTTCGGGGCGCCGCCGTGGAAGAGCTTGCCGCCGTAACGCTGCATCTCCGAGCGCGCCATGCGCTGGGACCATTCGAGCGGCGGGGCGTCACCGAAGCGCCCGGCGGGCTCGGCGGCGGTGACGGTGGTGAGGGCGAGGACGGCGGCGGCGAGCGAGAGGACGGAGCGCATGGCGGAGGGAGGTTGAAAAAGGTTCAGGGCAGGAGTTCGATCTTCACCGGCGCGGCGAGGCGCGCGGCATGTTGGGCCAGATAGGCGAGCCAGGAGGCGCGATCAGGGAAATGTCCGCTGCGGTCCCAACCGGCTCCGGCGAAATAGCGCAGCGGCTGGCCGGATTGCGCGCGAAGGAGGACGAGGTGATTGCGCTCGTCCTCGGCGAAGCCGATCAGGTCGCCGGGCGAGGCGACGATGGCGGTGCCGAGCTGGCCATTGCTCTTCTGGACGATCCACTGGGCGAGAGTCCCCTGCTCCGCCACGCGCGTGAGCTCGATGGCCGGCTCCTGGCCGCGGTCGGCGGGGTTCTTGTGCAGGCCGACGCCGACGGTGAGACCATCGGCCGGAGGCTGGCCGTCGACGACGGTGAAGGTGCTCTCGATGCGGTTGAGATTGTGGCCGGCGTCGAGCGTGATGCGCTTGGTCTCGGTGACCTTGACGCCGTGCGCGTCGAAGGCGTCGTAAACCAACTCGAAGGACGTGCGCACGGGGCCGTTGGCGAGGATGCGCCACGACTTGTAGTTGCCGCTGACGGCGAGCCGGCCGTCGTTCCAGATGCCGGCGCCGCCGCAGCCGCGCGAAGGGCCGACTTGGAACATGTCCATGCCCTCGCCTTGGTCGGTGTGATAGTGGTCGTGCCCCTTGTTATACCACCGGTCCACGATCGGGTAATCGACGCGCTTGCACCACACGTCGAGGCCGCTGGTGACGAGCACCTCCTTCTTCACGCCCTCGGGCGCGGGCGCGGCGAGCGCGGGGCCGTAGGTGCGGTGAGCGATGCGGTCGTTTTCCCAAGCGAAGTCGTCGAGCCGCTCCTGCACGTAGCGGGCGAAGGCCTTGGGCGGGAAGACCGGGGCGACGTGGTCGATCTTGGCGATCGTGAAGGTGGCGCTGCGCTCGCCGGCGGCGAAATCGTATTGGAACAGCAGCTCGCCATAGGCGAGGCCGAGGCCCTGCGGGTCCTTGGCCTGCGGGGCGATGTTGGTGACTTGGTAAGGTAGCACGCGGCCACGCCAGTCGCGGATCTCGATCTTTTGCAGCAACGCGCCTGGGAGCGCGCGCACGACCTCGGACCACGGGAGGGAAATCGTCTCGGACGGACGCGCGACGTCGAGGGTGTGGGTGGCGCGGAGGGTGATCTGCTCGGCGGCGGCAGCCGCGAGGCCGGCGCAGGCGAAGACGACAAGGGCGAGGCAGCGGGTGAACATGGCGGGCGTGGGGTTGACGGCGGGAAGACGCCGGAGCCGGGAACAGGTTCCCGAAGTGCCGGCGAATAATCTCGGAGCGGCGGACAGCATGAGCGAGGGAGACTCAGCGGGCGAGCCAACCGCCATCGACGGCGAGCGTGAAGCCGTGGAGGTAGTCGGAGGCCGGCGAAGCGAGGAAGACCACAGCACCTTTGAGGTCATCAGGCGAGCCCCACCGGCCGGCCGGGATGCGATCGAGGATGGCGCGGTTGCGCACGGGATCGGCGCGGAGCGGGCCGGTGTTGTCGGTCGCCATGTAGCCAGGGGCGATGGCGTTCACGTTGATGCCGAGGCTCGCGAGCTCGTTGGCCATCAGCTTGGTGAGGCCGTGCAACGCGCTCTTCGACGCGGTGTAGGAGGCGACGCGCACGCCGCCTTGATACGAGAGCATGGAGGCGATGTGCACGATCTTGCCCGGGCGCTTCGCCTCGACGAGCCGCCGCGCGAAGAGCTGGCTGAGGCGGAAGGCGGCGCTGAGGTTCACGTCGAGCACGTCGCGCCAATCCTGCTCGGAAAATTCGAGGAAGGCGGCGCGGCGGATGATACCGGCGTTGTTGACGAGGATATCGGCGCGGCCGAAGGCGGCGTAGGCGGCCTCGACGATGCGCGCCGGGGCGTCCGGCGCGGCGATGTCGACGGCCACGGAGACGGCGCGGCGGCCGAGGGCGGCGATTTCCTGCTCGAGCGGGGCGTTGTCGCCGCGGGCGACGAGCACGACATCGGCGCCGGCCTCGGCGAGACCGAGCGCCATGGCGGAACCGAGGCCGCGGGACGCACCGGTGACGATCGCGGCGCGCCCGTCGAGACGGAAGCTGTCGAGGACTCCGGGCATCGGGCGATCCTCTCAGCGCAGTTGGGCCAAGGGAGCGGGATCGACGTCGGCGAAATCCTGATTCTCGCCGCCCATGCCCCAGATGAAGCCGTAGCTGTCGGTGCCGGCGCCGCTGTGGATGGACCACGGAGGCGAGAGCACGGCCTGTTGCGCGCGGACGATGAGGTGGCGCGTCTCCTGCGGCTGGCCAAGGAAGTGGAAGACGGCGGCATTCTCGGGCACGTCGAAATAGAGATAGACCTCGGAGCGCCGCGTGTGCGTGTGCGGCGGCATGGTGTTCCAGACGCTGCCGGATTCGAGGAGCGTGAAGCCCATGACGAGCTGGCAGCTCTTGATGCCGGCGGGATGGATGACCTTGTTGAGGCGGCGGTCGTTGGCGGTGGCGGCGGCGCCGAGCGCGACGGCGTTGGCGGGATTGTAGGCGGCGAACGTCGTCGGATACGCGGTGTGCGCCGGGTAGCTGAGCAGGTAGAAGCGGGCGGGCTTGGCCGCATCGGTCGAGGCGAACACGATCTGCTGCGCCCCGCGCCCGACGTAGAGCGTGTCGAGGTGGCCGAACGCGTGGACCTGCCCGTCGACCGTCACGGAGCCGGGGCCGCCGATGTTGATGATGCCGAGTTCGCGGCGTTCGCAGAAATGGGAGGAGGCCAGTTCCTTGTCGCTGCCGAGCGGGAGCGGCGCGTGGAGCGGCACGGCGCCGCCAATGACGGCGCGGTCCGTTTCCCAGAGCCGCAGGGTGATGCGGCCGGGTTGGAAGAGATCGCCGACCAGAAAGGCCGAGCGAAGTTCGTCGGTCGACATCCGCCCGTAGGTGCGGGGATCGATGGCGTTGAGGATTTCCATGATGAAGGGGTTCGCAGCGTCAGGCTTTGAACCGGGAGGGTTGAGGTGAAAAGCGGCCCGCCGGGCTGGCCGGCGGGCCGCGGGAAGAAGTGACGGCTCAGAAGGTGCCGCGGATGCCGAAGGTGATCGAGGGTTCGCCGAACTCGCCGTAGCGCATCGGGAGGATGATATCGCGCTTCGAGGGGATGTAGCCCTGGAAGTATTCCTCGCGGCCCGAGTTGAAGATGTTGCGGACGACGGCGTAGGCCGAGACGTATTTGTTGATGCTGTATTCGACCTTCGCGTCGGTGGTCCACTTCTCGTCCTTCATGCGGAGCAGGCGGTTGTCGCCCGAGCCCGCGAAGTAGGAGGTGTTGACGAAGCCGCCGTAGAGATTCTCGTCGACCCAGTTGTTGGTGATGGTGGCGTTGAAGCGGCCGAGGCGGTAGCCGAGGATGACGTTGATCGTCTGCGGCGAGACGGCGCGCTTGGCGGAATACTCGGTGTCGAGATCGTCGGAGCTGATGTCGACGTAGGAGTAGTTGGCCTGCACGGAGAGGCCGTCGAAGGGCTTCGGCAGGAAGGTGAGATTCTGCGCGAAGCTGAACTCGACGCCTTGGTAGGTGGCGGCGGCGCCGTTGGTGGAGATCGTGCCGGTGCTGAAGTCGAGCGGATCGTAACCCAGCGCGGTGGCGGCGGCGTTGCGCTCGGCGACACTCATCGAGCGCTGCGAGATGAAGTTGTTCAGCTTCTTGTAGAAGACGGCAACGCCGATGACACCGCGCGTGCCCGTGAAGTAATCGACGCCGAGGTCGAAGTTCGAGGCGAAGTAGGGCTTCAGGTTCGGGTCGGAGAGGACGATGATGCCGTCGCCACCGGAGGTGGTCTCGGGCGTGACCGACGTGACAAGGTCGGTGTAGTCGGGATGGCCGACCGTGCGCGAGGCACCGCCGCGGAGGACCAGGGATTTCGAGGGCGAATACTTGAACGTGAGCGACGGGAAGAAGTTGTCGTATTTCAACGTCGTCAGACCGGTGTTGCTGCGTCCGCCGGAGAAGCGCTCGGTCTCGGCGGTGATGTCACGTTGCTCCCAGCGCACGCCACCGACCAGCAGGAGCTTGTCGGAGACCTTGGCATCGAGGCGCAGGTAGCCGGCGAGGTTTTCCTCCTCGAAGCGGTAGTTCTCGTAGTTGTTCAGCACCATGGCCGTGCTCGAGTAGGCACTCCAGAGCTTGTAAGGATCGATCGCCTGCATCGAACCGAAGCCGAACGCGACATCGTCGCTGTAATACTCGTCCGCGAGGGAGCGGAGGGCGTTGCCGGTGATGACGGCTTGGGCCGCGCGGTAATCGGGCTTCTTGATGCGGCGGTTGACGTCGTCCATAGCGAAGCCGGCGTCGAGGCTGACCGGGATGGAGCCGATCGTGAGGTCGCGGGTGTAATTGCCGTTCACGCCGCTCTTGATGTCGCGCGCATCCCAGGGACGGGATTGGAACGCGGTGCCAGTGGCGGAGTTGTTGTAGTTATAGTTGCCGAGGTCGCGCAGGTAGTCGTTGGCGGTGATGGTGGCGCCATTGCGGAGGATGACGCTCGGAGCGGACGTGATGTCGTAGATACCGCCGAGGACGATCTGGTTGAACGGCGAAGCGGTGCCGCCCGCCGGAACCGTGCCGCCGTAGGTGATGGCGGCGTTGCCGGAGATGTAGCCTTCGCCGGTGTCCTGATAGTGACCGTCGGCGCGGGACCAATAGGGAGTGATACGGATCACGGCCTCGTCGTTGAACTTGTGCTCCAACGTGGCGTTGAAGTGGTAGGTGTCGCCGAATTTGCGGCGCTGGAGGATGTTGTTCGTGATCGTGCGCGTGCCGGTGGTGCCGGAGGTGACGGTGTCGCCGGAGAGCGTCGGGTTGGTGCCGAGGTTGAACACGAGGCCGCGCTGCGTGAAGAGGAGGTCGTAGTTATTCCAGGAGCCGGCAACGAAGACCTTGGTCTGGTCGGAGAGGCGGAAGTCGACCTTGGCGGCGAGCGACTCGCGGTGCGTCAGCTTCTGCTCGTCCTGCACGGTGTAGGAGCCGAGGGTCGGCGTGGTGCCGGAGATGGTCCAATTCTCGATGGTGCGCGGGGCGTCGTCGTATTTATCGGAGAAGCGGTAGTTGACGTTGATGCCGACCTTATCGGAGAGCTTGCGCGAGATGTTGGCCTCGAGGCTCGGGCGGACGGGGAACTCCTTGCGGTTGCCCCAGACGCCGCCGACCTTCTTGAGCTCGAAGTTGGTGCTCGGGCCGCCGAAGGAAAGGTCGTAGCTGATGCGCTGCTGGTCGCCGTGGTCGAAGGCGCTCTTGGTGACAAAATTCACGAAACCGCCCGTCGCACCGGCCGAGATGTCGGGGGTGACGGTCTTGAAGAGCTCGGTGGTCTCGACGTTGTTCATCGCGATCTGCTCGAACTCGAAGCGGCGCGTGAGGTCGACCGAGGAGGCGCCGGCCATCGGCGTGCCGTCGACGGTGACGATGGTGAAGGCGGTGGAGAGACCGCGCAGGGAGACGCCGCGGGCGTCGTTCACGTTGTAGTCGACGCTCACGCCGGGGATGAACTTCATGTATTCACCGACGTTGCCCTCGCTGATCGGACCGAATTGGTCGGCAGCGAGAACGGTCTTCATCTGCACGGAGACGCGTTGGAGCGCCATGGCCTGCGCCATGCCCTCGCGCATCGCGGTGACCTTGAACTCGCTCAGCGTGACGACGTCCGAGGAGAGAGTCGCGGCGATGGTCGCAGTGGCACCGGCCGTGACTTCGACCGTGGTCGAATACGGCGTGAGGCCCGGGTAGCTGATGCTGACGCTGTGCGAGCCGGCCGGCACGTTGTCGAAGCGGAACGCGCCGCCGCGACCCGTGTTGGTGCGGAGATTCAGCGCGTCGATGGAGACATCGGCGCCCTCGATGAAGTTGCTGGTGGCACCGCTGGTCACGGTGCCGCTGACGGAGCCCGTGGTCTGGGCCTGGCCGGCGAGGGGAAGGGAAACGGCGACGGTGAGCGCCAGCAGGCGCAACCAAGCCGGAGTGCGCAGCCGCGTGCTCAAGCCGCGCGCAAGACGGTGGACGATATCCATGTTCAGGTGGGGTTAGGGTTAACAGTCTCGAGTGCGACGACCACCGCAGGATGGGGGTTGGGGCGGGCAGCGCACGTTCACTAATGAACTATGCATTCATATGTGAATGTTTTGAGCCCCGTGCAATCTCAAAATGGGCACCGCGCAGCCATCGGTGAAAAATCCGCGCCTCCACTCCGATCGCGAACCCGCGCACTCCGCGAGGCGAGGCCAAGCACACGTGCCCGTCACTCCGGCCGCACCGCCGTCACGCGAAAATAATCCGCCGTCACGCCACCCGGCGCATCGCCGGTTTGCTGGCAAAAGAGTCCCACCTTCGCCCCGATCCAACGCCCGGGGCGCGCCGCGAATGGCCATGGCAGGACGCGGAACTCCGCCTCCCCTGCCCCACGGTAACTGAACTCGCACCGCGCACCGGACCGCACGGTCACACGCAATTCCACCGGCCCACCCGGCAGATCGGCGGCGAATTCTTCCCGCTCCGCGGCCGTCGGGGCTTTGTCAGCGCATTGGCGCAACACCACGCGCGCTCCTGACGCGCCGAACTCGACGCCGAGCCAAGCGTAGCTCGCCCCGTAAACGACCAGTCCGGCCCGTGTGCCCGCAGCGACGCTCAACCGTGTGGTGACGGAAAACTCCTCGGCCGGAAATTTCTGGAGCAGCAGATTGGGCGCCGTGTGCAGGTTGGGACCACGGATCGCCTGCGCCGCGAGCCACAGCGCACCCGGCATCTGGGTGAGCGAATACCAACGCTCCTCGGGATTCGCCGACCACTGCCACGCCAACCCGAGCGTGCTGGATTCGAACTCATCGCTAGTCGTGGGCGCCGCGGGCACTTGCGGAGGCAGCGCCGGCTTGCGATGCACGAGCACAGGCTTGCCGCGCCCGTCGCCATCGTCATCGCGACCGATCACCGGCCAGTCGTCCTGCCAACGCACGGGCTGCAGGTGCACGACGCGGCCATAAGCCTCCTTGTCTTGAAAATGTAAGAACCACCACTCGCCACCGGGCGTGTCGACGAGCGCGCCTTGGTGCGGGCCGTTGATCGGGGTCGAGCCCTGCTCGAGCACGATGCGATCCTCGTAGGGGCCGCGCAAATCGCGGGCACGGAAGACCGATTGCCAGCCCTCCTTCACGCCGCCGGCGGGCGCGAAAACATAATACCAGCCGTTGCGCCGGTAGAGCTTCGGTCCCTCGAGCGTGCGGTAACCGGGCAGGCGGTGGCCGTCGATCACTACGCCGAAATCCTCTTCGACGCGCGTGCCCGTCGCATCAAGCCGCAGCAGCGTGAGAACGTTGTTGATGCCGGAGCGCGACTTTGCCCACGCGTGGATCAGGTAGAGTGTGCCATCCTCGTCCCACAACGGGCAGGGATCGATCAGGCCTTGCCCCGCCTTGACGAGCACCGGAGCGCTCCATGGTCCGCGCGGATCGGTGGCCGTGATGAGATAGATCCCGAAATCGGGGTCCGGGTAATAGAGCCAGAATTTGCCGTCGTGGTGACGCAACGAGGGCGCCCACACGCCCTTGCCGGGCTGTGGCTGCGCAAACGCCGCCTCCGGCACCAAGCGCGGCAGCGCGTGCGTGACCAGACGCCAGTTCACCAGATCGCGCGAGTGCAGGATCGGCAGGCCGGGCACCTGACTAAAACTGGACGAAGTCAGCCAATAATCGTCGCCCACGCGCACGGCGTCGGGATCGGAATAATCCGCGGCAAGGACCGGGTTGCGGTAGCGCCCGTCGCCGAGGTCGGGCATCCACGGCGCGGCTTGGCCAGCGGACGCTAGAGGATCCCAGCCATCCGCTCCGCCCAATACGGCCGCGGGTGTGAGCACCGCCGCCTCGGACTCGGTCAGGCGCCGCGCCCACGGCACGCGCGCCGCGTCGTTGGCGCCGGCACCACGCGAGCCGTGCTCGGCGTAGCGTGCGGTATGCTCGGCGTGGAGCTTTTTCCAATTGTGCCAGCCCTCGGGCCGCACCGCCCCCGTCATCGTCGTGCGCAGGAACACCGTCGCGGCGTAGTCGCGCCACGGCCGGCCCAGATAAGTGCGCGCGCCTTCCTCGCCGGTGATGCGGCAATCGGCGAACACAAACCCATGCGGCTGCTCCGCCGGTGTCGACGCGGCGGTGATGTAGCCGTCGCGCAGCACATGGATGTGACAATCCTGCCACCACGCCGTCGCGGCGCCGAAGATGAAATCCACGTGGCCTTCGATGTAACACTGCTCGAAGTAATGCCGTCCGCGGTTCAGCAGCACGGTGTCCTGCCAGCCGAGGAAACGACAACCGCGGAACTGCAACCGGTCGCCGTCCGCGCGGAGCGCGAGGGCCTGCCCGACCGGGCCGGCGGTGTTGGCGAGCGTGAGGTTTTCCCAGATCATGTCGTCCGCGTCGATGTGCACCGTGGGCGTGCGGAAGGTGCCGATGGGTTTGCCGTCCTCACCCACGACGCCGGCGTGGAGGTGGTAACGGATCACGGTGCGCGCGGCGTCCTCGCCGCGGATGTGCATGCGCCCGCGCTCACGCTGCACGTAGATGCGCTCCTCATAGACGCCGGGCCGGACGAGGATGCGCCAGAGCGCACCCGCAGCGGGCGCGCGCATCGGTGCGGCGCTGATCGCCTCCTGCAACGAGCGGTAATCCCCGGAGCCGTCGGCCGCGACGACCGCATCAGCCGCGAAGGCCGCTTCCCCAGCCCACGCGGGCAGGAACCCGAGCAACGACAGCAGGCACGCAAAAACGAATCTCATCGGGCCGGCACGACAAGACAGCCGCGCCTTTTTCGCGAACGTATTCGCGCGCGCATTGTTTAACCGGCGTTCGCCGCGAGTCGTTCAAGCAGACGACAGCGCGGCGCACTGAACCTCAGAAATACAGGCGCGTCGTGAACGTGAGCTCGCGGTCGGCGTTGACGCGCGCGTGGCTGGTGAGCAGGTCGCGGTCGAAGAGGTTGCGCACGCCGGTCTCGACCTCGAGCGTGCGCTTGGGACCGCGCCAGGAGTAGCCGACGTTGCCGTGCACGACGCCGTAGCCGGGGTATTCAAGATAGGCGCGGCGGGTGTCGGCGTAATTGCCAACGTAGCCGTCGATGTATTGCCAGGTGCCGGAGCTGAACCAGCCGCCCGTCTTGGCCAGCGAGCGATAACGCAGCTGCGCGGTGGCGGTGAAGCCGGGCAGGCGCGAGATCTCGCGGCCGATTTCTTGCGGCAAGTCGGGCGACGCGGTGGTCACGGCCTTCATGTAAACCGAACGCGCGATGAAGAGGACGGGCTTGGCGATCTGCCAACGCAGGTCGAAGCGCAGGCCGCGGTAACGCTCCTCGCCGGCGGCGACAAGTTGCGGCTGCGTCTGGTTCGCATCGGCGATCGGGTCGTCGTAGAGCGGATTGCGGCGCGAGATGTGCTGGTTGAACAGCTGGAAGCCGCCCGCGCTGTAGTCGACTTTGCCCTTGAAGGAGCGGCCCTTCACGCCGGCTTCGTAGCCGAGAGTGGTCTCGTTATCCTGGATGCGGCCGGTGCGCGCGTCGACGCGAGTGGAAGGGTCAAAGGCGGTGCTGACGCTGGCGTAGGCGAGCAGTTTGCTGGGGGCGACCTGCCAGTTGAGGCCGGCGTGGTAGCTGAGTTGTGCGACGGTGTCGCGCACGAGCGGCCACGGGGCGTTGACGCGGTCGTCCTGCACCTCGAGCTCCACGGTGTCGTAGCGCAGGCCCGTGGAGGCCACCCAGCGTCCGCGGGCGAAGGCCATGCGATCGCTGATCTCAATCGCGCCATAGCGCGCGCGTTCGGTGCGGTCGGTCACCACGCGGTTGTAGAGCAAGGGATCGTAAGCCGGCGCGTAGTAGTCGGGATTGAAGGGATCGAAGCGCCGCACGCTGAGCGGCAGGGCGTTGCGGTCGGCGATGGAGAGAGCGCGGTCCTCGCGTCCGTAGGTGCCCCAGGTGTGGCTCGCCGTGGCGAGGAACTTGTGCACCGCCTTGAAGGCGCGGAAACGCCCAGTGAGCTCCACCATCGAAACGATGGCCTGGTGCGGCTGCTCGATGTGACGCGGCTCGCGCGTGCCCTCGAACAGGCCGGTGTCGAGTGAGAGCACGGAGGTGGTGAAGCGGTCCTGCTCGATGTCGCGCCACCAGCCCTCGACATTGGCGCGCAGGGAGAAATTGGGATTAATCTGGCCGTCGAACTGCGCCGCGATGGTCATGCTGCGCCGGCGCACGGCGGCTTCGGGACCGTTGGCGTTGAAATAGGCGAGCGGTAGATAGGGCCCGGCGATCAAGCCACCGCCGGCGGGCCGATACTCGGGGATGCCGGGGGTGACCCGGGCCTTGATGTCGCGATAGTCGGCCGAGATCATCGAGCTGGCGGCGCGGCTGTGTTTCCACGTGAGCGAGGTGCTGACGGAGAGCAATTCCTCCCGCGTGAACGCCTCGGGGCCTTCGCGCCGCTGCCAGTTCACGGCGACGCGCTGCCAGGCCTTCTTCTTCACGACCGGCCCCGTGGTCTCGTAGGCGACCCGGCGGCGGTCCTGATCGGTGAATTGCAGGTCGAGGCGCTGCTGCGCCTTCACGCGCGGCCGGGCCGCATGCACATCCTGGATGCCGCCCGGCGCCGCGCGACCGAGCACGGGCACGAGCGGGCCTTGGATAACGATCGTGCGTCCGCTGTTGAGAGACTCCGCCACGCCGACGCGGATGAAGCTGTTGCGCAGCGTGGGCGTGGGGAAGCCGCGGAGATTGAGGCGGTCCTCGCTCACGATACGGTCGGACGGCGAGGGATTCGACACCGCGGCGAGGTCCGCGGCGAGTTCGAGCGTGAGATTGGTCTCGTCGGTGTAGTCGGCGAGGCTGATGAGATCGTTCGAAAACGGCTCGTCGCGGATCTGCTCCTCCACGGAGCCCATGCCCGTGCGGTCGTATTCCTCATCGGCCAACCCATCGACGGTGAACGGATCCATCACCAGAGGCGGCGGCTCATCCTTGGTTTGAGCCCACAAACCAGCTCCGGCACAGAGTAACACCCCGCAGAACAGCAACAAACGACGCATTATGCCCTATGCGAAACGGCCACGCACCGGCAGGCGAGGCGGAAATTTGTCCACCGTTGAACAAATGACACAAAAAGCTCCCGACTGCTATCACCGCAGCCCGACTCCTCTTACCCACGTGCCGGGAAGGCCGCCGCCCGTTGCCGCGCTGATCCGAAGCAGCGACCGCACAATCAGGCGCCCAAGCGGCGACGAGCACCGGCTCGCCAACTCTTCGCGGGTGCTGGAAGCACGTCGCGGGGAAAATGATTCGCTAATGAATGCCTGGTTCACTTATGGATGCGGCGAGAATTCCCAGTTCCCCATCCCCGCCCCGGACTTGCTCCGCCGTGCGGAGACGCATGAGACCCCTTTCGCCCATGAAACGTCCGGCCAGCAAAAACGACGACACTGCCTCCAGCCTGGAGCGCTACGTGATCCCGAATCTGCGGAACGCGTGCGACATCCTCAAACTGCTCGGGACGAGCAAGGAGGGCTGCAAGGTCGCGGACATCGCGCGCACGCTCGGGCTGCCCGTCACCACGACGCTGCGCATCATGGCCACGCTGCAACTCGAGGGCTTCGTGCGCAAGGTCGAGGGCCGCTTCGAGCTCGGCCCGGTGCTCATCCACCTCGGCAACGCTTCGCTCGCCGGCACCGAGATCCGCGAGGCGGCGCTGCCCGTGCTGCAACAGCTGACGCAGACCACCGAGGAAACCTCGCACCTCGCGATTCCCTGCGACAACCGCGCTCTGATCGTCGCCGTGCAGGACAGCCCCCACCCGCTCCGCGCGGCCTCGCGCCCCGGTTACTTGGCGGAGCTGCACTGCTCATCCACGGGCAAGATCTTCCTCGCGTTCCTGCACCAAGCGCGGCTCACCGAGTGGTTCAGCCGCAAGGAGTCCGCCCGCCGCACGCCGCACACGCTCACGACCTTCGCCGAGATCAAACGCGAGGCCGAGCTCACGCGCAAACGCGGCTACAGCCTCGACAACGAGGAATACCACCCCGGCGTCCGCTGCCTCGCCGCCCCGGTGTTCGGCTCCGATGGCAACGTCGTCGCCGCCCTCGGCATCACCGCTGCCACGGTGCGCTTCTCCAAGGAGCGCATCCCTGAGTTCGCCGCCAAGGTCACCGCCGCCGCCGCCGATCTGGCCCGCAGTCTCGGCTACACCGACGGAGCCTCGGGCGACTGACGCACCCGCAGGCAAGTTTCGGATTCCCTTCCGCCCCAGAATCGACTTCATATTTATTAACCGTGCCTGCTCCGTTCCAAAAGATCGCCGCCTCCGGCGCCGCACTCCGCCCTGAAGAAGTCGCGGAGCTGGTCGCCCAAGCCTGCCCGGCCGAAGCCTATCGCGGCCAGCGCGTGTGTCTCATCATTCCCGACGGCACGCGCACCGCGCCCGTCGGCCTGATGTTCAAGACGCTCTTCGCGCAGTTTGGCCGCGTCGCCGCGAAGTTCGACGTCATGATCGCCCTCGGCACGCATCCGCCGATGCCGGACGACGCCATCAACGCGCGCGTCGAGATCACCGCCGAGGAGCGCGCCACCACCTACCGCTCTGTCGAGTTCATCAACCACGAGTGGGACAATCCCACGGCGCTGCGCGACCTCGGCGTCATCCCAGCCGACGAGATTAAGCAGCTCTCCAGCGGCCTGTTCGCGATGGACGTGCCCGTGCATGTCAATCGCCGCCTATTCGACTACGACCAGCTGATCATCATCGGCCCGGTCTTCCCGCACGAGGTCGTCGGCTTCTCGGGCGGCAACAAATACCTCTTCCCTGGCGTCGCCGGCCCGCAGATCCTGAATTTTTTCCACTGGCTCGGCGCCGTCGTCACCAACCCGATGATCATCGGCAACAAGTGGACGCCCGTGCGCAAGGTCGTCGACCGCGCCGGCGCGATGGTCACGGTGCCGAAGTTCTGCTTCGCGATGGTCGTGCAGGGCAAAGGCGAACTCGCCGGCCTCTACGCCGGCACGCCCGAGCAAGCGTGGGACGGCGCCAGCGAACTCTCGCGCGAACTCCACATCACTTACAAGGACCGCCCGTTCCACACCGTGCTCAGCTGCGCGCCGCTGATGTATGACGAGCTCTGGGTCGGCGGGAAGTGCATGTATAAACTCGAGCCGGTCGTCGCTGACGGCGGCGAGCTCATCATCTACGCGCCGCACATCCACGAGGTCTCCGTCGTGCACGGGAAGAACATCGAGCGCATCGGCTACCACTGTGTGCAATATTTCCTGAAACAGTGGGACAAATTCCAGCACGAGCCCTGGGGCATCCTCGCCCACTCGACCCACGTGCATGGCATCGGCACCTACGACCCTGCCACCGGCATCGAAACGCCGCGCGTGCGCGTGACGCTCGCCACCGGCATCCCCGAGGCCACTTGCCGCAAGATCAACCTCGGCTACCGCGACTGGCGCACGATCAAAAAGGAAGACTTCGCCAACCGTGAGCACGAAGGCGTGCTCCTCGAACCCAAGGCCGGCGAGCGTCTCTATCACCTCCGCCAGAAGCCCAAGTGGGCCGGTGGCGCTTAGCTGCTAATGGCCGCGCGCGATGCAACGATGAGCCCCCCGGGACATTCGCCGCGCGCCGGTCTCATCGTGTGCGATGACAGTGTTTCGCCCGGCCTCGCCGCGCGAAACGGTTAACCCTTCCGCCTGCCCGTTCCCGTTATCTCCTTTCCCCATGAACAAGTCCGAAGTCCTCGCCCGCATCAAACAAGAGAAGGTCATCGCGCTCATCCGCGCCGACGGCCCCGACAGTCTCATCGACTGCGCCCGCGCCCTCGCCGCCGGTGGCCTCACGGTCATCGAGCTCACGATGTCCACGCCTGGCGCGCTCGACGTCCTCGCGAAAGCCGCGAAGGAGCTCCCGAACGTCACGTTCGGCATGGGCACCGTCGTCAACGCCGAGACCGTCGCCCAAGCGCAGGCCGCCGGCGCGAAGTTCATTGTCACGCCCTGCGTGCGCCCGGCCGTCATCGCCGCGTGCAAAGAGCGCGGCCTCGCCATCCTCGGCGGCGCGCTCACGCCGACGGAAGCCTACAACACCTACGAGCTCGGCGCCGACATCGTGAAGGTTTTCCCCGCCGAGTTCTTCGGCCCGGCCTTCATCAAGTCGCTCAAGGCTCCGTTCCCCTTCCTGAACATCATGCCGACCGGCGGCGTCACGCCGGAAACCGTCGCCGACTTCCTCAAAGCCGGCGCCTACGCCACCGCCGCGGGCAGCGCCCTCGTGCAACCCGCCGCGCTCAAGGCCAAGGACTGGGCCGCGATCACGCTGCGCGCGAAGGAATTCGTCGCCGCGGCGAACAAGGCCTGAGTTCCGCCCGCACGCTCCGCCACGACCCCCTTTCCAACTCTCATCTCTCAACCCGCAACTTCATCTCTCCCCATGTCCCTTCCCGTCAAACCCGCTAACAGCACCGCCTTTGACCAGATCTCGCTCGGCGAGGTCATGCTCCGCCTCGATCCCGGCGAGGGCCGCATCCGCACCGCGCGGCACTTCACCGCGTGGGAAGGCGGCGGCGAATACAACACCTCGCGCGGCCTGCGCAAATGCTTCGGCCTGAAAACCGCCGTCTGCACCGCGTTCGTCGACAACGAGGTCGGCCACCTCGTCGAAGACTTCATCATGCAAGGCGGCGTCGCCACCGACTTCATCAAGTGGCGCGAGGACGACGGCATCGGCCGCAACGTCCGCAACGGCCTCAACTTCACCGAGCGCGGCTACGGCATCCGCGGCGCCGTCGGCTGCCCCGATCGCGGCAACACCGCCGCCTCGCAACTCAAGCCGGGCGACTTCGACTGGGATCACATCTTCGGCAAGCTCGGCTCCCGCTGGTTCCACACCGGCGGCATCTTCGCCGCGCTCTCCGCCTCCACGGCCGAACTCACCGTTGAAGCGGTCAAGGCCGCGAAGAAGCACGGCGTCATCGTCTCCTACGACCTCAACTACCGCCCCTCGCTCTGGAAAACCATCGGCGGCCTCAAGAAGGCCCAGGAGGTCAACCGCGAGATCGCGAAGTATGTCGACGTCATGATCGGCAACGAGGAGGACTTCACCGCCTCGCTCGGCTTCGAGGTCAAGGGCGCCGACCACAACATCTCCAAGATCGAGCTCGACGCGTTCAAGGACATGATCGGCACCGCCGTGAAGGAATTCCCGAACTTCAAGGTCGCCGCCACCACGCTCCGCCGCGTCATCACCGCGACGAAGAACGACTGGTCCGCGATCCTCTGGCACGACGGCCAGTTCTACGAGAGCCGCAAGTATCCCGAGCTCGAGATCCTCGACCGCGTCGGCGGCGGCGACTCCTTCGCCTCGGGCCTGCAGTTCGGCTTCATGACCTTCAACGACCCGCAGAAAGCCGTCGAATACGGCGCGGCCCACGGTGCGCTCGCCTCGACGACGCCCGGCGACACCTCGATGGCCACGCGCAAGGAAGTCGAAAAGACGATGGGCGGCGGCGGCGCCCGCGTCGTGCGCTAAGCCGTCCCCAAGCAGCGCCGGTCTGCGACCGGCGGTTCGATCAACATTTCCCGCGGCGCGCGCCTCTCAGGCCCGCGCCGCTTTTGTTTTCCGCCCAGCTCTCTGTGGGAAATTTCCACTGCCCGCCTGCACGGCTTGCCAGCCTTTCAGCTCGCGCCTTTTTCCATTTCTGGCGAAAACCTCTGCCATGAAAGCCGAGATTCCCGCGGACATCAAAGCCACCCTCCCCGAAGGCAAATGGGGGAAAATTCTCGGCATGACTCCGGTCATCATGACCGTGGTCGCCACGCTTCTCGCCGGCCTCTCCACCAGCGAGATGACCCGCGCCCAATACACGCGCGCCCTCGCCGCCCAGCAGCAATCGAAGGCCGGCGACCAGTGGGCGTTCTTCCAAGCCAAGCGTCTGCGCGGCGCCATCCAAGCCGGCGCGCTCGACACCGCACAACTCACCGTCGGCGACATCACGCCCGACGCCGCGCGCCTGCGCGCCTTCGCCGCCACGCTCCCCGACTCTACCCCGCTGCTCGCCGCCCTCGACACGCTCCTCTCCGGCCAACTCCCGCCGCAAGCCGCCTCGCCCACGCTCGCCCCGGAAATCCGCACCGCGCTCGACACCATCGAGCGCGGCGCGCCCGACACCGAAGTCGCCACCGCCGTGCGCGCCATCGCTTCCGCCACGCTCGCTGATGCACTCCGCGCCGCGCAGGATCACGCCCGCAGCTTCGACGCGACCCTGCATCCGATCGTCACCCAAGGCGACCGCCTCGGCGAGGCGATCGACGCCTCCGCCGCCGCGAAAAAAACGCTCGGCCGCGATTTCGCCGTCCTCCGGCTTTCCTACTCCTCGATGCGCTACGACGCCGAGGCGAAGCTCAACCAATCCATCGCCCGTCTCTACGACGTGCAGGTCCGCCAGACCAACCTCACCGCCGAACGTCACCAGCGCCGCAGCACGCGTTTCTTCTACGGCATGCTCGGCGCGCAGGCCGCCGTGCTTGTCTCGACCTTCGCGATCGCCGCGCGCCGCCGCAGCCTGCTCTGGTCGCTCGCCGCCTCCGCCGGCCTCGTCGCAGTGAGCTTCGCCGCCTACGTCTACGTTTTCCTCTGACCCATGCGCCTCACGTTTACCCTCCCCTTACTCCTCATGCTTTCGCCGATCCTAGCCCTCGCGGAGCCGACCATGATCCCGCTCTGGCCCGAAGGCGTGCCCGACGCGCAACCAGACGGCGGACAGGAATACGTCAAAGACGACCGCGTGTTCAACGTGCAGCAACCCTCGCTCACGCTCCACGCGCCTCCGGCCGGCAAGGCGAACGGCACGGCGGTGATCCTTTGCCCGGGCGGCGGTTATGGCCGGCTGGCCGTGTCCGTCGAAGGCACGCCCACTTCTGCGTGGCTGACCGCGCAGGGCATCACCTGTTTCATCCTCAAATACCGGCTCAAGGAATACGGCCATCCCGCGCCCTTGCGCGATGTGCTGCGGGCCGTGCGGCTCGTGCGAGCGCGCGCCGCGGAGTTCGGCGTCGATCCTGCGCGCATTGGCGTCTACGGTTCCTCCGCCGGCGGACACCTCGCTTCGTGCGCCGCCACGCTCTTCGACCACCCGGCGGGCCGGACCGGCCATCCACTCGACGCCGTGAGTGCGCGTCCGGATTTCGCGGTGCTGCAATACCCCGTCATCCTCCTCGCAGGCCGGCACGCCCATCGCGGGTCGGTCCAGAATCTCCTCGGTCCGCAACCCTCCGCGGAGTTGCTGGACCTGTTGTCCACTGACCGCCAAGTCACCGCACAGACGCCGCCGGTGTTTCTCGTGCACACGGCGCAGGACACCTCCGTGCCGCTCGAAAACTCGCTGGCCTTCTACGCTGCGCTCCGCCGGGCCGGTGTGCCGGCGGAACTCCACCTTTACGAAAAAGGTCCGCACGGTTTCGGCATGCGCGCGGACCTCGGCCCCACCTCCAACTGGCCACAGCGCTGCGAGGAATGGATGCGCAGCCACGGCTGGCTGCCGTGAGCGCGGTTTATTCGTAGCGGATGCCCGTAATCTCGAGCGTCGTTTGACCGCTCGGAAACTTGAACGGCACCTGCTGGCCCAGCCGTGCGCCCAGCAAGGCCCGCGCGATCGGAGAAGTCCAGTTCACCTCATCCCGACCAAAATCCGCTTCGTCGGCCCCGACGATCCGGTAGCGGCTCACCGCGCCCTGCCGATCTCGCACCTCCACCGTCGCGCCGAAACGCACCACGTCGTGCGGCGGAGGAGGCGGCGCCGTGATCTCCGCTTGGGCGAGACTCTGTTGCAGGTAGGCGATGCGCA
Source organism: Candidatus Didemnitutus sp. (assembly GCA_017991595.1). Taxonomy (GTDB): domain Bacteria; phylum Verrucomicrobiota; class Verrucomicrobiia; order Opitutales; family Opitutaceae; genus Didemnitutus. The sequence goes on along the minus strand of JAGOQJ010000007.1, from coordinate 111,270 downwards.
GCTCCACGCGCTGCAATTCCTCCTTGGCGTCTGCGCCCCGCCCGCCCTCCTCCGCTGATGCGGCGATGAGGCGCGGACGCTCCTGATCGGACAACCGCAGCATCTCCTCGCGCAATCGTGCCGCGCCGGAGACCGTGAGGTAGTTGCGCGCCCCCGGCGGCAAAACCGACACCGGACGCGGCAGCGCGACGTCCCGCGCATCTTCTTCCCGTGTAAAGGCCCGGCTCATGGCGCGAGCTTATCCGTGGTGCCGTGCCGCGCAAGCCACCGCGGTCACAGCCCCAGCGCCGTCAAGCCCGCCCGCGCGATGCGCCACCCGAGCAGATAGTCCAACGCCAGCGCTTGGTGCAGCAGCACAGTCGCCCAGAACACCGCTTGGAAAGAAACCTTGGCCGTCTTGTGCCGGAACAAATGCTGCGCTGCATAAGCCCCGGGCCAGCCGCCCAGCAACGAGAGCAGATGCAGCGTGCCCTCGCCGATCCGCCAATCGCCCTGCTTGGCTCGGCCTTTGTCCGCCGCATAGACAAGCGCGGTGAACACCGAAAGCGCCGCCGCCGCAATGAACGCCCATTCCCAGTATCCACCGAACGCCCGCGCCCCCGCCACTCCCGGCAAAACCAAGAGCGCGAGCAAAACAATCACCCAATCCCAGCGTCGCTCCGGCGGTGTTTTTTCGGTCATGGCCAAGATGAGAGGCGTCTCGCTCGCACCGAGGCGAAGCAAAACCTCACCTCGTGCTCGCCCCGCGCTCAACGGGACAAGATGCACAGGCCGGCTCCGACATGACCATACCAAGACCGTTTCGCCGGCAGCGATGTGCCGTGTCGGCCCCTCGAGAGCCTTCCGATGATCCGGTCACGCCAACGCGGTAGCGTCCAATGGCCCGCGTCGAACGGACCTAGCTGCCGCAAAATCGGCCACCTTGACTCACCTATGACTGAGAAACCCTCAGCGTTGAGTTTACACGCCCGGGCGTGCTCGAGGCGCCTCGAAAGCAAATCCACATCCTACACGCGCAAGCCGCACGCCTCTGGCAGATTGCATGAGCTGGGCCGCTCCCCCGACCATGCTGGCACTTCAGATCCCGTTTTTGTGCGCGCACTTTATTTGCAATTGTTGGCTTGGCTCCGACCCAAACACCCGCCAACTTACCGACGAACCTAAGCCCACCCATGTATCGACTCAACCTGTTCCGATTCCTCTTCTGCGCTTTTGCCGCATTCGCCGTCGCCTTGTCGGCCTCGGCTCAAACCCAAGCCGGCGCGGTCAAGGCCGCTCGCGTGACGGGCGAAGTCTTGAAGCTGTCCAAGGACGGCACCACCGCCTCCATCAAGGATGGCCAGCTCCTGACGGAGACTGACACCGTCATCACCCGCGGCAGCGCCACCGTGGTGCTCGTGTTCGCCAACGGCTCCAGCATCTCCCTCGCGGAGAACAGCCGACTCGCCATTGAAGAATTCAAAATGGACCCGCTCGCCGGTGACATCAACGTCGCCAAGCTGAGCGGCGAGCCCTCCGTTTCCAAGACCCGCCTTAACCTCGCCTACGGCGAAATGGTCGGCAACGTGAAGAAGCTCAACGCCGCCTCCGTTTACGATGTGCAGACCCCGGTCGGCGCCGCCGGCATCCGTGGCACGACCTTCCGCATCGTCCTCCGCTTCGACGCCCAGGGCAAAGCCAGCTTCAGCCTCGCGACCTCCGAAGGCTTGGTGAACTTCACCGCCAGCGGCACGGTCCAAGTGACCAGCGGCACGGGCGAAGCCGCCGTCCCCGCGGGCACCGAAGTCACCGCCACCGTCACGGTCGATCCGACGTCGGGCGCTATCACCAACATTGCGGTGAGCACGCCGAGCACGATCTCGGCCACCGCCGCTGCCGCGATCACCAGCGCTGTCACCACCGCGGTTGAAGCTACCGCAACGGTCACGATCACCCAGACCGAGCAATCCAATCAGCAGCAGCAACAGCAGCAAAACCAGCAGCAGCAGCAGCAGAATCAACAGAACCAGCAGCAGCAGAACCAACAGACGAATCAGCCGAACACGGACGTCATCAGCCCGACCTGATTCACTGCCGAACTGAACTCTTTCCCACGCCGGGCCTCACCGCCCGGCGTTTTTTTGCGCCCGATGGAAAGCGTGCGGCGCGGCACGCTTCGCCCCTTGGAAAGTGAATCGCTGCGCCGCCCCTGCGGCGAAATTGGACCGCAGCGCGAACAAACGACACGTCGGCAATGCCGCGCCCCCTGCCGTCACGAGTCACCGCATCTGTTCCCTTGCGCCCTCAATGAGGGCTTGCGCCAACCGCACGTGCACGCTTGTGCGCGCAGCCTCCTCAACGCACCTGCAGCGTGCTGGCGTCGAATTCGAGGCCGAGCGAGGGCACCACGACAGCCTTCCGATCGCCTTCCTTGCGCACACGCCCGGCCGCCCACGCCTCATAGCCGCTGGCCCGAGCCGCCTCGAGCACCGCGGGAACCAGCGCAGGATCCACGTAGGCCGCGAAGCCCACGCCCTGATTGAAGGTGGCATACATTTCCCGCTCGGTAATCGGACCCGCCTGCTGGAGAAACTTGAACAACGGCAACGGCGCGCGCGGCGCGGTGATCTCGTAGACGAACGGCTCGTCGAGCCGCATCAGTTTGCGCCACCCGTGGCCAGTCACGTGCGCGACGTAGTTGAGCTTCAACCCGCGCCGTTGGCATTCGCGCACGAATGCCACATAGATGACCGATGGCGCCAGCAACGCCTCGCCGTAAGTGCGCGGATCGCCGTGCCCGATCGGAGTCTGGTAACCCTGCGGCAGCCGCTCGGCAATGAGCCGACAGAGGGAAAGCCCGTTCGTCTGCACACCCGAACTGGCGAGGAAAACAATGGAGTCACCGTCGCGCACATCGCCTGTGATGCGGAGCGACTTGGGCGCGATCCGTCCGATGGCGGAGCCGGCGAGCACAATGGCATCCTTCTCGACGATGCCGCGGAGCGTCGGCGTCTCGCCACCGCCCCATACCGCGCCGGCCTGCCGGCAACCGTCGGCCCATCCGTCGACCAGCGCCTGCATGCGCACCGCGTCGGCGAACCACGCCGACTCGCCCACTGCCGCGTGCATCGCCACGGAGATCGGCAGCGCACCACAGGTGACGAGGTCGTTCACGATGGTCGCGACGGTATCGATCGCGATCTCGCGGTAGAAACTCTTCCCCGTCTGCGCGTAAACCGCATCGGCCACGAGGTTCTTGGTGCCGAGCCCCTCCTCCACGTGCGCGAGGAAATGATCCTCCGCCTCGATCAGGTAAGCGCTCTCGCCCCGCGTGCTCGCCGGCTCGGCGTAACCGTGCGCCGCAAGCTCACTCGCCGTCGTGCGCGCCGCCCGCTGGCACGCGCGCTTGAAGGCATCAAGCTGGTCGTAGTTTACGCCGGAGGCTTCGTAGGAAAGGGACATGGGATTGAAACGGGAGGAGGCGGAAGAAACGGAGACCCCGGCAGCGCAGCTTCTCTGTAGCCTCCGATGAAAGATCAGTAAGCCCGGCCCTCGGACTTGTGGAAATAATTTACGAAGGCCTGGTTCACCACGCGATAGCCGCCGGGCGTGGGATACTTGCCGCTGAAATACCAGTCGCCGGTGTGGTTCGGCAGCGCGCGGTGCAGGCTCTCGAGCGACTGAAAGATGATCTCCACCTCGCCTTGCCAATCGGCATTGCGCGGAGTCACGAGCTCCGTGATACGCCGCGAGACTTCCTCCGCCGTGAACGGCTCGTAGATGCGGCGCACATGATTCACGGGCTCCCGCGAATGGTTGTCCACGTAGCCGCGGCAGGCTTGGTAAACTTCTTCCAACACCGAACCCTGGCCGCGCTCCTTCAGCAGGGAAACGGCGGCCTCGAAGGCGATGAATTTACCGAGCTCGGACATGTCGATGCCGTAGCAATCCGGATAGCGGATCTGCGGCGCGGTCGAGGCGATGACGATCTTCTTCGGGTTGAGCCGGCCGAGGATGCGCAGGATCGAGCGACGCAGGGTGGTGCCGCGCACGATGGAGTCATCGACGCACACAAGGTTGTCCTTCGGCGTCACGATGCCGTAGGTGACGTCATAGACGTGCGAGGCGAGCGTGTTGCGCCATTTCTCCTGGCCGATGAAGGTGCGGAGCTTGGCGTCCTTGCTGATGATTTTCTCGCCGCGCGGCCAGTTGATGAGAATGAGCTCGTCCACGAGCGCGTCGGTAAGCTCGCCCGCCTTGGCGGCGTCGAGCAGTGCCTGTTTCACCTCGGCGCGGCGACGGTAGCGCAGCTCGCTCATCAGGCCGAGATAGGCAACCTCCGCGGTATTGGGGATGAAGCTGAAGATGCTGTGCTCGAGGTCGCGCCCGATGGCGCGCAGGATGGGCTCGGCGAGTTGCGCGCCGAGCGCCTTGCGCTCGCGGTAGATGTCGGCGTCGTTGCCGCGCGAGAAATAGATGCGCTCGAACGTGCACTGCGAACGCGGCAGCGGCTCCTTCACGCGCTCGACGCGCACGGTGCCGTTCTTCTTCACCACGACGACGTGGCCGGGCTCGAGCTCCTGCACCTGGTCGGGTGTGCGCTGGAACACCGTGCAAAGCGGGGCGCGCTCGGAGGCAAAAGCCACCACCTCGTCGTTCTCGAACCAGTGGCAGGGCCGGATGCCCGAGGGATCACGCGTGACGAAGGCGTCGCCGTTGCCGAGCGCGCCGATCAGCGTGTAGCCGCCGTCCCAGTCCGCCGCGACTTCGCGCAGCACGTAGGCGGGGTCCATGCCCTCGTTGATGCGGTGCGTGATCTCGGTGCCGGGCAGGCCCTGGGCTTTGAATCCGCGGTAAAGGTCCTCGTGATGCTTGTCGAGGCCGTGGCCGAGCATCTCGAGCAGCGCCTGCGTGTCGGTCGCGAAGATCGGGTGCTGGCCCGTGGCCGTGAGCACGGCGTTCAGCTCAGCCGTGTTGGTCATGTTGAAGTTACCCGCCAGCACCAGATTGCGGGTCGGCCACGAGCTGCGGCGGAAATACGGGTGGCACGCGCTGAGGTTGTAGCCGCCGGAAGTGCCGTAGCGCAGGTGCCCCAGATAAAGTTCACCGCAGAAATCGAAGTGCTTCTTCACCGTGTCGGGAAACTCCGGATGCACCGTGCCTTCGCCGACGAGTTGGGTGAAGCGGGCGATCATCGGCTGGAAGATCTTGTCCAGCGGGTTCGACTCGGTCGTGCGCTCGCGGAACATGTAGGGCTCGCCCGCCGGCATGTCGAATTTGATGCAGGCGATACCTGCGCCGTCCTGCCCGCGGTTGTGCTGCTTCTCCATCAGCAGGAACAGCTGATAAAGACCCCACAGCGGCGTCCCATACTTCTCCTGATAATACGCGAGCGGCCGCTTCAGCCGGACCAACGCGATGCCGCATTCGTGGGAGAGAAATTCGCTCATGCAGGGAAAATCTAGGTTTGGACCCCGCGCGGATTGGTCAACGGCTTTCTCCAGCCGCCGCCGCCTCGCCCCGCAAAAGCCGTGTCATCGGCCCGCGACCGGCACAGTTCCGGCCCGGGAACTGTGCTGTGCCGGTTCCATCGCTTGACGCCGTTCCCTTCCCGGCGAAGCCTCGACCCCGACCATGCTGACGCTCCGTGGCTCACCGGCCCTCTCTCCCTTTCGCCTCCAGAAGCTGCTGCAGGACCTCACTGCCGCCGACCTGCCCGTGCGGGCGATCCACGCCGATTTCGTCCACGTGATCGAAGTCGCCGGCGCGTTGGAACCCGCCGAACGCGACGTGCTCGAAAAATTGCTCACCTACGGCCCGAGCCACGCCACCAGCGCCGCCGCGGGGCTCGTCCAAATCGTCGCGCCGCGCCCGGGCACGATCTCGCCTTGGTCTTCCAAGGCCACCGACATCGCCCACATTTGCGGTCTGAGCCGGGTCACCCGTATCGAACGCGTCATCGCCTACACGCTCACGCTCGACTCCGGCGCGACCGAGGCCTCTGCCCTGCCCCCCGCGCAACTGCGCCAGCTCCGCGCCCGGCTGCACGATCGCATGACGCAGACCGTGTTCGACGGACTCGAGGCCTGCGCCGCGCTCTTCACGCACGAGTCGCCGCGTCCGCTCACGAGCGTCCCCGTCCTCGCCGAAGGTCGCCCCGCGCTTGTAGCCGCCAACGCCTCGCTCGGCCTTGCGCTCGCCGAGGACGAAATCGATTACCTCGTGCAGGCATTCCGCACGCTGGGCCGCGACCCACACGACATCGAGCTCATGATGTTCGCGCAGGCCAACTCCGAGCACTGCCGCCACAAGATTTTCAACGCCACCTGGGAGATCGACGGCGTCGCACAGGACAAGTCGCTCTTCCAGATGATCAAGAATACCTACCAGCTCCACTCGGACGGTATTCTTTCCGCCTACAAGGACAACGCCGCCGTCCTCGTCGGCTCACGCGGCGGCCGCTTCTTCGTCGACCCGCGCATCGGCGAATACGCCGCGCACGAAGAGGACATCCATCTCCTCTGCAAGGTCGAGACGCACAACCACCCGACGGCCATTGCACCCTTCCCCGGCGCCGCCACCGGCTCCGGCGGCGAGATCCGCGACGAAGGCGCCACCGGCCGCGGCGGCAAGCCGAAGGCCGGCCTCGTCGGCTTCACCGTCTCGAACCTTCGCCTGCCCGGCGCCGTGCAACCGTGGGAAAAAGACCACGGCAAACCCGGCCGCATCGTCTCCGCCCTCGACATCATGCTCGATGGCCCGCTCGGCGGCGCCGCCTTCAACAACGAATTTGGCCGTCCCGCCATCAACGGCTACTTCCGCACCTACGAAGCCGAGGTGCCCTCGGCTTCGGCAGAGCGCGGAACGCGTAAAGCGGAAGGCCAGAAATCCGGCACTCCGTCCACGGCCGCTCCAGCGACCGAGCTCCGCGGCTATCACAAGCCCATCATGCTCGCTGGCGGCCTCGGCAACATCCGCGCGGAGCATGTGCAGAAGGGCGAGATTCGCCCGGGCGACAAGCTGGTCGTGCTCGGCGGCCCGGCCATGCTCATCGGCCTCGGCGGCGGCGCGGCCAGCTCTATCGCCAGCGGAGCCGGCAGCGAGGATCTCGATTTCGCCTCCGTGCAACGCGACAACGCCGAGATGGAGCGCCGTTGCCAGGAAGTCATCGACCGCTGCTGGGCCATGGGCGCGGACAACCCCATCGCCTTCATCCACGACGTCGGCGCCGGCGGCGTCTCCAACGCCCTGCCCGAACTCGTCAACGACGGCGGACGCGGCGGCAAGTTCGACCTGCGCAAACTCCCCTGCGACGAGCCGGGCATGAGCCCGCTCGAGCTCTGGTGCAACGAGTCGCAGGAACGCTACGTCCTCTCCATCCCGGCCGACCGCATCGACACCTTCGCCGCCCTCTGCGCACGCGAACGCGCGCCCTTCGCCATCGTCGGCGAAGCCACGCAAGAGAAACGCCTCGTTGTCGACGATCCGCATTTTCAGAACCGTCCCATCGACCTGCCGCTCGACGTCCTGCTCGGCAAGCCGCCGCGCATGCACCGCAAGGAGCGCAGCCGCCCGCGCCCGCTCGCCCCGCTCGCCCTCGCCGACGTCGAACTCCGCGAAGCCGCGCACCGCGTCCTCGCCCACCCGGCCGTCGCCGACAAGACCTTTCTGATTTCCATCGGCGACCGCTCCGTCGGCGGCCTCGTCGTCCGCGACCAGATGGTTGGCCCGTGGCAGGTGCCCGTGGCCGATTGCGGCGTCACGGCGGCCTCCTTCGACGTGTTCACTGGCGAGGCTCTCGCGATGGGCGAGCGCACGCCCGTCGCGGTGAACGACGCCGCAGCCTCCGCGCGACTCGCCGTGGGCGAAGCGCTCACGAACCTCGCCGCCGCCCAGATCGGTGACCTCGGTAAGGTCAACCTCTCCGCCAACTGGATGGCCGCACCCGCCGTGCCGGGCGACGCCGCCGACCTCTACGCCGCCGTGCGTGCCGTCGGTATGGAACTTTGCCCCGCCCTCGGCATCACCATCCCCGTCGGCAAGGATTCCATGAGCATGAGCACCGTCTGGCAGGACGGCGCAGAGCAGAGACGCATGACCGCACCTGTCTCGCTCATCGTGTCCGCCTTCGCCCCGGTAACGGATGTGCGGCTCTCGCTCACGCCCCAACTCCAGCGCGTCGAAGACTCCATTCTCCTGCTCATCGATCTCGGACGCGGCCAGAACCGCCTCGGCGGCTCCATCCTCGCGCAAGTTTTCAACCAGACGGGCAGCACGCCGCCCGACGTCGACGACCCGGGCGACCTCAAGGCCTTCTGGAGCGCCATCCAGCAACTCGGTCGCGAGGGCCAGCTCCTCGCCTACCACGACCGCTCTGACGGCGGCCTCTTCGCCACCATCGCCGAGATGGCTTTCGCCGGACACACCGGCGTCGACCTCGACCTGCCCGCCGCCGCCATCAAGCTCAGCGAGCGCAGCCCCAGCCTCTTCGGCCAGCTCTTCAGCGAGGAATTGGGCGCCGTCATCCAAGTCCGCGAGTCCGACCTCGACGCCGTCTCCGCCGTCCTCCGCCGCCACGGTTTCAAGACCTGCACGACCCGCCTCGGCACGCTCAACACCACGCAGCGCCTCGTCGTGCGTCAGGCCGGACGCGTCATGCTCGACGAAGACCTGTTCTCCCTGCGCGACCTCTGGTCCGGCGTCACGCGCCGCATGCAGGGCCTGCGCGACAACCCAGACTGCGCCGAGCAGGAACACACGCTCCGCCTACAAAAGGACAATCCGGGCATCACGCCGAAGCTGACCTTCAGCATCCAGCCTTCCGCTTTCCGCATGCAGCCGGGCGCGGCGCGCCCGAAGGTCGCCATCCTCCGCGAGCAGGGCGTCAACAGCCAGCTCGAGATGGCAGCCGCTTTCACGCGCGCCGGTTTCTCCGCCATCGACGTGCACATGACGGACATTCTCAGCGGACGCATCTCGCTACGCGATTTCCGCGGCCTGGCTGCCTGCGGCGGCTTCAGTTACGGCGACGTGCTCGGCGCCGGCGAAGGCTGGGCCAAGAGCATCCTCTTCAACCCGCGCGCGCGCGCGGAGTTTGCCGACTTCTTCGCCCGCGAGGACACCTTCGCCCTCGGCGTGTGCAACGGCTGCCAGATGATGAGCAATCTCCACTCGCTCATCCCCGGCTCCGACCACTGGCCGCGCTTCGTGCAGAACAAGTCCGAGCGCTTCGAAGCCCGCTTCGCCTCCCTGCGCATCGAGCGCAGCCCCAGCATCCTCTTCCGCGGCATGGAAGGCTCCGTGCTCCCGATCGTCGTCTCGCACGGCGAAGGATTCACCGAATTCAAGGACGGCGCCGCCGCCGCCCGCTGCAACGACTCCGGCCTCGTCGCCGCGCGCTACGTCGACAACTTCCACCAGCCCACGGAGCACTACCCGCTCAACCCGAACGGTTCGCCCTTCGGCCTCACCGCGCTCACGACGACCACGGGCCGCGTCACGATCATGATGCCGCATCCGGAACGTTCGCACCGCAACGTCAACCTGAGCTGGCGCCCGCCTGCGTGGACCGGCGACGAATCGCCTTGGATGCAGCTCTTCCACAACGCGCGCTCCTGGATCGGCTGAGCCCCGTCTGCGCATGCCCGCCGTCATTCTCGTCGTCGACGACGCCAAACCCGTGCGCGAGCTTGCCAAACGGGCCCTCGCGCCTTTCGACGTGCTCGTGACCGAGGCCTCCAACGGCTTCAACGCCCTCTTCGCGATGGAGAAGGCCATGCCGAACATCATCCTCCTCGACGTCAGCATGCCGATCATGGACGGCGTCGAGTTGCTGACGCTGATGCGCTCCAAGCCCGAGCTGCAACGCATCCCCGTCGTGATGCTCACCTCGCCCGCCGATCACCGCATCCGGCCGACCTTGGACGAGCTCGGCATCGCTGCCGCCCTCATCAAGCCCATCCAACCGGCCGACCTGCTCGCCGCCATCCAACAGGTCCTTCCGCTTCAACGAGCGAAACCGTCCGCCGGTCCGGCAGCTTGACCCTTGCCGCGCTACCCGGCGCCATCGGCTCCGTTTTTCCCGCCTGTCTGTGCCCACTGAGTGTGCCCGCTGAGGTGAGATTGCTTCGTCGATTTTGGCGAACTCCTCGCCCAAGCTGCTGACCAAGGTCTCCACGCATGACCGCATCCGCGCAACCTTCCGCAACACCGGCGCCGCCTTTCTGGCGCAGCGTCTGGCAGGCCATCAAGGGCACGCACAGCGACTTCACGACCCTGCCGCTCAAGCAGGCCATCCTGCTGCTCTCCGTGCCGATGGTGCTCGAGATGTCGATGGAGTCTCTCTTCGCCGTCGTCGACGTCTTCTGGGTCTCGCGCCTCGGCGCCGAGGCGGTGGCCGTCATCGGCCTGACCGAGTCGGTCATGTCCCTCATCTATGCCGTCGCCATCGGCATCTCGTTCGCGGCGACCGCCATGGTGGCACGGCGCATCGGGGAAAAGAATCCCGCACAGGCCGCCCACGCCGCGGGCCAGATCATCCTGCTCGGTGCGGGCGTGTCCGCGCTGCTCGGCCTCGGCTTCGGCTGGTTCGCCGCGGACATCCTGCGCCTCATGGGTGCCGACGAACGCATCGTGCCCCTCGGCACGGGCTACGCCCGGATCATGCTCGGCGGGAACATCACTGTATTCCTGATTTTTCTCATCAACGCCGTCTTCCGCGGCGCCGGCGACGCCACCATCGCCATGCGCACGCTCTGGCTGGCGAACGGCCTGAACATCGTCCTCGATCCGTGCTTCATCTTCGGCTGGGGACCCTTCCCCGAGCTCGGCGTGACCGGCGCCGCCGTGGCGACCAACATCGGACGCGGCATCGGCGTCTGTTACCAGCTCTGGCACCTCACCGGCCGTCCCGGCCAGATCCGCCTGCACTGGCGTGATCTGCTGCCGCAGCCGGGCGTGATGGGCACCATCTTGAAGACTTCGGGCAACGGCATCGCGCAGTTGCTCATCGCGACCACGAGTTGGGTCGGCCTGTTCAAGATCATGGCGCCCTTCGGCAGCTCCGTGCTGGCCGGCTACACCATTGCGATCCGCGTCGTCATCTTCGCGCTCATGCCTGCGTGGGGCCTCGCCAATGCCGGCGCCACCCTCGTCGGCCAGAATCTCGGCGCCGGACGGCCCGACCGCGCGGAAGAGGCCATCCGCCTCGCCGTGCGCTACAACATGATCTTTCTCGGCGTAATCGGGCTGATCTTCATCGCACTCTCCCGCCTCATCGTCGGCATCTTCACGACCGACCCCGCCGTGTTCCCCGAGGCCGTGCGCGCGCTCTGGATCATCAGCCTCGCCTTCCCGCTCTACGCCGCGGGCATGTGCTACGAAGCGACCTTCAACGGCTCGGGCGACACGTGGACGCCGACCCGCCTCAACTTCTTCTGCTTCTGGCTCGGCCAAGTGCCACTGGCTTGGGCGCTGGCCCAGCCCGTCGGGCTCGGTCCGCTGGGCGTCTATCTCGCCGTGCCCGTGTCGTTCTCGGTGCTGACGCTCTGGAGTGCCGCGCTATTCAGACGCGGCACATGGAAGGCGCAGAAAATCTGAACGCCCCCGCGCCCCATCGCGCTCAGCCAGCAGACGCCACCACCACCGCCGACGCATTTTCCCCGCGCAACTCGCGGTCGATCCAATCGCGGATCTTCACCAACCCTTCGCGACGCTGCGGGTGATCGCGACGCATGGTCTCGAGCAACTTCACCGTGGTCACGGCGTAGTCGATCGGCGTGGCGCTGGACATTTTCGCCAACTCGAAGGGATTGATCTCGCCGTTGCGGATCATCTGCCGCGCCTCCTGCTCGAGTTCGCTCGTCGAGCCGCCAAGCGCACCGGCGTCGCCTTTGCCCTTGGAGAAGCCTCCGCCGCCCCCGCCACCGCCCTTCTCGCTCGAAGCCTCCTCGGTCTTACCGCGCGGCTGACGCTCGACTGCGCCGGGATAGTTTTTCCCGTCGCGCCCGGTGACCGTGATCACCTCGGGGATGCGGCCGGCTTTCTGCATCTGCTGGCGACAGCCACGGACGAGTTCGACCGACACCTTGCAGATTTCCGCCAGCACGGTGTTAGCCAACTCGGGCCACTCTTCGAGGGCGATCTCGACCGCGTGGCGCTTGTCGCCGTTCGTGCGGTAGATGCCGTTGGTCGCGTTGGCGCCGAGCGCGTGGCGGAGCGCCTCGGTGCGTCCGCCGGGCTGGACTTCCGCTGCGATCGCGGGCGTGCCGTTGCGCTTAGTCGCGAGATAGCGGTGGAAGCCGTCGGCGAGCCAGTAGGTGGAGCCGTCGAAGTAGAGCGAGATCGGCGGGAAGACCGTGCCGCGCGCCATTTCTTCCGCGTAGCTTTCGACCGCGTCGTCGTTCGTCTTCACGCGCGTCTGCGTGCCGCCGAAGAGGTTGATCTTATCGAGAGGAATTTCCTGGGTCTGGCTGGTCATGAAAAAAGGGCGTGTTTGTGCCGGCAACCCCACCGCCCGCACAAGACGAAACCAGCCGCCAACCGCACTCGCGGCTTCCGTCGCCCGACGGGATGAGTAACGTGGCGGCGTCATGCGCTGTTCTCTCTGGCTCGCCTTTGCCACCGCGACGATCTCCGCCTGCGCCGCACCGCCGCTGCCGCTCGATGGTTTCGCGGACGGCATCCATCATTGGCAGAATTCGCACCACACGACCGACTATCCGCGCCTCGCCGAGGACGACGTGCGCGGCATCGCGGACAATATTCTCCTCTACCAGCGCGCCAACGGCGGCTGGCGCGAGAACGAGGACCCGCTGCGCATCCTGTCCGATGACGAGCAGAAGCAGCTTCTCGCCGACCGCGCTAAAACCGACACGAGCCTCGACAACCGCAACACCTGGCCGCAAATCGCCTACCTCGCCGGGGCCTTCGATCTCACCGGTGACGCCCGCTACCGCGAAGGCGCGTTGCGTGGCCTCGACTTTCTCTTCGCGGCCCAGCATCCGAGTGGCGGATTCCCGCACTCGTTTCCGAGCACGGCAGGCTATCGGCCGCACCTGACCTTCGCCGACGACGTGCTGCCCGATGTGCTGCGGATCTTGCAGCAAGTCGCCGAAGCGCACCCGCCTTTCGCCTTCGTCGACGCCAAGCGTCGCACGCGCGCCGCCGCGGCGGTCGAACGCGGCAACGCCTGCATCTTGCGCCTGCAGGTCCGCCAAGGCGAGCGGCGCACGATCTGGGCCGGGCAATACCACCACGTCACGCTCGAGCCGGTCGGCGCGCGCAGTTTCGAGCTGCCGGGCCTCGTCTGCCGCGAGAGTGTCGTGGTCGTGCGCTACCTCATGAGCCTCGAGGCACCGTCGCCCGAAGTCGTCGCGGCAGTCGAATCCGCCGTGGCGTGGTTCCGCAGCGCGACGATCCACGGCCTGCGCTATGAGACCGTCGCCGCCGAGCCGGTGAAATACGAGTGGCACACGAGCACGACCGACCGGCGCACGGTGCCCGATCCGGCCGCACCGCCGCTGTGGGCGCGGTTCTACGATCTCGAGACCAGCCAGCCCTTCCTCGCCAACCGCAGCGGCCAACGCGTGCCCAGTCTCGCGGACGTCGAGCGCGAGCGGCGCACCGGTTACGAGTGGTATGGCACGTGGCCGGCAGCGCTGCTGGAGCGCGACTACCCGACTTGGCGCGCCCGGCTCGGGCGTTGAGGCGCGGGATCACAACCAGCAAATCGACTTCGGCTCCTGCCGGAAATATCGGACTGCCTGCCGCGTTTCACGCCTGGCGTTTCCGGTGCCGCCTTGGCAAGCCCACGACTTGCACAGGCCGTGCTAAGCACCCCGCGCCTCGCGCCGCAGCTTCAACTCGTGGGCGGCGCGCGTCAGGGCTTGGAGCAGGTCGGCCTTCTTGATCGGTTTGCTCAGATAATCGTCCATGCCGGCGGCGAGGCAGGCTTCGCGGTCGCCTTGCATGGCGTTTGCGGTGAGCGCGATCAGCCAAGGGCGCTCTTTGGCTTGCGGGTGAGCGGCCACGAATCGGCGTGCCACCTCCAAGCCGTCCAGCTCCGGCATCTGCACATCGAGCAGGACGATCTCGTAATCGCGCGTCTCGAGCGCCTCGAGCGCCTGCCGCCCGTCCGCCACGACCTCCGCGCCGTAACCGAGCGTGCGCAGCAAGTGAAGCGCGACCTTCTGATTCACGGAATTGTCCTCCGCGAGCAGCAGGCGCTCGGGTCGGTCCGGCGTCGCGGGCTGAGCAACCGGAGTGCGCTGGCCGGCGCGTTCGCCCTGCACGGCGCCGAGGCAGCGGGCGATCGACTCCAGTAGTTGGGCGGGCTTGGCCGGCTTGGTCAGCGTGGCGCAGAACAAGCCGTCCTCAATGCGCTGGCCGAGCGACGAGAGCAGGATGAGGGGCATCTCCTCGCGGGTGACGATGGCGCGGATCTCGCGCTGCAGCGTCACTCCGTCCATGATCGGCATGTGCATGTCGAGCACGGCGATGTCGAAGCGCCGCCCGGCGCGCAGCAAGGCCAAGGCCTCGGCTCCGCCGATCACCGCCTCCGGGCGCATGTGCCAGCCCAAAGCCTGCCGGGTGAGGATTTCGCGATTGGTCGCGTTGTCGTCGACGATGAGCAGCGAGCGCCCCTCGACCGTGGTGCGGGCCGACTGAAAAAAGGGACGCGGCTTGCTCGGCATCGCCTCCAGGCGGACAGTGAAGTAGAAGGTCGAGCCGCGCCCGACCTGACTCTCCACCCACATCTGCCCGCCCATGAGCTCCGCGAGCCGGCGGCTGATCGCCAAGCCGAGGCCCGTGCCGCCGTATTTGCGGGTCGTCGACGTGTCGACTTGGCTGAAGGATTGGAACAGCCGCGAGATCGCCTCGGCCGGGATGCCGATGCCGGTATCCCGCACCGAAAATTGCAGCAGCACCGGAGCGCCCTCGCCTTCGCCGGCACGGGTCCACGACGGCAGCATGGCCGACGTATCCGCGGGGCCGACGCGGAGCACCACTTCGCCACGGCTGGTGAATTTGAGCGCGTTGCCGATGAGGTTGACGAGGATCTGACGCAGTCGTGTGACGTCGCCACGCACGAGCGTCGGCGTGCCGTCCGCGATCTCGTAGAGGAGGTCCAGCTGCTTCTCGCTCGCGCGGGTCGAGAGCAGGTCCAGCGAGCTCTCGACGCAATCGCGCAGGATGAACTCGGCGTTCTCCAGCTCGAGGCGGCCGGATTCGATCTTCGAGAAGTCGAGGATATCGTTGATGATCGTCAGCAGCGCATCGCCGCTGGTGCGGATCGTCTCGGCGAACTCCCGTTGCTCGGTATCGAGCCCGGTCTCGAGCAGGAGGCCCGTCATGCCGATGATGCCGTTCATGGGCGTGCGGATCTCGTGGCTCATCATCGCAAGGAACTGGCTCTTGGCGATGTTGGCCTGTTGCGCCTCCTGGGCCGCGAGCTGGGCCTTCTCGATGGCGGTCTCAAGTTGCTCGTTCAGCTGCTCGGCCTGCTCCTTCGCCAGCGCGACCATGGCTTGGGCGCGCTTCAGCTCCGTGATGTCGACCAAGGCGTTGAGTTCCTGCACCGGCCGGCCGAGCTCATCGCGATAGAGCCGCCGCGAAAGCTGCACCCAAGTGATGCTGCCGTCGGGATGGAGGTAGCGCTTCTCGATCGTGAAGCGGTCGATTTTGCCTGCCGCCATTTGCGCGGCGAGGTCGCGCTGTCGGGATGCATCCTCGGGATGAGTGACACGAGAAAAAACTTCATCGCGCTTGGCGTCGGCCGCTGACACGCCGGTGATGCGGACATGCTCCGCGTTCACGATCCGGGTCTCGCTCTGATTCGGCACGGCCCACGAAAGCCCGACCGGCACCGAGTCGAAGATGAAGCGGAAGAGCGACTCCTGTTGCTGGAGCTTTTGCTCGACCAGCTTGAGGTTGGTGACATCCGCGATCGCCGCGACCTCCTGCAGGATACGGCCGTCGGGCCCGCGGTAGGCGCGGACGTGGAGGATGCACCAACGCTGCGTGCCATCGCGCCGGAGATAGCGCTTTTCCAGTTGGAAATGATCGATCTCTCCGCGGTGCAATTTCGCGTAAGCCTCCTGCTGCCGCACCCAGTCTTCCGGGTGGGTGACCTCCGCGTAGGCCTCCGGGTTGAGGATGTCGCTCCGCGGCAAGCCGGTCAGTTCGAGCACGGCGTCGTTCGCCCAGCTGCCGCCCTCGCGGTCGTGGGACTCCCAGCTCACGCCCACGGGCAGGCTGTTGAGGATGAAGCGGAACAGCTCTTCGCGCCGGACCAGCTCCTCCTCGGCGGCCTTGCGCGCCGTGATGTCGAGCTGCATGGCCATGTAACCCGCCGGCTGACCCTCGGCGTCCTGCAACGGCTGGATCTCCAGCTCGACCCAGAACGGGCGGCCGGATTTGGCGTAGTTGCAGACCTCGCCCTTGAAAGCCTCGCGACGCAGCTCGGCCGCATCCATTTCCTCCTGCACCCGCAGGTCCGTATCCGGCCCCATGAGAAAACTGCTCGGGCGGCGCCCCTTGACCTCGTCGAGCGTGTAGCCGCTGAGGCGGGTGAAGCCTTCGTTGACCCACTGGATGCGCCACTGGGTGTCGGCGAGGACGACCGCGCTGGCGGTCTTGCTCGCGACCAACGCCAACCGGCGCGCCTCCTCCTCCGCCAGTCGGCGCGCCGTGATGTCGAGCTGGATCGACATGAAACCCGTCACGCGCCCGCTCTCGTCGCGCAGGGGTTGCATCTCGAAATCCGTCCAGATCTCCCGTCCGTCCTTGGCGTAGCACAGCATCTCGCCGTGAAACTCGGTGCCTTCCGCGGCGGCGCGCGCCACGGCCGCGATCATACGGGCGTTGCTCTTCGGACCGCGCACGAGATACGGGCCGAACTTGCCCAGCGACTCTTCCGCTGTGTAGCCGAAGAGCCGGGTGAAACCTTCGTTGACCCACACCACCATGCCCTCCGGGTCGGCGAGGCCGACCGCGTTGGCCGTGCGGCTCGCCACCAGCGCCAGCCGGCGGGCCTCGGCCTCCGTCCGTCGCAGGTCGGCCGTCATGCGCTCCGCCAGCCGCAGTGCCCGCGCGCGCGATGTCGCCAGCGCCCAGGTCAGCAGCATGCCCAGCACCGATACGATGAGCCCGCCGACAAAGACCGCCTCCGGCAGGCGAGTGCGGCCCGCCGCCTCGAACGCGGGCAGCGAACTGATGCGCACCGTCATGCGCTGACCGTAGAGGAAGAGCGGACGCGTGGTTTTGTAGGCGCGGTCGGCGAAATAGGATTCCTCCACGGCCCCTTTCTCTCCGCGCGGGAGATGCCCGTCGGAGTCGTGCACCATCTTCTCGAAGAGCTGCTCGCTGCCTTGGAACACCTCGAAGTCCAACTGGCCGCCCACGATCTCGCCGGCGTTGGCCAGCAACCGGTCGAAGCGCACGGCGGAGTAAATCCACCCTTGCAGCGCGGCCCAGCGCGCCTCCTCGTCGCCTAGCATCTCCGCGCGATAGACCGGATAGAACAGCAGGAAGCCCGGCACCTCCCCTTCGCCGACAATCAACCGGAGGCGCGCGCTGCTCGCGAAGCCGCCGGAACGCGCGGCACTTTCGGCCGCAGCGCGCCGGTTGGTGCCCGCACCGATGTCGACTCCGAGCGCCCGCGCGTTGCCCTCCAGCGGAGCAATGTTCGCCACGACATAGAGCGGGTCGCGCTCGCCTGCCGTTTGCACCGCGAAACCCGGATAACCTGCCGCCGCCCGCTCCGCATTGAAGGCCGCAATGTCGTCGCGCCGCACGCGCAGCACGTAGCCGAGGCCCGTCACGCCTTCGCCGAGGTAGGTCTTCACCCGGCTGACCTGCCGGTCCCAATCCCGCGCACTGGGCGCGCCGTCGTCGCGCAACGCCATCGCGCTCAGCCCGAGCATCGCCTGCTCCGTGGAGCGGAACGAACTGCGCACGGACGCCACCAAGCGATCGCTCAGACGATGGAAGCGCGCCTCCTCGATGCGCCGCACTTCCCAGCGTGCCATCTGCCAGGCTCCCACGGAAAAAAGGACCAATGCCACGCCCACCACCAGCGGCAGGCGCCAAGTCGCCCGCCATGAAACTGTCGCCGGCTCGGGAGTGCGTGGTAGCATCGGCGCAGAGTTTGGCGCGCCGGGCGGGTCAGCCAACCCTTTTCCGGCTCTAAACGAGTTGCCGCGCGACCCAGTCCGCCGCCGTGCCGCGGCGCGGTTGATGCAGGAGCCCGCGCAAGCGCTCCGCCTGCCGGCGCGTGAGCTCGCTCCGCTCGGGCGTGCGACAATCCTCCAGTTGCGCGGCCAGAGCTGCAGCGGTCGCCGCGCCTTGGATGAACTCCGGATACATCGGCTCGCGGAGCAGCAGGTTGGCGATGCCGATGAACTCGATCTTCACCCACCATCGGGCCAGCAGGTAGGTGAGCGGATTCGTGCGATAGACGATCGCACCCGGGATCGCCTGCAACGCGCAATGGAGCGACATCGTGCCGCTCGACGTGAGCACGGCGGACGCGGGCATCACCCCGGCGTTGGCGCGCAACTCCACCGCGCCAGCCAGCGCGGGCCAGCGCGCGAGCTCCGCACGGGCGATAGCCGCCACCTCTTCGCTCGGATACAACGCCACGGCGCGCGCCTCGGGGCACTTGCGCCGGTAGGCCTCGAAACCGCCGAGCAACAGCGGGAAGATCCGCCCCACCGCCTGCACGCGGCTGCCGGGCAACAGCAGCACGGGGCCCGCCGGATCGAAGCGCACGGGCGCCGCGTAGTCGTCGGCCAGGAACGGATGCCCGACGAACTCCGCCGGCAGCGTCGTGTCGGCATAGCAGGCGGGCTCGAACGGAAAAATCGTCGCGAGCGCATCGAGATCGCGCGCCATGGTGAAGCGCCGCTTGGCTTTCCACGCCCAGATTTGCGGCGAGATGTAGAACAGGAGCTTGGTCGCGCCCCCACCCTTCACACTCAGCCCGCGCTCCCGCAGCTGCGCCGCGAGCCGGAGGTTGAAGCCCGGATAATCCACGAAGCACACGGCGCGCGGTCGGTGCTGCGCGATCCAATCGAGCGTGGCGGCGAAGAGCGACTTGAAGAAACCGTAGTGTTTCAGCACCTCGACGAAACCGACCACCGAGGTCGCCGTGAGATCGTGCAACAGCTGCGCGCCGGCCGCGGCCATGCCGGGACCGCCGAGCGCCGCGATGCGCAGCTCTGGCTGCTTGCGTCGCAGCTCCGCGATCAGGCGCGCCGCATGTTCGTCGCCCGAGTGTTCCCCGGCGATGAAGAGGAGATCGACGGCTCCGTCGCGCGGCGCCGGCAACGAGGTGACCGGAACGACTTTCATGGCTGCGACCGGACCCGATTTATCTGCCCGCGGACGACCATCACGACTTGGCCCCCTGCCGGATCTGCTCGGTGATGGCCATCGCCACCTGCAGGGCGGAGCGACCGAGTTCGCCGCCGACCTTGGGCTGGCGCGCCGCGCCGACGCTCTCGAGGAAATGCGCCAGCTCGATCGCGAGCGGCTCGCCCTTCTCGATCGGAATCTCGTGCACGGGGATCGAGGAGGCGTCGCCGGCCTTGGCGAGGCCGATCTTCAGCTTCAGCCCATAGGCGACGATGTCGCTCTTCTTCACCAGGTGCCCCTTCTGGTTCATGAAATCGAGCGAGAGGTAGGCGTTGTCCTGAAAGACGCGAATCTCGCGGTTTTTCTTCAGGCTCATGCGCGAGGCGCTGAGGTTGGCCACGCAGCCGTTCTCGAACTCGATGCGCGCGTTCGCGATATCCTCGGTCTTCGAGAGCACGCTTATGCCCACGCTGTCGATCTTGCGGATGGGCGACTTCACGAGCGCGAGCACGATGCCGATGTCGTGGATCATCAGGTCGAGCACGACGCCCACCTCGGTGCCGCGTGTCGTGTAGGGCGCGAGGCGCTCGGTGGTGATGTATTGCGGGCGGCCGGTGTGCTTCTCGAGGTAGCTCATCACCGGGTTGAAATGCTCGATATGCCCGACCTGCACGATGCGCCCCGCCTTTTGCGCCGCGGCGAGCACCTGCTCGGCCTCCTCGAGGGTCGCACAGAGCGGCTTCTCGATCAGCAGGTGGCAACCCGCCGCCAGCAGCGGCAGGGCGACCTCGGCATGCTTGTCGGTCGGCACGACGACACTGACCACCTCGCAGGCGGCACCGAGCTCGGCGAGCGTGGCGAAGCGGCGGCACTGGTGCTTCGCGCAGATTTCCGCCGCGCGGGCGTCGCTGGCCTCGTAGATGCCGACGAGTTCGGCATTGGGCAACGAGGCATAAATCCGGGCATGGTGCTGGCCGAGCGATCCGACGCCCGCGACTCCGCACTTGATCTTCGGTTTGGCCATGGCGGCGAACGTAGCACCCACGAACGCGGGGGCCATACGAAAGATGCCCTGCACACACAGAGCGGCACGCCGCTCAGGCCCGCGTGGCGTCCCACTGGCCCTGATGCAGGAAAAGCTGGCGTTGCGTGCGTGCGGCGTGGGCGGCGTTGTGCGTCACCAGCACGAGCGCGGTGCGCTCCTCGGCGCAGACTTCGAGCAGCAGGCGGATGACCTCTTCGCCCGTGCGCTCGTCGAGGTTGCCCGTGGGCTCGTCGGCGAGCAGCAACTGCGGGCGGTTCATCAACGCGCGGGCCACCGCCACGCGCTGCCGCTCGCCGCCGGAAAGGTGTGCCGGCGTGTGGGCGGCGCGATCGGCGAGCCCGACGCGACGGAGCAAGGACGCCGCGCGCTCGCGCTCGGCACGACCCGGCGCGCCCAGCATGCGCGCGCCCATGAGCACGTTGGCCAGCGCATCGATCTCGGGGATCAAGTAATAGGCTTGGAAGACCATGCCGAGAAACTGCGCCCGGCGCGCGGTGAGCTCGCCTAGCGTCAGCTGCGCGGTGGACTCCGCGCCCCAGTGCAGGTCGCCCGCGTCGGGACGGTCGAGACCGGCGAGAAGGTTGAGCAGCGTGCTCTTGCCCGAGCCGGATTCGCCACGGATGGAAACGCTTTCGCCGGGCGCGACGGCGAGGTCGACGCCGCGCAGGACTTCGAGCGTGGCGTCGCCGCTGCGGTAATTCTTGCGCAGCCCGGAGGCGCGGAGGACGGGATTATTCACTGCGCAGCGCCTCCACGGGTTTGAGCCGCGCGGCGCGCCACGCGGGGATGAGTCCGGCCAGCGTCGCGGCGCCGAGCGAGAAGACGACGATCGTGACGACGTCCTTCGCCTCAGTGTAGGCCGGCAGGGACGTGAACTGGTAGAATTTCGTGAACGCCTCCTGCCCCATCGTCATCCGGGCGATGAACTGCACCAACGCATCGCGCCAGTGCAGCAACGTGAAGCCGAAGGCCAGCCCCGCGGCCGTGCCGCCGGCGCCGATGACGAGGCCCTGCGCACAGAAACACAGCGCGACGTCGCGCGCCCGACCGCCCATCGCGGCGAGCAAGCCGATCTCGCGGGTCTTGCGCACGACCGACATCAGGAGCGAGCTCGTGATGGAGAACGCCGCCACGATGATAATGAAGGTGAGGAGGAAGAAGATCATGTTGCGCTCGAAGCTGAGCACGGACTGGAAGTCGGCGTTGCTCTCGAACCATGTCAGCGCGAAGGCGGAGGCCGGCAACGCGGCATTGAGCGAGGAGGCGACGGCGTATTCGTCGAGGCCGGGTTTGAGCCGGACGTTGTAGCCATGAATCGAGCGACCGAGGCCGTAGAGATCCTGCATCAGGCGGAGCGAGCAGAGCACCGTCGAGCTGTCGAGTTGCTGGTGGCCGATTTGGAAGATGGCGGCGACGCGCACCTCGCGCGGGAGCAGCACTTCGTTGGCCTTCAGCCGCTCCATCATCAGCGGCGAGTAGACGCTCACGGTGTCGCCGACACCGACACCGAGGTTGCGAGCGAGGATCGAGCTGAGGATGACGGAGTCATCGTCGAGATCGTCGAGGGAACCGGCCAGGAGGTAGCGCTCGAGCGGGATGACGCGTTTCATGCGCTCCACGTCGAAGCCGGTGATTGTCGGGAACACCGGGCGCTTCTGGAATTCGATCATCACAAACCCCGCCGCATACGGCGCATAGCCGGCGACCGCCGTATTGTCGCGCAGCGCCTGCTCGACGCGCGGCGCCGACGCCTCGTTGAGCGGCAAGCGGGCGCGGACCTGCACCTCGCCCTGCGTGTCGATGATCATCTTTTTGATCTGATGGCCGAAGCCGCCCATCACGCTCGTCGACACCAGCATCAGCGCCACGCCCAAGCCGACCCCGAGGATCGAGATCAGCGTGAAGAAGGACAGCCGTCCGGTGGGGAACAGCTGCTTCAACGCGAGATAGAGGGGCCAGGGCATCGCAGGGAGACGGATTTCAGAGTGCGCGGCGCGGAAAGGGTTCCCGCAGCCGCCGCAAAATCAACAGTCCCCGGCCCGCTCCGCAATCCGCATTCCGCCCTCAGGTCTCCGGATCCGGCGGGGCGACGAGGTCGTCGGCCGTGAACAACCGGCGATCCGGCCCGGCGCTGCGCAGCTGGATGACGTCGCTCGACAACGGGTGCACCAGCCAAGGGCTGCCCCAGCGATCGACCAGTCGCCCGTCCCGCAAGGCGGGATGCGTGGGTGGCAACGCCGCCTCGCCCATCAAATCCGGATCGGCCAACGCCCGCGCCAGATCGGTGTCGAAGCCCAGCGGCGGTCGCTGCATCACCGGCACCGTCTGCAACAGCGTGTCGACCAGATCGAGCAAGGCCGCCAAATCCTCGCGCGGGGAACCGTCCGCGGCGAGCAGGCGCGCCCCGGCCGAGTCCGCAGCTGACGCAGCTGGCGAGTGCGCGCGTTCCGGCGCGCCTGCGGGATGAACAACCGCCACAGGAGTTGGCGCCGCTTCGCGCGGCGCCGTGGACGATCGCCGCCACAGCCACCACGTCGCAACAGCGAGGATGCCGATCAGCAGCAAGCCGGCGGCGAGCCAGCGAGGACGGGACGAGCGCGCAGCCATCTTCGGAACTCAGAGCCGCATGAAGCCCACGGGCGGGGTCGCGCTGGGCGAATAGAACTCGCCGATGCGCGGCAACACGTCCGCGAGCTGATGCCGTTGCACGCCAAGCCAGAGCGCCAGCTCAGCGAAATACTGTTCCACCGCCAAACTGGGCAAGGTGATGCCGCGCGAGGTGATGACGCGCGGGCCGTTCAACGCGAGGTCGGGATATTCGCCGTAGACGCGCCCGCCTTGCACGGCACCGCCGAGCACGAAGGCGTTGCCGCCCCACGCGTGGTCGGAGCCGGCGCCGTTGGAGGTGAGCGTGCGCGCGAAATCGGACGCCGTGTAGAGCGTGACCTGCTCCTGCAGGCCGATCTCGCCGAGCGCCTGCCAATAGCTGGCGAGGGCGCGGTTCACCACGTCGATCATCGTGTCCATCGACAGGATGACCTCGTCGTGATGGTCCCAACCGCCGTAGCTGACGAAGAAGGTCTGGCGCCGCAGGCCGAGCTGCTGGCGCATCTTGATGGTGCGCACGACGGCCTTGAGCTGCTGGCCGAGGTTGCGCGCGGGATCGGTGGTGGCGGTCAGACCCGCGGGATAGGCGTAGTTGGCATCGCCGGGGAAAAGCGTCGTGACCAGACTCTCCTCAAAGGCGTCGCGGAACGCAGCGGCACCCTCGATCGAGTCGCGCGTGTGCTGGACGTAAGTCTGATCGAGCAAGTGCTGGTGCTGTTGCTGCATCAGGCTCTCAACCGCGGCCGTGCGCGCCGCCTGCCGCAGCGCCGTGGTGCTGGTGGCGCCGACGACCGGCGCCGCATAGGGCGAGGCGTAATCGTGCGGCAGCGTGCTGCCCGTGCTGCTGATGGTGTAATTGAAGACGCGGCGCCCGGTCTGCCAGAGGTTTTGCCCGCTGAGGGAGATGTTCATCGACACGCGCGCGTCCGGCGCGTTGCCCGCGTGCAGGAGATCGGCCGCGAGGCCGGCCCAGCCGACGCGGCGCACGTCGGTGGCGACGGAGGTGTGCCACTGTTTCACCTGATCCGAGTGCGAGTAGAGACTGCGGGGAAGCTTGGCGAGCGAAGCGCTGTAGGCGGCCTTGGTGGTCGGCTCCACGAGCGTGCCGACGTTGGCGAGGAAGGCGAGGTGGCCGGCGTTGTAGAGCGACTGGATGCCGGGCGTGCCCGCATGATCGCCGGCACGCGGGTGGACGCCGAAGGCGAAGGGATCGCTCGCCGCCGCGGCGAGCGGCAGCAGCGAGGTGCGCGGCAGGGCGAGCCCGTCCTCGTTGGTCACCGCATCGTAGATGCCGCCGCGCGTGGTGGTGTAGACGGCGTGCTGCGTGGCCGCGGCGGGCACGAGCAGGTTGTAGGAATCCATGCCGCCGGCGAAGAACAGGCAGACGAGCGCGCGGTAGTCCTCGCCGCCGGGCAGGGTCTGCGCCATGGTCGAGTTGGCCATGCGCAGGTTCAGCAGCGTCGAGAGCAGCCCAAGGGAGCCGACGGCCGCGCAACTGGCCTGGCCGATGAAGTCGCGACGCGTGAGGGGACGTTTCGGCATGGCGGGGAACGGATCAGCGGAGCACCGCGGCCTCCGGCGTCAGGGCGATGAGGTGGGCCGCGAGGCGGACGCGGTGCAGCGCGCGCTGCTCGCGTTGCAACGTGGTCAAGCCGCTCGCCGCCGGGTCGGAAACGCGGCGCACGGCGCGGGTGATGGCGCGGAACGTCTCCGGCTCCAACGGGCGCGCGCAGAGGGCGCGGGCCAGCGTGGTGACGAGCACGTCCGGGTCGCCGAAGCCGAGCGGCTGCCAGCCAGCCTCGTCCATGGAGGAATTCCACAGGCTCTCGTCGACCGGAGTCGCGGCATCGTCGTTCTGCTGGGTGCTGTTGAAACGCGTGAGCGCGGTGGTGCTGCTGGCGTTGAGCGCGGTGGAAATCCGGTTGGGAAGGGTGATGGCCGTGACGCTGTTGAGGATCTGATATTCGGGCCCGACGAGCCCGTTGTCCTGCATGACGCCGGGCGGCGCATAATCCGGCGTGTAGAAGTTGAAGACCGAGGGCGCACTCAGCGGGCGTTGCAGGAAATCGGCGTCGATGCCCGAGAAGCCGCGGTAGCGTCCGCCGGCCGCAGTCACGTCGCGCGGCGCGACGCCGAGCGCCCGAGCGAGCGAGACGAAGCGGGTGTAGGGCTCGCGCAGCTGACCGTGCTCGGGATCGAGAGCGGAGGCGAAATCGCGCGCCTCGGGATCGAGCAGCAACGCGCGGATGACGGCCCGCAAGTCACCGCGCACACCGGCACCGTTGTCGGCGAACACCGCGGCGATGCGCGCCACGTAGGCGGGCGTGGGGTTGGAGGTCACGAGCCGCTGGATGAGCTGGTGGCAGATGAAGGGGCCGGTGTTGGGGTGGTTGGCGAGGTAGTCGAGCGCGGCGGCGAGGTCCGCATCCCCTGCGTTGGAGCCGGAGGCGGTGCGCGCCGGAAGGTTGAGCACGGGCGCGCCGGGCAGCCACAGGCGCTTGGCGGCGAGATCGTGTTCGACATCAAACATCCGCATCGGCTGCCACGGCACGCCGCGACTGTCCGTGAGCGCTGACGTGTTGATCTCAGTGAAGTTAGTCGAGCCGCTGAAACGCTTGGAGTAACTCAGCCCGGTGAAGACACGGGCGAACTCGGAGATCTGCTCCTGACCGTAAGTCGGAACAGGCTGCCCGGCCGGGATGATTTCCCCGTCCGGCCCGGCGGCGGTGCCGTCGGACAGGACGGGCGTGCCATCCGGGTTGAGTAACCACAGGCCGATGGAGAATAGCTGCATGACTTCGCGCGCGTAGTTCTCGTCGGGAAAACGGTTGATCGCGGGGTTGGCTTTCCGGTTGCGCAGCGCGCTCAGGTAAAGCCCCATCCACGGGTGACGCGTGACGGCTTCGAGCAACTGGCGATAAGTGCCGAAGGCGTGCGTCAGCAGCGTGTCGTAGTAGGAGGTCATGCCGCGCTGGTCGTTGTTCAGCGACGACATGCGGTCGGAGATCACGAAAATCTGCGAAAGGGCAAAGGCGACGCGCTGGCGCAAAGGATCGGAGGTGGCGTCGTCGCGCATCACTTGCCGCCAAAACGCCTCGATGCGGTGCTCGGTGGAGATGACGGAATTGTCGATCACGAGTCCGTCGGTGTTTCGCTCCGCATACCACGTCTGCACGATCGGCAAATGGCGAGCGACGGGGCGCTGGAACTGCTCGTCGAGCCACGCAGCGAAACCGAGAGCGCGCACGCGGGCGAGTTCCGCCGGATTCGGGCCGAAGCTCGCCTGCTGCAGGAAGCGCGTGGCCTCGGTCGGCGAAGGCCCGGCCGCCGCATCGGCGAGGGTGAAGGTCGCGGTGCGCGCCGCGGCGTCGATGGTGTAGCCGGCGCCGGCTTCGAGTTGCACCGTGAGAGTCTCGGTCCCCTCCTCCACCGTGTCCGGCACGAGCGGGAGCACGAGCGCGACCTGATCCGCCCCGAGCGGAAGCGTGACGGACAGTGTCGCCGGAGCGACGTAGTCCTGCCCGGCCGTCGCGGTGCCGCCGAGGGAGAGATTGACCGTGCGCGCCGCGAAGCCGCCGTTGCGCCGCACGAGGACCGTCGCCGGATGCGGCCAACTTTCGGCGAGTTCCGGCTCGATCGCGACTAGGCTCACCGTGTCCGTCGCGACGGCCAGTTGCGCGCGGAAACGCTCGAGGTCCGTGATGCGCGGGTTGGAGACGGTGGGGCTGGCGGGATTGCTGCCGAGGCCTTCCGAGAACACCCGGCGCACATCGTAACCGGCCTGCAACTCCTCCCAATCCGTGACGCCGTCGCCATCGGTATCGGTCTCGCGCACCGCGACACGGACGAAGAAATTCGCGGCTGTGCCCATCGCCGCGAGTGCCTCCAGCGGCGCGTCATTGCCCGACAGACTCGCCTGCGGCGTCCACGTCACGAGATCGGGGCTGATCTGCACCTCGTAGCGTTTCGCCGTGACGCCGGGCCAGCGGAGCGCGAGCGCGCCGTCCGGGGCGGCGGTTAACTCCAGCGCCAGCGCCGACCGCGCGGAAAAGGGATCGGTGCCGGCGAGTGCCTCGGCGGCGTTGGACAACCCGTCACCGTCGGCATCGCCGTCGGCCGCCAGCGCTTGAGCGCCGTGGCGCAGTTGCCAGAGATCGCCGAGGCCGTCCTGATTCACATCCACCGGCGCAACGGCCCACGCGGGCAGCAACGCGCACAGGGACCAGCTGAGACCAAGCAGACGGCGGAGGTGACGGGGCAAGCGCAGCAAGGGGTAAACGGCCCCGACCGGCACAGCAAGCGCGGTCCGGCGAGGTTGCCGGACAAGACGCCGCGGGCTGCGCGCGGTTACCGGATCACTTCGCCTCGGTGGGACGCAGCGACGGGAACAGGATGACGTCGCGGATGCTCTCGGCGCCGGTGAGGAGGATGCAGAGGCGGTCGATGCCGACGCCCATGCCGCCGGCCGGCGGCATGCCGTGCTCGAGCGCGAGCAGGAAGTCGGTGTCCATCTTCTGGGTCTCCTCGCCGACCTGCTTCTCGAACATCTCGCGCTGCACGAACGGGTCGTTCTGCTCCGAGTAGGCGGGCGCGACCTCCATGCCGCCGATGATGAGCTCGAAGACATCGATCAGGCCGGCGTCGTCGGCGTTCAGCTTGGCGAGCGGGCAGAGTTCCTTGGGCAGGTGCGTGACGAAGGTCGGCTGGATGAGCGTGGGCTCGATCTTTTTGCCGAAGATCTCGTTCACCACCTCGTAGGTTTCCCAACCGTCGTGCACCTCGAGACCGAGTTTCTGGCAGGCCTCGACCGCCTTCTCGCGGTAGTCGGGCTTGCCGCGGTGGGCGCTGAGGTTGAAGCCGACGGCCTCGTCGATGAGCGTGAAGTAGCGCACGGCCTTCCACTCGCCGGCGAAGTCGATCATCTGACCGCTCGCGGCGTGCTTGATCGTGGTGCTGCCGATGACGTCGCGGCAGAGGTCGGCGAAGATGGCCTTGATGAGGTCCATCATGCCGTGGAAATCCGAGTAGGCCTGGTAAACCTCGAGCATGGTGAACTCGGGGTTGTGCTTTCGGGAGATGCCCTCGTTACGGAAGATGCGACCGATCTCGAACACGCGGTCGTAGCCGCCGACGAGCAGGCGCTTGAGGCGCAGCTCGAGCGCGATGCGGAGGAAAAAGTCGGTGCCGAGCGCGTTGTGGTGCGTGACGAAGGGACGCGCCGCGGCGCCGCCGGCCACGCCTTCGAGCACGGGCGTCTCGACCTCGAGGAACTTGCGGCCCGCGAGCGTCGCGCGGATGCTCGCCACGATCTTGCTGCGCAGCATCAGGCGGGCGCGTGACTCGGGGTTGACGATCAGATCGAGGTAGCGCTGACGGTAAACCTGCTCGGCATCGGTCAGGCCGTGCCATTTTTCCGGGAGCGGGCGCAGGGCCTTCGAAACGAGCGTGTAGCGGTCGACCTTGACGGTGATCTCGCCGGACTTGGTTTTGAACAAGGTGCCTTCGGCGCCGATGATGTCACCGAGATCAAGTTTCTTGAAAGCGGCGTAGGCCTCGTCGCCGACGAGGTCCTTCTTCAGGTAGAGCTGGATCTGCCCCTGCTGGTCGAGAATCTTGACGAACTGGCTCTTGCCCATGTCGCGGATGACGACGAGGCGGCCCGCGACTTTCACCGGCACGGTGTAGTCCTGACCGTCGACGTAGGCGGCCAGCGCCTCGCCGGAGAAGTGCGTCTGCTCGCAGTTGGCCCGGAACGGGTCCGCGCCCGCGGCGCGCATGTCCTGCAGCTTCTTGAGCCGCACGGCATACTGGTCGTGGGTGATGTCCTGGGGAATGTCGCTCATGGAATCGCGGAGGTTTAAGTCCCCCGCCCGACGGAGCAAACGGAAAGTGGGTCCAGCACGGGTGCCGGGGCGCACGGCCGCGGACGGCGCCGAGCGCGCTTGCGCCAGCGCCCGAAGCAGCCAGTTTGCCCCGCATCTACCGCCGCCCGGCGGCCCACTCCGGTCTCGCGGCCAGCGCAGCCTCACCCCATCCTCCCCTCCGTGCACACGCTTCTCCTCGCCATCATCGCCAGCGCGGGCTTCGGCGCCGTGATCGGTCTCATCCGCCAATGGAGCGACCAGACGGACAAGCCCGGTCTCGAGAACTACGCCGGAGTGCGCACCTTCACCTTCTGGAGCGTGCTGGGCTGCGTGACGGCCTTCCTTTCGACGACCTACTCCGCTGCCGTGTTGCCGGTTACGCTGGTGTTGGTCGGCGCCCATTTCATCTGGCAAAGCCGCGCGCCGAACATGACCGGCCCGGGCAGCACGACGTTCGCGGCGACGCTGCTCACGCTCCTCGTCGGTGCGCTCGTGAGCTGGGGCCACGCCAAGGAGGCGGTGTTGGTAAGCGCCGTGACCGTCGTTGTCCTCGGCCTGAAGGCGCCGATTCACTCGTGGACGCGGCAGTTCACGCACGAGGACATCCGCGCCACGCTGCAATTCGTCGCCATCACCGGCGTCATCCTCCCGCTGGTGCCGAACCAGAACCTCGGCCCCTATCAAGCGGTGAACCCCTTCAACGTCTGGATGATGGTCGTGCTCATCTCGGGGCTGGGCTTCTTCGGCTACGTGATGACGCGCCTGTTCGATCCGCGCTCGGGCGTGCTGCTGGCGAGCCTGTTCGGCGGACTGGCCTCGAGCACCGCAACGACTCTCTCCTTCAGCCGGCAGAGCCGGGATCAACCGGAGCTCTCCGAACCCTACGCGTTGGGCGTGGCGCTCGCCTGCACCGTCATGCTGCCGCGCACGCTGGTGCTGGTCGGCGTGGTGAACGCCGAGATGGCGGCCGACCTGCTCCTGCCGCTGGGGCTGATGGCGTTGCCGGCGCTGGTCTATGCGCTGGGGTGTTTCTGGCGGCAGCGCCAGTCGGAGCCTGTGCCACATCCGCCGCCCGGGAAAAATCCGCTGCAACTGCGCTCGGCTCTCCAGTTCGCCCTGCTCTACGGCGCCATCGTCCTGCTCGTGAAGGCCGCGGCGCACCACGGCGCGCTCGCAAGCAGCCTGCTGCCGCTGAGCTTCGTGTCCGGCCTGACGGATATGGCCGCGATCTCGCTGAGCATGGCGCGCAGCGTCGACGGCAACGGCGGGCTGAAGCCCGCGCTCGCCGCCCAAGCCGTGGTGCTGGCCGCGATCGCCAACACGATCGTGAAGGCGCTCATCGCCGCCTCGGCCGGCTCGGACCGCCTGCGCTGGCACGTGGGCGTGGTGCTCGGCTCGACCTGCCTGACCGGCGCGGTCGCCTTCTGGCTTGCCGGACGCTGAGCGCCGGCGGGCCGCGAGGCGTCCGCCGGACAGCTCACTCGTCTTCCATCTGGATGTCCTTGTTGCGGTGGCGCGGGCAACCGGCCCGTAGCCACGCATAGACGAAGCGGTCGAGGTCGCCATCGAGCACGCCCTGCGTGTCGCTGGTGGAGACGCCGGTGCGCAGATCCTTCACCATCTGGTAAGGCTGCAACACGTAGCTGCGGATCTGCGAACCGAAGCCGATTTCACCCTTCTCGCCGTAGAATTTCTCCATCTCGCTGCGCTGCTCATCGAGCTTCTTTTCGTAGAGACGGGCCTTGAGGACGTTCAGGGCGCTGGCGCGGTTCTTGATCTGCGAGCGTTCGTTTTGGCAGACAACGACCGTGCCGGTGGGGATGTGCGTCAGGCGGACGGCGGAGTCGGTGGTGTTGACGCCCTGGCCGCCCTTGCCGGAGGAACGATAGACGTCGACGCGGATTTCGCTCTCGGGGATGTCGATGTCGATCTCCTCGTTGATCTCGGCGATGACGTCGACGGCGCAGAAGGAGGTGTGGCGGCGCTTGTTCGAATCGAAGGGGCTGATGCGCACGAGGCGATGGACGCCGCGCTCGGCCTTGGCGTAGCCGTAGGCGTTCTCGCCCTTGATGAGGATGGTGGCCTTCGAGATGCCCGCTTGGTCGCCGGGCTGGACGTCCATCAACTCGACCTCGAAGCCGCGGCGCTCGCACCAGCGGGAATACATGCGGAAGAGGATGTCGGCCCAGTCGTTGGACTCGGTGCCGCCCGCGCCCGCCTGGATGCTGAAGATGGCGTTGTTGCGGTCGAACTGGCCGGTGAGGAAGGAGGCGATCTCGAGTTGGTCGAGTTCTTCCACCATCGCGGCCACGCTGGAGCCCAGCTCCTTGGCGTAGGCCTCCTGCTCGGCTGCTTCGGCCGAGTCGATCAATTCGACCATGACGGCGGCGTCATCGAGCTTCTTGTTGAAGGCGACGAGTCCCCCGATGATTTTCTTCAGGCCGTTGACCTTGCCGATGTGTTTCTGGGCCTTGTCGGAGTTGTTCCAGAAATCGGGGGCGCCCATCTGCGCCTCCATCGCCTCTATTTCACGCTGCTTTTGTTCGACGTCAAAGAAACCTCCACAAGTAGCCGGCACGCTTCTTGATGAGCTCGAGTTGGGAAAATGTTTCGGGAGCGATCATGGATGCGCATAGGGTTGGGCCGCCGCTGGGCTCCGCAAGCGGAAATTCTCTCCGTCAGCGCACGGAGGAAAGAAGGTTGCCTCGTCCCGGGCAGCGCGGACCATGCCGCGACTCCGCCCGATGCACCGGCCAGCCCCATCCGCCTCCCGCCGTTCCACGGCCACCGCGATCGGTTGGATCGTCGCCGGGGCCTTCATCGTGGGGCTGGTGGCGCACCGCGTGCATCTGGTGGCAACGAGCGCGGTGAACGTGCCGTTCTGGGACCAATGGGATTTCTACACGCCGTTGTTCCGGGAGCAGGCGCCGTGGGCGTGGTTCATGCACCAGCACGGGCCGCACCGGCAGGGCTTGGGCGCGCTGCTCACGGGCGGCCTCGCGCAACTCACGGCTTGGGACCTGCGCGGCGACGCGCTGATCTCGCTCGCTGCGACGATCGCCAGCGCGGCGCTCGGGGTGCTGATCGCACGCCGCTGCGGGATCGGCGGCCCGGCGAGTGCAGCGTTGATCTTCGCGCTGACGCTGACGACGCGACAATACGAGCTGTGGGTCGGCCCGGCCAATCCCGCGCACAGTCCCCTACCCGTGCTATTGCTGCTGCTCTACGCGTGGGCCTGGTTCATCGCCGCGCCGGGACGACGGCTCGCGGTGCAAGCCAGTCTTGTGGGACTCATGATCTTCACCGGCTTCGGCATCTTCGGCGGCGCGGTCGGCACCGCCTTGCTGCTGCTCGAAGCGACGACGCTGTGGCGCGAGCGCAACCGCGCGACGGCGTTGCGCGCCACGCTCGCGCTGGCGGTGGTGGTGGCAGCGTGGATCGTCTTTTTCCGCGGCTACGTGTGGCAACCGGCGGAGCCGAATTTCCACTTCCCGCACGACCGCCCTTGGGAATACGCGGGGTTCATCGTGATGATGTTCTCCAGCTATGCGGGCTGGAAAAACCCGCTCGCGCTCACGCTGCCGCTCGGCTCGGTGCTGCTGCTCGCGGTGAGCGCGGTCGCCGTGTTGCACGGGCGTCGTCTGCTCGACCGCGCCGTGAGCGACCGGCGTGTGCACCTGGCGCTGTTCGCACTCGCGGCGACGACCCTGCTCTTCTGCCTCAACACCGCGGTCGGCCGCATCGGGCTCGGCTGGCGCGCGGGCGGTTATCCGTCGCGCTATGTCGCGATGCTGGTGCCCGGATTGCTGGCGGTTTATCTCACACTGCAACGCGGGCCACGGCGCAACTGGCGGCATGCGACGACAGTGGCGTTCGCCCTGCTCGCCGGCTGGAATGGCCTGCTGCCCTCCTCCGGTGATCGGCGCGCCATCGACGGATTCCGACGTGGCCGCGAGACTTGGCGCGACGTATACCTGCAAACCGGCAGCCAGGCCGAGGCCGACCGCGCGAGCATCGCCGTGAATGGCTATCCGATCTATCCGGGCGACGTGGGTGCGCGGCTCTATTACCTGCGCCGGCACCGGCTGAGTTTGTTTTCGACGGAGCCTGCAACGGCGAACGAACCGGAAGCACGACCGGCGCCGTGAGGCGGCAGGCTGACGCTGGACGCGGCGCGACTGCCCACGGTGAAGGCTAAGCGATTTGGAGAATGATGCGCGGCGTCAGCCGCGGAGCGTGCCGTCAGCTTGCTCGGCGAGGAAGGACGCGTAAGTCTGACGGAGGCCGTCGCGCAGCGAGATCCGCGCCTGCCAGCCGAGTGCGGCGAGGCGGGAGACGTCCATGAGCTTGCGCGGCGTGCCGTCGGGTTTGGTCGTATCCCAGACGATGCGACCGGTGAAGCCGACCGTCTCGGCGACGAGTTCGGTCAGTTCCTTGATCGTGACGTCCGTGCCTGAGCCAAGATTGAGCCAGTCGGGCGGATTGCCCTGCCGGAGAAGGAACGCACAACCGTCGGCGAGATCGTCAACGTGGAGGAATTCGCGACGAGGCGAGCCGGTGCCCCAGGCAACGACCTCGGACTTGCCCGCCAGTTTCGCCTCATGGAAACGGCGGATGAGCGCGGGCAACACGTGCGAGTTCTGCGGGTGGTAGTTGTCCGCCGGGCCGTAAAGGTTCGTCGGCATCGCCGAGTGGTAGAGCACGCCGTATTGCTGGCGGTAGTATTGCGCGAGCTTCAGGCCGGCGATCTTGGCGATGGCGTAGGCCTCGTTGGTCGGCTCAAGCGCGCTCGTGAGCAGGCAGTCCTCCGTCATCGGCTGCGGGGCGTGCTTCGGATAAATACATGAGCTGCCGAGGAAGAGCAGACGCTTCACGCCGGCGGTGTAGGCGCCGTGGATGCAGTTGGCCGCAATCGCGAGGTTCTCGTAGAGAAACTCGGCCGGATAAGTGGCGTTGGCGTGGATGCCGCCGACCTTCGCCGCGGCGATGATCGCCACGTCAGGTTTCTCCGCCGCATAGAAGGCCGTGACGGCAGACTGGTTCGTGAGATCAAGGCCGTCGCGGCGGGAACGCAGCAGAAGCTTCACGCCGGGTTCGCGCTGGAAGCGCCGCACGAGCGCCGCGCCGACCATGCCGTGGTGACCTGCGATGAAGAGTTTCATGGAGTTTTTGTCCGCGAGGCGGGCGAATGTTTTCGCATCATCCCTGCGCTGCGATTCGCGTGGTGCGCGGAAGGTTCAGGCGAAGGGGGCCTTGGAGACGTCCGGCAGCTGCGCGATCTGAGCTTCGCGTTTGGCCAGCTCAAGGTCGTGCTCGACCATGATCCGCACGAGATCCTTGAAGCGGACCTTCGGCTCCCAACCGAGTTGGCGGCGCGCCTTCTCCGGATTGCCGATGAGCAGGTCGACCTCCGCGGGGCGCTCGTAGCGCGTGTCGTGGCGGACGTATTTCTCCCAATCGAGCCCGAGCAGGCCGAAGGCCTCCGCGCAGAAATCGCGCACGCTGTGCGTCTCGTTCGTCGCCACGACGTAGTCGTCGGGCTGCTCCTGTTGGAGCATGAGCCACATCATCTCGACGTATTCCTTGGCGTAGCCCCAGTCGCGCTTCGCGTCGAGGTTGCCGAGGTAAAGCGAGTCCTGCAGGCCCAGCTTGATGCGGGTGGCAGCGCGGGTGATCTTGCGCGTAACGAAGGTCTCGCCGCGGCGCGGGCTTTCGTGGTTGAAAAGGATGCCGTTCGACGCGTGCAGGCCGTAACTCTCGCGGAAGTTCACGGTCAGCCAATAGGCGTAAACCTTGGCGCAGCCGTAGGGCGAACGCGGCCAGAACGGCGTCTTCTCCGTCTGCGGCACCTCCTGCACCTTGCCGAACATCTCGGAGGAGGAAGCTTGGTAGAAACGAGTCTTCTTCACCAGTCCGGCCTCGCGGATCGCCTCAAGGATGCGCAACGCGCCCTGGCCGTCGATGTCGCCGGTGTATTCCGGGATGTCGAATGAGACGCGCACGTGCGACTGCGCGGCGAGGTTGTAGACCTCGTCGGGTTGGAGCTCGTAGAGCAGCTTCACCATCTGCACCGCATCGGCGAGGTCGCCGTAGTGAAGCGTGAGCTGCGCGCCGTTGGCGTGGCGGTTGAAATTGAGGTGGTCGATGCGGCTCGTGTTGAACGTCGACGCACGGCGGATGATGCCGTGGACCTCGTAGCCCTTGGAGAGGAGAAACTCGGCGAGATACGATCCGTCCTGCCCGGTGATGCCGGTGATGAGGGCCTTCTTCATGTGGTGGGACAAGCAAGAGGCAACTCGCGCGCCCACGCAAGCGCGCGTCGGGCGACGCGCGGGCGTCGGCGCTGCCTCAGCGGGCCAACCGGTGCTCGACGACGTAGCGGAGCAAATCCGCCGTCGTCCGCAGCCCAAGCTTGTCCAGGATCCGCGTGCGATACGTGCCGACGGACGTCACGCTGATGCAGAAATCCGCCGCGATCTCCTTGTTGGATCGTCCGCGCCCGAGCGCGATCAGCACCTCGAGTTCGCGCTGCGAAAGCGCCGCCGCCTTACCGCGCCGTTCGCTGACGCGCTTCGCCAGCAATTCCCGCAGGTGCGCGCTCCGATAGCCGTTACCCGCCAACGTCTCCGCCACCGCGGACGCAATCGTCGCCCGGTCGGCCGTCTTGCAAAGATAGCCGTCCGCCCCGGCCTCGATCGCCGCCACGCCCATCTTCTGCTCGGGAAACATCGACAAGACCAGGATCGGCATCTGCGGACGCAGCTCGCGCACGCGCCGCAGGGTCTCGAGTTCCGTGCCGCCGGGCAGACCCAAGTCGAGCACCACGAGATCCCACTCCGTGCGCTGCACCGCCTGCAGCACCGCCGCCGCCGTGCCGACCATCTCGAAACGCGCCTGCGGCACCCGTCGCCGGATGGCGGACGGCAACGCATCGCGGATCAACACATGGTCATCCGCCAGCAATATCTGTGGCACAGGATCTTCCGACATCGACTCGCCCACGCTCCGAGCTGACACTCCTTGGATCAACGCAATTTTGTCCCGCCCGAGCGTCAAAAATCCGCGCCTTGCCCCGATGATCCTCCCCGTCCGCCGTGTTCGGCTGCGCCACACGTTCCTCCCGCTCTGCCTCGCCATCGCTGGCCCGGTTTTGTCCGCGCCATCCGCCGGCGCACCGTCCGTCACCGATTCGTCCCACGCCCGCATCGACGAGCTGATCCGGGATGCCCGCGCGCTCGACGCCAACGAGCCGGCACGCGCCATCGCCGTCGCCCAAGAGGCCCTCGCGCTCGCCGAGCGCAGCCCGGACCGCCTCGACGAGCTTCGCGCCCGCACCCAGCTCAGCGAATCGCTCCGCCGCAACAGCCGTTACGACGAGGCACGCCGCGTCACCGACGCCGGCCTTGCCCTTCCGCTCGGCGACAGCCCGGCGGACCGCCTCGCCCACGCCGGGCTCGTCTACGAGTCGGGCCAGATTTACTGGAACCGCGGCGACTACCCAGCCGCCGAAGCCTGCTACCTCGCGGCGCAGCGCACCGCCGAAGAACTCAAGGACACGACACTGCTCATCCGCGTGCTGAACAGCCGCGGCATTGTCGCCCGACACCAGAAACTGTTCGATCAATCCGAACAACACCACCGCGCCGCGCTGGCGCTGGCCGAAAAGCACCAACTCGCCGATCTTCGGCTCCAGATCCGCAACAACCTCGCCATCGTCCTCTACGATAGCGGCCGCTTCGACGAGGCTCGCCCGCTGTTGCTCGAAAACCTGCGCACGCACACCGCCGCCGGCAACCGTCGCAGCATGGCCAACGCACTCATCAACCTCGGCGCGCTCGAAAACACCGCGAAGAATCACGCCCGCCGCGCTGCCGTTTTTCGAACAGGCCCTCGCCCTCCGCCTCGAACTCGGGGTGCCCCGCCACATCGCCTCCGCCCGCCTCTCGGTCGCCTCCACCCTCGCACGCCTCGGCCGCGGTGAGGAGGCTCTCACCCAACTCCGCGCGGCCGCGCCGCTCGCCGAGAAGGTCGGCAGCCACGAACTCTTCGGCAATCTCTACCTCGCCTTCAGCGAGGCCTACGCCGCCACGGGCGATTACCGCGCCGCGCTGGAATACCAGCGCAAGGCCCAAGGGGAAGACGACATCGTCTCCGGCGAAAACACCGCCAAAACCATCGCCGAACTCCGCGAACGGTTCGACGCCGAGAAACGCCAGCGCCAGATCGCCGAGCTCAAGGCCGCTCAGCAAAAACAGGACGCCGAACTCGCCACCAAGGAAGCCGAACTGCGCCGCACTCGCATCGAGCGCATCGGGCTGGCCGGCTTGCTCGTCTTCGGCCTCACCGCTGCCGTCGCCATCATCAGCCGCCAGCGCGCCGTCACGCGCGCCGAGCGCCGCATTCTCGAGGAAACCCGCCGCGCCCGCGATGCCGCCGAGGAGGCCGCCGCCCTGCAAGCGAGGTTGCTCGACCTCGCCTCGCACGACCTGAAAACCCCGCTCGTCGGCACGATGATGACCGCCGAGACGATCGCCGAGGAGAGCGCCGACCGGCCCGACATCGCCGCTCGTGCCCACGCCCTCCGCGAGGAAAGCCGGCGCATGCTCGGGCTCGTGCAGGATCTGCTCGACGGCTCCGCGACCGAATCCCACCGCCTGCAACTCGCGCGCGAACCGGTCGACCTCGCCACCCTCGCCGCCGACACGGTGGCCGTCTTCGCCGACCGCGCCGCCCGCAAGAACCAGCGTCTCGAACTCATCTCCGGTGACGCCTCGGGCGCGCCCCACATCGAGGGCGATCCGGCGCGCCTGCGCCAGGTGCTCGAAAATCTCGTCAGCAACGCGCTGAAATTCTCCCCGCCGGGCACGACGACCCGCTTGCAGCTCAGCCGCCCCGACGCGGCAACCGTGCGCCTCGCCGTGCGCGACGAGGGACCCGGTTTGACGCCTGAGGATCGGGCCGGGCTCTTCCAACGCTTCCGCCGCCTCAGCGCCGTGCCGACCGGCGGCGAGCCGTCGACCGGTCTCGGCCTCGCGCTGGCGCGCGACCTCGTCATCGCGCACGGCGGCCGCCTCGAAGTCGACTCGACGCCCGGCCAAGGCGCGACGTTCTCCATCGAGTTCCCCGCTCGATCTTAATGGGCACAGCCGCGCCGGCTGCGCTGGCGCAGGCGACTACGCTTCACGTCCCGCCTGCGGGTGAGGATCGCAAGCGCGCAAAAACAAAAACCCCGGTCACGCGAACGTGGCCGGGGAAGAGTGTAGCGGACGAAACCGGATATCAGGCCGCCTGCGCCGCACGGCGACGGCGGAGCGCCACGGCGCCGAGTGCCAGCGCGCCGAAGATCGCCGCGTAGGTGGAAGGTTCAGGAATGGGAGCGGCCACCGAGTAACCCACGTCCTTGTAAGCTTGGTTGGCGACCCAGGAGGCGGACGTCAGCGAGCCGGTGCCGTCGGTGTTGTAGAAGGCCGCCGCGCTGAGGTTGCCAGTGCCCGTCATATTCCAGTTCGCGCCGCCGGAGTCGAAGATCGGCAGCAGATAATAGGTCGAGCCCGCGTTCAGGGTGATGTTCTGCGCGGTGAAATCGGCGGTCACCAACTGACCGTTCGTCGTGGACATGCCCGAACCGGAGACCGACGCGCTACCCAGATAGCCGGGCTGGCCGGCGGCGTTGAGATTGATGCGGTTCGGCATCGACGACCAGAGCTGATACGTGACCGTGTAGGCGCTGGAAGTGCCTTGATAGAGATAGAGGCCGGCCTCGCCGACGACGCTGGTGGTGTTGGCCGTGAAGCCGACCATCGACATCCAAGACCCGCCGCTGCCGGCGATGCCCCAGGCCGCATTGGCCGGGCCGGCGGCTTCCCACGAGGAGATCGTGGTCTGGGCGGAGCCGAAGGTCACAAGGGAGAACAAAAGAGCCGCCGAAGCGACCCAACGAGTGCGATTCATAGGTGGAGGATACGGTATAGGTTCGTGCGTCAGGGATACTCGGGACCGCGTGATACTATCGTTTCCCCGCGACGGCGTCCTGTCGTTTTCCGACGACAAGCCCGGCGCGACCTCGCCAGCGCGGGCGCCGCGGGCAAAAGAAAAGCGCGGCGATGGCGACGCCGCGCGCCTGCGCCAAGTCCTCGAAAATCCCGTCAGCAACGCGCTGAAGTTCTCCCCGCGACGGCACGACGACGCGGCTGGTCGTGCCGCGTGCGGACGAAGGGCGCGCACGTCTGCGCGCCAACAAAAACAAACTCCGGCCGCGTAGACGCGGGCCGGAGTGCGACGAGAGGTGACCCAAAGTCAGTTCTGCGTCACGGGCACGCGACGACGGCGGACGATACCGACTGCACCGAGCGCCAGCGCACCAAAGATCGCTGCGTAGGTCGATGGCTCGGGCACCGCGGGAGCGGCAACCATGCTCAAGGCCCCCGGTGACACACTGTGGACCTCGAACCTCACCTGATCCAGAATCAGCTCACTCAAAGTCAGCTCGCCGGACAACACGGTGGTGAATTGGAGCGCGCTGAATGTCGTCGTTCCGGTCACGGTCAAGCCGCTCGTAAACAAATTGGAGGAATTATAGATCGTGTAGTAGTTCGCACTGCCTGTGTCTGCTCCGATACCAATCGCCGGGGAGGAAAACTGATTGTCTCCATCGAGTGTCCCGCCCTGCACATCAAGGAAAGTCGCTGTCGTGGGCGAATACTGGATCGTCGTGCCACCACCGGCAGCGTTTTTGAAGCCGAAGGAAAACAAAAACTGATCATTCGGGTTCAGCTGAAAAACGTAGCCCGCCGTCGGGCGGACGGTGACAGTGATACTCGTTCCGGCCGCGTAAGTTCCCGCAGGAAAAACCGAGTTCGCGACGCTGCCCAGCTGCCCTGTCTCCACGCCGGACCAATAGCCGCCATTCTTGTCGGGATCGCTGGTTGTCATCGAAGTGACGACGATATCCGGCACCGTCACTTGGGCACGGACTGCCTCGGGCTGCGCAAGCACGAGGAAAACAAAAGCCAGCGGGGCAAAGCGCCGGAGCCCTGGCAAGGATGCAAGCATGGATGTCATAGTGGTTGGTAGAAGCATGACCTTCGACAAAACGCTGCCCGAAATGTCATGTTTAGTTCCGGTGACACACTACCGAATCACCATCACGACTTCCTGTCGTTTTTCGACTACAAGGCAGCGGCGGGCATCGAAACCGCCCCAATAAAAAGCCCCGAGCGCGCGCGGGCGGCTCGGGGCGGACATGCAAACTCGTTTGCTCAGCCGAGCGCGGCAAGCAGGCGCTCGACCTCGGCCTTCTTGGCCTTCTGGTCGGCGAGTTGCTTGCGCGCTCCTTCGAGCACGGCGGGCGGCGCCTTGGAGACGAAGGCCTCGTTCGAGAGCCGCGCCTCGGTGCCGGCGATGTGCTTGGAGACGGTTTCGAGTTCCTTCGTCAGACGGGCCTTCTCGGCGGCCGTGTCACCGGCCTTGAGCTGGCGGATGAGGTTCCACGAACCGAGCGGCGTCACGCACGCCGGCGCGTTGGGCGACATCTTGCCGCGCGTCACCTCGGCCGCGCCCATCATGCGCTTCAGCTTGGCGAGGTTGGCCTCGAGCAACGCCCATTGCGCGTCGCTGGCCTCGACGACGAACTGCGAATCCTTCTTCGCCGCCTCGCCGTTGTCGGCCTTGAAGGCGCGGACCTGCGAGGTGAGCTCCTTGAGGCTGCCGACGGCCGCGGCGGCGGCCGTGTCGATCTTCACCCCGCGCGCCGCGAGGGCCGCGACGAGTTCGGCCTCCTTCTCGATCCGCACGTCGCGCATGAGGAATTGCGCGTCGGTGCCCGCTTCGACAGGCTCAGGGCCGGCGTAGCCGAGCAGGTGCCAGAGTTCCTCGGTGATGAAGGGCGTGAACGGGTGCAGCAGCAGCAGCGTCTGGCGCAGCACGAGGTCCTGGATGGCGAGGCAGTTGTCCTTGGTGGACGCTTCCTGCAGCTTCGCCTTCGAGACCTCGACATACCAGTCGCAGAAGTCATTCCAGAAAAATCCGTAGAGCGTCTGGACCGCGGTGCTGAACTCGAACTTGGCGAAGGCCTCCTCGACGGCGCGCGTGGTGGCGAGCAGGCGGTCGAGGATGGCGTGGTCGTCGGCGTCGAACTTCGCGGCATCGAGGCGCGCGAGGATGGCGGCGAGCGAGGAGTTGTCGGCGCTGTCGCCGCTCATCTGGCGGAAGCGGCAGGCGTTCCAGAGCTTGTTGCAGAAGTTCTTGCCGCTCTCGATGCGGTCTTCCTGGAAGCGGATGTCCTGCCCCTGCGGCGCGATGGAAACGATGCCGAAGCGCAGGCCGTCCGCGCCATACTTGGCGATGAGGTCGAGCGGGTCGGGCGAGTTGCCGAGGGACTTCGACATCTTGCGGCCCTGCTGGTCGCGGATGATACCGGTGAAATAGACGTCCTTGAACGGAATCCGTTTTTCAAGCGGCTGGCCCTCGTGGGTGTATTCGAGGCCGGCCATGATCATGCGCGCGACCCAGAAGAAGATGATGTCCGGGCCGGTCACGAGCGTGCTCGTCGGGTAGAAATACTCGTAGCCGCGCTCCTTCATCTTGGCCGCATCGGGCCAGCCGAGCGTGGCGAAGGGCCAGAGCCAGGACGACGCCCAGGTGTCGAGCACGTCGTCCTCCTGCACCCAGTTCTGCGGGTCGGCGGGGCCGGCGAGGGAGACGTGGACCTTCGACGGATCGCGCAGCTCGGCCTCGGTGAGCTTCTCCTTGTCGAGACCCTTGCGATACCACACCGGGATGCGGTGGCCCCACCAGAGCTGGCGGCTGATGCACCAGTCCTGGATGTTTTCGAGCCAGTGCAGGTAAACCTTCGACCAGCGCTCCGGGTGGAACTTGATGTGTCCGTCGCGCACGGCGGCCTTGGCCTCCTCGACGCGAGGATACTTCAGCCACCACTGCCAAGTCAGGCGCGGCTCGATCGGCACGTCGGCGCGTTCGGAGAAGCCGACGTTGTTCTCATACGGCTCCTCCTTCACCAGCGCGCCGCGATCCTTCAGCAGCTCGGCCGCCTTCTTGCGGCCGGCGAAACGGTCCAGACCGGCGAGTTCGGAGCCGGCGAGGTCGTTGAGCGTGCCGTCGGCGTTGAGCACATCGATCGGCGGGAGCTTGTGGCGCTGGCCGATCTCGAAATCGACCTTGTCGTGGGCCGGCGTGATCTTGAGCGCGCCGGAACCGAATTCCTTGTCCACCGCGCTGTCGGCGATGATCGGGATCTCCGCGGTCGGCCCCAGCGGACGACGCACCTTCTTGCCGAT
The DNA here is from genome assembly GCA_017991595.1 of Candidatus Didemnitutus sp. Classification (GTDB taxonomy): domain Bacteria; phylum Verrucomicrobiota; class Verrucomicrobiia; order Opitutales; family Opitutaceae; genus Didemnitutus. The sequence goes on along the minus strand of JAGOQJ010000007.1, from coordinate 69,124 downwards.
CCAGCCGGCGTAGCGCGGATCGTCGGGATGCACGGCGATGGCCACGTCGCCGGGAATCGTCTCGGGCCGCGTGGTCTTGACGGTGATGAACTCGCCCGGCGCGTCGACGCGCTCGTAGCGCACCTGGTAGAGGAAACCCTTCGCGGGCTTCATGATCACTTCCTCGTCGGAGAGCGCGGTGAGCGAGACCGGGCACCAGTTCACCATGCGCTTGCCGCGGTAGATGTGGCCCTTGGCGAAAAGATCGACGAACACGTTGAGGACCGCCTGCGAGTAGTGCGGGTCCATCGTGAACTGCGTGCGGCTCCAATCGCACGAGGCGCCGAGCGCCTGCAGCTGCTTGAGGATGATGCCGCCCTTTTCCTCGCGCCAGGACCAGACCTGCTCGAGGAACTTCTCGCGGCCGAGGTCGCGGCGGTGGACCTTCTGCTTGCGCAGCTCGCGCTCGACGACGGTCTGCGTGGCGATGCCCGCGTGGTCGGTGCCGGGGAGCCACATGGCCTCCTTGCCCTCGAGACGCGCGCGGCGGATGAGGATGTCCTGGAGGGAATTGTTGAGCACATGGCCCATCGTGAGCACGCCGGTGACGTTGGGCGGCGGGATGACGATGCTGTAGGATTGCTTCGCGGGATCGACGCGCCCCGCGAAACACTCGGCGGTCTGCCAGGCGGCATACCACTTGCCTTCAACGTCGCGCGGTTCGTAGCTCTTGGTGATCGAGGCCATGGGAAAAGGTTAAGCCGCGCAGTGAAAGCCCCGCCCGCGCCCCTGACAAGGGGAGAAAACGACCGGGAGCCGTCAGGCCGACTCCCCTGCCCTCTCGGTTTTAACCCGTCCGGGGCCGACCGCTTCAGCGCATCTCCTCGATCTCGAACACCAACTGGTTGCGCGCGGAGACCGGCAGCGGCAGGAAATGCGCCTGCTGGAGCGTGCCCGCGCACTCGTCGCTGAGCAGGAAGCGCAGGAACGGCAGCAACTCGGGCGCCGCCTCGCGGCGGAAGACCACATAGAGCGGCAGGCGCAGCGCGTAGCTGCCGTGGTGGAGGTTCTCCTCCGTCGGCAGCGTGGCGGGATCGCTGACGCTGGTGGCCACGGCAAGCCCGCGCAGGCCGGAGCCGGCGGCCGGCAACGCGGGGCTCAGACCCAGCGCGTGCTCGGTGCGGCGGACGGCTTGCGCGAGAGCGGCGGCCGAATCGGCCAGTTTCAAATCGCCGCGCACGGGGCCGTCATTGAGCAGCAAGCGGCGAAAGAGCGGCAGCGTGAGACCGTGCGCCGGCGCAAGCGCGTGCAATTCCACGAGGCGCGAGCGGCCTTCGCCGCGCACACCGAGTTCGCCCCAGGTCTTGATCGATTCCAGGGCTCCGGTGCCGAACAACGCGCGCAGCTGGGGAAAAGTCACCTGCGTGACGTCCGCGGCTTCGGGCGCCACGATCACCACGGGTTGGTAGCCGATCACGCGCGCCGTCAGGCCATCGAAGGCCGGCACCTCGCCCGGCGGCAACATCACCAACCCGACGTCCGCGGTGCCCGCGGCGAGTTTTTCCAAACCGGGACGCGTGCCCCGAAAGTCCTGCTCCACCGCGATGGCGCTCTGCCGCGCATGCTCCGCGAGCGCGTGGCTGAAGGCCGCGCCGAGCAGGTCGGAGCCCGTCACGCGCACATCGCGCGCCGCCCAAGCGGAGGCCAGCACGCCGAGACCGGCGAGGAACAGCACGACGGCAAGGCGCAGGCTCATGCGCGGCCGTAAACGTCGAGCTCGGGCCACTGCGCGATCTTGCGGTGGAGGGTGCGGCGGCTGATGCCGAGCATCTCGGCGGCCTGCGTGCGGTTGCCGCGGGCCTTGATCAGCGCCTCGCGGAGGAGGCGCTTCTCGTTTTCCTCGACGGAGAGCGGATTGGCCGGCGCAGGCGAGCTGAGGACGGGGCTGCCGGCGACCTCGCCGCGGAATTTCGGCTCGAGCTCGAACTCGTTGAGCGTGCCGCCGCGGCGGAGCACGACGACGTTCTCGGCGAAGTTGCGCAGCTCGCGGATGTTGCCGGGCCAGGCGTAGGCCTGCAGGAAACGCATCGCCCCCGCGTCGATCGAGACGGGCTCGTAGGCGTTCTCCTTCGCGAACTGCCGGATGAAATGATCGAGCAGCACCGGGATGTCGTCGGACCGCTCGCGCAGCGCGGGCGTGGTGATGCGCACGACGTTGAGGCGGAAGAACAGGTCCTCGCGGAACTTCCCGTCCTTCACCATCTGCTCGAGGTTGCGGTTCGTCGCGGCGACGAGGCGCACGTCGACGGTCAGTGTCTTGGTGCTGCCGATGCGTTCGAAGCTCCGTGTCTCGATGAAGCGCAGGAGCTTCACCTGGATCTCGGGGCCGATCTCGCCGATCTCGTCGAGGAAGACCGTGCCGCCGTCGGCTGCCTCAAAGCGGCCGATGCGCCGCTCCGTCGCGCCGGTGAACGACCCGCGCTCGTGGCCGAAGAGCTCGCTCTCCAGCAGCATCGGCGGGAGCGCCGCGCAATGCACCGGAATGAACGCCGCGCGCGCACGCGGGCTGGCTTGATGGATGGCCTGCGCGACGAGCTCCTTGCCCGTGCCGGTCTCGCCTTCGATGAGGATCGTAGCCTTGGAAGGCGCGACGAGTTTCACGCGCTCGATCACGTCCTTGAGCTTCTGCGAGTGGCCAACGATGCCGTCGGCGTTGAATTTCTCATCGAGGCGGTCGTGGAGCTGCTTCACCTCGACCTCGAGCGTGCGGGTCTTGAGCGCGCGCTGGATGAGGATTTCAAGCCGCTCGATGTTGACCGGCTTGGTGAGGAAATCGACCGCCCCGCGCTTCATCGCCTCCACGGCGGAGTCGATGCTGCCGTAGGCCGTCATCATGATCACGGCGGGCTTGTTCGCGAGAGTCAGGGCCTTGTCGATGACCTTGAGGCCGCTTTTGCCGGGCATGCGGAGGTCGGTCACGATCACGTCGAACTCCTGCGCCTCCATGAGGTTGAAACCCTCGTCGGCACTCGCAGCGACGGACACGTCGTAGTTGTCCTGCAAGGCCTGCTGGAGCCCTTCGCGGGTGTGCTTCTCGTCGTCGACGATCAGAACGCTCGGCACCATGCCGGTATGAAGCCCCGCCCTTCGGCCCCGGTCAACGGGAAATGAGACGAGCTGTCACACTTCATCGATCTTGGTTTGGACAGAGCGCAGGGACGAGCGCTCCGAACCACACCTATGCCTTTCTTGAACAATTAAATAAGCGAAATCCTCGCCTTCAAAGCCCCGCAAGCTTTCGAAACGGATGAGGAATCGCCGCACTCGCCGGCGACAACCGAGCGGCAGCCGCTTCCACACGGCTAGGTTACCCGTGCTCCTTCAAGCCGGCCGCAGCGGCGCGGTCGCAAGGAAATGCATAATGCCGAGCGCGGCCCGGCGGCCGTCGCGCACGGCGTGAACCACCAAGCTCGGACCGCGCACGGAATCGCCGCCGGCAAAGACACCGGGCAGGCTCGTCATCTGCTGCGCGTCGACCCGGATGCCATCCCAATCATCGAACTCCAGCCGGTTGAAATCGCTGCCCTCCGGGAAAGGCACGGGATCGAAACCGTAGGCGACGAGCACGACATCGGCCGCGAGCGTGAACTCCGATCCGGGCACGGCACGCGGCTTGCGCCGGCCCGAGGCGTCGGGCGCGCCGAGTTCCATGCGCACGCAGCGCACGCCGACCACGGCGCCGGAGCCATCGTCGAGCAACTCGGTCGGGTTGGTGAGGAACTGGAAGCGCGCGCCCTCCTCGATCGCGTTGGCGTATTCCTTGCGGCTGCCGGGCATGTTGGCGAGGTCGCGGCGGTAGAGGCAGGTGACCTCGCTCGCGCCGCTGCGCAACGCGGTGCGGAGGCAATCCATGGCGGTGTCGCCGCCGCCGAGCACGGCCACGCGCTTGCCGGCGACGTCGATGTGGTCGCCCTCGGCGAGCGGCGAATCGACGTTCTTCGGCACGAGGAAAGGCAGCGCATCCACGACTCCGCGCAGGCCTGCGCCGGGGATGTCGAGCGGCTTGGGTTTCTGCGCACCGATGCCGAGGAACACCGCGTCGTAGCGCGCGCGCAACCCTTCGAGCGAGACATCCCAGCCCACGCGCACGCCGAGGCGGAACTCGACGCCGCGCCGGCTGAGCAAATCCACGCGGCGGGAGACGATGTGTTTCTCCAGCTTGAACGACGGGATGCCGTTCACGAGCAGACCGCCGGGCAACAGGAGCGATTCGAACACCGTCACGGCGCAACCGGCCTTCGCGAGTTCGTCTGCGCAGGCGAGCCCGCCCGGCCCCGACCCGATCACGGCCACGCGCCGGCCGTTGGGCACGGCCTGCACGAGTTCGGGCGCGGCGTGGCGGAAGGCGTATTCGTTGATGAAGCGTTCCACGGCGCCGATCGCGACGGGATCGCTGCGCGCGTTGAGGATGCATGAGCCCTCGCAGAGTTTTTCCTGAGGACAGACGCGCGAGCAGATCTCGGGCATGTTGCTGGTCGAGCGCGAGACGGCGGCGGCTTCGAGAAACTCGCCCGCCGCGGCCAGCGCGAGCCATTCCGGGATGCGGTTGTTCAGCGGACAGCCCTGCACGCAGCCGGGCGTCGGACACTGGATACAACGCGCCGCCTGCGCGCGCACGGTCTCCTCGTCGTATTCGCGGTAGATTTCCTGGTAGTCGCAGACACGCTCATCGGCCGCTCGCTTGGGGGGAGCGGCGCGATGGATGAGGGACCAGCCGTATTTCTCCAACTGACGCTGGGACGGGGAAACCATGACGTGGGGCGGGGAATGTCATAATGCCCGCAATCGCCCCCGACAGGCCCGCCACCTTTTGCCCAAGCCTGCGCAACGCTTGCGCAGCGCAGGCCGCCGACGATACCGCTCCACACGAAACTGACTGAGCGGCGAAGCCGGATGCGGGGTGAACCGATCCTACTTGAGCATCCGCACGCGGCGGTGCTTTTGCGGGAATTGCAGGGTCACGACCGTGCCCACGCCTTCCTTGCTCTCGATGCCGACATGGCCGCCGTGATCGCGCATGATGCGCTCCACGATGGTCAGGCCGAGGCCGTGGCCGCTGGGCTTGGTCGTGTGGTAGGGCGAGAAGAGCTTGGCCATGTCCTCCACCTTGATGCCGCTACCGGTGTCGGCGAAGGCGACGAAGACCGAGTCGTCGTCCGTGCGCACGCGCACGCGCAACCGGCCGCCCGGCTCCATGGCCTCCATGGCGTTCTTGATGAGATTGAAGAAGACCTGCTTGAGCTGGTCGCGGTCGGCGGAGATCACGGGCGCGGTGCCGGGTAGATCGCCGTCCACCTCGATGCGGCGGTCCTCGAGTTCGCGCGCTTGGAAACGCAGCACATCCTCCAGCACCTCGATGAGATTGGTGTCGGCGAGATCGGGCGGCCGCGGGCGGATGGCCTCGAGGAAATTCTTGATGATGCCGTCGAGCCGCGTGACCTCGTCCTTACAGACCTTGATGGACTCGACTATGGCGTCGGTCTCCTTCGAGCCGCGGAGTTTGCGGAGCCGGCGGTCGATCAGTTGGAGGTGGATCGTGAGCGAGTTGAGCGGATTGCCCAGCTCGTGCGCCACGCCGGCGGCGAGGAGCAGGATGGACGAGACGCGCTCGTTCTCGATGCGTTCCTCGGTGGACTGTTTCTCGCTCGTGATGTCGGTGAGGATGATGGCGGAGCGCGCCTGGCCGTTGGCGCCTTCGTGGAACGGCACGCGGTAGAGCCGCACGACGCGCGGCTGCGGATAAGTCAGCTCAAACTCGCGCGTGGCGACCGGCGCGGTGCGATCGCTGCCCGACGACTCGGCGCCGCCGGCGAGCGAATCGCGCAGACCCGGCACGAGCCGCCAGAGCGAGGCGCCGGTGGCGCCGTCCTTCAGGCCGATGAGCTTCAGCGCGGACTCGTTGGCGTAGTCGATGTTGCCGTCGGCATCAATGACGAGGATGCCCTCCTGCAGCGTGTTGAAAACCGCCTCAAGCAGCGCGCGCTCGCGCGCGAGACGCTGCACGAGATTCTGCAGGTTGGCCTGGTCGAGCTGGTCGAGCCGACCGAGGACCTTGTCGAGGGAACTGTGTTTCTTGCCCGCCATGGTGGGTGCCGCCGCGGCGCGACTCAGAACAACAGCTGCACGCGCGTCAACAGCCGGCCGTCCTCGCCGGTCGCGGGGGAGTCGCCGCGCAGGTAGTTGAGCTGGAATTTGAGATCGTCGCCCTTGAGAAGGTAATTGAGACCAAAGAGCCAGGTGTCGACCGCGTCGCCGGGCCGATCCGAATCGGGATCGAAGGACTCGCGCCGCACGACCGCCTGCAACTTCGCCGGCCAGAGGAAATACGCCGCCGTGAGGTGCCAGCCCTCGCCGTGGAAACGCGGCTCCGGCACGCCGTCCGTCGGACGGTAAGTGGCGCGAAGCCACTCGGCGGAGAGATCCAACGCGCCGGCAGTGAACGCAACATCGGCGCCCAGCCCCGAGCGCCGGCCGGCGAAGGTGTTGCCGGTGAAGCCGAGCCCGCTGCGCGTCACGGCGTCGTCCTCGGTCTGCAGGCCGTTGACGGCGACGGTGAGCCTGCGGCCCGGCGCCGACCACGGGGAGAATGCGACGCGCGCGGAACGCTGGAATTTGTTGTTGTCGTTCGCGCTGACGTTGGAGCCGTTACCGTTGCCCACGACGACCATGTAGCTCAGCCGCCGGTCGAAGAGTTCGCCGAGCACGGCAGCGGCGAGCTGGCGGCCGTCGGTGAGGCGGTCGTTGGCAAGCGAACGCTCGATCGTGAGCATCTTCGCATCGCTGAGCAGCTGCTCGCCGCCGAAGGCGGGCTTGAGCTGGCCGAAGCGCAGGTTCGCCGCGGGGAACTGGCGCCAGTTGACATAGACTTCGTTGGCGCGGGCGTTGTGGCCGGTGCCACCGGCAAGCGTGTTGCCCTGAAGATCGAGCTCGGCCTTGAAATCGAAGTGCTCAGCCAACTCGCCCGTCACGTAAAGCCGCGCGCGGCGAAAGAAGAATCGATCGTTCCCCGTGCTGCCGGACCAACGCGTGTCGGGCCGGCCACCGAACTCCGCCTGCCCCTGCAGCATGCCGCCCACGGCGAGGCGCGTCTCCTTGCCCGCGGGCCGCACCGTCACCGGCGGCGGGATATCCGCGGCCTTCGCGCACAGCTCACGACGCAGGTCGGCGTTCTCCTGCGCGAGACGCTGCACCTGTTGCTCGAGTGCACGCAGGCGCTCCTCGACACTCGGCTCCGCGCGGGCGCACGGCACGACGGCAGCCGCAGCCAGCAGCAGGACGACGAGTGAGACGCGGGGTATCATCGTCCGCAGCCAAAGGTATTTTCGCCGGCGGAGCACGCGGAAATTGCGCCTGCCCCGCCCTGTCCTACTCGCTGAAAAAAGTGAGCTGTCCCTCGAGGTCGCGCGGCTGCGCGAAGAGCTTGCGGAGAAAACTGTCCCGGTGCACGGGACTGCGCCCGAGCTTGAGCAACGCCTCGCGGTGTTCCTCGGTGCCGTAGCCCTTGTGTTGCGCGAAGCCGTAGCCGGGATGCACTTTGTCGAGCTCGTCCATCAAGCGGTCGCGCGTCACCTTGGCGACGATCGACGCCATGGCGACGCACAGCGAGCGCGCGTCGCCGCTGACGACGCCTTGGTGCGGATACGGGAAATGGCGCAGCGGCAGACCGTCGATCAGGATGTGGCACGACACCGTCGGCTGGAACGCGCTGCGCTCCGCCTCGCTGGCAAAAAGGTCCGGCGCCTCCTTCCGCTCGAAGGCCGTCGCGGGATAGATGCCTTCGAGCGCGCGGCGCATGGCGAGCTTCGTCGCGCCGAGGATGTTCACCGTCTCGATCTCGGCCACGTCGGCGAGGCCGAAGGTCGCGTGGATCTGCCCCTGCCGGGCGAGTTCCTCGAACTCGGTCCACAACTCCGTGCGCTCCGCCGCCGAGAGCTGCTTCGAGTCGTTCACGCGGCCGGATTTGCCCACGGCCCAGCGGGATTCGAGGAAGTCGCGCGTCACGAGCACCGCGCCGGCCACGACCGGGCCGGCCAGCGCGCCGCGCCCGGCCTCATCCACGCCGATCAGGCCCTCGAAGCCCTGGATCTGCTTCAGGTCGAATCCGCGGAGTTGGCGGCGTTTCACCGGCATGGGTGGCCTCGACTGAAACTATAGGGGCGCAGGCTGGCTGCGCCCTGCGCGCGAATGTCGATCCGTCGGGCGCAGCAAGACTGCGCCCCTACCACGGAGCCCACGACGCTCATTCGGATCGCCCTCATCAGCGGCGCCACTCCGTCTTCTCCCTCGGCTCCTTCAGCGGCAGTTCGCCCAGCTTGCCCGCCGCGGCGACCACTTCGTAGCTCGTGCGGAAATGCAGCTTGGCGAAACGCCCCAGCGCGCGCGCGCCCAGCGTGTCGATGATGCGCGCCGCCTGCGCCTTGGCCTGCGCGCCGGCGCCGAATTGCAGCTTCTCGCCCGCCTCGCGCGACAGTTCCCGCATCGTCCGCACGAACTCCGCGCGCGCCACGACCGAAGCCGCCGCGACCACCGGGTCCGACTCGGCCTTGGTGCGCATCTCGAGGTTGAAGCGCTCGAGGCCGCGCTTCTTCAGCTCGCGCTGCACCAGCGGTTCCTTGGAGAACTGGTCGAGCAGGCCGCGTCCGACCCACTTCTTCTGCAACGCCGCCTCGAGAGCGCGCGCGTGCTGCCAGGCGAGCAGGCGGTTGAGGTTGGCGGCGGGCTTGAGCATGAGTTCGTTGTATTTCGCCATGCCACAGGCGACGACTTCCACGACGACGCCGGGCGTGGCGCGGATGACCTCGTCGAGCTTCAGGATCTGCGAGTCCTCGATGCTCTTAGAATCGCGCACGCCAGCTTTGCGCCAGGCTTCGATCGCCGGGCGCTCGGCAATGACCGTCGCGGCCACGACCGGGCCGAAGAGGTCGCCCTTGCCCGATTCGTCGAGGCCGGCGTGCGGCTCGAACCACTCGGGATGGTGCACGTCGTCGTAGCCCAGTTGCGCGAGGCCGGTGACCTCGGCTTCGATGATGTTCTGCACGAAATCCTCAGTCTCCTTGCCGGCGACGACGACCTTGCCGCTGGTGTAGGCGGTGACGTTGACCTTCGGGCCCTTGAACGCGAACCGCGCATACGGCACCTCGACCTCCTCCCAATACTTCTTCGCCACCGCGGCGCGCAGTTTTTCCATCTGCGCGTCGTCGAGCTTGATCGTGTAGGTGGTGAGCGCCTTGGGCTTCTCCTCCTCGGCGTCGTATGACCGTTTGGGCATGCGCAGAGGTGGCCACAAAGAGACGCAAAAATACACGAAAAACTTGCCCCGCGCCGCCTTCGTCCGGCGCGCGTCCGTGCCTTCGCGCTTGTCAGCCGGAGCCTTCGGCGAAGGCTGGGGCCTTTTCGTGGCCCACGCATCCACCCGACTCACCGCCTGCCGCGCCGATTTCCAAGCCGCTCTCCACGGCTGGTATCGCGTGCACCAGCGCCGGCTGCCGTGGCGCACCGCGCCCTCGCTCTACAAGACCGTCGTCTCGGAATTGATGCTGCAGCAGACGCAGGTCGCGACCGTGCTGCCCTACTTCGAGCGCTGGCTGCGGGAGTTGCCCGACTTCGCCGCGCTCGCCGCCGCGCCCGAGGCCAAGGTGCTGAAACTCTGGGAGGGCCTCGGCTACTACTCGCGCGCGCGCAATCTCCACCGCCTCGCGCAAGCCGTGGCGGCCATGCCCGCCCCGCCGCGCACGCCGGCCGCGTGGCGCGAACTCCCCGGCATCGGACCTTACACGGCCGCAGCGGTCACGAGCATCGCCTTCGACGAACCCGCGGCCGTCGTGGACGGCAATGTCGTGCGCATCCTCGCGCGCCTGACGGACGAGCGCCAGGCGTTCCGCGACGGCACGGCGGCGGTGAAGCACTTCACCCCGCTGGCCGACGCGCTGATCGTCGGCTCGCACCCGGGCACGCACAACCAGGCGATGATGGAACTCGGGGCGACGGTCTGTTTCCGCCAGAAACCGCTCTGCCTCACCTGCCCCGTCGCCGCCTTCTGCGCCGCGCGCCGGGCCGGCGATCCGGAAGCGCTACCCCGGCTCGCGCCGAAGAAGATCGAGCAGCGCACCATCGACCGCGCATGGTGCACGCACGACGGCCGCCTGCTGCTGCGACGCGGCGGCGCGGGCGCGAAGCGGTTGGCGGGCTTGCACGAGTTGCCGGAGTTGGCGGATCTGGGCGTGCCAGCGGGCGATTTGCCGCTTCTCGCCACCAAGCGACGCGCCATCACGCGCTTTCAGATCACCGAGCGGATCCATGCGGTGAAAGTCGACGCGCCGCTGCGCACCCGCCTCGCGAAGAACGCCGCGCTCGAATGGGTTCCGCTCGCGGAGCTCGACCGCGTCACGCTCTCCGGTCCGCACAAGCGCTGGATCGCGGAACTGCAGAAGTAGGTCCCGCTTACGAGCCGAAGCGCGCTTCGATGAGCGCCTCGACGCGCTTCTTCGAGACGAGGATGTCTTCCGGCGTGAGGCGCGGGCTGAACTCAAGCACGAGCGTGTGCTCGGGGCGCCAGAAGCGACTGATCATCTCGAAATCGATCTGCCCCGAGCCGATCGGCTGGTGGTCGCGTCCATCGGCGCTGACGTCGTGCAAGTGGAACCCGATCGCGCGCGGCGCGTTTTTCTCCAGATGCTCGCGGTGATTGAGCAGGCCCATGCCCTGCTTGATCTGCGCGTGACCGGCGTCGTGCCAGTAGCCGGCGAGCGACTCGGGCGGCACAGTCGCGACAAACTCCGCGTAGTCCTCGTCGAGCGGAAGCTCCTCGAAGGCTTCGCGGTTCTCGAAGCCGAGGGCGATGCCCTTGGAGGCGGCGTAAGGCAGCAGCTCCGCGATGCCGGCGCGGGTGTTTTCCCAGTAATCGGCCTTGCGCGCCCGCAGCTTGGCCAGGGCCGACGCGAGCAACTTCTGGTAGACGGGATCCTGGGTTACGTCCTGCCCGGTGCGCGCCTCGATGTAGTCGTCGAGCTTGCGGCCGGGGTTCGACCAGAAGAATTCCACGCTGCCCAAGTGCATCACCAATTTCTTGGCGCCGATCTGGCTCGCAAACTCGACCGAGCGGCGGCTGTTGCGCAGCCATTGCTCGCGCTCCCGGCGGTCCTTGGAGGACGGCATGTAGAGATTGGGCGCGGCGTGGTTGATGCCGGTCGGCAACGGGCAGAAGTTATGGCAGGAGGCGACCTTGATCACGCCCTCCTCCACCGCCCGCATAATGCCCGGCACCAGCGTGATCCGGATGCCGTGGCTGAGCTCGACATACTCGAAGCCCAGCCCGGCCATTTCCTTCAGCATTTCGTAGCCGTCCTGGTGCCGTGGCGAACACCAGCAACTGGACAGGGCGAGAATCGGCTTCATTGGGCAACGTGCACTAGGACAAGAGATTCAGCGGCTGGCAAGCGCGCGTCCACGTCATCCGCATAGTTCCCGCCAGCGCTCCCCGTCGCGCGAACAATAAAAAACCGGCCGCGCACTAGGCGTGCGGCCGGTTCGAAAACGGAGGGACGCGGAACTCAGTTCGCGTAGCGCGCGCGGAGCATCGCGGTGAAGGCGGCCACCTTGTTCTTGCGGCGGCGCTTCTCGCAGGGCTTCTCGTAGTAACGCTTGGCGCGCACGTCCTTGATGATGTTCTCGCGGTCGAGCTTCTTCTTCATGCGACGGATCGCACGATCGATGGGCTCGTTTTTGCGCATTTTGATCTCGATAGACATGGTAAAGGGACGGTTGGTAAAGGGACGAAAGGCCAGAAAGAAGCCGGTCCGCCGCGCCGCCGTCAATGACTATTTTTAAGGGTCTCCCAAGGTGGGGGCGACTGCCCCTAGCCGTCATGGGTTGAGGGCTGAAATTCAGGGCGCCCGAGAACCAGCGCCTCAGCGCGAAACTCGGCCACGCCGGCAGGGCCCGACCCGCGCAACCGCTGGCCCCGCATAAGTTTTCCACATTCCGAGGAATGCTCTTGCGCGGTCCGGGGCGCAGGCTTGCCATCACCTTCCAGTGGCCGCTCCCGACAACAGTTTCGTCCATCTCCACGTCCACACCGACTACAGCCTGCTCGACGGCGCCTGCCGCATCGACCGCCTCATGGGCCGCGCCAAGGCGCTGGGCATGACCTCCCTCGCGCTCACGGACCACGGCAACATGTATGGCGCGATCGAGTTCTACAACGCAGCCAAAACCCACGGCATCAAGCCGCTCATCGGCTGCGAAATTTATCTGACCGAAGGCTCCGCTTTGGAAAAGAACGGCCGCGCCGAGGACGGCAAGAGCTACTACCACATGGGGCTGCTGGCAAAGAATCTTCAGGGCTACCAAAACCTGCTGAAACTCGTCTCCTACGCGCACCTCAAGGGCTTTTACTACAAGCCGCGTGCCGACATGGACACCCTCGCGCGCCACTCCGGCGGCCTCATCGGCTTCACCGGCTGCCTCGCCGCCATCGTGCCTCAGCACCTGCTGCACGACCGCTACGAGCAGGCACGGCAGGCCTGCGGACGCTTCGTGGAAATCTTCGGCCGCGAGAATTTCTTCGTCGAAATCCAGGACCACGGCATCCCCGAGCAACGCAAGATCATCCCCGGCCTCCTCAAGCTCGGCGAGGAGTTCAACCTGAAGGTCATCTGCACGAACGACGTCCACTACGTGAACCACGAGGACGCCGGCCCGCACGACGCCCTCCTCTGCATCCAGACCGGCGCCAAGGTCGCCGAGACGGACCGCATGAAGTTCGACGGCACGCAATTCTACCTCAAGTCGCGCGCCGAGATGGAGCAGCTCTTCGGCGAGGTGCCCGAATCGGTCACCAACACCCAGGCCGTCGCCGAGATGTGCGAGACGGGCATCATCCCGTTCCCGAAGGGCTCCGAACGTTACCCGAAGTATCCGCTCCCGGCCGAGATCAAGGACCAGCTCACCCCCGGCGATTACCTCGAGCAACTCTGCCATGAGGGCCTGAAGAAGCGCTACGGGTTCAATTACGCCGACATCGCTGCTCGCCCTGCCGTAGCCGAGCGCTTGGCCAAACTCACAAATCTCCCTGAGGGCCAGAAGCCCACCGCACCCGACTACACCGGTCTGCCGCTCGAAGAGGAACTCGTCGTGCGTCTCGCCTTCGAGCTCTCGATCATCCGGGTCACGGGCTTCATCGACTACTTCCTCGTCGTCTGGGATTTCATCCACTGGGCCAAATCGAAGGGCATCCCCGTCGGCCCCGGCCGCGGCTCGGGTGCCGGCTGTCTCGTCGCCTACCTCCTCTCGATCACCAATCTCGATCCGATCCGGTTCAAGCTGCTGTTCGAGCGCTTCCTCAATCCCGAGCGCGTGTCGCCGCCGGACTTCGATATCGATTTCTGCATGCGCCGCCGCGGCGAGGTCATCGACTACGTCCGCCAGAAATACGGCCACGACTGCGTCGCCAACATCATAACCTACGGCACGCTCGGCGCGAAGATGGTCGTGCGCGACGTCTCGCGCGTGCACGACCTGACCTTCGCCGAGGCCGACCGCCTCGCGAAGATGATCCCCGACGAGCTCAACATCGCGCTCAAGGACGCGTTGGAAAAATCCGCCGAGCTCAAACGCGAATACGATACGAACCCCAACGCGAAAAAGATCATCGACCAAGGCCTCGTCCTCGAAGGCATGGTGCGCAACACCGGCAAGCACGCCGCCGGCATCATCATCACCGACCAGCCGCTCGACGAGTTCGTCCCGCTCACGCTCCAGGAAGGCGACGTGACGGTGCAATACGACATGAACGCCGTCGGCAAACTCGGGTTGCTGAAGATGGACTTCCTCGGCCTCAAGACGCTCACCGTCATCGCCGACGCCGTCGCCAACGTCCGCCGCGGCCCGAATCCGACTTTCGACATCGAGGCCATCCCGCTCGACGACCCGAAGACCTACGCAATGCTCAACGCCGGCAAGACCGTCGGCGTGTTCCAACTCGAATCCGGCGGCATGCAGAACGCCTGCAAGCAGGTCGGCGTGACCGACATCAACGACATCAACGCCATCTGCGCCCTCTACCGCCCGGGCCCGATGCAGTTCATCCCCGACTACGCCCGCGGCAAACGCGACCCCTCAACCGTCTCCTACCCGCACAAGCTCCTCGAGCAATCCCTGCAGGAAACCTACGGCATCATCGTCTATCAGGAGCAGGTCATGGAGTGCGCGAAAATCATCGCCGGCTACACGCTCGGCGGCGCCGACATGCTCCGCCGCGCCATGGGCAAGAAGGACGCCGAGGCCATGGCCAAGGAGCGCATCAAGTTCGTCGAAGGCGCCAAGCGCGTGAACGACATCAGCGAGGCCAAGGCCAACGAAATCTTCGACCTGCTGAACAAGTTCGCGAACTACGGCTTCAACAAATCGCACTCCGCGTCCTACGCGCTCGTCAGCTACCAGACCGCGTTTCTCAAGGCGAATTACCCGGTGCAGTTCATGGCCGCCGTGCTCACGGCCGAACTCGGCAACGCGGAAAAGGTCTCGCACTTCATCGCCGAGGCCGAGGCCATGGGCATCACCGTGCTCGGCCCCGACGTGAACGAATCGCGCGGTGACTTCACGCCCGTCGGCGACAAGATCCGCTTCGGTCTCGCCGGCATCAAGGGCGTCGGCGAACTCGCCGCCGCCAAGATCATCGAGGAGCGCGAAGCCAACGGCCCGTTCGCCGACTTCGAGGACTTCGTGCGCCGCGTCGACGGCCGCGCGATCAACAAGCGCGTGCTCGAGCACCTCGTGAAGACCGGCGCCTTCGACTACAGCCACGCGCCGCGCAAACCGCTCTTCGACGGCATCGACGCCGCCCTCGCCGGTGCCGTCGCGCACGCCCGCGACAAGGCCGCCGGCCAGCACAGCTTCCTCGACATGCTCGCCGACGAGAAACCGAAGCGCGGCAAAAAGGTGGTCGCTGACGTCCCCGGCGGCGAAAAAGCACCCGCCCCCGCCGACTCCGCCACCGACTTCACCGCACAGGAGCGCCTCCAGTTCGAAAAAGAGCTCCTCGGCTTCTACGTCTCCGGCCATCCGCTCAACGCCTACGCCGGCCTCGCCGAGGCGCTGTGCACGCATACTGAAGAATCCGTTCTCCTCGAAGGCGACCGCGTGGAGTTCCGCCTCGCCGGCCTGATGAGTGGTGTCACGAAGCGTCTCTCGAAACGCGACAACCGTCCGTGGGCCTTCTTCAACCTCGCCAGCCGCCGCGCGACGATCTCGGTCAACATGTATGCCGACGCCTACGAGACCTACGGCAAGCTCCTTGGCGAAAACCTCCCCGTCGTCCTCCTCGGCTCCGTGATGAAGGGCAACGACGGCGCGCGCCTGAACATCAAGGAAGTCTATCCGCTCGACGCCTACTTGCCGTCGAACATCCGCAAGGTCACCTGGCTCCTCCAGCCCGACCACCCGGGCGTCACCGACTTTCTGCCCAAGCTCCGCAAAGCCATCGACGCCGCCAACGGCGACACGAAGGTCGAGATCGCCTTCCTCTTCGAAGGCCGCGTCGCGCCGATCGCCGAGACGTCCTTCGCGTTGAAGTGGCGCGTCACCGGTCCGGCCTTCCAGGAATTGCGTCACCACGCCGCCTGCGTCGGCGCGCTCATCGAGACCCGCGCGCTCGAGCTGAAGGAAGTGCGTCGCTGGGGTAAGCGTTCCGGCTAAGCACGCCCGCGGCGGTCTCACGCCTGCTCAGCACGCCTGCGCATTCGCGATGAGGCAAACACGTTGCGCGCGTTAGCGACGGTTCTAAGCCCGTCCGCCTGCGGAGCGGCGATTGACGCTCGCTTCGCCAGCGCGTCTGCTGCCGCTGCGGGCCACGCACGTCACTCCAATATGCCCATCGTTCGCTTCGCCTGTGGCCGCGGTCCATGCCGACCCGCGTCGGTTTCGTCTCACCGCGCAAAACCCCATTGCCCGCGCTCGCTCGGAAAAACGTGCCGCTTCACACGCCCGACGCTGGGCGTGAGTCTTGTGCTCTTCTGCGCACTGACTCTTCTCGCGCCCGCCAGCCAGCCCGCCACTCCACCCACCAGCCCGGCCGAGTTGAGCGTCGAGGATTTCTTCCGCGCGCCACAGCTGAAAGCCCCGCAACTGAACCGCACGGGCACCCACCTCGCCATGATGGTGCAGGACGCGAAGCTCGATTCACGCGGCCTCTCGATCGTCGACATCAAGACCGGCGAAGCCGCCGGCCTGCGCCCGTCGCGCGAGCTCGACATTTACAGCTTCTCGTGGGCCGGCGACGACCGTCTCGTCTTCAGCGTCTCGCAGGACCGCCGCTACGCCTACGGCGTTTACGCCATCCCGCGCGACCGGCCGGACAAGATCACCGTGGTGAACCGCTACGACGTGGTGCAAATCCTGGGCATTCCTCGTGCGCGGCCGGACAACCTGCTCGTCTGGGTGCGCGCCGCCGCCCTCGCCGAGGAGGACAACGGGACGCCCGAGGGCCTCGTCGAACTCGACCTGCGCCAAGACAGCGAGAACATCCACATGAGCAACGCCAACCTCGCCGCCTACATCCCGCCACCGCCCGGCGAGAACATGATCCGCTGGCTGCGCGACCGGGACGGCGAACTGCGCTACATCATCACCCACACCGGCGCCAAGACCCGGCTCTTCCGTCGCGACGGCAAACAATGGGTCCCCACACCCGTAAAACTGAATCAGGTCCGACTGCTCGCCGTAGATCGCGACCCTGCCGTCGTCTTCGCCGCCCGCACCTCCGACACCGGCCAGCACGAAATCGTCCGCCTCAACACCGTCGACCTCTCCTTCAGCGCTCCCTTGCTCACGTCCAAGCGCTACAGTTTCGACTACGCCGCGCCGCTGTTCCAACACGATGAATTCGTCGGTGTGGACCTTCACCGCGAAGGCCCGGTGCAAATGTGGGTCGACGACGCGGTCGCTGCACGCAAGCAGCGCATCGATGCGATGCTCCCGAAGGGACGCATCAACCGCATCGTCGACGACAAGGGCGACGTCGTGGTCGTCCACAGCGGCACCACGCGACATCCCGGCGAATACTTCGTCGTCGAGCTCACGGCCAACCGGGTCCGCCGGATCGGCAACCTCGCCCCGTGGCTTCAGGATCGGCTGCTCGCGCCGATGCACCACGCCACGTATCGCACCCGCGACGGCTTGCAGCTCGACGCCTACCTCACCTACCCCGTCGGCCACGATCCCAAGCGCCCCGCACCCGTCATCGTGCTTCCCCACGGCGGCCCGTGGGTGCGCGACTCGCTCGATTTCGACCCGGAGGCCCAGTTCTACGCCAGCCGCGGCTACGTGGTGTTCCAGCCGAATTACCGCGGCTCCGCCGGCTACGACAACTCCATCAGCGAGCGGGATGCGTATGCTTTCCGGAAGATGCACGACGACGTCACCGACGGCGTGCGCATGCTCATCAAATACGGCGTGGCCGACCCCAAGCGCATCGCGATCGTCGGCACCAGTTTTGGCGGCTATCTGGCCGTCTGCGGCGCCGCCTTCGAGCCCGAACTCTATCGTTGCGCGGTCACCGTCGCCGGCGTCTTCGACTGGCAGCGCCTGATCCGCGACTGGCGCAACGACGCGTCCTACACCATCGCCCTGTTGCGGCGTCGGATCGGCGACCCGAAATCCCAGAGCGCCAAGTTCGCCGCCCTGTCCCCCATGAACGCGGTGGGCGACATCCGCATCCCGGTGTTTGTCGCGCACGGCGATGAGGACGACATCGCCGACATCGCGCAATCGCGCCGCCTGGTGAAGGCCCTCGCCGCCAACCGCGTGCCGCACGAGACCCTGTTCCTCAAGGAAGTCGGCCACGGCATCGCCCGGGTGGAAAATCGCGTCGAGCTCTACACGCGCATCGAAGCGTTCTTGAAGAAGCACCTCTGAACGGCTTCGCTGCGCGGCGTGTCCACCTCTGCCGTCCTCAACGAAACCGCCCGCGTCCTGAAGCTCGTCCAGAGCGGCCAACCCGCCGATGCCGCCCTGCGCGAGACGCTCGGGCGCACGCGGCACGGATCCGCGCCCGCCCTGCGCCGGGCGGTCAGCCAGGCGGTGTTCGCCACGTTCCGCTGGTGGCGCTGGCTCGACGCCAAGCAATCCCTGCAAAAACAGGCCGCGGCCGCGCTTGAACTCCAGGCCCGCTTCGATCGCACGCCCGCATCCTTCAAGCCCGAAGCCCTCGCCGCCCGCGCCGTTCCCGCGTGGGTGAAGGACGAGATGGATGCGCCCGCCGATTGGCTCCGCCAAATCCAGCGCCCACCGACCCTCTGGCTTCGCGCCAAGCAGCACGAGGCGCCCAACCTCCCCGCCCGGCTCGGCGATCTCACACCTGCCGCTGCTGCTGCCACCGGCGTTCCGTCTTCCGCATTCAGCGCGGCGTCTGCCGCCTTCCGCTACACCGGCACCCGCGACCTCTTCCTCACCGACGAGTTTCGTGACGGCCTTTTCGAAATCCAAGACCTCGCCTCGCAACTCGTCGGCCACGCCTGCGCCCCCGCGCCGGGCCAGACTTGGTGGGATGCCTGCGCCGGTGAAGGCGGCAAGACGCTCCACCTCTCCGACCTCATGCAGAACAAGGGCATGATCTGGGCCAGCGACCGCTCCGTGCGCCGCCTCGATCACCTGAAAAAACGCGCCGCCCGCGCCGCGATGTTCAACTACCGCACCGCCCCGTGGGACGGCGGCGCGAAGCTCCCAACCAAAACCAAGTTCGACGGCATCCTCATCGACGCCCCCTGCAGCGGCGTCGGCACCTGGCAGCGCAACCCGCACGCGCGCTGGACCACTTCGCCCGACGACGTGCGCGAGCTCGCCGTCGTGCAACAGCGCCTCCTCGACCATGCCGCGCCTGCGCTCAAGTCCGGCGGGCGTCTCGTCTATTCGGTCTGCACGCTCACGCGCGCCGAGACGACCGCGATCGCCGACGCCTTCACCGCCGCGCACCCCGAGTTCGAGCCCGCACCTGTGTTCGCCGGCGCGCCCACTGCGGCGGCCGGTGCCGCCCAACTCTTCCTCTGGCCGCAGGAACTCGACGCCAACGGCATGTTCCTCGCCGCCTGGAAGAAAAGGTAGGGCGAGTTCTCCGCACGAGCCGCGCCACGCCACCTTTCGCCCGCGTGAATTGCCGCCCTGTTTTGCCCCTGATGCCCGCCTCTGACTCACCGAAAAAAATCTCCGGCGACACCGTTCGCGCAGACTTCAACGCGCTCGAATCCGTCGTGCACTACTCACGCGCCGCCGAACGGCTCGGGCTCTGGGCCTCGGAACGGAAACTGATCGAACAACACTTTCCCGACCTCCGCGCCCCGCTCCTTGAGGCCGGCTGCGGCACCGGCCGCGTGACGCTCGCGCTGGCCGAACTCGGCTACACGCGCATCACCGCGTTCGACTTCGCCGAAGAACTGCTCGCCCAAGCCCGCCACTTCGCCCGCGAGAAAAAAGTCACGCGCCGCATCCGTTTCCACCACGCCGACGCCACCCGCCTCGACGCCACTGGTAACCTATTAGGTTACCAAACCGCCGGAGAGCGCACCGGCCACGACGAACGGAAAGGCTCCAGCAAGGGTAACCTAATAGGTTACAAGTCGCCGGATGAGTCGTCGACGACGACGGCGACGCCGGGGTTCGCCGGCGTGCTTTTTCTTTTCAATGGCCTGATGCAGATCCCCGGCCGCGCGAACCGCCGGGCCGCGCTCCGCGGCCTGCACTCGCTCGCGCGCCCGGGCGCGCCGCTGCTCTTCACCACGCACGACCGCGACGATGAACCGGCCGAGCGCCGGCACTGGAAGCGGCAGGCCGAGCTCTGGGCGCAGGACAAGCAGGACCCGGCGCTGGTCGAATTCGGCGACCGCTACTTCGTCGACGACGACCACTACCGCGTCTTCATGCACCTGCCGGATCGCACCGAGATTCTGGAGGATTTGGCCGCCACCGGTTGGGAACACGAGTGGGACGAGATGCGCCGCCGCATCGCCGTCGAGCCGAAGGCGGTGAAGGACTTCTCCGACGAGTGCCGCTTCTGGGTCGCTCGCAGATAGGGCGCTTACACCCAACACCCACCCAAGCCGGGAAAAATTCCCGCGGTTTGCCCGGCTCTACGAATCGCGGCAGGTCGTCCCCGCTAGTTTTCGTAAACTCCCTGATGCGCCGTCACTAGACGCAACGAACCGCATCTCGTCGCCAAGATGCGGTTCGGGGAAAATGGTCGGGCTGGTGAGATTCGAACTCACGACCTCTTGCACCCCATGCAAGCGCGCTACCAGGCTACGCTACAGCCCGATTGTTCATCGGAACGACGAAGAAGTCCCACGCCCCGGCGCGAGGCAAGTCATTATTTTTGCCCCCATCCCGCCACCTGTTCCGGGAGAGACCTACTTAACTCGTGCGGCGACAAATCCTCCTCCCATTTCGCTCGAAACTGCCGGCCACCGGGATTTCCCTTTCGCCCGTGAATACCCTGCGACGCCTCCCCTTCCTGACGTTGGTTTCCTGTCTGTTCGCGGTCAGCGCCTTCGCGGCCGACGCGGTGGTGCAACGCGCCGCCGACCACGCCCGCGCTCATCCCGCCGGGGAAGCGCCCGCCTCCTTCGTCGCAGCCGACTACCGCGGCGACCTGCGCGAGCTGCCCATCGGTGTGTTCGATTCCGGCGTGGGCGGCCTCACCGTGTTCGAGGCGATCAAGACCTTCGACGGCTTCAACAATGCCACCGGCCAGCCCGGCGCCGACGGCGTGCCGGACTTCGTCAACGAGCGCTTCATCTACCTCGGCGACCAGGCGAACATGCCCTACGGCAATTACCCGGCCGTGCAGAAGACCGATTTTCTCCGCGAGCTCATCCTCAAGGACGCGGCGTTTCTCCTCGGTCGCCGCTACTGGCACGCGCCGGGCGACGCCGCCCCTGCGTTGGACAAGCCGGCGGTGAAGGCGATCGTCATCGCCTGCAACACCGCCACGGCTTTCGGCTTGGAAGACATCCGCGCGGCCACACAAGCCTGGGGCGTTCCCGTCATCACGGTCGGCGTCGTCGAGGCCGGTGCACGCGGCTACGCGGAATCGCGCGGCGAGTCGGCCGGCAGCATCGCCGTGTTCGCCACGGTCGCCACCTGCGCCAGCCAAGCCTACCCCACTGCAATCACGCGCGTGCTCGGCGATAAATCCCCCGCCGTCTGGCAACGCGGCTCCGTCACGCTCGCCGCCGCCATCGAAGGTGAGCCGTCCGTCAAACAGAGCATCCCCGAGATCATCGACTACGAGATCCGCGGCCTGCTCAATGATCGCCTCAAGGCTGGCAGCGCGAGCGCCGCGCTCGACAGCGTCATGCTCGGTTGCACGCACTATCCGCTGGTGGAACAGGAGATCGTCGACGCCCTCGCCAAGTGGCGCGATTACACCGCCGCAGACGGCACCAAGCCCTACGCCGCGCTCGTCACAGACGGCCAAATCCACGTCGTCGATCCCGCGAAGTGGACGGCGCAGGACCTCTGGCGCTCCCTCTCCCAGGCTGGCCTGTTGCGTCCCGCCACCGGCACCGCACCCGCGGGCGGCGACCAGTTCTACATCTCGGTGGCCAACCCGCAATGGCCCAGCGTGAAGCTCGACACCGATGGCGGCCTCGACCGCACCTACAAATACGGCCGCACCGCCGGCGACCTCAGCCGCGAAGACACGGTCGTCGTCCCGCTCACGCCCGCCCGCCTGCCCACGAGCAGCGCGAAGCTCGTGCGCGAGCGCCTGCCCGCCACGTGGGCGAGCCTCAGCGCCGCGGCTCGCTAGGTTTTTCGCCTTCGTTTCCATTTCAGGGCGCGTGACCGCACGCGCCCTTTTTGCTGCCTGCGTGATTCGCCCTGCGCGCACGTCACGCCAACCACGCCGGCACCAATCGGCCTTGGCGCAGATCAAGGGCAACCGGCCCTAGGTCGACGCCGAGCAATAACACAAGAACTGCGGAGCCGCCCGCGCGCCGTGGCGTTAAAATCCAGCCCATGCCTCGTGCAACGCCGGATCTCTTTCGGTCCGACGTTTTCATCGGCAGCGCGACCATCGAACGACGAGCGATGCGCTGCACGTCCCCTCGCCGCCGCTGACCATGAACTTCCTGGACGCTGGACCGGCTCACCCCGCCGCGCAATCGCGCGGCTCACGCGCACTCACCGCCGCCCGCGCACGACTGACTTCTGCTGTCGCTGCCGCTTGCCGCAACCGCTGCGTCGGAACATGCCTCGCGCTCGCCGCCGGATTCCTGTTCGCGCTTTCCAGCGTCGGCGCAACTGAGACGCCGCTCGGCTACGTCGTCGGCTGGGGCTACAGCTCCTACGGCGTGACCACACCGCCCGCGGGCCTCGGCGCCGTGATCGCGGTCGAGACGGGAAGCATGCACACGATCGCACTGCGCGCCGATGGGACCGTCGTGGCGTGGGGCTACAACAGCAACGGCCAAGCCACCGTGCCGGCCGGACTAACGGGCGTGCGCGCCATCGCCGCGGGCAACTGGCATAATTTGGCGGTGCGCTCCGATGGCACCGTCGTCGGCTGGGGCACGAATAATTGGGGCGAACTCAACATCCCCGCCGGCCTGAATACCGTGACTGCCGTGGCGGGTGGCGGCGCGCATTCCCTCGCGTTGAAAGCGGACGGCACCGTCGTCGGTTGGGGTGCTGTCGGAGGCTACGTTTATGGACAGGCCAATCCGCCCGCTGGGCTCAACAACGTCACCCGGATAGCCGCCGGCGCCGTGCACTCCCTCGCCATCCGGGCGGACGGCAGCCTCGTCGCGTGGGGCAATAACACCTACGGGCAATGCAACGTGCCCGGCGACCTTGGCGCGGTCGCGGCGGTCGCCGGCGGTTCCTCACACACCGTCGCATTGAAAGCCGACGGCACGGTGGCCGCGTGGGGCTATAACTACTACGGACAATGCAACGTTCCGGCCAATCTCAGCGACGTCGTCGCGGTTGCCGCGGGCAACATGCACAGTGCCGCGATTCGTCGCGACGGCACCGTCGTCGTCTGGGGCAACAACGCCTACGGCCAGCTCGTCGTTCCCGGCTCCGCGACGAACCTTTTCGCCCTCTCCTCGCGCAGCGATTTCCTCATCGCGCTCGTGCGCATCGTCGCACCGGACATTACAACGCACCCGACGAGCCTCACCGTCACGCCGACCGCAGCGGCCTCATTCACGGTGGCTGCGAGTGGCACGCCGCCGTTCACGTATCAATGGTTGAAGGACGATCAGCCGATCACCGGCGCAACCAGCGCAACCCTTGACCTCAGTCAAGTGAGCCTCAGCGATGCCGGCAGCTACCGCGCCGTCGTCAGCAACCCCGCAGGCAGCGTCACGAGCGATCCCGCCACGCTCACCGTCAACCGCCTCGCGCAAACGATCACGTTCCCCTCGCCCGGCGCGCTGCGCGTGGATGCGGCGCCCGTGACCTTGCAAGCGACGGCCAGCAGCGGCCTGCCCGTGAGCTACACGAGTGCGAATCCCTCCATCGCCTCCGTCGCCGACGGCGTGCTGACCGTGCACAACGCCGGCTATGTCGTCATCACCGCCTCGCAGTCCGGCGACGAAGTCCATCTCGCCGCGCCGAGCGTGCGACAGGTCCTGCGCGTCACCGGCATGCCCGGCACCGTTGTCGCTTGGGGCGCCAACAACGCCGGCCAAACGACCATCCCTGCCGGCCTCAGCGGCGTCGTCTCGGTCTCATCTTGTTTCGCCCACACGCTCGCCCTGAAACAGGACGGCACCGTCGTCGCTTGGGGCCTCAACTCGAACGGCCAGACTGGTGTGCCAGCCGGGCTGACCGATGCGGTCGCCATCGCCGCCGGCGGCTATCACAGCCTCGCCCTGCGCAGCAACGGCACCGTCATCGGCTGGGGGCACAACGGTTATTTCCAAGCCTCCCCGCCCCCGACGCTGAGCAACGTCATCGCCATCGCGGCCGGCATCTACCACTCGCTCGCGCTGAAGAGCGACGGCACCGTCGTGGCTTGGGGCCAGAACGGTTCCGGCCAGACCGCCGTGCCCGCAGGTCTCAGCGGTGTCATCGCGATCGCTGCCGGCCATTACCACAGTCTGGCGTTGAAGAGCGACGGCACCGTCGTCACCTGGGGCCTGAACAACTACGGACAGTGCAACGTGACGGGCAACGTCACCCGCGCCATCGCGATCGCTGCCGGCGGTTACCACAGCGTCGCCCTCATCGCGGACGGAGCCGCGACCGCGAGCTGGGGCGCGAGCAACTACGGTCAGCTCAGCTCCGGTCCCAGTTGGCCACGCCTGATCGCCGCCGGCGAAAGCCACACGCTCGCCGTGCAATCCGGCGGCACGGTGGTGGGCTGGGGCCTGAACAACAGCGGCCAGACTTCGCCGCCCGGAGGCGTGATCAACGTCAGCGCGCTCGCCGCAGGCGCGATGCACTCCGTCGCGCTGGTTTCACCGATCCTCCCGGTCATCACCACGCAGCCGGCCGACGTCACAGTGGACGCCACCGCCAGCGTCACCTTCAGCGTCACCGCCACCGGCACCCCGCCCCTCTCGTATCAATGGACGAAGGACGGCGCGGAGCTCGCCGGCGCCACCACCGCCACCCTCACCATCGCGAGCGTGCATGCGCTGCACGCCGGCGAATACCGCGTCACCATCACCAACGCCGCCGGCAGCGCCACGAGCCGCGCCGCGATCCTCACGGTCAACCGCCTGCCGCAGACGATCGTGTTCGAGGAATTCGCGCCCAAGCGCATCGATGACGAGCCCTTCACCTTGCACGCGAGCGCGAGCAGTGGACTCCCGGTGCTTTTCACCAGCTCCGATCCCGCCATCGCGACCACGGAGCTCGCCACCGTGACGATCCGCGGCATCGGCGAGACGATCCTCACCGCCAGCCAACCGGGCGATGATTTCTACCTGCCCGCCGAGCCGGTGAGCCGCACGCTCGTGGTCGCTCCCGCCCCGCCCGGCATCCTCGCCGCACCGACCGACCTCGTGGCCGATGCGCTCACCGACGCCGTTTTCAGCGTCAACGCCAACGGCACGCCGCCACTGCGCTATCAGTGGTATTTCGAGGAACAGCCCATCGAAGGCGCCACCGACGCCACGCTCACGCTCGCCGCGGTGCGCACGACCGCCATGGGCACTTACCACGTCGTCGTGACCAACGACGTCGGCCACGTGATCTGCAGTCCCGTCACCCTCTGGGTTCACCGACTGCCGCAGACCCTCACTTTCGGTGAACTTCCCTCGGTCACCACCCAAGCGGCGCCGTTCGCACTCACCGCCTCCGCCAGCAGCGGGTTGCCCGTCACCTTCAGCAGCGACAACCCCGCCGTGGCCACGGTCGACGGCGCCACGGTCACGATCACCGGTGCCGGCACCGCCACCATCACCGCCAACCAAGATGGCGACACGGCCTGGCTCCCCGCGGAGAACGTGTCCCGCACGCTCACGGTCACCGCGAGCAACACCGGTCCGCTCGTGCTCGTGGCCGACGATTTCAACCTCACGGCCGGGGCCGCACCCGATGCCGCACTCTGGGAGTGGTCGGGCGAAATCGGGCACACCGGCACCGGCGCGCTCAATCTCCTGACGCAGTCCGTGCAACACTCGTGGCTGCGCTCGCGGAGCGGTGCGACCGTCGCCGCGGATCAGACGCTCCGGCTGCAATTCCGCGGCTACGCCTACGCCGAACACTGGAACCCCGGCGTTTACGGCAACAAGCAGCCGCGCGGGCTGCGCGCCGGCAGCGACGCGGCCAACGTCGCCGAGTTCTACTCCGCCTCACGCACCTCGCTCGGCCTGCGCGTGCGCCGCGCCGGTGTGGAATCGGCGCTCACCGTCGCGTTCCCCGCCGGCGTCGACTCGATGCACGACTACGCGATCGCCGTCACGGCCACGACCGTGACCTTCTCGGTCGACGGCGTCGAACTCGGTGCCTTCTCCACCAACCTGCCGGACGGCGCGCTGCACGTCTATTTCTCGACCGACGACGGCGGCGGTGTCGGCAACGTCCCGCTCTCATTCGAGAGCGTCACGCTCCAACTCAGCGGCCCGTCCGCCCCCGCGACCTACGCCGCGTGGCAGGCGCAACAGTTCAGCAGTGAGGAGCTGGCCGACCCGGCGCTCAGTGGGCCGCAAGCAGTCCTCACCGCCGATGGCCTGCCGAATCTCCTCAAATACGCCCTCGGCCTCGACGCCCACCGCGTCGCGCCGTCGGGAGCCTGCGCGGCCGGCGCCACCTCCGCAGACTGGACCTTCGTCTATCAGCGCCCTGCCGCGGTCACCGACCTCAACTTCGCGGTGGAAGCGACGGCGGACTTCGTGAATTGGACGACAGCTGGTGTTGAGCACGCGAAGGTTTCGGAGCAGGACGGCTGGCAGACTTGGGAGGCCCGTTGCCCCAAGCTCGAACATCCGCACCTTTTCTTCCGGCTCAAGGTGACCCGCCCCTGATCTCCCGACGCGGAAGCGGAGTGGCGTCCCCGGCGTGACTCGAACACGCGACCAGCGGTTTAGAAAACCGCTGCTCTATCCAGCTGAGCTACGGGGACAGACCTCCGGCGCGCACACTGCAAGACGGGCGCAGCCTTGTCCAGACCGCCGGCACCGACAAAATCGCCTCCGGCGCGCGGGCACCGGAGGCGGAAAGTGGTGGAGCAGATCGGGATCAAACCGACGACCTCGTCGTTGCGAACGACGCGCTCTATCAACTGAGCTACTGCCCCACGAGGGAGTCGCACTGTTTGAAGGTCCATTTCGTCGGAGTAAAACAAAATTTTCTCGGAAAACCGGTCCGCGAGTGCCTCCCGATTTCACCTGCCCGTAAGATTGGCCCCGAATTTGCTATTGCACCGGCGGGCGCTGGCCTGAGAACAGACCCTCCAACACTCACTTTCATTCCCTTTCCGACATGAAGAAGACCACCGCAAAGAAGACTCCGGTCGCCAAGAAGGCGTCCGTCACCAAAGCTCCGGCCAAGAAGGCGACCGCCCCCGCGGCCGCCGCCACGACGCGGAAAAAGGCCTCCGGCGCGCAGAGCGAAGCGCCCGCCACCTTCATCTCGGCCCGGGTCGACATCGGCTTCGGCAACCACCTTTACCTCCGCGGCGAAGGCCCCGGCCTGAGCTGGGATCACGGCGTGGCGATGGATTGCGTCGCGGCCGACGGTTGGGCGTCCACGCTGAAGGGCGCCACTTCCCCCGTCATCTTCAAGGTGTTGATCAACGACGTCACCTGGTGCACCGGCAACGACTACGTCGTCGAGCCCGGTCAGAGCGTCACCGTCACGCCGAGCTTCTGATCCTGTTGCCCGCCCGCGGAGCGCGATCGTCCGATCCGTTCCCGGGCTTGGTTTCCATCGATCCAGTCGGACCGTCCTCAGGACGGTTCGTAGCAACGATCATTCCCGGTCGGGATTGATCGCCAACAACGCGGAGCGCACGTCCTCGGCGTTCAATTTTTCGCCGTCTGCCTTCACCGGCGCGAGCACGGCAGCGCGCATGCGGATGCGGCTGAACGGCGCGGGCACGTAGAACTTGTCCCAGCTCTTCAGCCGCAGGGCCGGACCGAATTCCGCCCCCATCAGCACCAGCGGAGCGTGGAGCCGTCGAGTCACCACCAGCACGCCCGGCTCCACCGTGTAGAGCGGGCCGCGCGGGCCGTCAGGCGTGATGCCGATGTCGTGCCCTTCGCGCATCTTCTCGATCAGCACGCGCGCGGCCTCGCGGCCGAGGTTGCTGCTCGAGCCGCGCACCGGGTGGATGCCGATCATCCGGTAAAAAGCCGCCAGCCAAGCGCCGTCCTTGCTCGCGCTCACGAGCCCGTAAACGCGCCGCTGCGTGCGGTAGCGCCGGAAAAATTCCGGCGAAAGGAACAACCGGTTGTGCCAGAGCACGACCGCCACGGGCACGTCCGATTTGGTCAGCAACGCCAGCGTCGCCGCGTCCACCTCGAACCGCAACGTGCGCACCCATGCGCGCAGCAGCGTCGCCACGCACCACAGGGCGAGGCGTTTCCAGCCCCGCACTTCGTTGATGAGATCTGAGTCGCTCGCTTGCAGGGCCCCGTTATGCGCGGAGCCCGCCCGGCGCGCCAAGACAAACTTGTCGCGCCCGCAGGGAGAAATCTTGCCCGCCCGCGGCCATTTTGTGCTGCTCCTCAACCGCCCGCATCGTCCCTTGCCTTTGTCTCCCACGCTCCCGCCCTGCCCTCACCTGCCCGCTGCGCCTTCCGCGATGGACGCGGGCGCGCTCACGACGCTGGGTGCCGACCGCGGACCCGAGTTCTATCTCACCGCGCTGACCTACGGGCATCACCTCTGGCAACGCGGACTCGCCGCGCGCGCCACGCTCTGCCTGGACCGCGCGCTCGGCGCCGATTTGCGCGGCGACGAAGTGGTGCTGCGAACCTGGCCGCTGCCCTACGCCGCCATGGCGTGGTTCCTCACGCACACGCCACCCGAGGTCTTCATCGGCAACCCGCGCGTGCACTTCCAGCATCTCGCCGACCGCATGAACGAGCCGCGGCGCGACCAGCGGCGCTGGCGAGCCTGGGCCTGCTGGGCTCTCGCCCGCGCCTGCCGCCCGGAATGGCCTGCCGACCCGAAGCACCGTGTCACCGAGCCCACGCTCCACGAGATCGCCGCGCGACTCGATGCCCACGGCATCCCGGGCGAAACCGCGCTCTGGCGCGAGGTGTTGCGCGCGGCTGGCGCCCGTTGAAATCCTCAGCGGGAAACGGCGCCGCCGCACCGAATGCGGCGCCCGCCCCGGGCAATTTTGCGGCGTGGGCGCGCATGCGCCCCGCCAAAAACCGAACCGGCCGTCGGCTGACTACTCAGCCGCGGCCGGTCGAACACAACACACAAAGGGGAAGTAACAGCATGCGCGCCAAGGCGCGTTCAGTCGGTCAGGGGGAAAATCACTCGCCGTCGTCGCCGATCGAAGCCGTGGCGCAGCTGTCGATGGCTTCCTTGCACTTGGCGATCTCCTCTTCGGTGACCGGTTGCTTGGTGACGTAGGACGTGCCGGTCTCCTCATTGCGCGCGAAGTTCTCGGGCGCGATGACGCGACATTGGTCGCAATCGATGCAGGTCGAATCGACATAGAATCGGCCGGCGACGTTGTAGGGAAGACGATCGGTGAGAGTTGCCATGTGGTGGAGGGTTGACCGGCCCACTCTAGCGGCAAAGCCGCGCCCGCTCTCTCCACTTCTTGACGAGCACGGCGCGTTTCTTGGCCCGCGTGCGACAACTATCAATCATGCTTCCTCATCACGCTCCCACGACAACCCATGAGCAGCTTCTGACAATTAACGGAACGGCTTCGGCGTTGAATGGAGATTGGCATCTTTGGAAGCTCGTTCTACCAAAATAAACATGAACGGCCACCCCCACGCATTTCTGGCCCTCTTCCTTGCTGTCGCGCTCGCCTTCCCGCTGATTTTGCTGAGCGTCACCTGGCTTTGGGTCCGCTTTTTCCAACCGGCCAAGCCCGGCGCGATGAAGAACGCCGTCTATGAATGCGGCCTCCCGCCGAGCGGCGAATCGTGGATCCAGTTCAAGGCCCACTATTATCTCTACGCGATCCTGTTCCTGATCTTCGACGTCGAGGTGCTGTTCCTCCTGCCCTTCGCCGTCGCCTTCACCGGCCTGCCCGCGGGCGCGTTGTTCGCGATGCTGGTGTTCATCCTTCTTCTCGCCGAAGGCCTCGTCTGGGCCTGGGCACGCGGCCACCTCAACTGGAAATGAGCGACGCTTCCTCCACGCCAACCCCGACGCCCTTCCCGGCGGCGGGCAACATCTCCGACGCTGAACGCGAGGAGCTCCGCCGCCACGGCATCCTCCTCACCAGCCTCGAGGAGCTCTACAACTGGGGCCGCGCCAACTCCATCTGGCCGCTCCAATTCGGCCTCGCCTGCTGCGCCATCGAGATGATCGCCGCGGCCACGGCCCGTTTCGACATCGCCCGCTTCGGCGCCGAGATTTTCCGCCCCTCGCCCCGCCAGGCCGACCTCATGATCGTCTCCGGCACGGTGACCAAGAAGATGGCGCCGAACGTCGTCCGCCTCTGGAACCAGATGCCCGAGCCGAAATACTGCATCGCCATGGGCGCCTGCGCCATCTCCGGCGGTCCCTTCAAGCAGGGCTACAACGTCCTCAAGGGCATCGATCGTTTCATCCCGGTCGATATCTA
The DNA here is from genome assembly GCA_017991595.1 of Candidatus Didemnitutus sp. GTDB lineage: Bacteria > Verrucomicrobiota > Verrucomicrobiia > Opitutales > Opitutaceae > Didemnitutus. The sequence continues at coordinate 38,877 of JAGOQJ010000007.1, read as the reverse complement.
CATCCCCGGCTGCCCGCCGCGCCCCGAGGCGCTGCTCAACGGCCTCATCGAGCTGCAAAAGAAGATCCAGGGCGAACGCGTCGCCGGCCCCGGCGCCGCCCGCCAGTTCCAACCGGAGAAGCCGAGCGAGTTCCCCGTTCCCACTTACGGCGAGCACGACATCGTGCCCGCGAAAAATCCCGACGTGTGGACCCCGCCGTCGCTCCCGCGCAAGGCCTGAGCCATGGAATCCCTCGAACAGATCCGCGACCGCCTGCTCGCCCGCTTCCCCGGCGCGAAGATTTCCATCCTGCAGAACCCCGGCCCCGCCGCCGAGCACTCGCTGCTCATCGACCCGGCCTGCGGACGGGAGATCGCCCTCTTCCTCCGCGACGACGAGGCGCTGCAACTCGATTACTGCTCCAACGCCACCGGCGTCGACTGGCCCGACAAGGAAGTCGTCGAGACGAAGAAGACCACCGTGCCCGATCCCGCGGGCGGTCCCGCCAAAGTCATTGAGGAGAAGACCAAGCGCTTCGAGCCCGGCTGCCTTGAGGCGGTCTATCATCTCTATTCGATGGCGCTGAAGCACGGCCCCGTCGTCATCCGCCTCCGCACCGGCAACCGCTCGGACGACGTCGCGCTCCCTTCCCTCACGCCCGTCTGGCGCTCCTGCGATTTCCAGGAACGCGAGATCTACGATCTCTACGGCATCCGGTTCGAAGGCCATCCCGACCTCCGCCGCCTGCTGATGTGGCCCGAGTTCAAGGATCACCCGATGCGCAAGGACTACGTCGCCCCCGACGACTACGAATGGGAGCCGACGCCCCACGATCAGGTGCTCGTCCGCGCCAAGTCGCATTACCCGGCCGCGCCCGCGCCCAGCGCCGCGCCCGCCCAACCGGAGACCAAATCATGATCGGCGCCGGCTCCGCTCCCACCCCGTTCAATCCCTTCGGCGGACCCACCGTCCGCGCCGTGCACGACGAGTTCCACGGCGACCTCCTCGAGGTCTCGATGGGACCGCAACACCCCTCGACCCACGGCGTGTTCCGCATGGTCGTGACGCTCGACGGCGAACAGATCGTCAAGCTCAAGCCCGTCTTCGGTTACCTGCACCGCAACCACGAGAAGATCGCTGAAAACACGACCTATCTCGCGACGATGCCCTACACCGATCGGCTCGACTACCTTTGCTCGATGTCGACCAACTGGGCCTACGCGATGGCGGTCGAGAAGCTCGCCGGCCAACCCGTGCCCGATCGCGCGCAATACCTCCGCATCATCCTCGCGGAAATGACGCGCCTGGTGAACCACACCTGCCTCGTCGGCTTCCTCTTCAACGACCTCGGCACCTCGTTCACGCCGCTCCTCTACGGCTTCCGCGAGCGCGAGAAGTTCCTCGATCTTTTCGAGGCGCTGAGCGGCTCCCGCATGATGTGCAACTTCCAGCGCTTCGGAGGCTGCCGCGTCGATCCGACGCCCGAGTGGCTCGCCGCCGCGCAGAAGCTCGTGGAAGGCTTCCCCCGCTTCCTCGACGAGTGGGAGGAAATGCTCACCGGCAACGAGATCATGCTCGCCCGCACCCAGGGCCTCGGCGTGCTCGACGCAAAACAGGCCATCAACGCCGGCATCACCGGCCCTTGCCTCCGCGCCTCCGGCTACAACTACGACCTGCGCAAGGTCGACGGCTACGGCTTCTACCCGCGCTTCGATTTCCGCGTGCCGCTCGGCGAGCACGGCGACACCTACGACCGCTACATGCTCCGCATCCTCGAAATGCGCGAGTCGGTCAAAATCCTCCAACAGGCCTTCCGCGACCTGCCCGCCGGTCCGGTCATGGACCCGAAGGCGAAGCTCCGCGGCTTCCGCCCGAAAGCCGGCGAGGCCTACGGCCGCATCGAAGGCCCGAAGGGCGAACTCGGTTTCTATCTCATCAGCGACGGCACGCCCAATCCGTATCGTTACCGCGTCCGCCCGCCCACCCTCATCAACCTGACGCTGCTCGAGGAGATGTGTCTCGGCCACACCGTGGCCGACGCCGTCGTCATCCTCGGCAGCATCGACATCGTCCTCGGAGAAGTGGACCGCTAAACCATGCTCGGCACCGGACTCCTCAAAGGCCTCGCCGTCACGGCGAAGAATTTCGTCGGCAGCTACCATGATCCCGCCCGCATGGTGACCGTCTCCTATCCCGAGGAGAAGGCACCCATCGGCGAGAACTACCGCAGCTTCCCTTTCCTCGTGTGCGAGGACGGCGCAGACCCGATGACGACGCTGCGCTGTGTCGCCTGCCAGATCTGCGAGAAGGAATGCCCACCGCAGTGCATCTACATCGAGAAATCGAAGGACAAGAAGCCCGACGCCACCGGCAAGCAGCAGTTCTACCCGGCCGTCTTCGACATCGACACCTCCGTCTGCATGAGTTGCGGCATCTGCGCCGAGGTCTGCCCCTTCGACTCGATCAAGATGGACAAGGTCTTCGAGGTCGGCGCTACGGACCGCTTCACCGGCCTGCTCCTCACCCGCGAGCTGCTCGCGAAGTCCAACGTTTACTACAACCAGATCCGCCCGACCGAAGCTGCCGAGGTCGACGAGCGTCTCGGCGCCGAGCGCAAGGCCGCCGAGGAAAAAGCCAAGGCTGCCGCGGCCGCCGCTGCAGCGAAAGCCGCCGCCGCCAAGGCAGCCGCCGCCGCCGCCGCCGCGCCGGCCCAACCCGCTTCGCCCGCGCCCACCGCTTCGCCCGCTGCGCAGCCGAAGGACGAATCCCGCCCTAGCTCCCCGAGCGAAGGCGGACAACCTGCCGCCTCATGAGCGCCGCCGCCGCATCCGCCGCGTTCCTCGAACGCGCCCCTCTCGAACTCCGTGACGCCATCGTGGCCTGGTTCCCCGCGCCCGCGCAGTGGCTCGTGCACCAGCTCATCACCATCATCGTCATCCTGACGGTGTTCGGCGTGCTCTTCGCCTTCACGACCATCGCCGAGCGCAAGCTTCTCAGTCGCCTGCAAAACCGCCTCGGCCCCAACCGCGCCGGCCTGCCCTGGTGGAAGAACGGCCCGCGCCTCTGGGGCCTCACCCAGCCCTTCGCCGACGCCGTCAAGGCGCTCACCAAGGAGGACATCGTCCCCGCCGGCGCCGACAAGCTCCTGCACTTCCTCGCGCCGGTCTGTATCGTCGCCTTCTCCTTGCTCGGCTACGCCGTGCTGCCCTACGGCCGCAACCTCATCCCGGTCGAGCTCGACGCCGCAGTGCTCTACTTCTTCGCCGCCGGCGCCGCCACCGAGCTCGCCATCTTCATGGCCGGCTGGGCGAGCCGGAACAAATACTCGATGCTCGCGGCCATGCGCGCGCTGGCGCAGCTCATCAGCTACGAGCTGCCGCTCATCCTCTCCGTCGTCCCCGTGCTGCTCGTCGCCGGCACGCTCTCGACGCAGGAGATCGTCCTCGCGCAGGGCGACTGGGCCTTCGGCTTCCTCCCCGCGTGGCACGTGTTCACACCGTGGGGTTTCGCGGGCTTCGTCATCTTCCTCATCTCGGCTCTCGCCGAGAGCAACCGCTCGCCGTTCGACTTGCCCGAGGCCGAGTCCGAGCTCATCGCCGGTCACCTCACGGAATACTCCGGTTTCAAATACGCGCTCTTCTTCATGGCTGAATACTTCGGCCTGTTCGCCCTCAGCGGCCTCGGCATCACCGTCTTCCTCGGCGGCTGGCAGGCGCCGTTCCCCTTCCTCGAGTTCATCCCCTCGTATCTCTGGTTCATGGGGAAGCTCGTCGGCATGATCGTCTTCTTCATCTGGATCCGCGGCACGCTGCTGCGTCTCCGCATCGACCAGCTCACGCGCCTCTCCTGGCAATTCCTCGTGCCGCTGGCCCTGCTCAACCTCGCCAACGCCGCCTTCTGGTCGCTGACGGCCGGCTGGAGCCCCGCACTGCAGGTGGTCCGCTGGATCGTCTCCGCCGCCATCGTGATCGTGCCCTTCCTCTGGATCGGTCGCCGCCTCAACCAAGGCCGCGGTCCGCGCACTTACCGCTACGCCACATGACGCTCGCCCTCCTCGTCATCGCCGCTCTCATCCTCGGCTCGGCCGCCGTGGCTTTGTCGCTGCGCAACCTGATTCACAGCGCGCTGCTGTTCGTCCTCAGCTGGGTCGGCGTCGCGGCGTTCTACCTCTGGACCGGCGCGCAGTTCGTCGCCTTCGCCCAGATCCTCGTTTACGTCGGAGCTGTCTCGATGGTCGTGCTCTTCGCGGTCCTGCTCACGCGGCAGGGCACGCCGACGCCGATCGAGGCGGATTCCATTCCGCGCGTCATCGGCGGCCTCTTCGCCGCGGGCGGCGTGGCCGGAGTCCTTGGCGGCGCCATCTTCGGCACGCCGCTCGATGTCTCGTCCGCGCTCCCGGCGGCCGCGAGTGTGAAGGAGATCGGCCGGCAACTCATGGGACCGCATGCGATCGGCCTGCTCATCATCGGCATCATCCTGACCGTCGCCCTGCTCGGCGCCGTGGTCATCGCCTCGCAGGAGCGCACCGACAACCCGGAGGATTTCTCATGAGCACGCTGCAGCTCTGCCTGCTCCTCTCCTCGCTGCTGTTCTGCGTCGGCCTGATCGGCGCGCTGTCCCGCAGCAACACCATCCTCGTGCTGCTCGGCATCGAGCTCATGCTCAACGCCGCGAACCTGAACTTCATCGCGTTCTGGCGCTACGGCCCGCACCCGGAGATGGGCACCGGTCTCATCTTCGTGCTGTTCTCCATTGCGGTCGCCGCCGCCGAGGCCGCCGTCGGCCTGGCGCTCGTCATCGCCGTCTACCGCCACCGCAAGAGCGTGAAGCTCCAGGAAGCGGCCCAACTCAAAGGCTGAGCCATGACCCTCTCCGCCCACACTCTCTGGCTCATCCCGGCACTGCCGCTCGCGTCCGCCGCGATCGGCGCGCTCACACCGCGCGGCGGCCGCAAAATCGCCGCCGGCGCCGCCATCGCGGCCATGCTCGGCGCGTTCGTGCTGTCCTGCCTCGCGCTCCAAGGTGCGCTGGCCGATCCGGCCGCGAAACAAGTGTTCAACTTCGCCTGGTTCGACCTCGGCTCGGGCGCGCTTCGCCTCGGTTTCCTGCTCGATCCGCTCACGGCCTTCATGTGCGTGATGGTGACCTTCGTCGGCGCGCTGATCTTCATCTTCAGCACGGGTTACATGAAGGAGGACGCCAACTTCACGCGCTTCTTCTGCTTCCTGAGCCTCTTCGCCGCCGCGATGCTCGGCCTGCTCGTGGCGAACAGCCTCCTGCTCCTCTTCCTCTGTTGGGAACTCGTCGGCCTCGCGTCGTATCTGCTCATCGGCTTCTGGTTCCACAAGCCGTCCGCCGCCGCCGCCGCGAAGAAAGCCTTCATCACGACGCGCATCGGCGACCTCGGCCTGTTGCTTGGCATGCTCTGGCTCCAACACGCGGGCGGCACGATGCTCTTCTACGACGGCGGCGCCGGCGCGCTCGAACCCGCCGTGCTCGGCACGCTGGCCGGCCAGACGGTCTGCGGCGGCCTCACCCTCTCGACCGCCATCGGCCTCCTCATCTTCTGCGGTGCAGTTGGCAAGTCCGGCCAGTTCCCGCTGCATGTGTGGCTCCCGGACGCGATGGAGGGCCCGACGCCAGTCTCGGCCCTGATCCACGCCGCCACGATGGTGGCCGCCGGCGTGTTCCTGATGGCGCGCGTCTTCCCGCTGCTCACGCCCGACGCGCTCACCGTCGTCGCCTTCATCGGCGCGATCACGGCGCTCATGGGCGCGTTCATCGCCGTCGCGCAAAACGACATCAAGCGCATCCTCGCCTTCTCCACCGTCTCGCAGCTCGGCTACATGATGCTCGCGATCGGCGTCGGCTCGTGGGTGGCCGCGATTTTCCACCTGCTGACGCACGCCTTCTTCAAGGCCCTGCTCTTCCTCGGCGCCGGCTCGGTCATCCACGCCGCGCATCACGAGCAGGACATCCGCTCGCTCGGCGGTCTGTCGAAGAAGATGAAGGTCACCTTCATCACCTTCAGCATCGGCACCATGGCGCTCGTCGGCGTGCCGCTGTTCTTCTCCGGCTTCTGGTCGAAGGAAGCCATTCTCCACGCCGCGCACGGCTGGAGTTTCTCGCAGATCCCGTTCTACGCCGCACTCCTCGGCGTCGTGCTCACCGCTTTCTACAACACGCGCCTCATGGCCGAGACGTTCTTCGGCGCGCCCCGCTCGCACGCAGCCGAGCACGCCCATGAGAACCGCGCTGCCATGACCGTGCCGCTCGTGCTGCTCGCGGCCTGCGCCGTGTTGCTGAGCTTGGTCAACCTGCCCTCCTATCCGTGGCTCAGCGCCATGCTCGAAGGCCACTCCGAGGTGCACGGCCACGGCCTCTTCGACGGCGCCGGCCTGATGGCCGCGTCCGTCCTCATCGTCGCCGTCGGCATCGGCGCCGGCTGGGCCTATTACGGCCGCCGGCCGCGCGCGGACGCCGCCGCGCGCGACCCGCTCGAGGTGCAAGCCCCCCGCGCCTTCGCCGCGCTGGGCAACCGCCTCGGCTTCGACGAACTCTACGCCGCCACCGCCTTCCGCCTGAACGCCGGCCTTGCCATCGTGGCCGACTGGATGGACAGAAATGTGTGGGACGGAGCCATCCGCTTCCTCGCCAAGCTCGGCGAGTTCACCGGCTTCGCCAACCGCGAGACCGACGAGCGCACGCTAAACGGCGGCTTCAACGCCACCAGCGAGCGCCTCCGCGGCCTCGGTCAGCTCTACTCGCGGCTCCAGACCGGCGACGCGCACGGCTACCTGCGCACGCTCGCCCTCGGTTTCGTGATCGTCCTCCTCGTCGTCCTGCTGGGAGGTGCGAAATGAGCCACGAAGGTCTTTATCGTAGGGGCGCAGACTTGCTGCGCCCAAGTGCAGCGGGCACCGGTCGGGCGCAGCAAGTCTGCGCCCCTACATTCGCTGCGTCGCGCCTGAACGCATGAACTCGCTCCCGCTCCTCTCGCTCATCGTCTTCACGCCCTGGCTGGGTGCGCTCCTGCTCGCGCTGCTGCCGCGCCTCGGCGCCGGCGCCACGCGCGCCCTCGCGCTGTTCTTCAGCCTCTCGACGCTCGCGCTCGGCACCACCGCGCTCGCCGGCTTCGATCCGCACCAGACCGCGCTGCAATTCGTCGAGAAGCACGCCTGGATCGGCGCGCTGAACGTGAACTATTTCCTCGGTCTCGACGGGCTCAGTCTCGTGCTGGTGCTCCTCACCGGCCTGATCGCGCCAGTGGCGCTGTTCGGCACGACCCGCGCCGCACGCCAGCCCGCGCTCTACGCCTCGCTCTACCTGTTCCTGCAAGGCAGCGCGCTCGGTGTGTTCCTCGCGCTGGATTTCTTCCCGTGGTTCATCTTCTGGGAGCTGAGCCTCGTGCCGGCCTTCTTCCTCATCAAACTCTGGGGCGGCCCGGGCGCCACGCGCGCAGCCTACCAGTTCGTGATCTACACCATCGGCGGCAGCGCGTTCATGCTGCTGGCCTTCGCTGCGCTCTACGCCGCCACGGGCACGTTCGACTTCGTGCAACTGGCCGCGCTCGCCCGCGAGGGTGCACTGGCGGGCAAGCTCGCAGCGCTGGGCGGCATCTGGCCGCAGGTCGTCTTCCTCGGCGTGCTGATCGCACTCGCCGTGAAGGTGCCGCTCTTCCCCTTCCACACCTGGCTGCCGTCGGCTTACGCCGAGGCGCCGACCGGTGCGTCGATGTTCCTCACCGGCGTGCTGTCGAAGATGGGTGTTTACGGCTTCCTCCGGCTGCTCTGGCCGCTCTTCCCGGCGCAACTGCACGCCGCCGCGCCGTGCCTGCTCTGGCTCGCCGTCGCGGGCGTCGTGCTCGGCGCCTACGCCGCGCTGCGCCAGACCGATCTGAAACGCCTCGTCGCCTACTCCTCCGTCAACCACTTGAGCTACTGCCTCCTCGCGCTCTTCGCCGTGGCTGCCGCCGGCCAAGCCGGCACGGAGGCGCCCGCCGCCGCGCTGAGCGGAGCGATCCTGCAGATGTTCAATCACGGTCTCTCCGCCGCCGCGCTGTTCTTCTGCGTGGGCGTGCTCGAGACGCGCGCCGCGGGCCGGCGCGGCCTCGTCGACTTCGGCGGCGTGCGCACCGCGGCTCCGGTCTTCGCCGGTCTGTGCGGCATCGCGATGTTCTCCTCGCTCGGCCTGCCGGGCCTGAACGGCTTCGTCGGTGAGTTCCTCATCTTCCGCGGCGTGTTCGGCCTCACGCCGGTCGCGGCCGCGGTCTCCACGCTCGGCCTGCTCGCCACGGCGATCTTCCTCCTCACCTTCTGGCAACGCGTCTTCCACGGCCCGTCCGCCGGCGCCGGGATGAAGTTCCGCGATCTCGACGCCGAGGAGATCATGACGCTCGTGCCGCTCATCGTGCTGATGTTCGTGCTCGGCCTCGTCCCGCAATTGCTCGCCGGCCTCGTCAACCCGCTCGTGACGTCGTGGGCCGCCCAACTTCCGCTGCCATGAACGCCCTTCCCTGCACCATCTACGTGTCCTTCGCCGGCGCCGCGCTGGCGTTGCTGGCCGGCCTCCGCTCGGCGCAGGCCGCGCGCGTCGTGGCGCTCGGCACGGCGCTGACCAGCCTCGCCCTCGCGCTGTGGGCCGCGCTCGGCTTCGAGCCCGCCGCCGCCCTGCAGACGCTGGTCAATGTCGAGTGGATTCCGCAACTCGGCGTGCGCTACCACCTCGCGGCCGACGGCATCAGCATGACGCTGATGGTCCTCACCGGCCTCGCCTCGGTCGTCGGCGTGCTCTTCTCCTGGAACATCGAGCACCGCACGGGCGAGTTCTTCGCTTTCTACCTCGCGCTGATCGGCGGTGTGTTCGGCGTGTTCCTCAGCGCGGATGCGTTCCTGTTCTTCGTGTTCTACGAAATCGCGATCGTGCCGAAGTATTTCCTCATCGCGAACTGGGGCTCCACCAACCGCGAATACGGCGCGATGAAGCTCGTGCTCTACTCGTTCGCGGGCAGCGCGCTCGTCATGGCCGGCCTGATCTGGGCCTGGGCGGCGGCGGGCGGCACCACGTTTGCGCTGGGCGAGATCGCGGCGGCCGTGCCGCAGTTCACGCGGTTCGAACAGCTGGGCATGTTCGCGCTGATCTTCACGGGCTTCGCGGTGCTCGCGGGCATGTTCCCCTTCCACACGTGGGCGCCGACGGGCCACGTGGCCGCGCCGACCGCCGCGTCGATGCTGCTGGCGGGCGTCGTGATGAAGCTGGGCGCCTACGGCTGCCTGCGCGTGGCGATGGCCACGTTCCCGGCCGGTCTGGCGTATTTCGCTCCGGTCATCGCATGGCTGGCCATCATCGGCATCGTCTATGCGGGCCTCGTGGCGCTGGTGCAGGAGGATTTCAAGTTCGTCATCGGCTACTCGAGCGTGAGCCACATGGGCTTCGTCCTGCTCGGCCTCGCCGCCGCCAATCCGACGGCGGTCGCGGGCGCGGTGCTGCAGATGTTCTCGCACGGCATCATCGCCGGGCTGCTGTTCGCCGTCGTCGGCCGCATGGTTTATGAGCGCACGCACACGCGGAAGCTCGACGACTTACGCGCGATGCCGCTGCACAAACTGATGCCGTTTGCCGCCGTGGTGTTCGTCATCGCCGGGCTCGCCTCGATGGGCATGCCGGGCTTCAGCGGTTTCCCGGCCGAGTTGACCATCCTCATCGGCACGTGGAAGACCTCGCCGCTGTGGGCGCTGGTCGCCGTCACGGGCGTGCTCATCGCCGCGGCCTTCACGCTGCGCGCGATCCAAGTGTCCTTCTTCGGCAAGACCGATAAACCCGCCGCGACCGCCGAGGCGGCGCACCACGCGCACGACATCACGCCGATCACCTGGCCAGAGAAGGCCGGCGCGATCATCCTGATCGCGGCGATGGTCTATGTCGGCCTGCAGCCGGACGTGCTGCTCGACTGGATCCGGCCCGCGCTGGAATCGCCGCTCATGCGCGCGGCGCTGACAGGAGGTGCGTCATGACCTTGAGCTACGCAGAACTATTCCGCGCCCTGCTGCCGGAGACGGCCCTCGTCCTCGGTGCCCTCGTCGTCCTCGGTTACGATCTCGCCACCGGCAAAGGCCGGACGGCAGCGCAACGCCTGCGCACGTCGACCGGGATCGGTCTCGTGGCACTGGTGGCCGCGGCCTACGGCACGATCTTCGCCGGCACCGGCGGCCCGGTGTTCGGGGACGTGTTCATCCTCGACCACCTGTCGCTCGCCACGCGCCTGGGCGTGCTGCTGCTGGGCGGCCTGACGCTCGCGTTGCTGCCCGGCGTCGCGCGCCTGCGCCACCCGGTCGAATACGTGGCGCTGATCCTGCTCGCCACCTCCGGCTTCACGCTGATGGCAGGTGCACAGCAGCTGCTCGTAGCCTTCCTCGCCATCGAGCTCGCCAGCCTCTCGCTCTACGCCTTGGCCGGCTTCGACAAGTCGCGCCCGGAATCCGCCGAGGCGGCGCTGAAGTATTTCCTCTTCGGGGCGATGTCCGCCGCGTTCCTGCTGTTCGGCTTCAGCCTGCTCTACGGCCTGACCGGCTCGCTGCATTTCACGCAAATCGGCCAGACGCTGGCGCTGCAAGGCATGTCCCCGCTGCTGATGGTCGGCCTCACGATGGTGCTCGTCGCCTTCGGTTTCAAGGCCGCCGCCGCGCCGTTCCATCTCTGGGCGCCGGACGTTTATCAAGGCGCGCCGGCCTCGTCGGCCGCGCTGATCGCGTCCGCCTCGAAGCTCGCGGGCTTCGTGCTCTTCACGCGGTTGCTCTGGCCGGGGCTCGGCTTCACGGCCGGGCGCGTGGTGGACCTGCCGATCATCGTCGGCTGGCTGCCCGTCGTCGCGGTGCTCGCGCTCGCGTCGCTGTTCCTCGGTAATTTTGCCGCGCTGGCCCAAACCAACGTCCGCCGCCTGCTCGCCTACTCGGCCATTGCCCACGCCGGCGCATTGCTCCTCGGCGTGATCGCCGCCGGCCGGGCTGGTCCAGGCGCGCTGTTCTATTACGCGGCCACCTACGGTCTCGCGACGGTCGGCGCGTTCGGCGTCGTCGCCGTGGTCGAGCGGGCCGGTCGCTGCCAGGATCTGACCGACCTCGCCGGTCTCTACAAACGCTCTCCGCTGCTCGCGGGCGTGCTCGCGGTCTGCGTGCTCTCGCTGGCGGGCGTGCCGCCGCTGGCTGGCTTCTTCGGCAAGTTCGCGGTCTTCGCCTCCGTGTTGAAACTCGGCGGACTCAACGGTCCGGCGGGCTGGCTGACCATCACGGCCATCGCCCTCAGCGCCGTGGCCCTCTACTATTATCTGCTGATCCTGAAGCAGGCGCTCGTCGCCTCACCGCAGGACAAGGCCGATGCGCCCATCGCCGTGCCGGCGTTGGCGGGTGTCGCGTTGCTTATCGGCGCCGCGCTGCTGGTGGTGCTGGGGCTCTTCCCGGCTCCGGTGCTCCACCTGTTCAGCTGAGCGAGCGACGGCTCGCCGGGCGCCGTTTTCGCGGTCGAGGCTTGTGCTTCGACCGCGACGTGTGCCTCAGCTGTTCACTCGCAGCCGGTTCGACACGGCTTTCACGCCACGCACGGAGCTGACGAGGCGCGTGACCAATTCCCGATCGGCCTCGGTCGCCACCGTGCCATCGATCATGACTTCGCCTTCGCGACAGGTCAGCTCGTGCGCAGCGATTTTGGCGGTCGGCACGGCACTGAGCACTTGGCGAATCATCGCCAAAATGGAGGGATCGTCGACCGGACGGCGTTTCTCCGGCAAACCCGGCGCGACTTGCAGCTGGTTGCGCAGGGCGCGGGGAGCGGAGAGAACGCGCGCATGGGTTTCGGCCAGCTGACGCTGTGCCTCCGTGCGCACCGAGCCGGTGAGCACGACCCCATCAGGCAACACCTCCACCTGCACGCTGCCGCTATCCAACGCGCCCACGACTTGCAGACCGGCGCGGATGCGCGCGGCCAGCCAGCGATCGGACGAGCGCCGGTGCGCCGAATCGACGAAGAGCCGGTTGTCGACCGTCAGCGGGGCCACGACGGCCGTGATCATGTCCACGATCAGCGCGCGCTCCTGCTCGTCAGCCGCCTGGCGCGCACTTCGACGGTGCCGCCGCGAATGTAGAGCTGCACCATGAGGGGATCGACGACCACCTCGCGGAGGACGTAGGAATTCTTGATCGCATCCTCCATGGCGCGGTCTTCCATCACCCCGGCCGGCAGCGGCGCGGCGGAGAAGGAAAGCGCGAGAACGAGAAGACCAAGACGGGGAGGAAGGAAACGCATCGCGCCACTGCTATCGAAGGTTCGCACGGGTAGCGATGCCCATCGTCCCGCCGGAGCATAATAGCGTAGTCCCCCGGCCCGCCGTTCCCGGAAGCTGCTCCGCTGGACCGACGTCCATCGTCGGACGCGGCCAATAAAAAAGGCGAAGCGCAGTGCGCCTCGCCTCGGATGTCGCGTCGGAATGGACGCTTAGTAGCGGGAACGGAAACCACCCGCGCCACCGGAGGGACGCGCGCCGGCCATCTGTTCCTTGGGCTTCGCCTCGTTGACGGTGAGGGCGCGGCCGTCGAGGTCGGCGCCGTTCATCTTTTCCATGGCGAGCTGGCTTTCCTGCGCGGTGCTGAAGGTCACGAAGGCGAAGCCACGCGGGCGGCCCGTCATGCGATCGTTGGCGACGTAGACGTCGGTGATCTGACCGAAGGCGCCGAACGCGGTGCGAAGGCCGTCTTCGGTGGTGTTGAAGGACATATTCCCAACGTAGAGTTTGGAGTTCATGATGATGATCGTATACTGCGTCTTCTGTCAGCGTGTTCCCGAGGATCGGGTTTCGAATCATCAACGAACTGAAAGCTCACCGGAGATCCACCTGCCACTGCATCTAACGTTCTTACGAGAGACTGCACGCTCACGGGTCCGGAGGGATTAGCAAGGGCCATCTGCACGCCGCAGCGAAATAAACCCGAAGAGCGTGATGACGCTACGGGCGCGAGCGGGGCAGTTCGGCGCGCTCGCCCTCCTCCAAAGCAGGTGCTCCGGCGTCCATTTGCTGGAAGCGCTTCGTCAGGTCGGCGCTCTCGCCCACATGGTGCACGCCTCCGCCTTCATCAGCGAGGCGGTTGATCGTTTGCCGCAGACGGCTGCTTTCCGTGACGAGCCGGCCGGCCATCACGTCGGCCTCGGTGAATTTCGCGAACAGGATCGCCTGCTCACCAGGCTGGTAGCGCCCGTGGTCGTAAACCGCGTAGATCGAACCGTCCCGGGCCTGCGTCGCATCCGGGTAGCTGACGCGCTCCCGCTCGTCGAGGACGAGCTTGTGCGGCCAGGTGCGGCCGTCGTCCTCGGAGAGCATCGCCGTGAGGTTGCGCCGGTGCTTCGGATGATCGTTGCCGATGAACAGCAGGCGGCCCGACGCAAGGCGTTGGAGAGAAAAGCGCGTGTTGACGCTGAAATCGCGCGTGAACGCCTCGCCTTCGGTCCAGCTTCGCCCACGGTCGGTGGAAACGGCCTGCGCGACGCCGAAGCGGGTGCGCGCGAGCATCCAGAGACTGCCATCACGACGCTCGACCACCATGTGCTCGGTGAAGGGCGTGTCCTGGATCTTCACGTGTCCGACCGGCTCGAAGGGCTGGTCGTAGCCCGCGAAGCGATAGACATGCGCGCCGGAGCGGGTCAGCGGCGAGGCGGGATCGTCGCGGCGCGAAAACGGATCGATCATGTGCAGCCATGTGCCGTCGGAGAGAACCACTTCCTTGTTGAGCGAGTAGCCGTAGCCCGCAAACACCGGCCCTTGCCAGCGGGGGTTGGGCCGATCCGGTTCGTCCGTGTAGAAACCCCAGCAAGTGCGCGGGTGCACGCCGGGCGACGGCATCACCCGGTGGACGAACCACCAGAGTTTGCCGTTCGGATCGAGCCAGACATGCGGATCGCCGCCCTGCCCGCCCAGCAGCTGCCGGCTGGGATCGTAGACCGCGACCGGTTGCGACCATGTCCGGCCGTCGTCTCCACTGGTGACGAGCAAAGCGTGGTTGTGCCCCTTCCCCTCGCCGACGCCGCCCGTATACCAAGTCGCCCACAAGCGACCGCCCGGGGCGCGCTCAATGCTCGGAATGCCCTGCCACAGCCGCATGCGTGCCCAATAGGCGGGGCCGGGCTTCACATCGATCCACGGCGGGGTGAGCGTCGTGATGCCGAACGTGCCGTCCGGTCCGGTCTGGCCCGGCAGAGTCTCAGGGAGACCGGCCAACGCGCATAAGGCAAGAATGCGCAGCAGGTGAAGCCAGCGGAACGGGAACGTCATGGGGAATGAGGCAGGACGACGGGGAAAGGGGCTGCGCCGATGCGGTTGTCCGCGCGCAAGCCGGGCAAGGCCACGACTGTCACGCGCACCGCGCCCGCGCAGCACCTTTCGGACTCAATCGTTGACGACAGGGCGAATCGCGAGTCACCGGCGAGCGATCGGCGGTCGCGCAAAAAACCGGCCGGACCTTGCGGGTCCGGCCGGCGGGAAAACGCAGGATGGGCCTCCTGCGAGGATTTTCGCGTTACGGCGTGATCTCGATCGTCGAGACGCTGAGCGCCGGGAGCGAGATGACCCAGTTGCTCAGGTTCACCGGCACCTTGCCGACGAACACCGGCGACGACTTGTTCGTCTCCATGCGATAAACCTTCGCGTTGCCGCTCGCGGCGAGGCCGTTGAACGAAACGTCCTCCGCCGTGAACGAGCGGTTGATGACCACGAGCACGAGCCGATTCGGGTGGTTCGAATCGCGGCTCACGTAGGCGGCGACCTTCGCGATGTTGCTCGACGTCGCGGCGAGCGAGATGTCACCGAACGCGCTCTGGTTGCCGTCGTAGTCGCGATACATCTTGAACGCGCCTTGCACGAACGGATAGCTCTGCGCCAGCGGCCAGTAGTTGGCGGCGAAGACGCCGTGCGCACCGAAGACACCGAGGTTATCGGCCTGCGCGATCGCGCCGGCGATGTGGTTGTGACCGCCGTTGTCGTATTCGGTGATGGCGAGCTTCGTGCCGGGGAAACCGGCCGCGATCTTCGCCTCGAGGCGCGGGAGAATGCGCACCGGTCCGCCGAAGTAGCTCACGATCCAGGAATTTTCGGCATAGGTCGGGTCCCACAGCGAGCGCGGGCTCTGCACGATTTCCTGAATCTGCTCGGCGTTCAGATTCGGCGAGCTGAGCGAGATGATGCGGGTGTTGCCCGCGTAGGCTTCCGAATACCAGTGGAAGTCGAAGACATCGAGCAGGCGCTGGCCGGCGCTATCGGAGGCTGCTTTCATCGCTTGGAGGTATTGGTCCATAAACCAATAATCTTCCGTGTAGCCGGGGCTGCCCTGCCAGTTGATGAAGCCGCTGATGCCATAGTTCACCGGGCCGAAGATCTTGATCGACGAGTCGACGTCCTTCACCGCGCGCGCGAGCGCGACCGATTTCTCGATGAACGACGCCGCGGTCGGATGCTGCGGCTGGATCTGCGGGTGCGTGAGCGACCAAAGGTCGGGCTCGTTGTCGAGCGACACGAACGTCGGCGTGACGGGGTCCGAGTAGATGTTGCCGGAGAACTTGCCGCGCAGCGCCCAGATGAACTCGTCCATGTAGACGGCGTTGTCGGTGGTCGACGGCGTGGAGGTGAACGCCGTGCCCTTGCGGTAAACGACCGGCTTGAAGCGCTCCGCGAGGTAGTTGGGCGCGTGGATGTCGACGAGGCCGTTTTTGTCGGCGGCCACGTAGCCCTGCATCTGCACCGAGATGAGGCTCGCGCTGTTACGCGCGCGATCTTCGGCGACACGCGAGCGAACGGCTTCCGCGGGCACGATCGTGTCGCCGCCGAGGAAGTTGTCGTTGCTGTAGGGCCCCCAATCGGCGCCGCTGTTCGACGCGTTGTTCTCCCAGTTGTAGGCCGTCCAGCGGTTGCCGCCCTGACGGTTGAACGTCAGGTTGCGCACCTGGTCGGCCGTCTCCTGGTAGAAGTTCATGCCGTAAATCCACGGCGAGATCGGGCGCGTCTGCGCCGGGTTCACCGCGATCGTCACGGTCGCCTGGCCGGCCGCATTCGTCGTGAACGCGATTTCCTGCGACGCACTCAGGTTGAATGCGTCGGTGACGGTCACCGCGCCCTGATAGGCCGTGTTCGGCTCGAGCAAGTCCGCGAGCGAACTGCGGCTGAGTGCGTAGTCGTCGAACGTGCGCACGAGTTCGGCGCCGCCGACCTTGCGGTAAACGAGGCGCGCCTTCGTCGGGCGGTTGGTCTGCCAGACGAGCGTGGCGCTGTTGCCGGTCACATTCGTCGCCGCGAGACCGGAGAGGATCGGCGGCGTGGTCGGCGCCGGCGGCATGGTGAACGTGCCGGTGTGGTAGCCGAAGTTGGGCGCCGTGCCCGGTTCGGTGCGGTGATCGAACGCGACGATGCGATACTGATACGTCACGCCGGGCAGCAAGCCGGGCAGCGTCGCGCTGTGCGCGGTGACCCAGCCGTCCCAATCGCCGGGACCTTCGAACGTCTCCGTGTAGCCGGTGCGGCCGTATTCGATGCGGAAGCGCGCAAACTCGTTCGTCGTGAACGCGAGCGTCATCGCGTCGTAGCTGACCGACGGCGTAGCCGACTGGAATGTCACGACGGGCGCGACGAGATCGTCGACGTAGCCGAGGCGCACGTTGGCCATGCGGAAATGTGGCTGGGAGTCGGGATTGCCGGCGTTGAAAAGGAGGAACTGGTGGAAACGGATGATCTTCGGGTGGATCGCCTCGAGATCGATCACGACATGATACCAGCGGTTCACGCGCTCGGCCGGCGTGAGATCGAACCAGCCCGGGATGAAGTTCACGAGCTTGGCGTCGTCGGACTGGAAAGCGTCCTCGAAGATAAACTCAAGGTTCTCCATGCCGGTGGCGTCCGCATCGACGTAGAGGTCGAATTCGATCGTGCGGAACTCGTTCAGGTATTTGTCCTGTGTGTCCCAACCCGGCTTGCGATCGGCGAGGCCGAAGGCGTTGCTGCCGTTCTCGGGACCGAAGCGGACTTCGATGGCGTGACCGGTGCGGCCCGGCGCCTCCGCGGCGAAATTGCTGTAGATCGGCGCGGTTTCGGATTCCCAGCAGGAGCGAATCCAGGAGCCGAGCAGGGCCGAGTCGTAGGCGACTTGGTATTTCATGCCGCCCGTGGACGGCGTGACGGCAACCGAGGTCGACGCGGTGACCGTGCCGGCGCTGTTGCGCGCGGTGAGCGTGTAAGTGGTCGAAGCCGTCGGCGACACACTGACGTTCGAGCCGGAGACCGTGCCCACGCCATGGTCGATCGCGAGCGAAGTCGCGCCGGAGACATTCCAGCTCAGCGTGCTCGCCTGTCCGGCCGCGATGGACGCCGGGGACGCGCTGAACGACGAGATGACCGGCGGCGCCACCGCGACGGTGACGCGCGTGGTGGCCGTGACCGTGCCGCCAGCGCTCTTGGCCGTCAGCGTGTAGGTGGTGGTGGCGCTGGGCGAAACCCGGACACTCGAACCGATGACCGTGCCCACGCCGTTGCTGATGCTGAGCGAGGTCGCCCCGGTGACGTTCCAGCTCAAGGTGGTCGACTCGCCCGCGGTGATCGACGCCGGCGAAGCGGTAAACGACGCGATCGACGGCGGCGGCACCGTGACCGTGACTCGCGCTGTGGCTTTCACGGCACCAGCGGCGTTGCGCGCCGTGAGCGTGTAGGTGGTGGTCTTGGTCGGGGTGACGGACACGCTCGTGCCCGTGACGGCGCCGACACCGTTGTTGATCGCGACGGAAGTCGCGCCTGACACGTCCCAGCTCAACGTCGTGGATTGTCCCAGCGCGATGGAGGCCGGCGCGGCGGTGAACGAAGCGATGACCGGCGGAGGCACGACCACCGTCACCCGCGTGGTGGCGCGCGTGCTGCCGGCGACGTTCTGCGCGACGAGCGTGTAGGTCGTCGTCGCGGTCGGCGTGACGCTCACGCTCGAACCGGAGACTTCACCGACGCCATTGTTGATCTTCACGGACGCAGCGCCCGCGACGTCCCACGCCAACGTGGTCGATGACCCCAGCGCCACGGACGAAGGCGTGGCCGTGAACGAGGCGATGCTGGGTGGCGGCACGACGACCGTCACCCGCACCCGCGCCGTGCGTGAGCCGCGGACATTCGACGCCGTGAGCGTGTAGGTCGTCGTTTTCGTCGGTGTTACTCGGACGCTCGGGAGCGCGGTGACATCGCCGATGCCTTGATCGATCGTGATCTTGGTGGCGTCACCGATCGCCCAAGTGAGCGTGGACGACTCGCCGAGGCGGATCGTCGCATGCGTGACGGTGTCGGCCTTGAACTCGCCAATCGTCGGCAGCGGCGGTCGCATGTCCGCGGAGAGCGCGGGCAACATGAAGGCATGCGTCGCCAAAACCGCCAGCAACGGAGTGACTGTCCTGAAAAAGCGGAGCCCGGAGGCTCGCGCGCGAATCGCGCCCAAAAGGGAGCGCCAGTGGTGCAAGATAAGTTGCATAAGCACGCGCAGAAAGACCCACGTCGGGCGCTCCAGCCATTTTGTTGCGATAAGTCGACCCTGTCCTTCCGGCCACCCAATACCTTGTTTTTCAGCATCTTAAAAATATCGTTAAAACATGTTCGTCGTATTTTCCGGCGCGAACATCGGATTCGGCCCGCGTGACAGCGGCGGAAATGCAGGGTGCCCCGTCGCCTCCGTCATCCACGCCCGCGCGTGCCCGAAATCAGGTCGCGCCACGGTTTCCACGACGAAGCGCGCAAATACCGCGATACGCACGGCGCCAACGTTCTCGCGCGCCCCATGCACCGCCGCTGTGCCTTCACACACTCCGCGCCACCTCAGGCGGTGTGCTACGAGCCCACCGAGGCCAAACGCTCCACACCTGTGGCGCGGAACCACACCGTGGCCACAGCATACGCCGTGTAATTCATCTCCAGCGTCCCTGTTTGCCAGCCCGCCGTCGGCGGCGTTGTCGCCGACAAAGACGACGCGACCGCTTGCCAACCGGGCAATAAAGTGAGTTTCGCCCGACCGTGGCGTCCTCCGACTTCGTGCACCCGCAAGCACCACAGTCCAACCGCCACGGGCTCGCTCCAAGCCGGGATCAGCGTGTCCGCATGCTCCATCGCCGCGAGGCCAGCCGCGCATGGCATCATGCCGCGCACCGCCACGCACGGAGTGAACAAAGTGTCCGCCAGCATCGCAGGATGCTCCGCCTGCGACAGGTTGCCCGCGAAGCGTGCGATCGCCAGGCTGACTCTCTGCCCGCCGAGGTCGGAGTGGTCCGGACGCGCGGGAGTCTCGCGGATGGCCGGGTGATGATCCGCCTCGGTCACGCGCGCGCTCCGCAACAGCGTGACGCCCGCTTCGCCTTCGCGCACCGTCGCGCCGTAACGATCGCAGGTCACGACCGCCAATCCCTCCGCTTGCGCGTCGTCCATGACCACCAACCAACGGCTGAACGGCACCTCCCACAACGCCTCCTCGCGCGTCTGCCCGGGCCATTGCCCGCGCAAAGTGCTGCCAAACGGCGCGCCAAAACGCGCCTGCCGTCCCTGATACGCCGTGGAGAAAATGGCCTTGAGCAACCACTCCGGATCCCGCCAATCGATCTCGTAATCGACCCGCAGCACCGGTTCGTCCGCCGTGACCCGATACGTCACCCGCACCGTGCTGGACACGGCGGCGCGATACGCGAAAGACAAACTCGCCTCGCCCGCTGTCAGCGAGATTTCCGGCCCGCCGACACAGATTGCCGGCACTCCATTCACCAAGGTGTTGCGATCGACATCCCACGCCTCGAACGCCGCCGGGTGATCGGGATAAGCCACCAGCCGATGCCCGGCTCCACGCAACGCGACCTCGTGCCCGTCGATCCGCAAACCCCGCAACGCCCCGTGCGCATCGAACTCCGCCTGCACACGCGCGCTGCTGAGATGCTGCGCCGTCGCCTGCGGCGGCGGCAACGCCACGCGCTCCAGCGAAGCGATCGGTCCTCCGCTCAGCGGCGCCAGCCGATAACACTCCGCGCCTACCCGCCAATGCCGCGCCACCGCCAGCGGATTGAACCAGCCCACCGCAGCCGCGGCCTCCGACTGCAGGCACGTCTCCGCCGCGGTCCACGCCGCCCGCGCGAGCTGCTCCAATTCCGGGATGCCCTCCGCATAAACTTCCCAGATCGAACTGCCCGGAATGTAGTCGTGGAATTGCGCGAACACGAGCCGACGCCACGCCTCGCCTGCCACCGGTCCGGCGCCGGCGGCGATGTGCGCCGCCTCTTGCACCTGAAGCGCACGCTCCAGTCCGCGGAAGGCCGCCTTCAGCCGCCCGTGCGTCGTATAGACGCCGCGATGCAATTCGAGCATCAGCTCACCGCTCGCAGTTGGCAACCGGTCCGCCACCCGTCCGAGCCGCTCGTAGAATGCCTCGATGCCGCCCCACTCCGCGCGTGGCGCACCGGCGAGATCGCGCAACCGCCGCACCCTTTCGCACATCTCCTCTGTCGGGCCGCCGCCACCATCGCCGTAGCCGGTCGGCACGAGGAACTCGTCATGCACCGCGGCCTGCTGATGATGTAGCGCATCCTCCCGCAGACGGCGGACATCCACGGACTCGTTGTAATCGTGCAGCAGCACCACGTGCGCGACGACCTCCGAGCCGTCGTTGCCGCGCCAGACAAAGCTGGTGTGCGGATGCCGGTTGACGGTGCTCCATGAGAGCTTGGTGGTGAAGAATCCTCGCACGCCACACGCCTGCAACAGCTGCGGCAGGCAGCCACTGTAACCGAAGACATCCGGCAGCCAGAACACTGTGGCCGGCCGGCCGCGCAGCGCCGCGAAAGACTCCTGGCCCAGCCGCAGGCTGCGCCAGAGCGCCTCGCCGCAGGGCAGCTGCGTATCGCTCTCGACATAACTCGCTCCCGTCGCCTCCCAGCGTCCCTCCGCAATCAAGCCGCGCACCCGCGCGTGCAATCCAGGCGCGCGCCGCGCCACCGCCTCGTAGCTTGCCGGCTGCGAGTAGCCGAAACGGAACTCCGGGTAGGTCCGCAGCAAGCGCACCTGGGTCGACCAGCTGTGCACCGCCTTGAACTCCCCCACCCGCTCGGGCCACAGCCACACGAGGTCGATGTGCGCGTGCCCCGTCAAAACAGCCCGCAGCGCCGCCGGATCCGCCGAGAACTCGCGGTAAATGGCGCCCAGCGCCGCCGCCAGCGCCTCGAGGCCCTCGCGATCGAACACGCCCACCGCACGATCGAGCCGCTCACAGAGCCGGCGAAACAGCGGGCTGACCCGCCACACCGGCGGAGAGTGCCGCACGGGGTCGGTGAAGGGCTTCGTCGCACCGGGATGAAAATCGCGATACTCCGCCTCCAACACATCGAGCAGCACCTTCAGGTCGTGATACACGCTCCAGGCGAGGTCGTCGCGCACCGCCACGCGCGGCGGCAGGTAACGACTGCCTTGCTCGGTCAAGTGCGACGCCGTCCCGTCCAACCAGATCGCAGACCGGATGCACACCGCCTCGACCTCCAGCTCGCGCAGTCCCGCCGGCAACGGACAAAACCGGTGCGCCAGATCCAAACCCGAATACGGCACGCCCTCAACGTATGCGGTGGCTTCGGCCTGATCGTCCCACACAAGGTAACGCCCGCGCGCGTCGGGCCACGCCGGCAGCGCGAGCCTGAACCACCGCTGCGCATATTTCGGTCCCCAATGAAAAGGCGCGGCAGGGACCGGCGTGAAATCCGCGGACGACAATTCATCCAGGCGACGGTGGACGCGGAAGCTCTCCGTCTGTTGCACCGCGATGCTCGCGGACTCGAACGTCCAAACCCTGGCCTCGATGCGACGCAGGGCCTCCGCGATCCGCGCCGGGATCAGTTGCGTCAGAAAGGTGGGCGGCAGCACGGCAGGATGGGCGTTACTTACGACCTGCTGCCGGCATCCGTTGTCACGAGCGCGGCCTTGCGCGCATCCATCGCACGCCGGATGCGTTCGCCCGTGATGGCATGCAACGGCACGCCTTCGGCCTGAGCGAGATCCACCGCCGTGCCGGCCGCCTCGCCGAGTCCCATGCAAGTCGGCATGACGCGGAAGCTGCCTGCCGCCTCATGCGTGGCGCTGATGCAGCGCCCAGCTGCGACGAGATTCTCCGCTCCGATCGGCAGCAGACATTCCCACGGGATTCCGTAAGCGTGATCCTGTGTGACTTTCTCGAACTGGGTTCCAGCCCCATCCGGATGATGCACGTCGATCGGATAAGAGCAGGTCACGACCGCATTCGGCGGCCTCCGGCCGGCGCGCACATCCTCCTCCGACAACACTGCCCGGCCGGCGATGCGCCTGCTCTCGCGCACGCCGACCTGCGGTCCGGTCTGCAGGAGATAAACGTCCGCTCCGCCCGGCACATAGTGGCGGAAAAAATGCAGGATTTCCTGAGCCTGGCGGCGGCCTTCCACCTCGGCCGCGGTGACGTCGAGCGGATTGCAGGCGCTGAGACCGTTGATGCGCGTGCCGTTGATGGTGATACGCGTCGGATCGGACGGCATCGACCAGAACATCGCGATCTCGGTGCGCGGGATCGTCCAGTGCCCCGCGGCGCGCGCCGCCGCGATCGCCGTCGCGAAGCAATCGCCTTCCATCGCAAAGCTGCCGTCGCCCACCATGCGCCCGCCCGCCCGCGCCCACGCCGCCGGGTCGAAACCGCCGAGTTGCACGACCATCGTCATCGGTTGCGCCTTGCCATCGCTGCGCCGGCCATGCGTCACCGTCACTCCCGCCGCGGTGCACACGTCGGCATCGCCCGTCGCATCGACGAGATAGGCGCAACGCACCACCACGCGTCCGCCCTTGGCCAGGAAGGTCACGCGCCAGCCTTCGCCATCGCGCTCCACCTGCTCGAACAGGCAGTGGTAAAGCAACCGCACACCTGCGCGCAGGAGCCTTTGTTCCATGAGACGCTTGCACCACTCGGGTTCGAAAAAGTCGGCCTGCGAATAGTCGTCGTGATACGTCGCGCCTTGCTGCCGCAGCGTTTGCACGAGTTCCTGATACACCCCGTCGCTGAGGTCGCGATCGGCCCCGCGGTGGTTGAGGTAGCAGCCGAGCCCCGCCGCCGAGCCCATGCCGCCGAGGAATCCGTGCCGCTCCGCGAGGATCACCTGCGCCCCCCGGGAACTGGCGGCGACCGCCGCGCCATAGCCGGCCGGCCCGCCGCCGACCACCAGACATGCCGTCTGCAATTCGTAGTGCGGAAAATTCACGATTGAAGCGTCACCCGTCGGCCTCGACCGAACCAGCCTGCGTCCGCGATTTGCAGCGGGACGATTCCAGCAATGGAACGACCCGCGAAGCATCCTTGCCACTGTGCGCGGCCCGCCCTTTGGCTGGTGGCATGCCAGATCGCGGCCCCGTTCCGAATACGCCCTTGACCCAAGGCATCGCGGTCGTGCGCCTGCTGCTGCACAAGGGTTATGCCTTGGGCGTCACCCAGATCGCCGCCGAGCTCGGCCAGCCCAAATCCTCGCTTCACCGCCTGCTCCAGACGCTGTGCCAGATCGGCTTCGTCCAGCAAAACGAGAAAAACCACCGCTACAGCGTCAACCCCGAGATCTTCGCCTTCGTGCACGAACTCGCCGCGCACTTCGGGCAGAATCGGAACCTCGACGAGGCGCTGCGCAAGGCCGCGGTGCGGCTGAATGCCAGCATCTACCTCGACATGCTCGGCGGGCGGCAGGCGTGGGTCGTCTGCGCCGCCGGCGAGGAAGGCAACACCGTGCGCCTCGGCCGCAGCGGCTACGTGCATTGCTCTTCGGCCGGCAAGGTGCTGGTCGCGCAGATGGACGAGCGCGCCTGGCCCGCCTATGCGCCGCAACCCGGCGATGCGGCCGTCACGCCTCACACCAATCTCGATCCCGCGCGCTTCTACGCGCAACTGCGCGAAGCGCGGAAAAACGGCTACGCGTGGAACATGCGCGAGACGAGCGTCAACCACGTCTCCGTGGCCGCCGTCGTCCGCGAGCCGCTGGTGAATCCGCCTCGCCTGGCTGTCGCGCTGCTCATCCGGCACGACGCCTACATCCTGCGCGATCAACGCGAGATGCAGGACTCGGTGCTCGCCTTGGCGGAGAACCTGAGCCGCCTGCTCGCCGTCAAGCGTTGAGCGCCACCGGCGCGGCCGCCGGCCGTTTCTCCCGCACGAGGAGGAACATGATCAGCGCCGCGAGCGGATGCAGCAACCCCATCGCGAGGAACAGCGGCTCCATGCCGAAGCGACCCGCCGCCTGCCCGATGAGATAGTTGAACAGGATCGCCCCCGATGCGCCGAACGCACCCGAGATGCCATACACGCTCGCCACGTTGCCCATCGGGAAGAGTTGCGCGATCATCGGCGCCAACGATCCCAGCCAGGCGTTGCACAACACCGCGATGAGGCAGAACAACAGGATCGTCACCGCGATCGACGACTGCGGCACGAGCCAGCAAAGCGGCCCCGCCACCGCGGTAAGCATCACCAGATGCTTGCGACCGAGCAGCCCCCGCTGCTTCGCGCGCCAATCGGACAACGCCGTGAAGGCGAGACCGCCGACGTTCGCACACAGGAACGGAATCCAGCCGATGACACCGAGCAGGCCGATCGAGACCTGTTTCGATTCCTGCAGGTAACCCGGCATCCAGAAGAGGCAAAAATACCAGACCGGATCGCTCACCAGACGCACGAGCACGATGCCCCAGAGCGCCTTCTCGCGCCAGAGGCTTTTCCACGGCAGGGCCGGGCGCACCGCGGCGGGCTCCGCCGCGGCCTCGGCGGCCGGACGCTCCGGTTCACGGTAGAATTTCCACCACGCCGCCGCCACGAGCAATCCCATCACCCCCGGCAGCACGAAGGCCCAGCGCCAGTGCATGTGAATCGTCAGCCACGCGATGATCGGCACCGCCGTGATGCCGCCGATGCTCGTGCCGATGGTGCCCAAAGCCATGAAGAAGCCGCGCCCCTTGTCCTCCACCCACGCCGTGGCCGTGCGGATCGTGACCGGGAAAAGCCCCGGCTCCGCCAGCCCGAGCAGACCGCGGAGAAAAACCATCAGCCACAGCGAGTGCACGATACCGCAACCCACCGTCGCCAGCGACCAGACCGCTATGAACCACGTCAGCGCCCGCTTTGGGCCGACCCGATCCACCACCCAGCCGCTCGCGATGTAGGCGATCGCGTAGCAGACCGTGAAAGCATTGACCAAGACCGCATACCCCGCGTCGTCGATGCCGAAGTCCAGCTTCAGCGTCGCCTTCAACACCGAAACCGTCTGCCGGTCGAATTGGTTGAGGTAACCCGCGCAGAACAGCAGCGCGAGGATGACCCAACGGTAATTTGGCGAGAGACGGGACGGAGCGGCGGAGTGAGTCATCGGTCAGTTGACCTGGTAGTCGAGGAAAACGGGGCTGGTGGTCACACGCAGCGCCAGCACCCCGGCGCACGTGAGACACGAGAACGAATATCCTTTTCGTAGCCTAAATCGGTTCGCCGCACGCTGTGTCTGATCGCCAAAATGCCATGTTGCCTCGGGCCGGCATCACAGGAACTGGGATGAAACGGAGAAAACAGCATGGGTAAATCGACAGGGTGAGTTGAAGCGGGTGAACGGACGACTATGCGTAGAATAGGATGTAGCCCTTATCCCTGGACAGGCAGGATACAAAATCCATTGGCTGCCACTCGCCCAAGACAGGCAACGGCAAAGCCCCTTCTCGGGCCAGACAGGTTCCATTACCGGAACGTCACCAACTCCAGATTTCGACATTACCGAGCGTGCTTTCCGCGCAAGCAGCTACTCGCGCGAATCCTCACAACGGCAGGGCCTTGCCTGCCTTAAAGCGCGAGCAGGAAAATCCGTATCAGAAGTTCCATTAGTCGAACCAAGCCTAAGCTAACGTAGCGAAATGAATTGTTTGCCATCTGACCGCGCGCCTTGGTCTGCGTCATGCCGTTTCTCGCAGCACATGCGACCACAACGCGTCCCGAGAGATTTCGCTCCCTGCTCGTGGGTTTGCTTTTAGCGGCATTTATGAGTTCGCAAGGTCTCGCCGATCCGGTGCAGGCGATACCAGCGGAGTCGTTTGTCAGCTCGACCGGCGTGGCGACGCATTGGCGGAAGGAAATCAATGTTTACGCCTACTTCGGTGAACTCAGCGATAAACTGATCGATTCTAGCTTGGCGATGTGCCGCGCGTCAGGCGCCTCTCCTGCGTTCGTCGCGAAACTTCAGCAACTCTCGCTCTCCGGAACCCAGACAATCCTGCTGATCAATCCCATCGTCGGAACCAAGCCCTCTGCTGATTTTTGGGCCGCTGCACCGAACTACGCGATCAACGACTTCATCCGCATGGTAGGTCCGGGAGCGATTCGCTACGTCGAAATGAACAACGAGCTCGATAGCCCTACCCAATACGGCGGCACTTACTGGCGCAACCTCAGCGAGCCTCTCTCTGCCGACGCCAACTCGCCTTTTTTCTACGCTTCCTATCTGCGCGCCGCGACGCCCGCCGCGCAAGCAGCACTCAAAGGCGACTTCGACGAAGCCATCAACCGCATCCCTTTGATTGGCCCATCACTCGGGGAAGACACAGCCTACGCCGAAGTCGGCGATCTCACCCCATCAATCGATCACAGCAACGTTCATCATTACCTTTTTGGGTCTCATCCCGAGGCGACCAACATCCGCAGTATCGACCACGCCATTGCCAACCGCACCAGCATTCAAAGCCCCACCAAAAGCTACGCTGTAACCGAAGGCGGCGGCGGCACTGCCGCCAGCCTCAGTGCCACGTGGCCCATCGTCACGCACGGGCGATACATTCCACGCTTCTATTTCGCCCACTTCCTCAAAGGGTCCGCCGCCACGTGTTCCTACGAACTCGTTGACGAGGGACTCGATCCCGCCAACCAGCAGCACAACTTCGGCCTCCTCTACAACGACCTCACCCCGAAGCCCGCCTACACCGCGATTCAAAATCTCCTCTCGCTCCTCAAAGACCCGGGCCCTGATTTCATTCCGAGCTCCCTCGACTACAGCCTCTCCGGCTCCACTTCCGACGTCTGGTCGGTTCTCTTCCAAAAGCGCAACGGCGACTTCTTCCTCTGCCTTTGGCTCGGTCTTTCGTCTTACGACCGCAACGCGGGCCAGCATATCGTCGTCCCAGCTCAACGCGTGAACGTCAGTCTCCCGGCCTCCATCGCCAGCGCCATCGCCTACACCCTCGATGACTCCGGCAGAATGACCGCCACGTCTGCTGCGATTTCCAACCGCGAAATTGCCCTCAACGTCACGGATCGCGTCACCACTCTGCGCCTCAGTCCCTCAACGAACGGCGGCGCCGCGTCTCGACCCACTGGACTGCGCGCCTCCGCGTCCGCAAATCAGATTGTGCTCAAGTGGGCACCCACCGTCGAAGCGACTTCATTCACGCTCAAACGCGGCACCTCACCTACTTCGCTCATTCCACTCGCCACCGGCCTCACCGCCAACAACTACACCGACACGTCCGTCTCCGGCTCCACAACCTACTATTACTCCGTTTGCGCGGTGCACGTTGGTGGCATCTCCTCCGACTCCGCGCTCGCGAGCGCGCGCACACAAGACCCTGTCATCATCGACAACACCGACGCCACGCTTACCGGCACTTGGACCTCCTCCACCGCCAACGAAGGCTACTACGGCGCCGACTATCTGATCGACGACAACACCGGCACCACCGGCGGCAAAAGCGCGCGCTTCACACCAAACCTCCCCATCGCCGGACGCTACCTCATTTATCTGCGCTGGACCGCTGGCGCCAATCGCGCCTCGAACGTCCCGGTCGATATCAACCACGCCTTTGGCACGATCACCACGTCCATCAATCAAAAGGCCAACAACGGCACCTGGCTCCTCATCGGCGCGGCTCACTTCAACGCTGGACAAGCGGGCAACATCCTCCTGCGCAACGATGGCGCCAACTTTCACGTCATCGCCGACGCCGCCCAATTCGTCCTCGCACCACCGCTCGCGCCCACCGGCCTCACCTTTTCATCCGGCGATACCGACCTCTCGCTCACGTGGACTGCAGCCGAGGGCGCTAATTCCTACCTCATCAAACGCGCCACGTCGCCGAGCGGTCCTTACCACACCATCGCATCCGGCATCACCTCGAACGTGTTCACCGATACCGGCCTCACGCAAGGCACGCGCTACTACTACACGGTCGCCTCGCTCAACGACGGCGGCATCTCGAGCGACTCACCGCCCGTTTACGCTGCCACCAACGATCCCGCGGATGATCGCGTTCCCACGCTCACCATTAATCAGAGCAACGGCGGTGATGGTTTCGCGCTCTCTTTCCAATGGCCACCATCTTCGACCGCCAGCTTATGGCGCCTTCAGTCCACGGAAGAACTCACCGGCACATGGATTGATGTGGCAGAGTCAATCAATGGAAACGCCTGGCGCTCACTCGACGCTCAGATCGAAATCACTCACGAGCCCGCAAGCGAAACGCTGTCCATTTTTGATCGGCGTAGTTTGAACAATTCGCGCCAACGTTTCTGGCGATTGATGCGCGTGCGCTGAGAGCCACCTCGCTACGGATCCACCTTCGCGAGCAAGTCGAGCCGTTCAATTAGCTGAATCGGATCGGCCATACTTGGCCGCCCTCGCTTGTTCCCGTCGCCGGCGCGCCGTCACGCTCCGGTTCCCCAGACCGCGAACTTCGCGGTTTCCGCTCAAGCCTCAACCCCTCGATAACATGGTCACCCTAAAGCATGGCCTGGCTGCCGGGCGCATCGCGTCCTTGGCCGCCCTCGCCGTTAATCTGAGTTCACCCGTCCTAGCCGCGCCAGTGCAGGCGATTCCGACCGAGCAATTCGTCCGCTCCACCGGCGTCGCGACGCATTGGCGAAAAGAATTCAATGTTTACGCCAACTTCGGCGAGCTCAGCGAAAAGCTGATCGATTCCAGTCTGGCTATGTGCCGCACCTCCGGCGCGTCGCCCGCCTTCGAGGCCAAGCTCCAACAGCTCGCCCTCTCCGGCACCAAATCGATCCTGCTCGTCAACCCCATCGTCGGCACGAAGCCCGCCCCCGGTTACTGGGCCGCGTCACCCGACTACGCGATCAACGACTTCGTCCGCAAAATCGGACCGAGCGCCATTCGCTACGTCGAGATGAACAACGAGCTCGATAGCCCCACCCAATACGGCGGCACCTACTGGCGCGATCTCACCGAGCCGCTCTCAGGCAGCGACACCTCGCCCTTCTACTTCGCCTCCTACCTGCAAGCCGCCACGCCCGATGCGCGCGACGCGCTCCGCGGCGATGCCGACGAAGCGATCAGCCTCATTCCATTGATCGGCCCGTCGCTGGGCGAGGACTCCGCCTATACAGAAGTCGGCGACCTCACCTCGTCCATTGATCATAGCAACGTTCACCACTACCTCTTCGGCTCCCATCCGGAGGCGACCAACATTCGCGGCATCGACTACGCGATCACGAACCGCACCAGCATCCAAAGTCCCTCGAAAAGCTATGCCGTCACCGAGGGCGGCGGCGGCACCGCCGCCAGCCTCAGCGCCACGTGGCCAATCGTGAACCACGGTCGCTACATGCCGCGCTTCTATCTCGCTCACTTTCTCAAAGGCGCCGCGGTCATCTGCTCTTACGAACTCGTCGACGAAGGGCTCGATCCCGCCGACCAGCAGGACAACTTCGGCCTCCTCTACAACGACCTCACGCCGAAACCCGCCTACACCGCGATCCAGAATCTCCTCTCATTACTCAAGGATCCGGGCGCCGACTTCACTCCGAGTTCACTCGATTACAGTCTCTCCGGCTCCACCGCCGATGTGTGGTCCGTCCTCTTCCAAAAGCGCAACGGCGATTTCTATCTCTGCCTCTGGCTCGGTCTCTCTTCCTACAATCGCAACACCGGCGTGCCGATCACGGTCTCGCCCCAAAGCGTCACCATTAATCTCCCTGCCTCCATCGTCAGCGCGGTCGCTTACACGCTCGACGACGCAGGCGACATGACCGCGTCGAACGCGACGATCTCCAGCAACACGATTACGCTCAACGTCACCGATCGCGTCACCACGCTTCGCCTCAGCCCCACGAGCAACGGCGGCTCCGCGTCCCAACCCACCGGCCTGCGCGCCACCGCCTCTTCCAGTCAGATTGCGCTCAAGTGGGCGCCGACCGTCGAAGCCACGTCGTTCACAGTCAAACGCGGCACCTCGCCCACTTCGCTCACAACGCTGGCCACCGGCCTCACGTCCAGCAGCTACACGGACACCGCCGTCTCGAGCGCCACCACCTACTACTATTCCGTATCCGCGGTGAACGCCGGTGGCACCTCCACCGACTCCGTTCCCGCCAGCGCGCGCACTCAAGATCCCGTGATCGTCGATAACACCGCCGCCACCGTCACTGGCAGCTGGTCAACATCGACCGCGAGCACCGGCTACTACGGCACCAACTACCTCCTCGACGGCAACACCGGCTCCACTGGCGGCAAGAGCGTGCGCTTCACGCCCAACCTGCCCGTCGCCGGACGCTACCTCGTTTACCAATGCTGGGCGGCAGGCTCCAACCGCGCATCGAACGCACCGGTCGACATCATCCACGCCTCCGGCACGACCACGACCGAAGTGAATCAAAAGGCCAACAACGGCGCATGGATGCTCCTTGGCGCTTTCCACTTCAACGCGGGCACATCCAGCAGTGTTCTGCTGCGCAATGACGGCGCGAATTTCTATGTCGTCGCCGACGCGGTGAAATTCGTCCTCGCGCCGCCCCTCGCGCCCACGGGCCTCGGCCTCGCGCCAGGATTCACCGGAATCTCGCTTTCATGGTCCGCCGCGGAAGGCGCCACGTCCTACCTCGTCAAGCGCGCGACCTCGCTCAACGGCCCCTACACCACGATTGCCTCCGGCGTCACGGCGACGTCCTACACCGACACCAGCGTCACCGCCAACGTCGTCTATTACTACACGGTTTCGTCAGTGAACGACGGCGGCATTTCCACTGAATCACCTGCGATCTCGGCTCCGCCACTCGCGCCGGTGATCGTCGATAACACCGATACCGGCTCGGTCTCCATCGTCGGCAGCTGGACCACCACCGCCGCCACCGCCGGTTTCCACGGCGCGAATTATCTGCACGACGGCAACACCGGCACCACCGGTGGCAAGAGCGTCACCTTCACGCCGAACCTCCCGGTCACGGGCGTTTACGATGTCTATGTGCGCTGGACCGCTTCAGTTAACCGCGCGACCGATGCACCCATCGACGTCAACCACGCCACCGGCAGCGCAACCTTCAACGTGAATCAAAAAGTCGACGGCGGCACGTGGGTGCTGCTCGACACCTACGCCTTCAACGCCGGCACCGGTGGAAGCGTCGTAGTGCGCAACGATAGTGCAGACGGGTTCGTCGTCGCCGACGCAGTCCGCTTCGTCCTGCGCTTCTACTGAACCGGAACTCAAAACACCCGAACCGCCCGCCCGTCATGAAAGTTAAAGCGCTGTTGTTATCCTTCCCATTGTGGAGTGCCACGCTCGGCCACGCCGCCGGCCTCATCGTCTCGGCGAATGACCAGAGCGTCACGTATCCGGACAACACCATGCACTTTGCTTCATCGGGCGGGCGCGGTTCGCTCACCGTGCTCGATCTGGCGAGCATTCCCGCCAAGGCCGTCACGATTTCTGACGTGCCCGTGACGGTCATCGGCCCGCCCACATTTATCGCGGCGATTCCGGGCACGAATCGTGTGCTCACCAGTTGCGCTATGGCGGTTGAAGTGGAAAACGGCACACCAAAACACGCGCCGCGCTCCGACGTCTTCCTCGTCGACTTGTCGCAAAAACGCATCGTCGCCTCCATCACGGTTGGTGTCCAAGCCACCGGGCTCTCCGTCAGTCCCGACGGGCGTCTCGCTCTCATCGCCAACCGCGCGGAAGGCACCGTCTCATCCGTCAGCATCGAGAAAGAAGCACTCCGCGAAATCGCTCGCACCCAAGTTGCGACGGCGACGGATTCGCTCGCGCACGTCGAGATTAGTCCCAGCGGCCGTTTCGCGGCCGCCACGCTCAATCAAGGTCACGCCGTGTTGCTTCTCGCGATCGACGAAACAAGCCGCCCCAGCGTCGTCCAACGCATCGAGTTCGAAGGCTCGCCATATGCCGCTCGTTTCACGCCAGACGAAAACTTTCTGTTCGTCGCCGACATCGCGAAACACCGCGTCCAACGTTATGCGCTGCTCGACGGAAAAGCCACGCTGGTCGAATCGCTCGCCGTCGGTCGTGTGCCCGAAGGCATCGACATTTCGCCTGATAGCGCATGGCTCGCCGCGAGTTGTTTCGAAGGCGCAAATCTCCCCGAGCCCACTGCCCCCGCTTACGGAAAGTCCGCCCGCATCCATCTCTTTCGCCTTAACGGGAAATCGTCCCGACTGCATGATCGCATTCCGGTGCAAGGTGCGCCGCAGTTCGCGGTGTTTTCCGGCGATAGCCAGCACTTGATCGTTTCCAACACGGGGCCTCGTCAGCTTGAGATTTTCACTCTGCGCAACGGTCGCTTCGAAAACACCGGTCACGTGATCCCTCTCGACGGCGAACCTGTCGGAGCCTGCCGCGCCGGAGCGCAGCGCTGAACGCGAGCGTTCCGCTATTGGAATTTCGTCGCGCACGACACCTCCTTCGAGGTTGTCCCGCGCTTCTTCGCGAGTGTTGATTGCGGTATGGCCCCCTCCTGCGCTGTTCCCACCCTGCGTCGCGCCCTCGGCACGCTGCTCTCGACTTGCACCCTGCTCGCAAGCCACGCGGCGATCGCCAGTCCGCCGGTTTATCAACCCAAGGTGACACTGGGCACAGTGCACGTGGCCCATGTCGCCGGTGATCTGCCGCGCTACAACCACTGCGGCGACATCGTCCGCTTCAAAGGACGCTTCCTCGCGTCATGGATGGGCAATCCCGACAAGGGCGAAGGAAAACCAGGCCAAGCCATTTATTTTAGCACGAGCCCGGACTTCGTGACGTGGTCCACGCCATTCGCGCCTTTCACCGCGTTCAGCGCGACGCAGTCGCCGACCAACAACATCGTCCCGCCCGCCGAAGCGTTGCTCGAGTGGCAACCGGCCTTCGTGAATCTCCGCGACGAAGTCCTCTTCTGCGCGTGGAGCATGTTCAACGCCGGGCGCACCTTCGTCTCGTATTCGACCGATGGCGATAACTGGACGCACTTGGAAGTCCCCAGCGCGCCGGAATCACTGAAGGGACAAGTCGTCGGCTTCCCCGTGGGCCACGGCATCGTCACCAGCAAGGGTGTCATCATGATTCCCTGCAGTTTACCTCCAGTCGTGAGCGAAAAGCGCAAGGGCCTGTGGATTCGCAACGAGTATCAAGCCGTGCTCATGAGCGCGGACGACGGCAAGACTTGGCAATGGAGCGAACCGATCGCCGGAGCGAAGTGGACCGATGCAGGCGACGATCCCGCGCGCTTCGGGAATGACGATACGATCTACCACTGGGAATTCTCTCTCTTCGAAGCTCTCGATGGCTCCATCGGTTTCGTCGCGCGCAACACCAGCCGCATGCCCGATCCCAAAGCAGATTACCGCACTGTGCTCGCGGGTCGCAGCACCGATGGCGGTCGCACGTGGAGCAAGGCCATGCCGATCAATCTCGATAGCGTGAGCGCCCGCCAATTCGCCACCAAAGCCTCCCTCGACAGCGGGCTTCTCGTCTCGACCAACGACTGGCTTCGCTCCGTCCCCGAGCCCAGCTGGAAGACGCGCTATCGCCTGAGCCTCTTCTGCGCGCCGACCGAAGACCCGAATTTGCTTCTGCCCGGTCCGCTCGTGCAACCCGCCTCCGGAGTCGCGTGCTACCCGAATGGATTCGTCGACGACGACACCCTCTACCTCGCCTACACCTACGGGAGCGGAGCACACGGTTACGCCTCCATCAGCACCGCGAAGGTTCACCCGCTCCCTGATTTTTCCCGCCCATTCCTCCTCCCGCGCCAAGGGCGCGAAGGGCTGGCGGTGCAAGATGGTATCGCACGCTTCGAGCTCCCTGAAAGCACGCTTGGACTTGTCCTCACGCGTGAACTCACCGCGCAAGAAACCGTCCATCTCAGCTTCGAATCGAAGGTCATCTACAACGGACACGAATTCCCCATCCTCACGCTCGGCGGAAAAACCAGCGGCGGTCTCCTCATCCGAGTGATCTACGACACGAAGACGCAGGCGAATGTCTATCAATCCAAGACGACATCCCAAAACACGTGGACCACGATCGGTGCATTCACTCCCGGCCAATGGGATCGCTTTCAACTCAGCATCGGCCGCGACACCGTGCAGCTCTCGGTCAACGGCTCATCCCCTCTGACGATTGCTGAATCCGTTCTGCGGAAAATCGCCTTCGGTGGCCTTTACGCCGCGCCTACGTGGCCGCGTCAGGTGCCGACGGGGCAGAACATCAGCCTCAATCTCGAGACGATCGAGATTCGGTAACGCCCTCGCGTAAACTCCGCTTTTCTCGCTCCGTTTGACCAAGCGCGCCTCACGCGAAACGTCGCGCACGACTACGCCCCTGACGTAACCGCGTTGCGTCAGGCTTGCACTCCGCTCCACCGCACTTCGGTCAAGACCGCGGAGACTCAAACGCGAAGCCTGTGAGCATTCGAATGCGAGAACTCTGCGACACCGTCTTATCCGCCCATCTTCGCACTCACGATCGGTGCGCCCCGCGCCCCCACACTCGGCCCAATGCACCTGTTCCTATGGTGGAATCCAGTTCACCGCGAATAGCCGCTTTCCGTTGCTCTGACAGCCGACGCGAAAGTCAATTCCCTTGATTCAACTTAATCGACGCCTGCGCCTGCACTGCAGGCTAAGCACCCCGACGAACGCCTCAAATTGTCAAAACCGCGCTTAGCTCTGGCTCTTCTTCCGCGAGGCAATTCCCCTCGCGGCGCCTTTCCCTTCACATTGCTGCAAACATGAAAAAAAACATCCCATTCCTTCGTCCGGCCCTCGCCGGTCTCTTTTTCACGGCGACTGCACTCGCGGCGAACGCCCAACCTTACGTGTCCCTCGACTTCGCCGACGCGAATCAATTCACGTCTTCGAGCTTCGTCATGCGTAACGGCGGTTCGCTGGCCAGCACGCTCGCGGGCACTTCTTGGTCCAGCGCGAACGGCCCGGATGGCACTTCTGGCCGATTGGACGTCTCGGTCTCTGCCTCTCTCGCCTATTCCTATTACTCCCTGACGTCGATCACGCCCGGTAACGGATTTACCGTCAGCTACGACTTTCTCGCCTCCGCCTTCTCCGCTGGAGGCAATTCGCGGACAGCCATCGGCTTCACGCCCCTCGATCCGTCGACGGCCTCTTCGAGCACAGCGCTCAACATCGCCACCACGACGCCCAGCACGCGCTTGATCAGCCTGACCGGCTCCACCGTTGGCACCTTGGAAGTGCGCACCGCCGAAAACGCCGTCTCCGACGCCAACGTTACGCTTAACGCCGGATCGTGGTATACGTTCTCGGCCACGTTTATTCCAGATGCCGACGCAGGTGTTTACCAGATCTCGACCCAACTGATCGACTTCACGAGTGGAAACGTCGTTTCGTCCGCGTCGGGCACCACGAAGAGCTCGGTCACTGCCGCGAGCTACTTCACCGGAGGAACGCCGAACGATCTCTACATCGGGTTCCTCGCGCAAGGTGAGTTCGGCGGTGTCACCGCGATCGACAATTTCACGATCGCTCCCGCAACCGCCATTCCTGAGCCGTCCACCTACGCGCTCATCGGCGGTTGCTTGGTGATGGGCCTCACCTTGATGCGCCGCAGCCGGAAGAACATCTAATTGCTACCACACGGCGGGAAAACTCAGCGTTTCCCCGCCGTTACCTTTCTATCTCCCTCAGCTTTCCGGAAGCCACCATGTTACCCATTCGAAACCTCACTTTTCCAACGACCGTATCGCTCAGCGCGTTGCTTTTCGCGACGATTACTGTGCACGCGCAAAGCACGTCGCCTCAGCCCGTCGCTGACGACGAAAAGGAAACGGTCATTGAACTTTCTCCATTCGAAGTCCGCGCCGAAGGGGACGATGGCTACAAAGTCGCCAACTCGCTCTCTGGAACCCGCTTCAACACCAAGCTCCTCGACTTGCCCCGCGCAGTTGACGTCATCACGTCGGATTTCATGCGCGACATCGGCGCGACAGACATGCTTGAGGCGCTTCAATACACGCCCGGTGTAGTAGGCGATATCGCCCCCGGCGGCGATGATGTGCAAGGTGGACAATTCAGCATTCGCGGATTTTCCTCGAACACCGGTTATCGCGATGGTTTCGCGAGCTCCTTCATCATTGATCCGATCTTGGTCGAGCGCATCGAAGTCATCAAAGGCCCGTCCTCGGTATTCTCTGGTCCCATCGAACCAGGTGGCACTCGCAACTAC
Source organism: Candidatus Didemnitutus sp. (assembly GCA_017991595.1). Lineage (GTDB taxonomy): Bacteria > Verrucomicrobiota > Verrucomicrobiia > Opitutales > Opitutaceae > Didemnitutus. The sequence goes on along the minus strand of JAGOQJ010000007.1, from coordinate 2,368 downwards.
ATCACGCGCAAACCACCGGCGAAGCACAGCTCGTCAGTGAATGTCGAGTATGGCAGCTATGAAAACCTCCGTGTGCAACTCATCGATGGCGGCCCCATCGACCAGAATGGCAAACTCTCCTACCGTATCGCAGGCGTCTCGAATACCAACAAGAGCCATCAAGACTTCGCCGGTCGCGACAAATACGTGCTCGGCGGCACCTTGGTATGGAAGCTGTCCAAAGACTTGGTCCTCCAAAGCAACCTTCAGTATGTTTACAATCGTCTGGTTCCGAGTGCCGACATTCCTTACTACAGTCAGAAGACGGTCTCCGGCGTAACGACGTATTACTACGAACCGAACGTCCCGCGCAGTTTCAACCGCCAAGGGCCCGATGCGAAATCGAATCTCCTGCAGGTCAGCGGTGCCACGGACCTCACCTACACGTTTAGCCCAACTTGGTCCTTCCGCCTCGGCCTCTTCTACTCTTATCAAGATCTAGAGCGGCTCCTGATCGGAGGTTCCACGCGTGTCACGACCAACGCGACGACGGGAATTCGCACCGTGGCGCGCGCTTCAGCCACGTATGAACCAAACGCGGTTAGCTACACCATCTCGCCTCAAGCCTACGCGCTCGGCAGCTTCAAATACGCTGGAGTCGATCACAAGATGATCATCGGCGGAGAATACAGCTACCAAGACCAGAAGAACGACGTCTACCGACGCACCGCCGCTTTCCCCACCGTCAACATCGACGCCGGCACCAACAACAACTTCACCTTCGGAAATCCAGACGACCGCACAGAGTATACCCCCAACGACCTAAGACGTGTGCTCAACCGCAGCTCGGGCGTGTCGATCACCAATGTGCTCAAGCTCTTCGATTCCCGGGTTACATTCATGCAGGCTGCCCGCTACAGCGCGATTGATACAATTCGCAAGAATCTGATGGGGGCCGGCACACGCGTTAGCACCGCCGCCGACGACCTTGTTCAGAGCTACGGTGTGTCTGGCCGAGTGTTTCCGTGGCTGACCGCCTTCGTGAGCTACAGTGAATCATTCCTGCCGCAAACGGTCTACAGCTTCGCCGGCGAGATTCTCGAGCCTGTGAAGGGCTCCGGTTGGGACTATGGCTTGAAGTTCGACATTATTGAAGGGCGCCTTTCCGGTTCGATTGTCGGCTACGACATCAAGCGCGAGAACGCCGCATTTGCCGATCCCGATCATCCCGGCTACTACCTCGCGATCGGCGAAGCCGTCAGCCAAGGCCTCGAAGTCAGCTTGACCGCTCGCCCGATCGAAGCGTGGCAAATCGTCGTCGGCTATTCCAACGTAGATGCAGAAGTTGTCAAAAGCTCGACCGCCCTCCAGTTGGGCCGCGCATCCAATGTGCCCGAACATCAATTTTCGATGTGGAATAACTTCCGCTTCAAGAAGGGCCTGCTTAAAGGATTCGGCTTAGGCGCAGGTGTCGTGAGTGTCAGCAACCGCCGCGGATCAGTCGGTCTGCCCGATCAACCGGGTCTCCACCTGCCCGCCTACACGAAAATCGACGCGAACATGTCCTACTCTACGAGAATCATGAGCAAGCGCTGGAACTTCAAAGTCACCGTCAAGAATCTGACCGACGAAGAATACCTCGCCACCTCCGGCGGGTATGCACTGCCCCGCAGCGTCACCGGATCTGTCGGCATCAATTTCTGAACATTTCGACTCGAGTCGCTAAGGCGTAGCAAAACAATTAGGCGCGGCTTAAAGGCGCGCCTAATTTGTTTTTCAACATGAGGGCGCTTAAGCATTTCATCACGCAAGCGAAGAGCGCTGCGTTGAGGTGAAACTCGCACCGTGAATCGTCCACCGGTGATGTCGTCGACACCCGGAGGGCCATCCTGATTAACGCCCGCGATGTATTGCATCGCGCTGGCGAGATCGGTCGCGCAGATGTCCTTCATGAATTCGGACGAGACCACGTCGACAGCCTTGGGCAGGTCCAGCAGGTTGGTGTTGAATCGCGTGCCGGAAAGCGCGTTCGTGACGCGATAGCCGTCGTCCGCGGAGGCGTTCACTTCGAAAGGCGTGAGCTCCAACACGGGCTCCTCCTCGGCGACGGGCGTCGTGCGCGGGCTTTGCTGGGCCCAGCCGCTCAACGAACAGACCACGCCGCCGAACACGATGGTCAGCGCGCGACGAAAACACAGGGGGGCCATGGGGCGAACAGAATCTAGCCATGCGTGCCCAGGCGACCCGGAACGCGAAACTCATCCTAGCAGGCTGCTGAAAAACGCCCTGTTTTGATATAGCTTTCTCCTTTTGGGTGATTTTCGGCGGCGGAGCGTGCTCTGCGGTGGCTCAATTCGCGCCGTTTTCGGCGCGGCCCGCGGCGCTTGGC
>JAGOQJ010000006.1:145000-147270 GCA_017991595.1 Candidatus Didemnitutus sp. | reverse complement strand
TAGCGTACCTTTTGTCCTATGAGCGATGGCGATTCCACATTCAACCACCGGATCACTTGAACCTGCTTTCGCAACTGCTCGACTTGTTGGTCTCACAGTAAAGCTCCCTTATACTCATGCGCTCTATGGCCCGATTACCAACCGGGCTGAGGGAACCTTCGTAATCCTCCGTTACTCTTTAGGAGGATTCCGCCCCAGAAAAACTGACCTGCTATCACTGTCCCACGCCCAGATAATGGGTCGAGGTTAGACGCCTAACAATAAAAAACTGGTATTTCATATTTTGACTCAGCCCTCCCCTGGAGGAAGGCTTCACAGTCTCCCAGCTATGCTACGTATTTAAAATCAAGCGACAATAACAGCTTACAGTAAAGGTGCATAGGGTCTTTCCGTCCTGCTGCGGGTAGGCGGCATCTTCACCGCCACTACAATTTCACTGGGCCTCTCTCCGAGACAGTTATCAACTCGTTACACGATTCGTGCGGGTCGGAACTTACCCGACAAGGAATTTCGCTACCTTAGGACCGTTATAGTTACGGCCGACATTCACGGGGGCTTAGACGCTGAGCTTGCACCCAACGCTTTCACCTTTCCGCATTGGTCACGTGTCACTCCCTATACGTCGTCTTGCGACTTAGCAGAGAGCTGTGTTTTTGCTAAACAGTCGGTTGATACTCTTATCTGCGGCCCCTCGCGGGGCATCCCTTATAGCTAACATACGGGATCAATTTGCCGAGTTCCTTAGAGAGATTTAACCCACGCGCCTTAGAATACTCATCTATTCCACCTGTGTCGGTTTACGGTACGGGCACCCTACTGAATAGTCGCGAAGCTTTTCCCGGAAGCCGAGCATCACACGAATCGCCTCGGCCGTAGCCTTAACTTTTCGTCGTCTTTCAGATACACCCGGTATTTTAACCCCAGGCAACCTACGGACTTGAACGGGAATCAGCGCCCCGCTCGTGTTAGCTTTCTCCGTCACTCCTCGACATCGAACTCCAGTAAGGCGGTGCCGGAATATTGAACCGGCTGTGCATCGACTACTCCTTACGGCCTCGTCTTAGCTCCCGACTAACCCTGGGAGGACGAACCTTCCCCAGGAAACCTTGGAATTGAGGCGAGCCGGATTTTAACCGGCTTAATCGTTACTTATGTCTGCATTCTCACTTCTAAGCGCTTCATGGTCGGTTACCCCTTCCACTTCGCTGCACTTAGAACGCTTTCCTACCACTCAACCTTGCGGTTGAATCCATAGCTTCGGTATACGGCTTAAGTCCCGATCATTTTCGGCGCAATTTCGCTCGATGGGTCAGCTGTTACGCACTGTTTAAATGATGGCTGCCTCTAAGCCAACATCCCCATTGTCTAAGCAAAATCACATCCTTTAACACTGAGCCGTATTTTGGGACCTTAACTGATGGTTTGGATTGTTCTCCTCTCGACTATGAAGGTTATCCCCCACAGTCTGACTGCCGAGCTTCACTCTAGGGTATTCGGAGTTTAATTAAGTTCAGTACCCCGGTAGGGGCCCTAGCTTATTTAGTGCTCTACCTCCCTAAATCAGCGCTCGACGCTATACCCAAATATATTTCGGAAAGAACCAGCTATCAGGGGGTTTGATTAGTCTTTCGCTCCTAACCACAACTCATCCGACACTTTCTCAAGAGTGACCGGTTCGGACCTCCACTTTGTGTTACCAAAGTTTCATCCTGGTCATGGTTAGATCACCTCCCCTTCGGGTCTATTGCCGACAACTAAGCGCCCTATTCGGACTCGCTTTCGCTGCGCCTGCGCCGCTGAGCGGCTTAGGCTTGCTACCGGCAATAACTCGCAGACTCATTATACAAAAGGCAGGCCGTCACCGCACGAGGCGGCTCCGACTGACTTGTTAGCAGATGGTTTCAGTTACTATTTCACTCCCCTAACAGGGGTGCTTTTCACCTTTCCCTCGCGGTACTAGTTCACTGTCGGTCATCATCGAGTATTTAGCCTTATGCCGTGGTCGGCATGGATTCACACGAAGTTTCACGTGCATCGTGCTACTCAGGGTACCACTAGGTCGGCATTGGTTTTCGGTTACGGGGCTGTCACCCTCTTTGGCCTGACTTTCCAGACTGTTCTCCTAACCGTTGCTTTCCATAGCGTGGCCCTACAACCCCTCCAGGATAAATCCCGAAGGTTTGGGCTGTCCCGCTTTCGCTCGCCACTACTGACGGGATCGATTCTCTTTTTTTTCCTGCGGTTACTGAGATGTTTCACTTCGCCGCGTG
>JAGOQJ010000006.1:0-140000 GCA_017991595.1 Candidatus Didemnitutus sp. | reverse complement strand
GACGTGAACAGCAAAGTCGATGAAAAGTCCGTCGTCTGCATCATCGAGGCCATGAAAATCATGAATGAGATTCAGGCCGAAGTGAAGGGCACCGTCGTCGAGGTCCTCGTCGAGAACGGCCAGCCGGTCGAATACGGCCAGCGACTCTACAAGGTCAAGGTGGCCTGACCGCCACTCAGATCACGCCGGCCGGGCAGACCTCTGTCCGGCTTATTTTTATCCGCACATGATTCAAAAGGTCCTCATCGCCAATCGTGGAGAGATTGCACTTCGCATCATCCGCGCCTGTCGCGAACTCGGCATCAAGACGCTTGCCGTCTACTCCGAAGCCGACGTCCAGTCCTTGCACGTCCAGCTGGCTGACGAAGCCATCTGCATCGGTGGTCCCAAAAGCACCGACAGCTACCTGCGCGCCGATCGCATCATCAGCGCCGCGGAGATTGCCGATGTGGACGCCATCCACCCGGGTTACGGTTTTCTCTCTGAGAACGCCAAATTCGCTGAACAGTGCGAATCGTGTAACATCAAATTCATCGGCCCCAAGTCAAAGAGTATCAGGATCATGGGCGACAAGGCGATCGCCAAGGACACCGTCCGCAAGGCCGGTGTGCCCACCGTTCCGGGATCGGACGGCCCGGTCGAATCCGAAGCTGAGGCCGTCAAGATCGCGCGTAAAATCGGCTATCCGGTCATCATCAAAGCCGTGGCCGGCGGCGGCGGCCGCGGCATGCGCATCGCCCACAACGACGTCTCCTTCGCCAAGGAATACCACGTTGCCCGCAACGAAGCCGAGAAGGCCTTCGGCAATGGCGCCGTTTACATCGAAAAATACATCCAAAACCCGCGCCACATCGAGTTTCAGATCCTCGCCGACAGCCACGGTAAGGTGCTGCACTTGGGCGAGCGCGATTGCTCGGTCCAGCGCCGCCACCAAAAGCTGATCGAAGAGGCCCCCTCGCCCTTCCTGAATGCCGATCTGCGCAAGAAAATGGGCAAGGCAGCCGTCCGCGCCGCCGAAGCCGCTGAATACCAGAACGCCGGCACCATCGAGTTCCTTGTCGATCCGAAGGGCAATTACTACTTCATCGAGATGAACACGCGCATTCAGGTCGAGCACCCCGTGACCGAGGAAGTCACCGGCATCGACCTGATCAAGCAGCAGATCCGCGTCGCCAACGGCGAAAAACTCGGTCTCGACCAGAGTGACATCACTTGGACCAAGCACGCCATCGAATGCCGCATCAACGCCGAGGATCCGGCGCGCAACTTCACCCCTTCCCCCGGCACGATCTCGCTTTACTACGCTCCGGGCGGCCACGGCGTGCGGGTGGACTCGCACGTTTACAGCGGCTACACCATCCCGCCGTATTACGATTCGATGATCGGCAAGCTCATCTGCTACGGTTCGACCCGTAAGATCGCCCTCCAGCGCTCCTATCGCGCGCTGAGCGAATACCTCGTCCGCGGCATCAAGACGACCATCCCGCTCCACAAGGCCATCATGAGCGACCCGACCTTCATCGAAGGCAAGGCGACCACGGCCTACATGGAGGACTTCATGTCCCGCACGCCGCCGGATCTGTTCTGAACCGGAGCTCGCAAAGCCTCCATTTTCAAGCCGCGCCCAAGCAGCGCGGCTTTTTTGCGTCCCACCCGGCCGCCCGCCAGTGGCTCCCACGGTCAGCACCACGCCATCCTCCAGCTCTGCAATCATCCGCATTTGCACCGTCGACGCGGTCACACATGATGCTGCAGTGATACGCCACCCCGGCATTGTCGCCGGGATTAGACGCCGTTTCCCATGCAATTTCGCTCTGCCTCCCTGCTCGCTGTCCTTGCAGTTGTGATTGCGAGCGGCTGGCTGGCACGCGGCCCTGCCCTTTCCGCGGTTGCCACCGACCTGCCAAATCCAGCCACGGCACGCGAACACCTGCCCTCATCTGGCATTGATGCGCAGTCGTCCACCCCGTCGCCATCGGCCACCCAAACTCCCATCATCCGTCGCCCGGCCGCCGCTACGCTTGGCCAAGATGGGCCAGTCGCCTTCGCCAGTCTCCCCGAGAGTCCGCTCAAATCGGCCCTCCACGCCCTCTCGCTCCCTGCCCAAGCCCATGCGCTGAGCCAGCTCACTCGCCTGCAGGTGCCAGTCAGCGATCTCGCCTCCCTCCGCGCCGATCCCACCGGACAACTTTACTACGTCTGCAATCTCCAGCCGCCTGCCGACGGCAGCCATCAGCTCGCCCACTTCTCCCAAGCCGCCGACGGAAGGGCAGGCAGCCCGCGAACCAAATCCGCCAGCACCGCCGCCGAGTTTGCGGCTTCCGTGCCTAATTCCTCCCCGCCGTTGCGTCACAGCCGCCCCGGCTCCGCCAACATCATCTACCTCGATTTCAACGGCCACACCGTCACTGGCACGGCTTGGAACACCGCGGCGGGCGCCCCGGCCGCCTACGTCTGCATCCCTTACGACACCGACGGCAACGTCAGCACGTTTTCCCCCGAGGAGCAGGCCTCCATCGTCAACATCTGGGCCCGCATCGCCGAGGATTACCGCGCCTTTGATGTCAACGTCACCACCGAGGCTCCCGCCGTCTTCAACAACCGCACCGCCCGCGTCGTTTTCACCCGCAAAACCGACGCCAACGGCGTCGCCAACCCCAGCTCGGCCACCGCCAGCGGCGTCGCCTACGTCGGCGTCTTCGGCTCCAGCGTCTTCGCCACCACCTACTCCGTCTCCTTCGTCTACCACACGGACTCCGTTGACGGTTTCGTCGCCGCCGTCGCTTCCCACGAAGTCGGGCACAACCTCGGCCTCTCCCACGACGGCACCCTCAAAGCCGATGGTTCCAAGGACGCCGAATACTACAGCGGCCACGGCACCGGCGCCGCCTCCTGGTCCCCGATCATGGGCTCCGGCTCCGGCCAGATCATCCAGTGGTCCCGCGGTGAGTATTTTCGCGCTAACAACACTCAGGATGACCTCGCCATCATCACCACCGCCCTCTCCCGGCGCGCCGACGACCGCCCTGACAGCTTTCCCACCGCAACACCCCTCCTCGCCAACGGTCCTGCCGTTCAGCACCGCGGCGTCATCACCAGCGCCACCGACCAAGACTGGTTCTCGTTCCAGACCGCAGGGGCGATATCGCTCACCATCACGCCACACACGGCCCCCTTCACGCTCAACCGCAGCGCCCTCGACGTGCGGGCCGAGCTTTATTCCGTCTCCGGCATCCTTCTCGCCACCTCGGACCCAGCCGACAGCTCCGCCGCCACCTTCACCCTCTCGCCCGGCCCCGGCAGCTACTATCTGCGTGTCGTCGGCGCCTCGATCGGCATCCCGCAGGCCGATCCGCCCTCCGGCTACACCAACTACGCCAGTATCGGCGAATTCACCATCACCGGCACCGTCACGCCCATCGCCACCGCCTCGCTCCCTGCGATCGTGATTCACCCCGAGAGCCAATCCGTCTTCCCCGGCAATCCCACCACCTTCTCCGTCGTCGCCACCGGCAATCCCGCCACGAGCTACCAGTGGCAGCGCTCCCTAGATTCCGGTGGCTCGTGGCAAAACCTCGCCGACAGCGCCAGCCACACCGGCACCACCTCCGCCACCCTCACCGTCGCCAGCGTGGACGCCGCCATGAACGCCCAGCGCTTCCGCTGCGTCGTCTCCAATCCCTCCGGCAACGCCACCAGCTCCGCCGCCACGCTCACCGTCCAAACACCGCCGCCCCCCGTCTTGCCCGTGTTCGACGGCCCGCCCGAGCCCAGTTTCGGCCGCGGTCTGCCCGCCGGCACCAGCCAAAACCTCCATGTCGGCCTCCTCGCCGGCACCGATCCCATCACCTACCAATGGCGCCTCAACGGCACCGCTATCCCCGGCGCCAACGGCCTCTATTACTTCGTCCGCAACTGGCAGGCCGCCGACGCCGGCACCTACACCGTCGTCGCCACCAACGCCCTCGGCAGCGTCGAATCCCCGCCCTACACCCAATACCTCCAGCCCGAGGGCGGCTGGACTTGGCGCAACCCTCGCCCCACCGGGAACGGCACCACCCGCGCCGCCTTCCTCAATGGCCAATTCTTCGTCGGCGGCCTCCGCGGCACGCTCCTCCTCTCCCCCGATGGCCTGAACTGGACCACCCGCACCGTCCCCGCCTCGAACAACCTTTACGGTTTCCAGCAACTGAACGGCCTCTACGTCGTCCTCGGCAGCCTCGGTGCCGTGTTCAGCTCCCCGGATGCCGTCACTTGGACCCCGCGCAACACTGGCACGCTCCACCAGGATGACTCCAGCGGCCTCCAATTCGTCGCCACCAACGGCTCCCGCCTCATGGCCGTCGGCCTCGGCGGCATCTTCACCACCACCACGGACGGCATCCATTGGACCTCCGGCTCCGTTGGCACCGGCGACGCCCTCAACGGCGTCGCCTTCGCCTTCGGCAAATTTCACGCCATCTCCAACACCAACGGCCGCATCTACTCCACCACCGACGGCTCCACTTGGACCTCCGTCGCCTCCTCCGCCAGCAGCCTCCGCTGCATCACCTTCGGCGCCGGCCGCCTCGTCGCCGGCGGTAACGGCGGCGCCCTGACCACCTCGACCGACGGCCTTACATGGACTCCGGTCTCGAGCGGCGTCTCCGCCTTCATCATCGGCCTCGACTACGTGAACGGCCGCTTCTTCGCCTCCGGCACGGGCGGCACCATCCTCACCTCCACCGACGGCCTGCAATGGACCGCGACCAACACTAACGGTAACACCGCCAACATCCAGAACGTCGCCTACGGCAACGGCCTCTATGTCGCGCCCGCCCAAGGCGGCAGCACCACCACCGGACGCGCTATCCTCACCTCCACCGACGGCGTCAACTGGACCCAGCGCATCACCGGTGCCGGCGCCTTCGGCACCAACCTCCGCAGCGTCGCCGCCAGCACGAACGCCATCGTCACTGTCGGCTTCAATGCCACCAGCAACGTCAGCTCTCTTCTCCGCTCGACCGATGGCGAATTGTGGAACTTGAGCTCGAGCTTCAGCGGTCAACTCAACGACGTCGCCTTCGGCAACGGACTCTTCCTCGCCGTTAACAACAGCGGCACCGCCTACACCTCGACCACCAACGGCGCGACGTGGAGCCAATACTCCCTCGCCCCCGGAGAAATCTGCAACGGCGTGCGCTACGCCAACGGTCTCTGGCTCGTCACCGGTGCCTCAGGCAGCAGCGGACGCCTTCGCACCTCGACCACCGGCCTGGCTGGCAGCTGGACTACCAGAATAAGCAGCATCAACAGCAACAGCGCGCTGAATAAAGCCATCCACGGGAACGACGCCTTCGTCGTCGTCGGCAACTCCGGCACGATCTGGCGCTCGACGACTGGCACCTCGTGGTCGACCGTTTTTTCGGGCACCGCGGCCAACCTCAACGACGTTGCCCACGGCTCCGGCCTCTTCGTCACCGTCGGCGCCGGCGTCGTGCTCACGTCCCCCGACGGTGTCACATGGACCAACCGCTCCTTCACGCCCGACACGCTCACGAGCGTCATCTACGCCGGTGGACACTTCCTTGCCACCGCCGCACTCAGCACCTCGGGCAACGGCAGCACTTACTACGTTTCCTCCGACGGCATCGAATGGACCGCACGATTCACCGGCGCGGCCGACCCCCTCAGCGATCTCGTCTCCTTCAACAACCAAATCTACGGCGTCGGCGACAACTCCATCGTCCTCTCCGCCGGCGCACCGGTGCTCAGCGTGTCCAGCTCCGTCGCCTTTCCTTCCGGCGCAAGCGTCACCCTCGCGGCCACGGCCGCCGCCTCGCCGGTCCCCGTCACCTACCAATGGCACCGCCACGGCGCGCCCGTGCCCGGCGCCACGCAAATCCGACTGCCGTTCTCGCCCGTGCGCGCCGCCGATTCCGGCAACTACACCCTCGTCGCCACCAACGCCTTCGGCTCCACCACCAGCACAGCCATCACCCTGAGCGTCACGCCGGTGGCCCAGACGATCGATTTTCCCTCGCTGCCCGACGTGCCCTTCACGCGCACACCGCTGACGCTCGCGGCCAGCGCCACTTCCGGCCTACCCGTCAACTTCACCTTCGTCTCGGGTCCGGCCACGCTCGCCGGCAACGTCCTCACGCTCACCGGCGCCGGCCTCGTGACTGTGCGCGCGACTCAGACCGGCGACGCCGACTACACCGCCGCGCCGGCGATCGAGCGCAGCTTCACCGTGCTGCCCAACTTCGCCGCGTGGCAAAACGCGCGCTTCAGCGCCGCCCAACTCGCTCAACCCGCCACCATCGCGCCCGACGCCGTCCTGACCGCGGACGGGTTGGCCAATCTCCTCAAATACGCCCTCGGCCTCGACCCGCTGGTCGCCGCCACCTCCGGCTTGCCCGTGATCGGCTCCGAGGACGGCGCCTGGACCTTCACCTACACGCGCCCGGGCTCCGTCACCGACGTGATCTACGCCGTGGAAGTTTCCGAAGACCTGACGTTCTGGACCTCCGCCGGCGTCGAACACGCCCTGTTCACCAGCGGCGTCGGCACGCAGACGTGGCAAGCGCGCTACACGCCCGCCGCCACTGGTCGCCTCTTTTTCCGGCTGAAAGTCAGCCTCTAGTCAGCGCGACGTCGCTCCATTCGCCCATGACGCGCGTCTCCACGAGCCATCCGGGCGCGGCCGCGGCAAAAACGTCGCGCACTTGCGCCAACTCGCGCTCGAGGATGCCGCTCAGCACCAGCTGACCGCCGGGAGCGACCGCGCCCAGCAACTCGCGGGTGAAATGCACGAGCACGTCCGCTTGGATGTTCGCCAGCACGACCTCCGCCTGCCGCCCGGCCAAACCGTTGACCAAGTCACCGACGAAAAATTCCACGCGCCCGGCCATTCCGTTCATCGCGGCGTTTTCCTCACTCACACGGATCGCCTCCGGATCGTTGTCGAAACCCGCCACGCGCTCGAAGCCCAGCAGCGCCGCCGACAACGCCAGAATGCCTGAGCCGCAGCCCGCATCGATCACGCGCCCCGTCGTGCCCTTGGCCGCCGCGAAGCTCACCAGCCGCTCCGCCACCAGCCGCGTCGTCTCGTGGTTGCCCGTGCCGAAGGCCATGCCGGGATCGAGCCACAGCACCTTCGCGTCTGCCGGCGCCGCAAAAGTCTCGCGCTCCCACACCGGCACCCAGTGCAGCGGCCCGAAGGCCGACGCCTTGAAATGCGCCTTGTAGCTGTCCTTCCATTCGGCATCCGGCAACTCCCGCAGCTCGGGCGCGCCGATACACCACGCCGCGTTGAGCGTCGCCGCGAAATCGACCCAGCTCATCTCCGCCTCCGCCCGGGATTCGAAGTAGCCCGTGATCCAGGCCCGCACCGTCGGCTTGTCCTCAAGCACCATCAGGTGCTGTTCCTCGCGCTCCGCGAGCAGTTCCTCGATCGCCGGCACGGCGACCGGCGCAATCTCGATTTTGAATTCGTGGATGGGCATGGGAAAACTCAACCGCGCTGCGCGCTCAGCTCCGCGATCACGCGAGGCAACAGCTGATGCTCCGCCGCGTGCACTTTTTGCGCGAGCGACTCCAGCGTCTCGCCCGGCTCAAGCGGCACGCGCGCCTGCGCGATGATCTGACCCGCGTCGACCTCGAGCGTCACATAGTGCACCGTGCACCCCGTCTCCTTCACCCCGGCGCGGAAGGCCTGACCGATGCCGTCCAGTCCGGGGAAGGCCGGCAGCAAACTCGGGTGCAGGTTGATGATCTTGCCCGCGAACGCGGTCAGGAAACCCGGTTTCAGCACCCGCATGAAACCCGCCAGCACCACGAGATCCGGCTCGCAGGCCCGGACCGCTGCGATGAACCGCTCCTCGCCCGCGCCTTCGAGCTTCGTCTTGAACGGCGCCGGATCGACGAACGCCGCCGGCACGCCGTAGCGCGGCCCCAACTCGAGCAGCCGTGCCTCGGGCTTGTCCGCGAACAGATGCACCACCCGGGCGCGCCCGAGCTGGCCCTCCTGCTGGGCTTGCAAGATCGCCTCGGCATTGCTGCCACGGCCGGAACCAAGGATCACGACACGCATGCCGCGCCAGCTCACACGGCCCGACAGGCAATGTAAATGCTCCGTTGCGCGGGTTCACGGCCGCTTCCTGCCCGATAAGCCACCCTGCATTCACTCAGGCAACTTTGACTTATCCGCCCCCCGGTTCAGGCTGTCCCTCTCAATGCCGCCACCCACCGCGCCCTCCGCCGCGACCCTGCCCTCCTCCGCTCAGCCGATTTTTCACGTGCGCGGCCTCACCAAGGTTTACGGCACGGGCGAGACGCAGGTGCGCGCCCTCTCCGGTGTCGACCTCGACCTCGGCGCCGGCGAACTCGTCGTGCTGCTCGGCCCTTCCGGCAGCGGCAAGACCACCCTGCTCAACCAGCTCGGCGGCCTCGACCTGCCCACTTCCGGCGCGTTGCGTTACCGCGACATCGACCTCACGCACGCCACCGAGGAACAGCTCACGCTCTACCGCCGCCGCTCCGTCGGCTTCATCTTCCAGTTCTACAACCTCATCCCGAGCCTCACCGCGCGCGAGAACGTCGCCCTCATCACCGAGATCGCCGAGCACCCGCTTGCACCCGAGACCGCGCTCGAGATGGTCGGGCTCGGCGCGCGCATGGATCATTTTCCCGCCCAGCTCTCGGGCGGCGAACAACAGCGCGTCGCCATCGCCCGCGCCATCGCCAAGCGCCCCGCCGTGCTCCTCTGCGACGAACCCACCGGCGCGCTCGACGTGAGGACCGGCATCGTCGTCCTCGAAGCCATCGAGCGCGTGAACCGCGAGCTCGGCACGCTCACCGTCATCATCACCCACAACGCCGTCATGGCCGACATGGCCGACCGCGTGATTCATTTCATGGACGGCCACGTCGTGCAGGAGCGCCGCAACGCCACGCGCGTCGCGCCTTCCACGCTGCGCTGGTAGCCGCCGCGCTCCATGCTCTCCCACCTCGACCGCAAGCTGCTCCGCGACCTGCGCCGCCTCAAGGGCCAGGCCACCGCGGTCACGCTCGTGATGGCCTGCGGCCTCGCCATGCTCATCATGGCGCGCAGCCTCATCAGCTCGCTCGAGACCGCCAGCGCGGACTATTACCAGACGAACCGCTTTGCCGAGATCTTCGCCGCGCTCAAGCGCGCCCCGAACGACGTCGCCGCCTGCATCGCGGCGCTGCCGGGCGTCGCCACCGTCGAGACCAACATCGCCGTGCAAGTCACGCTCGACCTGCCCGGGCTCGACGAACCCGCGAGCGGGCTCGTGCGCTCCGTGCCCGACCACGGCGAGGCGCAGCTCAACCGCCTCTTCCTCCGCCGCGGCCGCTGGCTCTCGCCCGGCGCGCGCGGCGAGCTGCTTGTCGGCGAAGCCTTCGCCGCGGCCAACCGCCTGGAACCCGGCGACCGGCTCACCCTGCTGCTCAACGGCCGGCGGCAGCAATTCGTCATCGCCGGCATCGTGCTCTCGCCGGAATACGTCTTCGAGTCGCGCCCCGGCGCCGCCCTGCCCGACAACCGCACCTACGGCATTTTCTGGATGCCCTACAAGGAAGTCGCCACTGCGTGGGACCTCTACGGCGCGTTCAACTTTGTCTCGCTCACGCTCGAACCCGGCGCCGGCCGCGAGCCGGTCATCGCTGCGCTCGACGCCCTCCTGCTGCCCTACGGCGGCCTCGGCGCCTACGGCCGCAAGGACCACCCGTCGCACATCCGCGTCACCGACGAGATCCGCGTGCTGGCGATCCTCTCGATCGGCTTCCCTGCGGTCTTCCTCAGCGTGGCGGCGTTCATGACGAACTCCGTGCTCACCCGCCTGCTCGCGCTGCAGCGCGAGCAGATCGCCATCCTCAAGGCCTTCGGCTTCACCAACCGGCAGATCGTCACGCACTACCTGAAATTCGCCGCCGTCATCGTCGTCGGCGGCACAACGCTCGGCGCGCTGGGCGGCATCGCCCTCGGCACCCGGCTGGTGGGCATGTATACGCTCTTCTTCCGTTTTCCGGAGCTGAGCTTCCGGCTCGATCACGCCGCGCTGGCCATCGCGTTCGCCGTCGGATTGGGCGCCGTGGTGGCGGGCGTTTTTCACGCCGTGCGCCGGGCGGCGCGCCTCCCGCCCGCGGAGGCCATGCGCCCGGAACCGCCGACGCATTACCGTCCGTCGCTGCTCGAACGCCGCGGGCTCGGGCGGTTATTCAGCCACTCGTTCCGCATCGCCGTGCGCAACATCGAACGCCGCCCCGTGCAGGCGCTTTTCACCATCGCCGGCCTCGCGCTCGCCACCGCGCTCCTCATCCTGCCCAACACCTTCAAGGCGGGCATTGCCGAGGTGCTCGATTTCCAGTGGGACGTCGTGCAACGCCAGGATCTCAACCTCGGCTTCGCCGAGCCGTCCGGAATCCGCATCCAGCACGAGCTGGCGCAACTCCCCGGCGTCGTGCATGTCGAGCCCGCGCGCGCCGCGGCCGTGCGCATCCACTTCAACGGCCGCGACCGCCAGATCGGCCTGCGCAGCCTCGAGCCGGACGGCACGCACAGCCGCGCAGTCGATCACCACGGCCGCGAAATCCTGCCGCCGGAGGAAGGCCTCATCGTCTCCGCCAAACTCGCCGAGGTGCTCGGCGCCCGGCCCGGCGACCTGCTCGTCGTCGAGGCGCTCGAAGGCCGCCGCCCCGTGCGCGCCGTGCCACTCGTCGCGCTGGCGGAGGATTTCACCGGCATCGCCGCCTACATGGACCGGCGCGCCATCAACCGCTTCCTCGGCGAAGGCGACGTCATCACCGGCGCCAGCATCACGCTGGATCGCGCGCAACGCGCGGACTTTCTGCGCGCGCTGAAGGAGATCCCGCGCGTGAGCTGGATCGCGATCAAGGAGACGATGCGGCAGAGTTTCCGCGAAACGACCGCGCAGAGCATGGGGCTCATCCAGACGATCTATCTCACCTTCGCCGTCATCGTCGCCTTTGGCGTCATCTACAACAACGCCCGCATCTCGCTCGCCGAGCGCGCGCGCGAACTCGCGACCCTGCGCGTGATTGGCCTGACCCAGCGCGAGGTCGGCGCCATCATCGTCATCGAGCTGGCCATCCTCGCCCTTCTCGCCCTGCCGCTCGGGCTTTTCCTCGGCACCGGGCTGGCCGCAGGCATCATCCAGTCCGTGAACACCGAGACCGTGCGCCTGCCGCTCGTGTTCACCGCCTACACCTACACTTTCGCTGTCATCGTCGTGCTGATCGCTTCGGCCTTCTCCGCGTGGGTCGTCCTCCGCCAGCTCAAACGGCTCGATCTCATCGCCGCGCTGAAGGCGCCCGAATAAACACCCCGCCAACCGCTCCCTTTCTCCATGAACCCGTCTGCTCCCCGTTCCTCCGGTCCCAGTCCGCTCCGCCGCGCCCTGCCCTATGTGATCAGCGCCGTCGTGCTCGCGTTGCTCGTGCTCGGCCTGCGCCCGCGCCCGACCGCGGTCGAGACCGCACGAGTCGCAGTCGGGCCGTTGCGCGCGACCGTCAGCGAGGAAGGCAAGACCCGCATCCGCGACCGCTACGTGGTCTCGGCGCCGGTCACGGGTCAGGTGCGCCGCATCCCGTTCAAGCCGGGCGCGGAGATCGTCGCACACGAGACCGTCGTCGCTGTGATCGACCCGCTGCCCGCCTCGCCACTCGATGCGCGCAATCAGGCCCTGGCCGAGGCGCGGCGCGATTCCGCCGTCGCCGCGCTGGAAAAAAGCCGCACAGCGCACGAACTGGCGCGCCGCGAACTCGCGCGCATCGAGCAAATGTTCGCGGCCGCCACCGTGTCGCCGCAGGAACGCGAGACGGCGCAGTTGCGTGAAACGGCGGCGGCACGCGAGGTCATCGCCGCCGAAGGTGCGCTGCGTCAAGCTGAGGCGGAGTTGATCGGCTTCACCCCGGCGGCAGCCCACACGTCCATCCCGGTGGAGGTCCGTGCTCCAGTGAACGGACGCGTGTTGAAGG
The DNA here is from genome assembly GCA_017991595.1 of Candidatus Didemnitutus sp. Taxonomy (GTDB): domain Bacteria; phylum Verrucomicrobiota; class Verrucomicrobiia; order Opitutales; family Opitutaceae; genus Didemnitutus. Next base: position 127,997 of record JAGOQJ010000006.1, on the reverse strand, counting down.
TTTTCCAGGAAAGCACCCGCACCGTCACTGCCGGCACGCCGCTGCTCGAGATCGGAGACCCCGACGACCTCGAGGTCGTCGTCGAGATGCTCTCGCGCGACGCGGCCGCGATTCCCGCCGGCGCGGAGGTGGAGCTGGATCAATGGGGCGGTCCGCGCCCGTTGCAGGGCCGGGTGCGGCTGGTTGAGCCGGCCGCATTCACGAAAATCTCCGCCCTCGGCGTGGAGGAGCAGCGCGTCAACGTCGTCGTCGACATCGTGACGCCGCCCGCGGAACGTCGGAGCTTGGGTGACAACTTCCGCGTCGAGGCCCGCGTCATCCTATGGGCGGATGAGCAGGCGCTGAAGGTTCCATCCGCGGGTGTGTTCCGCCGCAGCGACGGCTGGGCGGCCTACGTGGTGCGCGACGGTCGGGCCGCGTTGCTGCCCGTGCAGATCGGGCGCGGCTCCGGCGTCGAGGCGCAGGTGCTCGGCGGCCTCAACGCCGGCGACGAGGTGATCCTTTACCCGGGCGACCGCGTGGAAGACGGCCAGCGCGTGCGTCCGATTCAGGTGAAGCGTTGAAGACGCGCGTCGCCGCGAATTTGTTCTGGCTGGCGTCCCACCGGGCGTTGATATGGCGGCGATGAATCTCGCCGACGCCCGCAGCCTCGTGTCCACCGCCCTCGCGCGCATGAACGGCGCCTACGGCCAGACCGTGTTCGACGAGTGGGTGCTCGTCTCGATCCGCGCCGATCGGGGTGCCATCCTCGCCTACGAAGGCCCGCGCGCCGAGACCTACAAGAAGCAGTTCACGTTCGACATCGCCTCGATGCTGCGCGAGCTCGCCGGCCAGAAGCTCAGCGTGGGAGATTTCGCCTTTGCCGCCGACGCGCACGGCACGCACTACGATGGCTGCATGCGGCTCGGCGAGAGCAGCTACCTTTTCTGCAACCACACCCAGCGCACGATGCTGGAGATCCGGCAGAGCGCCACCTGGCTCGCCGCACAGAAGACGTGGGTCGAACTCGGTGCCAAGTTCGCCAGCGACCCGCTCGAGTGAGCCGTCGCTCGCCGCGCGAGCCTCAGCCCGTCCAACCGGCCCACACGAACCACGCGTAGGCCGCGAGGAACACCGCGCCCGCCCAACGCGGCAGCCCGCCCAGCGCGAGCAGCAGCAACGCGTGCACGGCTACCGCCCCGAGCAGCAGCAGCAGCCCGGTCACGAAGAACGGCGGCACCGCCACCGGCGCCAGCACCGCGAGCAAGCCGACGCAGAGCGGGATACAGATGTGTCCGTCGCCGACTTGCGAGCTGTAGACCACCTCCGCGCGCCGGCGCGCGGCCCAGTAGAGCGCGAGCAGCGCGTTCGGCAGCACCATGAGCCAGCCGCTCAACCAGCCGAGATTCGCCGCGCTGAGAAAACCGTCCTTCTGCGCCGTCAGCCAGCTCACCAGCCAGTCGATGCTCTCGTAGAGCGCCCACGCGCACGCCAGCACCAGCAGCAGATCGACGTAGAACATCGCGCCGAACGAGATCCGTTGCTGCACATTGCGCTTCAGCACGTCGAAGACCTGGAACGTCTGCCAGAAAAGGAAGAGCCCGATGAGCAGCAGGCCGTCGGCCCGCGAGAGCTGCCCGTCGTCGGCCAGCAGCCACGTCGCCCCGGTGAAGAACAACACCGCCGCGAGCGTGAGCATGAGCGAAAGCCGGTTGATCTGCGCGCCGACGAGCGAGTTCGCCGCCTTTTTGCCGCCCTTGCCGCCGCGCCCGGCCGCCGCGTTGGGCAACACCGCCAGCCCCCACAGCACCGCAGGCAAGCCGAGCAGGAGCGTGAGGTTGCTGACGTTGTTCACGAGCGCGTTGGTCAACACTTCCTGCGGCGGTCCGCCGCGCTGCACGACGATGAAGACGAAGAGCAGGTTACCCAGCCCCGAACAGTAGGGCATCACGATCGTCCCGAGCGCCGTGCCCTCGAGCCCGTGATCCAGCATCGCCTCCAGCCGCCAGATCATCAGCAGCGACACGCCGAGGAAGACCGCGAGGTAGGTCCACGGATCGTCCAAGCCGAGGGACTGGATGAACGGAGGCAGCACGGCCGGATTGAGGGGCCGCGCGGCACGCCGTTCAATCCCGAAGCCCGGCGGAGGCGGTCAACGTCGACCGGCCTCGGCGGCGCGGATGCGCTCGTCGATCTGCTGGAACGTCAGCAGAGAGTCCATGATCAGGTCGTCGACCTTGCCACGGGTCCGCGCGCGCGTCTCGTCGCTGTCCTTGTCCTGCGTGAAACCGGTGTCGTCCTGGTAACTGAATTGTCCGACGCGAGTGCCGTCGCGGTAGAACTCCACCTGGATGGTGTCGCGCGTGCGGCTGGTGCCGGGAATCCGCGCGGCGTAGAAGACGAGCAGCGATTCGAGCCCGAGCACTTCCTCGGGCGAGAGCACGAGGTCGCCGATCAGCTGCTTGCTCACCACGTGCGGCACGAGGTTGCGCACCTCGACTTGGTTGCGGTGCGCCGTGAGCAGCTTCTCGGCCCCGCCGCGAATGAAATACTGCCTCGCGATGCTGCGCGTGCCCGTCACGGAAAAATACTCGATGACGATCGCCTCGTTCTCCTTCAGCTCCGCGACCATCAGGCGCTCGTTCGCCCACGCGGACGACACCAAGCCCGCCAGCACACAGACCCCCGCCAACAGGCTCCGGAGCCCGCGGCTGCCCGACAACGCGGCAAAGGAAAGGGAGGCGGAGTTCATGCCACCTATTCAAAACGGACCGCCCGCGGGCGCCACTCGTTTTTTTGCCCTGCTCAGGTCTGCACGGGCAGGAAACCCCAGCGGGTGGCCGAGAACAGGCCGCGGTCGCTGAGCTTCAAGTCAGGGATGACGAGCAGCGCCATGAACGACAGCGTCATGAACGGCGCGTCGAGCCGCGAGCCCAGCCGCTTCGCGAAGCGGTCGAGCTCGGTGTAGCGCCGCGCCACGACCGGACCGGGCAGATCCGACATCAATCCCGCAATCGGCAACGGCAGAACCAGCGAGCGCCCGCGTCCGACGGCGCTCAGGCCGCCGCGGTGCTTGATCACGAGATTGACCGCCGCCGCCAGCGCTTCGTCGTCCGCACCGATCACGACGATATTGTGCGAATCGTGCGCGACCGACGAGGCGATGGCGCCCGCCTTCAGGCCGAAGCCACGAATGAAGCCGCGCGCGATCGGCGCGCGCGGCGCGTAGCGGTTGACGACCGCGATCTTGAGCAGGTCGCGCTTGGGATCGGCCACGAGTTTTCCCTGGCGCAGCGCCGGCGCCTCCGTGAGGTGGCGCGTGATGAGTTGGCCGTTGAGCGCCTCGATGACGTTGAGCTTCGCGGGGCCGTTGGTCGCCGACACCGCAAACTCCGCCGCGCGCCGCGGTTGGGCGCGGAACTGGTTCGGGGTCTTCGCCGCCAGCCGCGGGAATCGGGCGCGGCCGTTCGCCGCGATGAGCCGGCCGTCGAGGTAGGTGCGCAGCACGCGGAATTTCTTCCATCCGTCGACGACCACGAAGTCCGCCGGATCGCCCGCGCGCAGCAGGCCGACAGCGAGACCGTAATGCTCCACCGGATTCACGCTCGCGCAGCGCAGCACGTCGAAACGGTCGGCGCCCGCCGCAAGCGCGCGCCGGATGTGCCGATCGAGATGTCCGCCGACGAGCAGGTCGGGGTGCAGGTCGTCGCAGCAGAACATCACGCGCTCGGGATGCGTGTGCAGCAGCGGCGCGAGCGCCGCGAAGTTTCGCGCGGCTGATCCTTCGCGGATCAGGATCTTCATCCCGGCGGCGAGCTTGTCCTGCGCCTCCTCCAGCGTGAAGCACTCGTGGTCGGTCGACGGCCCGGCGGCGGCGTAGGCGCGCGCCTGCGCCCCGCGCAACCCAGGCGCGTGCCCGTCGATCGGCTTCCCGAGCTTGCGCGCGACCTCCATCATGGTGCGCAACGCGGGATCGCCGCCGAGCACACCGGGAAAATTCATCACCTCGGCGAGGTAGCGCACGTCCTCACGCGCGAGCAGTCGCGCCACGGCGTTGGCATCGAGCGCGGCGCCCGCGGTCTCGAAAGTCGTCGCCGGCACGCACGAAGGCGCACCGAAATTGAACTTCAGCGGCGTGCGTCGACCGTCGGCAATCATGTGGGTGACACCGCGGGCACCGAGGACATTGGCGATCTCGTGCGGGTCCGAGACGGTGGCGACCGTGCCGTGCGCGACCGCCAGCCGCGCGAACTCCGCCGGCGGCAACAGCGAGCTCTCGATGTGGATGTGCGCATCGACGAAGCCCGGCATGATCAGGTGCTTCGCCTGCACGCGGTCGTCCGCGCGCACACGAGTGATGCGCCCCCGACGCCACTCCACCACCCCGGCGAAGATCCGCCGCTGATGCAGGTCCACAATCTGTCCTGCCATGCGCCCCGAACTGAGCTTCATGCGTTCAAGCGTGGCGGATCCCGCCCGGTTGGCAACGCTCCGCGTCACAACACCATCGCACCGTCCCGCCACGCCAAAAACCACTCGCAAAACGCGCCCACCCGTGCACGTTTCGACCCCATGTCCGCCCACCACCTGTTTCGCGATTCCCAGCTTCCGGTCACGCCGCGCCTGGACGATGACGACGATGATTCCTGCGAGGAGTCCGTCGGCAAGACGCCCGGCCCCATCGGCGCGCAGATCCAACGCAAGTTCCTCGCGCAACGGAAAATCTTCCTCTGGGGCCCGGTCACCGACGCGTCGGCCAAGGACCTGACCGAGAAGCTCCTCTACCTCGAGGCCGTCGGCCCGGGCCAGGAGATCCATTTCTACATGAACACGCCCGGCGGCTCCATCACGGCCGGCATGGCGGTTTACGACACCATCAAGCTCATCACCTCCCCGGTGAACATCATCGTCACCGGCATGGCCGCCTCGATGGGATCGATCCTCCTCAGCGCCGCGCAGAAGGGCCGCCGATTCATCTACCCGCACGCGCGCGTCCTCATCCACCAGCCGCTCATCACGGGCCGCATGGTCGGCCCCGCCTCCGACATCAACATTCAGGCCAAGGAAATGGAAAAACTCCGCGCCGAGCTGAACCAAATCCTCGCCGACGCCTCCGGCCAGTCGCTCGAGAAGGTCACCAAGGATTCCGACCGCGACTTCTATCTGAACGCGGAGGAAGCGATCGCCTACGGCCTCGCCGACAAGATCGTCAACAAGCTCTGATGCGCCTGTGCCGGAACAGGGACATCCCTGCTCCACCGCATCGTCACTCCCGGGCCGGTCGTTTCGACCGGCCTTATTTTTTGGTCTCGCGCGCCTTGGCGGCGGCCTTCTGCACCTCGATCTCGGTCGCCACCTCGCTCGCCATGCGGCCGAACTCCAACGAAGCCGACAGGTCGCCCACCGTGTCCGCGACCTTGCGCGCCTCGGCCAAGGCCCGCGCACGGACCTCCAGCGTGGGCGCGCCGGCGCGCACCAACGTGCGGTAGATCGGCAGCGCCTCGCGTGCGGAGCCATGTTGGGCGATGATTTCCGCCCCGGATCGGGCCAGCGGCCAGTCCGCCGGGCTGAATTCACGCATCACGGCTAGAAACCCGAGCATCTTCGCCGCTTCCTTCGGCCGCTCGTGCAGGAGTTCGTAACGCGCGCCGGCCAGCGCCAGCGAGAGGCTGGGAAAATCCCGCATCCCTCGCGCGAAGAGCGCCCGCGCCTCCGTGCCCATGTTCAACTTGTCCAACACCGCCGCCTGCCGTGCGACCACATGCCCCGCCAGTTCGGCCGGCAAGTCGCGCAACTGCGCGACCTGCTGCTCGAGCGACATCTTGAACGGACGATAAAGCGGATCCCCGATCACGACGCTCTGCCACCCAAGCACGGGCGTGGCGAAATACGCCGCGTCGCCGAGTGGCGCACCATGCGCGAGCCGAGCCAGCAGCAGATCGGGCCGCGTCGTGAACTCGAGGTAGGGCTCGTAAACGTTGCCGAAGGTGACCGCAACGCCGCGCGCAACAAAAGGCCCGCACCACTGCTCCGTCGTCGTGCGCAAGCTGGCAGCGGAGTAGCTGTGGATGTGGAACGCAATCGCGCCCGGAGGAAACCGGAATCCCGACCGCAGAAACGGTCCGTTGATGTTCGCCGCATACCAACCGAAGTAGAGCACCGGCGCATCGAAACGGTCCGCCGCATCGAAAGTTCCCGCCCCGGCATGCACATCGCCGAAGTAACCCAGATCCACCAGCTGAGCACGCGTGGTCTCCAGCCAGCGGTCGCCCGCTGCGTGCGGTCCCTTCAGGTCGACGTAATAACGCCCGATCAAACCCTGCTTCTCCGCCGTGAGCGCCGAGGTGACAAGTTGGCGGGCGTCCGCGAACGTGGGTCCGTCGAGCCGCGCCACCTTCACGATCAGCTCCTCGGTGATACGCGCCACCTGGCGCTGGTTGAAGAGTGGGTTGCGCGTGAAACCCGTGAGCGGCAGGTTCGGCTGCGGGAGCAGGCTCAGCTCCGCGTCCACCGAGGCGCGGTTGGTCTGGAACTGCTCCGTGCCACGCCGCATGCCCTGCACGAGCTCGGCCTCCGCCTTGCCGTCGTGCTCGACGCGCAGGGGCGTGCCGCGGCACACGACGAGGAACGCGAGCCGGTGACCCGCAATGGCGTTGCGCCGGCGCCCCAGCTCGTCGCGCTGGTCGGAGAATTTCCCGTCAAGCCAGCCGCGGCGCAACAATTCGTCCTGCAAGGGCTGCCAGATCTGGTCGATGAAGTCGCGCCGGTTGATCGTCTCGGTCTCCGGCATTGGCAGGGCGACGATGTTGTCGCGCGGGATCCCGCGGCGCTCCGCGTAGAATTCGCCCAGTTCCACCGAGTCGCGCTGCCGCGCATTCACGAGGATGACCGTGTGGGCCGCCGGATCGTCCGCCGGGGTCGCGGCCCGCGCGAAAACGGGAGCAAGCCCCCAGACAAGCAGGCTGATGCCGATGGCGAAACCGAACCTCATGCCTTGCCAAACTTGAAGCCCAACCAGACCGCGACAAGGCACAACGTCACCGAGAGCAGGATATTTGCCGCCGCCACGCCCCATTGTCCGCGCAGCATCTGGTCGAGCGTCTGCCAGCTGAACGTGGAGAAGGTGGTGAAACCGCCGCAAAACCCGACCACGAGGCTCGCCTGCACACGGGCGGCCTGCGGCGGCTCAAGTGCACCGAGCCGCGCCATGAGCCAGCCGATGAGCAGGGAGCCCGCGACGTTCACGAGCAGCGTGCCCCAAGGGAACCGCGTCTGCACCAGATGACCGACCAAGGCCCGCAACACGGAGCCGAGCGCGCCACCGAGAGCGATCCAGAGCAACGCCGTGCCGTTCATTTCGCGGCCGGAGTCGGAGTGGCGGCGGCTTTCTGCCGGATCAACTGGCCGCGCAGGTAGGCATCGGGCGCGGCGGAGCGCCACGCCGTGAGCCACACGTTGGCCAGCATCTGACCGCCCGTAAGCAAGCGCTGCTCGATGAAGGCCACGGCCTCGGGATCGGGCGCGTTGCCTTCGAGCTTCAACTTCCCCGCTTGGTGCAGCTGATAGACCGGCTCCACGAACGCGAACTGCGCCTGCAGGTAATCCATCATGTGCCGGAACATCGGATCGCGTCCCTCGACCGGTGCGGCGAGCGGCAACGCCACCGCCGGTTGCGCCCGCGCGACAAGCGGCGAGAGATCGAGCCCGCCCTTCACGATGAAACCGGAATCGATCCACGAATGAATGCCGCGCCACGTCGTGTAGCCCTGCGGATTGTCGCCGACCCAGCCGTTATGGTGGATCGTCGTGTGCAGCGGCTGCGCGGCGTCGCCGAGGAAGTGCCCCATGATGCCCATCATTTCCACGATGCTGCGCTTCGTCTGCGCGATATCTTCGGGCGTGCCGAGTTCCTCGAGCACCTTGAGGCGGGCGAAATTGCCCCGCAGCTTGCCGAAATACTCCGTGATGGTCCACGGCAGGAAACCCGGCCACTCACGCGTGCGATCGGCGTTCTGCGCCGGGTCGATCGGGCCGTAGTTTTCCGGATGCGCGGCGCGGCCGGCGGCGTATTGCACCACGAATTCGTAGCGGAAACTGCTCACGGTCGCCGCGTCGAGGCCGGCCATGCGGAGATATTCGAGATCGAGGTAATGATCAGGCGCGTTGCAATGCCGCGCGGGCAGATCGGGCGCGCTGCGCCAGCGGTCGGCCTCGCTCGCCAGCCACGCGATGCGCTCGGCGTTCTCCGGCTCGCGCACGAAGGCGGGGAAGTCCGCGGGCAGCGCCGCGAGCGCGATCTGGTTGACGACGCGGTGGCCTTCGTAATCCCAGGCCAGCGCCGGCAGCGTCAGGGACAGCGCAGCCAGCGGCGCGCCGAGGAAACGGAACAGGGAAAACATGACGGCACGCAGTCGAACGCGAATCGCCCGCGGAGGCCAGACGGATGTTGAGGCTGGCCGCGGGCCGGCGTGCCGCGGTTCACGATCTCACTTCGCCGCCTCGGCGGCGCGTTTGGCCGCAGCAGCGTGCAACTCGGTCAACGTCGTGGCGTAGGACTCGACGCCGCGCGCGATGGCCTCGGCAATCTGCTGACGGAAGGCAGGCGTGCCGACGCGCGCGGCCTCGGCATCGTTCGACAAATAGGCCGCCTCGATCAGCGCGGCCGGGCATTGCACGAAACGCAGCACGGCGAAACGCGCGCGCTTGTAGCCGCGATCGGAGGTCTTCAGGTCGCCGACGATCCGGCGGTGCAGATGGAAGCCGAGGAGCACGTTGCCCAAGTCGTGTCGGTTGCCCGGGAACGCGGTGGCCGTCATCTCATCCGGCTTCTCGTCGGAGGTGGAGAGCATCGATTGCGGCGTGAGCACATAGGTCTCGGAGCCGGTGACGCGCGCGGCGTCCTTGGGGTCGACGGCGTTGAAATGGATGCTGAGGAACAGGTCCGCGACCGCCTTGTTGGCGAAATCGGCGCGCCGCTGGAGGTCGACGATCGGGCTGTTGGCGAAGCGGGTGTCGTCCTTCCGCGTGAGCAGCACGCGGAAGCCGCGCGCCTCGAGCAGGGGCTTGAGCCGCAGGACGACGTCGAGCGTCATGTCCTTTTCGTGCAGCTTGTGCCGGGTGTTGGACTTGCCCGGATCGGTGCCGCCGTGGCCGGCATCGAGCACGATGAGGCGCGGCGGCTGGGGCAGCACGAGGGCCTGCGTAGCCGGAGCGAGGAGCGGGGCGAGCGTCTTCACCACATCGAGCCGGCTGACCCAAAGGGTGTTGCGGTAGGCGGCGACGCGCTCGCTGAGGAAGACGCGCACACCGTCGAGGTGGCAGTCGCGCTCGTCGGCCTCGAAGACGATCTTCGCGTCGTCGGGGCCGCGCAGCGTGAGGGTGCGGCCGGGGGCGTTCCACTGCGGCTTCCAGCCGAGCTTCGCCGCCACATGCAGGAGGTCGACGTAATCGGCGTTGCGGAGGCGCGTGGTCTCCCACGCGCTGGCGGTTGCCGGACGGGTCGGTGCGGAGCGGACTTGCGCCGCGAGCGGGAGATTCGCCGCCGCGGCGATCAGCAGGACCGCGCCGACGCGGCGCCAAGTTCGCAGCGGCGCCGTCATCACAGGGACACGGCGTCAGTCCTTCGCTGCGTCCGGCTGGGCCGGGGCACGATCGGGGGCCGGTTGGGTCTCGCGGACGAAATACTTCGGCTTGCGCTTGTTCACCGGGTTGGGCGTCAGCATCACGTTGATCTGTTTGCCAGTGAGCTTCGGCACGGAATCCGGGTGGCCCATCGTCTCGAGTTCCTTGAGGGCGCGGGTCATGACGTCGAAGCCCATCTGCGTGTGGGCCATCTCGCGGCCGCGGAACTTGAGGCGGAGCTTCACCTTGTTGCCCTCGTCGAGGAACTCCTCGGCGTGGCGGACCTTGGTCATGAAATCGTGCGCCTCGATGCGGACGGTGAACTCGATCTCCTTGAGCTTCGCGCCGGCCGGTTTGCTGTGCGCGGTCTTCTTCTGTTCCTCGTAGATGTATTTGCCGAAATCCATGATGCGGCAAACCGGCGGGTTCGCCGTCGAGGCGACCTCCACGAGGTCGAGGTTGAACTGCTGCGCGAGCGCGAGGGCTTTCGGCGTGTCGATGATGCCGAGCTGGCGGCCTTCGGGGCTGATGACGCGGACTTGGGGGGACTTGATCCGCGCGTTACGCCGGATGTGGGCGTAAGGATCGTTATTGCGAGGACCGCCACGATTGTAGGGCTGGCGGGCGCCGGAGGAGGAAGGAAGGGCCATTAAGGAGGGTTTGCTTGGACTGATTGGTCGGGCGTGTTTTTGTCGCGATGTCGAGTGATGACAACCCCTTTTTGAAAGGGTGCCCTCGCCGGCGCCGGGCGCAGCGGCCCGCTCAGACGCTGAAACTCTCGCCGCAGGAGCAGGAGGCCTTGGCGTTCGGGTTGGAGAACTTGAAGCCGCCGCCGACCATCTGGTGGGAATAATCGAGCACCGTGCCCTTGAGGTAGAGCGCGGTCTTGGGGTCCACGATCACCGGCACCCCGGCCGAGCGGACAAGGATGTCGCCGCGCCGCGGCTCGCCCGTGAACTTCATCTTGTAGCTCAGGCCGTTGCAACCGCCGCCCGTGATGGCGATGCGCAGCAGGTCCCCTTGCCGCTCGCGCGCGATCAGCGCAGCGACCTTCGCGCCCGCATCGGGCGTGAGGCGCACGAGGTTTTCGTTACCTTCGCGCACGCCTTCGGGCAAAGTAAGGTGGATCGGCTCGGACATGCGCGGGCAATGAAGGCACAGACTGCCCGCTTGGCAAGCGGCCGGAGTCTCCGACCGCGCCGTTCAGCCCCGGGCGCGCAGCGCCACCAAGCGCCACGCCACCGCGACCGCGTTGGCGAAGCTCCGCGCGCTGGCCTTCCCCTGCCCCGCGAGCGCGAACGCCGTGCCGTGGTCCGGACTCGTGCGCACGAACGGCAGGCCGAGCGTGACATTCACCGCCTCGTCGAAATCCACCGTCTTGAGCGGCGCGAGGCCTTGGTCGTGATACAACGCCACGACCGCATCGAACTCCCCGCGCAGGGCGCGCGCGAACAGCGTGTCACCGGGCAGGCAGCTGGCGACCAACCCGGGATGGTCCGCGTGCAGCCGCGCGAGCGCGGGGTTGATGAAATCGATCTCCTCGCGTCCCAACACGCCGTTCTCGCCCGCGTGCGGATTCAGCCCGCACACGCCGATGCGCGGAGCCGTGATGCCCTCCGCCCGCGCCAGCAAATCCGCCGCCGCGACCGTGCGCTGCAGGAGCTGCGGGCCGAGCAATTGCGGCACCTCGCAGAGCGGCACATGCCACGTGGCGAGCGCCACGCGAAGCCGGCCACCGCAAAACGCCATCACCGGCTCGCCACCCCAGCGCGCCGCGAAAAATTCGGTCTGACCCGGATACGGATAACCGATCGCCGCCAGACGCTCCTTGCTCACGGGCGCGGTGACAACGCCGGCGAACTCGCCGCTCTGCACGCCGCGCGCCGCGCGCTCCATCGCCGCCCACGCCACGAGGGCACCGTCCCCGTCGGGCCGGCCCGGCGTCGCGGCAAAATCGTCGAGCCCCACGGGAATCTTCGCCGCCACCGTCACCGGCAACGTCTCGAGCCAGCGCGCGGGTCCGATGACCGCCACGCGCCCATGCTCCTCGGATTGGGCGGCGAGCCACGCGGCGATGATTTCCGGGCCGACACCGGCCGGATCGCCGCAGGTAAGAGCGAGAGGCAGGGCGCTCATGGGGCCGCTCAAGCCGAGGCCGCGCCTTCGCTCGCGGAGGCGGGGCCGTCCTTGGCCGCGCCGCGCAAGGGCCGGGCGAAGCCGCGCTTGCCGCCCGCGAAAAACTCCAGGAACCGCCGCGCCTCCGCGCTCTGCACGCCCTCGGCCAGCGCCGCCTGCGCGTGCTCGCGCGGATCGCCGCCGCCAAACACGCGCTGGAAGCAGGTCTTGAGCTCGTAGATCGTCGCGCGCGGAAAGCCGCGACGGCGGAGGCCGACGATGTTCAGGCCGGAAACCTCGTCGCGCTCGGCCACGAGCAGGAACGGCGCGAGATCCTGCGTGATGCGCGCGACCCCGCCGACCATCACGCTCTCGCCAATGCGCACGAACTGGTGGATCGCCGCACCGCCGCCGAGGAAGCAGTTGTTTCCCACGCTGACGTGGCCGGCGAGCATCACGTTGTTGGCCAGCACGACGTCGTCGCCGACCTCGCAATCGTGGCCGGCGTGCGCGTTGGCCATCAGGAAACAGCGCGCGCCCACGACGGTGGATTTATCCGCATAGATGGAGCGGTTCAGCGTGCAGTGCTCGCGGATGACTGTGCCGGCGCCAACGCGCACCCAACTCGGCGTGGCCGGATCGAATTTCAGAAACTGCGGGTCGCCGCCCACGACGGCAAAGGGGTGCACGACAACCCCGTCGCCGAGGATGGCGTGCCGGGTGATGACAGCGTGCGCGTGAACGGTGCAACCGGCGCCGAGTTGCGCGCCGGGTTCGATGATGGCGGTGGGATGGATCAAGGGATTTGCGGTGTTACCGGGGCTCGCGACTCGACGGGCGGAGATCCGCGTCGCCGCGGGCCCGCACTCACTCTTTGGTGCTCGCGCGCCGCGACGAACTGCGCTCGCCCAGCAGGTCCATCTGCGGATCCTGGAGGAGATCGTAGTTCTTCAGCACGCGGATGAGTTGGAGCGTGTCGCTTTTGCCGTAGTTGCGGTTGAGCTCCACCTTCTCGATCAGGTCGAGCAGCATGGTGCGGAACGAGATCACGGCATCGACGCCCTTCTCCTTCAGCATCGCGACCGCCTGCGAACGATACGGCTCCGCGGTGGGCAGGCCGGGCAGCACGAGGATCTTCAGGAGACCGGCGCCGTCGGGGTCCTCGGTCTCCGTGGGGAAGAAGCGCGAGGCTTCCTTCAGCACGCTCTGTTCGAGGAAGCGGAAAATTTCCGGCTGATTGCGCAGCGTGCTCGGCGTGAAGCGACCGGCGGCGTGCCAGCCCTTGATGCTGACAACCGCACGGTGGACGAGCGGCAGCTCGTTGGCGAAGAGGAAGAACTCCGGCTTGCGCGAGCCTCGCTCCCACGCGGGATTGAAAACCAACAGATCGAGCACCTCCTCGCCGGCACCTTTTCGCGCGGTGAGCGCGTATTTGCGCGCCTGGCGCACAAAAAAGCCCGCCTGCTCGAAGTATTCGCGAACGATGCCCTCGTCGATGGCTGACATGAGGTGGGCAACCTAGCGTCCCGGGGCGGGCGCATGAAGCCTTTTCTCGCCGGCAGGCCCCGACCGCGCCGCTCAAGTCGCGCCGAGTTCGCGCCACACCGCCGCGACCTCGTCCACTCGCACGCCGCTGCGGGTCGCCGCCGCGCCAAGCCGCTCAAGCACCACGAAGCGGATGCCGCCATCGCGGTTTTTCTTGTCGCGCGTCATCGCGGACAGCAGCGCATCCAACGCGAGCGGTTCCCGCAGCCGCACCGGCAGCTGATGGCGCGCCACAACCGCATCGACGCGCGCCACATCGGCCGCGCTCAGCGAGCCGAGCCGCTGCGAAAGCCGCGCCGCCGCACACAGACCCACCGCCACGGCTTCGCCGTGCAGATAGGAACCGTAACCCGCCACCTGCTCGATCGCGTGGCCGAAGGTGTGCCCGAGATTCAACAACGCCCGCCCGCCCTCGGCCGCAGTCTCGCGCTCGTCGGCCTGCACGACGACGGCCTTCAGCTCGCAACAGCGCCGCAACACGGCGGGCAGCGCCGGGCTCGCGACCGTGAGCGGCTCGCGCTCGAGTTGCACGAACAGCGCCGCGTCGCCCAGCAGACCGTATTTGATGATCTCCGCGGCTCCGGCCGCAAACTCGCGTGGTGGCAGCGTCCGCAGTAACTCCGGGAAAATGTGCACCGCCCGCGGATGATGAAAGGCGCCCGCGAGATTCTTGCCCGCGGCGAGATTGATGCCCGTTTTTCCGCCCACGGAGCTGTCCACCATCGCGAGCAATGTCGTCGGCACCTGCACGAAATCGATGCCCCGCAGATACGTGGCCGCCGCGAAGCCGCCGAGATCGCCGATCACACCGCCGCCGAAGACCCACAGCACCGCGCGCCGGTCGAGGCGGTTTGCCGCCAAAAATTCCCACACCTGCGCCAGCACCGTCGCCGACTTGGAACTCTCGCCGGCCGGCAACGCCAGCAACGGAGCCCCGCCCCACACCTCGCGCAGCGCCCCGCCCCATGTCTGCGCCAAGACCGCGTCCGTCAACACCGCCGGCTTGCGCCCTTCGGCGACCGACTTCGCCACTTGCGCGGCCAAAACCGACTCAAGCGGACCCGCGTGGAAATGAATCGGATATTCCACCGCCGCTAAGGACACGCGCAAGCTGTTGTTCACTCAGATATTAAGGACCAATTACTTGCGGAGGTCAACCCCTCAGCCTGTCACGTAGATGAGACAAGTTCTCACTTTCGCTCTTGACGTGAGATTTGGTCTCATGTGCATTGCGACTCACTCTCAATGAATGCCGTGCCCTTTCACGCCACGCCCCTCGCGCCCGTCCCTGCGCTGCGCTCGCTGAGCCAACGCCTCAATCGCCAAGTCTGGCGGTGTTGCTGGTGCGGTTTGGCCGCCTTGGCGCTGCCCCACGCGTCGATTCGCGCGCAGGACTTCCAAGGCTCCGTCTCGCCCGAGACTGTTCAGCTGGCCCAATTCGTCGTGACCGCGGCAGGTTACTCCCAAGCCTTCGTGCAAGCTCCCGCCAGCATCTCCGTCGTGAGCGGCGAGGAGCTCCAACAGCGCCGCGTCAACAGCCTCGCCGAGGCCCTCGCCGACATCGAAGGCGTCGATATCGGCGCCACGGCCGGCAAGACCGGCGGGCTCAACATCAGCATCCGTGGCATGCCGAGCGACTACACGCTGATCCTCGTCGACGGCCGCCGCCAGAACAGCGCCGGCAACGTGACGCCCAACGGCTTTGGCGAGACCTCCACCAGCTTCCTCCCGCCTCCGACCGCGATCGACCGCATCGAGGTCATCCGCGGCCCCATGTCCACCCTCTACGGCTCCGACGCGATGGGCGGCGTCGTGAACATCATCACGAAAAAAGTCAGCACCGTCTGGGGCGGCAGCCTCACCGTCGGCGGCACGCTCCAGGGCGACCGCGACTTCGGAGACTCCGGCACCGCCAACCTCTATCTCAGCGGTCCGCTCGTGCCCAACAAAGTCGGTCTCACCCTCCGCGGCAGCCTCTTCTCCCGCGCCGCTTCCAGCCTCGTTTACACCGACGTCAACGGCAACCCGCTCGACGTCAGCAAGCGCGGCCCGAGCCCCGTCAAGGCCGACATCCACACCGCCGGCGCCCGCCTCGACCTCACCCTCCACCGCGATCACGACCTCTGGCTCGACGCCGATTTCTACCGCCAGACCTACGATAACACCGCCGGCCAGCTCGGCACGCTCGACACCACCACGACCTTCAACGGCTACGGCCCCGAGCTAAAGTTCAACCGCGACCAATATACCCTCGCTCACACCTGGCGCATTCCCTCCGGCGTCATCGAGTCCAGCCTCGTCCAGAACCGCACCGAGACGATCGGTCGCACCATCCCGCCCGGCACGCCCGGCAAAACACCCGGCAGCCCCCGCGCCCTCGAGAACGAGAACCTCGTCTTCGACACCAAGGCCGTCCTCAACTTCACGCGTCACACCCTCACCGTCGGCGGTCAGTATTGGGAAGCCGAGATGCTCGACGGCGTCGCGCCCGCCCCCTACGAGCAGACCCAGTGGGCGCTCTTCCTGGAGGACGAGTGGAAACTCCTCCGCGATCTCCGCCTCACGCTCGGCGCCCGGCGCGACGAACACAGCCAGTTCGGCCACCACGTGAACCCGCGCGCCTACCTCGTCTGGAACGCCACCTCGCGCTGGTCCTTCAAGGCCGGCGTCAGCCAAGGCTTCAAGGCCCCGCGCCTCGACCAGATCGCCGACGGCATCACCGGCTTCACCGCCCAAGGCACGCGCCCCACCATCGGCACGCCCAGCCTCCAGCCCGAGACCAGCACCTCCACCGAGCTGGGCCTCATCTTCGACAACGACGCCGGTTTCCGCTTCCAGCTCACCGCCTTCAACAACGAGTTTCAGGACAAGATCGCCAACGGCCCCGGCCTCCTCAACGCCACCTTCGCCGCCAGCCCCAATCGCCCCGGCTCCGTCAACTACGGCAACTGGCCCGCCGTCGACACCTTTGCCCAGCTCGTGAACGTCGACGAAGCCGTCACCCGCGGCCTCGAGGCCGGCGTGAACTACCGCTTCGCCCGACACTGGTCGCTCGCCGCCAACTACACCTACACCGACAGCGAGCAGAAGAGCGGCGCCGAGAAGGGCCAGCCTCTCTACGACACGCCCGAGCACATGGCCAACGCCCGCCTGCGCTGGACGACCACTCCCAAACTCTCGCTCTGGCTCAGCGGCGAATACCGCAGCGAGCGCTACCGCTCGCCCGACACCGCCACCAGCCGCGCCAAGGCCACCCACGGCGACTACCGCGCCTACGGCCTCTTCCACCTCGGCGGCGCCTACCAGTTCTCCCCCAACCTCACGCTCAACGCCACCGTCTACAACGTCCTCGACAAAAACTTCGTCGATTACCGCCCCTACGTCAGCAACACGAACACCGGCGCCATCAGCTACACGAATCTCTACAGCAACAACCAGGAGCCGCGCCGCCTCTGGGCCTCCGTCACCTACACGTTCTGAACCGCCCGCGCCGCCGCACCTTCCTTTCCCTAATGTTCCGCAAGATTGTCTTCTGGCTCCACTTGGTCGCCGGCCTCATCGCCGGCCTGGCCATCGGCATCATGTGCTTCACGGGCGTTGTGCTCGCGTTCGAGAAGCAACTGGTCGCCTGGGCTGAGCGTGACGCGCGGCGGATCGAGGCGCCCGCCCCGGACGCCGCGCGTCTCACGCTCGCCGAACTCGCCGCGCGTGTGCGCGCCGCCGAGCCCGAAGCGCGCCCGCAGGCCATCACCGTCTCCGCCGACCCGCGCGACGCAGTCGCGTTTTCCCTCGGACGCGACAACACGATTTACGCCCACCCTTTCACGGGCGAAGTCCGCCGGCCCGCCTCGGAGGCGATGCATGACTTCATGCACGTGATGACTGATTGGCACCGCTGGCTCGCGCTCGGCGGCGACCACCGCCCGATCGGCAAGGCCATCAACGGCGCGGGCAACCTCGCCTTCCTCGCGCTCGCCCTCACCGGACTTTATCTCTGGTGGCCGCGCTCGCTCTCTTGGCGCGGCGTGAAGGCCGTCGCGCTCTTCAACTGGCGTCTCACCGGCAAGGCGCGCGATTTCAACTGGCACAACTCGCTCGGCCTCTGGGCCGCGCCCGTGCTGATCGTCCTCACGCTCACCGCGCTCCCGATTTCCTACCGCTGGGCGGCCAACGGCATCTACCGCCTCACCGGCGAGGAGCCGCCCGCGCAGACCGGCCCCGGCGGCGCCCCGACCGCGCCCGCCTTCGAGATCCAGCGCCCAGCGCCCGATGCGCGTCCGCTCGATCCCGATGCGTTGCTCGCCATCGCGCGGACGCAAGTCCCCGATTGGAGCACGCTCACGCTCCGCCTTGGCAACGGCCCGCAACGCGGCGCCGCGCCCGCCTCCGCGGGTAATACGGCCGCAGCCGAGCGCCGTCCCGCGCGCGAAGCCGGCGGCGAACGCCGCGGACCGCCGGCCGCCACCATCATCGTGCGCACACCCGACTCCTGGCCGCGCACCGCCACCACCACACTCACGCTCCACCCGTTCACCGGCGAAGTGCTGCGTCGCGAAGGCTTCGCCGACCTCAGCGCCGCGCGCCAAATCCGTTCCTGGACGCGTTTCCTCCACACCGGCGAAGCCCTCGGCTGGGCCGGCCAGTTGGTGGCCGGGCTCGCCAGTCTCGCCGGCTGCGTCCTCGTCTACACCGGTTTCGCGCTCTCGTGGCGGCGCTTCTTCCCGCGCCGCCGATCCGCGCCGCAGCCCGCGCCTTCGACCTGAGCCCTCAATGCACCGCCTCTCGCAACAGGACCGCTCGCTCATCGTCCGCTTCGCCATCGCGTGCGCGGTGCTCGTGAGCTTCGTGCTCCTCTGTCGCTACCCGCCCTTCTGATTTTCGGGGGCGGCCCACGACATCGGATTCTGTTCACCCATTCCGCCATGCCGCTGCGACCGACGTTGTGCGAGATCTGCTGCGCGCCCGAGGACACCGCTGATTTTGCGCGCATCGTCACGTTCTGCGCCGAGCAGACTGGTCTCGCACTCTCGCTCGCTACCAACGCAGCGTGGCCAAACGAGGCCCCGACGATCACGCTGCACCTCGGCCCTGACGACGCCGGCCCGGGGCATCCCACCCTTTGCTTCGCCTGCCACCTCGCCTGCCTCTGCCCGCAAGCCCGCATCGGCACGCTCGTGCACGCCTCCCATGAATTTCTCGCCCTCCGCCGACACCTGGCCTGAGCGACCGGCACCGGGCACAGCAAAGGCGACAGCACGAGGAACTCCGGCCGTTCCCACCTCGCCGCTCGCACTCGAAGTCCGCCCCGGCCTCGTGCTCAGCTGGGGCGAGCCGGCCGGCCTCGCCACCGACCCCTCCGTGGTCCGCCTCATCTACGAATTGCAGCCCGGACGCATGCAGTTGGAACGCTTCCCGCCCGCTCCGGAAGCCACCGCAGACACGCTCAACCGGGGCTTTCACGCCTTCATCGCCATCACGCCGGCCACGTTGGACGAGCTGCTGTCGGGCGATGGCAGCGAGGGCGCCGCGCAGTTGCGCGCCTGCGCCGCAGGACGCGCAGTGAGTTTCACCAACCCGCTCACGCCGCGCGCGCGGCTCGCCCTCGAATCGATCCGCTGCTGCCCCTTCAGTGGCGTTTGCCGCGCCATGGCGCTGACCGCGCGCTGCCACGATCTGCTCGTCGAATTTCTCACCGCCTGGACCGCCACGCTTCAGCCCGCGCCGACCACCACGGTCGGCCCCGACGACCGGGTGCGGCTCGCCGCCGAGATCCTCGTGCGCGACCTCGGCGCACCGCCTTCGCTCGCCGAACTCGCCGCGCAGGTCGGCCTGAGCGAGACGACGCTCAAGCGCAGCTTCCCGCAGGTGCACGGCACCACCGTCTTCGGCTATGTCCGCGCCCGGCGCATGGACGAGGCGCGCCGGCTGCTTGCATCCGGTGCGGCCACCGTGCTCGAGGCCGCCACGCTCGTCGGCTACAGCAACCCGAGCAACTTCGCCGCCGCCTTCCGCCGCCAGTTCGGCGTCAACCCGAAGACTTTCCAGCTGCGCGCCCGCCGCACCGGCTGACGACGCATCCACGCGACCGCCCACAGGTGAATTCTGAGCGCGCTCAGGTGGAATCCCGCGCCGGCGTTCTGAGATACTCGCCGCTCCACGCCTCGCGAGCGCCCGTCGGCCATCGCCGTGCGTGGATCGACCACCCGTCACGCCATCCATGCACCACCTCCGTCTTCTCGCCACCGCGCTCCTCATCGCACTCGCGCCGTCCGCAGCGCGAGCCCACTTCGTCTGGCTCGAACGCAACCCCGCCGACGGCTCCGTCGCCGCCTGGTTCGGCGAATGGGCGGACAACGTCCGCGAGACGCAGGATGGCTACCTGAAGCTCATCCGCACGCCCCGCGCCTTCGCAGCCGACGGCCACGAGTTGCCCGTCGAGGTGCGCCACGACCGCCTCGTCGTCGCCACCGGCGGCGCGGCGGGCGACATCCGTCTTTCCAACCTCTTCTATCCCGAGAAGGGCACCACGCTCGTTCACTATCAGGCGAAACTCGGCCGTGCCGGCACGACCGCGCAGTTGCCGCTCGAACTCGTGCCCATCGCGCCCGGCAGCGACACCTTCACCCTTCTCCTGCGCGGCCAGCCGCTCGCCGACACCGGCGTGACGCTCTTCACCTCCGCGGGCTGGCAGCGCACGTTCAAGACCGGTGCCGACGGCCGCGTGACCATCGAGACGCCGTGGCCCGGCCCCGCCGTGCTTGAAGTCGGCCACGTGGAAAAAATCGCCGGCGCACACGAGGGCCGCACTTACGAGGCCATCCGCCACGTCGCCACGCTGACGATCACCGTCCCGGCCCGCTGAGCCGCACCGCACCGTTTCTCCGCTTTTCAATTTTTGTTCATGAAACAGACCCGCGTCACCTCCCTGCTCTGCCTCGCCGCGTTGCTCGCGGCTTCAACACCGCCCCTGCGCGCCCAAGCCACCACGGACATCGCCGACGATGCCGCTTCCGGCACGGGTGGCGAGGTCGTCAAACTCGACGACTTCCACGTCAACGGAGCCAACACCTACAGCCCGGCCACGCCCACCGTCGTCGCCACCAAACTCCCGCTCTCCGTCCGGCAGACGCCGCAGTCGATCAGCGTCATCGATCGCGCGCGCCTCGACGTCGAGTCGCTCTTCAGCGTCGACGACGTGCTGAAGAACGTCACCGGCGTCCACGTCGCGTTCTACGACACGCAGCGCCCGCTCTACTTCGCACGCGGTTTCCAGATCACCGAATTTCAAGTCGACGGCATGCCCACCTACAGCGGCAGCACCAACCAGGAATACGACACCGCCCTCTATGAGCGCGTGGAGATCATCCGCGGTGCACACGGTCTGCTCACCGGCGCCGGCATCCCCTCCGCCGTGGTCAACCTCCAGCGCAAGCGTCCGGGCAAGCAATTCGCCGCCGCCTTCAACGCCACCGCCGGCACTTGGGATCACTACCGCGGCGAAGCCGACGTCACCGTGCCGCTCACCGGCGACGGCCGCGTGCGCAGCCGCTTCGTCGCCACCGCGCAGTCGCGTGGCAGTTCCCGCGACCGCTACGAGGAGGAGAAAATCGCCTGGCTCGCCACGACCGAAGCCGACCTCACCGCCACCACCACGCTCGGCGCCGGCTACCAATTCCAAGACAACGACCCGACCGCGCCGATGTGGGGCGTGATCCCGCGCTTCGCCGCCGACGGCTCGCTGGCGCTGCTCCCGCGCTCGACCAATTTCTCGACCAATTGGACCGAGTGGCAGCGCGACTCTGCCACGGCCTTCCTCACGCTCACGCAGAAGCTCGGCGAAAACTGGATCTTCCGCGCCACCTACAACCGCACCGAAGGCAGCACCTTCAGCCTGCGCGTCTATGCCTCGGGCTTCCCCAATCTCACGACCGGCGCCGGCCTCTGGCTGCTCGCCGGTGTCGGCGAAACCGAGGACACGCGCGACAGCCTCGATGCCTACCTCGCGGGCAAGATTTCCGCGTTCGGCCGCGACCACGACCTCGTGCTCGGTTGGAACCTGAACAACCTCGACTCCTGGTCGCCCACCTACGCCTCGATCACCGGCGGCACCTATTTCTGGCGCTACGACATCCCGGATTACCGCACCTTCGACGGCACCGCGCCGAAGCCCACGTTGCTCAAGACCGGCGCCAGCCGCATCGCCATCACCGACCAGAGCGGCTTCTACGCCACCGCCCGGCTCCGCCCCACCGACGCGCTCTCGCTCATCCTCGGCGCTCGCCTCAGCTCGTGGGAGACGCGCACCGATAACTACGGCACGACCGGCGCCTACACATCCACCACCGGTGCCTACAAGGTGCAGGACGAAGTCACGCCCTACGTCGGCGCCGTGTTCGATCTCAACGAGACCTGGTCCGCCTACGCCAGCTACACCGACATTTTCCGCCCGCAAAATTACAAGGACAAGGACAACAACCTCCTCTCCCCCGTCCTCGGCACCAACCTCGAAGCCGGCCTCAAGGCCGAGTTCTTCGCCAAGCGCTTCCAAGTCTCCTTCGGCGTCTTCGAGACGAAGCAGGACAACTACGCCGTGCGCGACGCGAGCGTGCCCGACAATTCGCTGCCCGACGGCAGCTCCGCCTACATCGGTGTCGACGGCACCGCGAGCAAGGGCTTCGAGCTCGAGCTGACCGGCTTTATCCGGCCGGGCTGGACCGCCTCGCTCGGCTACTCGCACGTCAACACCCGCCGCCACGCGCTCGACCTCACCTACGCCAACGTCCCCGAGCACCTGCTGCGTTTCCACACGAACTACCAGTTCACCGGCGCGCTCGAGCGACTCTCCGCCGGCATCGGCGTCAACTGGCAGGGCGAACAAAGCGGCGTCGGCATCAATCACCCGACGCTCGGCACGACGACCGTGACGCAGGAGGCGTTCGCACTTGCGAACCTCAACGCCAGCTATCGCTTCACGCCGAATCTCACGCTCACCGCCTCCCTCCGCAACGCCTTGGACAAGACCTACTGGGCCACGCTCGATTACCCGAACTACGGCGAACCGCGCACGGCGACCGTCTCGCTCCGTTGGCGCTATTGAGGCCGCACGCGTCATCGCCCCGATGAACGCCCGCGCGTCCACCGTTCCCCTTCGCGCCCGGCGGCCCGTTGCCGCCGGGCGCCACCGGCTCGCCGTCGCCGCGCGCATCGCGGCCGCCGCCCTCGGCGGCTACGCGCTGGCGGCATTCTTCACCACCACTGTCGCCCTGCTCGTGCGCACGCCGCGCGAGGAGGCCGCCGCCCTCGGCGCCGTGCCGAGTTTTCTCCTCTTCGCCAGCGCGGTCGTCTGGGCCTTCGCCGCGCGCACGCCCGCGCGCGCCTGGCTCGGCATCGGCCTGCCGGCGCTCGCACTCGCCGCAATCACGTGGTGGCTCGCGCGCGGAGCCACGCCATGAAAGCCACTTTCCGTCAGTCCATGACTTGGCTGCACACCTGGACCGGCCTGCTGCTCGGCTGGGTGCTGTTCGCCATCTTCCTCACCGGCACCGCCACGTATTTCCGCTGGGAGATCACGCAATGGATGCAACCCGAGGTGCGTCGCACCGGCACGCCGCTCGCCGCCGCGCAGGCGGCCGCCGCGCGCCTCGCCACGATCGCGGCCGACAGCCCGCAATGGTTCGTCGACCTGCCCGACGAGCGCACGGCCGCCACGAATCTCCTCTGGCGCGCGCCCGGCGGCGGCCGCCGCTTCGGGCGCGAGACGCTCGATCCGGCGACGGGCTCGCCGGTCGTCGCCCGCGACACGCGCGGCGGGGAATTTTTCTACCGTTTCCATTTCCAGCTCCAGCTGCCGCATCCGTGGGGCCGCTACCTTGCGGGCGTGGCGGCGATGTTCATGTTCGTCGCGCTCATCAGCGGCGTCGTCGCGCACCGTCGGTTCTTCGCGGACTTTTTCACCTTCCGTGCCGGCCGGCCCGGCCTGCGCTCGTGGCTCGATTTCCACAATGTCACCGCGGTGCTCGCGCTGCCGTTCTACTTCATGATCACCTACTCGGCCTTGGTGATTTTCATCGCCATGTATATGCCGTGGGGGCGGCAGATCCTCGCCGAGCCCGGCACGGCGCCGCGTGCAGGCACCGCCCGGAACGAAGCGCCGCGTCACGCCCGCCCTGAAGCCGACCGCCCGTGGATCGCACCGGCGCCGCTTGCCCCGATGCTCGACGCCGTCGGACGAGCCTGGGGCGCGGACGGTCACACCGTGAAACGCATCGACGTCGCCGAGCGCGGCACCGAACGCTGCGTCGTCACCTTCACGCGCCATGGCGGTGCGCATGTCTCCCTCGGCGCGCGTGAGCAGTTGCGCTTCGACGGCGTCACCGGCGCCGCGCTCGATCCGCTGCCCGTGGCCGGCGGCCTCGGCACGGCCACGCACGACGTGCTCTACGGCCTGCACCTCGCGCGCTTCGCCGGCCCGGCGTTGCGATGGCTGTTTTTCGTCATGGGACTCCTCGGCACCACACTCGTCGGCACCGGCCTCGTCATGTGGACGCTCAAGCGCCGGCCGCAGCAGACTGGCGCGCGTTTGTCCTTCGGCCATGGCTTGGTGGAGCGCCTCAACATCGCGACCATCGCCGGCCTGCCGCTCGCCATCGCCGTGCTGTTCTGGGCCAACCGCCTGTTGCCGGTCGAACTCGCCGGGCGCGGCGATCGGGAAGTCGGCTGCTTTCTCGTCGCGTGGGGCATCGCGCTGATCCACGCGCTCGTGCGGCCGGTGATGTCAGCCTGGCGCGAGCAACTCCAGCTCGGTGCCGCCCTGTTCCTGCTGTTGCCGGCCCTCGACGCGCTCACCGCCGGCGAACACCTCCGCACCGCGCTGTTGCAACGCAACGGAGCTCACCTCGGCTTTGATGCCGCCATGCTCGGCTGCGGCGGGCTGCTGCTCCTCGCCGCGCGCCGGCTCCGCCGTCGAGCACTCCCGCAACCTTCCGCCCCGCCCGTCCTCGTCGCCGCCGCCGCCGCGGCCAAGGAGACCGCTCCGTGAATCCATTCGCCTCCTTTCTCGCCTACGCCGGTCTCGCCTCGCTGGCACTCGCGATGGACCGGCACCACCGCGCGGTCTTCGCCCGCGATCTCGCTCCGCACCTCCGCATCGCCTTGCGGGCAGCCGGTTGGGTCCTGCTGGTGGCATCTGGCGGCGCCGCGTGGCAAGCGCATGGCGCGGCGATCGGGGCCGTCGCTTGGTTGGCCGGCACCGCATCCGCAGGATTCACGCTCACGCTGCTGCTCACCTATCGTCCGCGTTTTTGGGCCGCACCGCTGGCCTTGCTGGTCCTGCTCGCGTGCCGGTGAGAGGCCCACGCGGCTCGGCTTCACGCGCAACGGAAGCGCTTCAGCGCGCGGTGGCTGCTGGGTTCACCGCGGAGTCGTTGGGTTGGAATGTCAGCATCAGCCCGCACTGACAGCTTAGCCGGCCACAATTACAGTTTCTTAAGATATTTAATACAAGTAGGTTAAAATATTAAGTCCCTGCGCAATCAAAGCTTCGCTGCAAGCTATTGAGACCTAATCACATTTACTTTGACGTGATACCAAGTCTCAACATCACTGCGGAACCTAGTCACCGTTCCTCATGAATCCACGCTTCACCTCCTTCGTCTCGGCGCTGGTCCTCTCCTCCGCGCTGGCTGCGCCGCTCGTTGCGCAAATCGATGCTGCCGTCTCGCCCGACAGCGAGACCGTGCGTCTCGACGACTTCAAAGTCACCGCCGCCACGCGCACCGAAAAACTCGCCAGCGCGCTGCCCGTCACGACCACCGTCGTGCCGCGCCTCGCGCTCGACCGCCAGCTGGCGATCTCCAGCGACCTCGGCCAAGTCCTCGCCCAAGCCGTGCCGAGCTACGCGCCCTCGCGCCAGAAACTCACCTCGCGCGGCGAATCCTTCCGCGGTCGCGATCCGCTTTACCTGCTCGACGGCATCCCGCAGTCCAACCCGCTCCGCGCCGGCAACCGCGAAAGCCTGACGGTCGATCCGTTCTTCCTCGAAAAGATCGAGGTCGTCCACGGCTCCTCCGCCGCGCAGGGCCTCGGCGCCACCGGCGGTCTCGTCAACTTCGTCACGCGCGCCGCGCCCGCCCTCGACGGTTTCCACTCCGCCCTCGAAGTCACCGGCAGCACCTCCACGCGCTTCAAGTCCGATGGCTACGGCGGCAAGCTCGCCGCCCTCACCGCCGCGCGCTCCGGCGGCGCATCCGTCGTCGCCGGCGCCACGTGGGAGCACAAGCCCTTCGCCTTCGACGGCGACGGCCGCCCGCTCGGCGTCGACACCGTGCAAGGCGACACGATGGACAGCGACGTCTACAATCTCTTCGTCAAGGCCGGCTACGACCTCAGCTCGCGCCATTCGGTGGAGCTCATGCTCAACCATTTCAACCTCGAGCAGAATCCCAACTGGGTCGCCGTCGCCGGCAATCGCGCCACCGGCCTCGCCACCAGCGCCGCGCCCGGCACGCCCGCCGGCCTGCCCGCGGAGAACAAGGTCACCAGCTCCGCCCTCACCTTCACCGACCGCGAACTGTTCGGCGGCGAGCTCACACTGAACTTCTTCTACCAGGACTTCGGCGCCACCTACGGCGCCTCCGACACCGCCGGCACGCGCAATACTTTCCGCGTGAACGGCGTCCCGACGCTCGACCAGTCGCGCATCGTCGCCGACAAGCGCGGCGCCCGCACGACCTGGGTCCGCACCTTCGACGAGCTCGGCCAGCTCGGCGTCGTCACCGGTTTCGATTACCTCGCCGACGAGACCGCGCAGGTGCTCGTGCTCACCGGCCGCACCTGGGTGCCGTTCACGACCTACGAAGGCTGGTCGCCCTACGTGCAGCTCGAGAAACCCTTCGGCCCGGTGACGCTCAGCGGCGGCCTGCGCTATGAATTCGCCACGCTCGACGTGCCCGACTTCCGCACCATCGAGTCCGCCGGCAGCACCTTCGTCAGCGGCGGCAGCCCGAACTTCGAGAAGCCGCTCTTCAACTTCGGCATCAACTGGCGCGCGAACCGCCGCCTCACCGTCTACGGCGGTTTTGCCCAGGGCTTCGGCATGGCCGACATCGGCCGCATCCTCCGCGCGATCAACACGCCCGGCCTCGACGTCGACAACTTCCTCAACCTCGACCCGATCGTGACCGACAACTGGGAAGCCGGCGTGCGCCTCCACGGCGACGGCTGGAAGCTCGGTTGGAACGCCTTCCTGTCCACCGCCAAACTCGGCGCCCGCCTCGTCACCAACGCCTCCGGCACCTTCGACGTCGTGCGCGAGAAGAGCGAGATCTACGGCACCGAGATCACCGGCGACCTCCGCCTGCCGCACAACCTCGGCACCTTCGGCGGCTACCTCGCCGTCCTCGAAGGCAAGAGCGATCGCAACCTCGACGGGCGCGTCGACCGCCGCCTGCCCGGCGTCAACATCTCCGCCCCGAAGCTCGCGCTCTTCTGGGACAAGACCTGGTCCCCGCGCTTCGAGACGCGCCTGCAGACGATGACGCTCCTGCGCCGCAGCGATCCGGACAACATCACCGCCGGCGACTTCGACGGCTATACTCTCGTCGACCTTCTCGCCACCTGGCGCGTCGGCGAGAAACAGCGCGTCAGCATCGGCGTCGAGAACCTGCTCGACGAGCACTACATCACCTACTTCTCGCAGACGCTCACCGGCGTGAACGCCGACAACTCCAACTACTTCGCCGGCCGCGGTCGCACGCTCAGCGTGCGTTACCGCTGGGAATTCTGAAAACTGTAGCGCGGGGTCGCCGAACCCCGCCCTGCATTCAAGGTATTGCTCCGTCTGCCGCTTTGTCTCGTCATCCGTCCATGCTCTCCGCCTCTCCCGCCTCCCGCGTCCGCGCGTGGCAGGTGTGGCTGCTCGTGTGGCGCGCGCACCGGTGGATCGCGTTCGGGTTCGGCGCGCTGCTGGTGTTGATGAGCGCCACCGGCTCGCTGCTCGTGGTGCATCACGAGTTGGAAGCGCTGCTCGAGGCCGACCGCCACCGCGTCGCACCCACCGCGGCGCCCGACCGGCCGCTGGCCGAAATCGTGCGGCTCGCCACCGCGGAGGCACCGGCGGATTTCCGCCCCTTCCGCCTCATGCCGGCCGCCGAGCCGGGTGCGACGCACAAGCTCCTCTTGCTCGGACCGGACCAGAAAACCCGCTGGGCCGTGTTCGTGGAACCGGCGAGCGGTCGCATCCTCTGGAGCGGACCAGACCAGCGCCTTTTCACGCCCTGGCTGCTGCATCTGCACATGCACCTGCAACTCGGCCGCGGCGGCTATTATCTCACCGGACTCGCCGGTGTCGCGCTCACGCTGCTCGCGTTGACGGGGCTCTACATCCATCGCGATCGCCTCGCCACGCTGTGGCGGCATCCGTTCCGGCTGGCCCTCGGCTGGCGCGTGGCGCTCGCCGACCTGCACAGCTGGATCGGCATCGTGACGCTCTATTTTCCGCTCATGCTCGGCATCACCGGCACGCTCTACGTGCTCGTGTCGCTGGATCAGCCGGTGCCCAAGCCCGCCGCCGTCACCTTCTCCGCCGCGCAGTTGCCCGCGCTGGAGCCGTTGTGCGACGCGGCCCGCGAGCGTTTCCCCGACGCCGAGATGCTGCGCGTGCAATTCCCCGCTGAGGAGCAGGGCGCGATCACCGTCCTCCTGCTGCACCGGACGAATCCGCCGTGGCAGAAGTTCAGCCGCGTCGAATTTTCCGCCGCCACCGGCGAGCTGCGCCGGGTCCGTGCGGCGCACGAGGCCTCGGCCGGCGAGCAATTCCGCGCGATGCTCGCCCCGCTGCACTTCGGCTTCTACGGCGCGACGTGGGTGAAGTGGGCCTATTTCATCGGCGGGCTTGCCCCGCTCGCGCTGGCGGTCTCGGGCACGGCGTTGTGGTGGGTGCGCACGCGCCGACGCCGCGTCGCCTGAATTCTTCCCGGCCTTGGTTGCGCGGGTGTTTTTATTGCGCGGCCGGTCGCCCGAGCGGGCTCGCGCAAAATCGTTGTTATCATGGGCGCCGCCGGGCCGCGTTGCACGCACGCAGAAGGCCTGAGGAATCAACCTCAACAACTTCGCCTCGCACGCGTGAGGAGCGGGGAGTTCGCTTCCGCCGATGACTCGGCGCCACAGTTTCCGACTCGCGGGTTGGCTGGCGATCTGGGCCTGTGTCGCCATCTGCAGCAGCCGGGCATTCGACGAGACGCGCGATCCATGGATTCGCGGCGTTTACACTGCGGAGTCGCCCCGTCCCGCACACGGCACCGCGCATGAGGCGTGGCTCGCCGCGCAGGATTACCTCGCCCGCACGCCCGGCACCTTCCTCCTCGTGGGCAGCGGCCGCTCGATGCAGCCGCTCTACCCGCCCGGCTCCGTCCTGATCCTGCGCGAGGTTGCTTACGGCGAATTGCGGCGCGGCCAGACCGTCGTCTATCGCAACCAGCGCGACCGCGCCGTGGCCCATGTGCTCATCGCGAAGGCGCGCGACGGCTGGCGCGTGCGCGGCCTCAACAACCGCACGCACGATCTCGAACCGGTCGTCGCGGGCAACTTGATCGGCGTCGTCGTGGCCGACTTCACCAGCGAGGAACCGCGCCGGCTGGCGCTGCGCGCGGGCCCGCAGCGCGCGATCTTCCTCGACGAACGCGATCGCTGACGCGCCGCATCGCCCGCACGCGAAAACCGGTTGCCGATCTGCTCAGCGCCGCGGCAGCGCCCAACGCAGAAACTCCGGCAGCACCTGCGCCCACGTGCGCTCGTTGTGCTCGCCGCCGATCACCTCGCGGTAAACCACGTCGCTATCGCGGCGGAAGCCGCGGGCGGCCAGTTCGTCGATCAATTCCGTGGTGTCCTGGATCGCGTCGATCACGCCATTGCCGTCGCGGTCGTCGGTCTCGTCCGCCGTGCCCGCTTGAAACCAGCAGCGCAACGTCGGCCGCACCTTCGTGGCCTGCACCTGCGCGTGCATGAGCCGTGAGGACTGCTGC
Source organism: Candidatus Didemnitutus sp. (assembly GCA_017991595.1). Classification (GTDB taxonomy): domain Bacteria; phylum Verrucomicrobiota; class Verrucomicrobiia; order Opitutales; family Opitutaceae; genus Didemnitutus. Next base: position 98,718 of record JAGOQJ010000006.1, on the reverse strand, counting down.
ACCGCCGCGTCGCCATCCTCGCCGCGCCACCAGAGCGAGCCGGAGAAAATACCCACGACGCCGAAGACCTCCGGGTGCCGCCAAGCGAGGTCGAAGGCAGCGAGCCCGCCCAGCGAGGCACCGAAAATCCCCGTGCGCTCCGGCGCGGCGGCGAGTCCGTGACGCGCCCTCACCGCCGGCAGCACGCGCTCCAACACGAAGCGTTGAAACGTCGCCGCCTTGCGCCCGCGCCCCGCGTAGTCGAGCCGCTCCGCCATGCCGTATTCCTCGACGCGCTCCGCCGAGGACGGGATCGCCACCACCAGCGGGGCGACGCACTCGCCTGCGCGAGCGAGAGCGCCCAGCGCCTCGCCCAGTTGCCAATCAGGCATGCGCTGTCCGTCCAACGCGACGAGCAACGGCGTGGCGGCGGTCACGCCGCCGGCGGGCACATACAGGCGGATCTCGCGGGCCGGCAGATCAGCCGGAAATTCCAACTCCAGCACCGCTCCATCCGCCACCGCGCGAGCGGATCGGGGGCGCGATGAGGCACGAGCCGAGGGCTGACGACGTGAGCGTCCAGTGTTCTTCATCGCCGCGACTCCAGCACGTCCACCACTTGGCCGAGCCAAGTCTCGAAGGCGGCCTTGAACTTCGTGTCGCACTCCACCCGCAGGAGCAGGCGGCGGGCTCCGCACCGCGCCAGTTGCTCGTCGATCCGCCGGCCGCAGCCGCAGAAATCCCGGTAAGAGGACGAACCGAGTGCCAGCACCGCATACGCGAGCCCGTCGAGCCGCAAGCGATCCGGGTCTGCCAGCGCCGCACAGAATTCCACCGCATCGGGCGGCGGCTCGCCCTCGCCCCAGGTGCTGGCAATGATCAGGGCCACACCGGCCTCGGTCAGGCACGGCGCGGGAAAATCGGCGACATTGGCCACCTGCGTCGCGATCCCGCAGGACTGCAACCGCTCGGCCGTCGCGTGCGCGAGCGTCTCGGCATTGCCGGAGGCGGTGGCGTAGAGCACGAGGACGGGAGCGGACACGCGCGCAACGTGGGCACGGCGACGCGGCGTTGTCCATCCCGCGATTGCCCCGCTTCCCGGCGCCTGTGCGCTTGCGCTTTCGCCTCCCGCCCGCCCTCATCGCCGCTCATGCAGAACCCCGCCTCTTCACCGGCGCGCGACGAAAGTGGCATCTTCGGCCACCCTCGCGGCCTCACGAACCTGTTCTTCACTGAACTCTGGGAGCGCTTCGGCTACTATGGCATGCGCGCGCTCCTCACGTTGTTCATGGTCGCGCCGCTCGCGAAGGGCGGCCTCGGCTTCGACAACAAGACCGCCGGCATCATCTACGGCACCTACACGATGAGCGTCTACATGCTCTCGATCCCGGGCGGCTACATCGCCGACAACTTCCTGGGCGCGCGCGCCACGGTGTTCTGGGGCGGCGTGATCATCGCGCTGGGCTACTTCTCGCTCGCGGTGCATTCGACGACGTTCTTCTACCTCGGCCTCGCGCTCGTCGCCTGCGGCACCGGTCTGCTCAAGCCCAACATCAGCACGATGGTCGGCTCGCTCTACTCGAAGGACGATCCGCGCCGCGACTCGGGCTTCTCGATTTTCTACATGGGCATCAACATCGGCGCCTTCATCGCGCCGTTGCTCACGGGCTTCGTCGCGCAGCACCCGATCGCGAAGGATTTCATCGCGAGCCTCGGCTTCGATCCGAACCGCAGCTGGCACTTCGCTTTCGCCATGTCCGGCATCGGCATGGTGATCGGTCTGGTCATCTACGTGCTGCAAAAGCACCGCCTCGCCAATGTCGGTCACGCACCCGCGCCGGAAACGCCACGCCCGTGGGGCAAGCTCGCGCTCGTGTTGGGCGCCTCGGCGCTGGTCTTCGGGTTGATCCGGCTCTCCGACACGAATCCGAATTTCGCGTGGATCACCTACGGCTACGTTGTCGTGCCGGTGCTCGCCATCATCTGGTTCGGCACGCGCAAGGATCCCGCGCAAAAGCGCATGGCGGCCGTGTTCGTGTTCGCGCTCGCCTACCTGATTTTCTGCGCGGTGTTCGAGCAGGCCGGTTCCACGATCTCGCTCTTCGCCGACCAGCTCACGCGCACAGAGGTGTTCGGGTTCGCGTTCCCGTCGTCGTGGTTCCAATCGGTGAACTCGATCTTCGTCATCGCCCTGTCGCCGATCTTCGCCTGGGTCTGGATCAAATGGGGCCCGAAGATCCCGAGTCCGATCAAGTTCTCGTTCGGTCTCTTCTTCCTCGCGCTGTCCTTCATGTTGATGGTGCCCGCCGCGCAGCTCACCGCCGAAGGCCGCATCAGCCCGGCGTGGCTGATCGGCTTGTTCTTCCTCCAGACGGTTGGCGAACTTGCGCTCAGCCCGGTCGGCCTCAGCACGATGACCAAGCTCGCGCCGGCCAACCTCGTCGGCCTCGTCATGGGCGTGTGGTTCCTCGCCGCCGCGCTCGGCAACAAACTCGCGGGCACGCTCGCCGGCGACTTCACCGCCACCGACCCGAAGGCGCTGTCGGACTTCTTCCTCCACCAAGCCGGATGGGTCGGCCTCGCCTTCGTCGTCCTGCTCGTGCTGACGCCGTGGGTGAAGAAGCTGATGGGCGAGGTGAAATAACCCTCCGCCACTCCTCTTTTTGACCAAGGCGCGGGCTTTCACCCGCGCCTTTTTCGTGTCCGAAAAAGGTTGGGGCTCGCGTGCGTCACGGGCCAGTGAACACACGCGAGCCCTTTGGTCACCTCTCGCACCCGTTGCGGGGCACGAAAAACAATGCGTCCATTGCTACCTGCCCGTTTCGCCACGCAGATGGGCAAAATCACCTAAATTCAGGTGTCGGAATTATTTGTTCGCCGGGGAATTCGCCGGCGCGGGTCGCCTCCGCCCCGGTGAGCGGTCCTCCCCGCCCGCTTGTCAACCCCTCTTCTGCCCCTCCGTGCGGTTCGTTGACAGCGGCTGGAGGCGTTCCCTACCTTCCGCACCTTATGGAGAGACCCGTCTACCTGCTCGAATTCGAGAAACCGCTCCGCGAGCTCGAGAAACAGCTCGATGCGCTGCACCAGCAGTCGCTCGAGAACAACATCGACATGGCGGCGGAGCTGGGTGCGATCGAGGGCAAGCTCGAGCAGACCCGCCGGGACATCTACTCGAACCTGACTCCGTGGCAGCGCGTGCAGGTCGCCCGCCATCCGAAGCGCCCCTACGCGCTCGACTACGTCGCGCAGCTTTGCACGGACTTCCAGGAACTGCACGGCGACCGCCAATTCAAGGACGACCAAGCCCTCATCGGCGGCACCGCATTCTTCGAGGGGCGCGCCGTGATGATCATCGCCCAACAGAAGGGCCGCGACACGAAGGAGAACATCCTCCGCAATTTCGGCATGCCGCAGCCCGAGGGCTACCGGAAGGCGCTGCGCCTGATGAAGCTCGCCGAGAAATTCGGCCTGCCCGTGCTCAGCTTCATCGACACGCCGGGGGCCTTCCCGGGCGTCGAGTCCGAGGCCCGCCATGTTTCCGAGGCGATCGCGGTCAATCTCCGCGAAATGGCGCTCCTCCGCGTCCCCACGCTCGCCGTGATCGTGGGCGAAGGCGGCTCCGGCGGCGCGCTCGGCATCGGTGTGACGGACCGCGTGCTCGTGTTCGAGAACGCCTACTACTCGGTCATCTCCCCCGAAGGTTGCGCCGCGATCCTCTGGAAGGATCGCGCCCACGCGCCGAAGGCCGCCGAGGCCCTCAAGCTCAACGCCGCCAACCTCAAGGAGCTCGGCGTGGTCGACGAAGTCATCCCCGAGCCGCTCGGCGGCGCCCACAACGACCCCGAAGCCGCCGGCAAGGCGCTGAAGGAAGCCTTCTCCCGGCATCTCAAGGAACTGCTCGACAAATCCACCACGCACCTGCTCGAGGAGCGTTACGAGCGTTACCGCGATCTCGGCGCCTACCGCGAGACCACCGCCAAGGCGGCCAAGTAAGCGCGCCGCGACCGCCGGCCCGATCTTCTTGCGCGCGTCCAAGCGTTTGGCCGCGCGCGGGCGAGCGCGATTAACTCAGCGCCCGCCGAGCGTGCCAGCTTCAGGGCTCGAGCCAGACGCGGCCGGCCCGGTAAGCCGTGAGACGCTCGCGCATGTTGGCGAGCACGCCGGTGTCCTGCTTGGCCTCCGCCAACGCGATCGCTTGCTCCAACCGGGCGACCGCTTCGTCGAAGCGACCGTTGGCCGCCAGCGCGGCCGCGAGCGTGCCGAGCACGGAAGGATTGTCCTTTTCGAAGGACGCGTTGCGCGTGGCGAGTTCGAGCGCCCGCACCGGGTTGCGCAAATCGTCCTCGGGCGCCGTTGCGAGCAGCCAGGCGAGGTTGTTCGGCGCGATGACGTTGGTCACCGTCTCGCCCAACGCCCGCTCGTAATAGGCGATCGCGAGTGCGCGCTGCTTGGCGGCGTTGAAGGCGATCGCCGTCTGCGCGAGTAGGCGGTAGCGGTCCTCCACCGGCGCACTCTGCACGGCGAGGTCGAAGTTCGCCGCGGCGTCCCGCCATTGGCGCCGCTCGGTGTAGATCTCGGCGCGGCGGAGCGCCGCCGGGTAGTTCGCCGGATCGAACCGTAGCGCGAGTTCGAACGTGCTGAGCGCATCGTCCAGCTCCTTGCGGCGCGCCTGTAAAAGCCCGAGTCGGTAGGCGGCTTCGGTGGGGCGCTGCTGGAAGTTGACCTTGAAGACCAGCACCTCCTTGTCGACGCCTTCGGGCAAACCGTCCGGCGCCGCATACGGCAGCGCCTCGAGCCACACCGGCACGAGCCGGCTGCCGAGCAACCGGTAGCCGAAAGTCTGTTTCGCCTCCTCCTCCGTGATCTGCGGGTTCAGCAGGTAGGCGAACTCGAGGATGTAGTTGCCGTCGCGGAAGAACGCCAGGTGCGTGACGCCGCGCTCGCGCAGCAGCCGCGCCGCCTCGTCGTCGGTGCGCGCGGAGGAGATCTCGGCCGCAGCCTTGAGGCCGTCGAGATTCTCCCAGTAGAGCGTGCCCAGCGTCTTGAAATTGCCGTAGAAGGCGACGTTGACGGAGGTGTTGGGGCTGCCGAAGAGCACCACGTCGCCCTCGGGCTGGGACTCGCGAATCATCTGCGCGACCTCGCGATACACCAACTGGCGTCCGTCGCCCGCTGTGATGCCGTTCTGCGTGGCGAAAGCCCAGGCCTCGCGACCGCGGAAATACAGGCCCGGTCCGTAGAAACCCGCGAGCAGCACGCCGGCGACCGCCACGCGGCGCCAACCAGCCGCGGTCAGCCCGCGCACGAGCGGCAGCGTCGCGATCAACGCGAGCACGATCAACACCTGGCCCGGCGCCGCGCTCATCGCCCATCGTGATTGCCAGAAGCCCATTGCATGCAGCGGCACCGCCGTGGCCAACGCGTAGAGCAACGCCCAGCGATCCGCACCGCGCACCCACAGCGCCAGTAACGCCACCAAGTAGAGCGCCGGCATCAGCAGCAGCGCGTCGTAGTGCGAGCGCAACCCTTCCGTCGGCACGCGCTGCCAGAGCGGCAGGAACTCCGTGATCGTGCGATGCAGCCCGACCATGAACGGATCCGAGGGTAGGAACACTCTCGCCTTGCCCAGCATGATCACCAAGGCGGGCGCCAGCGCTAGCGGCAGCGCCCACGCGGCGGTGAGCAGAAAGCGGCGGCGCGCCTCCGGAGCGGAGCCGGTCACCCAACCCGGCACCAGCACCGCCATCAACTCGCCGCCGGCCAGCCACGCCAGCGCATAGAGCGGATGATTCACCTCGAGCCGCCAGCCTAGGTGATGCGGAAAATACTCGAGCAGATAAAAGCCCAGGCTCGCCAGCGCCCCGGTGCGCCCCCAATTGCGCCACACCCGCGGCGCGAAGACGCGCGCGTCCTCCTTTGCCCCGCGGGAGAAAAAGATCGCCAGCAACGAAGCCGCCGCCACCAGCGCGATCGCCGGCGCCGCCGAGGCCGCGCTGATCCACAGGGCCACCGCGCCCCAGAAACCGGACCACCGCGCCGCCTGCACCGCCGCGCGCTCCGGCTCCGCGCCGGCGACGAGCCAGCCGCCGCGCATCCAGTAGGCGCCGAGCACCAAGCCGAGAATCGCCGCCAGCGTGATGCCGTGGTGATCGGCATACCCAGGCCAGAACCCTTCGTAGAAACTCCGGTGTCCGAACAGCGCGAGCCCCATTGTCACCGCGGCCGCCGGACCGCCCCGGCGCAGGGACCAGACCCCGAAGCCCACGCTGAAGACGAGCAACAGCGGCACGTTCACCCACATCGCCGCCTGCTCGACGGACTGCGTGAGCGGCAGACCGGTGATCTTGTGCCAAGTCCAGCCCAGCCCCGCCAGCCACCACGCATAGCCGGAGTTCCAATGCACCTCGCGCCCCTGCGGCGCGTTGTCGATCGCCGTGCGGCGCAGTTGCGGCCCCTCGCCCGCCACCAGATTTTCCGCGTGTCGGATCCACATGTGGCCGTCGACCGTGAACTCCGGCCGGATCAACTGATGCGGCAGCGAGATTCTCAGCTCATCGCGGGCCAAACTCGCCGCCCGGCGAGCCTGATCCGCCACAATCCACGCGTGGACCAGCACGCCGACCGCCACCAAGAGCAACACGAGCGCGAGCGACCGGACGCGGGGTTTGAGCATCCTCCAGCTCCATCGCGCCCCGCCTTCCGTTTCGAGCAAATTTATGCCGGCCGCCCAAGATGCGTAGTTCTACGCAAGTGGACGAGTAGCGCCATCCCTAGCAAGCGGCATGCGGCCCGCTATAAAGCAGCACCCCGGTCGCACCCTCGGGGTTAGAGGAGGCCGTTCCGCAAGGGCGGCCATTTCGTCAGGCCGCCCCTGATAGTAGAACTACGCAATCGCGCGGGTAGTCGCATCCCTAGTCGGAAACCCTGAGCGCAAGGTATAGTGCGAAAGCCGCGCGGCTTGGCCCGCGTTACCCTCCACCTCTTTGCACCTCATGAATCGCACACGTGCCATCGTCCGTGGCGTCGCGCTCCTCGCCGTCGCCGCTTTCGTTCCCTCTCTTTTTGCCCAGCAACTTACGTGGACCGGCGGCAACGACGGCAAGGGCAACATCCTTTCCACCGGTTCCAACTGGCAGGAAGGCACCGCGCCCACCGCCACGGCCGATCTCTACATTGCGAGCACGGTTAATACCTCGATCCCAACCCTGCTGGTCGGCGCCAACTACTCGGTTCGCTCCTTCATTTTCAACAACGCGACCGCGCAATACAGCGCCACCAACGGCCTGCGCATCGTCTCGACGACGAGCGCCAGCTCCAGCACCGCCCGCATCCTCTCCTTCGACACGGCGGGCACTCTTATCACAGCGACCAACAACGCCAACGCGTCTTTCCGTTCCGGCAGCATCTCGGGCAGCAGCACCGCCGACCCGCTGCCCTCACTGACCCTGTTCCTGAACTACTCCGGCATGGGCGTGATCGACGTGCGCGACACCTCGATCGTGTTGATCGCGGACGGCTCGAACAACGTCCCCGGTGCGGTCATCACCGGCACGGGCGGCCTGCAGAAAATCGGCCCCGGCACCCTGCGTCTGAACGGCAATCACACCTACAGCGGCGGCTTCATCCTCGACGAAGGCACCGTTATCATCACGACCAACGGCACGAACACGACGACGGACCTCACCTCGAGCGCGTTCGGCCTCGGCACACTCCGCCTGAACAACGGCACGGTCACGTCGAACAGCACGGCCTCCCGTCAGATTCTCAGCTCAACCGTCTTCGGGGGCGGCACGATCACGTTCGGCGCAAGTGCGACCTCCGGAAACATCAATTTTCCCAACAGTATTCCGACCAGCAGCATCACCGTCCTCGCCAACACCACGATCAACGTCGCGGGCGCGAGCTTCTGGAATCAAACGATCATCAGCGATGCCGTCATCACGAAAACCGGCACCGGCAACTTGGGCTTTGGCATCGTCGCCGCGGCCAGCACTTACGCCGGCGGATTCGAGCTCAAGGAAGGCAACGTCGTCCTCAATAGCTCCGGCAGCAACGGCACGGTGGACCCGAAGTCTTCGGGCTTCGGCACTGGCACGCTCACTCTCAGCGGCGGCGCGATCATGAGTTCCAACACGACCGCCGGTGGTGGCAACCGCACGCTCTACAACCCGATCGCGCTGAACGGAACGATTGCCCTCAGCGAGGCGGCCGCCGAAAGCGGAATCTTTGTTTCCGCGCTCTGGGGCAGCGCGACTACCCTGATTGCGCCGTCGACCATCAACACGCCAGGCGCGAATATCACTTGGAGTCAAAATATCTCGGGCAATTTCGGCCTTACCAAAACCGGACCCGCGATGCTGACACTGTCCGGCATCAACACCTACACCGGCGACACGACTGTCAGCGAGGGCATCCTGCGCGGCGATGCGGAGTCGATCACGGGCGACGTCGTCAACCATGCCGCGCTGATCTTCAATGAGGACACCGGCGGCACCTACGCCGGCGTCATCTCCGGCAACGGCACCGTCACCAAGCAAGGCACCGCCGCGCTCACGCTCTCCGGCACGCACACCTACACCGGCCTCACTTCCCTCACCGAAGGCACCCTCGTCATCGACGGCAGCATCCCCGGCGCGCTCGACACCGCCGCGACCACCACCCTCGCCGGCTCCGGCACCATTGGCGGCCATGCGACCGTCGCCGGCACGCACACGCCCGGCAACTCGGCGGGCACGCAGACCTTCGGCGCCAACCTGACCTACGCCGCCGGCTCCACGATCGGCTGGGACCTCGCCGCCCACTCCACCGCCGGCGCCGACTCCGATCACGTGATCGTCGCCGGCACGCTCGATTTCGCCGGCCCCGTCACGCTCACGCCGGCCTTTGCTGGCACCGGCTCGACCGTCGACTGGAAGAACGCCTTCTGGCTCGAGGAACACACCTGGGTGGTGTTCGACGCCGCCACGGTTTCCAACTTCCAGAATCTTCAACTTAGCCCGGCGACGTGGCCCGATTCCACGGGCGCCAGTTTCGACAGTGCACTCGCTGGCGCGTCCTTCAGCCTCTCCCAATCCGGCGGCGATGTGTTGCTCCACTTCACGCCCGCACCTGTGATCGCCGATCCTTACACCACGTGGCTCGCGGAGTATTTCACCACCGAAGAGCTCAACCTCCCGACCGTGAGCGGTGCCCTCGCCGATCCTGACCGCGACGGCCTCGCCAATCTCCTCGAATACGCCCTCGGCCTCGATCCGCGTGCCGCCAGCCCGACGGCGGTGCCCGCGACGTCCACCGAGAACGGCTTCTGGGTCTTCCTCTACACCCGCCCGGCGAATCGCAGCGATGTGAGCTACGTCGTCGAAGTGTCCACCAATCTCCAGCAGTGGACCACGATCGCCGCCAACGATCACGAGCCGGTCGCCACGGTCGGGGAAACCGCCACTTGGCGCGCCCGCTACTCGCAAACCGGCGCTCCGAACGCGTTCTTCCGCCTGCGCGTCGAGCCCGTCGCGGTTCAGTAAACCCACTTCCCTGAGGGGGCCGGACCGGGATACGGTTCGGATGTTTTCCGCTGTCCGTCGCGAATCGACGAAGGTCCGGCCCCACAGGATGTCACGGCAAGCGTGCTCGTGACGCCCCTCCCCAAACGTTCAATCCTCCTGCGCTAAGACCCGGCGAAAGACACGATTCCCTTGTTGGCGCTGCCAATGAAACCTTTCGACGAGGCCGACATCCCCACATCAGAGGGAGTCCATCGGCTGCCAAAGGCGTAGTTCTACGCCATCCGCAGCGTAGTAACCTCACTACCTCGCGCACAGGGCGGCGGATATACTCGGCGCGCTGGTGCATACCCCTCCTCACCGCTCCTTCGCGCCGCCCCCCCCAGCACCCGTCCCTTCCACTATGAATCGTAACTGCCTGTCCGCATTACGCTGTGCCGCCATTTTGGCCGGCACCGCCTTCTCCTTCCTCCCCACCCTGTCCGCTCAAACGCTCAACTGGGTCGGGCCCGGTGGCAGTGGGAATTGGACCACCAGTTCCAACTGGACCGGCTCCACGGCCCTCAACACGGGCACCACGTGGGACCTCGTGCTGCAGACCACGAGCGACAATGCGGCCATGACTAGCATGATCCCGGGTGGCAATTACACCATCCGCTCGCTCGCCATGGACAACACCGCCCAGGTCTTGAACAACACCGCGAACGTCCTTCGCTTTGTGGCCACGACGGTCGCCAACAGCACCGTCGCCCGGACGATCACCTTCGGCACGGCGGAGGTATCGATCATCACGCTCACGAACGGCATGAACCTGAACGTCAACGCCTCGACGCTGGGCACCAACCCCGGCACGCCCACGATGACGCTCAATCTCGGCTACACCGGCAACGGCACCATCAACATCGACAGCACCTCGCAACTCATCGTCACCGGCAGCGGTGCCTCCATCGCCGGCACGGGCGGCTTGATCAAGACGGGCGACGGTAACATCCGTCTTTCCGCCAATCACACCTATGGCGGCGGATTCACGCTGAATGCGGGCACCGTCGAGGCCACCGGCAACAGCACCGCGGTTGGCACGCAGGGCGTCTTCGGCACCGGCATTCTCACCCTGAATGGCGGCGCCATCATCTCGTCCACCACCAGCAACCGCAACTTCACCAACCCGGTGCAGTTGAACAATGGCACCATCACGCTCGGCTCCGCCACGACGGGCACCATCATCATCTCCGACGCCGGCACCCAGACCACCAGCCTCTCCGGTAACACCACCCTGCAGATCGCCGTCGGTGCCAACGCCAATTGGGCGCAGCCCATTCACGGCCTCGGCTCCCTGACCAAGGCCGGCGACGGCACGCTCGGCCTCAACGGCACCAGCAGCACCAGCACCTACGAAGGTGGCTTTGAGCTGAAGGAAGGCAGCGTGCGCTTCACGAGCTCGGGCAACAGCACCGGCACGCTCTCCTCCGCCTTCGGCACCGGCACGCTCACGCTCTCGGGTGGCTTCCTGGCCAGCAGCAACAACAACGCCGCCAACAGCGGCAACCGCACCCTCTACAATCCGATCGCACTCAACGGCACGATCACCCTCGGCGAACTCACGGCCAGCAGCGCCCTGACCGTCTCCACGGCATGGGGCTCCGAAACCACCCTGCTGAAAAACAGCACCATCGTCACCCTCGCCAACTCGACCGCCACCACCTTCAACTGGAACCAGAACATCACCGGCGGCTTCAGCCTGACGAAGGAAGGCAGCGCCACTCTCACGCTCAACGGCCTCAACTCCTACACCGGTGGCACCACGGTCTCCGCCGGCACCCTCCGCGGCACCACGGACGGCCTCCAGGGCGCCATCACTAACCACGCCGCCCTCGTCTTCAGTCAGGAAACGAACGGCACCTACGCCGGCGCGATTTCCGGCAGCGGCACCCTCACCAAGACCGGCGCCGGCACCGTCACTCTCTCCGGCACCAACACCCACACCGGACTCACCTCGCTCACCGAAGGCGGGCTCGCCATCGACGGCAGCCTCGCCGGCGCCCTCGACACCGCCGCCGGCACCGTTCTGTCCGGCGTGGGCACCATCCACGGCAACGCCGCCATCTCCGGCGCACACCGCCCCGGCAACTCCCCCGGCACCCAGACCTTCGCGGGCGACCTGACCTACAACACCGGCGCCACCGTCGACTGGGAACTCGCTGCCGACACCACCACCGCCGGCAACTTCGATCAGGTGATTGTCGGCGGCACCCTCGACTTCGCTGGCGCCACTCTCCTCAGCCTCGATTTCGCCGGCTCCGCCGTCGATTGGAGCCACTCCTTCTGGCTCGAGGACCACAGTTGGAAACTCTACGACGCCGCCGCGCTCACCAACTCCGAGAACCTCTCGCTGACCATCGCTGACTGGCTCGACGCCCAGGGCGATCTCTTCTCCGCCATCCTTGCCGGCTCCACCTTTGGCCTCAGTGTCAACGGCAACGACATCTACCTGAACTACACCGCCGCCATCCCCGAGCCCGGCACCACCGCCGCCCTGCTGGGCGCCGCCGCCCTCGCCCTCGTCGCCTGGCGCCGCCGGTCAATCGCTCGACGCGACTAACCCCGCCCGCATCCCACCACTCCTCGGCGGACCCTCGCACGGTCCGCCTTTTTCGTGCCCGACCGGCTCACGGGCTCATCAAATAATAGTCGAGGCCGAAAGGATGATGGCCGATTTTCTGCCGGATAATGTCCGGCATTGCCCTGCGTAGAACTACACCGCCGCCAACGTAGGTCTGGCCCTAGGGTGAAGTCCCCGTGGACACTATAATGCGCGCACGGCCCCCTCCCGTCGCACCGGTCCACTCCTCCCCGGTCTCTCTTCTACCCCTCATGAAAATCTTCCGCCTCCGCGCCCTGCGCGGTCTCGCGCTGGGCATTGTCGCAGCGCTCGCCAGCACGCTCTCCGCCCAAACGCTGACTTGGTCGGGCTCCACCAACTCATCCATCACCGGCACGACTTGGACAGGCAGCGCCAGCCCCACGGCGGCCAACGACCTCACCATCCAGAATGTCGGCACCTCCGGCACGTTCCATAACATGATCGCCAATGGCACGGTGGTGGGAAATTCGTTTTCGTTCACCAATTCCTACGTCCGCATGGGCGCGGCGCAGAACACGACCGACACGCGCTCCGGCACGATGACGTTCACCAACGCCACGACGATCTTCACCCTCGTCAACTCCAACGTGAATATCGGTGCCACCACGACCACCACGGCATCGACCGCCAGCCCGGCTCCCTCGCTCCTCATCAATCTCAACTACGCCGGCAACGGCACCATCAACGTCGACGGCACGTCCACGTTGAACATGAACGTCAACCCGACCAACACCACCTTCGCCATCACCGGCACCGGCGGCCTCGCCAAGTCTGGCTCCGGCACGCTTCGCCTGGCTGTCACGAACAATTTCACCGGCGGGTTCGACCTGCAGTCCGGCACGATCCTCCTCAATGCCAACGGCACCGCCGGCGTGAACGGCGCCTTCGGCACCGGCACCCTGCGCCTCACCGGCGGCACCCTCTCCTCGTCCACCACCTCCTCCCGCGCGATCGACAACAGCGTGCAGTTCAACGGCACCGTCACCCTCGGCAACGCCACCAACACCGGCCTCCTCCTTTTCCAGACCGGCACCGCCACCCTCGTCTCCGACTCGCACCTCGTCACCGCCAGCAACGTCAACCTGAACCAGTCGCTCTCCGGCGCTTTCAAGCTCACCAAATCCGGCACCGGCAATCTCGCCCTCAACTCAAGCATGGCCGCCAGCACCTACTCCGGCGGGTTCGAACTCGTCTCCGGCAACGTGCTCACCTCCAACTCCACGGTCGCCAGCGGCGGCTCGGTCACCAACGGGCCGTTCGGCGTCGGCACGGTCACGCTCTCCGGCGGCGCGATCCTCAGCACCGGCACGAATCGCACGATCCACAACAGCATCACGCTGAACGGCACCGTCGCGATGTATACCAACAACTCGACCCCGGTGACGCACTTCATCTCCGCTCTCGGCGGCGGCACCACCACGGTCGCCGCGGATTCCACTCTCAACGTCGGCGGCGACAACACCGGCGTCACCCTCTCCTGGCAGCAGGTCATCTCCGGCTCCGGCAACCTCACCAAGACAGGAGCCGGCACCCTTACCATCACTGACTCGAACTCCAACTTCACCGGCAACCTCGCCATTCTCGCCGGCACCGTCTCCGTCGACGCCCCCGGCAACCTCGGAGCGAACACCCTCAGCCGCACCACCATCATAGATAACGCCACGCTCCGCTTCACCGGCACCACCGCCTCCGGCAACAATCGCACCTACTCGCTCGGCGCCAACGGAGCCACCTTCGACGTCACCTCCAGCGGCGTCAGCATCAACGGCGCCATCATGGACTACGAGGATCAGTCCGGCTCACTCACCAAGACAGGCACCGGCACCCTCACCCTCAACGCCACCAACACCTACAGTGGAGGCACCACCGTTGCCGCCGGCACCCTCGCCGTCTCCAGCGCCACCATTCCCGGCGACATCACCAACAACGCCGCCGTGATCTTCAACCAAACGAGCAACGACACCTACTCCGGCAATATCACCGGCACCGGTTCGCTCACGAAGATCGGCACCGGCGTCCTCACCCTCACCAACTACGGCCTCAACTACAGCGGAGGCACCACTGTCAGTGCCGGCGGCCTGCGCGTCGAAGGGACCTTGAACGGTCCCGTCACCGTCGAAGCCGGCGCCGATCTCTCCGGCTCGGGATACCTCGACGGAGCCGTCTCCATCGCCGGCACCCACAGCCCCGGCAGCTCGCCCGGCATCCAATCGTTCGGCAACAACCTCACTTACCAGGCCGATGCCACCGTCAACTGGGAGCTCACCGCCAACACCGCCACCCAAGGCGACCCCACCGCCGTTTACGACCAGATCAACGTTGCTGGCACCCTCGATTTCTCCGGCTCCACCTCGCTCGCCCTCTCCTTCAACGGCGCCGGCTCCGGCGTGAATTGGAACGACGCCTTCTGGGACGCCAACCGCAGCTGGAAGATCTACGACTCCGCCAGCGTCTCTAATTTTGGCAACCTCAGCCTCGTCACCAGCAACTGGGCCGACGGCTCCGGCAACCTCTTCGACACCGTCCTCGCCGGCGCCGGCTTCTCCCTCTCGCAAGCCGGCAACGACGTCTTCCTGAACTACGCCGCCCCCATCCCCGAGCCCGCCACGGCCGCGGCCCTCCTCGGGGCCGCCATCCTCGCGCTCGCAATCCGACGCCGACGTCAAGGGCAGCACATTTAATCCGCGCTCGCCTCCCTTCTCACTCTGAGAGCCGCCCTCGTGCGGCTCTTTTTTTATCCCCAGAGTAGCCAGCGAAGCGAGGCTCCCTCGTGGCCATCACCGCGAGCCATGCCGGCCTCAGGTCGTATCCCTACGCCAAGCTCGGCGTAACCCCCGCCCCTTTTCGGCCCTTTCCAGTCCCGCTATAGTGAGCACGCGGTTATCTACCCCTCCCTACCAACGCTCACCGCCCTGAAGCATAACCGTGTCACACCTCATGAACCCAACTTACCCCGTATCCCTCCGCCGCGCTGCCCTCCTTCTGGGCATGGCTCTCGTCGCCAGCGCCTCCCTGTCGGCCCAGCAGCTAACATGGACAGGCGGAGCATCCGGCACGGGCACCAGCCTAGCTACCGCGACCAATTGGGCGGAAAACTCAGCTCCGACCGCGACCAGCGACCTCTACATCGCGAACAATCCCGCTAGCGCTAACACGATCCCTACGCTGCTGATGGGCGCTAACCACACCGTGCGCTCCTTCATCTTCGACAACGCCGCCGCCCGCTACGGCAGTATTGGTCTCCGCATCGTCTCCACCACCGCAACCAACAGCACGGCCGCCCGCGTGCTGACCTTCGGCACCGCCGGGACCATCATCACCGCCTCAAACAACACCAATGCCTCGTTTCGTTCGGCGAGTTTGAGCGGCAACAGCACAGCCACACCCCTGCCCTCGCTGACCGTGAATCTCAACTTCAGCGGCACCGGCACGATCGATGTCCGGGACACCTCCATCGTCCTTTTCTCCGAGGGATCGGCCAACGCCCCCGGCGCGGTCATCACCGGCACCGGCGGCTTGGCCAAGACCGGGGCCGGCACCCTGCGCATGAACGAAAACCACACCTATTCGGGCGGGTTCGAACTCAGCGAGGGTTCCCTGTTGATGTCGGCCAGCACGCAGCGCAGCGGCACCACCGTGGTGAGCGGCCCGTTCGGCACCGGCACCATCACCCTGAGCGGCGGCGCGATTTCCGGCACCACCTCCATCAGCGAGCGCACCATCCATAATCCCATCATCCTGAATGGCACGGTCACCCTCTTCAATGCCTCCGCGGGTGGCACGCTCAGCATCTCCTCCTTGGCGGAAAAGACGACCACCCTCGCGCAAAACTCCACCCTGAACGTTGTCGGCTCCGTCGTCTGGAACCAAACCATCTCCGGCGACAAGTCCCTCACCAAGACGGGTGACGGCACCCTCCGCCTCAACGGGGCAAACCTCTACACCGGCCTCACCTCCGTCCAAGCGGGCACCCTCAACCTGACCGGCTCCATCGCTGGCGCGCTGGAGATTGACAGCGGCGCTTCGCTCCAAGGCTCCGGCACCGTCGGCGGCGCCGCCACCATCGCCGGCATCCACAACCCCGGCAACTCCCCCGGCATCCAGACCTTCGCCAGCGACCTGACCTACAACACCGGCGCCAGCGTCAACTGGGAACTTAACGGCAACACGTCCACCCAAGGCGACCCGACCGCCATCTTCGACCAAGTTGTTGTGGGTGACACGTTGAATTTCGCCGGCTCCACCTCGCTCGCGCTTTCCTTCAATGGCGCCGGTTCCACCGTCGACTGGAGCGATGCCTTCTGGTCCGCCAACCAATCGTGGAAGATCTATGACGCCGCCGCCGTGAGCGGTTTCGGCAACCTCTCCCTCACCACCGCCAACTGGGCCGACGCCTCCGGCGATCTTTTCGATACGATTCTCGCCGGCTCGAGCTTCAGCCTCTCCGTCGTGGGCACGGATGTTTATCTGAACTACGCCGCCATCCCCGAGCCCGCCACCTACGCCGCGCTCCTCGGTCTCGCGGGCCTCGCGCTCGTCGCGTGGCGCCGCCGCGCGCAGCAGGGCTGATCGCGCCCCGCCTTTCTCGCGCTGAATTTCGGCGGACCGATCACGGTCCGCCTTTTTTCTGCGCCGCTGAACCAAGAATCGTCCTCCACCACTGGCCACCGCTCGGCGCCGGCGCCCCAACGCGAGTGCACCGCTTTCCTGCCCGCATACGTAGGCCTGCCCCATTGTCCGAAACGCCTGATTGTGGGAATGTTTCGCCTCGCGATATCCGGCTCCGCACCGGTGTCGCCCCGCGGCGCACCTGAGGGAAAACCCAACCGGAGCCAGCGGTTTGCAGCCCCTTTCTCTCCCTTTCCCTTGACCTCCCTTTCGCTTCGCCGGATCGCCCGGCCCTTCGTTCGCGTCGTCACCTGCCTCCTGCTGATCGCCGCTTGCGGCGCCTTCGCTTCGGCGCAGACGAAGACGCTGAAACCCGGCACGGCCTACATCGATCCGGATAAATACGTCGAGTTCCAGCCGGGCGCGTTGCCCATCGTGCTGACTTCGCCCCATGGCGGTCGCAGCAAACCCAACAAAGTCGCCGACCGCACCAAGGGCGTGCTCGGAGCCGACACCAATACCCAGGAACTCACGCGCGCGATCCAGGCCGAGTTCATCCGCCGCACCGGCCTGCCCGCCCACACCGTCATCAGCCTCCTGCACCGCAGCAAGCTCGACCCCAACCGCGAGATCAAGGAAGCCGCCCAAGGCGACCCCGAGGCCGAAAAGGCCTGGCACCTCTTCCACAACAGCATCAAGGCCGCGCTGCGCACCGCGGTGCAGACCCACGGCTTCGCCTTCATCATCGACATCCACGGCCACGGCCACGAGATCCAACGCCTCGAACTCGGCTACAGCATCGACGGCGGACGCTTCAACCAGACCGACACGGAACTCGATCGCGACAACCTCGGCCCCGCCAGCACCCTCAACGACCTCATGGCCAGCGGACGCGCCCCGTCCTTTGCCCAACTCATGCGCGGCCCCGACAGTCTCGGCGCGCTGCTCGAGGCGCGCGGCTTCCGCTCCGTGCCCGGCCCCCGCGACCCCGGCCCCAAACGTTTTCCCTACTTCAACGGCGGCTACATCTCCCGCACCTACGCTCGCGACGTGCCCGGCGTCGACGGCGTGCAGATCGAGTCGCACTTCCGCGGCGTCCGCGCGACCCCGGAGGATCGCCGGCAATTCGCGGAGGCGCTCGTCGACACCATGATCGTCTTCCTCGAGCGTCACTATCGTTACTCGATCGTCCCTGCCAAGTTCACCCCGGCGCCTGGCGCCCCGGCCCCTGTCCAACCCTCCACCCAGCCATGAAATCGCTCTCCGCCCTCCTCCCGCTCGCCGCACTCAGCCTCCTCAGCGTCCCGGCCCTCGCGCAGGACGTCGCCTCCCTGCGTTGGACCTTCGAAGGCCCCAAGGCCACCCTCACGCAGCTTTCCCCGGCTTGGGCCGGCGACCTCGACCAGACCGCCACCACCGGACGCGGCGTGCTCCGCATCCGCCGCGGGCTCGACACGCCCCCGAACGCCTTCTTCGCCCTCCCCGCGGAAATGGCCGACCGACCGCTCTGGCTGCTCGTGCGCATCTCCGAATGGAGCCTAAACGGCAAATCCAACGAGGTCATCCGCCTCGGCTTCTCCTCCAACGACGACGCCAAGAGCCCCAGCGTCGTCGCCCAGCTCAAGCTCGAGCGTCAGGAAGCCGTCTTCCAAGTCTCCGCCGAGTCCTTCCCCAACACGCTCACCGGCGCCACCACGACCCCGCAACCCGCCGGCAAATCCATCGCCGGCGGCAAGCTCGCCGTCCTGCTCCAGCTCGATCCGCAGACCGACACCTACCGCGCCAGCATCAAGACCGTGCAGATGAAAGCGTGGCAGCCGCTCGGCGAGGGCAAGATCTCCAAGACCCGCGTGCCCCGATTCCTCCGCCTCGGCCTCAGCGGCCCGTTCAACACGAACAGCAGCGAGAAAGTCGACATCGACGAGATCGTCGTCAGCACGAGCGATCCCACGTCGCCGTAAGCGATGCGTCTGCGCCTCTCCGCCTTCCTCATCCTGCTCTGCCTCGTCCCGGCGGTCCGCGCGCAACCCTACGTGCCCGGAGAGACCTACTTCGGCACCAACAGCTACGTCGAGTATCAGCCCGGCGACACCCCTATCATCATCACGGCGCCGCACGGCGGCACCGTTTCGCCGAGCACCATCAGCTTCGTCACGGACGGTGGCCAAACCTACTCGATTCGCACCAACGGCACCTACAACGGAGTCACTTACACGGACATCGTCACGGGCACCGACACCAACACACAGGATCTCGCGCGGCGCATGGCCGCGGAGATTTTCGACCGCACCGGCAAGCGTGCGCACTTGATCATCTCCCGCCTGCACCGCAGCAAGCTCGACCCCAATCGCGACCTCCCCGAAGCCGCGCTGGGCAACACGATCTCGGAGCGCGCGTGGCGCGAATATCACGATTTCATCCGCGCCGCCCGCGTCGCGGCGGAAGCAGCCCACGGATTCGGCTTCGTCGTCGATGTGCACGGCCACGGGCACACCATCCAGCGCCTCGAACTCGGCTACAACTACGATGCCGAACTCGATCAGACTGACACAGCCTTGAACCACCCCGGCTACGCGCTCAAGGGCACGATTCACACCCTGTCGCTGCAGCGGCCCGGTTTGCCATTCCCCACGTTGCTCCGCGGTGCCGGCAGCTTGGGCGACCTCTTCAACCGCCTTAATTTTCTCTCGTGGCCCAGCCCGGAGTTCACCTCGCCCGGAGCGGAGGATTTTTTCGATGGCGGCTACACGGTGCAGGAACACAGCTGCATCATCGACAACGGCCAGGTCAACGGCGTGCAGATCGAATGCAACATGACCGGCGTGCGCGATACGGAGTCCAATCGCGCGGACTTCGCCACCGCGTTCGCGCGTGTGATGCACATCTTCCTCTACAATCATTACGGCTACGTGCTCGGCACGCAGTTCCTCGCTCAATTCGATCCGCCCTCCAGCACCACCCTCCGGCGCGGCGGCCCGCCCGTCACCCTCACCGCCACTCGCACCGGCGACTTGTCACTCTCCAGTTCGCTCGCGCTCAGTTTCGGCGGCGACGCCATCTCCGGCACCGACTACACGACGTCGCACACGTCTCTCTCGTTCGCCGCCAACGTGGCCACGGCGAGCCTGACCATCACGCCGGCCGCCGCGGCGAATACCGGCGGCGATCGCGTCCTCACCGTGGCGTTTACGCCGTCGGTGACACAAACCGCCGACACGACCCCGTTGCGCTTCACCATCGAGGACGGCCTCAGCCAGACGGTGCGCGCGGCGTTTCTTGCCCCGCAACTGTCCGAAGGCGCCGGCAGCGTCACCTTGCGCCTCACCCGCACCAGCACGAGCGGCAGTCCCACGGTGCCTCTCACGTGGGGCGGCACCGCTCTGCGCGAATCCGACTATTACGGCGCACCCAACTCGGTGCAATTTCCTGCCGGCGTCGCCACGCGCGACGTGCTGATCTCGCTGGTCGATGACGGTCGGGCCGAGCCCAACAAGACCATCGTGGTCAACGCCGTGGCCGGCTCAGGCTACCTGCTCGGAGCGCCCTCGTCGGCGCAACTCGAACTCATCGACGACGACCGCCCGCACCAGCTCGTGGCCTGGCTGCGCGGTGACTTGGCCAACAACGTCGCGGCCGACTCGTCCGGCCAGCAACGCCACGCCACGACCCTGCCCGCCGACAGCGCGATGGCGACCGGCCCCGGCGGCACCACCGTCAGCAACCAACTCGCCTTCACCTTCGACGGCGTGGACGACACCATCGTGCTGCCACGCTTCGTGCCCCAATCCGCGAGCGGCGAGATCACGCTCGCCTTTTTCTTCCGCCTCGAACCCCACCCGCTCGGCGCGGTCACCAATCACACGCTGCTGAACTACGGCTCGCCGCGCGGAGCGGCCGGCACGCTGCAGATTTATCCCGCCAGCAACTCCACGCTCCGCGCCAACCTCGGCGGGATCAACCTGGACGTCGGCTCGCCCCCGTCGAATTGGCAGGATGGCGCGTGGCGCCACTACGCGCTGAGCCTCGCCGCCAACGGAGAGGCGCGCGTTTATGTCGATGGCGTCCTGCGCCGCACCGCCTCCGTCGCCAGCGGCTTGCTCAACGGCCAACTGCTGGAAAATCAGCTCTTCTGGCTCGGCTGGCGCGCGCTGACGGGCGGAGGCTCGCTCTCGACGTCGTCGTTCATGAAAGGCGGCCTGCGCGACTTCCGCGTCTATCGCCGCGCGCTCGGTCAGCCCGAAATCGTAGCGCTCGCCAACAACGTGCAGACTTACGCCGCGTGGCTCGCTCAGAAAAATCTGCCGGCCAACCTCGCCGGGGCCAACGATGCGGACGTCGATGGCTTCCCGGCGCTCGTCGAATACGGCCTCGGCGCCCGCCCCACGGTCGCCGACCTGCCGCCCCGCTACAGCGTCGGCGTGCAAAACTCGCGCCTCGCCCTCACGTTCCTCCGCGACACCTCCGCCACCGATCTCACGTGGACGATTGAAGCCTCGACCGACCTCGGCACGTGGCAGGCGATCGCCACGCGCACCGGCGCCGCCTCCGCATGGACCATCAACGCCGCCGGCGCCACCGCGACCGAGGATAACGGCTACGTCATCGTCACCGACTCCGTGACCGTCGACGCGCAAACCGGCCGTTTTCTCCGCCTCCGCGTCAACGCCCCTTGAGATCCGCCGCCGTGTTGGGGACGCGCACACGGCGCAAAAATCAGCGTTTACATTGCCCCGGCGCCGGTTTTCCTTCGCAGCCTTGGTTCGCCCGGATGGCGGAATTGGCAGACGCAACGGACTCAAAATCCGTCGCCCTCTAAAGGCGTGTGGGTTCGACCCCCTCTCCGGGCACCATTTTTCTTTCGGCGTGCGAAAGAAAAGTATCCGCCGAAACGCGGACCGCAGCGCACCGACGATTGCATGCGTCAATCAGCGTGCACCAGCCCACTCACGCCTCGCCCTGCGTCGCCCGAGCCAGCCGACCGCCAATGCCAGCGCACCCACGCCCCAAGTTGCCGCCTCCGGGATCGGCGTGATCGGGATCGCCGTGCCTGAACCATCATAGGCCTCCGCAAACAGGAACAGTTCTGAGTCCCGCAAGAGCCCCAGCTCCTCACCGGACAGGACCCAAGTGGTGCTGTAATACCAAGTAACCATACCCGGCAGCCCCATTTCCGGCATCGGCGCATAGGCGCTCACGACCGGGCCGCCAGTGAACTCGAAACGCATCGTGTAAGTCGCCTCGACGAGCGTGCCGATGCTGAGCCGATACGGCCAATCGCTGCCTACGCCGTCGTCAGTCTTCCCGCCTCTGACGGAGATACTCAGCACGCTGCCGTCCCATTCAAACCATCCGAAGGGGTTGGAACCAAAACCGATGATCTGTGGCGGCAACAGTTCGCCCGGCAGCGGCTCCGGCTGTGCTGCACGTGGCGTGCTGAAGAATTCACCGGTTTGGGCCCGGAGCGGCGCACTCGCGTCGAACAAACCGAGCAGCAGGGCCAGCAGCGTGACAATCGAAGTTTTCATGTCTGCATGAGGTGTGCGGCTCAACCGGGTTGGGTTGAGCCAGTGGCTGGCCCGCCCAACCACCCAAGCGCCGCGAGCCTTCATCGGCAACGCGCAACTGCGCCTGCATCGGCGCCCCCATCGCCGGCATTGCCTCGCGGCGCCAAATGCCGCAGCGTCGGCCCGCTTCCTCCGCCATGCCCGACTTCCGCGTCCATGCCCCTCATGCGCTGCCCGATGCGGCGGAGATTCTGCTCGGCGCGGACGAGAGCCATCATCTCGTCGCGGTGAACCGCTGCAGCCGCGGCGATCCGGTGATCGCCTTCGACGGGCGCGGACGCGAGTGGCGTTGCGAGTGTCTCGATCCGGCCAAGAACGGAGCCCGGCTCCGCGTGCACGCCACGCTGCAGGCGCAGCCGTTGCCGCACGCCATCACGCTGGCCCAGGCTCTCCCCAAGGGCGCCACGATGGACGAGATCGTCCGCCAAGCCACCGAGCTCGGCGCCGCCCGCATCGTGCCGTTGCTGACCGAGCGCACCCAGGTGCATCTCGACGGTGAGCGCGCGGAGAAGAAGGTCGAAAAATGGCGCACGACCGCGATCGAGGCGGCCAAGCAATGCGGCAACCCGTGGGTGCCCGAGATCGCACCCGTGCAACGCCTCGATACCTTCCTCACCGCACAGGCCGCGTCACACGAGCTGCGGCTCGTCGCCAGCTTGCACGCGGGCACGCGTTCGCTGCGCGAGGTCGTGGCGCATTATCGCGCCCATCACCCGCGTCCGCCGCGCTCTGCGCTCTGGCTCGTGGGACCGGAGGGAGATTTCAGCCCGACCGAAATGACGGCCTGCATCACCGCGGGCTGCGCCCCCGTGACGCTCGGCCCGCTCGTGCTGCGCTGCGACACGGCGGCGATCGCCGCGCTCAGCGTGCTCGCCCACGAACTCAGCACCTGAGCAACCCCGCCATCCGTAGGCAGCGAGCTTGCTCGCGCCTCAGTCCACCGCCGGCCGACCAGAATCGGCGGCACATTAGACGGCATCGGGCCGCGAAAGGGGAATTTCATATCGCACACCGGGCGGATTCGCACCTCGGGCGCGGCATTGACCGACGCGCCTCCTCCGCCAAGGTTGCGCGTTAAAGCACCACCCCATGTCCACCTTCGTCATCGATGTTCCCATGCCCTCGATGGGCGCCACCGTCAGCGAGCTGACCATCATCAACCTCGTCGTCGGCCCCGGCGACAAGGTCGCCAAGGGCCAGAAGCTTGCCGAACTCGAGAGCGACAAGTCCGCCTTCGATTTCGAGTCGCCCGCCGACGGCGTGATTCTCGAGGTGAAGGGCCAGAAGGGCGAAGTGAAGTCGTCGGGCCAGACTTTGTTCCGCATGGAGACAGCCGATCCGAGTCTGCAACACCTCGCCATCGCCACGGCCAAGCACGATGCGGCACCCGCCGCCCCGGCCGTCGCGGCCAAGGCGCTGGTGTGGACGCCGCGCGCGTTGAAGCTGGCGCAGGAAGCCGGCCTCGACCCCGCGCAGATCACCGACATCGAAGCGACCGGCCCAGGCGGACGCGTGTCGGGCGACGACGTCGCGAAATACCTCGCGAGCAAGCAGTGAGGGAAGGCGAATCCACCGGATGAGCCGCTCGACGAGCGGCTTGTCGGGGACAACTCGCCCCACCAGCGAGCCGTCGGGTTTAGCGGTCGGATGCGGTTCGCAGTAATCGGGCGCGAGCAAGCTCGCTGCCTACCCGGAGACGGGCTGCGCCCGGTCTCAGCTGCGCACGGCGCGCCAGATGGCGAGGCACTGCGCGATCAGCGCGGGCAGTTCGGTGAGCGGCACCATGTTCGGGCCGTCGGAAATGGCGTTGGCCGGATCGGGATGTGTCTCGATGAACAGGCCATCAGCTCCGGCCGCGAGCGCGGCCTTGGCCAGAGGCGGCACGAACTCGCGCTTTCCGCCCGACTTGCCGCCAGCGGCGCCGGGGAGTTGCACGCTGTGCGTGGCGTCGAAGATCGCGGGATAACCAAGCGCCTTCATCAGCATGAACGAGCGCATGTCGACGACGAGGTTCTGATAACCGAACGTCGTGCCGCGCTCCGTCTGCCAGATCTCGGCGGCCTGCGCGTCGCGCAGTTTGCCGACGACGAACTCCATCTCCTGCGGCGAGAGGAACTGGCCCTTTTTCACGTTCACGACGCGGCCCGTCGCCGCGGCGGCGAGAAGGAGATCGGTCTGGCGGCAGAGGAAGGCGGGGATCTGCAGCACGTCGACGACCTGCGCGACGCGCTCGGCCTGTTGGCGCTCGTGGATGTCGGTGAGCACGGGGAAGCCGAACTCGCGTTTGATGAGCGCGAGGAGCTTCAGGCCCTCTTCCATCCCGGTGCCGCGATCGCCGGCGAGCGACGTGCGGTTGGCTTTGTCGAACGAGCCCTTGAAGACGATGGCCAGCTCCGGGTGCGCCGCGGCGAGCTGCTTGAGCGTGGTGGCGACTGCGCGGCAGACGGTCTCGTTCTCGAGCGAGCACGGGCCGGCGATGAGGAGGAGTTTCTTCGGGTCGAAAATCATGGGGAAGTTCTTTTAACCACGAAACACACCAAACACACGAGAGGACCGCCGACAATGCGCGCCCGGAATGACGGCAGCTTGTTTCGCGTGTTTCGTGGTCTCGACGGTTTTTGGAAATTCACTTCTTCGCGCGCTGCCGCTTGATCGCGGCGCCGATGAAGGCGGCGAAGAGCGGGTGCGCCTTGTTGGGCTTTGATTGGAATTCCGGATGCGCCTGCGTGCCGAGGAACCACGGGTGTTTCTTCAGCTCCATGACCTCGACGAGGCCGCGCTTTGGGTTCCAGCCGGATACGATCATCCCGGCCTTTTCGAGGCGCTCGACGTAGTCGTTGTTCACCTCGTAGCGGTGGCGGTGGCGCTCGGTGATGGTGTCCTGTCCGTAGGCCTTGCGGGCGAGCGTGCCGGGCTTGAGCGCGCAGGCGTAGGCGCCGAGGCGCATCGTGCCGCCCTTCGCGACGATGTTGCGCTGCTCGTCCATGAGGGCGATGACGCGGTCCTTCGCGGTCTCGTTGAACTCGGCGGAATTCGCGTCCTTCAGCTTGAGGACGTGGCGGGCGAATTCGATGACCGCGATCTGCAAGCCGAGACAGAGACCGAAATATGGCACGCCGTTCTCGCGCGCGAAGCGGGCGGCGGCGATCTTGCCCTCGGTGCCGCGGTCGCCGAAGCCGCCAGGCACGAGGATGCCGTCGAGCTGCTTCAGCTGCGCGAGGCCGGCCTTGTTCTCCAGATCCTCGGCGTCGATGCGGACGATGTTGACGCGGGCGTGGTTGGCGATGCCGGCGTGCGTGAGGGATTCGTAGACGGATTTGTAGGCGTCCTGCAGCTCGATGTATTTGCCGACGACGCCGATGTTCACCGTGTGCTTGGGCGACTTGATGCGGTGGACGATGTCAGCCCAGATGTTTTTCGGGTTCGGCTTGTTCCGGATGCCGAGCAGGTCGCACACGATCTGATCCATGCCCTGCTGCTGCAGCATCATCGGCAGCTCGTAGATCGATGATTCGACGTCCTGCGCGGCGATGACGGCCTTCACGGGCACGTTGCAGAACATGGAGATCTTCTCGCGCATCTCAAGCGGCAGCGGGTGCTCGACGCGGCAGACGACGAGGTGCGGCTGGATGCCGATCTCGCGCAGCTTCGCGACGGATTGCTGCGTGGGCTTGGTCTTCATCTCGCCCGCGGCCTTCACGTGCGGGACGAGCGTGACGTGAATGAAGATGCAATCGCGCGGCCCCACCTCAAGGGCGAACTGCCGCAGCGCCTCGAGGAACGGCAACCCCTCGATGTCACCCGTCGTGCCGCCGATCTCGGTGATGAGCACGTCGACGCCCTTGCCGCCCTTGTAGATGCGCTCCTTGATCTCGTTCGTGACGTGCGGGATCACCTGCACGGTCTTGCCGAGGTAGTCGCCGCGGCGCTCTTTGGCGATGACGCCCTCGTAGATCTGCCCGGAGGAGAGACTGTTCGCGCGGCTGAGTTTGCCGCTCGTGAAACGCTCGTAGTGGCCGAGGTCGAGGTCGGTCTCCGCGCCGTCGTCGAGCACATAGACCTCGCCGTGCTGATACGGGCTCATGGTGCCCGGATCGACGTTGAGATAAGGGTCGAACTTCTGGATGCGCACGGTCAGCCCGCGCATCTCCAGCAAAGCCCCCAAGGAACCCGCCGTGAGTCCCTTGCCCAGTGATGAAACCACGCCTCCTGTGACGAAAATATACTTCACGGGCCTGAGGGTATCGGGGGCGCCTTGGCACGACACAAGAAAAAGCTTTGCCAGCAAAGCGTCCTCAGCGGCATTTTCGACGACTGTGCAGTCCAAACCGCAGCTCCTTGTCTGGATCACGTGTGACGGCGTCCACCTCGACCCCGCCTCCGGCAAACACACGATCCTCGGCGTCTTCTCCAACATCAAGGCGCGCTCCTTCCCCGTCGTCCACCCCTACATGGTGTGGTTCATGACGCTCACCGACGTCTCGCCCGGCAAGCACCGCATCCGCATTGCCATGGGCCTCGACTCGACCCAGCCCACCGAGCTGATCAACCGCGAGTTCGAGTCCCAGAGTCCGCTGAACCGCATCAACTTGATCAACGAGGTCCGCAACCTCACCTTTCCCCAGGCCGGCGAATACTCGATCGTCATCGACATCGACGATGAGACCCTGCTCGTCACGAGCATGAATGTCAGCAACTGACGCCGCCCGCCCGGCGCTTCTTTTATGGCCCGTCCCACTTTCGATCTGATCGGTGTCGGCAACCCCATCATGGATGTGCTCGCGCACGTCGATGATGCCTTCCTCCGGCAGCACGTCGCCGGCGACAAAGGCGGCATGGTGCTCGTGGACGACGAGGACATCGCCGACCTCGTCCGCCGCATCGGCTCGCAGCTCGCGATGATGCCCGGCGGCGCCGCCGCCAACACCACCCTCGGCGCCACCAAGCTCGGGCTGAAGACCACCTTCCTCGGCAAGATCGGCGGCGACATCACCGCCGAGCATTACTACGCTAACTTCACCGCCGCTGGCGGCGACGGCACGCGCTTCAAGCGCGCCACCCTGCCCAACGGCCGCTGCCTCTCCATGGTCACGCCCGACGGCCAGCGCACCATGCGCACCCACCTCGGCGCCGCCATGACGCTCCGCCCCGAGGAGATCACGCCCGCCGACTTCAAGGGCTGCCGCCACGCCCACATCGAGGGCTACCTGCTCTTCAACCCCGCCCTCGCCAACAAGGTCATGGACACCGCGCGCGCCGCCGGCTGCACGCTCAGCCTCGACCTCGCCTCCTTCGAGGTCGTCAACGTCGCCCGCGACTGGATCTTCACCCAGCTCCGCGCCGGCGTCGACATCGTGTTCGCCAACGAGGACGAGGCCCGCGCGCTCTTCCAGCGCGAGGATGAGTTCGACAACTACGCGCGCGAGCTCGCCGGCTTCGGCGGCATCGCCGCCGTCAAGATGGGCAAGGACGGCGCCTGGGTCGCCCGCGGCGAGGACATGCACCGCATCTTCCCCGTCTCCGTCGAACGCGTCGTCGACACCACCGGCGCGGGCGATGCCTGGGCCGCCGGGTTCCTCTACGGTTTTCTCTGCGGCAAGACGCTCGCCCTCGCCGGCGCCATCGGCTCCATGATGGGCGCGGAGACCGTCCAACACCTCGGCGCTTCGATCCCTGACATCCATTGGCCACGCCTCCGCGCGCACGCCGAGGATTTCGGCCGTCCCTGACGCGTGCCCCGCGCGCCGCCGGTCGCTCACATAAGTTTTGACCGAACCAAGTCCGCTGCGCACTGTCCCCAGCGACATGCGGACGATTCTCCCCTTCCTCGCGCTCTGCTGTCTCGCGCCCGCCGCGCCGGCCCAAAACGCCGAGCCCGTCTCGTCCGCCCGCACCCAGCAAGCCGTCCGCGACCGTCTGCCGAAATACAACCCCGCTGCCAGCGACGCCGCCCGCAAGGCCGCCGCCGAGGCCAAGGCCCGCCAGAAAGTCGAGACCAGCACCACGAAGGTCAACGAGCAGGGCGAGGAAGTTGTCGTGCTGCCCGATTTCCAGGTGCTTGATCGCAAGGTCGCCCAGCCCGACCCCGACCAATGGCTCAGCCGGGAGGAATTGGCCAAAAAAGCGATGCGCAACTACGCCGCGAAGCAGAACGACCTCGAACTCGCGCTCAACCGCTGGCACATCCCTCTGCTCTCCCCGTCCTTCGCCGCCCGCGCGATGGCCGACTACGAAGCCGAAAAACGCCGCGAGGAAACCGAACGCCTCGAACACCTCAACAAGGTCGGCAATCTCGGCGACGGCAAACCCTAGCGCCGCTGAGGCTGAGCCGCTTCGCCATTACGTAGGCAGCGACCTTGGTCGCGCCCCACGACGCACCACGCCCGGGCCAGCCCGCAGCCCGCGAGCTGCCTTCACGCCAGCGACACGAACGCGACAACGCCGCGACACCGCAATCAGGCGCGACCGCCGGTTGGGTTCGTATCCGTCACCGCACCGAATCCGGCAAATGAAATTTGCCCCCACCTGATTCTCTCCTTTGCTGACCACCGGCGCTGCGCGCGCCGCCCCGTGCCTCCGACCGAAGTCATCATCCTGCGCGAACTCCTCACCCACGGCGACGAACCCGTCTCGGGCACCCGCATCGCCAAACTCTTGGGTATCTCGCGCGTCGCGGTCTGGATGCAGCTGCAAAAACTGATGAAGCAAGGCTTCGCCTTCGAGGCCGTGCCGCGTCGCGGCTACCGCCTCGTCCGCTCGCCCACCACGTTGAACGCCGCCCTCATCGGCGCCCATCTCGGTCGTCAGCGCGTGCCGCGGATCATCTGCCTTGAGCAGGTCGACAGCACCAACAGCGAGGCCGAGCGCCGCCTCGCCGATGGCGAGCCCGCTCCGCTCGTCATCCTCGCCCGCGCCCAGACCGCCGGCCGAGGCCGGCGCGGACGCACCTGGCACAGCGCCGCCAACGGCAACCTCTACGCCACCTTCGTCTTCCGGCCCCACCTCGATCCCGCGCGCCTGCAGGACTTCACGCTTTGGATGGGCCTCGTGGCCTGCGCGCTCGTCGATAGTTTCTGCCGCCTGCAACCCGGCCTGAAATGGCCCAACGATCTCCTGCTCGGCGGCCGCAAGGCCGGCGGCATGCTCACCGAGGCGCGGCTCGACGCCGACGAGGTGCGCGACTTGGTCTTCGGCCTCGGCCTCAACGTCAACGGCACGGCCACCGACCTGCCGCCCGAGTTGCGCCGCACCGCCACCTCGCTCGCCGAGAGCGCGGGCGGGCCGATCGATCTCAACAAGTTCGCCGCCGCCCTCATCAGCCGCCTCACACGCGGCTACACGGAGTTCATTTCCGGTGCCTATCGCGAACGCTTCCGCCCCCTTTGGGAACGCTACGACGTCCTGCGCGACCGTCCCGTCACCGTGATCCAGGGCCCGCGCAGCGTGCGCGGCATCGCCGCCGGCATCGACGACGAGGGCTCGCTGCTCGTGCAAACCCCGGGCGGCGCCACGGAACGTTTCCGCGCCGGCGAAGTCACGCTCGGCAAGGAAGCCGTCTGACACGAGGCTTGCGACACGGCGCAAAACCCCGTGTTAATGGCGCGGCCTGCGCAATTTGCCACATGGCAGAGTCACCCGAAACCACCATCGAAGTTGAGCACCTCACGAAGCGCTACGGCGCCACTGCGGCGGTGAACGATTTGAGTTTCACGGTGCGGCGCGGCGAGATCGTCGGTCTCCTCGGCCCCAACGGCGCGGGCAAGAGCACCACGATGCGTATCCTCACCGGCTTCCTGCCGGCCACCTCCGGTGCCGTGCGCATCTGCGGCCACGCCGTCGCCAGCCAGCCCGAGCTCACCAAGCGCCACATCGGCTACATGCCGGAGAACAACCCGCTGCCCGAGGACATGCGCGTGGCCGAATACCTCTGGTTCCGCGGCCGGCTGAAGGAGATGCCCCGCACCAAGCTCCGCGCCCGCATCGACGAGGTGCTCGAACTCTGCGACCTCAAGCGCAACCGCCATAAGATCATCGGCCGCCTCTCCAAGGGCAACAAGCAGCGCGTCGGCATCGCCGAGGCCATCCTCGCCGAGCCCGATGTCATCATCATGGACGAGCCGACCATCGGCCTCGACCCGCACCAGATCCTCATCGTCCGCGACCTCATCGCCAACCTGCGCGGCCGCATGAGCGTCATCATCTCCTCGCACATCCTGCCCGAGATCGAAGTCACTTGCGACCGCGTGCTCATCATCAACGGCGGCCGCATCGTCGCCCAGGGCTCGCCCACGGAATTGCGCCACGAGATCTTCGGCCATTCCACCTATCGTCTCGAGCTCGCCGGCGACACCCTCGCGCTGCCGCTGCTGCTGCTCGACTTGGAGGCCAGCGCGAAGATCGCCAATCTTACCGAGCCCGGCCCCGACGGCTTCGGCGTCGTCACGCTCACGACCCGCAACGAGACCGACATCGGCGAACGCCTCCTGCAGGAACTCCCGCGCCACGGCTACCGCGTTCGCGCGCTCAGCCGTTCCCTGCCCAGTCTCGAGGACGTGTTCCTCGCCGCCACCCGCCGCAGCTGGGACGCCCGCGTCGGCGAAGCCGCCGCCACCCGCCCCGCCACCCCTGCCTGAGTCCGATGCGCCACTTTCTCACCATCCTCTCGCACGAGGTGCGCACTCTGCTCTTCAACCCGAGCACCTATGTCGCCGCCGTGCTGTTCCTCGGCGTGATGGGTTTCATCTTCGCCGGCATCCTCGACGCCTACAGCCGCACCCCGCAGGAAGCGCCGCCCGCGGCCGTGTTCTTCCAACTCTTCTGGATTCCCGTGTTCTTCATGGTGCCGTTGCTCACGATGAAGTCGCTCGCGGAGGAGCGCCGGCTCGGCACGCTCGAGACCCTGTTGACCACACCGGTAACGACCACCGAAGTGGTGCTGGGGAAGTTCGGCGCGTCCTACCTGCTCTACCTCGCGATGTGGGCCTGCACCGGCGGCTTCCATTACGTGCTGCACTACTACGCACGCGACGCGCGCTTCCTTGACGCCGGCCCGCTCATCGGCGGCTACGCGTTCATCGCCTTGAGCGGCCTGCTCTTCATCGCGCTCGGCGTGCTCGCCAGCGCGCTCACCCGCAGCCAGTCGGTCGCCGGCATCCTGTGTTTCACGCTGCTGTTCGCGCTCATCATCGGGCTGCGCTTCCTCGGCGACAGCGCCCTCCTGCAGCAGGAAACCCTCGCCTCGGTCCGCGGCACCGTCGAGTCGCTCCAGATTTTCACGCACCTCGAAGACTTCACCCGCGGCGTCGTCGACACCCGGCAGGTAATCTTCTACGTCTCCGGCTCCACGCTCGCCCTGATCTTCAGCATCCTCGGGGTGGAGGCGAAACTCCTGCACGGCTGAGCGCATGAACTTCGCCGACAGCTTCCGCACCGCGCGCTGGATCCGCATCGTCAACCTGCTCCTGCAGGCCGTGCTCTTCCTCACGCTCTTCGCCGGGCTGAACTACATCGCCCTGAACCACGCCTGGCGCTTCGACCTCACGCAGAACCGCCGCCACTCCCTCTCCGCCGAGACCAAGTCCTACCTCGAGAACCTCGCGCAACCCGTGCGCATCGTCGCCACCTTCACCGGCGACTCCGACAACGAGGAGCTCGACCAGGCCCACCGCGACCTCAAGGGCCTCCTCCGCGAATACGTTTACGCCACGCGCCACCTCGAAGGCGGCCCGCTCGTGGTCGACTTCCTCGACATCTACCAGCGCCGCCGCGAAGCCGAGACGCTCGGCATCGAGCAACCCAACGTCGTCGTCGTCATCAGCGGCGATCGCCGCCGCCTCGTCACCATCGACGAGCTCTACCACCTGCGCAACAAGTCCACCCGCGAGGCCTTCCGCGGCGAGTCCGCCCTCACCGCCGCCATCCTCGACGTCACCTCCGCCGAGCGCAAAAAAATCTACTTCGTGCAGGGCCACGGCGAACTCCGGCCCGACGACGTCGGCGAGCGCGGCCTCTCCCTCCTCAGCGACGCCCTCCGCCAGCGCAACTTCGAGCTCGCCGCCCTCGACCTCTCCCAGACCCGCCGCGTGCCCGACGACGCCGCGCTCCTCATCATCCCCAGCCCGCGCGACCGCTTCCGCCCCTTCGAGGAGGAGCTCCTCCGCAACTACCTCCAGACCCGCGCCGGTCGCCTCATCCTCATGCTCGATCCCGAGCCGCGCACCGCCAGCGGCCTCGAGAACCTGCTCTTCGACTGGGGCGTCTGGGCCGACGACAACCTCATCCTCGACACCAGCGCCAACTTCCTCTCCGACACCGGCGAACTCATCCTCAAACACTTCCTCGCCGACCATCCCATCACGCGCAGTCTCATCGCCAACGACATCCCCGTCCTCGTCGGCCCCGCGCGCGTCGTGCGCGACGACCTCGGCCGCGCCCTCGACGACGGCCTCAACGTCAAGAAACTCGTCGCCACCAGCGAGAGCGCTTGGGGCGAGAAAAATTACCGCAACCGCGCCGTCCGCCACAGCTTCACTCCCGGCGAGGACCTGCGCGGTCAGCTGGGCGTCGTCGTCGTCTCCGAGCGCGTCCGCCCCGCCAGCCTCCCGCTCAGCGTCCGCGGCGGCCGCCTCGCCCTCTTCGGCACCTCCGACGTCGTGACCAACAACCGCCTCATCAACGTCGGCAACCTCACGCTCTTCCTCAACACCGTCAACTGGGCCACCGAGCGCAACGTCGACATCAACATCGCCCCCCGCGCCATCGAGCGCTTCCAGCTCACACTCTCCCAGGAGGAACTCTCCCGCCTCCGCCTCGGTCTGCTCTTCGTCGTCCCCGGCATCGTCGGCCTCCTCGGCCTCTTCGTTTACTGGACGAGACGCTCTTAGCGATCCGCGCTCAGCCATTCGTTTCATCTTCACCATGCGCACGCCGCCACTCCTTTCCGCCTGCCCCCGGCTGACCGCCGCCAGCTGACCGCCGATCGCCCCTCCGCCATGCGCTCCAAAGTCACCGTCGTCCTTCTCTTCCTGAACGTCGTCCTGTTCTACTACATCTTCCAGTTCGAGGACCGCGTGAAGATCCACGAAAACTCCCGCCGCGTCCTCGGCTCGGAGGCCGCTGGCATCGACGGCTTCACCCGCACCAGCCCCACCGTCCCGACCGTCGCAGCCGAGAAACGCGACGAAAACTGGTGGCTGACCCAGCCCTTCGAGTGGCCGGCCAACCCCAACGCCATCGCCCGCATCGTCAACGAGCTCCAGTTCCTCGAACACGAGACCAGCTTCGCCGTCGCCGATCTCGCCAAGACCAACCAATCCCTCGCTGACTACGGCCTCGAGAATCCCGCCCTCACGCTCTCGTTCCGTTCCGGCGGCCGCGATTTTCCGCTGCGCATCGGCGACCGCACCGAGATCGGCAACCGCCTCTACGTGCTCTCGCCCGACGGCGCCCGCATCCACGTCGTCAACCGCTCGCTCGCCGACAGCCTCGGACTCGACCTCGCGCAACTGCGCTCCAATTCCATCTTCACCGTTCCCGTCTTCGAGGTGCGCTCCCTCGCGATCCAGACCGCCGCCCCCGCCAACCTCCGCATCCGCCTCCGCCGCGAGGGTCCGCGCTGGCTCTTCGAGACGCCCATCCTCGCCCGCGCCAACAAAAACGAAGCCGAGCTCGCGATCAACGGCCTCAACGCGCTCCAAGTCCGCCGCTTCCTCGACACCCGCGAAGCCGATCCCGGCCGCACCGGCCTCGGCACCCCGCAACTGCGCATCACGCTCGAAGGCAACTCGCGCCGCGAGACCCTGCTCATCGGCCTGCCCGTCGCGCCACCCACTGCCGATCAACCCGCCGCCCCACTCGAAGTTTACGCCAAGATCGAGGACAAGGCCGCCGTCTTCGTCACCGCCATCTCACCGCGCCTGCTCGAGACGCTGCGCACCGCGCAGGAATCCCTCCGCGAGCAACGCGTCCTCGACTTCGAACCCGCCAGTGTCACCGCGCTCACCCTCGCCGCGCCCGACCAGCCGGAGATAAACCTGCAGCGCCTCGAACAAAGCACCGAAGGCTGGCAGCTCGTCGTCCGTGCCGCGGGCGGCCAAGCCCCGGCCACCCAACCCGCCGACACCGAAGTCGTCGCGACTCTTCTCCAACGCCTGCAACTGCTCGCGGCCACCCGCTTCCTCAGCGACGCGCCCTCCGCCGCGGATTTGGAAAACTACGGCTTCAACCGCCCCGTGCGCGAGTTCACTCTCCACCTCAGCACCGGCGGCGGCCTGCAAGGCAGCGAGCCCACCACCGTCACCCTGCAGATCGGCGCCAAGCCCGGTGAGCGCGCCGTCGCCTACGCACGCGTGACCAACGCGCCCTTCGTTTACCAGATCGAGCCCGACTTGCTCGAGGACGTGCCGGTCGACGCCCTGTTCTTCCGCCAACGCCTGCTTCGCGAACTCCCCGAAGGCACGCGCATCACCGCCCTGCGGCTCGTCGACCTCACCCGCGAGCGCACCCTCGTTGAGAAATCCGCGCCAGCTGACAACGCGCTCACGTCCGCGACCATCGTCGCCGGCGAGACCGACGAGGCCCGCCGCACCACACTGACCACGCTCCTGCAGAACCTCCGCCGCCTGCGCGCCAAGCGCTTCGTCGCCGACCGCTTCGAGCGCGAGGGCGCCACGGTGAACGGCGAAACGGTCGCCTGGCGCTACCGCCTCGAGCTGAGCCTGAGCCTCACCGGCGGCGTCGCGCAGAACGTCACCTCCGCGCTCTACCTCAGCGACCGCCTCGGCGGCACCACGCAACTCGCAGGCACGGAGGAGTTCAACGGCGTCACCTTCGAAGTCACCCAGGAGCTCCTCGACGCCATCTTCGCGCTCACTTACGCCCCGCAACACGATCCGGGCGCCCCGTCCGCCGAAAGCCCTCCGCCCGGTTCGCCGTAAACCGTGACCGCTCCCGAAGCACCCCGTCCGCTCGAGGCTGCTGCGCGCTTTTGTTTTTCGTGCGCAGGCACGCTCGTGTGCTGGGCCGTCTGGCTCGTCCTCGGCGGCGTGCTCGCCGTGCAGCTCTACGTGGCGGCGGTGGAGGAGTTGCCCGTGCCGGACTTCATCCTGCGGCGCTTCGATGCGCGCCTGCGCGAGGCCGGGCTCGACGCCCGGTTCCGCCGCGCCCAATTCGATCCCGCGGGCAAGATCCTGCTGGAAGACGTCGAAGTGCGCTCCAGCCGGTTCGAGGACCCGCTCCTGCTTGCCGGCTCCATCTACGCGGAGAAACGCATCTGGTCGCTGCTCTCCGGCGAACACGCCCCCGACGAAGTGCGCATCGACCGCGGCACGCTGCGGCTCCCCGCGCCGCTCTCGCCCACCGGGCTGCCCGCCCCGTTCGTGGAGGACCTCGCGGTCACCGTGCGGCTCGAGCGTCATCTCGCGCACCTCGACCGTCTCTCCTTCCGCATCGGCAACGTTGCCGTGAGCGCGCGCGGTGACTTCCAGTTGCCTGCCGCGCCCGGCGGCTCGCAGCCGACCATGCCCGACCTGATCGCCCGCACGCTGCAGATCGCGCGGCAACTGGTGCGGGAGCTGCCGCAACTCGAGGCACTGCGCGCCCCCACGCTCCACGCCGAGCTGCACGCGCGGCCCGGCGTCGGCAACGTCGCGGTGGTGCACCTCGCGGCCGACGGCGTCGAAGGCCTCCGCGGCCTGCCGCTGCACACCGGACCGTTGCTCGCCCGCGCCGGCGTGCGGCTCGACGGCGCCGGCACCCGCCCACTGCGCATCGAGTTCCGCACCACCGAGGCGCGCTGGGCTGATGTGGTCGCGGCCTCAGGCGTGGCCGGCGTGCTCGCTTTGGAATTCACACCGGGCGCCGAGCCCGCTTTCCCCGACGCCCGGCTGCAGGTCACCGCGCATGAGGTGCGCGCCCTCGGCGAGAGCATCCTCGGTCCCGCGGCGGAGCTCCTCTGGCGACGCGATCGGCCGCTGCACTTCTCCGCTTCCGCGGACCTGCGCGGCGAAATCATGACGGTGCGCGGCCGCGCCGACCTCGCCACCCGCGAACTGGCGCTCACTTACGATGGTCGCGTGGCCCCGGCGTTGGTGTCCACGGTGTTGCCGGAGCGCGCGCCGCGCCTGGCGCCTTACTTTCAATTCGGCGATCCCGTCGCCTTGCACGGTCGCGCCGACTTTGCGCCGGGCTGGAAATTCACGAGCTTGGAGACGCGCGTGCGCGTCGGACGGCTGAACTCGAACAACGTCCACATCACGTCCGCGCGCGGCCGCATCACGGTGGATGCCGCGGGCAACTTCCTCGCCGACGATGCGGCGGTGGTGGCCGACCGCAGCTACGCAGGCGGCTCGTATTGGATGAATTTCCGCAGCTTCGACTACCGCATGCTGCTCACCGGCGGGCTCGAGCCGCCGCACATTGCCGGCTGGTTTCGCAGCGACTGGTGGCTGAAGTTCTGGACGAATTTCCGCTTCGGCGCGCTGCCCACCGCCGATGTCGATGTCGGCGGTTGCTGGCGCGACCCTTCGCGCACGGTCTATTTCGGCTCGAGCGAGGCGCGCGGGGCGCAGGTGCTCGGCGCGGAGCTGGAGACGGCGCGAGCCCGCGTCTTTCTGCGGCCCGGCTTCGTGCACGCCTTCGATCTGCACGCGACGCGCGCGGGCGGTGCGGAGACCGCGCAAGGCTGGTTCAAGCGCATCGCCGATCCCGTCACCCGCGAGCTCGCCCGCTTCGAATACGATCTCGCCGGTAACCTCGCGCCGGAAGCCGTGCGCCATCTCGGCGGTGCGGCCGCCGAATCGCTGCTCCAAGGCTGGACCTTCAACCGCCCGCCGCGCATCGCCTTCCGCGGGCACAGCGACTACAAAGCGGGACAGGCCACGCCCGAGCTGGAATTTGAAGGTCAGGCCAGCGGCGGTCTGAGCTACCAAGGTTTCCCGATCGACGCAGT
Source organism: Candidatus Didemnitutus sp. (assembly GCA_017991595.1). Lineage (GTDB taxonomy): Bacteria > Verrucomicrobiota > Verrucomicrobiia > Opitutales > Opitutaceae > Didemnitutus. The sequence continues at coordinate 61,479 of JAGOQJ010000006.1, read as the reverse complement.
GGAGACACGCGGCCGCGTGCAAGGCGACCGCGTGCAACTCGACCGGATCGCGCTGCAGGTCGCCGGCGGTCGCGGCGATGCAACGGCGACGCTCGAGGGCACGGGTGCACAACGCCGGCTCGCCTTCGATCTCCGCCTGGCGGACGCCGACATGGTGCGCACGATCGGCGCCCTCTCGGAATTCGAGCGCTCGCGCGCCGGACAGGACGCCCCGCCGTCGCAGAACCGCGAATTGCTCAAGCGCGCCAGCGGCGGCAAGCTGCAGTTCGCCCTCGCCGCCAGCGGTTCGCCGGCCGACCTCGCGTCCTTCGCCGGACAGGGCTCGCTGCAAATCACCGGCGCCGAGCTGGGCGAGATCCACCTCTTCGGCCTGCTTTCCCAAGTGTTGAGCGGACTCTCGTTGAACTTCACGTCGCTCAAGCTCGACTCGATGCGCGGCAACATCGTCCTCGCCCGCGGCCAGGCGAACTTCCCCGATCTACGCATCACCGGCTCGTCGGCCGTGATCGAGGCCAAGGGCGATTACCGCCTGATCGACCAGACGCTCGATTTCTCCGCGCGCCTCAAACCCTACGAGGAAAACCGCAACCTCTTCACCGCGGCCATCGGCATCGTCATCAATCCCCTCACGAGCATCCTCGAGTTGCGCCTCACCGGCCCCATCCACAAGCCGAGCTGGTCTCTGTCGCTCGGCGGCAACACGCCCATGCGCGAAGCGCCCGCCCCGCGGGCCTCGCCCCCGGAGCCGCCTGCCCAGCCGACTTCCTAATCCGCACACAACTCCTTCGCAGCGAAAAGGAAACCCTCACGGAATAGGTAAAAACACCTATTTCCGCATTGCTCCACGGCGACATTGCGACTGAGAATCCCGGCTCATGTCGCCGTTTCGAGCACCCCGCTGGCCCTTGAGCCATCTCGATTTGCTGCCCTTCGTGGTGGCGGCGGGCGCAGGTGCGACGGTCCTGGCCGGCTGGTGGGGCGGACAGGTGGCTTGGGTGCAACCGCGCAGTTACGATCAAGCACTCTCCGCCAACGCGGCACTTTGCCTGCTGCTGCTCGGGCTCAGTCCGTTGTGGGCTCGCGTGGGCTATTCCAAACTTTCCATGGCCTGCGGCATCGGCGCCGCCGCCCTCGCCCTGCTGTCCACGCTGAACGAGAGCCTGCTGCTCGGCCTCGATGTCGACAACTGGCTCGCCAACCACGCCAACCTCGTCGAAGGCGTGCATGTCGGCCGCATCCCCCACGCGCTCGCGTGGCTCTTCGCTGCGCTGGGCGCTAGCCTCGCGTGGCTGTCCTACGACGATTACACGAACGAACGCCGCCCGCTGCTCCTCGCCCTACTCGGCTCCCTCGCGGGTGCCTACGGCATCGCGGCCCTGCTCGCCGGACGCATCGGCCTCATCGCCGTCGAGGGCTGGATGCTCTACGCACACACCGGCCCCATCTCGGCGACGACCCTCGTGGTGCTCGGCGTGGGATTGATCCTCGTCGCCTCGCGCGACAGCTCCAAGGGGCACCACGCCGGCAACCTCCGCTGGCTCTGGCTCCCGATCGTGATCTCCGGCGCGACCGTGACGCTGTTGTTCTGGGTCTCCCTCCGTGAGCGCGAGACCGCTTACCTCAACAACACCACCCAGCTCACGATCAACAACATCGCCGCCGTCTTCAGCAGCGAGACGGAGACGCAGATCAACACGCTCCAGCGCATGTCCGCGCGTTGGACCGACGCCGGCGGCACGCCGCTGGCCAACTGGGAACGCGACGCCCGCGCCGTCTCGCTCGACTTCCCCGCCTACCGCTCGCTCAGCTGGGTCGACGCCAACCTCCGCACCCGCTGGCTCTGGCCCCAGTCCGGCAACGAGGACGCAGCCTCCTTCGACCACAGCCGCCACCCGCTGCGCCTGCAGGCCATGAGCAGCGCGCGCGACTCCCTTACCTACTCCATCGCCGCGCCGCTCGTCTCGCCCATTCAAGGCCCGTCCTTCGTCGTCTATTCCACCGTGCTGAACGCCGGCACCTTCGACGGCTTCATCGTGGGCGAGATCGGTTTCCAGCGCCTCTTCGAACTCATCGACGCCCGCCTGAACATCTCCTCGCGCTACGAGATGAACGTGCGCCTGCTCGATCCTTTCGCCACCGACATCGCGGCGCGCGAAGTCAGCGTCTACACGTCCAAGGACCGCGAGCAGCACGTCAACGAGCGCCTGCGCCAGGCCGCCGTGTTCAACCTCATGGGGCACCGCTTCACCTTCGAGCTCCTGCCCCGCCCCGAATACATCGCGCCCAATCGCCAGTATCTCCCCGAGCTCGCGCTCGCCTCCGGCCTCGGCGTCAGCGTGCTCCTCGCCCTGGTCTTCAACCTCGCCCAGTCCGCCCGCCGCCGCCAGCAGGCCGCCGAATCCACCAGCGCGCAACTCCGCGCCGAGAACGAGGAGCGCCGCCGCATCGAGGCCCAGCTCAAGGTCGCCGACGAGCGCCTCAACCTCGCACTCGATGCCACCCAAGTCGGCGTCGTCGAGTGGGACCTCGCCGACGGACGCGCACTCTTCAGCAGCGGTTTCTGGACCGCGCTCGGTTACGACGCGATGTTCATGGCCCCGGCCTACGACACGCTCCTCAAGCTCATCCACCCTGACGATCTCGAAGGCTACCGCGCCGCGATCGACCAACACCTCGCCGGCAAATCCGATCTCGTCGAACACGAGTTCCGCATCCGCCACCACACCGGCGACTGGCACTGGTTCTATCTCCGCGCCAAGTGCGTGGGCACCGACCGCACCGGCCGCCCGCGGCGCGTCGCCGGCACGTTCCAGAACGTCAGCGCCCGCAAGAGCGCCCAGGAAGCCCTCCGCGCCAGCCAGGCCGCCACGCGCAAACTCTCCCTCGTCGCCAGCCGCACCGACAACGCCGTCGTCATCACCCGCGCCGACGGCCGCATCGAGTGGGTCAACGAGAGCTTCAGCCGCCTCACCGGCCACACCCTCGAGGACATCAGCGGACGCGTCTTCGTCGAACTCCTCTCCAGCCCCGAGGCCGACCTCACCGCCGTCGAGCGCGTCACCGCCGCCTTCACCCGCCACGAGACGATCACCACCGACGTCATCCACCACGGTCGCAGCGGTCGCCGCTACCACGTCCACCTCGAGTTGCAGCCGGTGAAGAGCGAGGATGGCTCCGTCGAGAACTTCATCGTGATGGAGACGGACATCACGTCCCGCGTCGAGGTCGAGCAGCAGCTCCGCCGCGCCAAGGTCGAGGCCGACTCCGCCTCGCGCGCGAAGTCAGAGTTCCTCGCCTCCATGTCGCACGAGATCCGCACGCCGATGAACGGCGTCATCGGCATGACCAGCCTGCTGATGGAGACGCCGCTCACCCCCGAGCAGCGCGACTACGTGCAGACCATCCGCACCAGCGGCGACGCGCTCCTCGCCATCATCAACGAGATTCTCGACTTCTCGAAGATCGAGTCCGGCCGCATGGAGCTCGAGCAGCACCCCTTCGAACTCGCCCAATGCGTCGAGGAGAGCCTCGACATCTTCGCCCTGCAGGCCGCCGCGAAGGACATCGAGCTCGCCTACGCGATCGACGCGGATGTGCCCGCCTGGATCGTCGGCGACATCACCCGCCTGCGCCAGGTGCTCGTCAATCTCGTCAACAACGCCGTCAAGTTCACGCCGCGCGGCTTCATCACGATCGAGGTGAAGCTCGCCACGCCGCTCCCCAGCTCCGGCGGTCCCGTGTTGCTGGATTTCCTCATCACCGACACCGGCATCGGCATCCCCGCCGACCGGCAGAGCGCTCTCTTCAAGCCCTTCAGCCAGGTCGACTCCTCCACCACGCGCAAATACGGCGGCACCGGCCTCGGCCTCGCCATCTGCGACCGCCTCGCCCAGCTCATGGGCGGATCGATCGACGTCACCAGCACCCTCGGCCAGGGCTCGCGCTTCCGTTTCAGCATCCAAACCGAAGCCGCGCCTGATCCGGCCTCCCTCGCGCCCGTCGATCTCCGGGGCGCCGTCGTCCTCGCCGTCGACGATCACCCGGTCAACCGCCGCGCCCTCGCCACGCTCCTCGCCGGTTGGAACTGCGCCCCGCACGTCGTGGCCACGCCCGTCGAAGCGCTGGCCGCAGCCGAGCGGCAAGCGCCGGACCTGCTCATCGTCGATCACGATCTGGCCGGCGAGCGCGGCGAGAACCTCCTCGGCCAGTTGCGCGCGCGTTTCCCGGTCGTTCCGGCGATTCTCTTCACCGCGGCGACCGATGGCATCCGTCAGGGCCAGAGCGTGGAGCCGTTCGTCGTCCGCCTGCCGAAGCCGATCAAGCCCTCCTTCCTCGGCGAAGCCGTGGTGCGCCTCGTGCACGGCATCGGCCCCAAGTCGCATCCTTCCCTCCTGCCCAGCGCGACCGAGGAGAAACCTTCCCTCCGCCTCGGCGAGACCGTCCCGCTCGACATCCTCCTCGTCGAGGACAACCCCGTGAACCAGAAGGTCGCGCTCCACCTGCTCGAGCGCCTCGGCTTCCAAGCCGATGCCGTTGGCAACGGCCTCGAAGCCGTCCGCACGCTCCAACAGCGCGACTACGACCTCGTCTTCATGGACGTGCAGATGCCCGAGATGGACGGCATGGCCGCCACCCGCGAGATCCGCGCCAAGCTGCCCGCCAGCCGCCAGCCCAAGATCATCGCGCTCACCGCCAACGCCATCCAAGGCGACCGCGAGCGTTGCCTCGCCGCCGGCATGGACGCCTACATCGCCAAGCCGGTGAAGCTCGACGAACTCCACGCGGTCATCGCCCGCTACTTCGTCAAGACCCCCGCGCACTGAGTCGCGCGCACCGGCTCACAGCCACTGGCGCAACTCGCGCAATTCCCCCGACCTCGCCGGATCCTCGGCGAGGTTTTTCATTTCCAGAGGATCGTCCGCCAAGTCGAAGAACAGCCACGGGATCTCGCGACCGTCCGGTCCGGTGCGCAGCACCAGCTTGTGTCGGGCCGTGCGGAATCCCCGCCACGCATGCGGACACTGAAGCGGAATCTCCGTCGACGCGGGCATGCTGATGGGCGCGCTGTCGCGCTTGCAGTGCCACTCACGTCCTTCCGCCCACGCCACCGCCATGTGCGACAAGTCGACCAGGCTAACCGGCGAGTCGTCCTTGCGCCCGCGGTTCTGCACGCGCAAGCCGCGGATCAAAAGCGGCACGCGCACGCTCTCCTCGTAGGGCCACGCCTTGCGGAACAGCCCGTGCGCGCCGTGCATGTCCCCGTGCACCGAAGTGAAAACCACGATCGTGCTGGCGAGATCGATCTCCGAAAGCAGACGCCCGATCGCGCGATCCGTCGCCTCGATGTGCGCGTAGTAGCCGGCCAGCTCATCCCGTGCCTTGCGCTCGACCTCGCCGCCGCGCGGCACGTTGGCGCGCAGGTGCAGCTCCGTCCGGGCCGGCTCGCGCACATGCGGCACAGGCGCGTGATAAGGCGGATGCGGTGCCTCCAAGCTCACCACCGTGAAACAGGGGCGCGTGCCGTCCGTGTTGCGGGCCGCGGTCTCGCGCAGCCAGTGGCCGGCTCGCGTGCACAGCACGTCGGCTTGGTAACCCTTGAACTGCGCCGGCTCGGGCAGGCGCGTGCCGTGCAGCCACGGATCGTTGAGCAGGAACCCGCCCTCGAATCCCTCCCAGACCGCAAAGCCGCCGCGTTCCGCCGCGGGCACGATCTGCCGGGCGTGCGCCTCGCCGACGAACGGCACGTCCCGCGCGCGCGCACTCAGATGCCATTTGCCGAAGAACCCCGTGACATAGCCGCGGTCGCCGAGCGCATGCGCCACCGTGCGCGCCGTGGCGGGCAGCGGGTCCCAGTAATCGCGCACGCCGTTTTCCGGACACAGCCGGCCAGTCAACAGCGCCGCGCGCGCCTGCGGCCCCAGCGGATGTGGCGTGACGGCCTGCCGGAAATCCACCGCCTCGCTCGCCAAGCCGTCGAGCCATGGCGTGCGCGCATTCGCATCGCCGGCGTAGCCGCAGGCCATCGCCCGCCACTGCGTCGTCACGATCCAGAGTATGTTCGGTCGCCCGCTCACGTTGGCGGGATGCATGCCAGAAATCCGCGTGGAAACCCAGCCGGCATTAAAAAGGGCGCCGGAGTCTCCTCGCGGCGCCCTGATGAAAAAACAACGGCGTCCAGCGCCGCTCAACGCAACCCGACCGGCGGCCCGAGCACCTCACGCAACACGAAGGCGCGGCGCAAAGCGACCGGGTCGTGCAGATCGTCGAGCAGGGCACCGCGACGTTGCTGGCGCTGGCCCGCATCCGGAGCGACCGTGCTGGCCTCGAAGGCCGCGCGGCGCACCGCGGAGGCCTTCATCTCCTCCACTTGCCGGAGGCGGTCCGCCAAGGCGGCCTGCTGCTCGAGAATTTCCGCCGCCCGCTGGGCGTCCAGGCGCGGTTGCGCCTGGGCCGCGGGTGAGACGGGCTCCAGCCGGACCTCACGGATCAGCGGAGGCGGTTCCTCATAGGCAGCTGGCTCGGGCGCCAACTCCGGTCCGGGCACGCCACCGGTCTCGCCGCCACGCTGGCGTTCGGCGATCTTGCGGCGGATTTCCTCCCGGATCTGGCGCGTGCGCTCCGCGAGCTCCGGATCCTCGAACTCGTATTCCTTCGGCGGCGCCTCTTCCGGGGCGGCCTCGGGGTTCTTCTTGCTGCGGATCGCCTGGAACAGCTGCGCCAGCACGCCGCCGATGATCAGCAGCGTGAAGAGATTATCGAGCGCCCATTGGATGAGCTTCATGGCTCACTTCTTGCCACCGTCCGGATGGGCGATGGAGCCGCGCATGGCCGTGTCGGCCTGCACGTTTTCCATCTTGTAGTAATCCATCACGCCGAGACGGCCGGCGCGGAAGGCCTCGGCCATCGCCATCGGCACCTGGGCCTGGGCTTCGACGACCTTCGCCTGCATCTCCTGCACGCGGGCCTTCATTTCCTGCTCGAGCGCGACGGCGGCCGCGCGGCGGATTTCCGCCTGGGCCTGTGCCATGTTCTTGTTCGCCTCGGCCTGCGCTTCCTGGAGCTTGGCGCCGACGTTCTCGCCGACGTCCACGTCCGCGATGTCGATCGAAAGGATCTCGAACGCCGTGCCGACGTCGAGGCCGCGCTGGAGCACGACCTTGGAAATGCTGTCCGGCGACTCGAGCACGACTTTGTAGGTCTCGGCCGAGCCGATGGTGGTCACGATGCCTTCGCCGACGCGGGCGATGATCGTATCCTCCTTCGCACCACCGACGAAACGGTCGAGGTTGGTGCGCACGGTGACGCGAGCCTTCACCTTCACCTGGATGCCGTCCTTCGCGACGCCGTCGATGGTGGTGCGACCGCCCTCGGGATTGGGGCAGTCGATGACCTTCGGATCGACGGAGGTGCGCACGGCCTCGACAACACTCTTGCCCGAGCCCTTCGTCGCGAGGTCGATGGCGCAGGCGCGGTTCCAGTTGAGCTCGATGCCCGCCTTCTCGGCGGCGATGAGCGCCTGCACGGTCGGGATGACGTTACCGCCGGCGAGGAAGTGGGCTTCGATCTCGTCGACCGAGATGTCGATGCCGGCCTTGCGCGCGGTGACGCGGGCGTCGGTGACGAGCGCATACGGCACCTGGCGCAACCGCATGGCCACGAGGTTGAGCATGCTGACCGGCGCTCCAGCGAGGCGGGCGCGCAGCCACACGCTGAAGAACGAAAGGATGATGCCCGCGACGATCAGCGCGACGACACCGAGGACGATGATGAGGACGATGGTTAGGTTCATGATTTGGAAACGATGAGACGGAAATTATCGAGGCCGGTGACCTTCACCGCAGTGCCTTTCGGCAGCAATCCGCTCTGGGAGGCCGCTTCGTAGGACTTGCCGTCGATCTGGACCAGGCCGGAAGGAGCCAGCGTCGTGAGCGTCTCGCCGCTGCGGCCGACGACATCCGCGGCGCGCGCCGGCGGTGGCTGGCTGGTGGCGGCAATGGTGCGGTCGAGGAAAAGCCGCTTGCCGAACACGGTGCGCGGCAGCACGAAAAGTTCGAAATAAAGCATCAGGCCGATGAGCACCAGCGCCAGCGCGGTCGCGATGCCACCGCCATTCACGCCGAATTCGGCGAACGCGATGCCGCAGCCGGCGAGCATGAGCAACGCGCCCAACAACCCGAGCACGCCGCCCGGGATGAAGACCTCGAAGAACAGCAGCACGAGGCCGATAGCGAAGAGCAGGATGATACCGGTCATGAGGATTTTCTTTCCACGAGCAGGCCGAATGCGGCGCGACGCGTCACCACGACGGGCACGCCGGCCGGAATGTGACCCAAAGCGGATTGCGCGGCATAGCGCCGGCCACCTACCTCGACTTCGCCGCTCGGGAACATACCGGTAAGCGTGATGCCCTCGGCGCCGATCAGCGCATCCGGAGCCGTGTCGTGGCGGACGTCCACCGCGCGCCCCTGCGATTGCGCATCGATGGCGGCTGAGAGCACCAGGCGATCCCAGAACCAGGCCTTCGGCAGATAACGGAGCAACAGCACTGCGAGCACCGCCGTGATTACTAGGGCGAGTCCGAGGTTCACCGCCGGTTGGAGGAAAAGTTCACTCGAGAACGCGATCGGCTGGTCCGGCCAGATGTCAGCCATGGCCCAGAGCAGCGAGACGAGCATCAGCGCCACGCCGGCGAGCGCGACGAACACCACGCCGGGGAAGAAGATGAGTTCCACGCCGAGCAGCAGCAGGCCGACGGCGAAGAGCACTGCCGGCTCCTGCCCCGAAAGGCCGGCGACGTAGTGCCCGAAAAACACCACCGCGAGCAGGCTCAGCCCGCTCACGCCCGGCCAACCGAAGCCCGGCGTCTTGAATTCGATGAAGAGCAGCAGCATGCCGAGCCCCATGAACACCGGCGCGAAGGTCGTCAGGTATTGCGCGAGCGACTCCGACCACGTGACGCGGAACTGCCGGATCTCGTAGCCGCCTTCGCCGTATTTTTTCGTCAGCAGCTGTTCCACGCTGTCCACAATCCCCGTTGCGAGCAACGGCTCGGGCGGATCGCCGTAGGGCGCGATGGCGCGCTTGGCGGAAAGCGTCAGCAGCTCGCCCTTCGGCGAAATGATCTCCTCGCCGATCTTCAGCTCGAAATCGGCATTCATCATCGCCTTCAACACCTCCGCGCGGCGGGGCGTCGGACTGGCCGAGAGCGCCTCGGCCTTGGCGGCGATGTAACTCGTCATTTTCCGCTTCAGCGCCTCAGGTGCATCCTGCCCGGTCCCGAGGATCAGCTCCGCCGCACCCATGACGCCGGTGGGGGCAAAATAAATCTCGTCGGTGATCATCGCGATGATCGCGCCGGCCGAGCCCGCCTCGGTGTTCACGTAGGTCACGGTTTCGCCGGGGAATTTCTGCAGCGCCTCCATGATCTCGAGTGTCGTGCCCGCGTCGCCGCCGGGTGTCTTCATGTCCAGCAGGACGACATCGGCCTTCTGCTCGATCGCCTCCTTCAGCCCGCGGCGCAAAATATAGAGCGTGGGTTGCGCGATCTGATCCTGCACCGGGATGACATAGGCGACGGCCTTGCGGTCACGCTTTGGACGCACCGCCACCTCCGGCAAGGCGACCGCGCTCACCGGCGCAGCCGCGTCGGCGGCAGCTTCCGCCTCGGTCGAGGCCGGAGCTTCGGCGGTCTTCGCCGGCATCGTCGCCGGGGCGAGCGCCGGCGCAGGAACGACGGGTTCGTCCGCGTGCACCGGGATCATCACCAGCGAGGCCAGCAGCCAGCAAAGGGAACGGAGATTCACAGCACGTCACGATACGACCCGCCACACGTGCTGCAAGCACCGGTGACTTATAAAGCGCCGTCGGATTTCAAGCGGAGCAACCCCTCGACACACGACGAGCGCGACTTTGGCATTGGTGGCGCAAACGGATTCGCCTACACACACACGCATGGAACGCATCCCTTACCTGGGGCAAACGATTCTGCGCTGGCAGGTCGGCGCCTCGACTTTTCTCGCGCTGCCGGAAAAGGGCGCGCGACTCATGCACTGGAACGTGACGCTCGGCGACGGCTCCGTGCGCGATCTCATCCACTGGCCCGAGGCGGCCTCGCTTGACGACTTCGCGAAGATCCGCGGCGGCAACCCGATTCTGTTTCCCTTCTGCGGGCGCAGCTACGACCGCGGCGAGGAAGGCTTCTGGCGCGCCGATGACGGCCAGCGCCGGCCCATGCCGATCCACGGCATCGCGCGTCAGGGCAATTTCCGCATCACGCGCCTCGACGAGCGCGGCTTCTCCGCGCAGCTGGTGCGCAGCGACGAGACGCAGGCCGCCTATCCCTACGACTACGAATTCGTCGTCAGCTACCGCTTCGAGCCCGACGGCCTCCACGTCGAACTCGAGCTCACCAACCTCGGCACGACGCCCATTCCGTGGACCGGCGGGCACCATTTCTATTTCAACCTGCCTTGGACAGCCGGGCTCACGCGCAAGGACTACTTCATCGAAGTGCCTGCCGCCCGCACTTTCCGTCGCAGCGAGACCGGCCAACTGGTCGACGGCCCGCGCCTGCAGCCGCGCGAGACGCTCGATAACCCCGCGCTCATCGACACCATCCACACCGCCCTGCGCGGCCATCAGTTCCAAGTCGTCGAGCGGCCGAGCGGTTCGCGCCTGCATTTCCGCACCGGCTTCACCAACACCGCGGCCAAAGACGCTGCGGTCGTCACCTGGACCCTCGACGACAAGGCCCCCTACTACTGCGTGGAGCCGTGGATGGGCTCGCCCAACAGCCCCGAGACCAAGCACGGGCTGCACCACGTCGGCCCCGGCCAGACGCAAAAATTCCTCGTCAGCATCACCCACGGCTGACGCCGCGCGCGGGCCCGGTTCGGATCGTCACGGATTTTTGTCCGTTACTTTTCCGCGCCGGCGATTCTAGTTTTCGGTCATGGCATACCCACTGGCATTCATCGAGGGACTCGGCGGCCCCGAGCTGTTCATGGTGCTGTTCGTGGTCATGCTGCTCTTCGGCGCGAACAAACTGCCGGAGCTGGCTCGCGGCCTCGGCAAAGCCATGCGTGAGGTCAAAAAGGCCACGAGCGGAGTCGAGGACGAGATCCGCAACGCCATGGACGAGCACCCCGAGCCCACGGCCGAGTCGAAACGCTTTGCGCCGAAACCGGTCGTCGTGCCGCCGCAGCCCGCCACGCCTGCCCCGCCAGCCGAGCCGCCCGACGAAACCAAGGCGTGACGCCCCGCCTGTGGCCCGCGTCGTTTCTGACCGCGTCGCGCCGCACGTTCAATCGAAGATCGCCCCGCGCTGGAAGCGCCAGAGACTGACGCCGATCAGCGTCGCCGCCATGGCCAACAAAACGCCGACCGTCGGCAGCAGCTCCAGCAGCGTGCAATCGTTCCACAGCACCTGCGCGAAGCCTTCCATCGACCAGTAAACGACCGTCAGTTTGCTCACCTGCTGGATGAACTCCGGCATGAACGACGTCGGGAACCACGCCCCGCCGACCGCACTCATCGTGAGGATGAGCAGCGTCGCCAACCCCTGCGCCGCCGCGGGCGTGCGCGTCACCGCCGCCAGCAACATGCCGAACGCCGTGCACGCCGTCGCCGCCGCGAGGCAGATGACCACGAGATTGCCGAAGTTCGATGTCACATCGATGCCAAACATCACCCGCCCCGCGAAGAAGAGCGTGAGCAACTGCACCAGCCCGAGCCCGATGCCGAAGAGATATTTGCTCCACAACAGGTGCGCGCGCCGCACGGGCGAAGAGAGCAACCGCAGGAACAGCCCGGCCTTCTTCTCCTCGAACAGCGCCGTCGCCGTCCCGCTGAGCGCGAAGAGCAGGAACATCATCGCCCAGCCGCCCACCGCGCGCGTCGCCCCGACATTCTTCACCTGCACGCCCGCGAGTTGCTCGGTGTCGATCTTGATCATCCGGTCGAGGAAACCGGCCGCACCCGCCAAGCCCGCGCCGCCGGTCGCACCCGCAAGGCCAGGCATCTCGCCGCGCCGCATCGCCTCGCGCACCTTGGCCTCGTCGTAGCCGAAGGCGCGGCTGACCGAGCCGGCCATCTCGGCGTAAAACTTGTCCGTCTGCTCAGCGCCGATGAACTCCGCCGCCTGCCCACGCAACGAGCGCAGCAGCAGCGTGGGCACCTCGGTGTAGATCGTTTTTTGCAACAGGCCGGTAACCGTCTGCGTCTCGATGTCATTGCGCGGGTTGGTGAGGAACTTGAGGCGCAACGCCACTCCGCCCTCGGTCGCATCGGGCGGGAACACGAGCGCGAAACGGTATTCGTTGGCCTTGAAACCCGCACGCACGCGCTCCTCGGTCAACGCGACCCGTGCGCCCGCCGCATCGGGCGCGTCCTCGACGACGCGGAACGCCGCCTCGCGTTTCAGGGCCGCGACGAGCGTCGCGATCTCGGGCGCCGTGCTCTGGTTGACGATCGCCAGCGGGATGCCCACTGGACCGCTGCTCGTGCGCGCGACGCCGAACACCTGGCCGAAGAGATAGATCAACACCACCGGCACGAGAAACGTCAGGCCGACGGCGACGCGATCCTTGCCGAAATTCAGCAGGTCTTTTCGCAGCAAAGTGAGGATGAGATGCATGGCGGTCATTCGCGCAGGGTTTTGCCGGTGAGGTGGAGAAACACGTCCTCGAGGGACGGACGCTTGAGCTGAAACCAGCGGTCGGGCAGTCCCGCGGCCGCCGCTGCACCGAAAAAGTCGGCCAGCCGCACGTCGGCGCGGAGGTGCACTTCGCAAGTCTCGCCGCGCTCGACGCAGTGCCCGAAGCGCGCCAGCGCCGCCTGCGCCGCCTCGCCTTGGGCATTGCGCGGGAAACTCACGACCTCCGCCACGGGCAGGTGCGCGAGCAACTCGTCCAGTGTGCCGAGCGCGAGAATGCGACCGTGGTCGATGATGCCGATGCGCGTGCAGAGCCGCGTCGCCTCCTCCATGTAGTGCGTGGAGTAGATGACCGTGAGCCCATCGCGGTTGAGTTGCTGGAGCAGGTCGAAGATGGCGTTGCGCGACTGCGGATCGACGCCGACCGTCGGCTCGTCACAGAGCAGCAGCTTCGGCCGGTGCAACAACGCGGCCGCAAGATTCAACCGCCGCTGCATGCCGCCGGAGTAGGTTTTCACGGCCTGCGCGCGACGGTCCGCGAGTTGCACGGCCGCGAGACATTCCTCCACCCGCGTTGCGAGCGCGCGCCCAGCGAGACCGTGCAAGCCGCCGAAGATGCTCAGGTTCTCCGCCGCAGTCAGGTCTTCGTAGAGCGCGATCGTCTGCGGCACAAAACCGATGGCGCGCACCACCTCCGGCGGACGGCCTTGAAGTGACACGCCGTCGAGCGTAATCCCGCCGGCATCCGGCACGCGCAGGCCGGCGACGAGCGACATCAGCGTGCTCTTGCCCGCGCCGTTGGGCCCGAGCAGGCCGAAGAATTCGCCGCGCTGCACCTGCAGCGTGACTTGGTCGAGCGCGGTGAACGCGCCGTATTTTTTCGTGAGTTGGGTGGCGTGGAGCATGACATCCCCGAGGGGCGCCGGCATTCGAGCGCGCCGCGGCCCGTTGCGCGAGGCCGCGCGGGCATCCGAAGGTCATGGTCATGCATGACGCCCCGTTTTTGTCCCAAGCGTGGGAATCGCCGATGCCGCCAGCGTGACGATGGCGCGGTGCCGGCGGGACGAGTTCGGCGGCCAAAATATTTTATTAAAATGGAAATGATGCACTTACGACACCGCGTGCAACTTGGCATCCGCCCTGCGTGTAGTGGCATCAACCAACCAACGTCATGAAAAAGATTTCCCTCTTCCTCGCCCTCGTGAGCCTCAGCCTCACCGCCGTCTCCGCCCAAGCCTCCATCCAGCAAGACCAGCCGGTCGTCGCGCTCGGCTCCTTCGAGGTCCGCGCCTCGCGCCTCTCCGAAGCCGAGAAGAGCATCGAGAGCAACCTCGCTGCCCTCCGCGCGCAGGCCCGTCAAGTGGAGACGATCCGCACCGAGTTGCCCTCCTTCGGCACCGTCGCCGCTCAGCCCGTCGACCAAGGCTCCGCCCGCCAGTTCGCCGCCAAGCCGGCCACGCTCCCGACGGTGCGCTCCTGAAAATTTTGTGTGTCAGTGTGTGTGTGTGTCCAACCCGCCCCGCAGGGGGCGGGTTTTCTTTTGCGCAGCTCGGTCGCGCCGACTTCAGTGCCGTCGTGAACGCTGACTCCGCGCCCGACTGCACGCCGGTGCCCATCCCGATCACGGGCGAACTCGATCTGCACACCTTCCGCCCCGCGGAAGTCGCGTCGCTGCTGGAAGAGTATTTCACGGCCTGTCGCGCGCGCGGCATCGCGACCGTGCGCGTCGTGCACGGCAAAGGCACCGGCACGCTGCGCGAGACCGTGCATGCGCAGCTGCGGCGCTCGCCACTCGTGGCCTCCTTCCGCCTCGGCGACGAACACAGCGGCGGTTGGGGCGCCACGCTCGTCACGTTGCGTCCGCCAAGCGCCTGACCGGAGCGCGCGCGGCTACTCCGGACGCGGCGGCGTGCGCCGCGGTTTGGGCGGCGGTCCCCACAGCCGCAACATGAGCTCGGCGAGATTCTGCAGACTGGCCCGCGACGGCAGATCGCCGCCCTGCGCCCGCAAAGCTGGCACATGGTCGTGCCGCTCACGGAAGTAATCCCACAGATCCCGCTCCAAGCGCCGCGCCGCATCCAACGGTGCCCCAGCCGCTTTCGCGACTTCGAGCGTCTTCATCTGCCAGTGCCGGCGCTCATCCGCGTTGCGCTCCCAATAGTCAAAAAGGCCTTGTTCGTAACGATTTAGGCTCATGCGAGCAGAGCGCGTCGAACGCGACGGGGATGGCGGAATTGCATTTGAACACTCATCCTGTATGACTGTCTCAAGATTTCTCAACCTGACACTCCCCATGTTGCAAAAACTTAAAGAACAACTCCCTGCGGTTATCCTGACTGCGCTGCTGCTTACCGGCGCCGCCTACTGGTTCCACCAGAAGACGGTCCAGGATCTCACCGTCCGGCAACAAGCGGAGATCACCGCCCTGCGCGAGCAAACCAACGCCGAGATGAAGGCCTCTGCCGAGGAGACGCGCCGCCACATCGAGTCCGTCAACCAGTTGCTCAAGGACGCCATTTCCAAGCGCTCCGCCGACGTCTTCATGACCGACGAGGAAGTCCAGAAGCTGAACACCGAGCGCATGAACCAGCTGGCCGACGTCATCGCCCAGAAGATTTCCCCCTACGGCTCCGTGCCGCAAACGCCCGAAGACGCCGAGCGACTCCAGAACGAGCAGATCGACAAGGTCTCCTCCCGCATGGCAGAGCGCATCTCGCCCATCCTCGCCGAGATGTCGAAGGACCAGAATCTCACTCGCGACTCCATCAACCAATACAGCCAGCGCATCTCCGACCAGATCAGCGGCGTGCTCACCGCCGAGATGGCGCGCAATCAGGAGCTCAACACCAACCTCATGGTCGCGCAGGGTCTCGCGCAGGACTCGATGAAACTCTCCCAGGAGATCACCGCGCTCTATCTCAGCAGCTTCAAGGATCAGTCGCTCATCACCCGCATCCTCACGCTCCCCGCCAACGTCGTGCGTGACGCCGCCAACATGAGCATCGTCAACAGCTCCGAGCGGAAGAAGGTCGAGGAACGCCTCGTCAACGACATGAACGAGCTCAACCGCCGCCTCCAAGAGCTTCAGGCGAAGATGCCCAAGAGCTGATCCCGCCATCCCTCTGTCTTGGCCAAGGCCGCGCCCTGCGCGGCCTTTTTCTTTTCCTCTCTTCGCCTCCCGTGGCCATCCTCCGCTCGTCGATGCCCCTGCCCCGCCCGCTTTCGCTCCGCCCCGATCACGCCCGCCGCTTTGTCCGGCTCGCGCTCGGTCTCGACCAGCCGGCCGCGACGACGGCCGCCATGCTGGACCACCTCGGCTACGTGCAGATCGATCCGCTCAACCTCTGCGGCCGCATGCACGACCTCATCCTTCGCCCCCGCGTGGCCGGCTACCGCGAAGGCGATCTCATGCGCCACCTGCACGGCCGCGAGGAGGAGCCACCGCTCGCCGCCGACCGACGCTCGGCCTTCGAGCACCATCACCCGCAAACCGGCATCCTCGTCGCCTTCCCGCTCGACGCCTGGCCGCACCTGCTCGCCGCCATGCACGCGCGCACGCGCCGCTCCGGCGCGTGGTCAGGCCGCCTCACTCCGAAACAGAAGCCGCTCGCCGCAACGCTGCTCGCCGAGATCGCGGCCCGCGGTCCACTCAGCGCGGAGGATTTTGCCGGCAGCGGCCGCGCCCGCTTCGTCTGGGGCTCCGCCACGCTGGCCAAGGCGACCCTGCAGAAACTCTTCTTCCACGGCCGCCTGCTCATCGCCGCCCGCGGCCCCGGCAACCGCCGCTTCTACGATTTGCCCGAGCGCATCCTGCCTGCCGCCACGCTGGCGCAATCCGCCCCGTCTGCGGCCGACACCGTGCGCTGGGCCGCCTTGCTCAAACTCCGCCAACGCCGCCTCGTCACGCTCAAACGCACCGAGCTCCCGCACGTCACCGATCAGGTCCAGCCGATCGCCGTGGAAAACTGCCCTCCGCTGTTCTGCCTCCGCTCCGATCTGCCGCTGCTCGAGCAAGCCGCGCAGCACACGCCTTCCTCCGCGCCGCAACTCCTCGCCCCGCTCGACCCGCTTATCTACGACCGCCGGCTCACCTCCGCGCTGTGGCGCTTCGACTACACGTGGGAAGCCTACACCCCGCCGGCCAAGCGTCTCCGCGGCCACTACGCTCTTCCGCTCCTCGCCGGCACGGAACTTGTCGGCCACGTCGATCCGAAGGCCGACCGCACCGCCGGCCGCCTGCGTATCGTCTCCCGCGCCGCGCCCCGTCGCCACCGCGCCGCCGCTTCCGCCGCCACGCGAGCCCTCGCTGCCTGGCTCGGCCTCCGCTGAGAGCCGCGCGGCGGCTTCGGAAAATTTCTCGCCTCCCCACTCGCGTGCAGGCTTGCTCGGACCACGGGCCGTTACGCAATCTCGCCGGTTTGTGGACGACCTCCTGCTCACGCTCAAAACGACCTTCGGCTACGGCGCTTTCCGCCCGTTGCAGCGCGAGATCATCGAGACCGCCCTCGCCGGACGCGATGTCTTCGCCCTGCTTCCCACCGGCGGCGGCAAGTCCCTCTGTTTCCAGCTGCCCGCCCTCCACCGCACCGGCCTGACCGTCGTCGTCTCGCCGCTTATCGCGTTGATGAAGGACCAGGTCGACCAGCTCCAGGCCGCCGGCGTCGCGGCCACGTTTCTCAACTCCACGCTCTCCACCGCCGAGGCGAAGTCCCGCCTGCGCGGCCTCCACCGCGGCGAGTGGCGCCTCCTCTACGTCGCGCCCGAGCGCCTGATGCTCGACGAGTGGAAGGAAAACCTCGCCAGCTGGAACGTCACCGCGCTCGCCATCGACGAGGCGCACTGCGTCTCCGAGTGGGGCCACGATTTCCGCCCCGAATACCGCCAGCTCGCCCGCCTGCGCGCCCTGCTCCCCGGCGTGCCCGTGATGGCGCTCACCGCCACCGCGACCGAGCGCGTGCGCGTTGACATCATCAAGCACCTCCAGCTCCGCGAGCCCGAGGTCTTCGTCGCGAGCTTCAACCGCCCCAATCTCACCTACCGCGTCCTCGCGAAGGACCAGCCGCTGAAACGGATCATCGACTTCGTCCGCAAGCGCGAGGAGGAGAGCGGCATCATCTACTGCGCCACCCGCGCCACCACCGAGCGCGTGGCCGACGCCCTCGCCGGACGCGGCTTCTCCGCCCGTGCCTACCACGCCGGTCTCGACGCCGAGGAGCGCGCGCGCAACCAGGAGCTGTTCCTCCGCGACGAGTGCCGCATCATCTGCGCCACGATCGCCTTCGGCATGGGCATCAACAAGCCCAACGTCCGCTGGGTCATCCACCACGACCTGCCGAAAAACATCGAGGGCTACTACCAGGAAACCGGCCGTGCCGGACGAGACGGCCTGCCGGGCGAATGCCTCCTCCTCTTCAGCGGCGGCGACGCGGCCAAGCAAACGCACTTCATCGACGAGATCAGCGACGAGCAGGAAAAGAGCATCGCGCGCAACCAGCTCCGGCAGATCCTGCACTACGCCGAGAGCGCCGGCTGCCGCCGCGGCGAATTGCTCGGCTACTTCGGCGAAAGCTTCCCGCTGGATAATTGCGCCGCGTGCGACAACTGCCTCGAGCCGCGCGAGACCTACGACGGCACCGTCGTCGCGCAGAAATTCCTCTCCTGCATCTATCGCATCCGCCAGACCGGTCGCTTCGGCGTGGGCCTGAACCACCTCATCGAAGTCCTCACCGGCGCTGAGACGGAGAAAATCCAGCGCTGGAACCACGGCCAGCTCAGCACCTACGGCATCGGCAAGGAACTTTCCCGCCCCGCCTGGGCCGCCGTCGGCCGCGAGCTCATGCGGCTCGGTTACGTCGCGCAGGCCGAAGGCGAATACCCGATCCTCGAATTGACCGAGGAAGGCATGAACGTCCTCCGCTCGCGCGCGAAGATCACGCTCACCAAGCCGCTCGCCCTGCCCAAGACCAAACGCACCGTGCGCCGCGAGGGCGACATCGAGTGCGACGAGATTCTCTTCGCCCGCCTCCGCGAGCTGCGCAAGAAGCTCGCCGACGAGCGCGGCGTGCCCGCCTACATCATCTTCGGCGACGCCACACTCCGGCAGATGGCACGCGATTACCCCGTGCGCGTCGCCGAGCTGGAAGGCATCACCGGCGTCGGCGAGAAGAAGCGCGCTGAATTCGGCGAGACATTCGTCCACGCCATCGCGGCGTTTCTGCAGAACAATCCGCGCGTGAACTTCGGCGCCTGACGCCCGCCCACCGCGCGCGTAGCATCGGAATTGCGCGCTTGGCGACGCCGCCAACCTCCGCAACGGATTAGCCGTGCCCACCCCGTTCGCGCCGCTCGCCGAGAATCTTCCCTTCGCCTTCGCCGGCGAACGCCTCGAGCCCGCGCGCACGCTCACGCACGCCGCCGCCCAACGACTGCTCGCCGCGCGCAACGCCACCGGCAAGCCGAACCACGACGTGCTGCGCGAGACCATCGGGCTCGCCCCGGATGGCAACGAGCGTCGCCGCTGGATCGTCGACTTTCCGCCGGAAATGTCCGCCGCCGAGGCCGCGCTCTACGCCGCTCCTTTCGCCGCGCTGACGCGCCAGCAGGCGACGCCGGCCAACCCGCACCGCGATCCGGCGCTGCGCACCGCGCTGGCGCGGCTGGAGCGTTTCCTCGCCAGCCCAGCCGCCGCAACCGAGCCGGCCTTCGCGTGGATCGAGGGCGACGTGCTGCCCGACGAATCGCTCGTCGTGTGGGCGCGTGACGACGACTTCAGCGCCGGCGTGCTCGCCTCGTCCGCTTTCACCCATTGGTGCAGCGAGCAACCCGACGTGCTCGCCGCCTTGCGTTCGTTTCCGTTTCCTTGGCCGCCCGCTACGCCGTTGAGCGCCCTTTCGCGCCTGCAAGAGGAACACCGCTTCGCCCTCGCCCGCGCCGCGCGCGCCGAGGACAGCAATGCAATCGACGACGCCCTCGCCGCCGCCTACGGCTGGCCGGCGAACCTCGACGACACCGACCTGCACGCGCGCCTCGCCGCGCTGCATTCGCAACGCTTGCAAAGCCGGTAGGGCGAGTTCGCCGAACGAGCCGCGCTCGTGCTCGCCACCGCTACGGCTCGTTCGGAGAACTCGCCCTACCCGTTCTTCCCGCCGTTCTTCTCGCTCTCGCGCCCGAGGGCCTTCTTCAAGGCCGCCCAGAGCGCGGCGGCCACGAAGCCGCCAAAAGTCATCACGACGAAAAGCCCCGTCAGCAGCCGCGTGGAGGCGCCGGCGCTGTCGCCGACGAGCTTCAGCTGCGCAAGGATACCGCGCGCATACCAAATCAGCACGAGCAACACGGCCGCGCAGGTCACGACGACGAACCACATGAACGCCTTGCTCAGCGGCGACGCCTCCGCCGCAGGCTCGCCCGCCGGGCGTTGTTTGCGCTTCGTCTTGCTCATGGCTTTTCTCCGGCGAACTTCCACGCGAAGCGGAAATCGCGCGGCAGCTTGGTGTCGGTGAGCCGCGCGCGCACCAGCTCGATGGGCATGGGACCACCTTCCATGATGTGGTCGTGGAATTCCTTCTCCGGCATCCGGCCGCTCGCGACGAGTTCCGCATACAGGGCTCGCAGCTGGATCGCGCCCATCATGTAGGCGACTTGGTAGAGCGGCGAATAATCGCCGTTGAACGAGCGGCGCACCTCGCCGGTCGCCGTGTGGCGATCGTGCCCCACGCGCTCGACGAGGAAGTCGATGCACTCCTCCGGCGTCCATTTGCCGAGGTGGAAATTGAGCGAGAAAATGATGCGGGCGCAGCGATGTGTGCGCCAGAAGAGCATGCCGGCCTTGTTCTCCGGGCTCTGTGCGAAGCCAAGGTTCCAGAGATGAAATTCCCACCACAGCGCCCAACCTTCGATCCAGAACGGCGTGGAGAAGAGCTGCCGGTGCGGGTTGAAGCGATCCATATACCAGCCCTGCAGGTGATGCCCCGGGATCAACTCGTGGTGCGTCACGGCGCGGCAGAAATGCCGGTTGTTCGCCCGCAGGCTGTCGAGCTTGTCGGCGTGCGCCATCGTGTCGGTCGGGAACGACACCAGGATGCACTCCCCGCCGAGGAAGAACGGCGCAACCTTCTGCCGCGCGGGCGACATCATGTCCATGCGCCAAGTGTCGATCGCGTGCGCCGGCAGCGTGATGAGGTCGCGCTGTTGGAGAAACCCGATCGCCTCATACGCCTGCTCCGCGATGAGCGCGGGTTGCGCGCCGGGCTGCACGTAATCCTGTTTCACCTTCTCTAGCGCCGCCTTCCAATCGTCGCCGAAGCCCATCTCGCGTGCCGTCTTCTTCCACTCGGCCTCGCACCAGGCGAATTCGCGCTCGGCGATCGCGATCAGCTCCTCCGGCGTGTAGGGAATCATCTCGCGCTCGAGGTCCAGCGTGAGTCCGTCCGCACCGATGGGATCGCCGACGATGGGTTCGTCCTCGCCGGGCTTCACGCCCACGATGGTTTCGCGCAAAAACTTCCGGTAATCCTCCAACGCCACGCTCGCGGCCTGATACGGCTCGCGCGCCCACCAGCTGAACTCCGGGTCGTAGCCGTGGTAGTGATCGAACCATTGCTTCAGCACCTTCGCGAGCCCCTCGATGCGGTTGGCCGCCCGCAACGCCACGATGCGGTCGGGTGCCAGCGTCGGCTCCTCGCCCTCCAACGTCTCGCGCACAGCGGCGATGTCCTTGGCTAGCTGCGCCAGCGTGGCCGCGGCGGCAGCTGGTGGCTCGGCGACGAATTGCCGGCGGTTCTCCTGCAAGCGTGCGATCGCCTCCGCGAACGGCAGCAACTCCGCCATCTGGGCGTTGCGCCGCTCCGACCGCGCCAGCAGGCCGAGTTCGTAGCGCAGATGCGTGCGCAACAGATGCCAGTCGAGCCGGCCCTCGACGCCGAGACGCTCGAAATCCAGCGCCTCGATCCGCGCCAGCCACGCTTCGTGAAACGCGCGGTAGCGCGCGAGCTTCAGCGCGGAATTCGGCACGGTATAGAAACGCTCGAAGCCGGCGAGGTCCTGCGCGTAGCGCTCGACCAGCCCGCGCAATTCGCTGCCCGGCGTCTGCGCCACGCGCGCGAGGTCGGTCACGTAGGCGTCGACCGGCCGCTCCGTCTGCGCCGGCTGGCCGTGCCGCCATTCCTGCGCGGAGGCGCCGAGCGAAAGCGCAGCCAACGGGACCGGAAAAAACAGAAGCCGGGCGGAGATTTTCATGGGGTGCGCGCCAGTGTCCGGCCAAACCTCCCGGCCGCAAGCGCGGAGTCGGCGCCGCGCATTAGGCGGAAAAATGTCCGCCGTAATTTCCCGCACTGATTGGGCGCCGCCGGCCGTCGTGCATTGTCCCGGCCGCGCGGTCGCCGTTAGCTCGTGGCGACGTCTTCTTTGCCTCGGCCGGCTTGCGCGGATTGTTTCAGCCGACGTGCCGCGCGGTCCGGCGATCACCCCAGCCCCCGCTGCGCATGCCTGCCCGCCTGCTCCGTCATTCCACCGGCGTCCTCCTTGGCGTCTTCTCCCTCGCCGTCAGCGCCTCCCTCAGCGCCGACACGCACACGATGCAACGCGTCAACGGCTCCGCCGGCTGGACGGCGACGGTCAACGTTTTCGGCCCAAACGTCGTTCACGTCGGACAGCACGCGACTTTCCAAGAGGACGAGCACGACGTCAGCCGCCCGCTCGCCATCTACACGGCCCGGAAGACGGTGCGCCTTGTCTTCGACGCCACTTGGAGCGGAGACACTCTCGTTCCCGGCTCGATCACGATCAATGGGCAACCCGGCACCAGCTACACCCGCGACCTCACGCTGGAGCGCAGTCAACACGGTCCGTATGGCTATGCGATCGGCTCGTTCCTCGTCACGATGCGCGCGACCGCGATCGTCCCGCCCTCCACCGAAGGCGGCGAGGAAACCTACGTGCCGTTCGAGACGCAGTTCCTCTACGAGACGCGCTTCTACAAACCGCTCGACGTGAAACTCGTCCAGCGTGTCGGCTCGTTCGAGCGCAGCATCGTCGCCAGTCGCCTGACTCCGAGCATCTACACCGATCCCACCTCCGGCTTCCAACGCGTCATCGGCCAGCTCGATCCATTGGAGGATGTCGGCGTGCAACTCATCCCCGGCGAAGGGCTGCACATCGACCGTTCCGGCTGGCACCGCACGGACGCAGAAGGCTCCGTCTCCCTCCGGCTTTATCCCTCGTCGTCGCTCTTCAACGAGCCGGAAAACCCCGGCTGGGCGCGCGTCCCCTACACGCTCCGCGCCGTGAAGGACGGCACCGAGGTGGAATACGAAGCCTTCGACAACTTGCCGCACGCCATCGTCAAACACGCGGACCGAGTCTGGTTTCTCGGCACGAGCGACGGCATCGGCGACGACGCCGAACCCGTCCCGCCCACCACGCCGCTGAAGCCCGGCGACCGGCTCCAAGTCGGCACCCGCATGCTCCCGGGTTTCCTCGATGTCGAGTTCTACAACGGCCAGCACGTCTCGGTGAACGCCGAGGCGACCGAGGGATTTCGCGTCGTGGTCGGCGAATCGAGCCTCATCAAAGGTAAACCGCTCGTGTGGCTCGACCTCCGCGGCGCGCTCCAG
Organism: Candidatus Didemnitutus sp.; assembly: GCA_017991595.1. Taxonomy (GTDB): domain Bacteria; phylum Verrucomicrobiota; class Verrucomicrobiia; order Opitutales; family Opitutaceae; genus Didemnitutus. The sequence continues at coordinate 38,217 of JAGOQJ010000006.1, read as the reverse complement.
GATGTGCGCGACAATCCCCGCCGTTGCCTGCGCATGCTCGTCTACAAGCAGCTCGGCAACGCCGTCGACACCGCCATCGGCACGCCCGACCCGGTCGGCTGGGTCACCGAGACGCCCGGCGGCAAGGTCGAGAAGTGGCTCGCTGACTGGGCCGAGCAATCCTACGGGCCGGTGCCGTCGCCCCCGGCCTCCGGCTCCCTGCCCGGCCGCCTCATCCATCGCGCCACCACGGCGAACACGACCGCATCGCTCGCCGCCGCCGCGCACGCCGACTTCGCCTTTTATACCGACGGCACCGTGTGGGTCGAAAACCAAGGTTCCCCGGTCGCCGTCGCCTCCGAAGCCGGACCGAGCCGTCTCCTACCGCCCGCCACGGCCACCTTCATCCAAACCGATGCCACCGACACGCAGCAGCCCTCCGCACTCGCGACCGGCGCCGCCGCTTGGACTGCTCCCACACCCGGAACTTGGCAATTCCAACCAGCGCCCGACACGACCGTCACGACTCGCAGCCCGCAACTCACGGTGAACAACACCACGCCCGCGGCCTTCCTCTGGGAAACAGCGACCCTGCGCCTCGATGGCCGCGATGTGACCTCCACATTCACGCTCATCCGCAGCGGATCCGATTACGCCTTCGAGCAATTCTCCGGCACCGTCTCCGCCGCTACGCCGCTCGCCGCGGGCACTCACACGCTCTCCATCGAGTTGCTCGACGCCCGCGGCGAGCGCACCCAAGCCGCCACCTCGTTCACGATCGACGCGCCGCCTGCTGCACCGCCTGCCGCGCAAGCCACCTCTTTCGCCGGCGGCGTCTGGCTCGGCTGGGAACGCGTGCCGGGCTCCAGCGGTTATCGCATCTGGCGCGCCGCGACGACCGACACGCCGCGCACTTTGCTCAATCCCGCCGCCCCGCGCGTGGAACCGGGCTTTCTCGACGCAACCCCGCTGGCCGAAAACGTCTATTGGATCGAAAGCCTCGACGCCGCCGGCCAAGCCTCCGGGCAACTCCATGCCGTCGCCGCGTCATGGCAGGCTGATCTCGGTGCCGCTCCCGTTCCGATTCCGGTTTCCGCGCTTGAAGCGACGGACGAAGCGGCCGGCCTGCGCCTCGCCTTCGATTCTTCGGTCTTCGCCACGCAGCGCTGGCAACTCTCTCGCGCCACCTCGCCGACCGGCCCCTTTGTCGCGCTCGCCCCGGCGGAGGACACGATCGTCGATGGCTTTCTTGACGCCGCCGCACCGATCGGCACCGAGCTTTATTACCGCCTCACACCGCTCGCCCTCGACGGCACCGCGGCCGAACCGGTGATTTTTGGACCCTTCGCGCGGAGCGCGGCACCGCTCACCCCGCTCGGGCTCGCCGTGCTGCCGTCGGGCCAGGATTTCGTTTTCACATGGGACCCGGCGCTCGATCCGCGCCTCGCCGGTTTCCGAATCTATCGGGATACCGGCGCTGGGCCCGAGCTGCTGGCTTCGGCAACAGCCGACTCCACCGGGCTCACCCTGCCGGCATCCGCGACGCCTTGCCGCTATGCGCTGGCCGGTGTCGCCGCCGACGGAAGCGAAAGCGCCCTCGGGCCGTTCCGCGGCGTGGTTGCCCGCCACGCAGGAGCCGCGGAGCCCGCGCTCCTCGCGTTCGCCGCCTCCGAAGTGCGCGTCTCCGAAGGCGCGGGCGCGGCCACGCTCACGGTCACGCGCTCCGGCAACCTCGCCGAGCCCGCGATCGTCCGCTACGCCACGGTTCACCTCGGCGATGCGCCCGGCATCGCGCAACCGGACCTCGATTACACGCCCGTGGCCGGCTCTCTGCTCTTCGCTCCCTACGAGATTGCCCGGCAATTCACCGTGCCGCTCCTGCCCGATGCACTGAACGAGTGGCCCGAATCCCTGCGGCTCCTCCTCACGGCCGGCCCCGGCGCCAACGAAGTCTCGGCCGAGCTCGGCAGCGCCGACCTGATCGTCGAAGAGTCCGATGTGCTCATCTTCGGCGATTACCTCACCGAGATGACCGTGAACGAAAACGACGCCACCGTCCTCGTGCCCATCGACCGCGTGCTGCCCTCGCCGCGCGCCGTCTCCGCCACGCTCGCCCTCGCGGAAGATCCCGGCACCGCCGTGGCGGGCGTCGACTACACCGCGTTCACCGGCTTCGCCGTGACGTTCGCCGCGGGACAGACGCGCACCTACGTCCGCCTTCCGATCCTGAACAACACCGTCAAGGACGGCGAACGCACGCTCCACCTTGTGCTCCGCGATCCGCTCGGCGGCGCCAGCATCGGCTCGTCCGAGCCCTACTTCACCCTACGCGTGCGCGACGACGAGACGCGGCCCGGCCAACTGCGTCCGCTCGATCCCGCGTCCCGCCTCGTGATCTCGACCGCAGATTCCGTCACCATTCCCCTCGCACGAGTCGGTGGCACGGATGGACAGCTCAACGCCTACGTAATGGTGGATGGTGGCCGTTTACCCTGGGGCGCCATTCGCGCGACCTCCTCCGCGCTGAGCGTCGCCGAAGGCCTCACGAGCACCTCGATCGAACTCACGCTCGACCGCAGCCAACTCGGCCCCACCGATGCGCCGGTGGCCGTCGTGCAAGTGATGAACGAAGCCTATCCGCACGAGACGAGCAGACTGCTGGTGATGTTCCCGGCCGATCCCACCGCCTCCACTTTCTCCGCGTGGGCCAGCTCCTTCGGCTTCAGCGGCACGCAAACGGCTCCGCTCGACGATCGCGACCGCGACGGCGCCCGCAACGTCGTCGAACTCGCCGCGTGCTCCGATCCCGACGATCCCTCCGCCGTCCCCGACTACGTCTTCAACACGGCCGAGGGCAGCTTCAGTCTCTCCACCACGATCGTGCCTCACGCGCGCCTCGCTGTCGTGGGCGAGTTCTACACTTCGCTCGAGCAGCCCGATCCGATCTACGTCGGCGGCTGGTGGGAGTGGGACGAGGCACTCGGCGCCTACCGCGTGGAGTTTGGCCACTGGTTCCAAGGCAACCCGGCCCGCCGCTTCGGCCGGATCCGGTTCATGTGGCTCGACCAGTGACGCGAGCCGGCCGGATTTCGAGTCCGGCCGGCGGCATGGCTCAGGGCTGTGCGCGACCTTCGCCGGATGCGTCGGGCGCGGACAGGTCCACCGCATACCAGCGCACGCGCCGCGTGCAGAACATCACGAGCGCCAGCACCGCGAAGAGCGCCAGCGTGCCCGCGAGCAGCGCGTAATCCTGCGAGCGCAGCACGAAATACAGGTAAGCATAGGTCGCCGCCAGGCCGCCGCCGATGGCGAGCGTGCGCCGCCCCGAGCGCAGGAAGCTGAGCGCGTAGAGCGAGATCATCGCCGTGCAAGCCGCCGCCGCCACCGCGTAGGCCAGGCCGGCGGAGATAAACTCCGCCAACGCGAGGAAACCGAGAAAGAACAAACACAGCGCCGCGCCCACCATCGCGTATTGCAGCGGGTGGATGCGCAACCCGGCCGTCAGCTCGAAGAGAAAGAACACTGCGAAGACCAACACGAAGAACAGCACCCCGTATTTCTGCGCCCGCTCGGACAAGCGGTAGCCATCGACCGGCATTTGCAGTGCCACGCCGAAAGCGCCCGCATTGAGTTTTTTCAGGATTTCGCCTGTCTCCGCGTTGCGGCTGTTCCACGTCGCCGGATAATCGCGCCCGAACGGCCCCTGCGACCACGCTGCCACGAAGCCTTCCGCCGTCACCGTGCGCACTGCCGGCAGCACCAGCCCGGTGAACGACGGCTCGGCCCACGCCGACTTGAGCTCCACCTCTGTCTGCCGGCCGGCCGGAGCGATTTCGAGTCGCTCGCTGCCTTGCAACGCCAGCTGGAGCACAAGCCGGCTATCCTCGCCCGAGCCACGCAACGGCGCCGCCATCGCCAGACCGAGTCCGGCACCCAAGTTCTCGGGTGCGGCCTCGACGGTGACCTCGGTCTCGTTCCAGCGGGCCAGCGGCGCCGCACGCAGACGGCGCAAGTCCGCCAACCCGAAAACCAGCCGTGCCTTATTCCACTGCGGCGTGACGCTTGGCTCGTTACCCACAGGCACCGCGCGAAACCGGCATTCGACCGCGAGCGTCGCCGCATAAACCACCGCTTCGTGGATGCCGCGGTAGCGGATCTCAGGCGACACCTCGCCGGCGACCTTCATCTCCTCCGGCAGAAAGAACAGCTGCCCCGACGTCTCGTAGGTCTCCGTCGCGCGCGTCACCTTGCCCTCGCCGTCGCGACTCTCGCGCACCCGCGTGTGCGTCTGCGTCCACGGCACCACCAGCACGGGCCCGGTGACCAGTTGCCGTCCGCCCCACGTCGCCGCGATGTTCTCCACCGCTTCCCCGCGGTAGGCCTGCCGCTCGCGCAAGACTCCTTCCGTCATCGCCAGCGGCACATGCAGCGCCGCGATCAGCAACACGATGCCGGCGATCTTGAAGAACACCGCGCGCCGCCGCGCCGCGGTGGTCGGGCCCGAGGCGCCGGTGATGACGGGAGGGACGACAGGAGCAGTCACCGGCCCACTCTGCCCGCCGCCCATGAAATGCGAATGAAGCGACGATGAAATCCGCGCGAAAACCGCCCGCCCTCAGCGCGGTGACAGCGCCACCGTGAAACTCGCGCGCGCCCCGCCAGTCGCGCGATTGGCCAGCGTCGCCTCACCGCCGTGCAGATGCGCGATCTCGCGCACGAGCGCGAGCCCTAGCCCGCTGCTCTTGCGCGCCGTGTCGGGACGGGGCAGCGAGTAGAACCGCTCGAACACCCGCGGCAACGCATACTCCGGCACACCCGAGCCCGCGTCCTCCACCGCAAACTCCGCACATCCGTCGCGCACGTGCACCGCGAGTGTCACACCGCCGCCGCGGGGCGAAAATTCGATCGCATTCTGGAGCAGATTCACGAGCGCCTCGCGCAAGAGCAGGCGCTCCCCGCGGACTAGGCCCGCCTCCGCGTGCACGGCCAACTGCACTCCGGCCGCTTCCGCCGCCCCGCGCACGGCCGCGACCGCCTCGGCGGCGAGCTCTTCGATCCGGATATCGCCGGCCTGACGCAGCGTCTTGCGCGCTTCCAGCGATGAAAGTTCTAGCAGGCGCTCCACGATCTGCTGGATGCGCGCCGACTCCGCACGGATGTTGCCGAGAAATTTTCGCTGCTGCTCCGGCGGCATCTGCTCGTCGATCAGCTCCGCCGCCCCGCGGATCGCGGCCAGCGGCGCCTTCACCTCGTGCGCGAGCGCCTGCGTGTAGCGCTCGACGTGCTGCCGTCCCTCGAGGGCGTCGCGCATCTCCTCGAACGCGCGCGCCAAGTCCGCGATCTCCTTCGCCTGCGACTGCGGCGGGGTGCTGGCGCGTCCGTCGCGCACGGCCTGCGCATGCACGGTCAGCCGCTCCAGCGCATGCGTGAGCCGCGCTGCGATCCACCAGCCCGCGATCACCATCACAGCTGCGATGGACAACCCGATGCCGGCGAGTTTCGCCCGCTCGTTCCAGATGACGGCGTTCACGCTGCGAAACGAGCGCGACAACACGATCCGACCGGCTGTGCCGTCCGCGAAACGCACCGTCTCCGCGACCGACACCTCCCATTCCTGCGCCGGAGCAGTTCCGTCCACCAGCGCGACCTCGCTTGGCTCGTGCGTGTCCGCCAGCACGCGGCCATCGCTCGCCACGAGTCGCACTTGGAACGTCGCGGGGCTGGCCAACGCTGCGGCCGCTTCTTCCGGCGCGCGGCCGTGCAGCGTCGCGGCCAGCACGTGCGCGGCATCGCGCAGGTGTTCGCGCACGGCGGTCACATAGCGCGGCCGCACCTCGGCGAGCATGAACCACATCAACACCGCGAAGCCGACCGCACAGGCGCCCACGTAAACCCCGAAGATGGCGGTGCGGATCTTCACGTCTCCTCGCGCAGCGAATAGCCCAGCCCGCGGTGCGTCACGATCGGATCGGCCTCCGGTGCCACGCTCCGCAGCTTGGCGCGCACGGATTTGACGTGCGCATCGACCGTGCGGTCCAGCGCCGCGCCCGGATCGTCCCACGCGGCCTGCATCAACTGTTCGCGACTGAACACCCGACCCGGCTGCGCGAGCAGCGCCGCGAGCAGGCGATATTCGTTGCGCGTGAGTTCAAGCGTGCGGCCACGGTAACCGATCCGGCAGCGCGCCGCATCGTGTTGCCAGACGCCGGCGGCGGTGGCGGACGACGATGCCGCGGACGACGCGCCGTTCGTGCGCCGCAGCACGGCGCGCACCCGCGCCGTGAGCTCGCGTGGGCTGAAGGGCTTCGCCACGTAGTCGTCGGCCCCGAGCTCAAGCCCGACGATGCGGTCGATCTCGCCCGTGCGCGCCGTGAGGAAGATCACCGGCACCGCATGGCGCGCGCGCAGCGCGCGGCAGACGTCGAAGCCACTGCCGTCGGGCAGCCCGACGTCGAGCACCACGAGCGCGACGGGCGTGCGCTCCAGCTCCGCCAGCGCGTCACGTCCCGAAGTTTTCCAGATCGGGGTGAAGCCCTCCGTCTGCAACGCATAGACGAGGGTGTCGGCGATGGCCGGCTCGTCTTCGACGACGAGGATGGTGGGGCGGGACGCGGTCACGCGCAATTTTCTGCCGGATCGCGCGCGCCGCCGCAAGCGCCCGCACGCCTTCCGCACGGACGCAGAGAAGTTTTTCCTTGGCAGAGCCAACATCCGGGTTTCTCGTGGAGTGGGGTCGCGCCCGTTCCGTGATGTTTCCGGAATCATGCGCGGCGTCATCGCACCGGGCTCTCCGGCGCACCGCGGCTCGCCGCGGCACACGCTCACCGCCACCGCTCGCCGACTCAGCCGCGGAGGCACAACCCAACTGCTTCATGCCTGTCAAATTACCTGAGTCTGCGCTTCCGCGCATCGGGATGGTCTCCACCCACGGTTACGTCGCCGCCAAGCCGCCGCTCGGCGCGGCCGACACCGGCGGCCAAGTCGTCTATGTGCTCGAGCTCGCCAAGAAGCTCGCGCAACTCGGCTTCGAGGTGGACATCTGGACCCGCCGCTTCGAGTCGCAACCCGAGATCGATGTCGTCAACGAGCGCGTGCGCGTCATCCGCATGCCCTGCGGCGGCCCGGACTTCATCGACAAGGAATACCTCGTCCAACACCTCGCCGAGTGGTCCGAGCACGCGCTGCGCTTCATCAAGAAGCACCGCCTGCGCTACCAGTTCTTCAACTCGCATTACTGGGACGCCGGCTACGCCACGCAGCGGCTCGCCGAGGCGCTCGACGTGCCGCACATCCACACGCCGCACTCGCTCGGCCTCTGGAAAAAGCAGCTGATGGAAATCGATTTCCCGGACGACGCGCGGAAATTCGAGAGGAAATATAATTTCAAACAGCGCATCACCGAGGAGACGCTGCTCTACCGCCACTGCGCCGAGGTCATCGCCACCACGCCGCCGCAGGTCGACGTGATCGTGCAGGACTACGGCGCGCCGCCGGAGCACGTGCACATGATCCCGCCGGGCTACGACGACAACCGCTTCTTCCCCGTCAGCGCCGCCTCGCGCAACGGCATCCGCAAGCGCCTCGGCTACGAGGGCAAGGTGATCCTCGCCATCGGCCGCCTCGCGCGCAACAAGGGCTACGACCTCCTCATCGACGCCTTCTCCGTCGTCGCCAAGCGCATCCCCGACGCCGTGCTCCACCTCGCCGTCGGGGGCGAGCGTCTCGGCGCCGCCGAGAAGGAGTTGTTGCAACAACTCAAGAAGCGCGTGCGCCGGCTCCGCCTGACCGGGCGCGTGAAATTCGATGGCTTCGTCGCCGACCGCGACCTCGCCAACCACTACCGCGCCGCCGACGTGTTCGTGCTCAGCAGCCGCTACGAGCCGTTCGGCATGACCGCGATCGAGGCCATGGCCTGCGGCACGCCCACCGTCATCACTACGCACGGCGGTCTCTACCGCGCCGTCACCTTCGGCCGCCACGCGCTCTACGCCGACCCCTTCGACAAGGAGGATCTCGGCATCTCCATCGTGAAGGTGCTCAAGCATCCGCGTCTCTCCCACCGGCTCGCCCGCATGGGCGCGCACAAGGCCCGCAGCCTCTTCACGTGGACCGGCATCGCCCAGCAGCTCATCAGCCTCATCGAAGAGCGCGCCACCGCGCTCGCCTTCACCGACAACGAGTGGGACGAACCGTGGAACGACGGCGATTGACGCCGCCTGCTCCACCTGCCGAGCCGCCCACCGCGCGACCCGTTCCACCGCCACCGCTCCACGCCGCCCTCCGCCCTCGCCACGCCATGACTCCCATCCGCCTCTTCTCCACCGATCTCGACGGCACTCTCCTCGGCAATCCCGAGGCCACGCAGCGCTTCAAGGCCGCGTGGCAGGCGCTCTCGCCCGAGGCGCGGCCGCTGCTTGTCTACAACAGCGGCCGCCTCGTGCACGACCTGCGCCGTTTCGTCGACGACGGCGTGCTGCCCGCCGGAGACTACTGGATCGGCGGCGTGGGCACGGAGGTGTTCGACGTGCGCGCCGGCGCGGCCCGGCATGAGTTCGACGCCCACCTCGCCGAAGGCTGGGATCGCGCGAAGGTCGAGGCGGTCGTGCGCCAGTTCCCCGGCGCCCGGCCCCAGCCGGCGGAGTTCCAGAACGAGTTCAAGTGCAGCTGGTATCTCACCAACGCCGACCGCCCCACCCTGCGCGAGCTCCGCCGCCGCCTCGACGAAGCCGGCGTCGCCGCCAAGGTCGTCTACTCCAGCTCGCGCGACCTCGACGTGCTCCCGCGCAACGCCACCAAGGGCGGCGCCCTGAAATGGCTTTGCGCCCAGCTCGGCGTGCCGCTCACGGAAGTGCTCGTCGCCGGCGACACCGGCAACGACGCCAGCATGTTCCGCCTGCCCGGCGTGCGCGGCATCGTGGTCGAGAACGCCTTTCCCGAACTCTACGAGGCCACGCTCGAGCTCACCACCTTCAACTCCCGCCGCATCCTCGCCGACGGCGTGCTCGACGGCCTCTGCCACTACGACGTCGTCTGCGTCGTGCCCACGCCCGCGGAAACGCTCATCTCGCGCTCCGCCATGGCCCCGGGCTTCCAGCGCCTCTTCGAAGGCACCAGCCTCGGCAGCCTCAACCCCGACGAGAAGAAATTCGTCAGCACCGCCTACGAGAAGGCGCTCGTCGCGCTGAAGAAGAACATCACGCCCCTCGGTTTCTCCGCCTGCTCCCTCGCCGACAACACCGTGCGCGGCACCGACGCCAACTACCGCAGCGTCTGGGCACGCGACGGCGCCATCACCGTCTGGAGCACCCTGCGCGTGAAGGATGAGGAGATCCGCGCCGCGCAGATCCGCACGCTCGAGACGCTCCTCGCCCACACCTCACCCACGGGCCAGATTCCCGCCAACGTCCGCATCGACACCGGCGAGCCCGATTACTCCGGCGTCGGCAACATCGCCTCCATCGACAGCGGACTGTGGCTCATCATCGCGCTCTACAACCACGCCCAGGTCACCGGCGACCACTCGCTCCTCTTCCGCCACGCGGACCGGTTGCAATCGATCATGAACTGGCTCAGCGCGCAGGACAGCAACAATGACGGCCTCCTCGAGATTCCCGAGGCCGGCGACTGGACCGACCTCTTCGGCCGCAGCTACAACGTGCTCTACGATGAGGTGCTCTGGTATCGCACCAACGTCTGCTACGCCGGCATCCTCGAGCTCATCGGCCACTTCAAGCAGGCGGCGGAATACCTGCGCTGGTCGCAACACATCCGCCAGCGTGTGCTCGAGCGTTTCTGGCCCACCACCGACGCCGGCGCTAAGGAACCGGCCCGACCGCACCGCTTCGCCGACCGCCAATTCGCCCTCGGCGACACCGAATACCTCTTGGCCGAGATCACGCCCTTCTCCTTCAACTGGCGCTGCGACGTCTACGGCAACATCCTCGCGTTCCTCATGCACCTGCTCGACATCGAGCGCGCGCGCACCGCGTTCCGTTTCATGTGGGGCGTCGGCGTGAACCAGCCCTGGCCCGTCGCGAACCTCTACCCCGTCGTGCAGTCCGGCGATCCCGATTGGCGCGCCTACTACACCGTCAACCTGCTCAACCTCCCGCATCACTACCACAACGGCGGCATCTGGCCCTTCATCGGCGGCATGTGGGTGCGTTTCATCCATCGCCTCGGCTTCCACGAGATTGCCTGCCGCGAACTCGTGCGTCTCGCCCAAGTCAACCAACTCGGCCGCGATCAGGAATGGGAATTCAACGAGTGGATCCACGGCCAGACCGGCCGCCCGATGGGCAAGGCCTTCCAAGCCTGGTCCGCCGCCGCCTTCATCCACGCCTGCCACGAGCTCCAAGCCGAGCCCCGCCCCGGCGCCGAGTGAGCCGCCCCGCTTTTCCCCACCGACTCCGTCATGCCTGACTCCGCCCCTCTCGTCGTCTGCTTCGGCGAAATGCTCTGGGACATCCTCCCCGCCGGCCTCTTCCCCGGCGGCGCGCCGTTCAACGTCGCCTGCCACCTGCACCAACTCGGCCTGCGCCCGCACCTCGCCAGTGCGACCGGCCGCGACCTGCTCGGCGACGAACTCCTGCGCCGGCTCCGGCACCGCGGCATGGATACGCTCGGCATCGCACGCTACACCGGCCTGCCCACCGGCTACGTGCGCGCCAGCCTCGCCGACTCCGGCGACGCCAGCTACGAGATCGCGACCGAAGTCGCGTGGGACCAGATCGCCACGGGGGAGGACACGCTCCGCGCCACCGTGCAGGCCCGCGCCCTCGTCTTCGGTTCGCTCGCGCTGCGCTCGACCTTCAACCGCGCCGCGCTCGACCGCCTGCTGGCGGCATTGCCCGCCGACGCGCTGCGCGTGTGCGACGTCAACCTGCGCCCGCCCCACGACGACCTCGCGCGCGTGCTCGGGCTCGCACGCCGTTGCACGCTGCTGAAGATGAACGCCACCGAGGCCGCCCGTCTCGCCGGCGAGTTGTTCGCCACCGCCGCCGGCTCGGAAGAGCGCCTCGCGCGCCGCATCGCGGAGCGCACCGGCTGCCCCTCCATCTGCATCACCGCCGCCGAGCGCGGCGCCGGCCTCTGGCACGGCGGCCAATGGCTTTGGGAACCCGGCCGCACCGTCGCGGTCGCGGACACGGTCGGGGCCGGCGATGCCTTCCTCGCCGCCCTGCTCGCCAACCTGCTGCGCGGCACCGCGCCGCGCGAAGCGCTCGCCCGCGCATGTCGTCTTGGCGAATGGGTCGCCAGCCGCCCCGGCGCGACGCCCACCTACGACACCACCACCCCCACTTTCCAAAACGAATCATGCCCGAACTGAACCTGCCCGACCTCTCCGCCCTCTGGCCGCAACTGCTCTCATCGCTCCCGGCGATGTTGCTCATCGCCGCCGGCGCCTATGCGGCGCACTTCCTCCTCTGCCGCGCCCTCCGGCTCCTCTCGCGCCACAGCCGCATCCCCGAGCGCGACATCCGACCGGTCGTGCGCGCGCTGGATTGGGTCATCCTCGGCCTCGCGCTGGTGCTCATGTTCAACGTCCTCGGCTTCAACCTCGGCGGCGTGTGGACCGTGTTGTCCACCGTGCTCGCGATGGTGGCCATCGGCTTCGTCGCGGTCTGGAGCGTGTTGAGCAACACGCTTTGCACCGTGCTCATCCTCGTCGCGCGCCCGTTTTCCATCGGCGACGAGATCGAATTCGTCGGCGAGGCGATGAAGGGCCGCGTCACGGACCTTAACTTCATCTTCACCACGCTCGCGACCGAGGACGGCGGCGAGATCCGCGTGCCGAACAGCATGTTCTTCCAGAAGGTGCTCAAGCGCCGCGCCGGTGCCGCCGCCGGGAAATCGCTCGCGGAACAACTGCACGCGCCCACCCGCACCTGAGCGGGTCGGACGGCCGCCTCAGGGCAGGTCGCCGAGCTGCGGGCGCAGCACGATTTCCTCTACGACGGTGCGCCGGCTCAGCCGGTAGATGTCGTAGAAGGCGCGCGCGACGTCGTCCGCCGCCATCAACCGCTCCGCCGGCACGCCGCTGCCGTCCCACGACGGCGACTCCGTGCCACCGGGCATCACGCAGCACACGCGCACGCCGTGCGGCTTCAGCTCCTCGCGCATCACGCGTGTGAGCCCGAGCACGGCGAACTTCGCCGCGCCATACGCCGCCATACCCGGCAGCGCCTTGAAGCTCGCCACCGAGCCCATGTTGAACACATCGCCGCGCCCGCGCTCCACCATGGCCGGCACGAAGGCCTGCGAAACGAGGAACACGCTGCGCAAGTTCGCCGCGATCTGCGCGTCGAAGTCCGCCAGCGAAGTCTGCAGGAAAGGTGCGCCGTGGAACTTGCCGGCATTGTTGATCAGCACGTCGACCGGGCCGCAGCGCTTCTGCACCGTGCGCGCCAGCTTCGCCACCGCCGCCTCGTCGCTCGTATCCGCCGGGAATGCTGCGGCCTCCGCGCCGATTTCCGTGCATTCCTCCGCGACGGCGCGCAGGTTCTTCGCGTTGCGTGCGACGAGGGCGAGGCGCACGCCGCGCAGCTGGCGCGCGAACACCCGCGACAGCGCGGCGCCGATGCCTTGGGATGCTCCGGTGATGAGGACGAGTGGCTTGGCCATGCACCGACGTTCCCCGCTCCGCCCGCTAGGCTCCAGCGAAATTTCGTCAACGATGCGCACGGGCCGTTCGGCCCCATTTTCACGAGATTACCTCCCCAGTTTCTCTGTTAACACTCAAGCGCCGCGCCGCTGCGTCGATACCGGCGCATGGTCCCTTCTCTCGCCCGTTCGTTTGCCCGCTGCCTGACGCTGTCCGCGTTGCTCACGCCCGCACTGGGCCTTGCCGCGAACTCGATCGAGGAGCGCCTCGCCGCCTTGGAACAACAGCTCGCGACGCTCGCCCGTGAGAACCAGACGCTGCGCGATCAACTCGCCAAGCCCGCCGCCCCGTCCGTCACGATCGGCGGCAAGGAGACCAAGCTCGTGCTCGGCGGCTTCGCCCAGATCCACGCCGAAACCGGCGACGCGCCCGATAGCCGTTACGCGGGCATCCACGACCGCTTCACCCTCCGCCGCGCCCGCCTCAACCTCCGCGGCAACTTCGGCCGGGAATGGGCCTTCAAGATCGAGAGCGATTTCGGCGCCAACACCGTCGGCGCCTCCTCCGGCCTGCGCGCCCAGCTCACCGATGCCTACGTCGACTGGACACCGCACGCCGCCGCGCAGGTCCGCCTCGGCCAGTTCAAAACGCCCTTCGGTTGGGAACAGCTCATGCCCGACACGCAGAATCCCTTCGCCGAACGCCCGCTCGTAAACGACCGCCTCACCGTCGGCCGCCAGATCGGTCTCGGTCTCTCGGGCAGCATCGTGGGCGGCCGCGTCGATTATTCCGTCGGTGCCTTCAACGGCAACGGCGTCAACACCTCGAACAACGACAACAGCGACTTCATGACCGCCGGCCGCATCGCCGCCAAAGCTTGGACCGGCACAGCGCACGGTCACAAGGGCGTGTGGAGCGTCGGCGCCAACGCCTTCACCACGCGCGACACCGGCACCTTCACCGGCACGCGCCAAGGCTTCGGCCTCGACACGCAATTCACCCTCGGCCCCGCCGCGCTGCGCGCCGAGTGGCTCCGCAACACCTTCGACCCCGTCACCGGTGCTTCCTCCGCTGCCGACGGCTGGCACCTCACCGCGCTCTACGACGTGCACCCTGACTGGCAGTTGACCGCGCGCTACGAGACCTACGACGCCAACACCGCCACCACCGGCAACGAGGACGACACCTGGGTCTTCGGCTGCAACTACCGCATCAACGGCAGCGACCTCTTCCTCACGCTCAACTACTTCGCCGGCGACGCCAAGTTTGGCGGCCACGACGACCGCCTGATCGGTCGCTTCCAAATCGTATTCTAAGCCCCCCGCACGCGCACCTTCCCCCCCACCTCCATGCAAAAGCTATCCATCAGCGCCAAGATTATCGCCGGCTTCGCCCTGCTCGCTCTCCTCGTGGCAGTCACCGGCTTCGTCGGCTACCACGCTGGCGAGCGCATCAATGAACACGTCGTCAAGGCCAGCGACCACACGCTCCCGTCCCTCGCCCTCCTCCTCGAAGCCGACCGCGACCTGCATCAGGCCCTCGTCGCCGAGCGCACGATGATCTTCGTCGATCCGGGCTCCGAACAATTCAAGACCCTGCTCAAGGAACACGCCGACAACCTCACGCAGGCCGCCGAGCGCTGGACAAAGTTCAAGCAGATCAACCGCCTGCCCGCCACGGCCGGCCCCGTGATGGCGGACTACGAGCGCAAGATCGCCCACTGGACCGCCACCACCGGCCAGATTCGCGACGCCCGCCGCGCCTCCGCCCAGCAGGCCACGCTCGAACCGACCATCGCCGCCGCGTTCACCCAATTCAACGACGCCCGCGGCTGCATCAACCAGCTCACCGAGATGCTCAATCAGGAAGCCGACCTCGACCAAGCCAGCGCCGTCAGCAGCCACCGCTGGTCGATGTGGAGCAGCTTGGGCGTCACCACCCTCAGCTTGCTCATCGCCACGGCGCTCACGTGGTTCGCCGGCATCCGCCTCGCGCGCATCCTCAAGACCGTCGTGCAATCCCTCTCCGCCAACGCCGCCGAGACCTCGGCAGCCTCAGGCCAGATCACACACTCCAGCCAGGAACTCGCGCAGGGCGCCAGCACGCAGGCCGCCTCGCTCGAGGAGATCAGCGCCTCGCTCGAGGAAGTCTCCAGCATGGTGAAGCGCAACGCCGAGCACGCCGACAAGGCCCGCGCCCTCGCGCAGCAGACGCGCCACGCTGCCGACCACGGCACCGGCGAGATGCAGCTCATGGCGCAGGCCGTGCAGGCGATCGACGAGTCCTCGCGCAACATCGGCGCCATCATCAAGACCATCGACGAGATCGCCTTTCAGACGAACCTCCTCGCGCTCAACGCCGCCGTCGAGGCCGCCCGCGCCGGCGAAGCCGGCGCCGGCTTCAGCGTCGTCGCCGAGGAAGTGCGCGCGCTCGCCCACCGCTGCGCCTCCGCCGCCAAGGAGACCTCGGCCAAGATCGAGGATTCGCTCGGCAAGAGCCGTCACGGCGTCGAGCTGAGCACGCGCGTCGCCGCCTCGCTTGCCGACATCAACGCTCGCGCCCGCGAGGTGGACAGCGTCGTGCAGGAGATCGCCTCCGCCTCGCAGCAGCAGGCGCAGGGCATCGCTTCCATCGGCACCGCGGTCTCGAGCATGGACAAGGTCACGCAAGGCAACGCCGCCACCGCGGAAGAGACCGCCAGCGCCGCCGAGGAATTGAACGCGCAGACGCACTGCCTGCGCGCCGCGATCCAGGAGTTGAACCAACTGGTCGGCGCCGCCTCGCAGGAACCCGTCGCCGAGACCGTGCAACGTCCCGCCAAGCCTGCGGCACCGCGCCGCCATCCGGCCGCGCCTGCACCCGCCACAAAGCAACACGAAGAAGCCGCGTTCTTCCGCGATTGAGCCTCGCGCCGCCGCTCCACCGGCGCACGCCGCGTGTCGACAGGAACGAGCGCGCGCCGCGCGCTCAGCAGATCAGCGAGCCGAAGTCCATGAAGTCGGCCTTGAAGCCGCCCTTCACACCCTTGCAGATGACGCTGACGGCGTCGTGCGAGTGGAGCGATTCGAGATGCGAACAGGCGATGCGGAAGTCGACGATGCGCTCGTCGGCATCGAACTCCTTGTAGAGCAGCCGCGCGGCATCCTCGACGAACTTGAGGGACGCGCCGTTGAGCTCGGCGAAAGCCTGCTCGTCCTCGCGCTTCACCATCACCTGCGTCTCTGTCTGGAGCGCGCGCAGGCAGTGGGCGTGGATGTCCTCGATCCAGATCTTCTTCCCCGGTGCCTCCTCGACGGTCACGCGCGCCTTGCTGCGCTGCGAGTGCGGCACGGTGTAGGCGCCGCGCAGGTCGCGGGCGTGCTCTGAGAGTTCCGCCGAGCAAGGGCAGGCCGAGGAATAGACGAAATCGAAATGGATGAAGCGGCGGTAAGCGCCCGTGTGCGTCATCACGCCTTCGAAGGCGACGTTGTAGAACTGGTAGCCGCTCAGGCCGCTGCGCAGGCTCTCGCGCAGCATCGGGTAGGAGAACGAGATCTTCAGCCGCGCGTCCTTGCTGGCGATGTTGCGCAGGTAATTCTTCAGCACCTTGCCCATCCACTCGCCGGTCGTGACCTCGTCCTTGTGGTCGTAGAACGTGCGCATGATGCGGCTCATGTTGATGCCCTTCAACTCGGCCTCGAGCGAGACCGTGCCGGTGACGCTCGTCTCGAGCGTGAGAATGTCGCGGGACTTTGTGCGGTATTTGAGCGGCAGCTTGAAGTTGTGGATGCCGACTTGCTGAATCGGGACGTTGGCGCCCTGGATGGCATCATGCGCGGCCTCCATCATGTCGGGCAACGAAGCGCGATAGGCCGCGGTGGAGCGGAATTTCTTGTCGTAGCCGCGCTTCATCCGCGGCTCGGCTCCGTCCGCGGAGCGGTGGAGATACATCGGCTTCGATTTGCTCATGGGTTCGTTTTTACGGGGGACGATAACCGGCGGATGCACGCGGGCGTCATTCCGCCTGCGGGCCGAAATACTCGGCGTAGTTGCGCGGCGTCTCGTAGAGCCGCACGCGATGGAGTTTGCCGCGCGGGATGCGCGGCTCGATCTCGTGCCAGAAGGCGATGACGAGATTCTCGGTCGAAGGGATGATGCCGCGGAGGAAGTCGACCTCGTCGTTGAGGTTGCGGTGGTCGCACTTGTCGACGACGGCCTCGTGGAGGATGCGCTTCAGCTCGCCGAGATCCATGATGTAGCCGGTGTCGGGATCGGGGCGGCCGCGGAGCGAGACCTCGAGCACGTAGTTGTGCCCGTGCCAGTGCGGGTTGGTGCAGAGGCCGTATTGCTTCTTGTTCCACGCCTGGCTCTTCGTCGGGTTGTGCAACCGGTGCGCGGAGTTGAAATGCACCTGCCGCGTGATCGTCACCACGCCCGGCAGCACCCGCGGAGCGGCGGGAGTGGCGGAGGCGCGGCGGCGCCGGGAAGCGGAGGACTTGGCGGGCATGAAGGACCAAGCCAATGCACTTTCCCCGGCGCGTCAACCAGCGACCCTCGGCCCGGCGCCTCGCGCGGGCCCGGTGGCGCGGGTTTTCCCTTGTCGCGCCGGAGCGCGGCGCGCTCAATCCGCCCACATGCCCGTCCGATTCCGCATCCTCGGCAGCGGCAGCGCCGGCAACGCCGCCCTCCTCCAAACCGACGACACGCGCGTGCTCGTCGACGCAGGCTTCTCGGCGCGCAGGCTCCAGGAGATGCTCGCGGCCGCGGGCGAATCGCTGGAGCGCATCGACGCGATTTTCCTCACCCACGAGCACGGCGACCACGCCGCAGGGCTTAGCGGACTGGCGAAACACCCGCACATCCGCGTCTTCGCCAACCAAGCGACCGCCGCCGCCGTGCAACGCACGCTCAAGCACCGCATCGCCTGGCAGTATTTCGAGACGGGGGCGACGTTCCGCTTCCGCGACCTCGAGGTGAGCAGCTTCTCCGTGCCGCACGACGCGCAGGATCCGGTCGGTTTCCTCCTCGCGCACGGTCACGACGACCTGCTTTCGCCGCGCCGCACCCTCGCGTGGCTCACCGATCTCGGCCACACGCCCGCGCACATCCGTGAGCGCGTGCGCGACGCCGACGTGCTCGTGGTGGAGGCCAACTATTGCCCGCACCTGCTCGAGGCCGACACCAAGCGCCCGTGGTCGGTGAAGCAGCGCATCAACGGCCGCCATGGGCACCTCTCCAACGAGGCCGCGCGCGAGCTGCTCGAATCGCTCGCCAGCCCGCGCCTGCGGCACGTGTTCTTCGCCCACCTCAGCCGCGACTGCAACACGCCCGCCGCCGTCGAGGCCGCGTGCGGGCCGACGCTGGCCGCGCTGCGCTGCCGCTTCTCGGTCGTCGCCCCCGGTGCGGGCAGCGAAACGATCGAGTTCTAGCGCCGCGCCGCGGCTGCGCTGTCTCCTAAGTCAGCGCCGGACAAAGATTCGCGCCGGTCCACCTTCGGTCGTCCCACCACCGCCGCGGCGGCGCACCGGATTTTAGGCAACACGTCGAACGTCAATGCCGGGCTTTTGCTTTGCGCGCGTGTGGTCACCGCCCTTCCTTCGGCGCGTATGATGCCTCCTCCGCCATTCCGACGCACCAAGATCATCGCCACCCTCGGCCCTGCGACCGAGAGCCATGAGATGCTGGCGCAGCTCATCCGCTCGGGCGTCGACGTCATCCGCCTCAACATGGCGCACGCCTCCCACGAGTGGACGCGCAAGATCATCCGCCGCATCCGCGACGTCTCGCGCGAGCTGGGACACGAGGTCGCCATCATGATGGACATCAAGGGCCCCGAGATCCGCACCGGCGACGTTGCCGTGCCGATCGAGCTCCGGCCCGGCGAGATCTTCGACTTCACCGTCAAACCCGAGAGCACGCGCGACCGCGCCGAGGAGATCCGCTCCGTCGACGTGAACTACCGCAATCTCGTCAACGACATCCAAGTCGGCGACACCGTGCTGGTCGACAACGGCCTGATCCGTCTCGAGGTGCTCGAGAAACGCGATTCGCACATCCGTTGCCGCGTGCTTACGCCCGGCCAGCTCTCCTCCCGCCGCCACATCAACCTGCCCGGCGTGCACGTGAACCTGCCGTCGTTCACCGAGAAGGACCGCGGCGACACGCTTGTGGGCATCAGCGAAGGCATCGACTTCGTCGCACTCTCTTTCGTGCGCGAGGCGGCCGACATCATCCAGCTCCGCGGCTTCCTCAAGGAACACGGTTCGTCGGCGCGCATCGTCGCGAAGATCGAAGACCAGTCCGCGATCAACAACCTCGACGAGATCATCCGCGCCACCGACGTGCTCATGGTCGCCCGCGGCGATCTTGGCATCGAGATTCCTTACGAAGAACTCCCCGTCGTGCAGCGCCGCGCCGTCGGCACCTGCCTGTCCATCGGCCGCCCCGTCATCATCGCTACCCACATGCTGGAATCGATGATCGGCCAGCCCATGCCTACGCGGGCGGAGATCACCGACGTCGCCAACGCCGTCTTCGAGCAGGCCGACTGCGTGATGCTCTCCGGCGAGACCACCGTCGGTCGCTACCCGCTCGAATGCGTGGGCGTGCTCGACAAGATCTCCCGCCGCATCGAGGAGGAGATCGCCTGCGAATTCGTCGAGCCCGCCGTCTTCCTCGCCGAGCGCATGAAGTTGCTCCGCTCCGCCGTCGTGATGGCGAACGAGCTGCCCAACTCCGCCATCCTCTGCTTCACCCGCCGCGGTGTCACCGCCGCCGGTCTCGCCGCGCACCGCCCGCTGCGCGCGCCGATCCTCGCCCTCACCGATTCGTCCGAAACCCTGCGCCACCTCCGCATCGTGCGCTCGGTCGAGCCTTACCTGCTCCAGCCTTTCGCCGATCCGGAAAAGACCATCCTGCGCGCCCTTGAGCTGCTCATCCAGCGTGGCCGCATCAAGGCCGGCGACAAACTGGTCATCATCTCGGATGTGATGACGAGTTCGCAGCACCGCATCGACAGCATCCAGCTCCGCACGGTCGAGTGAGCCGCCCGCACCGGCGCGGGCACGCAGCATTTCCCTTCCCGTTGTCGCGGGTCAGTCGCCCGTGCGCGCAAATCGCGCCACGCGGCGGCCCTCTACCTCGACCTGCTCTGCGAACATTGCCGCCGGCCGCACCCACAGCCCACGCTCGCCGTAGAGCGCCTGATAGACCACGAGCGGCTCCAGCGTCTCCGAGTGCCGCGCCAAGCCGAGGACCCGATATGCGTTGCCCTTGTAGTGACGGTAGAGGCCCGGTTTCGGCTCGGACGGCAACGGTGGCAGATCGCTCATATCCCGAGCACAACACTCACCCGCTGGGTTGCAAACCCCGGCTTGTCGGGTTTGCTAAACTGCTCGCGGGTCACTTTCCGCATTTCATCTACCATGTCTGCTCCCATTCCCGTCACCGTTCTCACCGGCTTCCTCGGCGCCGGCAAAACCACGCTCCTCAACCGCATCCTCACCGAGCAGCACGGCAAGAAGATCGCCGTGATCGAAAACGAATTCGGCGAAGTCGGCGTGGACAACCAGCTCGTCATCCAAGGCGACGAGGAAATCCTCGAGATGAACAACGGCTGCATCTGCTGCACCGTGCGCGGCGACCTCATCCGCATCCTCGGCCGCCTCATGAAGCGCAAGGACCGCCTCGACGCCATCCTCATCGAGACCACCGGACTGGCCAACCCCGCACCCGTCGCCCAGACCTTCTTCACCGACCCGGAGATGCGCGAGCAATTCCGCCTCGATGCCATCGTCACGCTCGTCGACGCCAAGCACATCCACCTGCACCTCGAGGATTCGCCCGAAGCGCTGAAGCAGATCGCATTCGCCGACGTCGTGTTGCTCAACAAATCCGACCTCGTCGCCCCCGCCGAGCTCGAAGCCCTCGAGCAACGCATCCGCCGCATCAACGCCGTGGCGAAAGTCCACCGCACGCAAAACGCCGCCATCGCCCTCAATCAGGTGATCGACATCGCCGGCTTCAGCCTCGATCGCGCCGTCGAGGTCGATCCGCAGTTTCTCGAGATGGAGTATCCCTTCGAATGGGCCGGCGGCTACGAGTTGCAGCCCGGCGTGCACGAAATCGAGATCGGCCACGACCCGGACGAGGCGGACGACGCACACGCGCACGGCCACGCCCATGCCGACGGCAGCCATCATCACCATCACGAACACGATCACGAATGCGGCCCCGACTGCGGTCACAATCACAACGAACTCGACGTGGCGATTGTGCCCGTAGGCAGCGAGCTTGCTCGCGCCAACACCTGGACGGAGCCCGACCTCACTGCCACCATCAACGCCACCGTGCAGACCTTCTCCGATTGGGAAGCGATCAAACTCCCCGGTGAAGCGCTCGAAGTCGGCAACAAGCTCAACCGTCTGAAGCTCCGCAACGAATACGGCAAATTCAAGGTGCCGATCGCGACCGCCGGCCGCTATTTGATCTTCACCGGCCACGATGTGCCGACGCATTTCTACCTGCCCGGCGGTCAATTCACGAAATATTCTTGGGACCGCACGTTCCGCCACGAGCACTCGCACGACGAGGCCGTCGCTTCCGTCGGCATTCGCGTCCCCGGCGATCTCGACGGCAAGAAGCTCAACGACTGGATCTCGAAGCTCCTCGCGGACAAAGGCGGTGACATCTACCGCATGAAGGGCGTGCTCTGCGTGAAGGGCACCAACAAGCGCCTCGTCTTCCAAGGCGTGCACATGCTCTTCGACGCCAAGTTCGACCGTGAATGGAAGCGCGACGAGGACCGCACGAACACGCTCGTCTTCATCGGCAAGAACCTCGACCGCGCCGCACTCACCGAAGGTTTCAAGGCCTGCTTGACCGCCTGATACGCGCCTGTGTCCGCTTACCCAAGCGCGCTCACTTGGCATCGGTAAATCCCCGAATCCCGCGCTTCCAGCGAAGCCGGCCTTGCCGTGCCGCGCCTTCTGCCCTCGCTTGGGGAAAATGAATCGCGTTGCCCCTGCCCGCCATTCCCTGCACTTGTCCCGGTGCCTGCCGCCGGCTACGCCCCCCGCCCGATGAGCTCCGCCCAGCCACTCCCTGCCGCGCACCGAAGCCTGTCGATTCTCGTCGTGGACGATTCGCCGGAGTTCAGCAGCGCCTTGGCGGAGCGCCTGCGGGAGGAACAACACGTCGTGTGCACCGCCGCCTCCGGACGGGAAGCCACCGCCATTTTGCACTCGGTCGCCGTCGACGTCGTGATCACGGACATCCTCATGGCCGACGGCGACGGACTGGAGCTCATCCGCGCCGCCCGCATCCGCACTCCGGCCCCGCGCATCATCGCCATGTCCGGCGGCGGACGGTTCGTCACCGCCACTGACTGCCTCAAGACCGCGAACGGCTTCGGCGCGGACATGTGCCTGTTGAAACCGTTCAGCACCGGCGAACTGCTCGCCGCGCTCGGACCGGTCAACCCGCCGCCCCGCCCGGCTTGAGCGATTCGCGCGAGCCTCGCCGCGCCCGGCATCAAGGGACTTGACCGCACCGCGCCGGCGGCACTCCGTCTTCTGCCCCGCATGTGCGCCGTCGCCCTCCCTTCCTCCCGCCCACCGCTCGCGCGGATGCTCCGCATCCACGAGATCCTGCAGGATGGCCGCGACACCAACTGCACCAAGCTCGCCGAGCAACTCGAGGTCTCGACCAAAACGATCATGCGCGATCTCGCGTTCATGCGCGACCAGCTCGATCTGCCCGCCGAATACGACGCGCGCACCTTCACCTGGCGCTACGCCTACCCGGTGCGAAACTTTCCAACCGTGCAGATCAGCGAAGGCGAACTGCTCGCGCTGCTCGTGGCGCAGAAGGCCCTCGAACAATACAAAGGCACGCCCTACCATGACCAACTTGCCCACGCCTTCGAGAAGCTTTCCTCCGGCCTGAACGAGCGCATCAGTTTCTCCCCGCGCGGCACCCTGCAGAACATCTCCTTCCATCAGGCCGGGCTCGGACGTTCCGACCTCAAGCTCTTCGAGAAACTCTCCCGCGCAGTGAACGAGTCGCACGAGGTCTCCTTCGACTACAAGAAGCCGCAGAGCCGCGACACCGAGCCCCGCCGCGTGCAGCCCTACCATCTCGCGAACCGCGAGAGCGTCTGGTATCTCGTCGGCCACGATCTCGACCGACAGGCCCTGCGCACCTTCGCCCTCGGCCGCATGCGCGGGCTCGTCGTCACCGCCCGGCGCTTCGAGCGACCCGCCGATTTTTTTCCCGCCAAGTTCTTCGAGAAGGCCTTCGGCGCCTTCGTCGGCACCGGCGACTACCGCATCGTCATCCGCTTCAGCGCCGCGGCCGCCGATCAGGTCCGCGAGCGTTTCTGGCACGAATCACAGGAAACGCGCGAACTGTCCGACGGCGGTCTCGAATTCACGGTCCAGCTCGGCGGCCTCGATGAGATCCTCCGCTGGACTCTCGGCTGGGCCGGCGAAGCCGAAGTGATCTCCCCTCCGGAACTGCGCGCCCTCGTGCACGCCAAGGCCGAGGCGACCGTCCTTCGCTACAGCGCCAAGTCCGCCGGTCAAAAACGCAGCAAGGCCTGACCGGGACGCACAGGGACGCGGCGCATACCTTAGCGCTCACATCCCCGTGGTCCGATGGTCTTGTGGCCAAGAAAATCCGCGACCCTCCGTCCCGCATGAGGACGCTGCCACACGCAGCAAATTCGCCTGTGCACCAACACTTGGTTCCCATCAGCCGCCGCGGTCGTCGCTTCCTTCATTTGTCATCCGGCGTCGCATCCACTGGTTGAAATAGTCGGCTCAATCGCGCTTGAGCGCGCGCCAGACCCGATTCGATCCACGCACGCAACTCATCGGACAGCCGCGGCCGGAAGCGCTCCCAAGCCATCCTCCCTGCGCCCACCGCGCACCCGACGAGCAAAAGCAGCAACGCCACGAGCACGTAGGCGACATACGCGCCGAGCGGGACAAGGACGATCAGCTGCATGACCGCCTCACGCCGCGACCGGACGCAGCACCGCCGGCATCAGCTCCGAGAGCACGGACGGACGCTTGCCGGCCGGCAACCGCCGGCGCACCGGCGCGGGCTTGGGCCCGATCGCCACGCTCACTCGCTGCATCAGCAACTCGAGACGCTGCGCGGAGATCCTCCAGTCGGCACCGGACGGGTGGAACCACTCGAAACCGAACGACACGCTGCCCCGCCCCGCGCCGTAGGACACCACCGGATGTCCCTCGACCGCGATCTCGTGGAACAGCTCGATGCCGCTCGCCAGCAATCTCTCCTCCGGCACCGAGATGAAGCAGCGCACCTGTTGACCGTGCGGACGCCCTTGCAGCGAAAGGCGGAACTCGCCGTCCGGGCCGGTGTGGACGAGTTCGTCGTAATCTTCCCGGGCGCGGAGACCGAGCAAAGCCAGCGCGGAGCGGAATTCGATGAGCGGAGTGCGGAGGGTGAACGTGTTCATGGGAGGTATCGTGTCGGAGGTTATGCGCCCACTTTACCGCCCGGGGTCGGACACCCGTCGTCCTACCCCGAATAAAATCGTGCTGCGGCCACCAATTTTCCCACCCACCGCAGGCAGGCCGACGGCATGCTCCTTTTGGACCATGCCACGCGGGCGCGTTCGGGTTTGCGCCGCCGGCGCCCCCTTCTACCGTCGTCCCAATCATGACGACGTCCATACCCCGTCTCTGGCTCGCGCTCGCCTTCTGTGCCGGTGCCGCCCTCGCCCACGCCTCCACCGCGGAGCAGACGAAACTGCTGCGCTTCCCTGCGACCAACGGCTCGCAGATCGTCTTCAGCTACGCCGGCCAGCTCTACACCGTCGGCGTCGACGGCGGTGTCGCCCGCCGGCTCACCGACGGCCCGGGCTGGGCCGTGTTCCCTCGTTTCTCCGCCGACGGCCAGCAACTCGCCTTCACCGCCCAATACGACGGCAACACCGAGGTCTACGTCATGCCCGCCGACGGCGGCGTGCCGCGCCGGCTTTCCTACACCGCCACGCTCGGCCGCGACGACCTCAGCGACCGCATGGGCCCGAACAACATCGTGCTCGCGTGGAAGAACCGCTCCAACGAGATCGCGTTCCGCTCCCGCTGGCGCGAGCCCAACGACTTCATCGGCCAACTTTACACCATCGGCCTCGACGGCGACCTGCCCAAGCAGCTCCCCGTGCCGCGCGGCGGCTTCCTCAGCTTCTCGCCCGACGACACCAAGATGGCCTACAACCGCGTCTTCCGCGAATTCCGCACTTGGAAACGCTATCAAGGCGGCATGGCCGACGATGTCTGGATCATCGACCTCAAGACCGGCGCGCTCGAGAACATCACCAACCACCCCGCGCAGGACATCATCCCCATGTGGGCGCCGAACGGGAAAATCTATTTCCTCTCCGAGCGCACCGGCCGCATGAACCTGTTCTCCTACGACCTCGCGGCCAAGAAAACCACGCAGCACACCAGCTACACCGACTACGACGTGAAGTTTCCCTCGCTCGGCCAAGGCGGCATCGTCTACGAGCAAGCCGGCGTCATCTGGCGCTTCGACCTCAAGACCGAGCAGGCCCGCCAGGTGCCCATCGTCGTGAAGGAAGATCTCGCCATCGCCCGCGACGGCCTCGTCAACGTCTCGAAAAACATCGCCGAGGTGAACCCTTCGCCCGACGGCAAACGCGTCGTCGTCACCGCCCGCGGCGAAACCTTCACTGTGCCCGCCAAGTTCGGCGCCGCCCGCAACCTCTCCAACACCCCGGGCGCCCACGAGCGCGACGCCGTCTGGTCGCCCGACGGCAAGTGGATCGCCTACAACTCCGACGTCACCGGCGAGAACGAGCTCTGGATTCGCCCGCAAGACGGCAAAGGCGAGCCGCGGCAGATCACCCGCAACGCCGACACTTATTACTACTCCCCCGCCTGGTCGCCCGACTCCAAGAAACTCCTCTGGGGCGACCGCGAGCAGCGCCTCCGCTTCGTCGACCTCGACACTCAGGAAGTCACGCTCATCGAGCAGAACGACACCTTCGAGATCACCAACTACGACTGGTCGCCTGACAGCAAGTGGGTCACTTGGACCTCGCCGCAGAACGGCACCTACGCGAAGATCAAACTCTACTCCCTCGACTCGAAGCAGACGCTCGACGTGACCGACGGCTGGTTCTCCGCCCGCGCTGCCAGCTTCAGCGACGACGGCAAGTGGATCGTCTTCGCTTCCGGCCGCGACTTCACGCCCACCTACGGCGTCACCGAGTTCAATCACATCTATCAAAATTGGGAACGCGTCTACCTCGTCGCGCTCGCCAAGGACACCAAATCCCCCTTCGAGCCCAAGAGCGACGAGGTCGAGATCGCCAAGGACGAGCCCAAGAAGGACGAAGCCAAGGACGCCGCCGGCAAGCCCGACGCCGCTCCCGCCGTCGCTTCGACTGACCCCGCAGAAAAACCCGCCGCCCAAGCGGATGCCGCCAAGGCCAAGTCAGCTCCCGAAAAAACGGACGCCAAGGACGCGAAGAAGAAGATCGTCGTCAAAGTCGATGCCGACGGCCTCCGCGACCGCATCGTCGGCCTGCCCATTGCCGCCGCCAGCTACCCGCGCATCGAGATGGCTGGCGACAAGATCTACTATCTTAAGACGTCCGGCGGCTTCGGCGCCGCCAGCGGCACGCTCTTCGTCTACAACCTGAAGGACCTCAAGGAAACCGAGCTCGGCGCCGCGAACGGCTTCCAAATCACCGCCGACCGCAAGAAGATGCTCGTCCGCCAGCAGCGCGACTACGGCATCATCGATCTGCCGAACGCGAAGATCGAACTGAAGGACAAGCTCAACTTCGCCTCCCTCGAGATGTCGCTCGATCGCCGCGCCGAGTGGAACCAGATCTACCACGAAGCCTGGCGCCAGATGCGCGACTTCTTCTACGCGCCCAATATGCACGGCGTGGACTGGGCCGCACAGGGCAAAAAATACGCCGCCCTCGTGCCCCATGTCCGCCACCGCAACGACCTCAGCTACCTCATTGGCGAGCTCATCGGCGAGTTGAACATCGGCCACGCCTACGTCGGCGGCGGCGAGCGCGCCAACGAGGCCCCGCGCGTGCAGGTCGGCCTGCTCGGCGCCGAGTTCTCGCGCGACCCGCAGAGCCGCGCCTACCGCATCGACAAGATCCTCCTCGGCCAGAACTGGCTCAAGGAAGTCCGTTCCCCGCTCACCGAAATCGGCGTCAACGTGCAAGAAGGCGACTACCTCCTCGCCATCGACGGCAAACCCGTGCGCGACCTCCCGGTGTTGCACGCCGCGCTCGTCGGTAAAGTCGGCCAGCAAGTCACGCTGCGCGTCAACGGCACGCCGACCGATGAAGGTGCGCGCGACGTCGTCGTCACGCCCATCGCGGACGAGCAGCCGCTCTATTACTACAACTGGGTGCAGAAGAACATCGACTACGTCACCCGGAAGACCGGCGGCCAGGTCGGCTACATCCACATTCCCGACATGGGCCCCGGCGGCCTCAACGAGTTCGTGAAGCACTTCTACCCGCAGCTCGGCAAGAAGGCGCTCATCATCGACGACCGCGGCAATGGCGGCGGCAACGTCTCGCCGCAGATCGCCGAGCGACTCTCGCGCGAACTGCTCTTCATCTCCATCGGCCGCAACGGCCAGCCCAACGCCAACCCCGGCCCGCAGATGATCGGCCCGAAGGTGCTCCTCGTGAATGAATTCTCCGCCTCCGACGGCGACATCTTCGCCTACCGCTTCCGCGCCCTCGGCCTCGGCAAGGTCATCGGCAAGCGCAGCTGGGGCGGCGTCGTGGGCATCCGCGGCTCCCTGCCCTTCGTCGACGGCGGTTCGCTCAACCGCCCCGAATTTGCCAACGGCTACAGCAAGGACGGCAAGCAGTGGATCATGGAAGGCGAAGGCGTCACGCCCGACCAAACCGTCGACAACGACCCGTGGAAGGAATTCCACGGCGAGGACCAGCAACTCGACGTCGCCATCGCCCACATCCTCGAGGAGTTGAAGAAGAACCCCGGCGAACTCCCGCCGCCCCCGCCCTATCCGGTGAAGAAGTAAGTCTCCCGCACCGCCTCAAGGCCGCTCTCGCGAGCGGCCTTTTTCTTGGCCTGCACCAGCACCCCGGTAGGGGCGGCTGTCCCCAGCCGCCCTGGGTTCCAGCGTGCACTCGCAACCACCATCTAGGGCGATTGGGACAATCGCCCCCACCTTCAAGACCGGCCACAACGGATTCAAAATTTGCCGAGGGGCGTGCCCGCCTTCATCGTATCACTTGGCCATGAACGCCTCCGATCCGCTCTCTTCGTTGCTGCGCCGCTGGCGCCACGATCCCGCTCCGGCTCCCGATTTCGCCGCCAGCGTCTGGTCGCGCATCGAGGCCGGCCGCCAAGCGGAGCGCACCGTCATTCCTTTCCGCTGGGCCTTGTCGCTCGCCGCGTCGCTGGCGTTGATCGCCGGCATCGGCTTCGCCCAGCTGCAGACGCGCCGCGAGCATACCGAGCGCATGGCCGACACCTACGTGCGCAACGTCGACCCGATCCTGATGGTCGCCCACACCGGCCATCCGCCCCGCTGATGAAGCGCCTCCTGGTCATCCTCGCCGTCGTGATGCTCGTCGGTGCGGGCTCTTACGGCATCACGCGCCTCGTCGTCCCGCCGCCGCCGGCCGACGAGGACCAGATCGTGTGGTTGACCCGGGAATTTAAACTCACCCCCGCCCAAGCCGCCACGATCGAGGCGCTCCACTTGGCTTACATCCCGGTCTGCTCCGATCACTGCGCCGCCATCGTCGCAGCCCGCGAGCGCCTCGCCTCATCTCCGGCCGACCCGAATCTCCGCACGGAAGTCCTCCGGCTCGAGCGAATCTGCCAGGAAGCGACCCTCCAGCACGTGCGCGCAGTCGCCGCGCACATGGACGCCGCCCAAGGCGCGCGCTTCCTCGCCCTCGTCGAACCACGCATCCTGCGGCACGAGCACCACGCCGCCTTTGGCCTGAAATGACCGCCGCCGGCACCGACACCGACGAGGACGCGATGCTGGCGCTGCAACGCGGTGAAGACCTAGCCTTGAACCGCCTGATGGCGCGCTGGGAAAAACCACTGCGCGGATTCCTCTACCGCTCCACGCGCAACGAGCACGACGCGCTCGACCTCGCGCAGGAGACCTTCGTCCGCATCTACCAACATCGCGAGCGCTACCGGGCCGGCGCCCGGTTCTCGACGTGGATGTTCCAGATCGCGCTCAACCTGGCGCGCGATCACGCCCGCCGTCACCTGCGCCGTCCCACCACCGCGCTCGACGCCGCGCCCGAGCCCTTTACGACGTTCACTCCCGGTCACAGCGTGACCGAAGCTGAGGCCGCCGCCGCCGTGCGCGCCGCCGTCTCCGCGTTGCCCGACGAACTGCGCGAGGCTGTGTTGCTGGCGGAATTCGAACACCTCCCGCACGCCGAAATCGCCGCCATCGTCGGCGCCACCCCGAAGGCCGTCGAGACCCGGCTATATCGCGCCCGCGAGAAACTGCGCGCCACGCTTGCGCGATACTTGAAATCCTGAGGCACCGGCAGACTGACGACCCGTAGCTTCCGCCTGTCCGCGTGCGCACAATCAGTTCCCGCACCGGCGCCCCACAATTGCGCCCCACTGTAGCGGTGCGATGGCGGGCGCCCGTGGACAACGCATCCCGTCTCTGGCACGTTTGCCGCCATGTCGCTCGTCACGCTCAATCCCGCCACCGGTCGCCGCCTCCGTTCATATCGCGAGCACACGGCGCGGCACGTCGACCGCACGCTCGATGCGGCGATTAGGGCTTTCGAGGAGTGGCGCCAGCTCCCATTCGCCCGGCGGGCTCGCCACCTGCGCGCCGTGGCCCGGGAGTTGCGCCGCGGCGCGAATGATCAGGCAGCCCTCATCACGGCCGAGATGGGCAAGCCGATCACGCAGGCGCGCGCCGAAGTGGAGAAGTGCGCGGTGAATTGCGATTTCTACGCCGCACAGGCCGCCGTCTTTCTGGCCGACGAGCGCCCTGCCGGCGCGCCGGCGCAGCGTTATGTCACCTACCAACCGCTCGGCGTCGTGCTCGCCATCGAACCGTGGAATTTTCCGTTCTGGCAGGTGTTCCGCGCCACGGCGCCGGCGCTGATGGCGGGCAACACCGTCGTGCTCAAGCACGCCGCCAATGTCACCGGCTGCGCCTTGGAAATCGCCCGCATCTTCGCGCGCGCCGGCATCCCGCGCGGTGTTTTCCAGACGCTGCTGCTCAGCGGCCAACGCACCGGCGACCTCGTGGCCGATCCGCGCATCGCGATGGTCACGCTCACCGGGAGCACCGCCGTCGGACGCCAGGTCGCGTCGATCGCCGGCCAAGCGATGAAGCCTGGCGTCTTCGAACTCGGCGGCAGTGACGCCTACGTGATCCTCGCCGACGCCGACCTGGAGCAGGCCGCGGAGCTGTGCGCGGAATCTCGTCTCTACAACAACGGGCAGAGCTGCATCGCGGCCAAGCGCCTCATCGTCGTCGAGTCGGTGCGCGCGCGCTTCGAGTCACTCCTCGTCGCGCGCCTGCAAGCGCGTCGCACCGGCGATCCCCGCGACGCCGACACCCAGCTCGGACCGCTGGCCCGCGCGGACCTGCGCGCGGTATTGCACCAGCAAGTCCGGCGCAGCCTGCGCGCCGGCGCGCGGCTGCTCTGCGGCGGCACTCTGCCGCGCACGCCGGGTTGCTATTACCCGCCGACCGCGCTCACGAACGTGCGCCCCGGCATGGCCGCGTTCGACGAGGAATTGTTCGGCCCCGTCGCAGCCATCATCCCGGCCCGGAACGAAGCCGAGGCGATCCGACTCGCCAACGCGACGCCCTTCGGCCTCGGCGCGGGCGTCTTCACGCGCGATCGCCGGCGCGGTGAGCGAATCGCACGCGAGCAGCTCGTGGCCGGCAATGCCTTCGTGAACGAGTTCGTGCGCTCGCACCCGACCCTGCCCTTCGGCGGCGTGAAGCTCAGCGGACACGGTCGGGAACTCGGCGCGCGGGGCATCCGCGAGTTCACCCAGGCGAAGACGATCAGCGTGAGCTGAACCCGGGCGGTAGCGCCGCACCGCGCCGGCTCAATGCGGCGGATGAGAATCCGCCGAGGCCGCGTCGCGTCCGCCCCCCAAGGGCGGGTTCGAATCGTGCCCGCCCCAGCATTCTTCCATGAACTGCCGCACGCGCTCGGCTGAGACGCGCAGGAAAAAGACCCGCCGCAAGACGCCGCGATTCATGGAGTGGGTCTGATACTCCCCCGCTTCGGCGTGAAAGAAGCGCCGGCTGCGGATGTCACCCACGCTGCGCAGGAAATCGTGGTCGGCCGTGAAGTAGTCCGGCATCCAATCGAGGATTCCCTGCAACGGCTTGGCATGGAAATAAAGCGCCCGGCGAAACAGGTGTTCCTCGAACTGCTCGGTCGGAATACCGGCATGCGCACAGTAGCGCTCGCGAAAGGTGGGGGGCATGGTGACGAGAGGTCTTCTTAGCACAGAAAATGCCACGGAAACCGCAAGCCGGCATTCCGCCCATCCTGCCACTCACGCTCCGCCAGAACGTCACCCTTCCGTACGCAGCAGCCCCGCGGCACAGCATCTGCATCAACCCACGGCCATGGCTACCGCGAGCTAAGCGACGGACGTCGTCGCCGGGCCGCATCGTCAAGCGAGGGCGGCCTTGCCTGCCTTCCACCAGCCCGGGAAGACGGGATTTATGCGCCGCGGGACCGTTCCGCAGGGCGGCACAAAATTTCGCTTCCGTTTTCGTCCGCGCTTCCTACGTTGCTCCGTCTTGCTTCCGGAGAGGTGGCAGAGTGGTTGAACGCGCCGCACTCGAAATGCGGTTTAGGCTTAAACCCTAACGTGGGTTCGAATCCCACCCTCTCCGCCATTTTTACAGCGCGGATTACGTGTTTTCGTCCTCGCCATCCCCCAAGGGGCGCCGGTTGGCCGGCAGATGCTGGGGCAGGAAGAAGTAGTAGAGCATCAACTGCCAGCTGCGGGAGGACCGGTAGAGCAGCATCGGCACAAGGGCCGCACCGGCCAGCGCAATGACGATGGTGGCGGTGTCGCCCAGCACGCCGTTATACCAGAGAAGGACCGTCGGCAGCAGGAACAGGAAGCAGGTGACGCCGTAGTTCAGCGCCATGGCGCCGAGGAAAAAACCTTCCTCGCGCTCCAGCTTGAGGCCGCAGCGCCGGCACTCGCGGTCGAGTTCGAAGCGCTTGTCCTCGCGAAACAACGTCTTGCCCCCGCAATTCGGACAACAGTTGGTGAGGCCGCGTTGGATGATCTGGCTTTGCGTGACATTCATGGCGTGACAGCGGCCACAAGACCTCAAGTTTGGCCGGAACACGAAGCGAAATTTTTCCCGGCACCACCACGCGTGTCACGCGATGGCGTATGTGGCCATGGTGCGTGCATCCCTCGTCGGCGCCGCCGTCGAGCTCGCGCGCGGTCCGGCGCGCCCTCCGCGGCCTGCCCCACCGATCGCGCACAACAAAAAGGCGCGCCCGGTGGGGCGCGCCTGGATAATTTTGCTCGCGGAGCGCAGCGCCTCAGGCGCCGAGCTGGTAGCGGATGAAGCGGCGGATCTGAATGTTCTCGCCGATGGTGCCGACCTTCTCGGTGAGGAGATCCTTGATCGTGCGATCCGGGTTCTTCACGAAGGGCTGGTCGAGCAAGCAGACCTGCGAGTAATACTTCTCGAGCTTGCCTTCGACGATCTTCTGCACGGCGGCGGCGGGCTTGCCCTCCATCTGCGCGGAGGCGATGTCGCGCTCCTTGGCGATCTCGGCCTCGGGGACCTGATCGCGGGAGACGTAGAGCGGGCTCGCGGCGGCGATCTGGAGGCAGAGGTCGCGGCAGAACGCCTTGAAGTCCTCATTCTTGGCGACGAAGTCGGTCTCGCAACCGACCTCGATCATGACGCCGACCTTGCCGCCGACGTGGATGTAGGACTCGATGAGACCTTCCTTCGTCGCGCGGCTGGCAAGCTTGTCGATCTTGTTGCCGAGCTTCTTGCGGAGGAGCGTGACGGCCTCCTCCATGTTGCCCTTCGTTTCATCGAGGGCCTTCTTGCAATCGAGCATTCCGGCGCCCGTTTTTTCACGGAGTTCGGAGACCATGCTGGCGGTGACAGCTGACATTGGAGTGTATTCCTGGGTTTGAGAGATTAGACTTCCTCGGTGCTGACGGCGGACTTCTTGGCGCCGGCGGTGCGGGTGGTGCGCTTGCGCGGAGCGACGGCCGGCTTGTCCTCGACGAGGGCCTTCACGTCCTGCGGGAGGGCGACCTTCTCGAGCACCTCGTCGGTGTCGGCGCCGCCCGCGGCGGCCGCGGCATCGGCGGCGGCCTTCTCGGCGCGCTGCACGCGGCGGGTCTCACGATGGGAGAGACCGGCCTGGATGGCCGCGACGACGGTCTCGACCACGATGCGGATGGACTTGGTCGCATCGTCGTTGCCCGGGATCGGGTGCGAGAGCAGGGTCGGGTCGGAGTTGGTGTCGACGAGACCAACGCAGGGGATGCCGAGGCGCTTGGCCTCGAGGACGGCGATTTCCTCGTAACCGGCGTCGATCACGAACATCGCGGCGGGAAGCCCGCTGATGCCGGAGATACCGTCGAAGTTGCGGGTCATGCGGGCCATCTCGCGACGGATCGCGGACTCCTCCTTGGAGGAGAACTTAGAGAGCTCGCCGTTCTGGTCCATCGCCTGATACTTTTTGAACTTGGCGAGGGACTTCTTGATCGTCTCGAAATTGGTAAGCGTGCCACCCATCCAGCGGGTGGTGACGTAGGGCATGCCGGTGGCGGCCGCGGCCTCCTTGATGAGTTCCTGCGCCTGGCGCTTGGTGCCGACGAGGAGGACTTCATCGCCAGTGGCGACGAGTTGCTCGAGGAAGGAGCAGGCCTTCTCGAGGGCGGCGTGGGTCTTCTCCAGATCGATGATGGTGATGCCCTGGCGGTGGCCGAACACGTAGGGCTTGGAGCGCGGGTTCCAACGCTTGGTCTGGTGACCGAGGTGGACGCCGGCATCGAGGAGGTCTTTGGGAGTGACGTTCATGGGATCTATGTATGTCGAATACACAGGTCGGCCAACTGGGCCGCCTTGCGATCAGACTTTGCGCGAAACCTCGCCCCTGTTCCGGACGGAGCCTCGCGCTGAGTTTTGGTTGGGTTGGTTAAAGGAACAGGAAGGGCTGAAAACAGAGATGCGCGGGGCGTGGAGCAAGACCTTTCCTGCGATTTTCTAAAAATGACGGTTGACAGGAGAAAATGCGGTTCGCACGTTCACCGCTCCTTTGTTGCAGGGTGGAGCAGCCTGGTAGCTCGTCAGGCTCATAACCTGAAGGTCGTTGGTTCAAATCCAACCCCTGCACCCAATTTGAGGCCCTCCCACTGCTCGGGAGGGCCTTTTGTTTAAGGGGTTAAGAAGCTTTCAACGGCCAACCCGAAAAAATGAAAGCCACAGCAATTCTGGGCAATTTAGGGCCATAAATTACGTAATTTCTCCGTAATCTTGGCCCGAATCCGCGAGCCCGGCACGTGAGATTAGCTCTCGGGCCACCAAGCGTTTTGACGAGAGGACGACTGCGCCCGGCCATGTGCGAGAGATGCGTCTACGCTGCAATTCCCCGCCCGCACCCAACACTAGCGCCTTCGCGCGTCCCACCCCACCCCGCCGCAATCCACCTGCGCCCCAGTTCCGCGTTAAGCGTATTTCGCGGAACTCGCCCGGGCGGAAAGTCCGCGAAGCAGCCCGACGCAGGACGAAAATGAGCCTGCCAATGCGGGCTGCGAGTGGCGGGGCAAGTTATCGCCTCAGCGGCCAAGCGCAGTCCACCGAAACACGCTCCGCTCAATAACCTTTATCCCACCGCGGGCGGATATCGGCAGCGACCGTCTCGGAAACCCATACGTCCGTCCGCAAGGTTTGCAGGATGGACTCGGGCACCCGCGGCGTCACCGGCCCGTGCAACACCAGGCGCGACATAAGGCGCTGCCATGAGGCAAAGGAGCCGTCGATCGCGATCGAGTGCATGTCGATGCGATGCTTGGCGGCGATGACCTCCGCCGGCCCGATCGTCGCGGCCTTGGGCGGGACGGCACAAAGATCGCCGCTGCTGCCAAAGTAACCGTGGAGGGAGTTCTGCGCGATCGTGAACGGGCTGAGCGTGCAGATGCGAGGGCCCATCTTCTTCCATTCCTTCAACGAGCCCGCGAATTCCGGCGCGTCCGGTTCGATGAAGGCAAGATGCCCCGTCCAGCCCGGGCCGCTGTAACAAATATCGGCGCCGCCGAGATCGGCGAGCATACGGCCGTAGCTCTTCAGGTTCCGATTGGTGAAGACGTGCACCTGCTTTTCCGGCGGGCGCAACTTCGCATCGAGATTGCTCCAGAAGTATTTCTTGAAGGCGTAGCCGAAGCCGAACTCCCACGATTCGGGCGCGATGCGGCCGTTCTCGTCGGCATACTCGTCCATGTTGAACGTGTGCAGCCGCCGGCAATCGACGCGAGCGCGGTTGAGTTTCGCCGCGAGCTTCGAGTAGCCGGGCCACGGATTCGGCATGATGGCGACGAACTGCTCCCCCGCGTCCATCGCGGTCCGAATCCGGGTGAACATGTCGTCGATCCAGCGGCGTTCGAACTCCGCATCCGGCAGCACGCTGATGCGGAAGTCCGGGTTCGGGTGCTTAGTGATTTCGCGACGGGTGATGGCCCGCATGCGAGCGATCACCTTCGTGTCGCGGAAAGGGATAAATTTCGCCGGCGCGAAGACAAATTTAGACGACGTTCTTTTCATAGACTGTGTTTCCATTCACCCAGGTGCGGCGCGCCGTGAGGTCGGCGTCCCACAAAACGAGATCGGCATCGGCGCCGACTTGCATGCGCCCCTTCCCGGCCAAGCCGAGCAAGCGGGCCGGGTTGAGCGTGGCCATCGCCCACACCTGCTCCGGCGGGAGCGACAACCACTGCAACAGGTTCGCGACGCCGCGATCCATGGTCAGCGCGCTGCCGGCGAGGGTGTTCTGGGTCGCATGCCGCGCCGCCGTGCGTGGGGACACCCGCACGGAAAACCCCCATGGCGTCGGATAGACTCCGGGCGGCAGTCCTGCCCCGATGTTTGAGTCGGTGATGAGCAGAACCCCCTGCCAGCCTTTGGCCGCCACCGCAGCACGGATCGCCATCGGATGCACATGCACGCCATCGGCGATGAAATCCACCGACACCCGCGGATCGGCCAAAATGGTTTCGACCGCACCGACCGGACGAACACCCGGCTCCGTCTCCGCGGGAGGATAGAACACGTTATAGAAATGCGTGGCATGCCTCGCCCCCGCGGCGATCGCCTGCTCGGTGTCTTCGACGCCTGCCCGCGTGTGCGTGAGGAACACGCGCACATCCCGCTCCGCCAGACGGCGGATCACCGGAACAATGCCGGGAGCGTCGGGGCTCAATGACATCGCGGCGATCCGGCCAGCGCAGGCTGCGAACAGTCGCTCGAGCAACGCCACATCGCCGGGCAACGTCGGGCAGGCCGCACCCCCGACCGTCATGAACGGCCCTTCAAGATGAAGTCCGGGCACGTTGACCTCGCGGATCGACGGCAGCACCGCCACGATCTCAGCGAGACGCGCGAGACACTCCGGGTTGTCGTGCGGAATGATCGTCGGCAGCACCGTGGTGACGCCGAATTGCGGCAAGGCCCGGAGCGCCGACCGCGTTTCCCACGCTCCCGCCTCATACAGACTCTGCATCACTCCATGCGTGTGGACGTCAATCAGTCCGGGCGTCAGCAAGCGTCCCTCGGCATCGAACACCGGCGCGCCGGCCGCCGCACTCGCGGACACGGCCCCGATTTCGACCATCTTGCCCTCCCGCACGAGCACATCGCCGGAGAGGATTCGCTCTCCCGGCACGACGATCCGCGCATTCCGAACTAGAAAGGTGCTCATGGGTTGATCAGCGGTCGGCAAAGGCGCGAGACGAAGAAGTTGTTCGAGTGAGTGGCATCCACGGCGATTTCGGCGAAAGCGGCGAGCCCGTTAAGGCGGTGGGCATGTTTTCGGGGACGTGTGCTTTTCTTAGACCGGCGGCGCAATGAGCTGCCCGAGCCGCGCCTTCTGCTTCACTTCCGGGTTGGTGGCCGCCGGCCGCAAAGCCCGCAGGCCGACAACCTGCGGCCGATTCCCCGGAAGCGAAGGAGAAACGCATGAGGATGACTCAGAGCAAACGCATGGCCTGATCCACACTCCAATTCTCGTGCACCACGCCCATCAAGGCCTTGGTGATCGCGGCGGGCTTGGCGTGCTGGATAATGTTGCGCCCGTAAACGATGCCGGACGCGCCTTGCGCCAGCAGCGCCACGGTGCGCTCAACGATTTCCCGATCGCTGACTTTGCCACCACCGCGCACGAGGAGCGGCACGCCGCTCGCCGCCTCGATGACCTTGTGGTAAACGCTCACGTTGTCCGTCGGATCGGCCTTGATGACATCGGCGCCGAGTTCCGCGGCTTGGCGGACGAGCGGGATGATTTTCTTCTCGTCGCCGTCGACCATGTAGCCGCCGGCTTCGGCGTTCGGCCGGAACACGAGCGGCTCCACCATCATCGGCATGCCGTAGCGAGCCGCGAGCGGTTTGAGCCGCAGGATATTGGCCACGCACTCCTCGCCCACCTCCGGTTCATCAGGGATCTGGAAGAGATTCACGCACAGGCACGCGGCATCGAGCCGCAACGCCTGCTCGACCGGCTCCTCGATCATCCGGCTGTAGAGCTTCCGCGGCAGTTTCTTGCCGTAGACGTTCGCCACGTCGACGCGCAGCACCAGCGAGGGCTTGAAGCGCCCCCGCAGATTCTGCAGGTGGCGCGCCTGGCCCACGGTGAGCTGGATGGCGTCGGGCGCCGCATCGGCGACCGTCTGCACGGCCTTGCCGATGTTCTCGATGCCGGCGAGGAAGCCGAACTCGTTGAAGAATCCGTGATCGATCGCCACGTCGAAGCAGCGACCGGAAACGGGGTGAAACAGACGGTTAAGTCGAGGTGTTGCGCTCATCGGGAGTCGTCGCAGCGGCTCAGTTGAAGCCGAGTTCCTTGGCCGTTTCGCCGATCGCTTCGTCGATGATGTCGAGACCCTTGAGCAGCGTCGCTTCGTCCATGACGATCGGCGGGCTCATGCGCAGGATGTGCCCCGCGGGGATCCAAGCCAGCCCCTTGCGGAAGGCCTTCTGGTAAACGAGCGTGCCGGCCTTGTCGAACGGCTCCTTCGTCGCCTTGTCCTTCACGAGCTCGATGCCCATGAGGCAGCCCTTGGCGCGGACATCGCCCACGATCTTGTGCTGCTCCTTCATGCGCTGCATGCGCTTGAGGGCGACGTTGCCCAGATGCGTCGCATGCTCGAGGAGGTTTTCCTCCTCGATGACCTTGGTGGAGATCAGCGCCGCGGCGCACGCCATCGGGTTGCCGCCGTAGCTGGAGGATGCGGAGATGCTCTCGAAGCTTTCCTTGAACTTCTCGCGCACGGCGACGCACGTGACCGGGAATCCGTTGCCGAAGCCCTTGCCCATCGTGACGACGTCCGGAATCACGCCCCAATGCTCCATCGCGA